>OZ252282.1:0-3586404 GCA_965250035.1 Enterobacterales bacterium | reverse complement strand
CCAGTTCAACCGCACGGTCGATATGGTCAAGTACATTGGTTAGACGGGCAAAAGGATAGGGATTCAACTGGCGATATTCCTCTCGCTTAGCAGAGGGATCCTCTGCTCCTGCGACGAATTCGTTGCGGGAAATTCCCCACTCGCGTGCTTCCCGGGTTAGGAAGGACGAACCAAAATTGATTCCAATCACTCCGCCGTTTTCTTTCAGGGCAAGTAGCATCTCATCACTCATGTTTCGCTCCATTCCAGGGGTGAAATGACGTAATGACGAATGGGATGCAATCACGGGCGCCTTACTGAGCTCCATCACCTGGTAAAAAGCCTGATCGCTTATATGACTGACATCAATGATGATCCCCATATTATTCATTTCAGTGATCAATGTTTTACCGAAGTCACTGAGCCCTTGATGTGGCCTCTCTTCATCGTATGATGAATCAGAGATGTGATTAGCCTTACCGTGTGTAAGCGTGATATAGCGAATACCACGGTCATAAAAATGTTTCAGCTTATCTAAGTCACCCTCGATAGGCGCGCCGTTTTCCATGCCCATCGGCAACGAAATGAGTTGCTTGGCGAACTGTGACTTAACATCACTGACCGAGGTCGCTATGGCGAATTTATCGGGCGACTCCGTCACCATACGCTCCACGATATCAATCATCTTATTTCCAAAATCATAGGCTCGCCCATCTTGATAAGCAGCTGGAACATAGATTGACATGAAGGGCACATTCAGACCCCCAGCGACTGCTCTGGGATAATCAAAATCCCCCGTTGCTGTGGCCTCTGAGACATCCTCCCAACCTCTATTTAATCGGTAGGGTACATCGATGTGGGTATCAACAATGAGTGTTTCCTGAGCAAGTTTTAACGCAGCCTCTGATGGTCCTGATTTTTTAACCGGTTCGTCTTTGACTTCTGTTGACGAGTCACAGGCAACTAACGGGAATATCAGCATGAGACTAACAGCGAGTCTGCGTCCGAACTGATTAATTTTTTTTGTCATGTTCCACATTTTTATTATTCTGCTCCAAATCCCCATTTTAATGCATAGAAGATTGTTATTGATAAGAATGCTCCGGCGGGTAGTGTAACCACCCAGGAGGTCACGATAGAGCCTATCACTCTTAGGTTGAGTGCTGCAATACCTCTTGCGAGTCCAACCCCAAGCACAGCCCCGACGAGTGTATGGGTAGTCGACACAGGTAGGCCTGTTCCGGAGGCGAGAACGACGGTGGCTGCTGCGGCAAGTTCGGCTGCGAATCCACGACTCGGCGTCAACTCTGTGATCTTTCGCCCGATCGTACCCATCACCTTGAAGCCATAGGTAGCAAGACCGATAACGATTCCTGCACCACCCAATAATAAAATCCATGGTGGCATGGCTACTTTAGAGACGATTTCTCCGCCATTGGATAATACCCCAACAACGGCTGCCAGTGGACCGACTGCATTCGCCACGTCATTAGAACCATGGGCGAATGCCATTGAACAGGCTGTGAAGATCATTAATACGGCAAATATCCGCTCAACATTGACGAATCGATCACCGCCCTCTAACTCTTTATCGCGATGGATTCTATTCAGGAGTATCTTGCCAAAGACCGCGACTAAGATACCGATTGCAATGGCAATCAGGCCACTCTCAACAAAACTTAGCGACATACCCACATCTTTGAAAACATGCTTGAGCCCTTTTAACAGGGTAACCATCGCAATGAGAAATCCAACCAAGAACATGTAAACCGGCACATACCGTTTTGCCCGTTCGTAGGGGTTTTTATGCTGTAGGATCAGCATCTGTACGCTGCGGAACAGCAGGAATGCAAAAAGTCCTGCCAGCGCTGGCGAAACGACCCAACTGGCAACAATGCCGCCAACTTTCGACCAATGCACTGCATCGGAACTAATACCAATCGCTGCGAATCCGACAATTGCCCCAACGATGGAATGGGTTGTTGATACCGGCCAACCATAAAAACTGGCAATAGCTAACCAACTGCCTGCCGCCAGCAAAGACGCCATCATCCCAAACACCAAATATTCTGGATTATCTGAGAATACACCTGAATCGATAATGCCTTTGCGAATGGTTGACGTGACCTCACCACCTGCCAGATAGGCCCCGGCAAACTCAAAGATCATCGCTATGATAATTGCCTGCTTCACGGTTAACGCCTTCGAGCCAACAGATGTTCCCATTGCATTTGCGACATCATTCGCACCGATTCCCCAGGCCATAAACAGGCCGAACGTCGCAGCCATGATCAGAATTATGGTGTTATATTCAGTTAAAATATCCATGCGTTACTTCCCTACTTAGCCATCAACAGCTCGAGATAATTACCAATAACCCGTGATTGGCGAGCGATATCAGTGATTTGTTTGATCACCTTATAGAGAAACATGACATCGACAGACGACATCTCTGTTTCTAGTTTCATCAGTTGTTGTCGTGTCTTTTTAGCGCTCTTCTCAACCTTTATGAACTGCTGGTCGATCTGCCTGATGAGTTTTTTAAGGACCTTGGTAACATGTCCACCAAATCCGCCTTCAAGCAGTTCATCGAGCTCATTGATAGCATTCAAGGCGTTTTGATTGTCCTGAACCGTTGTTCTAACGAGTTTCCTGAGTGGTGCATGCAATTTTTTGGGCATCTGCATCTGTCGTTCAGTGATTAATGATGAGATGTCGAGTGCAATGACAGCGAAGTGATGTTGGGTATCGATAATGGTCAGTAAATCAGTCCTTGAGACAGGCATAAACAGGCCTTTCGGCATGTTCATTCGTAATTCTTTAACGATGCTGTCGGCACGTCTCATGTTACCCAGAATAATGCTGTGTCTCTGCTCAGCCTGCTGCCAGTCACAGTCCATAGCACTTTCGAATAACGCATCGAGTTCAAACACGGCATCCGCAACGGCAGCCATGTGTTTCTGTATGGGTTTTATGGGTGAGGAGCCAAATAAGTTGGCAATCGGATTATTAGCCATCGGCGGTACCTGTTAATTTTTATACCGCATTCTAATAGGATTGAGATTTATTACAAATTTATTACAAGATTATTACAGGTTTATTACGCGCCTTAAGTACTAGTTATGCACGCGAATGATGATGAAAAATCAATGATACAGGGCAATAGCCATTAAGTTTTTACCTCCGCTTTACCAGCCCCTACCCAAATTGCTATCGCCACTAAAGGAATATAGCTAATAGCCAATCCAGTGAGCGGGTGTATATCTTTCGTCGCAACAAAAAAAGCAATCGGGAACAAATAGGCCATATTGATGATTATGAGCAATGTACTTACCTTGATATGGCTATCATACTTTCGACTGATGATTTGGTAGGCATGATTCCGATGTGGCAAATAAAATTTTTCTCTGTTGAGAATTCTTACTACCAGTGTGTAGGTCGCATCAGTGATGAAAACGCTGAGTAAAATAACCCAGGAGAAAATGATATCAATGGTCAGATACCATGATTTAATCATAATTACTCCGGTAACAAACCCCAGGAAATAACTACCAACATCACCCATAAATATCTTGGCTTTAGGGAAATTCCAGAAGAAAAATCCGAGTACACTCGCTACCAGGAGAATATTGATCTGCCACACAGACTCATAACGACTCGAGAGCAGGAGAATGATTGCCATTAGGCCGGTAGTGGTCATAGCCTCAATGCTCGCGAAACCGTCAATTCCATCCATGAAATTGTATAAATTAGTCAACCAAACCAGAGCAAAGACACCGATGATATATCCCCATATGCCCCAATCGAGTTTGAACCAGCCGTAACTTATGCGCGGGAACCCCTCTAACAGCCAGACGGCAACGATAGCACATAAAAACTGGATAGCTATCCGGGTCTTTACTGATACCGGACTATGGTCGTCCCAAAATCCTACTATGGCGACCATGCCACCACACAATACGATAGTAATGATCAGGTCCTGGTCGAAATATCCTAGATAAAATGCTGCTAGAATTGCGCAAATGTAACTGACTACGATGGCAAATCCACCACCATGGGGAGTAACAATGGTATGAGAAGACCGCTCGTTAGGTACATTTTGCATGCCCTGTTTAATTGCATACTGCTTAACAAAATAGGTCAGTGCAAAAGAGATGACGAAGGTAATAAATATCAGACTTGTAAACATAAGCCTTTAGCGTTCGTATAAAAACGGGTTCATATAAATACGTACTCGTATATTTTCAATGATATGATGTGCAACACAATAATATTGTCATCCAATAGACCAATATCTCTTATATTTGTGTAACTTAAAAAATGCATTCTAACGCTAAACGTATCAAAGACATAATAAAACGCATCAGCTATAAAGCATTTGCAGTCAAACATAATCAGGGTACGCAAAAAAACATCATATTGCTGACTTCTAGACGTGGCGGTAGCACACTACTGACACAAATCATTAGCGCATCGTCAGATAAGCTACGTGTGATCGATCATGCCTTTGGCTGGACCAGAGCAGATTACTATGAGCGACGTTTCCTGCCTAACTGTCCTGCAGAACAAATCATATCAGTGGATAGCCAAATAGAGTCTTATCTGAATCTACTAGAGACGGGGGAGCTGATTACCAAAACCCATTGGAATCCGTTCGATCCCGACTTCATTAAAGAATCTGATCAGTTACTTTATAAAATAACCTCAGCCAAGGCCTTGTTTGATTACTTTTATGAGTTAGATCGCTTTAAAATCATTTATCAAATCAGACATCCGTTCTCCAATGCCTTGTCGCTCACAAAATTAGGCTGGCAGCCGACAGCGAGAGCCTATCTACTAAATGAGGGATTCTGTACCAAATACTTATCGGTTGATCAGATCGCATATTCCAATAAGCTACTAAACAGTAATGATCTCCTGGCACAACATGTCTTGAGTTGGTGTCTGGAAAATATGGCTGTTCTTAAGAGCAACTATCTTAGCTCAGTGCCTGTCCTATCCTATGAAGAGCTGGTCTTGAATCCAGAAGAGACTATTAGCGTACTATGTCAGCGGCTAGATATAAATTTTAATAATACAATGTATGAAATACTGCAGAATCCATCCAGGAGTTCTGCTCTATCAACATCGAACACTAAAAGTGCGATTAAACGTAATGATCGGAACTATCTGATCGCCCGCTGGCAAGACAAGATATCAGATGAACAGCAGAAATCGCTTTGGGAGATATTAGATACCATGGAAATTTCAGCCTATAAGGCCGATGACCCAGTCGCAAAGATAAAACTCGTCGACTAGACTGACTCATCCAACATTCTGTCAATTTCATCGGCCTGATTTATATCTGGCGTAATGTTCAAGCAGTGATTGATAGTATCTGCCTGCACTAGTAGTCGATGAGTTAACTTGGTAAATTCCCGCCGGCGGCCTACCAGAGACATAAACAAGCCAAACAAAAACAATGGCACCGGCCAGAGGTTTGGCTTTAGCTTAAAATGAGCACGGCTCATCCTAATCCAGTCAGCGAAGCTCACTGGATCTCTATCAGCCACGAGAAAGGTTTTATTCTTTGCTTCATCGTTCTCTAAACTAAGATGAATATAGTCTACTAACAGTTTAACGGCGATGACTGATCGCTTAACCTCAATTTTTGGCAGTGGATAGCCTGACCTCGCAAGTTGGATCAGTCGTTTTAAATTGCCTTTTACACCCGGGCCATACACTAGCGGTGGTCGCAGGATGGTATAACTCATCCGGGAATTTTCACACACCTCTTTGAGTGCCATTTCAGCATCGATCTTAGACCGGCCGTAGGCATCACAACGCTTATAAGTAACATCCGACTGTGCAGTGATCTTGTGCGGACCCGGTTCACCATATACTTTCGTACTGCTCAAGTAGATAAAATGCCTCACGCCATTCTGTGCACATGCAGCTGCCAATGCACGCGTTGCCTCAACATTCTGTTGTATCAGTCGCTGTTCCTGATCTTTGCTTATGTTGGTATGCGCCACATTGGCCAGGTGGACCACATGGTCGACACCTCTCAGCAAGGGTGCCCAATTGGTGGAATTCGAAATTTCAAGATTCAGATGCCGAATATGTTTGCTGCCAACAAATTCATTAAATACACCATTGTGCTTGCGAGACACGGAGACACATTCATGGTCCGCATCGATCAGATTATTGATCAAATGCCTGCCAATAAAACCGTTACCTCCTGTGACTAATATGACAGACATTGCGGCTAATCCAGACCAATCAACTGGCGCATTTCAGGGATTGCATTGAAAGGTTCTTTTGAGTATTGCGCCGGCTCAAAAGTTGACACCTGTTGCATCACATTGCTGATATTAGCTAGGTCACAGCACACCAGGGCATAATTGTTTTGTTCTAGAAAACGAGCAATTTCTAATTGATGCTTATCACTTCGGCTAGTGTTAGGAACGACGACTAGGCGCTTCCCAGCTTCGAGACACTGATAGATTGTACCAGCGCCGGCATGACATATTACGATATCAGCCTGCTCATAATCTTCAGTTAAAGAATCCTTGAATCGAAACCATTCCATGTTGATGGGTTGAAATTCGCCGTCTGCTATTTGTGCTTGAACAATCCATCCCTCCGGCAGATTAGAGTCGACAGTTCTGACGAGGTCATCAAAGTGTGCAGTCCCTACCGTAAGTAATGCCCTCATAAACGACCAGAGTAGATAGCCTGTGGAAGTTGTCGCAAAAGCGATTCATTCTGGACATATAACTTTTCAGCGATAGGCGCAAGCAGTCGGGTGCTAATGGTGGGTTGTTCGAATTTACACCAGTCTTCGACCACGATGATCTTCGCGCCAAATAAACGGCAAATAAAGGCAGGCACTACCGCCAGTCCGGGTCCTGTGCTGATAACCGTATCAGGGTGAAAAGAAATGTTTAAAACGAGCGAATAATAGATAGCCTTTATTACCCAGAAAGGAAACATAAGGAAACTGACAACACTGAAATACTTGCTACGAGCTTCACCCAACCTGACCTTGCGTACACATTTGGGATGTTTAATCGATTGGTTTTCATAAAAGGCTGCTATTGTGACGTTATCGTCATGCCGTATCAGTCCAAGATCGAGCAGACGTTGCATCTGGGCACGATGTCCACCATCGCCATAAATCAGCAACAAATGGGGTGACCTAGTAGTCATCAATCGTTACCTTTGCAGCCTCCGGAAAGGCATCTATGATCGGCTGGATCTCGTGCTCAATTCCATGCCAAGGCGTTATTGAGGAAGTATATAATTTACTCCGTACCTGCTCTTTACTGGCCGTACTCACTGCGCGTTTGGATTTATGGAAATCGATGCATGCCTGTTCGAAATCGAGTCCAATGAAGTCGAGTACCTTACGTACCGTCTCTTCATTGTTTACCACCAGATCCTCGTAATCTATTTCAAGATAATTGGATTTATCGATGTTCTGACGCCAGAATGACATCAGGTCATTATACTTCTTGTAATACTCCGGTAAATATTCCAGATCCGAGCCATAATAATGGAATTCGGTAAAATTTTGCTGATAAATAGATAGGCAGCAGGCGATTGGGTTACGCCGGATATGAATCACGTGGGCTTTAGGGAATAGGTGTTTGATCATCCCGACATGCATGAAATTGTGCGGCATCTTGTCCACAATGCGTTTCGCATCGTTATCGAATGTTCTCAGTGCTCTGATATACTGGCCAGCGATCTTCGCACAGTATTCATCCGTCCAGTCCTGACACTCATTCCAATAGCTCGCCTGACTCTCGTGAGATACGGATTTCACGTACTTACCAGTCAGAATCCTGCGCATATAGGGAGTCTCGCCTGCGCCAAAGGCATTGGAGTGGGACGCGATGATATTCTCTAGTAGCGTTGTACCAGAGCGTGGCATGCCGACAATAAATACCGGCAGATCATTATCAAAGCCACGATAGTCGGGTAAATTTTGCTTTTTATAACGGGATTTGATGGTATCGAATGCCCGATCGATGTCCTTTTTCACATCATCAGTCAAGATGCTGATTTCGTTTGCCAAATGGCAAAACTTAAACGCCCTGTCGTAATCTTTGAATTTAAAAAACTGTTTAGATATGGCGAAATAGACATTCTTCTGCTCCTTGTTTGTCAGCGGGCGGCTAGTCACCACTTCCGAAATCTTGACAAGGTCATCTTGTAATATCTCACCACTTTGAATAAGCGCAACAAAGTAAGCTGCGGTATGTGCCGGTGGAATTTTAGCAAGCAATTGATTGGCCAACTGAAACTCACCCAGTTTTGATAACTGGCCGATAAAGATTAGAGCAAGCCTCCGGTCATTGACATCATACTTATCTAACAACCTGGGTATCAATGCCTTCGCTTTATCGTAATGATTGAGTCTGATTCGAGCATCCAGTTGAATTAACAAAGACTGCATGGTTTGTTCTACATGAGCAGCATGCTCAATGGCTTCCAGATGATCCCCGACGCTATTCAATGTCGTCGCTAATTCGATCCTGATTTGATAATTATCCGGGTAGATCATCCCCGCATTCTTCAATGTGACGATTGTTGCGAGAGAATCGCGATTCAGTTTATGCAGTGCAGATAAAGTCAGATGATAGGAAAGGTTTTTTGGATCAAGTTCGATAGAGCGTTTTGAGAACTTGAAGGCATCGTCTATCTTTTTTAAATTCTTCGATCGTCGATAGCAGACGGCGAGATTATTATTCACGTCCGGCTCATCGGGATGCGTTTTCAAGATATCGAGCAGTAGCTTTTCAGCCATCTCATATTTATGAAGATTCAGGAGTGCAACCGCTTTTAACTTCCTGATATCTACATGGTATTGAACATCCTTTTTCTGCTTAACAATTAAAGCCAGCATATGCTTATATTTCTTCGCTTCGCCTAACTTCTGCAGTTTGAGCGTTAACTGTTGTATCTTATTTGTCGTTTGGTTCACTCGATTAATTCCTATTAGTCCATGTAGTCCATAAAGAGACTTCTAATAAAATATTTTGATTTCCTGATAATCTGTCCATGCTTTAACATCTTCAGGTAGCATATGAATCCTAGTTTTTCGCCATTGACAATGAGCGCCCTAAATTCCTGATTGACCAGATTACGCTGGCTCAGTAATGACCTATGCTTTGCGATAAAGCTGGATTGCCCCATCAACCATTGTTCTGGCCTGCTTATTCTAGCGAGATCATGGTCACGATGAATGATTTGCAATGGCTTTCCAACACGAAAAGCATTGCCAAATTTTATCATGAGTCGTACCCAGACATCATAATCCTGACAAGCCACCATATCAGGATCAAAGCCGCCTATTTCCCGTATCTTAGCAGTTTCTGTTAAGACCTGATTCGTTGCCTCATTGTAATCCAGCTGATCAGATAATGTAAAAATTTTACAGGTGGAATCGACGCTGCGAACTGATTTTCCATCGTCCCATAAAAAGCCACTGCAGACGAACGCATAGTCAGGTTTGTACGCTTTGACCAGAGCCTCAAGTCGGTTGGGTAAAAACTCATCATCATCATCTAATCCGGTAATCAGTGTACCGCTGGCCTTTTCAATGGCCAGGTTCCTGGAGATACAGGCACCCAGCGCCTGTTCATTATGGATCACGATGATTCGATCCTCTTGCTTAGCCAACCCATCCAGATACTCATAAGTACCATCCGTTGAGCCGTCATTGACGATGACTAACTCGAAGTTGGTCCACGTCTGTGCGAGCACTGATTGCACTGCCCTCACGAGAAGTTCGAGCCGATTATGGGTAGGAAGATAGACACTAATGAGCGGTTCAGTCATAACAGAATTTAGTGATTACTCTCATCTCGCTGCCATTGGTAGGAGTCTAGTCGTCCGATAAAACGCCTTGAATTGACTCTGATTGAAAATCTGACATAGAAGAATACCAGGGCAGCAATCCAGTAGGTCGGACGAATTATGACCAAAGCTAGTTCCTTCAGATGAGCTCTAGCAAAGTACCGGGTCTGAATTCCCATCTTTGATAGCTGAATATTACCCAGATGGGAGCGAGTCATCATCTTGAGCAAATTTTTGATGTCAGCAGGTGCGAAGGCCTTATAAGAACTATCGAACACGACTCCCTGACTGGCCTCTGCCGTCTGAGCGCTGAGATATGCATCGTCGGCGATTATCTCTGGTATCGGAAATAAGGTCGATTTTGCTTGAGACGATAGGTAGATCACTTGTGATATCTTACCTTGTTTATTATAACTTAACTGCTCGGCCAGCCTGAAATATTGTGTGACTGGGTAACTGGCCTCAGATTTGTCGAGCAGCATCCTGGGTGACGCGATCGTCCAATTCTGTCGAGTCGCTCCTTCACGTAGTGCGACAATATTTTGTGCATCAATTTCTATATCTGCGTCTATAAGCACAATCTCATCACAAGAAGCAGACGCCACTCCCGCATTGATAGCAGCTGTTTTTGACGGCATGGCCAGCTCAATAACCCGTGTATCTGGATTGTGCTCGCGAACTAATGCCACCGTACTATCGGTACAGCCGTTAGCAACCACGATGACATCCATTTCTGTCAATGAGTCCTCTTCGCATGCCAGCGCATTCAAGCAGCGCAATATGGTGTTCTGCTCGTTACAGGCTGGAATGACAATACTAATCATAGTAATGTCATTAATCTTGAAACTGACTGAAGCGTAGCATGGTTCTATGATTCACTTTTTCAGAATACGGAACAAGCTGCGATTGATCCGCATAACCAACAGCGATCAACATGATAGGACGTACATGAGCCGGTAACTGTAATAGACGCGCCATCTTGCGTTCACGCCACTCGATATCCGGCCAATTAATTGGGCAGGTCGATACACCCATCGATTCCAGTGCGAGCATATATTGCATGGCTGAGAGTGAGCCATCAATATAAATCAGATGTCGATCACGGAAATTGGGATACGCAGACAGGTCACCCAAAACCACCGTGAGATGAGGAAAATCCTGTGCAAATCCCTTGGTACCCATGGCTAAATCTGCAATCAACTGCGCTTGTTTATCATGATAAGTCTCAAAACTAAAGGCCTGGCGGTTACAGGCCGATGGCGCCTCGAAAGCGATGTCAATGGCGCGATTCAATAACATCTCATCGACCGGCTTATCTTGGAAATATCGGATGGAATGGCGCTGCTGACATAGTTTCTCGAATGCGGCATCGTTGACAGGGTTCGACTTTAATTGATAAAACGGAATGGCTGACAATTGATTGTTCGATGTCTTAAGTGCCGACTCAAACTGTTGGCGGGCCTTATCAATCGTTTTAGAACTTTTAACCGTCTTGAAATATAGAATCAATACATGCTTAAACCAGGCATATAACTCCTCTGGTGCAGTATCATCTTGAGTTACGCCAATGAAAGCCTGTACCGTCTCCAGGATATAGTTTTCCGCAAAGACCGGTTTAGGGTTTTTATTGATTAGTCCTTTCTCAATACGATGGATATTACGTTTGAGCAAATATATCGAAGATTGCGCACCACCTAAGTTGTCGTAATAAGACTTACGGCCAAGCAGTGTTAATTGCTGCTCGCGACCAAACTCACGATTAAGTATCAGAAAATAAAGTCGAGAAAGTATCCGGCTACTTGAACAGAGTCGGCTTACATACCGATCAATTCGATTCAGCATACTACGAACCACGCGGGCAAGAAATCTAATTAGGTACATAATATAAATGGCTAGAGGATCAGAATAGATATTAACATGAACTTATCTATCTGTAGAACGAAAAAAGGTGGTCCGAAGACCACCTTTTAGTGACATAATAATTAATATGATTATTAGTCGATAGTAGCAGCAAGTCCGTGAGTACTTGAGTTAGGAACAGTAACACGGTCACCGTTTCCACCATCAGTGTTCACGTTGTATGCTGAGTAGACTTCGATATCGTCACTTGGAACATTAGTAGTAATTACTAATGAAACTTTCTGTGAACCAGTACCGTTAGCTGCTTCAACACAAGCACGGATAGAACCGGCCAGTGCAACTGTTCCAGGAGCAATGTTGCCCAGGCTACAAGAAGCAGTAGAACCGTCTTCGAAAGTCATATCAAGTGTAGATGCACCTGTCTGGTTACCTTCGTTGCTAGCATAGATGATTTGAGTAATCACTGAAGCATAAGGCATGTAAGGGATACTTACCTGTGAACCGTTCAGAGTCCAAGAACCAACAGCTAATGCATTCAACAGGTCGAATGATGCATTTACATCATCACCGTTACCAGCAGTACCGTCAGGACCCGCATCGTCATAGTCTACGTCGATTGAGTGAGTATAGCTTTGTGCAGGCAGAGTCTCACCTGACTACTGTGAAAGTCACAGTGAAAGCTTCAACATCGTTACCACCACCGTCTGTACAAGTGAAAGTCACTTCGTCAGATGAAGTATTGATAGCTGCAGTACAAGTATCGTCAGCAGAACCAGTCATCGCAACAGCAGAATCCAGTTCAGTCTGGCTAACACCCGCAGTACCATCATCGTCCATCCAGCTGAAGTCACCAGTCAGAACGTGAGTAGAACCATTGTAAGTGATGTCACCGATATCAACAGCAGCTTCTGTAATAGTTGCTACGATAGTGTCAGTAGTCGCACCACCTGTGAAGAGTAAACGATCAGCTTCTACATCGATAACCGCATCAGCAGCTTGACCTAACGCAGCACCTAACTGAGATACAACTTCAATCGCAGTAACAGTCAATGAATCCATGCCAGTGGCAGGGTCAAGTAACAGGTTAGTGTTAGTACGTGCTTCGTAAGAAACATCGATGTCACCAGTCGCGTCAACAACTGAAGAAGTTACGAGTTGCATACCTGACAGAGTGAATGTACCACCGTCGAATACGATTGTGTCGTTGTCAGCATCATCAACTGCAGTAATACGGAAAGTAACTGTAGTTGCAGTAACACTTAACAGACCCAATGTAGCAGAGTCACCCGCATCGATAGATGCAGTGATTGCAGGTGCAGATGTAGCAGTATCGAACTGGGCACCTGTAATGGTGAATGTAACGGTATCGTTTTGTGTGTATTCCGCACCGAGAGTAACAATCACATCTTGCAATGCAACGTTAGTCTGTGACGCTGCACCTTCCTGAGAAGCAATATCAGCATCAACGGCGACGTTTACGTCAGCGGCACCAGCACCAAGCGTTGCCGCTGCCAGAGCTGTTGCCAAAATCGTCTTTTTAAACATATTAATTT
Source organism: Enterobacterales bacterium (assembly GCA_965250035.1). Classification (GTDB taxonomy): domain Bacteria; phylum Pseudomonadota; class Gammaproteobacteria; order Enterobacterales; genus CAXRAF01. The sequence goes on along the minus strand of OZ252282.1, from coordinate 3,573,166 downwards.
ATCCTTTAAAATATTAAAGTTTCGAAACTGGAACAAACAGCATCATACCGTGTTGCTCCTTCACTAGTGTATACCCCCGTATTGCATACTTTTAACGTACGTTTTACAGCGATAATCGATATTGTCCATGCTGAGACTGAGATGTCAACATAAAACCAGTAAAATAATAGCTTAAGTTAATGTATTTTCAAGGTTATCAAATAAAAATGTCGACTAATTCTCATAATCAGGGACTAAAATTTATGTCACTTCTGATTATTCTAACTTAAGATGTTGTAATTTAAGGTCAAATGCACGTTTTAATTCATCCCATTCTTCCTGCCTGTGTATCACTCGCGGGGTCACCAGGACAACCAGCTCCGTTTTATCCTTGCTGACGCTATCGCCGCGGAACAAATGGCCAAGAATCGGAATATCACCAAGGACCGGAACCTTGGTAACGCCATCTGTGGCATTTTCAGATATTAAACCACCCAATATGACTGTTTGACCGCTATCAGCGACCACTTCCGTCTTAATGGCACGCTCGAAGATGGATGGCGAACCTGCGGTCGTCACACCGGAATCGATGGTATTACTGATCTTTAAGTCAATATCCATAATCAGCACACCCTGCGCATTGACTGTTGGTGCTACACTTAATTCAACACCGGTCTTGCGATAATCGACCTGTGTTGTCTCGCGCTGGCCATTAATTGGATCCGACGTAGTTGCCCCCACCACAGGGATGTCGGTACCGACACTGATTTGCGCATCCACACCATCACGTACCAGAATCGTGGGCTGGGAAATGATATTTACCAGGGAATTGTCCTGAAACAGGCTCAAGTTGACGCTACGGTCGCTGCCAACCCAGCTGTAGGTTAATCCACCTCCAACACCGAAAGCCCCCTGCGTACTTAACTGTCGTGTCGCACCGGAGTCGGTTGTTTCATTAAGGAGAAACTCAACGCCTTTTTTAAACTCATCCTGCAGGCTTACTTCTGCAATCATGACATCCATCATGATCTGCTTGGGCATGACATCGAGGCGACGAATCAATGGTAATAGAGACTGATACTCCGATCCGTTGGCATAAAAAACCAGCACATTAGAGCGTTCATCAACGATCATGTTCACATCTGAGTCTGACAAGCCCCGATTAGAGGACTGCAGCCTGGCGTTGTCATTGCCTCGTCTCGCAGCACTCGCAGACGTATTTTGGCCCTGTTGATTTGAGTTCTGATTCGCAGCAACAGAAACACTATTTCCAAGCAACGGCTTCAGGCTTTCGCCTAAATCCATGGCTCGGGCAAATTTGGGATGATAGACATAATAGCGCTTATCATTGGACTGCTGTGGTTTGTCAATCATCTCACCCCAGAATTGAGCCCGGTTGAGGAAAGCCTCGGTTTTTGCAAAAATCGCCACCGCACCACTGGACTTAATCGGGACAAAGACGATCGAAGCACCACTAGCAGCAGAACTGTCAGCAACGGGTATGCCCTCATTCTTCATCAAATCAGTTGCCTGAGTAATAAATTCTTCCGGTGTGACAAAACTCAGGCTAACAACCCCGATGTATCGTGAGCTAAGTGATGGCGTGTCGACCATGGAAATAAACTCGAGTGCCTTGAGAATGTTTTCACGCTTGCCACGCAAGAACAATGCTGACTGTTCGAGGTCTGGATTAGCGACGACATCTACGACCTGAGTGAGTAATTGATTTAAACTGGACTTCAAGCCAAATTTTAGCGGAACAATTTGGACGATATTACGGCTAGTATTTGGTACATCCGCCGCATTTGCACCAATACCAAAGACATTATTAACATTGCCACGTTTTTGCTTGGACGCCACAATGTAATAAATATCGTTTTTCAAAGAGATCACATAGCCACGCTGAAGTAATACATCCTCTAAGAGTATGAAGAGCCCCCGGGGACTAATTCGATCTTTGATATTGAGCGTTACGGGCTTATTGTCTTTATTCGTTTGCTCATCCAGGATATAACTCACTTTGAGCACATCACCCAGGGCATAGTGTAAAAATTGCTGTAAGGGTAATTCATCCAGTGCCAACTGCAAAGATTCACTCGATTTAAAACGCTTGGCGAGATCGAGCGTATCTCCCATTAACTGATCTTCAACATTAAGCGCTTCGATTCTTTGCCAATTGTTGCCATTCGCCGTCTGTGAATTTGTGGTCGCATCGGCTGACGAGTTGGCGTCTCTTAATCCCTGGACTGATTCAAGGTAGGAATTCTCTAACTGTTGTCGATCCACTCGTTCGGGATCCAGAACAGCGCAGGAGGTGAGTAAACCCACGAAGAGGATGCTAAGAATTCTAACTGTTTGGTTCATCACTTTATTGGCTACTCTGATGTACTAGGGTTGAAACAACCGCAACTGAATTTCTTTATCTTGCTTAATTAAGATTACACTAGATTCAAGGATGGATTTTAGCTGATATCCATGTAAATTGTCATTGATATTCACCTTTACTAATTCTTTCTTATTATTTTCCACCGAATGGCTCTCTAATAAAGCAAAGGTTTCATCCGGTTGGGAAAAGGTTGCTCGGAGTCGATAGCGATGTTTTTCAGTGAGAAATTCATTTAATTCTCCCTGCTGGTTATCAATCAATTCCTGACTGATTGTTGCAGGCTGGTCAGAGGCTGACTCATCCGAATCTTGATGAAAACGTTGATAGAGATTGATAATAGAATCCAGCTCTGCGTTACTTAAGGTTTTTAACTCCGTTGATTCAGCTAATGGCTGGATCTGATCAGTCGTCGCCGATGCATCATTTGATATTAAGATTCGACGACTAATATCGTAGCTAAAAACCAATCCACACAAGAGCACGACAACCAAGTAATCACGACGCATACTCATCAGACGTCATCCCCTGTCGAATCATTACGCATATAGAAGTGCAATACAAAACGCCCTTGTACCCTACCGAGGTTATCTTTTGATGCCCGTTGAACGATCAAACGCATCTCTTCAACCTCGACCCGAAGTGATTGCGAATCTAGCTGCTTGTGAAGTCGTTGGAATTGTGGAACCGTGCCCTGAACACTGAGTTGCAGGCGAAATTCCAAATAACCATCATATTCGACAGCCTGGTCCCAACCGATTGTGCGCAGACGCAGTCCTGAATTGTCGACCCATTGCTCTATTCTGGTTTGCATCTCTAGTTGAAAGGCATCAGAACTCTGTTGCTCATAAAATGATGTGTTTAGTTGTTGCTGAATTGACTCTAGCTGTTCGATCTTAGCTGAGTACTCTGAGAATCTAGCAATATGACTGCGTTGCTTGGCTTCCTGTTGTTGTAACAACGATATCTGGTCTACGACTTGGTTTTGCCAACCTAGCGCGGGCACAAAGACGAAATTCAACAGCAATAAGAGCAGGAGTATGCCGATCAAGACAGGACGATTTTTCAGTTCTTCAATCATTCGAAGCCTCGTCCTTTGCTGTAATAATATTAAAACTAATCACGAATCGTTCTTTGGTTTTATCGATTCCTACGGGCATATCAAACTTTGCGTTTTCGACAGTATCATCTTCACTAAGGAGTCTTAGCATCGTTGTCGCTTTATCAGCGCGTCCACTTAACACATAGCGATTGTTGCTATAGACCAGATTCGTCATCAACATACCTGAGTCGATGAGGGGGTATAGCACCTTCCAAATCATGAAGGAGTGTTTACGCTGCATAATCGCTTCGGTCGTTGTCTGAACTTCATTAAGAAGGGAGTTATATTCTCTGCGTAAGTTTAGTGCTCCCTCCAATTCGCCTTGCTGTGATGAAATAGACTCCTGCAGTGCTTGATGTCTCCAATAGAGGTAGGCAGAACTGAATGCACCGTACATGATCACTAGCACTGACAGTAATAATGCCGAGCGTTTCAATTGACTGGCATCATATCGCCGAGACGACAGCTTGAAGCCTGTGAGCTTGAACCAGTTCAGCTGTGCTAAACCCTGTGTGAGCTTATCAAATAAGGATTGCTGAGAGAGCGTCTCACTCGTGTATTCAGAGGGTATGCCGACAGACTCCTTGAACAACTGGGTATTACTGACGATTCCCCCCTTCAGAACAGAAACTGGCGCGCCTTGATTGTTATACAAATACCAGCTCTTTGTCCCTTCGACCTCATAGATAGAATCATTCTCTGTAACGTTCGCCAACAATAGTGACTCTGGTAGCCAGAGATTAGGTGTTTGGTCGGGACTGAATTCCTGATTTCTTTGCCACTCTGATACCGCAAAACCCTGGGCCGTTTCATAAGCAATCATTGTCACCACATCAGGGTTTGATTCACGCTTCAGGGCGAGTACTTTCTTAAGCTCAGATGGTTCAGAAATAGCGTATTTTTTCAGTGATTCATGATAGTGTCGGCGACTTAGTATGACGAGTCTCGGTTTGAAGGTTGCACTCGCCTCCTTCCAAACCAGCTCTCCCTCGTCATTCGTTTCAGGTTGGAACAACACATCATCGTAGTACCCAACGAAGGGAAGTATCAGCTTGTTTATAAACGATGTGCCACTCATATCTTTCTTTATATACCTGTATGCCAGCGATTTGCCAGAATCAGAAGCGGTTTTGTACCGGTATTATAACTATTTACTTCAACAACGAGTGATTTAGATAACCGGGTCTCACCATATTCAGACTGGATTCTAATACGATAACGGTTGGAAGGGAAAAATCTTTGTGTTTCAGTTTGTTGTTGTTGCGTCAGGTCCCTAAACAATGAAACTGATAATCGGTTCTCACGGCGAAGTTGGATGAGTTCAGCAGCACGGTCAGGGAATAGAGCTAATAAGATATCCTCCGTTGCCAGAATTGGATTAAATCCGGCGACTGGGAGCGCTGTTGTATTGCGCATTATGATATCGAGAGCGGCAGGTGAAAAACCTGAAATCCAGCGGATCTCGTCTATAAATGACATTGATAGATTTCTGGGGCCAATCGAGTAGGCGCGCGCCTCGGCACCATTTGGTCGGCGATCATCGTCTCTGTCCTGCCAATCTAGCATGGCATCAACAATGCGTGCTGCCGCTACCGTGCCGATTCCTTGAGAGACGAGTAGTTTAGATAAAGTATCGCCTTCTTCTGTCGTTCTTAGATATAGCAATCCCGACAAGTCCTGTATACGTACCGTTGAGTCACCATTGGAGTATGGTTGATCGTAGTACCATAAATCTGATTTATCTAAGGTGGTTTGTTGGCTTGCCATCAGGGGGCGTTTGTTCAAGAGGTGATATAAAACCCAGGCTTCACTATCGCGTACCTCTATCAAAGCCTGCATCCGGGCATCCAACTGGATCGCGTAATTGACCTGACCCCGAGCAGTTAGGGTAATAAAAATCACGAATACCGTTAGCATTGCTGTAATGAGCAATACTTGAACCAGTGCTATGCCGTTTATTCTAGAGGTCATTAGCTTGATTATAAAACCCCATAATTTTCTCTGATGCGTTCATAGTCAGGAACTGAACGATTTGCATCTCTTGTTCATACTCAAAGCGTAATTCTATTTTTACCGGTAAACGCCTTGTCAGTGCCGAGTTATAGGTATCATGCCATGCGTCGACCCACACGCCTTCATCAGCATCATAGGTCGCACCAAAATATCTAAATCTTGCATTGTCGATTTCAGACAAGAGATTGATGGGTTGATTGTATGGCAGTGCCTGATTCGCGTTGATAAGTAAAAAATCATCGGTGCTGATCTCGGAATATTCCAAGATTTCCATGCCCGTGGTATCTGATTCAACAATAACCACCTCGAATAGTACCGGAGCATTGGTACTGCTTATACCGTTATAGGAAGCCCCGATATAACCAGAGGGGCCACCATTGAAATGGATCACCGGCTCAGAATTAACGCCACTAATTACCAACGGTAAAATACCGTCGTTTAACTCCTTGTATAACACTAACATCCTGGCACTTTGCTGGCTGGTCGTAAACTGGTCGAGCTCAGTCTGCCAACGCGCAGCTAGTGTCTGATAGGCATAATTACCCAACACCAACACGGAGGCCAACAGGCTCAGGGCGATGAGTAATTCGATCAGGGTAAACCCTCGATGCTGAGTATGGCTCACCAACTCACCTCCCGAAATGTATACTCCCTGCTGAAACCGCTGATCGTGAGTTCCAGTGTCACTTGCCAGAGGCGATATCGGGGTTCAAAATTCATCACTTCGCTGGTTTCAGGATCAACCAGTGATGGCGGGGCCCCGGACTCAATCAGCTCGGCTTGCCATGAATAATCTACCTTGAGTAGCCGGCCGGAATCCTGTACGACACCATTGCGAATATTATCCCTTACCTCATCAAGCAGAATGGCCATGGCACTACTCATATGAGTCATCCGCTCTGCTTTCTCCGAGGATAATAACGATGAACGATACACCAGAGTCGCCATACTAATTGCTGACACAAGTATGACACCGGCGATCAATACCTCAATCAGAGTGAAGCCTTTACTCCGACGATACTTCATTCGTTTCATAAGTGACCAGATTGAGTGACATGTTACGTGCGCGTGCCTGGTATTCAATGGAGGGATCTGAGAAGGTGCCTGTGCTGACAATGACTAGCTCTTGAGGCTGAAAAAAAAGATAGTCAAAACTCATGTCTCTTAATTTCTCCCCATCAATATAAACATCAAGCCGCTTACCCTCGATGGTAAGGCGATGTTCTCTTGCTGTAGCGAATGCACGATTGGATAAATTGATCATAAAATTGCGCAACTTTAATTCTTCGGACCGTGCTTCGGTACGCTCGAATTGCTGCACACTAAACGAACCAACAAGCCCTAAAGCGACGCCCATAATAGTCAGCACAAGCAATAATTCGATTAGCGTAAAACCCTGCTTTGTTCGATAACTAGTCATAGCTAATAATCAGATGCCGATGTCATTCACAGACACCATACTCAGTAACATGATAATGACTACGCCACCGACTAGCACCCCCATGAATAATATCAGTAGCGGCTCAATCAACGTGGTCATCTTATTGGTCCAATGGGTAAAATCTTCTCTAGTACGTCGCGTGATTTCCCTAAAAATGCGTTCTAAATTACCGCTCTCCTCTCCTACTTCTAATAGTGAAGTATAGACGGGAGGGAATAACTCGGTCTGCTCGAGTGCAGTGGTCAAACGATTACCAGAGCGAACTTTTGTTAAGGCGATTTCTACCTGTCTAATGAGTCTGCTGTTTGATAGATTTCCGATACAGAGTTCCATCGCCTGATTCACTTTCATACCTGCATTTAGCATCAAACTCAAACTACCACAGAATCGAATTCGCTCTACCAGCAAAATAGGCTTTCTTATACCGGGCAATGAACTAACAAGCCTATCCCACCTGGCCTTAATAGCTGGTTTCTTAAGACCCGCAATTATTGCGATGATTAAAGCGATAATCCCAGCGAACAGGAACAGCTGATACTGTTGCATCCAGGCACTCGTATCCAGCAATAGTTGGGTATATACCGGTAAGTCGTCAATGGATTCAAACAAGCCTGACATCTGAGGAATGATATAGTTAAAAATGAAAACAATACTCATGATGCAAACGGCAAGAATAACGCTCGGGTAGGTCAATGCACTGATGATATTGCCGCGTAACGTCCGCTTATAGGTTAGATCTTCCGCCAACCCGGTGAAAATACTGCTCAGACTTCCAGAAGATTCCCCCAGTCGGATAAGGTTTATATACAAGGCATCGAAAACATCTGGATATTCACTCATCGAATCAGCTAGGCTCTTGCCGTTTCTTAGGTCCGCATTAATGCCAACCAGGATCTGCTTGAATTTCTTCTTCTCGGTCGACTTAAGAATGATTTCAATGCCCCGATTTACTCGAACGCCACTATCGAGTAATAAGCTCATTTCTGTGGTGAAATACTCTAAATCACTCAAGCCAACGCCATCAAACAGTGCGAGTGACTCATTCGGCTTTTTCTTTAATTCAAGACTCGAAACGGATAACTCTTGTGCCTGTAATTTCTCTAGTGCTTCCTTCCTGGATTCCGCTTCGATTAGGCCAGTTAGCGTGGCGCCTGACTCATCGAACGCCTCATAGAGATAATCAGCCATTGCCGGCTACCCGCATCACTTCTTCGACCGTGGTCTTCCCCTGCATCACTTTGAAGATGCCATCTTCGAATAGATTTCTACGGCCAAGATCACGATTAACAGCACGTGCTTTAGTAACGAACGACTCATCTTTTGGAAGTTCCATTATATGATCATCGCAGCGCATGTATTCGGTGATCGCCATACGGCCAGAGTAACCGGAGCCTGAGCAGTTTGCGCATCCTACTGCCTCGACGGGCTTGTACTCTGCGATGTCCATTGATTTAACCACATCTGTTAGATGGTAGTGGTCCAGCCAGGCATCGATGTCTGTAACGGGGGTTGCACACTCCGTGCAGACGCGCCTGACGAGTCGCTGTGCAATAACTGATAATAAAGCTGCATTTAAGAGGAATTCTTCTGTCCCCAGATCCAGCAAGCGAGTATAGGCTGTGGCTGCGTCATTTGTGTGCACGGTTGACAATACCAGGTGTCCGGTCAGTGCCGACTGCAATGCGATTTTCGCCGTCTCAGGGTCACGGATCTCCCCGAGCATGATAATGTCTGGATCCTGACGAACAATACTTCTTAATCCTGAGGCAAAATCGTAGCCAATTTCTGAGTTAACCTGAACCTGATTAATGCCCTCTAACTGATACTCGACCGGGTCCTCGAGAGAAATAATTTTCACACCCTCTTTGTTCAGGTGATTTAGGAAGGTATACAGTGTTGTCGTTTTACCACTGCCCGTTGGACCAGTCAGTAATATCACCCCCGAAGTATTACTCAAATCTTCTCGCACCAGTTCCTCGACAGACTTGGCTAATTCCAGGGTAGACATATCATAACGTACAGACTCTTTCTTCAAGAATCTGAGTACCATGCTCTCACCATCATTCAGTGGCAGCGCGGAAACACGAATATCCAGCTCCTGATTGGCAATACGCATTTCAATCTTACCATCCTGAGGTCGACGCCTTTCAGCGATGTCCATCCCTGAGAGAATCTTTAGTCGTGTCGTAATTGGTAGCTCCATCTTTGGAGACAAGTACTCAGCACTCTGTAACACACCATCGATTCTGTATCGACAACGATATCGCCCTTTGTATGGTTCCAGGTGCATGTCTGAGGCATTCTGTCGTAAACCACGACTGATGAGTGAGTTGAGTAAATTGATGGTTGGTGCTTCTCCAGCGAGCTCTTTCAGTCGCTCCTCTTCATCCGCAGATACCTGCACCGCCCCTTCTTCACTATCTGGCAATAGTTGTGCACTCAGCGCGGTAAAGTCCTCCTCTCTGGTAATCTGGATTGTGGCCAGAACATTTTTCTGGTTGATCCATTGATTGACTTCAATATTCAATGGATTAGTGGTTAAAAAATGCCAATTCTGTGCATCGATCTGAGTCACTAGCCAACCATGTGATTGTAAAAACTGCTGGTCTTCCTCAGCGAGATTGTTAACTGGTTTAAATTGATCGAGGTCCTCTATTTCGAGAATAGGTAGGCCGAGATAACTGGCATAAATATCAGGCAATGAATCCTCTGATATTGAACCAAGACTAACGAGAATCCGTTCCAGCCTGCCACCCTGTTTCTGTTGAAAAGACTTGGCTTTCTCCAAGTCTACTGAATCAACCGAAAAGTGTTCAACGAGAAGTGAACCGAGGTCACTCATTGATGGACCACATCCTCATTGCCATCAGTACCACCAGGCTGGCCATCTTTTCCAAGTGATGCCAGATAGTAAGGTCTCTCCTCTCCCGGCTTGCGGTACACATAAGGATTGCCCCATGGATCCATCGGAATCGCCTTGGGAAGATATGGACCATCCCAATTCTTTTTATCACTGGAAACTAATTCAGACAGTGATTCAGGATAATCGCCCATATCCAACCTGTAGGTATCAAGTGATGTTTCGAGCATTTGCATCTGGGTTTCAGCCGTCTTAATTTTTGAAGAATCGACTTTAGAGAACATAGCTGGTGCAACGAGCGAGGCTAATAGACCGAGAATTACTATCACAATGAGCAATTCGATCATTGTGAAGCCGTTGCCTTTTGTTTGTCCTATTTCTTGTTTCATAGTTACCCTTCGATTAGTTACTATTTTTTGATGATAGCAGTAATGGATTGCCACATTTGTCTCACTGCGCTCTTATGGTTTGCCAAAATACCTGAGGTATCCGGGGGTGCGGATAACAACGTTGCGATTTTGTGTTGCCAATCAGCAATAGACTCATCAGGTGATATTATATAATCATTCATACCAAACTCTGCAAATAGTTCCTGATATTTATGGCTCCAACTCGTTGCCATCACAGGGGTTTGACATGATAACGCACTAACACATCCATGGTACCTGGACGAGATGACCAAGTCTGCCTGGTTGATTATTCCTTTAATCTCCAGCGCGTCGTCCTGCTCGACAATCGGTAATGGCGGATTAAATTGCTGACTTAACATCTGACAAATTTGCCGGTCAGCATCTCCCTCATGATTCAACAGAAAAGGTTTAAGATTCATCTGTTGGCCAAGCTGAATTAGTTCAAGCAACACGTTTTGGTAACGTGCCTGCCAGTTCGAATTAGCATCAGTATGGGTCAGCATTTTCGAATTCGGGATAATGCCCATGTTACCGGGAATGGTCGGGACGTCTGTCACTGTGAGATCAAACGTTATGTCTGGCGTTAGTCTTAGGTGAGATGTATCAGCGACAAGAGGCTGGCAGTTGTTTAGTGAGGATTTATCTCTGGCACAGATGATTGTGGCATTGTTAAGTAACCTAGTCGCGATTGGACGAACATCATCTCTATTAAATGGGCCCAGTGCCTGAGGCAATATGACAAAATCAGCCGGTCTGGATGCCATGCGCTCGGCGTAGGCCGCATTATACAATAGTCGCCTGACCGGCCATGGATCACCATAAGCAAATCCAGATAGATCCAGCACCATACGTATGTCCTGCTCAAAAACAATGCGTCGCTTTAGAAAGATTTTTCTGATCAGGCCAGGAATGCCCCGCAAGAGATTCGAACCAAAACGATTCAACTGTAGCTTGCGCAGTGCACCCAGTGAATAAATTTGTGCAACGGACACTTTCGTCGTTGGCGCAATCGCTAACTGATACTCTGACAGCTCTCGATCAAGTGCTTCTCTGACAGCACTTAACATCAGACAGGCACCCTTATTCTCAAAATCTACGCCAATAAGTTCTATGATAGGCATGCTCTAATCCTTCTCATCTGGTCTAGCCATAGCCATGGTTTGAACAACTTGAACAGCGATTGATTTATTTGATGAAAGAGATGCCTCGTCGCGCTAAACAGAGCAAAACATAGATAGCTAGCAACCGTGTAAGAGATAACTGTTGCGATTGCTGCGCCTAATATTCCATACCAAGGTATCAGCAACAGGTTAAGCGCGATATTGATAACCAGTCCCAATCCATGACTGTATAAGGAGTAAGAATACAGCTTATCCATGAGTAAACACTTACTGATTATTTCACGCATAAACATAAATCCGAGTGGTAGCATCTGAATAATCAGTATCTCGCTGGCGTCGCTATATTCCACCCCAAACAGAATTGGGATCAGTAGATGCGCAATCATTATCATAATGAAAGCAATCCCAACACCACTGATCAGTGTCACAAACAGTGCGCTGTTGACCAGGGCACGTCGCGAATCTATCGCAGAAAGGAGCCGCGGAAATAACACGGTTGCAAATGTCGCAGGTAAGAAATACCAAACTTCTGACAGCCTGGATGCAACCGAATATATGCCTAGTTGTTCATTCCCCAACATCGAACCAATCATAAGTTGGTCAATTTTTAAGTAGAGAATTGCGGCAATACCGGACAATAGGAGCCAGAAGGATTTACGGAGTAAGTTCTTCGCACATTCCCATGAAAAGCTGGAGATAGCCAACGGTCCATAGTTCTTAAAATAGGTGAACAAAGGAATGAGTGATAGTAAAAGGATATCTACTGCTAACAACATCACGAAGTAATCAATCGCTAGCTGAGCGTACATTCCCCATAGCTTCATTACCAATGAAATCAATACTGCAGTAACACGCGCTGAAACGATTGGTCCGTGGTGGTTGTCCGCTTCGAAGATGAAATAGGTCACTCTTACTGCGGAGAAGATTTGACAAATGGCAATGGCTAGAATGCCGTACCAGACAATCGGCACCCATAATTTCAACGAGAAATGAAGTAATAATAGTAGCGCGATGATGAAGATAGCGGCTAATACTCTGATAAAAAGCGCCGATGCCAACACTACCTGACGTTGCGTGGTGTTAGTGACAAATTCCTGAGTCAAAATACCCGCCAGGCCCATTCGGCTCACTGGCGTAAGAATCATACTGACAGCCAGTACATAACTCAGCAACCCGAAGGCTTCAACCCCTAAGTATCTCGCCAACAAAACCGATGCGAGAAAGCCTGCTGCTAATGTGACAGATTTTTCTATGATGAGATATGCATTATTCTGCATGATCGATGTCATAAGCAAACCATTCTCAGTCGGAGTTCGAAAAGATTCAAAGGCAAATATTAGCTTATTTGCGGGATGCCTGTTGACCTATTTGCTGAATTGCATCGATTGTTTTCGCTATTTCATCTGCAGTCAACGTAGGATGAATAAGAAACGCTAGGCTGGTTTCACCAAGTTTCTTTGCGACCGGCAAGCGCTCGGCCACAGCGTAATCAGACTCAGTAAACGCTCGCTCAAGATATACCTCAGAGCATGATCCAGAAAAACAGGGTACTCCCAATGCAGTAATAGAATTCATGATCCGATCGCGATCCCATCCTTCCTGCAACCCATCTTCATCGACAAATACATATAATTTATAGAAGGCATGTTGAATGTTTCGTGGGATATCAGGCACGTAAAAGCAAGCAAATTCAGCAGCGCTTGCCATAATCTTTTCACCGTTTTCTTGACGATTCCTGGTCCAGTCACTCATTTGAGAAAGCTGGTATCGACCGATTACGGCTTGCATTTCCAACATTCTAAAATTGCTACCAAATGAATGATGTAGCCATCTAAAACCGGGTGCATGTTGTTGATTGTATATCGCATCCCATGACTTGCCATGATCTTTGTATGACCACATGAACGACCATAATGTCTCGTCGTTGGTTGTGACCATCCCACCTTCGCCACCCGTTGTCATTATTTTGTCCTGACAAAATGACCAGGCACCGATGTCACCCCAGGATCCGACCGGACGACCATCGATAGTCGCACCATGTGCCTGGGCACAGTCTTCGATTACTTTGAGGTCATGTTTTCTAGCGAGTGCCATAATAGCATCCATATCGCATGGCCAACCGGCCAAATGAACACAGATAATCGCTTTCGTTTTATCAGTAATTTTATCGGCTATCGCATCAGCTGATATGCACTGGCTATCATAATCAACATCGGCAAAGACTGGTACACCGCCAATGTTGACGACAGAACTGGCCGAAGCAATGAAAGTCCTGGGTGGCACTATGACTTCGTCCCCTGATTCAATCCCAATTGCCAATAATGCGAGCTCCAATGCCAGAGTCCCGTTTGCCAGGCTCACCGCATATTTACATTGCGTAAACTCGGCAAACTCCTTCTCAAAATGACGACACTCCTCCCCTGTCCAATAGTTGACCTTATTCGATAAAAGAATATCGTGTACTAAATCAGCCTCTTCTTTGGAGAAACTGGGCCAGGGTGAGAACCCACTGTTTAACATGGTATTTCCTTCATGCGTTTTGCATATAAATTTGAACTAGGATAGCGTTTGTAATAGATAATATATAAAGCGAGTGACAGTATACTAAAGTTCTCTAGATAACTCCCAGATAACATTGAGCCAAGTATCATTGGAGAAAATAATCCTACAATATACAGAAGGCGTCTATCAGTTATCGATAATCTGATCGCATAAACTATCACCAGGAATAACAATAGTGAATAGATGAATCCATGATACACAATGGATTCAATAATAATGTTGTGTGGATACCAGTTGGGATAGTAAATACTGTCATTCCCAACGCCGAACAAAAGATTTGAACTCGATTCAGTCTCAATAAACGCGAAAAAATTATAGATCATCAGAAGCCTAGACTTTTCACTGGCATTTGTGAGGTCGAAATAAACCAGACGACCCAACACATCACTCAATAATTCCCAGTTTATAACGATGAAATAGACCGACAAGCTAACAAGTGCAAAGGATGCGAGTTGTAACATTCGACTCCGGCGAAAATAATAGAGTACCACCAGGGTTTCAACTAGAATGAGTACTGTGGCTCCCCTTGAACCAGTTGATATAAGACCTACTAGAGACGCTATATAAACGAACAATAAGGCTATATTGAATCGCTTCTCCTCATGTATAACCAAATTCACTATCATCAAAAAGAATGAAAAGGCATAAATCCTGTACATGATATTTGGACCAAAAAGCAATACCTCTTGTGACGTCCATCGGTTACCTCCCCACACTGTGAATATAAAAGGCAACATAAAAAGAAAGAAACCCACTATCACGAATAATAAGTACTTGTTATAAATCATTCGATGAATTATCGGAAACGCATTGAAGTATAAGATGATGAATAAGAATGAATAATAATAGACATCTGCTTTCACGATTCCAGCGATACAAAACGGTGTTAGGGTGATAACTAAACCGCATTGGACTATTACTTCAGACTCTTTCACAGATAGGTTTGTAATCGTCCGATAGACTAGTAAAGCTATCCAAATTAATAGCATTGATGGTAAGCCCTGGATCAGCATATGATCACCAGCGAAGGTAATCGCTAAAATGACTAGAAAATCTCCGAGGGCTAATATCATTAACTCAGTCTGCCAAAGTGAATTGTTGGTATAAATAGATTAATCTTCAATTTTCTATAAACAGCGACAGAAGTAACACACATGGCTAAGATGCTTGTGATAAGTACCGCATTTGCAATACCAACCAGATGATTACTCATTGCCATCACAGCCACGAGAATAGTTAGGATTATACAGTGTAATATAGTGAGTCGTTGTGCAGATAGTTCATATTGAGACATCTGCAACAACATCTTACCGACTCCGTTGTAGAGCAAGAAAATTTGAGCAAATGCGAGTGATATCAATACACTTTTCGCGACCACATATTCTTCCCCAAACATCGTTAAGACCAATTCACTGAAGTAGACTAATGTCAGGCATACAGTCAGAGAAACAGCCAATGAAGCATAAGATACAACGGCAACTAGATTTTTGATGCTTTCTAAATCTCCATTGGAACTAAAAAATGCTAATTTCGGTGCCATGATGCGAGAAACGGAAGTCATGATGAAATTGATGAGATTCGTTATTCGAATACAAACTGCCAATAATGCAACAGCACCTGCCTCGAGATGATATCCAGCGAATAGTTGGGGAATGTGAAGGACTAGATAATCTATCATGATGATACTGAGCATGACTAAACTGCTTTTCCAAAATATTTTTGGACTGATGACTTTTCCAACACCATGAGTCGGCATTTTCCTGTATATCCAGTAGCAGCATAGACAATTGATAAAGCTCGATAAGCAGTAATAAAAAAATAGATCCAGTGCAGTAATGCTGGAATATAATTGCATAACTAACAGCAACAAAATCATCGCCAGTGGTATTATGACAGCGCTCGATATTGCCCCGACCATTGCTTTACCAGTGGCCTGAAAGATGGTTACATGAACGTTATATATTGCTATGGGCATAATGCCCAAACCCATGAATGAAATTAATGGCTCTAGTTCTGGCTTCTTAAATATGACATGAGCAATAAATCCCGAGCTATAATACAGCGCAATACCTAAAATAAGAGATGAGATTAATACCCACTGTATGGCTCGTTTATATAAGTTAGAGACAAGTGCAAAATCATTACTCTCGTAGGCATCACCAACATATCTTAACAGCGCATTATCCATGCCAAGTCGGGCGAGCGTTGCAAACAGTATCAGTAAGGTAAAATTTAGAAAATAGATCCCTACATCATAGATGTCGACAAGGCGTGTGATCAGCACTGTTACGATGAATGACAAGCTAGCACCGACTAGTTTAAACAATAGTGTGACGCCAGAGCCGAAAAGCACTTGTCGAATATCTTGATTACTCAGAAATTTTAATTTTGACAACCTGAGCATAATCTTTAGGTTGAAGTTACGACTTGTGTATAACGAGAATCGACGAAACAAGCACTATGAATCCTAACATCGTACTGAGGATAACGATGAATGCCCGCTGTGGTTTGATCTTTTTTTCTGGAACCGTCGCAGGATCGACTGTTGTAAAAACGTACTCATGCCTGACTTTGGCTAACATGGCAATTTGCATTTGTTCCTCAATCAGCTGATAAAACACATCCTGTAATTTCGCGACTGATGTATTTTCCAGCTCATTGTTTAGATACGTTAGACTGAGTTCAGCCTCATTAATATCGCGATTACGCATGTATTCATTAATCTCTAAAATCAAGTTATCAACCCATACTCTCGCAAGTGTCGGACTAAGGTAATCAATTGATATCACATATAGGCCTGACTTGTCTTTTTGCTCAATGTTCAACATGTCCAGGAATTCGGTATGCAGTTCTTCACCTGTAGGAATGGTTTGTAATGGTAGCCTGACATTCCTGACCCAGGTTTTCGTCTCAGAATTATAGATATCAGGATCGATGACTAACGAGTCACTCTGATCATCCCAGCCTTCTGCTGCAATGATAGGAACAGCGAGCTGATATTTTTCGATAAAATCGGTAATGAATTGTCTGGACTTCAATATCTCTATAGCTAAAATCTGATCAGATAACTTATTGCCACCTAGATTAATACCAGCCAGATTTGCTAATCCACCGAATTTTGAAGCTAAACTCGCTAATTCTGACGAGCTATCATCAACTGGAGCCAAGACAGCCTCCGCACGGTAAGTGTTAGGTATCATTAGAGAGTAGATAATTGATGCTAACGCCACCAGAAAGGTGCCAATGATTATAGTCCATCGCTTGTTGAGTAATATGCCAATCAGCTCTTTTAGATTTAGTTGATCCGCTGATATGCTACTTTCTTGCATGACTATGCACCTTTCATTTCGTTATCTAAGAGGATATCGCCAGTCGAGGCTGATAACCAGATGTTCATCCAAAAACTGCTCATTTTCCTGTACTTCATCAAATAGTTTGACTTGGGTTGTTATGTCCCCATGATTTTGCAAATCAAATCGCCAGGATGCATTCAGTACCACACCCTTATAGCCATTGTTACTTAGTGTATGATTTTGCCTATCATCTGGTTGTCCAGCATTCTGATTCAGATCAAGATGTTGTATGGACAACGATAGTGCATGTGCATGGTCGAGTTGAGTCATTATACCCAAGACAATTGTCTCAGAATCATTGTCATAGGTAGAACCGATGGATAACTGATTATATCGATAACCAGTCCGATAGATATGGTGTTCATAAAGGATATCAAATTGCCCATCTGTTATTGACGTATCAGAATATTCAATAAAATACCGCCACTGTGTGCCGCCCAGCGATAAATTTGATGTAAGTCCCAGTTGATAGACTTTCTTCGCCGGTAAATATCCTGCCTCATCTTCACCCACAATGCTGGTATACAAACTAAATGGGGAATCCTCAAAAAGTCGCCATTTGATATCAATCCCGGCGATTTGATTACCAGGCTCGTTGATATTGTTTTCGCAACTTATGCCATCGCTTCCACAATTATCTCGGCCAAATACTAAATCAATTAATGAAGAAACTGAGGTAGGTCTTCCCTCGCCACCCCATTGAGCGGTTCTTCTGAGACCAATTTCAAGTGTTTGAATCGGTTTGAAAGTTATTGAAGCGCCAAGAATATAGGGATTATCTACAAACCGGTCATCATCTAATTGACCAAAGAAGGTATCAAGACTCCATGGACCTATCCAGGCCAACCAGTCTGACTCAAATGGCGATGCATAATTTCTTTGCAGCATTAAAGCAGGAAATGGTCTCGCATTGTTAGATACAAGATGAGCGGAATTCCAGGATGGTCCCCACCACTTATCAACCCATCCGGCGGATAACACCCAATTCCCCCAGACGGATGATAAGTAACTACCATCGGGGCGTATTTCATCCCCATCCAGGGGATCAGTGACATAAGTCAGTTGTGTCTTCCAGGCCCAGTTCTGGGATATGCCAGCTCCAATTGCAGACAGTTCAAACTCCTCTCGAGGTTGGCTGCCAAATGATCGTAATGCGACGGGTGAGGAGGATGCGGAAAACCTGAGTTCTTTGCGAGCTAAGTTCTTGAATGCCTGCTGGATTTTCTTCTTTACCCGCCAATAACTCTCCTTATAAGGAGTCGGGACATCTTCAATGTTTGTATGGTCAATATCTTTCGCAATATTAGACCACATCAGTGGATAGGTCGTAATCGGTGACTTGATTATTCCTGCATCAGCAAGTAGTTCAATATCCTGTCGTAGCCACAAATCGTCCGTATCTACCCATGGGCCGGCAAGCATGGATGTACAATGCAAGCTTAACAATAAGCTAATCAGATGGCGAACTGAAAACCTTACCGTATTACTTAACAAGCTCGATAATTGTCGACTAAATTTAAGCATATGACTCTGTATACTACTCGACTAGACCACGAGTATCGACCAAATAGTCTCGGGGTAGTTCAGTTCTTCTATCGACGAACTCTCTGTGATCAACTAAAACCAAATGAATATCTGCTGTCGAGCAGGCAGTATCGAAATCAACAAGCGTAAAATCACTGAGAATATCCGGAAGGGACTCAATATTTGGTTCAATAGCGACTAATGTCGAGTTGGCATATTCCTCTTGAATTTTGCGGGCAATATCCAGTGCGGGACTTTCTCTCAAATCATCGATATTGGGTTTGAATGCGAGGCCATACACAGCAATAGTAATATCGGATACTGACTTCTTAACATGCTCCATCAGATATTTTTGGACTATTTGATGTGCTTTCCCAAGTACCCATTCAGGCTTGGCATCATTGACTTGTCTTGCCTGTTGGATAAGTTTTGCGCTATCTGGGCTCTTGGCGACGATGAACCATGGATCAACAGCGATACAGTGACCTCCAACACCTGGACCAGGCTGAAGTATGTTCACTCTCGGATGCCTGTTCGCGAGCTTAATAAGTTCCCAAACATTAATATCTAACTCATCACATATGACTGATAATTCATTAGCAAATGCGATGCTAACATCACGTGAAGCATTTTCAGTCAACTTAGCCATTTCTGCCGTTCTGGCATTGGTTGAAATGCACTTGCCCGTGACAAAAATTTTGTACAACTCAATGGCTCTTTCAGAGCATATTGGTGTAATGCCACCGATGACACGGTCATTTTCTACCAGTTCACGGATAACATGGCCAGGCAAAACACGCTCCGGGCAATGTGCAACATTCACATCAGGCGTATCTGTGCTTTTCTGAGGAAAGGTTAAATCAGGTCTAAATTCAGAAAGCCATTGCGATAATTGTTCAGTCGCACCGACCGGTGATGTCGATTCCAATATGACTAGATCACCTTTCTTAAGCACTGGTGCAATCGATTTTGATGCCGCCTTGATGTAACTCAAATCTGGTTGGCGATCATCAGTAAATGGCGTTGGCACAGCGATTAAAAAAGCATCAGCAGGCTGCGCTTCTGTCGTCGCCTTTAAGTATCCTTCCGTGACTGCACGGTGAACTATGCCATCGAGATCAGGTTCAATTATATGAATTTGAGCCTGGTTGATCGTATCGACCACATGCTGGCTTCTATCGACACCAATAACATGCTTCTTATTGGCTGCAAAAATGGCAGCTGTTGGCAAGCCGATATAGCCTAGTCCAATGACCGAAATCGTGTTAAATGACATCTATCTCTCTCTATTATGAATCGTCGGCGACGAGAGCTTCTAGTATTCTCTGACTTGCTTTGCCATCACCATATGGGTTGTGTGCATCGCTCATGCTTGCATAGTGCTGCTCATCTTCAATTAACAATTTGATCTCTAACTGTATTTTTGTAGGATCAGTGCCAACCAACCGAACTGTTCCAGCTTCAACCGCTTCAGGCCTTTCTGTCACGTCGCGCATCACAAGTACAGGCTTGCCAAGTGACGGAGCCTCCTCCTGTATACCGCCCGAATCTGTCAGAATAATGAACGCTCTATTCATCAGAAAAACAAATGGCAAGTAATCTTGCGGCTCAATTAGAAATACGTTGGTCAGATTATTAAGGATTCTATTGACGGGTTCTTGCACGTTCGGATTCAAATGAACTGCATAGACAATCTGAACAGACGGATAGCGGTTTGCAACCTGCTGTATGGCGTAACAAATATTTTCAAACCCCTGACCAAAGCTTTCTCTTCGGTGTCCGGTAACCAGTATCATTTTTTTATCGGCATCAAGGAAACTGAAATGCTCTGAGAAGCCTGCAGAGAGATGACTCTGAGATTCCAGTTTATCTACAACCTGTAACAGTGCGTCCGTAACCGTGTTGCCAGTAACATGTATCTTGCTTTCGGGAACACCCTCATATAATAGATTGCGCTTAGCTTTCTCTGTAGGAGCAAAATGTAGACTGGTGAGTACGCCAGTTAATTTTCGGTTAGCCTCTTCTGGCCACGGTGAATAAAGATCGCCAGTCCTCAAGCCAGCTTCAACATGAGCTATCTGAATGTGTTGATAAAACGCAGCGAGACTCGCGGCGAACGTTGTTGTTGTATCACCATGTACTAGCACGAGTTCTGGCGAGAAGTCCTCCAGAACTCCTTCAAGACCTTTTAGTATGTTGGTGGTGAGTAGACTTAATGACTGGCCTGGTTGCATAACATCTAAGTCATAGTCAGGATTTATATCAAAGATACTTAAGACCTGGTCGAGCATCTGACGATGTTGCGCTGTTACACACACCTTAACGTCAAACCGATTGTCAGTGATCAGCAGATTAACTAGAGGAGCCATCTTAATAGCTTCAGGGCGCGTCCCGAAGATAAAGAGTACTTTCTTAGTTCCCACCATTAGATCCTTTAAGAATAAGATTACAGTCTTGTAACTGCTGCAGCACCCAGCGCTAGCTGATAAATAATTTGACTCACACTAGTCCATAAAGTAAGTCGCTTAATTCTATCGGCTTCAAGAGGAACAACAATGGTATCACCAGCAGAGATCATCTCTTCATGATGTGACAACCAACCTCCTTTGTTAGGGAGGAAAATCGAGCCATCTGCCCGCACTACGTACATGCGGTCAGTATCGGCACGATCAGTAAAGCCACCACTTCCTTCAATGTAATCATCGAGTAGCCATTCTGTATTATAGATGTGAGACGTTACGCGCTGCACTTCGCCAACCACACTAACTTCCTGCCTGAAAGGAGGTACGACAAGCAAATCACCATCTTTGAGTAGGATATCGTCATTCTCACCATTCATAATGCCCTCTAGCTGAATCACTAAGCGACCCAACGCTTCTGACTCATCAAGAGACTCCAGTAATTTTTCTGCATTCGATATTTCAGCACCCGACACCTTTGCGCCTGCAGACTGTTCACCCAGTTCAGCTGCAGCGACTTCCTTTTCCAAATCCTCTTGTAAGTCCTCAAGCAGCTTCGCTTCAGCGATACGCAACTCTTCTCTGGTGAAAACAGACGCTTCAACATGGGCTAATTCTGAGAAACCACCGGCCCGTCTGATTACTCCACTTAACGTCTCACCTCGACTAAATTCGTAAATCCCCGGAAACCGCACCTCACCCTGAATAGTGATACTTCTACTCTCTTTGTAGTCAGGAGTCTGATAAATCGATAGCTTATCCCGTGGAGCTAACGTAAATTCACTATCACGACTCAGCTCTTGAATATTGATATTAAAATGCTCAGAAGAAGCTGTTTCAACGCCTGTAACGCTTCTCCTAGATATTTCAGCACGACCGAGATAGGTAGCCTCTCTCAACCCTCCGGATAAGGCAATCAAGTCTTGAACCGACATCGACTCAGCGTAGGGGTAATCACCCGGATATTTCACATTGCCGGTAATTGTCACTACTTTGGAAAGTTCACCTAAGGTACGCTGATTATCAATTTTTTCTAATAGCTCCTCGAGCAGTTCAGTCCTGTCCGTGCGGTTGTCAAATGTGATGATCTCATCCATTGGACTTAATTCGATCACTTCACTACCAGATAAGACTTCAGACAAGTCGAAAAAGTGAATTTCTAACTGTTTTAATGGCAATATTTCTCGGATGATTAATCCGGATCTAAGATCAATATCGTCCTTGAAATCCATTACGGAACTTACTATGTCATTCAGTTTTAAACCCTTTCTCCAGGGTACATTCCTTGGCCGGTGGAAATGCCCACTCAATGTGACGATGTTTTCAGCATCTTCAAGGACAGACAATACCTCAATGCGATCACCTGCCTGCGGTATGTAATCGACTGATGGATCTTCCAGACTAAATTCAAGATGAGTTAAATAACCAGAGTCACTGGGGCGCTCGACGGCGACGATGCGTTTATAGGCACGCGAAGCGGGCCCCCCGGCTAGCTCGACTATTGATTCGAGCGACTGCTCATTTGCGAGTTCATATATAGCGGGCCTTTTTACTGCGCCTGTAATTGCCACTGTCTCACCAACAGGAGGAATGTAAATCACATCGCCAGATTGTAGGCGAGCATCATCTGATATGTCACCGCGTAAGAGTAAGTCATACAGATCAAGATTCGTAATCACAATGCCATTACGTTTCAATTGAATGTTTCGCAACGATCCGATATCGCTGACGCCACCACTGACTAATATGGCATTGGTCATGGTTGATAGGGAGCTCACCAGATAAGAACCAGGTTTAAACGCGTCGCCAAGGACGAACACTCTCATTGAGCGAAGTTCCTGTAAATTGACAATGACCCTGACACCAATCATATTTTCCGCTACTTTCTGTTGCAAAAGCTCGCGAAAGTCATCAAAGGTTAGCCCTGCAACGGTAATTTCACCAATATCTGGCAGATTTATTTTACCGTTACGATCAATGGCTACCTGGTAACTTGCATTATCACCACCGATTAACTGGATATTAAATGTATCCTGTGGCCCGAGCTCATAATCTTTTGGTATTGCAATATCTGAGTTCGGCGCGAATGTCGTTGGTACTCCTGAGAATATATCGTAACCGAATGGTTCTAGCTCCTCATCTTCTGAGATTTCCTCTTCAAGAAGGCTCTGCTCTTCAAGAAACTTCAGTTCTTCTTCGGATAACAGTAAATCCTGTGTGGATTCCCTTTCTGCTTTTGCATCCAAATCAATACGAAGGATCCCACGTTCATCAAAAAACAACCTATCTTCTCGGTTCAAAAACTGATCTTGGCTACTAGTCGATTGACGTTTTGACGAAGCGCCTGTATCAGAATCAATCGCATTGAGTGAATCACAAATTTGATCGAGATTATAACCAGCAGCCTCAGCCAAGCGCCTCTGTTGAGGCGTGATATTCTCGCACCGATTCTTTAGTTGGCTAATATTTGGTGTAGAAGCTGCTTCCAGGTCTACTGAGATTACAGCCATAAGTAGTATGGCTAGAGAACAACATGACAAATTGATATTTTTCAACGCGAAAATCCCAAAATACTGATTCTTACTAGCATTTGCGCAACATAATTAGGGCTAAAAAACCGATACCTCTAACTGTGTTTTGCAACTTTAAGTAGAACTAAATTATAATCAACAACTGATAGCTTTTGAGCACCTGTACTGCTCTGGTTGCGGAATAAAAAAGCACCGAAAGTATATAGTAGATCCAGTAAAAATGAAACGTTGGTTGAACGGCTAATCTTGCTGATATACCGCACACTTGAATTGTAATTGCGGCCCACCTGACGAACAAAAACAAAGTTTAATTTAAGTAATCAAATGAAAGTACTTTATTTTCACCAGCATTTTACAACGCCTCAAGGTTCTAGTGGCATTCGCTCTTATCAAATGGCAAAAAAATTGCTCAAATCTGGCCATGAGGTAACCATCGTTTGTGGAAGTTTTGCGGCTGGAAAGACTGGCCTATCAGGTGATTACAACGATGGATTAAGAGAGGGATGGGTTGACGGGATTCGGGTTATTGAATTGGAAATCGCCTACTCGAACTCACAGAACTTTTTACAACGTACCGGCGCATTTCTCAAATATGCCCTCAAGAGTGTGAAGATAGTCTTTAAAGAGGATTATGATCTGTTATTTGCAACGACGACACCACTTACCGCAGCGATACCAGGGTTGATCGCAAAGTGGTTCAGGCGCAAACGGTACATCTTTGAGGTGAGAGATTTATGGCCTGAGTTACCCCGGGCTATGGGCGTGATAACAAATCCTCTCGTACTGTCTTTGATGAGTATTCTTGAATGGTTGGCATACAGAAATGCGACAGCACTGGTTGCCCTGTCACCCGGAATTAAAGCAGGTGTTATTCGTCGTGGTGTGTCTGGAGATAGGGTCGCTATGATCCCCAACGGTTGTGATATTGACTTGTTCTCACCAGAGAACAACGATGCTCAATGGCAGCCAGAGGGCCTACGCGACACAGATTTTGTCGCACTATATAGTGGAACACATGGCATAGCGAATGGCCTGAATAACGTATTAGATGTTGCGAAATATTTAAAATCTACTGGCCGCGAAGACATAAAAATTGTGCTTATAGGAGATGGTAAACTCAAGCCGATGCTGATTGATGACGCCCATAAAAATAATTTGAGCAATGTAATATTTTGTGACCCTGTGGAGAAAAGTCGTCTATCAATGTTAATGAATCGGGCTAATGTGGGCTTACAAGTCTTAGCCAATATTCCTGCTTTTTATTACGGCACATCGCCCAATAAATTTTTCGACTATATTTCCTCTAAATTAGCCGTCCTTACTAACTACCCAGGGTGGGTTGCCGACCTAATTGAGACCCATGATTGCGGACTAGCCGTTACTCCTGAAGATCCCAAGGCGTTCGGTGATGCTATGATACACATGGCAGATAATCCTTTAATAGTGTCACAAATGGCTAGCAATTCAATCCACCTCGCCAAATCAACCTTTGATCGCGAACTCTTATCCTCTCAGTTTGTCGACTGGCTGGAAAAATGGTACGAAAAAAATGACTAAACGAATTTTCGACATCGTTGTCTCGCTATTGGCACTCATCTTTTTATTCCCAGTCATCTTAATAACGTCAATACTCATTGCTTTCAACATGGGTAGACCCATCATCTTTAAACAATCAAGGCCAGGCCTTAATGGCCGGTTATTTGACATGTATAAATTTCGCAGCATGAAAAATGAATTAGATGAAGAGGGCAAACTCAGAAGAGACGCCGATCGTTTGACTAAACTAGGTCGATTCCTACGCAATACGAGTTTGGATGAGCTACCAGAGTTGTGGAATGTCCTCATCGGCGATATGAGTATTGTTGGGCCTCGGCCATTGCTTAGCGAGTACCTTCCTTTGTATTCTAAAGAACAGGCAAGGAGACATGATGTTCGCCCAGGAATCACTGGATGGGCACAAATTCATGGGAGAAACTCAATAGCTTGGGCCAAAAAGTTTGATTATGACGTCTGGTATGTTAACAATCAGTCATTTTTACTCGACTTGAAGATAATTTTACTGACGGTTAAGAAAGTCTTTCAGCGTGAAGGAATTAATGAACAAGGAGAGGCGACAATGTCAAAATTCACTGGGAATTCGAAATGAAACGTCTTGCAATATTCGGTGCCAGTGGCCATGGTAAAGTTGCTGCTGATATCGCTATCTTATCAGGATGGCAACAGATCGATTTTTTTGATGATGCCTATCCCCACAAAATGACAGTTGAATCCTGGGGAGTCATTGGGAATACCGATGACCTAATTGCAAAATTTTCAGAATATGATGGAGTATTCGTAGCCATTGGCACAAACGCTATCAGGCTAAGTAAGTTCCAGTTATTTGCTGATCATGGATTCAATATGATCACGTTGATTCACCCAACAGCAACCATCAGCACTTATTCATCGATCGCTGAAGGTTGCATCCTAATGCCCGGGGCTGTCGTTAACAGCTTTGCGTATATTGACTCAGCATGCATCATCAACTCGAATGCCGTTGTAGAGCATGACTGTCGGCTGGATAGTGCCGTGCATGTTTGTCCAGGTTCCAACCTGGCAGGTGAAGTCATTGTCGGAGCCAATACACTGATTGGTATCGGTTCTTCAGTTGTTCAATGCGTTAGTATTGCAGCAGATGTAACCATTGGCGCTGGATCGACTGTGACTAGAGATATAGAAACAAGTGGAACTTATGCAGGCAGCCCAGCGCGCCCTATCTAGTTTATTCAGGACTGGGCATCTGTCCCGGATGGTAGTTGTATCACTTTGCTAGTCGTATCAACCGACTTACGATAGAAAGGATCTGAAATAGGATACTTCTGGTTAAAGTCGATTTCTAAATCGCGTAGTAGGTCGAATATCCCGTCGATATTATTATGTGAGATATGTAGCTTGAGTTTATCAATAGCGGCATTCATGATAGCCCACGAGTGAGACTTTTCTCGAGCTGAGAGTATTCGTGGATGTTGTGTACCGGATGTGTCCTCACCAACAAGTAATTCTTCATATAACTTCTCACCTGGCCTTAGACCAGTATACTCAATCGCAATATCGCCATCCGGTGTATCTTCATCGACAAGTGTTAACCCTGACAATCTCACCATTTCACGAGCAAGATCAGCGATCTTTACAGGATCGCCCATATCTAGCACATAGACGTCAGCACTTGAACTCATTGCACCAGCTTGAATTACGAGCTGCGCAGATTCTGGGATAGTCATGAAATAGCGAATCACTTCTGGGTGAGTCACTGTAATTGGGCCGCCGAGTCGTATTTGCTCTTTAAACAACGGAACGACTGAACCAGAAGAACCTAAAACATTGCCGAAACGAACGATACCGCAATGAAAATCTTTATATTCTTGAGCCATTGCCTGAAGGACTAATTCTGCCATTCGCTTGCTGGCACCCATGAAATTTGTTGGCCTTACAGCTTTGTCAGTAGACACCAAGATCATTTTCTCTACTGAGAATTTTCTACAACATTTCGCTACATTCCATGTACCAATCACATTGTTTAAAAATCCTTGCGAAATATTATTTTCGACCATAGGCACGTGCTTGTATGCTGCAGCGTGATAAACAGTATGGATATTGTATTTTTTAAACAAGCTCTCTAATAGGCTTTCATTCTGTACACTACCCAGTATCGGTATCAGTTGAGTTACTGAGTTCTCAGCGGACAGTTTATCCAGATCCTGTCCAATGGAATACAATGCATACTCAGACACATCCAGCATAATTAATTTGCTAGGCTTGAGTTGATACAATTGCCTGGCTAGTTCGGAACCAATTGATCCACCAGCACCAGTGACCAGAACGGTTTTCCCTGTGTTATGAGCTCGCAACAGGCTTTTATCGGGCTCTACAGGCTCCCTGCCGAGGATGTCTTCGATATCAATGTCTCTCAGTTCTTCGAGTTTCGCTTTACCGGAAACAATATCAGCCATGCTAGTAACACTTTTGATTGTAATCGGAAGTTTTTCGAGTGATTTGATAATCTGATAGCGTCTAGAACGCGGTGCTGATGGGATGGCAAGAAGTACGCGCTCGACATCCTTGGTTTCGATGAGCCACTCTATGTCGTTTTCTGTGTAGACTTTGTAACCGTTAATGACCGTCCCGTGCAGTTCAACGTTTTGATCAATAAAACCTACGATTTTGTATTCAAAACCCATCTTGATGACATGAGCAAGCTGCCTACCGGCATTCCCAGCACCAAAGATTAGTACATTACGGCTGCCCTTTTTGTTAATGATAGTTACGACATTTCTAACAAGTATTCTTGGCAGGCCAACAGTCAGCATTAACAAAGTCCAGAGAATAATTGTTCCTCTGAGATCAAAATCGGCAACAATAGAATAACTTAAGCTCCAGATGATGCTTGCACCAAATGTTGCTGCGACAATAAGGAAAAATGCGCTTTCGCCAATACTACGGAGGACTGTCCTGTATAAGCCCATTACATAGAATAGGCCGATCGAAACGACTGTTGAAAAGAAAACATACTGTAATGTTTGTGGGGCAAAAATGTCTTGGACAATGAGTTCTCTAAGCACCATTGTCATGGTTATCGATAATCCGATAGCCAAAAAATCAGCAAGAATGGCAATCAGGGTCTTCTTATTACGGCTCATACCAAAGAAGTGGCCAAGTAATGTTTTAAGTTTGCCTTCCTTCAATTTTCAAGCCCTTGCAGTTGTTAATTAGTCATCCTGATTTGGCTCAGAAGTATACCTGTAATATAAATAAATACTACTTGAAAATGCCAATATTAGTATCTTTTTAGAGCGTATTTACTGAATCTGCGAACCATGACTCATTTGCGAATGTAAAACAAGATAAATGAAGTGTAGTCCATGATATTGATGTTAACAACATCATATAACTACATGAAATTATTAAAATTAACCTATGAATGACCAGGAAGTGGCCATTTAGAGTCAAATAGGATGTCTAATTGTCAGTAAGTAAGAACTAGTGATTAATCCTTTGTAATCCTGACATAGGGCATTTGACGGATGAGTTGAATATTACCATTCTCACTTACGATAACCAGATCAGTTTCGAAACGTTCGTCTGTAATGTTATACCAGACATGTTGCATTTTTGTACCTTGATGCTCAAATTCTCCCACCAGTGCCATACCTGTCGCTCTTTCATAGGGTGCAAGTTGAATAACCACATTGAGCGCATTACCTAACGAATCGGTCCATTGTTGACGCCATACATCCTTTTCTGAATCATAGGTAAACAGCGCATTACCCAAAAACTCAATACTATTGAAGTGACCAAATGTCGTATCTCTGATAACAGTGCCATTGATATGCGATTCTACAACTGCCCTGCCGTGTGCCATCTTATTCGCTGTTTCGTACTGCCACTCGCCAAGATAAAAATGAAATAGTTTATCTTTGTCCTGTTTACTCAAGTCGAGTATTTCTTTGGCCAAGATCGACTGTGAAAATAACGTTGTTAGGAATGCTAAAAGAAGTAAATTTGGATGTTTCATCAAAAGTTCCTCAGAATTGCTACATTAACTGCGAGTCGTCGTAAAAATTTGTCATTATGAGTTAGGTCGATGATTCGAATAGACGAGACGTCCTGTTAGAGACCAGTTATTACCCTGGTCGGTCGATAAGTGCCGCTCCACTGTAAATCGATTATTCTCTAACGGGCTGAATCGGATACGCGTCTTCATGCGACCGTTAGAATGATGCCATATCAATCTTACTCGCCAGTCATCAGACGCCTCTAAATCCTCGTAGTACATAAAATTTCCATGTTCAGAATCGAGCCAACTTGCCGCTAGTTTTTCCTCGGCTAAAAATGCAATCGTTAGCTCATGGAAAAATGCCCCGCTAGGTCGACTAGCACGAAATTTTTCTCGAACAGCACATCGATTGAGTGCATCACTTATTGTGGAATTTCCTGTTGTGACTGAATATATCCCTGGGCTGGTTCGAAAGTCCAATCAACGGTCCATTCTCCAATATAGCTATCTAAGCTCATCGAGCGATTTTTAAGACAAGAGTAATCTTGCGCGTCAACGATGCTTGGAAGCACGACAATAAGCATTACAACAGAGAAAATACGAAAAGGTTTCATAGTTAAACTCATTTTAAGGAGTTACTTACCTTAAACTGCTGCTAAAACCATTGTCCAGAAATGTGTATTTTTGATTGTAAGCAATCTTTAATGAGGGAAAGACAGATTTCTTAAGAATCGATCAGCGGTAATATAAAAAAGGCGAGCCTAAGCTCGCCTTTCCTTATTCATTGTAGTCAGACTACATGAGCATGGCTAACTTAAAAATTAGCCTTTGTGCTGGATAATCACTCGATGATTTTAGCGACTACGCCTGCACCAACGGTACGGCCACCCTCACGGATAGCGAAGCGTAAGCCTTCATCCATCGCAATCGGTGCAATCAAATCAACTACCATCTTGATGTTATCACCAGGCATTACCATCTCTACACCAGCCGGTAACTCAACATTACCTGTCACGTCAGTCGTTCTGAAGTAGAACTGTGGACGATAGCCTTTGAAGAATGGCGTATGACGACCACCCTCTTCCTTGCTCAGAATGTATACCTCAGCTTCGAATTGAGTGTGTGGTGTAATCGTACCCTTGTGTGCCAATACCTGACCACGCTGCACTTCATCACGCTTAGTACCACGTAACAGAACACCTACGTTGTCACCCGCACGACCTTCGTCTAGCAGCTTACGGAACATCTCAACACCAGTAACAGTCGTCATCGTGGTCTCTTTGATACCAACAATCTCGATTTCTTCACCGACCTTAACGATACCGCGCTCTACACGACCAGTCACAACCGTTCCACGACCTGAGATTGAGAATACGTCCTCAATTGGCAATAGGAATGGCTTGTCTGTGTCACGCTCTGGCTCAGGAATGTATGAATCCAGCGCCGCTACCAGCTCCAGAATCGCCTGTGAACCAATCTCGCTCTCGTCACCTTCCAGGGCCTTCAGAGCAGAACCTTTAATCAGCGGTAAGTCATCACCTGGGAACTCGTACTCAGACAGCAGTTCACGGATTTCCATCTCTACCAGCTCTAACAGCTCTTCGTCGTCAACCATGTCACACTTGTTCATGAAGACTACGATGTATGGAACACCAACCTGACGCGCCAGCAGGATGTGCTCACGAGTCTGTGGCATCGGGCCATCAGCAGCAGATACAACCAGAATCGCACCGTCCATCTGAGCCGCACCAGTAATCATGTTCTTTACATAGTCAGCGTGTCCGGGGCAGTCTACGTGTGCGTAGTGACGTGCGTCGGAATCATACTCTACGTGAGACGTCGCAATGGTGATACCACGCGCCTTCTCTTCTGGTGCGTTGTCAATTTGGTCAAACGCTTTCGCTTCACCACCGTGTGCTTTCGCTGTCACCACTGTCAGTGCAGCTGTCAGCGTTGTTTTACCATGGTCTACGTGACCAATAGTGCCCACGTTGACGTGGGGTTTATTACGTTCAAACTTTTCCTTAGACATGATTTTTACCCTTTCTTACTTTATCTAAAATTAAAATAACTTATCCGCGAGTAGCAATAATTGTTTCCGACACACTCGTCGGCGCCTCATCATACTTATCAAATTCCATTGAATAGGTCGCTCGACCCTGGCTGGCACTACGCAAATCAGTCGAGTATCCAAACATCTCTGATAGTGGAACACTCGCATTGATTATCTTGCCGGCTGGACTCTCTTCCATACCCTGCACAATGCCACGGCGACGATTCAGGTCGCCCATTACGTCACCCATATAATCTTCCGGAGTGACAACTTCAACCTTCATGACCGGCTCAAGCAACACTGGATTCGCGTCATTCGCTCCGGCTTTGAATCCCATCGAACCCGCTATTTTAAACGCCATTTCACTAGAGTCAACATCGTGATAGGAACCATCAAATAGGGTTACTTTAACATCAATCAGAGGATACCCAGCGAGTACACCATTATTCATCTGTTCCTGAATACCACGGTCCACAGAGGCAATAAATTCTTTAGGTACAACACCACCGACGATCTCATTGACAAACTCGTAACCAAACCCGCGTTTCTGGGGTTCAATCCGCAGCCAGACGTGACCGTATTGGCCACGACCACCAGATTGCCTGACAAACTTACCTTCAGCTTCAACAGTTTTCTTCAGGCACTCACGATACGCAACCTGTGGTTTACCAATGTTGGCTTCTACCTGAAATTCGCGCTTCATCCGATCGATAATGATATCCAGATGCAACTCACCCATACCCGATATAATGGTCTGACCTGTCTCGTCGTCGGTCTCAACATGGAATGAAGGATCTTCCTGCGCGAGTTTACCTAGAGCAACACCCATCTTTTCCTGATCGGCCTTGGTGCGCGGCTCGACAGCAATCGATATAACGGGATCAGGAAATTCCATCCGCTCAAGAACAACTGGGTTATTGGGGTCGCAAAAGGTATCACCAGTGGTGATGTCCTTGAGTGCAACCGTTGCTGCGATATCACCAGCCAGTACTTCTTTGATTTCCTCACGCGAGTTTGCATGCATTTGCACTATTCGACCAACGCGTTCTTTCTTGCCCTTGGTCGAATTCATAATCGTATCGCCAGTTCGCATGACACCGGAATAGACACGGAAGAAAGTCAGTGTGCCAACGTAAGGATCGGTGGCAATTTTGAACGCCAGCGCTGAGAATGGTTCTTTGTCGTCTGAGTGACGCTCTACGACCTCTTCGGAATCTGGCAAATGACCCTTAATTGCAGGTACATCGATTGGGGATGGCATGAATTCAATCACAGCATCCAGCACGGCCTGAACACCCTTATTCTTGAATGCCGAACCACATGTAGCCAGTACAATTTCATTGGCAAGGGTTCTGGTACGTAGACCCAGCTTGATTTGCTCTTCCGATAAATCGCTCGCTTCCAAGTAAGCATCCATGAGCTCTTCTGAAGCCTCTGCCGCAGCCTCGATCATTGCTTCGCGATACTCTGTAGCCTGACCTAACATGTCATCAGGGATATCTCGATACTCAAACGTTGCGCCGAGATCCTCAGTATTCCAGTAAATCGCTTTAAACTTAATCAGGTCGATGACACCCTCGAAGGTTTCTTCTTCACCGATAGATAATTGAATCGGAATCGGATTAGCACCAAGGCGCTTCTTAATCTGTTCCACGACCCTAAGGAAATTGGCCCCCTGACGGTCCATCTTATTGACGAACACCATTCGCGGGACACCATAACGATCGGCCTGACGCCAGACCGTTTCAGATTGTGGCTCTACGCCAGAGGTGCCGCAGAAAACAACGACAGCACCATCAAGCACACGCAGCGATCGCTCTACCTCGATGGTAAAGTCAACGTGACCGGGGGTGTCGATAATATTGATACGGTGTTCGTCGAACTGCTGTGCCATACCACTCCAGAAGGTCGTGGTCGCAGCAGAGGTAATCGTGATCCCACGCTCCTGCTCCTGCTCCATCCAATCCATTGTGGCTGCACCGTCATGCACCTCACCAATCTTGTGCGAGATCCCGGTATAGAAAAGGATCCGCTCGGTTGTCGTCGTCTTACCCGCGTCAACGTGGGCAACAATACCCAAATTGCGATATCGGGTTATGGGTGTCTTACGACTCACCTTAGGATCCTCTGTATTGTAGGTTTGACTGATTGAAAGTCAGATTTCCAGCGCGCGTTGCACTACCAACGATAGTGCGAGAACGCCTTGTTCGCTTCAGCCATCTTATGAACGTCTTCACGTTTCTTGACAGCAGCACCGCGATTGTCTACCGCATCGATCATCTCACCAGCAAGACGCTGACGCATGGACTTCTCACCACGCTTACGAGCATACTCAACCAACCAACGCATGGCCAGCGCACTTTGACGAGCAGGGCGAACTTCTACTGGTACCTGGTAGGTAGAACCACCTACGCGGCGTGATTTAACCTCGACTGAAGGACGGATGTTGTCCAGAGCCTGCTCAAATACATCAATCGCTTCACCAGACTTCTTTTCAGCGACGATATCCAGGGCACCATATACGATACGCTCTGCAACGGACTTTTTACCGTCGACCATAACGATGTTGATGAATTTAGCTAGGGTTTGGTTACCAAATTTAGGATCTGGCAGTACTTCGCGTTTTGCAACGACTCTTCTTCTTGGCATGATTCTCTTCCTATGTGTTCGCTTCAGGTATGGTCCGGAATAATGTTATCCGGCCTTACTCACATGAAACGAAGAGTTTACTTAAATTGTAGTTAGTCTTAAGACTTAGGACGCTTGGCACCGTACTTAGAACGGCCCTGACGTCGATCAGCAACACCTGATGTATCCAGTGCACCACGAACTGTGTGGTAACGCACACCTGGCAAGTCTTTTACACGACCGCCGCGGATAAGAACAACTGAGTGCTCCTGCAGGTTGTGGCCTTCACCACCAATGTATGAGGTAACCTCAAAGCCATTGGTTAGACGAACACGTGCTACTTTACGCAGTGCTGAGTTCGGCTTCTTTGGTGTCGTTGTATATACACGAGTACATACGCCACGCTTTTGAGGACATGCCTCAAGTGCTGGTACGTTAGTCTTCTTAACGACTTTTTTACGGCCCTTACGGGCTAATTGGTTAACTGTTGCCATTATTTAATATAGCTCCAAATGGTTTCG
This sequence comes from Enterobacterales bacterium, assembly GCA_965250035.1. Classification (GTDB taxonomy): domain Bacteria; phylum Pseudomonadota; class Gammaproteobacteria; order Enterobacterales; genus CAXRAF01. The sequence goes on along the minus strand of OZ252282.1, from coordinate 3,538,693 downwards.
CTTCTTCGCAACCCCCAGTTTACGGGGAGGCGCATTCTAAATAGCCACAGGCCTTATGTCAAGGCATATGTGGATAATAATCAGGGGGTAACGCCCAGTTAGACGCTACCCTCAATTTAATCACTCAGAATCAGGTTTATTGTCCTGAGCTTCCTGCACTTCAGCAGCCAATGCCGCTGTCAGAGCATCCAAGTCGGTTTCTGAACCTGAATCATCGCCCTCAGAGGCACTCAAAGCAGCGCTGAGTGCTTCTTCGGCTTCAGAAGCACTGATAGTGACTTCCTCTTCCATCTCAGCTGCTTCATGACGCTTCTGATGATACGACAGGCCAGTACCTGCTGGTACCAGACGACCCACGATTACATTCTCTTTCAAACCACGCAGATTATCTTCACGTCCGCTGATTGCCGCTTCGGTTAGGACACGCGTAGTCTCCTGGAACGATGCCGCAGAGATAAAGGACTCAGTTGCCAGAGATGCCTTGGTAATACCCATTAGCTGGCGCTCAAATCGTGCAGGTGTTTTACCGTCTGATTCCAACTTGTCATTGATGTCCAGAACACGATGGTACTCAGCCTGCTCACCTTTTAGTAAGTCTGAATCTCCCGCGTCAGTGATGATACATTTACGTAACATCTGGCGGATGATCACTTCAATGTGTTTGTCATTGATCTTCACACCCTGTAGACGATATACGTCCTGAACTTCGTTGACGATGTAGTTTGCCAGGGCAACCACACCCTTCAGGCGCAGGATATCGTGAGCATTGTCTGCACCTTCCGATACGACCTCACCCTTCTCTACCTTCTCACCTTCAAATACGCTGAGATGACGCCACTTCGGAATCAACTCTTCATAGGCATCACCCTCATTTGGTGTAATCACCAGACGACGCTTACCTTTGGTTTCTTTACCAAAGCTTACCGTACCAGAGATTTCTGCCAGAATTGCGGCATCCTTTGGCTTACGAGCTTCAAATAAGTCCGCAACACGAGGCAGACCACCGGTGATATCCTTAGTCTTGGCGCTTTCCTGAGGAATCAATGCCAGTGAATCACCAACGCCTACTTTGGCGCCGTCTTCCATCTCGATACGTGCACCTACGGGGAGCATATATTGAGCTGGAATATCAGTGCCTTCGATACAAAGCTCTTTGCCGCGGCCATCGACCAGCTTGATACTGGCACGTAGGTCAGAGCCTTTCGTACCACGCGTAGTCTTTTGCTCGGTAATTTCAATACTTGTCAGACCAGTGATCTCATCGACCTTGCGCTCCATATTCACGCCTTCAACCATGTCGATGAACTTCACCTTACCCTTCACCTCAGTGATAATTGGGTGTGTGTGCGGATCCCACTGAGCGACCACTTCACCTGCCTTAACCTTGTCGCCAGAGTTCTTGCTCAGCACAGCACCATAAGGAACCTTATAACGCTCTTTCTGGTGACCATGTTCATCCGCTATGGATAAGGCTGCTGAACGAGACACGACGACGAATGATTTCTTATCGCTCTTAGTCACGACCTTAGCATTTTCCAGAGTAATGGTACCCGTGGTCTTAATCTGAATATGATTTTCTGCAGACTGTCTGGATGCTGCACCACCGATGTGGAAGGTACGCATCGTCAACTGAGTACCCGGCTCACCAATTGATTGCGCAGCGATAACACCTACTGCCTCACCTTGATTGACCTTGTGACCACGTGCCAGATCACGACCATAACAGGCCGCACAGACACCAAAACGTGTCTCACAGGTAATGGCAGAGCGAACCAGCATACGGTCAACGCTGTTTTGTTCAATGATCTTAACCCAGTGCTCATCTATCAGAGTACCGGCTTCAATCAATACTTCATCGGTACCAGGAATATGTACATCTTCATTCACTACACGACCCAATACACGCTCATGTAATGGCTCAACGACGTCACCACCCTCAATCAGCGGCTTCATCTCCAGACCGTTGTCAGTACCACAATCGGATTCTGTGACGACCACATCTTGCGAAACGTCTACCAGACGACGTGTCAGGTATCCAGAGTTCGCCGTCTTAAGTGCCGTATCGGCCAGACCTTTACGTGCACCGTGCGTCGAGATGAAGTACTGAATAACGTCCAGGCCTTCACGGAAGTTCGACTTAATGGGTGTCTCGATGATAGAGCCATCTGGCTTTGCCATCAGACCACGCATACCGGCCAGCTGACGTATTTGCGCCGCAGAACCACGCGCGCCGGAGTCGGCCATCATGTAAATAGAGTTAAACGAGGCTTGTTCTTCCATCTTGCCTTCAGCGTTCTTAACCTCTTCTTTCGCAAGATTGTTCATCATCGCCTTGGCAACATCTTCATTGGTCTTAGACCAGATATCAACGACCTTGTTATAGCGCTCGCCGACGGTCAATAAACCAGAGGCATACTGATTTTCAATCTCTTTAACGACTTCCTCGGCCTGGCCAACGATTTCCGCTTTTTCATCAGGAATCACCATATCGTCGAGACAAACCGATGCACCAGAAACTGTCGCGAAATGGAATCCTGTATACATCAGTCGGTCGGCGAAGATTACGGTATCTTTTAGACCTAACTGACGGTAGCAGCTATCGATAACTCTCGAGATTGTCTTCTTACCCATCACCTGGTTAATCAGGCTGAATGAAAGGCCTTTTGGAAGTACTTCTGACAACAGGGCACGACCAATCGTTGTATCCTGTAGAATCAGTTGCCGCTCCAGTTCACCGTCCTCATTCTTCTGGAATTCGACGACGCGTACTTTAACGCGCGCCTGTAACTCGACGAAGCCATTTCGGTAGGCGCGAGTCGCTTCTTCAACGTCAGCGAAGATCATGCCTTCGCCCTTGGCATTGATGCGTTCGCGCGTCATGTAGTACAGACCCAATACAACGTCCTGAGTAGGAACGATGATTGGTTCACCATTCGCAGGCGACAGGATGTTGTTGGTAGACATCATCAATGCTCGCGCTTCCATCTGAGCTTCAATAGTCAGAGGAACGTGTACCGCCATTTGGTCACCGTCGAAGTCAGCGTTAAATGCCACACACACCAATGGGTGCAACTGAATTGCTTTACCTTCGATCAGTACTGGCTCGAAACCCTGCAGGCCGAGTCTGTGTAGTGTCGGTGCACGGTTTAACAGTACCGGGTGCTCACGAATCACTTCTTCCAGGATATCCCAGACGATTGCTTCTTCGCGTTCAACCATCTTCTTAGCGGCTTTAATCGTTGTCGCGAGGCCACGTAACTCTAATTTACCGAAGATAAATGGCTTGAATAATTCCAATGCCATCTTCTTGGGAAGACCACACTGGTGTAATCTCAGTGTAGGACCGACCACGATGACCGAACGGCCTGAGTAGTCAACACGCTTACCCAACAGGTTCTGACGGAAACGACCCTGCTTACCCTTGATCATGTCAGCCAGTGACTTCAGAGGGCGCTTGTTAGAGCCAGTGATCGCACGACCGCGACGACCGTTGTCCATCAAGGCGTCAACAGATTCCTGCAGCATACGCTTTTCGTTGCGCACGATGATATCAGGCGCATTCAGATCTAAGAGACGCTTCAGACGGTTGTTACGGTTGATAACTCGACGGTACAGGTCATTAAGATCAGACGTCGCGAAACGACCACCATCCAGTGGTACCAAAGGACGTAGATCCGGTGGTAACACTGGCAATACATCCATGATGACCCACTGTGGATCATTACCAGATGTCAGGAACGCTTCTAGAATCTTCAGACGCTTGGTTAATTTCTTCAGTTTGGTTTCTGAGTTAGTGGTTGGGATCTCCTCACGCAGCGCTGTCGCTTCTGCTTCAACGTCCAACTCACCCAGTAGTTGCTTAACCGCTTCGGCACCCATCTTAGCTTCGAATTCATCACCGAACTCTTCCAGGGCGTCAAGGTACTGTTCTTCTGATAACAGCGTGCCTTTTTCCAGCGTTGTCATGCCTGGTTCAGTCACTACGAACGCTTCGAAATATAGGATACGTTCGATATCACGTAGTGTCATATCCAGCAACAGACCGATTCTTGAAGGGAGTGACTTCAGGAACCAGATGTGTGCAACCGGACTGGCTAGTTCGATATGTCCCATGCGCTCACGGCGTACTTTCGACAGTGCAACTTCTACGCCACACTTTTCACAGATAACACCGCGGTGCTTCAGTCGCTTGTACTTACCACATAGACATTCATAGTCTTTAACAGGTCCAAAGATTCGAGCACAAAACAGACCGTCGCGCTCAGGCTTGAAAGTACGATAATTGATGGTTTCTGGCTTCTTTACTTCGCCATAAGACCATGAACGTATCAAGCTTGGTGATGCCAATCCTATACGGATAGCATCAAATTCTTCAGTCTGACTTTGTTGTTTTATGAAGTTTAATAAGTCTTTCACTGTATCACTCCCAATATTTCGATAGTGTTGCTATCGAGGTCAGTTACCTTATGCAACCGACCTAATTTAATCACTTAACGATAAATCGTTGTTCTCATCTGCTTACAAGCCACGCGCTTGTATTTACTCGCTTTCAAGCTCAATGTTGATACCCAGAGAGCGGATCTCCTTGAGCAATACATTGAAGGACTCTGGCATGCCAGGATCCATCTTATGATTACCATCAACAATGTTCTTGTACATGCGAGTACGACCATTAACGTCGTCAGACTTGACGGTCAACATTTCCTGCAGAGTATAGGCCGCACCGTATGCTTCCAGTGCCCAGACCTCCATCTCTCCGAAACGCTGGCCACCGAACTGAGCCTTACCACCTAACGGCTGCTGGGTAACCAGACTGTAAGAACCAGTAGAACGTGCATGCATCTTGTCGTCCACCAGGTGGTTCAACTTGAGCATGTACATGTAACCAACGGTTACCGGACGGTCAAAACGCTGTCCAGTACGACCATCATAGAGCACACTTTGGCCACTACGGTCATAACCGGCAATGTCAAACATGGCATGAATCTCGTCTTCTGAAGCTCCGTCAAATGCCGGCGTTGCCATCGGCACACCGTTTCTAAGGTTTTCAGACATGGCCAGAATTTCTTCATCAGAGAAACTCTTCAAATCGACAGGCTTCGTCTTATCGTTGGCGTTATAGATGCTATCCAGCAATTTTCGTAATGCGGTGACTTTTTCCTGCTCTTTGAGCATGGCATCAATTCGCTTACCAACACCTTTCGCAGCCCAACCCAGATGCGTTTCCAGTACCTGTCCGATATTCATTCGTGACGGTACACCCAACGGATTGAGAACGATATCTACTGCGGTACCATCATCCATGTAAGGCATGTCTTCAACGGGTACAATGGTAGAGATAACACCCTTGTTACCATGACGACCAGCCATCTTGTCACCAGGCTGTACGCGACGCTTAACCGCCAGATACACCTTAACAATCTTCAGTACGCCAGGCGCCAGATCATCACCCTGGGTAATTTTCTTACGCTTGTTCTCGAATTTGTCATCGTAGACGCGACGCTGATCATCGAGATAGGCAGCTAGGCTTTCGAGCTTCTGTTGCTTATCTTCATCGCGTAGGACAATAGATAACCAGTCTGCACGATCGATACCGTTCAGATACTCTTCGGTTACTTTTGAACCCTTCTTCAGTTTGTTAGGGCCTTTCTCAGCAACCGCACCGACCAATACCGCTTTCGCTCGGCCGTTGACGTTGTTTTCTAGGATAGCGAATTCATCGCCCAGATCTTTCTTGACCTGTTCTAGTTCCATACGCTCAATTTCCAGCGCACGGCTATCTTTTTCAACACCATCACGTGTGTATACCTGGACATCGATAACCGTTCCAACCACACTGGAAGGAACGCGAAGTGACGTATCCTTCACATCGGATGCTTTCTCGCCAAAGATTGCACGGAGCAGTTTTTCTTCTGGCGTCAGCTGGGTCTCACCCTTAGGCGTTACCTTACCGACAAGAATATCTCCGCCTTTAACCTCGGCACCGATATAAACAATACCCGCTTCATCCAATTTGGTCAGAGCACTCTCACCGACATTTGGAATATCTGCGGTGATTTCTTCCGAACCCAATTTGGTATCACGCGCGATACAGGTTAATTCCTGAATATGGATACTGGTGAAACGATCCTCTTCAACCACACGCTCTGAAATCAGAATCGAGTCCTCGAAGTTGAATCCGTTCCAAGGCATGAACGCAACTCGCAAGTTCTGACCTAATGCCAGCTCACCCAGGTCGGTAGATGGGCCGTCTGCCAGAACGTCACCACGCGCAATCGCATCACCCACCTTAACGATAGGCTTTTGATTGATACAGGTGTTCTGGTTTGAACGGGTGTATTTAGTCAGGTTGTAGATATCTACCCCGGCTTCGCCACCCTGTACCTCGTCTTCGCTCACCCTTACAACGATACGGCTCGCGTCGACCATTTCGATTTGACCACCACGCTTGGCTACGACAGCCACGCCTGAGTCAACGGCAACTGCGCGCTCCATACCCGTTCCAACCAGCGGCTTCTCAGCTCGTAGTGTTGGTACAGCCTGACGTTGCATGTTCGAGCCCATCAATGCACGGTTTGCATCGTCGTGCTCAAGGAATGGAATCAATGCCGCCGCGATTGAAATCACCTGCTGTGGCGAAACATCCATATATTCGATGTTGTCAGCCGTAGTCAGAGTGAATTCACCCTTAATTCGAGAGGGAACCAGATCATCAATCAGTTTACCCTTGGCATCGATGTTCGCATTCGCCTGGGCGATTGTATATTCAGCCTCATCAATGGCTGAGAGGTAATCAATCTGGTCGGTAACCTTGCCCTTGACCACTTTGCGATAAGGTGTTTCAAGGAAACCATATTCATTAGTTCTTGCAAATGTCGACAGAGAGTTAATCAGACCAATGTTTGGTCCCTCAGGCGTCTCAATCGGACAGACACGTCCGTAGTGAGTTACGTGTACGTCACGTACTTCGAATCCAGCACGCTCACGCGTCAGACCACCAGGTCCAAGCGCAGAGACACGACGCTTGTGAGTTACCTCAGACAGCGGATTATTCTGGTCCATGAACTGTGATAGCTGACTCGATCCGAAGAATTCTTTTACTGCAGCTGATACCGGCTTGGCGTTTATCAGATCCTGAGGCATCAGGTTATCCGCTTCAGCCATGCTCAGGCGTTCTTTCACAGCACGCTCGACACGAACCAGTCCCACACGGAATTGGTTTTCAGCCATCTCGCCAACCGAACGTATGCGACGGTTACCGAGGTGGTCGATATCGTCAACATCACCTTTACCATTCTTAATATCGATGAGGATTTTCAGAACCGCAACGATATCTTCGTTAGATAGAATACCGGAACCTTCGACGCTATCGACACCGATACGGCGGTTGAACTTCATACGACCGACACGCGACAGGTCGTAACGATCTTCCGAAAAGAATAGGTTATTGAACAACGTCAATGCAGCTTCTTTGGTTGGCGGCTCGCCAGGGCGCATCATACGATAGATTTCCACCAGTGCTTCCAGCTTAGTACGCGCAGGGTCATTGCTCATCGTTTCGGCAATGAATGGGCCGGCATTAAGATCGTTGGTGTAGATGGTAGAGAACTTTTTAAGTCCCTTCTCTATCATCAACTCAAGATTCTCTTCAGTGATCTCGGTATTCGCTTCAACGATAGTTTCTGGAATCTCAGTACCTTTCTTTGCTTCTGCAGCCAGACGCTCCAAATCAACCTTTGATTGGATTAATGTTTGATCATCGGCTGACTTATAAATCAGAGACTTGGCCAGACGTTTACCAATCAAGTACTCTTTCGGTACAACCAGCTTCTTGATATCTTCTTCAACGAGCTTCTTGATGTGTAATGCATTAATTCGCTTACCCGCTTCGACAATCACCTTGCCACGCTTGCCCTTGATATCGAAAGCAGCCGTTTCACCCTTCATACGCTCAGGATTGAAGGCAACTTCAAAATCACCTTTCGCAGTGACATTCCACTGATCAATCTCGAAGAACAACTCCAACATTTCTTCCGTAGTGTACTCGAGCGCGCGGAGTAAAACAGATGACGGTAATTTACGACGGCGATCGATACGCACGAATACCTGGTCTTTCGGATCGAACTCAAAGTCCAACCAAGAACCACGGTAAGGAATGATTCGTGCACTGTGTAAGAGCTTTCCAGATGAGTGTGTCTTGCCTTTATCATGGTCGAAGAACACACCCGGTGAACGATGTAGTTGAGATACGATGACTCGCTCAGTACCATTGATGACAAATGTACCATTGTCAGTCATCAGTGGCATTTCACCCATGTAGACTTCCTGTTCACGGATGTCTTTTACTTTACGGGTCTTGGAATCCTTATCATAGATTACCAGGCGGATTTGTACCTTAAGCGGCGCAGCATATGTTACACCACGCATTTGACATTCTTTGACATCAAACGCTGGCTCACCGAGGCGGTAACCAACATACTCAAGCGCAGCATTGCCTGAATAACTTTCTATAGGAAATACGGATTTAAACGCAGAGTCCAATCCTGACTCATCATCGGTTGGTTCGATGAATGAGTTATAAGAGTCTAGCTGAATTGCTAACAAATAAGGGATGTCTAGGACATTATCCCTCTTACCGAAATTTTTACGAATGCGTTTTTTTTCAGTGTATGAATAGGTCATCTGTATTCCTCAACTTAATCGCACGAGACGCTATATGCGTCAATCGAACAGGCAATGTATTTATCTAAACAGGCCTGTGTATTTGTCACTCAGGATTCCTTCGTCCTGAAGCGACAAAAGGCCGGTGACATTTGTCACCAGCCATGTAGCAAACGAGTTGCTAACTAAAACCAAACTCAAATTACTTGAGTTCGACTTCAGCACCAGCTTCTTCAAGCTGCTTCTTAAGGTCTTCAGCTTCAGCTTTCTCGACGCCTTCCTTAATAGTGGCAGGCGCGCCTTCAACCATTTCTTTCGCTTCTTTAAGACCGAGACCAGTGATTCCACGAACCGCTTTGATCACAGCAATCTTGTTACCACCGAAGCTAGTCATGACAACGTCAAACTCGCTTTGTTCAGCAGCAGCAGCGCCAGCGTCGCCAGCACCTGCAGCAGGTGCAGCAGCAACAGCCGCAGCAGCAGAAACGCCAAATTTTTCTTCCATAGCTTCAACAAGTTCAACAACTTGCATAACGCTCATATCAGAAATTGCATTTAAAATGTCTTCGTTAGAAAGAGCCATTTTTATTACTCCTAATAAATAAAATTAAAATACCAATTAATCGACTTAGCTTTACTGTTTGGTGTCTTTAACAGCAGCAACAACACGTACCACACGGCCAGGAATATCATTGATAGTTCTGGTCAGCTTGGTAATAGGTCCATTCATGACGCTCATCAGTTTTGCCAGAGCTTCTTCATAGGTTGGTAAGCTAGCTACTGCATCAATTTGATCAGCACCTAATAACTCACCACCAATGGCAAGGGCAGTTACTTGCATGGTGTCATTGTCTTTGCTGAAATCTTTCAACAATCTGGCAGCTGCGCCAGGGTCGTCTTGAGAAAACGCGCAAATGACTGGTCCCGTGAGTGCATCCTGCATACACGCAAATTCAGTACCTTCCACTGCACGTCTAGCGAGAGTGTTACGGATAACTCGTAAGTACACACCGTTCTCTCTTGCTTTAACACGCAGGTCAGTCATTTCAGCAACAGTCAGTCCTCGGTATTCAGCTACTACAGCAGATAATGCCTGGTTAGCTACTTCGCTAACTTCAGCGACTACCTGTTTTTTTGCTTCTAATCCAAGTGCCACTTGGGTACCTCCTACTTAGCCAGACGAATCCGGCAGTTGCTTCGAGATAACACAATGTCATCTCTGATTAACGGCGACCCTTTCGTTTTTATAGCAACCTATAAATCTGTTAGAGTTCACCATCTGCGTAGGTTTATTCTCTCTTAACAACTGCTCAATTATTATTGAGCGACTGCCAGTCAGAGCGGCAATTAAGGAGATAAATCTCCGCCTACGGTCTTCGACGATTCCTGCTAATTGAATCAGCAGGTCTCCCAAAGTCTGTGTGCCTGTTATTTTTAAAAACCGAGCAGTTTCTTCGGGCCGCACAAAGCCCATGCGAGTCCTGCCATGCAAGACTCACAGAATTTTCGAATTAGTCCAACTTGCTCAGAGTACCTGTATCAACGGTAATTCCGGGACCCATAGTGGTCGACAGAGATACCTTTTTGAAGTACGTACCCTTCGAAGATGTCGGCTTAGCTTTTTTCAGTGCTCTCATTAATGCTTCGAGATTCTCTAGAAGTGCATTTCCTTCGAAAGCAACCTTACCAATCGTAGTATGGATAATGCCCGCTTTATCGGTTCGGTAAGTTACCTGACCGGACTTAGCATTCTTGACGGCTTCTGCCACATTTGGAGTCACAGTGCCTGTCTTGGGGTTAGGCATCAGACCACGTGGACCGAGGATCTGACCTAATTGACCGACTACGCGCATTGCATCGGGGCTTGCTATCACGACATCAAAATCGATATTGCCCTTCTTGACTTCATCAGCTAGTTCGTCCATGCCTACCAAGTCAGCACCAGCTTCTTTAGCCGCATCAGCGTTCGCACCCTGAGTAAATACCGCGACACGGACATCTTTACCCGTACCGTGTGGCAATACAGTTGCACCACGAACGACCTGATCCGATTTACGAGGATCGACACCGAGGTTGATTGCACAATCAACACCTTCAGCAAACTTTACTGAAGATAATTCTTTTAACAGAGCAATTGCTTCTTCAACAGGATAAAATTTTTCAGCATCGACTTTGTCACGGAAAAGCTGCTTTCTCTTAGATAATTTAGCCATGATTAATCCTCCGTCTCCACACCCATTGATCGAGCACTACCAGCGATTGTTCGAACCGCAGCATCCATATCGGCAGCTGTCAAATCGGGCTCTTTCATCTTGGCGATTTCTTCCATCTGCGCACGACTGATTTTTCCAACCTTGTTTTTGTTAGGCTCGGAACTTCCTTTGGCAATATTAATCGCCTTCATAATCAGAACGGAGGCGGGTGGAGTCTTGGTTTCGAACGTGAAACTACGGTCATTGTATACAGTGATAACCACTGGAATAGGCAGACCCTTTTCTACGCTTTCTGTTTTAGCATTAAATGCCTTACAGAATTCCATGATGTTCACACCATGTTGACCCAATGCAGGACCAACCGGAGGACTAGGATTAGCCATACCAGCTTTTACTTGAAGCTTGATATAGGCTTCTACTTTCTTTGCCATTTTGTATTACCTCTTGCGGGTACAAGCGCCTTGCGGCTCCCCGGGATAGTTTAATTAGCCTTTTTCTACCTGGCTAAATTCCAGATCAACCGGAGTCGATCGTCCGAATATTGAGACAGAGACTTTAACCCGACTCTTCTCATAATCTACTTTTTCAACAACGCCATTGAAGTCAGCAAAAGGGCCATCGATAACGCGAATGACTTCACCAGGTTCGAATAGTATCTTCGGCTTTGGTTTGTCTGTGCTATCTTCAACACGTTGTAATATTTCGTTCGCTTCCTTTTCCGTAATGGGTGCTGGACGATCGGCTGTTCCACCAATAAAACCGAGAACACGAGGTGTATTCTTCACCAGGTGCCAGGTTTCATCATCCATGTCCATTTCGACCAGAACGTAGCCAGGAAAAAACTTACGCTCACTCTTTCGTTGCTGGCCGGCACGCATTTCTACAATTTCTTCGGTAGGAACCAGCACTTCGCCAAAGCGATCGCCTAATCCTTCCTGTTGAATGCGTTCGAGCAATAATTTCTGTACTTTAGTTTCGTATCCGGAGTAAGCCTGTACCACATACCATCTCAATGCCATGATCTAGACCTCCTGTCCGAGTACAAAACCCACAACACGAACCAGAATGCCGTCAAGTCCCCACAGAACCAATGAAATAATCGTCACTGAAAGCATGATTATTAATGTGGTCTGAATGGTTTCCTGACGCGTGGGCCAGACAACTTTTCGTGTTTCTACACGTGCTTCCTTGGCAAAGCCTGTTATTTCTTTACCTTTAGTCGTTGTCGCGGCAATCAGCAAGGCAATACTTGCTGCAACAAGAATTGCAACAACACGGATCAACAGAGACTGCTCGGAGAAATATTGATTACCGACAACGGCAGCTGCCAGAAATGCAATAACCAGTATCCATTTAACGATGTCTAGAGCACCGCCTGTGTTATTTTCTGTTTGTGCATTCATTAATAAAACCTAATTCCTACCATTGCGTTTTTCCACCTTAATCTCTCTAAGAAGATAAGGGTTGGCAGGCAAGGAGGGAATCGAACCCCCAACCTGCGGTTTTGGAGACCGCTGCTCTGCCAGTTGAGCTACTTGCCTTCAACGCAACAAAAGGTTGATGTCAAAAACACCAACCTTTGATTTAAACAGTAGGCCAATGATTAGTTGACCCACATTATTTATTATTACTCGATGATTTTAGCGACTACGCCTGCACCAACGGTACGGCCACCCTCACGGATAGCGAAGCGTAAGCCTTCATCCATCGCAATCGGTGCAATCAAATCAACTACCATCTTGATGTTATCACCAGGCATTACCATCTCTACACCAGCCGGTAACTCAACATTACCTGTCACGTCAGTCGTTCTGAAGTAGAACTGTGGACGATAGCCTTTGAAGAATGGCGTATGACGACCACCCTCTTCCTTGCTCAGAATGTATACCTCAGCTTCGAATTGAGTGTGTGGTGTAATCGTACCCTTGTGTGCCAATACCTGACCACGCTGCACTTCATCACGCTTAGTACCACGTAACAGAACACCTACGTTGTCACCCGCACGACCTTCGTCTAGCAGCTTACGGAACATCTCAACACCAGTAACAGTCGTCATCGTGGTCTCTTTGATACCAACAATCTCGATTTCTTCACCGACCTTAACGATACCGCGCTCTACACGACCAGTCACAACCGTTCCACGACCTGAGATTGAGAATACGTCCTCAATTGGCAATAGGAATGGCTTGTCTGTGTCACGCTCTGGCTCAGGAATGTATGAATCCAGCGCCGCTACCAGCTCCAGAATCGCCTGTGAACCAATCTCGCTCTCGTCACCTTCCAGGGCCTTCAGAGCAGAACCTTTAATCAGCGGTAAGTCATCACCTGGGAACTCGTACTCAGACAGCAGTTCACGGATTTCCATCTCTACCAGCTCTAACAGCTCTTCGTCGTCAACCATGTCACACTTGTTCATGAAGACTACGATGTATGGAACACCAACCTGACGCGCCAGCAGGATGTGCTCACGAGTCTGTGGCATCGGGCCATCAGCAGCAGATACAACCAGAATCGCACCGTCCATCTGAGCCGCACCAGTAATCATGTTCTTTACATAGTCAGCGTGTCCGGGGCAGTCTACGTGTGCGTAGTGACGTGCGTCGGAATCATACTCTACGTGAGACGTCGCAATGGTGATACCACGCGCCTTCTCTTCTGGTGCGTTGTCAATTTGGTCAAACGCTTTCGCTTCACCACCGTGTGCTTTCGCTGTCACCACTGTCAGTGCAGCTGTCAGCGTTGTTTTACCATGGTCTACGTGACCAATAGTGCCCACGTTGACGTGGGGTTTATTACGTTCAAACTTTTCCTTAGACATACCTAAAATTCTCCGAAATATTCAAGAACCAACAGTTACATTATCAACTCAGTGACAATTCAGTGCCATTCCTCCAGCCGCATCCTGCGTTAGCTGCAGGGGTGGTGCCGATAACCAGATTTGAACTGGTGACCTCTCCCTTACCAAGGGAGTGCTCTACCGACTGAGCTATATCGGCAATACGCATAATGCATACCAGACAGCGGTTATACCGTTATTGGAGCGGGTAGCGGGAATCGAACCCGCATCATCAGCTTGGAAGGCTGGGGTTCTACCATTGAACTATACCCGCTAACCAGTACTGCCGAAAGCAACACATAAATTATCTGGTGGAGGGGGGAGGATTCGAACCTCCGAAGGCTGTGCCAGCAGATTTACAGTCTGCCCTCGTTGACCGCTTGAGTACCCCTCCGGTATCTTTTCTCACCCAGATGGCGTAAAAAGAGGCGCGAATAATGCCAATTTGAGCAACAAATTGCAACCCCTTTTTGATATATCTATCAATTAGGATAAAACTGTTTGCAATTCAATAAGTTGTAATTTAGCAAGACGAACGATTTAACGATTCTAATTGATAGTAGATACGGAATATTTTTTAACGCTTTTTTTAGGCGATATTTGCACAGGAAATGTGGCTTGATTGTGTCCTTTTGCATGTCAATTGCCAGTGCATATATTAGCTTAGTGATATTCACGTGATTCTATGATGAGTGATCGTTATAGAAATGAGACATATGCAGCTTTTTTTCATCTAAGTTATTCTACTTTAGCCACTTGAACTTGATTTCTACCACCTTGCTTCGCTGCATATAACGCTTGATCAGAGGCCTCAAGCCAGTCTGAGTATTTATTGATAGAGTTCGTGAGTTGAGATATACCAAGACTGATAGTGAAAGAAATTTCACCATCCTCATGAGCAACCCTCAGAGCTTCAATTATTTTACGGAATCGCTCAGCAAAAACCTCGGCTCCTTGAATTTCTGTATCGATTAAAATACAGGCGAATTCTTCTCCGCCATATCGACCAGCAATATCTGAGGTACGCATTGACAACTTAAACGCTCGAGAGACTTGCCGAATGACTTCATCTCCGACCTGATGGCCATAGGTATCATTGATCGCTTTAAAGTGATCAATATCAAACATTAGAAGTGATGTTGGCTGTTGCGTTCGTTGAAAACGCACGAATTCTTGTTCCAAACACTCTTCCCAGTAACCACGGTTATAAAGATCCGTCAGACGATCAACACGACTCAAACGCGTCAATTCATTAATCGCGGTAAATAAAGCAGACTTATTCACCGCATGGTCGCTTACATCATAAATTGCAATACCAACATGACTCACTTCACCCCTTGTATTGGTCAATGGGATTAGCGTTGAATTTTGATACATAAACTCGGCTGTACCAGTAATAGGACGATTATTTTTGAATTTGAATAAATATGGCCTTTGTTCGTGCACAGTGAATGATTGATTATTTAACATAAACACAGAATTCACTTTATGTCTGAACCAGTCTTCATCTAAATCACCGAACACCTTAAAGATACTTCGCTCTTTCACTGAACTAGAATCAAGGCCACTATGGCTGGCCATAAAGCGATTCCATACCTGGACCTTAAATTTCTTATCCAGAACTATCAACCCAACATCAATCTCATTGAGCATGCCCATCAACCAATGAAAGTCTGTTATGTCAATTGTGTTGTTCATGAGAAATACGAGAGCCTCGTTTTAAGTTGCTTAATCGAATCTTCCGTAAATAACAGTAATAAATCACATTTGATATCATGTCCTTCAATTTCATAAGTGACTTCAATTGCCAACGTTTGTTTCCATCTTGATGAACCAATTGAAATAATCTGGGAAATGTCCATATGTGTGCCTAGTACAACTGGATGGCTCTGACTAAACTCAGAATCTAGCTGTTTTGATATACCTCGTAGGCAGGCGCCAATCAGCACACTACTTATATCCATCAGCAACTCTAATTGTGCAGACTCATCTAAATCACCGCGAAACTTTAGTAACTTGGCTATATCTTCCATATTCGATTCATAAAAGATTAACAATGCTTCACCTGATATTTTGGATCCGGTGAATCCCTGGCAAATCGCAGAATAACTGTTATCAGAATCCACAGTCGACTCCAGGGCCATATGTAATTCACCTGGGTCTAACATATTGACCTGAGGTATTGGCATAATTACGAACACATCCATGAGTCTTGCCAACAAGTCAGCAGCCTGTCCCACAGCAACATTAGCGACCTCTTGCATGCCATCCAGTAAGCTGACTTGAATATCGATAGTTTTTTGAGGTGTTGTATTTGGTGTCGGTGTCCGATGTTCGTAAGCGCCATTCTCTTTGAGTAGCTCTTTAACCTGAACAGAGTTGATTGGTTTTTTTATAAATGATATTGCGCCAAGTTTAATGACACGGTCATATGCCTTGGGCTGTACATCACCAGACACGACTATGACTTTTGAATTTAGCTTCTCTTC
Organism: Enterobacterales bacterium; assembly: GCA_965250035.1. Taxonomy (GTDB): domain Bacteria; phylum Pseudomonadota; class Gammaproteobacteria; order Enterobacterales; genus CAXRAF01. The sequence goes on along the minus strand of OZ252282.1, from coordinate 3,522,494 downwards.
TCGAATTGCCTCAAGCGTCTGGTAACCATCCATGACAGGCATATTTAGGTCTAGAAACATAAATTCCGCCTGGCCATTCCTAACTGCAACGAGAGCTTCCTGTCCGTTGCTAGCGAATGTGATATCAACATTCCAGTCTTCTGGCAAAGAACGCATCAACATTTTTTGCCCTAAACTGGAATCATCACATATAACGATAGGTATTTTCATTTGGGTTCGTCGAGATTCACTGCATAGATAGTTGTTATTACTTATGCATATCAATCTAGCACAAATATGGAGAATGAATGATGAGTATTTTAAAGATGAGCGCTAAAAGACATAAGGAAAATGGTGCCGACTCCCGGAATCGAACTGGGGACCTACTGATTACAAGTCAGTTGCTCTGCCATCTGAGCTAAGCCGGCACTGCTGTCTCTAACAGAGGGCGGAATTCTAGACAATTGTCTATCAAAGTGCAATCTATTTTTGTCGAAAATTGACTCGATTTATCACACATTAACCGCCCGCTATTAAATTACCCCAGAAAATGGATTCTAAGCCCCTCTAGAACCGGAAATTTGACAAGTTGTGTCTTAACAGACAAATGCTTGGCAAATATCTCGGCTTCACCACCGGTAATAAATACGGCTGCTTTTCTATGGGTCTTGGTATTCAACTGCTCATTAAGATAGCCTGTAATAGTCGCCAAGCAGCCTCGTTTTACGGCATCTTCAGTGTTATTCGCGAGTCGTGTTGATTGTGGTTTCTTTGAAAGATCAACATTGATCTTATCGGTTTTATCTACCAGGCTGGAAACCATCGTATTCAGGCCAGGAACAATGTGACCACCTTTATGCTGACCAGTTGAGGCAACAAGGTCGAGCGTGATAGCAGTACCACAATCGATCAGAACGAACTCTCCCTTGTGCTGATGCCAGATACCCAGCATGCCTAACCAGCGATCGGTTCCCATGGACTCGGGATCATCATAGCTGTTGATCAGACCATTCTTTTCTTGTTGCGTTTCTGCGAACTCGTACTCAATATTCAGCTCATCTAGCAACTCTTCAACGACCTTTCGATTATTGACGTTTTTTACAGAACAGACATAGGCTTTCGCTATATCTTTTCCCTCGATAAATTGCCGTAAATCAAATAGCTGCCCGCTTTCAATATTCGTCAGAGAACCATTCTCTTCGAGACCGTACTTTAACAGGGTGTTACCCTGATCTATCAATAAGTGCATCAGACTTGTTTCCTTCTTAAACTTATTTCACCTGCATTATAAATCTTAATCGTGTCATCTATCTGGATTAGAATTTGCCCTAAATCATCGATACCGCGATATACACCTGTACTCTGTTTGCCATCAGTCTGTGTCAACGTAACAAGGCTATCGAGCCATCGATCCTGTTCTAACCACTGTTCCTTAAATACAGCAAAACCGGACACGGCAAATTCTCTTGCGTAACTCAATATGCCACTAATTATTGCCGTTGCCAATCTATTAGGGCAATAGATGGGTTTTATTCCACACTCAGCAAGTGAGATGGCGCTGTAGTCTGTCGACGCGATTCCCTCGAGATTCATTCCTATCCCAATAATCAGGTCAATGTTAGCGGATGACGTATTATTGGTTTCTATTAGGACACCGCATAATTTCTTATCATCGACCAGGATATCGTTTGGCCACTTTAGAAGTAATTCTCGATCGATCATAGGCTGAGTCGAGGACTTGATTGCCAGGGCGATAACCAGGCTAAAGCCCATTAGTTGTTCCAGTGTCTGATGCATGGGTATACGCACTGAGAGACATAGACTCTTATTTTGTTCGCTGTCCCATGACTTACCAAAGCGGCCTCTTCCAGCGCTCTGTGCATGAGCAATACAGATTTGCGGAATATCAATTGCTTGCTGCTGATAGAGATAGCTATTGGTCGAATCAATACTGTCGAATACATCGAGTTTGAAATTCTGATTTAAAGTAGAACTGAGGGATGACTTCAGCGCATCATCTGAGAATATCATGAAATTTTCTCAAGCTCGCTACGGCCAGATTGAGTGATGATGTTTACCTCAGCCTCTAGTTTGATCATAAATTTATCAAAGACTGACCTCTGTATCTTTTGTGCCAGGTGCGCAATTTCGGTACCTGCAGCGTTTCCACGATTGACCAGTACCAGCGCCTGTTTGTTGTGCACGCCAGCATTACCCATCGTAATTCCTTTGTATCCAGCCTGATCAATGAGCCAGGCTGCCGCTAGTTTCCAGTATTTCCCGGGCTGGGGATAAGCTACGATATCCTGATTCCGTCGTTTCAATTCATCGTAATGCTCCTGGTCGATGATAGGATTCTTGAAGAAACTACCCGCGTTACCTATAGATGCGGGGTCTGGTAATTTACTCTTTCGTAATTGACAAACCGTGTCGAAAACTCTCTGCGCAGTTAGATCTGGTTCATCTGCCAACTCAGTGAGTCCATGATAGTTAAGTACAGGGTCGAAGCTACTATCTAAGTGGAGAGTTATATCCCATATGCAGAATCTGCGCCCTTCTTTTGATTTGAAATAGCTATTCCTGTAGTCAAACTGGCAGTCATCGGGCTCGAATGTAACGAATGATTGGGAATCGAAATCCCATGCAGTCAGTGAGATGAATCGATCACATAGTTCTACACCGTAGGCCCCGATATTTTGAATGGGTGCTGCTCCAACATTACCGGGTATTAGCGCTAGGTTCTCAAGGCCACTGAACCCTTGACGGAGTGTATCATCAACCAGCTGATGCCAATTAACGCCCGCCTGTGCAGTGACATGGATTGACGAACCAAACTGTTGATACTTTATACCTTGATTATCCATTAGCAGAATGGTTGGCGTCTGTTTATCAGTAAAGAGAACATTGCTGCCTCCACCCAAAATTAAGTAATCCTCTCCCCGTAAATTACTCGTCTGCAGATCAGCTTGCTTCTGAATCTTAATCAGCCGGTCTGTATAGCAATCAATGCCAAAAGTATTTAATTGTTTCAGGCTAATCATCTTGTGTGGTGAACTTGCTGATTTCATTGCGATAGTTGCGCAGTTTACACGATAGTTTATCGCCTTAGGTAGTAAACACATGATTCCATCGATGAAATTTTCTATAATGCCGGCAAGTCGTTGTTTATTTGACGAGCCTATTAGGCTCACAAGGAATTTATTATGGTTATCAAACCCAAAGTTCGTGGTTTTATCTGCACTAATGCCCATCCAACAGGATGCGCTTATAGTGTCAAACAGCAAATTGAATATACCCGGGGACTCGGGGAAATATCCAACGCACCGAAAAACGTGCTGGTGATTGGTTGCTCGACCGGATATGGCCTTGCCTCCAGAATCGTAGCAGCGTTCGCCGGAGCTGCTAAGACATTGGGTGTATGTTTTGAGAAGCCACCGACAGAGAAGAAAACAGCAACCGCAGGTTGGTATAATACCGCAGCTTTCCATCAGGAAGCTGAAAAAGCAGGTCTTTATTATAAGACTATTAATGGCGATGCATTCTCACATGAGAACAAAGCGGAAGTGATCGCTGCGATTAAAGCTGATTTAGGCAAGGTGGATATGGTTATCTATAGCCTGGCTTCTCCTAGGAGAACCGATCCCGACACAGGAGAGGCCTACGTGTCATCTCTTAAACCAATCGGTAAACAATATACCACCAAAACATTTGATACCAACAAAGAAGTGATTCATGAGGTGACACTAGATCCTGCTGAACAAGCCGATATTGATAACACCGTTAAAGTCATGGGCGGCGAAGATTGGCAGCTCTGGTTTAAGGCGCTCTCCGAGGCAGGTGTGCTGGCCGACGGCTGTATAACTTCAGCCTATACCTATATTGGTAAAGAACTAACCTGGCCTATTTACGGTCATGCCACGATCGGTAAAGCGAAAGAAGATTTGGATCGCGCTGCTGCTGAGTTGAATAGAGATTATTCCGATATCAACCTGAAAGCCTATGTCACCTCTCTGAAGGCTGTTGTAACACAAGCGAGCTCTGCGATACCTGTCATGCCACTCTACATATCACTGATGTATCAGGTGATGAAGGATGAAGGCGTCCACGAGGGAGTCATTGAGCAGATTAATCATCTGTTTCGATCTCACATCCTGCAGGACTCCCCCGAATTAGATGAGGCAAAACGACTGCGACTAGACACCGTTGAAACCAACGATCACATACAATCTTTAATAAAAGAAGCATGGGGTAAAGTGGACAACGATAATTTTGCCGAGTTAGGTGACTACAAAGGCTATAGCACCGACTTTCTGCATTTGTTTGGCTTTGCGTTTGAAGAAGTTGACTATGATGAGGATGTTGATCCACTCGTACAGTGGTAGGTTCACCTTTTCAGGTCAGACAGTAAAGGTCGGGACGAGTCCCGACCCGTATGCTGTCTAGCCAGTATTTCTCATTCCCGCTGCAATCGCATTGATTGATCGCAGAAGCGGATAAAGCCATTGATCTCTTTCATCTTCGCTTAACTGTTCATCACGATAACGTTTCAATAACGTTACCTGAATATGATTCAAAGGGATCAGATATGGCTCCCTACGACTCAATGAAAGCGCTAACACTGGATTATGCTCTAATAGATTTGTTGCTTCACTGACCTCCAGTATAGAGGTGAGCGTCTTACCATGTTCCTTTTTGATGATTTCATACACCTGTCTGCCATCTTCCTGGTTGACACACAATCCGCTATATTCTCGCGCAATCATCATTTCGGATTTCGTCATCGCCATCTGTGTATTACTTATCAATGCTCTGAAGTATGGCCAGTTCCGATACATATCCGATAACAGATATATATTATCTGGATCCGCATCAATAAAATCCTTAAGAGCAGAGCCGATACCATACCAGGCAGGGAGTGTATGGCGGGATTGAGCCCACCCGAATACCCAGGCAATCGCTCTGACAGAAGATTTCGACCGATTACCCTTCTGACGATGAGACGGTCTGGAACCGATATTTAGCATCCCTATCTCTGTCACTGGTGTTGCCTCATAGAAGTAATCCAGAAACCCGTTAGTTTTTTCAGTCAGTTCGCGATAGGTTGATTCGCCTGTTCGGGTTAACTCTTGCATCACTGCCATATGCTTTTCTTGTGGGTGGATATAATCGGTTACAGTACAGCGACTTGCCAGCATCAGGCCCGTAATTCCCATTGATAACTCATATACAGCAGTTTCTGTATTAGAGTATTTATAGGACAAAACCTCACCCTGTTCTGTGAACTTGATTTCGCCATGTACCGTGCCTTCTGGCTGAGCAATAATAGCCTCATGTGTTGGCCCCCCGCCACGACCAATAGTCCCTCCACGGCCATGAAACAGTCGACATTCAACTCCCTTGGCTTTAGTGAGTCGGATGACACTCCTCTGTGCTTCATAGAGATTCCAGGAAGATGCGAGAATGCCGCCATCCTTACAGGAATCCGAATAGCCCAGCATGATTTCCTGCGTATTACCAGAATTTGCCAGTATGTCCAGATAGGTTTGATTGTCCAGAAGTTGTGCCAAAACCGGTTCGATATGTTCAAGATCTTCAACCGTCTCGAATAAAGGCGAAATGACGATGTCAGAAAATAAGCTTCCCTCTCGAACACCCGAAAGTCCTGACAGACTGGCAAGCCACATGACTTCCATGATATGGCTGGCTTTATGCGTCATTGAGATTACATAGGCACCAAATGCTTCTTCCCCAACCTCTTTGCGCATTTTTGCCATCGTGTTAAATACTTGAATGGTCTCTTGGTTTAACTCATCGAGTTGATCGATATTAAAGCTGATCTCTTTTCCAGCACTTAATCTGTCAGCAAGATGTTGTAATCGTTCAGATTCCGATAGTGCGTAATAATCAAAGTTTTCAGCGATTTGTAACACATTAGCAACGGCATCAGAATGACGTGTCGATTCCTGGCGAATATCGAGCTTCATAAGATGAAAACCAAAAGTTTCTGTTAGCGTGATCAGATCTTCTAATGTACCGGATGCAATATGTTCGTCGCCATCTTCTATGAGCGAGTCACGAATAAGGAGCAAATCCCTCTGAAACTCATCAACAGAAACATATTTTATATCTGATGCTGGGAGAGGTACGCCGTCTATGAGACATTTTGTTGTTTTTAAATTGGCTGCAATTCGAAACTTCATGTGTGCCAATTTGAGGCGGTAAGGCGAATGCGGATATTCCCTGACATTATCTGAAAACACCTCATTTCCAAGCGATAAATCATCTTGTAAGCTCTCATTGAATGCCTGCGATGGTTTACATAACTTGGCAGAATGAGTTAATTCATCAAACAAACGTGCCAGGTATTTCTGATACTGTTCAAGTATGACTCTCGACTGCATACGTAACGCCATTTCAGTCGTTTCTGGCTTAACATAGGGGTTGCCATCCCTGTCCCCACCAATCCAGGATCCAAACTTCAAAAATGTACTAACATCGAATTGCTGCTCTGGGAAATGTTTCTTTAAATTTCGATGCAAGTTTCGATAAATTGTCGGTACTGCATCAAACAAACACTCACTAAAATAGTTAAGTCCGTTTTCGATCTCATCGATGACATTTGGTTTACGCTCTCGCACCTCATCCGTTCGCCAAAGTGTCCTAATTAAAGTTTTTATCTCCTCCGCGATTTCATCTTTCTGCCAATCGGCTAATCGGCTGTCGTGGAGCTTCTCGTTAGCTTTGAACAGCCGTCGCATAACCAGCATTATTGTGCGCCGTTTAGCCTCTGTAGGGTGTGCCGTAAAAACCGGACAATAAACGAGTCTATCGAGTAATTCTTGTATTTGATGTGAGGAAAGATTCTCTTTTTTTAACTCTCGGAATGTGACATCAAATGACCCTGTCCACAAACGCTCATTTTTACGAAATAGAATACGTCTATTCTTATGATGGTATGTTTCCTCGGCCAGATTAACCAGGCTGAAATAGATGCTGAAAGCACGAACGACCTGGCTAGTCGTATCTGGATCAAGCGCCTCAATGAACGTTAAAAGTTCTCTGCGCTTGACGGGATCATCACTCTCTTCGAGTTCAATATATCCTGTTCGTAATTTTTCAACAGCGTTGAATACCGTCTTGCCGGCAACCGAAATGATTACTTCGCCCAATAGATTGCCCAGTAGTTTTACACGGGAGCGGAGTACTTTGTCATTTAGCAGTGTGTGTAGTGTCGTCATGTAAGCCCTTCAGCAGATATCGTTAATTTCAGATTTATCAGGGCGGTTGAGATGTTATTAGAATTGATGAATCGACTAGTATATATCTATGACAGATTATCTTCCATAGCTGAAAGACTGCAGTGAAGAAAATCAGTCGCATTCGTCACGACTTACATAAGAGACCATCGCCCACTATGATATGCCATGTAAGTGATGACCACATTAGCAACTGAATGGGCCAGTATGACATCAGTCATTGATTGTGTTCTTAATCTAAGTAATGCGAAGGCTACACCCGCTAGAAAACCAGCGATGACTGAATCATGAATCAATGCGAATAGAATGGAACTTCCAATCAGCGCAATCCAAGAAAAAGTTACAGGGCCATTTGTCCTGAAATTCTGACCACTCAATCTGGCGAGAATATATCCCCTGAATATCATTTCCTCAATGATGGGTATGATGATCCATGATCCTATAATCCTGAGTACCATCCAGAGTATAAACAACCCCATTGCCATGTTATTGAAGGTCGTACTCATCAACATATCGGTTGCAGGATAAGGTAGTGCAAATACAAACCATAACAAGGCGACAACAACACCAGTCACGATCGATTCTAGCCATTTCTTGGGTAATGATAAGAGATAGTCTTTCCAGAAATAAATAAGAGCAATTCCAGTAATCATCACTTTAAAGCCGTATAGATAATCGAAATCAAACTGAAAGATCTGAAGAATGAGTGATGTAAAAAGGAATAGTATAAAAGGTACCAGTGCAGCCCATGCCAACTGACTATCATCATCTTTAGATGAATTTATATCTGATGTGGTGAGAGTATTTTTATCTTTATGTAGTACAGCGATAGATGAGAACCAGAAGACCATTAAAAATGTCACAAAAAAAGCAGAAATCCAACCGGCTACACTATGAAACCCACCTATTGCAATTTCTGGTGAGATGTATTCTCCAATCGAAATTAGAACTGCGATACGTATGATATTAAATAGAATTGAAATAAGACCGGCAATTGGAATTAGTATCAGTGCACGAGGGAATTTCAATTCTCCCTTAACGAGATACATGTACACGGAGGTAGAGGTAACCGAAATCACGAGACCTTCAAGCCCTGAACATACCGGGTCAATAGTCACCATAAAGTTATCAATCCCGAGATATGAGTTGTTTAGATCTAGAATTATTTCGTCATGAAATATGCCTAGCAAGAAACCTGAACCATAAAGAGCAATGGTACTCAGATAGTTCCATATATCTGCTATTAAGCTCGTCAACAAAATAATGATTAACCCACCAATAGTAGCGGTGAGCAGTGTAGGAATATTTTGATTGATAAATGAAACTAGCGAACCTGTATGCCAAGTTAGAAAAATCCAACTTAAAAACACAAAAATACCAAACAAAATCCATAATAAGCTTATGGCTGTAGATGCTGGTTCCTCAGTATCGAATACCATGTGCGTCAAGTAGAAAAAAAGCAGGAATAAGACAACCTGAGTGAGCAACTTTCTCCACGAGAATGACGCTAATTCAGGCAGCGATTCCCTTAGCTGATTATTTTTAAAATACAGTAGTATGATTAGTAAGAATACAGTCGAAAGAAACCATCTTAATGCAGTCCCAGAATGCATTAGTATTTCTGATAATTGGTTTTGAGCAATAGTCTGAGCATCGACACTCAAACTAATTAATAGGATTTCGCTAATGAATAAGGCTAATGAGAATAACAGTAGGTAATAGTTCTTGTTAATCATGAGTAAGAGGGTTTAGTTCGCATTATGTGAGAACACAATACAAACCCCTCAAATATTTGAATTGTATGGAAAGCGATTTTAGAAGATCAATCTTTGTTTTTATTTTTTCTTCTTCTTCTCTCAGCACCAGCGGCAATTAGTGAAATTATTAAAGCACCTGCGATTGGTGCAATTGCAACATCCATTTCTGGAACAGAGCTAGCACTTGAACCATTACCACCATTGGTACGAGGGAAAAATTGACCCGCACTAGTCAGTGTAAAATGAGTAATTATTAATAGTACAAAGGCAATTTTAACGACCTGTTTCATCTGAAGTCCTTTTTTGTTCGTTTCTTAACCAGGTTAGGTCGAAATTATAGATAGAATTGTTCGGATACACAACATGGCCAGCAAGATATAACAGCAGTATAACGCCATATCTGACGTTTTTATGAATATTGACGCTTTATTGGTGTAATTCGAGCCTATTGAGGGTGAATGTTACATATGCGTATTTTTGATATGTCTCATGTTCACCCACTCAGGTAGGGCGTTGGCGGGTGTTATTCTGTAAGCAAGTACTCGACAGAATTATGCAGTACGGCTTGTTGTCGTTCAGCTCACGTATGGCTTCTTGGTTGTGTGAAGGTAGAGCGTTGTCAGGCGCCCATAGAATGAGGTGCTCATAAAGCTGAGTGACAGGTGAATGATATAGTACGGCCAACAAGGTGAAGCGAACGTAGTCAGCAAAGCACTGCTTTGCGTGAGCTGAACGATAAGAAGCTATGCTTCTTAGCCGTTTGTTTCAATGAAGTACAATAGTGATAGCCAAGCAATGTCCAAAAACACAACGGCTGTCGGCAGAGCCTTCGAGCGTTCGCAGGGACAAAGTAAAACTCTTTACTTTGTCTTTTGCATGCTCACCTTTATTCCGGGCTTCCTGCCCTACACCCCTTCGGGGCCGTTCTCATTGCATTCGAACGTTCAAAAATGTTCCAGACATTTTTGTCACATGGTTCACCTATTCAGGTAGGGCGTTGTCAGGCGCCCATAGAATGAGGTGCTCATAAAGCTGAGTGACAGGTGAATGATATAGTACGGCCAACAAGCTCAGCTTGTTGTCGTTCAGCTCACGCAAAGCAGCGCTTTGCTAACTACGTGAGCTTCACCTTTCACGAAAGTAGGACATTGCTTTTCAGGTGTTAATAAAAAACCCCGCATCCTAAGATGCGGGGTTTTGTATTAAAAGCCTGGCAATGTCCTACTTTCACATGGCGAAACACCACACTATCATCGGCGCTGAACGTTTTCACTTCTGAGTTCGAGATGGAGTCAGGTGGTTCCCGTTCGCTATACTCGCCAGGCATAACTGGTACATGTATCTCTTTCGAGATACTTTAAGCAACTTGTATCTATGTCTTTGACGCCCTGAGTCTGTAAAACTCATGTTGCATGTCATTCTTGTTGATTCAATCAACAACGAACGAGTTAGTCTTTAGCTCTTCACACATAACGTCTAAATCACTTAAACATTATATGGTCAAGCCGCACGGGTAATTAGTACAGGTTAGCTCAACGCCTCACAACGCTTACACACCCTGCCTATCAACCAGCTAGTCTTGCTGGGCCCTTCAGAGACCTTAAAGGTCTGGTGAGATCTCATCTTAAAGGAGGCTTCCCGCTTAGATGCTTTCAGCGGTTATCCTGTCCGAACGTAGCTACCGGGCAATGCGTCTGGCGACACAACCCGAACACCAGAGGTTCGTCCACTCCGGTCCTCTCGTACTAGGAGCAGCTCTCTTCAAATCTCAAACGTCCACGGCAGATAGGGACCGAACTGTCTCACGACGTTCTAAACCCAGCTCGCGTACCACTTTAAATGGCGAACAGCCATACCCTTGGGACCGGCTACAGCCCCAGGATGTGATGAGCCGACATCGAGGTGCCAAACACCGCCGTCGATATGAACTCTTGGGCGGTATCAGCCTGTTATCCCCGGAGTACCTTTTATCCGTTGAGCGATGGCCCTTCCATTCAGAACCACCGGATCACTATGACCTGCTTTCGCACCTGCTCGAGCCGTCACTCTCGCAGTCAAGCGCACTTCTACCATTATACTAACCACATGATTTCCGACCATGTTTAGTGCACCTTCGTACTCCTCCGTTACTCTTTGGGAGGAGACCGCCCCAGTCAAACTACCCACCACACACGGTCCCTGAACCGGATAACGGTTCCAGGTTAGAACTCAAAACATACAAGGCTGGTATTTCAAGGGCGGCTCCACAACCACTGGCGTGATTGCTTCAAAGCCTCCCAGCTATCCTACACATGCAGGCTCTAAGTCCAGTGTGAAGCTATAGTAAAGGTTCACGGGGTCTTTCCGTCTAGCCGCGGATACACTGCATCTTCACAGCGATTTCAATTTCACTGAGTCTCAGCTGGAGACAGTGTGGCCATCGTTACGCCATTCGTGCAGGTCGGAACTTACCCGACAAGGAATTTCGCTACCTTAGGACCGTTATAGTTACGGCCGCCGTTTACCGGGGCTTCGATCAAGAGCTTCGCGCAAGCGCTAACCCCATCAATTAACCTTCCGGCACCGGGCAGGCGTCACACCCTATACGTCCTCTTTCGAGTTTGCAGAGTGCTGTGTTTTTAGTAAACAGTCGCAGCCACCTGGTATCTTCGACCACCTAAAGCTTAGAGAGCAAGTCTCATCACCTCAAGCGGCGTACCTTCTCCCGAAGTTACGGTACCATTTTGCCTAGTTCCTTCAGCTGAGTTCTCTCAAGCGCCTGGGTATTCTCTACCTGATCACCTGTGTTGGTTTCGGGTACGGTTCCTTAATACATAAGTTTAGAAGGTTTTCCTGGAAGCCGGGCATCAACCACTTCATCCCCTTGGGGATTCGTCATCAGCTCTCAGCCTTAAAGGGAACCGGATTTACCTAATTCCCAAGCCTACCACCTTAAACATGGACAACCATCGCCATGCTGGCCTAGCCTTCTCCGTCACTCCATCACTGTATTAAGAAGTACAGGAATATTAACCTGTTTCCCATCGATTACGCATTTCTGCCTCACCTTAGGGGCCGACTCACCCTGCTCCGATTAACGTAGAACAGGAAACCTTGATCTTCCGGCGAGGGGGCCTTTCACCCCCTTTATCGTTACTCATGTCAGCATTCGCACTTCTGATACCTCCACCCGACTTCTCAATCGAGCTTCAACAGCGTACAGAACGCTCCTCTACCATGTGCATACCCTTAAGTATTCTCTATTTTTGCTCACCCTCCTGTCTATCTTAACGGCTAGGCCGTCTCAACGTTCACAGAGTGGCTTGGGCGTTTATTCGCTTCGCTCATAAACGCCAGCTCTAAAAATACTTAAGTGGTATGCACATCCGCAGCTTCGGTGTATAGCTTAGCCCCGGTACATCTTCCGCGCAGGCCGACTCGACTAGTGAGCTATTACGCTTTCTTTAAAGGGTGGCTGCTTCTAAGCCAACCTCCTAGCTGTCTAAGCCTTCCCACATCGTTTCCCACTTAGCTATAACTTGGGGACCTTAGCTGGCGGTCTGGGTTGTTTCCCTTTCCACGACGGACGTTAGCACCCGCCGTGTGTCTCCCATGGTCGTACTTACTGGTATTCGGAGTTTGCATCGGGTTGGTAAATCGAGATGACCCCCTAGCCGAAACAGTGCTCTACCCCCAGTAGTAATCCATGAGGCGCTACCTAAATAGCTTTCGAGGAGAACCAGCTATCTCCAGGCTTGATTAGCCTTTCACTCCGATCCACAGCTCATCCCCGCATTTTTCAACATACGTGGGTTCGGTCCTCCAGTTGGTGTTACCCAACCTTCAACCTGGCCATGGATAGATCGCCTGGTTTCGGGTCTACCCCTAGCAACTATCGCGCAGTTAACACTCGGTTTCCCTACGCCTCCCCTAATCGGTTAAGCTTGCTACTAAAGGTAAGTCGCTGACCCATTATACAAAAGGTACGCAGTCACAGAACAAGTCTGCTCCCACTGCTTGTATGCATACGGTTTCAGGATCTATTTCACTCCCCTCACAGGGGTTCTTTTCGCCTTTCCCTCACGGTACTGGTTCACTATCGGTCAATTGGGAGTATTTAGCCTTGGAGGATGGTCCCCCCATATTCAGTCAACGTTTCACGTGCGCCGACCTACTCGATTTCAACTAGTATGATTTTTCGCGTACGGGGCTATCACCCTCTATCGCCAAACTTTCCAGAATGTTCCACTAAATCATACTAACCTTAAGGGCTAGTCCCCGTTCGCTCGCCGCTACTAAGGGAATCTCGGTTGATTTCTTTTCCTAAGGGTACTTAGATGTTTCAGTTCCCCTCGTTCGCCTCGCCACACCTATGGATTCAGTGTGGGATGACTGCCTGATGGCAGCCGGGTTTCCCCATTCAGACATCCCCGGATCAAAGGTCATTTGCCACCTCCCCGAAGCTTTTCGCAGGCTATCACGTCTTTCGTCGCCTCCAATTGCCTAGGCATCCACCGTATGCACTTAGTCACTTGACCATATAATATTTAAATAATCTAAACATTACACAACCAAAGACCACGTCAAAGCTCCGACATCGAGCTCCGACACCTTCGTTGTTGCTGACATGCAACACTTAAGAGTTTTACAGTATATCTTTCGATATATGTTTCTTTCATCATTTCTGATGAGAGAACTTGTGTGTGTCTCACTGACCTAACCTAAGTTAAGCTTCGTGATCCACAGCTTTTTGGATGCAATCATATACATAAATGTATTGATTACATTGGACTCATAGATACAAATTGTTAAAGAACATCTGAACACACAAAATTCAGAACTAAATAACCTACCTGGTCACTTAATTCTGAACTCTCTACCCACCCAACAGTGTTTCCTCAGAGTAGTGGTGGAGCTAAGCGGGATCGAACCGCTGACCTCTTGAATGCAAATCAAGCGCTCTCCCAGCTGAGCTATAGCCCCTTTACTTGACTATATGCTGTTACGCTTTGTTGTCGCCTCGTTTCGCGTCGGTCATTATCCATCAAGGATAACTCCCTAGCTCTTCAAGACTCCGCCGCGCCTAACATCATCTATTCTGCGTAAAGCGGAATATTCACCTTCTGAGACGTTAAATTATGGGTTAGTCTAGGCGCAGCATGAGGAAGTTTAGCCTGCTAAACGACGATTGCTGCAACAACGAATAACACATAATTGGTGGGTCTGGGTGGATTTGAACCACCGACCTCACCCTTATCAGGGGTGCGCTCTAACCAACTGAGCTACAGACCCAATACTTGTCTTTTTTGTCGTTGACTTCGTTGGCTTTGCTTTCATCGTCGTCATTACCCATCAAGGGTAACTCCTAAACTCAAGCGTCAGCCGCCTCGTCAGCCACAAAAAATCCTGCGTATTACTACTAGCAGGTTTCCTGGGTTTTCACCAAGACGACATGTGGGTCGCACTTACTCACGCAAGCGCACCTTTGTCAGGTGTGTTTTAACTATCAAACAAATAATCTGTGTGAGTACTCACAACATAACGTTAGATAAGGAGGTGATCCAGCCGCAGGTTCCCCTACGGCTACCTTGTTACGACTTCACCCCAGTCATGAATCACACCGTGGTAACCGCCCAATGTTAAGCTAGCTACTTCTGGTGCAACCCACTCCCATGGTGTGACGGGCGGTGTGTACAAGGCCCGGGAACGTATTCACCGCGGCATTCTGATCCGCGATTACTAGCGATTCCGACTTCATGGAGTCGAGTTGCAGACTCCAATCCGGACTACGAGATACTTTCTGGGATTCGCTCCACGTCGCCGCTTCGCAACCCTCTGTATACCCCATTGTAGCACGTGTGTAGCCCAATCCGTAAGGGCCATGATGACTTGACGTCGTCCCCACCTTCCTCCGGTTTGTCACCGGCAGTCTCCTTAGAGTCCTCAACTAAATGTTAGCAACTAAGGATAAGGGTTGCGCTCGTTACGGGACTTAACCCAACATTTCACAACACGAGCTGACGACAGCCATGCAGCACCTGTCTCACAGTTCCCGAAGGCACAGTCTAATCTCTTAGACCTTCTGTGGATGTCAAGAATTGGTAAGGTTCTTCGCGTTGCATCGAATTAAACCACATGCTCCACCGCTTGTGCGGGCCCCCGTCAATTCATTTGAGTTTTAAACTTGCGTCCGTACTCCCCAGGCGGTCAACTTAGCGCGTTAGCTACGCCACTAAGAATGTAAAATTCCCAACGGCTAGTTGACATCGTTTACGGCGTGGACTACCAGGGTATCTAATCCTGTTCGCTCCCCACGCTTTCGCACCTCAGCGTCAGTATCAGTCCAGAAGGTCGCCTTCGCCACTGATGTTCCTTCAGATATCTACGCATTTCACCGCTACACCTGAAATTCCACCTCCCTCTACTGTACTCAAGATTACCAGTATCAAATGCAGTTCCAAGGTTAAGCCCTGGGCTTTCACATCTGACTTAATAATCCGCCTACGCGCGCTTTACGCCCAGTAATTCCGATTAACGCTTGCACCCTCCGTATTACCGCGGCTGCTGGCACGGAGTTAGCCGGTGCTTCTTCTGTAGGTAACGTCACAGATTTACGCTATTAACATAAACCCTTTCCTCCCTACTGAAAGTGCTTTACAACCCGCAGGCCTTCTTCACACACGCGGTATTGCTGCGTCAGAGTTTCCTCCATTGCGCAATATTCCCCACTGCTGCCTCCCGTAGGAGTCTGGGCCGTGTCTCAGTCCCAGTGTGGCTGATCATCCTCTCAGACCAGCTACAGATCGTCGCCTTGGTAGGCCTTTACCCCACCAACTAGCTAATCTGACGCAGGGTCATCCAACTGTGAGTGCTTCCAAGGAGAGGCACCCTTTCACCCGAAGGTCGTATGCGGTATTAATCCGGTTTTCACCGGGCTATCCCCCGCAGCTGGGTAGATCCCTACGCGTTACTCACCCGTCCGCCACTCGTCATCAGCTAGCAAGCTAGCTATGTTACCGTTCGACTTGCATGTGTTAAGCATACCGCCAGCGTTCAATCTGAGCCATGATCAAACTCTTCAATTAAAGGTTTTTTGTAGCTTAAGGCTACTAATCTTGGCTCGACACAATCACTGTATAATTACATGAGTTAAAATAACTACATAGAATCAACATGGTTACTTGTATCGATATCTTTTATATCGTTATGCACCAATCAACATCACACAATTGCAATGCAATCGGCACGCAAGTACCCACACAGATTATTTGTTTAATATGTTAAAGAGCGCAGTTAACGACGCTTGATCGTTCAACCGAGGCGCGTATTCTACGCCTTTTATCGGTTATGTCAACAGTATAAACGAGATATTTTTTAGAATTTAATCGAAGGCATAGTAATCCCTTTAAAAGCCACCAAAGGGATTACGGTAACACGTTGATTTAATTAAGAGTTATCTTTGCAAACTTACGTTTGCCTACCTGATAAATGTGGTTCGTATCACGGGGGATTTCCAGACGAGTATCAGAGACCTTCTCACCATCAATTTTCACAGCCCCTTGTTTAATCATTCTGATTGCATCTGAGGTGCTTGACGTCAGGCCAGATGATTTAAGGATCTGTACCAGAGGCATGGTCTCATCTGGGACGCTAATTGCCGTTTCGGGTATATCATCTGGCATGGCACCTTTCTGGAAACGAGCAATGAAAGCTTCCCTCGCTGCCGTGGCCGCTGCCTGATCATGAAAACGACTGATGATCTCTTCTGCTAGCTCAAACTTAACATCACGTGGATTACGTCCTTCAGCGATTGAGCGCCGTAGCTGCTCCAACTCTGATAGTGGTCTGAAGCTGAGTAGTTCGAAGTAACGCCACATCAAATCATCTGAAATTGACATAATCTTACCGAACATCTCATTCGCATCTTCATCAATACCAATGTAGTTATCCAGCGATTTTGACATCTTCTGCACACCATCTAACCCTTCGAGTAAGGGCATCGTCAGTACGATCTGTGGCTTCTGACCGTATTGCTTTTGTAATTCACGGCCAACAAGTAGATTAAACTTTTGATCTGTGCCACCCAATTCGAAATCACACTCAAGGGCAACAGAGTCATAACCCTGGACTAAAGGATAGATAAATTCATGGATAGCGATTGGCTGATTGTTACTGTAACGTTTATTGAAATCATCCCGTTCAAGCATTCGTGCTACCGTGTAACGAGACGCTAGTCGAGTCATATCATATGACGTAAACTCTCCCATCCACTCAGAGTTAAATCGCACCTCGGTTTTTTCTGGATCCAGTATCTTGAATATTTGTTCCTGGTAGGTTTTGGCATTTTCCAATACCTGTTCAGGAGTCAGTGGCTTTCGCGTGACATTCTTTCCTGTCGGATCACCTATCAAGCCAGTAAAGTCTCCAATCAGAAAAATAGCCGTGTGGCCTAGTTCCTGAAATTGCCGCATTTTATTGATCAGAACTGTGTGTCCCAGATGGATATCAGGTGCAGTAGGATCAAAACCTGCTTTTATTCTCAGTGGGCGGTTTTCTTTCAGTCGCTCTTCGAGCTCCGCAGATGTTAAAACCTCGTCGGCTCCGCGATTAATTTCTGCAATTTGAGTGGTCAAATCCAGCATGCATTCCCCAGTAAATCTCAGCTAATATAAGTGTACATTCAGTAAAAAACGCAAAGATACGCGAATAGTGTGCTTTTAAACAGCTTTTTTACTAAAAAAAGACGCATTTATCCGATCCGGAATTGACCTGATTTGAGCGGTAGTTTATCTTGACCCGCGAATATGATTAAGAACGATTACAAACCAAGAAAACTCACCCAGCCAATCTTCTCTGAAAAGAAGACCCTCTCCCGCACCCCCTTAATAATGATAGCGACGGCATCTGTCGTGATTCTCTGGGGAATGGTTAATGTATTTACGACTGGGGATTCTTCAGAGCCTGTCGCAGTTATAGAACCTGATGATTTGCAATCGGATGAAGGTAATCTCCAGAAAAAACGATTTGAAATTGCACTCGATCTTGGTAAAGAGGGTTCTGAGCTTCAACCGACTAGTCAATCTGCTGAAACATCGCAAGCACTTAGGAAGCAGGACTCTACACACGGCAAGACATTAGTGAGTCAAACTGATAAGAATGATCTCGTCTGGCAGTCGAGTCGCCTGAAGTCTGGGGATAGCACGGCACGTGTATTTCAGCGTAACAAGCTCAGCGCGACTGATCTTCATAACATCATGCAACTCGGAAAATCGACCAAAACACTCGAGCGAATTCAGGCTGGTCACGTGTTTGAATATGCAAAAAATAGTGATGGACTGCTAGTAGGTGTGCGTTATCACATTGATAAGCTGAACACCCTTGAAGTACTGAGAAAAGATAACGAATGGCAGGCTCAAACTCACACGAAAGAGGTCGAAGTCAGACAGGCCAGTGCTGCTGGAATTATTGATTCATCATTGTTTCTCGCGGGCAAAAATGCCGGTCTTAGCGACTCATTAGTCATGGAGTTGGCAGGTATATTTGGCTGGGATATTGACTTCATCCTGGATATCCGTGAGGGAGACAGCTTCACTCTCATATATGAAGAAAAATTTGTTGATGGCGAAAAATATTCTAATGGCAGCATTCTAGCAGCAGAATTTATCAACCGTGGCAAGAGCTTCAGAGCTGTGAGATACACCGATAGCGAAGGGAATTCTGAATATTTCAGCCCTGAAGGACTCAGTATGCGCAAGGCGTTTCTAAGAGCACCTCTGGACTTCACCTACGTCAGTTCTAACTTTAACCCTAAACGTTTCCATCCAGTGCTAAAACGAGTGAAGGCCCATCGAGGAATTGACTATAAAGCGCCGAGAGGAACTCCTATCAAGGCTGCAGGTGATGGTAAAGTTATTCGTTCAGCGTATGACAAATATAATGGTCATCATGTCTTCATCCAACATGGTCAAAAATACACCACAAAATATCTGCACTTTACGAAACGAATGGTAAAGACTGGCCAGCGTGTCAAACAAGGGCAAGTGATCGGCACGCTAGGTAGCACAGGCATGGTCACCGGCGCTCATTTGCATTATGAGTTCTTGGTTAATGGCGTGCACAGAAATCCGAGAACTGTACAATTACCTGATGCAGAGCCAATCAACAAGTCAGAACGCGAACGATTCTTCCGCATGACAGGCCCTCTGATCACACAGCTCGAAACCCGTTCAAGTAACTCACAATATCGTATTGCCGAGGCTGATTAGTCTTTCATAATATCAGATCGATATTGTATCTCATTATCTTCAAAGACTAAGTAACCCGCCTCACGGGGACGACTCGTGACATAGGAATGATGACCGACACGTAAGGTGACGCTGGGGTGAAACTTGGTTTTGGCCCTAACTCTAGCATCACCAGATAATTCCACTAGCTCAGATTTCAGCCTCTCCTCAAGTCCTTGATCTTTCTCAATCTGAGCGCGAATATGATTCGCGGTGTTCTTGATTTTGACGATATGTTCTTTGCGCGCGGGAGTTGAGGGCAACTTGGAGAATTTACTCAGGGCATCGAGCATGGTGTCTTCCATGCGATTTCTGGCCTCGAGTACTGAGCGAATGCACGCAATTTCCATCTGTTTCAGTCCAAGTCGTCCAGACAGGTCGAGAACGGTTTTAACGCCCGCAGAAGCGCCTACAACATCGGTCGCAATTTCCTGATTGCAACGAGTAACACCGCCAACGATCTGTGCGCCCACAGTTTTCTGATTACCTACCTTAATATTACCCTGAACCGTTGTATCGCTGTGATATAGCTGCTCTGCAATGTTGAGATCCCCCTTGACGGCCAGCTGAGCATAATTAGCATACATCGCATTCATATTCCCTTCACACTCGACTCGACAACTGTAGTTATGCTCTTTTCCCTCATAATGGGGGCGGCCAATGATGCCACCGCCAACGATAATATTCCCTTTAACCTGGACATCCGCGGACTGTATGACACCGCCCACGGTCAGATCGCCTTCACAGCGTACCTTCAACCCCTCATCGATGTCGCCTTTAACAATTAGGTTGGCATCAAGCACCATATTGCCGGTGCTGATATCGACAGCGTTGACCTTTACTGCATCGTCAACAGTCATTGAGTTGTCTGACAGATTAGGTTGTCCAGCTATCGCTGCAATCAGGAGCTCAGGATCATCTTCACTCACTTCACTGCCACGGGATGCTTTGAGTGATTTGTCGATACCTTTATTAGGAGCCAATAACCCCCAGGTGACATCAATGCCTTTTTCGCCATCCGTAGGCGGGTGTTTACGCATCAACTTCTCGCCTGCTTTGACCGTGGGAACATCGCCCAAGTCTCTCATATCGACTGTCCCATCATCCCGTAAACGAGGTTTCAGAACGCGCTCTGCTGCCGTGTCCACGAGTGTTTCAAATTTGGCATCTTCACCATCAACCGGTAACTTTGCAAAGGCCACATCGGCAGACACTTCCTCTGCTTCAGTCGCCTGTGACTCGGCTAATAGGTCATCGATAACCTTCTCATCGATGCCATAGGTAACGCCTGCCTCCTCGAGTAACTTGCTCGCGTGCTCTTTAGATAAATGTGCACCACCCTTTGCTGTCTTGATCGTCAACTTCGCAGTCAATTTATCTGATGGAATCGTTACAAAGGCATCGGCATCAACCGCATAAGCAATTGTGTCCGTGTCAAAGCTTATTCCTTCTGCCTGAACTTCAGCAACGATATCTTCAAGTTGCGCATTCAGTGCGGCAACCACTTCCTCTATTTTCTCGCTGTTAATCTTGTAGCGACCGTAGCCATTCGAATCAAGTAGGTTTTCTATATACTGCTGATTGATGTCGGGGGCTATCGAGGCGGGTACCATGCGTGCAGAGGCATGAATGTACACCTCTTTTTCGTCATAGGTTTGTTTCAATGTGATTTGAAATGTCGAGACTTTATCTGTCATTGTTTAACTGCATGCAAGCAACAGCTGTCAGTATCTTACATCTGCAGCCTGAATGTAAGAGGTTGTAACAATTTCTGACTGTCAATACAATGAAATAAATGATTTACTATTGTTTATAAATATATCGAAAAGGCAATAAAGGTGTAACTCTCGAGCATCCATTGCCCTAAATTCGACATGATCTTTCTCTGGGGTTAAATTTAATGAAAATCACGACCAAGCGTCGACTCTATGTCGTCCTCATTTTCGTTGTGGCACTAATTGTGGCCGCAGGCCTGGCATCAATGAAACAGCCGCCACCGAAAAAAGAAACCACTGATGCTGCCTTATTGGTAGAAACACTGACATTGCAAAAAGAATCAATCCGATTCAGGATTTCTAGTCAGGGAACAGTGCAACCACTGATTAACACCACTCTCAGCGCAGAGGTATCAGGCAGGATTGTCTATATTTCTGATAAATTTGTCGCTGGTGGGCTGTTTCAACCCGATGAAGTACTGTTAGAAATCGATCCAACGGATTATGAGGTAGACTTGGCCCAAGCGAGCGCCCTGGTGAAGCAACGTCAGATTGAATATGAGGGAGCGAAGAAACTGAGGAAGTCAGGCTTCAGAGCAGAAGCAGAATTAGCCTCTGCTGAAGCTGCTTTGGCAGCCGCTAAATCGTCCCTCGTCAGAGCCCAACGCAATCTTGACCGAACGAAGATCCGTCTTCCATATAAGGGGATTGTTCGGGAAAAGGCGGCCGATCTTGGACAGTATGTTAATCCGGGTAGTCGTCTAGCAGTTACATTTGCAATTGAGACGGCAGAGGTCAGACTACCGTTAACCGATCGTGACCTGTCATTTCTAGATTTACCAGCGTATCAGGTGCAGTCGGGATCCACGCAGAACCTACCGGAGGTAACTCTATCAGCAGTCCAGAAAAGTAAGGAAGTCCAGTGGCAGGCACGGATCATTCGCACCGAAGGTGTGGTCGATGAAAACAGCCGAGTCACCTTTGCCGTAGCGCAAGTCATTGACCCGTACAATACGAATCAAACCCTTGCAGCGACGAACAACCCGATACTGCCAATGGGAACCTATGTTTCGGCGGAAATTATGGGGGTGACTGTCGATAATTTGATTAAAGTCCCGAGAAGTGCACTGAGAAGTCAAAGTCAACTTCTAGTCGTGGATAGTGACAACAAGTTACGCATTCGGGATGTTGATATTCTTCATACGGACGAAACCTACGCTTACATTGTCGGTGGAATTGAGTCCGGAGAACGGGTAACGGTCACTGCGATTGAAGCACCCATTAATGGTATGCGACTCAGGACGACTGATGGCTATGAACCTCCCGCAGAGAAATCATCCGAGACTGCCGTGGCTGAAAATGATGAACAGGTAGAATAATGAGACAACGTGAGTTTACAACACAGAAAGGACTGATCGCCTGGTTTGCCAGTAATTCAGTCGCCGCCAATCTGCTGATGATGATCATCGTCACCTATGGTCTGTTTTCCGCCTTCACCATTCGACAGCAGACGACACCTGACTTTGAGTTGAACAATGTCCAGATTACCGTGCCTTATCGCGGTGCAGCGCCTCAGGAGGTTGAGGAAGGCGTTATCATCAAGATTGAAGAAGCTATCCAGAATGTAACGGGTATCAATAAGATTAGCTCTTTTGCCAGTGAAGGATTCGGCAGGGTCGTTGTCGAGGTAAGCTCAGATGAAGATATTAATGAAGTATTGAGTGATATCAAAAATCAGGTTGATGCGATATTCACATTCCCTGCTCAGACTGAGAAACCAGTAATATCCAAGCAGGAAATTCCCATTCAGGTCCTTTTTATCAACCTCAATGGTGATATGGATGAACGTACACGCAAAGAGATAGCGCAACAGATTCGCGAAGAATTAACCAGTCTGCCCGAGGTGAATCAGGTACAGATTCTAGGCAATCGTAACTATGAAATCAGTGTTGAAGTCACCGAAGATACGCTGCGAAAATTCGGCCTGACAATGTCAGATGTATCGAATGCGATCCGACTGTCTTCACTCGATGTACCAGGTGGTGTTATTAAGTCCGATGCGGGTGATATCCTCCTTCGTACCAAGGGCCAGGCTTATACCGGCGATGACTTCGCTGCCATTGTCCTGCGCAATAATCCGGATGGCACTCGCCTGACGCTGAGTGATGTGGCTACGATTAAAGATGATTTTGAGGAGACCTATGGATTTGGTCGTTTTAATGGCAAAACCACCGCGACATTACGCGTGATGGCAATAGGTGATCAAAATGAAATCACCACAGCGAATGCCGTTAAGGCCTATATCGAGCGAAAGCAAAAAACGTTACCTGATGGCCTTAAGCTCGAGGCATGGGGGGATCGATCCTTCTATCTTCAGGGCCGCCTGGATATGATGTTCAATAACATGTTACAAGGTGCCATTCTGGTATTCCTAATTTTGACCTTGTTCCTCAGACTTAAAGTGGCATTTTGGGTCATTATCGGTATTCCTGTCTGTTTCCTCGGTACGATAGCCATGATGCCAGTCGGACCATTCCCAGTCACAATTAACATGATCAGCCTATTTGGATTTATCCTGGTGCTCGGAATCGTGGTTGATGACGCCATTATTATTGGCGAGAGTATTTACACCAAAATACGCAAAGATGGTAAGTCACTCGATAACGTAATCATTGGTGCCAACAAGGTCGCTGTTGCAGCAACATTTGGCGTGCTGACAACGATTGCCGCATTTGCCCCGATGTTATTCGTTGGTGGTATTGCCGGACCATTCTTCGAGGCTCTCTCAATGGTCGTAGCACTAGCACTGGTATTCTCACTCATTGAATCAAAGTTGATTTTGCCGGCGCACCTTGCGCACGCAAAGATTGAGCACCTGCCTGACGAGGAATTATATAAACCGTACAATAAAATGACCCGTTCGCAGCGTATCATCCGGCCATTCCAACGCTTTCAAAGGGGTTTTCAGAAACGGCTTCAATCCCTAATACATGGCCCTTATAAACGCACACTTGAAAAGGCTATTCGTAACCGTGGTGTGACCGTCGCGCTATTCTTTGCCATATTGATTATTACCTTTGGTGTCATGATAGGCCACGTTCGAGTTGTTGTATTCCCCGAAGTACCTGGTGACTTTATTCAGGCTAATTTTGAGATGCAGTCTGGCACTTCTCCGATGAAGCGCAATGCGGCGCTCGACAAAATTGAGCGCGCAGCATTGGATTTGAATCAGGAATTGAATAACAGGCATCCCGAGACAGACAATCCGCCGATCAAACATATCATGGTTTTTACTCAGGGAGATGCTGGTGGTGTTATTTTTCTTGAACTGACTAAATCGGAAGGACGAACCATCCTACCGGATGAAATCAATCAATTATGGCGCGAGCGAGTGGGTGAAATTCCTGGTGCGAGAGAGCTCAGGTTCAGTAGTGGCCAAGGCATTGGAGGTGGTTCGCCAATCAGTTTCAGACTGACGGGGAACAACTATAACGCACTGGAACAGGCAGCCGATGAATTGAAGGAAAAGCTCACCGAATATAATGGTGTTTTTGACATTCGAAACAGCTTCAGCACTGGCTCGGAAGAAATCAGGCTATCAATCAAACCCGAAGCTCAGGCACTGGGCTTATCCCAGTCTGATTTAGGACGTCAAGTACGTCAGGCATTCTTTGGTGAGGAAGCACAGCGTATTCAACGAGGTAAAGATGAAATTCGAGTAATGGTGCGCTATCCACTCGCCGAGCGGCGTTCTGTTGCTGATTTGGAACAGATGTATATTCGTACGCCGAATGGTAATCAGGTGCCCTTCTACTCAGTCGCTGACGTTGAAGTTGGAAAAAGCTATTCGACGATTGTTCGTGAAAATAGAAAACGCGCCATCACTGTCACCGCTGATGCCGATTTAGCTCAGATTGAGCCAGGAAAGGTAATACAGGAAATTAGAAATGACTTCATGCCCCAACTTACCAGTAAGTATTCGGGTGTAGACTATGAATTACAGGGCGCCAGTCTGGAGCAGCAAAAGCTATTGCAGAATATCGCGGTTGCTTCATTCATCGCCCTATTCCTTATATATGCGCTCATAGCCGTTCCGCTACATTCGTATAGCCAACCATTGATCATCATGTCTGTGATTCCGTTTGGCCTGATCGGCGCGATAATCGGTCACGTGCTACTGGGGGAGGCGGTTAGCATGATGTCAATGTTCGGACTGATCGCACTAGCCGGCGTCGTGGTGAATGACAGTCTAATCATGATGGATTTTATCAACAAGTCACGCGAGGCGGGCCTGAGTCGTTTTGATTCGGTTGTACAGTCCGGAACGCAGCGTTTTCGGGCAATTCTCTTGACCTCATTGACCACTGCTGGTGGACTGCTACCGATTATGATGGAAACTAGTTTGCAGGCTCAGTTCGTAATTCCAATGGCCATCTCGATGGCATTTGGCATTCTATTCGCCACTGTGATCACGCTTTTTCTGGTGCCATGTCTCTATCTATTATTGCTCGATCTCAAAGAATGGTTTGGTATCGGTAGCGTCGGTGACGATCTTGAGTCCACACAGGCCGAGATGTCTGGATCTTTTAAATAAGGATTCTATCGTTCACTGGCGATATAGTCATAATTCAGCATTCATAGAAAATACGTTATGATGAGTTAATGAAATATTGGCTAATCATAACGTTCCTGTTGATCCAACATTCATACTTGGCTGAAGAACTGGCCGTGTATGCAACTGAAAGTATTCCCTATCATTACCTTGATCCAGAGACAGGAAAAGCGACTGGGCCAGATGCTGATTACGTGGCAAAACTATTTCAACAAGCAAATCTTCCAATGCGCATGGAAATCATCAATTGGAAACGCGCACTAAAAAGTGTTGAGACAACACCTAATTCCTTCATATTTCCACTAACCAGAACGCCAGCCAGAGAAGATAGCTATCAATGGATAACAGCCGTCAGGACTATTGAATTTGCTATTTTTGGTACACGAACGCTCAATGAAGATCCACTTTCTGGCAAACAGGAAATTTACTGTGTTGAAGGCACCTATCATTGTGATGTGATCGAGCGTTTTAATATTCCTAATAGTGAAATCGTCTCTATCGTGCCTGATTCCGGTGGTAAGTTAATCGAGCTCGCAGCCAGAGGCCGTATTGAATTTTTCATCAGTGAAGTGGCAAAGGCAGAACTGTACATTGAGGCTCTGGATCAGCCACGAAAGGAAATTTTCGAAGTAACAACCAAACGACTAGACTATAGTGACTATCTTGCTACGAGTTTAAGAACATCAAAAGAATTAGTTGATATGTTGCAAAGTGTCGCGACGCAGAGGCAGGCTGAACGGTAAAAAATAGTCAGCCACAGACCAATCAGCAATAAGCACAGGAAACCTAGTTAACGATCACTATATGGTAAATGAAGCACCACAGCCACAGGTCGTTTTAGCATTCGGATTGTTAATAACGAAACGGGCTCCCTGCAGGCCCTCGAGATAGTCTATTTCCGCACCCATGAGGTATTGAAAACTCATAGGATCGATGAGAATCCTCACCCCTTCTTCGGTAATTTCCATATCTCCGTCATTTTTATTTTCATCGAAACTAAAACCGTATTGAAATCCTGAGCAACCACCACCAGTGACAAATACCCTTAATTTCAGATCAGGATTCTCTTCTTCTTCGATTAATACCTGCGCGCGGCGTAATGCGGCATCAGTGACTAAAATTGGCGTAGCAGCCTGATTCATACTTCAATCTCAACTATGCTTTGTCGTAATTGTGACATAATAAGGAATATGGGCCTTTCTGAACAGATATCAAGAAGATTTTGGTTCAGAATTAATCTCGTTCTCATCATCGAGCGATGACTTTGCGGTCACTTTCTCTTTCTTAGTGCTTTTGCTCTCAGGCTTGTGATCGAGTAATTTTCGACTACCGTCCTTTCGCACCAGTTTGCCATTTACAGTTGAGCCCATCGCCATCTGTAACAGACTGTAATAGACATCACCTTCAATGATCGCTTCCTTATAAAGATTGAGCGTTTCGAGTGCGTGAACATCACCATTCACGTAGCCATAGATATTAATCTGTGGCACCTTTATCTCCCCCTCTACATGGCCATGGGCGCCAACTGTCAACATAGAATGACTGCCAGGTTCAGCACTAATATTGCCATGGACGATTCCATCGATAAATATTACCCCGGTGAAACTGATATCACCTTTAATCTTGGTATCTGCAGTGATCAGGGTATCTGCCGCGCCTGATTTAGGTTTTACCGATGATTTATTCTCTTTACTGCCCCACATTGGCAATTGCTCCCTCTAATGTTTGATCCCACTCGAATCGCTTGGTCACTGGATTTGAATTCGCACCATACTGTCTGGCAGTGATTTCCAAAGCAATCGGTTGCATATTATCTGAAAGCACCAGATCTCCACTGAGATGCTGAAAGTAGCGAAATTTGAAGCCAAATTCTCTGTTGCCACTGGCATTCAGCACTTGCATCCGTTCTTCATTGCCATTGCTACGATAGATCAAATCTATTGTGGCCAGTCCCTGCATCATATTTCCTGTTGAGCCTGCCTGTAATAAACTGACTTGCCAACTAACGGTATCTTCGCTTACTTCTTGGCGGATAAACTGTGAAATTTGCAACCCTCTTTGCGACTCTTCTGGTGCCAATATATTGCGATAGAACGTAAGTTCTCTCTCCAATTCTCGTATCTTCTGGACCTGACTATCCAGTGATTGGCCGGCTTCAGCGTTGGCCGCCTGTTCAACCATGTTGATTTGCCGTTGCATAACCAATTGCTTTTCTAAAGTTGCAATCTTATCAGCATTGGTTTGGATTTCTGTTGAGAGTTGACTATTTTCATCCACCAGATTTATGCTGTGGCGATTTCCAATAAAATATCCAGCGACTAACAGCAAAATCACCAGTGCCAGCACACTGATTGAAGTAACAATATACCTGCGCTTGGACCATTTTTCTGTGACTATGTACTCAGGACTAGACATAATTTTGCATTTTATTTCCCCTGAACGAATAGTATAAAATCTATCACACAATGACAATTTAACGCATCGATAAGTCATGTTATTGTTTGTCTAGTAACACTGACTATCGAGAACTCACATGATTCTTTGGCTAAAAGCGTTTCACCTAATTTCGATCATTACCTGGTTCGCCGGTTTATTTTATCTACCGCGGCTGTATGTTTATCACTCGAGTTGCGAAGATCAGGCCGGTAGAGATCGCTTCAAGATCATGGAATACAAGCTCTATCATTACATCACCACACCCAGCGCTGTCTTGTCTGTTGCACTTGGTATCTGGATACTTGGTCTATATGGCTTCGAGGTAATCTATCAGTGGACCTGGCTACAACTTAAATTAATTCTTGTGGCCATTATTATTTGGTTTCACTGGTACTGTGGACGGCTTTTAACAGTCTTTGCCGAAGACAAAAATACCCGACCTGAGCGATTTTATCGCATGATTAATGAGATCCCGACGATACCCATGATTCTTATCGTCATCCTAGCGGTGGTAAAGCCCATTTAAGCTTGATTTAAATAGCCTGCAAGCGCACAATCTGCTCAGTTAAAACGTGACAGTATAAATAATGGATTTCAAAGGGCAACACATACTCTCCATCGAACAATTTGACCGGGCTTCTGTAGAAAAAGTACTTGAGGTTGCGGATAAGATGGCACCCTACGCACTCCGACAGAAAGGCTGCGAAGTACTCAACGGAGCTATTCTGGGAAATATGTTTTTCGAAGCCAGTACTAGGACTCGCGTTAGCTTCGGATGTGCATTCAATCGTCTGGGCGGCAATGTTCGAGAGACCGTTGGAGAGAAGAGTTCCGCCTTGTCTAAAGGTGAGTCGCTTAAAGATACTGCTCGAGTCATGTCTGGTTATTCGGACATCATCGTGATGCGGCACCCAACCGAAGGATCAGTCGCAGAATTTGCCAAATCCAGCCGGGTCCCTGTCATCAACGCTGGTGATGGCAGTAACGAGCACCCCAGTCAGGCCCTGCTGGATCTCTACACAATGACGAGAGAGCTGTCACGTTATAACCGAGGTGTAGATGGTATGGCGATCAGCCTGGTTGGCGACTTAAAGTACGGCAGGACAGTCCATTCGCTCTGTCGTCTGCTCTGTCTCTACGACAATATTACGATACGTCTCGTATCACCAAAAGAACTGCAAATGCCAGTTGAAATTATAGAACTGCTAATTAGCTCTGGACATGAGGTCATAGAAACCGACGATCTGAATGTTGGACTAAATTCGGTTGATATAGTCTATCAGACGCGAATTCAGGAAGAGCGCTTCTCTTCTCCTGAAGAGGCGAACAAATATCGCGGAGCATTTCGAATCAATCAATATGCATACTCCCAATTCTGTCAACCAAATACAGTCCTGATGCACCCGTTACCGAGAGACTCAAGACTAGATGCTAACGAGTTGGATGATGACCTGGACACGAATCCAAACCTGGCTATTTTCCGTCAAACAGATAATGGTGTTCTGGTGCGCATGGCGTTATTCGTGCTCATTCTAGGTGTGGAAGATCAGGTCAGTGACTATGAGGCTAGGTATCCCTGGCATCAATCCTAACGCATCGCAACACATTAATGACCGAGGAAACAATGAATCAATCGACTGATCTAATTAATCGCGCACGTCAATCCATTCCAGGTGGTGTCAATTCACCAGTGCGAGCATTCAATGGTGTCGGGGGGGATCCCGTTTTTATTAAATCTGCTGATGGCCCTTACATCTATAGTAGCGATGACAAGCAATATATTGACTACGTGGGGTCATGGGGACCAATGATTCATGGCCATAATCATCCCGGAATCCTCAAAGCCGCTATCGAAGCAGCCCGCATGGGGCTCAGTTTCGGTGCTCCGACAGAGATTGAAATTGAAATGGCTGAGATGATTTGTGACATCATGCCATCAATTGAGAAAGTCAGGATGGTCAATTCAGGCACAGAAGCAACCATGAGTGCGATAAGGCTCGCCCGTGGATTCACCGGACGCGACAAATTATTGAAATTTGAGGGTAACTATCATGGCCATGCGGATTCACTTCTCGTTAAGGCAGGATCTGGAGCCCTTACATTAGGCGAGCCTAATTCGCCCGGCGTGCCAGCAGATCTCGCTGCACACACTCTGACAGCGACATTCAATGACTTGGAAAGTGTGCGAAAATTTTTCCAACAATACCCTGAAGAAATCGCATGTATCATCGTGGAGCCAGTAGCGGGAAACATGAACTGCATACCCCCTGAGCCAGGATTCCTGCCGGGCCTGCGAAAACTCTGCGATGATTTCGGGAGCCTGTTAATCATCGATGAGGTAATGACTGGGTTTCGAGTCGCTTTGGCTGGTGCCCAGAGTCTTTACGGGGTTACACCAGACTTAACGGCTCTGGGTAAGGTCATTGGCGGTGGAATGCCTGTAGGTGCATTTGGTGGGAAGGCAGAGATCATGGATCATCTCGCACCCGACGGTCCCGTCTATCAAGCCGGAACGCTCTCGGGAAACCCTGTCGCAATGGCCGCGGGACTTGCCTGTTTGACGGCATTACGTGAACCTGGTTTCCACGACCGACTGACTGCTAAAACACAACGCCTGATCACAGGAATGAAACAGGCGGCTGAATTAGCAAAAATACCGATGTCTTTTAATCAGGTCGGTGGCATGTTTGGTTTCTTTTTTACTTCTGAGCAGAAGGTGAGCAGTTTCGAGCAGGTCTCAGCCTGTAATATGGAGCAGTTCAGGGCGTTCTACCACGGGATGCTCAAGGAAGGAATTTACCTGGCGCCGTCCGCTTATGAAGCAGGGTTCATGAGTATCGCACACGAGGACTCACATATCGATCGCACTATTGAGGCTGCAGCAAAAGTTCTCTCGACACTCGAATAAAGTATTTAGTAACGCCTATCTATGAAGCGACAACAAATACAGAGCCACATCAATTACCTCGCGGCTAGTTATACCTGTGTCGAGGCGTCGAAGAGAATAATAGTAATACTATGTGACGAATCGACAACAAATACAGAGCCACATCAATTACCTCGCGGCTAGTTATTCCTGTGTCGAGGCGTCGAAGAGGATAATAGTAAGACTATGTGACGAATCGACAACAAATACAGAGCCACATCAATTACCTCGCGGCTAGTTATAACTGTGTCGAGGCGTCGAAGAGGATAATAGTAAGACTATGTGACGAATCGACAACAAAGACACAGGAATAACTAGCCCGAGGCGCGTGCTAGTAAATTGGCTATGGTTCGAATGCCCATAGCCGATCCACCTGCAGCCCAGGCTCCCGTGTCTTTATTGTAAAAGGCCCCTGCCAAATCTAGATGAATCCAACTCTGTCCATCTTCGCTGACGAAGCGTGACAGGAATCCTGCTGCATTGCTGGCGCCACCGGCTCCTCCTCCTTTGACAGCCACTGAATTGGCCGTATCGGCATAGGGTGATGGGCACTTATTTCTGTGGAATGGTGCTAGTGGCAGTCGCCAAAGTCCCTCATTCTCTTCTTCAGCCGCTGCTAGTGCCTGTTGGGCTAGTGACTCATTCATTGTAAACAGGGCATTGTATTCGTTGCCAACTGCGACATGTGCTGCGCCCGTTAGTGTCGCCGCGTCAATGATCAATGGAATGTTGTCAGCTGTCGCCTTAAATAGCCCATCGGCCATCACTAGTCGTCCTTCAGCATCGGTATTGACTACCTCAACTGAGGTGCCATTTGGATAGCGGAGGATGTCTCCTAGCTTGTAGGCATGACCACTAATAAGGTTCTCTGCGCAGCATAAATACAATCTTACTCGTTTCTTCAGCCCTCGCTTGATAGCGAGCCATAACGCTCCGACCTGATATGCAGCCCCCCCCATATCATGTTTCATGGCTAACATGCCTTCAGATGTCTTGATACTGTATCCACCACTATCAAAAGTAATTCCCTTGCCGACTAATGCGATGTCCACTGGCTTCGCCTCATCAGCTCCTGGATTAAAATCCAAAACGAGTACAGCAGGCGGCCTGTCACTCCCACGCCCCACATGGAACGTTCCGACATACCCCTGCTTGAGTAATTCATCACCAACGATGTACTCATAGGAAATATCGTCTGATGCTGATGTCAGGAATCTCGCCGCCTCACTGAGCAGCGTTTCCGGAGCCAAATCCTCTGGCGTTGCATTCATGATATTCCTAACCCAGTCGGCAGCGATAAAACGGTGCTGCAATTCATTGATCTGCTCGGAATCGCTTCCATTCCAAACGGGTGCTTCGCGATTCTTAGCTGAATAGAAACCCTGTGCAAAGGCCCATTGTTCTTCCAGCCCCCATAAGTCACCAGCTAGTTCTGGTTGTGCCAGACCTGAAGACGCAAGCTGACGGCCAGCTTTTTGAATCCGATGTAACCGATCGACCTCATCTGGAGTATGGATGACAATCGCGTCGGCATTTTGGGTATAGAGTGTATGTTTAGTCCAGGCCTCATCGGCCGGCTGATGGGAGAGCGTTATCGGATGTGTGTGGTTCATGGTTTCATTTGTACTAATCAACGGGATATCAGGCTAACATAGTCACACACGGGATAACAATCTCCTATCATGCCAAACTCATCTACTACTAATAAATAAACGTACTGTGAGTATGTCCAGTATATATACCCTAACCAGATATGGCTTTTTAGCATTCCCCGCGGCAGTGTGTCTGCTAACAATGCAGGTCTATTTACCGACTTACCTATCGCAAGAGAGTGGGCTGAGTTTCACGACTATTGGCGTCATCTTCCTGGTCGCTAGACTAGTAGATACGATCAGCGATCCGCTCATAGGATACTGGTCTGACAGGACGCCAGCCAAGTGGGGAAAGCGTAGGAGCTGGATTATTGTCGGCACCCCACTCTTCATGGTGATTTTCTATAGCCTGCTGCACATCCCCTATACACCAATCGTATTGTTGGCAGCACTTTCACTCTGGTACATCGCTGGCACCGCCGTGATAGTGCCTTACTATTCCTGGGGCGCTGAAATCGAGTCGGGCTATTCGGAATACACCCGCTTCACCTCCAGTCGCGCCATATTCGGCCTGATGGGCTCACTCGCGGCGCTGCTGTTACCTACAGTCGTTTTAACGGGCAACGATACTACCGCCACCATAGAACTGAGCATCATGTTAGCGGTTGTGACATTCTTAATCGCCATCGTACTCATCTTCAGTCTACCGAATAATACCGAGACGATACCCGACAAGAGTCGATTGCTCGCCTCTTTCAAAGTCTTCAAGCGAGGCAGTTTATTTAACACGTTGATTTTTAGCCAGTTGGTCAACGGTGTCGCGAATGCCCTACCAGCAACACTATTTATTCTTTTCTCTACCCATGTTCTGAATGCGCCCGACATGGTAGGTCCATTGCTGGTGATGTACTTCCTAACAGCAGCTATCACCATTCCATTCTGGGCCTGGGCCGGCAATAAGTGGGGCAAAGAACTGTGTTGGCGTATCGCCATGAGCATAGCAGCGGTCGTCTTCATGGGTACCGTCTTCGTCGATGAAAACAATGTCACACTATTCATATGGATCACGATCATCACTGGCCTTATGGCGGGTGCCGATTTGAACCTACCGGCATCCATGCTTGCCGATCTGGTCGATGAAGACGAAGCCACGAACAAGTCACGCCGCACGGGAATCTATTATGCCATTTGGGGGACGACCTCTAAACTCACATTCGCGATAGCAATCGGCATTGCCTTCCCCTTGCTAGACGCAGGTACCTTCATCAGTACGGCCACCGGCGTGCAGACCGCAGAGGCTATTGCAAAATCCGTTAACCCGTTCTGGCTGACGATGATCTATGCCTTCATTCCTGCGTGTCTGAAATTACTTTCCGTCTGGTCGCTGCGTAACTATCAATTGGATCGTTAGTTGGCTATATTTGTCATCTAGTTGAATAGATTTCCGATAAAGCGATAAACATGCAGTTTGAGTTCCCCCTTGAGAGTGCTCCATTGATAAAGCGCTATAAAAGATTCCTGACGGATGTCAGACGAAAAGATAATTCCGTCCTAACAATTCACTGTCCCAATACTGGCTCGATGCGAAACTGTCTCGAAGACGTCAAGCAGGTCTGGTTTTGGGATTCGGGCAACGCCAAGCGCAAGTACCCACACACTCTGGAATTGATCGAGACGAATGCAGGTGACCTCATCGGAGTCAATACGGGTCGCGCGAACGCACTGGTTAAGGAAGCGCTCGAGAATAAGACATTCCCTGAACTGGCCCACGAGACCTTCCGTGCCGAGGTCAAGTATGGTCAAGAGAACAGCCGCATCGACTTCCTGCTGCAAGATGGCAAGGAGAAAATCTGGGTTGAGGTTAAGAGCGTCACCCTACTTGAATCAGACCATGGATCGGGACGGGGTTACTTTCCGGATGCCGTATCCAGCCGTGGAACGAAGCATCTACGCGAGTTAACCGAGCAGGTAAGCAAGGGCGACCGAGCGATTCTCTTGTTCTGCGTTCAGCATTGCGGCATCTCGACCGTTTCAGTGGCCAAACACATCGATCCCACCTATGCCGATGCCTTCACGGAAGCCGTGGCGGCCGGGGTAGAGGTGCTTGCGCTCGGGGCAGAAATTAGCACGAATGAGATTACACTTAACCGACGACTCGAGCTAAAAATATGAGTTATGTTGGCCGCTTCGCTCCCTCGCCCACCGGTCCATTGCATTTCGGTTCACTAGTCGCGGCACTTGGTTCCTGGCTCGATGCCCGCGCGAACAATGGCCGATGGTTGGTCAGAGTTGAAGATTTGGATCCTCCCAGAGAAATCGCTGGAGCGACAGAACTAATCCTTCGGTCCCTGCAAGCTCACGGCCTCGAGTGGGACGGCGAACTCCTCTATCAGAGTGATCGTCTGAAAAGCTATGATTCAGTGCTTAAGAGACTCATTGAAGAAAATGCAGTTTATCGGTGTTATTGCACCCGGAGAGACATCAAAGCCCAGGGAGGATTACACCTTCACTGTGTTAGGGATCCTGCCGACTTGTCATCGGATGAACCCTTTGCCTGGCGCCTACGTGTCGAATCAAATGAAGTCGAATATCATGACTGCTTTCATGGCAAAATGACGTTTGACTCTGTTCAGGCCAATGAAGACTTCATCCTGCAACGCAAGGATGGTCTCCATGCCTATATGCTAGCTATGGTAGTCGATGATATTTATCAAGATGTTACCAATATTATTCGCGGTTCCGATCTTGCCCATTCAACCTCTCAGCAGGCATATTTGTTTCAACTTCTCGGCTGTAAACCCCCTGTGTTCGGCCATCTACCGATGGCGCTGCACGATGATGGTAATAAACTATCAAAACAAACTCACGCGCCAGCTCTTGATAATAAGGCTGCTCGCGACAACCTGTTTTCTGCTCTGAAATTCCTGAATCAGCCTTTACCGGTTGATACGAATGAGTTTGCTTCACTAACCGAGCTCCTCGACTGGGGAATCCTACATTGGAATCCGGACGCATTTCGCGGACTGAAGGAGAAGATAGCGTGAATATGTTTGCTATCTTATTGTTCAGATGGTTGATATTATTAAGTCCTGTTTGGTTAGTTAGTCGTAAAAAGCTAACAACGATTCCTAACAATAAATGACAAACCAGAGTTTCTGTTCAAAACAATCGAGAAGTATGTCCGCTACAGCACAAATAATTAGTCGTTCTGAGCATCCAATTAGCCGTAATGCCCTTTCACCGAATGCTGTGAAAGTCTTATATCGCCTGAACAACGCTGGTTTTAGGGCCTGCCTGGTAGGTGGGGCTGTTCGGGATCTGCTGTTAGGTGTTCAACCAAAAGACTTCGATGTAGCGACGGATGCTAAACCTGAAGAAGTAAAGGCATTATTTAAAAACTCGAGACTGATTGGTCGACGCTTCAGATTAGCGCATATTCTATTTGGACGAGAAATCATAGAAGTCGCAACATTTCGTGGGCATCACGAAGAAAACTCAGCCGGTGAATTACACGAAGATGGGCGCATTATCCGTGATAATGTTTACGGCAATATCGAGGAAGACGCGATTCGGCGCGACTTTACAATCAATGCGCTATTCTATGACATCAATGACTTTACCGTTCTGGACTACTGCTCAGCAATGCAAGATATCGCTGCCAGACGCTTACGGATGATCGGCGATCCAAAGACTCGCTATCAGGAAGATCCGGTGCGTATGCTACGTGCGATTCGTTTGGCGGTAAAACTTGATTTATCTATTGCTGAAGAAACCCTGCGTCCTATTGCAGAACTTGCCCCATTACTGCTCAATATAGCCGGTGGTCGCTTATGGGATGAATCCCAGAAATTGCTTCTTGCAGGATACAGCAAAGCAACATTCAGTGCGCTAGAGAAGGAGCGCATTATCCAGGTCCTACTTCCACAAACCCAGGCGGTTTATGATACGCAGGATGCCTCTCGACGATTTATTGGCTTAGCTTTGGATAATACCGATCTGCGTATTAAGCAGGAAAAACCGGTCAATCCTGCGTTCCTATTTGCTTGTTTTCTCTGGTGGCCAGTGAAGCAGATGAAAGAAGTCTTGCAGCAGGATGGCTACTCACCTGCTGAGGCAATGCAGCGTGCGACAACGGTTGTAATCGAGAAGCAAATTAACATCATCTCAATCCCAAGGCGATTCACGCAATTTATTAGAGAAGTATGGCTATTGCAGCATCGACTCGAAGCCAGACGAGGCAAGCGGCTTGCCAGTCTATTACAACATAAACGATTCCGTGCGGCCTATGATTTCCTGCTATTAAGGAGTGAAGCAGGTGAGATTGACAAATCGATTGCTGAATGGTGGACTAATTATCAGGAAGTGACCGGTTCTGAGCAGACGGAGATGATACAGAATCTCCGCCCCTACCCCCGTAAGAGAAGAAACAGAAAGAAAAAAAATCACTCATGACAGAATCCCTTGTTTATGTCGGTCTCGGAAGCAATCTATCTAATCCACTGGAGCAGATTGCCACAGCAATTGAAACAATTAAAGCCTCAGACCTGTTTCAGAATATCAGAACCTCTTCGCTCTATCGTTCAACGCCGATGGCAGGTATGAAACAGCCAGACTATATCAACGCGGTCGTTTCATTCACAACTATCCTGACACCACATGAGTTACTCGACACGCTGCAACAGATAGAAAATCAGCAAGGTCGGGTAAGAACAGACGTTAGATGGTCTCCAAGAACTCTTGATCTGGACATACTGCTCATTGATCAATTGCAGATAAATGATGAAAGACTCACGATACCCCATCCTGGAATCCATGACAGAAATTTTGTCATTCTCCCGCTGTCTGAACTTGATCCTGATCTCAGCCTACCCGACAATACGCATCTGAGTTATCTATTGGCTCAGTCAACGACAGAAGGCATTGAAAAAATTGAGTGACTTGAAAATTCCTGAATACATTGCAATTGATGGTCCGATTGGGGTCGGAAAGACTTCACTCGCAAGACGCCTCGCACAAGACCTGAATGGCCAACTCATATTAGAGCAACCTGATGATAACCCCTTCATTGAAAAATTCTATCAGGATCCAGAAAAAATGGCGCTACCAACACAGTTGTGTTTTCTTTTTCAGCGCACCAAGTTATTACAGAACATACCCCAATCTGATCTATTTCATAGTTGCCGGATTGTAGATTTCATCCTTGATAAAGATGTTCTTTTTGCAGAAGCCACACTCAATGCGGATGAGTTAGATCTCTACAAGCAGGTTTACTCAAACATGACTATTGATGTTCCTAAACCAGATCTAGTCGTGTACTTACAAGCGCCAACGGATGTTCTCGTGCAACGTATTAGGCAACGTAATAAGGATTCTGATACTCTGATTCAATCAGATTATCTAAGAAAAATTGCTGATGCCTACGCCAATTATTTCCATTATTTCAATGAATGTCCGCTTTTGATTGTGAATGCCTCCGGACTGGATATCGTCAATAATGAAACGGACTATCAACAATTAAAGTCGCGTATTCTGGACGTCCAACCAGGAAAACACTACTTCAATCCTATTCCCTTCGCATCATGATAGAACGTAACCTGATCTAGAAAATCAGCCTGAAACTGATATGATGTGCGTCTTTCACAACAGGTCACAATTATGAGTTCGATCACACTGACGAAACTGCATGACTTAAAAAAACAACAGAAGCGTTTCGCTACCATCACAGCCTATGATGCCACGTTCGCACAGGTCGTAGCGCAATCAGGCATTGAATGTCTGTTGGTTGGTGACTCTCTGGGTAATGTCATACAGGGACAGCAGACCACAGTACCTGTCACTATGCCGCAGATGTGCTACCACATGCGTTGCGTGCGCGAAGGCCTAAAGTATTCTGAATCTCAGCCATTCCTGATCGCTGATATGCCTTACATGTCATATGCAACACGCGAACAGACATTAGCAAATGCGACCGAATTGATGCAAGCCGGGGCACAGATGGTAAAAGTAGAGGGCGGTGAATGGCTCGTCGATACCATTGCAGCACTAACCGACAGAGGCGTGAGCGTATGCGGCCATTTGGGACTGACTCCGCAATCTGTAGACGCTCTGGGTGGATTTAAAGTACAGGGAAGAGATGATGATGCTGCAGAGAAACTAATAGCAGATGCGATTGCTCTGGAACAAGCTGGCGCCGGACTCATTGTTGTTGAGTGTATTCCGACTGAACTCGGTAGAAAGGTCAGCGAATCAGTCAACATACCTGTAATTGGCATTGGCGCAGGTCCCTACACGGATTCTCAAGTGCTGGTGTTATATGATCTACTAGGGCTGAATACAGGCCGCGTGCCTAGATTTGTCAAAAACTACATGGAAAACCAGTCGGATGGAATCCTAGCTGCCCTGAGCAATTTTCATGCGGATGTCATCGGTGGCTTCTTCCCCGCTCCAGAGCACTGCTACGACTGATGCAAATCGTCAATTCTATTTCCGCACTCAACATAGCGAGAAGTAAATTAACCGATACTGTCGCGCTAGTACCGACCATGGGTAACTTACATGAGGGACACCTGGCACTTGTTCGGGCGGCGAAACGCTCTGCAAGCCATGTTATCGTCACTATTTTCGTTAATCCAATGCAATTTGGCGCTAATGAGGATCTGGCAAGCTATCCCCGCACAATGGAACAGGATATAGCCAGTCTGAATGACTTGCAGGTGGATATATTATTTACGCCGTCAGTTGAGATGATCTACCCGGAGGGAATCGAAAATCATACCCGAGTCGAGGTACCTGTTCTCGCGCATGACTATTGTGGCAAGAACAGGCCAGGTCATTTCACAGGTGTCGCAACCATTGTCCAAAAGTTATTTAACCTGACACAGCCTAACGTTGCGGTCTTTGGTAAAAAGGATTATCAGCAACTCGCCGTAATCAGAAAAATGGTATTGGACATGGGGATGCCGATCGACATTGTCGGACTTGATACTATTCGCGAGGCAAGTGGCCTGGCTCTGAGTTCAAGAAATCAATATCTTTCTGACGAGGAGAAGGCGCAAGCGGCGCACTTGAATAGAGAGCTTACATGGACAAAAGAGCAGCTCATCAGTGGCGATAGGGACTATTCCTACATAATTAATACGGCTATGGATAAATTGAGTGCTGTAGGGTTTACGATGGATTATTTCGCGATAGCAGATAAAATCACTCTACAATCTGCTAATGAGTCGACTGCCCAATTTGTCGTTTTGGCAGCAGGACGGATAGGTAAAACGCGGCTAATTGATAACATCGATTTCGACGCCTAGCGACCAGTCACTGTTCCTCTTTCTGTTTATTATTCAGCCTTCCAGCCTTGCGAAGAGACTCGCGTAACACATATTCTATTTGCGCATTCATACTCCTCAGCTCATCTTCTGACCACTGTTGCATGGCTCTTAGGATGTCTTCATTGATGCGCAGTGGATATGCCTTCTTCTTACTCATTCGCAGTTGCCTTGTGTTTATCCACTATCGCTGAAAGCGTACGAGAAAGACCACGAGGATCATCAGTTCCGAGGCGTACAATCTTCCCTTCTTTGGTGATGACCTCTACCGCATCGAGTCCATGAACATTATATAACCATCCCCCTGAAATCAGTTTCCGAATGCCAAAGCCGAAGAACCATTTATTCCGAACCTGTTTTATTGATTCGATTTCGTGCAAGTCAATCGACTTACGAGGAAAGCCAAGGCCAAAATGCCAACGCAATTGCGCTTTATCGATTTCAATCGTCAGCGTACACATATTGAGCACGAATAAATAAATAATACTAACAATTCCAATGCCGTAGTTATTCCATCCGGAGGCATCCATCCAGCTTGGAGCATATTGCTGATAGTCCTGATTGGCGACTGTCATGATACTGATTACAGCTACAATGATAAAAATCGCCAATGAAATCTTACCTATCTGCGTATGCTTATATTTCATGTTGTAACTCCTCAGGAAGCCCTAGTAGAGGCTTCCTGTATTAACGATAGGTTGCGCCGCTTCATCGCTACAAAGAACCACTAGCAAGTTACTCACCATCGATGCCTTGCGCTCCTCATCCAACTCAACAATGTCTCTGTCATTCAGATTTGCGAGAGCCTGCTCAACCATACCAACAGCACCTTCGACAATCAGTGCTCGCGCATCGATGATGGCGGAAGCCTGCTGCCTACGTAACATAGCATTGGCAATTTCAGGGGCATAAGCCAAGTGACTGATACGGGCCTCGATGACTTCCACACCCGCCTTCTCGAGACGATCCTGTACTTCCCGCTTCAGATGGTCAGCAATCGCGGCTGGGTTGGATCGTAGTGCGATAGTCTCCTCATCTTTCGAATCGTATGGGTAGCTGGTGGCCAGATTACGCAGCGCTGCTTCGGACTGAATGGACACGAAATCCTCGTAATCATCGACCCGGAAGATGGCCTCGGCTGTATCGACGACCTGCCATACGACAACAGCAGCGATCTCGATCGGATTACCTGAATTATCATTCACTTTCAGCCGGCCACTTTCAAAGTTTCTCACCCTTAGTGATACCGCCGTCTTCGAATAGAATGGATTCGCCCAGCGCAACCCTGGATCAACCACCGTACCTACATATTTTCCGAATAGTTGGAGTACTTTGGCCTCATTAGGATGCACCATGAAAAGGCCAAACCAGCAGATGAATACTACGATCGCCAATAAACCAAACCCGATCATTGGAACATGCATGCCCGCTTTCCCAAAGTAGATGAATGCGACGATCGTGGCAATTTGCAGCGCTAGCAGCACAAACAGCATCATAATACCGTTCGGTGCAGTCGTTCTTACTTCTGAAATAGTAATTTTATCTTGTATTTCCATGACGCTCTCCCAAGCTAGGACAAATCAATACTTAAATGATATCATTATGATATCAATTTGCCAATAGAAATAGATTCAATTACTACACCGATAACATCAGAAATATCGAAAAGAAACTAGACGCAGTTGTTGATTTTGATTGCTAGACCAAGCAGGAATGCGGCATTTCAAAGAAATTGCTTGCGCTTCATATCGTCACATGATTGACATCTATTGTTACATTTCCATGACCATATTGGGCCTGATCTTTGGCAATTTACTCCGATATTATTTTCTTTCGAGTTAAAGCTCGGCTATCCTTATTACAGCCTGTTGACGTTTCGAGGGACTAAGACGATGGCCGCTGATAAAGAATCGAGCCGTATCATTAAGAAGTACCACAACCGTCGGTTGTATGACACTGAAGAGAGTCACTACATAAAGTTATCTGATCTCTATGAGATGATTAAGAATGGGATTCGATTTAGAGTGATTGATGCTAAGTCGAATAAAGATATCAGCCACACCGTTCTACTCCAAATCCTCACAGAATTGGAAACCAAGCAATCAGAAGTACTCACTGTTGATCTTATGCGAACCCTGTTGAGTTTCTATCGTGATCCTACCCATGCCCAACTCGGGCGTTACCTTGAACACTGCCTGAAACAATATAAAAAGCACCAGATCAGTCTTAAGAGCCCTGTGAACAGTATTCTCCCCACAAATGAGCAGGCGAGTCATTTGCAAGACGCTGCAGAAAGTGCCATGCAAAAATGGCGAGACACAGAAGAGACGAACTAGTGTAGCAATCCCTAGCCTGGATTACTGATGATGGTTAGCATCAAATCGAGCAGAGAGTAAAACAAGCCACTCACCGGACCCAGCAAGAGTATTCCGAGTGCAGCAAGTGTAACCAGGGTCAGACTCAATATCTTCACCCCGATGAGGCGATTATCATAATCATGTTCCTTATCATGATTCCTTAGTCGCCACCAATTACGCAGATAGACTAAAGCCATCCAACCTGCCCCTATTATCAACACCAGGTTAGCCATTAACCAGCCGGTGTACTGCCCCTCTAGTTGTGTTGATGCACCGATCACAACGCCAGGAATCAGGTAAAGCGGCGCCCAGATTAGCGCTGATAACACATTGATAATCTGAAAACGTACCAGTGGCATTGAAGACATGCCGGCGATCAAGGGCACGAATGCCCGTACTGGACCCACGAATCGCCCCAGGGCAATACTAGCTACACCAAACCGCTCGAAGAAGTGATCGGTCTTGGTTAACCATTCCGGATGGCGCTTAAAGATCGCCCAATCGCGCACGCGATGCTGAAAATGTTTCCCGACAGCGAAACTGATGTATTCACCGAGTACAGCACCCAGGAAACAATAAAATGAGGCCATGATGTAATTGATGCTTCCAGTACCAATGAGGTATCCGACACCAACGAGTAATAACCAGCCAGGTGCCAATATACCTACCACAGCGAGTGATTCCAGAAATGCAACGGCGAATATTATCCAGTAGGCCCATTGTGGATTTTGAGTTATCCAGTCAGATAGGAATGATAAATCCATAATGGTGGGCGAGAAAGTCTATCTATTGGGTGTGTTTATCAGGCCCGCATTATTCTTCATCAGGGCACGCTCGGCACGATAACTGGAGCGGACAAATGGGCCCGATACAACCTCCAGGAATCCTAAAGATAAGCCATATTCTCGATATGCATCAAACGTCTGCGGTTCAACATATCGCTCGACCGGAAGATGATTCGCAGTAGGCCGCAAATATTGGCCAAACGTGACTATATCGACGTTGATATCACGCAAATCTCGCATCGTTTCTCTGAGTTCTTCATCGGTCTCACCAAGCCCCACCATCAGGCTTGTTTTGGTGAGAAGGCCTGGTTTGTAGCGCTTAGCATGTTCGAGTACTTGCAGTGTCGTCTCATAAGATGCCCTGACATCTCTGACGGGGTGTGTGAGCCGTTTAACCGTTTCGACGTTTTGCGCAAACACCGCGATATCGGTGTCTAGCAACTTATTTAGATCGGCAATGTTTCCTTTGAAGTCTGGGGTCAATACTTCAACAGCAGTTTCAGGATTCTTGTCGCGAATTGCCGTCACACAGTCAGCATAGTGTTGTGCGCCGCCATCTTCTATATCATCTCGATCAACTGAGGTGAGCACCACATACTTCAAACCCATATGTTTTACCGTATCGGCAGCGTTCGCAGGTTCCTCTGTATCTAGCCAGCCATTCGGGTTACCGGTATCGACAGAACAGAAGCGACAGGCTCTGGTACATACCGACCCCATCAGCATGATGGTAGCGGTATTGTGACTCCAGCATTCACCGATGTTTGGGCACATCGACTCTTCACAAACCGTACTAAGTTTATTCTTGCGGACATTCGCCTTGAGTTCGTGATATCGACTACCCGATGGTAATCTGACTTTAAGCCAGTCTGGCTTCTTGTCTGGCCGGTGCCCGGACTCAAGTTGACGTATCTTGATGCCGTTTTTAATTGCCTTATGCCCCTGTGGCGTGACGAATTTTTCTCCGCTAGTGACAGGTTTATTAACGACCGGGATTCTCTGCTCTGACATGGCTATTTACAGGTTACTTTGCTCGTTGCAACTGCGCTATTGTAACCCAGAGCCTCTGTAAGTGCATCGGTGAGTTGTTCTTCAATCTCAGTCATGCTTACATCCGCACCTAATTCAGCCATTGAGGTCACTTCCAGGCCCTGATAGCCGCAGGGATTAATTCTGGCGAATGGATTCAGGTCTGGCTTAACGTTGAATGCGAGGCCATGAAAGCTCCTTCCGCGCCTGATCCTTAGCCCGACCGAACAGATTTTGGCTCCGCTTTTGGGTCCTTCGGATATATATACACCCGGCCTTTTTCGATCAGATACAGCCCGAATGCCATATTTCGCGAGTACTGTTATTACGGCATTCTCAAGATTTGAAACGAGACAACGCACTGATATATTAAGCCGTCTAATGTCTATCAGCGTGTACGCAACTAGCTGCCCGGGCCCGTGATAGGTCACCTGACCGCCACGGTCGACTTGGATTACCGGTATGTCGCCCGGCGCAATGATATGTTCTGCCTTTCCGGCCTGTCCTTGGGTAAAAACGGGGTTATGTTGCAAGAGCCATAGTTGATCAGGACTCCTTTCGTCTCGTGCATCGGTATATTGATGCATCTCCTGCCACACCTGTTCGTAGTCCCTCAGGCCGAGTTTATATACTTCTAAATTGTGCATCAGAGTATGATTTTAACGCCTTCAACGGCATGCACATCACGATACACAGCATCGACCTGTGCTTTAGTCATGAAAGTTAACTGAATACT
Source organism: Enterobacterales bacterium (assembly GCA_965250035.1). Taxonomy (GTDB): domain Bacteria; phylum Pseudomonadota; class Gammaproteobacteria; order Enterobacterales; genus CAXRAF01. The sequence goes on along the minus strand of OZ252282.1, from coordinate 3,477,730 downwards.
GATTGAATAGTAATTGCCTTTACGACTCGGATTAATCACCGGAGTGTAGTCCCCGGGCAAGTGCTTTTGTATGGCTCGCACCACTTCCAGTTCAATGCCCTCTTGCGCCACAGTCATCACTTTAAAGGTCAACTGACAAGGGAATTGCCAAACATCACTCGTGTCATTTTCAGTCATAATAACTAATTCAGTAGATTATCTACTTTCTGGCTAATGTAATCGGTGAATTGTGACCAGATCCCGCCCTCTTCAACGGTTTCCAGTGCCACAAGTGGTAACTCTTTGATTTTCTCACCATCGAGTTCGAAGAATACAGTACCCATCTGATCGCCTTTATTGACAGGGGCTTCCAGAGTTCCGGAGAGTTCATAATTCGCTTTAAGATTTTTCTTGCTGCCTCTTGGTATAGTCAGTAAAACTGAATTTGCCAATCCCATCTTCAGCTCTGATTGATCACCATACCAGACTCGCTCAGTGTGAATTACCTGTCCCGGCTGAATGGGCTCTACAGTTTCGTAGAACCGAAAACCATAGTTAAGTAATTGTTTGTTCTCGCGCTTACGGCTCTCTTTCGAATTAGAACCCATCACAACAGATATCAGGCGCATCGAATTTTCGGTGGCCGAGGCGACTAAAGCATAACCACCCGCTTCGGTATGGCCCGTCTTGATGCCGTCGACATTGAGGCTTCGATCCCATAGCAAGCTATTGCGGTTATATTGCTTAATATTATTGTAGGTAAATTCTTTTTCTTTATTTACCTCGTAGTCGTCCGGATAATCTCTGATCAAGGCTTGGGATAATAGTGCCATGTCACGGGCAGTCGTTAAGTGATCAGGATGACTCAAGCCGTGGGAATTTTCGAAATGGGTACTGTTCATACCCAGGCGTTGGGCAGCGGCATTCATTAATTGCACAAACGCCTCCTCAGTACCTGCCAGGTGCTCTGCCACTGCAACACAGGCGTCATTTCCTGAAGCGACCACAATTCCGCGTTTAAGGTCACGCAAACTGACGACATCACCGACTTCGATGAACATTTTGGAAGAATCTGGAAAACGCTTCGCCCAGGCGTTTTCAGAAATTGTCACCATGTCATCATAACTGAATCGTCCCGAAGCGACGGCTTCCGATAAAACATAGGACGTCATCATCTTGGTCAGCGATGAGGGCGCAATTAGCATATCGGCATTTTTTTCAGCGAGCACCATGCCAGTGTCATGATCGATCAGGATAAATGATTTTGCTGGCATCTCGGGTGCGCTTGGTACAACGGAAGCAGTGCTGGTGAAACTGCTGAGGAGAAGGCTGAAAATCAAACTGCTAATGACAAATTGACGCATAATGACTGGCTCGCTGTGATTGTTAATTATTCAGATTATGAATTATGAAATTGGTTCAAGCAAAAAACGCTGTAATCTACCAGAAATTGGGCTGAAACCCCAGAAAACAAGGTTTTTATATAGAAATTAACGACTATTTTGTCGCCGGAACGACACGCGCATCACGATATTTGAGCTGTCTTAATCTATCTAGCCATTTCTCAACCTCAGTTTGCCGTTTGAATGGGCCTATGCGTACCCGATACAGGCGTTTATCTGATGATGTTATCTCATTAATCGTGACTGACTGGTTCAGCTCATTCGCTACCTTCTGAGCGAGTCGACGCGCGCTGGCGCGCTCGCTGAAGGCACCAATCTGAATCATCATAGTTCCACTTCCCTGTGCTATGTTTGCACCCGTTATCGCCTCGACGTCTACCCGAGCGGTCCCTTTATCAATCATCCCTAGTTTGCGCGCGGCCACATATGACAAGTCGATAATACGACCTTTCGCAAACGGCCCTCGATCGTTTACCCGTACAATGACAGATCGCCCATTATCAATATTAGTGACACGAACATAGGAGGGCAATGGCAAGGTCTTATGTGCAGCGGTCATACTATACATATCATAGACTTCACCATTAGACGTTTTATTGCCATGGAACTTATAACCATACCAGGAGGCTATACCCCGTTGTTTATAACCTTCTGCGGTTGAACGAACATGGTAACGTTTGCCATTCACAAGATAGGAATCCGGGTTTCCTCCCCTGCTACGTGGCTCATCCTTCGGAACAGCATCTTTAATATGGGACACATCGACATGTTCTGTAGGACCATAATCCTGTTCGTCGAACAGGGCACAACCACCGAGTATGAGAGTACAGAAAATCGGAAAAATTTTTATCCGTTTCACGACAGACATCAAGGCCCCGTCTGTACAGTTGTCTGTCGGTGCGCTTTGATTTCTTCAGCTAATTCCAGAACTGCTTTGGTATAAAATACTCTCGGGTTATAGCGACTGACCACATAGAAATTCTGGAAGCCTAACCAGTACTGATTTTCACCATCATCAAGCTTAAAGAAAGAGACTTTGGTGGTACCCTCAATATCATCAGGCACAGAAACACCAGCCAGCCGCAACTCCTGGACCGTGCGGTCAGGTTTTATTCCCTTTGATAACAACTTGTCAGCATCTGACGAATTTACCTTCACAGACATAACAGTGGGACCTTCAGGCTGCCATCGATGACGTTTGATGTAATTAGCAACACTGCCGATTGCGTCTTTGACATTGTCAACCAATTGAATTTTACCATCGGCATCAAAATCAACGGCATAGGCCTGATAACTGGAAGGCATGAATTGGCCAAATCCCATTGCGCCGGCATAGGATCCTTTCATCTCACCGACTTGCCAACCCTGCTCCCTAGCCAGTACCAGAAACGAACTTAATTCATTCGTGAAGAACTTCGCTCTACGTGGATAGTGGAATGCGAAGGTATAGAGGGAACGAAATATGTCATGGCTGCCCATGATTCTGCCATAGCGTGTCTCGACACCAATCAGACCGACAATCAGGTTAGCTGGTACTTGGAACTCATTTTCAGCTTTCGTGAGAATCTCTGCATGCTTATTCCAAAACTCTGTCCCTTGCGCTATCCGATCCGGCTTCACGAATATGTTCCGGTATTCCTTCCAGGTTAGTGTCTTCTCGGCTGGACGATTCATGCTGTCGATTATCTTCTGGTTATAGTCAACGTTTGCAAACCATTTATCTAACTCTTCCTTACTGAAGCCGTGCTGAGTTTGCATCATTTCGTAAAAATCACTGATTCGTTGCTCCGGGGTTAAGTCACGTCCAGAGCTAGCCAGAGAAATTGTGAACATGATCAGAATCAAAAATTGTTTCATACAGATATTAGTTCCTTACTATCGTTTACTACATCAGACGATGATAACAATATCATCGCGTACCTCTATACGACATAGCGTAACAAAATATGTTATGTCGCATGTAATCTTCTATGCGTGTGTATACTCATCAGCATGCCCATTCCGGCCATCATGGTAACCATAGCAGTACCACCGTAACTAAACATAGGCAGTGGTAAGCCAACGACTGGCAGCAAGCCAGTGACCATACCGATATTTACGAATAAATATACGAAGAAAGTCAGCGTTATGGCTCCTGCCAGTAGTCTGCCAAATGAATCCTGCGCCTGCCAGCCGATAAATACACCGCGCCCAATCACGAAACCGTACATCGCCAGCAAAATCATCACGCCCAATAATCCGAGTTCCTCACCGAGTACAGAGAAAATAAAATCTGTATGACGTTCCGGGAGAAATTCCAATTGTGATTGTGTCCCTTCCAACCAGCCCTTGCCATAAAAACCACCTGAACCAATTGCAATTTTCGACTGGATGATATGATAGCCTTTACCGAGTGGATCTAATTCCGGGTTGAGGAAGATTCTGACCCTATCCTGCTGATATTCACGCAACAGGAAATGCCACGCGACTAGTGTAAATGGAATTAATGAGACTGCTAACCAGGTCACTAGCTTCCAGCTCATTCCGGCAAGTAAGAGAACGAATACTCCGGATGCGGCGATAAGAATTGAGGTACCCAAATCTGGTTGCTGCGCGATTAACAGGGTCGGTGTGAGAATCAACAGGCTCATGACAAACAGGTCCCTGATTCTCGGGGGCAGCATCCTATCCTTAAGATACCACGCCAGAATCATCGGCAAGGCCAGTTTCATAATTTCAGAAGGCTGAAAACGAAAGAAACCCAAATCCAGCCAACGTTGCGCACCCTTACCTGTGACCCCGAAAAACATGACCGCAACTAGCATCAGAATCCCTATCACATAGAGTGGTAATGCCCAGGCAGCAAGGATTCGAGGTGGAATCTGCGCCATGAAAATCATGACCAGAAATGCCAGACCGAGGCGAATGAACTGTCGTTCTACCAGAGCGATGTTTTCGCCACCTGCACTGTAGAGTACGATGAGTCCATACCCCAGCAGGAAAAGTAAACCAAGGATCAGTGGAGCATCCAAGTGAAGTCGCCAGAGCAGTGAGTGACGCGCCTTATGAGTATAGGTCTGCTGTGGTGTCATCATGTCTGTTCATCCAACCCCAAATAGAACTCCAATAGTTGCCTAGCAACTGGGGCGGCATTGGCAGAACCGCCTCCCTGATTTTCTAATATGACAACAACCACAATGGTTGGTTCTTCGAATGGAGCGTAAGAGACAAACAGAGCATTATCACGTAAGCGCTCATCAATAGACTCTTCATCGTATTCCTCATCTTGAGCGATACTTTTCAACTGCACTGTTCCTGACTTACCTGCAGAAGTAAAATTAGTCCCTCTAAATGCTTCAAATGCAGTACCTCGAAACCGATTAACGGCACGCATAGCATCTTGAATTAAGTCCATATTATCGTTTTCAAATGCAAATATGGATTGTGGCTCCTTATCTTCAGTCAGTAAGGTGAAATTTTCCTCATGGCCAATTTTATATCCCAGAGACAGGGGATACAGAAGTCCATTATTAGCAATCGCTGCTGTCGCACGCGCGAGCTGTAATGGTGTGGACGTCCAATAGCCCTGACCAATGCCGATGATCACAGTTTCCCCAGGGAACCATCTGATATTCTGTGTGGCCCTTTTCCAACCTCGGTCAGGCATCAAGGCCGGAACTTCTTCACCCATATCAATTTGCGTGTATTGGCCAAAACCAAACGTTGCCATCCCCTCCGAGATTTTATCGATACCGAGTTTCACGGCCAGGTCATAGAAATAGGTATCACAGGAATCACTGATCGCTGTCAGCATCGTAACCCAACCGCGCCCTTCTGGTCTCCAGTCGCGATAGCGATGTTCATCATTTTCTAGTTGGTAAAAACCCTTATCCCAGAATTGAGTATCTGCGCTAACAATTTCTTCCTCTAACGCGAGCAACCCTAACATCGGCTTGATCGTTGAACCCGGTGAATACTGTCCACGTAATGCCCGATTAAATAATGGCCGGTCAGGAGAGTTCAGCAGCGTCTGATAACTGGCGCTCGATATGCCGGAGACGAACGGATTTGGGTCATACCCGGGTGTACTCACCAGAGCGAGGACCTCACCGTTGTTCGGATCCACAGCAACCACTACGCCACGCATGCCGGCTAATAGCCTTCTGGCCTCGAGTTGCAATCTACTGTCTACCGACAAATGGAGATCTAGACCGGGTAAGGGATTCTTCCGACTCAGGACACGGATAACACGCCCTCGCACATCAGTCTCAACTTCCTGATAACCGATGGTTCCATGTAACTGATCCTCATAATACTTTTCCAATCCAACCTTACCGATATGCCTGGTAGCCCGATAGTTATCTTCATCAATAGTAGCAAGCTCACGATCATTAATCCGTCCGACATAACCGAGCATATGTACCATGGTTTCAGAAAATGGATAATAGCGTTGGATTCGAGCCTGAATACTCACACCGGGAAGCGCATGCTGGTTAACAGCAATTATGGCCTGCTCTGATTCACTCAAGCCGGTGACAAGCGGAATGGATTCGAATCGTCGAGCCCTCGAGAGTCGATCATTAAAACGCTGGGTATCATCCTCCGTGATGGAAGGTATGAGTTGTGACAGTTGATCCAGTAAAGGTGCCATATCACCGGCCTTTTCTGGCGTTATTTCAAGAGAAAAAACCAGTCGGTTTTCAGCCAGAATGACACCATTCCTATCATAGATTCTGCCGCGATTAGGTGCTAGAGGCTCAATCTTGATTCGATTCTGGTTAGACAGGGTCTGGTAATCAGCATTTTTTAATACCTGAAGATAGGCCACTCGTGCCAGTAATATTCCAAGCATGAATATGACGATTATGCTAACCACCAGTAGACGACCACGATAAAGATTCGTTTCCTGGATATGATTCTTTATCGTCTGACGTTCACGCATCTACTCTGCCCGATGATATGGATGCCCTATGCTTATGGACCAGGCACGATAAAGCGCCTCAGCAAAAACAACACGGACCAGTGGATGGGGCATGGTCAAATTTGACAATGACCAGTTTTGATTTGCGCGTGCCTTACATTCAGGCGACAGGCCTTCTGGGCCGCCAATAAGAAATACGACGTTAGCACCATCCATCTGCCATCGACGAAGATTCTGAGCAAACTGCTCTGAAGACCAATTTTTACCAGTGACTTCAAGAGCGACGACCCAATCAGAGGGTGCCACCTGTTTCAACATGGCCTCTCCTTCAGCCCGCAACAGACGATCTATATCTGCGTTTTTACCGCGATGACCCGGAGCTATTTCTACTAATTCAAATGCAAATTCTTTCGGTAGGCGTTTGAAATACTCCCGGCTTCCTTCTTCGACCCATTGCGGTACTTTATTTCCTATCGCAATCAATCGTATGTGCATCAGCGTGTGGGAGACTGGTCAATGTCCGAATCCTGATTGAATTCTGGATTCCATAGTTTTTCTAGCTGATAGAAATCTCGCGCGTTCTGCTGCATGACATGCACAATAATGTCACCGAGATCAATCAATACCCATTCTGCAGCCGTAACACCTTCACTGCCATTGGGGGGGTGCCCTTGTTTCTTAGCCTCAAGGGCGACATGGTCTGCTATCGCCTTCACCTGACGACTGGATGTCCCGGTGCAAATTATCATCACATCGGTAAATCCACTGATTTCTGAGACATCCATTTCCACGATATCACGCGCTTTCATATCCTCAAGCGAGTCAATAACAAGTTTTTTTAAATCTTCTGTTTTCATTTGCGACTGATCTGTTGTCCAACTACTACTATTTTAGCAAATCTTTACGATAGATATTATGTTCTTTAATATATCCGCGAACCTTTTTATCTAATAAATTGTCCAGACAGCCATGATTATCTATCGCATAACGAACGGCGGTGGCGGAATAATCCAGCATTGCTTCATTTGAGAGATATATATTTCCATTTGGCGTGTTGTCGGAATCCGTGAATCTTCTGATGAGTCTGGGAGTAAGAAAATCGGCATCCATTTCAGAGAGTGTGAGGTCAACATCCGGTCTCGACAACACTATCAGGTTGACATAGTCAAAGAGTGCACGCCATTGAAACCAGCTATGAAGGGAATTAAATGCATCAGTGCCCAAAATAAAAAATAATACGGATCCGGGATACTGCTTTCGATATTCCTGAACAGTAAATAAACTATAGGACGGACCACCGCGATGTAACTCCCGCTCATCCACTTCCAGGCTGGCACAGGATGCACTTGCCAACCGTAACATATCGACTCTTTGTGTCGATGTTGCTCCAGGTGCCGTTCTATGAACAGGCTGGAAGACCGGAACTAGACAAATCTTATCCAGTTTGAATTCTGAGATAACAGATTTGGCTGCATGAATATGTCCGAGGTGTACCGGATCGAATGTCCCCCCAAATATACCAATTCGTGCACTCATACACGCTCTTGCACAAAATGACTAAAACGTTTCTTGCCTGACATCAATAGAAGTAATGATTCAAGCATCAACCAGGCATCACGATTAGACTGTCCTTTGATTGCTTTATCCAGCAGCAACAATCGACTAAGAATTTGCTGCCAAACTCTCAGAGGATACCGGGCCAGCGCTTTGTTGTAGATTATTTGCTTGGCACGCCAAACCCTGTATTGAGTGAATACCTGAGACAGGTTATTTCCCTCATCTCGCTCCCATGCAATGCGACATAATTTTCTAATCTCGGCATTTAATGGTGCGGTTATCTCCATGATACTGGTGCCTTCTTCGCGTAAGGCGTGAAGCATTCGTATCACACGCTTAGAGTCACCTCCCAAACAGGTGTCAATTAACTCGAATTGACCGAATTGTGCATTATCCGCAGTAAATTCTTCCAACGTCGCGGCATCAATCTGGTTGTCGGAGTCCATTAACAGTGATAATCGATGTAGCTCCTGATGGGCAGCCAGCAAGTTCCCTTCAGTTCTCTGGCTAAGAATGTTGACTATATCTGGCGGTAGGTTCATCCCGAAATCGCTGGCACGCTGTTTAATCCAACCAGGAAAGGCTCGTGCGTCAACATTAAAAACATCAATCGTCACACCTAACTGACTGATAGCCTTGTACCAACTTTTTTGTTTGGCGCGTTTATCAATTTTAGGACAGCTAATGATTAATAGGTCGTCTGATTCATAGGTTTTACACCACTGCTCTATCTGCTGGCTTGCAGCAGTCAATGGTAATTTATCCAGGCGATACTCATAGATCGTTTTATCAGCAAATAAGGACAGAGTCTCGCTAGCTGCAGAAAGATGCTGAAATTCTGGGTCTTCTCCCTGAAACAATTTATGCTCAGAAAATCCTCTTTCAAGGGCGCTGCGTCTTATCATTGTTGCAGCCTCCTGAACAAGGAACGTCTCCGTACCGGCGATTAAATAGACAGGCTTTAATTCGCTGGTAAGATTATGTGCTAATTGCTCTAACTTGATGTGCATTAATTTACATCACTGACCTGCAGTCGACTTGCGAACGCGAACATGATCTGTTGCGAGATTCGATGACTCATGCGCTGTTCCAGTTGTTGTAACTGTTGCTTATAGGCGAGGATATCCCGCACATCGAAGACATATTCTCCGACTTGAGAGAACTGCTCCTGATAGACCATTTCGCCTATTGTAAAGGTGACATCTTGCGTCAACTCCAAACGATACTCTGCTGGTCGACCCGTGCTGTCGACTGAAATAATTTGTGTGTTGGTATCCAACTCTGCAAGCTCAATACGCCTGATTTCACCAGTTGCATCGACATCATCCAGACTGGCCAAACTGAGTTGGATAAGACTCTTAAGCTCACGTTCGACTGTACTATGCGGCTGAACTGAAACCACATCGACAGGACCATCCAACCTGGACCAGCTAACTGCTGGCTTAAAACCACAACTTGTCAGTAGCAGGACAGATGACAATAAGAGTAAACGCAAAATTACGATACCACTATGTTGACAAGTTTGCCGGTCACATAAATTACTTTACGCACAGTTTTACCTTCGGTATAACTCGTCACGGTCGTTTGCGCTTGATCCTTTATTGCATCCTCGCTGGCATCCGCAGCACATTCGAATTTACCCCTTAACTTACCATTCACCTGTACCACAATAGTCAAGATATCTGAAACCATGGCACTTTCGTCAAAAGTCGGCCATGCACTATCCAGCACTTGCGAATCCTGACCGAGTGCATTCCATAATGTCTGGCCTATGTGGGGCACTATCGGTGATAACAGCTGTACTGCTATCGTTAATGATTGGCAGACGAGACAACGCTCATTGTCATTCTCGGGCTGGAACCGATTAACATCGTTCAGCAGTTCCATTACCGCAGCAATCGCTGTATTGAAAGTGTAACGCCGGGCGATATCATCGCTCACCTTCTGTATCGTTTGATGTAACTTGGCATTTAGCTTCTTGGCCTCCGACGACAGTTTATTCACTTCGACTTGGCCGATCGGAAGAGCATCGCTTTGGAAGTCATATACCGTTCGCCACAGTTTGCGTAAGAATCGACTTGCTCCCTCGACACCCTGATCTGACCATTCCAGAGACTGTTCTGGTGGAGAGGCAAACATCATGAATAAGCGCACTGTATCTGCACCATAACGATCGATCAATGCCTGGGGATCCACCGTATTCCCCTTGGACTTAGACATCTTCGCACCATCTTTCAAAACCATTCCCTGTGTCAGCAGGGCGGCGAATGGCTCGTCTGAATTGAGCAAGCCGAGATCGCGCATTAACTTGTGGAAGAAACGCGAATACAGTAAATGAAGAATCGCATGCTCTATCCCGCCGATGTATTGATCGACGGGTAGCCAGTAATCGGCTCTCTCATCCAGCATGGCCTGATCGTTATCGGCACAGCAGAAACGAGCGTAATACCAACTCGACTCCATGAAGGTATCGAAAGTATCGGTCTCAAATTGGGCGGCCTCACCTGTGTCAGGATCCGTGGTTTCATAAAACTCTGGCATCTTCTTAATCGGCGAGCCAACACCATCGAATTCGACCTCAGTTGGAAGAATCTGGGGCAGCTGGTCCTCGGCGATGGCGACTGCGCTACCATCAGCTCGGTTAATAACAGGAATTGGAGAGCCCCAATAACGCTGTCTTGAGACACCCCAGTCCCGCAGCCTGTAATTAACGGTTTTCTCGCCCATGCCGCGTTCAGTTAAGGCAGCATTAATCGCATCGAATGCCTGATCGAAGTTAAGACCATCAAATTCACCTGAATTAATCAACACGCCTTTTTCGGTGAATGCGGCCTCATTGAGATCACAAGTTGTATCACTTTCATCAAGAGGCTCAATAACCTGCCTGATAGGTAAGCTGTACTTTTGTGCAAATTCCCAATCTCTTTGATCGTGGCCTGGTACTGCCATTACAGCTCCAGATCCATAATCGATCAAAACAAAGTTGGCAATCCAGATCGGCACTTCCTCATTAGTCAGTGGGTGTATTGCCATTAAACCCGTTTCGATTCCCTTCTTCTCCATGGTGGCCATATCAGCCTCGGCTACCGAACTGGTATTACATTCCTGAATAAAGGCTGATATTTCCTCAGAATAGTTGGCAACTTCGGCAGCCAAGGGGTGCTGTGGAGCTATGGCAACGTAAGAAACCCCTAGTAGAGTATCTGGGCGAGTGGTATAAACGGCCAGTTCTTCAGCATGATCCTTCACGTTAAAACGTAGATTGGTGCCTTCTGAGCGACCAATCCAGTTGCGTTGCATTGTCTTAACTTGTTCCGGCCACTGGTCCAGCTGTTCAAGATCATCGAGCAACTCTTGAGCATAGTCGGTAATTTTCATGAACCACTGAGGGATCTCTTTGCGCTCAACCAGCGCTCCGGATCGCCAACCACGGCCATCGATAACCTGTTCATTAGCCAGTACTGTCTGGTCCACTGGGTCCCAGTTGACCACTGCATTCTTCTTGTAGACTAAGCCCTTCTCTAGCAGTTTGGTGAAGAACCATTGCTCCCAGTGGTAATATTCAGGATCGCAAGTCGCTAATTCGCGCGACCAGTCATAGCCGAAACCAAGTCGTTGAAGTTGCCCGCGCATGTAATCGATATTTTCATGCGTCCAACTAGCCGGTGGTACCTGATTCTTAATCGCTGCGTTTTCAGCGGGTAAACCAAATGCGTCCCACCCCATGGGTTGTAGTACATTTTTACCATTCATCCTGTGGAAACGGGAGATCACATCTCCAATGGTATAATTACGAACATGTCCCATGTGTAATTTCCCGGATGGATAGGGAAACATACAAAGGCAGTAGTATTTTTCTTTGTCCGGGTCTTCTGTGACAGTAAAGGTGTTATTTTCCTGCCAGTAATTCTGTATTGCCAGCTCGATTTTCGACGGCTGATAAATCTCTTCCATCAGTTATAAATACGCTTACTAAAATCAAAGGATTAAGGATACAGAAGCACCTCCTGAACGACAATAGAGGGTTGATATTTGTTGCTTATTTTAACGGCTTTTGTCACTCTTAAAGCATGTTGTTATGCAGAAAAAGTAATCTATGACCTCAGATATTATCCTCTGGCTGGAATTTTTACTCTTACCGCCTGGGTTGTTGATACCATTTACCCTCGCAGGACTTGTCCTGTTACGTAAACATCGGCGCGCCGGGATTGCCATGATGATGACTGGGATAATAATCACTCTAATGCTGGCAATGCCCAAAGTTGCCCGAAACTTAATCTCAGATCTTCAGACCTATCCCCCAATCGATCCTAGCAGTGATCGCATAATCAAGGGCGCCGCAGCAATCGTCGTTTTGGGTGGCGGGCGATATCCTAATGCACCGGAATATAATGATCAGGATCAGGTCAGTCCGGCGACACTAGAACGCCTTCGATACGCTGCTGTACTAAGCAAACAACTCGATTTGCCAATGGTACTGTCCGGCGGACGGCGTAATGCAGACGCAACGCCTGAGGCAGTTATGATGAATAAGGTTTTGGTAGATGAATATGGTTTGCAACCAGAATATCTCGAAGTCTACGCTGCCAATACCCGCGAACAGGCTGGGCGAGTCAAATATCTCCTCAATGATACAAATATCAGCCAGGTCGTGTTGATAACACATTCCTGGCATATGCCGCGCGCTGTAGAGGAATTCGTCGCGACGGGACTCGATGTCATCCCTGCGCCGATGGGTTTCCTCGCAACATCAACCCAACGAGTTAACTATCTCCCATCAGCAGCTGCAATGCGGATAAGTGCTCGTGCGATGCATGAGTATTATGCACGTTTCTGGCTCAATCTGACCTATGGAAAACCGCATCCCACTGACTCACAACATCAGTGAACTTTTGTGTTAAATCATCGTCAGCTGAAATCACCCCCTGGAGTTTCTGCAAACTGCGTTGATGCAATAATGTTCGAATTGTCAGGAATTGTTCGAGCAACATTGCCAAGTTACTCTGAGAAAGTGATCCGGTGTTGGCTATTGCTTTTAACAGTTTCGTCGTACTCGTAGTGAGTAACAATTCGGGGTATTTCCAGCTATTTTGTAACACCAGATATTGGGTTAGAAACTCAATATCAGCCAGACCACCAGCGGATTGTTTTAAATCGATTTCACCCGGCTTTAGTTTCTCCATTGTGTGCTCTCGCATTCGTGTTCGCATCTGCAAGATATCCTGTTTCAGCTCGGCTGGCTCTCTCTGCCGCGACAATACCGTCGTTCGAATGGTATCAAATTGAGCTGCCAGTTCAGTATCGCCACAAATCGAGCGTGCTCTAACTAACGCCTGATGTTCCCAGGTCCAGGCTTCAGTACTCTGGTATTCATTAAAGGCATCAATATCGGTCACCAGCAATCCGGAATTCCCCGAAGGCCGTAGCCTCATATCGACCTCATACAGGACGCCGGTCCTGGTCCTCGTATTGAGTAGATGGATAATTTTTTGCGCTAGCCTGATATAGAAGCGCTTATTATCGATTGCGGCGGGTCCAGTCGATGTTTCGTTATGGCTACGATACAAAAACACTAAATCTAAATCGGAACTATAACTCATTTCGCGACTACCCAACTTTCCGTACGCAACGATACAAAAACCAGGCGTTGTAGACTCAACGGAAGAGTCCAAACTCGGTAATGTGCCATGCCGCTCTACCATGAGTTGCCAGGCCATGTTGGCTGTTTCTTGAATGACACTTACCGCCATATCTGAGAGAAACTCGCTAATTACCGGTGTATCCATGACGCCAGAGATATCCGCAATGGATAACCTGAATAATTGAATTTGACGGATCTCACGTAGGACGTTCATTCGCGCTTCAATATCATCGAGCGGGATCCGATTCAGAGATTGCTTTAGCTGCTCATTGAACTCATCCACTGAATCACTGGTTAGCATGACAGGATTGATTAGTTCATCCATGATAAAGGGGTAATCGGCCAGGTTATCAGCCACCAACGAACTTCTGTCACACAGCATCATCACATGCTTCAGTACATTTGTATTCTCCTTCAACAATTCGAGGTAGGCCGTTCGACTAATGATAGCCAGCAACAGATCGATCATACGCTGAAATAATAACCGTCCATCATCGAAGTTGTGTAGTTCTGCCAATATCGTCGGTACCAAATGATGGAGCATTTGTTCGGCGCGTGATGGACAATTTTGTACGACATTCAACCCTGCAAACTGTTTCAGAATCTGCCCTATCCCGGTTACTTGTTCTAGCTCGGTCTGGGCAATCACTGACTCTACATTACCCCCCTTGTATGCAGTCAACCAGATATCGCTATAAATAACGTCTATCGATTCTGCATTTCCTTGTTCTGAACCTGCAAACAATCCATTGAATATATGATGAACCGCCTGCCGATGCTGTTCCAAGGCTTTCTTACATTGGCGCCAATCAGAGAATCCCATACTCAGCGCCAATAATTCTTGACGTGTTTCATCTGAAGGAATCACCTGTGTTTGCTCATCCTTGTAGGCCTGTAGGCGATGTTCTAGCAAACGCAGGAATGTATACGCATTCGTTAGTTGCCTGACCGTGTCAGATTCTAATAGACCCGCCTCTGCGATTCGATCCAGCATCGCAAGTAACTCTCGACCCTGAAGCTTAGGATCTTTACCCCCATGGATTAGTTGCAGAGTCTGAGTGATAAATTCAATCTCACGGATGCCACCAGCACCGAGTTTGATGTTATCACCCAAATTACGGCGGCGAATTTCATGTTGGATTAGGCGTTTCATTTCCCGAGGCGATTCAAGTACGCTAAAGTCGATATAACGTCGGAACACAAATGGCTTTAAAATGGCATACAGGTCCCGTCTTTGCTGTTCAGTAGCGACTACAAAACGTCCTTTAACCAGTGCAAATCGCTCCCAATCTCGTCCTTGCTCAAGATAGTAAGACTCGAGTGCAGTGTCACTCATCACCAGTGCACCTGAATCGCCATAGGGGCGCAGTCTCATATCGACTCGAAATACGAATCCTGCGGCAGTGCGGGTATCTAACAGCTTTATAATCAGTTGACCAAGTCGAGTGTAGAAAATTTCTAGGGAACGGACGGAAGATGGGATATCTTGCGCGGCGGTGTAGCAGAATATCAAATCGATATCCGATGACACATTCAACTCCTCAGAGCCGTATTTACCCATGCCGATGATGATTAATGGCTTCAGGCTGTTATCTGTTAAGGCAAATTGCTGACTCACCGCTGAATAGGCCCACGCATGAGCCATTTCGAGACAGGAGTCTGCCAGCCAACTGACATGGGCACATGTCTCACTGAGATCTGCATTACCCGATAAATCGCGCCAATAAATCCATAACATATGGAAGGTTCTAAACACTCTGATCTGCGCCATAAAGTCGGCCTCAGAAGCTGATATATCGGGCAGAAAAAGATTAGCGTTAGCACCGGCTGGTTCAAATTCAGTCGCTAGTACCCCTCGGTGTATTAGCTCTGTCAGCAGATTAGGATGCCGTTCTGCAGTTTGTCTGACGTATCGACTGAATTGGAATACATAGGCACCATCAGTGACGTATCGTGGGTTCAAATCAGGAACATGTTTTGAAAACCAATCCTGCCAGTCGCTAGAGACTAGATGTTCTGATAATGTAATACGTGTCGACATAAAAGCTCTTCATTGTGATCGTCATGGAGTATAGCCCGACAAGGCGTCTCGTGCGAGGTTGTCCTGAGGGTTTGCAACACAGGCTTGTGAAATCCATCGGCAGTGATTATTCTTGCTTAAACAACACATAGATATGAGTGAACTATGCAACTGGCTCTCAGCACCTGGCAGGATGTTGAAACATACCTGCAGAGTAATACAGGAATCATCATACCTATCGGTTCTATGGAACAACATGGCCCCACGGGTTTGATCGGAACAGATGCGATTTGCCCTGAAGTCATCGCACAACGAATGGGAGATGAGACTGGCACATTGATTGGTCCAACGTTTAACGTTGGTAATGCGCAACATCATCTGGGCTTCCCTGGCAGTATGACCTTGCGACCGAGCACAATGATAGCTGCCATCGTAGACTGGACAGAATCCCTACAACGCCATGGATTCAGGCGCATCTACTGGCTCAATGGTCATGGTGGAAATATTTCTACTATTCAAACAGCATTTACTGAAGTCTACGCTCAGCGTAGTTTAGAGCCTATACCACCACGACGTCCTACGGTTAATCTGAAATTACGAAACTGGTGGGAACTCGATGGAATCATGGAGCAATGTAAACAACTCTATCCGATCGGTGAGGGTTCACATGCAACTCCATCAGAAGTAGCCGTCACGTATGCCGCCTATCCGGATCAGGTGAGGGAGGTAGAGCTCGAGCCCAAAATTGCACCCGTCGGTGAATTCACTGATGCGGAAGATTATCGCCAGACTTTCCCGGATGGTCGTATTGGCTCAGATCCTTCACAAGCAACGATTGCTGATGGGGAACTTCTCATCACACTCGCAGCACAGGCTGTTGCGAATGATTACAAAACCTTTATGGCGAGTTAATCTTCAATTTTCAGCGTCGATTGACGCGTTCGGTTAACTGTCAGTTGCGTCACATCTGGCCGCGAATAATGGCCTGCTGGGTCGAAATTATGGCGCTCCCTGCGCACTTGCTCATAGTCCAGTTGACAAATATACAGGGCCTCATCACCATGTTGTGGCTCCAATAACCACTGGCCATCAGGGCTCGCGACACAGGACCCACCATTGGCTAGAAAATCGCTGCTCATACTATTCAGCATCTCAGTCGTGACTGGTAAATTCGGCGGAATGTCTTCTCGTCGCATCAACCCCGATACTGAGATCACGAACGAACGCGACTCTCGAGCGATGAACCGGGTAATATCTTCCGTGTTGCGCACGTTTCCCGGCCAGACGGCGATATGACAGTCCTCTCCCATTCCATAGAGCGCCGCGCGCGGTAGTGGCATCCAGTTTTCCCAGCAATTTAAGCCACCAAGGGTGAAATTCTTGAGAGGATGAACACGCAAGCCATTACCATCACCGGTGGACCAAAACAAACGTTCCTCGTAAGTTGGCATCAGTTTACGATGTACGGAGGCAATTTGTCCTGAGGTGTTGATAAATACCAGGCTACAATACTGGCTATGCCCTCCCCGGTCAGACGCCCGTTCTATCGTCCCAAGATAGATCGCTATTTCATTCGCCTTGGCTAACTTACAAAGCGGGTCAAGATCACCCGCAGCAATATTCACTGCCTGTTGCATATAAATTGAATTCATCGATTTTTGCAGGTCACTTTCGAAGATGGCCCCCTCAGTTAATTCAATCCAGAATGGGTAACCGGGCAACAAGGCCTCACCAAACACGATTAGATCCACCGACTGTCGGGCTGCCTGAGACACGTAATCAGAGATTTTATCCAGAGTCGCCTGCTTATCCAGCCAGATCGGTGCTATCTGCGCCATACCTATCGTTAGGTGATCATTGTTTATCATGATTTATATTATCCTTAGCTATTACATCCTGCCGAATGCGATCAATTTCACCACTATTCGCCATTACCTCGAGGACCTGAGTCAGGTCATCAACAAGCGCTATATTTTTAACATGCACATAGTGATATAAATCTTGGAAGGTCAACACCTTGCTCACCGGCATTACTTTGCGCTCATTTAGGCTTCTGATCACGTGCATGCCGTTTAATCTTGGAATAAGTAACAGATCTGCTCGATCAACATGAAGCATGTCGATCGCCTGCTGTATGGTCGAGACAAACTCGCAGCTTAACTCACGATTACGGAGCTCCTGTTCAACCAGCTTGACACCTCTTATGCAGATTGATCGGTATTGACTGATATCATCCCAGCTAGTGATTTGAATCTGGCTATCGTCTGAGAACGCAACAATTTCAAGCTTATTGATACTCACCGGGATACTGACTAACTTGGGGAATCGGTCGTTGATGCCAGCGACTCTCGATACCTCACCATCTACTTCACCTCGATTCGCTGTCTCTAGAGCACGAATATTGGGAAGTTTTTTAACTTCAATCTGGTATCCAAGTCGGGCATAGGCGCCTCGAATAACGGCGATAGATATATCCTGGATAAATGCATTATCTGGCGTCGTAAATACTAACGTCACTTTAGCCTGCATTTGAGCCGATGAAAAGCCTAGTATCAGTACATACAATAGGAATAGAGGTCGTCGTAATCTTGTCATTGTGCCATTTATATATTTGTGCCAAATGTGCCTTCCGAAGATAGCAATAACGGATTAATACATGCGATTCCACAAGCCACACGTCAGCCAATCATTTTAACATACACCCAATTGGGCTGAAGACTATTTGTTTCGCTTGATGTTACAATTAAAATCGAGTGTCACTTAATGATTGTTCTATAATAAACTGAGTCCTGTCCATGGAGGCAATATGAGAATTGAAATCTTTGAGATGATCGTCATCATCGTCGTGGTTTACTATGTTTACAAGTTGGTAACCGACCTTGCCAAGCATAAATCTCAGAATAAGGAACAAATGTCAGACTTAAATGATAGAGTAACAAAAATTGAAGAACTGGAAGAACGTATCAAGGTGCTCGAAAAAATCGTGACTGACAAGAATTACGATCTCAACGATCAGATTGATAAGCTATAACAATAACTAAGGGGTAATATCATGGATATCGGAACCATCATATTTTGGGCGGTTATCATTGCGCTCGTTTTCTTCATCATCAATATCTACAATCGTCTGGTCGCATTACGTAACCGTTTCAAGAATGCATTCTCTCAAATCGATGTTCAACTTACACGTCGTTATGAATTAATACCCAACCTGGTAGAGACGGCGAAAGCCTACATGGCACACGAAAAAGATACACTCGAGGCCGTCATTCAAGCACGTAATCAGGCTGCAACAGCGAACAGTCAGGCCGCAGCTGATCCCGGTGATGCTTCTGCCATTAAGGGTCTGGCCAGTGCAGAGACCATGCTGACTGGTGCACTGAGTAAATTCTTCGCCCTTTCTGAGGCTTATCCTGATCTCAAGGCGAATGAGACGATGAACAATGTCATGGAAGAACTAAGTTCCACTGAAAACAAAGTCGCGTTTTCACGTCAGGCATACAATGACTCCGTGATGACCTATAACACCTACCGGGAACAATTTCCCAATAACCTGATTGCCAATAATTTCTCATTCAAGGAAGCAGAGTTATTCGAGGTAGAAGAGCCTGAGGCCAAGAAAGCTGTCAAAGTTTCATTTGATTGATCCATAGCAACACAGGCTAGCTCATGGATTTCTTCGAGAAGCAACATCAAGCAAAAGTACACACCAGGAAGCTGGTGTTGTACTTTTTTTTGGCCGTCATCATTATCATTGCTTTGCTAAATGCTATCGGCTTTTATTTAATTAATTTGTCAGCCGATCATCAAACTAGCTTAAAAGACTGGCCCCTGAGTCCCATCAGTCTCGGAATTACTGTCGGCACTATCGGTGTAATACTTATTGGCTCGATGATTCGTTATTTTCAGGTACGAGGCGGTGGTCAGGCCGTTGCTGAAATGGTCGCAGGCCGTCGTGTGGATATGGATACCAATGATCCGGCTGAGAGGCGTCTGATTAATGTCGTAGAAGAGATGTCAATTGCGTCCGGTATGGCAGTACCCGCCGTCTATATCATGGATAATGAGCCGGCTCTGAATGCCTTCGTTGCAGGCTATGAGCCTTCAGACACTGTCATGGTTGTGACTAAGGGGTTAATGGAAAATCTATCCAGGCAGGAATTGCAAGGCGTCGTGGCGCATGAATTCAGCCATATTTTTCACTCTGACACGCGCATTAATCTGCGCCTGATTGGCATCCTTGGCGGCATCCTAGCCATCGGTCAGTTGGGTTACTACATACTCCGATCACTTAGATTCTCCGGAGGTCGCAGTCGCTCAAGGAGCAGCGGAAATAATGGCGGACAAGTTGTCTTATTTCTATTGGCCATGTCATTGGCATTACTAGTGGTTGGTTATGTCGGTGTGTTCTTCGGCAGACTCATCAAGGCCGCTATCTCACGGCAGCGAGAATATCTGGCCGATGCTGCAGCAGTACAATACAGCCGTGATTCCATGGGTATTGCCAATGCGCTTTATAAAATCAAGACGAATGGCAAACATTCGCTACTGGATTCGTCCCATGCAGAGGACATGAGTCATATGTGTTTTGGTCAGGCGATCAAAATACAAGCATTCTCAGGCATGTTAGCAACGCACCCTCCTATCGATGACAGGATTCAGGCACTCGTTCCAGGTTATCGATCGATTCGGCGTCAGATTGATGAAGGGCAAATAGATGAGATGAGTCCCATAGCACAGTTTGCCGGGAGTTCAGGAGAAGCCACAAGCCCTGTTCCTGAAAAAGCCGTTGTACCGAACTCTAGTGACGCACTCGTCGCGACGATTGGCACTATTACCCCTGAACAGGTTAGCCATGCAACGGACATTCACAGTCAATTACCGCCGCAATATCTGGAGAATGTTCGTAATCCGAATTCTGTCAGCGTGGCAATCCTGGCTTTAATTGCCCAGGCAAACAAGGTTGACTGGCAACAACAGGAAGCCTCTCTCGTTCCTCACCTGGACGCCAAAAGTATCGCTGGTGTGAAAGAACTGAGCCAAACGCATGTGACTGCAGCTCAGCGATTACCTCTGGTAGAGATCGCCATTCCCAGTGTTAAACGACTCGACGCAGAACAATCAAAATCCTTACTCACCTGTGCCAGCCACCTTATTCTGGCTGATAAGACTATTTCATCCTTCGAGTTCTTCCTCTATGCCCTGCTACGAAAGCATCTGTTGGCCACCGGGCAGAAAAAAGTCAAAGGCAAAATCACATCGTATCGCTCTGTCATTGATGAAATAGCCTATTTAATTAGTATCATTGCGCTCTCAGGAAACGGCTATGATCCGGTGACCATCGGTCAACTTATGGCCTCATTTACGTCTGACTGGAACGCACCATCACAAAGCCCGGTATTTAGTGCCAAAGAACTCGATCAGTGCCTCAATAGGCTAAATCGTCTTGCGCCACTGTTAAAGAAACCACTCATGCTAACATTGGCTGAGGTCGTCATGAGTGACGGCAAAGTCAAAACGGCAGAGCTGGAATTGTTGCGTGCAACGGCCATATACCTTGAGTGTCCTATGCCTGCACTGGCCGAATGATGCTGAGTGTTCATTCTTATACTCAAGACAATCGAATTGACTCTGCAAAACAGAGTCATTAGCATAAGTCGCCAGAGCAGTTCATACCATCACCCAGGCTAGCTAACATCGAATTATAGGATCACAATGAATATCATCTCTTTTAATATCAACGGCATCAGAGCCCGTGAGCATCAACTGCAGGCACTCAAGGATAAGTACGACCCGGATATCATCGGCATTCAGGAAAGTAAGGTGCAGGATCCTGATTTTCCACTCGAAATGGTCAACAATATTGGATTTCAAGTCGAATACTTCGGTCAAAAAAGCCACTACGGTGTGTGCTTGCTCGGCAAACAGAATCCTCAACTGACGGAAAAAGGATTTCCAACGGATGATGAAGACGCGCAACGACGGATGATTGTCGGACATTATCCTTTGACTGATGGACGAGTTCTCAAGGTACTGAATGGCTATTTCCCGCAGGGGGAAAACCGTGATCATCCGATTAAATTTCCCGCAAAGCGAAAATTTTATGAGGACCTCATGAGCTATCTGAATAGCCATTGCGACCCTGCTGAGCCCATTGTTCTGATGGGGGATTTCAATATTGCTCCAGAGGACCTCGATATTGGTATAGGCGAGCAAAATGCCAAACGCTGGTTACGCGAAGGATCCACCAGTTTCCTGCCCGAAGAGCGGGAATGGTATCAGACGTTAATGGACTGGGGATTCCTTGACACCTATCGTAAAATTTATCCAGATTCCGATGAACTATTCAGCTGGTTCAACTATCGTACGAGAGCGTTCGACCGGGAGCCAAAACGTGGCCTGCGCATTGATCAAATCCTCTGCACCAGTTCACTGATTGATTCCGTTAGTGCAGCGGGTATCGACTATGAAATACGTGGCATGTTGAAGCCGTCGGACCACTGTCCAATATGGGCTGAATTCGATCTCGAGATCGTATCCAGCTAGCTCTGATTCAATTCTGGCAACGTACTTTTTACCACTGTATATTGCTATGGCCTAATCATGTCAACTGTGCCTGCCGCCAGTCAAATTAAAGTCTCAACTGTCGATGGTATCCTCGATACTGAGACAGAATTATGGTCCGACTGGCTGACAGAGACGGCGATCTTCAATCAGCCAGAATTCTTCCGAGCGCTTGAGGAGAGTGGCTCTGCCACCAATGAAACAGGCTGGCAACCGCAGCATCTCTCACTGGTTCAAGAAGGACGCCTTGTCGCTGTGATGCCGATGTACATAAAGAACCACTCCTATGGCGAGTACATGTTCGACTGGCAGTGGGTGAATGCCCTACACAGGGCAGGATTACAATACTATCCTAAAGCTGTATGTAGCATACCATTCACACCAGTAACCGGGCCCCGACTGATAACCGATAAGCCAAACGACCAATATCAAGGCGCTATCATAAAGCATATCCAGCAGCTGAATGTCTCTAATTTTCAATGCTTATATGTTAGTGCTGATGAGGCTGAATTGTGGCGCGCTGCCGGTGCCATGATTCGGCGCGGATATCAATTCACCTGGCATAACGCTAGTTATGGTGACTTTACCGACTTCCTTGCCAGCTTACGCTCTAAACACCGCAAGAAAATCCGTCGCGAACGACGTATGATTCAGCATTCTAAACTGACATTCAAACGATTCTATGGCAAAGAAATACCCGCCGATGTCTGGCAATTCTTGCTCGTGTGTTACCAACGCACCTATCTGAAAAGGTCAGGACATGAAGGCTATTTGAATGAAACGTTTTTCGCATTGATACGACAAAGCATTCCAGAAAATATTTTAGTTGTCATGGCTTACTATGACGGAGAACCTATTGCCTCGTCGCTTTGTTTTGTTGCCGGGAATGCGCTTTACGGTCGTTACTGGGGAACGTTGCATGACATCGATGGACTGCATTTTGAGGTTTGTTATTATCAAGGCATCGAGTTTTGCATTGAATACGGCCTGGCGTCTTACCACCCAGGCACCCAGGGAGACTACAAACGAAGGCGTGGCTTCGTGCCGGAATATACCTATGGTGCCTACTATTTCGAGAATGCAAATATAGCTACAGCCATCGCAGACTATCTCAAATATGAGACAGCAGAACTACGTAAACAGATGGCTGACTGGCAATCATCGTCACCCTATGTCAAAGGTAGCACAACCTAGTCGAGAGTTAACTGGATTTGCGGAGCCCACTCTAGCCAATCGGAGTCCATTTCATCCTGCAAACGATAACGTGTATTCTGAGAAGCTGGCGGGCCAAAATCATTTGGAGTCGCGACGCCAATTCCTCCAGCAAGAATGGCTTCAACACTCTCGGCCTTAACATCAACGCCACTCAAAATCCCGGCAGAAATTTGCACACCACTCGCATTCCAGAACACTGAATCACTGCGAACGATTGCAGCAAATTGTTCATCTATATTAATGAAGATCGCGACTTCATTGGCTTGTTCAGTCAACTGAACACCAATAACCTGACCAATCTGCATTTGACGGTAATAAATCCCATTTCCCTGTTTGACCGAGCCAAGTCGGGATGATAACAGCGTTAAATTTAATCCCCTGGCAAGCGATTTTTTAACAGGCTCATGGTAACTCAGTCGGAAGTCCGACTGGGCTTCACCCGTACCGCGCTTCACGCGAATTTCCGGCCCTGTAATAAATTGGGTTAAGTTTTTCTGTTCAACTAATCCGATTTTGGGTTTGGCTAACCAAAAGACACTGCCAGCATTCAATAAATCACGATAGTCTTCATCAATCTGAACAGTCAGGGCAATTTGATCGTCCTCATTTAAGGACTGATTGATTACTTCCCCTATTCGTATGCCATAGAATCGAATCGCTGATCCCACTTGAATACCACTGGCACGGGTATCCAATATAGTAATGATGGCGCCACCACGCAGGGCCGTTTGCTCGGATGAATATAATTTGAATTGTGCGCCTTCTTGCACAGGAGTACCATTCGCCGTACTTGCATTATCGAAGGCGATACCGCCGGCCAAAACCGAATTTAGGCTGGTTGTTTCTATTTCCAGGCCAGTTAAGGAGCCCTTAACCCGGACGCCCGATGCATTCCAGAATCGCGTGCCGCTATTCACATATTGCTCATATTCAGGACCGATATGTGCCATGACTGAAACACCATCACCTGACAGTTTAACCGACTCTACTGCGCCTACTTCGATATCACGATGATAAACGGGCGAGCCCACCTGTAAGCCGCCGGCCTCAGCGGTCATCAATTCAATGAGTAATCCTGGATCGGCAGGCGTCTTTTCTGCGGGTCTAGGACTCAACACAAAACTTCTTACAGATTCTCCTTCTCCGGCACTAAATGTAATGTATGGGCCGGTGAATAATGAATCTAAGCCTTTGACTTTTGCTGCTTCTAATCTTGGTGTTACCAACCAGAATTTTGTGGATGCGCGTATGGCTGAGGCAAAGGACTGATTAATATCAAAATGCGCAATAAAATCATTACTATTTGCACGGTATTGTAGGCGTTTGAGTACGCCAACCCCCATGCCTTTATAGCGGACAGTAGTGACATTCTCCTGAAATCCATTGGCATCAGGAATTTGCAACGTGATACGAAGTGGATTTTCCGAAGTTAATGAGTTCTCGAGTAGGCGAAACTCGTGGCCATCCTCAACAGCTGCAGCGGTAGGCTCATCGGTTTCAAATTCAATACCACCCCGTAGTATATTCATCAGCGATCCGGAAGTGACCTTTATTCCTCCGAGGCCTGCAGATATGTCTAAACCCGATGCATTCCAAAAGCGGCTTGTTTCGTTAATCAAGTAGGCATATTGTGGACGAATATGTATATGGAAGCTGACGCCCTCAGTCAAATCATTGATGTAGACATTAGCGACCCGCCCCACTTCGACGCCCTTGTAGAGAATCGGCGTATCGAGTTCTATCGAACCAATTTGATTGGCCTTCAGCACAAGATGCAAGCCAGGATCCTTAAAGTCAGGTGGCGGTGGACCATCCAGTGCCTCATAGTCACGCGCAGGCTGAAGTGAATCACCCGATTTTAACGTAATAAAATTACCCGAGATTAAAGTCTCCAGATTGGACAGACTGCGAAAAGATAAATCTGGCTTTACTAACCAGAACTGGGCATCTTCTACCAGCAGAGGCTCGGCACCAGGGTCGATAATGATATTGGCAATCACGCCGCCATCAGCATCAGGAGAGATGTTAATGCTATCTAGATGTCCAACATTGATGCCATGAAATTTAACCTTTGTAATCCCTGATTTCAGATCATAACCGGAAGGAAATGCGATTCTAATCGGCACACCGACGCCTGCATCATCATAACTCTCATGTAATGTAAAACGCTTCCCCATGCTAATCTTGGTCGCGTCAGGATCGGGTGTAAACAGCGAGATTCCACCGGCCAAAATTGCTGACAGGGATTCAGTTCTCACTTCAAACCCTGACAAAGATCCCTTCACTCGTACACCACCCGAGTTCCAAAATACCGTCGACTCATTCACCAGATCAGCATACTCAGGCTCGATTAGCGCGCTAATGTTAACGGTCCGTGTATCCTCGGATAATTCAAAAAATCGCACCTCACCAATGGGGATTTGCCGGTAATATAGCTGACTGCCTTCACTGACTGATCCCAGGTTTTCGGCGGTAAGTGTTATCCGCATACCGGGATCGTCATTACTGATTGCCGGAGCCGAATTCAGAGCCCTAAAGGCGCGTTTTGGCTCCCCGGCCTTACCCGGCGCAAAAGCAATATAGTCGCCACTGAGCACCGTATCCAAACCGGAAACACCCGCGAGTGAAATTTGTGCTCTTACCACCCAAAATTTTGTTTCTGTTGTGAGATATTCAGACAATTCAGGATCAATTTCCGCATGAATTGTGACATGCTCCAATCCCTCGGCAAACTCAATACGACTCACGATACCCGCGCTAATGCCCCGGAACTTGAGCTGTGTCTTTCCTGGTACTATGCCCTGTGCTGAGCTCATTTCGATAGTAACTGGAATTTTTGACTCGAGATTTAATTTGACCAGCAACCAGACTGAGATAATGACCGCGAGGATTGGCAGAAACCAGATCGGGGAAAGATTAATCTCCACTTCCTTACGCGCTTTAATCATCGGCTTAGATTCATTCATTGTGTTGTTTTTCCTGGCTATCCCAAATCAAACGTGTATCGAAGCTATGAGCAGCTACCATTGTTAAGATTACCATAATACAAAAGGCGGTCGTACCAACGCCGGGTATGACGGATGCAATATCTCCAATATCAACTAGCGCCACCAGCAGAGAGACAACAAACACATCAAGCATCGACCATTTGCCGAAGAAATCCACAATCCTGAAAATTCGTGTGCGTGATCGAAATCCGTATTTCATGCCGATATGTATAGATATCATCAAAATGTATAGTCCAATAATCTTCAATATTGGAACCATGATACTGGCTACAAAAACGATGATACCGATGGGGTATAGTTCCGCTTGAAATAATTTGATAACGCCTGACATGATGGTGTCGGGCTCACCGCGACCAAACGACTGGATGGTCATCATCGGCAGTATATTCGACGGAATCAAAAGTAGCGTAGCGGTAATGGTTAATGCCCAGCAGCGATTGAGTGAATGGGGTATTCTGGAATGTAGCTCGGCACCACATACCCTACAGTGGTTATTCTCTTGCGGATTGACGCGTGAGCAGACCTTGCAACCAACTAACCCTGCACTTCTAGCGGATACAATTTGCGCTGACTGTTCAGTTTGCATCCTGTAGCGTCCTCCAAAACAGGTTCTTACAAACGGTTGTTGTCACCAATAAACAACAAATCATCAAGATACTGAAACTGATCAAACCGGTGCCAATTATCACCTCAAAGTCGTCTAATAATTTCACTAGTGATACGATAATACCGATGACATATACCTCGGGCATTACCCAATCGATTAACCATTCGAACAACCTCAGCATTGGCTTCAGATAGGCCGGATACTGATTCAGATATAGATTGAGCGAAATCCAGAAGGCGAGTCCCAGCAACATAACCGGAAACAGGATTGCAAATAGTAATAGGCTGACTGCAGGTATCCAATAGACCTCATCCAGCAGAGGCACTACGGTCCCCATAATAGACGTCTCACTGGCGAATCCCAGGGTCCCCATTTGCATTAGGGGTAGGAAATAGGCCGGATAAATCATTAGTAGGCCGCTAAGACTGACGATCAAAGTGCGGTTAATAGGATCCTTGCGTCCCAGGTGCAACAGCGCATTGCATCGGGGACAATGGGCATGCTGGTTTGGCTCCAACGGGACGCGCTCTACCAGCAGATCGCATTCGTGACATGCCATAAGTGAATCTAATGTCTTCGTTTCCATAGCAGTTAGGGATTGCTGGAAGTATCGTCCTGAGTACTTTGCTGGCCATTGGTAATGCCTATTTCAGAGCCGACCACCTCTTCGCCCTGAACCAATATGATTTCGACTCGACGATTATACGAGCGGTTGGCTGATGTCGTATTCTCTCTCACAGGTATATTGGATCCATGTCCCACGATTCGGACTCGATTGTCGAGGATGCTGTCGTCAACCAATAACTCACGTGCTACAGCAGCGGCGCGGGCACTTGATAACTCCCAGTTGGAAGGAAATCGTCTGGTTCTGATAGGCCGATTATCCGTATGGCCGGCGACCGTGATGCGCCCTTCGGTATCCTTAAGGAGATTCTTTATCTTGGCAAGTACCGGCTTGAATGTCGGCTGAACATCAGCCATACCTGATTGAAACGATCCTTGCTCACGAATTCGAAACACCAGGTATTTACCCTGTGCCACAAGCTCTATCTGCCCCGATTCTAATTCTTCTTGCATTGCTTGAGCGACAGCCATGGCCAATTTAACAGTCGCTTCATTCGGCACGTTATCTTCCGATGTGCTATCGACAGTACTGCTCTCAAACTGATTATCATCTTCTGACTCGCTGGTCGTTTCGTCCTCATCAATCCCCTTACCATCGGTAAAATCGAGCGTCTGCCGGTCGGTATCGACCGTTTGTTGTCTAATTTCATTGATTAAGGTGGGTTGTGGCTTTCCAGGAGAAAACTCACGCGCTATGACACTCGTTCCTTTCGGAATATCCTTGGCATCGATTTGATTCTGAACACCAAAAGCGTCCTTCATGGAACCAGCAACCTGCTTATACTTACGAACATCCATTTCTGAGAATGCCAGCAGTAACACGAAGAAACACATCAATAGCGCCATTAGATCGGCGAAGGTTCCCATGTATTGTGGCAACCCCTCCGGGGGACATTTTTTTTCTTCGAGTTCGTCGCTCACGAGTCGGCCTACTCTTCTCCGACTGGACGTTTCCCGCCCTCGATATAGCCCATCAGAGCCTGTTCAATCACTCTGGGGTTTTGTCCAGCCTGAATCGCTAGTAAACCATCAATAATTAAAGAATTTGTGAGTTTCTCCTCCTCATCTCTGAGGACACATTTATCGGAGATCGGAATCGCCACCATATTCGCCACAATCGCACCATAAAGAGTGGTCAATAATGCCACCGCCATAGCAGGTCCAATGGCCTTGGGATCATCCATATTTGCTAGCATGGCCACCAGACCAATGAGGGTACCAATCATACCCATCGCCGGTGCTACATCGCCGAGTGACTTGAATATGCCGGCCCCTGCCTGATGACGTTCACTAGCCATCCTGACTTCTTTGGTTAATATTTGCTTGACTACCTCACCGTCATGGCCATCCACGAGCAAATTGATACCCTTATTCATGAATGCGTTAGGGACTTCAGCACTCTCTAACGATAACAGGCCCCCCTTACGCGCAGCATCTGCCAACTCTGCAATTTTTGCGATCAGTTCCTGAGGGTCATCTCCCTTGAAAGTAAGGACTTTCATTCCGGAACCTGCCGCAGAGAGAAATTGCCCCATGCCATATTTCGATAGTACGACGAAGTGGCTACCCACCAGTACGATGAGAATTGAGGGAACATCGACGAACATGCCTAGGCCACCACCAATAACCATGGCCATGGCTACCATCGCAAATGCACCTATGATGCCAATTATGGTTGCTAAATCCACAAAGTACTCCTCTGTTTATCTGGCTATTACTGTGTGAAGTATACTGCTTAGTATATCCTATTTTGGATCATTGGCTATTTCTGATGAATGGAGCACAAACTGCTGATCGCATCTACTCACATGAATGTAACGGATGTTTGAATTATTGACAACTCCGTGGCTGCCCCTTTCGATCACAAAGGGTCCGAGTTTATGCATAAAATACCCTATCAAATCGCCCACATCACTGGTAATACCGGACAAAATCAGTGAAAATGCATACACCAATATAACCTATCCAGACACAGCAATATAATGACGAAATCCAGTAAATCAGTGACTGATAATTTTGAACAACAACTCGATGAGTTGGAAAAAATAGTGACCCGGATGGAACAGGGTGAATTATCACTTGAGAAATCCATTGCTGAATTTGAACAGGGCATGAAACTGGCGAATCAGTGTCAAAAGACCTTGCAAGACGCCGAGATGCGCGTCAAAGTTTTAATGTCCGATATCGAAAATGGCGAGCAACTGGAAGACTATGGTGCTGAATTGGACGATGATGCATTGGACCCTAACAGCTGAGTACAATCTCGAATCGTGACTCTGGAAAATCACATCACTGACTGCCAGTCTCGCATCAATGACTTGTTGCAGCAGTGGCTCCCTAGCGAACAAACTGTTCCTAATAAGCTACATCAAGCCATGCGCTACGCAGGCCTGAATGCGGGAAAGCGAATGCGTCCGATGCTGGTATACCTGACTGGCTCTGCATTGGGTGCTCAAATGACTGATCTGGATGTCTCAGCTATGGCTGTCGAATGCATCCACGTTTATTCACTGATTCACGATGACCTACCCGCGATGGACGATGATCATCTCAGGCGTGGAAAGCCTACCTGTCATATTGCCTTTGACGAGGCTACAGCTATTCTGGCAGGTGACGCTTTGCAAACTCTCGCATTTGAAATTCTGGCAACCAGCCCACTCTCACAAGCGGCAGATACACATCGGATAGAACTGATTAAAATTCTGTCGCAAGCGAGTGGGTCCCTCGGCATGGGTGGTGGTCAGATGATCGATTTGTTGGCAACAGATTCTAGTCTGACACTTGATCAGTTACGGGATATGCATCGTATGAAGACAGGAGCACTAATCTCTGCCTGTGTTAAAATGGCGGTTGTTACAGCCGGAATTAACCATGCAGAGACAATCAGTGCATTAGATCTATTCGCCGATCGCATTGGGTTGGCTTTTCAGGTAAAGGATGACATCCTAGATGTCGAGGGCGATACCGAGATTATTGGCAAACCCGCTGGTTCCGATCAGCAATTAAATAAATCTACATTTCCAGCGCTGATGGGACTGAATTTGGCACGAGAGTATGCCGAAGAATTAATTTCAGAGGCACTGTCGACTTTGCAGGGAATCCCTTACAATACCGAGGCTCTAGAAGCACTGGCTCGTTACACCATAAATAGAAGTTACTGATTTAGTTAAAGAATACATGAACCAAAAATCTTTCGAATTACTCAACCAACTGTCGACACCAGAGAAGTTACGGCAGTTGGAAGAAAGTCAACTACCCGAGCTAGCGGATGAGTTGCGTCAGTATCTGATTGAAACGATCAGTCAGTGTGGCGGTCATTTCGCGGCAGGCCTTGGAACAGTCGAATTAACAATTGCGTTGCATTATCTCTTGAACACCCCAGAAGACCGAATTGTATGGGATGTGGGTCATCAAGCATACCCGCACAAGGTATTGACGGGTCGTAAGGACAGACTCAACAGTATTCGTCAGACAGATGGACTGTGTCCATTTCCAGACCCACGCGAAAGTCAATATGACACATTTGCTGTTGGCCACTCTTCTACTTCGATTGGCGCTGCTCTGGGGATGGCTATTGCTGCTAAGCAGAGGGGAATTAGTCGCAAAGTCGTTGCAGTCATAGGTGATGGTGCCCTTTCAGCAGGCATGGCGTTCGAGGCGATGAACCACGCCAGTACCTGTGGTGTGGATCTGCTCGTCATCCTAAACGATAACGAGATGTCTATTTCTGAGAACGTCGGTGCATTAAACAATTACTTTTCACGGATCTTTTCGGGGCAAATATACGCCAGTATCAAGGATGGTGGTAAAAAGGTGTTAAAGAAAATGCCTGGGGCAACAGATTTCGCCCATAAGGTTGAAGAGCACCTGAAAGGAATGGTGGTCCCTGGTACCTTGTTCGAGGAATTAGGCTTTAACTATATTGGCCCAGTAGATGGCCATGACCTGGATGCCCTGGTTCCAACGATTCGTAATATGTTACAACTCAAGGGGTGCCAGTTACTTCATATTGGCACGACCAAGGGCAAAGGATATGAGCCGGCAGAAAAAGATCCCATCGGTTATCACGGAGTGCCTATATTTGATCCTACTGCCTCCAGCCTGCCAAAAACTAAATCGGCAAAAACATATTCTAATATCTTTGGCGATTGGCTGTGTGATATGGCTGAGAAGGATCCGAAGCTAACAGCCATCACGCCTGCTATGAGAGAAGGCTCAGGCATGGTTGAGTTTTCTAAAAAATACCCAGACCGTTATTTTGATGTCGCAATCGCAGAGCAACACTCAGTCACACTCGCTGGTGGCATGGCCATCGATGGTCTTAAACCCGTTGTGGCTATCTATTCGACCTTCCTTCAGCGCGGTTATGACCAGCTTATCCATGATATTTGTCTACAGAACCTAGATGTTACATTTGCCATTGATAGAGCAGGAATCGTTGGTGGCGATGGAGCTACCCATAATGGTGCATTCGACTTAAGTTACCTACGTTGCGTGCCCAATATAGTGGTGATGACCCCATCAGACGAAAATGAATGCCGACAAATGCTCTACACCGGGTTTAATTATCACGGACCGGCCGCCATCAGATATCCACGCGGCAGTGGTACTGGAGTCCAGCCTGATGCGGAGATGAGTGAATTGCCAATCGGTAAAGGACGAATTGTCCGTGAAGGCCAGGACCTCGCCATTCTCAATTTTGGCCACCTGCTTCCCGATGCCCTTGTAGTGGCTAATGACATCAATGCGACTGTCGTCGATATGCGATTTGTAAAACCTTTGGATGAAAGCCTGATAGACGAAATCGTCGAGAATCATTCAGCGATTATCACCCTAGAGGAAAATGCTGTAATGGGTGGTGCGGGGAGCGCGGTTAATGAGTACTTACTCAATGCCGGACATACACTACGTGTGCGGAATGTTGGAATTCCAGATAAATACATAGAACACGGTAGCGCGCTGGACTTGAAGGAACGAATCAACCTTACCGCATCAGGTCTCCTAGCGGTAGCGACCGAATTGTTTGAATTGGTCAACAACCGCTAATCATCTGATGTATCCCCTGATTCGATTGACCAAAGTGGTTTTACAATCGCTGCAACGCTCAAAATTAGAATTTCATGAGACCAGTGAAATCAATTTCTACTGTCGCCCATGGGATCTCGACCTATTCATGGAAATGAATAATGGCAGAGTGCTGACGCTCTATGATCTAGGCCGCCTAGATTTGGCATTTCGAACTGGATTGACTGCAATCCTTAAACGCAAGCGCTGGGGTTTGGCCGTCGCCGGTGGCTCGAATCGATTTCGTCATCGAGTACACGTCTTTGACAAGGTAACGATTAAAACACAATGCGTAGGGTACGATGAGCGCTGGATATATCTGGCGCAATCTATGTGGGTAGGCGACAAAGCAACCTCATCCGGCCTGCTGCGTACCTGCGTGACCGAGCGAGGCAAGGCTGTTAATACGAGTCGAATTATGCATGAGCTTGGCGCTCAAGACTGGAACCCAGAGTTACCCGACTGGGTGAAGGAGTGGAACAGTGCCGACGATCACCGCCCCTGGCCACCTCAGTGATTCTCTAAAGCCTAATCTCCGTGTTACGCTAGTTTTCGATGTTCAACTCGAGATCGGAGGCTGAATGACGTTCGGCGAGCTGCACCTTCCCCCAGGTCTTGTTGACAATTTTTCCACGCCGCACGGCCTTTCGTTGCGCCACTTGCTCTGCCCAGCGCACCACGTTGCGATAGGAAGTAACGTCTAAAAATTCAGCCGTATTATATAATTTACCCAACACCAAGGCGCCATACCAGGGCCAGATGGCGATATCAGCGATTGTATAGTCGTTACCTGCGATGTATTCATTGTCATTTAGTTGCTTATCCAGTACGTCCAGTTGCCGCTTAACTTCCATGGCGTATCGATCAATTGGATATCGCCATTTCTCAGGCGCATAGGCGTAGAAGTGTCCGAAACCACCACCTAGAAATGGACCACTGCCCATCTGCCAGAATAGCCAGGAAAGGGTTTCAGTCCTAGCCTTGTGCTCTACGGGAATAAATTGCGAAAATTTTTCCGCGAGATAGAGTAATATTGCGCCTGATTCGAAAACTCTCACCGGCTCAGATTCAGAGTAATCCACCAGTGCTGGGATTTTAGAGTTCGGGTTAATCGAGACGAATCCAGAGCCAAATTGCTCACCTTCAGATATCTGGACGGCATAGGCATCATACTCTGCCTGAGAAATGCCTGCCTGCAACAGCTCCTCTAGCATGATAGTCACTTTTTGACCATTGGGCGTAGCGAGAGAATACAGTTGCAGGGAATGGTTACCGCGTGGTAATTCCTTCTCATGGGTCGCTCCGGATACTGGTCGATTAATCTTGGCCCAGTTGCCACCACTTTCAGTATCCCAAGTCCATACGCTAGGAGGCGTGTAAGTATCGTCAGACATTATTTATCCTATTTAATTCCTTTGAGTACACAATAGATTATGAACACCCGATTATGTTACAGAAGTAACGTTAGGTAGTTGTACGAGAGAATTCCCCAATCGGTTTCTTCCGATTGGGGAACAGAGCACTGATTCTTGGAAAGTACTCTTTCTAGGAAGCACTTTTCCTAGGAAAAAACGGCGATACAGTAGTTTAGTATCAGTGCAGGAAAGAGGCCTAACAGCAACATGGATATTCCGTTCAAGCTAAGCGTAACACGCATACTCATGTCTGAAGTAATAGGTTCTTCTGTTAATGGCTTGTCGAAGAACATCACTTTGGCAATCCGCAGGTAAACAAATGCCCCGATGATTGAGAATACCATAGCGACTATTGCCAGCCAGACGAGTCCCTTATCAGCATTAATCACTGCCATGATGACTTCCAGTTTAGGCCAGAAGCCGACGAAAGGCGGAACACCGGCCATAGACATAATCGTCATCAACATCATGAGTGCGTACCAGGGACTACGTTGCCAGAGACCCTTGAAGTCATCCAGATTGTCGCACTCGAAACCGGCGCGGCTCATGAAGATGATTACGCCAAAACCGGCAATGCTGGTCAGCGCATAAACGAGGATATAAAACATCGAAGCCGAATATCCATCGGCAGTACCGGCAATCATACCCAACAGGAAGTAACCGATATGCGCAATCGCTGAGTATGCCAGCAGACGCTTGATATTTGACTGAACGATCGCCGTGATATTACCCAGCGCCATCGAAAGCACACTCAGCATGATCAGCATTAGCATCCAGTTTGATTCTAAGCTCGGCAGGGCTTCAACAAGGATACGCATCACCATGCCAAAAGCCGCTACCTTGGGGATTGAGCCAATATAAGCAGTGACAGGCGTCGGTGCTCCCTGATAGACATCAGGAATCCACATATGAAACGGAACAGCACCTAACTTGAAAGCGATCCCTGAGACCATGAACACAAGCCCCATGCCAAATAGCAGACTTGGATTACCGATCATTTCATCAGCGATTTTTCCAACTTCGAGGGTCGAGGCGCCACCGTAGACGAGCGACATACCGAATAACATGAAAGCAGAGGCGACCGCACCCATCACAAAATACTTCATCGCCGCTTCGCTCGCCTCAGTCGAATCACGATGGCTCGCAACCATGGCATAGGTTGAAAGTGTCATTAGTTCCAGACCCAGATAAATGGTCAACAGGCTGTGTGCTGAGACAAGTATCAATGCGCCTAGCGTCGCAAATACCACCAGCATGTAGTACTCACCACGCAGTATCTCGCGCACGTTGATATAAGGCCGTGAATAGATCGTTACGATAAAGGCAATGACAAATATGCCCAGTTTCAACAGGATGCTCATACTATCCTGAATGTAGGTACCAGCATAGGCAATCTCTGGTGTCACACTAATGCCATTTTGAGCGGTCAGATAAAACCCAAATGCCAGAGTAAACAACGTTAGATAATAGGTCAGAGTATGCTCTTTATCTTTTACGAATAGGTCGGCGACAAGCACCACACATGCCATAATGAGCATGAATATCTCTGTTCGCAGGAGGCTTAAATCAGGGGTATCAAACATTAGGAACAAACTCCTCCAACAGCACCGGGCAGCTTGGACTGTATGCTGCATTCCAGTAGGTTACTGACTGATGCGTCCATAATTTCTACGAGCGGTGCGGGGTATAATCCAAAGCCGAGCACCATGATCGCGAGTAAGACCATAATGACCGTCTCACGCATATTAATATCTTCCAGTTGTTCCACCTTTTCATTGGCGACATCGCCAAAGATGACACGCTTGTACATCCACAGGCTGTACGCTGCGCCCAGAATTAGTGTTGTCGCAGCTATCAAGGCGTACCAGAAGCTTTCCTGGAAGGCTGCGAGGATGACCATGAATTCTCCCACGAATCCAGATGTACCTGGTAGGCCACTATTCGCCATGGCGAATAACATAAAGAAGGCAGCAAATACCGGCATCTTGTTCGCTACACCACCATAGTCGGCTATGTTGCGGCTATGTAACCTGTCATACAACACACCCACGCCAAGGAACAGTGCACCGGAGATGAAACCATGGGATATCATCTGAATTAATCCACCCTGGATTCCCAGCTCGGCGGCCGTTTGATGACCTTCCGCCATCAATCCGAAGGCGATGAAGAAACCCAATGTTACGAAGCCCATATGAGCAATCGATGAGTAAGCAATTAACTTCTTCATGTCGGATTGCGCTAGCGCCACCAGACCAATATAGGCGACTGCGATCAATGATAAAACGATCATTAAGAATGAGTATTCAGTTGCAGCGTCAGGTGTTACAGGCATGCTGAAGCGGATAAAGCCATAGGTGCCCATCTTCAGCATGATTGCTGCCAGGATCACCGACCCACCCGTCGGTGCCTCAACGTGGGCATCCGGCAACCAGGTGTGCACTGGGAACATAGGCACCTTGACCGCAAATGCCAGGAAGAAGGCGAAGAATATCAGCGTCTGTACATCCAATGGCAGTGGAAGTTGATGCAAATCTGCAATCGCGAAGCTTTCACCTATAACACCCATGTAGATCAGGGCAACAAGCATGAAAACCGAGCCCAAGAAGGTGTATAGGAAAAACTTGATCGTCGCATAGACCCTGTTAGGACCACCCCAGATACCAATAATCAGGAACATCGGTATCAGTGTTGCTTCGAAGAAAATGTAAAAAAGGATCGCATCATTGGCCGCGAACACGCCGTTCATCAGGCCTTCCATAATAAGAAATGCCGCCATGTACTGACCCGGGCGTTTCTCAATCACTTCCCAACCAGCCAGCACGACAAGTACCATTGAAAAACTCGTCAAGATGATGAGTGGCATCGCGATGCCATCAACACCTAATGCATAGGCAATATTTAACGACGGGATCCAAGCATACTGCTCTGTAAACTGCATAGCAGCCGTAGATGTATCGAATCCAGTGTAAAGTGGGATGCATAAAGCCAGGGCTACTAACGATGCCAGCAGAGCGACGAGCTTTGACATGGCAGGATTTTTATCCCCCATCATTAGTAATAAAAATCCACTGAATATGGGAACCCATATCAGCAAACTTAGTAGTGGCAATTCATTCATGAATCGTTCTCTTTAATTATATAAATCTTAATATAAACTTCTCGTTGCCTTGTTAGTAAACAAGCCAGCCCAGGAAAATGACCAAACCGATGATCATCGCGAAAGCGTAGTGCGACAACTGCCCCGTCTGTACATGTCTAATAACACGCCCAGCCAATCCGACCGTTTTCGCACTACCATTGACCAATAGCCCATCAATGAGTCCCTGGTCACTATGCTTCCATAACTGCTTGCCAATATTCACGGCCCCATTAGCAAATACAGTCTGGTTAAAATCATCAAAGTAATACTTATTCGTCAGCACGGTATGCAGTGCTTTAAAGCGTTGCTCTATCTGTTCTGGAATATCTGGACGCTTCACATATAGGAACCAGGCTGTTACCACACCTCCCAGTGCCAGATAAAACACCGGAGATACCAGTGCATGTAATGCGAAACCAATAACGCCCGTCCAGTATTCTTCGCCAACCTTCGCCAATACATCATGATTGGCAGCGACATAGATACTATCTGCAAAATAGTCACCAAATAGCATGGTCCCAGCTGATGGCCAGGCGATCATCACCGATGGTATCGCGAGTAAAATCAGCGGAATCGTAACGACTAAAGGAGATTCATGCAGATGTTCTTTGGTATGGTCATCGAATCGTTCATTGGTGTGAAATACCAGGAAGAACATTCGGAAACTATACAGTGCAGTAATAAATACCCCGGCCATGACGGCAAATGAAGCGTAACTCGCAGCCGAGCCTAACTCAGACGCTTGCGTAGCAAGAATGATGGCATCTTTAGAATAGTATCCGGAGAAAAATGGTGTGCCAATCAGTGCCAATGACCCAATCAGTGACGTGATCCAGGTAATGGGCATATATTTATAAAGCCCCCCCATTTTTCGCATATCCTGCTCGTGATGCATGCCAATGATGACTGAGCCTGCCGCCAAGAACAGTAGCGCCTTAAAGAAAGCATGTGTCATAAGATGGAATACGCCAGCGGCATAGGCCGATGCACCGAGCGCGACAACCATATAACCCAATTGTGACAGTGTCGAGTATGCGACAACCCGTTTGATATCGTGCTGCACCAGACCCAACAGACCCATAAACAAGGCCGTGGTAGCACCTATAACAAGCACGAATGCCAGGGCAGTTTCCGAAAACTCAAAAATTGGCGACATCCTGGCAACCATAAACACACCGGCCGTTACCATGGTTGCCGCGTGAATCAATGCAGAAATAGGCGTAGGGCCTTCCATTGAGTCGGGCAGCCATACATGTAATGGCACCTGAGCCGATTTACCCATGGCTCCGATAAATAAACAGATACAGATGACCGTAAGGGCTGACCATTCGCTTCCGGCGAGGACGTCGAATGTCTGGTTTGTGGCTGCGAATGCTTCGACCTTGCCAAATACCGTGGCATAGTCAAGCGAACCGAAGTAATAGAGAACACCCGCAATACCTAACAAGAAACCAAAATCCCCAACTCTGTTGACCAGGAATGCCTTAAGGTTAGCGTAGGTCGCTGTCGGCTTCTTAAACCAGAAACCAATCAACAAGTAGGAAACCACACCGACAGCTTCCCAGCCGAAAAATAGCTGTAAGAAGTTGTTGGACATAACCAGCATGAGCATCGAAAAGGTAAACAGTGAAATATAGCTAAAGAAACGCTGATACCCAGGATCATCTTTCATGTAGCCTATGGTGTAGATGTGCACCATAAGTGAAACGAAGGTCACAACCACCATCATCATGGCTGTTAGCTTATCGACCAGGAAGCCGACTTCGAGCGTGAGATCGTTTATCACGGCCCAGGTATACACACTGCCGTTGTAGGATGGTGCACCACCGAGCATCTGAGCGAGTACGTACATGGATGCAATGGTCGAAAAGGCCACACCAAGAATGGTAAGCGTATGTGCACCAGCACGTCCAATTACCTTACCAAACAGGCCAGCTGCAATGGCACCGAATAGTGGTGCAAGTACAATCCAGAGATATAGTTGTTCCATCTGTGTTTGCCCCCTAGCCCTTCAGTGTGTCGAGACTCTCGACTTCAATCGTTCGACGGTTGCGGAAGACCAGCAACAAGATGGCCAGACCGATGGCAGCCTCAGCCGCAGCGACTGTGAGAATAAAGAACACGAAAATTTGTCCACTGGCATCATCAAGATAATGCGAGAAGGCAATGAAATTGGTATTCACAGCAAGGAGTATCAGCTCAATGCTCATCAGAAGTGTGATGATATTCTTACGGTTTATGATAATGCCTGCCAGCCCGATGATGAAAAGAAGGGAACTGACGGTTAAAATCTCCTGTAACGCAATCATGATTCTCCTCCCTGATCCGGTTTTTCAGCCGGCATACTGACCACTTTTAAGCGATCCGCTTTCTTAACTTGGACCTGACGGTTTACATCCTGTGATTTGGTTCCCTCACGCTTACCACGGAAGGCTAAGCTAATGGCAGATATCATCGCGACCATCAGAATTAACGCGGCAATCTCGAAAGCATAGAAATAGTCTGTATAGAGCAGCATTCCAAGCGTTTCTACATTACTGTAGTCGTCCGGCTTAGGTGCCGGCTGTGGGAACATATCCGAAGTAAGAGCATCGCCAAACGCCTTATAGATTAGGTACATCATGATACCTGACACGATAACAGCGATGGGCAAATAGCGGGTAAATCCCTCACGTAGTTCTGCAAAATTGATATCTAACATCATTACTACGAATAGGAATAACACCATGACAGCCCCGACATACACCAGAACCAATAGAATGGCGAGGAACTCAGCCTCCATGATCATCCAAAGGCATGCTGCCAGGAAGAAACTCAATATCAGGAACATCACAGCCTTGACTGAGTTCTTTGCGGTTATGACTGTCAGTGCTGAACCAATCAGCAAAACTGAACAGGCATAGAAAATTAATTGTACAGTGGTCATTATTATTCCTGTTGCCTATCTGTATGGATTATCAGACGCGATATCTTTCGCGAGCTGTTCCTCATACTTATCCCCGATTGCTAGTAATTGTTCTTTTGTCATGATGTTTTCACCACGATTCTCGAAATGATATTCGAATACACGAGTCTCTACGATGGAATCGACCGGACAAGATTCCTGACAGAATCCACAGTAGATGCACTTGAACATATCGATCTCATAACGGGTCGTTCTGCGTGTGCCATCGTCCTGCCTAGGGCCCGCTTCGATGGTAATTGCCTGAGCCGGGCAAACGGCTTCGCATAATTTACAGGCAATACAACGCTCTTCTCCGTCAGGATAGCGCCTCAGTGCGTGCAGACCTCGAAAGCGATAGGATTGTGGCGTTTTCTCTTCCGGGTACTGAACCGTCACTTTCTTCTTCAGCATGTGTCTACCAGTGACACCCAAGCCCTTCAGGAGCTCTGCCAGTGAAAATGTTTTAAATAGATGCTTTAAGTAAGCCATTAATTCTCTCTCGTAAAATTAGTACCAGGGACCAAATCCAGTCTTGGCCATTATCGCTACCACTACCAGCCATACCAGTGTTACAGGTATCAGCACCTTCCAACCCAGGCGCATGATCTGATCGTAGCGGAAACGTGGGAATGTGGCTCGCAACCATAACATCCCAAATAACCAGAACGATGCTTTCAATAACAACCAGAAAATACCAGGGACCCAGGCGAACCAACCTTCGACGACCGGGATGCCCTGGAAAGGCGATAACCAGCCACCCATAAAGAACAGTGCAGTAAGTAGTGAAATCAGGATCATGTTGGCGTATTCAGCCAGGAAGAAGACCGCGAAGGCCGTACCCGAGTACTCGACATGGAAACCCGCAACGATTTCTGATTCGCCTTCGGGTAAGTCGAACGGTGCACGGTTTGTTTCGGCAACCCCGGAAATATAATAAATCAACATCATCGGCAAAAGCGGTATCCAGTACCACATCCATATGCCACCACTTTGCGCTTCGACGATATCACCGAGTGACAGGCTGTTAGCCGACAATATGACCGCAATGAGCGTGAAACTCATCGCCAGTTCGTAAGAAATAACCTGAGACGCCGAGCGTAGTGCCCCAAGGAACGCGTATTTTGAATTCGACGCCCAACCGGCAAGAATCACGCCGTAAACGCCAATAGAAGTCATCGCAACAATGTAGAGGACAGCCGCATTGACATCTGCCAAAACCACTCCGACATCAAATGGAATGACTGCCCAAGCCGCTATTGACGGTCCGAAGAACAAAATCGGCGCCAGTAAAAACATCGGCTTATTTGCGCCGGACGGTACGACGATTTCTTTGAAGATCAGTTTAAATACGTCTGCAAATGGCTGAAACCAACCACGTGGCCCAACCCGATTGGGTCCTATACGAACTTGCATATAACCGATGAACTTCCGTTCAGCATAAGTAGTGTAGGCAACTGTCAGAACCAGTGGAATCAGAATCGAGACTATACCCAATAGTATTTTAAGCAGAGGATAGTCATTCAGAAAAGCTGTTATCATTTCCATCAGACTGTCTCCTTCTGTTGCGCGGCACTTCCGTCAAGCGTCTCTTGCAATGGCTGTGAGCGTCGCACGAGTTCATCTACTTCATACAACTTGCGAGTTTTGACTGCCGTGGCACTAGATTCGAGTGAAGCGGGCAGTATCCATTGACCTGCACCAAAGACTAGATCTTTAGTATTCGCCTTGATTTCCTCCAGTACATCATTCGAAGACGTATAGTCAAAGCCCGATAAATCAAAGAGGTTTCCTAGCACCCGATAGATTTTCCAGGCAGGCCTCGCTTCGCCTTTCGCACTCACAGCAGCATTGAAAGATTGCCACTGTCCAGACACATTCACATAGGTACCGGATGTTTCTGTGAATGCAGCGATAGGCAGGACCACATCAGCATAATCGAGCGCCTCATTGTCAGCGAAAGCGGTCAGTACGACGACCATATCAGCAGACTCGATGACTTTAGCAGCCGCTTCCGAAATATCTAGGCTCGGCTCAAGTGCATGTAAAATAACCACCTTGGGATTGGCTGATATAATTTGCTCGAGTGATTTCCCTGAAGTTTTGTTCTGCATTGCATCACGATGCGGTATCGCACCAACCAGATGCGCTCCGGCGCTGTTTGCACCATCTGAAAAACAACCAAATGATCCGTTACATAAGGTCGCAATAAGTTGAGCAACTGCCGCTAATTTACTGTAGTCAGGGTGATTATAAGCATATTGACCGAACAGAATGGCAGAATCCGCACGTTCATATAGATTCTTGGCAATCCGCTGCTGTGCTTCATCCGGTTGGATGTTCCAGCTAGCTAATTCAGCAGGTGCGTCAGCTGACTGTAACTGAGATAGTGCCACGGCGATACCCGCAAGACACTGCAACATATTTTCCGCCGGCGTGACAACCTGTGGTTCAGTCCTGAAATTATAATCAAATTGTTCAGGATTCACGGCCATTACAACACCATCGAATGTTGATTTGCGCAGGTGTACGGCGGCAATAGGTTGCTCCTTACGCAAGTTAGAGCCAACTAGGAGGGTGGCATCCATTTTCTCTAAATCAATGACGTTCCTGCCTAATCCTGGATATAAGGCGTCTGAGTCATCAGCCGTAAAATCCTGACGATTCAAGCGCGTTTCAATATTGTTCGATCCAAGCCCGCGAACAACCTTCTGTAATAGGTAGAGTTCTTCAGAAGTAGCACTAGGCGATGCCAATGCAGCGAGAGAATCCTCACCATTCGCAGCAATCACTTTTTGCACACCATCGGTGAGTATGTTCAGCGCATCCTGCCAGTCTGTTTCTCTCAGTTCACCATTTTCACGCACCATCGGTAAAGTCTGGCGTGGTGACTTATTCAGTGCTGCATAGGAGAATCGATCACGATCAGATATCCAACATTCGTTAATATCATCATTATCACGAGGTACGACACGAATCACTTCGTTACGACGACTGTGTACAAAAATATTGGACCCCAGACAATCATGAGGGGCAACAGAACCGGTCTGCTCCATTTCCCACGCTCTAGCTTGATACTTTGATGGCTTAGCCGTCAAGGCTCCAACGGGGCAAAGA
Source organism: Enterobacterales bacterium (assembly GCA_965250035.1). Lineage (GTDB taxonomy): Bacteria > Pseudomonadota > Gammaproteobacteria > Enterobacterales > CAXRAF01. Next base: position 3,434,536 of record OZ252282.1, on the reverse strand, counting down.
TCAATAATATTCCCTGATACCTCTGAATCAATCGATTTCTCGATAAAAGTACCAATGCGCATATGTTCGCCACGACCGGTTTCACCCATTTCTCGAATGCCGGCAATTTCGGTACCGAATCGTACACAGCGAGTACAATGGATACAACGTGTCATATCAGTCGAGATGAGAGGCCCAATATTCTTGTCGTCGACGACTCGTTTACCTTCAGTAAATCGAGAAACATCATTACCGTAACCCATGGCAACGTCCTGCAACTCACATTCACCACCCTGATCACAAATAGGACAATCCAATGGATGGTTGATAAGCAAGAACTCCATGACTGCCTTCTGGGCATCGAGCGCTCGTTTGGAATGCGTATTGACAGTCATTCCGTCCGACACTGGGGTCGCACAGGCAGGTACTGGCTTAGGCAGATTCGCGACATCAACCAGACACATGCGGCAGTTGGCAGCCACTGACAGGTTCTTGTGATAACAGAATCGAGGGATTTTAATACCTGCCTCATCAGCAGCCTCAATAATCATTGAGCCAGGTTCGGCCTCAAGTTTTACGCCGTCAATTTCAATGCTTGCCATTACGCTACTCTTTTCGCTGAGTTTATTTTTTCTTCAAATTCGTGTCGATAATGCTTCAACATGCCTTGAACTGGCATAGCCGCCGCATCACCTAACGCACAGATCGTGCGCCCCATGATGTTACCTGCCACGGAATCCAATTTATCCAGATCTTCCGGGGTACCCTGTCCATTCAGGATTCGGTGAACCATGCGCGATAACCATCCGGTTCCCTCTCTACATGGCGTACATTGACCACAAGATTCCTCGTAGTAAAAATGTGACAATCGCGCCAGTACTTCGACCATGTCAGTGCCTTCAGCCATGACAATAACCGATCCGGCACCGAGCATTGAACCTGCCTTAGATAGGGAATCATAATCCATGGTGCAATCCATAATGATGTCTGCTGGCAGTACCGGTGTTGAAGAACCTCCTGGTATTACCGCTTTCAAAGGTTTACCGTCGAGCATGCCGCCGGCCAACTCAAGCAGGTCCTTGAAAGGCATCCCCATGGGGACTTCATAATTACCAGGCTTGTTAACATGGCCGGTGACAGAGAATATCTTCTGACCCCCATTGTTTGGTTTTCCCTGATCGAGGAACCACTGCCCTCCTTTCTCCAGGATAACCGGAACGGAGGCATAACTTTCCGTGTTATTCACATTGGTTGGACGACCGAAGACACCAAAATTTGCTGGAAATGGCGGCTTGAATCGGGGTTGGCCTTTCTTGCCTTCAATCGACTCGATGAGCGCCGTTTCCTCACCACAGATATAGGCGCCGGCACCCAGATGGTTGAATATTTCGACATCGACACCAGACCCTAAAATATTCTTACCCAATAGCCCTGCTTCACGCGCCTCAGCCAGCGCTGCCTCAACACGCGCGATAGGTTCATAAAATTCGCCACGAATATAGTTGTAGCCGACGGTCGCGCCCATGACATAGGCACCAATGGCCATACCCTCGATCAACTGATGTGGGTTATAACGCATGATATCGCGATCTTTACAGGTGCCTGGCTCGCCTTCATCCGAGTTACAGACAATATATTTCTGTCCCGGTGCATTACGAGGCATGAAGCTCCATTTGAGTCCAGTCGGAAATCCTGCACCTCCCCTTCCTCGGAGAGCGGACAGTTTCAGCTCTTCAATAATTTCTTCTGGCGGAGTCTTCTCTGCCAATATCTTACGCCATACCTGATAACCACCTATGGATTCATAGGTTTTCAAAGTCCATGATTCTTCCAGATGAAGACTACGGTAACAAATCTGGTTTAATTGCAATTTACGCTCCTTCCTGTTTTTTCAGAATGGCATCCACCAGGGCGTCCATTTTCTCTTCAGTTAAATGCTCATGATAGACCTCATCAATCTCGCACATAGGCGCGCCAGCACAGGCTCCGGCACATTCAACAGTTCTTAAAGTAATCTTGTTATCTGGCGTCGTTTGACCCGTTTTTATACCAAGTCGTTTCTCAAGATGAGCGATTAAGTCATCACAACCTCTCAACATGCAGGAGATGTTATTGCAGACATTGATTACATGCTCACCGACTGGCTCAAGGTTATACATGGTATAAAATGTTGCCACTTCATAGGCGGCAACATGAGGTATACCCAGGTAGTCTGCCACGGCGTCCATCAATTCTTGCGATAAGTAATTGTTATTCGCCCTCTGTGCCAGCATTAAGCCATCCATTACTGCGGATCGTCTTCGATCGGCTGGATATTTGGCGATACATACCTCAAACTCTTCAATTACCTCGGGAGGCAACAGGTCGGTTAACGGCTTGCGCTCTGTCACTGCTTCACTCATTAGCGGTCAATCTCCCCAAATACAATATCTTGTGTTCCGATGACTGCTACAACATCAGCCAACATGTGGCCGGATACCATCTCATTCATTGCAGATAGATGGGCGAAGCCGGGCGCACGAATTTTTAAACGGTATGGCTTATTCGCGCCATCTGAGACCAGGTATACGCCAAATTCGCCCTTCGGATGCTCAATGGCAGCATAGGCCTCACCCTCTGGTACGGTATAGCCCTCGGTGAAGATCTTGAAATGGTGAATCAAGCTTTCCATGTCATCCTTGATCGTAGCACGCGGCGGTGCAGTGACCTTGTGATCATCGGCTATGACAGGTCCCGGGTTAGCTTTGAGCCAGGTAATACATTGTTTGATGATCTTTGCAGATTGGCGCATCTCTTCGACACGAACCAGATAACGGTCATAGCAATCACCATTCGTCCCCAGAGGAATATCGAAGTCCAGTTGATCATAAACCTCATAGGGCTGCTTTTTGCGCAAATCCCAGGCAATGCCAGATCCACGCAACATCGGGCCGGTAAAGCCCAATTGCAGTGCCCGCTCTGGCGACACAATACCAATATCAACGGTACGTTGCTTCCAGATCCTGTTGTCGGTCAACAAGGTCTCAAAGTCATCTACATTCGCTGGGAATTTATCGATAAAGCGTTCAAGGAAGTCTAACAGACTGCCTTCTCGTTCTTCGTTTAGTGCGTCGACCTCTTTCTGACTATGCCACCGTGACGCCTCATATTTAGGCATTTCATCGGGCAGATCACGATACACGCCTCCCGGCCGATAGTAGGCCGCATGCATTCGGGCACCGGAAACTGCTTCGTAACAATCCATCAGAGGTTCCCTGTCACGGAAACAATAGATGAACATGGTCATCGCTCCGATATCCAGACCATGAGCACCAAGCCACATCAAATGGTTCATCAGTCGTGTGACTTCATCAAACATGACACGGATATACTGGGCTCGAATTGGCACTTCGATTCCCATTAATTTTTCCATCGCCAGAACATAGCCGTGCTCGTTACACATCATCGAGACATAATCGAGCCTGTCCATATACGGAATTGAATGCTGGAATGGCTTCGCTTCAGCGAGTTTTTCTGTTGCTCTGTGTAGGAGACCAATGTGGGGATCGGCGCGTACGATGGTCTCACCGTCTAACTCGAGTACCATACGTAATACACCGTGCGCCGCAGGATGCTGTGGCCCAAAATTGAGCGTGTAGTTGCGAATTTCAGTCATCAGGATTTCTCCACACTCGGTTCGTCGTCAGCACTGTATCTCAAGTCATCGCGGATGACGCGTGGTACATTAATTCGTTCTTCGATGGATACCGGCTCATAAACACATCGTTTCTCGGTGGCGTCATAGCGCATTTCAAGATGGCCAACCAATGGGAAGTCTTTGCGAAACGGGTGGCCGACAAAACCATAGTCTGTGAGGATTCTGCGCAAGTCTTCATGACCCTCATAGAGAATACCGTATAAATCAAATGACTCACGTTCAAACCAGTCAGCCACAGACCAAATTTCTGTGACTGTCGGTATCCGTAAATCATTCTCATCGACAAACGTTTTTACTCGAAGGCGCTGGTTATTTTCCACCGACAGCAAATGTATCACTGATGCAAATCTGGCCTTGGTCCACTGACGTTCAAATTCTAGCGTACGATCGACGCCTCGACTGAACCCCTCACCCGTTGCTGATTCTGTTGCCCATTGAGTCATACCATAGGCACTGTAATCCACACCACACAGGTCGATTAGCATGGTAAATGAAAATTGCGGATCATCATGCAGTTGTTGGCAGACAGCAATTAAATCCGCTGGCGCAACATCAATCGTGACTTCATTAAATTCTACTTTTTGCGCAGCAATCTTATCGCCGAACGCCTCGGTCAATGCGGCCGCTAACTTGTCCGGTCTCATGCAACAGCCTCCGTGACCTTCTCGCGGGCAATGGTATTGGTCCTGCGGATCTTCTGTTGTAACTGAAGTAGACCGTAGAGCAGTGCCTCAGCAGTCGGCGGACAGCCAGGGACATAAATGTCAACAGGGACGATCCGATCACAACCTCTTACCACCGAGTAGGAATAATGATAATAACCGCCGCCATTGGCACATGAGCCCATTGATAGTACCCAGCGTGGTTCTGGCATCTGGTCGTATACGCGACGTAACGCAGGTGCCATTTTATTTGTCAGTGTGCCCGCCACAATCATTAAATCAGATTGACGTGGGCTGGGGCGAAAAATAATACCAAAGCGATCCAGATCATAGCGAGGAGCACCCGCCTGCATCATTTCGACGGCACAACAGGCCAGGCCAAACGTCATAGGCCAGAGTGAGCCCGTCTGCGCCCAGTTTCTGAGGGTATCTACCGAAGTGGTAATGAATCCCTCGTCCAGTTTTCCTTCTATTCCCATTCCAGAGCTCCTTTCTTCCACTCATAGAGAAAGCCAATCACTAGCAACCCTAGAAAAACGGCCATGGTCCAGACACCGAACATCCCAATATCATGGAAAACGACGGCCCAGGGAATCAGAAATGCAACTTCCAGATCAAAGATTATGAACAGGATGGCAACCAGGTAGAAGCGAACATCAAATTTCATACGCGCATCTTCGAACGCGTCAAAACCGCATTCGAATGGCGTTAGTTTGTCCTCATTAGGCTTGTGTGGCGCAATGGTTAGACCGACGGTTATCAGAACGGCACCAAAACCGAAACCAACCAGTATAAAAATTAAAACTGGTAAATAATTTTCCAGCATCCAATGTCCCCTTGGGTCAAATTCAGGTGTATTTATATAGGTTTTATTTTCATGCGAATTTTAGCATATCTTAGGAAAATATCAGGTTTTTTTCTGATTTATCAGCATCGATTTATTCGAAATATGTGAGTTATATCAGTTAGGTTCGGTGAATAAGCACTATTCTTTGTAAGCACTAGATATTTGTGACGATAAAGAAGATTAAGTCAGAATTGATACATAATTTCCAAATGCCGATAACACAGGAGCAGTTATCGGTCCACTACGGCATTTACATTCGGCAATGTCTTAAATGACATGAATTCATAACTGTTTTTTGGAGACGGAATAAATACGTCCATGTAGCCTTGTCTCCGACATCCTGTCTACGAACACTCCTAAAAACAGTTATGATCATTCATGTCTCTCACTCGCGGATAGTAATGCATAAAGCGATGTTAATTCGATAATGCAAGGAGGTATAATTAATCGAAATACAGAAGTCTCCGAGGCATGACAATTTTGTCAGGAACAAAATTGAACAGCTATGCTGGCCCGAAGGGCGAGTCTCAGGGATGAGATGAGTAATGCCGAGGCGAAGCCTACATGGACGTATTCACGGCGTCTTCAGTATTTCGACTAATCATGACTCAAAATACACTGTGAGTTAAAGTTGTAATTCGTTGTGAGTTCATGCCGTTGATAGGTTTTTCTACTAAAAAGTTGTGTTTAAGCATTTATGGTCATAAAAAAACCCAGACCGGATGGCTGGGTTTTTGATTTGGTGCGGAAGGCGGGACTTGAACCCGCACGGCTTGCGCCACTGCCCCCTCAAGACAGCGTGTCTACCAATTCCACCACTCCCGCAATATTAGGTATTAGTTACTGTGAAGGAGGGTCCTTCTTTTCCTCGGCCTCTTCGTTCGCTTTTTCTTCGTTGACCACGGGTAGCTCAGACTCAGTAGCGGCCTCAGGTAACGTGGCCGGAATCTCAGAATTATCTACCGCTGGTACTTCAGACTCATTAACTGGCTTGAGATCCTCTTCGGTGAAGAGGCTATTGCCAGTTGATGTCGTTTCACGATCTGATGTGAGGTTGCCTAAAGTTAGTGCTACCCCAAAGAATCCAATCGCTAAGAAAGTAGTCGTCTTTGTCAGGAAATTACCCGAGCCGCTCGATCCGAATACAGTGCCGGATGCACCAGCACCAAAACTCGCACCCATGCCCGCACCCTTACTCTTCTGAAGTAAGATAAAGCCTATTAAGGCGATTGCTATTACCAAGTAGACTACTAATAGTATTTCGTACATCGTATTTACCCTGTTGCCTGGCAGATCCCAATAAAGGAGTCTGCCTTAAGTGAGGCGCCACCAACCAGTCCGCCATCAATATCAGCCATTGCAAATAATTCGTTGGCATTCTCTCCGTTGACACTGCCTCCGTAAAGGATCCGTGTCGAGTCAGCCAAGTCGCCTGCCTGCTGTCTTAAATGTGCTCTGATCCCTGCATGAACTTCCTGTGCCTGTTCCGGTGTGGCTGTTTTACCAGTACCTATTGCCCAGACAGGCTCATACGCGATGATCGCTTTACACAATGATTCATAACCAATCTCACTGCCAACAGCATCAAGCTGCCTCAGCACTACTGCCATGGTGTCCCCCGCTTCTCTTTCTTCGAGGGTCTCTCCAATACAGACGACTGGCATAATCTCAGAGGCCAATGCGGCAGCGGCCTTCAAGGCCACGATCTCATCAGTCTCATGATATAAACTTCTTCGCTCAGAATGGCCTACGAGAACATGACTGCATCCCAGATCTTCTAGCATTGCAGCTGAAATCTCACCGGTGTAGGCACCTTTGTCGTGTTGTGAGAGATTCTGTGCACCGATCACGATATCAGAATCCAAATCACTCACCATTTGAACCAAACGATCCAGATAAACTGAAGGAGCAAAAATCATGATCTCACCAGCAACATCGATTGTCGCCGCGTGGATTGCCGATACCAGAGACTGATTGGTAGAAAATCTCCCATTCATCTTCCAGTTTCCTGCGGCAATTTTTACTCGTCTAGTCATCCTGTTTTCCTATTCAGTTAACACGAATTTCAGAGCGGCGCATATCCTAACTGACGCACGGTGAATATACAAGCGATCCACGCTAAAATCCTTTATCTATACCGTATTTAATCGTGCTTATTTGACACAGGAGGAAACCACATCAGCTATTTCCTGTGCATAGGCAGAAACCTCTTTATCATCCCTACCCTCTACCATCACCCTGATGAGCGGTTCAGTACCGGATGGTCGCAACAACACTCGTCCATTATCCCCTAACTTTTGCTCAACTGAACTCACGGAATCGAGCACTCTAATATCAGTGCAGATATCATTTGCACTGCGTTCACCTTCGAGGCGCACATTGATCATCGTTTGTGGATACATGGTCATGCCACCGGCCAGTTCAGCGAGACTAAGACCTGATTGCACCATGACATCAACCACCTGTAATGCGGACACGATGCCATCACCCGTGGTTGCCTTATCAAGACAGATAATGTGGCCAGAAGATTCGCCACCCAGACGCCAGCCAGTCTCATTCAGTAGTTCACGCACATATCGGTCACCGACCTTACTACGTGCAAAACCAATTCCTAAATCTTTCAACCCCAGCTCCAAACCGAGGTTACTCATCTGCGTGCCCACAACGCCGGCTGATATCTTGCCCTCAGACTGAGAATTACGGGCGATGATGTATAGCAAAACATCACCATCAATAAGGTTCCCGTTCTGATCAATCATCATGACACGGTCACCATCGCCATCAAATGCAATGCCGAGGTCAGCCTGTTCTTTCACTACTTTTTTAGCGAGATTTGCCGTGTCAGTGGCGCCAAATCCATCATTGATATTCATTCCATTTGGCTTCACTCCAATGCATGTTACCTCGGCACCTAATTCTTCAAATACCGACGGAGCGATGTGATAAGTAGCACCATGAGCACAATCCAGTACGATTTTCAGCCCACTCAGGCTTTTCATTTCAGGAATAGTACTTTTGCAATATTCGATATACCTGCCTGCGGCATCCGTAATGCGTCTTGCCTTTCCCAATTTATTCGAGGGCTCTACGGTCATCGGCTCATCGATCATCGCCTCAATCTGAAATTCGATATCGTCTGGAAGTTTGGTTCCCTCTGAAGAAAAGAACTTGATGCCATTGTCATGATAAGGATTATGTGAGGCACTTATGACAATGCCCGCCTCTGCTCGCAGAGTCTGTGTAAGGTAAGCGATGCCTGGTGTCGGCATCGGCCCAAGAAGGTGACAATCAACACCTGCCGCCGTCAAACCGGCCTGCAAGACGGATTCAAACATATAGCCGGATATCCTGGTATCTTTACCAACCAGAATGCTCGATCCATGCCCTTTTGTGAGCACCTTCCCAGCAGCCCAACCGAGCTTTAGAATAAATTCAGGGTCGATCGGTGGATTTCCCACCAGGCCTCTAATGCCATCGGTGCCAAAATATTTTCGTGCCATTGAAAACCCCTTTGATGTTCAGTTTTATTATTCGTATTGTTTTATGAAGTCTAACATACGCAAAGCATCGACTGTTTCGGAGACATCATGAACCCGAATGATGCCAGCGCCCAGTTGCCACGCCCTAATAGCCAAGGCAACTGATGCCGCCTGACGCTGTTCAGCCGGCTTGTCAATTACTTCGGCGATTAGTGACTTACGTGATAAGCCAGCCAATATGGGCAAATTTAGACTCGTTAATTCATCGAGTCGATTTAACAGTGTCGCGTTATGTTTCGCTGTTTTTCCAAATCCAAATCCGGGATCCAGTATGAGTCTATTTCTATCGATACCAGCCTCATGACAGGACTGAATGCGCTGATTAAAGAATTGTGATACATCGGCGACGACATCGCCATACACTGGGTTATCCTGCATTGTTCGAGGAGAGCCCTGCATGTGCATGAGGCATATAGGTACCGAGTTGCTGGCCATTGCCTCAAGAGCGCCTTCATTGCGTAAGGCGCAGACATCATTAATCATTGCGGCACCCGCAGCGACAGCTTCAATCATGACGCCTGGTTTACTGGTGTCAACAGATACATCTGCATCCCCGGCGAGCCACTCGATAACAGGCATGACACGATCCAACTCCTCCTGTTCTGAAACAGGGCTTGCACCAGGTCGAGTCGATTCACCCCCGATATCGATAATGGTGGCACCCGCATTTATCATTCGCTCAGCCTGACGCTTCGCATCGTCATGATCAATATATAAGCCACCATCAGAAAAGGAATCCGTAGTGACGTTTAGTATTCCCATTACCTGTGGATGAGAAAGATCGAGACACTGATGTTTGAGTTGTAAACTAGGCATGCATTGAGTGGTTAGGATGAGAGCACAACTAAAAATGGCGGCCAAATGGCCGCCACATTGTTATTCAGGTCAGGTTTCCTGGGCTGGATCCCCGAAGTCCTGTTTCGGATTGGATTCTTCAGACTGGTTGTTATCCTTAACACCTGAGGTACCTGATGGCGTATCGCTACCATTACTATCATCCCAGCCCTCGGGTTTGCGGACATCCGTGCGATTCATCAGATCATCGATCTGTTTACTATCGAGTGTTTCATACTTCATCAGCGCATCTGACATGGCGTGCAGGATATCGACATTGTCTTCCAGCAATTTCTTGGCCTTGCTATAGGTCTCGTCAATGATCTTTCGGACCTCTTCGTCAATTGCCTGAGCCGTGTCATCAGAAATGTTTTTATGCTGAGTCACCGAACGTCCGAGGAAGACCTCACCTTCATCTTCCGCATAGGTCAAAGGCCCCATACGATCAGAGAGTCCCCAATGTGTCACCATGTTATGGGCAATCTCTGTTGCTCGCTGGATATCATTGGAAGCGCCGGTAGTAACACCACCCTTGCCATGGATCATCTCTTCAGCGATTCGGCCGCCAAACAATGAGCATAATTGCGCTTCCAAATAATCTTTAGAGTAACTAAAACGATCTTGCTCGGGTAGGAACATCGTTACACCCAAAGCCCGGCCACGAGGTATAATCGTGACCTTGTAAACGGGATCACATTCTGGAATTAAGCGACCCACGATCGCATGCCCAGCCTCATGATAGGCGGTATTGCGTTTCTCGTCCTCAGACATGACCATTGAGCGGCGCTCTGCCCCCATCATGATCTTGTCCTTCGCTTTCTCAAATTCTTCCATATGCACCAGGCGTCTGTTACCCCTGGCAGCAAAGAGTGCCGCTTCATTGACAAGGTTTGCTAGATCAGCTCCAGAGAACCCTGGTGTTCCTCGGGCAAGTACGGCAGCCTCAACATCGTCACCGAGTGGTACTTTACGCATATGTACCTTCAAAATCTGTTCACGACCCTTAATATCGGGTAAGCCGACAGTAACCTGACGATCAAATCGACCAGGACGTAACAACGCCGGATCCAGAACGTCGGGACGGTTCGTCGCAGCGATTACGATGACACCCTCGCCCCCTTCGAATCCATCCATTTCAACCAGCAGTTGGTTGAGGGTTTGCTCACGTTCATCATGACCACCGCCTAAACCAGCGCCACGATGTCTTCCAACCGCATCGATCTCATCAATGAAAATAATGCAAGGACTGCTCTTCTTTGCTTGTTCGAACATGTCTCGGACGCGTGATGCACCGACACCAACGAACATTTCAACGAAGTCTGAGCCTGAAATTGTAAAGAATGGCACTTTAGCCTCGCCAGCAATCGCACGAGCGATAAGCGTCTTACCAGTACCTGGGGGGCCTACCATCAATACACCACGTGGTATTTTACCGCCAAGGCGCTGGAACTTGCCTGGATCTCTCAAGAACTCAACCAGTTCACCAACTTCCTCTTTTGCTTCCTCACAGCCGGCGACATCAGCGAAGGTTGTTGTTATCTGGTCTTCATTCAATAATCGCGCCTTACTCTTACCAAACGACATGGCGCCTCGACCGCCGCCGCCCTGCATTTGACGCATGAAAAATATCCATACACCGATAAGTAGCAACATTGGGAACCAGGAGATAAAGATCTGGGCGAGGAGACTTGGCTCTTCAACTTCGGTGCCTTTCACACTGACGTTCGAATCCAGTAGTGTTTTTTCTAGCGTATCACCGCCGAGTGGAATGACCGAGCGGAATTTATCACCGGTCACAGTAGTACCGGTTACTTCTCGCTTGTTAGGATTGATTTCAACCTCACGGACCTTACCACGCTTGATATCGTCGATCAGCGTAGAATATTCAATGGAGCGCGATGCACTCTGGCCGGGAGTAAAGTTGTTGAAAACCGAGATAAGTACGAGAGCTATCACCAGCCACAACAACATATTTTTTACTAAATCGTTCAAAAGACACCTCTTTCCAGGATTGTCGCCTGTTAAATACTGTGTAAATTTCTTAAACTGCGTTTAAATATAACGCATTCATCTGACAATTGAACGTAATTTATCGTTTTTGTCAGTCTGATCCCTTGAATCCCTTGGCAACTATATATACCTCCCGGGATCTCGGTCTGGAAGCTTTCGGTTTGCGAGTTTTGACCACAGCGAAGTTTTGTCTCAGTTGATCGTGCCATTCCTGAAAACCAACCCCTTGAAACGCCTTGCAAACAAAGCATCCATTCTTACGCAATACACGCAATGCCAGATCCAGTGCCAACTCAACCAAATACATGGCTTTTGGCTGGTCAATTGCATCCATACCACTCATATTGGGGGCCATATCAGAAATTACAAGATCGGCAAGATCCTCACCTATCACAGCGAGCAGTTGCTGCAAAACCTCATCTTCAGTGAAATCACCCTGAATAAAAGTCACATCGGGTAATGCGTCCATAGCGAGGATATCGGTGGCGATAATGGTCGCATTATGTTGTAACTTTTGTGCCAGCCACTGTGACCAGCCTCCCGGAGCAGCGCCAAGGTCGATAATGTATTGTCCGGGTTTAAATAGCTGGTCTTTCTGGTCTAACTCTTCCAGTTTGTAGACTGCCCTGGAGCGAAATCCATCTTTTTGGGCTTGCTGGACATAGGGATCCTTGAAATGCTCATTTAACCATCGATTGCTGCTCTTACTACGACCCATATGCGTCAGCTTCCGTTGTGTTACTGCAACTTAAAGCCGGGTAATTCTACTTTGTTCTTCTTGCTGGGACGGTATAGCAGGATAATCATGCCTATGGTTGTGACCATAACAGCGCCAGTCTGTTCGATGATCTCTTTGAACAACTCTACCCTCGCATCACGTTGTTGGCGCACCTTGACCTTGATTAGCTCGTGACTATCCAAACCTTCGTTGATGGCATTGACGACGTTTTCAGTCAAGCCTTTATCTGCGACCATGACCACAGGAGCCAACTGGTGTCCCAGTCCCTTTAGGTACTTAAGTTGTTTCTGATTTAATTCCACACTCTTACTCGTGCTATTTATATTCTACTGCAGATATTGCATAAGCGATGGCGCCTGATGGAGCATCAACCTCAACATCATCGCCCTCTTCCTTGCCAATCAGTGCTCTGGCAACTGGGGATGACACAGACAATAACCCTTTACTAAGATCAGCCTCGTCCTGACCAACAATTCGATAAACCACCTCTTCATCGGTTTCCACGTTTATTAAATGCACGGTGGCACCGAAAATTACTTTACCGTTGTTTGCGATCTTGGTGACGTCGATAATCTGCGCATTAGACAGTTTCGATTCAATTTCCAGGATCCGCCCTTCTATGAAGCCCTGCTGCTCACGCGCCGCATGATACTCAGCGTTTTCCTTCAAATCTCCGTGCGCTCTGGCCTCGGCAATATCATTTGAAATCTGTGGTCGCTTGACCGTTTTCAATTCGTTTAATTCTTCTTTCAAAGCTTCAGCGCTCTGAATTGTCATGGGTTCTCTTTGCATAATAATATTAGTTTTGTATTACCTGTTTATTGCTATCTCTTGCCATTCAAAGATTGTTGCGTTTGTGCAGATCCTGAATCTTCGAGACTCTCTTATGAGCCGATGCAGCCATGGCTTCACAGGTTGCCAGGGCACCAGCCAGCGTTGTACTGTAATAGACCTTCTGCTGCAGTACCGCCTTGCGAATAACGTAGGAATCCTTTATCGCCAACTTGCCTTCGGCTGTGTTAACGATATAACTCACCTCACCATTCTTAATCATATCCACGATGTGAGGTCTGCCTTCAAGCACCTTGTTGACACGGGTACATGGAACGCCGGCAGCTGATAATACCTGCTCAGTTCCTGACGTCGCAATTATCTCAAAGCCCTGCTCGATCATCGCTTTAGCGACCATCACAGCTTTCTGCTTGTCGGCATCACGCACTGTAATAATAGCACGACCACCACTCGGGACAATTTTATTCCCACCTCGCTGCGCTTTGTAATACGCCTCACCGAAGGTTTCACCAACACCCATTGTTTCCCCAGTTGATTTCATCTCAGGGGATAACATCGGATCGGTACCATGGAACTTGTTGAATGGGAAAATGGCCTCTTTGACACTGAAATAGTCCGGTATAACCTCGTTCAGCGCATTCTGTTCTTTAAGGCTAACTCCAGCCATCGCACGTGCGGCAATTTTTGCTAATGACCGGCCCGTGGCTTTGGAAACGAAAGGGACGGTGCGTGAGGCACGCGGGTTTACTTCCAGGATATATATTTCATCGCCTTTCACAGCAAACTGGGTGTTCATTAGGCCAACCACCTCGAGCTCGTGTGCCATAAGCTTCATCTGCTGCCGCATTTCATCCTGAATTTCACTGGTTAGGCTGTATGGCGGAATAGAGCAAGCCGAATCACCGGAATGAACGCCAGCCTGCTCGATGTGTTCCATGATGCCAGCTATCAATACATCCTCGCCATCGCAGATAGCATCAACATCCACTTCGATGGCATCGTCTAAAAAGCGATCGAGTAGTACCGGCGCATCATTGGATACACTCACGGCTTCGTTCATGTAGCGCTTCAACTCGTCGTCGTTATAGACTATTTCCATCGCCCTGCCACCCAGTACATAGGATGGTCGAACCACCAACGGGTAGCCAATCTCATTGGCCAGTAATACGCCTTCATTGATGTTTCTTGCGGTACGATTAGGAGGCTGCTTGAGGTTCAATCGTTCAATGACCTGTTGGAATCGCTCCCTGTCCTCTGCTCTGTCTATTGCGTCAGGTGATGTTCCGATGATAGGCACACCCGCTGCCTCTAAATCACGAGCCAATTTCAATGGTGTTTGTCCACCATAATGGACAATGACACCTTCGGGCTTTTCTACTTCAACAATCTCTAGGACATCTTCCAAAGTCAGTGGCTCAAAATACAGACGATCCGAGGTATCGTAATCCGTAGAAACAGTTTCCGGGTTGCAATTCACCATGATTGTTTCATAGCCATCCTCACGCATCGCCAGGGCGGCATGAACACAACAGTAGTCAAATTCGATACCCTGACCAATTCTGTTTGGTCCACCACCCAATACCATGATCTTGCGATTATCAGATGGCTGTGCCTCACATTCTTCCTCATAGGAAGAATACATATAGGCGGTGCTGGTCGAGAACTCGGCGGCACAGGTATCGACCCGCTTGTAGACAGGACGTATGCCCTTCTTGTGGCGTCGGCGCCGGAATTCGTGCTCAGTGACACCGACCAATGCGGCTAGACGCCGGTCGGAAAAGCCTTTCCGCTTGAGCTTGCGTAGCAGCGGCTTCTTCATGCCAGACAGTCCGCTATCACGCGCTTCCTTCTCACAGTTAACAATATCAATGATCTGGATAAGGAACCATGGGTCGATACGAGTCAATTCCTGTACTTCATCCAGTGATAACCCAGCTCTGAAAGCGTCTGCCAGCCACCAGACTCGCTCAGCGCCCGGCACTAGAATATTATGTTTGATCTGATTAATGAGGTCGTCGGAATCTGGGGCTATTTTTTCATCGAAACCATCGGCACCCACCTCGAGGCCACGCAACGCCTTTTGCATTGACTCCTGGAAGGTTCTGCCAATCGCCATCACCTCCCCCACTGATTTCATTTGTGTTGTCAGTGTCGCATCAACGCCAGGGAATTTTTCGAAGTTAAAGCGTGGTATTTTCGTTACGACATAATCGATGGTTGGCTCAAATGAGGCTGGCGTTGCGCCCCCGGTGATATCATTTTTGAGTTCATCCAGGGTGTAACCAATGGCAAGCTTTGCGGCAATCTTGGCAATTGGGAAACCAGTCGCTTTCGAAGCGAGTGCGGATGAGCGCGATACTCGGGGATTCATTTCGATTACCACCAAACGCCCATTGTCAGGATTGACCGCGAACTGGACATTTGAACCGCCGGTCTCGACACCGATTTCTCTGAGTACCTTAATCGATGCATTACGCATGATCTGATATTCTTTATCGGTGAGTGTTTGAGCGGGTGCCACGGTGATAGAGTCACCGGTATGGACGCCCATTGGATCGAAGTTCTCAATCGAGCAGACAATGATGCAATTGTCTTTTTTATCTCGCACCACCTCCATCTCGTACTCTTTCCAGCCAATGAGTGACTCATCAATGAGTAGTTCAGTCGTTGGAGAAAGATCCAGGCCGCGGATACAGATTTCTTCAAATTCTTCTATGTTGTAGGCAATACCACCTCCTGTGCCACCCATGGTAAAGGAGGGTCGGATAATGCAGGGGAAGCCAACCTCTTTCAGGACTGCATGTGCCTGTTCCAGGCTATGGGCAATGCCAGACCGGGGCATATCCAACTCGATCCTTGCCATTGCCTGAGCAAATAACTCTCGATCTTCAGCTTTATCAATGGCTTCTTTATTTGCGCCAATCATCTGAACATTGTGCTTCTCGAGGATGCCACGGGAAGATAAGTCAAGGGCACAGTTAAGGGCCGTCTGACCACCCATGGTGGGTAAGATCGCATCAGGCTTCTCTTTCTCGATAATACGTTCAACCGTCGCCCATTGGATTGGCTCAATATAGGTTGCATCAGCCATCTCAGGATCGGTCATAATCGTCGCAGGATTTGAGTTCACCAGGATTACCCGATAGCCTTCCTCTTTCAGCGCTTTACAGGCTTGCGCTCCGGAATAGTCAAATTCACAAGCTTGTCCAATGATGATTGGCCCTGCGCCAAGAATCAGGATGCTTTGTATATCATCACGTTTCGCCATGTTACTTGGCCTCCCTTTGTGCATTCATTGCCTCAATGAAAGGGTCAAATACTCCGGCGACATCATGAGGGCCGGGGCTGGCCTCAGGATGGCCTTGAAAACTATAGGCGGGACAGTCTGTTCGACGTACCCCCTGAAGACTACCATCAAATAATGAGCGATGTGTCGCCACCATATTATCTGGCAGACTGGATTCATCGATAGCAAAGCCATGATTCTGACTCGAAATCATCACGGTCTCATCATCTAAATTCTGAACCGGATGGTTTGCGCCATGATGCCCAAACTTCATCTTCATCGTTTGTGCCCCACTGGCTAGCCCCAGTAACTGATGACCCAGGCAAATGCCAAATGTCGGGACCTTTTTCTCAACCAGTGTTTGAATACTTCGAATCGCATAGTCACAGGGTTCTGGATCACCCGGCCCGTTGGATAAAAATATGCCATCAGGCTCTAGAGCGAGGACATCTTCGGCGGATGTTGTCGCAGGTATCACTGTCATGCGGCAGCCTCTGTCAGAGAGCATGCGTAGGATATTGGTCTTAATTCCAAAGTCGTACGCCACGACGTGGAATTGAGGATTTTGTTCTGGCACTTGATGCCCCTGACCTAGCTGCCAACTGGACTCATAGAAAGTATATGACTCACTAACAGACACTTCTTTAGCGAGATCCATACCTTTCAAGCCGGGAAAGCCGCGTGCAGCAGCTATGGCGGCTTCGGCATTTAGCTTATCATCCGTCTCTGCCACCATGATACAGCCATTCTGTGCGCCCTTATCACGTAATATCCGGGTGAGTCTTCTGGTGTCAATCTCTGCGATTGCAGTGACTTGATTGGCTATTAGATAGGTTTGTAGTGACTTCTCAGATCGCCAGTTTGACTCCAGTATCGGCAAGTCTCGAATGATGAGTCCAGTAGCAAAGACTTTCCTTGATTCCTGATCTTCAGAATTCGTACCCGTATTACCGATATGTGGGTAAGTCAATGTGACCATCTGTTGCGCGTAGGAGGGATCCGATAATATTTCCTGATAACCAGTCATGGCCGTGTTGAAAACCACTTCACCCACGGACTGCGAATTATGCCCAATTGAAATACCATAAAAAAGACTGCCGTCTTCCAGTGCGAGCAAAGCGCGTTTACACAAGATAACCTCCCAACAGATACAGAAAAAGCGGAGGAAAAGTAGCGCTAGGCAACAGTTCAGATCCGCTTTTTGATATGTAAATTCGAACCTGCGTTATTCTACATATGCTGAATGAATCTGTCCATGTTGTCAGGGGCAAAAGTGATGATATAGTTCCGAATACTTGTCGTGTTTTCAGTGACGAGACAGAGACACAACTCAGCGACTGAAGGGGATGAAAACAATCAATTCAGGAATATCGCCCCGGAGTCTTGTGAGACATTGTCCATTCTAGACGTAAGAAATATCTGAATTGCCAATGAAAAATTTCACCTATCTTTCTGATTTATATAGCAATACATAGTTTGGCATGGTTCAGAATGAATCAAAGCTCTTGTCATTCTGGCGACCAGAATTATCATGTTTTCCAAGATTTAAGGGATTAGACATTGCCATGACAGGATGTATCAGAACGGATGCTGGATGGCCTTAAGGATAAGACTAGGGATCATTAATGCGAATGACTGCATTAACCCGACAGGATGTCGATAGGATTTGCGTGTACTGGATGACTCTCTAATTAGATCATCCAGTATTTCGTTTCATCATAGAGTAATCAGTTCGACATGTCGTCGAAGAACTTTTTCACGCCATCAAACCAGGTCGTTGCTTGAGGCGAATGTTTCGATTTACCTTCCATTGAGCTGGAAAAATTGCGAATCATGTCTTTCTGCTCATTGGAAAGATTAACGGGTGTCTCAACCTTTACCCGACACATCAAATCGCCTTGGGCTCCACCACGCATTGGCTTCACACCTTTGCCGCGTAGTCGAAACATCTTACCCGTTTGTGTTTCCGCAGGAATATTGAGTTTGACCCTGCCATCCAGCGTCGGAACTTCAAGTTCCCCACCGAGCGCCGCGATGTGAAACGCGATTGGGACCTCACAGTAAAGGTTGTCACCATCACGCTGGAATATATCGTGCTCCTTAACATGGATCTGAACATAGAGATCGCCTGGCTGAACCCCAGGTCCCCCTGCTTCACCTTCACCACTGAGTCTGATACGGTCCCCTGTATCTACGCCCGCTGGAACCTTGACCGACAAGGTTTTCACTTTCTTGGTACGTCCTTGTCCTGAACATGTTGGACAAGGGTCGGTGATCGTACTGCCCTGTCCATGACAGGCTGGACACGTCTGCTGGATCGAGAAGAAGCCTTGCTGCATGCGTACCTGCCCGGCACCACCACAGGTAGTGCAGGTCGTGGGAGATGTGCCTTTCTTGGCACCACTACCATCACAGGTATCACAATTGACGTAAGTTGGAATTTTGATCTCGACACTCGTACCAGAGACAGCCTTTTCAAGACTCAGTTCCAGGTTATAGCGTAAGTCGGAGCCCCTGGCCTGGCGACTTTGTCGACCACCGCCACCAGCACCGCCGAAAATATCGCCAAAGACATCGCCAAAAATGTCACTGAAGCTACTAGCTCCCGCACCACCGGCACCGAAACCTGCACCGGAGACACCCTCATGACCGAAGCGATCATAAGCGGCACGTTTCTCTTCTGATGAAAGGACTTCGTAGGCTTCCTTGGCTTCTTTGAAGCGCTCCTCACCATCCTTGCCAGGATTACGGTCAGGATGATACTTCATGGCAAGCCGCTTGTAGGCTTTCTTCAGCTCCTGATCGGTCGCTGTTTTGGAAACACCCAGAACTTCGTAATAATCTCGTTTTGCCATTTCTTACTTCTCAACTTGCAGGATCAACTTGGGCGGATTAAATCCGCCCAAGCAGTCAGCTGTGTGGGCGATTACTTCTTGTCATCGACCTCTTCAAACTCAGCATCGACGACGTCGTCGTCTTTGCTGGCAGAGGCATTCGCATTGTCAGATTCAGCGCCTGGGGCCTGACCTGCTTCAGCTTCTGCCTGTGCCTTGGCATACATTTGTTCTGCCATTTTCTGAGAGGCCTTAGACAGCACTTCAGTCTTTGCTTCAATCTCAGCCTTGTCATCGGTCTTAAGCGCTGCTTCAAGATCCGTTATGGCAGACTCGATCGCCGCTTTTTCTTCATCTGATATCTCAGCTTCTTCCATTGTTTTCTTGACAGAGTGAATCAGGCCATCGGCTGTATTGCGAGCAGTAATCAGTTCCTCGAACTTCTTATCTTCCTCGGCGTTGGCCTCAGCATCTCTGACCATGGCATCGATTTCTTCATCGGATAAACCACTCGACGCTTTAATGACGATGGACTGTTCTTTACCCGTCGCCTTGTCTTTAGCGCTAACGTTCAATATACCATTGGCATCAATATCAAAGATAACCTCGATTTGTGGCATTCCACGTGGTGCTGGTGGAATATCCTGCAAGTCAAACTTACCCAGAGACTTATTCTGGCTAGCCATCTTACGCTCGCCCTGCAGAACGTGTACTGTCACAGCAGTTTGATTATCATCAGCTGTCGAGAAGATCTGGTCCGCCTTGGTGGGGATCGTCGTGTTCTTCTCGATCAGGCTGGTCATAACACCACCCATCGTCTCAATACCAAGCGATAGTGGGGTAACGTCAAGCAGCAGTACATCGGTTACTTCACCGGCCAGTACCGCTCCCTGGATCGCGGCGCCCATGGCGACTGCTTCGTCCGGGTTCACATCACGTCGTGCTTCTTTACCGAAGAATTCAGCAACAGTACTCTGAACCTTAGGCATACGCGTCTGTCCACCAACCAGGAGAACGTCATCGATATCACCGACATTCAAACCGGCATCAGAGATGGCCAGTTTCAATGGCTCTAGCGTACGAGACACCAGATCATCGACCAAAGACTCGAGTTTGGCGCGCGTCAGTTTCACGTTCAAGTGCTTGGGACCTGTCGCATCAGCTGTTACATATGGCAGATTCACATCCGTTTGCTGGCTTGATGATAATTCAATCTTTGCTTTTTCTGCCGCTTCTTTAAGGCGTTGCATGGCCAGTGGGTCCCCACGCAGATCCATTGAGTTTTCTTTCTTAAACTCATCTGCCAGATAATCAATGATGCGTAAGTCAAAATCTTCACCGCCGAGGAAGGTATCACCATTCGTCGCAAGTACTTCAAACGTGTGCTCGCCTTCTACTTCAGCAATTTCGATGATTGAAATATCAAATGTACCACCACCGAGGTCATAGACTGCAATAGTGTGATCACCCTTGCCTTTGTCCATGCCATAAGCCAGTGCAGCTGCGGTTGGCTCGTTAATGATGCGCTTAACATCCAGACCGGCAATCTTACCTGCATCTTTCGTTGCCTGGCGCTGAGAATCATTAAAGTAGGCAGGTACTGTTACCACGGCTTCAGTCACTTTCTCGCCTAGGAAATCTTCAGCTGTTTTCTTCATCTTCTTGAGAACTTCAGCTGAGATTTGTGGTGGCGCTAGCTTTTGGCCATTCGCTTCAACCCAGGCATCGCCATTGTCTGCAGCGACAATCTTGTAAGGCACCATATTGATGTCTTTCTGTACAACGTCGTCTTTGAACTGGCGTCCTATCAATCGTTTGATTGCAAACAATGTATTTTCTGGATTAGTGACGCTTTGACGCTTCGCAGGCATACCCACTAATGTCTCGCCTTCTTTTGTGAAAGCGACGATTGAAGGGGTTGTTCTCGCACCTTCAGAGTTTTCAATCACTCGTGTATCTTTACCGTCCAGAACTGCGACACAAGAGTTCGTCGTTCCGAGGTCAATTCCTATTACTTTACCCATATCTGTACTCCGTCAAAATTCATTCTTAGTGTTGACTTTATCTGCCACTAACATTGGGGTGTGGCACAACAATTCAAGCCTTGGTATCGATCGAGGGCATTTCAGTTTCGCCCTGAGAAACCACTACTCGTGCTGGTCGTATCACGCGACCATTTAATTCATATCCCTTTTGAAAAACATCAATAACATGATCTTGTGGATGGTCCGGACTAGGGACCATTGTCATCGCTTCATGATGTTGAGGGTTAAAGCGTTCTCCGATCGGATTAACTTGCTTCATGCCCTGTTTTTCCATCGTCTTCAGCATCACGTCGATGGTTAACGCCATGCCTTCTTTAACCGCACTGAGTTCAGTTGTTTCGGTTATTGAGCTAATCCCCTGCTCCAGTGAATCCATCACAGGTATCAAGTCATTAGCAAACGCTTCAATTGAAAATTTGCGTGCGCTCTCAACATCTCGACTCGCGCGACGTTTGATATTTTCCATTTCTGCTTTGGCACGCACTATCTGATCCCAGTAGTCCGCGACTTTGGCCTGAGCATCATCAAGTTGCTGCTTCAGGTCAGCAATTTCTTCATCTACCGTCAGATCTGACTGATTTTCATCAATCTCAGGATTTTCGACAGTATCGTTTTGTGCTTCTTTAGTCATGATTCAAAGAGCCCTAACTTATTGATATTAATATATAATTATGAGCCTGAATTGTTTTATTCAGGATTAGAAAGCTATATGGGGATTAACCCTAATAGATCAAGGGAATTAGTTAAATTAGGATTCGCTTGCAATCGGTCGCTGATGTGAAATACTCGACTAATGTGATTAGATAGATGCAATTTCAGCATTGATGTTGAGTAAAGACATTGAACTGCTCTCTGAGGCATGGATGCCGAAGCGAAGCCTACAGGGATGTATTCACGGCGGGCAGATCAATGTTTACTCAATAGCGATGCAAGAAATCTGCATCTATCCGAGAGATAAAAGCGAATGAAAGAAATTAAACGCTCATCTAAGTTAACGGGCGTATGTTATGACATACGGGGGCCAGTATTGGATGAAGCCATCAAACTAGAAGAAGCTGGCCAGCCCATATTAAAGTTAAATATTGGCAATCCTGCACCATTTGGCTTCGAGGCGCCGGCCGATATCCTACGGGATGTGATTGCCCAATTGCCGACTGCGCAAGGTTACGGACCATCCAAGGGGCTATATAGTGCTCGTGTGGCGATTCAGCAGTATTACCAGACGCTTGGTATCCATGACACGAACCCGGAGCAAATATACCTTGGTAATGGAGTGAGCGAACTCATCATGATGTCGCTTCAGGCATTGATAGAAAACGGGGATGAAGTGCTACTCCCTTCGCCTGATTACCCGCTATGGACTGCAGCCGTTAAGCTCGCTGGGGGCAATCCCGTTCACTATCTTTGTGATGAGGCAAATGACTGGCAACCGGATCTTGATGATATAAGGAACAAAACGACAGCAAGAACCCGCGCGATTGTTATCATAAACCCTAACAATCCAACTGGCGCCGTTTACTCGGACAATTTGCTTCGATCAATCGCAAAATATGCATCACAGAACGAACTGGTAATCTATAGCGATGAAATCTATGACAAGATTTTATACGACGGTAACCAACATACCTCCATCGCGACACTGACCGATGATTTGGTCGTTACTTTCTCCGGCCTTTCAAAGAATTACCGGGTGGCGGGATTCCGGGTAGGCTGGATGATGATTAGTGGTAATACCGAACACGCCGAAGATTACCTTAATGGCATCAACATGCTCGCCTCAATGCGCCTGTGTGCCAACATGCCAATGCAACATGCAGTCCAGACAGCACTCGGTGGATTCCAGAGCATTCTGGATTTGACCCGTGAAACTGGTCGACTTTACCAACAAATGGATTATGCCAACGAGCGCATAAATTCCATACCCGGCCTAAGTTGCATACGGCCCAAAGGGGCCATGTACCTATTTCCGAAGTTGGATTGCGAACGATTCAACATTACCGATGACGAGCAATTCGTACTGGACCTGTTGTCGTCAAAACATATTCTGGTTGTACATGGCAGAGCATTCAACTGGCCAGATCCAGATCACTTTCGAATTGTTTTTCTCCCCCACCGAGAGAATCTTGAGATCGCACTGGATAAGCTTGAGGACTTCCTCAGTAGTTACCGACAGAATTAGTCGAGGTTTCTTCTGCGTCCAGCAAATGCCTGTATTGCGCGAAGATATCCTTTCCTGTTACCACAATCATGGCTACGCCCCCGCATATAGAAGGCG
Organism: Enterobacterales bacterium; assembly: GCA_965250035.1. GTDB lineage: Bacteria > Pseudomonadota > Gammaproteobacteria > Enterobacterales > CAXRAF01. The sequence goes on along the minus strand of OZ252282.1, from coordinate 3,410,997 downwards.
TGAACATCCTCTTCCTGAATCAATGCATCCATCGCATCCGTGAGCTGAATTTCACCACCCACACCCACACCGGTCTTCTCTAGACGCTGCCAGATTGATGGTGAGAAAATATATCGACCAACAACAGCCATGTTCGAGGGTGCAGAGTGTGGCTCTGGCTTTTCTACCGTGGCGATCATCTTGCAGTGCTCACCTGGTAAAATGATGACTCGGTTGGTATCGACGATACCGAATTTCGAGATATCTTCGTGCGCCACGGCTTCTACCATTATCTGGCTGGCCCCAGTCTCGCCATAGGCTCGCATCATCTCAACCAGATTGTTAACGCCCTGATCTGTCTCGATCAAGACATCCGGTAGCAAGACAGCAAATGGCTCATCGCCTACGATCTCACGACCGCATAACACCGCATGTCCCAGGCCCTTTGCTTCTCCCTGTTGGACAAAATGTAGTTTTACCCCATTCGGTAGTGTCGTTTGTACCATCTCCAAAATTTCCACTTTACCACGCTGAGCCAGTGACGTTTCCAGCTCTTCAGCCCGGCTGAAATGATCCTCAATGGCCCCCTTGGAAACGTGGGTGATCAATACGATTTCATTGATACCTGCCTTGGCGCATTCCTCAACGATGTATTGAATGATTGGCTTATCAACGACCGGAAGCATTTCTTTAGGGATAGCTTTTGTGGCAGGTAGCATTCGAGTGCCGAACCCCGCTACCGGGACGATAGCTTTCTTGACTGCGCGATTTTGCATGTTACAAATGACTCCAATATGTAGTTCTGAAATTTTGATACCCGATCATAATCATCTCATATGACCAATAAATAACAACTAGCGACTGATCTGTTGTACCAAAGATTGCGTTGAAGCATCCATGGCATCATCGGACTCGCCGTTCAACACGGGTTGCAGTTGTACCGCGATCTGTTTGCCTAGCTCGACACCGTATTGATCGAACGGATTAATGTTCCACAAGACCGAGGAAACGAACACCTTATGCTCATACAATGCGATAAGGGAACCCAACGTCCGCGGGGTTAATTCATCAATCACCATAGACGTCGAGGGCTGATTACCGGCATATTGCTGGAACACTGAACTCTGTGCGATTTGTTCTTCAGACATCGCCTGGTTACCAAGTGCGAGTACACGAGACTGGGCGAGGAAGTTCGCGATGTTGAGTTCTCTATGTTCTCGGAATGACTCTTGAACAGCCTCTGACATCGCAATGTCACGATGCTTACATAGAATGAAGTCACTATTGACGGGCTCAGTACCTTGGTGCAGTAATTGATAGAATGCGTGTTGAGCATTGGGGCCGATCTCACCCCAAAGAATCGGACAAGTGCGATAGTTTACGGCCTCTTCATCCAGGGTTACCGACTTACCGTTCGATTCCATCTCAAGTTGTCCGAGATAGGCTGGTAAAAATTTCAAGCGACCATCATAAGGCAGGATTGCATGGGCATTAATACTCAAAAAATTACAGTTCCAGACATCCACGAGACCCATCAACACGGGGACATTTTCCTCCAGCGCCGTATCAGCCAGATGCCTGTCTACTAGATGCGCTCCGTGCAAGAATTCCTTGAAACCATCGATACCGATTTGCAGTGCGATGGTAAATCCTACGGCCGACCACATGGAATAGCGTCCGCCCACCCAATTCCAGAACAATAACTGGTTCTCTTCAGGAATACCCCATGCGGAAACCTTGTCAGGTGCGGTTGAAATACCAATAAAATGTGCACGCTTTAGCGCCGAGACATCATCTGTCATGGCGCCCAGCCAGGCTAAGGCGGTATTCGCATTACTTAGGGTATCGATGGTACTAAAGGATTTTGATACATAGCAAAACAGGGTCGTTTCAGGATCTAGAGTCGGTAGTAATTCAGCGAGTTGAGAACCATCAATCGAAGAAGCAAAGTGGATGCCTATCTTCTTGGAAGCAGTTGCCGTGTACTCGGTCAGAGCATAACTACTCATCAGTGGTCCTAGATCGGACCCACCAACCCCGATATTTACAACGTCTTTGATTGTTTGCCCGGTAAATCCTTTCCACTCACCTGACTGAATTCGTTGAATCATTCGCGCCATTTTTTCGAGCGTTTGAGTAACACCCTGCGACACGTCGCGGTCCGTATTGAAAGCATTTTCAGAATCGGGTACCCGTAATGCGGAATGGAGCGCAGGCCGACCCTCTGATGGATTCACGATGGCGCCACTCAATAAATCCTTAATTTTTTGCTCCAGACCAGCCTCTCGTGCCAGTTGCACCAAATCATCCATAATATCGACCGTCATGCGTTGTTTAGAGAAGTCAACGTGAAATGACGGCAGCGAGTTATGTGATAATGCACTTTGACGTTCGCTATCTTGTAACAAGTCGGACAGATGTTGTTCTGACATGGCCCGACTTTTTGATATCAATGCTTGCCATCCTGAGAGTTCAGTTAAACGCATGGGGATTATGTTCCTTAATAATGATTTTATTCGAAATGGAGCTCACGATACTCAAGCTTGCCATTCTAGAGTGTGTTGTAACTAATGGCAAAAACTAAACGCATCTGACACTCTGTACAATTGCGACGCGCATGACTAGAATGACTAAAATGCTTCTGCTGAGTTAACTCATGAAACAATCCTTTAATACCATCGGCATCATCGGTAAACCACACAATCCGGAAGCGACCGAGAGTGCGGATATTCTCTACGAACATCTAACGCAAAAGGTAGATGAGGTTCTAGTTGAGGCAGCCATAGCAGAGAACATGTCCACCAAACCCGATTCAGTCGTGAGCCGTGAACAACTGGGCGAACGATCAGACCTCGTGATTGTTGTAGGTGGCGACGGTAGTATGTTGAGTGCAGGCCGTTTACTCGTTAATTATGATGTCCCTGTCCTCGGTATCAACAGGGGCTACCTCGGCTTCTTGACCGACATCAGTCCCAAGGATATGTTGCCACGGGTCGATGAGGTATTGGCTGGTAACTACAAGGAAGAATTGCGTTTCTTGCTACATGCTGAAGTGTACCGCGACGGTGAGGAAATGAGTCAAAGTGAAGCGCTTAATGACATCGTCCTATATCCAGGTGAGATTGCAAAGATGTTGGATTTTGAGGTCTATATAGATGACCAGTTTGCCTTCTCACAACGCGGTGACGGAATCATTGTTTCAACACCCACTGGCTCGACGGCCTATGCACTATCTGGTGGTGGTCCAATTATGCATCCTAATATCGGGGCTGTATTATTGGTTCCGATGCACCCTCATACCTTAAGTATGCGACCGATTGTCGTCAACATTGAAAGCTGTATCGATCTGGTCGTGGCACAAACTAATCGCCATAACCCTCAGGTGAGTTATGATGGTCAACACACATTCCAGTTAGAACCGGGTGACCGGGTCAGTATTCGCAAGAAGCGTCGCCAGTTATGGCTACTGCATCCGTCTGACTATGATTATTACCATGTGTTACGCACCAAGCTCGGCTGGGGCACCAAACTAAAAGCGAATTAGTTAGTAACTATCATGAAACCGATTCATCTATTCATTCTCCTTGTGTTGTGCTGTCTTTCAGCACCCGTTACAGCTTCGATTATTGGTCTCTGGTATAGCGCCGCCAACCCGGATTACAAACCATTCGAAACGGGTTATGGTTGGGCGATTACACTAGAACAGTACTTATCTGATGACTGGCAGCTCAAATACAATCACTATGAAACTGATTTCCCCGGTAGTGGTCCCGAAGTGAGCGGAATTGATATCGAGACTTGGCAGGAATTTGGCGTTGCATACGATCTCGATGAAGTGCTGGAGGGATTATATCTGTATGCATCCTACACTGAGGTAACCGCGACTGATCAATCTCTCACCGGACCTGGTTACCATATTGGTTATCGTTTGCACTGGTCGAATGGCTGGTCAGGTTTCATACAGGTTGGAGAAGTTGATACGGGTTTTTTTGATATTCAATTAGAGGCTCAGGCGCAGTATCAATGGACGAAAAACCTCAGCTTGGCAATTGGATTACGCGATCATCATAAGTGGGATATGACGAATTATCACCTGGGCCTTAAGTGGCAGTTCTAGTTGTCAATGAGACTCCAATCAAATAGATAGTCGATCACTAGCTTTTAGTAACTGCAATATCCATTCTTATCTAAGACATTCGCCATTTATTTTCCATCGCAACAGACTAACTCTTTGATTTTAAGAAACTAACGCCTAACCTTCTGTTAAGACATCAATTCGAGTTATTGTTTCCATCATCAGACGATCTAAACTATCTCTTGCTACAGAGATGATTCGTCTTCAATAGCGCAAGGAAGCACAATACGGATACTAAACGATCGATAGCACAGGGATGGGCTATTGGTATCCACACCCAGGGTCAGAAATGTGAATGGCTGGACTTACTCCATGGTTTGCCATGAATGTTTCTGACCCAGTCTTTGTCTTCGATCTCAAATGTGCCACAATGGTCTCTCATGAATAAGATACTCTGCATGATTCAGGCGCGAATGGGATCAGAGCGGCTTAAAGGCAAAGTCTTGCGGCCAATCAACGGAATTCCAATGTTGTCCTATCAGATTGAACGACTGAGATCTCAGCAACCTGACCTGAACATAACGATCGCAACATCTGTCGGCTCACAGGATGATGTTCTCGAAGACTTCTGCAACAACAACAGAATCAATGTCTTCCGTGGTAGTGAGGCAAATGTATTGCAACGATTCCATGATGCGGCTTCACAGTTTCAACTGAATGACTCTGATGAGATCATTAGGCTGACAGGTGATTGTCCGCTTATCTGTCCCGATTTGATCAAACAGCTTATTCATCAGTATCGCGCAACTGGATCCGATTACGGTCGTGTTGATACCGACTCGTATCCCCGTGGCGTCGATGCAGAGATCTTTACCATGGCGATGCTGCGACAGGCTAACAGCCAAGCCACCACGGAGTATGACCGGGAACATGTTACTCCCTATTTTTACGCACCGGAAAATCATTTCAAAACAACCCGATTGACTAACTCATTCGCTGACGATAGCGGGTTCCGTCTGTGCGTCGACCAGGAGATTGACTTTATAGTCGTCAGTCAGATTATCGCTCTACTCGGAGATGATTGGCGTAAGGCTGACTATCGACAACTTATCGATTGTCTCAAAAATCATCCTGAGTTCAGCCAACTTAATCGAGATGTCCAGCAACGAACACGTTGAAAAATGCGCGCGACAGCGGATTAGAATTCCAGCTGTTCGATTGCCGCTTGAAGATTGGCTACGCTAACCTCAGCATCATATTCATCATTCACGACTTTATGTTTATGTTGTCCAGTCATGACTCGAATCGTGCGAAATCCCAGCGGCTTGATTCCAACGAAATCCTTATCCGGATTATCACCGATGTATACGATATCCGATGGCTGGCACTGCTCCCGCTCGGCGATCATCTGAAAACACCTCGTCGATGGTTTGGCAAACTCTGGTCCGAGTTGATATGTAACATAACACGCCTTGATCCCCGGATGATCCCATAACCCGAGGCTGACACATTTTGTTTTCTGAACCTTGGCGTGGCCATCGGTCACGATATAGAGAGATACTTCTTGTGCGAGATGTTCCAATAGCTCGAGAACATCAGACGAAAGTTCAATATCTGGTTTATGTGCACGATAACTCGCAACGCAAAACTCGATGAGCTCTGAAGTGTCTTCCCCCATCTGTGCGAGTACCCGATCAAACACCTGATCCCTGGAGACCTGAAGTGATGTCAGCAAAGCCTGGCGTAAATCACCTTCGTCCCAACCCAACTTTCCTGCAAGAATATGTGCCACATGGAATAAACCACTGCGAACATAGTCCAATTCATTGAATAAGGTGTCATCCAAATCAAACACCGCCACTTTAACCTGCACCGGAACCACCACCTCCCTGTTTGGATTCTTTATCTAGTACTCGATTTGCTGGGTACTCTATTAGTTCCATACCATCTAGCAATTCACCGCTAGACTCCAATGCAAACCAGTAAAACGAATTCAACCCTAGCGATATCGATAGTTTTGAAGAACCGCCGTAACGCGCATTGATCTCGACTATATGCAATGCCCCCGAAATATCCTCGATGATCTGCACCAGGCAATGCCCTTGCAAGCCATTGTCCAAGGCAAACCGTGTCGCTAGTATGGCAATTTCCGAATGACGAATGCTAGAAGTAACAATCGCTTCCCCGTTAATCACCTTATCGCGACGTCTGACCACACATCCCATACAGATGTTTCTTCTCGAGATGTAGATATCAACACTGTATTCTTGTCCTTCTACAAAGGGTTGATAAATAGGATGTTGCAGATTCTTGGCATGCTGAAGTGCTAGATGCTTTGATACATTTAATAGCAAGCCAGAACTCCCTGACCCGAAGCGTTCTTTGACAACCCAGGAAGATACGGAATCGTCCAGAGACAGACTTGTTTCTATCACAGGATAGTCAGAGCAGTTGAATTGATAGAACGCATATTTATCTAGACACCTTGATACTGTTTCTTCCGAGCAGATCATCACTGCAATACCGGCCTCTGCAAAGGCCCGAGAATGCGACGCATAAAAAACTAACTCGCCGTCACGCGAGGGTATGATATGGGTCACCTCAAGCCTGGATAGTGCATCGATGAAGTCAGTAAGCACTATTTCCTCCAGTGGTGGCATGACCATAAATTGATCAACCACATCGCGTGCAGGACACCGGGGATTCGCATCTAAACCTAAAATTCGGCAGGCGTCATCCCACTGCTCGAAGCCATCCCTGACATCTGAGACCATATCTAGCTTTGCCGACAAGCTCGATATCGCAACTAACGGGCTAGCCATCAGCAGACTCTCGGATAAAACGATCCACATGAGTCGCTAGTTCAGGGACGCGTGCTTTATCCATATCGAAGATTAGCTTGTTATGCATTGACTTGAGTGAATCGGTTTTGAGCCATAATTCCTTGATCCTATCCGCCATTTGCATCATATCTTTGCGACTAGTCCAGTCCCACATCTCAGACCAGCCGTTCGCCTGGCTGTTTGATGCTGCTTGGCGTTGATTCTCAGCGATAATGATCGATAATGACGGGGCTGCACATAGTTGCAGTTCGTAAGAGCTGCCGCCAGCTGCTGAGATAACCAGCTTTGAGGATAGGAAAACTGCAGACAGATCAAATTGTTGATGAATCACTGTCAGATTCATTTGCTTGGCACACCATTTATGAATCATAGCCTTATTGCTATAGAGCTCAGTAGTGATGACATTAATCGACGGGGCATCATCTAACCAGTCCAAAGCTTGCAATGATTGTAATAATGGCATCGTCAGGCTATGGGTATCAGCCCCTCCCATAATAATGGTCAGAGCATTTCTATTTGCCCAATTAGATTTAATGATCAGTTGTTCTCGGGCCAACAAATAGCCATGGGCAAACTGACGATAATCGGGACCGAGAAATAGCGCCGCGTCCTCAGCAGACTCTGTATAACCTAACTGCATCGCATTGGCCGAACTGTTAATCAGCAAGTCACAATGGTATGCAGGACAGTCATTGATATCATCAAATGTTATGACCCGTTGCATCTTATTACGCAATGTTTTTCTATAACTAGCGCTGAATTGATAACCATCAATTATCACGACATCAAATGGCTGTAGCTCCTGAAGTAACTCGACGTGTGCTAGCGTTTCTTCCTGATGTAGCGCAGCTGGAGTCGCATGCCACTGGATGAATTCGGTCGGCATGAATAAATCCATGGCTTTTAATTGTGGTGATTGCAACGCATGAATTTGATAACCCTGATGCTGTAGCGCAGCGGCAAGATTATAGCAACGCATCCAGTGACCCAGCCCACTCTCAGCAGTCACATCAGCTATCAGTAATAATCTAATCAACAGATTTAACCATATGCCATTGAAGGGCGGTGCCCACGGCGATGTCTTGCGCGGCCACCTGATTTAATAACCTATCCCATTCGACTGGTGGTAACCCATAAGAGGGTCTAATGATACGAACATTGTCGCTACTAAATGGCTCCCCGGCCTTGATGTCGGCACAGGCATAAATTGAGCGCCGATACTTCTTAGAAGCCTGCTCATCAGCAGAGCCACCATATTTCACCTCTCCGAGCGCATCAGACGCTCGCTTAACCTCAATTACAAGTTGTCTAAGCTCAACCGGCGTCATCGAAAATCCGGCATCGACGGCATCGGATTCCCGTTCCAACACTAGATGTTTTTCAATCATCGTCACACCCATCGCGACCGCAGCAACGGCAACCCCGATCCCCATGCTGTGATCAGACAAACCAACCGCGAGCCCAAACCGTTCCCGCATATCCTTGATGGTTTTTAGATGACTATTGCTAGCTGAAGCTGGGTAGGTTGAGGTGCATTTCAATAAAGTAATGTCATAACATCCTCGAGCATTGGCTGTGTCAATCGCTGCCTGAATTTCTTCGATAGATGCCATGCCTGTTGAGATAATCAGAGGTTTCCCTTTACTGGCGACATGACGTATCAGCGGCAAGTCAGTAATCTCAAATGAGGCTATCTTAAAGTACGGCACGTCGAGCCCATCGAGAAAGTCTACTGCGTCTAGGTCAAAGGGAGAACTGAAAGCCAACATCCCAAGTGAACGGGCGTATTTGAATAGCTCCTCATGCCACTCATACGGCGTGCTTGCTTTCTGATATAGCGAATAGAGTGATTCACCTTGCCAAAGACTGCCTTCCTCATTGACTAAGAAATCATCGTTGGTCATATCAAGCGTCATACTATCGGCAGTATATGTCTGTAATTTGATCGCATCCGCCCCTGCATCCGCAGCCGCTTTGATGAGTTCAAGTGCAATTGATTTGTCTTGCTGATGATTTCCACTGAGTTCAGCGATGATCAGTGGGTGTGTTGTTGTTCTTTTAGTATGATTCATAACCTATAGATCGGCTCTTAGCGGAAGAACTTAATTCCAATATACTAAGAGCGTGTTAGCATTAAAGAAGTTTGTGTTTATTTAATTGGCTTAGTACGTTTCATTATAAACACATATGAAAATCTTTGTTATTAGGCTATATTTTTTACTACAGCAGAACATAATTAATCTCGATGCAAAAGTATAAACTGGTTCGACACAAGTTAGGCTTCTTTGAGGTACAGCCTAAACCATCCGATGATGAACTCAAGGCGTACTACACCGGCGATGCTTATCATTTGTCTGAACGCTCTGAGAGTACAACAGAGAATGCAAGTCTCAGTTGTGAATACGGTGCAGAAGATGAACTGGCTTATGTTGAAAATGTAGCAAAAATTTCTGAAGCAACACTTCGTCGTTTCATGCCTGATACGAAACACCTATTAGAACTTGGGTGTGGCGCTGCCGATTTCTCCAACTATTTTCACAGGGCTGGTTGGAATATCACCTGTAATGATTATTCCGATAGCCTAATTAATAAAATCAATCCGCAACTAATCGAACACTTCATACTAGATGATGCCGACGGTCTTATCAAAGAACTACAACAGAAACAGAAAACATTTGGATTAATCAACCTGAATAATCTGCTAGAACATTTAATCAACCCACTAGAGACTCTGTTAAATCTCAAGCAACTGATGGCGCCCTCGTCAGTTTTAAGAATTACTGTCCCTAACGACTACTCTGGGTTTCAACAGGAATTACTGAAAAGAAATGCGACAGCGGAAGACTGGTTGATACCACCTGAACATTTGTCCTACTTCAATCTGAATAGTCTGAAACGCATCGCCCAGGAGTACCAGTTCAAAATTTTATCCATACAGACGGACTATCCTATTGAACAGTTTTTAATTAATGAACACTCAAACTATCGTATGCATCCTGATCGCGGTTTCGAATCCCATAAGGCACGCGTGATCTGCACAAATTACCTGGTGAATAAAGATATTGAACAGTATATAAAGTTAACTGAGGCAGCGGCTGAGTTAGAATTTGGTCGCAACATTATTATCTATCTTGGCAAGTGACGCGGCATGACCAATCGAAACACGGTGGTTGGACCCTAGGTATAATCAGACAGGATTATCTTTCTTTTGTAATGCATGATTGAAGCATTCGAAGTACTCTTCATCCGTACCCCAATCGAGTATGTGCAGCAGATCCTCAGTGGTCGGATTGCGTTTCTCAACGGCCCGCTCTAGTATCCGTGCCAACTTCTCAGTCTCGTCATTATCGATGCGAAGCCGAGTGATCATCCAATACAGATAGGTAGCCACAGTAATCTCGGAGCACGTGTTGTCTTCAGCCTGTAGCCAATCACCGATGTCATGATATGGATTGGCAAATGCAATGTCATGCCTACCGAGTGATAGTATCGGTTTATTGTTCAATAGCGCATGCCAGATAGCTTTGCTATTTCTGACGACAAGTTTATCAGCGAATGGCAGTAAGTATTCTGTCCGGCACAAGTCGCCGAGAATCTGAGACATTGTTTGATGCGCCAGGAATGGGATCGGCGTGTCAGCCGATATGATGCGTTCGTTTGTTATGAAGTGATAGATATCTGTTTCAGAGGGATGTGAGGTCACAAGGAAACAGGTTTCTTCGGATGTGTTTTCAAGAAGATAATTCAGCAGATCATTTTTCGTCTGAAACGGTTCATCCTGAGCAGCGAATTCCAGATAGCGAACATCGCCACGATCAAGATCCATCGGCAGAATAGCAATGGTTGAGTATTGACTACGGAGCGTTTCAATTAACTGTCGAATTTTCCGTCTATCATCATCAGTCAGATCATTTGCAGTATTTAGTTGTTGAACCGAATCAACCAGATCATCTGGAAGCACTGTATTGTCCAGAATCACATCAGAGAATCTGCTCAAAACTGGGACACCGCAATTATCATCATCTGTCCTAAAGCAAAATGCCAAACCCGATAACCATGGCCAATTAAAAACGTCGCTCATAGTTAAGATAGGCACGTTGGGATAAATTTTACTTAGATAGTCACGCCCACTCACTCTAGTTAAAATGATATTCGGAGGATCGGCTGGCAATCGTTGTTGTAGATAGGTGGCAACCGACTCAGGAGAATTCGTGTAATAAAGTGACATCGGCATATTGTTAAGAAGCACGACATCCGGATTAAATGACGCGCCATCAGCAACCCAGTCCGGTGTATAGTCCTTGCGTGCGTCATACCCCAGATTATATTCGTTAATCGCGGTGAAATAGTATGTCGTATGCCAGCCGATAGACGTCAGTCGTTCAAAGTTATGAAAGATGAAATCTTTGATCCATAGCGAGTTACATTGTGCTCCCCAAAACATGATCTTACGCTTTTCGTGATTGGATCGTTCGGACATGATGCTAATCTGGAAATACGAGGTGAACGGGAATATTAAAGAACGCCAAACGCTCGCGGATGAATGCAACGTCCTCGTCATCGAAGACCTCTCGCCATTCTGATTCTGCACCAGAACGTATATGGACATTATCTTTCCAGCCATTGTTTTCACTAGTCTTCAAATTGATCCCATGCCCTAGCTGAGTTTCCAGCGCACTCATTCGCTCTTTTGCCGTCAATTGAATTGCTTTTGTGAAAGACTGATTGAATTGTTCTGTGTCCTGATAAAAATCGAAGAACTTTGCAATGAACAACAGGGTGTCATATTTGTTGTTGATAATATCCTCATAACGAATCAGAGCGATATTATCTGGCGCCAATTGTCGCATGTGGAAAAAGGTAGCAAGTTGAATACAGTAACTATTAGCAGCGCCGCCTCGCAATGTTGCCGCCGGTGTTTCAAAGAAGCGAAAGAACTGATTTTCTTCCTGTAACATGCCCGGCATCGGAACAGTCGGCCATTGCAGATTCTTCTCCGAAATATATTTCGCACTCCAACGCGGGCGAAAATAACTAAAAATTTGATCCAAAGGATTTCGATAAACCAACACCACCTTCGTATCAGCGGCTGAAATTGGATCGACGACAGGCCCTAAATTATCAAAGAAGCTCTGAAACCAGTCGATGCCTCTGGTACCTGGAAAGATATGATCTGACAGATGCGTTCTCAGAGACTCACTCAGGTGTTTCCGCCAGCCCGGGCAAAAGCTGTGACCAACCCCGAGCGCGTCGCAATTCAGTGATTTTGGCTCATATACGTCTGCATAGGGGTTATAGCTGTTGTCCTCAGCCAATAAACTATCAAGTACAGACCAGAAGTACTTTTGGAACCAGGTTCCCGATTTTGGAATCGTAGAAATCAGCCTGATTCTCTTATGATCGCTCGTCAGTTCAGTGAGGGATGGCTCATTTGATTCAATGTGTTTTAAAAAGTCATCGGTCATAAAATTCTGGCTCATAGGTCATCTCGACGATTGCCGCTACTCCGCCTCACTAACGATGGGATTTCGCTGAATACCCTGCTCCAACCAGAGTTTGATCGTCTCGGCAGACTTACTGCGCATTTCATTCCATGCTTGAGAAGAATAATAGGCGCTGTGAGGGTTTATAGTTACTCGGCCATTCAAATAGCCGGTATCTGAGCGCCATTGTGAAATGTATTTCGAATTCAATGGTGGTTCCTCAGGTAAAACGTCTAATCCTACGCCGTACAATCTATCCGACTCAACCTCGGTGAGCACCTGATCGATATTCTCAATCAGAGGGCCTCTGGCTGTGTTGATTAGGATGGCTCCTGCTTTCATATTGGATAGAAAATCCGTATTTACCATTCCCCTGGTCTCAGTCGTAAGGGGACAATGTAAGGTCACAATATCTGCTGTCTGACAAAGCGCTTCTAATGTGTCTACTCGAGAGCAACCCAACATCTTCTCATAACCACTTGGCTGATAGGGATCAAAAAACACCAGGTTATAATTGAATGCCTTCAATCTAAGAATGACGGACGAGCCAATCCTGCCAGCACCTATAACGCCAACTGTTAGTGCCGAACTGCGTTGGATATCCGCCAGTGTATTTTCCTGCCAGGTATCTAAATAACCGCGACTACGGATATTATATTCAGCAATGCGTCTGGTTTTCGCGAGGATCATGGCACAGGTAGTGTCCGCTACTTCATCGGTGCCATAATCGGGTGTGTTGGAGAACCGCATTCCATGTCGCTTGACTGCCTGTAAGTCGACATTATCGTAACCGACGCCATACCTGACCAGAATCTGGCAGTTTGTTAATGCGTTTAACAATTGCTCCTCAATGGGATAATGCCAAATGAGCAAGCCATCAAGATCATTCAATATCTCCGTAGCAGGGAACTCTGCAAACAGATCCAAAGGAATGAGTTCGTAATTTGACCCCAGGACCCGCTGCTCAATATCAAACGGAGCAGAAATATAGTCAGTGATACCGATTTTAAATTGTGTCATATGCTTATCATACATCCACTATCTGTTGCGTTACCGAGCCCAGCCCTGCGATACCCAGCTCGAACTCGTCACCTGCACGAAGTCCAGTTTGTTGTGTGGCACCAGCTCCCGATGGCGTTCCGAATAAAACTACATCACCCGCAGTCAGAGGCAACAGCTGCGAGATGAGCGATACACATCGCTGAGGTGAGTATAGCATTTCCGATAAATCTGCCTCTTGCGATGTCGTACCGTTGATCTTGGACCAGATTTTCCCCGAGTTCGGGTCAAAAGAAGTGTCCAGATATGGCCCCATCGGACAAAATCCCGTTAACGCCTTCGAGCGCAGGAGATGATGATCTCGATTGGCAAGGTTCTCAAGCGTCAAGTCGTTTGCTATACAGTAACCTAGTATTGCGTCCTCACATTCAGCCACTGAAGACTGATACACATCCCGTGACATAACACAGGCCAGCTCCACTTCTCCCCAGAAGCCTCTACTCGCATCCACGGGTAGTGTAACTGGGTCAGTGATAGCAGAAATTGATGTCGGAGACTTTAGAAAAAATAATGGCTCATCGGCGATCGCTGATTCTCCTGAGACACCGGGATAATTTAGCGCAACACCAACGACATGGGTTGGACGTTCAGCAGGTGCCAATAATTTCACCTGTCCCAAAGAATATTGCTTCCCTGACAGTGTAAACGATTTTAAGGGGGATTCACTCAGCGCACGAATCGTCTCCCCATCGAGTTCTCCCCACAGAATGCTATCGTCGACTAGGAATCGTACAATTTTCATAGTCGTTCATTGATATGGCGTCGTTGTTTCGCTAAAGCCGAGCTGCTTTAACCAGAACTCTACCGCAGGAATTTGCCATGGCGCATCGACATCAAAGCCACCAGGTAACGTAATCGTTCCCTGTCGATTGCCGAGCCACAGAAATGGGAGTTTAGCGGCAGAAAAATCTAGCAAACAACGTTCGGGGCGAACCACCTGAACACCGAAATCGCAATAGTAGATATCACCTTGAGCATCACGGTGAAACGTATTGTCCAGATTCATCGATGCTAAATCTAACAAGGGTTCAGATGTTCCATCAGCGACTAGTTTGCGGGCACGCATAGGAGCAAACATATTATAATTCACAACAGAAATTACAGAATCATAGTCCTCATTCTGTATTAGTTTATTGATACCATGATCGAGGTTTTCAGCAGTAACACAGGGCGAATTGGCAAACATTAATACCAGATAATCTGGGCGTTCACCTGTTTTTAATATTTCGCGATAACCATGGGCGTAAGCTTCTTCAGTTGGCGACTCAGACTGTGCCAACTCTTCGGGTCTGGGGATGATTTCTGCGTTGAATTTCTTTGCGGATTTGACGATGTCCGGGGAATCTGTAGACACATATATCCTGTCGATCAAGGCTGAATTAGCCGCAGCGAGGAGCGCGTACTCGACCATTGGCCTACCTAGTATTGACGTATAGTTTTTACCCGGGACGCCACCACTTGTGTGCTTTCCTATGAGTAATGCACTGACCATTTTGTTTATTGCTCCTTTCCAATGAGACGACATAAATCAGCGACTCTAGATGAGTATCCCCACTCATTATCATACCAGGTGATCATTTTCAGCAGGTTGGAATTATTGATGGCCAACCATTGAAAATCAATAATCACGGAATAGGGTTCGGCAAGATAATCCACGCTAATGAGGCTGTCATGATTCATCTTCACATAATCTGACTGTGCAAAATAGGTCATCAGATAGCTCTTCACCTCGTCCACATCCGCAGGTCGTTGCAATTGAATCGTCATATCCGCACTCGACACAATTTGAGTAGGCACGCGATAGGAAAACCCGTTTATCTTCTGAGCTATATCTGGCAAAACTTTCTCCAGCGCGTCGACTAGAGTCGTATTCTTGGGAATTAAACTACCTACACTGCCACGCCCTAGAGAGTAGTCACGCCAATTATGGGTAGGATTTGACTGGGATTTCAGCGGTGCATCCACCAGGTTTTGGTAACTTAGCCATGGGTGCATGGTTGAGATAAACCCACCGGCTATTCCATACTCTTGATCGAGTGCGGCGAGTGGATGAGCGACAGCATTTGCATCACAGATGTTACTTGAGAACACCCTGTCCGATGAGGAAATTTCAGTATCATTAATACCCATTATGACAAATCGATCAACGTCATCACTCGAAGCGTGGGTCAAGATAACTCGTACATCCTGTTGAAGTGACATCTGCCGCGCGATCAGAGCATTCTGACTCACGCCTGACGCTTCGATGACAATATCAACACCAAGCTCATCCCATGGAACTTGAGACATATCAGGTTGGCTAAGAAATCTTATCTCCTGGCCTTGATGTTGAATACACTGTGCTTGTTGATCAACACAGGCTAGTGGGTTCAAGCGGCCATAGGTTGAATCATAATTCCATAGGTAGGTCAGGTTATGTATATCATTAACTGCATCATTGATCGCGACCAGTTCCAGTTCGGACTCCTCTGCAAGAATCCGTGCAATCGTTCTGCCAATTCGTCCAAAACCATTAATGCCGATTCGTTGAGTCATGTAATGAGAGCCTTATTATTGTTTTTATCGCAGTTGATTAGTTAGTTAAACGACAGTCGTCATCGTTGGTTCACACCATCTAATCGCATAGAAATATACCGAACTATAATAACTGAGATTCGTCCTGACTGCTAAAGTCGCAACATAAAACGAGCTGATGCCTGTTATATATGAATATCGACGGATAACAGGTAATATTAAACTAAAATTCCTTAAAATTTTGGACAACCCAGAATATAAGTCACTATCAAACAATGGCAAAATCTAACACAGATATACAATCCACCTATCATTCTTTGAGCGATCTTATAGACGCTAGTGACATACAGAAGATACTCCCTACACAACTACCCGTGCAGCATGGCTTACCCATCCATAAAGTTTACACCTTAAATAATTCGACTAGCCGAGCAACTGATAATGAGAGCCTGCCTGATTTCACCGTTGTTACTGTTTGCAGAAATGCAGATAAATATTTACGTCGGGCGTTAGACAGTGTGCTGGCACTTGACTATCAGGGGGAATTTAATCTGCGAATCCAGGATAGTCTATCCACAGATGAAACGGCTGTTATTGTTGAAGACATGGGGCTGATGAATAGCTTCTACTCACAACAAGACAAGTCAGCGCTTGATGGGTTGCTAATCGCGGCACAGAATGCTCGCAGTGAATTCATCGCAGTATGCTGGGCCGATGACGAACTATTGCCCAATGCTCTGGAGTGGGCAGCCCATCACTTCAAGAAAACACAGGCAGATATTATCTATGGTGATCAAACGGTTGTTAATACGATAGACAACACCTGTAGTTACAACGCCGGACGTCCCTGGAATTTACATGAGTTTTATATTGGTGAGTTCTATCCACCATTTTCCTCATCTTTTTTTCGCAGAGAGACATTAGCAAAAGCAGCCAATTACTTATCTGAATATGATAATGATGAATATGAATTCTGGTGTGTGCTTGCGCAACTAGGCACTATTGTTTACCGTCCTGGCCTAGTATCAAACTTCTATGTACATAGTGATAGTGTATGGGTCAATAATGATGCACATATCAACAAAATGGTGCGCGGTAAGATTGCGGCCATAGAACGACTGGCCAACAACAATCTACTGACACATGATCAACTAAAACACATGGACGCTGCGATAACAGGCATGTATCTCTGGGGGGTTATGCATCTGTTGTATCATGGTAGTTCGACTCAAGGACTCGTCGATATGATTGATGTAGCGATGAAAAGATATAATGGAGACTATCGGTACATTCAGATAAGAGATCATTTAGAAGGCCTGATACCCTAGACGCGCTCAATTACCTTCTAAGACTTACTCCTTGCTAGATGAAGAAACGGTTTTTTTCGTTGACTGCGAGGACCTCGGCAATCGCCTCGGTGGACAATGGAGGTAATGTGCCAGCCAATGCGTTTTCAACCATCTCGCTTTCACTCGTCGCCCCCGTAAGGACAGACTTAATGGCGGGATGACTCAGGCAGAATCTCAGGGCACGTGTGACTGGGGTCTGATATGGCCCTTCATAATCATCATGTTTCAGCAGCTTTTCCTGTAATAATTTTGCGCCATCTGACCATAGTTTGAGTTGTTGTGTATCCCATCCATTTCTATGGTCCCCCTCAGGAAATTGGGTCGTTTCTGATATGGTAAGCCCCAGGAAACCGAAACATAATGGGGTACGAACCAATACATCCACACCATCTCTGTCGCATCTGTCTAGGACCCCTTGTTGCAGCGCCCGTAAATCCATCATGTTGTAATTGAGTTGCACCAGTGAAAAAGGAAATTCACCCAACAGGCGCAGCGCATCAGAGGGAGACTTTACAGAAATCGCGATTGCGTTCGCTCTTCCATCAGCGAGTATCTGTTCGAAGAATGACACCAATCCTTTATTTTCACTAAAGAGGTTCGCGCCAGGATTATGTAATTGATAGATATCGACATAGTCTGTTTTTAATCGGCCTAGGCTCTGCTCAAGACTCTTTTCGAGATTTGCTACACAATGGTCTAGAGGCTGGTCATATGCGGCTATTCCTCCTTTGGTCGCAATACAGACCCTATCCCTGATATGACCTAAACAGCGGCCTAGTCTCGTCTCGCTATCGCCATATGCACTCGATGTATCGAACAGCGTGATACCCGCTTCTAGTGCTTTATTGATACATGCTTCTGCCTGCTCTTCTGAGATATCGCCGTAAGATGTATTACCCGGAGTTTTGCCACCGATACCCCAGGTACCAAAGCCAATTGCAGAAATTTTTCTGTCAAGAGAATTAAAATAACGTTGTTGCATGAAGGATGATTGGCTTAATAATGACCCGCTAACTCATAATTAATGGTGTCATTATCATAGAGATAAGCCCCTTTTTTGTTACCCCACCAAACGACTTCCTGACACCATTTTTGCAGATCATCATAGTGGCGATTAGCACGATTAATCACCAGTGTGAGTGGCTGTTGCTGCAAATGAGGATGTTTGCCTACTTTTATTTCTTCACAAAATGTTTTCACGTCATAAAACAGATCAATGCTTAGATCTTCTTTGATAAACGGCCTGCTGACTAAAGACCTATTCAATGTCAGGGCATCATCAAGAATTTGTGCCTCGAATTGAATATCCTCATCATTGAGAATCTCAACCAACAGAGCACCTGCTTCCTCATAGAATTGATTAAATGTATCGCTGACCATCATATCAATATAGACATATTCATCTGCAGGCCAGAAAATGCCTAACCAGTCTTTAGAGAATACATACTCGAAGCCACCTTTTTGAATTGAAGCCGCCTCATTAATAAAAAAATTGGCGATATGATTCAACATCGGATACTTCTGAGAATGGGCCTGTTCAATGAATCGCTCGATGATCTGACTGTATTTAAGACCGAATAACTCATGCGTTATGATCAGAGGGTATTGCATTATCTTGTCGAAATGCAGAAACGCCGTCATCCAGCAAAACGCCCTGGTCTTCTGCCAATCTTCCGCAGGCATCGCATTGGTTGCTATCACCAAATCCTGATACTCAGCCACATCGTCTTCATGAAGCTCTTTGCTACCATGAATATTGATAATTTCACTACGTATAATTTGCAGCCCATACTTCTCGATGTATTCGGGATCGCCCATCTCAGCATTGGGCAGAATGGATAAATTATTGAATTGAATGCGGTTATGCTGACCTGACTCAATGAGTACATCGACTCCTTTAATGAAACTATGATAAGTCTCCCCCGGCAAGCCGAGAATAAGATCCGAGTACGTCTCTACTTTATCTTCGGTGAATCGACGCTGTAACTCCCAATATGAATCGAGTGATATATTTTCACGTTTGATAGCATCTAAGGTATCGACGTCTACGCTTTGCATCGAGAGTGCGACTCCCTTGTTTAATCCAGCATCTGATAATATCTTTTGTGCCTGGTAGGCGCGCTCTGTGGCATTCTTAGTATTTTGAACGGATAGTGCTACCGGAAAACCGGTTTGTTGCTTAGTTGTTGCGACATAGTTAGCGATATCAATGTCTCTCGCCTGTATGCCGAAGTTTGCATCACAACAGAAAATATACTCGATTTTATTTTCTGCAAACCAGTCGACCTCCAGATGTAAACGGTCTTCATTAAATTTATTCAATTTCGAAGCCGTTGCTGATCCCCAGTCACAGAAAGTACATTTAAAGGGACAACCGCGATTCGTTTCCCACAATCCGATCCAGGACTCTTCCGGATTATCCTGTATCAGGGTATCAAACATGCCATTTAGGAATGGTGACGGTATTTCATCCAGATTACGAATGCGTTCTTCGTTATTCGTTTTGATATAGTTATCCGTAAAATCGAGAAAACTGGTGCTCTTGAGATTCTGATAGTTCTTACCTGGAAACATGTCGACAAGCTCGGTAAATACCTTCTCGCCTTCATTGTGAATCGCGAGATCAACAAAGCGATTTTCCTTGAGAAAATCCTCAGCGATATTTGGCACTTGTGGGCCACCAAATACTATTGTGATATCAGGTCGTTGCCGTTTCAGTCTTCGCGCAACTTCACAGGAGATATTGTAATTCCAGACGTAAGTAGAGAATCCAGCGATATCCACGTCAAGTAGGTGCTCTACTATGTCGTCGACGGGCATTCTCTTATAGATTGGCGAGATGAATTCCAGCTGATCTGCGCGTTTACTATGCGTCATTGCATAGCTCTCAAGACAGGCGATTGAATAGGGTAAGTAGTTCTGACCAGAGAAACTATTATTTATCTGTACCAACCCAATCTTGACTTTACTTTTCATACAACTTCGTCATCCAATCTCTATCGGAACGTTGATAATCTAGCTCATGGTAACATATTATATATGTCATGTTCTCATAGGCATTGTTCATCGAAATGCCAAGTAAATAAAGGAATCTCAACCTATGCGGCGAATTGTCATCGGAGCATCTCGAGGACTGGGAAAGTACATCACGGAATCCTGCAATGCGCTTGCTGTAACCCGGACGACTGGTATTCCTGAAACCAGTTCATCTGACATCATTATTTACTGTGCTGCTAACTCTTTATATCGCACGAACAGCGAAAAACTTTACTCAGTCACAGAAGATAATCTTCTGTTGCTAGAGCAGGTGAGTCGTCTACCACACCATCAGTTCATCTATCTATCCTCAATTGATGTCTACCCCAAAGTGGACCGTCTGCATAAGGAATCAGATGAGTTGTTCGCGGAAGACATAAATGGTGGTTATGCAAGTTTCAAACTAGTCGGCGAGAGCCTGGTGACTTCGCGATGCCAAAATCCAGTGATTCTTCGGCCAACCTCATTATTTGGTTCCAGTATGCGCCCTAACAATATCTATCGTCTGCTCACAGGGCATGAGCAACCGCTGACACTCAGTGCTGATTCAGAATTCAATTGTGTGACCTATAGCATGATGATGCATGCAATAGATTTCGCTGTGTCGAACTGTGCCACAGGTATTTATAACTGTGCTGCAAACAATACGATTAGACTTGATGAGATAGCTAAGCTCGTAAAATATGAAGGGGCGTACGGCTCACACTATTACAATGCTGGTAAGATAAGCAATGAGAAGATTAGAACAATCGTGCCTGAGTTTAATACGTCTAGTAGTGAGGTGATCTCTAGATTTTTTGAGGAACTCAACTCGAATAAGTGCGAGTAAAGCAGGCGCAATCAGCGGAAGCAATTCACTCCGGCGTTTTCTTCAATCCATTGCCATGTCTTTTCAAGGCCACTCTGCAAATCGAATTCAGGCTGCCAGCCTAGTTCCACAAGATTTTTGTTAGACAATACCTTTTTGGGCATACCATCAGGCTTTTCTGAATTAAAAACCAACTCGCCACTATAGCCACTGACCTGCTTTATCATATTTGCCAGATCATAGATCGAACAACCCAAACCAGTTGATATGTTGATAGGCTCTGAGGAAAAGTAATTCTCAGCGACGAATAAGATAGCAGAAGCCATATCATCAATATAGATAAAGTCCCTGATAGGTTTACCGGTTCCCCACACCTCCACCTGAGTTGCGTTACGATACTTCGCATCATACATTTTGCGCATCAGTGCGGCAGGTACATGAGCTGAGTCGAGTTCAAAGTTATCATTAGGGCCGTAACTGTTGGTCGGGATAGCTGTGATGAAATTACGCCCGTACTGCTCATTGTAGTACTGGGCCGATTTCATGACACTAATTTTGGCAAGCGCATAGGCCTCATTGGTCGGCTCTAATTGGGCTGTCAATATCTGTGACTCAGTCAGTGGTTGCGCGGCATCTCTTGGGTAGATACAGGCAGAGGAAAGATTGATGACTCTGGAGACGCCTGAGATGTCTGCGGCTTTTAAAATATTCAGGCCGATTTGTAGATTGTCATAGAGAAACTCCACACGTTGTTCTGAGTTGGCTTTAATGCCCCCCACTTTTGCAGCACAATGGAAAACGACATCGGGGCGAACCGATTCCACCCATGCCAGGACGGCTTGCTGATCAGTCAGATCAAGTTCCTCGCGAGCCACTGTTACGGGTTCGATTCCACGACTTGTGAGTTGTCGAAGCAGAGCCGAACCGACGAGACCGGTATGCCCAGTTACCCAAATCTTCTTATCTTGCAACGGGAATTGCATGCTTCAATCCTGAGGTTTAACCAGTTTTAGTGTCTGTTTATCGATATTATCTTGCCACCAACGCAGCGATTGCTCGATACCCTGATCCAGATCGGTGCTAACCTGCCAGCCTAATTCTTGTTTTGCCTTGGCAGTATTTAAGACAAGGTTGAACGGGATCGTCGGCTTAGACACATCATGATCAATCGTTAATTGCTTACCGCTCAGATGAATAATTTTCCGCACCAGATCGTTGATGCTTATACCTTGCCCTGAGCCACAATTATATATGGCACATTGCTCGGTCTGCTTATCGATGGCACAGTTCATAAAGTCGATTAAATCGTCGATATAAAGCAGGTCACGAATTTCTTCGCCTGTTCCCCAAACGTTAATTTTTTCATCGGCGAGCATGACTTTTGTTAACGTCGCGCCGAATACATGGCTTCTATCTAGATCATACTTATCGAACGGGCCATATACATTGGAATGCCTGATCACTGTGAAACGCGTCTTGCCGACCGTTGCAAAAAACCGGCACATGTTTTCAATATATGTTTTCGTGTGAGCGACCGCGAAATACTTGGGCTCTACTTCACCAGTAAAACCTGATTCAGAAACAGGCAACTCGCTGGAAGGATACATGACGGTACAACTGAAGAAGATAAAATGCTTAACCCCCATTTCATTAGCCGACTTCAGTAGATACGAGTTCATCACAGCATTATCAGTGACATGAATATGAGGTGTGTTCACAATATCCTTGGCACCCGAAGTCGTGGCTGCGGCCTGGATGACAATGTCCTTATCCTGCATTAGCTGTTCAACCGCCTCGGGATCCCTCAAATCGGCATGAACCCAGTGAACATTATCCTTGGTTTCGAACGGAGGACTCTGGAAGTAAACAGCAGTGATGCGATAACCTTGGTCTTGATAGTAGTTCACGCAATTACGACCAATGAATCCGGTCGCTCCGCAGATAAGCATTTCAGGCGGTCTCAAGATGGACTCCCAATTCGCAGCCGTTCAACCATGGCCAGCTGTTCTTTCATTTTGCTGAAGTCCATATTTTATCATAATAGTCGGCATACCTTTGTGGCCTGTCGATCACCATCCTGGGACCTCTCTCGGCAAGTTTAAAAGGCATTTGGCCATATTCAGATAGCGCATCTGAGACTTCTTCATAGCGACCATCCGCAATATAAAAACACATGAATCCACCCCCGCCTGCTCCGAGTAGTTTACCTCCGATTGCCCCATGCTTAGTCGCTTTCTCATAGATGGAATTGGCGATATCTGTCTCTATCAACGGACTCAATTGTCTTTTAAGCGTCCAGGTTTGGTTTAGTAGCTCGCCGAAATGGTCAAGGTCCTCATCAGATTCGAGAACCTTCCGCGCACGGTAGGCAATGTCTGTCATCTGCTTCAGGTGTTGCTCTTTCGTGTCCATTAAATCTATTTGTGCTGAGGCAATCTCAGAGGCATGCCTTGATAAGCCGGTAAAGATCAAAAGTAGGCGTGAATTCAATTCAACGAGTCGATCCTGGCTGATCGCGATTGGTGTAATTGACACAGTACCATCCTGTGCAATTTCTCCAAAGTTGAAGCCACCATGGGCTGAAGCCATCTGATCCTGTATTCCCACCGTTTCCTGCAGAATATTGCGTTCGATTTCGTATACTTCTTGAGCCATCTCATGCGGCGTTTGGCTGATATTCATCAATTGATTCAACGCGGTGAGAAAGGCCACCCCAAAACTAGAGCTAGATCCCATACCTGAGCCATGAGGGAGGTCACCAAAATAGACCACATCCAAGCCTGTATCGAAGTTTCGTCTCGCCAGGGCGGCACGAACGAATGGATGTTGTATATGGTCAACTCGATTAACATCCTCCAACATGCGCCAGACAATTCGATACTGATGGGAATCTAATGCCGGCTTTCTACGCAGGATAATGGACACATGATGGTCGATCGCCGAAGATAGAAAAACACCGCCATGCCTGTTAAACCAGGTATCGTAATCGGTTCCGCCGCCGAAAAATGAAATTCGATAAGGCGCTCTGGTCAGTATCATATCTTGGTTACCTTGCTAAGAATTTGGCAAAACAGTCAACCACATAAGCAGTGGCTTCTTCGGTCAGGTGCTGATGACAACCAATTGCGAAACCATTATTCATCACATCATCCGCTGTCTGCAATTCTCCCGATATCCTGTGTTCGTAATGGGCCATGGCTGGTTGCCGAGCCAAATTACCGGCTATGATTGGACGCGTTTCAATGCCCTTCTCTGCCAGGAAGGTGCGAATCTCAGCTAAACTAAAATCAGCGCCCTCTTTGATGACGATAGGAAAACCGAACCAACTGTGCTCACCTTTGATAACGACATCCTGGAACCTAAATGCATCGGAGTATTGAGCCAGATGTTGCAGATAATAATCAGCATGTCTTCTCCTAGCCTCAACATAACGATTGAGTTTCTTTAGCTGTACTAATCCCATAGCGGCCTGTGGCTCAGTAATTCGGAGGTTATAACCCTCGTTAACGAATAAAAATTTGGGATCAATGTCCGGATACTGGTCTAACCACTTTTGCGGATGTTCGGTCTGTCTCACCCAGCCATGTGCTCTGAGTATTCGCATTAGCTCCGCCAACTCTTCGTCAGCTGTGACACAGATTCCTCCTTCCAGTGTTGTAATGTGATGAGAGTAGTAAAAACTAAAACTCGATACTCTGCCAAAACTCCCAACGGCCTTACCATCGTAAGTCGCCCCCATCGATTCGCAACTATCCTCTATAAGGATTAGATTATGTTTATCACAAATCGTCAAAATTGCGTCCATATCGCAAGGGTTGCCGTAAATTGGAACCGCCATGATGGCACGCGTTTTAGGACCAATCGCCGCTTCAATGGCAGTCGGATCGATATTTAAACTGTGTTTATCCGAGTCAACCAAGACTGGGACAAGACCCATCTGGATGACAGGCCAAATCGATGTCGACCAGGTCAATGCCGGAATGATAATTTCATCACCGGGATATAAGCGATCCTCTGTGGCGTGGTTTGCTAATGCCGCTAGCATCAATAGATTGGCAGAAGAGCCGGAATTATTACTCACGCCATGTTGGTAGCCAAGCAAGTTACAGAAGGATTGTTCAAATTCTTTAACCTTGGGTCCCATCGTCACATAGGTTGAAATCATCTGCTCGGTAAATGCCGTGATTTCTTCTGCACCATAGCCAGTATGATGAAGTCCCACCTTCGGATTCTCTCGATCAAATACAGGTTTTTGATTCGCTTCCCATCGGTCCGCAATGACTCGAGCTAATTCTTCTTGAGGTGTCATTATAGTTATCCTAGATAATTCTTTGTAAGGTCTGACGTTCCTCGTCAAAGCCCCCGTAAACGTGACAATTCACATTATGATCTATCAGATAATCCCTGATCTCTGGCCATAGATTACTGGTAACAATAACGACATCATCCTGTTCCAGTTGGTTGAGCATTTTTTGAGGTTTCACAACCGAATAGCCTTCCCACTGACCTTCGAAATAGGTATCGGCAATACCGTCTATATCTATACCTAGGCGTTCTCGCAGCACAGGAAGTAACGCATCGGCTTTGGTACCTGCGCCATAAAACCATACCTTGGTATAAATATTGAACACTTCTGGTTGAACTTCAGGCCAGTCACGATTCTGCTGTAATGTGATCGCATCTTTAATTTGGATGGCAGTGTCAGGTGGGAAGTACAGCCTGATAGAAACTTTGCGCTCAACGACTGACCGGGTAATCCAGAATCGTATCTGTATCTGGCTCTCATGGATCTCGATAGAATGAGCAGACTGACTATAGCTAAACTCAACCTTTTCTAGCAGGCCAGTGTCGGGTTCGGCAACGTTTAATGTTAGCAGGAAATATCCGCAACTCTTAGAAGGCAAATTAATATGCAACACATTGTCATGATTTGCATGGATAAGCTCATAGTCCTGATAATTGATATAGGCGCTATCTCTTCTACTAGGAATCGTCTCAAGCAATGACATTAATGCCGGATCCTCGTAATGCGTCTTTTCTAAACCTTGTGTCTGACCAAGATATGTATTCGTTTGTTTTGGCTTGCTCCGCCCTAGCATACGATTCGTCAGTCGTTGATAATTCTGCTCATCATGAGAAGGTGGCTTAACCAGCCATTTAGAGTGTATCTCAATATCGGAAATTACCCATGGCGCGAAGGCAATGGGACCCCGCTCCCGACAGAGGGCCGCCAGATAATCGGGTAGCGCATCACCTAGATCCGCATCATCTAACCAGTCCGCGTCAATGAATTTTGTATTAATAAATGAACTGGCCCAGCAGGGTCCTGCACCGCTGGCAGTATCCTGATATCTGAAGCCGTAAAGGCGTCGTGTATCGTCACTCTTGAGGATATTGATATCTTTTAGGATTGGGACATACGGAAACTTAATCGCACTGTCATGCACGGTTGATGCACCAGATAATACAACTGTCTGGCTGCGATGACGAGACTCGGTCATGTAAGAAAACAGTTCGCTCAAATTTGATTGTAAATAGCGATCTCCAGCGCTAAGGAAACCAAGCCAATCGGAGCCACTATCCCGAGTATATTTGAACACCTCAGCTAATTGCCGGAATGATTTCACTATCCCTGCAAGCTGTAACTGATCTTCATCGTCGTCTAAATCACCCCAAAGGATGATTTCGCATCCATCCGGAATCGACTCGAGGCTTTTCGATAACATTGCATGACTATGATTAGACTTATCATAGTCAACGACGACCGCCACTGATAAATCGCTCAATGCCTCATAATGACGTGAACGGCTTTGTTGCCTGGACTCATGATACGCCAGTAAATTCTGCAGCATGACATCCATACTAAGCTTCTGTTGATAGGTATCAGCGGCCGATTTTGCTTTTTCCACCGCTGCGTCTGAGTGCGTCCTGATCCAGGCCATATGCTCACTGATGACCTCGGCTTGCTGCGCATACGATAAACTCTGATCAACATACAACACATTATCGCCAAACCAGTCTCTGTTAAATTGAGTGTCACTACAGATTGCAAGTGCCCCACTCGCAAGCGTCTCATAAATTCGACTGGAGGGCATGCCATCATCGTAAAAATCAAGATGCTCCAGACACAGACCAACCTTTGCTTCCTGATAGGCTTTAATAACACTATCGGCATCAAATGGTAAGAAACCACAATACCCTGTTTGCAGATGTTCCCAGGAACGCTCAGGACCATATATTTTCATGAAGTCACTACGTTCCGAAAGCATTTCGAATAGACGGTTATGTCGATGACCATCCCAGTTTGTGCCGATATACATCAGGTCGGCATCGCTAAAGTCAGTGATTATTTTTCGATGCTTACTGGTCACTGTGTTGGCATAAAATCCTATGGGAATGTCACCCTTGTCAGCCTCTCTGCAGAGTCTTTTTAACCAGCCTGTGGTCTGCGGCGTAACGGTCAGATAGCCATCATAGGATAGTAGGTTTGTGATAAATCGTCTGGTCTGATAGAAAATCTTCGGCGCAGTCATGACGCCATAGGTTGGGAAAGATGATAATTTCGGATCCTGATGCGCAATCGACAGAACAAAGTCGGGTTGATACGATTCAAGGTCATCACTATAACGAACTTCTTTGGCTTCTATACCGATCCTTTCAGCAGCCTCAATTATACGAAATGCGCTTTGGTTTTCTGCGACACCGTTGTAAGGA
Organism: Enterobacterales bacterium; assembly: GCA_965250035.1. Classification (GTDB taxonomy): domain Bacteria; phylum Pseudomonadota; class Gammaproteobacteria; order Enterobacterales; genus CAXRAF01. The sequence continues at coordinate 3,383,137 of OZ252282.1, read as the reverse complement.
TGTTGAATTGCGATACGTTTGACCATACTGCTGCCTTAAAATGGTCCTTTAAACTTTTTATAGAGATCAACCATTGAGCGTTCGTCTGGTATTGGAACCGCTCCTTTATCCACCGATAACATGGTGGTTATTGTCTCGACCATTTCCTGCTGACTGGGATAAAACATATCCTCCAGAGTTTTCGCGGTAGGACATGGGGAGGGCTTCATACCCAGGGCATGCATCGGCTGCTTGAGTAGTCCAACTTCATCAGTGGCAACAAGTCGCCCTATTTCAGCAGCAAAGCCATAGGCTAACCAGGAGGTATCTGCGACCAGTAGACGACCAGTTTTGGTCAGGCTGTCTTTAATTGTCTGCCAATGTATATGTGAAGGACTACGAATATCTATCACTTCACAGCGTATGCCATATTGCGACAGATACTTTGCTGTGCGAATGGCCTCCAGCACCATAATCGAACTGGCAACGATTGTTATGTCGTCACCAGGATGAACGACATTGGCGCTCAGGCAATCAGACTCTGGTAATTTATCGGGTTCCGTTTCGAATTGGATATCGTAGAGCAGCCGATGTTCTAATGAGATCACGGGACCTGTGCTGTGATCGATGACTTGTTTGTACATCTCCAGTATAGCCTGCGAAGTCGCCGGCATGATGACTTTCAAACCAGGGAAGTGAGATAGTATGGATTGCGGTGATTGTGAATGTTGTGCGCCCTGTCCCCAACTCCGGCCGATCATTGCTCTAATGAACACTGGAACTTCGTAGTGACCGCCGAACATGTAGCGATATTTCGAGGCCATGTTGAAGATCTGATTGAGTGCCAGAAACAAAAAGTCTGCCCTAATGTGTATGTGAATGGGACGTAAGCCGCCCAATGCGGCACCAATACAAATTCCCGTCATCGCATCTTCCGACAATGGTGTATCCATCACACGCTCCGCACCATATTTCTCGGCGAGACCTGCTGTCGTGCCAAATGTCCCCCTGAAATCGTCAACGCCTTGTCCGAAAATCACAGTATTCGCATGATTCTCCAGCGCGTAATCCATACACTCGTGTAATGCTTGTCGATATGTTTTCAGGGGTTTCGTATTAGTAGACATCGGTTAACAAATCATCTGCGGTTGGGAATGGGCTACTTTCTGCGTATGCAATCGCCTCATCCACTTCGGTCTTGAGCACTTGATAGTAATGTGAATATAGGGCTTCATCCTGAATGAGCGGGTCGCGTAGTTTCCATTCAGACACTTCGCTCTCTTCCCTGAAACCACCCTGAAAATCTTCACCCGGACCTACGTGTTCCTTGTATCGTGAGGTGTTAATTAATACATAACCGGGTCCTCGCGACGTACGAACCTGGTGAATTATGTCCGAAGTCACTTCGTATTGTGCCATCAAGTCATGACCATCCTCGACCTGTGCTGTTGTTAAGCCGTAGCTCTGGGCATGCTCAATGATAGGATAGGCCTGACGCGCCTCGAGTTTGGAATGGATTGCATAACCATTATTTTCACATACAAAAAGTATGGGTAGCTGATGTAAGCAGGCAAAATTGAGTGACTCATGATACACCCCCTCCTCGGTAGCGCCATCGCCAAAAACACATACGACGATATCTTCCTGCTGTTGCTGTTTCATGGCAAACGCAAGACCGACTGCATTCGATATACTACTCGCGACGATGGCCGATGTGCCGACAAAACCGACCTCGGGAGCGGCAAGATGCATTGAACCTCCCTTCCCCTGGCAACATCCAGTCTTGCGGCCATATAGTTCGGCCATCATGGCATTCATCGAGCCCCCCTTGGCCAGGTAGTAACCATGAGAGCGATAGGTTGTGAACAACTGATCCTTTTCCGTTAAGGAAGCACAGATACAGGCTGAAAGAAACTCCTGACCAATCGCCAGATGCACGGGACTCTGAATCTTATCGCTGGGATAGTGCTCGATAATAGCCTCCTCAACCAGACGAATTCGTAACGATTCACGAAAAAGTTTCTTATAGATTGGATGATCAGAATTTTGCGTCATAGTTCACTTTTAGCGTTGTAGAACGGCATGTTCGTTCGCGAGACGATCGCGCCAGTAATCCAGTAAGTCCTGCATGGTTTGCTCGAAGGTTATCTCTGGTTGCCAACCCGTATGTTGACTGAATTTGCTCGTATCCGGTACCTGTAAATCAGCATCAAGTGGCCTCACACGCGCCGCTTCCTGTTCAATCTTGATATCCTCGACATGTGAGATGGAAATTAGATGCTTCAACATGTCCTCAACGGAACACGAGAAGCTGCCCCCGATATTGTAATACTCTCCCGCAATCGGATTTTTTGTTACGAGCAGATGATATGCTCTAACGGCATCTCTGACATCAGACCAGGTCCTTAGCGACTGGAGGTTACCCGTCTTTACGACCGGAGGAATCAATCCTTTTTCGATCATCGCGATTTGTTTAGCAAAACTCGACTCGGCAAAGACATCACCACGTCTCGGGCCAGTATGCGTGAACATCCTCGTCGTCAGGCATTTTTGTTGGTATGCCTCGGCATGAAATCGGCCGATCAAATCAGTACCGATCTTTGAAATTGAATAGGGTGATGCAGGGTGAAATGAGCATTCCTCGTCTATGGGTAATTTATCCTGAGGGACACGGCCAAACACCTCTGACGAAGAACAGACATGAATCACCGGATCACTGTCACTCTGACGCAGCACTTCTAACAACCTGGCAGTGCCGAGTATATTGGTCTCATAGGTATGCAATGGGGATGTAAAGCTGGTCGTCGGATAACTCTGAGCAGCTAAATGAAACACGAAGTCTGGCTTACTTGTCCGAATGACATTCTGTAGGGAAAAAGTATCTGTTAAATCACCATCAAGAAACGTGACCCTGTCATGGTTATTTGCTCTCTCCAGAAGATGAGACACATTATCCAGGGGACTCCGCCAGCGACACATTCCGTAGATATGCCAGTCGGTATTCTCTAGTAGGTAGTCGGCTAAATGCGATCCAACCATGCCTGTAATTCCGGTGATTAACGCGCGTTGCATTAGTTGTCTCTCCCACCTAGTTCTGCCTTCGCATGAGCGTACCGGTCTGGTGTCCCGATGTCATGAAATTTTATCTTTTCCGGTATCGCTAACATACGGCTTTTTTCCGCCAGAAGGGGAAATAAATCTGTTTCCAGAGAAAAATGCGTCTCCACAATGGCTTCCCTAGCTGTTTCTGAGAATAGGTAAACCCCGGCATTAACCCAGGAGGTTCCTCCTCTGCATTTCTCCTCGAAGCTGGTTACCCTATTATCCTCGTCCATACTCACCGTGCCATATTCCGCTGCATCATTCACCTCTACCACCAACATGCTTACAGTTGCCTTTCCCTCTATATGCTGCGAATGCATCGAGGTAAGACTAAATGGGCAATATGAATCGCCATTCAACACAAGTACAGGATAATTCCTGACCTGTTGCATCGCCAGATATGTCGCACCTCCAGTACCGAGAGGCTCTGATTCCTGGGAGATAATAATTTCAACGCCTTCCACCTCGAATTGCTCCTGAATATAGTCTCCCATATAGCCAGTCGCTAAAATGACGCGACGGATTCCCTGCCCCTGCAGATGCAGCACGATGTGTTTCAGCAATGGCTCACTATCAATGAGTGCCATGGGTTTCGGTCTGTCGTTAACAACCGTTCGCAGTCTCTCTCCCAGACCGCCACACAGAATAATGGCTTCAGCGATACCCGCCATTAGTCCAACACCCTCTCAATTGTGGCAGAAGATAGGGTGTGAGGATGGTACATTGGGACATTTATGCTCAGCTTTTGCAATTCAAGAACGATTGCTTTCCAGTGCATACTGGCGATCAAAATCACATCACCCATTCGGATCGCACGCACCAATTCATCTGGACTATGTATTCGCAATTGCTGCCAGTTACCTCTATTGAATGTATCGGCTACCCCCTCGATTTCTATACCTTCCTGAGCCAACATGAAGAGACTGTTTCTCGCAAGAGCACCCGTACCATACAACCACACCCGCTTATACTGTTTCAATGAAGAGGCATGTTCAATAGGCGCATTGCTAATCCAGCGTATGCCTATTTGTAACGGAGACATTACACCCTCTGGCACAGTTAAGGTCAAAGCGCCGGGTTTGGAGTGAAAATACTTGGCCGAAAACAAGCGATTAGCAGGCTCATTGGTATTCTCAGCATATTCAAAATCCAATAAACTTGTCTTTTCCAGGGCTAAGCACACTGCATCCTCCGCAATGTCACTCGGCATGGTTACCTCAATCACATAATATCCAGCAGCCAGGCCATCATACTGCCATTGATTGCCAGTCCGAGAGAGTTCGTGACTTACTTCATTCGGTATCGCCTTCAACTTAGAGACATTGGCGCGCAGATACTCACTATGTTCCACTTCGAAATGCTCTGAGTGGCCCATGTCAAAATTTTCAAATACAGGAAATGACCGACCCATAACTCTAGTCGCCAAGCGTTGGCTCTGTTCAATATTGTACCGTGATGGTTCTATATAATTTGACTGATCGATGCCGTGGTCAAATGCACATGACAAAACTTCCGGAACAAAGACAGCAGCCCCCCTCTCGACTAGCAATAACGAAAGGAAATAATCCTCGCCGATTTCCAGTTCCGGGCACTGCATCACTTCATGATCGAGATACTTACTGACGATCAATGTACTGGTAGTCGTGTATACAAAAGCTTTGTGACTGAGTGAACCACGATCAGCAAAGTGAAAATGTCCTAGTTCGCGCTGTTCAAATGGCGTGAACCTCTCTGCACTAGTGACTTGAAGCTCTGTAATGTTGCCAGCAACGATCCTTGATATCGGATCATGCAGCGATAGAGAGCGAACATACTGGTATTGCTTCATCATCTGTGACATAAGATTAGGATGATAGACATCATCATCATCTAATATGCCCACCAAATCACAGCCCGCCGATAGTGATTCTCGCAAGCCACGCCACAGGGAGTTTGCTCGTCCTCCGCCGCGATTATCAACGACAATCGCAGCGATGTTATTCTCATGAACATGACTTTTGATTTGCTCATAATTGGACCAGCAAACAACAATTAAAATTTTGTTAGTCCAGGTTTGTGCCATCCATGATGCGATTGCCCTGTCAAGAAACTCAAAGTCTCTGCCACCGGCACGCATGATCGTGCCGATTTTAGGGCCGGATTGCTCCATCTCAACATAGCCGCGTGCGAACATCATATCATTGCAACATTGAAGAGTTGCCATGATATCCTTCTCAGCATTAGAGTCATCGTTCGGCGGCGCGATTGTCTCAGCCGAGGATTCGCTCACCTCAGAGGATAAGGCGATCTGCATCACCGGAGCATCCAACTTTCTGAAAGCAAAACACAGATCATTCAACCAGGTAGCGACATTCATATCATGACAGACAAACGCGTCATAGGTCATGATGCTTCTTATAATGGTGTCAGAGGAGTATACCTCTGCTACGATCCCGAGCGTCGGGTAATGTGTTAGCTTGGGAATACTGCTGTCTGTGACCACCACAAGATCAGGGTCAAAATCAGAAATACTATTACTGAAAGTGAAATACTGGATCTCAATGTTCAGTTGATTACAGACAGAGACAAGAGAATGAATCAAAGCATTTGCAGGACTGTAATCCGTAGTATGTACTGCAATTTTTTTGATTAACTCTATAGACATGTTTGATTTTAGTTATCTGGTCTTCAGGGACTCAAATTATTTATCGTTATTAAACCTGAATTCTGTAATACTAACAACGGAGTTTAGTTTTTTCTCAGAAATCTTTACATCGAATACTAAATAGTAAGCCAGCATTGGAACATCTTCGCTATCAGCAAAAAATGTTATGACTTTAGTAAAACCTACGCTCATTATTCCTGCCTACAATGCTGATAGTTACTTAGCCGACTGTTTAGATTCAGTGGTCTGTCAAATTGCCTCATTTGCTGAGGTAATTATTACTGATGACGCCAGTAGTGATATGACATCTACAATTCTTCAACAATATTCCGACACATACGACTCGATAGTCGTCTTGACTAATAATGCAAACATGGGAGTATCATTCTCAAGAAACAGGGCCGTCAACGAGGCGACATCTGAGTGGGTTTTATTTCTCGATTCTGATGATCTGCTGGAAGAAAATGCCGCAGAGGTTGTGAATAATTTCATCAATAGTGAACCAGCTGCGGGCCTCGCGTATGGCATTTTTCAACCAATCGATGCCTCTGGTAAAATGCTCAGTGACCCCATCGTCCGGTCGAACATGAACCATGCGAATGCTTTTGCCGATCTGTTGGTTCGCAATCATCTAGTCTCGACCTCTGGTATTTTGGTAAAGCGCGACGTGTTTCTACAACAAGGTGGTTTTAATGAGACACTGACACATGGCGAGGATTGGGATCTCTGGTTACGACTGTCCAGGTGTGTCCCATTCGCATATCTCGATGCATCATTAACGAGAATCAGGCGGCATTCAACCAATTCTAGCGGTAATCTAGACCTAATGCTTGAGGCAGCAAGGAACGTTTTATCGCAATACTCAATTAAGACAATCGCCAACGAAATCTTGTCACGCGATGGCAGTCAATTAAATAACCTGGCTGACTTATGTGGCGTCTTTATATCGATGGAAAATTGGCAAGCAGTAGAGAATATCCTAACGGAATACAACACTATTCAATCTGACAATCCGGAACTCGTCTTTTATCAGGCACTCCTCTATCTCCATCAGAAAGATTCAAATGATGCGCTGACCTTATTCCAACGAATTGTGGCACAAAACCCAGAAAATCTGGCAGCACAAAATAATCTAGCTGTGAGTTACTGGGTTAATAATCAACCAAAGAAAGCGATTGATATCTGGAACACCTTAAATGAATCAAATCCGGAATATCTGGATGCATCGTATAATTATAATCACTCAAATGAGGTGACATTTCAGCCTGCCGTTACCCTCAAACCCCTCAGAAAAACATTGACCAGATACTTTGGCTGATACCTGCAGATAATCAGCAGTTAGCCATCTAAACACTGACTAAGGGAGTCAGCGACAAATTCAATACTATGTTCCTCTAAAGAGAAATAGATTGGGAGTGACATAGCATGCTCGTAGTAATAGTTTGAGTTAACAAAGCCATCCGGGTTTATATTAAATTGTTTATAGTAGGGCTGATTGAATAAAGGGATGTAATGAAGCTGCACATAAATCCCCTGATTGCGCATGTGTTCGAAGATGGCCTTATGCGCGGCTTTAAATTTATCATCCAATAGCACGATGAATAGATGCCAGCTAGTCGTCACTTCGTCTCCCACATAGGGTAACGTCACAGGTAAGTCGCTGAGCAACTGCTGATACTGAGCCGCTATCTCGGCTCTCCTAAGTATAAAACGATCGAGTCGCTTTAACTGACTAATGCCAAGAGCCGCTTGAATATCATTCATGCGGTAATTATATCCGAGCGCAACTTGCTCATAGTACCAGGGACCGTCAGGTTCACCTTGCATAAGCTCAGAATCACGACTGATCCCATGGCTTCGAAAGAGTCGCAACTTCTGATCGATTTCTGGGTTATTCGTCATTACCATTCCTCCCTCAATGGAGGTCATAACTTTCACCGGGTGAAAACTGAATACCGTCATATCCGAATATTGGCAACTCCCAACCTTCTGTTGCTGATACAGTCCGCCAATTGCATGAGACGCGTCTTCAATGATTTTGAAACCATAGTGTTCTGCTAACAGCGCGATGGATTCCATATCACAGCTCTGTCCTGCCATGTGCACAGGAATTACAGCCTTGGGCAAGACGCCTTTTTTCTCAGCGTCAATTAATTTTTCTCTGAGATGTTCAACAGATAGGTTGAAAGTTCGAGGGTCTATATCAATGAAGTCGACTGCAGCTCCACAGTACAGCGCACAATTAGCACTCGCGACGAAAGAAACTGCGGCAGTCCAGACGATGTCACCCGGACCTATGTCGATCGCCATGCAGGCAATATGCAAAGCAGAAGTCGCACTATTTACCGCGACACCATACTGAGCACCACAGTAGGACGCTACCAGAGATTCGAATTCAGGCACCTTGTTGCCCTGGGTTATGAGATCTGATTTTAGTGCATCAACAATGGCGTCAATATCATCCTGATTGATATTCTGTCTGCCATAAGGGATCATGAAAATAGCGTCTCATCCATTTCCAGAATTTCTTCAATGGTCAGAAAGCGGTCGTTCTTTCCTGAATTATATTCAAACCCCTGCTTCACTGATTTCCCTTTTTCGCCAAGGTCATTGGTTTTATAGTCATGATCAGCACTGTAAAACTTGATCGTCGGGCTAATTACATAGTGATCATTAAACTCTATCGTTAGGTGTGAGTCATCACTTGGACACATGACCTCATTCAACTTCTCACCGGGTCTGACACCAATTATTCTAATAGGGAGATTGTCCGCATAGGCCTTCGCAATATCAATGATCTTCACTGAGGGTAACTTCGGGATGAAGATCTCGCCACCTCTCATACGCTCGAAATCTTTTAAGACAAAATCCACACCTTGTTGAAGAGTAATCCAAAATCGCGTCATCTTCTCATGCGTAATAGGTACATATTCAGCACCCTCAGCAACCAGTTGTTTAAAGAATGGAACAACTGAGCCTCGTGAGCCTACGACATTTCCATAACGAACGACTGAGAAACGCGTTTGACCAGTACCCACCATATTATTCGCTGCAACAAATAACTTATCGGATGCCAATTTACTCGCACCGTATAAATTAATCGGATTGGCCGCCTTATCGGTCGAGAGCGCAATGACTTTTTTAATATTCTGATGGATTGCTGCTCTGATAACATTTTCGGCACCATAAATATTCGTCTTAATACATTCCATTGGGTTGTATTCAGCCGCTGGAACCTGCTTCAAGGCAGCGGCGTGTATCACGTAATCAATACCACGCATCGCTTGGATCAGCCTATCAGGATCTCGTACATCACCGATAAAATAACGCATGCAAGCATCATCATATGATTGGCTCATTTCGTACTGTTTCAATTCATCTCTAGAGAAGATGACGATGCGGCGAGGTTTATATCGCTCGAGGAGGGTTTTAGTGAATGACTGACCAAAGGAGCCAGTACCACCTGTGATTAGGATATTTTTATTATTAAACATGTTCAGGTCAACCTGCTTCCCCTGCTGACCCAATTTAAACCATGTTTGCCAGTCTTTAGTCTGACAGTTTTTAAAATTCTGTCTGGACTAAAGACTGAGCACTATTGATTGGCCTATTACAAGTTAGTATTTATATGAATCTACCTTGAACGGACCCTCAACAGAGACATTGATATAGTCTGCTTGTTCCTGTGTCAGCTTTGTTATGACGCCACCGAAACCGGCTACCATGTGGGCAGCAACTTCTTCGTCCAGTTTCTTTGGTAACACTTCAAGTGTAACAGAATCATCAGGATTGTCTGCAAATTTACGCTCATACAGGTAGATTTGTGCCAGTACCTGATTAGCAAAAGAACCATCCATGATACGTGATGGGTGACCCGTTGCATTACCTAGATTGACCAGTCGGCCCTCGGATAACAATAGCAGGTGATCATTCTCGCCTTTGTTTCGATATATCTTATGAACCTGAGGCTTGATCTCTTCCCATTCCCAGTTTTTACGCATGTAGGCCGTATCAATCTCGTTATCGAAGTGACCGATGTTACATACCAGAGTCCCAGACTTAAGGCTTCTCAACATCGCTTCATCGCAGACGTTATAGTTGCCTGTTGTGGTAACCAGAATGTCGATCTTCTTGAGTACCGCATGATCGATTCCATCGACTGTTCCTGTATTAATCCCATCCTTATAAGGTGAGACAACTTCGAAACCGTCCATGCAGGCCTGCATCGCACAGATAGGATCGATTTCAGTGACATAAACAATGGTGCCTTCCTGACGTAGAGATTGTGCCGATCCTTTACCCACATCACCGTAACCGATAACCAGAGCCTTCTTGCCTGCCAGCAGATGGTCTGTGCCACGCTTAATCGCATCATTGAGTGAGTGACGGCATCCATACTTGTTGTCATTCTTTGACTTGGTCACCGAATCGTTGACGTTTACCGCTGGCACTTTCAACTCACCCTTATCCAGCATTTCCTGCAATCGGTGTACACCGGTGGTAGTTTCCTCAGTAATGCCGTGCACATTGTCGAGCACTTCTGGGTATTTGTTATGCAACATCTGGGTCAAATCGCCACCATCGTCGAGTACCATGTTGGCGTCCCATGGCTTGCCATCTTTTAAGATAGTCTGCTCTAGACACCACTCATACTCCTCCTCAGTTTCTCCTTTCCAGGCAAATACCGGGACACCTGCTTTCGCGATAGCTGCGGCTGCATGATCCTGAGTTGAAAATATATTACAGGACGACCAGCGTACCTCGGCACCCAACTCAACCAGAGTTTCGATCAGAACAGCCGTCTGTATTGTCATATGAATACAACCCAGAATTTTTGCTCCAGCCAGCGGCTTATCGGCGCTGTACTTTGTACGCATAGCCATCAGTGCCGGCATTTCAGATTCAGCAATGGTGATCTCACGTCGACCATAGTCCGCCAATTCGATATCAGCGACTTTAAAGTCAGTAAACATTTGTTGATATTTCATTCTATATTCCTGTTAATTGTGTGATTAATAGGCTGATTTCAGTAAATCAACCTTATCTAATTTCTCCCAGCTGAACATTTCTCTACCGAAGTGTCCGTACGCTGCGGTTGCCCGATAAACGGGCTTTTTGAGATCGAGCATCTCGATGATACCTTTGGGACGCAAATCAAAATGTTCACGTACCAGTGAGACAATCGCACTATCGGCGATCTTTCCGGTACCGAATGTGTTAATCGATATTGAGGTTGGCTCTGCCACTCCGATCGCATATGAGATTTGAATCTCACAGCGATCCGCCAAACCAGCCGCGACAATATTCTTTGCCACATAACGCCCGGCATATGCAGCTGAGCGATCGACCTTCGATGGATCTTTACCGGAGAATGCCCCGCCACCATGGCGTGCCATACCACCGTATGTATCGACGATAATTTTGCGGCCTGTCAGACCACAGTCACCCACAGGTCCACCGATGACAAAATTTCCTGTCGGATTAATGTGATACTTGGTATCAGAGTGTAACCAGTCAGCTGGTAGCACCGGCTTGATAATTTCTTCCATAACCGCATCAACCAGATCCTGTCGACTAACATCCGGATCATGCTGTGTTGATAACACAACTGCATCAATGGCTACCGGCTTGCCTGATTCATCGTACCGCATACTGACCTGACTCTTGGCATCTGGTCGTAGCCATGACAATTTACCGGCTTTTCGTAGCTCTGCCTGCTTATGTACCAATAAATGCGAATATTGGATCGGTGCCGGCATCAGAACTTCGGTCTCATTAGTGGCATAACCGAACATCAGGCCCTGGTCGCCAGCCCCTTGTTCCTTAGCGTCTGATTCATCAACGCCCATTGCAATGTCAGGAGACTGCTTGCCAATCGCATTGATAACAGCACAACTGTTACCATCAAACCCAACATCGGAAGAGTCATAGCCGATATCAAGAATGACTTCCCGGATGAGTTCTTCCAAATCGATATAGGTCGAGGTGGTCATCTCACCGGCAACAATCGCCATACCTGTTTTAACCATGGTCTCAACGGCGATACGAGCATCAGGGTCATCCTTTATAACCGCATCAACCACAGCATCAGATATCTGGTCCGCCATCTTGTCTGGGTGGCCTTCTGAAACAGATTCAGACGTAAATACAGCATATTCCGACATAATTTTCCTCTTGAAATTTTATTGTTTAATAAATTGTCTTAATTGCACGACGAACCCATTTCGTTGTGCCAAATAATGATTCAGCCCTTCTGCAAAACCACTGTTACGTGCCATCATCCCTAGATCTTCTGCCTGAAACCCGAGCCAGAGATCGCCACAGGCATCTCTGACCCAATCCTGCTGATGCGCCATTAACTCGCTGACGACTAATGAGCCTCCAGGTTTTAACAAGCCGTGAATATCCTGAAACAACTCCCTGGGAGACGAGTTATGATGCAAAACCATATTGGTAACAACGACATCATATTCTGCTTGGCTCAGCGCACTTGTGCCGGTATCTCCTGCGACAAATCGTACATTGCTGACCTGCTTCTGGTGGCAATGAGTACGCGAGAGTTCGAGCATCTGGTTGGAATTATCCAATGCATCCACTTCGTCAAATAAACCGGCCAGTAGCGGCAGAAACAATCCCTCACCTGGCCCAACTTCGAGGGATTTAAGTGGCGCCTCATTCATTGAACCAACAATCTCATTTAATAGCTGAATGAGGCTATCTGAGTAGGCGCTGAGTGGTGCGACTAATTCCTGGTTGGCACTAAACTGTTCAATATTCTGCTGAAAAAACTGTTCAGAACGTGCGCCTCTCTGCTGCTGCAAATCCGCTTTTCGTGCGAGGATATCGTCAGATAATGTCACCTTCGAGAGGACATCAAACAAGGTCTTTTGCAAGGTTGAAAAATGTCCGGATTGGTGGTGATTCCTGCTGTAAAAAATACTATTGCCTTCCCTGCGTCGAGATAATAAACCGGCATCAGTCAACAGCTTAAGATGATGCGTCAGGGCGGGTTGTTTGAGTTGTAAAATCTCGCACAATTCAAGCACGCCAAATGACTCTGAATCGAGTACCATCAGAATATTCAGACGCACCTGATCAGCCATGGCCTTACAAAAACCAAGTAATGCATCTGAGGATGTATCGTTAATACTGTCTATTGTCGCAGTCATGGCGCGCATTATACGCATTGGCCAATGAAAATCAATCTATATCAAAATATATTGATATAGATGTGACGTAAGTTGTGAAATAGTTCAATATCCCAGATTGGGCGCTAACCAACGCTCGCTCTCCTCAACAGACTCTCCTCGCCGCTGAGCATAGTCCTCAACCTGACATTTTGTGAGCTTACCGACGCCAAAATATCGACTTTGCGGATGGCCAAAGTACCAGCCAGATACAGCCGCAACAGGGTACATCGCTAATGATTCTGTCAGACTTAATCCAATCCGCTCATCTGGATTAAGTAAAGACCATATGGTGAGTTTTTCACGGTGGTCCGGACAGGCTGGATACCCGGGTGCGGGTCGTATGCCCTGATACTTTTCCTGTATTAACTCTTCATTGGTAAATGATTCTCCGGCGGCATATCCCCATATAGTCTTCCGAACCCGCTCATGCAATTCTTCGGCATAAGCCTCAGCCAGTCGGTCGGCTAGTGCTTTTAACATGATGGCTGAATAATCATCATGGTCCGCTTCAAACTGGGCGACTTTTTCCTCTAATCCGCCTCCAACATTCACAGCAAATGCCCCCATCACATCACGTGTCTCCTGATTGACAAAATCACTGAGTGCGTAATTTGGCTTGCCATTCTTTACTGGGGTCTGTTGACGTAGTTGGAAGCTACTGGCGATCACTTCGTCTGAATCATGGGACGGGTAAATCTGCAAATCGTCCCCCTGCGCAGCGACTGAAAAGAGGCCGTATACTGCAGATGCTGTCAACCATGACTCTGAAATGATCGACTGCAGCATGAGTTGAGCATCCTGATATAGATTTGTTGCCTCGACACCCACGACCTCATCATCGAGAATACGTGGGAAACGCCCGGGCAGTTCCCAAGCTCTAAAGAAAGGTGTCCAGTCAATTCGCTGTGCCAGTTTATCCAATGGATAGTTGTGCTCCTCCCAGGTACCAAAACCAGCCTTAGGATCAGCTATGCCATACTGTTCGGGTATAAAACGATTCGCTTGCGCATCGGTGATGGAAATTAGATTTCTATTGACCTGCCGCGATTCAAAATAAGCACGCTTTTCCGCATATTCCTTGTCTAGTTCCTGTTTGAACCCTGACTGATGTTTTGGATCAATAATATGATTTGCGACGGATACCGCTCTAGACGCATCATTGACATGCACCACTATACCTTCATACTCTGGAGCAATTTTGACCGCTGTGTGCGTTTTTGATGTGGTCGCGCCGCCGATCATGAGTGGCAAATTAAAATCAAGTCGCTTCATTTCGTGAGCAACATGCACCATTTCATCGAGCGATGGCGTAATCAATCCTGATAATCCAATCGCATCGCACTGTTCTTCTTTGGCGCGTTGCAAAATGGATTCACATGGGACCATGACTCCCATATCGATGATCTCAAAACCATTACATTGCAGAACCACTGAAACGATATTTTTGCCAATATCATGGACGTCACCTTTGACGGTTGCCATCAGAATCTTACCAGCAGAACTGCTTTGCTCTGACTTTTCTTCCTCTAGATAGGGCAACAGTATTGCAACAGCCTTCTTCATGACCCGTGCCGATTTCACAACCTGAGGTAGAAACATTTTACCCGCGCCAAACAAGTCCCCCACATGGTTCATGCCATCCATGAGAGGCCCCTCGATGACACTTAGTGCGGAACCTATGCTGTCATAGGCCGCGAGCGTATCTTCATCAATATAAGAATCAATCCCTTTAACGAGTGCATGATCGAGTCGTTCATGAATCGGTAGTTCGCGCCACGCATCGACCTTAACATCGGAGGTTGCTTCCCCAGTATCACGATATTGTTCGGCCAATTCGACGAGTCGTTCGGTCGCATCCTCTCGACGGTTAAGAATGACATCAGTCACGGCCTCCTTCAGTGGCGGGTCAATATCATCATAAATTGCCAATTGGCCAGCATTGACGATACCCATATCCATACCAGCCTGAATCGCGTGGTATAGGAATACACTATGAATAGCTTCGCGTACGATATTATTACCGCGAAATGAGAATGAGATATTCGAGACACCGCCCGAGACTAATGCATGAGGCAGTTGCGCCTTTATTTTGCGCGTGGCCTCGATAAAGTCTACCCCATAATTATTATGTTCCTCTATTCCAGTGGCGACTGCGAATATATTCGGATCAAAGATAATATCCTCAGCTGGGAACTCGATAGTTTCTGTCAGTAGTTGATAAGCCCTCGTGCAGATCGCAACTTTTTTATCCAGGGTGTCGGCCTGGCCAGATTCATCAAAAGCCATTACGATGACTGCGGCTCCATATTGCCGTGCCAGACTCGCCTGACGTAGGAATTCCTCTTCGCCTTCCTTCAAGGAAATCGAATTGACGATGCCTTTCCCCTGAATACATTGTAAACCCGCCTCAATGACAGACCACTTGGAAGAATCGATCATGATAGGGACCGAGCTAATATCAGGCTCTGCTGCAATTAGATTAAGGAAACGGACCATTGCTTGCTCGGAATCAATCAGTCCCTCATCCATGTTGATATCGATGACTTGAGCGCCATTTTCTACCTGCTGTCGTGCGACTGATAGCGCCTCCTCAAAATCATCCTCTTTAATCAGACGTAAAAATTTTGCCGACCCTGTCACGTTGGTTCGCTCACCGACATTTACAAACAGACTATCAGGAGTAATGTTCAGGGCCTCTAGACCAGATAGTTTCATGGCGAATGATTTTGCCGCGGGTTTACGAGGCTGATACGACTGAAGTCTGTCGACAATCGCTGCTATGTGCTCCGGCGTGGTACCACAGCATCCACCGACGATATTCAGATAGCCATCTTTCGCCCACGCTTCCAATTCATCGGCCATTTGTTCTGGCGTTTCATCATACTCACCGAAGCTGTTGGGCAGGCCTGCGTTCGGGTGCGCAGAAACATAACCATCTGATATATTTGACAATATTTCGATATATGGCCGTAATTGCTTGGCACCAAGCGCACAATTCAGTCCAAAGCTGACTGGCTCGATATGACGCAATGAATGAAAAAATGCCTCGGTCGTTTGGCCAGTCAATGTTCGTCCGGAAGCATCTGTTATGGTTCCCGATATCATTACTGGAAGACTAATTTCAGCCTGAGCAAAGTAGGATTCAATTGCAAACAAAGCGGCCTTCGCATTCAATGTATCAAAGATTGTCTCAACCATGATGATGTCAGCCCCACCATCAATCAGTCCCCGACATGACTCCATGTAGGCGTCAACCATCTGCTTAAATGTGACTGCTCGATATCCAGGATCAGAGACATCAGGTGATAATGAGGTTGTCTGATTTGTAGGTCCCAGTATCCCTGCCACATAGCGAGGTCTCTCGGTACTGTCATACTCCGCCGTCGCTTCTTTAGCGAGTCGTGCTGATTCCTTGTTTAATTCATAGGACAAGGACTCCATATGATAGTCGGCCAGGGAAATACTATTCGCATTGAATGTATTGGTTTCAATAATATCTGCCCCGGCAGCAAGATATTGCTGGTGGATCTCTCTAATAATGTCAGGTTGGGTCAGCGTGAGGAGGTCATTATTACCCTTTAGCTCACTCTCCCAGTCGGCAAAGCGCTCACCACGGTATTCATTTTCACCCAACTTATGGCGCTGAATCATGGTACCCATGGCGCCATCCAGGAACATGATTCTTTGACTAAGTTGCTCAGCCAGCGATTGTTTCGTTAATTTATTCAATATTTCACTCGTGTTATGCGATAATGTATAGACATCTAGCAGTTTAGACGTCTATACTACAACACATTAAATAACAGACCAAGTCTTTAATAGAAGATTTGCTTGATCCTATGATTTAACAGATGCATCACACAAGGAATGCCACAATGTCTGACAATGTAAAAATGTATAATGACATCGACCGCGATATATTAATTGCGCTACCAAACCCGGCTAAAGAGGCCTATGAAATTAAAATAAAGGTCCCGGAATTTACCTTCCTGGGAGTTCAGGAGCAGCCGGATTTTGCAACCATGTTCATTACCTTCTATCCGGGTAAGAAAATCATTGAATTAAAGGCACTGAAGCAATATGTCTACCAACTGCGTGATATCGTTGTTTCTTATGAGCGACTGATTAATATCGTCTATGACCATCTGACTGAGGTCTATGAACCCGAGCGCATGCGGCTCGTAATGGTCTTCAATCCTCGAGGCGGCATCAGCTCTAAATTGACAATCGACTCAGACTGGAAAATTCGCGGTGGTCAGGATGTTTATCAATCTTGGCGCGAGGATTCTGACCGTTGGATGGAGCTTGCTTAGTAACCTATCTGATTTAAATGATATTGAGGTATGTGAGTACTAACTATTTTAGTCTGATAGCGATTCATCGACTAGGATACTACTCAATACCTCATTGTTTTTATTCGCCATTTTCTGTATCAGATCCTGTATTCCATGTTTCGCGATGACTTGACGAAATTCTGAACGCTTCACTTTAACCAGGCTAATTCCTTCAACTCGAATGTCTATAAGATGCCAACTTTTCTGGTCCTCGTTGTATGACATACGATAATCAACGTCGACTTTCAATCCGCCTGGTATTTGAACTTTTGATAAAACCCAGCCACCTCGCTTAACGGCCTGCCAATCATATTGGACGACTTTGATTAAATCTTCATCGTAGTAACCATAGGCACGTACCACATAGCGTAACAGCGTCCGTAGAAACTCATCTGAAAATGCATCTCGGTCCTGCGTTGTCGCCGTACGCCAGTATGGTCCCAAAATAAGTCGCGAAGTTCTCGGAATGTCCCAGTGACGGAGTGCGACAGTTTTTGCGAATCGCACGAGTTCGCCTGGATTGGCAGAAAACTCCTCTTTCCTGTTACTCAATTCATCTAATAACAGCTCCGTCTGCTGCTCGACCAGTTGTACGGCTGGGGGAACAGGTTTGTCACCGGTGAACAATGACTCAGCCAAAATGGCTGGAGTAAGCAAAAGGACTAAGAAGAGAAGCGTCTGCTTAAACAGCGAGACTCGGGTTAGTGATGTAGGATATTGGAGCAACTGTAGCATCTTCAAATGTAACCAGTTCCCAGGCCTCTTCGTCAGCGATTAGCGCACGAAGGAGCATGTTGTTTAGCGCATGTCCCGACTTTACGCCTTTAAAGGCGCCGATGGGACTATGACCCAGTAAGTATAGATCACCTATCGCATCGAGAATCTTGTGTTTCACGAATTCATCACTATAACGAAGGCCATCCTCATTCAACACCTTATATTGGTCCAGAACGATCGCATTTTCCATGCTACCACCACGAGCAAGATTATTCGCACGTAGATATTCAATATCGTTCATGAATCCGAAAGTCCTGGCCCGGCTGATCTCTTTGACGAATGAAGTGCCTGAAAGATCGATCACTGCATTTTGACTGGTGTTTTTAAATACCGGATGATCAAACTGAATGGTGAAGTCTATTTTAAATCCATCATGAGGCTCAAAGCTTGCAGACTTATCGCCATCAGATACAGTGACAGGTTTTTTAATTCGAACAAATTTCTTGGCTTTCTCCTGCTCCTGAACGCCAGCCGACTGAATCAGAAACACGAATGGGCTCGAACTACCATCCATAATAGGTACTTCTGGTGCACTGACATCAATCACCGCATTATCGATACCTAGGCCAGCCATGGCGGCCAACAGATGCTCAACCGTGGAGATGCGCACATCGTCCTTAATCAAACAGGTCGAGAGGGTTGTATCACCGACATTTTCCGGTTTTGCTTCAATCTCTACGATTGGGTCCAGGTCAACACGACGGAAAGTGATGCCACTATCCACGGGAGCTGGGTGGAACGTCAAAAACACCTTATTCCCGGTATGGAGACCAATACCGGTCGCTCTGATAGATGTTTTTAATGTTCTTTGTCGAATCATGTAATACAGTTCACTTTAATAATTGTGTCTAACTATCTGTTTTATAGAATTAAAACATTCCATAAATACGACATGTTGTACAAATTTTGCGCATACTAGCACATTCTAACAACTGTTTGAAAATATTTTTTGCCGTAATCTTTATAAAAAAATTGCACACCGAACCAGAAAGGGTATTGGTCCAATGTGCAATCTTGGGCTGTGAATTGGGTAATTACCCAACACAAAACAGATCAACAAATGCAGGTTTGCTTGTCTGTCGCTACGACATTAATCAGCCTGACGGCGAAGAAATGCTGGGATATCCAGAAAGTCTTCTGCCAGATCAGTACCCACTACCCTTTTGCCTTCCTGCGCCAGATTTTCCCGTTGGCGAATTGCCGCGGGCTTATCATATACATTGTAATCTAGCGGAGTCTCTGGTTTAGTCTCTTTGTTTTCGACAACAACTTCGACCGATCGTTCCTCAGTTTGTCCTAAACCTGTTGCCACCACGGAAACCCGTAGCTCATCGGTCATGCTGTCATCGAAGACTGTACCAACTACCATCGTCGCGTCTTGAGATGCGAATTCATTAATGACATCGTTGACTTCAGCGAACTCATCGAGACCGAGATCTTCGTTGGCCGTGATATTCACCAAGATACCCCTAGCACCCGACAGATCAACATCTTCGAGTAATGGACTAGCAACCGCTTGCATCGCTGCATCACGTGCACGATCAGGACCAGTTCCTGAGCCGGAGCCCATCATCGCCTTACCCTTCTCAGACATAACCGTTCTGACATCGGCAAAGTCAACATTAATCAAACCTCTACGGGTAATCAGTTCTGCTATCCCTTGTACCGCACCGGACAGGACATCATTAGCAGCAGCAAATGCCTTCTTCAGAGAACTACCGGGTAAATTGGTGAGCAATTTTTCGTTCGGGACGATGATCAGAGAATCAACATGTTTCTCTAGCTCCAGAATACCAGCTTCAGCGACGGCCATTCGACGCTTTAACTCGAAGAAGAATGGTTTAGTCACCACGGCGACGGTCAAGATCCCCATATCCTTGGCGATTTCTGCTATGACGGGTGCTGCCCCGGTTCCGGTACCACCGCCCATACCGGCAGTAATGAATGCCATATCAGTTCCCTGTAGCATTTCATAGATCCTTTCACGATCTTCCATAGCCGCTTCTTTACCAATATTTGGATCCGCACCCGCACCGAGTCCTTTGGTAATGTTATTACCCAGTTGTAACACGCGATTGGCCGAGGAATTTGATAATGCCTGTGCGTCGGTGTTTGCACAAATGAAATCAACTCCATCGATGTTTTGAGACAACATATGCTGCACAGCATTGCCGCCACCGCCCCCGACTCCAATTACTTTTATCTCAGCTGCTTCCTGGCACGCGTCAACGATTTCAAATTTATTACTCATTTTAGATATACCCTTTCTGCTTGCATTTAAAATAATGAGTGTTTCCACTCAATTCCGCGATAACTATCGTTATCACTAGAATTCCCTGAACCATGACTTCATACGGTCCCAAATTGATTCTTTATTGGACGACACATAATGATGACCAGCACCGTCCTTATGTTGTTGCATTCCATAATGCAAAAGCCCTACGCCTGTCGCATGGATAGGGTTTTTAACGACATCACCCATGCCAGTGACGTTATAAGGCGATCCCAATCGCACCGGCATATGAAATACTTCCTCTGCCAATTCAATTAATCCTTCCATTTTCGACGAACCACCAGTCAACACGATACCTGCCGCGATCAAATCAACGAATCCACTGCGTTGTAATTCCGCGTAAATCAGCGTGAACAACTCCTCATAACGTGGCTCAACTACCTCTGCGAGTGTTTGTCTGGACAGTCTTCTAGCCTGCCTTTCACCAACCCCAGGCACCTCGATCGTGTCCTCTAAATTCGTAAGCTGACGCAGTGCGCAGGCATACTTAACCTTGATGTCTTCCGCATGCTGAGTCGGTGTACGCAATGCCACTGCAATATCATTCGTTACTTGATCACCCGCGATAGGAATCACCGCCGTGTGCTGGATTGCGCCATTGGTGAACACGGCGATATCCGTCGTGCCGCCACCAATATCAATGATGCAAACCCCCAGATCCTTCTCATCCTCGGTTAAGATTGAAAAGCTGGATGCGAGTTGTTCCAGAATGATGTCGTCTGTCTCCAGGCCACAGCGTCTTACACATTTCGTGATATTCTGGGCCGCACTCACAGAACCAGTCACCATGTGTACTTTCGCTTCAAGACGTACACCTGACATGCCGATTGGTTCCTTAATCCCTTCCTGACCATCGATAATGAATTCCTGTGGCAGGATATGCAGAATTTGTTGGTCGGCAGGTATCGCAACCGCCTTAGCGGCATCAATGACACGTTCAATATCGGCTTCAGTGACCTCGGTGTCACGAATGGCGACAATACCGTGCGAGTTCATTGATTGGATATGGCTACCGGCAATTCCGGTATAGGCTGAATGAATCTGACATCCTGCCATTAACTCCGCTTCTTCTACTGCCCTCTGTATCGATTGCACGGTAGATTCAATGTTCACAACGACACCCTTCTTCAACCCTCTGGAGGGATGTGATCCGATACCGATGATCTTCAATTCAGTGTCCTCCTGTCCCACTTCACCTACAATAGCGACGACTTTAGAGGTACCGATATCCAGTCCTACAATTAAATTTTTCTCAGGTGCTTTTACCATAGTCAGAGTTCTCACCAGTTGTTAAAGACTTGCCTGTCGTGTCATGCGTTTCACGGCCAGGCCTGTGTCGTAACGTAAATCTATCCGCTCAATCGGAGCGGGGTTATCACTTACCAATGTGGGATATAAGTCGATCAGGCGATTCACTCGTGCCTGCAAATTTTTGCGACCCACTTCGACGGCAATACCATTCGTTAGCTTTAATTGAAATGACAAACGATCACTTAGATGTAGTTCATTCATCTGAAGATCTGCCTGCTCGAATGCTGTTTGCAGTTCAGTAAAGGTCACCAAAAGTTCATCCAATTTTTCGCTTGGTCCGGATAATCTTGGTAACGCATCCTCTGCAATGACTTCGGGTTGAAATAGTTGTCCAAAACTATTCACCAGATATATCTCATTCCATACTGCGATGGCCTGCTGTTCTTCCAAATCGATAATCAACTTATCTGGCCAGATGCGACGAACCTTGACACGATAAATCCAGGCCACTCGTTCGAGCTCTTTCTCGAGTTCACGAAGATCTGCCGTCAGGAAGTTTAGTGTCTGCTGGTCATCATCCGTTGCTCGGCTCATCGAACGGAGCACTGTTAGGACTTGCTCCTGTTCAACATGCTTAAGCTCGCCCTGTATTTCAACCAGTCGAATGGGCATGAGTTGTTCAACGGCTGGTTGAGATTCCGTCACAGGTTGTTGGCTCCATAAGTACCAACCAGCAATACCCACGATAGAGAATATAGCCAGACTAAACACAGCCCATTTAATTGGCCTTGTCACTACAGATTCCCGAGGCGCTTTGCGAGAACGGCTAGCCATAGCCTGTCGCGTATTCTTAGCCGTTTTCCTCGCTGCTTTATTGCGTATCATCTCGGCCTCCATCGGTTGTATGCATGCTCGTCTCGAGGATCTGCAGGCATAACTCATCGAAGGAAATCCCATCGACGTCTGCTGCCTTCGGAACCAGACTTGTCTCCGTCATGCCAGGTATCGTATTCAGTTCCATTAGGTGAAATTGCTCTGCATCGCCATCTGCCATGAAGTCCACCCGGCCCCATCCCGAACAGCCAAGCGCAAGAAAAGCTTTCAAAGCTATCGTTTGAATATTGTCCTCAGCCTCATCACTCAGTCCGCTGGGACAGAAGTATTGGGTACCACTCGCGGATTCGTATTTAGCGCTGTAATCATAGAAGGCATGCTGCGGCTGGATTTTGATAGAGGGCAAGCAATGATTGCCAATGATGGCTACGGTATATTCTGGACCAGACATCCACCGCTCGACGATGACGTTATTTGAAAATCGTCTTGCCGTCACGATAGCCGCAATGATATCTGAGCGCGAGTCACACAAGGTCATGCCTAAACTCGAGCCCTCAGTCGCCGGTTTTACCATTAGTCTGGTACCATAGGAAGCGATCAATTCATCAACAAAGTCCTGATCAAGTGCTTGCTGATGTTCAACGACCGTACCCGGAATTACCGCGAGTCCCAGTGACTTCCAAATCGTTTTCGAACGAACCTTATCCATGCCGATGGCAGAAGCCAACATATTCGAACCTGTAAAGGGTATCTTCAGCATGGCTAACTTGCCCTGAACAACGCCATCTTCACCATCCTTACCATGTAAAGCGATGAACGCACGCGAAAATCCCTCACTAACCAGATGGCTAATCTCTCTCTCTTTCGGATCAAATTCGTGGGCATCTACACCACTGGCCTGTAGCGCCTTTACAATGGCTGCGCCTGATTTCAGGGACACTTCGCGCTCGTTGGAATCGCCTCCCATCAAGACAGCTACCTTGCCAAAGCGAGAGACATCAATCATTGTCGTCCTCCCGCAAGAATGCCATTCCTGAACCTGACCAGTCTTTGGCAAGTGCACCAATGTTGCCAGCTCCTTGCATCAATAGCATGTCACCATCTTCCAGCACATCACCAATCACGGCTTCTAACGCCTGCTGATCCTCGACAAAAATCGGATCCAACTTACCTCGATTTCGGATTGCGCGACACAGGGTGCGGCTATCTGCACCTGTAATGAGTTCTTCTCCCGCCGAGTAGACTTCCAATAAAAACAACACATCCACCTCAGATAATACTGCCGTAAAATCCTCAAACAGATCGCGCGTTCTTGTATAACGGTGGGGTTGATACACCATCACAAGTCGCTTGTCTGGCCAGCCATTGCGTGCCGCTTTTATTGTGGCCTCGACCTCGGTTGGGTGATGCCCATAGTCATCCAGTAAATCGACCGCACCACGATTATTTGCCAGTTGCATCAGGCCGAGATTTTCGAATCGTCGTCCGATGCCCTCAAACTCAGCCAGACACTTAATGACTGGCTCAATCGCGAGTCCCTCTTCCATTGCCACAGCTATTGTTGCTATGGCGTTAAGCACGTTATGCCGACCCGGGAGATTGAGTTCGACATCAATTACCCCGTCAATCGACTTGCCCTGCACCTTGAAGTAACTCTTATTGCCCTTCTGTCTGAAGTCAGAGCCGCGATAGTCGGCATCATCATCGAAACCATATGTAATCACAGGACGCATCAACTGAGGAATAATGTCCCGAACGGTCTGACTATCGATGCACAATACCGCTAAACCATAAAATGGCAGGTTATGCAGGAACTGGATAAAGGTCTCACGTAACACATTGAAGTCGCCGCCATAGGTGTCCATATGATCGGCATCGATATTGGTGACAACAGAAATCATGGGCTGTAGATGCAAGAATGAAGCATCAGATTCATCAGCCTCGGCAATTAAATAACGGCTGCGACCAAGGCGTGCGTTGGTTCCAGCACGATTCAATAGGCCGCCGATTACGAAGGTTGGGTCCAGGCCCGCATCACCATAGACACTCGCCAGTAGGCTGGTCGTTGTTGTCTTACCATGGGTTCCGGCCACTGCCACGCCATGACGGAATCGCATTAGCTCGGCGAGCATTTCAGCCCTGGGTACGACGGGTATGCGTAAGTCAGTCGCCGCCCGTAATTCAGGATTGCTATCAGGAATTGCCGTTGAAACAACGACGACATCCACCCCTACGACTAATTCTGCAGCATGGGTATGAGAGATTTTTGCCCCCAAATCAGAAAGTCTTTGGGTGACTGCATTATGAGACGGATCAGAGCCTGTGATGTCGTAGCCCTGATTCAGCAATACCTCAGCGATACCGCCCATACCGGCACCACCAATGCCAATAAAATGAATTCGCTTAATACGCCGCATTTCCGGGATGTCAGCTAATAAATGTCTAGAATCGACTGCCATTACATAGCCCCCTGAGCGGGTATTCCCGACGCTTTGATACAATAATCTGCCACCGTTTGCGTGGCATGAACTTTCGCTAATTTGCGGGCATTGATCGCCATCTTCAGGCAACCATCTGCATCGCCAATCGATCGAATCGCCCCTGCGAGTGTGTCTGCTGACAATTCAGTCTGATGAATCATCTTCGCTGCTCCCGCATCAACCAGATAGCGGCCATTAATTGTCTGATGATCGTCGACAGCATGAGGAAATGGAATAAGTATGGACGCCATTCCGACGGCGGCCAGTTCAGATACAGTCAGGGCACCAGAACGGCATATCATCAGGTCGGCCCATTCATAAGCCTCCCTCATATCCGTGATAAAATCATCCACCTCGACTGTTTCAGCAAGATCTACCGGACTATCAACAAGGGCTTCACTATAGTGCTGTAATAACTGGCCACTCCTACCGGAACCTGCCTGATGTCTGACTTTGACAGGGAAATCAGATAACAGCTTGGCAATCGTTTGCGGGAGTGTCTCGTTCAGCACAGCAGCGCCCCGGCTGCCACCAACAACCAATATCTTCAATGCACCACTTCGTGTTCTGAGCCGTTGCTCTGGAGGTGCAATGGTTAAGATATCTTCACGAACAGGATTACCCACGACTTCTGTTTCTCGAGGCAGGCTACTCGGGAATGCCGATAGCCGATATCGTGCGATTTTTGCCAGGTATCGATTGGTCATACCTGCGATAGCATTTTGTTCATGGATGCAGAGTGGATATCCCATGAGCCAGCTCGCAAGGCCTCCAGGCCCACTGGCGAACCCACCCATCCCGAGTACGACATCGGGCTTATGGCGACGAATGATCCGACCGGCCTCAAGTACTGCACGCAACAACATCAACGGCGACAAGAGTCGGGTCAACAATGACTTACCCCTAACGCCGGCGACTGAGATAGTCTCTAGCCGGATTCTATTTTCAGGTACGAGGCGCTCTTCCATTCCGCCTGCTGATCCTAACCAGGTGGTCGCCCAGCCTTCATTAGAAAGGTATTTTGCAACGGCCAGTGCCGGGAAAATATGACCGCCAGTCCCACCGGCCATCAATAGGATATGAGGCGACTTCATGATGGCTGCCTCCCGGGAATAATGCCCTTTTCTCGAAACTGAATTAAACGGGTTTCATAATCGATGCGCAGGATAACCCCGATTGCGACACAACTCAGTATCAATGAGTTTCCACCGTAACTAATCAACGGCAGGGTCAGTCCTTTCGTTGGCAGTACGCCTGCATTGACACCAATGTTAATCATTGCCTGCAATGCCAAAGTAATGCCAAGCCCCCAGGCCATGTAACCTGAGAAAAGTTGACCAACTTCCACAGCACGACGACCGATATTCATGATTCGAGTAACCAGACAGGCATACAGGATTAAAACGGCTAATACGCCGATAAAGCCGAGTTCTTCCGCCAGTACCGCAAACACGAAATCAGTATGTGCCTCGGGTAAGTAGGATAACTTCTGGATACTCTGCCCAAGTCCTTGACCGAATAAATCACCGCGTCCGAAGGCGATCAACGACTGGGTTAATTGGTAACCAGTACCAAAAGGGTCCTGCCAGGGATCGAGGAAACTTTGTAGCCGTTGCCAACGGTAGGATTGCGTTAAAGCCAAACCAGCCAACATCACACCAACTGCACCGCTTAGTACGATAAACTGCCATAATCGCGCTCCAGCAAGGAACATCATCGCCAGGCTGGTACTCATGATAACGACCGAGGCCCCAAAATCCGGCTCCATTAACAAGGTCAGCGTCACCAGACTAAGTATCACGAGTGGTTTGACGAAGCCCTTGATCTGGGTAATCAATTCTTCGCGTCTACGAACCAAATAACCAGCCAGATAACTGACCACAAATAGCTTAGCTAATTCCGATGCCTGAACGGTGAATAAACCAAGATTCAGCCAGCGTCTACTACCATTAACCTCTTTTCCGACTAGTAGCACAAGTACCAGTAAGATAATGGCCGATACCAACAAATAAGGGCCAGCCTTGAGCCATAAATTGGTAGGGATCATCAGAGTGGCTAACGCGGCACCGAGGCCGATTATCATGTACACCGCGTGCCGTATGACAAAATGGTACGGGTTATAGCGATAGTTCTCGCTGTCAGCAAACGGCATTGAGGCCGAACTAACCATGATGAATCCTATTGCCAGCAGAGCCATAACCATCATTACCAAAGCCATATCAAACCAGATGGGTTCTAGTGCCTTTGTTTTTCCCTGTGCCGGTAATGCTGCAGACGTCATGACAGCGCCTCCACACAGGTGACAAAATGCTCACCCCGACGTTCATAATTCTGATACATATCCAGACTGGCACAGGCCGGTGATAAAAGGACAATATCGCCTTCATTCGCCTCAGCATGTGCCTTACTGACTGCTTCAGCCATATCTCGTACATGAGCCGAAGGCACCCCTTGTCCTGCCTGCTGCAAAATAATCTTGGCATCCTGCCCCAATACGATCAGCAGACTGAGGCTCTCCTTAAACAACTCGGCCAGTGATGAGAAATCAGCGTCTTTACCCACGCCACCTGCAATGAGGATGATGGGAGAATCCGTGGTACTGGCAAACCCTTTGATAGCCGCCTCTGTGGCACCGACATTGGTCGCTTTCGAATCATTGTAATAAGCAACGCCATTGACACGTTTCACAAATTCACACCGGTGTGCCAATCCAGTCCAGTCATAGAGGAATTGGGATAATTGTTGCGACCAGACAAATCCGGCTGCCTGCCAGATTGCCAGGGTAGTCATCACATTACGAATATTGTGTAAGCCCGGTAGCCTGGCGCGTTTCATATCCAACCTAAATAACTGGTCAGGCGTCGGGGTAAATGCGACTTCATTGCTCGCTTTATCCCAGTACAAATCTGGATCGGATGGCTGATTTAAACTGAATGACTTCGCCTGAGGATATTGCTCGAGCAATTCCCCCAACTCATCGGCATCAATGATTTGTCGCTCTGCCATATCCAGCAAAGTTAATTTCGTGTTTTTATAGTCAGCGAATGAGTCGTAACGATCCAGATGATCCTCTGTCACATTCAGGACGGTGGCAATATCCGCAACCAGATTACGTGTTGTTTCCAATTGAAAACTGGACACTTCAAGCACATACCAGTCGGTTGGTGTTTTGAGTAGCTGGAGTACGGGGACACCAATGTTGCCGCCCATCGAGACTGACATGCCGGCATGATCCATGAGGTCGTGGAGTAACTTGGTGACGGTACTTTTACCATTGGAGCCGGTAATCGCGATGACATGGGCATCTGATTGTCGCTGAACCAGTCGAGCAAACAGCTCGACATCGCCCAGAATTTCCAATTGTAAGGCTTTCGCCGCATCGAATAGAGGGCCCTTCACTCGTACCCCAGGACTGACGATCAGAGAGGATATCTGCCATTCCTGCAAATACGCCTTTTGATCTTGCAAGTCGGCATCCAGACCATTGAATGTGATGGATTGACATAAGGCCGTGCGTAATGCGTCTGATCCCTTCACATCAGGTCGGCTATCCAGTAAATGATAGGGTTGGTTGATCGATTCAAAATAGGCAATACAGCTCTTGCCAGTTTGACCTAGCCCGATGATTAATGGATTGTTGCCGATGCCTAAGTTCACGTTATTACCTAAGTTTCAACGTTGCTAAACCAATCAATACCAGCACCACACTGATAATCCAGAAACGAACGATTACCCTGGGTTCAGGCCAGCCTTTCAGTTCGTAATGATGATGCAGTGGTGCCATGGCGAAGATTCGTTTTCCGGTCAGTTTGTATGATGACACCTGAATAATGACCGACAGGGTTTCTATGACGAACACCCCACCCATAATGAACAACACAAGTTCCTGCCTGACCATAACCGCGATAGCACCCAATGCCGCGCCTAATCCCAGAGCCCCAACATCGCCCATGAATACTTGCGCCGGGTAGGTGTTAAACCAGAGAAATCCAAGCCCAGCACCGCAGATTGCGGCGCAGAAAATAGCGACTTCCTCTACGCCACCGATGTACGGAATCGCAAGATAGGCCGCAAATTCAACGTGCCCAGTTAGATAAGCGAATACAGCCAGTGCTCCCGCAATCAGCACAGTGGGAAGAATCGCTAGACCATCAAGACCATCCGTGAGGTTGACTGCATTGCTAGTGCCCACAATGACGAAATAACTAAAGACGATATACATCAGGCCCATTGGTATAGCGACGTTTTTGAAAAAGGGTACAAACAGTGTTGTTTCAACTTCTGTCGCACCGATATAAAGTAAAACGACCGCCGCCAGACCGACAACGGACTGCCAGAAGTATTTCCAGCGTGCAATCAAGCCCCGTGGGTCCTTGTGAATTAGCTTTTTGTAATCATCGACCCAGCCAATGAGGCCAAAACCAACTGTCACCAGTAGCAGTACCCACAGATATCGGTTATCCAGACGAACCCAAAGCAAGGCGCTCAATGCGATCGCCATGATGATTAAGCCCCCACCCATGGTCGGTGTGCCGGCCTTTACGAGATGTGTTTCTGGCCCATCGTTTCTTACAGTCTGTCCGATCTGTTTATCGGTCAGTTTGCGGATCATGAATGGCCCTAATATGAGTGCAATTAACAGCGCAGTTAATGCGGCCATGATGGTACGCATCGTAACGTAACTGAATACATTAAAGAGAGAATAGAATTGACTGAGATAATCTGCGAGCCACACTAGCATAGGACAGACTCCTTATTATTATCAGCTTGAGATTCCTGTACTAGCTGCTCAACGATGGTTTCCATCGCGGCTGATCGCGATCCTTTGACGACGATCACCATATCTTCTGAAAGCTCAGGCTTGATGTAATCCATCAGACTCTGCTTGTTGAGAAAATGGAGAGCACCATCACCGAATCCCTCTGCGAGATAGGCACTATGTGTACCGACAGTTAGTAGTTGATCGATATTCAGATGGCTCAAATCAGTGCCAAGTTGGCGGTGGATTGCCATGCTCTCAGAACCGAGTTCCGCCATGTCTCCGAGTATCATCACCCGTTTGCCCGGGTATTGTTCGAGTACCTTACCAGCAGCCAGCATCGCCTTGGGATTGGCGTTGTAGGTGTCGTCTAAAATTTGACTTCCATTTAGGCCGGCTCTCGGAGCCAAACGACCTGCCGTGGTTTGTGCTTTCGCGAGACCAGCGGTCGCTTCTGCCAGGCTTAAGCCCATGGCGACTGCGACGGCGATAGCCGCAAGTGCATTGACCACATTATGTTCACCCGGTAACGCGATATGCACCGTTTGCGCCTGTTGCTGGAAATGTACGGTAAAAATCATGCCATCCGTCGAGAAGGATATATCGCTGGCATAAAAATCAGCATCTTGTTCCAGACCAAACGTCAACAAGGTTTGATGGGCGCGGACTTTCTTCTTCCATTCTTCCAACCAGCGTAAGTCATGCGGCAGGATAGCGATACCGCGCTCACCCAACCCATGGAGTATTTCGGCTTTAGTTTGTGCAATGCCAGCAAGGCTACCCATACCCTCAAGATGAGCCTCAGCAATACAGGTGATGAGTACCACATCCGGTAACGCAATTTTTGTCAGGAAATCAATATCACCCCGTTTACCAGCCCCCATTTCAATCACGGAAAACTGATCCGAACTGGTTAATTCAAACAGCGTGAAAGGGACGCCAAATTGATTGTTCAAATTGCCCTTTGTGGCATGCACCTGTCCTTTCACGGACAAGATCGCGGCAATCATTTCTTTGGTTGTCGTCTTGCCACAGCTGCCCGTCAATCCTACCGTCGGGATGTCATATGTGAGTCGTTGATATCGTCCTAATGCGGCTAATGCATCTAGGGTGTCATCGACCACTATATTCGGGACAGCAAGTTCCAGTGACCTGCTTACAATCACAGCAACTGCTCCCTCAGCGATTGCCTGATCAATAAAGTCATGTCCGTCGAATTGCTCGCCTTCCAGTGCCAAGAATAAGGCGCCACCCTGTGGCTTCCGGCTATCAGTTTCGATGTGGTTGATATCTAGCTCTGCCGCATCAGCTGGGATGAGATGCCCATTAGTGAGGTCAGCAATCTGCTGTAGCGTCATCGTTCTCATGACCAATTACCCCGCTGTAGCACCTTTGTGACCGTCTCGACATCAGAATGCGGGACGCGCTCTGCGCCAATCTGTTGGTAATCCTCATGCCCTTTTCCGGCAACCAAAATAACATCACCGATGACTGACCGGTTTACCGTGGTCTGGATGGCCATCTTCCTGTCAGATTCAACGATACAATCCTTATCTCGGGTCAGTCCTTCACGCATCTCATTGATGATTTCCATGATGTCTTCACTTCGGGGATTATCCGATGTGAGAACCACATGATCGGCAAATTCTTCAGCGATTGCAGCCATCTGAGGGCGCTTTCCCCGATCGCGATCTCCACCACAACCGACAACACACCAGAGTCGATGCTGTGTGTGAGGACGTAATGCGGCCAAAGCATGCTTCAATGCATCCGGAGTATGGGCATAGTCAACAACGACCATCGGTGTCTTATTATTACCAAAGCACTCCATTCTGCCAGCTACCGGCTTCAAGTCTGCGATACCGGCGATGATATCTTTCAGGCGATATTGCAATGCCCCTAATGCCGTCAGGACAGCCAAACAGTTACTTAAGTTGAATTGCCCAATCAATTGGGTAACGAGTGAGCTCTCACCCCAGGGGGTTACCAGCTCAGCATGTACACCACCATCGAAGAAACTGACAGCCTCGGTGTAGACGGACGTATCCTCATCCTGCGCATTAATTGCGGTAATGCTAAATGAATAGTTCCCTTCTTCGGCTTTGTATTCGTTGAGGATTTCAACTCCGACCGTATCATCAGAATTGATAATGGCGTAGCGTAACCCGGGCCAGTCAAACAATAATTTTTTGGCATTGGCATAGGAGACCATATCACCATGATAATCAAGATGATCGCGACTCAGATTAGTAAAAATAGCCACATCATAGGCCACTTCGTTGACACGTCCCTGAACCAGGGCATGTGAAGAAACTTCCATGACCACATGACTCATGCCCGAGTCACGAAAATCAGCGAAACATCTCTGAACCGATAATGCATCAAGCGTCGTATTGGGCGATGGTTGTAGCTTGCCATAGCGGCCAATGCCCATGGTTCCCATCACTCCGACCTTATGGCCAAGTGATTCAAGCACGTGAGCTGCCATCTGTGTGCAGGTCGTCTTACCATTGGTTCCTGTGATACCAATCACAGTGAGATCTTTACTCGGATATTGATAGAAAGTAGCCGCTAATAATCCAAGCACTGTGGCCAGATTCTTAACCTTGAATACTGGAATAGTCTGTACCTCGGCCTGCACGAATTGTTGCAACTCAAACTCTTCTGTTAGGACTGCGATTGCCCCTTTTGTAATGGCCTGATTAATATAACGCCGTCCATCACTTTCCAGGCCTGGCCTGGCGATGAAGAGGTCGCCAGGATTGATTTGCCTGGAATCTTCATTCATCCCCTGACAAATCAGACTGCTGTAATCCACATCGTTATGCAACTCGGCACTGATTGCTGACATGAGTGTCGCTATATCCGCGCTGTAATTAGCAGAGGTCATTCGCCAGCCTCCTGACTAAAGTTTCCTCTAGCTGCCATCCGTACCGGATCCGGCGCGATGTTTAACGTTCGCAGTGCATGTTTCATGATCCCCGCGAATACCGGCGCTGATACGTCTCCGCCGTAATATTGCTCGCCGGCAGGATCATCGATCATGACGACGACAGACAGTCTAGGATTACGAACGGGTGCAACGCCCGCAAACACCGCAAAATATTCGTCGCCATAACCACCGGGTACAGCCTTTCGAGCCGTCCCCGTCTTACCTGAGACTCGGTAACCATCAACTTTTGCTTTACTTCCCGTTCCCTCTTCAGACACGACCTGAGCCATCATCTGTATCACTTCACTTGCCACTCTTGGGTCAATCACTTGCTGTGCGGGTACTGGACCATTCACTTTTAGCAGGGAAATCGGGCGTGATTTCCCCAGGCCTCCGAGGATGGCATAGGCTTTTGCCAGCTGAAGGGCAGACACATCCAACCCATAACCAAATGACAGGGTTGCTTTTTCAATCGGTGACCAGTTACGGCGTACATTGAGATGGCCCGATGTCTCTCCTGGGAATCCAGTGGCGTTATCTGAGCCAAAACCCACACTGTAAAAGGGCTCTAGGAAGGTATCATCGTCCAGACTCAATGCCATGCGAGCCACGCCGACATTACTGGATTTCTCGATGACTTCACTGACGGTTAACTTGCCATGATTCACACCATCGCGAACCCATCGACCACCGACACGGATTCGACCCGGCGCAGTATTAATGATGCTCTTCGAATGGTACTTACCACTCATTAGCCCACTGACTGCGGTCAGGGATTTAACCGTTGAACCCGGTTCGAACACATCAGTAATCGCACGATTACGTGTCACATTGGGTTTTCTAGAGGACAGGTTATTCGGATTATAGGAAGGTTGATTGACCATCGCCAATACTTCACCGGTATCGATATCGATCACGACCGCAGAGCCTGCCTTCGCACGATATTTCTTAACGGCTGCCTTGAGGATTTTGTAGGCTTGGGTCTGGATCCGTATATCCATGGCTAACTCGAGATCTTCGCCAATTTGTGGATCATCCAATATCGCAGCAGCGTCGATAGGATTACCCTGCCTGTCTTTTACGATTCTTCGCTTGCCATCTTCACCTCTTAGGCGTGTATCAAATGCACGCTCTATCCCTTCGAGGCCTTCTTCATCGATGTTGGTAAATCCCACTACATGCGCTGCCACTTCGGCCGCCGGATAGAACCGTTTAGATTCCTCTTCCAGATTAATTCCGGGTATCTTAAGTCGTGAAATGATACTGGCATGAGTTGGGTCTATATGCCGGGATAACCAAACATAGCGCTTGGAACTGCGCTCCTCAACCCATGCCGATAGCTCCTTACCACTGAGATCAAACAATGACGCGAGTTGAATCCAGGCCGATGTTTCAAATAAATCTGGATATTTTTCCTTTTCCTTTAACACCCTTACTGAATCTACCCAGACTGAATATACCGGGATACTGGTGGCAAGCTCTTCACCATTACGGTCGGTGATTCTGCCACGTTGCCCATTGATACCCTGATACCGAACGACACGCGAATCACCTTGAGATTTCAAGAAATCACTTTCAAATACCTGAATCCAGGCAGCACGCACACCCAGTCCCGCAAATGCCGAAAGGCAGATGCCGACAATCAAGTAAAATCGCCACACTGGTAAGCGATACTTGTGTTCTATTCGTGCGCCCTTAGTCACTATTCTTGATCCGTTTGAGAATTCGTTCAGACTTTAAATCGAGAGTCTTCATATCAAGCTCTTCTTTGGCGACGTCCTCGAGTCGCGCATGCTCCGCGAGCATCCGCTGCTCCAGCTTGAGTTCCCGATCGCGTATATCCAACTGATCACGTTCAATTTGCAGCTTCTCTAGTTCGGCAAATGACTGTCTTTTTTCATGAGTTAGCAGTACCAGGGAAAACGCCGAAATCAGCGTACAAATCACTAGCAACAGGGTGCTGATACGCCGCAGTAATAAATGCTGCAAGACAGCCATCATCAGGTTGGGTGGCTGAATAGTATTTTTCTTATTTCTGGATTTCTTCATGATATTTTCTCAGCAACTCTCAGTACTGCACTGCGTGCACGTGGATTGCCAGTAATCTCATCTGCCCCAGACTTCTGCGCTTTGCCAATGATTTTCATACGCTTATTTAATTCACACTCGGGTATAGCCAGACCCGGAGGGTGGCTATCACCCCGGCTTGCATCACGCATGAATCGTTTCACCATTCTGTCTTCCAATGAGTGGAAACTAATTACCACCAAACGACCGCCTACGGCCAAAACATCCAGGACATCGTCCAGGCAATTCTGTAGATCATCCAGTTCGCGATTGATAAATATCCTGATCCCCTGAAACGAACGTGTTGCTGGATGTTTAAATTTATCTTTCACAGGCATCGCCTGTTCAATAATTGCAACCAACTCTGCGGTTGTGGTTATTTTTCTCTCTTGTCTCGTCGCTACGATGGCGTGTGCTATTCGCTTGCCGAACTTTTCTTCCCCGTACTTTTTTAGTACGTCACTAATTTCATGCTCTTTTGCACGGTCTAGCCAATCAGCGGCTGACTCTCCCTCATCGGGATTCATTCGCATATCCAGTGGACCATCCTGCATAAAGCTAAAGCCGCGCTCAGGATCATCAATTTGTGGTGAGGAAACGCCTAAATCCAGAAGTACCCCATCGATCTTGCCCACCAGATCATGTTGTTCTGCGAGTGCCTTAATGTCTGCAAAAGACCCCTGGTATACGCCAAGTCGTCGATCGGATTGCCGGATACTCACTGCACTCGCAATCGCCTGTGGATCCTTATCAATTACCCAAAGGCGCCCATCTGTATCCAACTGTCGTAGGATCTCGGCTGAATGGCCCCCACGCCCATAGGTGCCATCAACATATATGCCTGAGTCCTTTATTTTGAGAGCCGCGACCGCTTCATTTAACATTACGGTGCTGTGCTCGAAATTCTGCATACCTAAAACTTCAAATCCGGCATATCTTCTGGCGCTAACGTATGATCCGCATGACTCTGCATATCTTCACGAATACGGTCATTCCATTTCGTTTCATCCCACAATTGAAATGTGTTACCCATCCCAGCCAGCAGTAGGTGCTTTTCTAACTTAGCGTGCTCCCGTAATTTCGCAGGCAAAAGCAAACGTGCATTTTTATCCAGGTCGACTTCTGAAGCATGGCCGAGTAATAGGCGTTTTATGCTCTGATGCACTGGATTAGTATTTGATAATCCCTGTAACTGTCGCTCCAGTTGTTCCCAGTTAGGTAGTGGAAAGAGGGTCAGGCAGGGATGTTCGAGATCGATCGTTATTACCATCTGCCCCTGACATGATTGCGCGAGAGATTGACGATACTTGGCGGGGATCGCGATTCGACCCTTAGCATCAAGATTAATAGTGGTAGCACCACGGAACATCGTCTTATTATTCTCCTGTTAAGCGAATTGGGAGTCTTAGCCCCTTTAATCCACTTAATAACCCTTTTTGATCCACTTTATGTCACATTTCTCCACAATGTGACACTATATTGACCATAGATGTGTTTTGTCAAGAAAAAAGGGCTAAAAACAAAGATATTTTTCTTAATGAAAACAATAAGTTAGAAGAACTTTTTGAAGCGCAGACGAACCGATGTGAATTGTTTGTTTTAAAACAGTTTATTAGAAAACAAAGTTAATGTATTACTTTAAGTATATTTCCTAGATTCTATAATCTAGCTGTGACAGGCCCGTTTTTGACTGTAATAATGCGTACAATGAACAGGATTTATTTGATGCGGCGAGTATCATGAACAACCATACAGTATTCGGTGCAGGGGCAATGGGACACCTGCTCGCTGCCCTTTTAACGACTGGCCAGGTGCCGACCACGCTCCTACATCGACCAACTAGTCGAAGCGATAACCTTGGCCCAATTGTCCTGCGGAGTGAGTCAGGGATAAAACAACTTAAAATAGCGTCGCAATCTTCTGATGCTAGCCCCCCTATCGATATCCTGTGGCTAGCGGTTAAGGCATATCAGGTAGAGGAGGCACTCGAGTCTATTAAATCACATTTGCATCCTCAGAGTTGGTTGATCCTGCTACAGAATGGCATGGGTAACCTGGAGTTGGCCACGCGCGTTGTGCAACAACAGATTCCGGCTAATCAGATTATGGCAGTTGCCAATACACACGCTGCGTATCTGGACAAGAGTGAATTACCTGTCACTATCCATCATACCGGGGTGGGTCGAATGGCGATTGGGCTTAATTATCTGGCCGAAAAGCCGGAGGAGAAACCGGATTTTATCACCGATCTACCGGCAAGCCTCAATATCAGTTGGACAGACGATCTACAGGAGACTCTTTGGCTCAAACTCGCCATTAATGCCGTCATCAACCCCATCACCGCACACTATCAGTGTCGAAATGGTGACTTGCTCACACAGGCAACATATCAATCTGAGGTCGAACAACTGATATCAGAACTGGAGCAATTTTTTAGCGTCATTGAGCAACCCCGTTGCGCAGCGGTGATTCGTCATCAATGTCATGAAGTCATACGCCAAACGGCAGCGAATTACTCTTCGATGATGTTGGACGTCAAACATGGCCGAGCAACGGAAATTGATGCCATTAGTGGTTATTTGCTAAATGTTGCGAATAGGTTTAGATTAAGTATGACCGGTCATCAAATGCAGTATCACCGATTACTGAATACTTGAACAAAGTCACACTTGTCTAAGCTGAATCATAAGACAATGACAGGATAAATCCATCTTATGGAGAATTGATTGGTATGTTACCTGGTGGAAAAAAACTAGTCGTCGGTGTTGTACAGTTACTGCTGAGTGCCATTGCGCTATATCTCTTGTTCGCCCCGGAGGCACTCGGTGCAGCAACAATCTATATTTTATATGTCACCCTATTCGGACTCTCTGCCTCTGCGATTTATGCCATTGTGCTGAGCCTGAAAAAAAGCGGACCCAATCATCAGATTAATACGGTTCTAACGGAGGCCGTAGATGAACTGGACAACCTGGATAAGGTGATTATTCGACTTAAAACCTACAGCAATGATGATAACGTATCATTGGTCATGGCGATTACCGCCCTACTCGAGCAATTAAAACGCAGACTAGACTCTGTGAATACTGAGTCCACCGGTATGGAAACCGACTATATACAGCTGTCGACTGAACTCGCTGAATTAACGGAAAAGTACGAGTCATTGATGCAGGCGCCAAATCAACGGTCAGAGTTTCTGTCACGAATGGGTGATGAGATAACCTCTCCCATGCAGTCTTTGAATTCGATGTTGCGTATGTTGAATCAGGCAGAACTGGACAATGAAACCTCGCATTTACTAAAAATCGCTATCCACAGTGCCCATTCGCTGACTGAAAATATCACCAACATCCTCGAATTCACAAAACTTGACGCAGGACTCCTCACGCTGACATACGAGAACTTTGATCTCTACGAAACGATCAGTCAGGTCTTGGAAACACAGGAGTCCATCGCTCTGTCGAAATCTTTGTTGCTTGAAAAGCAAATCAGTGCCGATGTGCCACAACAGATTAAAGCCCCTCGTAGAGCAATAATGAAAGTACTGAGCAATCTGCTCAGTAATGCAATACGTTTTACTGATCGCGGCACGATCAGCCTCAAGGCCGACCGCATAATTGAAGGTAATGATGTCTTCCTGCGCTTCAAGATTCTGGATACCGGCATTGGCATTCCTGAACAAGCAGTCGATTCGATGTTCGACTCACTGACCATTGATACCC
This sequence comes from Enterobacterales bacterium, assembly GCA_965250035.1. Lineage (GTDB taxonomy): Bacteria > Pseudomonadota > Gammaproteobacteria > Enterobacterales > CAXRAF01. Next base: position 3,344,773 of record OZ252282.1, on the reverse strand, counting down.
AGTTGAAGAATAGTAGCTTTACCGGTCGATTGCGGCTGATTGTCTGTAAGGGGTTGTGTGAACTGATGGGTGGGAAAATTGGTGTCCGATCAACTGAGGGGAAAGGAAGCGAATTCTGGTTTACAATACGGATAACAGAAAACCTATAAGCGACAATTCGTTTAGTACACAAATAACACCTAAGTAATGTATATGTCCGAATCCGAACAGGAATTACTCAGCAATTATTTAAATTCTGAATCCACATCCGCTGGATGTTTAGACTACATTGCCTGTCATGGATTCATGACTGCCATGGCTGTCAGACTTGATGAATGCAAGGTCAAACAGTTGCTACGTTTTATCGTAGATGGCGAACCATCTTATCAATCAAGCGATGAAAAACATGCCATAGAACATGCACTCGAGGGTCTGTTCCTCAGCCTGAGCCGGCAATTGTATCTTGGTGAAGATTTGGACTTGCCGCATGATTGCAGACCGGCAAAACTCAACCAAACGAATGAATTAACGGACTGGTGCTTCGGTTTCATGGAGGCAGTGGGGGCTTACGAACCCCAGTGGTTTTCAAGCAATTTTCCAATTGAGGCTGTCGCGGAGTTATTGTTGCCGATCTCAATTTTTTCTGAACCGCATGTCGAGCCCGGTCTTGCGCATCTGGTTCAAACGGATAAGGCCCGTTATCAACTGGCGACAGAAATACCTGAAAATCTACAGCAATTGTATCTTCTATTCAGGGACTAAAAGTTTCCAACTGATGTTTTAGTCGACGCCAATCGGGGCATAACTGTTGCATCAAATCATAAAAATCTCGACTATGATTGAAGTACAATAAATGACTTAACTCATGGCAAATCACATAATCTATGCATTCGACTGGGTAATGGATTAAAGCGAGGTTGTACTTAATCTCTCCCTTACGAGAACAATTTCCCCACTGTCGTTTCATTTTTCGGATGCTTGTCTGACAGGGCGGTAGATCGACCGAAGCAGAGGCATGAATTCTTTGCGTCCTGGCCGATAATAAATCCGCAGCATACGTCCTCAACCAGCGCTCAAGGTAACGAGCAAGGCCTTCCTTATCATTTTCTTTGCCGCGGATGATGATCGCTTCATCCTGTAACTCAATTGAGCGCTGACTAGCGTATTCAAAACAAATGGGGTATCGCTTACCCAGCAACCAAATCAGGCTACCCGGTTGATATGTTTGTTCAGGTAGCCCTGGATTGGCTCGTTGATGTGCGAGTTGCTTATCTATCCACTGTTGATGTTGCTGTACGAATTGATTGATTCTCGCGACAGAACATCTCAATGGGGCGCGAACAGTCACAATATCGGGTTTACTCACCTGTAAACAAAGGGTCTTACGCCTGCTGCGTATGATATTTAGTGGGATTCTAGCTAACGCCATATTGTCTTTGTTTTATGTAGTAACTATGCTTAAATACACAGTGCATTAACATATCATAATGTGGAGTTATGTCGAGTCACGAGATCAAACTGGAAGCTGATGAAGTACGTATTGGCATGTATGTTACAAAACTCGATCGTCCCTGGCTGGATACCCCTTTCATGTTACAGGGATTCCAGGTCAAAGATGCACAGGACATCGAACTGCTGAAAGAACATTGTAAGCACTGCTATGTGGATGCCGAACGATCGCGGAATTTTACGCCTCAGCGCATCAACCAAATCCAAAGCCAGTCGCAACTGAATAAAGTCAAAATCACCTCGATAAGTAATCCTGATCGAAAGTCTGAACCGAAGATGGGCAAGTTGAATAAGGTTAGGATTTACCGCGATCGGAGTGACATGCATGACGAACTGGCATCGGTAAGAGATACCCATCGTACCATGACAGAAGTCGTCAAGGATATGATGACGACGTTCAGACTGAAAAAGAAACTTGATGTCGCAGCCACTCGAAAAGCGCTTAAACCAATGGTGGATAGTATTATTCGTAATCATGACGCCTTGCTATGGTTGAACAGGCTCAGGGTACTCGATGATTATAACTACTCCCACGCCCTTGGGTGTAGCATCTGGGCCATGTCACTTGGGCGTCAGTTAGGAATGACCCGCATCGATATTGAGTCGCTGGGACTTGGTGCCCTACTCCTAGATGTTGGTAAAACCCGGATACCACAGGATTTGCTGAGTAAGAAAGAAGCCCTTACCAAGGACGAGGTCAAAATACTCAAGTCGCACGTTAAACATTCTATGGACATAATCGCGGATGAGCCCGGCATCAGTATGAAAATTAAGAATATGGTCGAGTCACACCATGAGCGGATTGATGGCTCCGGCTATCCGCTCGGATTGAAAGGTGAAGCCATCCCATTATTCGGCCGAATCGCTGCCATCGTCGACTGCTATGACGCGATCACCAGTGACCGGGTATACGCAGAGCCCTTGTCATCACAGGAAGCCGTCAAACGTATCTATGAATGGCGTGGCAAGGAATTCCAGGCTGAGTTAGTGGAAGAGTTCATCCAGGCGATAGGAATGTTTCCGGCTGGCACGCTGGTTGAATTAACCAATGGCGAGGTTGGCGTCGTCACGGCAGAATCGAGAACACGACGTTTACGCCCAAAAGTGATGCTGTTGCTCAATGCCGATAAGACCCCGAAGGATGATTACTCAGTCTGTAACCTAATGACCACAGACACAGATAGCAACGGGGATCCTCTTGCGATAAAGCATGCCCTGCCATCAGGCTCCTACAATATTAAAGCCGATGACTACTTCCTCTGAATCGGCAAAACCTGATCAGGTCTATGATCGCTATCAACTGTGCGACGAGATCGAACCACTTCTAGTCTACGACGATAAGAAAAATACGGCACTGATACTCGTAAACGTTCATCACACCCGCCAGATCAGTGCGCATCATGGGTTCGATAGCGCGCTTGAAATGCTGCAGCAAATTAGGCAGGGACTAGAATCCTATTTGAAAGATAACTGTCGCATTATGCGTACCAGTAATCATGAATACGCTCTGCTACTACAAAATATTGATAATCCTGGGCATTGCCAGTTGGCATTGACCAGTATCGAACGTAAGCTCAATAATAAAAACCATGTCAGCCGCCATTTTTCTACCAAAACGAGTCTCACCATCAGCGGTGCCCTGTATCCCACCCACGCTGTGACAGCTGAGCAACTCATCCAATGCGCAGAAATAGCCATGTATCAGGCGGAGCAGAATAAATTATCCTTTTGCCTCTATTCGCAAAAGCTCTCAAATCGGATTGAACGTCAGTTAGCCATTGAGTCTGAGCTCGATAGCGCCATCGCCGAACAACTCATTACAGTATGGTATCAGCCAAAGATTAATATTACAGATGGATCCCTGTACGGGGTTGAGGCACTGGCTCGTTGGAACAGTGAGAAGGAAGGCTTCATTTCACCCGAGATTTTCATACCCATCGCAGAGCAAAGTATCCTCATTAAAGAACTGACTCAGTGGATTTTAAATACCGCCATGCGACAGCTCAAGGAATGGGAGAAAATGGGACTGCAGATAAATTGTGCTGTCAATATATCTGGCCGGGTTGTTGATGACGACGAATTCATCGAACTCATTGAACATACCACTGGCGTCTGGGATCTGAAACCCAAGCAGGTTACCCTGGAGATTACCGAAACGTCTGTCATGGAGTCATTCGAGAGTAACATGACTAAATTGCGTCACTTGAAATCACTGGGATTTCAGATTTCGATGGACGATTTCGGCACTGGATACTCTTCCCTGGAATACTTCAAGAACTTACCGGTCAACGAAATCAAGATCGATAAATCGTTCGTGATGCATATGATGGAAAATGAGGCCGATCGCAAGATGGTGTCCATGATTGCCGGCCTGTCGCGAGCCTTCGGCCTGAATATTGTGGCCGAAGGTGTCGAGAATGAAGAGACCTTAACCGCGCTCAAGTCATTGGGCGTCCATCGCGCTCAGGGGTATCATATCGCCAAGCCGATGCCAGAAAGCGACTTCCTGACCTGGGCAGATTTTTACCTTACCAATCTGGAATTAAACAACAACGTCTAAGTAACCAACCTACATGCGAGTCGTTAGTAACGACTCACATACTATATGTAGCTATTAATTTGGCGTTTAGACGAGGATATTCTGCTGATTACTTTCTTTTATTTGGAGGCAAGTCTGTACAGGATCCTTCGAAGACTTCGGCAGAGAGTCCAATAGTTTCTGAAAGCGTCGGATGTGGATGAATCGTCAGCGCGATATCCTCTGCATCACAGCCCATCTCAATCGCTAGGCAGGCTTCAGCGATCAAGTCACCCGCCGTGACACCAACAATTGCGGCACCAAGCAGTTGGTGGGTTTCTGGATCGAATAAGAGTTTAGTTAACCCCTCAGGGCGATTATTGCCTAATGCTCGACCACTGGCCGCCCATGGGAATACAGCCTTCTCGTACGCCACACCATCCTCTTTTGCTTGCGCTTCTGTCAGGCCTGCCCAGGCGACTTCAGGATCGGTATAGGCCACACCCGGAATACAGGTTGGCTCAAAGAAATGTTTCTTACCTGCGATGACTTCTGCGGCAACATGGGCTTCATGGGTTGCCTTGTGGGCAAGCATGGGTTGTCCGACGATATCGCCGATTGCGAAGATATGCTCTACATTGGTACGCATCTGTTGATCAACCGCAATAAAACCACGCTCATCAACTTCGACGCCCGCCTTATCCGCCGCCAGGAGATCACCGTTTGGTCGCCGACCTACGGCCGATAATATCTTGTCGAAGCGTTGCGGCTCATCAGGCGCTTTATCGCCTTCAAACGTTACCCATAGACCATCGTCTTTAGCTTCAACGGCGGTGACTTTAGTTTTCAGCATGATGTCCGAGTACTTGTCTTTCATGCGCTTTGTAAGCGGCTGAACGATATCTTTATCGGCACCTGGAATGAGCTGATCCATAAGCTCCACGATCGTTATTTCACTGCCAAGTGCATGGTATACGGTCGCCATCTCCAAGCCGATGATACCGCCACCCAGACATAAGAGCTTTTCTGGAATATCAGCAAGCTCCAATGCACCCGTCGAATCTATGATGCGATCATCTTCAGGCAGGAAAGGTAATTTAACGACTCTCGAGCCAGCAGCGATGATGCAGTTATCAAAAGTAATGGCATGGTCACCTGCTTCATTGCTAACGGTCACTTCATGACTGGCGCTGAACTTAGCGACACCCTCGACAACGGTGACCTTACGCGCCTTTGCCATCCCCGCTAGACCAGTTGTTAATTTTTTGACGACCGAGTCCTTATAGTCACGGACCTTGTCTAGTTCGACTTTCGGCTTGCCAAAACTAACCCCGTGAGCACTCATGTCCTCAGCTTCATCGATAATCTTCGCTGTGTGTAATAATGCTTTGGAGGGGATACAACCAACATTTAGGCAGACACCTCCCAGTGAGCTATAACGCTCAACGAGTACGACTTCTAATCCCAGATCGGCCGCTCTGAATGCAGCACTATAGCCGCCCGGTCCAGCACCGATTACAATCACTTGTGCCCTGGTTGGAATGGATTGTGATGACATATTGTTTCCTTGCTTATTACTTCAATAACAATCGGCGAATATCACCGAGAGTCTGTGCCAAATGGCTTGTGAATCGCGCTGCGACAGCGCCGTCTATGACACGATGATCGTATGACAGTGACAGTGGCAACATCAGGCGCGGCTCAAACGAATCACCATTCCATACAGGTTTCATTTGACTCTTCGATACACCCAAAATGGCCACATCAGGCCAGTTAACAATTGGCGTGAAGGCGGTACCACCAATCCCTCCCAGGGATGAGATACTGAAACAGCCTCCTTGCATGGCATCCATCCCTAACTTCTTCTCTCTGGCTTTAGCTGATACTTCAGCCAGCTCATTTGCCAGTTCATAGATAGATTTCTTGTCAACGTCTCTGATCACTGGAACCACAAGCCCATCGGGTGTGTCGACTGCAACACCAATATGGAAATATTTTTTCAGTATCAGGTTCTCGCCATCATTCGCCAGAGACGAGTTGACTCTAGGGAATGCCTTCAATGACGCCACGACACCTTTCATCAAGAAAGCTAATGGCGTGAGCCTAACGCCTTCATTCATCGCTTCGGCTTTCATTTCTTTTCGGAAAGCTTCCATTTCGGTGATATCGGCCTCATCATGTTGTGTGACATGAGGTATCATCATCCAGTTTCGCGTCAGATTGACACTACTAACTTTCTGAATTCGCGATAATGGTATTTCCTCAGTCTCACCAAACTTGCTGTGGTCTATGACAGGGAGATCTGTCTTGCTGGCTATGGCAGAATTTGCCGTCGCTTTAGGGCGTGACAATTCATACTTGATGAACTGTTGTACGTCCTCTTTCAGAATCCGTCCCTTCTTGCCGGTTCCTTTAACCTGAGTCAGGTCGGCACCGAGCTCACGTGCGAAACGTCTTATGGCTGGTGAGGCATACAGGGCTCCCTTATTCGGGCCTGACGCCATCGCAGGATAATCGGGTACTGGAGCTTTCTCAGCAACAGTCGATGACGAAATCGTTGCCGACTTATCGGAGGGTTGCTTTTCTTGCGACGATGCAGATTCCGGTTCTTCGGCCTTCGCTACTTTGCTAGTGGTCGAGCCGCTAACGAGAATCTTCGCTACGGGATCACCACTCTTGACCTTGTCACCCTCAGCAATAAGTACAGTAGTCACCTTGCCGGCCATCGTAGCCGGGACCTCCATGCTGGCTTTTTCAGTCTCAAGCGTGACCAAAGCCTGGTCAACTTCGATCTCATCCCCTTCAGATATCATGACTTCAATGACGTCTACTGCATCATCCTGTCCTAGATCCGGTATTAATAATTCTTCTTCTGATGCCTCGCCTTCCTGAGTATCATCTGACTCGTCTGATGAACTCTCCGATTCTTCCGCCGGTTTAGTATCAGAACCAGAACCAGTATCTTTATTTTCATCTTCAGGAGCCGGTTCAGATTCTGCTTCACTAGACGAATCTGACTCGGCCTTAAGCGTTAACACCGCAGCACCTTCGCCTACCTTGTCGCCTTCAGCGCAGTGTATCTTGACTACTTCACCGGCGTGTGGTGAAGGCACATCCATACTCGCTTTATCAGTTTCCAGGACGATCAGGGTATCTTCAATGGCAACCGTATCCCCAACTGCCACGCTGATCTCAATGATCTCGGCATCTGTGATGTCACCAATATCAGGTATTGTTACTTCGATAGTATTAGACACAATAAATCCTCTCGACTAGTGACGGTTACAGTTTTACCGGGTCGACCTTCTCCGGGTCGATATCCAGTGCTTTAAGTGCTTTTGTTAATACAGATTTGTCCAGGTCACCATTTTCTACCAGGCCAACCAATGCTGCATAAACAACATAGAAACGATCAACTTCAAAGTGTGAGCGTAGATTCTCACGGCTATCACTGCGTCCGAAGCCATCCGTTCCTAGGACGATATATGGCACATCGATTTCTGCACGGATCTGATCCGAATGACTCTTCATGTAGTCAGTCGCAGAGATCACTGGTCCAGCTTGCCCCGCCAGGCACTGTTGAACGTAACTTTGACGTGGCTCATCATCCGGATGCAACATATTCCAACGCTGGACTGATTGTGCGTCCCGTCCCAACTCATTAAAGCTGGTAACACTCCAGATATCAGAGCTGACTTTATAGTCAGCCTCAAGAATCTTGGCAGCCTCGAGGACTTCACCCATGATTGAACCACTACTCAGTAGCTGAACATGTAATTTCTTCGCCTTACCGCCCTTCTTCTTGGCGGCAGGGAGTTGGTACATACCGGCGATGATACCGTCCTCAACCCCTTCAGGCATTGGCGGCTGTACGTAGTTCTCATTGAGCGTAGTAATGTAGTAGAAAACATTCTCCTGCTCCTCAACCATGCGTCGCATACCGTCCTGAATGATGACAGCCAATTCGTAAGCATAGGCAGGATCATAGGCAACACAGTTAGGAATCGTGTTGCATAAGATATGACTGTGGCCATCCTGATGCTGTAATCCCTCGCCGTTCAGCGTTGTCCTTCCTGAAGTACCACCGATGAGGAAACCACGAGCCTGCATGTCACCCGCTGCCCAGGCCAAATCGCCAATGCGCTGGAAACCAAACATCGAGTAATAAATATAGAATGGAATCATCGGAATGTTATTCGATGAGTAACTCGTTGCAGCGGCCATCCAGGATGAAAATGCGCCAGCCTCGTTGATGCCCTCTTGCAGGATCTGACCCTTTTTATCTTCTCGATAATACATAATCTGATCCGAATCGACAGGCTCATATAACTGACCGACACTCGAATAAATGCCTAATTGGCGAAACATGCCTTCCATACCAAAGGTGCGTGACTCATCCGGCACGATCGGCACCACATGCTTACCAATTGATTTGTCTTTAGTTAACACATTCAACATCCGCACGAATGCCATGGTGGTTGAAATTTCACGCTCACCTGAGCCCTTAGTAATGGCCTCAAATGCCTTTAATTTAGGCACTTCTAGTTCTATCTCTGTCTTCGAGCGACGAGATGGGAAATCCCCACCCAGAGCGGCGCGCTTCTCACGCATATACGTCAGTACTTCGCCGTCTTCTTCCGGTTTGTAATAGGGCACTTCTTCCAATTGTTCATCGGTGAATGGTATATGGAAGCGATCACGGAACTGGCGAATGGCATCGATATCCATTTTCTTTACCTGGTGAGCGATATTCTTGCCTTCACCACTCTCACCCATGCCATAACCCTTGACCGTTTTGGCCAGAATCACCGTTGGTTGGCCCTTGTGATTCATAGCCGCGTGATAGGCCGCATAAACCTTGGTGGGATCATGTCCGCCACGATTCAGACGCCAGATGTCCTGGTCGGACATATTGGCAACCATGGCTTTAGTGACCTCGGATTTACCAAAGAAATGCTCACGAGTATAGGCGCCGCCGAGCGCCTTACAGTTTTGATATTCACCGTCGACGGTTTCGTTCATGATTTTTAGGAGTTCACCATCCACATCTCTGGCAATCAGAGGATCCCAATAGCGTCCCCAAACCACTTTAATCACATTCCATCCTGCGCCACGGAAGGAGCCCTCTAGCTCCTGAATAATCTTGCCATTACCGCGTACCGGGCCGTCAAGGCGCTGCAGATTACAATTCACGACAAAGATGAGATTATCCAGCTTTTCTCGTCCAGCAAGTGAGATAGCACCCAGTGATTCCGGCTCATCCATTTCGCCGTCACCGGTGAAACACCAGACTTTACGATTGCTGTTATTGATCAACTCGCGGTCTTGCAAGTAGTTCAGGAAGCGTGCCTGATAGATGGCCTGAATTGGGCCTAGGCCCATCGATACGGTGGGAAACTGCCAGAAGTTTGGCATTAACCAGGGGTGAGGATAAGATGACAGCCCCTCACCATTGACCTCCTGCCGGAAGTTATCCATCTGTTCTTCTGTAAAACGCCCCTCGAGGAATGCACGGGCATAAATACCCGGCGATACATGCCCCTGAAAATAGACTAAATCACCGGGGTGATTCTCGGTTGCGGCATGGAAAAAGTAGTTGAAGGCGACATCATACAGAGTCGCGGATGAGGCAAAGCTTGATAAGTGCCCACCTAATTCGAGGTCCTTCTTGGTCGCCCGCAAAACGACGGCTATCGCATTCCAGCGGATAATCGCCCGGATTCGCTTTTCTAACTCCATATTGCCTGGCAGTCGTGCTTCCTGCGATGGCGGAATAGTATTCAGATAGGCAGTGGTCGCGTCATAGGGGAGATATGCGCCAGATCGTCTTGCCTTATCAATCAATTGTTCCAGTAAATAGTGTGCCCTTTCGAGGCCATTTGCTTCGAGCACTGCATCCAGTGATTCCAGCCATTCTTGCGTTTCCTGTGGATCCAGGTCGTGATTATCTGATGTAGCCATCATCCTTACCTTATCGTGTTACGCGAGCCAACCAAACACCGTCATAATAGCGATGATGAGGATGAGAACCTTCATCGAACGCGAGACGAGCGCGAGGGCTTGCTTATTTTCTGTAATAATATCTAGTTGGCGGTTATCTGTATCGAGACCCATGGCTCCGATTCCGGTTGCCTCCAGCATCCCTCTGGATTCTGTGCCTGATTTGAATGCATACGGGAGGAATTGCGCAAAAGCGCCATTAAAGTCTCCAGCGAGACTATAAAGTAATGCGGTGAGTCTCTGAGGTAACCAATCGACCCATGTCAGTACCTTGTCTGCCACAGTATTGATTCTGGAATCCTCGTCTTCTCTGACTAAATTCTCCAATTGACAAATCAGAGTATAGGCGAGAGCACCGCCTATTCCGAGCAATACGAAATAGAAAAGGACGCCAAACATTCGAAAGTTACACTGTCGCAGGATTAACTCAGTGACCTGACGTCCCAAGGCATCCATACTCTCTGGTGCCTCAGTGCACGTCTTCTGGTTCAAATTTTCCTGAACCACGATAAACGCTGCTTGCACATCCTCGCGTGCAACAGCGCTGAAATAGGACTTTAAATGCTCATTCTGATCAATCGGTCCAAGACAATAAGACAAGACGATTATGATCAGTGCGAATTGAATAATATGGTGTAAAAAATCGCCTTCGATACTTGTTAGCCAAACTATCAGCAGAACCGGTAACAGGACGATTACTGAGTATAAAATGGCTGGTGTCACAGTATATAGTCGCGCCGATAACAAGCCATACCAGGCCGGTAGTAGCCTATCACTACCTAGCTTCTGGGTGAGTTGTTGGCTGAACTTGAATTGATATTCAAGAAACAGAACGACTAATAAACTGATAAGTATCATAGTTTTTATTTAATCCGGGCGACCACATTGCGCCTATACAGGCCGGACATTATACATAAATCAATGAAAAGTAACGATATCCCACGCCCTAGTCATCTTCTGCTTTTTTCATAACTCGTAAGTTCGATATCACAGACTCTAGGGTCTTGTCATAGGCGGTGTCGACGTCCGATAGTCTGATACGACCTTCTTTGATCGCTGTGTAGAGTCCCTCACGGTTATAATCAATCAACTTCTTACCCGAGCGGTCGCCAAAAATATACTTACCCACAGTCGGAACAATGGCCATGATTTTTGCCCGGACCTTGTCGCCATCCGCATGGTATAGATCCACCCAAATACCCACCTTGAGACGTTCAATGATTTCATTGATATCATCCTGCACGCGACTCTCTGATGATGTTTCATCAGCACCACGGGCTCTACCTTTAGCGGGACTCACCTCGGCTTGAGGTTCTGGCTGCGGTTCTGGTTCCGGCTCAGGTTCAGGATCTAGAACTGGGATTGGCTCAGGAATCGGCTCGGGTACTGGCACTGGATCGGGGATACGGCTCGCCTCAGTAACAGTATCTGTCGGGCTTTCCTTTTCAGAGGCTTTGGGAGCAGGCTTAGCAGAGAGTTCTTTTTGTAGAAACTCAGATTCGTCATCTGACAAAGCCTCGTCTGTTGTCGAGGTTTCATTGCTACCCATGGCGTTGAAGTCGAGATCATTGGAGAACTCATCCATATCAGAATTGGCCGTAGATGCCGTTTGGGTGTCTGAAGCCGATTTGTCATGTAAGGCAGCATTTTGATTTTCTGCGAAATTAGGATCTTGAAAGAACTGCGTCATGAAATCATCTGAATCGTTCTGTTGTCCTGAAGAGAGCTTCTTATTTTTATGCTCCTGCAATGCCTTCTCATAGGCATCGCGTGCGGCCTTCAGTTCGTTGTCAATTATCTCACGTTCGCGATCGGCTGGACTGACCGCTGCCTCACCGACAGGTTTCGATTTCGCTCGCCTGATGACGTTAGGATTATCATCGTCGAATGACGAGTCAGAGCTACTCATCACAATACTGCGCTCGATATTCTCCTCAAGCATTGAGGCTTCTATCGCAGATCTATCCCAGGGTATTTCCTGTTTCTTGGTTTCTGCTTTAAAGTCTGCGTAGTCATCGTCAGACACCTCAAATTCCTGCTTAGCACTGGCATCCGGACGCTCCTTTAACACTTCCATATGGCATTGTTGTAACTCGCGGAATAAATCAACTGACTCAAAAGACGCAACAGAAATCAGATTCAGTCCCGCCTTCAAACGCTTGACGATAACGGGTAGCAACTTGGCCATTGCTTTACGTTCTTCCTCGGAATATTTGGGTTGAACACTATCAACGAGTATCGTCGCAGTCTCGAGTAGCTCCTGATACGCCGGCGCCTGTTCCCCTTCCTTGAGATATTCGATAAATAATACCTTAGACCAGTACTCATCCAGGATCCTCTCCACGATGGGTGGTACGCGCTTGCCTTCACATAGATCTGCCAGAGTCCCCTCGACCAATAGTCTTGCATTATCCGCCTTCTGGAAATGCGTCTCGCGACTTTTTTGGCGCTCCTTCATTCCCTCATCGACGTGGCTGTCACCATCTAGAAAGGCATTGAATTCCATATGCATCGTGGCAAAAATTTCAGTATTGACGTCGAAGGTTTCGAGGATGTAATCAACAACCCTTATGATTTCACCCAGCAGTTGGTCTAGACCGCCAGTATGACCTGGATCCCAGGTATTAATCGATTGGGTTAGCCCCATCAGCAATTGCCGACCCGGATGTTCTTTGATCTGAAACAGGGACTTATCCAATAATCCTAATTTGAGATATGGTATCTGCAGCCGTGAAACATGGTATCGAATATCATCCGGGATATTGTAATCATCCATGATGAAACTAAACATCAAACTAGTCATGTCCAAGATGTCATGGTTTAAGCGACCGATCGTCTCTGGAGTGATGTCATCATCAACCAAAAGGTTCTCACCATCCAATAAGCCGTGAACATCGAGTAAATAATTGGAGCTGTAGTAATTGCTATCATCCAGAGCTCGATTCGACTGTAGGACGGTAAGCTTCCGGACGATTTCTTCAGTCGATACAATCTGTCCATCGCTACGTGTCGTCTCGTCACCTGCGGCGCTAAAATGGGTTGACTGGTCCGGCGAAATGGAATCGATGTCACCAAACATCGCCTCGAAATCATCCTCAGCGGGTGCCTCGGGTTTGTCAGTAGGAACCGCACCGACTCCTCGGCTGCTGACGCCCTCAATATACTGCGCAATGTGCTCGTACAGTTGCGGCGCCTTGTTGAGCACCTCGCTGTCTAATAGCGCATATAGCCCCAGGAAACTTTTAGGCTCGAGGCTCATCTCATGGGTACCAGCAACCCAGGCTCGGATAATAAACTCAGGATCCAACGGGTTATAGTTTTGCTTAACCCAGTCACTGCCCATCATTCCATCCAAAGCCCTTGTAATATTGTGCAGTGGCACCTCAGCTTTGGATTTAACCTTATTGAGCATAGTCTCCAGAGCGAGTTTTTCCTCTAATTCTTTCGCGCCCGTAACATTGCGAACGATTCCACCGGTACGAGCTAGCTCAGTATGCGAACTGCCAGTTAATAACAACTCAAAAGGCTTCTGGATTTCCTGCGACATCTTGTTGAGCACTTTCTTTTGGCTAAAGCGTAACTCATGCATGGCATCCAGGTAGAGGGTGCGCTCTTCAGGAAAATTTGTCTGGTCGGCGAGCAGCGTTAAATACTCAGGAGCAGCCTCGATGGCGTTTCTCAACTGCTGGTTGAGCAACTCGAGACAATATTCTGTAATTTGTTGTACAACGTCAGACAAATGTGAATCCTGTTCTGTAACCCATTTCACACAAACGGGTCTGCTTCCAATGACATTCTTTCAGCGATTGCAGGACAATCGTGATACTTAAACTGTATTTTACCTACTTTCAAGGCGTAAGTGCTACCGCTAATATTCATCAAAATAATGACCAATTGGACAATAACTCCTTGAAACAACATAAAAAACACCCATCCTAGATATGTTACTACCAAGAGAAATAGACCTATGTCACATCCTGATGATCCGAATAATTCCCCTAATGGTGACGGTGACGAGACCCAATCAATAGGTAAGGGCATGTATTTCATGGCCTGGATTGTCGGCATTGCACTCATGACCATGTTGTTTTCAGGCGTTGTCGAGCGCAAAGTTAATCCCAACTACAAACCCGAAGCACGAATGATCAATGGGGCAACCGAGGTAGTATTAAAGCAGAATCGACAAGGCCATTACGTCACCACCGGAACCATAAACGGTAAAACAGTGACCTTCTTATTAGATACTGGTGCGACAGACGTCTCAGTACCTGAACATATCGCAGAAGCTACGGACATGAGAAAGGGCCGACCCATTCAGGTAATGACTGCGAATGGCGTAATCACGGCCTACCAGTCTTGGATAGCTGAGGTGGGCATCGATGATCTGATCATTCAGGATGTTGATGCCAATATTAACCCGGCGGTTAAAGACGATTTCATCTTACTCGGAATGAGTGCACTTAAGAAACTCGAGTTTACCCAACGTGGCGATACCCTCACATTGAAAAGTTATGACTAGCCCAGCTTACCCAAGTTACTTCTCGCGGCTGCCGCAAACCATCGAATCGATGGTTCACAGTGCGCTGGAGGAGGATATTAACGCATCGGCCGGCGGGACGGACATCACTGCAGCACTGATACCAGCTGAAAAACAGGCGACAGCGCAACTTATCTGTCGCGAGGATAGTATCCTGTGTGGTAAGGATTGGTTCAGTCGCTGTTTTACCGCACTGGATGACACCGTGTCTATCGACTGGCGACATGAGGATGGCGATCCAATTCGAACAGACACTATCATTTGCTCAATCAAGGGAAATGCCCGAGTAATTCTAACCGCTGAACGCTCTGCCTTAAATTTTTTACAGACCCTATCAGGCACTGCCAGTCTTACCCAACAATATGTAGAGAAAATTGCCCAAACGAATGCGCGACTGCTGGATACGCGTAAGACAGTGCCTGGCTTCCGACTAGCTCAGAAGTATGCCGTCTTCTGTGGTGGCGGTCAGAATCATCGCATTGGCCTGTATGATGCGTATCTGATCAAGGAAAATCATATTCGTGCTAGTGGCGGAATAGAACAGGCTGTTAAGCTAGCCAGGGCGAACTCACCCGATAAACCAATCGAGGTAGAGGTCGAATCACTGGACGAACTTCAGCAAGCCATTGATGCACGAGCTGATATTGTCATGCTCGATAATTTCACCAATCAAATGAAATCTGATGCGGTTGCACTAACTAATGGCAAGGTCAAGTTAGAGGCCTCTGGTGATATTGATTTACAGAAAATCTCTGCTGTCGCAAATACAGGCGTCGACTTTATTTCCATTGGCGCCATCACAAAACATGTCCGGGCGACAGATTTCTCATTACTTCTCTCTTAACTAGACGAAGAATTACTCAATAAATATGTCAAATGTGACAATTTACGTCACATTCGGACACCTCTTGTTAAAAAAGTTGAATTCTTCATACCTACTAAAGATTTTTTGAGACCTAATTCTCATTATTCAATCGCAAACAAATTTATTGTTGCAATTCATTAGTTTAGCCTATACTCTTCATGTGAAAAATAAAGCATAAATTTATTTTTTAAAAAGTTGGCACGCTCCGTGCTATACACTATTTACATTTTGTAAACAGATGTTGCGGTAGGGGTACCACCCAGTATCTGACTTTAAATCTAACTAACTGGAGTTAATAAGATGAAAAAATCAATGCAACAGGGTTTCACCCTTATCGAATTAATGATTGTTGTAGCAATCATTGGTATTTTGGCTGCAATCGCTCTGCCAGCATACAATGACTACATCATTCGTTCTAAAATTACTGAAGTACTGGGTTTAGCTGCTGCAGCTAAGACTACTATTACTGAGTACTACCAGACTCAATCTGCACTTCCAGAGTCTACTACTCAAGCTGGTATCAATGATAACGCTAGCCAATCTGCCTATGTAAGCAACATCGTATACGCATCTGTTGCTGGTCAAGGCGGCGCACAAGCTACATTGACTTACACTCTTGAGAACCTGAACGGTGGTTCAGCTCCTGACACACAGACTATTGTCTTCACAGGTCAGACTGCATCAGGTCGTATCTCATGGATTTGTACTGAAGGTACAGCGGAAGATCGTTACCTTCCTGCAAACTGCCGATAATTCAGATTATCCTGCACAAAAAATGCTGACTTTATGTCAGCATTTTTTTTGCTTTTCAATAAATAGTCGGGCGATTATTGCTACACTAGCACTAAAATATACATATGGAATTACTTCTTGCTACTCGATAAATCACCCAAAACCCTATATTGGCTAATTACACTAACTTTCTTGCTGTATCTGCCTGGAAGTACTGGGCCATTTTTATATGATGACTTTGTCAATCTCAATTCCTTATCTGGCACTTTTACAGAGAATATCGCTAATCTTACTACCATACTAACAAGCGGGGTAAGTAGTGAGCTCGGTCGGCCCGTTGCGCTGTTCAGCTTTGCTGTACAACCAGGTTCATTTCCAGATAGCGCATTCCTGTATAAATTAATTAATATTCTTCTGCATCTATTCAATGGCTACTTATTGTTCCATTTAAGTAAACAACTATTCGCTAGATTTAAGCCCGAACAAGAGCATTTGGCCGAAATGTTTGCTCTATACACAACGGCACTCTGGATCTTGCATCCTTTATTTTTCAGTACGACGCTTTATGTTATACAAAGGATGACTCAACTGAGTTTCATGTTTTCATTCCTTGCCCTTAATTACTTTATCAAACTCTCTTTCAATGAATTAAACACCCTGAAATCTATATTCAAACCTGGTTTGATCATCGGTGTTTTCATTCTTCTGGGCATCCTGAGTAAAGAAAACTCTGTCATGATCTTCCCGGTCTTATTATTTCTAACCTTCGCTCTTACTGACGCGGTTGAACATCGTTTTATTCGTCGATTCGCAATAGTCGCCAGCCTTGTTCCTATGCTGCTCCTGATATGGAAGATATGGCCTTACACAACGAATGAATATTTCAATATTCTGGGATACGACTATGGATCAATTGATCGTATACAAACGCAGGTTGTTGTCCTGATTTATTATCTGGGACAGATTGTTACAGCGAACATCGATACAATGAGCCTACACCATGATAACTTCCCAATGGTGCAGAGCATCTCTGATAGCCGCTTTATATTTGCTGTAGGGATTCATCTAACGATAATCGTTCTGGCAGTGGCTAGTAAGCAGAAGATAATTCAATTTGCTGTCGTGTGGTTTTATATTTGGCATCTACTTGAATCGAGTGCACTACCGTTAATACTATACTTTGAACACAGAAATTATATTCCGTCTGTCGGTATTATTTGGGTTGTCGCGCTACTTGCCACAGAACTTGCTAGTAGAGTGGATAGCAAAGGACTTTTAAAAAATTCACTACTGGCTATTCCGCTATTGTATCTGGTCGTTAACAGTACCCTTTTATCATTCATCTGGGCGGACCATGCGAAACTACTACAGCATTGGAGTCTGGTTAATCCAGCATCTGAACGTACAGCGCTGGCTAAATATAATTTCCTCATCAGCGGCAACCAACTGTCAGATGCAGACAGACATCTCACTGAACTGCCTAAGCAGTTGAAGGAATCCAGTCTTGCACTCTCTTTAGTTGAATTGAGTCTGAAATGTGCTCTGGAGAAAGACCCTAGTGAAGCAATGACACGAGCTACCCAATTGAGTATGCAACGCTCTGCTATCCATCCCATAATCCTAGATGTACACTCCTCATCAATGCCGACTTTGATCAATAACAAAGATAAATGTCCTCAATCACTAATGCAGATGCAGAGTATAACCGATAATATTTTAGCCACTGCACCGCAGAGAGAGCGCAAATCTTTCGCGTCTCAGCTACTCACTAATCAGGCATTTTTAGCCCTAAATTTGGGACAAGCTAACGAAGCGCTGGTATATTTTGAAAAAGCATATGATACTGGTCGAAAAGTACACCTGATACCATTAATCGATTTGAATATGCAGTTACAGAATGTCGACAAGGCACGATACTGGTTTAAGGCCGCCTTGAAATACGAAACCAATAGGAATCAACAACAACCATCAATTGCTAGTAATCTCACAGTTCTCAGAGAACGGTATCGCGAACAATTACAGTAAACTGGCTTAGCATCGATGCTAGATAAATAATGAAAAAAATATGAAAGATAAATTATCCATTGTAATTCCGTGTCGAAATGAAGGACGTTCTATAGGTAATCTCCTTGACGAACTGACTCAGGATTTCTCCTCATCAGAGATAATTGTTGTCAATGATGGTTCGGATGACAACACGGCTGAAGTATTGAACCAGTATGACAACATTATTATTTGCGAACATTTATACAATATGGGCAATGGAGCCTCTGTCAAAACAGGCGTTAGTCACGCCACCAGAGATTATGTTGTACTCATGGGTGCCGATGGCCAACATTCACCCAAAGATATTCCCAGACTGCTAGAAAAAATCGCAGAGGGATATCACATGGTAGTCGGTGCAAGATCCTCTGGTTCTCAGGCCAGTAATACAAGAGCCTTTGGGAATGGTATTTATAACCGTTTAGCTAGTATGATAACCGGACATAAGATTGATGATCTTACTTCTGGCTTTCGAGCCGTCGAAAGAGAGTATTTCATGGAGTTCATATCACTCCTTCCGAATGGCTTCTCCTATCCCACAACGATAACCATGGCATTTTTCCGTCGTGGATTGAGTGTCTGTTATGTCCCGATAAAGGCTCATGACCGAATTGGTAAAAGCCATCTCTCGATTACCAAGGATGGGATACGTTTTTTGTTAATTATATTTAAAGTAGGCGTCTTATATTCGCCTTTGAAAATATTTGCCCCCATCGCGATGCTTTTTTTCACATCCGGTATCGCGTACTACATATACACTTACCTGTACGTCTCTAGATTCACCAACATGGGTTTATTGCTACTTGTCACTTCAGTCCTAATATTTATCTTTGGACTAATCGCTGAACAAATTACAATGTTAATTTATATGAAAAATGATCATCCTACGACGAAAGGTTCACGTTAAAAGGTGCTGATTATATTTCCTGATTAGTTCTGACCATAGGAGTCTCTGAGTGTCCTTTTGAGCACTCTCACTAACCCGGCTTAACGTGTCTTGATCGCTTGAGATGATCTCAGCAAGTTTATTCGCTATCGCGGTTGCATCATTTGATGGTACCAGGAATCCGTTACAATCTTCTGAAATGATATCTTCAGCACCACTATCGTCAGTCGCGAGGCAAATGTTGCCACACAACATATTCTCGATCAAAGCGACAGGTAACCCCTCTCTGTCCATACTAGGTGTCGTTACAGATGGCAATATGAATATGTCTGATTTTGCCAGCAACTCAGCCTTGTCATTGCCAGACACAAATCCTGTTAATGTCACGATATCTGATAAATTGTTATGCTCCACATAACGACGAATCTTTGCCTCTTGTAGCCCCTCACCGGCGATAGTTAGATGCGTATCAATCCCCCTCCGCTTAAGAACCTGGAGTGCATCGAGTAGATACATCACTCCTTTCTTTTCGGTTAAACGCCCAAGAAACAATAGTTCTTTTTTTGATACTGGAATTTTCTTCTGTTTAAGTTCTCTGATTTGGCTGATGAATTCATCAGGTACCCCCATCGGTAGCACAATACATTTCTGTAAAATAGACGTGCTCACATCTGCTGGTAAGTGATTCAACAAGAATGATCTACTTCTCTCTCCGACAACATTAAAGGCGGATAAGGATTGCAATATAGCAATAGCCAGCTTCCTCCCGGGCTTGCCCATTCGAAATAAAATTTCTATATCAGAGGAGTGACTTGTCATCACATGTTTGATATCGGCAAGCTTTGTTGCGTTATGTGCCAATAGTGCTTGAGGCAACATCCAGTGTGAATACACAATGTCTGGTTGAAATAACCTGATTTGCTTACGAATAGCTAAATATTCGAACAAGAAAAGAAATGGCAATGTCAATAAAGTAAGTTTATGCGTTGCGATCGAGCTCAGTATCCCATGTTCAGTCAGCAGCTGTAGTCTTCTTGGCCAGAAATAATTAAATCTAACTACTTTAAGATTATCGGGCAGAGATAAGGAATCCATCGACTCTTGCGCGCGACTTGCTGCAAGGTAGCGAAACTCTACTTCTGGTCTTAATCTTGCCAACGCCAGCGCCTGCTCAAGTAGGAACTGGGGGAGATGATCACTTTTTGATGAGGGAAAGAAAGAACTTGTAATCAATACTTTCATAAGCGAGTTGGCTCATTCATGAGTATTGAATAGGCGTCGAGTCTGCTCTCGCATTTCGACTAGCATTGGATGCTCAGCCATTTGCTTGCAGGCAAGGTTAATGCTGTCAGCACCGTAAATTTCACGTAATTTTTTACCGGCTGCCGACATATGAATCAGGCGTTCAGATTCCTCGATACTGCGTGACTTGCAGTGATATATGAACGTATCCATAGCGATTGCAAGCTCAAATCCTGCTTTTCTCGCACGGAAACAAAAATCGTTCTCCTCGCCGTAATACTTTTCAAAGTTTTGTTGATCGAAGTAACCAATTTGCTGGAATACTTCTTTTTTGATCGCAATAGCAAACCCATGCACGAGTGGGAATCGTGGATAGAGTCTTTTACTGTGCTGACTCTCACAAAATGCATTTAGTTCATCAATAGATATATTTACGGGTAACTCATTTATTGCTGTCTGACCATGGCTTCCCTTAATGTCTGGGATAGATTGATAGCTTGCGGCATTCGAGAGGGGGCCAACTATCCCAATTCGTTTACTTGAGTAAGCAGCGTTGTAAAGTTTATTGTGCCAATTAGAAGTTACAATCGTATCGCTATTTAGCAATACACATAACTCTGCATCGGATGATTGCATGCCGCGATTAGCGGTTTGAACGTAACCTAAATTCTGTTCATTCTCGATTAAATTTACACCCTCATTCTCGCGCACAAACGTGCGTAAATAGTCGGTTGTTGCCGCGTCAGACGCGTCGTTTACAATAATGATGCGTAGGTTATTATCGCGATACTTCACGACAGATTCCAAACAACGTTTTACATCCTCTAACGCATTGAACACAGTAATGATTACATCTACCGAACCCTTAAGATCCTCATTCGAACGCGCCACAAAGGATGGCGATGTCCTTGTGTAATAAGCCTTAAGACTGGCTGGATAGTTGAACTTGCGAATTTCGTGATGGTGATATAGAGAAAAATCAGGGTTGTTCCTTACAGACACACCATATGGAGTTAGCAAGCTAAAATTGATACCCTGCGACTCAAGAACCCAAGGCAGACTCAGCTGATCACGGATTGTATGTTGATCGATCTGATTCCACCAATGACGAAACAATTGCCTTGTCATGTCTGTATTGCGACACATAAATAAATTGGTCTCGAATAATCCCGCTTGTGTCGAGATGCCTGCATCCTGGTAGTGTTTCACCTGTTGATCCATTGCCTCTGAATCCGCCTTTCCACGCGCTTTACAGGCTTCCAATTCTTTAAAGATACTATTCCTGATTGGATGCTTGATAAATGCCACATCGGTTTGTGAACGAATGAAATAGTTAAGATACTTCTTGATATCTCCTCGAATGATAATGTTGGCGTCAATCCAAATATAGATTGAATAGTCAGGTAATAGATCCGTCATGTGTGTCTTGACGAAACGAGCCATTTTTGTCGGGTTCGGATCAAAGTATGGCGAACTTAACACATTCCAGACACCAAAGTTATTGATAGAGCCATCGGTAAAACAGATATAATCAATATCAGTTTCTAGACTCTCGGGAAGGGTTAACAGGTCGTAACCACCATAGATAGCTGTGACAATCGCAATCGTGTTATTTGGCCTGCGATTTGCGAGGTAGTTATCGATTTCTGATGTCTGAGTTTCGCTCGGTTGCCAATGATTTTCTGAGCTCGATGTAAATAGTCTTCTGACAGGATATTTAATCAGTTGAACTGATGCACGTATCGCTTTGGAAATTTGATTACTAATGTTTGGGAACCAATCGGCCAATGTCCTAAATGGTTTCCCCAATTCCCAGCTTAATGACTGCTGCATCTCCAGGTAATCAGAATAGATAGGCTCATAACTATCAGTAAATCGTTTGGCGTTCTCGTAGACTAGCTGGTTTTCATATAGCTGTGTGTCGAGTAATGGATTCTCACTCAAACTAGAAATATTGTTAAAACTATACTGATCAAGGCAATCGAGGATGGCTAATTGGTACTGGCTAAGATATTCACCCGAATGTGCATCTGAGCTATTTCGATTTAATGATTGATCCACTGTCGATATCGCTAATTGAAGATTTTCCTGCAACGGATTCTTGAGAGAATCCAAGCTGAGAAGGAAATCAGCAACCTGATTCACTTCAACCTCAGGATCGGCAATTAGTCGGTCGTAATTGATGACATAAACTTTATCCGTGCTGCTGATGTTTGACAGGAGTTGCGTATAATATTTTTCCCATAACAAAAGCGCGAAACCTGTCGGAATTTTATTTCTACGCCATAGAGACCTCGCGACAGCGAGTGGATCACGATATACGATGAGCTTAACGGCATCCTCGATGTGTTTTTGTATAAATTTGTGAGTTAAGCATAGACGAGGCTCTTTGAATGCGAAGGAGTCATGCGTAGATAATCTATCGAGGATGTGAGACATGACATCCTGATATTTGCTCACGGATTTTTTGCTAAAAATTTCATCCTGCAGATAAGCAACCTTATACCAATCAAAAAAGTTCTCATGCAGTAATGCATCACTAGCCTGACGAATGTCTTTACGTTCAAAAAAGCCATTGGGATTCTGATCATTACTACCAGTTAGCTCATCTGAATGACCGACATGGTATCCCAAAGAGCTAAGTAGATTCATTACCAGGGATGTGCCAGAGCGATGCATTCCGAGAACGACGATATTCACTTAACTTCCCTTAATAATGCGCTTCAGATATTTACCGAGTCCGCCATTCAGAAACATGTTTCGAATGATTTGCCCATAATGGCTCATAAAGGAGCTGCGAAATCGCTGACCTGTCTTAGCATCAATGAGATTCCCGCGTGCATATAGCAATCTATCCCAGTAATTGAAGTCTCGTTTAGCAACGATACAAATTATTTCTTTGTACATTTTCTGAGTGAAATGGATCGTATCCTTGGGTGGGTGCTTTTGAGAATCATAATCATGTTGATCAATCGGTGAGTCGATTGGATGAATGTATGGGCTGCTTGAATCCTTCACTTCTTCACGGTAGAACGATTTATACCGGTGCACAGTTTGGGTATCTTCTAATATGTTGTCTAAATCTTGCGTGGTTAAATGATAAGTATGTCCGTGCCAATCTGACCAATAAAACTTTAGTCCATGCTGTTTGAGATATTCATCACCATCGAAGTAGGGCCCTTGAATAAATACGAAATCTGTAGCAATTCTGAGTGCTTCTTTTATGCTTTTACTAATGTCTTCAATGTTATATAAATGTTCAAGTACATGACTCAGTACCACAAATCGTACGCTGTCGTCCGGGATATTTTCCAGATTTGTAATGTCACCGTGAATACAATCATATCCAGATGCAATCATGGCCTCGATTTTTTCGGTGCTGATATCAATCCCTAAGCCATTCTTTCCTCCAAGATAAAACTTAGCAAAATCAATGGAACCTCCTTTTGAGGCGCCAAAATCGACAAAATCGTATTCTTTCCCGTCTAATAACATATACTTTTTCGCTTATCGTATCGATTCAAGTAGATTTTATATTACAACCCGTATCTTCTCAGAATAACTGATGATGCAGTATTTTCAGTAGCTTTGCATCTGATTCTACCTATATCTTTCAAATCAAAAGCGGTTAGCAAATACTTGCTCATTAAAGTCTACCAATCATAGAAATTATTCAGTGGCCAACAGCTTCAATGGAGCACAGACAATTACTTGGTTTTATTAAGCAATCAATTTAGATCCGTGCGACAAAGATAATCATTGGAGTTAAACTGAAAATCTTGATATCACAAATTCTGGAATATGTTTCGCTACCTCAGGCGTATTTCTAATCCTTTCCTGGAGATAAGAATACAGAGATGGATCAGATGATTCTATAAAACGACATATCTCCTCTAATCCATCGAACGCCATTCCCTGTTTTTTGTATGGCAGTATCGGCTCAGATTTGATTCGCTGAGCAAAACTGTCGATAGAAGCGATCCTTTCTTTGCGATTAAGTCGCGATAAGGTATCAACTGCCGTCTCGATTATAGCCGACTGTTGTTCCTGAGGAATGCATGAATACTTAAAGACGCCGACACTATTCTTCTGCAATATGGATACAAGTGCCCTATTCCTGTCCAGATCATCAATAATACAATTTAAGTATCTCTTAAGCTCAAGTGCTTCAAATGAACAAGAGGTATTTACTCTATTATTAGAGCCCGTCGGTATGGTATCTATCGCAAATAAATCCTTGAAGTCATCAACGATATCCCACGTGTCATCGTCGTAATATTGCCGGAATATTGTTGAGCGATGCGAAATGAAATCCTCAATCATAGTAAACATCGTAAAATCGTCCGCGTTTAACACAGCACTATTTCCAAGTCTTTTAAGAGACTGATTGTACTTGGAGTTAATCGTAGCGATCGGTGTCCTAAGATAATAAATCGGAATAGCGGCAGGAATATGATGTGCTATTTGCTGTATATCCTTGACGAAAAACTCTGAAGATAAGAGTAAATAATTCGCTTTTGATTTTTTATACTTCTTAAGGACAGCAGCCACAAGATTAGCACCTATCTGCAGTTCATCCTTATTCACAGTCTCAATGATCTCGCTTGGATTTCCAGAACTGATACCGCTCGAGTCCACCTTGTGGCCCGGATAGAAGATACCTTGCTGAAGCAATTCTTCTGTATGTGCACTCAACCAATTTTGTAGCCTGGATGAGCCAGTCTTTGGAGGTCCACAATGGATTATTATGCCTTGGGAAGATGAGAGACTCATTGCAAATGTTAACTTATTTATTCTTGCCAATCATGGTTTGGCTTAAATATTCCTAATGTCTGTTCATCGCCGACAATAGTAAAAGAGGCTACCGACTCTCGGTGACTCAAGACTTCGATGTTCTCACTATCTCTTATTAAGAGATTGATATAATAAACGCCGGGATTCAATGAAATTTCCTTCAGTGATAGATTAATATTCTTGGTATACGCCTCCCCATTCCCATCAACCTGAAATGGTTTTGATAACAGCGAAAAACACTTAACTTCGTCCTGTCTAAAAACACCCAGATTGATCGTGAAGTCGATAGATTCCTTAAGTGCAATTGCGATCGAAATATCGAGATCATCATGTTGCTCAATTAATGATGCAGCCGATAAACTCACCGACTCAAACTTCTCTGATTGAGTAATAATGTTTGTCTCTAATGTTGTATTCATTCGTGTATGAGTTCGATACAACTTAACCATTTCGTTTGCCGTACCCTGTTCTATGATTTCTCCATTATTGAGGTAAATGACCCTATCACAGGTCCTAGAAATTAAACTCATATTGTGTGAGACCAGGATAATGGCGCTTTGCTTTCTAATGTTAGCAATATGCCTGAAACATTTTGCTCTGAAAGCCATGTCGCCCACCGCCAGGATTTCATCCAGAATCAACACATCTGGACGAGTCTGGGCAGCGATCGCAAAACCCAAACGAATATACATTCCACTAGAATAATATTTGACAGGCATATCGATAGAGTCTTCAAGTTCTGCAAATGAGACTATTTCATCAAATTTTTCTTCTATCTCTTTCTTAGGCATGCCCAGAATTGCGCCTGATATGAAGATATTCTCTCTTCCAGATAGTAACGGATGGAATCCGGCGCCTACCTCTATCAATGCTCCAATCGTACCCTGAATTCTCAGGTCACCCCCATCGGGCAAGATGATTCCATGAAGTATTTTCAACAGGGTGCTCTTACCCGATCCATTCGGACCGATGAGCCCGACACACTCACCACGCTTTACAGTAAGATCGATACCCTTGAGTGCCCAGAATTCATGCGGCCGCAGGCTATTAGGCTGCTTGTAAAAGCCGAATAAATCCTTAATGATATCCACAACACCGTAAAACAGTGATTTATTTAGCGAACGACAGAATACCTTCTTGAGGCCCTGAGTTTGGATTAATATTTCATCAGACATTTCAAGCTCTTTCTGTGACTCTTGGTATGGTTAAATGGAACGTACGCCACCCCATCACAAAGATCATTACTGCAATCACATTGACAATAAGATACGCATTCAAGAAAGATAGCTGAGCACCAATTAGCATATGTTGTGATGTAATCAAAATAGGACTAAATGGATTCAGGTAGAACAATAATGAGGCATCATCGGCATTGGGTGTGGCGTAAACGATTGGCGCTAGAAAGATACCAAACGTCAGAATCACATTTAATATGCTGCCCATATCGCGAAAGATTAGATTGATTATGGCAAAAAAGAAGCCCAAGCCGATTGCAAGAATCAATACACTCATCAGGATAAATGGCAGATAAAGTGCACTTAAAGAAGGAACAAACCCCATAAAAATCATAACCAGTACGACGAGTGTAAGCCGAATAGCAAAATCGAATAGTGCCGGTCCAATCGTGGCAATAACAAGTGTCTCCTTACAGAAGTTAACTTTGGTCACTAAAGA
The DNA here is from genome assembly GCA_965250035.1 of Enterobacterales bacterium. Classification (GTDB taxonomy): domain Bacteria; phylum Pseudomonadota; class Gammaproteobacteria; order Enterobacterales; genus CAXRAF01. The sequence continues at coordinate 3,317,994 of OZ252282.1, read as the reverse complement.
TCCTGCATTTACCAGGCTGTTGGTCGCAGCAACGAGACAGGATGTAAATAATTGCCAAATCGTCAATCCCCACAGTACATGCAGTACGTATGGCATATCAGTCGTACCAGTATCAATCAAACGGCTCTTTGATATGTAGACAAATATACCAACCGTGACTATCTGCGGTATGACGGCCCATACATAACCTAGGATCGATTGCCGATAACGAACCGATAAATCTCTCTGGACAAGTCGCAAGATTAATTCTCTGCTATTCCACAGATTAAATACCATCCCTCTCCAGGTCGTAACCATATTGCTCATAGTTTCAATGTCATCATACTTGTGGTGATTTTATCGTTGCTCAGTTCACAGAAACTCATGCTTACAACGTCCCAATTTCTCTTGGAGGCCATCAGATATACCTCTAAAGACAGCACGTAGTTTGCGCATTTTCTTCGCTTCAAACAACACTATTATGAATAAACCACCCAAAACCTTACACAACTTTTTGCTAGACCAAAGTGGATAGTTAAAGAAGTAGGACTTGACGAGGTACATTGAATTTCTGGCAATGTAATATCTTCTCTCAATATTCTGGTTCGGTAATATACCCAGTATAGGTAAACGGATACCATCTGGTCTTCCCACCGTGTGCTGCATTAAAATTTCTGATGTCTGGATGATCGTCGCACCATTCAGCCTCGCTCTAAGACATAGCTCATGATCCAATTGATCGATGAAGAAATCCTCTTTGAATGAGCCCATGGATTGGATAAATTTAAGGTTCATTAAACATCCAGAAGTGATGACCGTTTGTCTTGGTGTAAATGTTGTCTCGGAGTTGGAATTATTGGGTTCTTTTCTAACGGTATCGTAGTAATTGCAACCAATTATACAGACATCAGAGAGTTGATATTCAACATGGAGATTTGTCAGTGAATCAATTAGATTGCCGTGTGGTTGAGAATCCTGGTCGAAGGTAATAAACCACTCTTTCCCCTGTGATATCAGAAAGTTAATTCCCTGATTAAGGGCGTGACCTAGGCCCAAGTTGTCACTATTCTGAATCCAGTGAATTGAACATTCCTTGGGCAACTTGGAATTTAAGTTAAGTATGCGTTCATTTGCTATCTCTGAGTTACAAACGATAACAATACTCTTGAGCTGCTGTGAGATAGTCGTTACTGATCGCTCCAGTCTATCATCAGGCTCATAGGCAACATATAGGGCAGATGTATTACTATCTACAGGGTGATTCAATAGACTGATTAGCTCCTAGTAACTGGAAATGAGACATGTGTTAACATGGCACGCTTAAACGCTCTGTTATACATCAACATAATTAGTAAATATATCAAGCAATCGCGTGAATAAGAAGCAACAGATCTTTTACAGTTTATGGTTTCGATTTAGGCTGAAGTATCCTTTTTATTTCCCACGGTCTAAATCAATCGCTGAATTTGGCATTGGGAAAGGTGGTTTTGGTGATTTCTACGCCTCCAAATTCGGTCGAGTCTACGGCATAGACATCGAGGATTATTCAGCACACTACAATAACGTAGATTTTATTTTATCTGACGGTAAGACATGCGGTCTCGCGGATAATGCCGTGGATATGGTTGCTTCACACTCTGTTCTAGAGCATGTAAGAGATATTAATCAAAGCCTATCTGAGATAAATCGTATAACTAAGATAGGCGGTTTGTTATATTTAACGGTCGAGCCGCTCTACTACTCGTCGTATGGTTCTCATATCGTTCTAGATGGCTCTAAGCTCGAGAACTGGGAACATCTTGATAGGACAAAATCATACTATCTTACTGATAATCCCATGCCAGATAGTAGAACCTCAGGCCATTACCTGAATAAATTGACTAGTAACGAATTTATATCAGCTGTTTCCCGCCTACCATGGCGTATTGTTAAATACACCACGTTACTAGAAAAAAAACCTATACCCGAATTTGTAAATCGTGATGAATTTCCTGAAAGTGACCTGTTAACTAAAGGGTTTCGTTTCATAGGTCAGAAAATGGCTTGAAATTAAGCAAACTGATATTTTGTTGCAAACATTATTTCAAACAGCCTAATTTGAGCACCGACAAGTAAAAAATCTATGCTCGTAATGTTGAAATAGAATGGCAATTAAAACAATACGTTAAGTTGTATCTCTTAAAGTAATATGTATAATGTTTTCTATAGACTTATGTACTAGTTCACATTTTGGGGATTACAACGTCAATAATACATAGACACTTAATCTCTTAGACACCATAATTAGGAATCAACAAAGTTCTAATTTGTACAGTTCGAATAATATATGGCTTCTACTACAACTAAAAATCCATTAACCGGACTCGCTAGAAAACTAGCGACTGATGGGTTATTGGATGAGGAACAGGCGGTAGAGGCATTCGAAGATGCTAAAAAGAATAAAATACAATTCGTTACTTATCTTGTCGAAAATGGTTTAGTAGATTCCAAAGCCATTGCGATTTCAGCCATGAATGAATTTGGCGTACCACTCTTTGACCTCAACTCGATGGACAGAGAAATTGTTCCTGTGGATATCGTGGACGAGAAAATTATCCGCAAGCATCACGCCCTGCCGATATTCAAACGTGGTAATCGACTCTATGTTGCCGTCTCCGACCCAACCAACTTACAGGCACTCGATGAGGTGCGATTCAACACAGGTATCGCCACTGAGGGCATCCTGGTTGAAGAAGAGAAACTGGTTGATATCATCAACCATGTTATTGAGGCCAAAGAAAGTGAATCACTGTCAAGTGAATTCGATGACGCTGATCTAGAAAACATTGATGTCGCCGACCCAGATGCCGATACGGATGATGATGGTGATGTGGATGGCGATGACGCCCCCATTGTACGTTTCGTCAATAAGCTATTGCTCGATGCGATAAAAAGAGGCGCATCAGACTTACACTTCGAGCCCTATGAAAAATCCTATCGTGTCAGATATCGCGTGGATGGTGTATTAGAAGAAGTATCTGCACCTCCCATTACGCTCTCGGGAAGAATCGCCGCTCGATTGAAAGTTATGTCACGACTTGATATCTCTGAAAAGCGGATTCCTCAGGATGGTCGTATTAAACTGAAGATTTCCAAAAATAAGGCGATTGATTTTCGTGTCAGTACACTGCCAACACTGTTTGGTGAGAAAATCGTAATGCGTATCCTTGACCCGACGAGTGCCCAGATGGGTATCGACGTGTTGGGGTATGAGCCTGAACAAAAAGAACTGTATCTCGATGCCCTGTCCAAACCGCAAGGCATGATACTGGTCACCGGCCCAACGGGTTCTGGTAAGACGGTATCGCTCTATACAGGTGTGAATATTCTTAACAAAGCAGATGTAAACATCTCCACAGCAGAGGATCCTGTCGAGATAAACCTGGCCGGTATCAATCAGGTCAACGTAAATCCCAAAACAGGTTTAACATTCGCCTCCGCCCTTCGTGCATTCTTACGTCAGGACCCGGATATCGTACTGGTTGGTGAGATTCGTGATCTCGAAACTGCAGAGATTGCGATTAAAGCAGCACAAACCGGTCACCTCGTTTTATCCACACTACACACAAACAGTGCGCCTGAAACACTAACACGACTCGCCAATATGGGAGTTCCAGCTTTTAACATCGCGACTTCGGTTCATCTCATTATTGCTCAGCGACTCGCAAGAAGACTCTGTAATGAGTGTAAGAAAGAATCTGACATTCCTCCAGAAGCACTCCTTGAAGCAGGATTTACAGAAGATGAAGTCAAGGATCTAAAGATATTTGAACCTGTTGGTTGCGACAAATGCAGCCATGGCTATAAGGGTCGAGTAGGTATCTATGAGGTAATGCCCGTATCGAAGGAAACCGGGAGAATTATCATGCGCGGCGGTAATGCGATAGAAATTGCCGATCAGGCACAGTCAGAGGGTGTCAACAACATACGTCAGTCAGGACTGCAGAAAGTTAGAGATGGACTAACGAGTCTGGCAGAAGTTAACCGAGTAACACAGGATTAGTGCTATGGCTACTCAAGCAGCAAAGAAACCCGTTGTTAAAGATAAATCAGCGACATTTATATGGGAAGGAACCGATCGTAAAGGTCAGAAAATTACCGGTGAGATTCTTTCTACTAATCAGGCAATGGCTAAAGCGAACCTGCGCAAACAGGGTATTACACCATTCAAGATTAAAAAGAAGCAGAGAGATTTATTCGCTCCCAGGGCAGAACCGATCACGACTGCAGATATCGCCTCTTTCAGCCGTATGATAGCGACCATGATGCAGGCAGGTATTCCCCTGGTGCAATCATTCGAAATCATTGGGCGTGGTCATGAAAAGAAGTCCGTGCAGGAATTACTGCTCAGCATCAAAGCAAGCATCGAATCGGGTACCACCTTTGCTGAGTCTCTCAGGAAATACCCGAGACACTTTGATGACCTATTTTGCGACCTGGTAGATGCCGGTGAGCAGGCAGGTGCGCTGGAATCGATGTTAGATCGAATTGCGACCTATAAAGAAAAGGCTGAATCATTAAAGAAGAAAATTAAGAAAGCCCTGACCTATCCGATTGCAGTTGTCGTTATCGCCGTCATCGTAACCGCAATCCTATTGATATTCGTTGTACCTACTTTCAAAGAAGTATTCGGCAACTTCGGCGCCGATCTACCTGCATTCACATTGATGGTTATAGGTATGTCTGAATGGATGCAAGCTAATTGGTGGATTGCATTAGGCGTCATTCTAGGTGTTGGATTTGCAATTCGAGAAACCCTGGTACGATCCGAGGCAGCTCGAGATTTTAAAGACAGGCTGATGTTAAAGATCCCTGCCATTGGTCCCATATTATATGAAGCGGCCGTAGCAAGATTCGCCAGAACCCTATCGACTACATTCGCGGCAGGTGTTCCACTGGTAGACGCACTGGAATCTGCTGCAGGTGCCTCGGGTAATGTCGTGTTTCGTCAAGCAATCATGAAAGTCCGAGATGATGTATCAACCGGTATGGCTATGAACATGTCAATGCAAAGTGCCGGCATATTCCCGAACATGGTGGTACAGATGGTTGGCATTGGTGAAGAATCGGGCTCTCTCGACAGCATGTTGGGGAATGTAGCCAACATCTTTGAAGAGAATGTAGATAACTCCGTTGATAGTTTGAGTTCGCTATTAGAGCCTATGATCATGGCGGTCCTCGGCGTATTAATCGGTGGTCTGATTATCGCGATGTACTTGCCAATCTTCATGATGGGTGCAGCTGTTGGTTAAATGCTAGAACTCATAGAATACCTTTCAACAAGCCCCGTTGCTTTTTCAATCAGCATCGGGGTTTTTGGTTTATTTATCGGAAGCTTCCTTAATGTGGTGATCCATCGCCTGCCTATCATGTTAGATCGGGAATGGAAATCAGCGTCTAGAGAAATGCTCGGATTAGAAGAATCCGATGAAGAACTACCAACCTACAACTTGAGTGTACCTCGCTCAGCCTGTCCTAAGTGCGGCCATCAGATCACCTGGTATGAGAATATCCCTGTATTGAGTTATGTATTCCTGGGCGGAAAATGTTCCGGCTGCAAGACAGGAATTTCAGTACGCTACCCGATCATTGAATCTGTCACTGGCCTGCTGTTTTTTATATGCGCATCCCAGTTCGGTTTCAGTATTGTGACCTTCTGGACATGTATACTCGCCTCACTGTTACTGGTTTTGTCGATGATCGATTACGACACCAAGTTACTGCCTGATCAACTGGTCTACCCCCTGCTCTGGTTAGGCCTATTCGTGAATATGCTGGGAGGCTTCGTCAGCCTTGAGAGTGCAGTCATCGGTGCCCTTGCTGGCTACTTGTCACTCTGGTCATTCTATTGGATTTTTAAGTTGTTAACCGGTAAGGAAGGCATGGGATATGGCGACTTCAAATTATTTGCTGCCCTCGGCGCCTGGTTCGGTTGGCAATCGTTGTTTCTAATTATCATGTTAGCCTCGGTAGCAGGTGCTGTTCTAGGCATCGCATTTCTGCTGCTTAAATCCAAAGACCGCGACTACGCAATTCCATTCGGTCCCTATCTGGCTATTGCAGGATTCGTCTATCTGTTTTATGGTCCACTGATCATTCAATATTACTTAAGGAGCGTTGGTCTGACATGATGACCCAGTCATTAATTGTGGGCCTCACGGGGGGAATTGCCTCAGGTAAATCCACTGTCTCAGACGAGTTTCGACACTATGGGATAGATGTCATCGACACGGATATCGGTGCCAGAGAGGTCGTCAAGAAAGGCACCTTGGGATTGGAGAAGATTATCGCGCGTTTCGGCAGAAAGATCCTCCTGCGCAACCCTGAATCAGATAACGTGCTCGACCGAGAAAAGCTTAGAAGTATCGTATTTGAAAAAGAGACAGAGCGACAGTGGTTAAATAATTTACTACACCCTCTGATCCGGGAATGGGTGCATGATAAGACGTCTCAGGCAACATCACGCTATATCATTCATGCAATACCCCTTTTGATCGAATCCAAACTACAATCCTCGGTCGATGTCATAGTCGCGGTTGATGTTCCAGAAGACCTTCAAATCCAGCGTTACCTTCAGCGCGAGGGCCCGGATATGCAAGCACTATGTAAAAAGATCATGGCGCGCCAGTGCAGCCGAGGGGATCGCATTGCTTACGCTGATTATGTTATCGACAATTCGGGCTCCATCGATGATGTCCGCGAGGAAGTCAGAATCGTGCATGAATCCCTGTTAGAATTATGCGATAGAAGAGAATTCTAAACTCGAAGCTTTCACCGATGGCGAACGAACAATCGATCCAATATGAGATACCGCTCAATAGTATGTCGCGTGGACTGTTGCGGCTCGAGCGTATATTCAGGGAATCCCACCTACAACTCTCCCTCAACACCGAATCGAGTCATTTCTATGTACTGAAGCAGATTTACATTCTCATCAATTTCTTCGATCGTGGTGATTTCAAAGCCGAGTTGATTAAGACGCTGGACTACGAGATAAGCTATTTCGCCAAGTTAAAGGATAACCCTGCGGTTGACCTCAGCAAGCTGCAAACCTTTATCAAACAATTGTCGCAACTAAATAGCTGGGCCAAGTCTCAGAAGGGCAAGATAGGACATCAGTTGCTCCAGGATGAGTTCATCGCCCAGAGCAAGAACAAACTGACTCAGGAGGCAGCCAGACTCAGTTTCGATGCTCCTGCAGTGAAATGCTTCCTCGCACTGGACCCCGTGCAACGCCAGGAGCAGCTACTCGAATGGTTAAAAGTATTCAAGGGCGTGCAAACCAGTGTCGAGGTTATCCTTCGACTTAGCCGCGAAACCAGCGTCTTTCAGACTGTATTCGCGGAAGATGGTTATTATGAGGAGGAAATGACGAAGGATGAGTATCGTTTCATCGCCATCAGCCTGCCCGCAAATCTACGGCTCTACCCCGAGGTCAGTACCGGGCCATCACGTTTTTGCATTCACTTTAAACAGCTCAATGAGGAATTAAAGGGCGAGTCTTTCGAAAAATGGTTTGATTTTTCTCTGGCAAAATACCGCTAGAGTGAATTAAGACTTAGCCTTCGTACTCTTCCGCATCCGGATCCATACCCATGCGGATCTTTTCCATGCGTTCGACGTGATCGAAATAGGTTCTCAAAGCCTTGTTGACTGCCCATCCCAGCACTGCCACTAAACCAACTAACGGGCCGATGACTTGTGGTTGAGCAATTGTTGCGAGCCATTCCATAATCTAATTCTCAGTTTTTTATTTGCCGAAATTATAACACGGCTATAAATAGTCTTGTCTAATGCGATCCAGTATCGGGTAGTTGGCATCCGGAAAGGTCAAATCAGCCATGTCCTCTACACTAAACCAACTGACTTTCTGTCCTTCCAACCCACTTGGTTGACCTCTGAATTCGGTGACTAAATACACTTTGAGTACGACGGTCTTTTCTGGGTAGTCGTAGGATAATTGTAAGTACTCACTCGCGTTAGATATCTCTATATCCAACTCTTCCTTAAGCTCACGATAGAGGGCATCGCGATCCGATTCCCCGGCTTCTATCTTGCCGCCTGGGAATTCCCATTTGCCGCCTTGGTGCGCATTCTTCAGGCGTAAGGATAGTAGCACCTGTTTGTGATCATTTAGGATCACCGCAGCTGCTACTTGAATCGTTTCTCTAAGAGGCAAAACAGATCAGAGTTTGCCGTGACAGTGCTTATATTTCTTACCTGAGCCACAGGGACAAGGGTCGTTCCGGCCGACCTTCTTATCTTTACGAACATAGGGCGATTGTGGCTGCTGAGGCGCTGCGGGCTGTTCACCTGCGTCACCGGCTGCTTCGGCCATAGCGGACGTTTGGGCGTGCTGGTAATTAACCGCTTGAGATTCAGCCTGTTGACGACGTTGTTCATCTACGCGATCGACGTCATCCTGTGTCTGAACCTGGACCTTTGACAAGATGCTGATGACCTCTGCTTTGACATCATCCAGCAGTTGGGTAAATAACTGGAATGCTTCGCGCTTATATTCCTGTTTCGGGTTCTTTTGGGCATACCCTCTTAAGTGGATACCCTGACGTAGCTGATCCATCGCGGCCAAATGGTCTTTCCACTGTGTGTCCAGGAGTTGCAACATCACCGACTTTTCGAAATGTCGCATGACTGCCTCGCCTACCTGAACTTCTTTATCACGATAGGCTTTTTCGATGGCCTCGAGAATTTTCTTACGCAGCGTATCTTCATGTAGCTCATCATCCTCATCCAACCATCTCGCAATAGGTAAATCCAGCTGGAAATCACCCTTGATGCGCTCTTCCAGTCCAGAAACATCCCACATTTCTTCTACCGATTGCGGCGGGATGAATTGACTGATGGTGTCCTGAACCACATCAAAGCGAATGGCATCGATGGTCTCGGAGATGTCTTCAGTCGACATGAGCTCGGCGCGTTGCTCGTAAATCACCTTACGCTGATCATTGGCAACGTCATCATACTCCAACAAGTTCTTACGGATGTCGAAGTTGCGGCCCTCTACTTTACGCTGGGCATTCTCAATAGCGCGGCTGACCCAGGGATGCTCAATCGCCTCGCCCTGCTCCCAGCCGAGTTTCTTCATCATGCCCGCCATTCGCTCATTCGCGAACAGGCGCATCAGATTATCCTCCAGAGACAGATAAAAACGACTGAATCCGGGATCACCCTGACGACCGGCACGACCACGTAACTGGTTATCGATACGGCGTGATTCATGGCGCTCGGTACCAATGATCGCGAGACCACCCGCGTCCAGTACCGCTTGATGGCGCTTCTTCCAGTCAGCCTCTATTTCAGCCTTCTTGTCATCGGAAATATCGCCTGCCTTGGCCAACTCCGCTTCCAGATTACCGCCCAACACAATGTCGGTACCTCGACCGGCCATGTTGGTTGCGATAGTGACGGTTCCGGGTACACCAGCCTGGGCAATGATGTCGGCTTCTTTCTCGTGAAACTTTGCGTTCAACACCGAATGCTTGATCTTGCGCTTAACCAGCTCTTTAGATAGGTGTTCGGATGACTCAATCGTCACTGTACCAACCAATACTGGCTGTCCACGCTCAACACAGTCGACGATATCGCGGATGATGGCTTCAATTTTCTCAGGAATCGTCAAGAAGATGAGATCGGCCTGATCATCACGCACCATCGCTTTGTTAGTTGGGATGACGACCACTTCGAGGTTATAAATCTGGCGTAACTCGAAGGCCTCGGTATCAGCAGTACCTGTCATACCCGATAATTTGTTATAGAGCCGGAATAGATTCTGGAACGTAATCGAGGCCAGTGTCTGGTTTTCCTGCTGGATATTGACACGCTCTTTGGCCTCGACAGCCTGATGTAGTCCTTCAGACCAGCGCCGACCTGGCATGGTTCGGCCCGTATGCTCATCGACGATGACGATTTCACCATTCTCGATGATGTAATCAACATCCTTCACATAACAGACGTGAGCGCGAAGCGCAGCATTAATGTGATGCAGTAATGTGATGTTTGCTGCACTGTAGAGTGAATCTTCCGGCTCGAGTAACTTGGCTTCCTGAAGGAGTTGTTCAACGTGCTCCTGGCCGTGCTCGGTCAGATACACCTGGCGCGACTTCTCGTCTACATGATAATCGCCGTCGCCATAAGCTTCCTGCCCTTCTTCGACCTCGCCAGTCTGGCGTTCGAGTTTCGGGATCAGCTTATCAATGCTCTTGTACATCTCGCTGCTATCAGCAACCGCTCCCGAGATAATCAGAGGCGTTCGTGCCTCGTCGATCAGAATCGAGTCGACCTCGTCGATAACCGCGAAACTTAGATTACGTTGCACCTTATCTTCAAGCGAGAAGGCCATGTTATCGCGCAGATAATCAAAGCCATATTCGTTGTTCGTGCCATAGGTAATGTCAGCGGCATAGGCCAGTCGCTTCTCGTCAGGCTGTTGGCCGGAGAGAATGACGCCGACAGACATGCCGAGGAATTCATAGATTGGGCGCATCCAGTTAGCATCACGCTGAGCCAGATAGTCATTGACGGTAATGACGTGCACGCCTTCGCCTGTCAGTGCGTTTAGGTAGACCGGCAAGGTCGCCACCAGTGTCTTACCCTCACCCGTACGCATCTCGGCAATCTTACCATCGTTGAGTACCATGCCACCGATCATCTGGACATCAAAGTGTCGCATACCCAGGGTACGGCGACTCGCCTCTCGTACCGTGGCAAATGCCTCGACGAGAATGTCATCCAGTGTTTGGCCATCTTGCAGGCGCTGTTTAAATTCAGCCGTTTTTGCTTTCAACGCATCATCGTCGAGCGCCTCCAGTTCGGCTTCCAGCGCATTAATTGCATTGACTTTCTTTGTGTACTGCTTAACCAGTCGATCATTTCGACTACCAAATATCTTGGTGAAAAAATTACCCAGCATGGAACTCTCTGTGTCTTGAAATACTATTATTTAGGTCGTTGGCGAGAATCAGCGAATCGCACGAAAGGCGCAATTTTACAGGGTTTCTGGCCGTTAGAAAAGGATATGGTCTTTTCTTGTGAAATCAAGGTAAAAACCACACCAATTGAAAGGAAAATGTGGTTTGCTGGTAAGGAGCATATGTTATGAGTCGTCGAGCATTTCCCGGGCGAATTTCCGCGTCTGATCGGTTATCTCAATGCCGCCGATCATGCGTGCAATTTCTTCGGTCCGTTGCGCCTGATCGAGTTGCGTCACCTGAGTGGTGGTTTGTTTCGCGGCCGTTGATTTAGCGACACAGAAATGTTGCGCTCCCTTCGCTGCGACCTGAGCTTGATGGGTCACACACAACACCTGTGCGCGCCCGGACAACTCCCGTAACAGATTGCCGACGACCTCAGCCGTCCCACCACCAATACCAACGTCGACCTCGTCGAATATCAAACATGGAATGGACGAATCATTGTGGGTTACTACCTGTATTGCCAGACTCATCCGCGATAACTCCCCACCTGACGCTACCTTTGACAGGGGTTGCATGGGTTGACCGGGATTGGCAGAAATCTGGAATTCAATACGATCCAATCCCTGACTAGTCGCCTGCTCCGGATCCAGTGCCGTAAACTCAACTTCGAATCGCCCTCCCTGCATACCGAGTGCTTCCAGATAGTGATTCACCGCCTTCTGTAACTTTTTGGCAGCCTGTTTCCTGGCTTTCGACAGCTTATCGGCTTCCTTAAGCCACGCCTCTTTTTGTGCGAGCACTTCTTTTTTCAGGGATTCTATATTCGAAGCATCCTCACTCATCGCACTTAACTCAGTGAATAATTCCAGATAATGATCATAGAGGTGTTCAATATCCGTGCGATGCTTACGTGCCAACTGGTGTAACTCACCGAGTCGATGTTCAATCTGGTCGTACTGTTCGGGATCATTGTCAGCCTGACCAATATAGCGTTCCAATTCCTGCCCTGCTTCCTGAATCTGGATCAGGGCGCCTTGCAGTAACTCAGCCGTATCTGCAAGCTTCGGATCCATCGTCCGAAGTTTTTCGATTGCCACGACACTCTGATTGAGTTGCGCATAGATGGATTGGCTATCATCGCCATAGAGTCGAAATAATTCTGACTCCGAGGTGCTAATGAGCTCACTAATATTCGAGAGCCGTTTATGATCATCCTCGATACTGCAGAGTTCCTCCCGGGTCAGATTGAGGCCCTCCATTTCCTGGACCTGATAGGACAATAATTCCTTACGATCGTTGTGTTCATCGACCGCGGCTACGAGTTTCAAATATTGGTCATTGGTCTTACGCCACTGGCGCCATAGTTGTTGCACAGCTATGGTCTGTTTTTCGAGACGGCCAAACTGATCCAGAATGGTTAGCTGTATCGGACGTTTCGACAGTCCCTGATGCGCATGCTGGCCATGAATGTCGACCAGTAGTTCACCGAGTTCTTTTAGCATTTGCAGTGTTACCGGCCGGCCGTTGATGGTCGCCTTGGTGCTTTTCTGTCGGTGAATGATGCGTCTAAGGATACATTCGCCATCGGCATCCAGTGACTGGTCAATGAGCCAGTCATTCACTTGCGCCAACGAATCCGTGGTAAAGCTGGCGGTTATCTCGGCCTGATCACAATCGGAGCGAATCACACTGGAATCGGCACGATCGCCTAACACCAATGACAGGGCATCCACCATGATCGACTTACCCGCACCCGTTTCACCCGTCACCACGGTCAAGCCGCTCTCAAAATCGAGCGTGAGCTCGGAAATGATGGCAAAGTTTCGAATGTTTAGATGGCTTAGCATGGGGATATTGTAACGACTGGCCGATAACAAGCCAACTGCTTATCTCTGCATTTATCGTCATCAAATGACGATTCAGGATTCGCGAAATTGCTCCGGATTGACGATGATATCGATGCCCGTGATCATCGCAAAACCATTAGTACGCAGGTAACTCAACAGGTTTAATTTTTCATAGCGCAGACGACTCGCCCACTCGCCAGAGTCGACAGCCAGGACCAATTGGTTGTCTTTTATGTGCGCTATGACACAATGATCGGCTAAAGGTGACGGTAAAATTACTTTTAATGATTGGTTTAAGCGGTTGATTCTGTTAAGGTTATGCACCAGTGACGCTAGCTCGCCATGAGGGTTCTTGATATGTTCGTTCAGACTGGCTATCCTAGCGCGTCGCTCACTGCGCCGAAATCGGTGAATAGCATCCTGTAGTTGATAGATTCGTTCATCGTCCATGAGGACGAGTATGTCATGGCCGGTGCAAAATTTGTAGCTATACTGAACACAGACAATGCATATTACATTATTAAAGAAGTCGAACAGCCACGGAATCAGAAAATTTCATTTTTCTGCGGCTCAGGTCGTCTCGATTTTATTCATCCTTGCAATACTGCCAGCCGCCGGTGTCTGGGTCGGTTATCAGTGGGCCAAGCCATCCAATAATGAAACTCTGGCAGTCAAAGCGATCGCCGATATGCGTGACACGCTTATTGAACAACAAAAGCAGCTTGAACTCTCGAAGGGTGAAGCACAACTGCAAATTAACGCACTCACCGCAAAAGTCGGGCTATTGCAGGCCGAGCTGAATCGTATTAACGCCCTCGGGCAACGCGTGGCTGAACTGGCCAAGGTCAACAAAGGCGAATTTGATTTTAGCCAGAAGCCGGGCATCGGCGGTGTTCTGGTTCCCCTGAATACAGCGGATACCGAAGGTGGCATGCAAACTTATCAGGCCGAGGATCTATTCCGCGGGCTGGATGATTTCAGGGCTTTGATCAACGATCGCGCCTACCAGCTCGATCTGCTGGAATCGATTCTTCTGGATAAAGAATTAACCTCCGAGGTTCGGATCTCCGGGCGGCCAATCAATAAAGGCTGGACCTCTTCCTTCTTTGGCACTCGCGCGGATCCCTTTACAGGAGAACCGGCCTGGCATGGCGGGATGGATTTCGCAGGCAAACAGGGCGCTGATGTTATCTCCACAGGTTCAGGTGTTGTAGTCTGGGCAGCCAAACGCTACGGCTATGGCCAGATGATCGAAATCAATCACGGCGATGGCTATGCCACCCGCTATGCGCATTGTGAGGAATTACTGGTCGAGGTTGGTGATGTGGTTAGCAAAGGCCAGGTGATCGCAAAGATGGGCTCGCAAGGCCGTTCGACGGGACCACATGTACACTACGAAGTGCTACGCCACGGCAAGCCGGTAAACCCACAGCGTTACGTTAATCGCCGATAAGCTAATTTAAAAAATCATTGCAATCGAATTAAAAACCTGTTTCCATACGCCACATGAACATTAATTACGTAGCACATAACCATCACCACCACCATTCCGTGGCCGGCGGTGCTTTGCCTATGTAATCAGAAAATAGATTATTTTAAGCCCCGCCTACACCGTAGTCGGGGCTTTTTTCGTTTTTAGACGTATAACATTGTTAATTTTTGATATCACACAAGGCAAACATCATGACTCTCAAACTGGTTTTACCCAAGGGACGCATTAACACCAAGGTACTGGAACTGCTGGAGGATTGCGGCATTAGGCTCATCGGCGATGAACGCAATTACCGTCCACGCGCCTATGGCTTCGACTTCGAAGTGAAGTTGCTCAAGAGCCAAAACATTCCTTCACTAGTTGAGATGGGGCAGCATGACATCGGCTTCGCCGGCCTGGACTGGATCAAAGAACGCAATTGCGATGTCGAAGTCCTCAAGGATCTCAACTTCAACCCGGTCCGAATCGTGGCCTGTATCCCGGAGGAGTGGGATTGGCAGGAAGTGAAGAATCGCCCGGTCATCGTTGCCTCGGAATATATGAACATTGCCGAGGATTATCTCAAGCGTGAAGGCTTCGATTATAAGCTGCTACGGAGTTACGGTGCCACCGAGGTATTCCCACCCGAGGATGCCGACATGATCATAGATAACACCTCAACTGGCACCACCATAGAGGCGAATCGCCTGAAGATTGTGGACACGGTGATGACCAGCGGCACCCAGTTCATTGCGAATAAGAAGGTACTGCAGGATCCGGCTAAACGAAAAGACATCGAGGATCTGTTAACCGTCATGCAGTCCGTGTTGAATGGTCGCGAGCGGGTGTTATTAGAGATGAACTGTGCCAGCGATACCATCGACCAGGTCGTCGCCCTGCTACCGTCCATGCGCAATCCGACAATCGCACGGCTGTATAACGAAGATGGTTTTGCCGTGCGATCGGCGGTCAAGAAATCGGAGATCCGCGAATTGATTCCGAAACTTCTCGAAGCCGGTGCGACGGACATCCTGGAAACGGCCATCAGAAAAGCGATTTAATATGTCTGATCCATTACGACTACATTTTAATGAGCGGCCAGACTGTCTGACCCAAATAGATCGAGACATGCCATTCGATCAACGCCTCTGGCAATACCCCGACAGGCAACCGCTAGAGCAGGCACTGGCAGAGATCAATCAGGTAACGCCTGAGCAGGTTCTGGTCACCAATGGCGGCGACGAAGCCATCATGATCCTGATGCGGATCCTCAATGAAGGCATACCACTCATCCTGCCGCTGCCGGCATTTTCCCAGTACACCTGGGGTGTTGAGAGTTGGCAACTGAGTCCAACACTTCTTGAGGCCGGCGATGATCTTGGAATCGATGAGGCGAGTACGCTGGCCGCTGTGCAGTCATTTCCAGAGACTGACCTCAAACCGGCAAACCCTGCCGCCGTCGTGGTGCTGACCAGTCCCAACAATCCAACCGGGCAACAACTGAGCAATGACTATCTGGATACTATCATCGCCGCGGCTGCCGCGCGCAATGTCTGGGTGTTTTTAGATGAGGCCTACATCGAATTTAGCAGTGTTGGGTCGGACAGCCGATTGTGGCTAACCCAATATCGCAACCTGATCGTCCTGAAGACCCTGTCCAAAGCTTATGGGCTGGCAGGTATACGATTGGGCTATATTTTGGGAGATGGCGACATAATCGACGAATTTAGCCGCCGTTGTGCGCCATTTAATGTTCCGACGCCGACATTAGCCATCGCCATGCAGGCACTGGCGGAAGATGTTCGCGCGGAGGTAGCAGGCTACTGTGAGGCAATTCAGGCGAATCGAGCCAATCTGTTTGCCTGGCTAAGCGATAATGAAATCCCCGTGATCAACGGTGAAGCCAATTTCCTGATCCTGCCATTAGGAGAACAACGAGCTAAACTCGTGAGCCGTTTCCTGGCGCGTAATGACATTCTCGTGCGACAGTTCGGCGGCGACTTGAGTCATTGTGTCCGCATCACTATCCCCTTCGACATGACGAAACTAACGGCTTTGCTTGAACAGGTATTTACGCCGGAACTCGTGTGTCTGGATATGGACGGTGTACTCATTGATACCTCGGATAGTTACGACACCACCATCAAGGCGGTAGTCGAACAATTCAGTGGCCAAAGTATCGAATTTAGCGCCATTCAAGACAAGCGTAACTCGGGTGGTTTTAATAATGACTGGGTACTGAGCCAAGCCCTGCTGCATGATCTGGGAGTCGAGTGCTCCTTACAGGAAGTCACGGATACTTTCCAAGAACTCTACATCGGTACTTTTTCCGCCAACGAAAAACCGCTAATACAATCCGATTTCGCGAGCAACATGGTACAATCCACCGCGCCAAAATTTGCGATCGTCACAGGCAGGCCCCTGCCCGAGGCTGAAACTGGACGAGCCATGGTAGGTTTGACGGCATTGGATATCATCAGCATGGATTGTGCACCGGCCAAGCCGGCACCCGATGGCATCATACGCCTGCAACAAACCTATGGTAAGAACAGCTGGATGTGTGGCGATAACCCCGACGACATACAGGCGGCCCATGCCTCAGGCTCGGTCGCCATCGGTATCCGTGCCGAGGATCAGCAGGCTTTGTATGACGCCGGCGCCGATCTGGTCGTCGCATCAATTAACGAACTGGAGCAATGGTTATGAGTCAGGTTATCGAAGTAAAGCGCGTAACCAAAGAAACCGATATTGAACTAAGCCTTAATGTGCATGGTTCACAACAGATTGACATTGATACCGGGATTGGCTTTCTGGATCACATGATCCAGCAACTCGCCTCACACGGTCGCTGGGATCTGACCCTCAAGGTCAACGGAGATCTTGAAATCGATGATCACCACACGGTCGAGGATATCGCCATCGTACTCGGTGATGCCCTGCAGCAAAGCTGGCGTGGCATAGAGTCCATGAATCGCTATGGCCAGCGCCTGTTACCGATGGATGAGGCACTGATTTTGTGTGCCGTCGACCTCTGTGGCCGCGGGATTTATGTGGGACGTTTACCGTTCACACGCGAATTCCTGGGTGAGATTAGCACGGAGATGTTCGAGCACTTCTTCAACACCCTGGCCATGAATGCGGCTATCACACTTCACATTGAGCCAATCCATTTTTATAACAATCATCATCTGGCTGAGGGAAGCTTCAAGGCGCTGGCCTATGCTCTGCGCGAGGCATTATCACCCGCAGCGGGCACTAACACCACCAAGGGAGTGCTCTGAGGTTGGTCAAACACGTTCTTATTATAGACACCCGTGCCGGTAATCTGTTCAGCCTAAAGGCCGCGATTGAGCGACTCGGCTATCAAGCCACTGTGCGACAAACACCCGATGAGGTGGCTTACGATGCCATCGTCATACCCGGTCAGGGCCGCTTCGGCACCGTCATGGAAAACCTGCGCCAGTACGGTTGGGAAGACTACCTGAATCGCTTCAGAAACACTGATATCCCGATGCTCGGGATCTGCGTTGGCATGCAGATCTTCTTCGAAGCGAGTGAAGAAGATCCCGGCATTGAAGGCATGTGCTGGTATAAAGGCCAGGCCCGTGCTCTCGACTTCCCGAAAAAACCCATGGTCGGTTGGACGCCACTGAAGAGTGACTACTGGGACAACGAGCTGGTTTACTTCGTCAACAGCTATGCCATCGAGCGATCGGAACATCAGGTTGCGGGTGCCCACTATGGCGTCGATTTCTGTGCCGCGGTTCAGGATGGAAATTTCACCGGCGTGCAATTCCATCCCGAGAAATCCGGCGAGACTGGCAGCCAACTCATCCGTCAGGTGCTGTCTGGCGTGATGATAAGAAACCATGTTAGTGACGCCCAGAAGCGCAAGGTCAATAGCCTGATCCCACGGATCATCGTCTGTCTGGATGTCGATAAGGGTCGTGTGGTCAAGGGCACCAACTTTAAAGAATTACGCGACATGGGTGATCCGGTAGAGCTGGCCGTTGCCTATGAAGAACAAGGCGCAGACGAGCTGGTCTTCCTGGATATCTCGGCGAGTAACGAGATGCGTCCGACGGCGCTTAAACGTGTCACGGATATTGCTAATCATCTGTCCATCCCCTTTACCGTGGGCGGTGGCCTGCGCGAACTCGATGATGTGAAAGCCTTCCTCGATGCCGGCGCCGACAAGGTGGCACTGAACACCACCGCCATCCAGAAACCCCATGTGATTAACGAAACGGCAAGGGCCTACGGCAGTCAGTGTGTAGTGGTGGCAATTGATGTCGATCGTCAAGGCGAAGAGTTACCCATCTTCATTCATGGTGGGCGTACCAAAGTTGAAAACAACTTCTTCGACTGGACCCGGGAAGTGGCCGATCGCGGTGCGGGTGAAATCCTACTGACCTGCATGCATCGCGATGGCACGGGCATTGGATTTGATACTGACCTCACCCAACAGGTCAGTGAGCAGGTAAACATTCAAGTCATCGCCTCCGGCGGTGCCAAGACCGAACAACATTTTTTAGATGCCTTCAACCACAAGGCCGACGCCTGCCTTGCAGCGGGAATGTTCCATTCCGGCAATTATCGCGTAGAGCAGGTGAAACAATTTTTGAGTCAGCACGGCATTGCTGTTCGATAGAGAGCAGCGATAAAAGGCTGCGCTAGAACATAGCAATTAACGAATTTTAAAAGGTAAGCAAGTGATCATACCATCGATAGATTTAATGGACGGCAAGGCCGTACAGCTTAAACAGGGACAGGATAAGGTACTGGAGCGCGAAGACGTGTTCGGCCTGCTGGAAGAGTTTTCGCTCTATGGCGAGGTCGCCATCATCGATCTGGACGCCGCACTCGGCAAGGGATCAAATAAAGAACTCATCAAGGAATTACTCAAGCGGCGACCCTGTCGTGTAGGCGGTGGGATCCGCGATCTCGATACAGCCAGAGAATACATCAAGGCCGGTGCCAGCAAAATCATCATCGGCACCCAGTGCCGTGAAGAATGGGTGAAGCAGATCGATCCACGCTTTTTAATCTTCGCCATCGACGCCAAGGGCGACTACTGGGCGACTCGCGGCTGGCAGGCGACTGAGAATATCACCGTGTTGGATTTAATCCCCGAGATCCAGGCGAGTTGCAGCGAATTCCTGTACACCCAGGTAGAGAAGGAGGGCATGCTCGGTGGCATCGACACCGATCGCATCGAGGGGATCCTAGAGACTTCGAAAGTACCGGTTACCATCGCCGGCGGCATCACCGACCTGGATGACATCAAATGGTTCTCAAAGCGCGGCGCCAATGGCCAGATCGGCATGTCGATCTACACGGGCAAGCTGACGCTGGATGATTGCTTCTTAGCCCAGGTCGATTTCGACAAGTTACCTATGATGCCAACCATTGCTCAGGACGCGGATACCGGTAAGGTATTGATGATGGCCTACTCCAATGAGGAATCACTCCGCTCGGCCCTGAAAAACCGCTGTGGTACCTACTGGAGCCGCAGCCGTAATGAACTATGGGAGAAAGGGCTGACATCCGGTCATACCCAGGAACTCGTCAGTGTCGATGTCGATTGTGATGGCGATACCCTGCTGTTTCAGGTGCGCCAGACCGGTAGCGCCTGCCATTTCGACCGCTATAGCTGCTTCGTGCGTCAGCAACCCGAGTTTGACCTGAAGACGCTGCAAAACCTGCTACAAAAGCGCATGGATGAGCTGCCAGAGAACTCATTTACCACCAAGCTATTTAAGTCGGCGGAGTTCCGCGCCGAGAAAATTCGTGAAGAGGCTGAAGAGCTGATCGAAGCGAAGGATTACGAGGACGTGCGTTGGGAAGCCGCCGATCTGGTCTTCTTCGCACTGGTTGATGCACTGGCCAAGGGTGTATCACTCGAGCGTATCGAACAGGAACTAGGAGGACGCTTTAATGATCGTTAATGTTAAGGACTGGCGCCGCCCAGAATTTAATGAGTCGAGTGAGCTGACCTCCAGTGTCGCCGAGATCCTCAATGATATTGCGAAGGATGGCGATCATGCCATCGAGGAATATGCCAGTACCTTCGATGGCAAGGCGCCAGCGTTGATCGAATTAAAGCCATTCGCAGACTATGATTTGTCAGATGAATTGCGCGACTCGATCAAGACAGCCGCGAAGCGCATCGAACATTTTGCCCTCTTTCAAAAGGCCCTGTTAAAAGAACAGTCGTTCTCTGATGACTTCGGCGAATACCGCCAACGCATTCACCCCATCGAACGCGTCGGTGCCTATATTCCCGGCGGCAGGAATCCGCTGATCTCCACAGCACTGATGACCCTCATTCCAGCCAAGGTGGCCGGTTGCAAGGTACGTATCGCCTGCTCACCATCCGATCACCCTGCCCTGTTGGCAGCCGCCTCGTTAGCCGGCGCAACACAGTTCCGATTACTGGGCGGTGTACAGGCCATCGGCGCCTTTGCCTATGGTTATCAGGATGAAGACAAGGTCGACTTGATCGTCGGACCCGGAAACGCCTGGGTGAATGAAGCCAAGAAACAGGTCCAGGGGAAGGTCAAAATCGATGGCCTGGCCGGACCGAGTGAATTATTAGCCCTGTGTGATGGCAAGCAACCCATTGACTGGCTGGCCAAAGACGCCCTGGCGCAGGCCGAGCATGATCCCAATGCCTGCTCGCTGATCGCCAGTGACGACAAAGACTGGCTAGAGCGACTAGAAGCACATTTAAAAGAATCGGAAGAAGGTCAAACACTACTCGCCGATCGGCAAGTCGATTTAATCTATGCTCCATCGGTCGAAGAGCTCATCGAATTCTCGGAATTCTATGCCCCCGAGCACCTGATGTTATGCCATGAAGAGATTACCGAAGAAGATCTGACCAACTACGGTTCACTGTTCGTCGGAGCCAATAGTGCCGTGGCACTCGGCGATTACATCAGCGGCCCAAACCACACCCTGCCGACCCTTGGATATGCCAGACAAAACGGTGGCCTGAACGTGAATACCTACCTGAGGATCATGACTATTCAGACCATCACCGACGAAGGCCGAGATGCCCTCAGCCGCGCCGCCATGCCATTAGCGGATGCCGAAGGCCTCACCCAACATTATGAGTCGATGAAAATCCGTCTCAAGGACTAGTGAGCTATTCATAAGAGCCTTCAACCAGCATTACGCGAACGCTACGCCTGAGTCTCCGCTACATCGCGTAATATCTGGTTTTCAGTCTCTCATTCTACCGTGCTAGTCCCTGAAACCGTGATGAGCTGTGACTAATAACATAGCTGACCTCCGGAGGCATGGAGCCGGAGGGGAGCATACATGGATGTACTCGCTGCGTTCAGCTATGTTTAGTCATAGCGAGTCTACAGGTTTCCTGTACAAGATAATGAAGTTTGTAGGAGATACTGAAAGCTGGTTCTCGCAATATAGGTTTCATGCACAATAGTGACGATTGTAAGAGAGACTGAGAACCAGATGTCAGCTGATGTTGCGGAGACGTAGTCGTAGCGTTCAGCTGATGCTGAGAGCAGGCTCTCAAACATATCTTGATATGCTGATCTTCGTCAGAAAGCTGAGAGCAGGTTATCGCAATGTAGGTTTCATGAACACTAGTGAAGTTTGTTAGAGAGACTGAGAATCAGATGTCAGCTGATGTTGCGGAGACGTAGTCGTAGCGTTCAGCTGATGCTGAGAGCAGGCTCTCAAACGTATCTCGATATGCTGTACTAGTCTTGATCTTCGTCAGAAAGCTGAGAGCAGGCTCTCAAAACAGCTGCAGTAATTAAGGCTTTTTCTTTACGTACAGAACTAGCGAGTGATCGATAAGCTCGTAACCATGTTTCTCAGCGATTGCATGTTGTAGGGCTTCGATTTCATCGTTGACGAATTCAACGACCTCCCCCGAATCCATATCTACCATGTGATCGTGATGTTCCCCATCATCGAGCTCGAAAACAGAATGGCCATCAGAAAAGTTATGACGGGTAACGATGCCCGCAGACTCAAATTGCGTTAGGACGCGATAGACGGTCGCAATACCGACGTCTTCACCGGAAAGCATCAGATCTTTGAACACATCCTCAGCACTCCAGTGACGCTTCTCGGAATTTTCCAACATATTCAAGATTTTTACCCTCGGATGGGTAATTTTTAGACCTGCTTTCTTTAATTGACTGTTTTCCAAGACTAGCCTCCAGTATAATGCGCTCGGAACTTTTTACGCTCATGAGAGTCAGTTAGTTATTCTAACATAAGTATTTGAAACATCTTAAGAGGTTATTGATGATTCGTCGTATCGCCCTAGTCATATTTGCAACCCAGTTGGCCGCCTGCAGTCTGGTTGATCCATTGGTATATAAATTACCCAAGCAACAGGGAAATATTACTGAGTACGAAGAACTCGAGAAGCTACAGATTGGCATGAACAAGGCCCAGGTACGCTTCATCATGGGGACACCGATGACCGTCAATAGTTTTGACAAGGAACGTTGGGACTACGCCTACACCTATCAAGACCGGGCCGGCGAAGTCACACGCAATAAACTTACTCTGTATTTCGTGGATGGCAAGCTCGCTAAAATTGATGGCACACCGGTCATCAAGCGTGCTGAAGACGAAGAACAAGTCACCGGCCAGAACTCCGACTAGTTACCTACCCTAATCGCTAGCCTTAGCTGCTTGCTCTGCAGCCGCCTGCTTTTCGGCCGCTTTCTTGGCCGCCATCTCAGCGGCACGACGCTTACGGATTTCTTTCGGATCGGCCAATAGCGGACGATAAATTTCTACCCGCTCGCCGTCTTTCAATACCCGATCATGGTCACAGGCCTTGCTGAAGATTCCCAGTGCTAACTCCTGAGATTTCAGCTCCTCGTGAATATCCAGGATACCGGATGCATTGACGGCATCGAGCGCCGTCGCACCCTGCTCAAGGCTAACGGACAACACGGTCTGCTCATCGGGAAGGGCGTAGA
The DNA here is from genome assembly GCA_965250035.1 of Enterobacterales bacterium. Taxonomy (GTDB): domain Bacteria; phylum Pseudomonadota; class Gammaproteobacteria; order Enterobacterales; genus CAXRAF01. The sequence continues at coordinate 3,294,746 of OZ252282.1, read as the reverse complement.
CGACTTCAATTCGCATTGGGCTCTCCGTAGACCTCTCGGGCGCGTTTAGTGAATGCATCGATTTGGCTCAGGGTTAGATCACTGAAGATTTGATTGAACGCCGCACCGATGAGGCCACTCTTAAATTCAAAATTCATACTGAACTCTATTTTACAGGCATTCTCAGAAAGCGGAATGAATTTCCACAAGCCACTCAATGATTTAAATGGACCGTCGGATAAGGTCAAGGCAATGGACTCGCCGGGGATTAGTTGATTGGATGTAGAGAATTCCTGACTAATAGGACCTCGTTTGAGGGTCATTCTGGCAAGCATGTGAGACTCAGACTCTTCCATGATCTCGGTTGCCACACAGCCCGGCAGAAACTCAGGATAGCGAGCAACATCATTCACTAACTGATACATCTGTTCGGCACTGTACATCACAAGCGCTGTACGAGTTACTTCAGGCATGGGCTTGGCTTTTGTTCATATTGGCAGAATAATGTAGATTAATAGTCCATATTTCAACAGCTATCGAATAATAGTGACTGATCAGAGTTATTTACAACGGCCAAACGGCTGAGGTATGATGCGCCGCCATGGCTAAATCCAAGAAGAAAACGAACAGTAATACGATCGCTCTGAATAAACGGGCGAAGTTCGACTATTTTATCGAAGAAATCATGGAAGCCGGCATGGTCCTCGAAGGTTGGGAAGTAAAAAGCCTAAGGGATGGACGCGCGAATCTCTCTGAGAGCTATGTCTTCATCAAGGATGGGGAAGTCTGGATTTCTGGCCTGACCATTACCCCACTCAACACCGTGTCGACTCACGTCGTGGCAAACCCGACCCGGATCAGAAAACTATTGCTGCATAACAGCGAAATCGCCCGCCTGATCGGGGCGACAGAACGTAAAGGTTATACGCTGGTCAGCACTGCACTGTATTGGAAGAAAAACCGGGTCAAATGTGAAGTAGGACTGGCCAAAGGTAAGAAGCAGATGGACAAGCGCGCCACCATTAAAGAGCGCGAATGGAATCGCGACAAAGAACGCATCATGAAAATGAACCGCTAGCCGGTTTGCCCTCACAGTTAATCACAATTCGTTGCAAATAGTTGTCATTACTAGACCATCGGTCTACTAGATTTCGTATACAGATTATCGTATTGTATTGGTGTACTTAGCGCAGGAGGACACTATGAAAACCACATTTAAATTGTCACAAGTCGTTGTCATCGCAGCATTAAGTCTGTTTGCCAACACGACGCTTGCCGATGTCTCAGATGCCGATCTTCAAGGCTTGGCACTGGCCAAAGATGACGACAACGTCAAGATTTACATCAAGCCAGGTACAGACGTATCCAAGTACTCTGACTTCATGTTGCAATCCATGGACATCTCGTTTGATGAGAAGTGGCTGACCCGTTTCAACCGCGAGCAGCAGTCAATCTCTGATCGCCTGGATAAGAAAGATATCGATGAAATATCCGGACGCATGGAAAAACGCTTCAAAAAGGTACTGGCCAAGACACTGGATTCTGAAGGCAAGGCCAAGTTAGCGGATACCGCATCGGATAACACACTAAAGGTGGATACCAGCATTGTGAATCTGAGAGTCTATTCGCCCGACCCAATGTCCAGCACCAATAAAGTCACCATGGTCCGCCAGGTGGGTGAAGCCGAGCTGCATACTAAAATGTATGATGCGGCCACAGGCGAGCTCGTGATGGTAATCATCGACAGCAAAGAGACGCGTGAGCACTTCGATTTGATTGAAGCTAACCGCATCAGAAATCAGTTTGAATTTAACCCGGTTTACAGAGCATGGGCGAAGAACTGGCTGGTGGGACTGGAGCAAAAAAGCTAACACACGGCTTGATTGCAACCCTAAAAGGCGCCATATTAGCTATAGGCGCCTTTTTTATGTCTGCGATAGCTGTATAATGGCGCCCTCTCTGAAGAGACCACATGGGGACGATCTGGCTTCGACGTGGATTACAAAACTTCAGGTGCATGTCGTGGAACAGTGACCACGTAAATCCAACTGTAAAACTTATAGTTGCCAACGACGACAACTACGCTCTAGCTGCTTAATAACCAGCTTTAGAGCCCTCTGCCCGGTGAGTGCCTGTACTCCCGGATCACAGGGGTCATCCTAACAGGCTCGCGGTGAAGTTGCTTCTAGGGTGGATCCGTTAAACACTTACTGGAATCGCGGCACATGATCCCTGGCTGTCGGGCAGTGTGTCGTTAAATTAATTGATAGCATAAACATGTAGATCCCGGAGTGGAGGATTTGCGGACGCGGGTTCAATTCCCGCCGTCTCCACCAATTAAATAAAAAAGGCCTCGTTAGAGGCCTTTTTTATTTAACCGTGTAGCCGGACGGGAAATGGATTCACGCAGGACGCAGGGCGGAGCAGGATCAAGCAAAAGTATACTTTTGCCCTGCGGAGCGGGAGAAATCTGTGATTTCTCACTGGGTTTCGGGAAGCTTCCTGTGGGCGATCTAGTCGAGCACCTACAGAATTCTAACTGTATGCAGTGCCGAATAACTCCCGCCGCCGTAGGTTAGCGATGTGGAGACCCTTATATTACGAGAATACTATATACCCTCTGAGGAATTTGGTATGTAATCAGATATCCCCAGCTCTGCAGCTAATTGAATGGCACTATTCCCTTCGGCCAATTTTAAGTGCGGATCTGCACCATTTTTAATGAGCACTTCAACCACTTCTTTTTGTTTTGATAGCAATGCTGCAGTCAATGGATGGCCTATCGGTCCATATTTTACTGTATTAAGGTCAGCACCATATTTCTTGAGTATTTTAATGCTAAATACGTCGCCATTTTGAATGGCCCGTATTATCGGACTCTGGGACTTCGCAGATGAACCGTTTATATCTAACCCAAGCTCTGTGATTAATGGAAGTGAAGATTCTGTATGGATAGAGCTGGATGCTAATGAGATTAACAAATTATAATCCAATGATATCGTTCTAGCAGTTCGTAAGTACGATTCAAAATTATCATCACCTGCATTTTTTAAGCTATGAGCAATAGCATAATTGGCTAGAGCAGTAGTATATGCAGCTATTGAACTACATCGATCCATACAAGCACCAGCAAACTTAAGCGCAGATTTAAACTCCCCCTTAGAAAGCAGTAAAAATCGACCGTACTGTTCATTGAGTTCTTCAAGAAATGAGAACTTATCTAATCGATTTAGATGTAACTCTTCTGCTTTTGATATGTTGCCTTCCTCTATGTATAGTCTTATTAAATGATCAAATGCTTGTAACTGTGCCTCTGTGTAATTACTCTCAGAACTTGTTTTGAATCCGATTGCTTTGAAATATTGACTCTTCGCTTCTTCAGTTTGGTTTCGTTTTGAATAAGAATCCCCCCAGTTAGTATAAAACCACGGATTAGTAATTTCTCTTTTATCTAAATTTAGATAGATTTCATCTGTCTTATCATGTCTACCAGTGAGTTGGTAGACATAACCTAATAATATTAGTAAATGATTATGGTCAGGATCTATTTGTAATCCAGTTAGCAATATTTGCTCTGCAGTAACAAACCCGTTGTCCTGAGCGTAAAGTTTCATGTTTGCCCGAGCTAATTGAGCATATATTTCTGGATTGTTTGGAAAGTCTACAATTAACTTATCCAACATAGCCTTCCCTTGCTTTACGTTACTTAGAAAAGGGGTATCAATTAAGCTGACTGCATAATCAAGTTCATTAGACTCACGCCCCCTGTCAGTATTGCGAGTTCGGCTTGAAAAATATCGATCATTCGCCCAGTGAACTACATAAGGTAGCTCTTTAATAATAATGTCATGTACTCCGATCATTTCCACTGAGAATTTATCAGTCTGATGCCTCTTAGGTGTTTGTCTCGGAATTGACATGTATATTTCATGCTCGCCCACTCTTAAATTTGATATGACCTCTTGCCTTGTGTGGAAATTTAGTCCTGGATCAGAGGTATGCATTCCAGCGGCAATTCTAGGTTCTCCAGTGTTTTTACCGTTATAGAAGTAAGTAACTTTTAGGCCTGCAGAATCTATGCCTGAACTAGTGTATTTGATACTTACAATCTCATTCTCTCTGTATAACGCTTGGAAATGATCTGATACTGTTTTGATTGATGAAACAACATTTTCAGTAAATGAACCACCTTGAATAAAGGCACCAATAGCGAGCCCAAGGGTGAGTATAAATAAGATGATTAGGAGTTTAGATTTATTATACATGATGAGTCCGTTAACCAATTATCCTTCATTAGAAATGCGGCATGAGAATACCATCGATTTAAGCAAAAACACCGAATATACACAAGCTTAAACCTGACTATTATGCTTATCATTCAGTTTCGAGAAGTTACCTGCGAGCGATCAAGTCTAACTCCTAGTTTGAATTAAGTTACCTGACATTGACAGGAGTCCCAATATGGGACTAATATCCGCTTATGAGGATTATTGCTTTAAAAACACTTAAAGCATTCTGGGAAGGATACCCCGAATACTTAGATTCCAAGGATCAAACGCTTTCTTGGTATCGATTTGTATCATATGCAGACTGGAATTCACCCGCTGATGTTAAACGTGATTTCAGGAATGCGAGTATCCTCAAAGACGGACGAGTAGTATTCAATATTGCAGGTAATAAGTATCGTATTATTGTCTGGATAAACTACTCATATAAGATCGTATACATTCGCTTTATCGGAACACACGCACAGTACGATAATGTTGATGCACAAAATATATAGCGCAGAGTAAAATCTATGGATATCAAACCGATAAAGACTGAATCTGACTACAGAGAGGCATTAAAAGAAATTGAAACACTGATGATGTCTGAGCCAGACACAACGGATGGTGAAAAATTGGATGTGCTAACTACTCTCGTTGAAGCATACGAGGCAAATAATTACCCAATGGAACTTCCAGATCCAGTCGAAGCGATTAAATTTGAAATGGAACGCATGGGGTTAACTGCTAAAGATTTAGAGCCAATGATTGGTCGTCGCAATCGAGTATATGAGATATTAAATTACAAACGATCGCTTTCACTAGAAATGATCAGAAAGCTTCACAAAGATTTAGGTATTCCAGCAGAATCTCTAATCAAGCCTCCACAAGCACACAACTAGCATAGCCGATTCTAGCCGCCCTCATCACCCCCTATGACATAATTCCGAGCAATGTACACAACCATTGACCTGATTATAGTGTTGGGTAGCGACTTCGAGTGCTTCAAAACAGCTATTGTACTCACCTAGATAAAATATATTTCTAACAGGTGGCAACCATGGGCAAACACCATTATGTATTTCATGCTCGCCATTTGGCTGAGCATTTTTGTTTACGTAATAATATGCCATTTACACACCCTATAAATGCTCAGTATCAATATCATAAGCAACCAGGGAAACACTCATCCATGAGCCATTGTCCCTTGTTAAGTCCATTTACCGTGTGCTCCTGTGCCATCCTGTGGCAGAGTCCTCCATAACAACTAGAGTCCAACCCTAGCTCTTCTTCCCTATAAAGTTTTCCATTTACTTAGTGGATTAATCCTTATCCACATCGTTCGCCCTTTATGGAAAAAATATATAACTACTGTGGCCTAATTAGAAATGAATAGAAGTGAATTGATATAAAAATTGGTTATTATTTAGACAGTTGTTGCATTGAAATGTTAAATACCTCATGCTTAAAATACACAGTCACAGATTGTCTTCTTCTAAGTTTCAGATAATCATTTTTATTAATGTTTTTTACAGAAAAGTTGTCTAGTAAATTATGGATGAGATCAGGTTCGGCGACTTCAGGTTATCTACTACGTCATTTAAGCTTTGGCAAAATTCTACAGTTGTTTCTCCGCCCCTAACCTCAGCTGAGGGCACTTTATTAATTTATCTAATCGAAAATAGAGACAGGATCGTTTCTAGAGAAGAGTTACTCTCCGTCGTTGCATCTAAGCGCGTAGTCGAAGACGCAATACTTAATCAATACATAAAAACACTAAGAAAAGTGCTCGGTGATTCGGCACGTTCACCCAAGTACATTCGGACTTACCAAAAACAAGGCTATCAATTCATTGGACAAGTTCAATCGAATAACCAGGTATCATTCAGGATAAAGTTTAAATACACAGCGGCATTATTAGTATTTGCCATAAGTATAATTGCTGGAATTCTACTGTTTAACCCATTTAACAACAGCACATCTCCAAAAAACTTAGCCACTCCGCTTACCAGCCTCAAAGGCCATGCGCTGTATGGAACAGCGAGCAGCGACAAGCGATTCTTTTTATTCTCACATAAGAAAGCGGGTGATTCAGAATACTGGCAACTAATGATGAAGCTCAAAGACAAAGAGAGTTATTATCAACTCACCGAAGAGCCAGCGAATCATGTCCATCCGGAAATTTCACCGAATGGGACTCAATTATTGTTTCAAGTTTATAGCAATGACGTCAATGAAATCCGGATTGCGAATATCAACTGGCAAACATTTCAATTAGAGAATGTTCGTACTGCCATCAAGCTGCCGCCCAAAAAGATTACCGCCTATATTAGTTGGAAAGATGAAGACAATTTCTATTATTCGAGTAGGCGAACGAATAAAACTCATTTATCTATTAGCCTCAGAAACATCGAAAACAATTCTGAGATTAAGATAACAAACCCTTCAGTTCCAGGTGCTGGCGATTTGGCGATCGCCTATTCACCGAACAATGAAACGCTCGCTTTTTTCAGAAATATTGGTTTTTCAAAGACAGAAGTGTATACGCTGAATGTAAATACGAATGAGTTAACATTGCAGGCTTCCATCCCAATGTTACCAATAACACTGGACTGGTTCAGTGACAGTGAACTCATACTCAGAGAAACCGAAACGCAGCTCAGTTTGCTAGATATTAATACAAGCGAATTACGACCCATCTATGATTCAACCAAGCCAATCTATACACCTTTTTATTTACCGGACAACCAAATAGCTTTTACACACGGTGCCTTTATCGTGTCAGACATTCAAGTATTCTCTCTGTCAGATGAAGATGAGAGGAAGAATATCATTAGTTCCTCATTTAACGATATTCGACCTGTTCTTGCTAGAGACTCCGGTGACATCGCCTTTCTATCTAACCGTACTGGCTTATACCAAATATGGATAAAAGCGAAAGATGATACTGTAAATCAACTCACTCAATTCGAAGATTCAAAGCAAATCACTCATCTATCGATTTCTCCCAATGGTAAATATTTAGCCTATACAAATGATGCCAAGATATACGTATTAAACACAACGGACGGAAGCCTAAAAGCGACAATTGCTGGTGATCAAAAGAGCTATATTGATCCTGTGTTTAGCAATGACAACTCACACTTACTCTACACAGCAAAACTGGGTGATGGCTGGTACATAGAGAAGTTAGATTTGAACGAAATTAGTGTGGCAGCCGTTTTAACAGAAGGCTATTTGCCTAATCCTTGTTATCAAGATAGCTGTATATATTATTTAAGATTGAGTGATAAGAAACTCTTACTACAGACTAAGCATGGTCAAACAATTGAAACGGATATTAATTTACCATCTGTAGGATATGTTACGCAGTATGTAATTCACGACGATGCTGTGTATTTTACTGAAGAAAACCAAGGTGACTTTACCCTTTATAGACAAAACCTGAACGATTTGACTAAAGAAACAATCGCGAGACTTCCTACAAGACATTTCCAACTAGACCATGCAAACGGAGCCATAATTTTTGCTAATCGGAGGCATCAATCGAATAACATCGAAAAGGTAGATTTATAGTCCCCCTTATCAAATCTATTGAATCCTTTATAACTTTTCACAACGCTTCACTTAACCTAACTCCTCATTTCACTTAATTTAGTCGCATGCGCTTTGCGCATGATTATCTTGGTTGATATCAACAATGAGGAGTTACGCAGATGAAAAATAGAACTAATGCATTATTAAACTTATTAAAAATTGTCATACTCAGTTTTGCTAGTTTAAGCACATACCAGCTAGTGTCAGAGGAATCACCGTTTCCTTGTTTGCCATTCCCAACCTGCAACTCAACTCAAGTGGTTGAAAACCCAGCAGACATAAAAATTAGACTAATGCACCCCAAAGGTACCGAGACTAAAGAAGACAAAATCAAAACTGATGCAGAAGATAAACCGAAAGGCCAAGTTATCGATAAAAAAGGCTAACGTCAGATATACATCACAATCACTAGCCTATTAACAATGAGAATAATTAGGGAGAAACGACATGCCATATCATTTTAATAACCTGATTTTTGAGGGTGGTGGAGTCAAAGGAATTGCTTATCTCGGAGCACTGAAAGTCCTGAATGACAAGGGAATATTGAAAGATGTACAGCGTGTTGGAGGTACTTCAGCTGGTGCGATAAACGCAATACTGCTTGGCCTCGGCTACACCGAAGATGAGATGAAGGATATTCTTTGGTCTCTGAATTTTAATAATTTTATGGACGATTCCTGGGGGATCATTAAAGATACCAAGCGACTTATCAATGAGTATGGTTGGTATAAGGGCGACTACTTTCGCAACTGGATTGGCCAGTTAATCAAGAAGAAAACTGGTAATAGTGAAAGCACCTTCGCCGATCTTGAGGCGATGAAGGAAGCAGGCAGCCCATTCAAATCGCTGTACTTTATCGGCACCAACATTTCTACGACATTCGCGGAAAAATTCTCCGCAAAGCATACACCACGAACCTGTATAGCCGATGCTGCCAGAATATCCATGTCAATCCCATTATTCTTCGCCGCCAAGCGAAGCCTGCGTGGTGATGTCTATGTCGATGGTGGGGTGTTGAATAACTACCCTGTGAAATTATTCGATCGTAAAGAATATCTCTCAACAAATAATTTCAGGGAGACGGATTACTACACCAAAGTTAACGAAGCGATTGCTGGCAAGAGTCGCCCAATCTCTGAGTATGTGTATAACAAGGAAACTCTTGGTTTTAGATTGGATACCAAAGAAGAGATTGCGGTATTCAGAGATCATGCTGAGCCGGTGAGCAAGACGATCGATAGCTTCTTCGACTATTCCTGGGCACTGGTCAATACCATTCTAGAGGCACAGCAGAGTAACCACCTGCATAGCGATGACTGGTGCCGCACCGTCTACATCGATACCGTCGGCGTCGGCACCACAGACTTTGATCTATCGGATGACAAGAAGAATGAGCTAATTGATTCGGGTGTGGCTGGCGCAACCGATTATTTTGATTGGTACGACAATGCAGAAGACAAGCCAAATAAGTAGATAGGAGGAGATAACATGTCAGAAGATGATAAGGCCGTTGAGGAGGCTATTGAGAAAGCTTTTATGAATCCAAAGTATACCTGGAGGACTGTTAGAGGAGTCTCAAAAGAAACAGGATTGGGTTCAGAACAGGTGATCTCTTACGTCTTAAATAATGGCGATGAGATTATTAAATCATCGTCAAACAATAACAGGGGTGAAGCGCTATTCGCGAATAGAAAAGTATATAGGTCTAAGGCAAGCCCCGTCAGACGCGTTATGTCTGCTCTAAAAAATAGAGGGGGATAGACAATGGAAACGATAGGTATTTTTAGTCCCACGGTTCTTTTTGCAATTGGTGGTGGGCTTGGTATCAAGTTATTGGAACTAGCCGAGCTACATAGAATCCCCAAGATCGATCGCCCCGATCTCAAAGATTGGTTGTATTGGGTGCCTTTCATTGTCATGCCATTGTTAGGAGGTGGATTAGCACTTGCATACGACACATCTAATACCGTACTCACACCGCTGCTGGCCATCAATGTGGGGGTATCTGCGCCACTGATACTGCGTGCTATGGCACAGGCGATTCCACTGGAGCCGTCATCACTCAATACACCAGAGGATGCTTAGAGGAGTCTCCAATAAACAGAGCATATCAAAAGAGTTATAACGAAACAGGGAAAACATTATGAACAAACCAATTGTTTTAGTTATTCATGGAATGGGCACACATGCGCCTGGGACATTTAAAAAAGACATCAACGATGGACTCAATGAGGCTGCAAAGAACTTTGGTTTAGCCGAATTCGATTTTAGTGAGAAAGTTGAGTTTTATCAGTTTAATTACTCTACCTTTCTAGATGAAATTCGAGCAAATGATGCGGCTCAAACCGACTCAATTACAGACCATCTCGCTCTATTGCAAGGACACGGCCTTGGCGAGAGCATAGTCATGAAACTTACAGAGTTTTTTGCTGACTTTGATGAGGACGATATGCTCTACACCCATTGGATGGACGTCGTGTATTACGGCCTGATGTTTTGGGGTGAAAAAATTCGAGTTGATTTCGCCAAACGCATTAATGACATCATGATTGAGGCTAACGCCGAAAATAGAGACGTACATATCATCGCCCACAGTCTTGGAACTGCAGTTGCTCACGACACCCTTGCCAAATTATTTCGCAATGATGTTGATATTACCTCAGAAGTACCTGGCTTAGACCTTAGTCGTTTCAAAATTAAGTCGCTCTGGACTGTCGCGAATGTTAGTAGGTTGCTGCACATACTAAACGATATAGCCGATCCTTATCACTCCGTAGTCAATGCCACGGCAAATGGATGTTGTGATTACTTATTCAATATTCGAAACAAATTCGATCCATTCACTTGGGTTAAAACATATGAGCGCAATGATGATAATTATCAATTGCTTGAAGTAGACACAATACGAAAGTGGAATACTCACGACATGAAAGAATACATGGCAACTCCATTAGTATCTTCCTACATATTCAGTTTCATACTGGGAGATAGGCTTGAAGAAGAGCAATGGGATACTGGGGTTATAAAACATGGAGAAACGTCGCTAAACAAACACATCAACGACTTAAATGGAAAATTCAATGATTTGAAAAATCTACGTGAGACTATGGATAAAGTCGAAGCACTCAAGCAAATGTTTACTATTGCGAAGGAATTTCGAGAGCGTATGAAAGAAATTGTTAAGGAGACTGACAATGACTAACTTAAAAACAATTTTTACCTTTCTCTATATATCTATAGTAGCCTGGCCGCTTACTACTGTTGATGCAGATAGTTCCGATGATCAGATTAGTTGTGAATATCAAGAAGGCTACAAAGCAAATTTACCTACTAATTTAACGGCCCTTCAACAGCAAGCGATAGAAATTGGGCAGGAAATCTGCTTATCGTCTCTCATCATCACAACCAATGAGAATATAGATATATCACCGAGATTAATTCGGTTTGCCAGTGGTGCACGAGAAGCACTAGATGCGATGTATCCCGATTCTGTGTTTCCAGGATTATCGGGACTTTCTGAGACATGGTTCAATCAAGTAACAGATACTGACAATGATTATCGGAACTTTGCCTTAGTAAAGGCTACAAACATTACTACAGGAATCCCACCACGCAACAGCATTGAATTTAAACTCGATCTGAGTCCAAATTCAAAGATTATTTTCGAATCATCAAATACACTCAACGCCCATTGTAAAAGCCTGATTGATCAATCTGGCATAGATTATTCTCAAGTGACGAAAGATTGCAAAAACTCATTCAACCTATGGAGTAATGCTGTTACACCTTTTCAATTTTTGTATTCTGATCGTGTGTTAAAAAACAATGGAGAAAAACTTTTTCGCCTTCAAGACCGATGGAAAAGATTTGTCGAAGATGCGCGATATCAGACACCTTTAGATGTATGGGCAACTACTCGCTGGCACAGCGAGCAATTCAAATCTAAACATCTAACTGGTCCACCATCAACCCAGCTATTTCTCCTACATCCAACGATCGTTTACGAACATATACCCGATGCTGAAAAAGGCAGTAGAGAAGATGTGAGTGTGGCAATCGAATGGGCAGGTATTAACTGGTGGGAGAATGGATTCGGAATTTCTATTACTTCAATTTATAAAGATAGGAGTACGCAACCCTCAGTGGGCACAGGCCTGACATTTCATGTACAAAACAAATATAGTTTTGGCTATGTAAAGCGTAGTAATGGTGATGACAGTCTTTTCTTTAACGTGGATTTGCTTGAATGGTTTGGTGATAAGAAGGAGAAATACAATAAGTATAGAAAGTATTTTGATTGATTAAATAAAGTCATAGCTTATTCTAATTGCTCATCAAGAGCATATACTCGAATTTCTTTAAAACATACAATTAGTGTTGGTAATCAAGAAATGTCTGTTTTACTTTTTCATGGATATCTAGATTTCTTTGGCACTCTATTTAATTTTTGATTTTTCCTTCTTCGAGAAAAGTCGATTTCTGATAAGTATTAATACGATTGAAAATATCACAATTGATAAAAGTAGAAATAGTAAGTTCCCGATAATTTCAAAAAGATTGTCACGTAGTGATGTAGGCCGAGGTTTTACTTCATTAGTCGCGGCATCACCACTCTTTAAATCACGAGAGTTTAATAGTGGTGTGCTGTGATTCTTATTTGTCTGATCATCATTGCTAAGAACGCTGTCCTTTTTGATATGTGAAGGTTTAGGATTTTTACAATGCGTCGCATGATTGACTTGTGTTTGATGATAGAGCTGTGAATCTTTCCCGTGTCTTCTTTCATAATCTTGGAGTTGTTGCACGATTAATATACACGCTGCTTCAGAGTATTGCTCTGCTGCATGAATGGGTGTTGTTAGTCCAACTAGAATGATTAATATCCGTATCATTAATAATCCTTAGACGTAAGTCTTACTAGTAGCTTGTTAATTTCTATAATAATCCAAAGACTAAAATTGCATATCTACATTTTACTGTTTTACAAAGTAATATCAGCATGATTTCACTCGAAAACTTACTATTCAATCATCACTGTGCATTCGTATTGAATAGAATGAGTCGATATATGTGAAATTAATGCTAACTTAATAATATATTTTCACGATGCCAGTCTAAATAGTTTTTCTGGCTCTCTCTGAGCACTCCTATATTGTTAGGAGCATCTCTTCCAATCACCCCCATTCGTATCATTTCATCTCGTTTAGCAACGTCGGATAGAATGATTGAGCTATCGTTATCAAAGCTAATGAAACCTTTATCGAATAAATGATCAATAGTCGGAGTAAGCATGAACCCATTTTCTGGGTCTAATCTTTCTACATTATTAGAGTTTCTCCAAGGTTTAATGTGGCTAGCGATAAGATGTTCAGGATTATTTACCCCGGTGACTCGACACCTTGGTTCTAGCAATAATAGCTGCTCCCTATATCTTCCTTGACCCCTACGAGATTTAATCAATGTTTCTTTCTCTGTGTCTGAAATCTCAGCAGAATTAAGTAGATTGTCTTCAAGATAGTCTTCCAGCACTTCAATCTGAAGGTCAACAGAGTCAGTGCGCGCCTCAATATCTGTAATTAGATGTCCATTGACCAAATCAACTGTGTAATGATCTATTAATTGTGCTATTTCTTGTGCAAGTTGCTTATTAATTTCGAAAAGGTAAGCCTGGTTTGCATAACCATTTTCTGGTCTCAATGGGGACTTAATTGTTGGCAAGAACGGTCGCAGTCGAGCAATGTGGTCAATTGTTCTAACAGAAATTGCAAGGCGTCTGTAATTTACTAGAATTTTCCAACCATCATCAGACCAGTATGTGCCCGTGTTGCCAAATTCAGATGGTTTCGGATATGGAAAGCAAATTGTTTGTGCTACTCCAACAGCAATAATTGCTGAGTTGGCATATGAAAATATAATATCACCAGGTTCGACATGCTTCATATACTCATATGAAAAGTGCTTCTTACCATCTTGCTGAAGTTTAGGTGACCACATGTAGCCATCACCTATTTCATGGCGATGAGATTGATTCTGATTGACCCACCAATAGCGCATACCTAAGCTAACCACACTTTCATGTAAGTTACGATAAATAACAACGCTAATAGGCTATATGATGAGGAGATGTATTTCAGCTTTGAGGTCGCATAGCGAGCAGATTGTTCAGCAACATGGCCAAGAGCAGCACCTTCGCATTTAGCCCCTACAATGCCACAAGTCTTGCCATCGACCAATAACATGTAATCAGTCAAGCTAGAATCTGTTTCCATTCCTCTAACACTAAGACCGAAAGATTCATAAAGATTGATGCAAGAATTATCCTGGATGATCCAACCAGCAGCTTGTAGAGATTGATTAATCTCTTCTCGAGTTCCTGCTTCAAATTTATCAGTTGGCAGTCCCATGCACCCTTCCTTCTGTGCAAACATATATTAGTTATACCTTAGATGAAATATAGAATACTCGATATTGGCCGTATTAGCTAACTATAGAAAGCAACGGGGTGTTTCAACATTAGCTTTCAAAGCTCCAAGAAAGAGGGTGTTACTACATCTTATTATCGCCACTCACTACAAAAGCTGTTATGTTGATAGTAACTACAGCTAATTACTTTTAAGGCCATACTGAATGGATGCCCTAAAACAGAAAATTGCGCTCTTTATTGATGCCGATAACGCACCTGCCAATAAATTCGAGATGGTACTCGATGAAGTGGCTAAATACGGTGTGGTGACTATTCGAAAAGCCTATGGCAACTGGAAGAAGCGCAACCTGAAGGACTGGGAAGATCTGTTACACGAATATGCTATTCAGCCGGTTCAGCAATATGATCTCTCAAAGGGCAAGAACGCCTCCGACATTGCCATGGTCATCGATGCTATGGATGTCATGTATACGAAAGAGATCGATGTCATGTGTTTTGTTTCCTCCGACTCTGATTTCACACCCATGGTGACTCGCGCATTGGCCGAGGGTAAAGTGGTACTCGGTTTTGGTGAGCGTAAAACTCCCATGCCATTCGTGAATGCCTGCTCAAAATTCCTGTATTTGAACGACGATAAAACCGATAAAACCTCATCCCAGTCGAGTGCAAAAAATATTAAATCCGATTCACGATTAATTAACCTGCTTCGACAAGCCATCTCGGCGACCGAAGATGATGATGGTTGGGCGGGACTCGGTCCTGTCGGTCAACACATCTCTAACAAAACATCCTTCGATCCACGCAACTATGGTTTTAAGAACCTGAGTAGCCTGCTAAAAGCCATCGATCTATTTGAGATCAAGCGCGGTCCGGGTAATTCCTACCAGGTCAGGGATAAGCGCAGAAAGTAGATCGGTTAATCAGTGGATTTGTTTGCCAGAATCAATCGCTGTGTACGCTTTAATTCTCGCAAAATGGCATTCTTATCAATCTGGGACCACAACCATTGTTTTAAGGCAACTTGTACCTGCAAAGTGAGCAGCAAACAGATTCCCCAGAATGTATAGTCCTCGACCATAGTCGAGGTGAAAAATCGAAATCCAGTCCATACCAACAAACCAGTAAATAACAATACAATCACATTGGCGAATAGGGTTAACCCGGTCATGCCAGAATAAAACAAGTTAGTAAACAAACCAACTAAACCCTGTTTATCTTGCACAATATCCTGCTCAGAACTTATTCGACTACCTAGATAGTGATTGATCACTTTCTCATTGATGTCACTCATACATCTGCTCCGATTATCAAATACTCGCACTAGAATAATTCAGTTATCATGGATTGTGAATGATCATAGTCAAGACATGAGCATTCCCGTTGAGCAAAGATTAGTAAGATCAGTTGCTTATATCACTGATTCCCTATAAATTGGGTAATCAGGATGACTAATAATAACGACAGGATCACAGTGTCCATTACATCTCGCTCAGATCTACTGACTATGCCACACGCGATTGCTGTTGGTTTGGCGTCTATTTGCTCACGCGTGAGTGACTTCGAGGACTAACCAGATGCTGAATTCCTTCGTCTCAGAACTCAAACGGCGCAACGTATTCCGTGTTGCCGTGGCCTATACCGTATTCTCCTGGCTGGTGGCCCAGGTGGCCGCCACACTGGAGGAAGGACTGGGGCTGCCCGAATGGTTCGATACCCTCATTTTGGCGGTGTTGATCATCGGTTTTCCGATCGCTGTCATCATCTCCTGGGCCTACGAGGTCACTCCGGAAGGTCTTAAGAAGACCGATGAAGTCGATGTCTCAGATTCAGTCACTGCGCACACTGGCAAGCGACTGGATATCTTAACCATTGCCGCGGTGGTTGTTCTTATTGTTTTTATGTTGGGCAAATCCCATCTTGAGGTTTCCGAGGGACCCGCTGCGCCTGAAGAGACTGCGTCCACTGCTCCAGAACCTGAATCTAAATCCGTCCAGAGCGACAATGCTTCCATTGCCGTACTACCCTTTGTCAATCTGTCTGCCGATCCCGAACAGGAGTATTTCTCTGATGGCATCTCAGAGGAGCTGTTGAATCTGTTCGCCAAAATCCCTGAACTGCGTGTCGCTGCCCGTACCTCATCGTTCCAGTTCAAGGGGCGTAATATGGACGTGCCGTTAATCGGCGAACAACTCAATGTCGCACACGTTCTGGAAGGCTCCGTGCGCAAGGCGAACAATAAAATTCGCATCACCGCCCAGCTCATTCAGACAGAAACGGGGTTTCATCTCTGGTCGGAGACCTATGATCGCGAGCTCGATGATATCTTTGCCATTCAGGACGAAATCTCTGCTGCCATTGTTGCAGAGCTCGGAAAGATACTCGGTGTTGAGAGTCAACTGGAAACGCCAGAATCGAATCATTCGGCAAATACAGAAGCCTACAATGAATACCTGTTAGGGGAATTCTTTGATAATAAAAATACTCCGGAAGGAACAAAAAAGGCATTGACGCATTATAAGCGTGCCGTCGAGCTTGATCCTGAATATGCCCTAGCCTATGTCGGTATCGCGGGGAACGAACTCTTTCTCTCAGACGCCATTGGAACCGATGGTGTGATTCCACTAGCCGATCAAATCCCCAAAGTTCAGGCAAACCTGATGACCGCCTATGCCCTAAACCCTAAACTGGGCGATGCGCACTTAGTGGATGGTCAGCTACAACTGATCCTTGGCAATTACGAAGAGGCGAAGGCTAAGTTTGATGCCGCACTAGAATTTGGCGGCGAGAAAACAACCATTTACAACGGCTATTTTATTCTCGCTTCCCGTACCGGTAATTATCAGGCCGCTTTTGAGGCGATCAAGAAGGCGGTCGAAATCGATCCGCTGAATAATACTGACCTCGCCAACTACGTGGGTGCATTGGTAATACGTGACTTATTGGACGAGGCCACTCGTCAGGCCGAGCGTCTAATCACATTCGATAAACGGCGCGGTGAATTTGCTTTTTACTATATTGCAGATGTACAAGGTAATTTTGAGGAAAAAACGCATCGCATGCTCAATGGCATGAAGATCAGACCCACTGTGACGACCCTATTCAACGTAGGACTCAATTTATTCGTCGCCCAGGGCTTTCCTGACCTCGCCCGCGAAATCATCCCTGACACCTTTCAATGGATCATCGAGCAGGAGAGCGGCAATATTGAATCAGCACGCGTTGAAGTTGATAAATTGTTGGCTACACGTCCCGATCCTTCCTTTGCATTTAGATTGCTCGCTGCGAAAGCCCATGGATACATCGTCGAAGGGAACTGGACTCTGGCCAATGAAGCCATGGAAGAGAGTTTCAAGGCCGCTGGCGAGCGTCTGGGTACCGCTGGAGGAATGGGAACACTGGATGCTCTGACATTGTTTTATACGCGAAGTAAAACGGGTAATACCCGTGGGGCGACAGACATTCTGAATTTAATCGCCGAGGAGATTAAAAAACGAGATGCTGCGGGTTTGGTATCCTATGATTTTATAGGCGCACATGCCCTATACTATCTTGCCATTGATGAAGAGGAACGCGGCCTGTCGATGTTAGAGCAGGCCGTAGCAAAAGGCTTTGCCTGGTCACCCGATCGTGAATTCTTGTTTGACAACATCGCTGATACTCAACGCCTCAATGCCATCAGAGTAATCGTGGATAACAATTCCAAACGTCTACTAAAAATTCTAATGACCCGGCTGTGCACCGAAGGTGCCGAAGAATTCTGGCAGCCTACCCCTGAGCAGTGTGATCGAGTGCTTGAGCATGTTGCCGATGTGGATCTACTACAGCACACTCAAGATAATATCTGATCCACTGTACTGCCGATCCTGCTCGCTATACCAATGCCTGAGTCTGGGTATGGTGACACCATTAATATCAATGGATTCCTGAAACAGGATGAGATCGTTCTTCTCAGGTGCATCCGGAAACCGAATAATTGCACCTATCATCTTGTAGGTTTCAGGCGAAAAATACACATCCCAGTATTTCGAAATGATCGGTGATTCCAATTCATACCGGATCCTGATAGCCCTTTTGCCAACCAAGGTATCAGATGCATTCACCTCAAGAATATCAGTCGTCTGTAGCGACATGGGCAAACCATAATAGAATGCATAAAATCCCTTGTAGGCAGCACTCATCTGTTCACCGAGTCGATACTTCTTAATCAGCGCCTCATCTTGAACTGTCTTGTTGTCGAGCATTACGGTCGACTTGCCGTTTGCATCGAGCTGATAGGTCGCCACATGATTATCCCGATTCCGCTCGAGCCAAAACTCACCCGTTGCATTGTTTAATCGCACCACAGAATATCTCGGCGGATTCACGACACGCGGTTCCTGTATACGCAGATTCAATGCTGTGCTGTGCCAGCGGCCATCCGGATCATGAGCCTCGATGACCCTGGCCATGATCGCCTCGGCAGAATCATCGCTTGCGTGTGATTGCAGGGTAATAATGCAAATGCATGACAACAGCAGCCCTTTGACGATTACCGCTGCTTTCCTGAGTGTTTTCTTTTGGCTTATATTCATTGGGTGTCTCCCGGTCGGGCAAATAGGCTCTCATGCAGTGGCACATTAATTTCAAGCATTCGTACGGCTGCGCGCCATGTACCATCATGGCTAGATACCCATGCCGGGTGTTTAATACCATTCTTATCGATATTCCATGGGCCTGAAAGACTACCTTTATCGTCATCCCAAAAACCGAATGCATATGGCTCAGCCGTACTGGCTAATTTAAACCAAATGATTCGCTTGTCTTCTTCGAACACTTCAAGATAATTCTCTTTCTCTCGAACTGTCAGGCTAGGATCATCCGACGCGAGGCGGTGAATTGTTCGATAAATGTGCGCGGCATACCATTTCATATCTAACTCATAGCTGTTTTCTGGCAAGTCTTCGACCTTGCCACTCCAGCTAATGCGCCAACTATATTCACCATTGATGACCCGAGTTAGATTAACGTCTGTTGCAGTGGTATCGATCCTGAACCGCGGTTTCGTAAAGTCCATCGTGATCACGGAATACACTTCGAAGGGGCCTTGTGCTCGATACTGCATAGAGCCATTTACGGTATTTTTAATATTGGCCCAGGCAGTCTTGCCTCCAAGTCGCTCAAGCATTTTATCCACTAATGGAACTGTATCATTGGCATCTTCGGCCTGTAATGTTGTGAGTGACGAAGCAATCAGGAAGAGGCAGGCGAATTGGTTGAATAATACAGACATGTTTTAACTCCAGATTATAATAGTATTGTCACTTAGCCATGTGAAAATGTCATAACTAGTCGATGATAATGCTAATCAAATCCTTATCGCCATGTCTATTGCAAACTGTTACAGGGTATGACTTGCCATCAGTCGGTCAACATAACGTAGAATGAGATAAGCATTGCACTCTCATTTCTCCGTACTTATCATGCTCTTTTGCTTGCTCTAGAATCTCATGACAATAATTAGAAAATTACGCACTGCACTTCGACTGCTGAAATCATATCTGCTGCATGGGCTAGTGCAAATGTCTCACGATGAAGCGCTTGCAGATATTAAGCTAAGACTGCTCCTGGGTAAGACTTGGCGCTATCTGCGTTATATTCATGCACGCAACGCTCTCAGCAAAGTTAGCGACTGGCAATCGGTCTGTATCGTCGGCGCTGGCTATGGCTTTGCGGAACTTGCTTTGGCATTAGAATATCCAGACAGACAATTCGTCCTCACCGATCACGCCGACTGTTCGCACACCAACATTCACGCAAAGCGACTCGTCAAAAAATATAATCTTAAGAACGTCACATTCGAGGTTCTTGATATCTTGCAGCCACCAAATCAGCAATATGATGTTGTCTACTCAGTGGAAGTTTTGGAGCATATAAAGGACGATGCCCTCGCGGCCAGAAACATGGTTCAAATGTCCAGAAAGTATACGTTTTGCCTGGTGCCATTCGCCGACCAGTCGGCCAACGACAATCAACAGGAACGCGAGAGAGTATGGAAATTATGTGAGCATTATGTTGTTGGCTACGATGCCGCAACGCTCGAAAGACTCTTCCCGAATCCCATTGCCATTATGGGTTGTTACTGGGCCGATAAGGGAATACCTTTCAGGAAAAAACTAACTGAATTAAATTCTGAGCAGATTGAGCATCAGTTAGAAGACCTGACTGTAGAGGCTGAACTTGATCTAATTGAGCGGATTCCATCGGTCAGGAGTGATGCACTCGGTATATGGATATTATCCAGCAAACAAACCACCACATGACGAAACAAATAACCGATCAAATGGGAAACACCCTTTCCCTTGCCTCGCCACCTCAACGCATTGTTTCATTGGTGCCTTCCCAAACTGAACTCCTCTACGATCTGGGCCTGGATGCCGAGGTGGTTGGTGTTACTAAATTCTGCATTCATCCTGCAGACAAGATCGCGAATGTGACGAAAGTCGGTGGCACCAAGAACTTTAAATTTGATGTGATCGACTCCCTGCAACCCGACCTCATCATTGGCAATAAGGAAGAGAACTATCAGGAAGGTATTGAGCGGCTGCAGGAGAGGTATCCGGTATGGATGAGTGACATCGCCGACCTGGATGATGCACTGGGCATGATCAGGGGGGTCGGACAGGTTGTCGATCGACAGCAGGAGGCCGACGGTATGGCCCAGCAAATTGCATCTGATTTCAGCACCCTTGAAGCCAGCGCCCATCACAAAAGGGCGCTCTACTTTATCTGGCAGGGGCCACATATGGTCGCCGGCAAGGGCACCTTCATCGATGTCATGATGCAGAAAGCCGGACTGATCAATGTCATTGAAAAGGAGCGCTATCCGGAATTATCCGAAGCGGAGATCAAAACACTCAATCCAGAGGTTATCCTGCTCTCCTCGGAGCCGTTTCCATTCAAAGACAAGCATGTACAGCAATACCAACAACTGGTACCGGATGCCTCCGTACATCTGGTCAATGGAGAAATGTTCTCCTGGTATGGCAGTCGGCTAGTAAAAGTTATACCCTACTTCCAGGAACTCCAAAAAATAATAACGAGCGAGGTTTGACTATGTCCGTACTCATCATCTGCCTGATCATTGCAGCGGCGCTGACCGTGTTATCCAAAGGCCCCGTTGGGCTAGCTCAGAGTAAACTGGGTGGCTATAACAATAAGTATCCCCGCGAACAGCAGTCAAAGCTCACTGGCTATGGCGCACGCGCCCTGGCCGCACACCAGAACAGCTATGAGTCGATCGCCCTATTTGCCCCTGCTGTCCTCGTCGCACTCGCAACCAATCACCTGGGCGATACCATTCAATATCTGGCAATAACCCATGTCGCGGCGAGACTGGCATACCATACGCTGTATCTCGTGAATATCCACTATATGCGCACATTCTCCTGGTTGATTGCGACTGGCTCAAGTTTCGCCATCATGTTCCTGTGTCTCTAACATCAGGTTCAATGAATGAGCAATAATACCCACTACCCGCATCTGCTCGAACCACTCGATCTCGGATTCACACAGCTCAAAAACCGGGTCTTGATGGGCTCGATGCATACCGGTTTAGAAGAAGAGAAAAATGGCTTCGAGAAACTGGCGGCCTATTTCGCACGACGCGCCGAAGGCGGTGTCGGGCTCATGGTCACTGGTGGTATATCCCCGAATTACCGCGGCAGGCTCGCCCCCAATGGTTCACAGCTGTCCGCAAGGCGACATATCAAGAAACATCAGATCATCACCGAGGCAGTTCATAAGGCCGATGGTAAAATTTGCCTGCAGATACTGCATGCCGGTCGCTATGGTTATCATCCTCTGAACTGCTCTGCCTCGGCGATTAAATCACCCATTACCCCGTTTAAACCCAAGGCACTCAGTGATCGTGGGATCCGCATGAGCATCAGTCACTATGTCCGTTGTGCAAAACTCTCCCAGGATGCGGGGTACGATGGTGTCGAGATTATGGGCTCGGAAGGCTACTTCATCAATCAGTTTATTTGTCAGCGCACCAATAAACGCACAGATAGTTGGGGCGGCAGTTACGAGAATCGCATCCGACTGGCGGTAGAAATCGTCAAGCAAACACGCGAGGCAGTGGGTAAGCAATTCATTATCATCTACCGCCTGTCGATGCTCGATCTGGTTGAAGAGGGTTCGACCTGGGAAGAGGTGGTACAGCTCGGTCAGGCAATTGAAGCCGCCGGCGCGACGATTATCAATACCGGGATTGGATGGCACGAAGCACGGGTACCGACAATCCAGACCTCAGTGCCCAGGGCCGCCTTCGTCTGGGTGACCAAAAAAATTCGCGACAGTATTTCGATTCCACTCGTCACCACTAATCGCATTAATACCCCCGAAGTCGCAGAAGAAATCCTCAGTGAGGGTAATGCGGATATGGTCTCCATGGCGCGCCCGTTCCTGGCCGATCCTGATTTTGTAGCCAAGGCAGCGGCGGGCGATCCGAAAGCGATTAATGTCTGTATTGGCTGTAATCAAGCCTGTCTCGATCATGTATTCGAGCAAAAGCGTGCTACCTGTTTAGTCAATCCTCGCGCCTGTTACGAGACCGAACTGCTCCCGGCACCTTTGACAAAATCGAAACGCCTGGCCGTCGTCGGGGCGGGCCCCGCAGGGATGGCGTTCGCTCTGGAAGCAGCTCAGCGTGGCCATGAGGTCACCCTGTTTGAGCAGGCCGATGAACTTGGCGGCCAATTCAATATCGCGAAATTGATCCCTGGCAAGGAAGAATTCCATAGCATGCTCGACTATTTCACTCACCAACTGGAACAATCGTCGGTGACAATTCGCACCGGTGTGAAAGCGGACATCGATACATTGCGACAGGGTTTTGATGATGTAATTCTCGCGACTGGCGTCACGCCACGGATCCCACAAATCGAGGGTATTGATCACCCATCCGTGGTCACCTACCTGGATGTGTTATCTGGCAAGGTAACGGTGGGTGAGCGTGTTGCAATCCTGGGAGCCGGCGGGATTGGCTTTGATGTTGCCGAGTTCCTGACCCACGACAAGCCGTCACTCACCCTGCAGCCGGACAAGTGGAATAAAGAGTGGGGCGTGGATACCAACTATCTGTCACGTGGCGGACTACTCCACCAGCGTCATATTGAACCCTCACCCAGGCAGGTGACCATGTTCCAACGCAAAGAGAGCAAGATGGGCAAGGGGCTGGGTAAAACGACGGGCTGGATCCATAGGGCAGCATTAAAAAACAAATCTGTAGCAATGATAACCGGGGCGAGTTACTCGCGTATTGACGACGAAGGGTTGCACATCATCAAAGACAACCAGGACCAAGTCTACGCGGTTGATCATGTGGTGCTGTGTACCGGTCAGGAACCATTACGGCGAATGTACAGTGAACTCATAGAGCAAGGCCTGTCGGTACATCTGATTGGTGGGGCGGATGTCGCTAGTGAGCTCGATGCCAAACGTGCCATTCGTCAGGGCACCGAGCTGGCATTAAATATCTAGGTGTAAATGCGGAATAATAGGTCATGGTAGCCGCCACTCCGGCTCCGACTCATCTCCGTTAAGCCTGGACTTCAGATCCTCGATTTCTTCCTGTAATGGTTTAATGACTGTCCTGATCTGGGCTTCGGTATAACGTGGGGTGATGTGCTGCGGACAGTTCCAGTCGTAGGCCTCGACGTGTATCTTAAACCCTCTCTCAACAGTCGCTGGATAGTCATCCGACTGCAATGCCTCAAGGACAGCCGTTTCATCCCGATGAATTTCACTGACCCTGCCGAGGATCTTCAAACGACGCCGATTAGGATAATCCATAAAAATTAAAGCAACGCGGTCATTGTTGCGAAAATTACCGGTACTGATGTATTGCTTGTTACCAGAGAAGTCGGCATAGGCAATTGTGCTTGGATCGATCACCCGCAAAAAGCCTTTGGGGCCACCCCGGTGTTGAACATAAGGCCATCCGGTCTCGCTGACACTGGCCATGTAGAAACTATCTCTCTCTGAGAGGAAGTCGGCCTCACGTTGGCTGATTTGATGATTATAATCAGCGCCCTGTTCCATCCGAGCATATCCAATCCGACTATGTTCCTCTTCCTGTATGCGCTTCACCGTATCAGTGAAAGCCAAGGCTGCAAATTGATGTCCCATACCGAATCTCCGTGAAATGACGCTTGAATAGACTTTACACTATTCATTTAAATATAATAATATCTACATATAACAATTTATTGTTCCATTTTATGAAACACTAGGTTTGTAACAGATGGATCGATTTACCCAAATGACTGTTTTTAAAGCAGTCGCTGATGCACAAGGATTTGCCGCTGCCGCGAAACAACTCGGTATGTCACCTCCGGCAGTGACACGTTCGATCGCGTCTCTCGAGAATACGCTAAATGTCAGGCTACTTAACCGTTCAACACGGCATGTCAGCCTCACTGAGGCTGGAGAACGTTATCTAAGTGATGTCCGCAGAATACTCGACGATGTCAAAGCAGCCGACGATTCAGCCGCTGGTGTGAATACCGCACCAGCCGGAGAACTCGTGGTGACGGCACCCGTCCTATTCGGTCAACAGTATGTCATGCCGGTCATCCTGGAGTACCTGGATACCTATTCCGATACTTCAATCAATGCCCTATTCTTCGATCATATTGGGAATCTGCTCGAGGACGGCATTGACGTGGCGATACGGATTGGGCAATTACCTGACTCTAGCCTGCGCGCCTTGAAAGTGAGCGAAGTTAAACAACAAATCCTCGCGTCACCGGATTATATCAACAGCAACGGTGCGCCATCGAATCCAGCCGAGTTAAAGCAACATGCCATCATCGCAACCGATACGACGGGCGATCATGTGAATTGGTCATTTGATTCAGGCACCAGTGTCCGGCTTAAACCACGCTTAAAAGTAACGACGAATCAGGCTGCCATTTCAGCGGCTGAAAGTGGATTGGGCTTTACACGGTTATTATCTTATCAGGTCGCGGATGCCGTGAATCGAGGTACATTAATTCCAGTACTGGAACAATTTTCTCCCGCGGCATATCCGATCAATATTGTTCATCGAGAGGGGCGGTTCGCAACCAGCAAAATTCGCAGTTTTATCGATCTGGCTGCGATAAGATTAAGAGAGCAATTAGCATAAAAAATCCGACTACATGCGTAGTCGGATTCGAATCGTCGGGTTGAGGTGTCAGACTAGTTGTTAATCAACCAATCCATGACCGGATCGATCTTGTCAAAGTACTCACTCCCGGTTGGATCGATTTCAATATCCACAGGATGAGCCAGTGGCTGGAACGAAGGCGTACCAAATGTCCATTGCCTGGTCGGCACAAACAGTAACCAACGAGAATACGGGAGTTGTACTTGCTGACTATCACCGTACTGTGAACCCGAGCCACCCGGCGAAGTGCCAATAAACTGGGCGTTCGTTCGCTCGGCGATTTCCGCGACTAGATTGCCCGCTGCAGAGAATGTGAGGGCGTCCGTTGCGACATATAATTTACCATACTGATTGATATTGGGATCACGCAGGAAGTTAATGATGCCGTCAATGAGTTGATTGTTGCCGCCATTGTTCTGACGAAGATCGAACACGATCTTATCGTAGTTGCGAGCTGAGGCTTCCGCACTGATCGCATTGGCGAGTGACTGTAAACTGGTTCCTCCAGAGTTTTCGCGAACTGCATTCATCTTAATGTAGAGAATGCCAGTCTCTGGCATCGGTTGATACCAGTATTCCTCATTATTTCTCAAATAATCGACATCAGGGTCTTTGGGTAAATTATTGCTGGCATCTAGTGGGTAATTGGTGGGTGAAATCGCATTAACCATTTCCGACGTCTGATTACCTTCTACATCTTCAAATTGGAATTCAGCCGACGTTTCAGATTGTGTAATACCCAGGTTGTATAATATGGCGGGGGTCATATAGACCAGATTTCTGCGCACCTTGAGTGAATGTTCATTGTCACTAGTCAGCACCCTATCCACTTCCCAGTTGACCTGATCTAAATCCATATGATTGATACTCACTAATTTCTGGCCCAACAGATGCTGATAGTCGTCAGTCGCCTGTACGACAAACACGCCATCCTGAAATGCATAAAACTTCAACGGCATAATTTGAAATCCCGTATTGCCGTAATATGCCATTTCGAGATGACCATCTCTTTCACGCGCGACCGACGATATGAGTCGTAACATCTCAATAAAAATCTGGTTATCAGTGGTTGACGGAACCGCGGCGATCATCGTCGCGACGGCCGAATCAAATTCTGAAGTCGACATCGAATGATGTACGTTTGGATGCAGTCTCTTTAACTCCCGACTCATAAATTCGATATCGGCAACCCAACGGCCATCTCTGTCCAGGGAGGGATCGATAGGTGGTGTTTCAGATCCGCTACCGCCACCGCAACCCGATGCAAACAATATGGCGGCAAAGGCGAGTAAAAACAGCGTGTTTTTAACGACTGCGATGAGTTTAATTTTCATGGTATTTCTCCTGTCATATGAAGTAACAGGGGTAGATTATTCGCAATCACATAGTTGTTGTTGGTGTTATTGATGAACTGCAGATTACTTATCTGTATGGCGGGCGGGCTACTATCGAATGCCTAACGTATTAGCATCAGCTGCAATTTAGACGGACTATCTGCAATTGACATAATTTATTAATCTAATCATGATGAGATTGAGATATAAATTGGGAACGCAACGAATTGGCAGACTAACGATTGAAACCACTTAAATACATTTTATGTCTACTATGTATTCACATACTGTTTGGTATGGACGTGGCCTATGCGCAAGGACAAATAGCATTTAAGACTTCGAATTATCGTCTCTATCTCGGTGAGAATATTGATACAGCAGATCTAGTCTTTACAACGGACTCCCCAGAACATTTTTTCACTGAATATGCCAAATATGAATTTGATGAAATCCATTGGGTCGGCTGGGATCTGGAAGTAAACAATACCCTGCCCAGCGTCACACATTTCGAATACTTTATCTCGATGTTAGCGAGTTTCGAATTATATTGGGATGACCAACTCATCGGGAACAATGGGATCGTGAGTGGTACTAAATCCTCAGAAATTCCAGGTGATATTGAAACGAGTTTTATCATTCCGGCCAACCTGCTCCAGAATGGTTCTCACCAGCAGTTATTTAAATTATCAAATCACTATAGGTCTAAAGGTGAGCATCTTTTTCGACACGCATTCATTGAGCCGTATAACATCAAGAAGAAATACATTAGCCTTAATAGCCTGATTCCGACATTGCTGGTTAGTATCAGCTTCTTCATTGGTCTCTATGTTCTGGTGTTATTTTATGTCGATAAATTAAACCACGCATATATCTTTTTATCCTTATCATGTATTGCCCTGTTCGTTTTTGGTTATTCGATACAGTGGCCACATCTGATCGGCTATACCTATAATTTTACGATGCTCAACGACCAGGTAAGTAAGGTGTCTGGCGGTAGTTTTCCGTTATTACTATTTTTGTTTTATCTGGTTAAACATGGTTATCGACGCTATTGGTTTCTGATCCTGTTGTTACCTGGTATCGCCTGGATTCTGTCAGCAGTCATCGGCGCATTATCCTATTATCAACTCTACTGGATTACTGGGTTTGTGTTATGTGCAGTCGTACTCTTACTCAGACTTATCCAACATAAAGAATATTATTGGTGGGAAATGATTGGACTAGTCGCGCCTATAATTCCTCTGTTGCAGGATAATGCCGCCCTGGAAGAGAGTATTCGATATATTCCGATACTATTACTCTTCATCCTAATCACGAATCTATTCGAAATAAGACGCCGGATCATCAGTGGCTATCAATATCGAATACGCGCCGCCAACCTGGAGTCGCAACTATTACGGAAGAATATTCAACCGCATTTTATTCTGAACAGTCTGACTTCCCTGTCCGAGTGGGTAGATACTGAGCCTGAGAAGAGTGTTGAATTCATCACTGCGATGGCACAGGAATTTAGAATATTTTCAGAAATCGCCGATCAGAAATTAATTCCAATAACGACAGAAATTGAGCTCTGCGAGCACCATCTTGAGGTCATGCATTTCAGGATGCAGCAACAGTATCAGCTGCGAGTCGAAGGAAGTCTTGATGGCCTGATGATTCCGCCCGGGATACTCATTACATTGATAGAAAATGCATTTAGTCATAATAACTATGCCCAACATAACGCCCAATTTTATCTATCGATAGAGCGTAAAGACGGTAAGGTATTGGTCGTCTTGATGGTACCCCACATCCCCCATGAACAATCGGAGTACACGCATCTAGGAACGGGTATGGGTTATGACTATATCAAATCCCAATTAACCCAGGCATACCAACAACAATGGCAGTTTGAAAGTCATGCGGTAGGAAACTGTTGGCACTCAACCTACCAGTTACCAGATACAAAAAGAGCCTGACATGCGGATATTAATTGTTGAAGATGAATTGACTGTCGCTAAGCGTTTGATGCGATTGTTAGATGATATTGATCGGCTTGAAGATCTGACGATTAAGCATGTCTTAACACTAGACGATGCTGATGACTATATTGAGAACCATGTTATCGACATCCTGTTTCTTGATTTAAATCTGAATAACAAGGATGGCTTCGAGCTATTAAAAAAGTCATTAGCCGGTTCGTTTCATACCATTGTTGTCTCAGCCAATACTCAGCGCGCCCTTGAAGCGTTTGAATATGGCGTACTCGACTTTATCGCAAAACCGTTCAATAAATCCCGTATTGAAAAAGCACTCTCACGAATTAGTACTACGGCTGGCGCTGATCACAGCACAGAAAGGACGATTAAGTATCTCACTGTCAGACATCTTGACCAACTTGAGGTCATCAAGTTAAGCGAGGTAGCCTATATCAAAGGGGCCAGTAATTATTCTGAGCTTCACCTTCTCAATGGCCGTGTCAGGATGCACAGCAAATCGTTAAATAAAATGCTTGATTTGTTACCCGAGTCATTCGAGCGCGTTCACAAGTCTTATATCGTGCCGGTGAATCGGATCGATAAGCTCCACACCTCTGGAAACGGAAACTACACCTTGATTTTGACTGATCAGACAGAAATTCCAATCAGTCGAAACAAAGTCAAACAATTCAAAGAACTTTAATAATCACTATAAGGAATACCATTATGAAACGACTAAAGTCTGTAAGCTGTTCTATTACTATCCAAAAACCACAAAAAGAAGTTTGGGAAGTCTGGTCAAAATTTGTCAATGTCTCTGATTATATTGCCTCGATACCAGTGTCTTATGGCATTGGTGACATCGAAACGGGTGTCGGTACTCGTCGTCGATGCGAAATTTCTGAAAAGATGATTGTTGAAGAACGAATCACGCGATGGCATGAAGGGACGGGTTATTCAATGGAGGTATATCATTCAACAGGTACACCCATCGATAAACTAACAGTGGATTTTGAGCTTAAGCAACATGGCGATGGCACTGTCGCTGAAATTACTATCAATTATCAAATGAAAGGAATTCTGGATTACTTACCGATGAAGCCATTATTCAGGAAACAAGCCAAGGAACATCTTATCGGTCTCAAATATCATCTGGAAACAGACGAAAAAGTAACCGAAAACATGATGAATGCTATCACTAAAAATTCTAAGTACAATTTGGCGGTTTGTTAAGCGACGTTAAAAGCCAATAATGCCGCTCACTGAATGTGTGAACGGCATTATTAAATTTCCAAATTCCGTTCTAGTCCTCGATCGTCACACCCGTCGGCTCGAGTTGATAGAGAATCATGCCCTCGGTAACAGAGGCTGGATCAAATTCAGTGCCCTGCTCTTCCGCGAGGTGTTCGTAATAGGCCCTGGTCTGCTCCAGGTTTAATTTGCGTTCGTTCAGTGTTCCAGTGGCATAGCCTTTCTTGCCACGTGCTGAGACCGGAAACACCATCACATCGTCCTGCACCTTGATCCGCAAAGTCTGCTTCTCTACATCACTGGCAAACTTCATCCAGCAACCTTTCTTCTTGCAGACATCAGTGATCTCACCGCTAACCGTGATTGTTTTGTCCTTATACTCCGCCGTGTTACTGAGCAGAGTGGAGATTGCTACGAGTTTGCTTTTATCAGCACCAGTACCAAAAGTAAGCTCTGCCATGAGTGAAGCCGGGACGAGTAAAAATAGTATGAGTAAGTATCGCATCATCGTTTTTCCTTGTGGATTTTTTGTGATTATAGAATCTTCTTTACAACAGTTCAGCATATGAAGGTAAAAATGATCAGATGATCGCGCCTCAATGCTAACTTGTTTTTCGGTAGGGTTGGAACACATCCAGTTCCCACTCTCTCATGGCTAACAGCATGCCGACATTGTGTCGTTTAGCCAGTGGTAGATTGGCATCCTGCCGATGCATCTCAGACACCTCTTGTGCCAAATCAGTGATCTTCTTGTTGAGTGATTGGATTGATTGTTCACTGAGCAAACCGAATAGGAAAAGTTTCTGATCCTGGTCATTGAGAAACTTCGAGTTTAGAAATTGCCGCTTAATCTGCTGCTCGAAGAATTCATCAATAGGTCCTCTGGCTAGCCAGCGGAAATCGGTGGTTATGCGTAATTTAATGCGATTACCCGGGAGTAAATCAATGATCTTTAATTTATCCAACTTCGCGAGGATCTGAGTTAACTCATGCTCGGTGTAATCATACTCACCGAGTATTTCCTGATATGTCATCTGGTTGCGTACACAAACTGCTGCCAGTAGGAGTTTTACATTGGCAGCCAATTCACTTTCCTGCTCCAATGTCAGATGAGTGATCTGCCTGCGGCCATCCTCATAAATGCGGATGAGATCCGTGAGATCGAGATCGATTAATTGACAGATTGCTTCAAGACGAGACAATGTGATGCGCTCTTTACTGAACATGCTCTTCACATTAGCCTCGCTCATCTGCAGATGTGCAGCCAGGTCACGGTACGTCTTGCCATGAACCCTCAATTGCTTTTTTAGGGTGTCTAGAAGTGCAGTGGTCTGAGTCATAACCCACACCTTGATCGTATAC
The DNA here is from genome assembly GCA_965250035.1 of Enterobacterales bacterium. Classification (GTDB taxonomy): domain Bacteria; phylum Pseudomonadota; class Gammaproteobacteria; order Enterobacterales; genus CAXRAF01. The sequence goes on along the minus strand of OZ252282.1, from coordinate 3,263,385 downwards.
TATAAATATACTCTTAGGATATCCAAATGATACATGCGAGACAATAGTTAATTTATATATACCATAACGTTATGCTTCAGCTAACCCATGATCAGGAGAAATTGCATGAACAAGCACCATAACTTGACCCTAAGAGTCATCACACTTATCTCGGTGATATCCCTCCTCTCAGCATGTGCAGGCATGTCTCGTAATCACAAGACGACGAGCATTATCGATTATTTATATGCCGATAAAAACCAGCCGTTGGTATCTGAATCTATCCCGCATTTATCTCTACCACTGAATGTTGGTATTGCCTTCGTGCCTGACAGTACCTATGCCAGCCCACTGACTGAGCAGAATAAGTATGAACTACTGAGTAGGGTAGGCAAGCGTTTCGAGCAGCAGACCTTCGTCAATCATGTCGCGATCATTCCATCCGCCTATCTGAATCATCAGGGCGGCTTCACAAATCTCGAACAGATTAAAACCATGTACAACATCGATGTCATCGCGTTAATTTCATATGATCAAAAACAATTTACTGATGAGGGCATCTGGTCAGTTGCATATTGGACGATCATCGGCGCATACATTATCCCCGGCGAGAAGAATGATACACATACTATGCTTGATGCTGTTCTATACGATATCGCGAGTCAGCAGTTGTTATTCAGGGCACCAGGCACGAGTCACATAAAGGGTAATTCGACACCGATCAATTTATCGGAGGAATTGCGTGAAGACAGCCTGGAAGGCTTCTTTCATGCAAGTAGCGTCTTGATGACCAATCTAGAGACCGAGTTATCGCGTTTCAAAGAGCGTGTAAAAAACAAACCAGAACAGTATAAAGTGAGCTATAAGCCCAATTATTCCGGTGCGGGTAGTTTCGGTGTGATGGCCATCTTCTTCGCCTCACTGACCCTAATGAGATTTAAGGGATCACAGTCGTAAATAAAGCGATTCTAAGTGATTCAAATTGTCACTTGCTTTAGTTGAAGTGTACTACTGAGATGGCTAGAAATGAGCGTGGCTTGCCGTTGTGACAAGCCACAAATCATCACAATTTAGAAGTGTAATTTTAAATTCAGACTGAGTGTATCAACATCATCGTCATTGGCCCAACCGAGGCCCAAAGACAATCGATCTGAAAAGAAGTATGAACCAGTGAACGACAAAGCAGTTGATGACTCATCCGCAATATCAACATACTCAGCACCCAATGATAACTCGAGATTTTCGACGAGGCGTGTCGCGAATAAAGCCGTCACAAGATAGCCGTTGTCATCTTCACAACCGAATCCATCGATACATGCATCAGCTTCTGCGAAACCTGCTCCGACAGCAAAATCACTCGTGTTATTGAGAGCGATGCGATATCCCAGCCCAATCGATGTTGAGCTGATGTCGACATCATTGCCGAAAACTGACTCTGAGGCATCTGCATAACTTGCGAAGAGAAACACATCATCCGTCAGTAACGTAGACAGACCCAAACCAAAGCCATTGGGGCTGAAGTCAGTATCGTCGATCTCGACCTTGATGTAGCTCAGTTCAAAAAAGTCCCAGCTTGGTCCTTTGCTGGCCGCAAATACGGATGTCGATGTTAGCAACAATGCGATAATGAGAAGTTTTTTCATTATTTATTTCCTTTAAAAATAATCCTTAGAATTTAAGAGCGCAGATTATAGAGCAATGAGATTTTAAATGAATAAGAGATTCGCCCGGAATTGTTAATAAATATTATCCTCGGCTAATAACAAAAAAACCCATCCGAAGATGGGTCTTTTGTGACTCGTTTTAGTTGACGACTAGGGCGCTTCGAATCGTATGTTATCGAACAGCACCGTGACGTCGAGGAAGTTTCCGCCATCATCCTGCGGGTTCCACAGGGCGAATGGAATGGTCAGGGTGCTGAGATCCAACCCCGCATCAGTAAAGTCAGATAACGGAATACTGTACTCCTCCCAACCATTACCCAGATCGGTCGAGCTATAGTTCTGTAGGAACATAGAAGCAGCCGTCGAAGCCCCTTCCAATTTCACCTCGTAGTTGGTGATTGATGCAGGTTTTTTGATGGCAAATACCAGATTATCTCCGGCATAGGCCGATAGGTCAGATGCCGGTATGACCATCCAGGCACCGCCATAGGCACCACCCGGGTAATCAAACTCAATACTCTCTGCCCCATCGACTGCATCCGATGAATTATTGTAGGTTGGTTCACCGCCACCGCCGAAGCGATTAAAGACGATATCGCTACCTAAGGCATTAAACCCTGTTTGTATTGCCACCAGAGGGTCACCATCACCGGCATTGACATCGCCACCGCCAATCGTTTCTTCATTGACATCCAACGCTGGCGGGTTATCCGGTACAAAACCATCCAGTTGGTAGTAGCGCACATAGTCGACATACATGGTCTGTGGGAAAACACTCGAACCATCGGGATTACCAGGTAGGTTACCACCGACGGCCACATTTAATAACATGAAGAAACTGCGATTAAACTCCTTCATTCCTTCCTCGATAGCAACCTGATAGGCCAAGTCACCATCCACATAGAATGTCAGCCATTCAGGTGTCCAATCGACCATGAACTCGTGATATTCGTCGCTAAAATTGGCATTGTTCTGATAAAACTCACCAGTGTAGTTGTAGGCGAAATTGGCATTCACATAATGTATGGTATGAATCGATTCATCCGGCCGGCTACCAACCAGTTCCATGATGTCAATTTCACCCGAACCCGGCCAGCTGACCTGATCGATATTATCACCGAGCATCCAGAAGGCCGGCCACAGTCCCTGCGTCTCGGGCAACTTCATACGCCCGATTATCTTACCGTAGCGAAAACTCGCCTTGCCTTGGGTAGTAAGACGTGCAGAGGTGTAACCACCCGAGCCATCCTCGCGTGCCGTTATCATCAGCACACTCTCACCTTCATCGGTGCCGATGGAAACGTTGTCCAGATCGTTGGTATAGATTTGTAATTCGTTGTTACCCCAGCCAGGGATGCCTTGGGCAGTCCCATCGCCGAGTTCGTAATTCCAGGTCGTTTCGTCTAGTTGAGGTGCATTGAATTCATCGGCCCAGACGAGTGTGTAACCGGCGAGTTCGGGTGTGCTGGGATTCCCGCCGGTGCCACCCGAGTTAGTCGTTAGTTTTTTTTTAAAGCTGACATTGTCAATATGAACGGTACCGACCTCGGCACCCGCATCAAAGATGATACGGTCGTTCATGCCACCGAATGGTGTATTAGTGGCAGAATCAATTGCAGCAACATCCAGTGTAAACGTGGTCCAGGTGCCAGTCAGGCTAACTGACTGTACATCGGCATACCATGGGGCCTCGTTTAATCCTATGCCAGCCAGAATGGACTTATCAACCGTTGCACGGGCATCAAATTCCAGCGTGTAGGACGCGCCCATTTCCAGTTCGACACTCTGACTCATATTGACAGAGAACGGCTCGCCGGCGACATCCGTCGTCAATGAGGCATAGCTATTACTATCTTCCGTGGCGATCATCGCTGCGCCAAACCATGGGTCGATACTACCTCCCTCGAAGTCGCCGTTGGTGGATAACTCAGGTGCGGAAGCACCACCGGATCCATAGGCCGTGACGATAACATCAGAGATAATCACGCCCTGATCCCGATCGTTGATATAGAACAGGAAGGAGCTGAACGTGTTATCACCCTGAGGGGGGATATCCAATGTGTAGGTTGCAGAGGAGTCGCTGATAGTTACATCGGCTGTCGCAAAGGATGGATCGACATCCGGGAACGGCATAAACTCAAATACGAATCGAACACTGGTATCCACACCGCCATCAGGGATGGCACCAGTAAAGCTCAGCTGACCACCGTTAGGGAAGCTCATCGGATACATGTCGGCATTCTCGTTCGCGAATCCGCCCCATACCTCAGCCGAAGCTGGCCAGGTGTAAACACCATCAACAATTGTCGTTCCGCCAAAAGGCCCTGTAATTGCAGCCGGACCGTAAGTTTCCTCACCCGAACCGCCGGCGCCGAAGGCCGTTACGTTAACATTCGATACGGCTACTGGTTGATCACGCTCGTTGACGTACAGTAAGAACGAACTAAATGTGTTCTCGCCCTGTGGTGGTATCGTGATCGTATAGGTCGCTTCGCCGCCACTAATCGTCACACTCTCTGTGTCATAGGCCGGATCAATGTCTGGGAATGGATTAAACTCGAAGCGGAAACGGATGCTAGTGTCTACACCGCCATCTGGAATCGCCGCAGTGAAGGTGATTTCACCCCCATTCGGGAAGCTCATCGGGTACATATCCGCGTTTTCGTTGGCGAAGCCAGCGAATCCTTCAGCGCCTGTTGGGAAGGTGTAAACGCCATCCACAACCGTCGCGCCACCGAATGCTCCGGTGAAGGCCGCTGTGCCATAGTCTGTATCACCACCGCCGCCGGGTGGAGGCGCTGGTATGTCAGGAATCTCAATATCGCCAACAATGACCGAGTCGATCACATGAATCGTGGCATTTTCCGCGAGAATATTCGTCGCGATGACTGTCGCACCGCCAATTGTCAGCGCGCCATCTTCAGTCAGAACCACCGGCAGTTCGGCACCATTCCCCATGGTCGCAGTATTTCCTGTGAGTGACATGGCAGTGACCGCATTGACCTGGGCACCGACGATCACATGCTGCAGGAGTACTTCCGACAGCACATCGGTATTGGTCAGCAGACGATTAATGACATCATCACCCAATGCCGCGAATGCATCGTCGGTCGGAGCGAAAATGGTGAATTCGGTATTGGGATCAGTCACTACCGCATCAAGGCCAGAGACACCAAGAACTGTCAGTAATGTATTCAGACCCTTTGTTAGGGCGATTGTGCCTACGCCATTGGTGCTTAAGTCTTCGATTTCTGGCGGAATGATGACGCTATCTACGACATGAATGACCCCATTGTCCGCGGCAATATCGACCGCTGTGACACTGGATGTGTTAATTCTAATACCAACACCAGTACCACCTTCGGTGATGGCAACCGACCTGCCGTTCGCTGTTTCTACCGTGCTGCCAACAGCAGCCGTCGCAGCAGCCGAACCCACCTCTGAGGTCAGTACGTGATATAGCAAGATGCTGGAAAGTAAATCAGGATCACTTGAAAGGACAGCGAGGGTTTCATCACCCAGTGCATCGAACGCCGCATTAGTCGGCGCGAACACTGTGAAGTTCGCTGCTGGGTTATCCAGAACCATGTCGAGTCCAGTTGACTGCAACAGAGAAACTAGCGTGGAAAAATCGGCATTTCCGGCTGCGACATCAACAACGGTGGTCGCTTCTGGTGTTTCGATCGTGGCCGGGTCATCATTGCTGGACTCTAAACAACCAGTCACGCTGAACAGTATCAGCGTAGCTACAAAGACCTTTTTTAATAGATTCATTATTGGTTTTCCTCGTGATTGATCCTTATATCTTCAGTTGTTTTACGCAGTCGGAACGTGCGGGTATCAACTAAGGATAGAATTTTAGCGACTAACTAATAACAATTATTCGAGGCTATAGATAGGCGGATGAGATAAACAGGTATCTGGACAAGATAACACGGAATACGCGGCCTATAGCTGTTATCTTCGGGCTTGATCCGCTAAGCTAGGTGTCAGGAAATGAGGAATGAAGAATGGCACAATCGAAGAAGAATAACATTACCCGGCGCGATTTTCTCAATGGCAGTCGGATCGCTCTCACTACCGCGGCCACGGTTCCACTGATTAGTCCCTGGCAGGATATCTTCGGTGCTGAGGCGAATTTTCAACTACCCGAAGGATATTACCCTCCGCAAAAGCAAGGACTCAGAGGCAGCCATGATGGTTCATGGGAAACCATGCATGCCCGAGTCGCGGGACAGGCCTTTAGCGCGGACACCATAGAAGAACATTATGATCTGATCGTCGTCGGTGGTGGGATCAGTGGCTTGTCAGCCGCCTACTACTATCGCAAGCAGAAGCCGAATGCCAAAATCTTGATCCTAGATAACCATGATGACTTTGGTGGCCACGCCAAACGTAACGAATTCGACTACAACGGCGAGACGCGGATCACCTACGGCGGTACCGAGGCTATGGACTCCCCTTCTTCCTATCCCGAGGAAGCAAAATCCTTGCTGAAAGATATTGGCATTGAATTGAAGAAATTCTATAAAGCATTCGATCAGGAACTGTATTCCAGGAAGGGCATGGGGGTATCGATCGTTTTCGATGAGTCGCAATTCGGACAAACCAAACATGTCACCGGCTACGGCGAGAAATCCTGGCAGGAGTTCGCGGCCGAGGCGCCTTTGACTGACAAGGCACGCGCCGACTTTATCCGGGTTCAAACTGCCGAAGTAGACTATCTGGAGGGCACGCCGGTAGAGGAGAAATTCAAGATCCTACGTAAGACTGGCTATAGCAGCTTCCTTCGCGATTACTGCAAAGTCGATGAACAGGTGATTAACATCTATCAGAACTGGGGTATGAGTTACTGGGCCATCGATATGGAGGAAGTCCCAACTACTTCCGTGCAGTATTATGATGGTGGCATACCGGGCGTCGATCACACCCTGCCACTGATTCCAGGGCGCGACGATGAACCCTATATTTTCCACTTTCCCGATGGTAACGCCTCGATTGCCCGACTATTGGTAAGAAAACTAATTCCGGAAGCGATGCCGGGAACGACCATGGAAGACGTCGTCACAACCAAAGCGGATTACTCGAAATTGGACCAGCCGGGTCACGACATGCAGATCCGCCTGAACAGCACCGCCGTCGAGGTTAAAAACGTCACTGGAAAGCGGGTCGAAACCACCTATGTACGCAACGGTAAAGCGCACAAGGTGTCGTCTGATCATGTGGTACTCGCCTGTTATAACAGTGCTATTCCATATCTCTGCCCCGAGGTCGACACAGAACAAAAGGATTACCTCAGCATGGCGATTAAACGACCAATCGTCTATACCAAGGTTTTGCTTCGAAACTGGGAGGCATTCGCCAAGTTGAAAACTAGTTTTGTCTACTATACCGGTGGTTTCTATAAGCAGGCGGAACTGGCTTACCCGGTATCTTTGGGCGACTTCAAGCGTTCTGAAGAACCCGATCAACCCATGGTGGTACATATGTGCCATGTCCCATTGTTTCGAGATATCAAGGGACCGGAGCAATACCGCCTGGGGCGCCGGCAGGTCCAGACCACACCCTTTGCGACCTATGAGAAGCATGTCCGTGAGCAATTAACCCAGGCACTCGGCGAAGCCGGTTTTGATGCCGATCGTGATATCGTCGGGATTACTGTGAACCGATGGCCACATGGATATGCCTACAGTAATGAGCTGTTATGGGGCGAAGAATTTGCGCCGGGAGAAGCACCCTGGGAAAAAGCACGCGTGCCAATCGGTAATATTCATATCGCGAATTCTGATGCTCAGGCATCGGCCAATAGCGACGCGGCCATGTCACAGGCCTATCGGGCAGTCAACGAAATCCTGAGATAGTTAGAGCAGATGGCGGCCGCCATCAAGGTGGATAACTCGGCCAGTGATGTAGTCACTGTTTAATAACATCAGGGTCGCATCGAGTGCCTCTTGGAAGCTCCCCTCGGTATCAAGTATGGCTTTACTACGCGCCTTGCGCTTGTAGTCCTCGTCATCCCAGTCATTGAATGCCAGTAATGCCGGGGCAACCGAGTTGACTTTGATCTGTGGTGCTAGTCGTTGGGCAAAGGACAGAGTCAGGTTCTCCAATGCCGCCTTACTCGCGGCATAAGCCATATGTTTTTTACTGCCCTTGTGCGCCACATAATCCGTAATGTGGACGATATCGGTACGCCTACCCGTGTTCGCTAACAGCGCTGCGAACGCTAGGTTCAGTTGATACGGCACCTCGGCATGAATCGTCATCATGCGTGTGAATACATCATGATAGCCCGCATAATCCATTGCATCCTGATCACCGGACCAATCCGAGGCATTATGGATCAGACAATCGATGGCATTATAGCGATCGCAAATCATTGCGATAAAGGCCTGAGTCTGCTTGGGATCATAGAAGTCGACCGAGTAGAGATCGGCACCCTGACCTTTCAAGTCAGATATGGTTTCGCGCTCGGTACGGTAGGTGCCAATCACCTTGTCTCCCTGCTGTAGGAAGTGTCTGGACAGATACAAACCCAGGCGCTGTGACACGCCTGTCATCAGAATAGTTTTCACTAGCTTAGGAATTCCTGCCGTGTGGTCGCGTTGGTCTTGAAGCAACCACCGAGTGCTGTCGTTGAAGTTGTGGAGTTAACATCCATGACGCCACGCGACTTGACGCAGTAATGGGTTGCATCGATTGATACCGCAACGTTTTCCGTATTAAGCAATGTTTGCAGTGCTACTAAAACCTGCTGAGTCAGACGTTCCTGTACCTGAGGACGACGCGCGAAGAATCGAACGATGCGATTAATCTTCGACAGGCCGATGATGGTGTCGTTGGGGATGTATGCGACTTTGGCGTAGCCATCGATCGTGACAAAATGATGCTCGCAGGTGCTGGTAAGACTTATTTGGTCGACCTTCACCATTTCATCCACATTCATCTTGTTTTCAATCGCAGTCACTTTCGGAAATTGACTGTAATCCAGACCAGAGAAGATCTCACTAACATACATCTTGGCGATCCGGTGTGGCGTCTCAGCCAGGCTATCATCGGTTAAATCCAAGCCAAGCGTTTCAACGATATCGGTGAAACTCGCCCTGATTTTTTCATACTTTTCCTGATCGGACAGTTTGGTATCTATCATTGGCGTTTCCAGACCATGTCGGATCAGGGCGTTACGCACCATGAGTGCTTCCTTGGATGTCGAGCCCTGCTCTGCGCTTGCTGCCAGATTCAGCTGCACTGCTTGTGGGGTCATAATGTATTCTCCTTTGCATGATCACGGTGATAATCCAGTGACAAAGAGACCGAATCTGCAAATCTCAACGCGTGTGGTTTATCGATTTTTACCTTGGCGTAGGTCACGGATAAATGTTCTGAACAAATCGCTAGTACATCGGCGACGAGCTTCTCCAATAACAAAAACCGGCCATCCTCGACATGTTTGATAATCGCCTTGGTAATTGTCTTGTAGTTCAAGGCATCCTCGACGACGTCATCAAGGCAACCCGAACTCAGGGGATAATGGATCTCGGCATTGATGATGATGTCCTGCTGCTTGATACGCTCCTCTTCATTGAAGCCAATAAAGGTACGCAGCCGCAAGTTAGTGATCTCGATCACCGCGTTCATAGACATTTCGGCCACTTGCGAGGTGCTGGCTGATTTATCCGCCAGCGAAACGACGGGATTGCTCATGTACAACCTATCTTATTGATAATTGGGTTCTTGTTTTTACGACGGCTACCCAGAGATAGATTGCTGGAATTTACAGGATTACAATCCGAGACGTTTCTTGAGTCGATAAAAATTACTTCGATCTAACCCTAATCGCTTGGCGGCCATGGATTGGTTTCCCGAGTGACTACGCAATACCTGACGAATTACGCTGCGTTGAAACTGCTCCGTCTGCTCGCTTAAGGAAGCCATTCCCGACACATCAGGGAAGTCATCAGCTACCGCGGTTGGTGCCGACTGGAGCTCAATATCAAGATGTTCGATTATCGTTGAACGCTTGTCTGTGCTGACGGGTGCTCTTAATACCGCTCGACTCAGGACGTGCTGTAATTCACGGATATTGCCCGGCCAGTGATACATTGTCAGTTGTTGTTTCGCGGCCTGCGATAACTTCATCTGCGGCTTGCCGAGCTCGCGTGAAAGACGCTCCAAAAAATAACCACACAATCCATCCAGATCCGCTAGCCGCTGAGTCAATGGAGGTACATGGAGTGGATACACACTCAAGCGTTGAAACAAATCCGCTCGGAAGTTACCTGCTGTTACTTCCTGTTGTAAGTCGCGATTCGTCGCAGCGATAATTCTGACGTCATAGATACGCACCTCATCCTCGCCTACCCTTTGTACTTCGCCACTCTGTAGTGCTCGTAAGAGTTTTGCCTGGAGCGGCAGGGGCAACTCACCGATTTCATCGAGAAATAAGGTGCCGCCATCAGCGAGAGCAAACTTACCCGTACGATTCGACACAGCACCAGTAAAGGCACCCTTGATATGACCAAACAGTTCGCTCTCAGCCAATGATTCGGGTAGTGCCGCACAATTGAGCTGAATCATCGGCTTGTGTGCCCGATCGGAACACGCATGAACCGCATGGGCTACCAGCTCTTTACCCGTGCCCGTTTCACCATGGATAAGGACATTGAAGTTTGAGCGCGCTACGATGTTGATCTCGGAATTCAACTGTTGCATCAGCTCAGACTTGCCGATCATTTCCTGTTGCGAATTCCGCTCATCGGCCAGATTATCTGCCAGGGCCATACTGGCAGCGTATTTATCTTCCAGGGTTTCAATGTAGGCAGCCGTGTTAGCTGAAGCCGCCGCTAGCACGGCGAATGCCTCTAGCAACTCTGGATCAATATCATCAAACCGGCCAGGAGCTAGTGAATCAAATGTGATGATACCCCAGATCTGATCATTGACTTCGAGACGGCTGCCCATACATGCATGCACATCCAACTCATCATGTTCTTCATCAACCAGACCATCATAAGGATCGGGAAGCGCTGAGTCTGGAGGGAATATTAGTCGGCCCTTGTTGCCTATTAATGCCGCCAGTCGAGGATGGTCCGATACCTTAAAACGCCGCCCCATGACATCAGCAGACAACCCTATCGCAGCGACTGGGATTAGCGTGTCACCCTGTAGGCGCAGAATTGCCGCGCAGTCGTAGGGAATGAAGCGGTGTGCGATCGTCAGTAGTCGCTTATATCTTCGCTCGGATGACAAGCTTAGGGATAAATCACGCGCGACTTCGGTTAAGGCTTGGATAGAGCTCGTTGTCATATTGACCTCTATGTTGTCTGTTTAACAACATCATTCTGTTGTCACTTAAACAACACTGTATCGCTAAATAGCTGATTTGTCTAGCAATTCAGGCTGGCACGCTGGTTGCAATACCCCTTGTATATAGATTCAACCATTTACACATAGTGAGGATTCCAACATGACAGATACCACGCTGAGAGTACACAAAGCAGGAACCGTCACCCTTATGGTGGCCGTTATGATGATGCTGTGGAGTATCTGGGTCGGTTTTATTCAACCCGACCAATTTAGTCTTGCGGTTCAGATAACCGCTCATATCGCGGTCATGCTCGCAGGGGGGCTTATGAAGGTGGGTTATGTGATTCGCCTTGCCACTGAACACGAATCCAACACCCTATTATCCCATTAAATAAACAATTTAGGAGACTTGCCATGACGACTCTTACCTTGAAATCACCGACTCAGACCCGGCCACTAATTCAGTTATTCAGAATGACCAAATACCCGCTCCTGGTAGTATTAAATCTTACGCTATGGGTGCTGGCAGATAGACATCAGATAAGCTTTGCTGCAATCAGCGTCCCGATGGTGATTGGATCCATCGCACTACTGATACTGCTCGAACAACTCGATGTCTACCGCCAGGATTGGCAACACAGCCTTAATGAATGGCTCACAGAATTAGTCTATTTTGCACAGAATGGAATGATTGGCCCGGTCGTTAAAACAGGTCTTATCGCCAGCTTGACGGCTTTTGGCGGGATCTGGGACAACGGCCTACCACTTGGGTTGCAGATTATTTGTGCGTTGCTTCTGATTGATCTGTTTGGCTACCTGATGCATCGTGCCTATCATGATATTAGTTGGTTATGGACCATCCATGCCATCCATCATGCGCCAGAGAAAGTGAATGTTTTCAATAACAATATTGCTCATTTCCTGAACATTGCACTCGGCACAGTTGCGCAACTTTTACCGGTGTTCCTACTCGGCTTTTCTGCCGAGGCAATACTGGTCGCTACCACATTAAGTACCATTCATTCGTTTATGATTCACTCCAATTCACCCATGATCTTCGGTGTTCTTGGCAAGCTATTAATAACACCTGCTCATCACTGGCTGCATCACTCAACGGTTGCAAAGCAGGCGGGGAATCATGCCACCATGTTTAGCTTCTGGGATCGACTAGGCGGTACATACGTCACGCCCGAATCTGAGGAAGTCGACAAGGTCGGGCTGTTTCAGGGATCAGTCGTCGCAGATTCGTTTATTGGACAGTTATTACATCCTTTCCGCGAGATAGGCAAGGTCTTCAAGAAAGGCCTGTAATCCTGTTCAACATGGGGGACCAAGTCCCCCATTTCTTATTCGAAGCCTTTGAGTGGAAAATCCTCGGGCCGTTGCAGCCAGTTTGTCTCAGGATAATCACACTCTGCATCGACTAGATGCAAGGCATAGGCATGGCGTGACTTGGCACTGGTGTTAGGCCCCGACAAATGTGGAAATTGACCATGCAGAACGACTAATGTTCCCGCCTTTACTTCCAGTGGTTGTTTTTCGTGCTCAGGCCATGGGCTTTCATCATACACTTCATACTCCGTGCGATTACTCGCGACGCGGGAAAGTCGGCCTCGCGGTGTGGGTTCTCGGTGTTGGCCCGGGATACCCCACATGCAGCCATTCTCAAGGGTGGCATCTTCCAAAGCAAACCACAGGCCTATACAACTCTGGGGATTGGTCCAGAGAAAGGGGGCATCCTGATGGCAGTTGACCTCACCGCCGATGCGGGGATGCTTGAAGATATACATACTCTGTAGGAGTTTCGGCTCCACCATTCCAAGTGCGGAGACCACCTGATTAAATTTCTGCTGCCGCGAGAAATCATTAAACACGGGATCCAAGTCATGGAGTGCATGCCCGACCTTATTGAGTGAGTGTGACTTATCCACCACAAGATGGCCATGATTATCGAGGGCTTCTTTCTCAAAGAAATAACGGATCTCGCCGCCTGATTCCAGAAAATAGCTATCGTCCTTTTGCTCATTGGTTACAGCCGAAAAGACGGAACGATGCTCATTCACGTCAAAGGATTCAACCAACTCGGCCATCCGATCCATAAGCGTCTGACATTCGGTGTCACTGATCATATTCTCAATCACCAGGACACCATCCCGCCGGTAAGACTCACACATCTCGACCGTCATGCGAAATGGTTCACTGGCAGAGTAGTATGGGATTGGCATGTCAGCTATAAATACCATCAATGAATTGGGACCAGCCTTCCGTAGCGCCCAAAGTCATCAGGCACACGGGCCTTAGAATGATATAAGCAAGACCTAACCAGGTGACCCAATGGACTTTCGAATGGGTTTTCCTGTCATGGAAAATCACCAGGCCAATCAGGAGCAGATGAAACAGCAATGCGAGGGGTGGTACACCAATCACAATCGCCAATCTGGCTAGTGCAGGATCCATAATTGCGATGCCGGTCATCAGCATGGCATGTTTATGGGTTAGCGCCTGTTTTCTGTTCAGGAATGCGATGCAATAGAATAAAATCAGGCCGAAGAGATCGATCAGTGGAAACACCAAGAACTGCTGGATCTTCATATCCGGGATTGGGCTGATGCCTCGCTCATAGGGAATCGCCGTCATGAGCGCACCACTGACCAGCATCAGCGCGAAGATCATTAAACTCGAGTAACCCATCGTCATGTGCAAGTTGACATTACGCTTCGCAATGAGGCTGGCCTGCAGAATGAATAATGAAAACCAGAGAATGTAACTAATGCCGTGAAAATGAAATAGGATGGGATGCTCAAGCGGAGAAAGACCCGTAGCAAACGAGGCGGACCCGAATCCCAATATCACGAGGCCGAGTAATAGTAGCCCCATGTTGAAATAGAAACGGCTGCCAGAATGATCTGCGTTCATTGATATGCCCCTCAAGTGTTTTTATTGTTGTGGGGAAATTCTGTTACCAATGAACGCTATTGTCAAATCAATGCCAGTTAGTGAATACCCACTTACGATGCGTCTGCGCCGACTTTATCCATCACATCATAGTGGGTGTCAGGGTGTTCGTCCCGGTATATCAGATAGCTTTGCATCCCGGCAAACATATCAACCAGGGCATGTAACAGGATTGCCAGCCACAAGGAACCTGTGGCCCAGAATACGAATGCAAACCCAAAGCCCATGAGTCCGGTTCTTAGCACACCACCCCATCCCTGATAGATGTGATTCAAGCCAAACAGGAGACTCGACACGAGGATCGCACCCACCAGACCAATGTAAGGTGTTAAAACCCAGAGCAAATAACCACGAAATATCATTTCCTCGCAAAAACCAGCCGTGGGGGATACGCCGAGGTTAAACCAACCAAGTTCTGCGCGGTTCAGTGGCATTAAATAGCGCACCGGTTCATAGGCTTGTCGCAACTTATCTTTCGCTTTTTCATCGCTACGCAGGCTGAGTAGGCTCAATATGCCTATGACAGTGAGCAGGACAAGTAGGACGATACCTATCAATTCGGCGAGGCTGAAGGCAATTCCGAATCCGAGGTTAGCGAACGTGAGATCGGTTTGCCAGACGATCGCGAATAATAATCCCGCCGGGAGCCAAAGAAACAGGATGGTGTCCTGATAGGCCCTAATGCGACTGATCGTACCATCGATTAACTTCTGCTTACTCTTTTCAAATGTTAAGGCCGTATAGATTGGCATACCTACGAGCCAGACGAACAAAATGATTTCTAATAGATGCATGTTGATTCCTCTCCAGGTCAATTGCGATCACTATAGGGCGACACGAGTTATAAATAAATGTATTATTATTTTAAAATATTTAAACTTTTACTTTAATAGCTCGCAATCATATGCTGAAGATCGAATCATTATTGAGTTTTACTGCCGTCGTCGAGAAGGGGAGTATCACGGCGGCTGCCGAGGCCAAAGGGCAAACCCCAATGGCAGTCAGTAAGCAAATCAGTAATCTTGAGTCTCAAGTCGGTCAGGCGTTATTCGAACGTACCCAGAAACGCCTGGTCCTGACAGACTTTGGTAAGGAGTTCCAGCAACATATCGCCCCGCTGCTGAGTCAGCATGAGTCGGTAGAGTCCTGGTTGACTGACAGAGAAGGCAAGGTACAGGGCGCCCTGAGAATCGTCGCCCAGTCTCCAGAGATGATTAACGAGACAATTATTCCCTGGATCAATGAGTTTATGACGACCTATCCTGATCTTGAGCTAGAGTTAGACATTAAGAAAAACCGCATTAGCCTGCCTGAGGATCATTATGACATCTATTGGGGTATCGGTGACTATCTTGGCGAGTTTCACCCCGGGCTGAAACGGCGATTTCTCTGGTCTGGAGAATATGGTATTTTTGCCTCGCCGGCTTATCTGGAACAGCACCCTCCTATCACTCAGATTGAACAGCTTGTTGAGCATCAAATCATTGGTTATCTCTACAACGAACCAGCCAATGTGTTGCTAACTCAGGACCCGGATGACAAGGAAAAATTCAGTCATCATCTGCTGCCCTGTCGCCTTAAGACCGTTTCTGGTTTGATTGAATTGGCCATTGCCGGTATGGGGCTGATTAATGCCGACGAGCAAATACCCGCCATTAAAAAGGCTTTGCTTAAGGGTGAGTTAGTGCCGGTGTTGAAATCGCACTGGTGGCAATCTGCCGCCATCTATGCCTACTTCCATAATACGACGCCAATCTCACCCAAAGTGCGAGCCTTTTTGGATTTCTACCTTGCGAAAGTGGATGACTGGGCTAAAGAAGCAGACCATCATTAAGTCACATTACACGAGCTAGCTTTAATTACGCTTCAGGATACTGAACAGCTGGCCATAGGTCAGGCAACGCCATACCCACTCCAGTGGACCGAAGGCAAAGAAGTGCAGCCAGACCCGACTGAAGACGATCATCCCCAGATAGGATAAGAGCACTGTATGCACCAGCTGTTGCATACCCATTTCACCCGCCAAATCAGCGCCACCGAAGTAGCCGAAAAAGGTGAAGCTGGTAATCAAGCCGGCAGCAACATAGTTGGTCAACGCCATGCGACCGACCGGTGCCAATTGCTTGAGCACAGGGCGGATATAGGGCGTGTTTGCACCGACCACAATCAGGCAGATATAACCTATGGCGCTGATCGGTATGGCAAAAGTTCGTAGGATCCCTGCCAGCCAACCATAATTCTCCCAATCGAATTCAGGATGTTGAATCAGTGCACTAAGCCCGATACCAATGACCAGGGTTGGAACCAATAACCGCCTGTACCATGTCAAATAACGCGCGGGTTCGAATAACCAACCCATACGCCCGACATAGGCTCCTAACATGAATCGTCCCAGCCCATAACAACACCAGGATAAGAACACACCACCTAGAAACCATTCGAACGTGGTGAATCGCGCACTATGCTGTACATAACCCCAATAGTCACCATTCTCAGATAATGACTGGCGCAAATGGACCGCTTCATCTGTGAAGAACCAATCCGAATTGAGCTGATCGCGTAATCCTAACGGGCTTAGGACCATATCCATAAATTGCCACCCGAACAGTGTTAACGGGATGCCAAGCGCCAATAAGGTCGTCGTTTTTACTTTTCTCAAAGCGAACAGGACAAAACCCAACAAACCATATAGATGTAAGATCTCGAGCGGCTGGACGAAGAATAAATGAATGAAACCAAACAGCGTCAGGAACAACAGGCGGCGTAAGTAAATGCGCTCGAAATCGGCCTGCTTGGCCTCAAGGCGCTGCATCATCAGAGTGAAGCTAAGGCCAAACATAAAGGCGAACAGTGTGTTGGCTTTTTGAGTCACCAGCAAATGCACATAACTGGTGTATATCGCATCTATTTCGGCGGTGGGCATTGCCAGTCGTTGCTCATAAGTGGTCGCCCAGCCGAAATAAATATACTCCCCCGCCATGCCCATGAAGATGCCCAGCAAGGCGAAGCCACGCAGTATATCCAATTCCGACACACGTTCTGAAACTCGAACAGGAGATGAGGCCATTGTTATTATTTCACCTTTGTTGTGCAGAACAATTATAATAGATGATGTATCTCACATATCAAAACAGCAAAAGGTTACATTATGTCAATGACCTACGGTTCCTATCTTAAAGTCGATGAATTGTTGCAACTCCAACAACTGGAATCTGAGCCACCAGAGCATGATGAAATGCTGTTCATCATCATTCATCAAACCTATGAACTGTGGTTCAAACAAATTCTCCATGAATCGGAAAAATTGCGTAACAACCTCGCCAAGGGCGAGACCTGGGCCGCGGCCAAGACATTACGCAGAATTCTGACCATTATGAAAACCCTGGTCGCACAGGTCGATATCCTAGAGACAATGACGCCGACAGAATTTATTAGTTTTCGTAAATTCCTGGATAATTCAAGCGGTTTTCAGTCCTGGCAGTTTCGTGAATTGGAAATCCTCTGTGGTTATCGTGCACCGCAGGCTATTGAGGTGCAACGGTCGGTACCGCACCGCTTTGCACAGCTGGAACAACGCATGGCTGAGACGACCTTCTGGGAGAGTTTCATCGCCTATTTACAGCAACGTGGCCATGCTATCGATACCCCTGTCATGGTTCGAGACAGCGGCATGATCTTCGATCCTAGTGAGGAGAATCAGAGCCTACTGGCTGAGATAATTCGCAGCGATCAGGAAGCCGGACTAATTGGAGAATTGTTTCTGGATATGGATGAAGGCCTGCAGGAGTGGCGCTATCGCCATGTTAAGATGGTTGAGAGAACCATCGGCGGCAAGGAAGGCACGGGTGGCTCACCGGGTGCTAAATACCTCCATAAGACACTCCATCAGGCAGTCTTCCCCGATCTCTGGGCGGTGAGGAATTTCCTTTGATGAATCCAGATTTCGACTCACTTGCACAACAACTCGCACCCCACTACAGCCAATTCAGGGTATCCGAGCGACTACTCTTCACCGGCCACTCCCATCAGGCCTGGCCCGATGTCGCGGCCGATGGACAGGCCGAATGTTTTGCCGTGGCGGCACGTGATGTGGATGAAAAATGGGGTATAGCGTTTTCAAAAGCCGACGTCCTGAGAAACTATTTGCGCGACTGGTATGACGATTCGGATGGCTACTACTGTCTGGCGGAAAATACGCATCTATTACTGGTCAGTTGGCTGTCGTCTCTGGACTTACGGGATAAGCCTAAAATCATCACAACCACGGGTGAGTTTCACTCCATGTATCGTCAGCTACACCGCCTCACTGAGCTGGGTTTGCAGGTGGTTATGCTGGATACTAAACCAGAGCTGACCTTCATGGATCGACTCGCAGCTGAAGTGGATGAGAATACCTCTGCTATCATGCTATCCCGGGTATTTTTCGAAACCTCACTGATTAATCCTCACGTCAGTGCGGCGGCTCGGCTTGCCAGAGAACATGGCATTCCAATGCTAATCGATGATTATCATGGCACGAATGTGGTCCCGCTTTCCCTTCGTGATGAGGGGCTCGAAGACTGCTTCCTGGTGACCGGCGGCTATAAGTACCTGCAGTGGGGAGAAGGCAATTGTTTCTTACGCTTTCCCCGGGATTGTCAGTTGCGCCCCGCGATTACCGGCTGGTACGCCTCTTTCGATACACTAGCAAACCCCAGAGGGAGCCAACTGACTCAGTATGATGAGGGTGACCAACGATTTGCAACGGCGACCTATGATCCGACCTCGCAATTTCGCGCAGCCAGCGTTGTCGATTTCTTCAGGAGTCAGGGATTAACGCCTGATGTCCTCAGGCAGCAATATCTTGCTCAACTCGCCTATTTCAGAGATCAGTTATTTGCGGCCGATCTGGATCCAGAGAAGATTCAACCGGTACATGAACAACCCTTAACGCGCAATGGCGGCTTCCTTTCCTATCGCGTGAGTGCGACAGCACAGGTTCACGACAACCTAAAAAGTCGCGGGGTCTTGACTGACTTTCGTGGTGATATTCTGCGCTTCGGGATGGCGCCTTATATTAATTCACAGCAAATAGATGCCGCTATTGGCTATCTGAAAGAGAGTCTGATTTAAGGTACGCCACGATCTCAGGGGCGACACGCTCTGGGTCGGTCAGCATGAATGAATGGGGTGAATCTGCAATCACAACAGTATCAGCTGATGTCAGAATGGTCTGCAGATATTGAATCTGCTGCGCGGTGACAACGACATCATCACTCGCTTGTAAGATTAAGCATTGATGTCCCATGGACTGTAACTTCTCATAACGACTGGTTTGATCACCGAGCACCTTATGCCTGAAGAGGGATAATAATGCCTTCTCGAATCCGGGTAGCAGAAACTGAGTATGGAACTTACCCACAAATCGGCCATCAGCGACAGGGGCGTATCGTTTCCTACGCCGTCGCTTGAGCATTGGGATCGTATACCATCGCGTCATCAACTCGCCCAAGATGGGCACTGAGAATAATCTTAGTACTGGCATATTCTCCATGAAGTTAACCAGTGGAGCCGCGAGTACCATTTTGCCAAATCGCTCCGGCAAACTATTGATCAATTCAGCGCCAACGGCCGCACCGAGGGAATGTCCGACGATATGTAGTCGGTCAGTAATATTGAGATGATCTAAGAGTCCCACCAGTTGATCACGAAACAAGCCAATGTCATAGACAGCATCTGGCCGTTCGGAATATCCATGCCCCAGTAGATCAGCACGAATCGTTTGTAAGCCAGCCTCATTTAAGTAGGGTACCAGGCGGTCAAACTCCCAGGCGGGCACCGTCGCGCCATGGATCAATAGCACTTTAATGCCATCAGTCGGGCCATCGATTCGATAGTGCGTCATGCCCTGCGCAATTTGAGCGAAGGAATGACTGTCTGGCAGGTTGGGCTGGTTGATGGCTTGACTCATTTGCGGCTAATTGATTCCGGACGTATTGAACGTCCGGAATATAAGCTGACGATATTACGATATGATTATCGTTATATAAGCTTGCCGATAACTAGTCAAATGTTCCAATAATAGACAAGGTCGCATTGACAGGTAAGCCGACCGTCACCTGATGGGTAGAATGGGCATTCGGGAAGTACAACTTATCCGTCAGGTTCTCTATGTTTAACTGGATACGCCAGGTGGGTGAAATGTCGTAGTAGGCCGCCGCATCGATACGAGTATAGCTTGGTAACACGGCAGAATTGCCATTGTTGATAAAGCTCTCGCTCTGATACGTTGCCCCAAAGCCAATCCCGATCTTGTCACTAATCGTGTAGGTGTTCCAGACCGAGAAGGTTGTCTCCGGTAGTTCGCGCGGCGTACGGCCAGTTGGCCCACTGCGATCGACAATCTCGCCATCGAGATTTGAGTAGTTGGCATTCACATACCAATCATCAGTGATCTGGCCTGCCATTGTCATTTCGAAACCTGAAATATCCGAATCAATCACATCCAGTGTGGCTGGATCATTGTCCGCCACCTGAGGTGAACTTTGCTCGTTTTCAAAGAAGGCGGCGGTTAGCCCCAAGCCATTGTCCAGATCCCATTTAAGGCCGATCTCCTGATTCGCGTAGGTATCAGGATCCAATTGATTGTTACTGCCATTGATGTTGGCGTATTGCTCACCACTACGGGGTAAAAACGACTCGCTATAGCTAGCGTAAAGGGAAATATTCTCTTCCGGCTTGAATACGATACCTGCCCGTGGTGATACTTCTTCATCCCTTCTCTGACGCGTTTCTTGCACATCAGGATCCGCATTGAATACCGTGATGTCGAAACTATCAAATCGTGCGCCCAGTACAATATCGAGATTATCAGAAATCTCAATTTCGTCCTGCAGGTAGGCGGAAGTCACCGTTAGATCGACCTGTGTGGCATCATTCAGATCACTGAAGGCAACCGTTACGGGAATGCCGTCAGAGTTAACACCCGCCAAGCCACTGAAGTTCAGTGGCCGCGATACGTTAAAGGTTTCACGATCATCCTGTGTAGAATCGAAGACTGGATTAAAACGATCCTGATCCGAGCGTGTAGAGATGTACTCGACGCCATAAATAAAGGTGTGATTTAGTCCAGCCAGTTCCGCCTCATTAATCAGGTTGGTCGAGAGGATTAGATTCTGACGTTGCGTAGTATCGATATAACCATCCAGCTCCACTATGCGGCTGGTTGGATCATAATTCGAGGCATAAAAATTTGAATAGACCTTATCAAAATCCCCATAAAAGACACTAAAATTACCCTTTAGAGAGTCTGAGTATTCGTGCTGCACATTGGCGCGCACGACATTCGCTTCGAGGGTATGAAAGTTATTCTCGGGATCACCAAATACGATGTAGTCGAGATCCTCGACCGGTCGGCCATTGTCTCCGGTTGGTATACCTCGATCAATGAATCGCTCATGGTTGATATACTCATAGGATAAATCAAGCACCGTGGCGTCGCTGAACTGATATCGGTAGGTTGGATTAAACCCTTGTCGGTCGCCATCGAAGTAATCACGATGGTTGTTCAATGATTGGACCATGGCATTTATACGGAATGCAGCGCGATCGTTCTCAGAAATGTTTGTATCGATCTCGGTATTGAAGCCACCGTAATAGTCGATCGAGGCTTTGATTCCTGTGAATTCCTCGCCTGTGACAGGTTTCTTGGAGACCCGATTTAGGATACCACCCGTACCGCCTCGACCAAACAACAGGGCATTGGGTCCACGCAAGATTTCAACCTTCTCCACATTGTATAGCGAACGATAGTACTGGACATCATCACGATTACCGTCCAGATAGAAATCAGCGGTGGAACGAATGCCACGAAATACCACGGAATCTCGATGCCCCTCACCCTGGGAGTTGTTTAGTCCCGGCGTGTAATCGATGATTTGACCAACGGCTGTAATACCACGCGCCGTTAACTCTTCGGCTGTCATAATCGACAAACTTTGTGGTACGTCAATGATTGGCGTGGGCGATTTGACAGAATTAACTTCGTTGACTGATAACACCTGACCCAGGACGGTCAGTCTTTCATCTCCGGCACCGTTATCGTCGGTCACCTCATCCGCAGTCAGATTACCGACATGACCCAATAGTATTGCGACCGCAATACTCGATAGCTTAAATTTCACTGATTGATTCCCTTAATTGAATATTGGCAAATGGCTAGTTGACGTGGCCATACCATCACTATTGTTTGAATGAGGTGATATTATCAGAACAAAATACAAATGAGAATGATTTTTATTTAGATTAATTATAAATTTGCTACCCAGCAGCAATTTACCCTCCGTTTAGCGCCACCGAGGGGTAGAAAATCATTTTGCCTGACTACTTTTCGTAAGGGATGAATTCCTTATTGTCGTTGGGGATTTCCGGAAAACGTCCTTCGCGCCAGTCTCGTTTCGCCTGTTCGATACGCTCCTTGCTGAAGGAAGCGAAGTTCCATTCCATGAACGGTGGCTTGTCAAAGGCCTCGCCACCTAACATCACAAATCGACCTGGCTCTGTGAAACGCACTTCCCTATCCTCGGGATCCAGTAGCGCAAACTGGCCTGACTCGAATTCCTGATCGCCAATGGCGACTTTGCCATAGACCGGATATATCGCCGTTTCATGTTCAGGATTAGGGATCTCAATCGCGCTATCCTCGCAGCCAACGATATCCAGATAGAACATGGGTGAGTAGGTTTTTATAGGTGAGCTTAGTCCAAAGGCCTCTCCAACAACCAGTCGTATCATGACACCTTCATAGGTCAGATGTGGCAGGTCACGTTTCTTGGTATGGATAAAGCTCGGCTCCAACTCGGCCATATGCTCCGGTAGAATGATCCAACTTTGCAGGCCATTGATCGCATGATCATTGGCGCGGACTTCGAATGTTTCACGCTCCGAGTGCACGATTCCTCTACCAGCCGTCATCCAGTTAACATCACCCGGCTGGATTTCCAAATGATTGCCAATGGAATCACGATGCAGAATCGCCCCCTCAAAAAGATAAGTTAGTGTCGACAAGCCAATGTGTGGATGTGGACGTACATTGATACCCTGCCCCGCCTTGAATTTTGTCGGCCCCATATGATCGAAGAAGATAAAGGGACCGACCATGCGTTTCTTTGGGTGAGGTAGGACTCGCTTAACTGTCAAGCCACCTAAATCATGTTCTTTTGCAGATAATAGTTGTGCCATGTGTTTCTCCTGAGCTAATGATATTAGGTGGCTAACGGGTTATCAGTCCTTTATCAATTTCGCATCAAGGCTGAATTTACCTGCACCTGCTACGGCAAGAGCCAGGAATCCACCAGCCATGGCGACATTTTTGAAGAAGTTGATAAACTGTGCCTGATCACCCAAGTCCAGATGAAATAGTAACGCGCTGGCGAGACAGAAACCAGCCAGTGCGAGTGCCAGCAGTTGGGTGAAGCCACCGACGAGTACCAATATGCCGCCACCAACTTCCAGTGCAATCACTAGTGGTAGGAGTGCTCCTGGTACTCCCATGGCATCCATATACTGGGCTGTCCCCTCGTACTGCTGGATCTTATTCAAACCTGTCAGGATGAATATTAATGATAATCCAATTCGGGCTACAAGCAGTGATAGGTCAGTTAATGTTTTGTTGGTTGATATAGGTTGTAGTAAATTCATCGCAAGGTCTCCTCATTAATTGCTGGAAACACTATATAATCTATTTATTAGAACAAAAATTAGTAAATATAGTGATTAATGTTCTATTTATTAGAATATTTATTGCCCTTGCAGGTCTTTTTAATCGATCCGGTGAAATGTTCTTACGAAGTTACTTTATCCAGTTGTCGTCATTTTGATACCATAACAGCACCTGACATAAGAATAATTTACCAGTGTTTAAACTTAATAAACTGGAAACATCCAATCTCCGCGGCGACCTACTGGGTGGCCTGACCGCAGCCATTGTCTCATTGCCATTAGCTCTCGCGTTTGGCGTCGCTTCCGGCGCTGGTGCTGAAGCGGGCATCTACGGGGCTGTAATGGTCGGACTGTTCGCCTCGCTGTTTGGTGGCACACCGACGCTGATATCCGAACCCACCGGGCCAATGACCGTAATCATGGTGACGGTGGTCACTTCAATGATGGCGGCTAACCCAGAGAACGGCATGGCCATGGCCTTCACCGTGGTGATGCTAGCAGGCGCGTTCCAAATCCTGTTTGGCGTGTTGAAGCTGGGTAAATATATCACGCTGATGCCCTATAGCGTGGTATCAGGTTTCATGTCCGGAATTGGATTGATTCTGATCATCATGCAACTTGGTCCAATGCTTGGCTTCGCGGCGCCTTCCGGTGGTGCGACTGGCATGTTGATGGCACTGCCTGACTTTGTGATGAACCTGAATTGGATAGAGTTGACTCTGGGACTGCTCACACTGGCGGTGATATTCTTCACACCCACCAGGCTCACCAAGTTTGTACCGCCGCAACTCATCGCACTCGTCTTCATCAGCATCCTGTCTGTGGTTGCCTTCTCAGATGACGAGATACGTCGTATCGGTACGATCGATATCGGTATTCCATCCATTGTGATGCCAACCTTTACCGCGGCGCAAATGCAAGCCATTCTGATTGATGCCGTCATACTCGGGATGCTCGGTTGTATCGACTCCATGTTAACGTCTGTCATTGCAGATAACCTAACCCGCAGTGAACACAAATCAGATAAGGAATTACTCGGTCAGGGTCTTGGAAATATCATGTCGGGACTCGTTGGCGGACTGCCTGGTGCGGGAGCGACCATGGGAACCGTGGTCAATATTCAGGCTGGTGCCAAGACTCCTCTGTCGGGCGTTGCCCGTGTCGTGATTCTGGTCGTAGCGGTATTCGGCTTTGCTGGCCTGCTGGAGAGCATTCCGCTGGCAGTACTCGCGGGCATTGCTATGAAGGTCGGATTCAACATTCTCGACTGGAGTTTCATCACCCGCGCCCATCGGATCTCCAGAGCGTCGACCATCATTATGTATGCCGTCATGCTGCTCACACTGTTTGTCGATCTCATTGTGGCGGTAGGAATCGGTGTATTTATTGCGAATATCTTAACGATTGAGAAACTGTCAAAAACTCAAGAGAGCAACATCAGAGCAGTCAGTGATATGGACGATCAGATTGCCCTGAACGACCGACAAAAACGCATCATGAAGCAGCTCAAGGGCAGAGTCCTGTTGCTGTACTTGAGTGGCCCCATGATCTTCGGGGTAGCCAAGGCGCTGGCACGTGAGCAGGCGGCATTGAAAGACAGCGATGCCATCGTGGTTGACCTTAGCGATGTCTCACTCGTCGATGACACTATCGCACTCGCCATCGAGAATGTCGTGCGTGAAGCGGTGGACACCAACAAGGCGGTCTATATCGTCTATCATTCCGAGAATGCACATCAACGCCTGTTGCTCATGGGACTGGAAGAGATCATCGATTCCAACCGCTTCATCAATACCCGGAGTAAAGCCCTGCTACTCGCCGCCAAAGATCTCAATATCGAAATCCAGGAATAACTTTGCATCAAATGTAGTTCACGAGCTTCTAGCCGATTGAAATCGAATTGAGACGCGGCGACATACAGCATTTTAGTATGTCATTTGATGATTAGTCGCTGTAGTTGCGAGGGGGAGGAGCCCACCCTCGCTCAGATTCGGAATGCCGATCCTTTCGATCCTTCTTCATCTCCTCGGCAAAAATCTCTTCGAGTTGCATGAACAGTTCACGGTAGTGTTCACCGAAACTACGCTCTTCACCCTCTTCTCGCCAGCTGGTGTAGAGCTGATCACTGTTGCCGATATCTAGACGGACGAAGCGTTGTTTCATCTGCTCTGCTAGGAATGGATGAACGCCGAGTGCCTTGAGCGCCTCTTTGCCGGTCTCCAGGGATGACCAGTAGGCTTCACTGATAATGATATTTGCGCCGGCATCCATTAATTCATAATTATGGCCACGGTCATAGGCGCGTGCGAGTATCTTGATATGTGGATGATTCTTGCGCAGGAAACGTGTTAATTCGACCGATCGCACCCGGTCTCCGAATGCAATGACGAACAATTTGGCCTCTTGAATGCCTGCCAGCTCTAGCAGGTCAGGGTGGGTCGCATCACCAAAATAGGTTTTGGTATTCAACTGCCGCATCATATCGATCTGGCTTGGGCGCGTATCCAGTACGATCGTTTTGACGCCATTAGCGACCAGCATACGATTTACGATCTGCCCGAAGCGACCAATACCTGCAATGATCACTGAGCCCGTCTCATCAATGTCATCGGGCTCACGCTGTTCTTCTTCATGATTGTTGTAACGCGGTACGATGACCTTGTCGTAGAGAATAAATAATAGCGGCGTTAAGAACATCGATAGGCCGACGACCATTGATAACAACTGGGCCAGTTGGGGAGGTAAGACAGACTGGCTCACGGAATAAGTCAGTAATACAAAACCGAATTCACCTGCTTGCGCCAGACTGAGGACGAACAACCAGCTATTACTCCCCTTCACCTTAAATATTCGGGCCAGCAGGAAGAGTATCGCTGCCTTTCCTGACATGAGAATCAGCGTCAGACCAAGTATGGTCAGCAGGTTATCTGACAGCACCTGGAAGTTAACGCCCGCACCTACGGTGATAAAAAACAGTCCCAGGAGCAGACCCTTGAATGGTTCTATGTTGGCTTCCAGTTCGTGCTTGAATTCACTATTGGCTAGCACGACTCCTGCGAGGAAGGCACCAAGAGCGGGTGATAATCCAACCAGGCTCATCAGTGCCGCGATGCCAATCACCAACATGAGTGCCGCCGCGGTGAAGACTTCTCGTAATCCGGACTCGGCAACAAAACGAAACAGCGGCCAGCTTAGGAAATGCCCTCCGACAACAACAACGACGATACTCAGGATCACAATGAGGCCATGAGCCCAACCCGGCATGCCGGCAACCAGGCTGAGTTCTTCATGATGATTAGCAGCCTGTTGCAGAGAATCGACTGCATTCATCAATTCCGGTACGGCGAGCAGTGGTATGAGCGCCAGCATGGGGATGACCGCAATGTCCTGGAACAGCAGAACCGAGAATGCCGTCTCACCACCAATGGTTTTAGCCAGCCCTTTCTCGTTAAATGTCTGTAACACAATGGCTGTCGATGACAGGGAGAAGATCAATCCGATTGCCAAAGCGGTGGTAAGCGTCTGGTCGAATGCCAGTGCGATCACCATCATCAGTATGACCGTCAAGGTAACCTGCAACCCGCCCAACCCAAACAGCTTGGCGCGCATTGACCAGAGCGATTTTGGTTCGAGTTCCAGACCGACAAGGAACAGCATCATCACGACGCCAAATTCTGCGAAATGCTGGATGGTATTGGTCTCTTGCCCTACCAGACCGATGACTGGGCCAATCAGGACTCCGGCGATTAAATAGCCAAGAACCGAACCCAGGCCGAGGCGCTTGGCGATGGGTACCATGATGACTGCCGCAGCGAGATAGATAAAGGCCTGCACGAAATAGGAAGTCATTGTTCCTCCTCCGGCATTAGCGGCTCGACATATAGATTCAGATTGCTTAATTCATTGACCTGTCTGAATGGGATCTTATCTTCCAGCAGTAACTCAAGGGTTTTACTACAGATCTGGATGTGACGCGATAGGCGTCCATCGGCGCGTGCTTTTCGAGAACCAAACAGGGTCAACGGCGGATAATACAACATGCCGGTAAGGTTCGCCGTCTGCTCGAGGGGGCGCAATAGTTCCCTGACAGTGAAATGATTGTATCCCTCAGTTTCATAGGCTTCCGATGCGCCACCGGCACTGATGACACAAAGAAATTTCTTGCCATGGAGTGCGGTGCCGTCCTGACCGTAGGCAAAGCCATACTCCAGTACTAGATCCTGCCATTCCTTCAAGATTGAGGGAGTTGAGTACCAGTACAGAGGAAACATGAAGACAACCACATCATGTTCGACAAGCCTGCGTTGCTCCTTGTCGATATCGATATGGTAATCCGGATACTCTGCGTATAAATCAACCAGCGTAACCGACTCGGTGCGCTCCGACTGCCACTTAAGGTGCCGATTGATCTCCGAGCGATGCAGCGAGGGATGCGCAAATAGGACGAGTATTTTGTTCCTGTTAGTTTCGGTCATTCGAAGTCGATTTTATTCAGCGATAGCCATGATTATACATGGATACAGAACGAGATTATTAATTAGACAATCGGTATAATAGCCAAACTATTATATCTATTGCCGGGAGTCGCAGGTGCAAGTCGCAATTATCATGGGTTCTAAATCGGATTGGCCAACGATGAAATTAGCTGCAGAGATGCTGGACCAGTTTGGCGTTGAGTACGAAACACGAGTCGTCTCAGCCCACAGAACACCGGGGTTATTACAAAATTACGCAAGTACCGCCAAGGATAGAGGCTTCAAAGTCATCATCGCTGGTGCTGGAGGGGCAGCTCATCTGCCAGGGATGTGTGCGGCGTTCACGCCATTACCAGTACTCGGCGTCCCGGTGAAGTCTCGCACACTGAATGGCATAGATTCCCTGTTGTCAATTGCGCAAATGCCCAAAGGGGTCGCCGTCGGCACGCTCGCTATTGGCGATGCCGGTGCGGCAAATGCAGGTTTACTGGCTGCCCAGATTATCGGTACCTATGATGCAGAAGTACTCAAGCGAGTTGAAGCCTTCCGCAGCAAACAAACCGAACAGGTAATGATTCACCCAGATCCTTCTGAGGACGACTAATGCAGGTTCTGGTTTTGGGTGCGGGCCAATTGGCACGCATGATGGCGTTAGATGCAGCTCCCCTTGGTATAGAAATACGGGCCTACGATGTCCGTTCTCATCGCGTGGTTCACCCACTCACCTGGCAAGATTATGGCGCTGATTTGGCCACGGGTGTTGCTCAAGCCGATGTTGTGACTGCCGAGTTTGAACACATCCCGCCCGACATACTCAGTGTGGCAGAAGCATCTGGTAAATTCCTGCCCGGCGCGGAAGCGATTCGGGTAGGCGGCGATCGCAGACTCGAGAAGGCGCTTCTGGAACAGGTAGGGGTTGCCAATGCCCCACATCAGATCATCCAATCAAGCGCTGATCTATTACATGCCAGTGAGACAATCGGCCTACCGCTGGTCTTGAAGAGTACGTTGGACGGCTATGACGGTAAAGGACAGTGGCGACTCAAGGACAGCACAGAAATCGATGCGCTCTGGTCGGAGCTCGACGCCTTCCTGACCAATAGTCGTGACGAACAAGCCATTATCGCCGAGGCCTGGATTCCGTTCGATCGTGAGCTATCACTGGTCGGCGTACGCGATAAACGAGGCAAGAGTCACTGCTATGCATTGACTCAAAACCACCATCATGAGGGCATTCTGATCTTATCAGTCGCCCCCATTGCGTCACCACAACTTCAGCAACAGGCCGAAGCGGCATTCGAAAAAATAGCCGACGCCCTGGATTATGTCGGTGTGCTCGCGATTGAGTTCTTTGCCGTCGGAGACAAACTCCTGGTCAATGAACTGGCGCCGCGAGTTCATAACTCGGGACACTGGACACAACAGGGGACCCTGTGTAGTCAATTCGAGAATCATATCCGTGCCGTGACCGGTCTAGCCATTGGCCCCACCAAAACAGTCCATACCACGGCGATGATTAATCTAATCGGTGTCTCGGAAGTACCCGCGCTAGCCTATGACCGACCGGATGTTCATCCCCACTGGTACGATAAGGAAGCACGCCCCGGACGCAAGATGGGACACCTGAATCTGATTAGCGACGACCTCCAATCCAGCCTACAACAACTGGTCGAACACCTTGATGAAACTGCATTCCCTGGACTTCTACTAGCAATTAAAAATCAATATCTAAACTAGAATTCATAACTTTGGTTCACTAACAGGTGTTTGCATAAGTTGATCAGGACGCCGTAAATACTTCCCTGTAGGCTTCGCTTCGGCCTCCATGCCTCAGAGACCTGTTCAACCTCTATGCTAAACACCTGTTCAGCATGTTCTTAACAGTTTGATATATCCTACAAAGGGTCGGTCAATGGATAAATCGTATTAGGTATATTCGCCAATATAATATTACTTAAGGCAGCCAACGCCTGTGGCCTGGGAAAACTCTTGCGATAGACGAGTGAAATGTGACGGAAGGCATTTTTGTCTTCGAGGGGCTGGGCAATGACACCCGACCCACTGGTCCAACTCCCGCGCATGGCTAAAGCGGGCAAGAGTGTTACCCCATAGCCAGCACCGACTAGTTGGATGAGTGTCTCGAGACTGGAAGCCCGCAAGTCAGCCATTTCATTCTGGGGACCATTACCAGCCATATGACAGATACTGCGCGCCTGATCGGCAAGGCAATGGCCTTTCGCCAGTAGTAGTAGGGATTCCTTCAACAACTCGTCAGTCGTTACCGTTTCCATCTCATAGAATCGATGCGTGGTCGGATAGGCAACCCAGAAAGGCTCCTTGAAGAGTTCGATACACTCAAATTCCGGATCGAGTGTTTCAGTCGCCAGTAAGGCGGCGTCAATTTCATGATGCTTGAGTCGACTAATTAGTTGCTCGGTACGCTCCTCAGACAAGACCAGCCGCATTTGAGGATAGGCCTCCTTGATAGGCTCCAGTACGAGTGGCATCACATAGGGGCTGACGGTCGGTATCGCACCAATCTTCAACGGACCCGCCAGGGGATCTTGATAGTTACTCGCCAGGTTACGAATCGTTTCCGCTTCGGAGATTATCTGACGCGCATGCGACAAGATTTCATTGCCAACGGCCGTAATCTCTACTTTACGATTCGTGCGTTCGAAGATAATGACACCCAGTTCCTGTTCCAGCTTCTTAATCTGGCCACTCAGGGTCGGCTGACTGACATAACAGATATCCGCAGCCTTACTGAAATTCCCCGTTTCAGCAACCGCGAGTATGTAGTTTAGATCTCTAATGTTCATGACTGAATTGACAGACGTTTGGTAGACGACATCCTTTATAGCTATAAACTATAATATGCATAAGTATAAACGATTTTATCTATGAGTTAGAACGGTGTAAAGTAAAGTCACTAATTAATTCGCAACACGAGAGAGGATTACAATGAGTATTGATATTGGCATCACGAATGAAGACAGGGAAAGTATCGCTGAAGGCCTAAAACACCTATTAGCTGATAGCTATACGCTGTATCTTCAAACGCATAATTTTCACTGGAATGTGACTGGCCCGCAGTTTCGCGAATTGCATCTCATGTTCGAAGAGCACTACACCGAGCTAGCCATTGCCGTAGACGAGATTGCTGAACGTATCAGAACCCTTGATGTATTCGCTCCAGGCACCTACAAGGCGTTTGCCAGCTTAAGTTCAATCTCCGAAGTTGAGGATATCCCTGCGGCAGGTGAGATGGTAGAAATCCTGACCAGGAACCATGAACAGGTCGTTAAGACATGCCGCAAGACACTCAAACTAGCCCAAGACGCCGATGATGAATCAACCGCCGCATTGGTATCTGACCGTATGCGAGTGCATGAGAAAACAGCCTGGATGTTACGCGCACTCAGGCAAAAATAACCCCAATCGGATATCGAGTGTGAGGTGATCAGATAATCTGATCACCCATTCTTGCGATTTCTTTTCTCACTGGGCTAATCTTCTGCTTTGCTCGTATAGTATTGAGTGATATACAAACTAGAAGGTATTTAAGTGTCTGACATAGCAATTCATTGGTTTCGGCTTGACCTGCGCCTGCGCGACAACCCCGCTCTGCTCGAAGCAGCGAAACATGAAAATGTCCTGCCTGTCTACATCTGGGATGACAGCCTGAGTGAGGAACAGCAGATGGGGGGTGCCAGTCGCTGGTGGTTACACCAGTCACTCACCAGTCTGAACAATGATCTGGATGGCAAGTTAGCCATCTTTCAGGGCGACCCAGAAACCGTACTCGCTGAACTGCTGGCCGAAACGAAGGCCGAGGCAGTGTATTGGAATCGATGTTACGAGCCCTGGCGGATTGCAAAAGATAGCTCGATAAAGAAGCGCTTGAATGCGCAGGGCATCAATGCCAAGAGTTGCAATGGCTCATTGATGTGGGAGCCCATGACCATCCTCAAGGCGGATGAGACACCCTATCGAGTATTTACACCCTACTACCGCAAGGGTTGCCTGAACTCGACACAACCCCGCTATCCAGAAACAACCCCTGAAAAGCTAACCCTACAGACACCCCCTGATAGCGCCATTTCCCTCGATTCACTGAATCTGATGCCTTCGATACCCTGGTATGAGACCATGACCAAGCGCTGGACTCCCGGCGAACGCGGTGCAGCCGAGCGTTTGAGTCACTTCATTAATGAGGCGGCTATTCGCTATGCCTCAAATAGAGACATACCATCCGTCGAGGGTACCTCGAAGTTATCGCCTCACCTGCACTTCGGTGAGTTATCACCGAATCAGATCTGGTATGCCGTCAAAGACCACTTCAATGATCAAGACACAAAAAGTATCGATAAATATCTGGCCGAACTCGGTTGGCGCGAGTTTAGCTACTATTTGCTGTACCACTTTCCGGAATTACCACATAAGAATTTTAACGACCGCTTCGATGATTTTCCCTGGTTGGATAACGAGAAGGATTTAGTCGCCTGGCAACGCGGTCAAACGGGTGTACCGATTATAGACGCCGGTATGCGTGAGTTGTGGCAGACCGGTTACATGCATAATCGGGTGCGTATGGTCGTCGGTTCGTTTCTGGTTAAAAACTTATTGGTTCATTGGCGTCATGGTGCCGACTGGTTCCATGATTGTTTACTCGATGCGGATCTGGCTTCGAACAGCGCTAGTTGGCAGTGGGTCGCAGGTTCCGGCGCGGACGCGGCTCCCTACTTTCGCATTTTCAATCCCGTATTGCAGGGTGAAAAGTTCGACAAACAGGGGGAGTATGTCAAACAATATTGTCCAGAATTAGCCGAACTGCCAAACAAATACATCCATAAACCCTGGGAAGCTCCAGCACAAGTGCTTGAGACTGCCAATGTTCGTCTGGGTGATAATTATCCCGAGCCTATCGTAGAACTACGGCGAAGCAGAGAGCGTGCGCTCGACGCATTTAAAGCCATAAAATCTTCGAATAACTAACTCAGAAACATTTTGACAAACTTTTTGTCGGTTGGATTAAAAACCTTTACTAACTCTCGTTCGTCCTAGTACTTAAGCTGGCAGAAATACTTTGCAACACTTGATCCATTTGCTGCACTAGTAACCCATTAAATTTCTGCTATAAACAAGTCAGCCATCAGGGCAATAATAATACTGAGAGTACATATGATTCGATATATAGTAGGTGGCATTCTATTCATCAGCTGCTCAGCAATCACGGCTGCAGAAGTCGAAAAACCAGAATACAACATACCAAGGATAACTGAGGCACCAGTCATTGATGGTGATCTTAGTGATGCAATTTGGCAACAAGCCAAGCAGGTATCCCTTCGATATAACACCTTTCCACATGACTCTACACCCGCTGAAGTTGAGACCACGGCTTACATTGCCGAAGATGGTGAATATCTCTACGTTGCGTTTGATGCACGAGACCCAGAGCCCGAAAATATTCGTGCCTTTTATCGCCAACGCGATGGTATGTTCCAGGATGATTTCGTCGGTATCCTCATTGATACCTTTAATGAGGAACGCCGAGGTTACGAGTTTTTCGTCAATGCACTCGGTTCCCAGGGAGATTTAACGGTCGATGAAACCGCTGGTTTTAATGAAGATGCCAGTTGGAATATTGTTTGGGATTCGGCAGGTAAGATCACCGAGAATGGTTACCAGGTTGAGATGGCCATTCCTTTCAGGAGTATTCGTTACCAGTCAGATTTGCCTGAACAGATCTGGGGCATTGATTTTCTGCGCATTCATCCCCGAGACGCGAGAAATATTTATCATGATCGCCCCAGGGATCGCGATCTGAACTGTGAATTATGTCAGCTCGCCAAGATACGTGGCATGCCTAATCTTGAAAGCAAAACCACCAATATGGAATTCACGCCAAGCCTGACCTACATCAATAGTGAATCACGCGATGTCGATCCAGTCACCCCGTGGGATACAACAACCGATGAGCTGGAAGTCGGCCTAGATATGCGTTGGGCGATTACTGAAGACTGGATATTAAATACGACTCTGAATCCGGATTTTTCTCAAGTCGAAGCCGATGGCGCTCAGCTTGATGTGAACACCACGTTCGCATTGTTTTTTCCAGAGCGCAGGCCCTTCTTTTTGGAGGGGGCAGACTACTTCAATAGTTTGAATAATTATGTCTACACCAGAACCATTGCTGATCCCGATGTTGGCACCAAACTCACGGGTAAATCAGACGGTTACACAGTCGGTTTGATCGCAGCAAAAGATACCACTACGAATATTCTCCTGCCGTCTAGTACTGGCTCATACATTGATTCACTGGACGGGATCGAATCGAATGTGTTCGTTGGTCGAGTGCAAAAAAATATTGGGGAGCGTTCGAATATAGGTGCTCTGGTGACGAGTCGCTCAGCGGATGATTATAGCAATACGCTTGCCTCGATCGATGGCACCTATTATATCGATGATAACAACCTGATCCGCTACAGCTATGCACACACGGACACAGAGAATCCTGATGCCATTCGCTTCGATGATGGCGAGGAAATTTTAGCGAAGGATCAAACCGATTCTGCCATGTCACTGGCCTATCGCCATGAGAAAGAGAACTACACATTTAACGCGACCTATTTAGAGCGTGGTAAGGATTTCCGCGCCGATGCCGGCTTCATCAGTCAGGTAGATTTCAAAAAAGCCATTGTCGGTGGTCGCTATTCGTGGTTTGGAGCTGAAGGCAGCGACTGGACGCGATTTACACTATCTGGCGACTGGGATAAAACCGAAGATCAATCTGGGCAGTTGCTCGAAGAAGAACTAGAAGCCTACTTTAATGTCTTGGGACCCTATCAGCTTAGTATACAAACCGGATTACTCAGTCGTGATCGCTTCTATGATGGTGAGATTTTCAAGGAAAAATGGTGGATGAATTTTGTCAGGATTTTTCCTACGAAGAACATCCGCATTACCAATTTCCTCCGAAAAGGCGATATGATTGATTTTAGCAATTCCCAGTTAGGAAAAGGATTTGATTGGGAAACTCGGTTCACCTTAACGGTAGGCCAACACTTCTCAACTGAGTTATTTAGACGACACGTTTCAATCGATGTCACCGGGGGTGAGCTATTCACTGCCGAACAGTACGACCTGCGTTTCGCTTATCAGTTTGATCTCAAGAACCGCCTGTCCCTGATCGTCCAACACACCGATATCGATCGTAACGCCAGCCTGTATGATGTCAACAATGACGCGGATCCGGATAATGATATTGACAGTCAATTCCGCGATTTATCAACGCAACTCATCTACTCGTATCAGCTTAATGCGATTACGCGTTTATTTGTCGGCTACTCTGATGCGGGGTTCCAAAACGATAATATCAATCGGATCGAGAAGACGGATCGAACGCTGTTCGCCAAATTCAGCTACAACTATCAGCTGTAGCAGCCACTAGTTTCTAGTCGTGAGCGGCCAACCAATTTCGGTAGGCTGCACGCACCTTTTCCTGGAAATGCCAAACCCCCTGCTCCCGCTTTTGGCAAAGATAACCCGACTGGTAGGTGCCTGACATTAATCCTTTCTGAACCAGCTCGCAGATGTCAATATCTTCCTGCTGGATCTCATCGCTGAATTCGAGATCCTGAGTGATCAACTGTTGCGCTTCTACAGATTCTGGATTCGTGTAGAAATAGTCGAAATCTACGCGACAGGATTCTAATCCGGTGGGTGTAATCAGATTCAACTGGCAACGTCCTGGGAGTATGTTGAGCATCAAGTTTGGATAAATACAGTAGTAGTGCGCATCTCCATCACCATAGAAATTATCGCCCCCACCCAACGGACTGAACTGATAGGAATAGTGCTCGAAAAGTTCGGTATCATAACTGCGATAATCGAGAATTTTACTCAGGCCCCGATGCACATAGGGTAGATGATAGCCCTCTAGATAATTATCCATATAGACCTTCCAGTGACAGTTCACCTCATAGGTCTCGCGATGATGAAAGGTCATGGTGCTCAGATCGATAGGCTGTATTGTCTCTGCGATGCCAGCATAGTAATCAGCAACAGGTCGTTCAGCGGACCCGAGATGGACAAATACAAACCCTTGCCAGATCTCGGTAGGATAGGTTGTAAGCTGGACATCGCAGGCGCGAAATGAGTCGTCCATCTCCGGTGCCACGACTAGCTGACCGGCCAGATCATAGGTCCAGCCATGATAACGACAGCGCAGATTTTTTACCTGACCATCCTCTGTCGCCAGTGGTCCGGCCCGATGCTTACATACATTGGCGTAACACTGAATTCCGGCCTTGCTACGGACCAGAATGAGTGGCACATTAGCGACCTCAGCCACGATCAGTGACCCGATTTCTGGTAACTGCGACACATGGGCAACATACTGCCAAGTTGATTTGAAAATTGCTTCGCGTTCAATCGCACAAATTGCGTCGTTTGTATACACACTGGCATCGAGCGCCATCGCGCCGGCCAGTTCATGCGCCACACTCAGTTGGTCTAATTCTATATGAAAAGTCATGATTCAAGTCGTTCCAATGGCCGTGTCAGGCAGGTTGGTCCACCACATCCCTTCAAACTAATCTCACTCGCCGCATAGGTATGGACATCGACACCCAGACGAGTCAGTTGCTGCTGAGTTTCAGGAGAGCCCTCAGCCATGACACAAACACCTGGCGCTGTCGCTAGTACATTGCATCCGAGCGTGTCATATTCCTGCTCCGGCACTTCGACCAGTCGATAGCCCTCATCCTGTAATCGCTCCCTGAATGGCACGCTCATCAGGGGTGAGTAGACTACCAGGATATCATCACTAATCGGGCTAATAATCGACATTAGATGGAACACATCAGATGGCCCCCGAAAGTGAGGCAACGGGACGGAGATGATCTCGCTCGCTGTGCTGATGTGTTGCCTGAGGTAATCAATCCCAGCCTGATTCGTTCGATACCCCCGCGCTACTGCGAGAATATTATCTTTCAACCAGGTGACATCCCCTCCCTCGAGACAGGCATCAGCCGGCATCTCGGGCAGCATGCTGAATTGCTGCGCTCGATAGAACACATTCTGCTGTGCTGGCTCTGGCGCGCGTTGTTCCTTACCCATGTTACACAGGACAATACCGGCATTCGATGTGATCGAATTATCTCTGACATAGATCGAGTCAAGTGTCGTTGTCTCCGAGTATGGCAGGAATTCTACCGTCACGCCGAGTCGGGTTAACAAATCGGCAAACGCATCATAGTCACGCACTGCCTGATCAAAGTCAGGGTGACTGAGATAATTCAGGTCGATGGCTTCTTGATTAATCTTTTGCTGACTAACAAATGCTTCCCGGGCATGCTTTAACAATACCCGTGATAATTTGGCCGTATCAGATTGATAGGTCGCTTGATGGTTCGTCATTCGCGACAGTTCTCACGTTGAATAAAAACGGACCGAGGCTGCTTAAGAGCAGGGAATCCTCGTGGCGGCAAGTTTAAATGCCGGTTGCCATTCTCCCTTGTCGTCCTTCTTGTACTCGATGCGATGCCAACGATTCTCGTCCACCACTTCAAACACTGCCTTGAAGTTTGGACGCTCGGGATAGACTTGCCACATGGTGAGTTTTCCATCGATGACTTTGGCCCTGAGATCCTGCACCACATGAGCGGCATTTGACACCCACATCATCTTCCATTCCTCAGAGTCTGGATCATACATGCGAACATTGACACCACGATTCGTCTCAGGCACGAGCCCGGGATCGAGATTAAACCATTCATCGATGATTGCCATGCCTTGCAATCCATAGTAACCATTCCAACGAGGTGGGTGGGTCGCATTGGGATTGGTATACCACTGATTATTAAACCAGCCAAACGCCTCAATTTGATAGTCACCGATGAGAAATGCGAATTGACTCAATTCTTCTGGGGCATGGGCAGCGGGTTTGCCATAGTCACAGCGCGGCGGGATAATTTCATTATTCTCTTGGGCTGTATTATCTTCAGTACTGGCATGAACCACACCGACGAGTAGGAATAATGCAAATGTGACAAGACTGGTTTTCATGGCAAAAGAATAAACTGACTAATTGTAGAAAGCAAATGCACAGCAGTTGGCTTGCCTTAACTTGAACACAGCAGTCGACCGATTATGATTCGGTGTATTCTCTAACCAGGATCCTTAGTTGCTTTCGAACGACTGGCCACATAAATTGGCACACTCGACATCATCAACAAGAAGCCCCAATAGAGGGCATCCTGTCCAGCACCGCCCAGAGCCCACATAGAGAATAGGAAGGCAAAGCCAAAGATCAATTGGGCATAGGTACGCCCTTTCTGCTCCTGTGGTGGACGAAGTCGATAAACCGCCGCGGCACAGAAAATATAAGGCACCAGTAAGGATGTGGTAGAGAGCAAAATGGTGAATTCAAAAATCTCCACTGTCGTCTCAGACATGTTCAGAGTGATTAGTATGGTAGTGAGAATCGCTGAGATGATAATACCGAATGAAGGCGCGCCTTGTTTATTCAGATCGGAAAACTGTTTAAACAACAAGCCGTCCAGTGCCGACGCCCGGACAATTTGTGGACCGATCAATACATTAGAATTTAGGGTGCCTAGTGTACTAAACACCGCCGTCGCAATCATTGCATAGCCTGCCCAGCTACCAAACATCAAATCCGCTGCCTCAGCAAATGGGCCGGCTGATTGCTGCAATTGATCCGTGCTCATGACTCCATTGATAACCAAAATTGCTAATGCGTAGAGGACGGCAACCAAAATCACTCCAACATAGGTAGCAATGGGTATAGTGCGTTTCGGATCATTGATATTCTCGGCGGGAATCGTCGCCGTCTCGACCCCAAGGAATGCCCAGAGCCAGAGTGCGGTTGAAGCCAGTATCATGCTGAACAAGCTCTGGTTAGTCTCGGGCACTGCCGTGGTCTGTTGCCAGTCGACAAAAAAGAGTCCTGCCATAATGAACAATATCAATGGCACCGTTTTTAGTAATGTGGTGATCAGCTGTGTTTCCCCACCACTTCTCACGCCGCGTAAATTGATAAAAGTAAAGATCCAGACAAAACTAATGGCCAGTGCTGGTTTTCCCCAACTGACCTCAGCCAAAACGGGAAAGATGATTGAGAGGTAGGATGCACCAGCAATCGACACGGCTGCTGCACCGGTCCAACAGGAAATCCAGTAGCCCCAGGCAACGAAGAAGCCAGGGAAATCTCCAATTCCCGATCGGCTGTAGTAGTAAGGGCCACCCAGACCGGGTTTCCAACTGCTTAAATTGGCGAAGGTAAACGCCAGAGCCATGGCTCCCAGGGCAGATATAAGCCAACCAACCAGACCATAGACACCGTATTGAGCCAGTGATACCGGCAGTAGGAAAATACCGGAACCAATCATGGTGCCGACCACCAAAGAGGTCGATATAACGACCCCAAACCCTTGTGCTTTCCTACTCATGTCGATGAGTCCTTATTCGTTATTATTGTTTCTTTATGGTCACCAATCTAACATCACAACTAGAAGCAATAGGGCTTAACTTCGTCAAAGTTCAGTATCTCGACCTGCTGTTCGACGGCTGGTCGCTGACTGGATTGTTTATCGATTCGCAATATCTGTAGCATATACTCAACCAATGCACCGCGCACCATAATGTTTAACTGACCATCTACCATGCCGTAATCGGTCGCTATCACATGCTGCTGCGGTTTGGTTAGTTGTCGATGCGGGATGATTTTAAGACTGACCATGGTATTCCATGCCTCATCATCCTCGACAAAATAATTCGCCTTATCCTCAACTTCAGGGATGCCTTGAAT
Organism: Enterobacterales bacterium; assembly: GCA_965250035.1. Taxonomy (GTDB): domain Bacteria; phylum Pseudomonadota; class Gammaproteobacteria; order Enterobacterales; genus CAXRAF01. Next base: position 3,223,471 of record OZ252282.1, on the reverse strand, counting down.
GCGCGACAAGACGAAATCACGATAATCACGGTTTTTCTCACAATATCCGCGCACATGCCAACGAAAACCGTTATTCACAAGAGTATGAGGACAAATCAAGCGGCCATCGGGCTGCTCTGGTGTGGAAAGCGATATGTAATTAAACTCCAGCCGTCGTTTTTCTCGACAGGCCTGGATCACCGGCCTTAGGATCTCTGGGGAAACGCCCCGCACGGGTGGGCGTAACACCTTAACACTGGCGGCGTGCAGGAAGGCGTTGGCATAGTGTTGGCTCAAATCCTCATTGGCCTGCATTATCTGCAGATATTCTTCCGGTGTACCCTGAGTAAAGACCGGCATAAAAGTCTCTTTCGGTACGTGTCCCTTGAGTTGTAGATCATAATCCAGATTGTCTGGATATTGCCGCTTATACCAATTGATATCCTTAGACGCCTGCTGTCTTCCGATTTTGAACGCGTCCATCAGATGATTGGCCGTCAGTCGGCCTTCCCAATAGCTGATGATTTCGATAAAGCGGTAACGCAGTAAAAGGTCCCATTTTATGTCGGGTATCGCTTGTTGCTTCATAGGTCCTGAGTTCTTCATTGGTCGTTTTCGAGTGTGTGCCTGAAAAGACGACACAGCGCGAATTTACGACTCTTAATGTAGTTGTTGATTACATGTATATTGATACTACATAAATTACCCAGACCGTGCAACAGTCACCCAAGTTTAATTAGCGAGGCCTGCCAATGTCGATCAAGAAACGCCAAAGACTACTCTTCCACCTTATCCTGTTTACGCTATTTGTATTGATCATCGGGGGAAACTTTGATCATTCCGCCGCATCAACCGGGCGCATTGTATCAGGCGCAAAGGCGCCTGAGCCCATGTGGCAACTGAATACACACCATAATATGTATGCTGTCACCACGTCGGCGAATGCATTGGCCGAGGATTGGGCTCATGAGCTGTCATATATTATGAGCGGGGAGGATTGTTCACAGCCAGCCATCAAGTTGACATTAAGCGGGTCGTTCGTCGGCCAGCAGTCATTGGTCGGTGATACCGTTCGACTGAACGTTTTCCTGGGTGAACGTCGGGCCATGATTCAAATTCCAATCATCAGCATTGAATCGTCTGAATCAGGGATGCAAGTCGATTTGGCAAGATTTCTTCTCAATCAGAACATGTATTCCGATTTGTTGGCTCATCAGGAAATGATCATAGATGTCCTTGAGCCATTGGAGTTGGCCCAACAACTGAAGCATCGGCAGATTAGCTTTGCTCTGACTGGATTGGCGGATGCGAATAAAAGACTTCGTCAACTCTGTCAGTCACCGGCGTCTAGCTATAGGCTGTCTCACGGTGTTTTATAAAATCCTGGACGAGTTCCAGGCCGGTTTTGCCCGGATCACTGAGTTGCAAGTCTGACGTTGCCACAGCGCGCGTCCTCTCACCCCATTTGATTAGATGGGCACTCCAGGTGAGTCCACCACCGAAGGCCGGCATCATGATCAAGTCTCTGGGGTTGATTTTATCCTCTTCGATCGCCTCAACCAGTGCCACCAGAGCGGTCGCGGCAGACATGTTGGCATATCGATGAATGTTGACATAGACTTTCTCAATTGGCGCCTTCATCCGTTTGGCAAGGGAATTGATGATGCGGAGGTTCGCCTGATGCGGAATAACCCAGGCGACGTCTTCTTCCTGACAGCCGAATTTCTTGAGTGCTTCACCACAAGCATGCGACATACCTGCTACCGCCTTCTTGAATATTTCCTGGCCCTGGAAGTCCCAATCGACATGATACAGGGTCCTGCCGGGATCAGCATATTTTACACCCCAGCCTTCGATTGTGAGGATTTCACGGTTCTGTCCATAACATCCCAGGGACTCCGCAACGACACCGGATTCTTCTTCCTCTGCTTCGAGGAACAGGGCCGCAGCGCCATCCCCAAACAGCACGGCGACATCACGATTGGTCCAGTCCATTAGGGGTGAAATTGTCTCTGCACCGATGATCAGGGCATTTTTAACGACGCCGGTTCTAATCATCGCAGTCGCAGTTGAGAGGCTATACATTCCACTGGTGCAGGCCGTATTGACGTCCATACAGGCGGCATTATCAGCACCCAGCAGTTTCTGCACATTGGAGGCCGCATTGGGTACGATTTCGTCAAAGGTACAGCTGCCGAACACGATAAGCTCAACATCTTCAGCCGTTTTCCCTGCCGCTGCCAAGGCATGAACACAGGCAACATGCGCTAATTCACTGACACTGACGTGCGTAATGCGACGTTCTTTCATACCAGTTCGCGTGGTAATCCATTCATCATCCGTCTCCAGAAAAGTAGCCAAGTCATCATTAGTCAGTACTGCAGGTGGTAAACATTTACCCCAACCAGTGATATTTGCATAGGTCATGTAGTTGTCTCTGTATGTCGCCGAATAGCTTTTCGCAATATACAGTATGGCTATCTGAAAGCCAAATAGTGAACTTAGGTCATTATCAGACCTTTTTGTTTGTATTTCGCAAGTGACTCGCCCACGAGTCGATGTGACAGATCAATAAGGCGCTGTATTTCACCCTCCGGAACTGAACCATCGAGTATGATGGTATTCCAGTGGGTTTTATTCATATGATAACCGGGGATAATGGCTGGGAAGATGTCCCGTAGGATTTGGGCCTCATTGGGCTCACACTTGAGATTGAGCCAATAAAATTTGCCCGCATCAGGAAATTGTTCGATGTCATGTCCCAGGGCCAGAGTTGCGAACATTTTCTCTACCACTTTGAAAACTGCGACATCTGGTCCGAACGGGAAGTATTCAAACGCCTTGTGCTTCGCTAATAAATAATCTCTGACTGAGTCTTTATCCATCACCTAGTAAATTCTGTAAACAATCGTCCACATGAGTATAGGTGAAATTAAAGCCGGAATCACTCAATGCTTGTGGTATCACCCGTTGACTGACGGTCAATAATTCGGCCCCCTCGCCGAGCATTATCCTGAGTGCGAATGGTGGTACCGGCAAGAGAGCGGGCATGCCAACAGCCGTTCCCAATGCTTGGCTGAATGCTTTATTGGTGACTGGATTCGGTGCCGTCATATTAAAGGCACCGCTGGCTTCCTTATTCTCTAACAGGAAACGGATCGCGGCGATCATATCTTGCCAGTGAATCCAGGAGAAGTAATGCTGCCCCGATCCGATGGGGCCACCTAATCCGAATTTGAACGGCATCAACATGCGTTGCAACGCACCAAATTTAGAATGTAATACGATTCCTGTACGTAACAACACCAGGCGCGTTCGGGATGATGCCGCTGATGCGATATGCTCCCATTCACGACAAAGGTTTGCCGAGAAGTCAGTCGCATCCGTTTCCGTTCTCTCGGTGAGTTTACGATCGCCCTGCTCCCCATAGAAACCAATGGCTGAGCCAGAGATGAAAACCTCTGGCGGACTTGAGGACTCTTCAAAGCAGGACACCAAATGTCGCGTAGTTTCCCAACGACTGGCCTCAATCAGGCGCTTCTGGCTGTCAGACCAGCGTTTGTCGATGATTGGCTCACCAGCCAGATTGATTACGGCATCGTATTCATTCAGGTCAGAAATCTCTTGCAGTGTGACCACATTCGATACCTGCTGAAGGTTTGACAAGTTGGCTAATGCGCCACTTGGATTGCGAGTCACGACCGTAAAAGTGTCGCCCGCACTCTTCTCAATCAGGTGTCGACCGATGAAACCCGTACCACCTGTTATCAGTATATTCATTATTAGCGATCCTTGAGTTTAGAGCCCATTGGAGCTTCAACGCGCCCAAGTATATATTCATAAGATTCTTACGTAGTATATAGCCATACGTATCTCTTCAGATAAGCATACACAAAAGAGGCTTAGCGGTTGCGCCAATACGCAAACATATTCATCATCTTCATCCTGGTCGTGATCTTAATGGTTTACAAGTACCATCAAGACCAATCCTTGCTTGATGAGACTTACCTAGCTGCCGAATCCTTTGCACTGCTTGAACGAAACATGCTGGATCGCATTGATGCTGTCCCTGATTCCGTTAAGCGCAGAGTCAATTATTCTGAAAATACCTATGACTTCTATCCCCATCGAGCGAGCTACCGTTCTCTGATGCACCTCGATGAACTCTATACCGGTAATGCGATCGTGTCCTTCAGTCGAGATTGCGATAACTGGTATGAAAACTACTCGGTGCAGCTCACACCCGCCAACAAAAGACGGGGAGTATTTGATTATCAGGCCAGCCGAATGGAGAGCCTTGCTGGACATAGAGCTGAAGTGACCACCTCTATCAGCCGCACTCTCAATGGCGAGCGTGAGTCCAGTGAGGAGATCTTACGATTCCAGAGGATTGGTAACAGTCTCGAGTTGCGATCCAAGGGCGAAACCATCAACCTGAGCCCCGAGACCAAGTTGAATATCGAGAGTAGCCGCTACGTCCTAGGACAAATTCAGCAGCAGAATTATCGCCTTGAATACCGTTCGGAACCGGACGATTTCAGTGAGTTCCCGGTACGTAATAGAGTCACCATCACCCCCTATGTCGGTGAGGAAGTATTAGACAAACTGTGGGTGATAAAAACGGAAGAATATAAAGAGGAAGGCGAGGGTTATCAATTAAGCTCAACCACTATAGAACTGATTAACGATCGCGCCGTAACATTGTATGCTGCCACACAGGGGTATGATGGCCTACTATTCGAAATGGTATTAAATGACTTCGAATATTTACGTAGCCGCTGCATGAAATCAGCGGCGCTCGAGTAAAAATCCGTCGGCTAGTATCAGACTATGGGACTGTGGTGGTAGCGGCCATCGAGTCTAGCCGTTGCTTGATGAGATTCACTTGGCGCTGGAGGTCGGCGATATTACCGGCGATTTCTATTTGCTGTTGATCCTTACCCATACCAGATGTCTCAAGTTCGGAAATTTTTTGCTTTAAGGTATCCAATTGCCCAGCGATATTTTTGGTGGCCTGCATCTGTTCGGATAGTATGCCCAGATTAAAATCAGTTTCAGTTTGCTTGTTGGAAATGGACTGTATCGCATCCGTGGTTGACTTGTTTTGAGTGCTTAACGAGCTAATGGTCTTCGACTGCTGGGATTGCTGAGTTTGTAGATCTTTAATCTCAGCCTGATTTTTACGCCATGCCGATGCCCACAACTTATCCATTTGTTTCCATAACTCTTCGGTCTTCTCTGTCAAATCAGTCAGACGAGCCTTTATTACGACGGTCGATTCGCCCATTTCCTCGCCCGTCGCAGATAACAGGCCCTCCAGTTCCTGGATGCGCGCTTCGGCGGAAGCAATCTGAGACTGAAGCGTCTTCGTCTGCATGTCGAACCACCAGCCACCGACGCCGAGAAGGACGATTAGGATGAAAATCATGATCGTACTAAAGGTACTACCACCACCGGATGAATTCCCCGATGATGACTTGCGAGCCTTCGACTCAGTGCGTGTGGTTTTGTAAGCTCTGACCTGATCGCGTTCAGGTGCAAGGCTCGGCAATGGCTGATTTTTATCTGTCACAACTAGGGCCTGTTTTCATCGTCTTAAGACTGATTTGTACTACTTGACCGATAGCTTAAAACAAAATTCAAATTTTTTTAACCTTTTCCAACGCCGAACGCCTTATTTGATAGGAATTCGTCGCTTTTGGCACTGATATCGAAGCTTTTTCCAGCCGCGTAACTTATCTTTCAACTTCTCTCCACGGGCTACGGAGTTTGCCTGACGTAACTGACTATTAAGCTTGTTGATTTGAACTGTTACTTTTTGACATTTCTTCTTATCCGGTTTTGCGGCCTGTGCGGCCATCCGATCCGTTTGGGTAAAAAGAATGCAAATGATCGCTATCCATTTCCACATACGCGCCTCCTTGCTGATGGATAAGGCTATCTCACGAACGAATCGATACCCATAGCTAATCACGCAAGATAGTTAGGAGAACACTGCGAATTTCTGTAGTAAATGTGTCATAGATGTTTCAATACACGGAGTTTATGTTTCAGATCGATAAGGAAATGTGTCCAAGTATTAACATGGCTGGATTAGGTTTGAGATCGCATCGAGGGCTGTTTTAGTATAGGGCTACAACAAATTCGACTTATGGATTATGAAATTACTAGCGCCTATCTTGATACTCATGACCTGTTGTCTTTGTCAGGTGGTTTCAGGCTCGCAACAGAGTCAGAAACTGGCCTTGATCGACGCCTATGAGGATCTAAGCTCTCTTAGAAGTACTGACTCTGCCCTGTTGAAGGGGGGTGACGGTGTCTTCGTGATCCAGGCCGAAAATAGTTCTCTATTAGAAGCCCTCGACATCATTCTAACGGTCAATGATAAGCCGATATATTCAGTCGCTGACCTGTATTTGAAAATCGCCTTGAATGACAAATCTGATGGCGAATTTCGTGTCGCACTTCAACGTGACGGAGAACTGATTCGGCTGCAAGTCGCCAGGAGTGATTTCAGTGTCTTGCTCAGCGATATGGCCCCTGGCGAAGTGAGTCAGATTATCAGCGAGAACTATCAGGATACGGAAGATGAGTCAGATGGCGAGGAGGAGACACAATCCCAGTATGCGCTCGTCGATGAATATCTCAAAGGACGCCCACTAAGAACACCCAATAATATGATCACAAAAATTAAGTAGTCATTATCTCTCAGTTAGACGAATATTCAGTCTAGCCATCCCATCGACACGAAATCTTTGTATAATTGCTGAAATTTTATCACTCAGGATGTAACCATTGACTGTTATGCGAATCAATACTCAGACCGAGTTTGATGGTGAATATAACTTTACTGTCGCAAGGATTAGGCTTCTGCAGAATCTCCTCAGCCGGGCAGATAAGCGACTGGTGAATAAATTTATTGATGAAATTCGCTCTCATGTACTGACCTATCATCAGTTTCAGAATGACATGGAGCATGATCCGAAAAAGATGGATCTGGAAGATTTTTATCATCAGCTAAATAACAAGGCGCATCAATTATCACGCTTTACCCTGGAATTGAGTCGACTCGTCAGTAAGGCACCTGCCGACCTGTTTGACGAGGCGAAAAAAGCCGACCGAGCCATTGACACTATTCACGGTAATCTGGTCAACCTCTGTTTAACCATTGATGACATGATGCACCTTAAAAAGAGTTTCGTTATCGATGCCACCGATACCGTGCAAAAAATACATGATGCCTATGTCAGAGTTTTTCAGGTGACGCCAACCGGCCGTTCTTTCATCGAACAGATAAATATTCCAGCCGGAGAACCGCTGGAAGACTTATTCGTACCTGTTATCGAAATTCTGCTTGCCAAAGATCATTTGCGTAGCCTGAACCTGGCTGAGAAAATCATTAATGCGCGAGGTAATGCCAGATTATGACCGACTCCTTGCAAGATGCGCTGCAGAGATTGCAGAAAGAGGCAAACTATCGGGTCCTAGAACGGGTCCCTGAAACCATGCCAGATTACAATCCTGATGCAACTGAGCAATTCAAGGCAGCCATCATCGACCTCGAAACCACAGGACTGAATTCAAATGTCGATGAGATCATTGAAATTGGCACACTGATCGTTTCTTTTTCGAATGAGTCCGGGATCAACGGCCTCGTATTCAGCGATAATCAATTGCAGGAACCATCAGTACCAATCAGCCAGGAAATTACAGATATCACAGGCATCAGCAATGAGGATGTGGCTGGCTGCCAAATCGATTGGCCGCGATTACAAGATGCATTGCGGGACGTTAATCTCGTTATCTGTCATAACGCACGCTTCGATCGCCAATTCCTCGAGAAACAAACGCCCGTTGATATAGCTAACCTGTTTCAACAAAAAGCCTTCGGTTGTAGCGCCTCAGGTATCAATTGGCGAGCACTCGGTTATGAAGGCGCGAAGTTGGAATATCTCAATCTGAAAATGGGCTTCTTCTACGATGGCCATCGTGCCCTGGTCGATTGCTGGGCAACGCTAAATATCCTGGTACAGGAACCTCAGGCATTCGAGCAGTTGAAGCAATCTGTCAGGGAAAAGCAACGGCTGATTTGTGCCATTAATAGTGATTTTGATAAGAAGGATATTTTGAAACTGCGTGGCTATCGCTGGAGTGATGGAAGTAATGACCTACCTAAATGTTGGTATACCCTGGTAGCTGATAGCGACACGGATAATGAACTGGAATTTTTGCAACAGGATATCTATGCGGGGCGTCAGGTGGAACTACCGCAGCAAGTCGTGAATGCCTTTAATCGATTCTCGGGACGCGAATATCAACTATAGGCATTCGCCAGGTTCTGTCTAAAGTCGTCTAAATGACCAAAGACTAAGCCATTGGCTTGTCTTCGGCCTTTTCTTTCTGTTTATCTTGGGCTTCTTCGCCGTCTTGCCGATGCAGGGTCACCAGAGCTTTTCTCTGCTCTTTACTGATTTCGTGAATACTTTCAATGAAACACTTCATGTGAGGATCAGAAAGCACCGTGATTGAGTCGAATTTGCTATGCAGCGTACTGCCCGTGTTATTGAAGCGAATATTAAGCGCTCTATCCAGATCGTAACAATCATTACGCAATGTTATAAGGTAAAAACGATTTACGCCGACATGCAGGATCAGATGCCGATCGCTGAGATCATTCCAACCATTGAATCGGAATGTGGTTATTCTCTTGAGTTCTTCGAGCTTTTCACTGACGATAAAATCATCATAAGCCTGTTCGCGTTCCTGACGCGACATGCCGCTCGTGGCGCAACCGGATAACAAGATCAGCAAGGTTACAATTAATGCAATTCCAACAACGTTTCGGTTAAGCATGGCCATGTGTCGTCTCCTAAGTGTATCTCGTCTCTTAGACGCTAGAATTACAATATTATACGTACAGATAGCTGAACAGATACTGAACAGACTGTGACAAATTGTGACAAGCTATTCTATTTTGGCGATTTTTTGTAATCCAGCATGGCTCTGGATTCATCCATAAATTGCCCAGCATATTCACCGAACCAGTCAGTCACTGAGGCGAATGATTCGATGAAGGCAGCCTTATCATCATTGGCGACCAGGCCGAGTAATTCGCTAAAACGATCGATGTAACGTTGCATCATCGCCACATTATCCAAATCGGCGAAAATAATATCTGTATACAAATCCGGATCCTGCGCGAACAGTCGACCGACCATGGCTAGCTCCAGGCGATAAATCGGTGAGCTAAGATCGGTGATTTGTCCTAGATCGGCCCCCTCAGCCATCAGATGGTGGCCATAGGCGATTGTTGAAAAGTGACGCATGACCTGAATCAATGCCATCGCCTTGTCATGACCGGGTGGATCGATTCGATATGTCGTACCGCCCCAGTCCTTTAGTTGCTGTAGGTACCACTCAGCCTGTTGTTCGCCCTGCCCAGGGGTGACAATGATAGTTTGGCCATCTAATGACTCGATATCCGGCCCGAACATAGGATGCAATCCGACGACCGGACCCTGATGTCGTGCCATCATGGCACGCATCGGCTTTTGCTTGATACTGGTTACATCAGAGAGAATGCAGTGATCGGCCAGGGGTGGCAATTGCTCTATCACAGCGACCGTCTTATTGATTGGCACCGCAATAAGCACCAGATCAGCCAGTGCGAAAATAGCCTGTTTTGCTTGCCAATCGTCCTGCTCAACAATAGTCACTTCATAGCCAGATTGGTCGAACAAGGTGACAAACAGGCTGCCTAGTTGACCCGCTCCGCCAACCACAATAACGTGCCTGGAGTTCGTCTCATGATCCGTTCTATCCTGTTGCTTCTCCAGTGCAAGGAGCTGCTCGCGGCGGGCTTTCAGTTCCGCAATCGCTTTGTCAATTTCAGCGATACTCATGTGGTCTGGATGTTCCTTTGTATCGATCGGGATTTGTGAAATTGTACTCTACGCCGACATCTTGTGTATAATCATTTCACGCCGAGAATAATTCTGCTCTACTACACTCACATGACTTCACACCCTCTGGATGACATCCGGACTGCTATTAGCGCAACCGACAAGGATCTACTCAGGCTACTTGCGAAACGCCGTGAATTGGTGCGCCAAGTCGCTAAGATAAAAACAGAACACGACATCCCGTTGCGCGATAAAGAACGAGAAAACGAATTACTAAGCCAGTTAATACGTTTGGGACAAGAGCAGGATCTCGATAGTCATTATATTCTGGATATTTTTCATCGCATCATCGATGACTCACTGCAGGTACAGCAATCCTATCTGCAGAGTATCGTCAGCCCTGACTCGACAACTCATATCAAGGTCGCTCACCTCGGCGATGAGGGTGCCTATAGTTATCTGGCCGCAGAGAAGCACTTTGCGACTGGAGCTCAAACAATCGAGCACTTAGGGTGTGATGATTTCTCGGAGGTCATCGAGCGCGTTAAGAGTAATGAAGCTGACATCGCCATACTGCCGATTGAAAATACGACCTCTGGTGGCATCAATGAGGTGTATGATTTACTCATCGATTGTCCATTGAGTATTGTCGGCGAAGAGTTGCTCAAGATCGAACACTGTCTCATTGCCAAGCCCGGAACACGTCTGGATGAGATTGATACGGTATTGGCTCATCCTCAGGCTAAAACCCAGTGCCACAAGACGCTCAAAAAAATGGGCATAGAGCATTCCGAATTAGTGAATTCAACCGCGCATGCTTTGCAACTGGTAAGCTCAGACAAACGTCGCAATATCGCGGCACTCGCTGGCCATGAAACAGCCGCTCTCTACAAGTTGCATGTCCTGATGAAGGATATGGCCGATCAGGCAGGTAACTACAGTCGCTTCGTTGTATTAGCACAACAGGCGCAGACTGTGCATGATTCGTTACCGGCAAAAACAACCATCATGCTCGCAACGGGCCAACACGCGGGTGCACTGGTTGACGCCCTATCCGTTTTTCAACGTTACGAAATCAATCTGACCAAACTAGAATCGAGACCCATTCTGGGGAACCCCTGGGAAGAAATGTTCTATATTGATATGGATGGCAACATCCGTGAGCAATCCGTTGCTCAGGCGATCGACGATTTAACCCAGATTTGTCGTTTCGTAAAGGTCCTCGGCAGCTATCCCAGCGCCAAGCGTGAAACGACCAAGGTTGATACTAGTGCTAATTAGCCCTTGAAGTTGGATGCATTGGCCGTCATCCGCCACACCCCATTCTGCTTCGAGAAAGTCGCAATCCAGGCACTTGTGAAGTTAAATTCGACCGGGGATTCAGCGACTGTGACGCCCTCCGCATATACCTGAACAGCCAGCCATCCCAAGGTGCCATCGTCAGATATCGTTACTCGTGGTTTTACTAAATCAATATAGCGACTGTGCTTCCTCATCGCCAGAGAGGTTGTCATCCTCTCTGCAGCGGCAGCTGCGGTTGTCTCTATAAACTCGCCGCGATTCACGATCAGGATTTCCTCAGCCCAATTCTCAGTCATCAAGCTGGCATCACTAGCAATGTGCGCATCCATAGTGAGTCGATGCAGACGAAGTATTTTTTGCTTATCTGTCAGTTGTCCTAGTGACGGGCTAAGACGCCTGAAGTGTTGTTCCTGATTGAAAGCGAGCACCTCGTAGCGGTAATCATAGACAATGCCATCATGGGTAATCAGTATCTGATGAGGCATCATAATGCCATCGCTTTTCCGCCAGTCGTGATACTCAGCAATCATTTCTCCGAAGCGTTTACTTTGGGTCACCTGACGCAGTGGCATGCCACCTTCTTGATACTCCATGGTAATTATATTTTCATCAACATCGGTGATTGAATGTTTCAAACAATCACAGGCTTTATCGCTGGTTAAAACCGGCTCTGTGACTGTGTCAAATTGTGAAAAATTTAGCAATTGCGCATGATACTGATGTCCGGTAATGAAATGTCGGTACTCATCATTTAAATCGGTTTGGGAAGAGCCGTCAGAAGACCAGTAAAGGTGGCCTTCACGGCCTAGTGTCTGCTGTGTATCCGGATAAACCATGTGTAAAATAGCTCGCTCCTGATCCAGCCAAATGGTCTCGACCTGGTATTGTTTACCGTCAGACACAGTAACATTGGCCTTGGCGTATACAGCACCGACTTTAGCTAATCTGTCTTGGTCAGCCAGTGATGATAGCCATCCAGAAGCCGAGACATCGATTGTGACTAATATAGAAACCAGAAAAAGTGAGATGAGTTTCATTGAGGATACCTGGCAAGTTAAAGTACACAGAAGGATAGCAGGTTCGACAAACTGATTTAGCACAATGTTGTTAAAATATATTTTTACGCTCCATTCAGCAGGTATTTAGCTGGCATAAGACCTGCTCTGCGATTTCAATATCAATCAGGTAATAAAGACTATCCCATCCCCAGGGAGCTCGTCCAAGATTATGGAATATCATGCCAGTGGCAATATCCTCAGCGCGGAAGTTTCCATGATGCTTGGCAAAGTAGTCAGCAGCTTTGCCTTGGATTTCACCCGTGAGTAATTGAATCATATTTCCAATGCCACTGTGATAGGTCTGTACCAGGAGGATGCTAAACAGTCGATTCCTCTTTTGCTCTGGCAGATGACCAAATACACGACTGAATGGCTGAGTGATGTTACGCCGGTTTAGAACATACAAACGGACGGCGCAATCTACCTGGGCCATACGATGGCGCCAATGACGCCGGGGGATATCGCAATCTCTGAGGGCCTGCTCCCTGAGTTGCAGTATGCCGATCGCATTTTCTCTGGAGTGTGCGGCTTTCTTGGCACCACTCTCGATTAACATCTGGGCGAGAAACAGGCTAAAATCGATGCTATCTAATGGCTCACTTAGCTGCGACTGACGATGGTTCCATACCAGCCGAGCCGTTTCTGCTAGCGTCACGGGTTTGTTTGGCGTCCCCGCAACCAGTCCATCCCAAGTACCCCACACATCAGCGGTTAATAGACGCTCAATGGCTTCCTCTAGATTGACGTGGGGCTGATCACAGGATAAAGCGAACGGATAGCCGGGTGTGTCAGTTGCTCCGGCTATCCAGGTGGTAATCGCCTGTTCATTAAAGAGTCGTTCGCGTAACTGGTTAAGTTTATCTTGTCTCTCAGCAGAATCGGTGGGGTTACTCATCCAACCCAGAAAAGCAGCCCGGCGATCGAATAGGATATGACGGCCCGTGATCTCACAGTAGCCATTGCTCCTGAGTACCCAACCTCGAATAGTCATCAGATTATCGGTGAAGCCGATACTCGAATAATAAGGCGTTGCGCGGATGATATCTTGCCAACGACTAGTGGACGCGCCGTGGTAAACGGTCGGCAGCAATAATATCGCAATCAGCAGATTGATTGCTAAGGCTTGAATCGTCCTCATCGGATAAAATGATCACCACTAGTGTACATTAGCCACTGAGTATCTCAGTGGCAACTTCGATAAGTATACTAGCGTAACAGTAATGGGACTATTCGTTTCACACCATACAATCAGGTTTAACCTGCGCTACTAATATCCTTCACAGCCTGACCATCGCGTAATCTTTCGCCACCGCGGATCACCACCCGATCACCCGATTTAACATTGCCGAGGACCTCAATATGCTCGCCATGGCCAATACCCGTCTTCACACTCACCTTGCTGGCAATATTATCGCCATCAACCTTGTACACGTAGACCTCATTCTGACGCAGAATAATCGCATCGCGTGGTACTGTCACAACCTTCCGAGCTCGTTCAGTCGGCAAATGGATTCGGACCGGTGCACCAACAACCCACACGGTTTCTGGCAAGCTGATCCTCACTTCAATATTTCTGGATCGTTCATCGCCCACAGTCACAACGGAACGAATCGTCGCCATGACACGTTGGTTATTTCCCTCTACCTCGACCCAGGTATTTTCAACCAATGATGAGGCGAGCTTCACAGGTGCCAGGGCTGATATCTCGACATGCGTGGTATCGACCAGTCGAACGACCTCTCGCCCAACGCTACTAAACTCGCCTGCCTGTTGAAATCGCTCGACGACTTGTCCCGGATAAGGCGCCCGGATCTTGGTGCGTTCTAGCTGATATTGTGTGGTCTTCTTTGCGACTCGTGCACGCGCTAAATCCTGAGACACCATGTCGCGTTGTGAGATAGCCTGGTCAAGCTGATTGATTGCAGTGTTATTTGAGGTTGACAGTTTCTCTAATCGCGTAACCTGTGCCTGTTGATACTTCAGGCTCGCCTCCAATCGTTTAATAGCAGCCGTATTATCCTGGAGTTGCAGATTGAGTGGCTGTGGATCCAACTCGGCGATGATGTCACCCAACTGTACTCTGCTACCAACCTCGGCAACGGATAACAGGCGACCGGACACTTCGGCGGCAATCCTGCCATCATTTCGACTGACAACGGTACCGGGTACCGTCATCACCTGTGCCAATTCTTGTTCTTGTGCCTCGGCCACTTTAACATTCGCTGCAGGTGCCTGACGTTCAGCCGCTGTAACACACAGATGAAACAGTGAGATTAACGTTAACGCACTGCTCAACACGGTTCGTTTGATGACTAACTTCATTGTGTAACTCCCACTAGTTTAGTCGATTGCCTAAGCGATTTTTTCTCGCCAATTTGCAATAAACTCGGCAATAAAAGTAAGGTGAAAATGGTTGATAAACACATACCCCCCACAATCACGACGGCAAGACCACGATAGATGACACTGCCCTCACCTGGCATAAGCATGAGCGGCATCATGCCAAAGATACTGGTCAGTGTGCTCATAAAGATTGGTCGCATGCGAAGATTCAATGCCTGTTGCACCGCGGCTTGTCTGTGTAGACCGTTCGCTTCGGCCGCTCGGGTCTGATGCACCAGTAGAATGGCATTATTCACCACCAGGCCGAGCAATATCACGAAACCAATCATGGTAAGGAGATCCAGTGGTTGGAAAATAAACATGTTCATTATGCGCAGACCGATCACTCCCCCCACTGTCGCCAACGGGATCGCGATAATCACTAGAATACTATCCTTCATGGAGCGAAATAATGCGCTCATCAATAGAAACAAGATAAGCAACGCCAATGCGAAATTTTCACTCATTGTTGAGATAGCGGCCTTCAGGCTATCCGCAGACCCCGAATAACGAATCACACCATCATCAGGCAGTAGCTCTTTTAATCTGGGTTCTATTTTCGTCTGAATCATATCGATGGCTTCTTGCAGAGACATGTTGTCTGGCGGATTGACATTAAATGACATGGTCCTACGGCTATCGACGCGCCTGAGGTTAGACGGCCCGACTGTACGTTCGATTTTCACCAGTTCACCCAGTGGAACAATTTCGCCGGAGGGTGTGGCTAGTGGCAAACTCTCTAATTCTTCTGGCGTGTTCCAGCCTTTCGCGCGCAAGATGATATTCATGCGTTTGTCGCCATCGAAATGCTCTCCGATATAGATCCCATCACCCAGTGCGCGCACGACCGATCCCAACGAATTACGCGTCCAGCCAACTTCTGTCAGGCGTCGATCATCGGGTATCAGTCGTAACTCGGGTTCCGCCATTTCCGGATTGGGGAACGGCTGGGCTCGCATGCCGGGTACTTCTTCGGCAAAAATACTCTGGCCATCCCGGGCTGCCCGCATGAGCGCTTCCTGATCTTTAGATTGCATATTTACCTGAATAGAACGACCACCGCCGAATCCGCCAAACAGATTACCCTGCTGTGCGAATACCCGGGTATCAGGTAAACCAACGGCTATCTCTTCATTGATGATGCGTTCCATCTCCTTGACCCGGCTCTGATCTTCAACACGGACACCAAAGTTGCCACCAAATGGGCCAGCAAACATATAGTAGTTTTTCAGCCTTGGTTCCTTTTCACCATCCATATAGGGCTGTAGTCGCTCAACGATGACATCCGCGATGTCAGTTTGAATCATGTCGCGTGTCGCACCCGGTGGAAGATTGAAGAACCCATCAACCGCATCGCGCTTTACTGGCGGCAAGTAGTCTAGATTGGGCAGCAATAACCAGGAGGTAACGACAGGAATTGATATCAATGACAGGATCCATATCAGACGCTTCTTGCCAGTATCCGTAATGCGGATGATTTTCTCGCTGATGCGCTGCCATAATTTTTCATTCGGATCCTTTATTTCAATGGCTTTCAACCAGCGATTGGCTGCAACCGGCAATACCGTCACCGCCACGAATAATGAGATACTAACGGCAATGGCGATGGTCAGTGCAAGATCGGAAAATAATTGGCCCTCGACGTCTTGCAGGAAGATAACTGGCAAGAATATGGCGACGGTTGTCGCCGTACTTGCGATTAATGCGCCCCAGACTTGTGAAGCTCCCTGCTCCGCTGCCTCTTCTTCAGGTGTTCCCTGGGAACGCAGGCGAACAATATTCTCCAGGACGACGATAGCCGCATCCAGCACCATGCCAACCGCAAATGCCAGACCAGCCAGCGAGATCACATTCAGTGTGCGACCGGTAAAACCCAGGACCACAAAGGTCGCAAAAATTGATACTGGTATTGCGAGCGCGACGATCAGTGTCGCCCGTAAACGGCGTAAAAATAACCACAGCACACCCACTGCCAGGATGATGCCGAGTCCGAGATTATTTGTCACAAGACTAATGGCCCGGTTAATAAAGACTGACGCATCAAATGACTGGGCGATATCCAGACCATGCTCGCGTAACTGTGGGCGTAATTCCTCGACAACGTCCTTGACCCTAGTCAATGTTGCCAGTGCATTGGCACCACTCTCCTTGTCGATACGAATGCCCATGGCCGGGTTACCATTCTGGATCGATACACCGCCCACATTACTATGTCCTACCTTAATGTCAGCGATGTCAGCGAGCCTTACTTGCCGGCCATTACGATTATCTAGAATAAGATTTCCTAACTCTTCCGGATCATAGCGGCCGGCATAACGTAATGTGTAACGCCTGCGCCCGACATCCTTATAGCCACCAGAAACATCTGTTGCACGGCCAGCCACAGCGGCAACACCGGGGATATTGATACCGAGGTTAGCCGCCTGGTAGGGATCAAATTCAATTTGTAACTCTTCGGGATTGCCAAACGAGGCAAAGGTTTGCAGGGAAGACACACCGGGTATTGATTCAATCTTCGGTTTTAATGTGTCATTGACGAGTTGCTCGTAATCGATAACAGTCCCTGGTGTACCAGGTAATAGTTGGACAAAAAACCAGGTCAAGGCGGCATTCGATCCGAAACCACCTCCGCCACCGACCCTGATCACAGGAGGATTAGCATCCTGAGGAAGAAAAGGTACCCGGTTGATACGACTAATCACTTCGATCAACATCTTGTCCATATCAGTATCCAGGTTAAATTCGAGATTGATGAAACTGGACCCCTGATTCGCGAAGGCATTCATCGAGCGCATGCCAGGTAATCCCTGCAACACTTCCTCTTGTGGTTCTAGTATTTCCGACTCGATCTCTTTCGGCGAAGCCGCACGCCAAAATGTTTGTATCGATATCTGTGGTCGTTCGATGTTGGGGAATAACTGTACAGGCAATCGGGTTAACGTCATCAAGCCGAAGACAAAAATAATCGCCACGATCACAGCTAATGCTGCCGGATTTTTGAGCGCACTGGCTGTTAGCTTCACAGGTTTCTCCCTAACAATAGAACTGTCGAATGACGGGAGACTTACCATAGTCAAATTGCGGCCAAAAAGGATGTATGAAATGTTCGGTACTGTTACAAATCGTTTCGAAACATATCCCTGCCTGACATTTGACGCTAGTATCAGTGGGCGATTAATCACTAATGACAACAAATTCGCAGGGTATCACGATGAATTTTTTTACTGGAATTATTCTCCATCTCCTTCTGATTATTAATGTTTCGGGTGATGATAAAGGGCCGTTTACTTTTGAATTTGAAGAGTTAGCGGATGGCGTTTGGGCTGGCGTGCGTCCCGATGGACCAAGATTTCCAGTGATGGGCAATGTCACTTTTGTGATCAGTGAAGAAGGCGTCGTCGTGTTTGATGGCGGTGGAATGCCCACGATGTCTGAGCAGGTGATTAGTAAAATTAAATCGCTAACAGATAAGCCGGTGACGCATGTTATCACCAGTCACTGGCATGGTGATCATAATTTTGGCGTCTACCGATTTGCGGAAGAATTTGATGACGTAACATTTATAGCACATGAGTTTACGCAACAGATCTTCAACAGCACGCGAATCAATTACATTGACAGGGAACGGGGATATGTCGAACAGAACAAAGAAGAATTTCAAAAGATCGTCGACACGGGGCTGAACTCGGAAGGAGAAAAACAGAGCGAAATTGACCGCAACATCTATCGACAGATCCTCGAGGATGGTCCAGTCATCGATCGCGACTTCTTGCGTGCCAAACTCACACCAGCCGATATATTAATAAGTGACTCCTATACCATTGAGTCTGGCTCGAGAACGATCCAATTACTCCATCTCGGTCAGGCGAATACTGAAGGGGATATTGCTATGTGGCTTGAAGAGGAAAAAATTCTTGCCTCTGGGGATATTGTCGTCGCACCCTCACCGCATGCCTTCAATGTGCCACCGCGAATTTGGGCAGAGACGCTAAACAACGTACAGAAATTGGATTATCGAATTCTCGTACCAGGGCATGGCCCAATTCAGAGAGATAAGCAGTATGTTGATCTGATGCTACGCACCGTTACATCCATCGCGGATCAACGTGACCAAATGCTGAGTGAAGGGAAATCCCATGAAGAAATCCAGAAAGCTCTCGACTTCACGGCCTTTGAATCTCAGTTTACCGATGGCGATGCCTATCTCACAATTTTCTATAATGCCTGGTTTACCAATCCTTTACGCGCTGCAGCTATCAAAGAGTTATCGGGTGAGCAGATGGTGGTACCCCCGCCACCTGTCGCGGTCCCCTTTAATGACCCACAATGGCAAATTAATGCCAACGAACATGAACTGGTCACTCATCTTGAGCGAGATGCATTGAAAATAAAGGGAGGATCAGCCGTTTTATCAGAACTCGATCTAAAGAATGCGATGATTGAATTTGATATGGCCATAACACCGGAGCGCGGATTTGCGGGATTAATCTTCCGACAGCAGGATGCCAATAATTACGAACATTTTTACATTCGACCACATCAGTCGGGTAAGCCGGACGCCAATCAATACACGCCAGTCTTCAATTCCGTATCCGGCTGGCAACTGTACCATGGCAACGAATATGCCACGCCGGTCAATTATCCTTATCATGAGTGGATAGCCGTCAAGGTTATTTATGCAGGTAATAAGGCCCTGATTTATATTAATTCAGAAGAGCCTGTCCTTCGTATCGATGATTTAAAACGCAGTGATCTCTCAGGTGCAATCGGAGTCAATTCAGCCAATTTTTCTGCGGTGCATTTTTCAAATTTCAGGTATACCAAACTCGCGAATGCCTATGCGATACCAAACAAGAGTAATCGTCGCATGGCCTCTGAGAAGGGCATGGTTACTGAGTGGCAAATTTCAGAAAGTTTTCCAGAGTCCATGCTGCGAAGTGAAGACTTCGACATGAATGCGTTTGCCAAGCAAAGAAGCTGGCAAGCCGTCACCTCTGAGGCCACAGGCATTACGAACATTGCGCGTGTGGCGCAAAAAGAAGGCGATAAGAATACGGTATTGGCCAAAATTACTTTTACCTCAGAAGAGGCCAAGGATGTACTGCTCAACTTTGGTTATAGTGACCGAGCTTATGTCTATGTGGATGGCAAAAACATCTATCAGGGGAATAACCGCTATCAATCCAGAGACTATCGATATCTCGGTACGATTGGTCTCTTCGATGCGATTACAGTCACCGCGAAGAAAGGCCGGAATGAGGTCATCATTGCCGTCGCGGAAGACTTTGGTGGCTGGGGTGTGATGGCAAACCTTGTGCGCGAATAATTCGGCTAATTCGTTGTATACTATCGAAGCGAGATAAACTGATTCAGTAATTGCTACGCTAGGAGTACATATGACGCACTATATTGATGGTTTCGTGCACCCCATCCCCAGCAATCGACTGGACGAATATAAACGAGTCGTGGTCAAAGTGGCCGAAATCTGGAAAGAACATGGCGCGCTGGACTATTGTGAATATATAGGTGACGACCTACAGCGCGAGAGCACCCGCTCTTTCAATGAGATGGTTAACATAGACAACGATGAAACGGTGCTATTCGGCTGGGTCGTATTCGAATCGAAAGAATCCCGTGACAGGGTCAATGAACTCGTAGCAGCCGATCCGAGAATGACCGATCTGATTCAACCACTCCTGGCCGATGCCAAGCCGATCTTTTCAGCTCACCGGATGGCCTATGGCGGCTTTCGCACACTGTTCAAAAAAGAACTCGAATGGGATTGAATAGCCGTCAGATCGCCCGGTTAAAGTGATAGCTGTCTCTGTATACCATTCTGTAATGAGATCAATGTCTCGGTTGATTGAATCGCGGATATGGATTGTATTTTTTCAATCAGCAAATACTGTAAGTCTTCGATACTATAGGTCATTATCTTAATCAGGATGCTGTACTGACCGGTTGTATAATAGGCTTCCGTGACAGCAGGAATCTGTTTGAGTCGTTCGAGCACATCCGGATAATCTCCGGCGCTATTGAGCTTGATGCCGATAAAACAAATGACGTCAAAGCCGAGCACTTTCGGATCGACTCTGATTTCTGTACCTTGGATGATCGCTGCATTTTTCAATTTCTCGATACGAACATGAATCGTGGCCGGGCTGACGGCAAATTGCCTTGCCATCTGGGCATAAGAGACCTTGGCATCTGTCATTAATTGGGTGAGGATTTTTTTATCCAATTCATCAATCATTAAAATATCAGCCTGTTTTGTGGATATTGTCGAATAGATTCAGATTGCACGGCATATATTTAAATATTATTTACTCAAATGCAATTATATTTAATCAATATCAATACATTATCGACTATTTAATGAATCAAACGATATAATTATGCAAATTTACTTAGATTTTAAATCATTATGTGCTCAATTTTAGGAATTCTGAATATTAAAGGCGATGCCAGTCGCTACCGTAAGCAGGCCATTAAATTATCCCGTAACCAACGACACCGCGGCCCTGACTGGTCAGGGACATTTGTCGGCGATGATGTGGTTTTGGTACATGAACGTCTATCCATTGTCGATGTCGAGAGTGGTGCGCAGCCATTATTCGGTACAGACGATCACACCGTACTGGCGGTCAATGGTGAAATATATAACCACAAGACTCTTGCTGATAATTTAACTACTGATTATCAATTCAAGACTGCATCGGATTGTGAAATATTATTAGCCTTGTATGAGTCATCGGATGAGTCCGGCATCATCGACTGGTTAAATCAAATCAAAGGGATGTTTGCATTTATTTTGTACGATAAGCGCGATAATTCCTACCTGATTGCCAGGGACCCGATCGGTATTATTCCGCTCTACACCGGCTATGATTCTGAGGGTAATTTCTATGTTGCATCCGAGATGAAATCACTCTCACCTGTGTGTGATTCAATCCAGACTTTCCCTCCGGGTCACTTCCTGTCCAGTAAGACAGGCAAGATAGCGCCCTACTATCACAAACCATGGCGCGACTACGACAATGTTGAAGGTAAGTCGACCGCGGCGAGCATTGTTCATGATGCCCTGACCGAGTCGGTTAAACGACACCTGATGACGGACGTTCCTTATGGCGTGTTACTCTCTGGTGGACTCGACTCTTCACTCGTCGCTGCAATCACTAAACGATTTGCCGATAAGCGCGTCGAGGATAATGATCAAACAGCGGCCTGGTGGCCGACCCTGCATACCTTTGCCATTGGCTTGGAAGGTGCGCCGGATCTCATCGCCGCGCAAAAAGTTGCCGACTATATCGGGTCGGTGCATCACACCATGACCTACAGCGTTGAGGATGGCCTGGATGCGCTTCATGACGTGATCTATCATCTTGAAACCTACGATGTGACAACCATCCGTGCCTCGACCCCAATGTATCTCATGGCAAGAAAGATCCGTGCCATGGGAATCAAGATGGTTCTCAGTGGTGAGGGCGCTGATGAAATTTTTGGCGGATATCTATACTTCCACAAGGCACCCGATGCCAGGGCATTTCATGAAGAAACGGTGCGTAAGCTCGATAAGCTCCATCTGTTTGATTGCCTGAGAGCCAACAAGGCAATGTCTGCCTGGGGTGTCGAAGCAAGAGTCCCATTCCTCGACACCGGCTTTATCGATACTGCCATGAGTCTGGATCCTAAAGTCAAGATGACAGGCAAGGGTCGAATGGAAAAACATATCCTACGCGAGGCATTCGAGGGTTACCTGCCTGATGAAATTCTCTGGCGACAAAAAGAGCAATTTTCTGATGGCGTTGGATACTCCTGGATCGATAGTCTAAAGGAAGTCACAGAGTCCCATGTATCTGATGAGCAACTGGCTAACGCAGCCTACCGCTTCCCCCACAACACACCGGTAACCAAGGAAGCCTATTATTATCGCGATATTTTCACCCAGCACTTTCCACAACAGGCCGCTGCGGAGACGGTGCCAGGCGGTAAGTCAGTTGCCTGCTCTACTCCAGAGGCACTAGCCTGGGATAAAAGTCTAAGCGACGTGATTGACCCATCCGGTCGAGCAGTCAAAAATGTCCATGATGATGCGTACGCCTGATCGCTCAGGGAAACGGATTTAAGAACCGCTTATAGGCCGGGTTATGACTTTGATTACTAAAGCGATAACCCAGCTTATCAAGATAGGCTTCAAATGCCTGCTGCTGATCTTCAGGAACATCGAAACCCGCCAGCACCCGACCATAGGCCGCACCATGATTACGGTAATGGAATAATGTGATATTCCAGCGATCGCCCAAGGTCTCCAGAAATTTCATCAAGGCACCAGGAATTTCCGGAAAATCGAATGTCACCACCTGTTCGCGAAACTCAGCGGGAGGAATCCCACCGACCATATAGCGCACATGGACCTTGGCCAACTCATCGTCCGAGAGATCCAGTGTGGGGATTCCAGCCTTATTCAGCCCTTCGACTATTTCACTACGCTCCGACGTCGCATCACGTACCTTAATACCAACAAAGACATTCGCCTTGTCAGGATCGGCCAGTCGATAGTTAAATTCCGTAATGGCACGCTCGTTCAGCATCTGACAAAAGTTACGGAAACTACCGGCGTGTTCGTCAATCGTTGCAGCCAGAACGACCTCAGCGTCCTCACCCAACTCAGAACGTTCCGACACATGTCGCAAGCTGTGAAAATTGATATTGGCACCACTCAAGATAACAGCGACTTTGGCGTATCGACTCGTCGACTGATGCTTCTTGAGGCCGGCCAGAGCCACGGCACCCGCGGGTTCTGAGATGGCTCTGACATCATTGAATATATCCTGAATAGCGGCACAAATTTCATCGGTCGTGACTGTGACAATTTCATCGACCACCTGCTCCAACACACCGAAGGTCAAATCGCCGATAATTTTCACAGCGATGCCATCGGCGAACAATCCCACATTTTCCAGTTCTGTGGGTTCACCATGACGATGCGCCAACTCGTAACAGGCAGAATCTTCCGCTTCGACCGCTATAATTTTTATGGCTGGGTTCACGGATTTGATCACGGCACCCACGCCGGCAGCTAAGCCGCCTCCGCCTACCGGAATATAGACTGCATCCAGATCCCGAGCCTGAGAGAGTATCTCGAGTCCGACGGTACCCTGACCCGCCATGACATGATAGTCATTATAGGGGGGGATGATGGTGAAGCCCTTCTCCGCCGCAAGTTCTAGCGCGTATTCCTGGGCGGCACTGAAATTATCGCCATGCAGTATAACCTTGCCACCGAATTTCTTTACCGCAGCTACCTTGATATCGGGCGTCGTTCTCGGCATGACGATGGTTGCCTGGGTGCCAAGCTTAGTCGCTGCCAATGCCAGACCCTGAGCATGGTTTCCTGCCGATGCTGCGAGTACGCCACGCGACAACTCCTCTGGAGACAACTGAACGAGCTTGTTATAGGCACCGCGCAACTTGTAGGAATAGACTGGCTGAGTATCCTCACGCTTAATCAACACCTCGCAGCCGAGACGCTCTGAAATCGATGGCATGTGCTGTAGCGCTGTCTTGCTGGCGACCTCATATACAGGCGCGACCAGGCTGGCACTTAGCAATTGTTGTAAGTTCAAAAAGGGACCTCTACCGGTCTGGGAATCAGTTTATCAACAGTGTCTGCAGATTTAACATTGTCGGGAGGAGATTGCAACGCCCTGAACCGCGTCGCGAAGAAAAAAAGCAGCTCTTAAGCTGCTTTTTTAGGATGAGGTTTAACCGGCTTCTGCGAGAATGGGACTGTCCTGCCAGCGATTTTCATCCTCAGCACATGCATTGATGAAACTTTCGGCGCAGGTCCTGGCCGCGATGCCGAGGCCATCCCAATCCATACAAGACAGATAAAGAGGTGATGTACGACTCGCCCGACCGGACATGGGTATAATGGCGAGCTCCTCCCTTTCTATGCTGTTTTTAATTAAGCTGAGTGGTAACCAGGCAAATCCATGACCGGTTTTAATCAATTTGATTGAGGTGGCCAGGTGGCTCACTGTCCAGCGCTGTTCAGCCTCTAACCAACCATCGTCTTTGCTTTCATCGCGGGCTGAATCACGAACTACGATCTGTCGATAGGTTTTTAAATCTTCATAGGTGATGGAACGGTCCTGAGTAATCAATGGATGATTGGGGGCCGCGATTGGCACAAAATCGATTTCGAGTAGCGGCTGGTTCCAGCCCTTGGATAAAGGTTGCCCACCAATGGCCAAATCCACCACACCATCTTCCAACAACTCGCGTGCGCCGCTAAGGACCGACTCATAGAGTTCTAACCGTACATCAGGGAATTGTCTTGAGAGTGACTCCAGGACATCGGCCATGATGCCCTGGGGAAAAATGCCGTCGACTGCCAGCGTGACCTCGGTTTCTATACCCGATGCAATCCCTTTACCGACAGTCTCAATTTTACCTGCTTCTGATACCAGGTACTCAGCTCGTCGATGCAGCGTATGTCCGGCGTCAGTGAGATGCAACGTTCTTCCCTCGACATCGAACAGATTGACACCCAGTGAAGACTCAATCTTAGATACTGCATGATGAATGCTGGATTGGCTTTTGTGAATATGTTTGGCAGCCTTGTTGAAACCACCGTACTTCACTACAGCTAAAAACATTCGCCATTGTTCCAGGGTCACTCTTAACATAATCATCCTCTGTTGTGGCTTCTCCTGTAGTCTATTTCAGGACCTGCCGGTACAACCTGTGTTGGGTTAATCATGGTGTGGCTATAGTAGTAATGCCTTTTGATATGATACATATCTACTGTTTCTGCCACACCCGGCCATTGGTATAACTGACGAATATAATTCGATATATTCGGATACTCTTCCAACGGCTGGCGATTACACTTAAAGTGTCCAAAGTACACACTGTCAAAACGTATCAGTGTGGTAAATAATCGCCAGTCTGCTTCAGTTATACGTTCACCAGCCAAAAAAGACTGCTTTGCCAATAAATTTTCGACCCAGTCCAGACCGTCAAACAATCTGGTAAATGCTTTCTCATAGGCATCCTGACTCGTGGCAAATCCGCAGCGGTAGACACCATTATTGATGTCTTCGTAAACTCGCTCGTTAACGACATCGATATCATGGCGTAATTCCTCAGGATAATAATCATCGTGATTGCCGGTGATATCATTGAACGCCGAGTTGAACATGCGAATGATCTCTGAAGATTCATTGCTTACGATACGTTGCTGCTGCTTATCCCAAAGGATCGGCACTGTCACTCGACCCGAATAGGATGAATCGTTCTTCAGATAAATTTCATAGAGAAACTTTTTCTGATACAGCGTATCGCCACTGCTATTCGCCTGTTCATCAAAGGTCCAACCTTTTGATAACATATCAGGACTTACGATCGACACAGAAATTAGATCGGTTAATTGCTTTATTTCACGAAAAATTAATGTCCTGTGAGCCCAGGGGCAAGCCAGCGAAACGTAGAGATGGTAACGGTTTGCCTGCGCCTTAAAGCCAGCTTCTCCAGATGGCCCTGCTTCTCCCGTTGCTGTGATCCAGTGACGAAGTTTGGCTGCCTCGCGAACGAATTCACCATCACTTTTTGCAGTATCGTACCACTTATCCTGCCATTCACCCTGATAAAGTAATCCCATTAAATTCAAGCTCCTATACAGTTAATTGACCAAACTTACCTGTTTGATAATCGGTGATTGCCTGTTGTAATTCCTGTTGCGTATTCATCACAAAGGGTCCCATGTGAGCAATCGATTCGTTGATCGGCGTGCCATAGAATATCAGTGCACCAAAGTCGCTTTCACCGGCCTGAAGCTGTAGTTCAGTCGTGTCGCTAAATTGCAAAAGCGTGCCGTGGTCCGCCTCAGGATCCGTGAGTTCACCCGTATGTACTAGCAACATCAATCGCTCTGCGTTGGGCATAGGCACTGTGACACGCTCGCCCGCTGGAATCCTCAGATCGGCAATGCCAGCGTTTCCAGCCAGGTCGTTTAGGTCAGAGGTAACCGTCTGGTCGGCGTAATGCCATTGCCCGGCTAGCACCCTCAACTCAGCGGCACCAACCGCCAATTCGGGCACACCCTGCTCGACCGTGTCCATATAGATCGCGGGGCGCAGCTTGTGTGTTGCAGGCATATTGAGCCAAATTTGAAAGCCGTGAAGTGAATTGCCCTCATCTAACAGCGGCATCTCGGAATGAACAACGCCATAACCCGTGCTCATCCACTGCACATCACCCGCTCGTATCGCCTTAACATTACCCATTTGATCACGGTGCTCGAATCCGCCTTTGATCATATAGGTAAAGGTTTCGATACCACGGTGCGGATGCGGTGGGAAGCCACCGACATAATCGGCTTGATCATCTGAACGGATTTCATCAATCATCAGGAAGGGATCCATCGAGAGTGACTGAAAATCATGGATCCGCGATATTTTTACCCCATCACCATCCTGCGTCGGATGGGCGTGGACTTTTTTGCTAATATTCATACGTTTCTCCTAGTAATGTACTCATATTATCATTCTGTTTTGACTGACAATATTATCTATATATGGAGAATACGTTCTATTTATAAGAATCTTTGCCGGTGAAATCTATCCATCGTTCTATACCGTAAATCTATCTATCAATCTTTTTCGGAGCACGAGTATGAAACAACTGTTAAAGCCAATCGCATTGACACTGGCGCTCACCTTGTCGAATGCATCGATGGCAACCACCACAGCCGTGGTTGATCGTTCCGGCCTCAAGTTGGTCGGCGAGGGTGTCATGAGCGTCTTGTTCTGGGATGTATACCTGGCACGCTTCTACACAACGAGTGGTTCGTACCAGGCAGAAATTTCGCCTTTGGCCCTCGAATTCAACTACATGATGGATATCGAGGCTAACGATCTCATTGAAGAAACCATCAATCAATGGCGTGAAATTGGCCTGGATGTACATCCATTGGAAGGGAAATGGTCAGAACAACTCGCCACAATCTGGCCGGATGTTAATGACGGTGACCAGTTACTCTTTCGAGTCGATGAGCAACTCAATTCACGATTCTACTACAATCAAAAATTCGTAGGCTCGATTGAATCCAGCGAATTTTCGCAACGATTTGCTGCAATCTGGCTAAGCGAGAAAACGACGGCACCTAAAGTACGAAAAAAGCTGTTAGGCAAATAACCTAACAGCTTTCAGAACGTGCAATTATTCAGTGGTATTAAGCGACTTGGGTAAAGTAGTTTAATATCGGTCCGATAGGTCCTGTGAAGTGCATGGGAGCATCTGTGACTGCGATACAGACACACCCTTTCTTACCGGCAACAGGCCGATGGTGATGTGAATCTGTCAGATGAATAAAATCACCCGCAACAAATTCGCCCATCTCGTCTTCGTATGAACCTTCCAGAATTACCGTGTATTCATTCCCTTTGTGTGTATGAGAAGGGATCTTGGCACCCGGCTTAAATTTAAGTAATTCAATTTTGTTGTCACTATCATCTATAGCTAGTTCAGCATGGCTTATTTTTCGAGCTACATGCTCCCATTCAACATCATCGTATTCGCCATTGATGAGTCTTTCCAACATAGGCTGATAGTCAGATGCGAGTGCGTAATCCTCACTAGCTAAGGGCGTTACATCATCGTTATCATCAATAAAGCCCATTAATGCTTCAAATGACCTGTCATTCATTTCGACGTCGGGACAGGTTTCGATGCTTACGCCGCCGAACGCTTCCAATGACTTCTGCTGTGCCTGACATGCATCGCAATGCTTTATGTGTGTGGCAATGACAAATGACATGGCCGGGGATAGTGAACCCGCCGCATAGCGGATTAGTAAGTCTGGTGAAGGATGAAACTTCATAACCAATCATCTCCAATTTCTTTCTTCATCAGTTTCAGCGCGCTACGGATCCTTGATTTAACCACTCCTAGGGTCATTTCTAATTCGTCTGCTGCAATTTGATGACTTTTATCTTCAAAATATACTTTCTGTATCACCATGCGTTGCTCTTCATTAAGCATTGCAATGGCATCCTGTAGTTGTTCTCCACCACGGTCGAGATTTAATTCTTCATCCAGATCCTGTTGGTAACCAGATTCCGGTAATTTCTCTTCATCCGACATGGAGAGCTGTTTCTTTCGTAGCACATCGATGCGATAGTTTCGGGCTATTGTATATATCCAGGTAGATACTGCCGCCTTGGACGGATCGTAGGTTGGCGCCCTATTCCAAACCCTGATGAATACTTCCTGCACCATCTCTTCTGCGTTGTTATAGAAACCATTCTGCGAATAAAACGATTTAAGTTTTGGCGCAAAATAGCAATACAGCGCATGAAATGCTTTTCTATCTTTCGTTTCAGCAACAGCGGTTAGGTGTAGCTTCCATTTCTGAGTTTCATCAATTTTGGATGCTTCAGGGGACATCGATTTGGCTTCGGATTTGACTGATTTCTGAGGCCAGTATACTAAATTCTGTGCAGTCTGTCCTGACATTGCTTCACCGTGCTATTGCTGTAATGGATACTGTTACGGCATAGGTACCAGACTGGATCAAAAAAAGATCATGATCCACGGTAGATTTCAGGACGTAACCTAGTGAACGTTAACCCGGTAGGAATTACCCATGAGATATTTGCTTTTGAGTGCTATTATCGTGCTGTCAGGCTGCAGCGCCGACCTCAGTATATATAGGACGAATACGCCAGTCCTGGATCCAGCAGATTTCTTCTCAGGCCAGCTCTGTGCTTGGGGTACCGTTAGAGATTTTAATGGTGATGTTAGCCGTCGATTTATTGCTGACATCAAGGGGGAAGCGGACGACACCTCTTTCATTCTCGACGAGGTCTTTCTATTCGATGATGGCGAGATACAAACCCGCCTCTGGCAGTTTCAGAAAACCGCCGATGGATGGGAAGGTAGAGCGGGCGACGTTGTCGGCGTGGCGGAAGGCGCCTTCATAGGTAATATGATGAGCTTAAAATATGACCTGGAAGTCAACATGGACGGTGATTCGATTGTGATTTCAATGGATGATGAATTACATCTGATAGACGAAAATAATCTATTAGGTAAGACGATAATGACAAAGTTTGGGATATCTGTCGGAGAAATCGACCTGATTATGCAGAAACAGACCACGCCCGGACAGTGCGAAGTAAAGAAAAGTTAAATGAACAAGACAAATAATTCAAATTGGTTTGATAATTCAGACAACGTTACGGGCAACTCCAACCGAATCGACTGGTATAGAATCGTCCCGTTTATCCTGGTGCACATTGCCGCACTCGCGGTTTTCTGGGTAGGATTCAGTTGGGTCGCCTTCTGGACTGCAGTGGGGCTGTACCTATTGCGAATGTTTGCAATCACCGGTTTCTATCATCGTTATTTTTCCCATAGGAATTTTAAAACCAGTCGTCCTGTGCAATTCCTATTTGCATTTATCGGCGCTACATCAGCACAACGCGGCCCCTTGTGGTGGGCTTCGCACCACCGCGCGCACCATGTCCACTCGGATACTGAGAAAGACATTCATTCGCCCAGACAACAAGGATTCATCTGGAGTCACACGCTTTGGTTCCTGAGTGATAAAAACTTCTCGACCGACTTGTCACGGATCAAAGATTTTGCCAAATTCAGGGAGCTTCGTTGGTTAGACAGGTTCGACATATTGCCACCGGTTATTCTCGGATTTGCACTCTTCGGTTGTGGCTGGTTACTTGAAATCTATTACCCGGAACTAGGTACCACAGCTGGCCAGATGCTGGTGTGGGGTATGTTCGTCTCTACTGTGGTCCTATATCACGCCACCTATACGATCAATTCCCTATGCCATGTTTTTGGCAAGAGACGCTTCGAGACGAAAGATGATAGTCGAAACAATTTTTGGCTTGCGCTACTGACGCTCGGAGAAGGTTGGCATAACAATCACCATTATTTCCCTGCCACAGTTAGGCAAGGTTTCAAGTGGTGGGAAATTGATATTAGCTTCTATATATTGAAATTAATGAGTTTTGTCGGTCTGGTTTGGGAACTGCAACCCATACCCGATCGAATCAAAAAGGAGTTATAGCATGTTGCAAGAGGTCAACCAGCGATTCCGGAAACTCTACAACGAGTTAAACAAAGACACGCTCGAGAAACTCTCGGATCTGTATGATCCTGATACAGCATTTATCGATCCAATTCACACCGTACATGGTTTGGGTGAACTGACGGAGTATTGCCGAAACCTCTATGCCAATGTGAAGTCAATACAGTTCGAATATCACGATGTTTCCTATGGCCCGCAAATATTTCATCAGGACTGGACCATGACATTCGAACATCCAAAGATGAATAAAGGAGAGCCCATCTCTGTCGCTGGCTCAACCAGAGTCAGGGTCAACGAATTAGGCCTGATTACCGAGCATCGTGATTACTACGATGTCGGGGAGATGATCTACCGAAATATCCCAGTTGTTGGCTCATTCATCGAACTCATTAACAAACGTCTCATTTCCTGAGTCATGACTTACGATCTCAACAATAAGGTGGTCTGGCTAACAGGCGCCAGCAAAGGAATTGGACGCTGTCTTGCTCAGGAATTGATTCAGTGTGGAGCGAGACTGGTCGTTAGCTCTCGTGACACGAGCAAAATACATGATCTGAATGCCACGGATTACATGGATTGTGATGTCACCGACAAGGAGATGGTTAAGGCGGTTGCCGACCGCATCGTTTCCAAGCATGGGAGCCTGGATTGCATTATCCTAAATGCGGGTGATGCCGAATATGCGGATGTTAATCAATTCGATGCAAGCATCTATGAGCGCATGATGGCTGTAAACTTTCTTTCCCAAGTCTATGCCATCGAAGCCTGTCTGCCGCATCTACGGCAGTCCAATGCCCCCTACATTGTCGCGATGAGTAGTTCCGTTGCCTGGACGGGCCTTTCGAAAGGCCACTCATATAGCGCCAGTAAAGCGGCTTCGCGTAACTTCTTCCAGGGGTTAGCTCTTGATCTGGCCAAGGAAAACATCCCGGTCTCTGTCATTTGCCCGGGTTTCGTTCGCACCCCCCTGACGGATAAAAACGAATTCCCAATGCCTGGAAGAATAGAACCCGAATCAGCCGCCCAACGGATCATATCCGGCATGCGCCGCTGCAAAACTGAAATCAGTTTCCCCAAGCGCTTCACCTGGCCCTTCAGATTGCTGAGTATTTTGCCAGCCGGCCTGAGGTTCAGACTACTAAAAAGGATTGTCTAATGGCTAAAATTGCCGTCATAGGAACAGGAATTGCGGGTAATGTCGCTGCCTATCATCTCGCGAAAGAGCACGATATCACCGTTTATGAAGCGAACGACTATATTGGTGGTCACACGCATACTCACGCGATAACGCTTGGGAATGAGACACACAACGTAGACACCGGATTTATCGTCTTCAACCACAAAACCTATCCGAACTTTCTGCAACTGCTGAGCGAGATAGGGGTTGAATATCAAAACAGCGATATGAGTTTCAGTGTGAGCTGCGACAAGACTGGCTTGGAATATAATGGTACTACGCTAAATACCCTGTTTGCACAGCGGCGTAACCTATTGCGCCCGTCTTTTTACCGAATGATTCGCGATATCCTGCGCTTTAATAATGATTCCGCTGAACTGCTCGATGAGAAGAATAAAGACGTCAAATTAGGCGATTATCTAGCAGATAACAATTATTCTTCGCAATTTATCGAACACTACATCATCCCAATGGGATCGGCGATCTGGTCAATGTCCAGAGCGCAGATGATGGCATTTCCAGCGCAGTTTTTCGTCCGCTTCTTTACTAATCACGGAATGTTAAGTGTCGATGACCGACCACAATGGTATGTCATTAAAGGCGGCTCGAAATCCTATCTGGATGCCCTGTGTCAAACCTATCTGGATAAGATTCGTCTCAGCTCGCCGGTGCAATCGATCCGTCGGGAAGAGGATAAGGTGATTGTCCGGACAGCTGAAACGGAAGAAACATATGACTATGTCTTTAATGCCTGCCACAGTGATCAGGCATTCAAGCAACTGGAGACCCCCAATCAATTGGAGCAGGATACAATTGGCGTGATGCCCTATCAGCCTAATGATGTGGTCCTCCATACGGACTCGGCCCTGATGCCGAAACGTAAATTGGCATGGGCGGCCTGGAATTACCACCTGTTACAGGAACAATCCAGCCAGGCGACACTAACCTACAACATGAACATTCTTCAGTCACTGCAGTCTGAGCATACCTTTTGTGTGACCGTAAATAACTCCGATGCCATCAACCCCGATAAAGTCCTTAAACGACTGGACTATGACCACCCACTCTTTACTTCTGAATCGGTCGCGGCGCAATCTCGCCATCGTGAGGTGAATGGTTCCGGCAGGATTTATTATTGTGGTGCGTACTGGCGCTTTGGTTTTCACGAGGATGGTGTCGTGTCGGCATTAGCCGCTTTAAACCACTTCTACGAGGATATTGGTCGTGAACAGCAAACTATACTTCGGTAAGGTTTCGCACACCAGAATGCAGCCCATCAAGCATCGGTTTGAGTATGCCACCTTCATGTGTTTCCTGGACATAGATGAGCTGACTAGCATATTCCAATGCCATCCGTTCTGGTCCTATGCCAGCAAGAACCTGGCCTGGTTCAACGAGGAAAACTATATCGGTCGAAATTCATCGATTCGAGACGCGGTGTCGTCGGAAATTAAAGAACAAACAGGATCGGCATTTAACGGCAGAATATGCATCCTTACTCACCTGACCTATTTTGGCTATTGTTTCAATCCGGTGTCTTTCTACTATTGTTATGATGAGCAGGATCAACTTGCATACATTGTTTCTGAGATCAATAACACGCCCTGGAATGAGCGTCACTGCTACGTGACCAGAATACAAGACGACAAGCCAATGATCGTCGATTCATTCGAAAAGGAATTCCATGTCTCACCATTCCTGGATATGGATTTTCGTTATCAGTGGCAATTTTCTCGTCCGGGTGACGATATCATTGTCAATATGGACAATTATAAGGAAGGCAATCAGTGGTTTAATGCCTACCTGGAAATGCAGGCAGAACCCATTACACGTGCCTCACTCAGCAAAGCACTGCGACAATATCCGTTTATGACGATGAAAGTGGTACTGGCTATCTACTGGCAAGCACTGAAACTAAAAGTAAAAGGGGCGAAATTTTACGATCATCCAAACCCCGATTCATTGCGTACAACTGACTAATAACCATCAACTGGGCTAAATAGTATGAGTGCTGAAGAATTCTCACTGCGTGAGTTCGCTAACCGTCTGGATCAAGAATCCAGCACAAATGATGACAGCAAACTAACCGCTTTTTTACGCAAACAACTCCTTGCACAACTCAACAAGCTGGAGTTGGGTAGCCTAGATGTGATCGAGGGAGACGTTACCCATACCATCATCAGTGATAACCCAGAATGGGTGCAGGCCACGATCGAAGTCCATCATCCTCAGTTCTACCGCTATCTAGCTTTTGGTGGCAGTGTCGGTGCAGCCGAGGCCTATATGTTGGGCTACTGGGACAGTCCAGAGCTGGACAAGGTTATCCGCCTCTTTGCGGTGAACCAGAGCACTATGGACAATATGGAAAAAGGCATCGCCAGATTGACAGTTCCATTGAAGAAGATGTTTCATTGGCTAAATAAAAATACCGCCGATGGCGCGAAGCGTAACATCTCTGCTCACTATGATCTCGGCAACGAATTATTTGAGGCATTCCTGGATCCCACGATGATGTACTCAAGTGGAATCTATCTAGATGAGCAATCCACGTTAGAGTCCGCCTCAGTTGAAAAAATAGACCGTATTTGTCGCAGATTGAGTCTGACTGGTGACGACCATGTTCTGGAAATTGGCACTGGGTGGGGAAGCTTCTCAATCCATGCCGCCAAAAAGTACGGTTGCAAGGTAACGACTACCACAATCTCCAAAGAACAATATGATTACGCAAAGGCTCAGATCGAAAAAGAGGGTCTCGAGAAACGCATTGAGCTGTTATTCATGGATTATCGTGATCTGAAAGGCCAGTATGACAAGATTGTCTCAATTGAGATGATAGAGGCCGTTGGACATCACTTCTATGACGAATATTTCAAACAGTGTTCACACCTACTTAAGCCTGATGGCGAGTTCCTGCTACAGGCAATTACTATAGCCGATCAACGATTCGATTCTGCTAAGAAGGAAATTGATTTCATCAAACGCTATATTTTTCCGGGTAGCTGCATTCCATCGGTAAATTCCATCAGCCAGTCAGTCACCAACGCGACTGACATGCGCATGGTACACCTGTATGATATGGGTAACCATTACGCAAAAACATTGATGGATTGGTACAAGAATTTCAACGAAGCCTTCGATCAACTGAAAAGTCATGGCTACGATGAAACATTCAGGCGTATGTGGAACTTCTACCTCTGCTATTGTGCAGGGGGATTCGAAGAGGGCGTAATCAGTGTCGCACAAATCCATTTAGTGAAACCATTATCGCGAAGACCCTATTATGTCAAAGAAGTTAACGACTACTAGCAAAACGATATTACTGGCACTCGCCTTTCAGGTTGTCTGGCTATCACTGATAACCTCGGCTGCTACAGAGTTCCATTGGATAGGACCCATTATTGGGCTCGTCGCCTATGCGTTTATTCTCCCGGGACTTGTACGAGCTCAGATGGCATTGCCACTGATCACCATTTCATTCCTGGGATTCGCATTTGATGTAGTTCTCCACGAGATGGGAATAATCAGCCTACACCATAACGACCTGGCACTGACCTGGCTCTTTGTCCTCTGGCTAGTATTCATCGGCGTCTTCTACCGCCTATTCTCATGGCTGACTAACCTGAATACCATCTCCAGTTTCATCATGGGTTCGTTGGGTGGCTTAACAGCCTATTTCATTGCCAGTGTACTCGGCGCAGTGGCCATCAATTCACTACCCTTGTTCGTGGCCCTATATGGCCTTTTCTGGGGCGCCAGCTTCTCACTCGCTGCGCGGATCTTCATCGCCCGAAATCTCACTTCGAATAGGCGATAATTAGAGTCAGCTGGGGCTTGATGCCAGAGTCAATAGAGCTCATTGAAACCTCTCTAGTCCCTTTTCTCAGCCCTTCGGATGCTTCGAAAAGAGACATATTCGAGCTTTCAATTTGTAACAATCGTGCATACTGCTAGAGGCTCTGTAATAACACGATTGCGGGAGTGTTCGGAGAGATGACTATATTGGTCGTCAGATAGAGCTCATTGTAACCTCTCTAGTCCCTTTCCTCAGCCCTGCGGATGCTTCGTAAAGCGACATATTCGAGCTTTCAATATGTAACAATCGTGCATACTGCTAGAGGCTGTGTAATAACACGATTGCAGGATTGTACGGAGAGATGACTGTATTGGTCGTCTGATAAAGCTCATTGTAACCTCTCTAGTCCCTTTTCTCAGCCCTGCGGATGCTTCGAAAAGTGACATATTCGAGTTTTCAATTAGTAACAATCGAGCATTCTGCATTAGTCTGCATGACTCACCCTAACACCTTAATTTGTCAGATCATGTTCCAATGAATTTGCGGCATCGAGTGGGGCTTGCCCGGCTTTAAATTCGAGATGTGGATAGGCCTTCCTGACAGCCTCGAATATCTTAGCGACCGGTACGTCTGCAAAGGTTCCGTGATTGGTAAGGTATTCCATATGTTTGGCACCATCGAGATTATATTCCTGGAATACAGAGTCCTCTTCTGCATTAAAGTCCATTGGTGCAATCCCCATAAATTGACACAATGACTTGTCAAAGGCTGGCGTTGCCTTGATCCAGCGACCATCTAGGTAAATCTCAGTGTAGCCATGCATGACAAAAACATCGGATTGTAGGAGCTCGAGTAACTTCGGGCTGCTGATATGATTTTTTACATCAACCAGTCCCAGGCGCGATGGGACACCGATGGCACGGCAAAGAGCACCGAAAAGAACTGCCTTGGGTATGCAGTAGGATTGTTCGCGAGCGGCGCAGTTGCTGGCTTTAAATTGATCCATCGTGATGTCAAAAACATAGGGATTGTAGGCATAGCTATCCCTGACATGGTCATAGAGTTTAACAACTTTAGCTTTCGTATCTAGTGCATCATCAGTGAGGATCTGACGTAGCAAAGACTGTACTGTTGGATGGTCATAATCAAAATATTGATTGCTCTCAAGATACTGATTTAGCTCGCCTGTATCACTCAATTTAATTCTCTTCCTATGCGCAATATTCGTTTTCTGAAAGGGTCAGCCAGTCGCACATTTTGCCTATTGGAACCGTGAAACTCAACAACAGGTTAAATAAATTAATTGACGAGAAAGGTACTCACTTATCAGCAAAAAAAGTTGCTTTTGCTAATGATAATGATTATCATTAGCAAAGTTGTTAGCCATCATGCCAACAACAACGGGTTCAGGATGAATGTTAGCTCTTGCTCTCTTTCTCCTTCAAACGTTGCAATACCCGATGTTTATTCTGAGCCCCGTCTTTTCTTTCCAGTAGAGACGAATTTAGGTGTAAGGTCTATCGAATGTTTAGTCTTCATGTCTCGACTAACATTCCGTCACGAGACCCATTCAGGGGAGTTATTTAACTCCCCTTTTTTTATGACCGATAGTCATGCGACAGCCGAGGAATGTGCTGATATCTCCACAGTCTCCACTTTTAGTTGAGATAACCGCTTCCCTTGTTTGTTAAACAGGAAACGCAGCAAGATATGATAGATGTCCATATCAAATTCTGGATTTGCCTGTTCGAGGTTGTCATACAGCGATTCAATATCATCGACTAAACCGTAGTAACACCACTGGTAAATAAGGTGCACCTGCTCAGGCGAGCCATCGGTTGTTGACTCGCGCACGATGATGGGGCTATCCCATGGCCAGTCGATGCGTTTTTTTGTCAGTAAACCCAGAAAGAGTCGCTCGTTGTAGTCTTCAGCGCGCTCCAGATCACAGCAGGCACCTTTGCACTGGTTTAGCTGAAATGCAAAACAGGCATTGGAAGATTGCGGTTCCAGGCCAAGGAGTTGTAGGCAAAGTGAGTGTTCCTGGGCAATCTTGCGCAGGAATCCCTTTGCCTGTCGCCTACTTTTATACAGCCCATAACTTTCCATAGCCTCTGCATTGTCCTTTACTGGCGTGATGGTAGGAATATAAAAACCGGGGGCGTTTTGATGCAATACAATCTGATAGAGTCCCGAATTTCGGCGTAATCTCTGATTGTAGGTAGGAGACAGACGCTTGATCTCCTGGGCTTCGAGTAATTGAGCACCAAAATCTGTCGGTGTTGTCTGAAAGTCGATATGGTGGATGTTGCGCGACAGTTTAGCGTCTGTAGCAGTCTGGTGATCCTGAACAAAGTGGCTCATCACCCGGGTCTTGAGATCCACTGACTTACCGATGTAGAGC
Source organism: Enterobacterales bacterium (assembly GCA_965250035.1). Taxonomy (GTDB): domain Bacteria; phylum Pseudomonadota; class Gammaproteobacteria; order Enterobacterales; genus CAXRAF01. The sequence continues at coordinate 3,185,357 of OZ252282.1, read as the reverse complement.
AAATGGTCATCCTTATCATAGAAATAATAGACGCCAGGGGCATTGGGTAATTTAGCCACCTCAGCACTCTCGAGATGACTCGGCAAAGAGGGACGTTTGAGAAAGGCAGCACTGACCTCTTGCAATTTGTCGGTGGTGTGATCGCCCTCACAGGATTTCAGAAATGCCAATACGGCGAGTACATCAGTCATCGCCCTGTGCCGTGCCTGGAGGCTGATACCACAACGCTTGATTAGCATATCTAAGCCATGACGTTTGTGTTGCGGATATAGCTTACGACTCAACTTCACCGAACAGAATGTTTTAGCAGTAAACGTATAGCCGCAGCGACGAAACTCATTCTTGAGAAAACCATAATCAAAACGTGCGTTATGGGCCATGATCACTTGCTTATTCAGGCGTTCAAACAATGCCTCGGCACATTGCGAGAAATGGGGTTGGCTTTCAACCAATCGATTCGATATGCCTGTCAACTTCTGGATCCAGGGGGGGATCGGTATATCCGGATCAAACAATTGATTATGATGCCCAACGACTTTGCCATCCTTGACTTCAATCCATGCCAGTTCGGTCATCCTGTCGCGCGTTGGACGGCCACCAGTCGTCTCGCAATCTAGAATAAAGAAATGCTCGGGGAAACCACATAGTGGCTCACGCTCCAAATCGAGCGCCAGGCGAGTGTAAAGTTCTGGGTTCAAATCAATCGACATACCAAGAGATTAGCACAATCCAGGCGCAATATTGTCCCATGAATTAGAACGCGTGATATCGCCTGATTGAAAACTATCACCTGTACAAATTTCAGTCAGATAGATAGCTGAAGCAGGCAGAAATTAATGCATTGTGCTCTGGGGCGCCGCCAGTACAAACTCAGGGATAGTGGCCTCGAATAAGTCACCGGAATCAGTTTGCATGGTATAGCTACCCTTCATGGTTCCGACATCCGTTTCCAATGAGGTACCAGAGGTGTAGGTGTATTGTTGACCGGGCTTTAGTCGCGGCTGCTCGCCAATGACACCATCGCCCTGCACTTCCATTACCTTCTGATTGAAGTCCGTGATAATCCAGTGACGCCGCAACAGGGTCGCTGGCTCAGAGCCATTGTTTACGATTGTAATGGTGTAAGCAAAGACATAATAATCCTTATCAGGATTGGACTGGGCTTCGATGAAAAAGGTTTCGACGTTGATTGCGATATCTTCAGACATGATTTACTACGTTATGTGATCTTACTTCATTCGTCAAACGACACATTAACTTATACGAGCCTGTCAGGTTGTTCGGTTTCAGGCGTGACGGCTTCAGGCGCCCTTTCCTTGGTTGTCATGATTGATTCATGATAAACGAAGGAATTCGGCTTAATCGAAGAAGAGATCCAAACATTGCCACCAATGACTGAATTACGACCTATTGTCGTGTCACCACCCAATATGGTTGCGCCAGCATAGATGACACAATCATCCTCTACGGTCGGATGACGCTTGGTGCCCAACAGATCTTTGGACACTCTGAGTGCGCCCAGAGTCACTCCCTGATACAGTAACACCCGATCACCGATGATGGTCGTTTCGCCGATCACGACGCCCGTCGCGTGATCGATGAAAAACGGACAGCCGATGGATGCCCCCGGATGGATATCGACACCGGTTTTGGTATGCGCATTTTCCGTGATCATTCTGGCGACCAGACCATAGCCAAGTTGTAAAATCCGGTGCCCGATTCGGTAGCAACAGATGGCATAAAAACCCGGGTAGGCGGCGATGACTTCTTCGACCGAGAGACAGGCGGGATCGGATTCGAGGAAGAATTCGGCATCACGGTTTAGCTTGGCTTCTATGTCTGCCAGGCTAGCATAAAAATCATCGACGGCCTGTTGCGGAGCAACCGCACTCTTATCCGCTTGGCATTCCAATAACACATTCAGCCGGTTTCGACTGGCTTCAATCGCCGTCGCTAAATCTGCCGCAGAATCGAAATATCGCTGTCCCATAATCGGGAACATCAGTACGATTAAATCAGACAGCCAGGCGGATACACCGGGCAAACAGATATGCGCATCCTGCCGATGATACTTCCGGTCAAATAACCCGCTGATGTATTCTTCCATTATATGCCTCGTGCCTTTTCGCCAAATGTGATTTCATCTGGAGCTCAGTGCTCCATCATTCACAGGTTACGATTGGTCGTTCTCCTGATCCTCATGCTCGGCTACTTGCCGGTGCACATCCGCCATATCGACTTCTCTGGCCTTGCTTATCAATTCCTGTAGCGCACTCTCGGGTAGCATGCCAGCCTTTGAATATAGGGCGACTTTTTCACGCATCACCATCAATGTCGGTATGGATCGAATATGGAAATAGGCAGCCAGTTCCTGCTGCTCTTCCGTATTAATTTTTCCAAACACAATATCATCGTGATCTTCCGACACCTTCTCAAAAATCGGAGAAAAGTTCTTGCAGGGGCCACACCACTCCGCCCAGAAATCAAGCAGTACAAATTCATTCTGCTCGACGATGTCGTTAAAGTTTTCTTTGGTGATTTCTATGCTTGCCATGGTCTGTGCCTGTCAATGAATGATAGTTGCTAATATAGGTATCTGCCGTCATATTTCAATCTAAAGTGTAAATTGCATGGCAATGATATTGCCTCGTTGCCGTTGATATGCCAAAAATCGACTGCGAATATGTTCTGGTAATTCAGATTCACTGACGGACTCGAATCCGATGCGGACATAGAACGACTCAAGACGTGCTAGAGCATAGGTGTAGGTTTTCTCGCTAAATCGGCGACGCATAACTGTCAAAAGGTCACTCGCGCAACCCCTTCCCTGATACTCTGGGTCCACGGCCACAGCAGTGAGTAAATTGAACCCCTCTAGCGGTCTGAGTGCTGCCACAGCAATAATGTCAGAAGATTGATTTCTGGCCACAATACATTGATCATGTGGTCTTACGCGTCCTCTAAAATTACAGCGACCGATGAACTTGTTCGCTAGAGGAATTTGTTGTGGTGTAAGCCACTCTGTTTGCCACTCAGGAGCCATCGTTGCGTGTCCAGAAACTATTGTGCCAGCTGTTGTCGACCGCAATCAGAATGTTACTGCGATGCCATCGTTAGCCTGGCTAATTCAATTAGAGTGTTGATTCTACAGCATCCTGATGAAACGGATCACCCCTACAATACCGGACGAATAGTCGAGCGATGCTTACAGCAATGTGAGCGTCATGTCGGTGAACAGTATTCGGATGATTTTATTTCAGGCCTGGCACAACAACAATCCGTATTGTTATTCCCTCAGTTAGCCTGGTTACCCAAGGCACCGCAGATGATAACCCCACCTAAGCAACTGGTCGTCATCGATGCCAATTGGCGCAAGGCAAAGAAAATTCTACACCTAAATCCACGGCTGCAAATATTACCCAGGCTGACCCTGATGGATGTACCGAAGTCCCAGTATCAGATTCGTCGTGGCAAGATTACGGATGGACTCGCGACGATCGAGTCCGTCAGTTATGCACTGCAACAGCTAGAGAATTCCAGAGAATATAAGGCGCTATTAACGCCATTCCAACGGATGGTCGAATTGGCTAGTCGCTATCAGCCCAAAATCGATTAAGTCGCTAAGCTGGCGACAAATGCCTGTAATAACTTAGCCATGGAATTCGCCGCTTTGGCTCCCTCGGCGAGCGTTTCCTCATGCGATAGCTGAGTTGCCGTCATGCCAGCTCCGAGATTAGTCACCATCGCGACCCCTGCGACCTTCAGGCCACAGTGATGGGCCAGAATCACCTCGGGTACCATCGACATGCCTACCACATTAGCGCCAAACATCTGAAACATCCTGATTTCAGCAGGTGTTTCGAATACCGGACCGCGCACCATCAGGAATACACCTTCGTGAAGTGTCACACCAGCATCTTTTGCAGCCAGCCTCAACCGCCCCTGGTGGTCACCATGATAGGCCGTGGTCATATCAGGAAACCGTGGGCCCACGGAATCGTCATTGGGCCCCGCAAGCGGACTTACACCGGAGAGATTGATGTGATCAGTCACCATCATCAGTGAACCTGCCGGCATAGACTCCTGTAATGAGCCGACCGCACTGGTGATCACCAGGTTCTCAACACCGATCAACTTCAGAGCTCTCAGGGCAACCGTCATAAAACGAGGTTGTTGATCCTCATAGGAATGGACCCGCCCTTGTAAACAAAGAATTCTACGGCCCGATAATGACCCAATAATGAGTTTACCGGCATGACCTGCCACGGTGGTATACAAGAAATGAGGCAAGTCGGTATACGGAATTTCCTGTTCGATATCGATGGCATCCACAAATGAGCCCAAACCACTGCCAAGGATGATGGCGGTATCGGGAATATCACTAATTCGCTCTCTTAAACCGTCTGCACAGAGACGGGTTTGTTCTTGTATTTCCATAAATAATGACAGTCGCAAAAAAGAAGGCACTGTATCATGAAGCACCAGGTTAGGAAATAATGTTATAAACAGCAGGCAAGATTGCTAACTTTTCACAAACAACTGCGTCATAGGTGTGTATGAGCAAGCAAATGGATGAATCACAGCTGCTCGAGTCAGCCCGGAAGGGGGACCGAGATGCCTTCCGGAGACTGGTAATAATCAACAGTCGGCCGATGCACCAGCTTGCCTGGCGCATCATGGGAGACCCGGATTTAGCAGAAGATGTGGTACAGGAAGCCATGATAAAGGCACATCAACAACTGGAGAAGTTCGATCAACGTAGTAAATTCTCCACCTGGCTGTACCGCATCACAACCAATACGGCAATTGATATGAAACGCAAGCATAAACGCTTTGATACACATGAATCACTCGATGAGCAGGCCTCTTTTGCCGCACCGGAACACATGGAACACGACCAACTTGATAAGCAAGACGAGCTTAAGCGAACGACCCAAACCGTCATGGACCAATTAACCGTGCAAGAGCGAACAGCATTTAGCCTAAAACACTATGACGGCCTATCAATCGCTCAAATATGTGATGTGTTGTCGGTATCTGAGAGTGCCGTCAAACAAGCGATCTTCCGCGCAGTGAAGAAATTACGTGAACAACTAGTGCCCCTGTTGAATGAACAACAGGTACAGGATTGAGAGAGGAAATCATGACAGATATCAATGACGATGATTTGATACTTTATCTTCTCGATGAAGTGGATGAAATCGAACGCCAAAAAATTCAATCAGCCTTATCAGCTGATCCAATCCTGGCTAGTCGCTTACAAAACCTGAGCGAGACGCTCGTTGCAACTGAGCAATGGAATTACGAGGCAGATTCCGGGCTGGAACAGCGTATCTGGAATCAGGTCGAGGTTGGCATCAACAGCCACTCGAGTGAGCAACAACAGAACATACAGCAATCTTCAAAATCAGGTGCTCTGACCCAGATCCTGAGTTGGTTACAACAGCCTGCCATTGTATTTTCAGTTGTCGCAATTGCTATCGCGGCTTCGTTCATGAGTGGGCGGATTTTCGAACACCAGGAAATCATGGACAATCCACAGGAAATGATCGCCAGTCTGGATGATGAGGCGCGTAATAAAATCCTGCTGCAATCTGTCTCGGTTCATCTGGAACGCACATCACGCCTGATGACGACAGTAAAAGTGAGTGACCAGCCAACACTCGTCGCCGATGAGCAGCAGTGGGCACAACAATTACTGACGTCAAACCGAATTTTCAAAGTGGCTGCACGACAGGCACAACAGTGGCGAATTGTCACACTGCTGGAGGAGTTAGAACCTTTGCTCATCGAGATGGCAAATTCTGATTCCATGGATATCACATCCAGGAGTCAGATCAGTCAGCGAATCGATGATAACGGCCTGGTCTTTAAGACCAGGAATTTCTCGGCCATCAATCAACCAGCCATTTAGTATTACTAGCGCAACTTAGGAGTAATTATGAACAACACAACAATGAAAATAGCCATCGCCATCATCCTTATGGTGATCTTCAGTGGTTGCCAGACCCCGACACTGGCGCACAGCGGTTACAGCGTCACCCCGCCAGATACCCAGTTTGGGAATGGCGATAGCAAGGCGAAAAGCCTGTATGAGAAAGGCCAGGAGGCCATGGACCGTGGTGAATGGCGGGCTGCTGGTAAAGCATTCGCCGACCTGGCTGAAACAGATTCCAAACATGAGGCGCTCGCACTCTACTGGCAGGCATATGCCCTGTATCGCGGTGGTAAGAATGCCAATGCAATCAAAACGCTTGGCCAACTAAATTCGAACCACAGTGATAGTCGTTGGGCGCGTGAGGGAAAGGCTTTACAGGCCGAAATTACCGGCAACACTGAACTCTCCGAATCCGATGAAATGAAGCTAATTGCCCTGCAGAGTCTGATGCATACCAACTCGGAGCGGGTCGTTCCCCTGATCAGAAAAACCCTGGAATCGGATGCTTCACCGAAGATCAAAGAGACCGCCATATTTATTCTCAGTCAGAAACGCTCGAAACAGGCGCGCGACTTATTGGTTGAATACGCCCGCTCCAATTCTGATCCTGTCCTCCAGCATAAGGCTATAGAAATTCTGGGAATGGCGGGTGATAAGGAATCACGCGCCCTGCTAGGCGACATGTACAGCGAGATAACGAGCAATGATATTAAAAGCAGTATTTTGAATGGTCTGATGATGGCCCGTGACGAATCAGCGCTCCTGAACATCGCGAGGCAGGAACAACATGAAGGGTTGCTTCGCAAAGCCATTGAGATGTTAGGCGTGATCCGCAGCGATCAGATGCAGAGTCTCTACACCAAAGACGCCACGCCCTACATTAAGGAAGCCATCATCAATGGCCTGATGGTGGCACGTAATGACGATGCCATAATCGATATCATCGAACAGGAAAACGATCAGGAGCTAATGCAAAAGGCCATACAAATCCTCGGAGTCATTCGTTCCGAGAAGGGAAGCGCCGTCATGTCCCGCATGTGGAATGACAACCAGGTTTCCCGCGAGACCAAAGAAGCGATTCTCGAGTCCTGGATGATTGGCCGCAACTTTGAATCACTGAAAAATGCCGCAATGTCCTCTACCGAAACAGAACTCAAGGCAAAAGCCATTGAAATGTTAGGCGTCACGAGGCAACGAGAAACTCTACGCGACATGTACAGCCAGGAGCAGGACATGGCGACCCGTGAGAAGCTAATGGAGTCACTGATGATTGCCGGCGATAAGGAGATGTTGAATACCATCATCGAAACGGAATCCGATGACAAAGTACTCAAGCAAGCGATCAGCATGTCTATCAGCTTCGGCGGCGAGGAAACTCGTGCGAAATTATCGAGACTGTATGAAAAGACACAAAATAATGAAATCAAGCAGGCCATCATCGAAAGCCATATGGCCAGCCGCAATGTCGACCAATTGATTGTACTTCTGGATTCAGAGACCGATGAGGCGTTACGTTACAAGATCATCGAGATGCTCGCTGTGACCAGGACGGACAAAGCGGCAGGCATTCTGGAGTCTGAATATAAACGTAGCGAAAATCTTAAGCTCAAGAAGAAGATCCTCGAGGCCTATATGATCATGGGTAATGCCCGTGGACTGGTAGAGATCTTTCGCACAGAGAAGGATCCAGAGTTAAAACGAAGTGCAGTACGTTACCTGTCGACCATGCGTTCCAAAGAGGCTCAGGAACTCATGCTCGAATTGCTCGAGCAGAGCTAGGGAGATATCATGAAATTTCGCAATCTATTGATCCCACTCATCGCGTTTCATTCCCTTGTGATCACTGCCGACACGATCCAAAAAGCGTTTGGTGAACTCGATGAACAGCACTGGTTAACCTGGCAAATAAGCATTGAGTCGAACAGAGGCTGGTATTGCTGGGGGCATAACTATAGCAAATATTCCGAAGGCGACAGTAATCGTCTGACTCTCTACTGGCGAGCGAACGAGTTCAACATGGCATCTGATAATTGCACTGTTGATATCACGGAGCCAGTGACGGCGCTAAGTTCGGTGGATCTGGAGCAAAGCGTTCGCTTTATCAGGCACCAATTGGATGCCAAACAGTGGACAGCCTCCGAAAAGGATAAAATGCTCCATGCCCTGGCACTGCACAGGCATCCTTCGGCATTTAATGCGCTGGCTACATACTTCGCAGCGGGTGCCACGAATAAACAGCAGGAACTCATCAACCTGTTCATGACGACTCACTGGCATCAGGAAGGATTTGATTTTGTCGCCCGACAGCTCAATGACAAAGTGGATATTAAGCGTGAGAAAAAATTACTATTTGCACTCTCTCAAAGCCCAATTGATGAGGCAAGAGGGCTCGTTTATCAGCGCGCTAAACAGGCTCAATCCAGGGCCGTGCGAAAAGAAGCCATTTTCTGGTATTCGCAGTTTAAGCATTCTGGCATAGCCGAGGATTTGGTCAAACTTTTGGCGTCGGAGGGCGATAGGAAATTGGCTGAACACATCGTATTTGCCATATCACAGGCCAAAGATGGGCAGGGGCTGGATATCCTCTCGGATCTGATCCGTACGAGCGACGATAGCCATATCAGACAGAAGGCGCTGTTCTGGCTCGCTCACTCTGATGAAGACCGGGCGATGCCAATCCTCGAAGAGCTACTGTCGGCAAAATAATCTGTGAGTGGCTAGATGACCACTCATAAATTACTTGCGTGTTTTTCGCGGTTGCTTCTTGGTACGGGACTTCTTAGTAACCGCTTTTCTCTTTTGCTTAGACTTCTTTTTAGCGGGCGCATTATCATCTGACAGTATGGTCAGATTCATTTTCTTGCCGGCGACATAGACGTTCTTCAGATGTCGATAAATTTCTTTCGGCATTTCTGCTGGCAAGCTCAGTGTCGAATAGGTGTCGTGAATTTTTATGCGACCGATGTATTTACTATCGAGGCCAGCTTCATTGGCAATGGCGCCCACGATATTTCCCGGCTTGACCTCGTTGTTATGGCCGACATCGATTCGATAGTCTTCCATCGGCACATCATCGATGATTTCATTATTACGATCCTTGCGTGAATCCTTGCGGGATTCTTTTCGGGGAGGCCTATCCGAAAAACCTGCTGGCTCCTGATGTTTTTGTTCCTTGAGAATCAAGGGTTCTTTACCCTGTGCTATCAAGGCAAGCGCAGCCGCAATATCCACTAAACTGGCATCGGTTTTATGGATATAGTTTTCAATCAAATTGCGATATATATCCAAATCCTCGCTTAAGGACTCATCAATTCTTGCTTCAAATCGTTCTACGCGACGGCTGTTTAGCTGCTCCGTTGTTGGCAGCTGCATTGGTTTGATAGAGGTCCTGGTCGCCTTCTCTATCGCATGCAGCAGTCTTCTTTCCCTTGGTGCGACAAATAGGATCGCCTGCCCTGAACGCCCGGCCCTTCCCGTTCGACCAATGCGATGGACATAAGACTCTGTATCATAGGGAATATCATAATTGATAACGAGGCTGATCCGCTCAACATCTAGCCCCCTGGCCGCCACGTCGGTAGCGACTAGGATATCAAATCGTCCCTTCTTTAACTTCTGAACCGTGTCTTCGCGACTAGACTGGCTCATATCGCCATTGATCGCAGCCGCCGAATAACCACGTGCCTGCAGCTTCTCTGCAAGATCAGTGGTCGCAGATTTCGTTCGAGCGAAAATGATAATGCCATCGTACTCAATGACTTCCAGCATCCGGGTTAAGGCATCCAGCTTGTGAATTCCGCGTACCACCCAGTAGCGTTGTTCAATGGTATCCGCCGTGGTCGTTTTTAGCTGAATTTTTACCTCTTTAGGATCATTCAGATAGGTTCGCGCAATCTTATGGATCGGCTTTGGCATCGTGGCGGAGAATAGTGCAATCTGCCGTTGTTCCGGCGTGTGAGAAAGAATCCATTCGACGTCTTCTATGAAGCCCATGCGCAACATTTCATCTGCCTCATCTAGCACCAGATGTGTCAGTTCGGAGAGATCCAATGACTTGCGTCGCATATGATCCATCACCCGACCCGGAGTACCAATAATGATTTGTGGTTGCCGCTTGAGTTGCCTGAGTTGCGTGCGATAGTCCTGTCCACCATAGATTGGCAGAATCCGTATGTTTTTTATCGGGTTAGCGTACTGTTGAAATGCTTCCGCCACTTGAATGGCTAACTCTCGGGTAGGTGTTAGAACCAACACTTGAGGAGGTTTATCGGAACTGTCTATACGCGACAAAATCGGCAGGGCAAATGCCGCTGTCTTTCCCGTACCCGTCTGCGCTTGACCAATCACATCCGCACCAGCCAGAAGATGAGGAATGATGGCCGCCTGTATCGGCGACGGCGTCTCGTAACCTACCTTTTTTACCGCGCTTAGAATAAGCTCGGGCAAGCCTAGTTCTGAAAACGAAGTGGTTGTGTTAGTTGATTCTTTGCTCGGCATGTCTGCTCCAGATTAAACGAGGCAGTTGACGAGACCGACTCAAGTGGGGGGAGCGGATTATACAGTTCAAATAGCAAAAAGCCACAATTATTCGGGATTTATCAGGAAATGATCCGATAACAGGGTGTATAAGTGGTTCCTGGTAACTTCATGCGATGCTGTTCAACGAATGACTGCAATAGATCATCCAGTAAACTCAAGATCTCTGCTTCACCACTAATCTCATAAGCGCCGTGTTTACGCACCTCATCAATGCCTTCTTTTTTAACGTTTCCAGCCACGATACCTGAAAACAGACGCCGCAAATCTGCGGCCAGTTCGTGTACTGGGCGATCCTTTTTAATCTGTAGCGAGCGCATATTTTCAAAGGTCGGATTGAACGGTACCTGAAAGTCAGAGTCAATCGTCAAGCCCCAGTTGAAGAAATAGGCATCATTGGAGTATTTGCGACTCTCTTTGACCGCATTCATACCATTGCGCATGGCACGTGCAACAGCCACTGGATCATCGACAATGATCTGATACTTTGCCGCAGCCTCATCGCCGAGTGTCGCACGGATGAAGCGATCGATTTGCGCGAAATAGTCGCTAGATGCCGCCGGTCCGGTAAGCACCAGTGGGAATGGTATATTGGCATTGTTGGGATGCAATAAGATACCTAGTAGATACAGTAGCTCCTCGCAGGTGCCGACGCCACCGGGAAAGATAATGATGCCATGACCAAGTCGAACAAACGCCTCCAGGCGTTTCTCAATGTCCGGCATGATGACCAGATGATTAACGATCGGATTCGGCGACTCGGCGGCGATGATGCCAGGCTCAGATATACCGATATAGCGGCCCGTCTTATGACGCTGTTTAGAGTGCCCAATAGTCGCCCCCTTCATCGGCCCCTTCATTGCGCCAGGACCACAACCGGTACAGATGTCCAGGTGTCGAAGTCCCAGCTCATAACCAACCGATTTGGTGTAATCATATTCCTCACGCCCGATGGAGTGACCACCCCAGCATACGATTAATCCAGGATCCTTCTTGGGAATCATTAACTGAGCATGCCGCAGGATCTCGAATACGGCATTTGTCAAACCCGATGAAGTGGTCAGGTCGAATCGTGGATTATTGAGCACCTGATCATGTGCGTAAACTATGTCACGCAGGACTTCGAATAATAGATCCCGAATCCCATTGACGAGTACACCATCTACAAATGCTGAGGCAGGGGCATTGATTAACTTCAGTTGAATCCCTCGATCCTGCTGCACCACCTCAATATCAAAATCAGGATACATTTTCAGCAGCACGGCGGCATCATCGATGTCTGTTCCCGAGTTAAGAACCGCGAGACAGCATTGCCTGAGTAATTCATGCAGTCCCTTCTGATCAGTTTGCGCCAGATTGGCAACTTCATCACGTGACAGGACACTCAGTGAGTTACCAGGTTGAATGCGGGTATTAACGATCGTATCACCCGGTGCTACTGTATTATTCATTCATATTCCTTATTGTTATTCCTTCTTAATGCTTCGCTAGGTGGCATCAGAGGGCGTCCAGGCCACGTTGCAAGTCATCTCTTAAATCGTCGACATCTTCAAGGCCAACGGAAACTCGAATCAGATTTTCTCGAATTCCAGCCCGTGACCGTTCCTCTTCACTCAGCTTGCCATGGGTGGTAGTTGCTGGGTGAATAATCGTGGTTTTGACATCGCCTAAATTAGGCGTCAATGACATCAGTTCAGTGGCATCAATGAAGCGCCAGGCATCTGCCCGATCAGAGCCGACCTCGAATGCGATGACGCCACTCGAACCTGATTGTTGTTTCTCGATCAGCGCTTTCTGAGGATGGTTATCCAGGCCTGCGAAGTAGACACGATTTACCTGCGTTTGTTCACTAAGCCATTGGGCTAATATAGCTGCGTGTTCGCAGTGTGCTTTCATACGCACAGACAGGGTCTCGAGTCCTTTGAGGATAACCCAGGCATTGAATGGGCTTAGCGTGGGCCCTCCGGTACGCAGGAAGCCAGCCGGACCCTCCATAAGTTCTGCCGAACCGAGCGCAACGCCACCCAATGTGCGTCCCTGACCATCCAGATATTTGGTGCATGAATAAACGACCACATCGGCACCCAGATCGAGTGGTCGCTGAATCATAGCTGTGCAGTATGTATTATCAACCATGAGTATGCTGTTATTGGCATGCGCCAGTTCAGCTAACGCACCGATATCTGCGATCTCTGACAGGGGGTTTGAAGGCGACTCGGCAAACAGTAATCGCGTTGCCGGCGTAATGGCCGACTGCCAACTATTGAAGTCCGTTAAATTCACTTCTGTCACAGCGATACCGAATCGTGTCATATAATTCTTAAACAGGCCCGTTGTTGTCCCAAACACTGAACGCGACAGCAGGACGTGATCGCCCGCCTTAAGATGGGACATCACTACACTGAGAATGGCTGACATTCCTGAGGCAGTGGCGACTGCCTTTTCGGCACCTTCCATCGCGGCAATACGCTCTTCCAATGTGGCTACCGTCGGATTAGTGTAACGCGAATAGACATTGCCAGGCTCTTCACCGGCGAAAACCGCCGCGGCCTGTGCCGCATTGTCAAACACATAACTCGAGGTGGTAAATATCGGCTCGCAGTGCTCTCTATCAGCACTTCTGTGGATGCCCGCACGTATCGCGGCTGTTTGTTGTTTATATTTCATCTGCTTCTTTTGTTGATAGTTATCTCTTGAAAGCTAGCCGTCCATTATCGCAACCTGCTCGATGGAAGTACAAGCTCCTTATGCATTTTATCATCGACACGTCAGCATTATCTGAGTCAAATATGAGTAAGTTTGGAAAAGTTAACGTCATCAGTTGATTAAGATAGCGTATCTATGCTACTAATACGCCATCAAGACTAATGAACCGAATGTTGCACACAGATAAACCGATGACAATGACAAACACGACCACATTACGCCGTATCCGTCGTCTTCGCCGTAGCCATGGCGGGTTTATGAGTGTGTGAATAAAAACCAACAGAATCATTCATAAACCCGGCCATCCAGCCGGGTTTTTTCGTTTTATGGTTTTGTTTTTACTAGAGAGAAACAGATGAAACACTTCTTAAGCACAGCAGACTGGACACAGGATGAACTCCAGGGATTACTCAACAGGGCTTCCGAGCTGAAATCCGGCTCAGTCAGTGATGCACTGAATGGCAAAGGGGTTGCCCTATTGTTCTTTAATCCCAGTCTGCGAACCCGAACCTCATTCGAGTTGGGCTGCTGGCAGATGGGAGGCCATGCGGTCGTATTAGAGCCCGGTAAGAGTTCATGGCCTCTCGAGTTTGAATTCGGCACGACCATGGATACTGTCGCAGAGGAACATGTTATCGAGGCCGCTCAGGTATTGTCCCGCTATTGCGACTTGATCTGCATTCGGGCCTTTCCAAAATTCGTCGACTGGCAGGAAGATAGGCAGGACAAGATGATCACGGCCTTTGCAAAACATGCCACTGTGCCGGTTATCAATATGGAGACCATTACCCATCCTTGCCAGGAGATGGCACACATGCTGGCAATTCAGGAAAGACTCGGCCAGCCTCAGAAGAAAAAATATGTCCTGACCTGGACCTATCACCCGAAGCCTCTAAACACCGCGGTAGCCAATTCATCCCTTCTGATTTCCAGTAAGTTTGGAATGGACGTGACGCTTCTATGCCCCACGCCTGATTATCGTTTGGATGACCGTTATATGCACTTAGCCGAGCAGCAGGTAGCCGAATATGGTGGCAGCTTTACCGTGACGCACGATATCGAAGAAGCCTACGCTGATGCCGATATTGTCTACGCCAAGAGTTGGGGGGCGCTGCCATTTTTTGGTAACTGGGAGCCCGAGAAAGCCATTCGCGATCAATATAAGCATTTTATTGTGGATGAGCAGAAGATGGCCCTGACCAATGGCGGCCTGTTCTCCCACTGCTTGCCACTGCGCCGCAACATAAAAGCGACCGATGCCGTGATGGATGCCGACTACTGCATGGCAATTGATGAGGCCGAAAATCGTATCCATGTGCAAAAAGCCATCATGGAGCATCTGCTTCATCAACCCAGCTAAATTATTATTAACAAAGTTAGAGAAACTATCATGTCCAATTCAAACCAAGTCGTACTCGCCTTTTCCGGAGGATTAGATACCAGCTTCTGTGTCCCCTATCTAATTGATCAGGGCTATGAGGTCACCACCTTGTTCGTCGATTCCGGCGGCGTAACCGATGCCGATATTGAACGCATCCATAAGCGCGCCATGCAACTCGGTGCCGTTAAACATGACACCGTGAGTATTGCGGAAAATTTGTGGCAATCCGTCATCACACCCTTGCTCTGGAGTGGGCGTTGGTATCAGAATCAATATCCCCTGCTCTGTTCGGATCGTTACCTCATCGTGGAGGCATGCTTAAACTATTGCCGCGCCGAAGGACACCGTAACTTCGCTCATGGCTGTACTGGCATGGGCAATGATCAGGTTCGTTTCGATCTAGCCGTACACAGTCAGGGTGATTTTAATATCCTCTCTCCCATCCGCGAAATTCAAAAGTTGAGTAGTGATGTTCGTGAGTATGAGATTCAGTATTTGCGTGATCGCGGGTTTGACGTGTCTGACAAGGTATCGCGCTACTCGGTCAATGAAAACCTTATGGGCGCCACCATATCAGGCTCCGAAATCGATTTGTGGCAGACACCGGCCGCCGATAGTCATGTCATGACCAAGCCAGCCCAGGAGCGTCGGACCGATCCGACAACTATCACCATAGGGTTTTATCAGGGTAAGGTCGTTGCATTTGATGGCCAAGGGATCGGGGCCGACATCAGTGGTGAGCAATTGGTGCAAACACTCAATGCAACGGGCGGCGATTACGGTATTGGACGCGCCATCTATAGTGGTGACACAACTATCGGCCTCAAGGGGCGTATCGTGTTTGAAGCACCCGCCATCGAAATACTTAACGTCGCCCATACGGCACTGGAACAGTGTGTCCTGTCGAAGGCGCAAAACCGCTTTAAATCGCAGGTCGCCGACAAATGGGTCGAGCTGGTTTATGAGGGCTTATTCTATGAGCCATTGAAAGATGATCTGGAAGCATTCCTGGTCTCCAATCAGTCGGCAGTTACAGGGACAGTGAGTGTCGAACTGTCAGCGGGACAAGCACTCGCTGTCGCAGTGGACTCTGACAACATCCTGAAGGATAAAGACAGCGTCTACGCGCAAAGTGCAGGATGGACAATCGATGAGGCGGTTGGCTTCATTAAACTGTTTGGTAAGTCTACCGTGATGGCAGCACGCAGAAGCAAGGGAGAAGGCTAATGTCAGTCTCAGATTATCGCGATGAAGTATTGCAGCACCTGGCGGCATTGATCGCATTCGATACCCAGAATCCGCCACGAGACATCAAAGCGGAAGGTGGCATCATTGATTACTTGAAGTCGAATCTCGCTGGGTTCAATTTCACTCTTTACGATGCCCGCGATGGCTGTATGGCATTACTGGCGACACGTGGAAAAACCGATCGTCTGTATAATTTTCATATTGATACCGTTCCAATTGCACCCAACTGGCAGCGCGATCCACTGCAGCTAACTGTAGAAGGTGACAAAGCCTTTGGCCTAGGTTCATGCGATATCAAGGGTGCCTCGGCCTGTATGCTCGTTGCTGCCAAGTATACTAGTGAGCCATTAGCCTTGCTCTTTTCCACGGATGAAGAAGCCGGTTCTTCACTCGCCGTGAAAACATTCCTGGCACAGAATAATGATTATTCCGAAGTCATCGTATCGGAACCGACCCAGGCACAAGCGACGTTGGCCCATCGTGGAATCCAGTCGGGCAAGGTAGTATTTTCCGGCGATTCTGGGCATGGCTCACTCAGCCGGGCTGTCACTGATAATGCGATCCATAAAAATGCCCGCTGGTTAAATTCAGTCATTAGCTGGGTCGAGAATACACAAGCCAGTTTTCAGAATCTCCAGGGCTTCCCATTTAATTCCGGCAAGATCGATGGCGGCATCAAGGCCAACATGATTGCAGCCAATAGCGAGATGACTTTCGGCTTTCGACCGCTGCCGGGAATGAATTCAGCCAACATGTTGGATGAGATGCGCACCCTGGCGACCGATCTCGGATATGACAGTCGTGATTTTGAATTGACACCGGCGTTTTTTGGACCGACGTTACCAGCCGCCAATCAGGACTTTGATCATGCCTATCAGGCCGCTGAAAATCTCGCCGCCAATTGTGGCATGACCGTTGGACCTGCGGTCGATTTCTGGACCGAAGCAAGCCTCTTTTCTGAGGCAGGATACACCGCACTGGTATATGGACCCGGTGATATCAAGCAGGCTCATACGGCCGATGAATGGGTTGCGTTGGCGCAACTAGACGAAGTCGTTGGGCAGTATATCCAGATAATCGACAAGACACATTAGCACATTGGAGTGATACCCAGATGGAATCATCAGAGCAAACACCCAAAATCAAAGATACAATCATTCAACTCTTGTCTAACCTCGCGAACCCGAAAGAAATCCAAAAGTATCTGGATCGATTTACCGCAGCAGGTCAGAGTCATTTCGCGGTGATTAAGGTCGGCGGCGCCGTCCTCGAAAAAGATCTGGATAATTTGTGCTCGTCACTGGCGTTCCTTGAGCGAATTGGCTTGTTTCCTATCGTGGTACACGGAGCAGGCCCCCAACTCAGTGCCAATCTCGAGGCGAATGACATCAGCACAGAATTCATCGAGGGTCAGCGTGTCACATCGGCGCCGATACTGAAGAATGCCAAACAAACCTTCGTGACACAGAACATGACGCTGGCGAATCGTTTGCAGGCGATGGGCGTAAAGACAGCATCAATTACCACCGGGGTATTCGAAGCAAGACCCGTGGCGAATACTGATCTGGGTTATGTCGGTGAGGTGACTGGCGTCAATGTCGAGCCAATTAAACTGGCGATACAATCAGGCACGATTCCAATATTGTCACCTTTGGCTGATTCCGAAACCGGCCAGACGCTGAATATCAATGCCGATGTGGCGACCAATCAGCTGGCAATCACGATTAAACCCTACAAGATCATCTTCCTCACGGAGACGGGTGGCATCCTTAATAAACATGACAAGATAATCTCTACCATTAATCTGGCGACAGATTATGAAGGCCTCATGGGTAAAGACTGGTTACATGGCGGGATGAAACTCAAGCTACAACAGGTTAATGATATCCTTCAGCAACTTCCTGACAGCGCCTCCGTTTCCATCACCAGGCCATTGCATTTATCCAAGGAGCTATTCACCCACAAGGGGTCTGGTACGCTAATCCGCAAGGGTGAGCAAATGTTGTCCTATGATTCGGCTGCGGACATCGATCAGGACAGAGTAAGAGAGCTTATCGAACGCAGCTTCAACAAGGCGCTGGTTACCGACTATTTTAGCCGGCTCGATGCCAGCCAGATCTATATCACCAAATGTTATCGTGCCTGTGCTATCGTTCGTACAATTGACGGCATCCCCTATCTGGATAAATTTGTCGTGGCTAACGAAGCCAAGGGGGAAGGACTGGGTAAGACGCTTTGGAATCACATCAAGCGTGAGCATAAATCCCTGTTCTGGCGCTGCCGACCGGAGAACCAAATCAACGGCTTTTACTTCGCGCATGCAGCGGGTTGTTACAAGACCAAGGATTGGAACTTCTTCTGGTATGGTATTGATGATTTTACTCAAATAGCCCGTTGTTTCGATACCGCATTGGCCCAACCCATTACTCTGGAGCAAGCCTAATGAAACAGTGGCAGGTTGGCATCATCGGTGCCCGTGGATATGTCGGCAAGGAATTTATAGCGGGGGTGTTATCCCATCCTCATCTGGACTTGGCCTGGGTGAGTTCTCGGCAACTGGCAGGACAACCACTCAAATCCCTGGTACCCGAGGCGGGTGACAAGTACTTAACCATCACAACCCTGACACCTCAGGGTCTCGCTGAGCGGCCAGTCGATATTCTAGTGCTTGCCTTACCGAATGGGTTTGCCGAACCATACGTCCAGGCGGCAACCACCTGCCCACTCATCATTGACCTGTCAGCAGATTATCGTTTCGACGACAGTTGGGTGTATTCCGTACCGGAAATCAATCAGGACGCATTGCAACGACAGCCAATCAGGATCAGTAATCCGGGCTGTTATGCGACGGCCATGCAAGTCGCCATCGCGCCAATTAGGGGGCTTCTCTCGGGGCACGTACACTGTATGGGTATCTCGGGTTATTCTGGTGCAGGCACAAAACCTGGACCCAACAATGATCCGCAGCGGCTCAAGGACAATATCCTGCCGTATGCCCTCACGGAACATATTCATGAACGCGAAGTTTCTCGACATATGGCGTGTCAGGCGCATTTCACTCCCCACGTTGCTAGTTTCTTTCGCGGTATCAATATGACGGTGCAATGGCAGGCCAAGTCAACACAAACGGCAAACGATCTGTTGCAGTTATTTCGTGATTTCTATCGCCAAGCTCGTTATGTCAGGGTGGTGGAAGAAATTCCCAATATACAGCAGGTGGTCAACACGCCTGACTGCAT
The DNA here is from genome assembly GCA_965250035.1 of Enterobacterales bacterium. GTDB lineage: Bacteria > Pseudomonadota > Gammaproteobacteria > Enterobacterales > CAXRAF01. Next base: position 3,166,309 of record OZ252282.1, on the reverse strand, counting down.
TGTTGGCGGGTTTAGTATCAGCGATGATGGCATGCGAGTCACCCAGGTTGCCGTGTTGGACAATCTCGCCAAAGGAGCGGCCAGCCAGGCAATGCAGAATATTAATTTAACGCTCGGTTTAGACGAATCATTAGGAATCGATGCGTTATACGCAACAAATTAGGAAATCTTCAGGAGAATCACGATGAGTGGACCCATCTGGCAAAAAAACAAAACGGCGATCATTGATGACATGATCATGGATTTCATGGCAGGTGAGGATATTATCCTCGACCGCGAACTGATCCAATACGATATTCTGGCCAGTATCGCCCATGTCGAGAACCTCGCCTCGATCGATTTAATTCCAGCTGCCGAATCCGAAGCGCTGGTTCATCAATTAAACCGGCTGAGCCAACTGGTCGAATCAGGTGAGTTCGTACTCGATAATCGCTTCGAAGATGGCCATTCGGCCATCGAAGCCTTTCTGGTTGCACAACTGGGTGAAGCCGGTAAAAAAGTCCATACGGGTCGCTCACGTAATGATCAGGTCCTGGTCGCCTCCCGGCTGTTTCTCAAAGACGCTCTGAGCACGGCAATCCAGGAAACCAGACTCGCCATTGACGCCTGTTTGCAGCAGGCTGAGCAAACCAAACATGTCGCCATGCCGGGATATACCCATCTACAACGTGCAGTCCCCTCTTCCTGTGGGATGTGGTTTGCGGGATTTGCGGAAGCGATGATTGATAACCTGCAACAGCTCATGGATACCCGCCGCCTGATAGACTCTAATCCACTGGGCACGGCGGCCGGATATGGCGTTAACCTGCCTCTGAATCGTGAATTAACGACCGACAAACTTGGCTTCGAACGGATGCAAATTAATCCTATCTACACTCAAAATAGCCGAGGTAAGTTTGAAATAGCTGTGTTGTTTGCGCTGTCACAACTGCTCCTGGATATCAGACGTTATGCCTGGGATCTTTCATTATTTACGACTCAGGAGTTTGATTTTGTGAGCCTGCCCGATGAGATGACAACGGGTAGTTCGATCATGCCCAATAAACGCAACCCCGACCTGGTGGAACTGATGCGCGCGAGTTACCCCAGAGTTCAAGCGGCTATGGTCGAGCTTCAGTCGCTACTATCCTTGCCATCAGGGTACCAGAGGGACCTACAATTCACTAAGGGCCCATTAATCACTGCCATCAAGCATGCCTTGCAGACCATCCAGCTCTTCCCAAGACTGGTCGCAGGAACTCAGTTCAAAGAGCAGAAACTGCTGGCTGCCATAGACACGCCAATGTATGCCACAGATTTCGCCGTCGAATTGAGTGCCGGTGGCAAGGCGTTCCGTGATGCCTATCAGGAAGTTGTTGAACGTTATGATGAATTGAATGATCGCACTGCGCAGGACAGCATCAGCCAACGGACTTCGCCCGGTGGGTGTGCCGACCTGAAACTGGATGCCTTGATTAGTCGATTCCAATCCATCGGGTTAGACTAGAGCGATGTCGAAACTAATTCTGTTTAACAAGCCCTATCAGGTCTTATGCCAGTTTTCTCCCCACGAAAACAAAACCACCCTTAAAGAATTCATCGATATTCCAGATATCTATCCCGCGGGACGCTTGGATTACGACAGTGAGGGATTATTACTATTGACCGATGATGGCAAGTTACAACACCGCCTCTCCGATCCCAGATATGCCAAGGATAAAACATACTGGGCTCAAGTTGAGGGCGCCCCCACCAAGCAGGATTTAACGCCCTTTTTTACCGGCATGAAGCTCAAGGATGGTCAAACCAAACCGGCTAGCGCGAGGATTATCCCGGAGCCGGACAATCTATGGCCACGTAACCCACCCATTCGGGTTCGGAAAAACATACCGGACACCTGGCTGGAAATAACCCTCACCGAGGGGAAAAATCGTCAGGTACGACGAATGTGTGCCGCAATCGGCTTTCCCGTATTACGTCTGATACGGTCACGAATCGATACCTATCAATTAGGTAATTTGCAGCCGGGTGAGCATAGCAAAAGTAAATAGCGCTTCATGAAAATCTCTAATCTATGCTATCGTTTAGCAAAATCAGCCTTCCGAAAAATTGGACCACTAAGTAAATGATTCTTTAAAAATAAATAGTTGATGCGCGCTGACCAGTCGCAATCTCGGTCGCAATCTCTAATTTATTTAACATCAGTGATACAAAATCGTATCTTATGATGAATGTGTAAGGATTATTTATGTATTCTCTTAAATCAATAGCTAAACGATTCCTAGGTCGTATTTCATTTACGTTTCTCTTAGTTGTGATTGAGTCACTTCTCGATGTCTTGTTCCCATTATTCATTGGTTGGGCAGTCAATGATTTGATCGAAAATAGCTACACTGGACTATTCATGCTGGGCTCATTGGGCTTGCTAGCACTGTTAATCGGTGCCGCCAGACGATTTTATGACACCAGGATATATGGCGGTATCTACCAAACGATTGCCTATGAAATGGTTAGTCAGGGTAAAAAGGTCGATACATCAGTTTCTAAACTAAGTGCAAGAAGTGGACTGTTAACGGAGTTAGTAGAGTTTTTTGAGCATTCGATGCCGGGCATCGTCTTTAGTTTAGTTGGCGTTGTGGGAACGCTAATCATCATCGCATCATTAAACCTGTCTATTATGTTTGCGTGCTTGGCACTCTTAATATTAATGATAATCACATACTGGTTAACAGGAAATATTCAGTATGATTATCATGGCCACTACAACCATATTCTCGAGCAGAGAGTCGACGTTTTAAGCCAGAATGAAAGTCAATTTATAAGAAAACATTTTGTCGATTTGATGCGCTGGAATATTAAACTATCAGATTTAGAAACGATAAATTTCAGTGTAATCTGGCTCGGAGTCATTGCACTGTTCATAAGCGCTCCGCTGATAGCGATTAATTCAGACTCAACAGTTCCAGAAGTTGGTACATTGTTAGCCATACTCATATACATATTTGACTACAGTGGAAAGGTTGTCACGTTACCTTTGTATATTCAGCAATTGATACGCTTACAAGAAATTTCACAACGCTTATCAAATAATGATTCCACCACCAACATGACATAGGTACTGACCAAGTAGCCGCATGTCTGAGCGGATTCATTACTTAGTTCGAATCGGAGTTAGATATGCTCGCGATGGCTATATTAGTCTGATCCCGGTTGGTTCGCTCGAAGATAATCCGATTGCCCGAGTCGGCGACATCAAAACGCCCACCCATCGATGGCTCCAGTTTGGTAACGAGTTCAGGTTGCCAACGATTCATCGGAGTTCTGTACAAGCCACGCTCTGGCAGCTCATTGATAAAATATAGGTAACCATCCGCATATCGCCAATAGATCTGGGCATTGAATTCCGGCAGTATTTGGGCCTCACTCTGGCCATCCGAATCACTGGTATAAAGGCCGGGTGAATCGGCCTTGGTATAGAGTAACTTGCCGTCTGGTAATGGTTGAATTGTCACCGGCTGAGAAAGCGCCAGGTTTAGCACGGTTGGCACTGAGGCGCTCAGATCAATCACAAAACCACGCCATATGCCTTCGGAATAGGAAGTAAAGTAAAGCAAGCCAGTTTCGGATAGTCTCAGGTTTCGAGCATAGTGTGTATCGTCAGTCAGTAATCGAAATTCTTGTGTCACCAGATCCATCATTCCTACCTGCTGGTTATTCACGGCACAAATAAAACGACCGTCGGAGGAGATGGCGAGATCAGCAAACTCCCGGTATTGACTGAGTGTCGTCAGCTGGCGGGCAGCCTGCTCTCCTGATTTCAGCCAGATCTGTGGTAACCCCTGTTTCACTGCGACATAGATCAAGCCACCATTAGAGAGTCTCGGTATGAACTCATTCGTAGTCGACGATAAATCGACCTGCTTACCCTGTGAAAAATAGACAATATCAAACTCATTACCATCACTGGTTTCCATAACCGCTTGACTAGAATTGATAGGGTTCAGGTTATAGTTCCAACCGATATGTGTTTTGAGTAACTGATACGACTCCCGGCTTTCCAGATCATAGGAGAGAATCAGATCGTTACCCCAATTTAACCAAATTGCTTGCCCCTCCGGATCAAGATGCGCGCTGTAATACACCGAGTCCAATGTTAATACTTCAGAAAATGACTGATCAGCGATGGTGTAAATCAGGAACTCTGTCTGCCGTCCTTGAATATCACGAAGGATCAGTAACTTTTCTTGCTTTAAATCCATACTGACGAACACGTCACCCATGCCATCGTATTCGTAGTTTGAGATCTCTGATACCTGATTCGATGTCATATGGAGTTTGTGTAACGTATGAACCGACCCATCGTTACTCTGCGTGAAATAAAGGGTTTGATTGCGATCATCAAATGCCAGGTAAACGCGATGACTGGCTAGACAGTCATGTAATTTCACAATCGACTCGACGCCGTTTCCCTTATCATTCAAAACGATGGCGACAATTTCGCACGATGTGCCGTCAGCGGATGAAATACGACGACTAGCGATAATCGATTCATCCGTTTTTTGCCACACCATGTGCATGTAGTGATATTCGTCGTCGACCACTGGATAAGGATTCATACTCCGTCGACCAGGTTTTTCTCGACTTGTACCGTCGCTCTGGGTTTCTCGCACGGTGCGACTTTCTCTGAGCTGTGAATAGTTTATTTGATAGCGATCGGAGGTGGTCATTCGGTGCAGAAAATACATTCGACTGGTATCTGATGATACTAATGGCGATGTTTCACGACCGTCCATAACCGTTAATGATTGCACGTTGGTTATTCGCCAATTGTCATGTCGATCAACGTCTGGCGAATATAGAATTAGTGAACTGGCAATGACGACGACTATCAGGATACAGATGGGCAACGCAATAGAGCGCTTGGCCTTCTCGACTGAGACAGGCGTTTTACTCGCCTCGTATTCAGTAAGTCGTGCAAGAAATACGTAGCCTTTTTTCGGTTTAGTCTCGATATATTGTGGTGCTTTAATATCATCACCGAGATGCTTTCTGAGCTGAGAAATAGACCAGGTAATGGTATTGTCATTTACGATCGTGCCATCCCAGACCTCTGCGATCAGAGTGTCTCGACTAATAAGGGTATTATGATTTTGTACCAGGAACGCAAGTAATTTGGCCAGGCGAAAATCGAGTTTGATCACTTCCCCGGTCGTGACGTTGACTAACTCATGGCCATCAAATTTGAAACTGTCGTTGAGTATTACTGTCTTCAATCTATTACCTGTTACGCAAAGCTAATAAGACGATCACTAACCATTAGCTGCTGAGTCACATACTGGATAACCTAGTCTAGCTATTCCTTTCAGTGAAAGAAACTCTAGCGCTGCAATAGTTTGAAACAAACTATAACCTCACAGTGTACTCTCTTTATTTTTTATAAAAAACAATAACATACACATTTATCATCTAGGCAAAATTGGATTCTTAATCGGCGACTGGCTGGAATTTGGGAAAAAATATCTTGCATATTACCTCGTTCCAGTTGTACCATTACATCACATGGTACAAGGTGGGTCACCAAATAAGCCCCACCTAATTGCAAGCATTAGAGATGATGTATGGAAATAAATATCGATTTAGAGGATCCAGCACCACTATTTACTCAGCTGGTGACCCAGATTAAAACGGCGGTTCAACAAGACAGAATCGAACCGGGTGCCGCACTGCCGTCTATCAGGCAATTAGCGACCGATCTCGATATCAACAATAAGACCGTCGCCAAAGCCTATCGTTTGTTAGAACGCGATGCAGTGATTCAGACCAGAGGGTATCGAGGGACTTTCGTCCATCCTGAAGCCAAACAAAACTGCATGGTCGATGTAAATGAGATCATCACGACAACCATCGATAAGGCAATCAAATCATGCCGTAATTTAGGCGCAACCGATTCAGAAATTCGCATTGCTTTTAATCAGCTGATGCAATCGTCAGCTAGTTGAGGAACTATTATGGACGCACAACTTACCTTTTTATTATTTCTTGCCAGCCAAACATTTTTATTGTCCTGGTACCTCCCGAAACGCATCCAATCAAGAATGCGATATGTCTTCGATCACTACCCTTTCGCAGAGTATCCGAAGCTATACGATGGCGACCTTGATAAAGCGCAAAAGAATTACCGCAGGCACATTGTGTTTAACAATGTCATGCTTGTCGTTGGCGTCGGCTTAATCGTCGCGGTCTATTACTACGGTGAGCAAGTCTCAAGTGGTCTACTGGCCATGGTGGCATTTATCTTCGGCATGACGCAATCCATCCCGTTGATTCTGATGGACCTCCTGATGCTTAGACAGTGTAAGCGCCTGAATGCTGAAAACACAACACCGCAACGAAGTGCCTCTCTAACTCGGCGTTCGATATTCAATCACACATCGATGATGCTGCTCGCGGTGACAGTCAGTTTCATTTTGGTATCCATGTTGTTCGATATGTACACCAAATCGTTCGATCTCAGTCTCGGTTTCGAATTATTCGAGGCAGTCATTATTTTAACGGCCGTGAATCTCTTCTTCGCCTTCATGATTCGCTGGCGCGTCTATGGCAAGAAGCTGAACCCACTCTTGTCTGAGGCAGATAACATTAAGGAAATCACCGCGGTTGTTCAGTCTTCTCTATACACCAGCATCGCTGTCAGCATCTTCTTCATGACCATGCGTGCTGTGAATGTCTATGATCTTGAACAGTTCGAGGGCGTCCTGATGAGTGCCTATATGCAGGCTATCTTCCTTCTATCTGTGCTGCATTCTTTGAAGCAGGTACCGATAGAGTCGATGAATCTGGAAAACTTCCGCGCCGACAAGGTTTAGTGGCGGATAATCCATTAGCGAATAATCAGGCACAAGTCATGGCACTACTATTCATATTCATTACGACGCTGCTCATCACCTACACGGTCGATAACTATGATGCCGATGTGATTGCGGAATTAGTCGAGACAATGCAAGGCGTTATCTCATTTGAATGGCTAGTCGTGCCTGCTTTAATAGTCATTCTTAGTAGTCTTTGCTACTACCTATTCTATAAACTCAATGACTGGATTGTCTCGCGCCAGATTTAACTGTCCAGAATAAACTTTCCATAGTCTGCGCTTGATAGTTAATAGGGAAACCCCGGTACATTGAGTCGAACACTATAAATTCCTGCCGGTTGACAGGGTTGACCGGCACACATTCGTGGGCCCGTTCCGGCGTCATTCATTGGGACGGTAAGGCTGGTCAAATAGAGGGTGCTCATCTCGGGTCCACCAAAAGCGATGTTCGTCACAATCTGGATATCAGGCACTGCAATTTCACCCACTTCCTTGTACTGTTCATCCAGTATGACGATCGCTTGATATCTAATACCCTCATCGTTAGTCCGGCTCGTGGTAACGTAAATGTTCCCGCTACAGTCTTTACCCATACCATCGATAGGCGTCGTCATTAGACGCAGTGGTTGTGATAGTCCGCCGGAAGCGATTTGAAATTTCCACAACCCCTCTAATCCGGCCACTAACAGATCTCGTTCATCGAGAGATGTGATGATGCCATTGGGTTTATTGCCGAGCACCCTCACCAGGTCCGTAACCCGGGTCCTGGAGACCTTTCCAGTGGGATTAATTCGATAGATGTGCTGGTTCTCACCGCCTTGAATCGGATCCGTGTTGCTATTCGGTACATTCCAGTCTGGATCAGTAAAGAAAATCGTACCATTGCTCAATAGCGTCAGGTCGTTAGGAGAATTAAAACGTCGGCCATTATAGGCGGTCGCGATCGGTGAAATTGACTTGGTCTGTATATCGACTCGACTCACAGAGCCGTCAAGGTGACGCGCAACGATGAGATTTCCATCACTACCAACGGCGATCCCATTGGTTCCAGCCCGACTGTCATCCAGCCAGATCTCTGCCTTAGTACCCGGCACCCAACGCCAGATCGTCGTCAGATTATTCAGCAACTCTCCTGACTCAGAATCTCGTTTATTGCCGATATTAGAGTAAAATAATGCGCCATTTATCCAGGCCGGCCCCTCCAGATTGTTATAACCCTCGTACTGTAATTCAATGCCCTGCTCTCTGATTAACTCAGCATTAGAAAGATCGAGTGACTGCCCCTGATAGGACTCACAATGGTCTACGGGTGAAGCCGCCAGCCAAGATATCTGGCTAGTGATAAGAAGCAGTGCAAACAGAAGGTGTTTGAGGAAATTATTTTTGACCAACAGCTGTAACATTTTACATAACGAATCCATCTAATCCCTTTTATCTATTCATATTACATAACAGAGAACTATACCCATGAAAAAGACCATCCTGTCAATCATCATCATCATAACTGCGGGTCTGGTGTACGCGAATTTCGATTTTTTAAAGCGTTACCATCGTATTTATTTTGGTACAGACGACATGTTTATCAGTGCCGATACGGACTCCTTCGATAAAGGACCCATGGTCGGCGCAACGATGCCGGCCATCCGAGGTCTATATGGTGATACTGAGATAACCAACCTGAATCAGCTGGCAGGCGAGAACGGTACGATCTTCGTCGTGAACCGATCTCTGGAATGGTGCCCCTTTTGCATGCGCCAGAGCATTGAATTACAGAATATGAAATCGGCCTTTGATGAGGCAGGAATCGCCATCGTAATGATGACCTATGATGATCCGATGATACAGCAAGCATTCATCAACCGGCATAGCATAGACTACCCCGTTCTCTCTGATGTCAATGCCGAGAGTTTCGCCAACCTGGGAGTGCTACGCGAGGAATATGGTCCGGGCGATGCCAATTATGGCCTCCCGTATCCAGGGATGATCGTGGTCGACACGTCGGGCAATATCAAGGGCAAATTATTTATTGAAGCCTATAGCTATCGAGTTGATACGGCGGCTGTGTTAAATTTTGCGAAACAAAACTTAACGCTTTAATCCATGAAAATACACTCTATCGCCGGTTTCGCTACCATAAGCCCTGATCCTAATTCGAGTCATTCGCTCTATGAAGATGCTCTGGGCTTACAGATGAAAGAGATGGGGGAGTATCGTTGCCTGGATCGCTTCCCAGGCTGCAACCATTTTGGTGTCTGGCCATTGCATATGGCCGCGCAATCCTGCTTTGGTACCGATTCCTGGCCCGAAACGATACCTGTGCCCTCTACCACCATTGAATTCGAGCTAGGATCCCACGAAGAGGTCGTCGCGGCGGTAGAGGAACTGAAGCAACAAGGACAATCCTTTATTCATGAAACGATCGTTGAAGATTGGGGACAGTCAATGGCACGCTTCCTCAGTCCGGAACAGGTACTCATTGGCCTCAGTTATGCGCCATGGCTACACAAGGAAGATAACCAGTCACCATCCTGAGTCAGACAAAATTCAGGAAGATATTTGCGGTCAGTCGGCCTGTGACGGGATGACTGTCGATATCGTTTTCCAACATGATAGAACCTGAATGTAGCAAGTTTCCTGGATACAGGACCAGACGATTCTGCTGATAGGGTACTTCGCCAATCTTCTCGAAATGCTCCGTTGATGCATCAATATAACCCGGCTCAGGTTCGCCATGATGCGCATGAAAGGCATCAAAAGATTGCCAGAAGTGATCTTCCTGCGCTGCCGTGACGCGTTCATAGCCGGTTGGCCTATGACGATAAAAGGCCGTGCCCCCATGTGGTTCCGGATTCAAATAATGAATCAGCGCATAGCGGTGTGGCTGGCTACCATCGATGTGAGGCACACTCTGCAGCATCGACAACTCATCAGCCTGCCTAGTTACGAGTGAATAATAACTCGGGTAATACTCCATGCTCAGATTGGTCGGAACAGAGTAGATCTGGCGGATCAGAGGCATCATCGCTGCAGCGACGGCGACGATGTATTGCTCTGGAAGGCTAGCGCGAACCCCCGGGTAATAGGTATCAAATGCGTCAAAATTGAGTGTGTCTCTAGCGGCAAGTAGGCTAGTTTGCAAATTCTCTAGAAAATCATCCATGATCAGGATGGGTGTTTGTTCACTTCCAACTTGCCCGAAGGATGGTTTCGCCTGACGATTAATCGAGATTTGCATTAAACATCTCCTTAAAGGTCGCCAGGTCCTCACCACTTAATTGTCGAGGCAGTTGTTCCGATGTCACTTCAATCCAGTCACCATTTTGCCGAACGGCTACCATGTGACGAAAGACGTAATTATCCTCAAATCCCATGCGCAGATCGGTTATCACGAGTGCTTCATCAATCACATCGGCGCGATTAAAACCATCAGCAAACCATTCCAGTTGCTTCACCGCACTCACCTCAGACGACTGTCGGAATAATTCATCATTACGGGAATGCTCGTTATATGTGATTTGCCCCGGATTTAGGAAATGATAGTAGCCCTCCAGATAGGTATCTCCACGCATGACGACGATGCGCCACATTAATGTGTTAAATGGGGTCGGCGTAGTGAATACAGAATAGTTGGAATCGTCATCAACGAGACTCCTTTGTACCTGCTCATCGACCATCAATTTCGCCGTCCATGACCAGGCCAGGTAGCTACTGCTCAGGATTAGCCCGACACTCATTAGGCGTTTACTCCAGATACTGGTGGGTAGGCAGAGCACCATAATGAAGGCAACCAGCAGCGGCAAGGTGTAAAGCGGATCGATGATAAATAAGGTACTCCACTTGGTGGGAGTGACCATCATTGGCCATAGGAGTTGGGTGCCGTAAGCGGTATGGGCATCAAGCAACGGATGCGTTACCAGAGTGAGTGTAATGGCCCAATACCAAGGAGTCGGCGCAGCACGCACAGGTTCGTAGTAACGCCGTAATACCGACCAAAGTAATGCAGAGAATGGAATCAGCACAAAAAGAGAATGACTGAACCCACGATGTAAGGTGAAATTGGCTACAGCATGGCCGTAATCAATAAATACATCCAGATCAGGCAAGGTCCCCAGGCCGGCACCGATTAATGCGGCCTTACGCCGATGTTCTTTGGGAACACAGGCCGCAGCTACGGTTGCGCCAAGGGCGACCTGAGTGATTGAATCCATTTACCAGCTAATCTCTTTTCCTTTAAGATCGAAGAACCGGCCATTGTCATCCGCATCCAACTGCGCTATTTCGCTGATCAAACTACTGATACTTTCCTGGGGTGAGTAGGTCGCATTGACACCACCCATATCTGTTCTAACCCATCCAGGATGCACTACGACAAAGATTGCCCCTGACTCCTTGTATTCCTCACTCAAGATTTTATTTACCTGATTCAGTGCACTCTTTGAGCTACGGTAGGCGTACCAGCGTCCAGTAGAATTACTTATGCTGCCGAGTCCTGAACTCATGCTGATAACCTTCTTCTCTTTACTTTTAAGGACGTTATCAATGAGTGCCTGCGTTACCCTTAGAGGTCCCATGGTATTGATATCGAGCGTTCGGGCAAAGGTATCGAAATCTACCTTATCCAGGGTCACGTCTGCACGATCGAAGTAGCCGGCATTGTTAATCAAAATATCGATGGCCCGGTCACCCACGGCCTCTGCCATATTGGCAACGCTATCCGCACTGGTAACATCGAGTTGTAATACGGTCACCCCCAGTGCATTTAACTTCTCCGCCTTATCAGGCTTGCGCGCCGTAGCGATGACATCATAGCCCTTGGCTTTGTATTGTTTGGCGTACTCGAATCCCATCCCGCGGTTTGCACCGGTAACAAATACCGTACCTTTACTTTCAGCCAACATTGGCACCTCCACGACGACTAGTACAATGGCAATCAAACCAGCTAGTGATAGTTTCATAACGAATTCCTTAGTTTCTTAAAGCCCTATGTATGTTACTCAGACAGAATGCACTCAGATCAGTTCATCCTGCCGCCTTTTGTAACCGATCTCTGATATCAGCCCACGGCTCTGACTCAGGAGGCTGCTCCACCCAAATTTCTTCCAATTGCTGCTGATCCATGGCGAACAGCGTAGCATATAGATCGTGACGATACTGCCTGACATCGTTCGCCAGTTGCTTGACCGCTGTGAAGTCGCTGGTATGCAGTTCTGGGCTATGGTGTATCAGACCAATGCGTTGTCTTGAACTATCAGCTGACTCTATCGTCTCAGCTGAATGAATCAGCACCCTGGTGATCGGCTGATAGTGTATGTCTTTGTTGCCTGAAACCGCTTCAGTATGCTGCCGTGGGACCTCAATGGGAACGGGAACGAACGGCTGTAAATCAGTCGCAGTAATGGCTCCGGCTCGTAGTATCGTTGCCTGGCCGTTCAACACCGATAGAATAGTCGACTCTGTACCGACCAGACAGGGACCGCCATCCAAGACCGCCGCTATCTTGCCATCCAACCCGGCCAGGACCTGATCAGCGGAGGTTGGGCTCAGGCGTTGATAAGGATTTGCAGATGGTGCCGCAATAGCCAGACTATGTTCACGCAAGAGTTGCAGTAGAAAGGGCTGGTTGGGGATCCTTAGACCAATAGATGGTTTAGCCCCAGTAATAATATCGGATACGCCCGATTGTTTCTCCATAATTAAGGTGAGTGGGCCTGGCCAAAACCGTTCAGCGAGATCGATTGCCCAAGTTGGGATATTCTTCGCCCACTGATTGATCACATCGGTTGAATAGATGTGGGTTATCAGTGGATGATCCGTAGGACGCGACTTGGCTTCAAAAATTTTTCTGACGGCATCCGGATTGGTTGCGTCGGCAGCGAGGCCATAGACCGTCTCAGTTGGAATAGCGACTAAGTCGCCGGCTTGGAGTAGCTCGGCAGCTCGTTGCATATCAGCTGGATTGTTAACAGATAGGCGTTCAGTCTGCATGAACAAACTTATGTTCGATGAATGAGTGTTAATAATACCTAAAAGTCGCGCCATGAGAAATCTGCAATTGTGGCAAACCTCCGAGCTGTCTTGGGAAATAAAAATTTCATTACATTTTAGGAGTATCCAAGATCCTCGCACATGAGGTTTAATACAAAGTTACACACTCTGAATCTTGATGCCCGATGAATAAAGTTTTATTCGCTAATTCCGATATCGCTGTTCGCCTTTGTTATTATCAGCGCCAATCAGAAATGCCTGACCACTACCATGACTTGCATCAGGTCTCCTTCTTGTTAAGCGGTGAAATTCTCGAATCAAGCAAACAGTCGACGAGAGAAGTTCTCGCTCCAGGCGTCGGGATTAAGCCCGCCGGCTTTACACACGCCAACCAGTATGGTGACAACGGCACACTGATCTTATCCCTGAATATATCACCGAATCTCAAGGCAGATGCCATTGCAACGGATCTGTCTGATTGGCGCTGGACACCCCATTTGAGCAAGAAGAATGTTATCGATCTAAAAATCGTTAGCCGCATTATGAATGCCGCCAATGCGCAAGAAAAAGAAGCTATCGCCTGGGACATGTTAGCCTACGCAGAGCCCCATTCGAGCACAGGTAGAACGAGCAAACCTCGCTGGTTAGATAATGTCAAAGAACAGCTGGCTGATGATCGATCAGCGAATGTGCTAGAAATCGCCAGGTCTCATGATGTACACCCAGCCTACCTGTCGCGAGCATTTAAACAATTTACCGGCTGTTCTCCCGTGATGTACCGTACAGGATTGAAGTTAAGTCAGGCCCTTGATGGCTTGTACCATGGCAAAACGATAACCGCAGCGGCTCATGATGCGCAATTCAGTGACAACGCCCACTTCACGAGACAAGCACAAAGATTACTCGGTATGCCGCCCAGACAGATCCAGCAACTCATGCTCAGTTAACCTCGCTTGATACACTGCTATAGAGGTTAAAAACGTTCAATTAATACCTATCGCAACGATTTATACTGGTTAGGATCATAGTAACTGGAGAATTTATTCATGCGATATACGTATCAATCGTCTGTGCCTTTTATCCGCAAATTATCGGCATTTGTGATGCTAGGGATTGTGTGTTTCACGACGGCCGCCGCAACACCCGAACAAGCAGCAGAGAAACTCAAAACATTCTTACAAGGTTTCCCGGATCTGGGGCCAGGATACTCCGTGGTCGCCGTCACCAAAGACAAGACACTCTTGAATTATGTCGATGGCATCCGTAATTCGGAAACGGGCAAACCCCTTACCGCCGATACGCCGATCTATATTGCATCTCAAACCAAGGCCTATATGGGGCTACTCGCAAGTCATCTGGATAGTAAGAACATCCTCAGGCTCGATAGTAAAATTACCGATTATTGGCCTGAGATACAGTTTCCGGAAGGACTGAATGCGGCTGATTATAGCCTTGCAGATTTACTCAATCACAATGTACCCATTGAGGCGGGCTTGATCACCTTTCTAGAGGCCTACGTTACCGAACTGGATTACAAAAAATATCCAGACTTGATTGCAAAACATGCCAGCAAACGTGAGCCGGGATTTCGTTATGATAATCTCGGATACAACATCTACAGTGCGATTTTGCATACCGCTACTGGCAAGTCGTGGCAGGACTGGTTAAAACAGGAAATTTTCACACCCATGGAAATGTCACATACCTCTGCCAGGACCTCTGATTTTACATTGGATCAACTGTCCTGGAATCATATCTGGCAGGGTGATGAGGAGGGCTGGCATCTGGTCAAGCCGAAGACAGATGAAATGATGCAATCAGCCGGAGGTATGGTTACGACGCCCAACGATATGATTAGCTGGTTGCAGTTCCAGCTGAGTCAGGGGAGCAATCAGAAACACATATCTGCTGCAGCTATCAAGAGGGCACAAACCATTGGTGTTGCCGTTGATCGCAAGGCCAGAAACGCCTACGAGCTTCCATGCTTCGGTTATGCACTCGGCTGGAATGTCTGCGACTTTGAAGGCCATGAATTATATATCCATGGCGGTGGTTACACGGGTGCCAGGACGATGATGGCATACTCACCTGATCTCGGTGTTGGCATCGGGGTATTCTCGAACTCCGATAATATGACAGGCTGGCTGACATCCAGAACGGTTGTCATGTTCCTACAGTATCTAATCGAGCATAAGGATGCGGCTAAATGGACTGAAATACGTCAGCGAATCTACCCAGAACGAATTGAGAAATTACTCAACCACCGCACTCAACAATTGCAAAAATCACGAGAGCAGGAGGCATTTGCCGACTGGAGCTGGAACCCCGCTTCAGAAACACTGGCCCAGTATACCGGGAATTACTACTCGGATGATTACGACCTCACAGTGACAATCAGTCAGAGCGAGGGCGAATTAGTGCTCAAGGCACACAGTTTCAATACCAGCCTGCTCCCTGCCACAGAAGATGTCTTCGCCGAACAGGCGAATGTCTTAGAGCGTTATGATGTGCTGAGTTTCCAGCGCAATGAAACCGGTGCTATCTCGAGTTTTTCATGGGATGGTGGCACCTATAATCGCTTAGCAGACTGATCATCCAATAAAAAAGGCTCCAAAGGGAGCCTTTTAGTGCGCTAGATAATCATACGAAGATTAAAATTCGTTTGTCATCTAAGAAAGTATACGTATAAAAATTACAATTGGGTTACATGGATGACAATTAAAGCTTGGGGTTGTATCAGGATGTTTCATCCTAGACTTCCCTCGCCTGCCCTGATGACATCCATGACCCGACTATAGATAACATCGCGTAATAATATCGTTTCGCCACCGGTAGTACTCAAAAACATGATAACCACTGCATCGATATCCTCATGATAACGGGCCACACTCTGGTAACCCAGTACCCAGCCTGTATGCTCATAATGGTAAATTGAGGAATAGATAACCTGCTCCTCTGCAGTTAACAGCGTGCCATCAATCAGAGCCCGTAGGAAAATTCCGACATCCTCTGCCGTTGCAACATAACCCTGATCGAGCCCCTTAAGATCATCCTCGTAACCAACATGGTAACCACTCATCAAATTTTCCGCAGAGACTTCATTGATCGAGAAATAGGTATGTTGCAAAGACAGAGGCTCAAGAATCACCTTACGGATGAATTGACCATGATCTATCCCAGTTATTTTTGTCATTAGCCGTTGCAGCAACAGATAATTGGTATTGGAATAGCTGTAATCAGTACCCGGTTCAAATAACGCCGGCTTATCCAGAGCGAACTGCAGCACATCAAGATTTGACTCACCCCAGTTGAACTCAGGCTGATCCGTAAAATTGGGAATACCGCTGGTGTGCATGACCAACATGCGCAGCGTAATACGCTCAGCATACTCGATGCGTCCATGCAATTCAGGTAAATAGTCAGTTAGCGTAGCGTCAAGTGACAGCTTATCTTGTGCAATCAATTTAGTCACTGCGACTGCGTCATAGAGCTTAGCGATGCTGGCGATTTTAAACAATGCCTCTGGTTTAGCTGGGATTTGCTCGGCGCGATTATGCCAACCCGCGGCATAGTGTTCCCCGTCCCTATCCTGGTGACCGACATAGATGATTACCCCATCGGCCCCATGACTCGCCACCGCATCTTCCAGTTCTTCCTGAATCGAATCTGGCAATGGCTCGATGTAATAGAGGCCGTATTGCCAGGGCGCAAACAGGTAGATGCTGGCGATAGTCACTATCGCTGCAATCACCCTGGCAATTGTTTTGGCCTTCTGCTTCATATCACTTATTATCCCGTAACGTTCTGATGGCCTTTATCACGACCCAGTGGCACACGTTTACCATTCAACATAATACCGATCGGAGTCCATCTCACCAACAACGCATAGGTCGCGAATCCTATTGCCAGTGTAGCAAACGAACTGAACAAAAACTCTGTCCATAACCCCCAATCAGCATCCAACAGGTGAAATTGAATGATAAACAAAACCGGCAAATGAATGATATAAACCCAGTAGGAACCATCAGCAATATAACGCAGTGTCTTGTTACTACTTGTTAAAAAACGTGCACCATACACCAGGCAGACAATCGTCATAAAGACAGCAATGTAGGATTCTAGTACGGCAATTAACAACTGTTGTTGGCTGAACTCAGGTCCCTCCATGAACTTGGCCATATCTTCGAGTCTGATCGCCTCAGGGAACATGGGAAACAGAACCAAATACAGCGCAATACTGCTGACAAGCAGCGCTAATGCAAATGGCTTTAACCTATCCAATACCTGCCGATTCTTGAATATCGCCATCCCCATTAAGAAGAATAAGCCATAGAAGCCGTAACCCCAGGCTTGGGGGATGTACTGTTCGGGGGCCGGATGTGGTGCATTAACGGACACCAACGCAGGTACCATCAACAATGGATAGACGAGTACGATAATCCATGGATTGCTCAACCATCGTGCAAACGTGTCGCTGAATAATCCTCTCCACTGTAGCACGGCCGCCACCAGACAGAATTGCATTAGATAATAGAGGAACCATAGATGCATTGTTGTTTGTGGTGTAGGACCCGCTGCCTCGGGATTAGCGCTCATCCACTTGATGAAACCCAACATCGGTGACGGGTTTTCAACAGATGTCATCGCCCAGCCGACGCTCACCATGACCGTGATCAATGTCAGGGGCATAAACACAATAAAAGGCAGGCCAATGCGTTTCAGGCGGTGCAGGATAAATTCCTTCACACCACGACGCTCAAGTAACATGACTGCGAAAAAACCAGCAATCAGGAAAAAGAGCGGCATCCTGAACAGGTGGGTAAACCAGGCAACCTGTTCCATCAGAATACTCGATTCAGGTCCCGACCCTAACCACAGGTTCGACATGGATGGGGTATAGGCCAATGCAGCGTGGAAAAAAATCCCTAGTAACATGGCCAGGGCCCGCAGGTTATCCATGTAATGAAGACGATCGGATTCACTAGACATCATATACTCCTAGTACTTTAAAATAATGTGTTTAGGTATTTATGCGTGTTTTACAGGAAGTTACGCTTCTTCGACTGGACGAAAAAAGTAATACCGAGTGCCGCGACTATCACTCCGATAATAGAGACAAATGCCGTGACGGCGGCGGGCGTCCAGATTGCCTCAGCACCACTATTCAAGTGCCCAATGCCTTCATGATTACCCATCCAGATGATGAATAATGAAATCGTCATATTCATCACGGTCATTACCACAATCGTCACCGGTTCGGATTCACTGATCATCGACGTCGCTAGTAAGACGATGTAAATCATAAACAAATACATCATCGTCAAGGTTGCGAATGGAAATATGCCATCGGGAAAAGGTTCGAGCAGCAAAATCAAGGCCGCTAGGATGCCATAGAGAAATACCCAGGCACCCCCTGTTACGCCAACATTCGCGATCATTTTCGCCATCGTGAATTCCCGATAGCTGAGCGGCAAGCTCATTATGAAGGTTAGTGTCTGATTCTTTCGTTCGTTTGTCACGGTACTAATAACCATATGTATTCCAATCGTGATCACGACGGTAATGAGTAAAATACTTCCTATCGCGAAAAATATGTCCCCAGGCGTAATGATCAACCAAAGGGCGATCATGCCTAAGATAAGATAACCAATCATCGGCCACTGATTTAATTCCCAGTCTTTCTTAACCATTTGGCAAATAAGTGACATGTTCATGCTGCCTCTCCTTCTCTTGAAGACTTTACTTCGGCGAGGAAAATTTCTTCTAGCGTCATTGGCTCTACGCCTAACACCTCGATCTCATCCGATTGCCATTCCCTGAGTAATTCATCAGAGAAATCATTTGTTGTGACGACGGCAGTATGACCATTCACCTGCTGTTGTACTGCTTTATTCAGTGACTGCAACTGGTGTGTGTCCTTAACCGTCATTCGTACCCGGCGCCATGACTCCAGGAATGATTCCTTGTCACGGCTACTGACCACCTTGCCATGATCGATGAAGGTGATCTGATCAGATAGTTGTTCGACGTCCGTGGTATTATGTGACGAGAACACAATGCTACGATCCTCGTCCATTAACACCTTCATCATCTCTTCCAGAGTTTCCATTCTGGCTACCGGATCCAGCCCAGTGGTTGGCTCATCCAATATCAACAGATCAGGATTTCGTGCCAATGTCAGCAACAGGGCCGACTTGACCCGTTGACCATGAGAAAAGCCTTTAAGCTTCTGCTCGGTATTGAGTCCAAAACGCTTGAGTAGGTCCTGTGCGTAAGCATGATCCCAATCGCTGAACATCTCCTTGATGAAATTCATGTGCCAGCCGAGCGTCATATTCTTGTACAAACGCATATCCTCAGAGACATAGCCAATCTTCCAGCGTGCCTCATGCGACTTTTGCAGCATGTCATAGCCCATCACTTCGACCGAACCGCTATCGGGTGCTAGCAGCCCCATCATGATTCGTATGGTGGTTGATTTACCTGCACCATTCGGACCTATCAGCCCCATAATGGCACCACGCGGTACCTCAATGCTGACATCCTGCAAATCGAAAAATGGATAATGAATGCTGACATTATTCATGTTTACTGCTAATTCATTCATCGTTATTGTCCTCAGTTTGGCGAGTCGCCAGTTGCGCTAATTCATTCATTCGTTGTTGGACATCGTTAAGATCCATGCCCAGAAATTTTGCTGTCCTAAGAGCCGATTTAAGTTGCTCATCTAATTCATCCTGTTTCATCTTCAACCCCATGTTTTCGCCTTCCGAGACGAATGAGCCCTTACCTTGCTGGGTGTAGATGGCACCCTCGTTCTCCAGTTCCTGATAGGCTCTCTTGACTGTAATGACACTCACCTTGAGTGCCACCGCTAGTTCTCTTATCGAAGGTAGCTTGTATCCCTGTGGCCAATCATCCAATGCGATTTTTAAATTTATCTGCTCGATGATTTGCAAATACATTGGCCTGCCATCGGTCTGAGAAAGAATAAATGGTGCCTCCATTACGACTCGCTTCTTATCATGATTTATTAACGTTAATTTCGCTTACTGTGCATAGTATATATACACAGTATACACTCATATACACAGTTGTCAACTGTATATACAGTCTTATAATCAACCTTATGTTCTGATATCCTTGTAAGACTTCAATTTATCCAATCACATCAATGACATACAAAGCATCCCCAAATCGCTATGAAAACATGGAGTATCGACGAGTTGGCCTGTCGGGTCTGAAATTACCAGCCATATCTCTAGGCCTTTGGCATCATTTCGGCGCCCAGTCCGATCACGATAATAAGGTTGATCTGATCACGCGGGCCTTCGACTCTGGCATCACGCATTTTGATCTGGCTAACAATTATGGCCCGCCACCGGGCAGCGCTGAGCAGGCTTTTGGCCAAATAATGGCCAGCCATCTAGGCAACTATCGTGATGAGATCATCGTCTCTTCAAAAGCTGGCTACTTGATGTGGCCTGGACCCTATGGCGAGTGGGGATCGCGCAAGTATTTAATTGCATCATGCGATCAGTCCCTCAAGCGAACAGGACTAGACTATTTCGATATCTTCTATTCCCATCGCTTTGACCCAGAAACGCCATTGGAAGAGACCATGATGGCACTGGATCATATCGTTCGTTCAGGCCGTGCCCTGTATGTCGGTATCTCATCTTATGACTCAGCGCAGACGGCACATGCCGCGGAAATATTATCTGAACTGGGCACACCCTGTCTGATCCACCAGCCGGCCTATTCAATGGTCAACCGCTGGATTGAAGACGATAAGTTGGGCAGAACATTGAAGAATTACGGGATGGGGGCCATCGCTTTCTCTCCCCTGGCACAGGGACTGCTGACCAACAAATACTTACAGGAGATCCCGGACAATAGCCGGGCGAAAACGTCGGAGTTCTTCGATCAATCACAGCTCAATGAAGCAACGATCCAGTGTCTGATTGAATTAAATGACATTGCACAACAACGCGATCAGACATTGGCGCAAATGGCCATCGCCTGGGTATTACGTGATGATATTGTCTCCTCGGCAATCATCGGCGCAAGAAATGTTGCCCAGTTAGAGGATAGCCTCAAGGCTGTTAACAACCTCGAATTCAATCTGGATGAGCTGTTTAAAATTGATCAAGTTTTAGGCTCCTGGCCCGATCAGAGTGAGGGTTAGACAATGTCATCAGTTCAACATGTCGCCGTCCTGGGTGCCAGCCCTAAACCAGTCAGGTATTCTAACAAGGCAATCAAATTATTGACTCAGCATGGTCATTGTGTCACGCCGATACATCCGAATTTTACGGAAATCGAATCACTCCGCGTCGCTACGAACCTGTCAGAAGTGACCCAGCCTGTTAATACGCTCACACTCTATGTGGGCCCGGATAAGCTAGTCGGAATGATTGATGAGATCGTAGCCGTCAAGCCTGACCGGGTCATATTTAATCCGGGTACTGAATCTCCGACACTACAGCAGGCGTTGGATGATGCGAATATCCCTTGGGAAGAAGCCTGTACACTCGTGTTACTTAGAACAGGACAGTTTTAAATGCGCTGGCCTAATTATCATGAGTCGCGGTGAGTTCGTAAAAAGTCACCCGGTCGTAGTCGGCTTGATCGCCACTGTTATTTTGTGAATAGGCTCCGGCTTTGAAATACATCCACTCGGTGGCAATATCATAGCCACTATTCTGCTCTTCCATGTCGACAAACGCGTGACCAATGATTGGGCCATCATTGCCGCCGCGCCGTAGAATCACATCGATGCGCGCACCGCGCTGATGGATCTCATAGGAAAATAATTCATCCAGGGCAATACCATTTACAATGTTGTCATCACCTGGCGGCGATGTATCCAGATTATCATTTATTGGACCTAACACGGTGAAATAGATGTCGTCGGAGTCACGAATTTCATGCGCGAAGTAGACGAAACCTCGCTCATTTTCCGGATACTTTCGATAATACAATCGAATGGGTTCATCACTTTCGGCATGAATCTGGCCGATGATTACGCGACCTACCTGATTACGATCCCCGGTTTCAGTCACATGATTCACCGCGAGTGTGGCACGCAATACACCATTACGGCCACCGACCGCGACCCCAGGATCTGGCTGGTAGCCCAGTATCCAGTTATTTCTATTTACTCCCTGGGTGCTAATGCCCGTGTTACCACGGCGTAACATACCGCGTAATTCCGATCGAGTGTAACGAGTATTCGTGGAAGTTGTAACACCGGCAATCGTGGAACGAAATACCATGCCGCCATCATCTCCCGTGAAAAAATACTCATCGGTAAACCCAGCATCCAGATCGCGTTCACTCGTACCGTCTGCACGACCATTGCCATCCAAATCGGCAGGTGTCTGCAGTCGCCAACCCAGCAGATCGAAATTCGAACCCGGCGCAACGGTAGGATCCAATGCATAATCAGCCGCGCTCACATTGCCCTCTTCAAACACCGGCGTGTCTGTATCCAGCGGACAACCAAAGGCGGTCGCCTCAATGATCGAATTCTCCGTATTGATTGAGTTGCCATTATTTTCGATTCGAATATAACGTGCCGGCGTATCACTGATATCATAGCGTTCAAAGCGTTGGGTTTTGCCTGACGATTGT
Source organism: Enterobacterales bacterium (assembly GCA_965250035.1). Classification (GTDB taxonomy): domain Bacteria; phylum Pseudomonadota; class Gammaproteobacteria; order Enterobacterales; genus CAXRAF01. The sequence goes on along the minus strand of OZ252282.1, from coordinate 3,143,841 downwards.
TGATTAGTGGAATGCGATTCGAAGTTTGTGCCATCTTCTGAAGTCAGCAGATTAAAGGTCGCAATACGCTGATCACCCTCATACCAGGCGATACCAACTTCCCTAACCAAATAACGTGCACCCAAGTCGAGTGTCAGTGTGGTTCCAGCACCTTGCGAACGCCATCTTGAAGTAGGAGCTAAGTCGTCATCAATGGCCAACTCAGGCTGAGTCGTACTCGGAGTCGAACCATTGTCACTCGCTCCCAGCACATTAATGAGATCGCTCCCTGAACAGGTTGTGCGCACAGGGGGTGGGGGTGGCGGAGGTGACGGAGTGGGAGTTGGGGTAAGATTCCCGCCACCGGTATTCGTTGCGCCACCGCCACCGCCACATCCTGAGATGATGACTATCCCGGCAAGTAACATCCCACGCAAGTCGTTCATTCTGCGATACTCACTGGCTGACTATTGCTTGGGATCATACGGACCTGCGATCTGAATTCGACGGAACGCGACTGAGGCATAATCACCATTGGCTTGATCCGTCTCCCAATCACCGGTACCGGCACAGGCAACATACCAGCTGGCCGTATCATCCCGGGTACTACATTGGTTATAGGCGCCGGCCTTGAAATAGAACGCATCGCCCGAGTAGCCGCGTGGATTATCCTTGTCATCGACTTTACCGTAGGCATCGATATTATTTGATAAGTCAATTTGATACGTGACTGTCCTGGCCGGATCGGTCGTCCTGAAGGTTAGATACATGACATTGCCAAACACATTGATGTTGTAATTAAACAACTCACCCAGGGCGATGCCATTGTCACCGGGATCGTCTGGATTTTCCCAAGTATTGCCCCAGACCGGATAGGCTATATCGGTTCTGTCCGGATTATCTCTGTCGAGATTTCGCTCATAAGTCCAGAATACGGATCCGGTTTCATGATCAGGCCACTTTTTATAAAACACTTTGATTGGCTCATTTCCCCAGCCAAAACCATCGCCTTTAGCAACGACTTCTTTGTCCTTCACAGCATGTATTTGACCAACGACCACCGAATATGCCGGCTTTTTATGGCCATGTTTGGCGTTCTTAGCTACGTGCAACACCCTTAATGTTGCTTCAAGCTGTCCACCAACGAGCGCAAACGCTTTGGCATTCGGATGGGCTTTCAATGCAAAGTTGTTCTTGGGCTCATGCGTACCAATTCGAGTGTTGGTACTTCTCAGCATCTGGCGTAATTCACTTCGTGTATTGGTGGAATTAGCCGTTGTGATCGCTTTATTCGGCGTAGTAAAAACAAGGAATCCGTGCTCATCCAGGTAGAAAAAATCCGGATGCGTGTAATCTTGTAATTCCCTGACCTTAACTTCATCGATCTTGCCATCTTTATTATCATCAAGCGGCAGCGTGAGTTTCCAGAAACGCAGATCAAATTTATCCGCTGGATTCTCAGCATGAATCACAGAAGCTAACAGCGCAACTGCGGTGAGAGAGATGACTAGAAGGCGCATAAGTATAGCCTCATCGAATTGGTATCAAACAGAACACTGCTTGATACCAATTTCAGGATAGATTAAAACTTGCCCTTGATGCCCAGGAATACTCGAGGACCATATGACAGGGTCTGATAAATCTGACCGACAAATGGTCGATAGTCAATGCGAGGCTCATCCGTAAGATTTTTAATCTGGAAGCTCAACTTCAAACTATCTGTCAGGCGATAATTGACATTGAAATCAAGGATCTTATTTCCTTCCGTGTAGCGGGTTCGACCTTGGGTATCACGCGCGAATTGCTGGAAGTAGCCGGTTCGTGTCTTATACAGTAATCGGATATCCCAATCATCGTTATTCCAATACAGTTGTGTCGACGTGACGTGTCTGGATAAGCCAAACAGGTTCGCTGGAGGTATGATCCCTATCAGTGGGGTTTCAGTCACTTCACCCGTTAGCTGATCGACCGAGATTGAAATCCCATCACCACCGTTTTGATCTTCAAATTCGAAGTCAGAATCGGCAAAGTTATAGCTGATCTTGCCACCGAATCCGCTCAAGAAGCCGGGTAGGTAATCAAATGAATGGGTCATGGTTAACTCAAAACCCTGGATAGTATTTGTCTCATCACTAATCTGGGTTGTCTCGACAAGACCCTGAACCGGATTGCCATCCAGGTTAAATGTCTCGAGCTGTGCGACTGTTTCAAAGCCACCGTTGAATTTCTTCCAGTACAGCATACCGGCAATCATCGTATCGGCATTGGCATACCATTCCAGACCCAGATCGAAATTGTTCGACATGATCGGCTCTAGGTATGGATTACCTGTTGCGCTGATACCATTAACCGCTTCGGATAGTGTGGAGTAGGCATCATCGATATCATTATCCTGAATCGAACGGCCATTGCCATAGGAATTGGGATCAGGGCGTGACATGCCACGGAACAATCCCGTTCGTAATACCAAATCATCATCCAAATCTACAATCAGCGTCATGCTCGGTAATATTTCCTGATAACTGTTGACCTGAGTATCTGATTCGAATCCACCCGATGAATCCTCAGTGACGACAAACCCTTCCGTGAATTCTTCAACCGTGATTGGACTACGATAACCGACGGAGGTGATTTCGGTATCCACGTAACGCACGCCGAAATTACCACGTACATCATAATCTGACCAGTTAGTGAAGAAGTCAGCCTGAACGTAAAAAGCCGTTGTATCTTCTGTGACGTCATTTGTACCCGAGGTAATGCCATTGAGATACTGAAGACCTCCGCGTCCACCGTAATTTTGTAACCACGCATCCACGGCACAGTTAAAGTTGAACGTCGCATAGGAGTTCACAGCGGACCCCGTGGCACTGTTAGTAATCAGGTCACCCGTCCTGACATTATCCAGGAATCCGGTTTCCGGAAAACTCTGATCAGCACACGCCAGCACTTTCGCGAGGATTGCATCCGTGACGGCATTGTCAGCACCCCCATTGGGAGAGAGTAAATCTTCGTCTTCAAATAGGTTAACACCGGGAGTATTTCTATCCCCGCCGAGTGTTAAATATTCCATCGTGGAAAAACGCACCCCGGCTTTTACAGTTTGGATAGCCCCTTCATCCCGCTCCCAAGTGAAATCCGTCCTGAACGCATCCAGGGTATTGTCACGGGAGATTTGTCTGGCACGCAGACGCGCTCGATTCCTGGCGTTGTAGTAGCTCGGATCCGTTACCTCAAAGCCATTGCCACCATTATCCAGGATAGTACCCAAGGCCGGGCCGCCTGCTGCGCGATTCGTAAGCAGCGCAACGGTAAAATCATCGGCATTTCCACCCACCAGATTGTTATCGGTCGCCCCAAGTCTGAATTCAACGTCCGTTTCGATACGGCTCGTATCCGAAGTGGCATAGTCGAAGTTTACAGACAGATTATCTGTTAACTCATAATCAATATTGATTCCGTAGCCATTGTATTCCTCCAGCCGTTGAAAATCTGTGGTGTAGGTGGAGAGGTTGGTTTCTGATATTGAGCCAAACACTTCACCAGAGACCGGATTAGAACGTAAAAACGAGATGTCTTCCTGAGTCGTTGCATATTGGAAATCACGACGCATTTCGCGTTGATCCCGTTCGGAGTACTGGAAATCCAACATGATATCGAGTTTGTCATTCGGCTGAAATTGAATGCTGCCAAACAATGCTTCACGCGTATCGTCTGTCGTATTCTGGCGATAGCGGTGATCCCGTGGGATGTAAGCAAACGGAATATCTGCGACTGAGTTGTAGTTTGGATTTGAATCAATCAAGTCTTGAATTTCATCATTACTCACGCCACCGGCACCATCATGACAACGACCCGACGTATCCGTCGGAAGTGCACTGACGCTGAATGATGTCAACTCACAGGCTTCGAGGCGGCCGCCACCCGAGGTGGTCTGGTATTCCTGCTCAGGATTAGACTCGTCTCTAACCTGTGCACCGAATGAAATACCTAGGCTCGCACCATTATCGAACTCAAATTGGTCGATGTAGGCAACCGTGGCACGTGAGCCATAATCCTGCCCACCGGCAATATCTGCTTCGTCAGGACTGTGGGCTATTTGGAAATTCGTTTGAAACAAACGCTTGCCATACAGCAGTGGTTTCTTGGTATCCAGGTGGACCTGACCACTCACAGCACCTTCGATGTATTCAGCCGATTGGGTCTTGTGAATCGCCACCTTGTTAAACATCTCTGACGGGAAAATACTGAAATTCACGGCTCGGTTACCACCTCCGTTGGTGGCTTCACGACCATTCACGACGGTCGTACCCAGGAACGGGCCTAGGCCCCTCACAGATAGCTCGGTCGCTCCACCATTTTCCTGGTGGGCTGTCGCACCGGTTATTTGTTCTAGCGCTGCGCCGATGGATAGGGCAGGAATCCCTCCGATTTCTTCGGCAGACAAACCATCGACAATTTGCGTCGAGTTGCGTTTGATGTCAATGGTGCTTTGCAGTGTTGCTCGCGTGCCAGTGATTACAATAATCGGTTCATCGTCCTCTTCAGACTCAGCTTCCTCAGCCGCTTCCTGAGCAAATGTTGTCGCTGATGACAAGGTCAGGAGTGCCGATAAAATCGCAATGGTTAGAGGGGATTTCTGCTCCGGTTTAAACATAGTTAATCTCGCATTATTGGTATTATTCTGATTGGATTTATCCAGTTTATTGGTATTTTCCATGATTATTCCTCCACTCCGACAGTTGCCTCAGATGTGCTTGAGTTGTAGGGAGAGGCAGCATTGTCAGTATCTAACGAGTCGCCCTCCAGATAGGACTCAAAATCATCAGAGAACACTTCCGTAGAGCCCGATGTATCGGAATAAATCACCAAATTGTCGATGCTGAATATACCCGTCGCTTCTCGCACTCCGCTGTTATCACCGAAGCGGAATGAAATATGCGTTACACCGCCAAAAGGACTGTTGTCTGGGACAATCGGTCCAATGCTAACACCATCGATCGTAATCGTGACGTCCGGCGCCAAGGCGGTATCCCCACCCGGGTATTCCCAGGTGACCACAACATCCATAAACTGATCCAGAGTATGCGGTAATGATGACGTATCGGTTGAACTGGGATATCTGACGCCGTAACTGTCGTCTCGAATACGGAAATCAAGAATCGATCCAGAGTTATTGGTGTCGGCATTAAAGAGCGAAATAAAGGCGTCGCCATTACCCAGATCATCATCCAGTCGCTTCACAGCAACCTCCAGTCGACCCGCCGCTAATGGGCCATTGTCGCCCAATGCGTAGCGTAGTTCGCCAGTATCAGAATCCAACGTATCAACGATCTCAGCCACCTTATTACCCGGTGTACCCGGACCGCTTTCTTCGCCGGGCTCAGCACCCACCGTCGCTTCAGAACTATTCGAATGGTAAGGCGATGCGGCATTATCCGAATCGAGCGAATCGCCTTCCAGATAAGACTCGAAATCGTCATAAAAGACCCGACTCAGGCCATCAGTATCTGAGTAAATGGCCAGATCATCCACACTGATAATGCCAGTCGGTTCACGCACGCCACCATTATCTCCAAAACGGATAGATACGTGGGTGACACCACCGAACGGACTGTTATCTGGCACAATCGGACCAATGCTCACACCATTGATTGCAATAAAGACTTCGGGTGCAACGGATGTATCCCCATTCGGGTACTCCCAGGTCATAACGATATGCAGGAACTCATCCAACATCAGAGGCAGTGTTGAGGTATCCGTTGAACTTGGATTTCTGACACCATAACTGTCATCACGTACGCGTAAATCCAGAATAGCGCCCGAGTTGTTGGTATTAGAGTTAAATAACGAGATGAACGCATCGCCGTTACCCAGATCATCATCCAGTCGCTTAAAGGCCATTTCAACCCGACCGGTCGCCAGTGGACCATCGTCTTCCAGCGCATAACGTAATTCACCGGTATCAGTATCCAGTGTATCGACGATTTGTGCGAATTTATTACCCGGAGTACCAGGCCCAGACGCCCCCTCAATCACTTCAACAACAGCCTCAGATGTCGACGAATTGTAGGGCGATGCAGCATTGTCCGTATCCAGCGAATCACCATCTAGATAGGATTCAAAATCATCACTAAAGACTTCTGTGAAACCAACCGTATCTGAGTAAATAGCGATGTCATCGACACTGACTTTACCCGTTGCCTCGCGGACCCCACCATTATCACCAAAGCGAATTGACAGGTGTGTTACCCCACCAAAGGAATTATTGGTTGGCGTGAAGGATGGAATACTGACGCCATCAACCGACAGTGTAACAACTGGATTAACATTGATATCGCCATTGGGGTAATCCCAGGTGATACGGACTTCCATAAATTGATCCAGAACATGAGGTAACGTTGATGTATCCACCGAGCTTGGGCTTCTAACACCGTAACTATCGTCACGAATACGGAAATCTAAGATGGCACCATCATTGTTCGTATTCTCATTAAATAATGAAATGAATGCATCACCATTACCTAGATCATCATCAAGCCGTTTAATTTTTAGTTCGACACGGCCCGAAGCCAACGGTCCGTTGTCACCCAATGCATAGCGTAATTCACCCGTATCAGAATCGAGCGTATCTACAATCACGGCGACCTTATTCTGTCCGCCCGATGGCGCGCCACCGACCCCATTAATGGTGATCACTAACTCTGCAGTGGTACCATCCACCGATTCAATGACAATGGTATCGCTAATGCGGTCACCCTGGACCAGGGCAGCAATCGTAGGGTTCATCAGGTCGAGAACGTAGGTCCATTCACCTGATGCCATAATTGAGAAGGTACCATACTGCGTCATGACATCAGTTTGAGCGATGAGGCTAGCCTCACCCGCATCGGGATCAAGGACAGTCACGGTATCCATGATTGCCTCGGTGCTGTCACTCGTAATCGCTCCCACCAGATTAAAGAACGCAGCCGGGGTATTTTCAACCGGTGTACTGACATCATAGGTCGAGACCATTGCATCAACGGCTAGACCATAGGGCGTGGTTCCGCCGCTAAAGTTGTCTCCAACTCCGTAACCCTCGAAGTCATCTTCAAAGACGAGAGTCGTTCCTTCGGGATCGGCGAATATTTCTACATTGTCGACAAAAAATGAGCCAAAGGGTATCGTGGTACCGTTATCACCGAAGCGCCATTGAGCGCGCTCAACACCCTCCTCAAACCACTGGTCCAGATCCGTAAAGTCGGAATCCACGACAGCCGCCGTTGAGAATGGCCCACCAAATGCGACCTCACCATTGATGATCACTGTAATCTGGTTTTCTTCGGCCATATTCCAGATGATTTCAATCTCATACCATTCGTTCGGTGTAAATGGTGCGGTTTTTATGCCACCTGGATAAGCTGAACTGTCGGTATTACGGACCAGGAATCTGGGCTCGATGATACTGCCATCGTCGGCGGTTGCCTGACCCTGTATACGTAGGTCAATCAGTGACTCTGAGTTACTACCAGAAGAACCATAGAGTGCAAAGTAGGCGTCTTTCTGATTGCCGTCATCCGCCAGGGCATCAGTTTTAAGGAACGAAAATGAAATTCGTCCTTCACGTTGATGGGGATCCAAATCGAGCCTCAGCTCTCCGGTATCACCATTGATGGTATTTCTAATTTCAGCGACCTGGGTCAGTGCTGACACCCTGATGACCAGGATTGCAATCGTACCGTCATTCGAAGTCAGGGTGATATTATCATTGACAGAGGTACCTACTGCGAGGCCAGCCACTGTCTCATTTGTCGTATCCAGGGTATAGGTCCAGGCACCCTCTTCCGTGATGCTAAACACCCCATAGGTCGTCGTTACATCTGTTAATGCAATGACCCGGTCTTCGCCGAAGTTAACATCATTAATAGTCACCGTACCCATTAACGGCTCTACCTGATCATTGGGTATGGTGGCACTTAAGCCTTCAAAGGTAGCAGGTTCTGGAACATTACTAATCGCGTTCTGCACGACTTGCAATGCAGCGGCATCAATACTTCCCGCAACGGGAGAGCTTCCTAGATCCATGGCCGCCGTATTGAAAGCATCAACAGTTGCTTGCGAGAACACACCATCGGATAGATCCGTACCTAATGAGAGAATGATTCCCGCAGCATCTGCAGCATCATCGTTGGCATCGAGTTGGGATATTAATGCCAGTGCCAATGCATAGCGACCGGCTAAATCATTCGCCGCGACGGTCGTGGCCAAATCAGTCGGTATAACAGAGTAAATCGCCCTCGCTGCAGATTCTGAAATACCCTCCGGTATGCCGAAAAGGATACCTAGGGCCAGGTTGTATGTGGTAATGGCCGTATTAAGATCGCCCGACGCTTCAGCCAGTTGAGTCGAAATCTCAGTTAGGGGGGAAACCGTGAATGTGGCGTCACTGATTACATCAACAACAGCTCTCGTATTCGGTGCGTCAAGCACATCGCCCGTCGCTTCGTCAGTATAGGTACCTCCCATACAGGAAATCAATGCCGTCCCATCGACAGGAATTAAACCATTAAAACTAAGTGTGCCATTGGTCGTCGTCGCAAATGCCAATGGTGTGCTGCCCGCGAGACCCGATTCATCAACGGCATAAATGTCACAACTAGCACCATCCACTAGCGCATGGACATAAACCACACCCAGGTTAAAGGCCGCCTGGATGTCAACGGCTCTGGATTCCGTCGTTTCACGAAGGCCGTTATTATCTGTGTAGCGTGCAACGACAGTGACTGATTCACTGCCTTCATCTTGGGTTAATGTATAAGATTGTGAGGTAGCACCCGAAATCGCCGAACCGTTCGAGTACCACTGATAACTTTCACTGCCAGCCTGTACACCATCCGGATCAGAAATACTGGCTGAGAGAGATTGTCCAACGACTGCTTCACCGTTGATACTGACTGCGCCATTGCCGTTTTCTACCAGAGGAACGCCATCGCGACCGCTACCGCAACCTACCAGTGTCAACAATAGCCCCGCACAAAAAATAATTTTGTAGTACATTACCCTGAATTCCCCCATATTATTTATTCTTCTAGTTTTTAATCTTGCCGGCACAACCTGGCTGTCTGTAGCAGGAGGGTAAGATGGATGACTCAAGCACCATCAACCTGCATAAACACGACGACCGCAGTCGGCAATAGCTCAATCTACCAATAGTGCCCACAAATATGACCAACTGTCAAGTTTTGGCATAACAATTAATGGATATTTATCGTTTTTTTGGTCTGACCAATATTTCTGATAGCCATTCGGGAATGAATTCGAGGCGATCGATCGACACAATCAAGACAATTCGACAAAGCCCGAATGCGAAACGAAAGTTTTTTATCTATATTTTTCAATGCGTTGCGTCCTTTTCGCTGATATTGATCGGTCGCAATCATAGGTTGTTAATGGGCATTCAAAGGGCGAATATCTGAAACTGGGACCCGTCAGTTTTAACCATTCATAGATTTATTGAGTCGATTGTAAATCTGTCGGAGCGATTTTATGAATCGTATTTTTGGTCAACCATTTTGACTGACAATTTTACCAATTATTACAATTAAACTTGGCTTGGCTACCGATCTGTTGAACTACTGGGACTGGTGATAGGCCTGCATGGCCTGGCGTGCGAGGTTGGGATTACGTTGCTTCAGTGCGATGTATAAAGTTTTATTCTCATCGATCTTAGGTATGTTGATATGATCTGTCTGATGACGACGAGCGAAATCACTGATCACAATCGATAAAGCATTATTATGAGTCGCCTTTACGATGGCTCGATGAAATTCAGCATCGGCATTATTAATGTCATCCCTGTTTTCCATCTTAGTAAGCAATGTGGCCAGCTTATTTAACTCATGATCAGTAATGTTATTCGCTGCCAGTGCGGCCACCTGACCCTGAATTAATGAACAAGCCTGACTCATGCCGTTGTTATCCTGCTCAAGGCCGATTCGGCTCGGTGTTTGCTGGAGGACAAATACGCCTGAATTGGTTCTCACCTCTACGACGCCTCTTACTTCGAGGGCGATGATCGCGGCTCTGACGGTCGGACGACTCACTTCGAACTGCTCCGCGAGCATTCTTTCTGATGGTAGTCTATCTCCCGTCACGTACCGACCAGACTGTATCTCTTGCTCAATATGATCAACGATTTTCCAGAATAGTCGCTTGGTATTCATTTGATGGGATAAAGTATTTGATGATTGTTAGCAGAATGAATCAAAGCTGTTGCCAGATCTTGGGAGTAGCGATCTGACAACAGCCTCACCAACCAACTCGGTTAGAAGCGGTAGTTCGCACCTATTGAGATACGTCTGTCAGGGAAGCCCACGAAACACAGCAGTGCCCCTTCCTTCACACAGTACTGGTCAATGCGCTCTTCCGTCAGGTTCACCGCCTCAAGGCCAACACTCAACTGCTCATTCACAGCATAGCTGATACTCGCATTCAGCTGACCCCTATCCGCGGTCACCACCGGGAAGCTCAACGTACTACTACCACTGGTATTCGCACCACCCGCAAAGTCCTGCGTGCGGAACGCCTCACGCCAGGTGTAACGCATACGCGCCGAGATATTATGCTTCTCATAGTACACCGTGAAGTTATACGCATTCTCCGAGAAGTCCAACAGACCCCGCGGCAAACAAACATCATCACCCAAGACCTGCGCACCACGGCCCGAAGTACAATCCTCCACCGAACCACCTGAGAAGTCCTGTACCGTGTAGTTCGCTATCACACCAAACCCTGACGCCCAGCCTAACTCTTCCTCATAGTTTGCCAGACTATACTGGTAAGCAAACTCAAAGCCCGACTGTGTCGTTGTCTCTGGATCGTTACCCGGACGCGTCGCATCCACACACAGACCCATCGTGTTCGGATCACCCAGAATGTTCGGGATCACCTCAGGGTTGTAGATACCACCACCCGGACAGCTCGGATCCGTCTCACGCGACAGGCCACCCGTGGTGTTATTCGGATCCGGGATTAACGCCGCCCCATCAAAGTCCGTACCAAAGATGTTCGTGCGCTCCTTACGGAAGTAACCCACACTCGCAACCGATGCCTCATCGAAGTACCACTCCACCGACAGGTCAAGCGAGTCAACCTCTTCCGGCTCTAGCCCAGGGTTACCCAAGGCCACCACCGAGTTCTCCTGATCGTCAAACTGGAAGCCCGTTCCCAACTGATTGAAGTTCGGGCGACGGATATCCGTACCATAACCAAAGCGCACCAGCAGATCCTCGTCCGCCTCAAACACCACATTCAAACGCGGTAAGAAGAAACTATAGTTTCCTGACGTGGTCTCCAATGACCGGTTACCGTTGCCATCCTCCGGACCAAAGCCCTTCGAATCAACATCCGTATCGATATAACGGAAACCTACGTTACCCCAAACATAATCACCAAACTGGAAGTTCGCCTGCGCATACAACGCATGGGTCTGCTCTTCGATGTCATAGAAGGAGTTCTGCTCCGACTGTACATTCAGGATATCCGGGCTATCCGGATCATGTTGGATCACCGCATTCTGTAATATCGCGATCGTACCATCCCGATCCGAGAACGAACGGTCTGGGTCAATCAACAGGAAGTCTGAGATAAACAGGCTACGGCCATCCCCATCACCATAGTTACTCGGACCTCGGACCAGTAACTCTTCAAACAACAGGCCATTCGGGCTATCCACCATCCGGCTGAAGCCACCTATCCGGTCACCGATGTTGTTAAACACACTCGACGTCTTGTTAAACCGGTAACCAAAGTTAAACGAATCGATGAACTCAAAGCTCTCACCTAACCAGGTAAAGTCTAAACGGAACGCATCCTCCTGGTTCTCATAGGTATCCCTGTCTACCGAGACCGCATCCAGCACCACATTCGCCGGATTGGTTAAATCGGCGACCGACGGTGCAAACGGCGAGGCAAAGTTAATACCCCAGGCCAGCTGCCCACCCGACAAGTCATAGATAAACGGCACACAGTTGTCGTTACTCGTACCATCCAGCGGACAGTTCGGGTTAATGAAGTTCAAGGTTGAACCAATACTCGGGTTCGCGGTATCCGCACTCGAGGTCGAATACTCGGCTCGTACCGACACCGAGTCAAAGTCCCATTCACCACCAATGGTGAATACCGACGTATCCGTCACACGGGAACCCGTATCACTCGAAAAGCGTAAGTTCGGATCGTCATCATCCAACGCTAAATCCGGTTCAATCGTGCCACGTAAAGCCGCCTGATAGGAGCCTAGGTTGACGCCACCGACCGTACCAAAGTTAATCGTTTCAAAGGCCGTCGGAACACTCACATTACGGAACGCACTCACACCCGAGGCCTGCAGTCGATACTGGTCCCGGCTACGTTCCTGCTCGTTGATGATCGCATCGACATAAAACTTGGTGTTGTCATCCGGGGCCCACTCAAAGGTCGTCGCCAGATTCATCGTCTCATAGTCATCATTCTCCTGCTCCTGGACCAGAAACTGAATACCCATGAACTGGAGGGGATCATTACCACTGGCATTGGTCGACAGGTTGTCTCGGTCAGTTCGAGGGCGGAACGAGACCGCTTCCTGCTCGGTGTAGGAACCACTGATCACAAAACCGAAGCGACCGGCTTCGTTTTCCCAGCTATCACCATAGGCACCAGAGAAACGCGGGGTCGCACTCTCGGTACTCAGGCTGCTGTCTTCATACTGGACGCGGACATTGGCTAATGTGTCGCGTAATTGCAATGGACGGATGGTCTTCAGGTTAATCGTACCACCCACAGACCCTTCGATGGTTTTGGCTTCCGGGGCCTTGACCACTTCCACCGAGGAGATGATCGACGCATTAACGTCCTCAAAACGGATACCGTTTCGGCCTGTGCCTGAGCCAGCCGTCGATACCCCATTGATCTCGACACGATTCGCATTGGTACCACGGATCTGAACGCCGGTTCCGATACCCGCGGTTCGCGTGATCTGGATACCGGTGATGTTCTCTAATACTTCCGCCAGGTTTTGGTCCGGCAGCTTACCGATATCTTCGGCCTTGATGATCTCGACCAGATTCTGGGCAGTACGTTTCTCATTCAGGGCGCTCGACAGAGAGCCACGGATACCGGTGATGACAATCACGTCATCGTCGTTCTCCGTCGTACTGTCGTCCTCTGCCGAGTAAACGGGCAGCGACAACATTGCGGTCAGGGATGCTGTTAGCATTGCGGATGTAATCTTGTTGAGTTGCATGCGGTCCTCCATTGGGTGCTCATCTTCATGAGTCATGAATATTATTAGTTTTCTAGCAACGTAAACTATACTTAAACAAAATAGCCTTACTGTCAAGTGGCCTGACCAATATTTATGCAATAAAATACTTCCCCTGCCATAATCACGGCAAAACGGTCCATCGCTCAGTCGATATATGACGTCAGGGATACCAAAATATCAGCAAAGAGGAGATAAGAGCGACCAGCGCAAAGGCAGCTCATATTGATTAAATTATCGAGAGGTTAGCGGTGGTTACTTACGAAAGTATTCCGCTGCATTTTCTGTTGCAGACTCAATGTGTCGGCGCATGGCATCACGTGCACGGAGTGGATCTTTCCTTTCCAGTGCATCATAGATCGCCCTGTGCTCGCTGATCGAAGGATGAATGCCCTCTTCTCGAATACGCTCCAGGAATGCCGTACTCAATTTTGATTCGACGCGCAGTTGCCATAACCAGCGAATAACAGATTCAATGGCACTGTTCTGGCATGACTCGGCAATGATCTCATGAAAGCGTTGATCGGCCTTTTCGGAAGCATCGGGTCGTTTTTCTTCTTCGACCATGTCATCGAGACACTGTTTCAATTCGGCCAGTTGTGATGTGGTTATTCTTGCAGCGGCCAAGGCACAAGCCTCTGATTCCAATAATAGTCGAATTTCGAGTATTTCGAATGGCCCGATGCCAGTGTCGGTCAGCTGTGATTGAGCCAGAGGCTTGGCACCAATGGCGTAGATACCTGATCCCGATCGAATTTCGATAATACCGCTGATTTCCAGGGCAATCATTGCCTCACGTACGGTTGGACGGCTAACGCCCAATTGTTCTGCCAGGACACGCTCTGAGGGCAGACGATCGCCCGCCTTAATGACATCAGTCTCAATCAGGTTACGCAACTGCTCAGCAACCTTCATGTAGAGGCGGTCATTTTTTACTATTTCCAGTTGCAGGGATTTCATTATCTGATCATCAGCCAAAGATATAATTATTATTGCATACGACTCTGTATGTTAATTTAGTGTAATCCTGATGCCGTCGAACTACAACAGTCTCTTCGCCCATGACGGTCCAGGGATTAGCAAAAAATGTTACGATATTTTTGAGCGAACTGTATCTAGCGCATGAATAACACCGCGTAATTCTGCCAGCCCCTTCATCCGTCCAAGGTATCCATACCCCGGCTTGACAGAGCTATCGTCAATCTCATCCTCCAACAGGTGTCCATGATCTGGCCGCATTGGAATGAGTGGCGCGTCGATTCCTTGCCGTGCGCGTCTTTCCTCTTCATCGAGAAGCGCATCAATCAGACCAACCATATCGTTATCACCGGACAGATGCTCTGACTCAAAGAAGGAACCATCGTCTTCCCTTATGACGTTTCGCAGATGAACGAAATATACTCTGGAACCAAACTCCTTAACCATCGCGACAAGGTCATTATCCCCTCTGGCACCATATGAGCCGGCGCACATTGTCAGGCCATTGGCCTCCGTAGGGTGTGCCTGCAGAATCGCTCGCGCATCTTCGGCAGTCGATACCACTCGCGGTAAACCGAATAACGAGAATGGCGGATCATCCGGATGAATACACATCCTGGCTCCCACGCTGTCTGCAACGGGAATGACGGCGTCGAGAAAGGCGATAAGATTGGCCCGGAATCCTTCTGTACCCAGCGCGATAAACTCTTCTATCGCTATTTGAATTGACTCGCGTGTATACGATCCCTCTCCCCCAGGCAAACCAGCAATAATGTTTTTCTCTAGTTCAATCTTCGCCTCATCTGACAGGTTCTCATAGCGAGTTTTGGCTTTGGCAACGATCGCATCAGAGTAGGATTCAGACGCATTCTGGCGTTGCAGAATATGAATATCATATGCCGCGAAGTCTGTCATTTCGAAGCGTAGTGCATGACTCTCGTCTGGCAACTGGTAGGTCAGGTTAGTCCGGGTCCAGTCCACGACCGGCATGAAATTATAACAAATCGTCTTAACACCACATTCGGCGACATTGCGGACGGATTGCTGATAGTTTTCAATCAGCTGTTCATAGTCTCTGGTTCGAGTTTTAATATCGTTATGAACCGGTATACTCTCAATCACATCCCATGTGAGACCAGCCGCTTCGATGAGATTCTTGCGTTCCATGATCGCTTCTTTTGTCCATACAGCACCCGTTGGCACATCGTGTAATGATGTCACGATACCAGTCGCCCCAGCCTGTTTAATTTTACTCAACGTAATTGAGTCATCTGGGCCAAACCAACGCCAAGTCTCTATCACTCGAAGTCTCCTAAATAATCTTTTCCGTAGCACCTATCCGGATAATCGGCTGACTAAATTCAGCAGCCAACAGGATAGGTTGATACTTGCTAGGGTAAACTTTTAACAAAATTTGTCAAGTGGTCATACCACATTACCAATGATTTGTGTTATTGTACGCCAACTATTCAAAAATAGGTTACCAAGATGAAGACAAAATTAGGCTTATTTCTGACTGTTATCATAATCGCCGCAATATTCTGGCCCTCAACGGCGACGACGTTGAAGGGTTCTAACACGCCGACACACGTGGAACACCTCGTTCCGTATTCAGCACCAACCACGGAAAATCGGGAGCTGTCCTTTGCACTGGAACCCGACAGTATAACCGCAGTAGCGACCCATGTTGCTGACTGGCAACTGGCACAATTTGATATCCGCTCAAATAAAATGCGTACGGAAATACGTCCCAGTGGCATTCCGAACGGTTGGATGTATGCGACCTTCAATATCGGCCTGTTGCATTGGGCAATAAAAGCAGAAGACGATACCTACAAGCAAACTGTGATTAACTTGAGTTTGCTGAATGCCTACAAGCCTGGGCCGCGTGTCTACCATGCCGATGATCACGCCAACGCCGATGTCTACCTGACGCTGTATCAGCTCTATGGTGGCGAGGAAAAAATTGGCCCCACAAAAGACACCCTAACCTATGTAGTGGAAAATCCAGATAGTCGTGACTTGACGTTTGAAGTACCTGAGCGCGATGTTCATACGTTCAAGCACCGTACCTTTGATGACCCCTACTGCACGCGCCGCTGGTGTTGGGCAGATGCAGCATTTATGTCACCACCGGTCTTTGCTCACTTGAGTCAAATCACCGGTGATCAACGTTATGTGGAGTTTATGCACAAAGAATTCTGGATCATGACAGACTATCTTTATGATACCGATTACGACCTGTATCTCCGTGACAGTCGCTACTTTACCCGACTCGATAAACAGGGACGTCGGATCTTCTGGGGACGTGGCAACGGCTGGGTGCTCGCGGGACTCGCCAGAACGATCGAGTACCTACCCGAGACTGACCCTCAGCGACAAAAATACGTCGACCTGTTTCAGAAGATGAGTCGTAGTTTGCTCTCTTACCAGAATCCAGACGGAAGCTGGCCTTCCTCACTTCTGGAGGCTGGAGTTGATGCCCACTCAGAAACCAGTGCCACAGGACTATTAGCCTTTGGTTTGGCCTGGGGTGTGAATAATGACCTGTTAAGTAAGGAGGACTATCTGGGTCCCATCGATAAAGCATGGCAATCCATTGTTAACAACATCCATCCCGACGGTAAGGTGGGATATGTACAGCAGGTTGCCTACGCACCGGGATCGGCAACGAAGGATGATACACAACTATATGGCAGCGGCGCGGTATTGCTGGCTGCGGCTGAACTTCTTGAAATGGTTAGCACAGATAAGTAAGAGGACATCTGATGGGTAAAATTCTCAAATACACACTGCTACTCCTGAGTATCCTGTTACATCTAGGTATCAGTGCAGAGAGTCGATTAATTTCCTTCAACGAGGACTGGTGGTATTGGGAAAATAATGCCACCGAAATCGAGCAGGCTGTCGCGAATGCAGATTGGCAACCCATCCAAATACCACACACCTGGAATGCCCATGACACTGTGGACTCTGCTCCCGGCTATCGTCGTAGTGCCAGCTGGTATAAAAAAGTATTACCAAGCGATCAAATCAACGCCGATGGCCTGACTCAAATATATTTTGAGGGGGCAAACTACGAATCTCAAGTGTATTTAAATGGCCAACTCGTCGGTGAGCATATTGGCGGTTATCTGGGATTCACCTTCGACCTGACGCCCATGATAAGGGTTGATGAGGACAATGTGTTATTGGTGCGTGTGTCCAATCGCTATAATCCTAATCTGATCCCGTCACAGAAATCAGATTTCTTCCTGTACGGTGGAATCACGCGCGACACCTGGATCAAACATGTTCCGGATACTCATATCAAGCACACTTTAATTAGCACCCCCGAGGTGTCAGCCAAATCCGCTTCGACTGTGCTAGACATCCAGATTGACGCAAAACAAACGAGCCAAAGCGAATTAACAGTGACGCTGATCGATCCCTCACAAAACACGGCTCTCAGCAAAACCCAAGCGGTCAATCTAAAGCAAGGCATACATTCCTATCGCATCGCGATGGATAGCCTGGATGATCCACAACTTTGGTCACCGGATAATCCTGCCCTGTACACGGTCGAGGTCAGTCTGAGTATTTATAATGTTAAGACACATACCGACAGCCATCGTATTGGTTACCGCTGGTTTGAAATGAAACCACACAAAGGCTTTTTCCTGAATGGCGAACGGCTACTCATCCGTGGTACCCATCGTCATGAGGAACATGCGGGCGTGGGTGCAGCCATGAGTAATCAAATGCATCGTAACGACATGCAAATGATCAAAGATCTCGGTGCCAACTTTGTCCGCCTGGGCCACTACCCACAGGACCCCGAAGTCTATCGTGCCGCTGACGAACTCGGACTATTGATCTGGGATGAGATTCCCTGGTGTCGTGGTGGCAAGGGCGGTGCCGAATGGGAACAAAATACCGAATACGCATTACGCACCATGATTAATCAGAATTACAATCACCCAAGCATCGTGTTCTGGTCGCTTGGGAATGAAATGTATTGGGAGGAGGACTTCCCCGGCGGTGGCCGAACCGAGGTGATTAATCCCTACTTAACAAAATTACATAACATCGCAAAAAGCCTGGATCCAAAACGTCTGACAACGATCAGAAAGTATTATCCAGGTGCAGATATCGTCGACGCCTTTTCACCCAGTATTTGGGCAGGCTGGTATGGTGGTGCCTATAATCAGTACGAGGAAGCATTAAAGCATGCGATGTCGCAATATCCGGCATTCCTACATATGGAATATGGTGGGTCTAGTCATGTTGGTCGACACACAGAGACCCCTATTAGTGCGGCAGGATTAGTCGATGCGCAAGTCTCTGTCGAGGAGGCGGTCAATCAGGCCGTGGTCAAGAGTGTGGCTAAAGATTCCGACTGGAATGAGAGCTACATCGTTGATCTATTTGACTGGCATCTGAACGTTTCAGAAAATTTAGCCGACTTTGCGGGCAATGCACAATGGGCATTCAAGGATTTTGGAACGCCGCTGCGACCCGAAAACCCACTCCCCTACATGAATATGAAAGGACTGGTCGATCGAGACGGCAATCCGAAAGATGCCTATTATGTATTTGCCAGTTACTGGAGCAAGAAGCCTATGTGCTGGATCGAATCTCACACCTGGACTCATCGTAATGGTCCCAAGGAAGGGAGAGACGTGACCGTTTATTGTAATACGCAACAGGCGGAACTATTCCACAACGGCAAATCACTCGGTCGCAAAACCAAACAAAAAGGGGTGGTACCAGCGGGTGGTTTAGTCTGGCAGGTACCATTTGAATCAGGTAACAACACACTGAAAGCAATCGGTTACAATGACAACGTCCAGGTTGCCGAGGATCAACATGCCGTGACCTATTTGGTGGGTAAGCATCAGAAATTTGATCACATCTACCTGACTTACCGGCCGCTGGACAATGGCAACATCCTGATCGAAGCCGAGGCCCGCGATAAAGCGGGTAATCGGGTCCTCGACTACTCTGAACGGGCGAACTTTTTCAACATCGGCGATCAAGGCCGATTGAATAAACATATGGGCACGCCGAGAGGCAGCGATATAATAGAAATGGCCAGCGGCTATGCCGCGGTTGAGTTCATACCCGGCCATAAACCGAGTACGATTGAATTCAGGACGCAAAATATCAAAGGCGTCTATATAGAGGTGCCATCGGCCACTTCAAACAAAGATTAATTACATCATTTAGGAATTACCATGGAAATTAGACACTCTACCAATCCCAAAGACGCCCGGCATTACGATACCAGCCGGTTACGTGATGAGTATTTGATCGAGTCCGTGATGGAAGAAAACAACATCACACTGGTCTACTCACAAATTGACAGGATTATCACCGGTGGCGCTGTGCCAACGTCAGCCCCACTGACATTAGAGGCCGGCGATGCACTCCGGGCGACCTCTTTTCTGGAACGACGCGAACTAGGTATCATCAATGTTGGTGGTGAGGGCGAAGTGGTCGTGGGCGAGTCAACCTATTCTCTAGGTAAACTGGATTGTCTATATGTTGGCCGTGGTGAACCGGATCCCGTATTTAAATCGAATGATGCCAATAGTCCTGCACTGTTTTACCTGTTCTCGACGCCTGCGCATAAAACCTACCCGACGACCAAGTCGTCGCAGGCCGAAGCGAACCCTATCAAACTGGGCGAACTCGCAACCAGTAATGAACGCACCATCTATCAGTATATCCATGAAAATGGCGTCAAGAGTTGCCAGCTAGTCATGGGATTAACCATCCTAGAAGAAGGCAGTGTGTGGAATACCTTCCCAGCCCATACCCATGATAGACGCATGGAAGTGTATTTTTATTTCGACCTGCAGGCACAGGATCGTGTCATTCACCTGATGGGTGAGCCTGACGAAACCCGACACATCATCACCAAGAATCATCAGGCGGTCTTGTCACCATCCTGGTCGATTCATAGTGGTGCGGGCACCCGTAACTACGGATTTATCTGGTCAATGGCAGGCGAAAATCAGGCCTTTGATGACATGGATCCGATCGATATCGATGCATTTAAGTGAGTAGGATATGACAACGTCACTGTTTGATTTAACGGGCAAGGTAGCTCTGGTTACCGGAGGTCATAAGGGACTGGGCTTCGCCATGGCGACTGGATTAGGCCAGGCCGGAGCGACAGTTATTATCAATGGCAGAAATGATACCTCTGTGGCAAATGCCGTTGCGAAGCTTCAAGAATTGGGCCTGAATGCCAGCCCTGCCCTATTTGATGTCACCGATTTTGAGATGCTGGATTCAGAAATCGATCAGCTGATCGAGTCATTCGGTCAAATAGATATACTGGTCAATAACGCCGGTATCATACAACGTGAACCATTAGCGACCATGCCGGTGAATGATTTCAAACGAATCGTTGAAACGGATTTAACCGCGCCCTTTGCCGTGGCTCAATCTGTCGCACGCGATATGCGCCGTCGGGGCCAAGGCAAGATCATCAACATCTGTTCCATGATGAGTGAATTAGGAAGGGACGGTGTCGGTGCCTATGCCGCAGCCAAGGGCGGCCTAAAAATGCTGACTCGGAATCTCGCGACTGAGTGGGCTCGAGATGGCCTACAGGTTAACGCCATCGGGCCAGGCTACTTCGCCACAGATATCACCGCGCCTATTCGCGTGGATGGTCATCCATTCAATGACTTCATCATTAACCGCACGCCCGCGGGACGATGGGGTCAACCAGAGGAATTACAGGGAACCGCAGTCTTTCTGGCGTCCAAGGCATCCGATTTTGTCAATGGCCAGGTTGTCTATGTCGATGGCGGCATCCTGGCAACCATAGGGAAACCGTCTAATGAAGCCTAATCGATTAATTGGTCTGGGCATACTAGCCAGCACATGTTGTTTCATTCACAGTGTCGAGGCGACGACGCATCGGTCAATTACCGTCACAAACTCAAGTGATCAGGCGTTTACGGCTGTCCCCATAGAAATCCGTCGGCAGGCCATGGTAGATGCGGGTATCGATGTCAGTAAGACCAATGACTTACGCTTCGTCATTGGCGATCAAAGGCTACCCAGCCAACTCGATGATCTTGATGGCGATGGTCAGTGGGACGAAGCCGCGCTCCTGGTATCGGTTGAGGCTAATGCCGTCGCAACCATCGAGGTTGTCCAGGGGGCAGAACCAGCATCTTCCACTGCCAATAAAACCAATATCCATATCGGACAATTTAAAAGTGCGACGGAAAAAGGCATCCCTAAATCCCTAACGTCGCTGAAGCGAAAATCAGCCGCCTTGCCGGACAATTATTCTCGCCAGTATCAAATGGAAGGGCCAGCCTGGGAAAACGAAAACATTGGTTTTCGCATGTATTTTGACGAGCGCAATGGCTTCGATATCTTTGGCAAAACGACCACCGATATGGTGCTTGATACGGTTGGCATCTCGGAAAATTATCACGAGCGACAATCCTGGGGTATGGATGTTCTTAAGGTCGGACGCTCGCTAGGAGCCGGTGCACTTGGGTTTACAACTCAGGGCGAGGACCCAACAATTCAAAGGTTGACCAACGCCGAACAGACCACAGCCAGAATCGTGCTCGAGGGACCCGTCAGGAGTATCCTGGAGGTCAACTACGTTAATGTGCCGATTGCAGCGAGTCAGGTAAACATCACACAACACATTAGCATTTGGGCAGGGCAACACAGTTACACAGCCACTGTCGTCGCTGAGGGTTTACCTCAGGATCACAAGCCGGTTGTTGGCTTCGTAAATTTCTTTGCAATGACTGCGCAACACGACAAGACAGACTCATATGCCCTGCTCGCGACCTACGGTGAACAGGCCGAAGAAAAAACACGACTGGGAATGGGTATTCTTACCAGTGCAACAGCATTCGCTAATACTGGCCGTGTTGGCAAGACCGAGTCAGGCATTGAGCATAGTGAATACATCGTCCTCAATCTGGATACGGAGAATTCAGTCAGTTACGAATTCTTCGCCGTGTGGGAGCCCGGCAATGGGCAATTCAGTAGTTCTCAAGACCTGCTGAAGCATATGAAGATGACACAAAGTCGAAATGAATCGATTACCGTCAAATTGATGTAATTGCATGCCGATGGCATAACGAAATGAGAGTAGCACGTGAGTAAACCCCTTATACTGAATGAGAACCGCTTATTTCCAATTGATCCGGTCACACGAAATATTTGTAGACGGTTGTACGATAGTATTGCGTCCTTGCCAATCATCAGCCCTCATGGTCATACCGATCCCAGTTGGTTCGCCAATAATGCGCATTTTAATAATGCTGCCGAGTTACTCATTGTTCCCGATCACTACGTGCTAAGGATGCTGTACAGTCAGGGAATATCCATGCAATCCCTGGGCGTGTCCGATGGCAGCAGTCATGCCTCCCCACGAGACATCTGGCGCTTGTTCGCAGACCATTACTACTTATTCCGGGGAACGCCTTCGCGTATGTGGCTGGATTATGTGTTCCATGAGGTCTTTGGGCTGAAGGTCAAATTGGAATCAGAGACTGCGGATCACTACTTTGATGTGATCAATGATCAGCTCGCATCAGACGATTTCCGTCCACGCGCGCTGTTTGAACGGTTTAATATCGAGGTCCTATCAACTACCGAATCACCACTGGATACATTAGAGCATCACCAGACAATTCTAAACAGTGGCTGGGATGGCCGCGTGATATCGGCCTTCCGACCTGATCCAGTCGTGGATCCTGAGTTTGAAGGGTTCAGGGAGAACCTCAAGCGCCTCGCTTCGATTACTTCAGTGCATTGCGAAACCTTTGCCAGCTATCTGAGTGCCTTGCGAAATCGGCGTGCCTATTTCAAAAAATTGGGCGTCACATCGACGGATCATGGGCATCC
This sequence comes from Enterobacterales bacterium, assembly GCA_965250035.1. Taxonomy (GTDB): domain Bacteria; phylum Pseudomonadota; class Gammaproteobacteria; order Enterobacterales; genus CAXRAF01. Next base: position 3,120,728 of record OZ252282.1, on the reverse strand, counting down.
CACGCCGGCGACGGCAGACTTGACTGCTGAGCAGTGCGAAACCCTGTTTCAAACCATTATCTCGGGGCAATTTTCTCCTGAAGACGCCGAGTTGTTCCGCGCCCAGATGCTAACTGAAATGGCCAAAATGAGCCTCGAGGATGGCCTAGTAATGCAGATTCACCCCGGGTCATTTCGCAATCATAATCCGACGCTGTTCGAGACCTTCGGGCGTGATAAAGGGGCCGACATTCCGATGCAGACGGAGTATGTAAACAACCTGAAACCCCTACTGGATAAATATGGCAACGAAGCCGATTTGACCATCATCCTCTTTACCCTGGATGAAACCGTATACAGTAGAGAACTGGCGCCACTGGCAGGACACTACCCTTGTCTAAAGCTTGGGCCTTCCTGGTGGTTCCATGATAGCCCGGAGGGTATGCGACGATTTAGATTAGAAGTCACTGAAACGGCTGGCTTCTACAATACCGTTGGGTTTAATGATGATACGCGCGCCTTTATGTCGATTCCTGCCCGCCATGATCTGGCACGACGCATGGATTGTCATTTCCTCGCCACACTGGTCGCTGAACATCGACTCGATGAAGATGAAGCCCAGCAGGTGGCTTACGACCTGACCTATCGCCTGGTGAAAGAGGCCTATCGATTATGAGCAATCGGCTCGGGCTTCGGCTACTCAGTGAGACCCTGGACAAGCCAGATTCATTCGATGCCGTTGCCCGGGCGGGCGTTGGGATCGTACATCTTGGCATAGGCGCCTTCCACCGAGCGCATCAAGCCTGGTATACCCAGCGAGCCATGCAGGATTCGGGTGGAGACTGGCGCATAGTTGGTGTCAGTTTACGCAGTGCCACAGTGGCTTCGCAACTCAACCAGCAGGATGGACTCTACACGCTAATAGAACAGGATGAACATGGCCATCGTGCCACCCTGATGAACGTTATCGATCATGTTCTGGTTGCTCCTGAAAGTCCATTACCCGTGCTGGAGCAATTATGTCGCGAGAGCATTAAATGTGTGACGCTGACAATTACCGAGAAAGGCTACTATCATGATCCAGCCAGCGGCCAGCTACAAACGGATCACTCGGACATTGTCCATGATATACAGAATCCTAAATCCCCAAAAACAGCCATTGGTTTTATTGTTAGGGCCATCGAGTTTAGGCTAAAGAATGGCCTTTCGCCTTTTACTGTTCTAAGTTGTGACAACCTGCCTGCCAATGGCGATCTGCTAAAGGGTCTAGTACTCGAGTTCGCGGGACTCATCGCGAGCGATCTGGCCAATCAGATTGCAGAGACTTATTGCTTCCCATGTTCAATGGTCGATCGAATCGTCCCAGCGATGACACCAGAAACCAGACAACATTTATCCGACCTGATTGGCTATGAAGATCAGGGCTTGATTGCGACAGAACCCTATAGCTGCTGGGTAGTAGAGGATAACTTTTGTAACTCACGTCCTGCTTGGGAACAGGCAGGGGTGACCTTTGTAGATAATGTTCATGACTTCGAGACCATGAAATTACGACTGCTCAATGGCAGTCATTCGGCGATAGCATACGTGGGTTTCCTGGCGGGTTTCGAGACAGTAGCCGATGCCATCGCTGATGACCAGATTGCCCAGTTGATACAACGCCTCATGAAGGATGAACTCATGCCAGGGGTCAAGGTGGGCGGCCAGATTGATCTGAATGACTATTGTGCGGAATTAGTCGCGCGTTTTCGCAACACGACGCTACAGCATAAGACCTATCAGATCGCGATGGATGGATCGCAAAAGTTGCCACAACGCCTTATCGCCCCGCTGAGTTATCAACGGCAGAATAATGGACCGACGGATTGTATCTGTTTCGTATTGGCCGCCTGGATTCAGTATACGTCGGGATTTAGGCTTAATGGCGAAACCATCACTGTGCAAGATCCAATGGCTGAGTCATTACATGCTAAATTCATCGCAAATGACAAGAATAACGAAAGCTGGGTTAAGGACGTGTTTAATACACAGGAGATTTTCACAGCGGAAATCGGCCATGATGAGCAGATTATTCGTCACGTCAGCCATTGGCTTGAGCTGATGCGAGAAGACAGATCCATGGCTAAAACACTTCAACGACTGCTACAAGAGATATCATCATGAGAAAACTTTTTTTCCTGTCAATCATTCTACCGCTCATGTTGTTGGGATGTTCTCGAGAATCTTCTCAAGTAAATATTAAACTGGGACACGGCCTGGATACCGTACATCCGGTACATAAAGCCATGGAAATTATGGCTGAGGATTTAAAGATACGCTCAAATGGAACCATGACGATCACACTGTATCCCAATCAACAATTAGGCAGTGAACGGCAAACTCTGGAGCTGTTGCAAATTGGATCGGTCGGTATGACCAAGGTGTCTGCCGCGGTACTCGAAAACTTCGCACCGAATGTTAAGGTCGTCAGCCTACCCTATATATTCGAAAGTAAAGAGCACGCCCATGCCGTGTTAGACAGTGATATTGGTCGCGATTTGTTAACAGAAAGCGAGCCGTTCTGGTTACGCGGTTTGACCTTCTATGATGCCGGCAGCCGTAGCTTCTATACGTCAGACAATATGGTCGAACAGCCGCAGCAACTGGCGGGCAAGAAAATCAGAGTTCAGCCGAGTATCACGGCGATGAACATGGTTAAAGCCATGGGAGGTTCGCCCACGCCGATCGCCTGGGGAGAGTTGTACACAGCACTGCAACAGGGGGTCGTCGACGGCGCCGAAAATAACCCACCGAGTTACTACTCTTCTCGACATTATGAAGTCGCGCCTTACTATTCGCTAAATGAACATACGTCTGTACCCGATGTGTTAATGATATCGACGCACCTGTGGGATCGACTAACCCAAACACAACGTGACTGGTTACAGCAATCGGCCGATAAGTCAGCCATCGAGCAGCGTATTTTGTGGGCCGAAGCGGAACAGGAGGCATTAAGAAAAGTCGTTGAACATGGGGCGACCATTATCCGGCCGGATAAGGCCCCCTTTATGGATTCAGTGGCGGAGTTATTGCAGCAGTATAAGTCTGATGTCAAAGCCTATGAATACATTCAGCGAATCAAGTCCATGGCGGAGCAAATCAATGAAAATAACTAACATTAAACAGGGACTCAATAGGCTTCTCGAGCCAACTCTGGTCATCATGCTAATCGCCCTGGTATTGGTCGTGTTATGGCAGGTTTTCAGTCGCTATGTCCTGCAATCGCCAAGCACGACAACGGATGAAGTCGCACGCTTCTTACTGATCTGGTTAGCCTTAATTGGCGCTGCCTGGGTGGTTGGGCAGAAAGCCCATCTGGCGATCGATATATTGCCAGAAAAATTCCTCACGCGTGGTGACTTGAGGCTACACCGCCTGCTGTATTCTTTAATTTTCATTTTTGCATTCTTTGTCATGATCATCGGTGGCCTGAACCTGGTCCAGGTGACATTAAAACTACAGCAATTTTCCACCGCGCTACAAATCCCGATGGGATATGTCTACCTCGCTATCCCATTGAGTGGCTTGTTGATGTGCATCTATGCGACATGCCATATTTTCTCAGATCACCAACTGATTCAGCAGGAGGACTAACCCATGGAGTCAATAGAAGTTTTAGTACTCATCCTGAGTTTCATCACCCTGCTGGGAATTGGACTTCCCATCGCCTTTACCATCGCGATCTCGGCGACAATCACCTTACTAATTAGTGTCCCGGGATTATCGACCGTCACCACGATCGCGCAACGCATTGCCACGGGGACGGATAGCTTTACCTTGCTGGCCATTCCCTTTTTCATACTGGCTGGACAACTCATGAATAGTGGCGGGATCGCCAGACGCCTGATTGATTTTGCCCGGGCCTTGATTGGCTCATTGCCCGGTGGACTAGCCATCGTGAATATCATCGCCAACATGTTATTTGGTGCCATATCGGGTTCAGCGGTCGCTTCGGCCTCAGCGATTGGATCCGCGATGGGACCGAGAATGGAAAAAGAAGGCTATGACAAGTCCTATTCAGCCGCGGTCAATATTAGCTCCGCGACGGTCGGATTAATTATCCCACCGAGCAACATTTTGATCGTCTATTCTCTGGCCAGTGGCGGTGTGTCGATCGCTGCATTGTTCATCGCGGGCTACTTGCCGGGAATCCTGATTGCGCTCATGTTAATGCTAGGTGCCGGTGTTATCGCAACTAAAAAGGGCTATCCCCGCGGCGAACGGATTGGCCTGGCGACACTAGCAAAAACATTCTTTTCAGCACTACCCAGTCTATTTATGCTGGTTGTCGTCATCGGTGGTATCGTTAATGGTACGTTCACCGCGACGGAAGCCTCTGCGATTGCGGTATTATATTCAACCATCCTGGTTGGCATCTATCGAGAACTAGACTTCGATGCGATCCAGCCGATGTTGATGGAGACGATTAAAACAACATCCATCGTCCTCTTCCTAGTTGCAACCTCCATTGGATTATCCTGGGTTATGGCGTATGAAAATATCCCGCAAACCATTACCTCCGTGTTATTGGCGATTAGCGATAATCCCATCATTATCCTGCTGATTATCAACCTGATCCTGTTGGGTGTGGGAATCTTTATGGATATGACGCCTGCCGTCTTGATCTTCACCCCGATCTTCCTACCAGTGGTTGCCGCCACGGGAATGGATCCGATTCATTTTGGCATTATGATGGTGCTTAACTTATGTATTGGACTGTGCACACCACCCGTTGGGTCCGTACTGTTTGTTGGATGTAGTGTGGCTAAGATAAAGATTCAGTCGGTGATTAGGCCATTGCTACCCCTGTTCATCACCATGTTGATTGGATTATTGCTGATCACGTTCATTCCCCAGATATCACTCTGGTTGCCGACCAAACTCGGCCTAATGGGTTAACGCTCAGCTTCGGCTGCCGGCCTGTTCTTCCACCAGGAGGCCAGGCTGGAGCCGGTGACATTCATCATGGGACCAAACACGGATGGCGCGAGCCCAAGGGTAGCGACGCGACCCATCTCTAATGCAATACCTGAAGCGAGTCCGGTATTTTGCATACCGACTTCGAAGGCGATACTGCGTCTAGATTTTTCATCCAATCCGAATAGGCGGCAAGCTTGATAGCCACACACATAGCCGAGTAGATTATGTATCAGTGAGGCAAATACCAGCATCAGACCAATCTCCAGCATATGGTCGCGGCCAGCGGCCGTTATCACCACGATGATGACACCAATCCCGATCATTGAAACGAACGGCATCGCGCGATCGAGCCATTTCACCTTACCATGAAACAATTGATTGAATATCAATCCTGCCACGATGGGTATGAGCACTATCTTGGTAATACTTAACATCATGGCCCAGAAATCGATCGGGATGTACTCGCCAGCGAATACCTTCATTAAAAATGGCGTGGTGATGGGTGCCAGTATGGTTGCGACTGCAGTGAGTGTGACTGATAAGGCTAGATTCGACTTTGCAATATATGCCATAACATTCGAGGCTAGACCACTCGGGGAACAGCCTACCAGAATGATTCCCGCTGCAATTTCGGGCGGGAAATCAAACATCATCGCGATGCTAAATCCAATCACTGGCATAATGGTCAATTGACACATCAACCCTATGCCAACTGCTTTGGGCATGCGTACGACACCAGCAAAATCGTTCAAACTCATCGCCGTCCCCATGCCAAACATGATAATTTGTAACAGCGGGACAATTAATTGTTTTAAATCGAATTCGCCAACTTGTGTAAAGTATTGCGGATAAGTCAGGGCCGTGACGACCGCACAAACGATCCAGAATGAGTAGGCTCCTCGACGTAATCGAGTGATAAGGCTAATGCCCGTCGCAGTGAAGAAGCTGCATAGAAAAATGAGTAGTGGTTGATTGCCGGCATCTATGATCGCTAATGAAACACCGCACCCTAATGCCGCGACCAGTGATATTTTGCCGAGGGTATCGGTAATAGGATTCTGTGTCGAAGAGAGGCTCATAAAGTAAGCTCGAAAGTGATCAAATTACGCGCCAGGATAAGGGTTATTGCACGAGATGATTTAAGGAGTACAGGCCACGCGATTCATTGGTTTTGCGCTTAATTTCTTCCATCATTTGCGCCTCGCTGGCATCGAATAAGGCATTAATCAAGCGATGGAAATGCGCATGCATTGCCGCCCGAGCCCGTTCAGGATCTCCGGCCTCCAGTGCCTTATAAATATCCTTGTGTTCCTGCATCCTCTGGGCGTCACTACTGGAACAAACATTCGCATAATCCGCGACGATATTTTTCCTGGTTTGGCGTAGTAGCCAGAAATTTTCAATTGATGTGGCCAGTGCGTTGTTATGCGTCGCATTGGCGATAATCCGATGAAATTCTTCATCCGCTGCTTCGGCTTCCTCGGGCTGTTCCATTCGCTCTAGTGTGTTCGCCAACTGGGCGAGTTCATCCTCAGTAATGTTGGATGCAGCGAGGGCAGCCGCCTCTCCTTCTACGAGTGCGCGCGCTTGAGTTAACTCGAAGGCACTAATTTCAGTATCATTATTCTTGGCGTCTGCTCTCTCCAGGATATAGACACCTGAACTCGTCTTAACCTCAACTTTACCCCTGACTTCGAGTGCGATGATCGCTTCACGGATGGTAGGACGACTGACATTAAATTTTTCTGCCAGAACACGCTCTGGTGGCAAACGAGTACCGGGCGTATAAAGGCCGGAATCGATTTGCTCTTCTATCTGATCAACTATATTCCAAAATAATCGTCTGTTCTTCATAGTGCGTGTCTATATTATTTATTATTCGTCTGGTTAAACCGGTTTATGGTGCGCTCTTCTGTAGCGTTTATTGTTATACCAATTTTTCTGTCATTTGGGAATTCTATTCTTTTCTTTGCATCTCTCACCCGGCCATTGGCTTGGACGCGAGAATGGCTGTTGCCAGATCCAGGGAGTGTCGATCTGACAACAGCCTCACCAACCAACTCGGTTAGAAGCGGTAGTTCGCACCTATTGAGATACGTCTGTCAGGGAAGCCCACGAAACACAGCAGTGCCCCTTCCTTCACACAGTACTGGTCAATGCGCTCTTCCGTCAGGTTCACCGCCTCAAGGCCAACACTCAACTGCTCATTCACAGCATAGCTGATACTCGCATTCAGCTGACCCCTATCCGCGGTCACCACCGGGAAGCTCAACGTACTACTACCACTGGTATTCGCACCACCCGCAAAGTCCTGCGTGCGGAACGCCTCACGCCAGGTGTAACGCATACGCGCCGAGATATTATGCTTCTCATAGTACACCGTGAAGTTATACGCATTCTCCGAGAAGTCCAACAGACCCCGCGGCAAACAAACATCATCACCCAAGACCTGCGCACCACGGCCCGAAGTACAATCCTCCACCGAACCACCTGAGAAGTCCTGTACCGTGTAGTTCGCTATCACACCAAACCCTGACACCCAGCCTAACTCTTCCTCATAGTTCGCCAGACTATACTGGTAAGCAAACTCAAAGCCCGACTGTGTCGTTGTCTCTGGATCGTTACCCGGACGCGTCGCATCCACACACAGACCCATCGTGTTCGGATCACCCAGAATGTTCGGGATCACCTCAGGGTTGTAGATACCACCACCCGGACAGCTCGGATCCGTCTCACGCGACAGGCCACCCGTGGTGTTATTCGGATCCGGGATTAACGCCGCCCCATCAAAGTCCGTACCAAAGATGTTCGTGCGCTCCTTACGGAAGTAACCCACACTCGCAACCGATGCCTCATCGAAGTACCACTCCACCGACAGGTCAAGCGAGTCAACCTCTTCCGGCTCTAGCCCAGGGTTACCCAAGGCCACCACCGAGTTCTCCTGATCGTCAAACTGGAAGCCCGTTCCCAACTGATTGAAGTTCGGGCGACGGATATCCGTACCATAACCAAAGCGCACCAGCAGATCCTCGTCCGCCTCAAACACCACATTCAAACGCGGTAAGAAGAAACTATAGTTTCCTGACGTAGTCTCCAATGACCGGTTACCGTTGCCATCCTCTGGACCAAAGCCCTTCGAATCAACATCCGTATCGATATAACGGAAACCTACGTTACCCCAAACATAATCACCAAACTGGAAGTTCGCCTGCGCATACAACGCATGGGTCTGCTCTTCGATGTCATAGAAGGAGTTTTGCTCCGACTGTACATTCAGGATATCCGGGCTATCCGGATCATGTTGGATCACCGCATTCTGTAATATCGCGATCGTACCATCCCGATCCGAGAACGAACGGTCTGGGTCAATCAACAGGAAGTCTGAGATAAACAGGCTACGGCCATCCCCATCACCATAGTTACTCGGGCCTCGGACCAGTAACTCTTCAAACAACAGGCCATTCGGGCTATCCACCATCCGGCTGAAGCCACCTATCCGGTCACCGATGTTGTTAAACACACTCGACGTCTTGTTAAACCGGTAACCAAAGTTAAACGAATCGATGAACTCAAAGCTCTCACCTAACCAGGTAAAGTCTAAACGGAACGCATCCTCCTGGTTCTCATAGGTATCCCTGTCTACCGAGACCGCATCCAGCACCACATTCGCCGGATTGGTTAAATCGGCGACCGACGGTGCAAACGGCGAGGCAAAGTTAATACCCCAGGCCAGCTGCCCACCCGACAAGTCATAGATAAACGGCACACAGTTGTCGTTACTCGTACCATCCAGCGGACAGTTCGGGTTAATGAAGTTCAAGGTTGAACCAATACTCGGGTTCGCGGTATCCGCACTCGAGGTCGAATACTCGGCTCGTACCGACACCGAGTCAAAGTCCCATTCACCACCAATGGTGAATACCGACGTATCCGTCACACGGGAACCCGTATCACTCGAAAAGCGTAAGTTCGGATCGTCATCATCCAACGCCAAGTCCGGTTCAATCGTGCCACGTAAAGCCGCCTGATAGGAGCCTAGGTTGACGCCACCGACCGTACCAAAGTTAATCGTTTCAAAGGCCGTCGGAACACTCACATTACGGAACGCACTCACACCCGAGGCCTGCAGTCGATACTGATCCCGGCTACGTTCCTGCTCGTTGATGATCGCATCGACATAAAACTTGGTGTTGTCATCCGGGGCCCACTCAAAGGTCGTCGCCAGATTCATCGTCTCATAGTCATCATTCTCCTGCTCCTGGACCAGAAACTGAATACCCATGAACTGGAGGGGATCATTACCACTGGCATTGGTCGACAGGTTGTCTCGGTCAGTTCGAGGCCGGAACGAGACCGCTTCCTGCTCGGTGTAGGAGCCACTGATCACAAAACCGAAGCGACCGGCTTCGTTTTCCCAGCTATCACCATAGGCACCAGAGAAACGCGGGGTCGCACTCTCGGTACTCAGGCTGCTGTCTTCATACTGGACGCGGACATTGGCTAATGTGTCGCGTAATTGCAATGGACGGATGGTCTTCAGGTTAATCGTACCACCCACAGACCCTTCGATGGTTTTGGCTTCCGGGGCCTTGACCACTTCCACCGAGGAGATGATCGACGCATTAACGTCCTCAAAACGGATACCGTTTCGACCCGTGCCTGAGCCAGCCGTCGATACCCCATTGATCTCGACACGATTCGCATTGGTACCACGGATCTGAACGCCGGTTCCGATACCCGCGGTTCGCGTGATCTGGATACCGGTGATGTTCTCTAATACTTCCGCCAGGTTTTGGTCCGGCAGCTTACCGATATCTTCAGCCTTGATGATCTCGACCAGATTCTGGGCAGTACGTTTCTCATTCAGGGCACTCGACAGAGAGCCACGGATACCGGTGATGACAATCACTTCTTCGTCATTATCTGTATCATCTTCAGCCGCGTAAACTGGCAACGAATTTAATGTGGTTGATGCCAATATGGCGATTGATAACGCTGATAATTTTGCTTTCATTTTGCCCCCTTGAGTAGGTCTTGTTATCTAGATCTGTGTTAAGCGAATAAGCCAATATCCGACATCGTCATACAAATGTCAAGCATTGGTATTACAAAACAGCATGACATAATAGCGTGATTGGTAATACCTAACTACGATTGACAAGCCGATTCATAGGAGCAAAAGCCCCCGCATTGTCGCCCTCTCATCGTAAAACCTACTATTTCGGGAAACCTAGGGTACTAATGCGATGCAAAAGCAACACTCAGCAGGTCGTCAAGGGCAGATTATAAATTGGTTGACCAATTTGATTGACAATTGTTCCATTGCCTGTTTGAATATGATCAACGATTAAAAAGTCACGGATTGTAGCTATCAAGGTGACTATCAATTAACAATTCAGTGCGTAACACCTGTCGGGGAATGAACTATGTCAAATACTATCATCGGTTTTATAGGCCTGGGATTAATGGGCGGCAATATGGCCGAGAATCTACTCAATCGAGGTTTCAACCTCGTCGTAATGGACCGCAAACCTGACACGGTGAGCCATTTTGTTAGTAAGGGAGCCAAGTCTGCTACCACGCCTAAAGAACTCGCAGAACAATGTGATATCGTCATGCTATGTCTGACCACGTCGGATGTAGTTGAATCTATCGTATATGCCGATGATGGCATTCTGGCTGGCATTAAATCGGGCGCCGTTTTGATCGATTTCGGTACATCAATACCCACCTCGACTCAGAAAATTGGAGCCGACCTCGCGACCAAGGGGGCCGGCATGATCGATGCGCCACTGGGTCGCACACCGGCTCATGCAAAAGATGGCCTTCTCAATATCATGGCCTCGGGCGATTCGGATACTTTCAACAAAGTGAAACCCGTATTAGAGCAACAGGGAGAGAACGTCTTCTACCTTGGTGAACTGGGTGCCGGACACACCACCAAGTTAATCAATAACTATATCGGCATGACCACAGTGGTCGCCATGTCACAGGCGTTCGCCGTGGCAGAAATGGCGGGTGTTGATAAGCAACAGTTGTTCGATATCATGTCGACCGGTCCGTCCAATTCACCCTTTATGCATTTCTGTAAAAACTATGCCGTCGATAATGTCAGTGATCTTGGATTCTCGATCGCCAATGCGAACAAGGATCTGGGATATTTCCTGGCGATGGTCAATGATCTGGGCACCGAATCCAAAATTGCCGAAGGCTCCTCGGCTTACCTCAATGCGGCATTAGATGCCGGCATGGGTACAGGCAATGTCCCTGAGATATTCGATTATTTCCTTAAACTCAAGAAAGACTAGCATCATGCATACAGGACTCTCAACAAGCATTCGGCTGCTGACCTCGGCATTCATCCTGCTCAGCTCGGCTGCCTGTGCAGAAACCTATCAGATCGACAGTAAAGAGGCCTATCAAAAGATCGCCAAAAACCTCGCAGCCGGTGATACGGTGATCCTCAAGAATGGCACCTGGAAAGACTTTGAAATTCTACTCAAGGGAAACGGAACCGAAAGCAAACCCATTACCCTGATGGCGGAGACCAGTGGTAAGGTCATTCTAACAGGTCAATCTAACTTGCGCCTCGCAGGTCGATACCTGGTCGCTAAAGGCCTCGTGTTCAAGGATGGCTACACGCCGAGTAGTTCTGTAATAGAATTCCGCCGCAACAAGAATGACCTGGCTTACCATTCCCGTGTCACGGAAATTGTAATCGACGACTACAATAATCCAGACAAACGCGAGTCCGACTACTGGGTTGCGCTCTATGGCCAACACAATCGTTTCGATCACAGTCATCTGGTCAATAAGCGCAATAAGGGTGTCACGGTTGCGGTGCGTCTCAATAGCGAAGAGAGTCAACAAAACTACCACCGTATTGATCATAATTATTTCGGTTACCGCCCTATTTTCGGCTCGAATGGTGGTGAGACGTTACGGGTTGGGACCAGTCATTATTCTTTGACAGATTCCCTGACAACGATAGAAAACAACTACTTCGATAAAACCAATGGCGAGGTGGAAGTTATCTCGTTGAAATCCGGAAAGAATACCGTGCGTGGCAATGTTTTCTATGAAGCGAGGGGCACACTAACCATTCGTCATGGCAATGGCAATATTCTGGAGAATAATGTCTTTCTTGGAAACGGCAAGAAACACACCGGTGGCATCCGGGTCATCAACAAGGATCAGGTTGTTCGCAACAATTACCTCGAGGGACTCACGGGTTATCGATTTGGTAGTGGCTTTACGGTCATGAATGGTGTTCCCGACTCTCCGATCAATCGATACCATCAGGTCGATAATGCGAATATCACAAATAATAGCTTTATCAATCTCGATCATATACAACTGGCGGCGGGTAGTGATGCCGAACGAAGTGCTGTGCCGATCAATAGTCAGATGACTAACAATCTGATTATCAATACCAACAATCAGTCCCCAATCACATTGTTCGATGACGTCAGTGGCATCACATTCAAAAATAATGTTTCTAATACCACGGCACCCGAGGCCATTGCATACGGTATCAAGCAGGATACAGTTGAACTCAGTCGAAATGCCGCAGGTCTATTGGTACCCGTCAATCCCATCGAGGGTATTGGCGTTGAACCCACCTTGGGCATGATCGATAAAGCCGATACTGGTGTGGACTGGTATCCCAAAACACCGGTTCATGTCGCATTCGACTCGGGCAAGACCATCCCAGTTGCCGCTGATGGCAACGCACTAATCGAAGCCATTCAATCAGCCGAAGACGGCGACACACTGGCGCTTGAAGCCGGCCAATATGACGTGCCGAAACTGATCATCATCGATAAGACGGTGACTCTTAAAGGTGAATCTGCCGAAAAAGTGACGGTCACATTTGAACGCTCTGCATTGTTTGAGATCCATGATAACGGTAATCTAAAGTTAGAAGGCATACATATTTCAGGAGAAAACAGCCCAGATTATTCCGGCAATAATGTCGTGCGTTCCAAGAAATGGGGCATGCTCAATAACTACCGCTTCCAGATGATAAATTCTACGGTGACTGATTTAGATGTGAATCATTCCTTCCACTTTTTTCAGACCGGTAAAGTCGCATTCGCCGATGAAATAACACTCACCAATAATCGCTTTAAAAATATCACCGGCGACATAATAAAACTCGATGCTGAACTAGAGGATCTCGGTGTGTATAACGCGGAATATATCAATTTGCGCGATAATCATTTCGAAGATATTCAGGGCAGCTTAGCCACGATATACCGCGGCGGCTCAGATGAAAGTACCTTCGGTCCTCAGCTTATCATGGAGCGAAATACGCTGAAGAATATTGGTTTAGGCAAGCGTAACAAGTCCCACGCCAGCCTGTTTTTGCATGGTGTGCAGGTAACTAATATTGATCAGAACGAAGTCATAAAGTCTGCACCCATCGTGATAGAGCACACCGTTGGCGAACCCAGCACCCGGATCAACAATAATCGGTTCGCTGATACCTCTGCGCCATCGGTTAAAGAGCTGCGCGTCGAAGGGCCCCATACGGCTATTATTGAAAATAATAAAATGAAGTAATACTCATGAACAAAGTGATTATTTTTTCTATCGCCCTGATCGTAGTATCACTCACGACACTCATTCGCGCGACCTACCCGAATCTGAACATTACCGCAGATGATGTCGCCCTGATGCGTGAGGCCATCACGAAAGAGGGTCACTTCACATCAGAATACCTCAAGCAAAAACGTCGCGTCGATCAGAGTATGGCGCTAGAGATGCAATTACCGGTTCCTAAGGATGGTGGCGGTGGCTATACCCACGAACAGCACAAACGCAATTACCAAATCATGTTTCAGGCAGGTGTGGTCTACCAAATTAGTCAGGATGCGAAGTATGCCAATTACGTCAGAGACATGTTGCTTGAATATAGCAAACTGTACCCAACACTGGGCCTTCATCCTGCCAGAAAGGAGAAGGCGCAAAATCCCGGCAAATTATTCTGGCAAAGTCTGAATGAAGCCGTCTGGTTAGTTTACACAATCCAGGCGTATGACCTCATTTATGAGACCCTATCGCTCCATGAGAAAAAAACGATTGAACAAACGCTACTGAAACCTTATGTAGAATTCTTGTCGGAAGGCCAGCCTTCAACCTTTAATAAAATCCATAATCATGGCACCTGGGCAACAGCGGGTGTGGGAATGGCAGGTTATGTTCTGAACCAACCTGAATGGGTTGAAAAGGCACTGTATGGTCTGGATAAGTCTGGTAAGGGCGGATTCATGAAACAGCTAGATATGCTGTTTTCACCGGATGGCTATTACACAGAAGGCCCCTACTATCAGCGTTATGCCCTCTTTCCATTTGTGACCTTCGCAAAAGCTATTGCCAATAATGAACCCGAGCGCGACATCTTCGGTTATCGCGATGGCATCCTCTTAAAGGCCATCGATACCACGATTCAATTAAGTTACAACGGCCTGTTTTTCCCAATCAATGATGCGATTAAAAGTAAAGGCATTGATACCATCGAGCTGGTTCATGGTGTGACCATTGCCTACAGCCTCACAGATGACACGGGTTATCTGGATATAGCGCAACAGCAGCAGCAAATTATTCTTTCCGGAGATGGCCTTCGGGTTGCAGAGGCACTCGATGCCGGCATTCAAACTCCTTATCCGTTTAAATCAATCGCCTTCGGTGATGGTAGCGACGGACAGCAGGGTGCACTGGTTGTTATGCGCAGTGAACATAATGGCAATCCTGCTGTGCTCTTCAAGCCAGCGGCACAAGGGCTCGGCCATGGACATTTTGATAAATTAACCTGGCAGTTCTATGACCATAGCAATGAAATTGTATCGGATTATGGTGCAGCACGTTTCTTGAATGTCGAAGCAAAATTTGGTGGCCGATATCTACCCGAAAACAATTCCTACGCCAAGCAAACCGTCGCGCACAACACCGTTGTAATCAATGAAACCAGTCATTTCAATAACTCTCTGAAATTGGCGAATCAAAATGCACCTGAGCTAACTCTATTTGAGACGAATACGTTTGGCACGGTGTCTGCTGCCAGGATTGATAGCGCCTACTCAGATGCAAACCTCGAACGTATCATCGCCCTCGTGAACCTGGATAAGCTGGACAAGTCTATCGCGCTGGATATTTATAACGTCACGACGGATAAAGCGGCACAATACGATCTTCCCCTGCACTATCAAGGACATATCATTGATACCAGCTTTGAAATCACGGCCCATGTCGACTCACTGAAACCAGTCGGCAAGGCCAATGGCTACCAGCATCTTTGGCACAAGGCGACTGCCAATCCACAAGCTGGCATCGCCAAAGTAACCTGGCTCAATGACAATGGCCGATTCTATACGCATAGTAGTTTGAGCAATGCCGAAGAAACCTATCTGTTCGCACAAATTGGTGCCAACGATCCGAATTTTAATTTACGCAATGAAGAAGCTTTTATCCGTCGGGTTCGAAACAAGACTAGTTATCAATTCCTGTCTGTATTGGAACCACACGGTGACTACAATCCCAGTAAGGAATATACGATTCAGGCCGAGAGTAAGCTGTCGGGGTTATCGATATCGCAGGAGGAGTCAGTCACACTGGTTCAGATCGATATAGCAGATGTATCCTACTTGGTGGCCGTGAATCAAAGCGACGATCTGGAACAAACAATTCAATATCATAACAATACCTTTTCAATGAACGGTCGACTGGCTGTTTATGAACTTAAGGGCAATTAGGAGTCAGGCTATGAACAAAGAAAGTGACCATTTCCTGGATGGATCGACCGCCGAAATTGAGGATGTAGGAGGCGGCTTGAAACGCCAGATTTTAGGATACAACCATGAATTAATGGCCGTTAAAGTCTGGTTCGATGAGGGTGCCATCGGCTACAACCATTCGCACCGGCATTCACAAGTCACGTATGTCGAGCAGGGTGAATTCCACTTTAATATCGACGGTGTCACGAAAATTATGAAAGCGGGCGATAGCTGCTACATTCCGCCTGATACCGACCATGGTGCAACCAGCCCGACAGGCGGCATTCTTATTGATATGTTCAGCCCCGCACGTGAAGACTTTTTAGAGGAGTAACCCATGAAAGTACAAGGATTAAGATGGTGGGTTATTGCCCTTATTGCGCTCGCTACCATTATCAACTACATCGATCGTCAGGCTCTCAGTGTCTTATGGCCCAGTATCGTGGAAGATTTGTTCCCAGATGAATCCGCGTTTGAACGCAAACAGATCTATGCCAATATTTCGATTGTTTTTGTATTCGCATACGCCTTCGGCCAGGCTATCTTCGGTAAGATTTTTGACTGGATTGGTACCCGGCTCGGCTTCGTTTTGGCCATCGCGGTATGGTCTCTGGCGACGGCTGCACACGCATTTGCCCAGGGCATGCTAAGTTTTAGTATCGTGCGTGCAATTCTGGGTGTCGCTGAGGCTGGTAACTGGCCAGGCGCCGCGAAAGCAAACGCCGAATGGTTTCCAACCAAAGAGCGGGCACTGGCACAAGGCATTTTCAATTCGGGTGCCGCGATCGGGGGAATCGTCGCGATCCCACTGATTGCATTCCTCACGATTTATTTCAGTTGGAAGATGGTTTTCATCGTCGTCGGACTCACAGGATTATTATGGTTGATTCCATGGCTGGTTTTGGTGAAGGCACCACCCGGTCAGCACCCCTGGTTATCCGATG
This sequence comes from Enterobacterales bacterium, assembly GCA_965250035.1. GTDB lineage: Bacteria > Pseudomonadota > Gammaproteobacteria > Enterobacterales > CAXRAF01. The sequence continues at coordinate 3,104,071 of OZ252282.1, read as the reverse complement.
AGGAGCGTCAGTACATTCTCTCAGGCCAGAAAGCATCTGACGATACTGATGATGCGGTTTCAGAGGAAGAGGAATATAACCCAACAACCGGTGAATTGCTGTCACGGAAACAAAGTTGGGGCGTGATCATCTCATCGGCAGCGATTGATCCTATCTGGTGGCTATTTGTATTCTGGATTCCAATCTACCTCAATGAGGTCTATGGTATGGATGTTAAAGCCATCGGTATCTATGGCTGGGTACCCTACGTCGGAGCGATGTTTGGCGCCTGGTTCGGCGGCCTGCTCGCCCAGAACCGCATCAAGGCTGGCTGGTCGACCAATAAAACCCGCAAGTTTGTTATCTCGCTCGGCTGTATGATCATGCTACCGGCACTGCTGGCTATGTCCAACCCGGGTGCACCGGTGATCGCCGTGCTAATTATGGCGGTTATCCTATTTGGCTTCCAAACAGCGATCGGAAATGTGCAAACACTCCCGAGCGACTTACTCGGCAAGAAAGCCGTTGGCACGTTAGCTGGCTTCGCTGGTATGGCAGCCAAGTTAGGCGCCGTTGGCCTGACGGCACTGGTTCCTATGTTAACGGCGAATGGGAATTATACCCCCGCCTTTATCATTGGTGCTTCGCTGGCGATAATTGCCATGCTGGCGGTATTGATTTTGATACCTAAAGTTGAACGGTTAAAAAGCGAAACATAAGCCAATGAAACGTATTTTTTTCCTCGGTGAATGCATGATTGAGTTACGGCATCTGCAAGACGCGATCCTCGCTCAATCATTCGCGGGTGACGTGTACAACTCAGCTGTCTATTTGAAACGGTGCTTCCAGGATATTGATACCTCGATTGTGACAGCCGTCGGCAAGGATAAACTCAGCCTTAAGATGATTGAGCGGTTTCGAGAGGAGTCGATTAACACCGACCTGGTCTATAAGCACAATGACAAGGTGGCAGGGATGTACTTAATTGAAACGGATCCCTCTGGTGAGCGAGAATTCACCTACTGGCGTAGCGATTCCGCTGCTCGTCAGATTATTTCATTACTCGATGAGGATGGAAAAAAGACTATTTCATCGGGGGACATCTTATTCTTTTCGGGCATCTCTCTTGCCGTTATCGAAGCCGATGCACTCAGCGATTTCTGGAACCTCCTCGAGTACCTCAAATCAGAGAATGTTAAGGTTGTCTTTGACCCCAATTTTCGCAGCAGTTTATGGCCAGATAAAACGCTAGCATCCGAAGTATTCGAGAGGGCATTTCAGTTATCTGATATTGCCCTACCCGGTGTAGAAGACATGGCAAATCTATACGGCATCGATACAGCGCACGGAATCTTAGCGTTCTGTGAGCCGTTTGATTTGGAGTTGGTCGTCATCAATAACGGCTCACAATGTGTCGTGACTTTTGCTGACGATGAAAAGATCATCCATGACGTCACACCCGTTGAGAATGTCGTGGATACGACATCGGCCGGTGACGCCTTTAATGGTGCATTCCTGGGCGCCTACCTGTCAGGATACGACATCTCTGCTGCGGTCAAAATGGCGACCAGAGCTGCTGCTAATGTCATTCAACACCCTGGCGCAATTGTCCCGGAAGATGCATTCAGAGCCGCGCTTCCCCACATAAAATCGATTTAACGAGAGAATCATGTCACTTTTTTCTGAATTAATGTCAGGGCAGACCCTTCTGCCCATTATTCAAACCGATGATCCCGACCTGGCAATCAACATCGCAGGCGCCATGTCAGACGCTGGTATTTCATTGGTTGAAATCGTCATGCGCTCGGAAAAGGCATTACATGGCTTAATCGCTATCAAGCGCGCATTACCTGACATGACGGTTGGCGCCGGTACTGTCTACAACAGCCAGCACCTGAGAAGTGCCCTGAATGCCGGGGCAGATTTTATCGTGACACCCACCGTCACAGATAATTTGTTAAGCCAGCTGTACTTGTGCAATGTACCTGTACTTCCCGGCGTCTCCAATTCAGGGCAGGTTCTGCAAGCCTATGAATATGGATTTAAAGAATTAAAATTCTTCCCTGCTTCACTCTCCGGTGGCCCACAGATGTTGTCCGCGATTGGAGCCGTCTTCAGAGAAGTCACATTCTGTCCAACCGGTGGCATCAATGAGTCGAATAAACGCGATTATTTGAAACTACCAAACGTATTCGCCGTCGGGGGGACCTGGGTTGCACAAGATGACTGGATACAGCAGCGGCAGTGGGACGAAATTACCGCCGCTTGTAGCAAGGCGCTGAGCTGAGGATTAGTTGCTTGCTGTTGTAGCTTCCTTCTTCGCCTGTCGTACCATCTCACGCACATCAGCACGAAGTTTTTCCGCGTCATATAAGATGCCATCGCGGATGACATACTGAACACCACCAACACGCTCAGCCTTGCCGGTGTCGTCATTCAGCTTCAGATGGCCAGTCCCATACAAGACCTTGAAGTTACGGATCGGGTTTTCGCCGACGATCACTAGATCGGCCACCTTACCCGTCTCGATTGAGCCATGAGTGGCATCAATCCCTAACAGCTCAGCACCATTAAGCGTGGCCGACTTGATGACCTCCAACGGATGGAAGCCAGCCTCCTGTAATAACTCGAATTCACGGATATATCCGAATCCGAACAGTTTGAAGATAAAGCCACTATCCGAACCGACCGTGACCCGGCCACCGCGATTCTTGTAGTCATTCACGAACTGCATCCACAGCTGGAAATTTTTCTTCCAGTTGATTTCATCCTGAGTAGTCCAGTCAAAATGGTAGCTGCCATGCATGGTGCGATCGGGCTGAAAGAAACGCCAGACACTGGGTAACGTATATTCCTCATGCCAGTCAGCATTCATTTCCCGCATGACATCGCGGTTCGCTTCGTAGATGGTGAAGGTCGGATCGATCGTGAAATCTAGGTTAATTAACTCCTCGATGACCGCCTCATAGTGTGCAGAGCCCGGCTTAGCCGCTTGCTGCCAGAGTCGACCCGCCTCACCAAAACGGTTCTGCTCATTATTGTAGTTATAGTCGAGCGGATAGTCCTGCACGATGCGATCATCGAACAAGGCTTCGGGCAGGCCATACCAGTGTTCCATACTGGTGAGCCCAAGTCGGGCACTATCCAGAACATTCATCCGGGTAACAGACAATTGCGCATGATGGAAAGTGGTCCTTAGTCCTTGTGCTTTCGCCTCATCAAACACGGCCGCCAGAACGTTAGGATTGCCACCAAATAGCTTGATGCCTTTGGCCCCATTTTTCTTCAACTCCTTGACCCATTTCCTGGCCTCTTTCTGAGTTGCAGTCCTCGATGGAAAGGCGCAATAGGGATGCAGATTTGGGCCTGTTGCCTCATTCTTCGCGAGCTTCTTAGCCTGCGCTAGGGTGTATTCCAGACCCAGTCCACAGGCTACTTCTCGGCTGGTTGTTATGCCGTGTGACAGCCAGAGCTTCATGATGTACTCAACCGACGGCATGGTGCCTGTAGGCGCCCCCCAACCTGAACTACCGATGTGACTGTGAGCATCGATAAAGCCCGGGAGCACATAACTGCCATGGGCATCGATTTCATAATCGCCCTTGGCCGGGCGATACTTCTCGTTGATCGGCACACCGGGATTCCCCACGCTGCTAATCTGTTTGATGATATTCCCTTCGATCACAATATCGACTGGCCCTACTGGCGGAGCACCGGTGCCATCGACCATGGTTGCACCACGTATCACCAGGCGTTTCCAGGGGCCTTTACTCTCTTCGGTATTACGAGGCGGTAACGGCGCCGGGAGGCTCATCCCGGCTTTTGCGATTCGTGCAGCGGCTTCATTGCCCGCCTTCACCTTGTCGGCCGCTGAAATAATCGTGCCCGTCGAAAAGGCGAGGATAAGAAGTATTGTTTTGTGCATGTGGATCTCCCGATAACAGACTTAGGAGACTAGACCGAGCGTGATAAAAATGCCAGCTTTTGGCGAATAAATCAGAGAATACTCTGAACTCTTAACATGTACACAGGCCTGATTTCACGTTCACGGAACTCGATACGATCCACCATGCCATCGGCTATGTCACCGGCATAGAAGGTCCGATCATACTGCTCTTTATCATTAAAGGGATTCCAGATCTCAAAGCGTAAGCGTATGTCCGCATTGAAGCTGTACTCGACGAACATTTCGTTGACATTAATGTTATTGGTACGTAACTCAGACACGGTTCTATTCTGCCGGAAGCGTGGTGTACGCTTATTGGCTTCAAAGCCGTACACGATGCCCAAGTCCGTCAGATCATGGCGAAAATCAATGAGCATAGTCTCATCGGGCACAAAATTTATGCCTCTTGGGACATTCAGGAACGGGTCGATCATTTCTGAATCGCGCAGACGGTAGGTAAGCGTGAGTCGAGCATTATCCATTCCGATCATGGGTAACTGGCTACTGAGTTCAACATTTAAACCCATTCGGCTCGCAGCACCGATATTCCCTCTTCCCGAACTGCCATCTGCATTCCGAGTGTCCGAGATGAAGTCACTGATCTCGTCTTTGAACAATTCAATTTCCAGGGTTCCGGTATCCTTGGCAATCCGCCGCTCATAGGCAATCAGATATTGCCAAACCTTCTCTGGTTCGAGATCGGGATTTCCAAAATTGATGGTATCGTCTTCCGTATTTCTGGTGGCGATGAAGTTGCGGAGGTTCAGTTGCGAGACGGTTCGATCGGCGACAAAACGCAATTGATTACTCGCATCCAGATCATAACGCAGTTCAACACGCGGCTTCCAAAAATCAAATGAACGCTTATTCTGGATCCCTATCGCGTCTTGCTTAATTGTGGATTGCTCACGAATGACAGAAGTCTGCACATGAGCGGAGTCATTCAGCACAAGCGAATGCGTCACGAACAGCTCATAGCGGTCTTCGGTAATCTTCGATGACTCAAAGGGGCCTAAGTCAAATGACTGTAATGCATCTAGCTCATTGAAAGCCGCCTCGGCGCCAATCTCAAGTGTCTGCTCAAGAAACATCGTGGTGCTTAGATTGGTACGAATGATACGCTCTATTTCATCCGAGTCTTCGGCGAAGGTGAACAAGCGACTTGGCTGACCACTAATGATCTCATCCTGAATAATACTGTCTGTATTTGAGCGTTTATTACTCACAAAGATGGTTTTTAAGGTGCCAATCTCACCCAGATCCGTGGTGTAGTCCCCACCAATTTCCCAGGTTGTATCGTCACGATCGACTCTCAGTTGTTCTTCTGCGACCAGGTTCCCGGTCGTGAATGCAAACTGGTCTTCGAGGTTTTCTTCATCCCGCTCGACATCTTTGTATAGGCCATTGATGCGAAAGACATCGCCATCATCAAACGTGTATTGCAGATTGCTTGTCACGCTATTCGCAGTCCACAAAAACTCGCGTCTGATGGTCCTGATTTCCTCGATCTGCCGTTGGGGATCGAGCCGCTGCTCTCGAAAGTCAGTCGCGTTTGGAAACAGGTCATGATTTAACCCAATATCAAACTCAAGTTGATCGAGTCGACCCGAGCCCGTGATGAGAAATTCCGGCTGTGTATTTTGTAGCGTGTTGTGGGTTAGTCGGAGTTCAGTGAAATAGGTGATGTCATCGCGGGCATCTGACTTCAAAATGACGTTGATCAATACGCCCTGGCTACGAATATCAAGCCCTTCTGCATTACCTCGAATCAGGTCAATTCGTTTCACCTGATTTGCCTGAATCCGGTTCAGTCGGGTCTCCATATCGTTGGCTTTACCTGACATCCGTTTCCCATCAATCAGGATTTGTGCCCCAGAAGAACCGATTCCACGGGATTGCTGGCCATCGTTGAGACTGTTTAAAACACCGACGCCGCCAGGCACTAGCTGAATCATATCGATCAGCGTCACGACCTGATACTCGGCAAAGTAGTCAGCGCCATAACTAATGGTGGAATCTTCAGACTCCGAAGCATTGAGTATCGTGCTGAGGGTGAGAAGGATAAACGAGACTAAGACGCCAGCAAATTGGGTGACGAAATTCTTGCGATGTGGGCGGTTATTCATTTTGCTTCAAATACCTCGGAATCAACACTGGTGAAGCGATCAATTTACAGGCACGCGATGATACCATTTATCGGCCTGAGATGTGAGATCTAGTAGCCATTAGAGAACTTTTCGACAACCTTTGATTCATTGATCCTTGCCCGCATATCTTTGCGTTAGCTTAAATAGCTCACGCCCTTTCGCTTTAACCCTCGAAATAACAGGACAGCACCACTGAGGACAATAAGAATTCCTACTGATGACATAAATATGACCAGCGGATTATTGAAATCTTCTCGCTCATCATAATCCATAATATGTAACATCCAAAAGAAATCAAAGATTCGCCATATCGAGGAGCGTGCGGTAATAACCTGTGCTTCTGTATTCGATACGTAGAGGCTGGTGCTGACCCAGTCATCGAAATTAACCTGCCAAATAGGTAGATCTCGCCCTTTTATTTCAGGCATCTCTTCGTAATTTTTTATTTCTTTAACCGTACTGACCGCTGCCGTTCCGGTATAGGCGGCGATGGCTATCTTTCTCGCCTGTTCAGCATTGAGTTTTCCGATAAGGTCGCCTGTGCTAGCCTGTAACAATATACTGTCATCCTTAGTCTCCACCAGATACACCGGCTGATTCAAGCGTATAAATAAACGCACTGATTCGACTTCCGTTATTCCAGTGTCCTCTAGACCGACTTGAACGGCAAACGGTAAATCATTCAGTGCTAATAAAGGCGCATCAGACTCTTTACGTAGATGATCGCCATGCACATAAGTCAGTGGAACTGCGGTCATATATAAACCACTGACGACCCACAGAAGGAGTTGCACTCCCACAATGATTGAAAAGATTTTATGAAGGCGATTAATTAGTGGATATAGTTTCATTATAAGAGATCGCTTTTTGTGTGCGCTTAACAGGTCTTATTCATGTGGGTGAAATATTAAACTTCAAACCGCTGGCGGTACAAATCATGCTTTACAAATCAAGATAAAGTTACATTCCATGCTATAGTTCTGTTCACGAAAACCGATGAAAGTATACCAACTTGCTGCTAAAGCGACTCTTAATATGAGTACGGCCATACTTTCTCGAAAAATATAAAACTAACAAATGAGTAAACCATGCGTAATTTGATTCTGATAATACTATTAATAGCACCATCGATCCTTTCTGGCGAAACGATCAATGACTTCACCAAAGGCATGATGGTTAAAGAAGGATTCATGGATTACTACTGGAATGAATCCGATGGCAAGGTGTACTTATCAGTCAGGGCAGACGAGGATTTTCTCTATATCAACAGTCTCGCCACAGGTGTCGGCTCGAATGATATCGGCCTGGATCGCGGCCAGCTCGGTGATATCCGACTCGTGCGATTCGAACGCAGTGGTCCCAAGCTGTTTCTAAAGGAACCCAATCTGTATTACCGTGCCGATTCTGACAACCCCATGGAAGTGAAGGCCGTCGAGGAGGCATTTGCCAGTTCCATCATCTGGGGTTTCAAGATCGCCGCACAATCCGACGATCAGTTATTAATCGATGTGACCGACTTTATTCTGCGCGACTCCCACGATATCGCGGGTCGATTGAAGCGTACCAATCAGGGTAATTATAAGGCGGATAAGAGTCGCTCGGGTTTCTACCTCCCGAATAGCAAAGCCTTTCCCGATAATACGGAACTCGAGGCCACTTTGACCATGGCAGGTTCCGGTGCTGGTGCCTATTTACGATCTGTGACACCGACCGCGGAATTCGTCACAGTGAGAACTCACCATTCCTTCATACGCCTACCTGATGATAACTATCAGTCACGTCGATTCGATCCACGAACCGGGTCCTACCCCATGTCCTTTAAGGACTATGCCGTGCCATTAGGTTCAGATATGACGCAACGCTTCATCTATCGTCACCGTATCGAAGACGGTAAACCCATCGTCTATTATCTGGATCCGGGTACGCCAGAGCCGGTGCGCTCGGCATTACTCGATGGTGCCAAATGGTGGGAGCAGGCATTTGCGGCGGCCGGCCTTGAGGGAATGTATCAGGTGAAAATGCTCCCGGAGGATGCGGATCCGATGGATGTGCGATACAACACCATCCAGTGGGTTCATCGCTCGACCCGCGGCTGGTCCTACGGCTACTCTGTATCGGATCCGCGCACGGGTGAAATCCTGAAGGGACATGTAACATTGGGGTCATTGCGGGTACGCCAGGATATGTTGATTGCCCAAGGGTTACTGTCACCCTATCAGGATGGGGATGAAATCGCACCGGAAATCGAGCAGATGGCACTCGCCCGATTGCGCCAACTATCGGCACATGAGGTTGGCCACACACTGGGCTTTGCCCACAACTTTGCTGCCAGTGCGAAACAACGCGCTTCAGTGATGGATTACCCTCATCCGCTGATTAAAAATAATGATAAGGGAGACATCGTTCTCAATGACGCCTATGACGTAGGGATTGGAGACTGGGACAAGTTATCGGTCGAATACGCCTATGGCCAGTTCCAGGATGAGCAGCAGGGATTAAAGGATGTCATTAACAAAATTAAAGATTCTGGAATACCATTTATCACCGATCAGGACTCACGTCGCGGGTTAATGGCACACCCTGTTGGACATATGTGGGATAATGGTGCCGATCCAGTCTCTGAGCTCGATCACCTCATGCGTGTCCGCGCCCGGGCATTAAATCGCTTCGGTGAGAATAGCATTAAAGCCGGCACGCCCTTATCCGAGCTGGAACGTTACCTGGTACCAATCTACCTGCTGCACCGCTACCAAACACAGGCCGCTGTAAAGCATGTTGCTGGGGTTGATTATTCCTACGCTCTAAAAGAGGCAAATACCGATCACAGACAAACCATCCTGTCCTCTGATAAGCAACGCAGAGCTCTGAATGTCCTGCTTAAAACGATCCAGGCAGACCAATTAAAATTATCCAGGGATCTGTTTAGTAAGTTACACCCACCAGCCTATGGCTATCCTCGCGACAGGGAGAGCTTCAAACATCGCACGTCACCCGTCTTTGATCTGATGGGCATGGTCGAGAGCGCCACCAGCCTTACCGTTTCTTTGTTACTCGATGCGAATCGTGCCGCACGACTGGTTCAGCAGAAGGCCCTGGATGATGATCAGCTGGGACTATATCAACTACAAAAAGCCCTCATCGACGCCAGTTGGAAGAAGCAGCATAAAGACAGTTATTACAGTGAAATCCAAAACACCATCAACTGGACCGTCCTGTCGGGCTTGAAGAAATTAGCTAGCTCACCGAATGCATCGCCGCAAGTTCGTGCCATGACCATGGGCTCTTTACGCGAGCTATCGGGCTGGCTGAAGAAGAAACATCGCGTGAGTCGTTCGGTGAAGTTCGCCTATGATCAGGCGGCACAAGATATCGATGCCTTTATTGCTGAAGTTGCCGAGAACTCGGAGCTGAAGTTGCAGCCACTACCACCGGGGTCACCCATCGGGATGCATTAGGCGGATCAGCGCGGCCTATTCGTATTGCAAGGCGTCGATAGGATTCAACTTCGACGCTTTGATCGCTGGGATCATGCCAAAGATTACGCCGATGACGGTACAGAATCCCATCCCGATAAAGGTCCACTCCAGGGGGATATTTCCCTCAAAACTGGTCATCATGCTCATGATGTTACCCAATCCGAAGCCGAGCAGAATTCCGATAATGCCGCCCACATTACATAAGACGATAGCTTCGAAAAGGAACTGCATCAGTATGTTCTTGCGTTTGGATCCGAGTGACTTTCGAATACCAATCTCCTTGGTACGCTCGGTAACAGATACTAGCATGATGTTCATGATGCCAACTCCGGCGACGATCAATGAGACCGTACCCAATACAAAGGCCCCCATCTTGACGCCTGCAGTCGTCTGATTGAAGTTATCAATCATGCTCAGACTGGTAAAGTAATGGAAGTTATCCGGTTCGTTATGTTTCAGATTTCTGGCGTTTCGGATCACCTGGCGCATTTCTGCGATCGCATCATCCAGCAACTCCGGCGTTTTAGCATGGATAGTGACATTGGCTGAGCGTGGGAATCCCCTGCCATCGATCATGCCGTAGGTATTGGTATAGGTTGTACCGGGAATAAGGGCATAATTATCATAGCCCCCACCCATGGCGGTATTCTTCTTCTCGAAGACACCAATCACCTCGTACTGACGGCCATCAATTTCCATCTTCTGGCCGATGGGATCAATGAACGGGAATAATTCATTGGCCAGCGCATGGCCAATCACGACCACCTTTCTAGCCGCCCGCATGTCCATGCGTGAAATGTTGCGACCAATCTCAATGTAATGGGTATTATTTTCCGCATATTCGGGCGAACCGCCGCAAATCACAACGCGCCCTTCGATGGTCGTACCGCCGAAGGAGGCCGACTTACCGAAATCCCAGAATTCCGTTCCCACGAAATCGACCGAACTGACGTTGTCACGGATTAGTTGTGCCTCTTCGACAGTGACCGGTGGCCATTTCATCGCTTCTCGTCGCTGCTCCGGGCTGCTAAAACCGTTAGGCCATTTCTGCAGTTGGAAAGTTTGCGAACCCAGAATGGTCATCTCTTTTTCCATGGTCTTCTGCACGATCGATATCGCCGTCATAACCCCAATGATGGAAGCGACTCCGAGGATGATACCAAACAGGGTCAACGCAGAACGTAATTTGTTCCTTTGAATCGCGCCGAGCGACATGATGAAGGTGTCATAAAGCATCGTTTAAGTCTCCCTGTTATTCCAAGTCACCAGGCTATTCCAACTCTGTCTATCATTCATAATGTAACGCATCCACTGGGTTCAGCTTGGCGCCTCGGAACGCCGGCACAATGCCCGAGATCACACCCACGATAACCGAAACGACCAGGGCTACTACCACGATAAACGGCGACAGACTCGCTGGCATAAGCATCTTGTTGATAACCTCAGTGATCCCGCCGGCAATGAGTAACCCAACGATGCCACCGAACAGGCAGATGATGGAGGACTCAAATAAAAACTGCATCAGAATACTGCGTCGCTTGGCGCCGATCGCCTTACGAATACCTATCTCTCGGGTACGCTCAGTTACGGAAACGAACATGATGTTCATCACGCCGACGCCACCCACGAACAGTGAGATTCCAGTAATTATGAGGCCGACCAACACGACCACCCCCATCATATTGTTATAGGCATCTAGCAGGGTATCGAGTTTGTTGATCGCAAAATCGTCATCTTCAGTCGGCTTGAGGCCACGGATTTTGCGCATCTCTCCGATTACCTCGTACTCAAAGTCTTCCATGGCATCGGCAGATGGCGCCTTGATAGCAATATCAACATTGGCACGACCGTTACGACTGCCAATCGTCTTACCGAAGGTTGTGATCGGGATGTAGATCCGGCGATCAAAATTCGGTCCGCCAAAGAAACTCTGCCCCTGCTCCTCCATCACACCGATTACGGTAAATTTCGAGCGACCGATATTGATCTCTTTCCCAATTGCATTTGACTTGCCAAACAGGTCTTCTGCTACCTGCCAACCGATCACGGCGACCGTCTTCTTGTATTCAACGTCAAACGGCATCAGGAAGCGTCCAATGGCTGGCACCATATCGGAAACGATTACCTGCTTGTCGGTGGTCCCGGTGATATTGATGCCATCCAGAACTTTGGATTGATAGCGAACATCCCGATTGCCGCCGATGCTCGGGTTGACAATCCCTCTGCCAAGTAGGCGTTGCTCTAGCTTCTCACTCGCGGCCAGGCTGATGTCCTTACGATTGCGGAATTGGAAACCCGGCCCCATTTGCACCCAGGGGCGTTTGGATACGTAGATCACGTCAGCACCAATCGATGCAAAGGTTTCCTTGAAGGTGCTCTGTAATCCATTGGCTGCTGTCAGTGTGGTGATGACAGCGACGATACCAATGATAATGCCCAATGCAGTCAGCGCACCTCGACTCTTATTGGCAAAGATCGCCGTCGTGGAAAGCTTGAAGGATTCCGCCATGTCGACAAATAGGTTCATCCTTGACCCTTAGGTAACCGGCTGCTTGTTTGGCTGGCGAATATCACTTTCGATCAAGCCATCTCTGAGCCGTATCACGCGTTCTGCATGCGCCGCGATTTCATCTTCGTGAGTTACCAATACAATGGTGTTGCCCTTCTCGTGCAGGGCGTCAAGTATCCCCATGATCTCTGCGCCTGTCTTGGTATCCAGGTTACCCGTTGGCTCATCTGCGAGGATAATCGAAGGATTGCAGACTAAGGCTCTGGCGATGGCAACCCGTTGCCTTTGACCACCTGATAATTCATTCGGCTTATGATCGGCTCGCTCCTGCAAGCCAACTGATGCAATGGCATTCTCGGTAACCTCGCGCCGTAACTTTTTCTTCATGCCCTTATAAATTAGCGGCAATTCAACATTGGAGTACACCGTAGCGCGCGGCACCAGGTTAAAGGTCTGGAATACGAATCCAATCTTTTGATTTCGGATATCGGCCAATTCGTCTTCCGACATCTCGCCCACCGATTGATTCTCTAGCAGGTAGGTTCCCGAGGTAGGAACATCCAGACAACCGATCATATTCATCAATGTCGACTTGCCTGAACCCGACGGACCCATGATGGCAACGTATTCACCCTTATTGATATTCAGAGATACGCCCTTGAGCGCCTGAACCTCCTGCTCGCCCATCGCATAGGTGCGGGTAACATCCTTGATGGTTAGCAGCGATTCGGATAAGTCAGACAAATCGGCTACCTCAGGCTCCAGCATTGCGGTCATACTAGCCGGCTCCCTGAGCGATCGCGACACCCTTGGAACTAACGATTTCACCATTGGTCAGATCCCTTGAAATAGCGCGGTAACTTCCGGATACGACGCGTTCTCCCTCACCAACGCCCTCGAGTATCTCAATTAAGTCATCACTCTGAATCCCAGTCTTGACCTGATGTGCCTCGACCTTACCTTCTTTCTCAACGAATACCACTTCAACAAAACCATCTTTTCCGGCGGTGTAGTTGCGATCCTCGTAACCCTCCGCCTGGGTTAGCTGTGCAACCGTGCGCACGGTAACCGACTGAATTGGAACACTGAGCGCATCATCTCGACTATCGGTGGTGATATCAGCACTCGCAGTCATGCCAGGTCGCAATGCCACATCTTTCGTCGTAACGGCAATGGTCACCTCGAACTCTGTTTTCTGATTGGCAGTGCCAGTTTGTAACTCCGTCGCACTGGTCGCAATTTCACTGACCACGCCTTCGACTGACACATCAAACAGGGCATCGATCTCGATTTCCGCAGTCTGACCCAATTTGATCGCGATGATGTCATTCTCATCAACATTAACGACCGCTTCCATCTCATTAAGATTCGCAATCGTCATAATGACATCTTCCTGAAACTGCGAGCCAATCGCGATCTCACCCAATTCCTTATTCAATTTACTAATCGTGCCGGCCATTGGGGCATACATGGTGGTCTTGGATAAGTCATCCTTGGCACGCTTGAGTAATCCTTTAACCTGCTCAACCTGCTCCAAGGAGGATTCATAACGAGCCAGCTCTACGTTATAGGCAGCCTGAGCAGAATCGAGGCTGGATTGTGATTCAAGGTTTTTCCTGAACAGTTCATTCGCACGGTCCAGAACCCGTTTGGCCTGTTCGACATTGGCCTTAACCAACTGCGCATTGGCAATGGCAGAACGTACATTGGCTTCCTGACTCTCAACACTGGCCAGAAATTTTTCGCTGTCAATCTCGACCAGGATCTGTCCCTTCTCAACCCAGTCACCCTCTTTTACATACAGATTGGTAATCTTGGCGCTGACATCGGCACTGATGTTAATTTGTGTTTTAGGCTGAATTTTTCCTGTGGCGTTAACCTTCTGGATGATCTCAGCCTTGGCCACTTCGGTCACTTCGATCGGCGTCGCCTTCGGCTTGTCAGTTCCGTTGGAATTCATGAAAAAGCCCGCGGCAACCACGGCCACAACGATTAGGGATATGATGATTTTCTTCATAGTCATTCTTCAGTTCTTATTGATAGCTAGTAATTGGGAACGTTGCCCTGAGTGCTCACGGGCCTGCCTCTTGTCGAAGGGCATACCTAGTAAGACGCAAAAAACAGTATAAAAGTTTTAATGTGTAGCAGTTGTTTGCGAGCGTAACAAAACGTTACACCGTTTATATCCCGCGTTAGAATGGTAAGTTAGCTGCGATTTATCCCGACCAAATCCGCGACGACAAGATAGAGCTCTTCTAGGTGATAGGGTTTTGAAACGGCCGCCTGGAAACCATAGTCGGTATAATTCGCCATGACCGGATCATCGGCATAACCAGAGGAAACGATGCAAAGTGCATCTGGATCAATGGCTTTGATACCTTGGACAGCCTCTTTGCCACCCATCCCACCAGGGATAGTCAAATCGAATATTACTACCCGATAGGGATGTCCAGCCTCATAGGATTGACGGTAGCGGTTAATTAACGCCTGACCGTCGCGCGCCGTCGCTACCTGTGCGCCCTTTTCCTCAAACATAGCAGATACCATCTCCAGTATGCCCGCATCATCATCGAGGATTAATATGCTCAAATCATACTGAGAGGGCAATTGCTCCTGATTATCTTCTTTGATGACTTGAGTTTCAGACGCACTTCGAGGCAGGAAGATATCAACACGAGTACCTTCATTCACCTTCGAGTGAATATCGATCGCCCCTTTATGCTTCTTGATTATGGAATGTACGATGGTCATTCCCAGCCCATTGCCACTGCCCTTGGTCGTGAAATAAAGATCGAATATTTTCGCCAGCGTGGCGGGATCCATACCAGTACCTTCGTCACTAAACTGGATCTTGATATAGTCGCCTGGCGTGAGTTGATGATTGAGAATCTCGCCTTCCTCAGCATCTGTCAGACGAATACGATAGGTCCCCCCGGATGCCATTGCCTGGAGGGCATTGATGGTGATATTTGAGATCACCTGCTGGATCTGTCCTTTATCAACCTCCACCATAGTCGTGTCACAATCACGCATAAATTCGGCGTTAACATGGCTGCCCGTCAGATCAAATTGCACGGTTT
This sequence comes from Enterobacterales bacterium, assembly GCA_965250035.1. GTDB lineage: Bacteria > Pseudomonadota > Gammaproteobacteria > Enterobacterales > CAXRAF01. The sequence continues at coordinate 3,088,934 of OZ252282.1, read as the reverse complement.
CTTTAATCAGAGGAAAGAGATCCAGCACTTCTTTTTTTGGTGCGCCACCTTTGGCGAAGGTCAGTAATTGACTCGCAAGCTGAGTGGCTCGATCGATGGATTTTTCAGAATTCTTCAGATAAGCCACGCTCGGATGATCGTCACCGAGCTTTAATTTCGCTAAGGAAATATTACCCAGTATCGCCGTCAACATATTATTGAAGTCGTGCGCAATGCCGCCAGCGAGTAGGCCAATATTCTCCAGATTCTTCAAATTATGGACTTCGATTTCCTGTTCCCGCAACCGTTTCTCATTATCCAGCAGACTCTGGATACGTTCTTTAGACGCCTCCACCCGTTTATTTTCTGTCGTTATTTTATCCAGCAACTCTCGTATATCTGACGATATCAACCAAATAGTGTAACTAACCAGGGATATCAAAATCACTGAAACAACGGCTGAGATGATGTCGGATCCACCCGTATTATTCACATAGATTCCAGCGCTGTTTACGAAGCCCAACAACAGAATGTTGCCAATGATGAACAATATCAGGCCGAAGCCAAGCCGAATGTTTCCGAGGACTAGGGCGAAGGTGATTATCGCAGGATAGACCAGGACAACTTCATCTTTAGTCCCCTCATAGAGCCACATGAAGCAGAGCATTATGAAGGAAATGATGATCAGGAATAGCTGGATTCCAAGTTCGACCTTATCGCGTTTAATCAACAGGAATATGGAGGATATTAATATCGCAGAGCCGGCAGTCGACACCATAATATTGGCATTGCCCATGGCGAAGAAAATCAGAAACACCACTAGCAGGGCGCATTCAGAAGCGATCACAGCTTGAAACAGGCGTTGTTTCCGTTTGCTGTGTAGAAAGTTAGCACTTCGATTAATGGCCGATTCAGATTCTAACAAGTGACACTCCACGAGCTACTATACAAATGGCATCAACTGCGTCCAGCATTCTAACACGCCTGCAACGCAGGCGAAATTTGCGCTGATTTCTGTTTAACTCCTTAACTAGTTATAGTCTGAAAAAAAGAATTTGTAAGTTTTTTCTCCATTGTGCGACTAACTCTTATAACCAACAACGAATCAGGATAAAGGTATGAAATATTATGCTTTACTGCTAACAGCGCTATGTTGCACATCGCAGTTGCTAGCAGCCAGTGAAGAAACGATTTCACTGGAGTTCTGTCACATCGCTAACTACAGCGAAGAAGTCTTATGTGGCAGCCATACAGTCGAAGAAAATCGTAACCAACCTAATGGCCGAACGCTCGACATAAAAATCGCAGTTATCCCAGCGGTTTCCGAAGCGAAAGAGCCCGACCCATTGGTATTATTTGCCGGCGGTCCGGGTCAGGGCGCACGCTCCATGGGTCGCTTCGTCAACATGTCATTTCGCGGTGTAAACGAGAATCGCGATATCGTGCTCATCGATCAACGTGGCATGGGAGATTCTTCTCCCCTGACCTGCGAGATGCCAGACATGGACTTCTCCAGTATGGACTCCGACAGCATGATGGAAATTTACCAAAACGTCATCAAGGACTGCGCCAGTTCGCTCGACGCCGATGTGACGCTATATACCCAGGACATTGCCAACGAGGATATCCACGAGATACTGGTCGGCCTGGGTTATGGTCAGGTTAATTTGTACGGCGCCTCCTGGGGCACCCGATCCGCCCTACTGTATGCCAACCAATTCCCTGATCAGGTGCGTACAGTCACTGTAGACGGTACCGCACCCCTGAGTAATAAGGTCCCGCTATACTTCACACGAGATGCGCAAAAGACGATTAATCTCCTGTTGCAGGACTGCCACAATGACGCAGACTGTGACGCAGCGTTCACGGATATTGAGCAACGGTTTAATCAGTTTATGACGACTTACCCTGAGGAAGGTATTAGCACGCGCATCGCCGATCCGAATACCGGTAAAATGACCGAAGTAACGATTGGCAAAGACATCGTGATCAGCGCCATTCGCACCATTCTCTATTCTCCGGATATGACTCGCATGCTGCCACTCGCCTTAGAACGCATGATCGAGGGTGATTTTCGGCCTCTCGCTGGCATGATGTCGGGAATGGGCGATGCCGGGATGACATTGGGGGCTACCTTGACCATCCTCTGCTCTGAAGAATTCTCACGATTCAGTGAGGCCGAAATGCGAGAGCGTGCGGAAGATGGCTTCGAGGCTGGTACCTTCGCCAGCATGATGTATGAATCCTGCAAATTGTGGCCGAAGGCGCCGTTGCCCCAGTTATATACACAAACCCTGGAACAGAATATGCCGACCCTGATCTTGTCCGGCGCAGTGGATCCCGTTACTCCACCCTACTGGGGAGAAGAAATGAAAACTCACTTCCCCAATAGCCTGCACCTGACTGCACCAAACACCGGACACAATGTGGCACCGGTTGGCTGCGCGGATGATCTGATCACAGAATTTGTCAAAAGTGCAGGATTTGATGGCATCGACGCCTCATGTCTGGACGACATCCAGCGTCCGTCTTTCTTTTTAAATAGTAGCGGTCCTGTAGGGAGGGTATCCGAATGATAAAGGTCGATGATTTATATAAAAACTTCGGTGATGTCAAAGCCGTTGATGGCGTGTCAATCACCGCTGAAGATGGCAAGATTACCGGACTGCTCGGACCCAATGGCGCCGGCAAGACGACCACCCTGAGAACGATTTATGGTCTGCAGAAGCCGACCTCAGGCAGAGTCACAATCGATGGGATCGATGTGCGTGAGGACTTGGTCTCAGCCGCCGCCAAGATGGGGATCTTCCCGGATAGCATCGGCCTGTACGATCGCCTCAGCACCCGCGAACATTTAAAATTCTATGGTGAGATGCACGGTATGACCGGCACCACACTGGACGAAGCTATCGCCAGGACTCAGCAGTATTTCGACATTGAAGAGTTGCTGGAACGCAGAACCAAGGGCTTTTCTCATGGCCAGCAGATGAAAGTGGCCCTGTCTCGAGCGCTCATCCATAGTCCGACCAATCTCATCCTGGACGAACCCACCAATGGCCTTGATGTCATGAGTATTCGTCTATTACGTGAGCTGCTACGCACACTACGTGGTGAAGGCAAGTGCATCCTGTTCTCCAGCCACGTCATGCAGGAGGTAACCGCTCTGTGTGATGTGATTTACATCATGGCGGCTGGCAAGGTCATCGCCTCTGGAACGCCAGAGCAGATCTGTGAGCAGGCGGGTGATGACACCCTGGAAGATGCCTTTGTCACTCTCATCAGTCAGGTAGAAGGAATAGAAGCATGAATTTATTTAAGGCAGTTTACAAGAAAGAACTTCGCGATAGTTTTCGCGACCGACGCGCCATCATGATTTCGCTGCTGCCGGCGCTGATCGCTCCGGTGCTAATGGCAGCCATGTTTCACTTCATGGTCCAGACACGAGTCTCAACCAACGAAATCACGGTACCCATCATCGGCAAGGAGAATGCTCCTGACCTGATAGAATATCTTGAGCGCCGTGACGTGAAATTCACTGAATATGAAGGTAACCCTAAGCAGGACATTCAGAATAAGAATATCAAGATCGTGCTGGAGATCCCGGAAGACTTCGAAGAGAACTTCGCCAATTCGAGGCCTGCAATCATTTATCTGCACAGTGATGGCTCACTGGATAAATCACGTGCCGATAGTCGCCGGATTAATAGCCTGATTAATCAGTATAGCCGCACCATTGGATCCATGCGCTTGATGATTCAGGGCGTGAATCCACAAATCGCCTCGGCGGTTTCCATCAATGATAAGGACTACTCAACCGACGAGAGTCGTGCGGGTCAGATCCTCGCTGGATTACAGATGTTTATCCTGATGGCAGCCTTCTTCGGTAGTGCCCCGACAGCGATCGATACCACGGCAGGTGAACGTGAGCGCAACTCATTGGAGCCCTTGCTGGTGCATCCATTGAGCTCAAACAGCATCATGCTGGGTAAGTGGATGACAGTCATGAGCTTCGGCCTGCTGGCGACCATTGTTTCAGTGGTGATGACGGCAACCGCCTTCGAATTTGTTTCGCTCAAGGCGGCCGGATTTGATCCCAAACTGACCCTGGGCATGCAGATCAGCATGATCCTGTTGCTGATACCCAACGCCATGTTTGCCGCCGGCCTGCAGATGCTGACTTCCCTGTTTGCTAAATCATTTAAGGAAGCACAGAGCTACCTCGGTTTTCTGGTATTTATTCCGATGTTACCTGTGATTATCACCATGATTGGTGGCATGAGAGCCGAAGGCTGGATGTTCTATGTACCCGTGCTAGGACAACAACAAATCCTGACCAGCATCATGCGTGGTGAGGGCATGGATTTGATGCAATTCGCCTCGGTTTCGGTCGTCACGGTGCTGGTATCACTGGTGATACTGACATTCCTGACCAAACTGCTACGCAGTGAGCGAGTCGTTTACGGTAGCTAGTACTGATTATGTACGCTCAGACTGTTAGACTTGAGTGGATGGAAACTCGAGAGGCACTATTTGAAACGGCAATGCGCGATCACCAGCAATCGTTGGCGCGTATTGTCGCGACCTACGAGCTCGATCCGGCACTGCAACAGGAGCTACACCAGGAAATTTTGCTGGCGATATGGGAGTCGCTCGTCAACTTTCGAGGTGAAAGTAGCCTGCATACCTTTGTCTTCAGAGTCGCGCATAATCAAGCGATGAATCATGTCAGTCGGAACGCAAAGCTCCCCACTCATGAGTCGATTGATTCTCCTATTGAATCGAATCGCGCCAGCCCTGAGATGACCGCAATCACCAATCAGAAGATGCAGCTCCTTTTTAAAGCCATGCATCGTCTGCCCGTATTGCAACGTCAGTTATTGGCTTTATCGCTGGAGGGTTTGAGCTATCAGGAACTGGCCGAGGTCACGGGTTTGAGTGAATCTAACGTCGGTGTTCGGCTTAATCGAGCAAAGAAGGCATTACAGCAACAGCTGGAGAAGTATCATGGCTGAGCAGAATCAATGGAATAATCTTATCGAGGATTGGCAGGCCTGTGAGGTCACCAAGGTAACCGAATCGCCAGCCTCACTGGATGTCAAAACCTTACAGGAGAAGACACGTAGTCGGGCCCGAAAGATGATGTATTTCATGTGGGCAGATATCATAGCCACTATCGTGACCATTATCGTATTCGGTTACCTCCTAACCACCGATATCAACATCCACCAGACCATCATCTTTGCCGGTGTGCTGGTAATCATCGTCCCGGTCGGCTTCTACTCCTGGTGGGTCAGACGCGGATTGTGGGAGGCGAATGGCAATGATACCCGCGCCTATCTGGAATTAGCGAAAGGCCGTGCGCTAGCCGGAGTCAAGCTGGCGAAAGCGAATATCTATGCCGCCTACACGGCGTTTCCATTTATTATCATTGTCATCATGTGGCGTGGCTATAGCCGTTTCGAGGAAGTCGACTGGCCATTCAATGTCTATGTTTTTGGCACGCTATTCGAGCTCGCACTCATGATCGGGATGATCTGGGGTGCAAGATATTACCAACGCAAGAAACTCAGGGAACTGGAACGGCTCGATCAGATGCTCGGCGAATGGACGGCCGACGAGACTGAGTTGGGTTAAGAAAAAATCCCTCGATCCTTGAGGATTTCCCGTGCCGAATTATGTCCAGGGACGCCGGTAACGCCACCACCGGGATGTGTGCCAGAACCACATAAGTAGAGATTCTTGACCGGAGTTCTGTAATCCCCATAACCGAGAACGGGCCTGGCTGAATACATCTGATCCAGGCTCAGGTTACCGTGCATGATATCGCCTCGTACCAGTCCAAATGTGTTTTCCAGATCCATTGGGCTAAGCACTTGCTGACCAACAACTAACCGCCTGAATCCGGGAGCGAAGCGTTCAATGGTCTCGAAGATAGTTTCAACCGCCGCGTCACGATTGGTTTCCCAGTCGGTATCCGGCGAAAATTGTTGGCAGAACAAACTGGCGACATGCTGACCCTGCGGCGCCAGACTATCGTCCAGTGTCGAAGGAATCAGCATCTCAATGATAGGATTTTCTGACCAGCCAGACTTCCGCGCATCTAAATAGGCATGATCCATATAGTCTAAAGACGGCGCCAAAACGATACCCCCAGTAAGATGCTCCTCGGTCGCCCTCGCCTGACGCAGGCAAGTGAACTTTGGCAGACTCGTCAAGGCCACATTCATGCGGAAAGTACCTGAGCTATTCTTATAGCGCTTCATCCGATGGGCAATGTCATCCGGGAGTTGATTCGGCTTGAGCATTTTATTGTAGACGAGCCATGGATTGACATTGGCAACCACCTTCTTCGCCTGAATTCCCACCTTTGATGTACATTGCACACCGACCGCGCCAGAATCGTCTACTATAATACGCTCGATACCGGCATCGGTATGGATCTTGACGCCCTGCTCTTCGCAGGCCTTAGCCATCGCCTGAGTGATTGCCCCCATGCCACCGATTGCATGCCCCCAGACACCCTTCTTACCATTGACTTCACCGAAGGCGTGATGCAACAGCACATAGGCCGAACCCGATGAATAGGGACTGGCATAATTCCCAACCACACCATCGAAGGCAAATGCGGCCTTTACCGCATCATGTTCAAAATACCCATCCAGGAAGTCGGCGACCGACTGGGTGAAGATGTCGAGAACTAGTTGCGTCTGTCGACGATTGAGCTTACGTCCTTTACGACCGAGTTGAATCGCCTTGATCCAATCTTTAAAGCCCCCTCCGTAGTTAACCGGCGTTTTCAGGAGCTGGTCTCTCAACAGATCAGCCACCAGACTAATGTCGTTGAAATAACGATCCAGCGCATCGGCGTCATGGCGAGAAAATAGGGCGATCTCCTGCTTTAGTTGACGCTCATCGGTAGGAAACGCCAGGAAATTTCCATCCGGGTGTGGCCAGAGATTATTCACTTTTCGCTCGACCACCTTGAGGCCATTCTTCTCAAGCTGCATATCTTTGATGACTTTAGGATTTAACAGACTAACGGTATAGGAGGCGACGGAATTTCTGAATCCCGGATGAAATTCTTCGGTTACCGCAGCGCCACCGACCACGTGGCGTGACTCGAAAACGCGGACATCCATGCCGGCTCGGGCAAGATACCAGGCACACACCAGACCATTATGGCCAGCGCCGATAATGGCGACATCACAGGACTCGTCGCTAATCATGAACTAGGTAAATCAATCATCAAACAGGACAACACTACGAATACTCTCTCCGGCATGCATCAGGTCGAAGGCATTATTGATTTCAGTCAAAGGCATCGTATGGGTAATCAGATCATCAATATTGATCTTGCCGTCCATATACCAATCCACAATTTTGGGCACATCGGTTCGACCGCGTGCACCTCCGAATGCCGTACCACGCCAGACGCGCCCGGTGACGAGTTGGAAGGGACGCGTAGAAATCTCCTGACCTGCGCCAGCGACACCGATGATATAGCTCTCACCCCAGCCCTTATGGCAGCACTCCAGTGCCTGACGCATGGTATTCACATTCCCGATACACTCGAAACTATAATCCGCGCCGCCTGAGGTGAGATCGATGATTGCCTCAACGACATTATCGACCTCTTTGGGGTTGATGAAATCCGTCATGCCAAACTGCTCCGCGAGGGCTCGTTTGCTGGGATTGATATCAATACCTACGATCTTATCGGCGCCAACCATTCGCGCCCCTTGAATGACATTGAGGCCGATCCCTCCCAAACCAAATACGACCACGTTTGATCCGGGCTCTACCTTGGCATCGAATGCCACTGCGCCGACGCCGGTGGTAACGCCACATCCGATATAACAGACCTTATCGAAGGGAGCATCCTTACGGATTTTTGCGACGGCGATCTCCGGCAATACGGTGTAGTTCGAGAAGGTCGAGCACCCCATATAGTGCAGGATCGGCTCGCCATTCAAACTGAAGCGACTGGAGCCGTCGGGCATGACGCCCTTGCCCTGGGTTTCGCGAATCGACTGGCATAGATTGGTTTTTGGGTGCAGACAGAAATCACATTCGCGACATTCTGGCGTGTATAAAGGAATCACGTGGTCACCGGGTTGTACGGAAGTTACGCCAGCCCCCACTTCTCTCACAATTCCCGCGCCCTCATGTCCAAGGATTGCTGGAAAGGCCCCTTCCGGATCATCTCCCGATAGCGTAAACGCATCGGTATGGCAGATCCCTGTTGCTTTAATCTCAACCAGGACTTCACCCGCTCTAGGACCCGATAACTGAACCGTCTCAATTGATAATGGTTCTCCTGCCTTAAAGGCTACGGCTGCTTTTGTATCCATGATGTGCTTCCCCTTTGAGTGATCCGGTTTGTGAAGTGCAACTAGTGTATGTTTTTCATTCCACTGTGTCACCAACCAATGATTAAGAATTCGATTGACTTATACAAGTTTAGTGTTATACTTAACTACAACACTATTGATATAGATGTCTTAATCCAAAACCAATGCATACGGCAGATAAAAAATTCATCCACAGCAAGCTGTTTAAATTAGTCGCACTCGTGATTTACGTCTACAGCTTTATCCAAATGGATGCAGACGAGAGTCCAATCAGAGTCGATCTGATTGATTTTGACGATCCGTTTATGATGAAAAAAATCCAGTTGGAAGTGTCAGCGCCGCTAAAGATTATGGTGCGTATTCTGGGAAAAGACGAGCAAACACAGGATTAGGACAAGAAGCGATTGGTGAGACCGACAAACGAACCGCAACGGACTATTGATCCACATCAATAACCTGGACACGGCTGTTTGTTACTGTAACGGGGTTGAAGAAGTGTAGCGCTTATTCAACCTCTGTTAGACAGGTAAGCCGAAGGAATTCGGCACACTATAATCGAGTTACCTCTCCTCCTTTGGGTAGCTCGATTTTTTTTGCCTGGTCAATAGCCCCAAAGGGGTCTATTGCACCATCATAGAACTATTCCCCCGATAGCGATGTTACTACCTGAATATGCCAATCAATGTGGAAGAAGTCTCTGGAGGCATGGATGCCGTAAGGAAGCCCCCATGGATGGGTTCATGGCGTCTTCTGAAACATGATTGGTATATTCAGAACATACTCAGAATTTATTACTATTGATACTTATTTGTGACTATTCATATCGATTCGTGAAGACGCTGTAAATACATCCCTTTACGCTCGACTCCGACATCCATGTCTCCGTACGCTTAACTCATCTGATATGAATAATCACGTTAATAACTTCACGATTAGATCAGTTTGTCTCTAATACCGAATTATTCAATAGGCGAAGTATGTGTTGCAATTGCTCGTAACACGCCATCTTCCTTGTAATACACATCGGTAAACCGCAAATTAACGACCGTCTCTTTTTTATCAGCGTGACCGACAAGTATTAATTCTTCGGTACCCCGAACGACGGCCGTATTACCATAAATTGAGACTTCCAGATTGTCATAGGTAATACTCGTATAATCGAAATCGGCACTTTTGAAGCCATTGATTGCATCGATTTTATTGGTGGTCTTGCCATGCGCCGAACCGGCATATTGCCAGTCATCATGCATAATTTGATCGAGTGGCTGATAGGATCGTGTCAGGTAAGCTTCCCGCCAGTCATACAGTAACTTAAGTGCTTCTTTCTCTGTGACAGTATCTTCGGCCTGGACATTTGTACACAGCATTATCGCCTGTAGACTGACCGCGACGAGTAAACATTTTAAAACCGACATTTCCATGGCTCCTCTTTGAGATATAGTGTTTCAGGTAAAAAGTTTTAGTAAAAATTATTCGCTGAGTATGACCTTTTGTAGCGGCTGTTTTAACCCCCATTTATATCAGCTAACAAAATCCTCAGATGACAGAATGCGTACTCAGGAATTACTCATTTGATTTCTTTGCTCATCGAGCGATAGAGACGTTACGAAATAGAATTGTTTCAGTGATTATTGATAGCGGTTGGGAATGGGTGTTAGTGCAAAAATTCCACCGCACCAGTTTCTGAGATATGGTCCGATAATAATTTAATTATCTTATCGTGATTCTTTGAACGCTTGCTTACGCCGTAATGAGTGGATAACGTTTTTACGTCAGAAAAAACGACGTCATCTGGGAAGATGCCATTTAACTTTCGCTGGATGTAATTTTCATAGGGTCGTTTATAGATAATAAGCGCTTTAGTGCGTTCCTTCAGGAAGATACCAATGGCGTCTTCAACTGACGCAACATCAATGAATTCATACCCTTCCTGGACTAATATTTCTCGATGACCGAGATAATTAAATCCCCTGACACCTGCTACCTTTGGCTCAATAATTTTTTCGTGTTGGTATAACCGGAGTAGAACGTTATTAAACCTGGGTTCCACATAGTTTATGTGCGGCTCCAATAGTGGCAGTCCTTTGACGTTGATCGTGAGATCTACATCACCAGTCTCGAGCATCTTGATGATGCGCATTGTGGGGGCACAAATGATTTTCACTTCATAGTGATACTTACTAAATATTTTTCTGGTGGTATCAATCGCTTCGCCAACACACTCATCGCTGCCATCCATCTTCATTGACAAAGGCGGAAATACGATGACGCCTAATGTTAATGATTGCTTAGTTTCAGCCATTGACGTCGTTGTACTCAGTAGAATCGACAACGCAATAATACCGCGAATGAGTCTGCGGTAATTAATCGTTCGATAATTCAAAACTAAACCAGTCCAAAACATAAGATATCCGATTCTTTTGCTATAGCGCTTGAAGCGAGTACTGTAACGATCAGCATGAGTATAAATGTTAATGTATACCAATATTACAATGCAATTAATCCCTGCTATTGCTACAGCTTACACTAACTAGAATAACGATTCACAAGCCGCATAGCTAGCGTGACCATAATCAATCAGGTATTGAACAGACACAGATTTAAATCGTTACGAACAACTTGTACATGGTTAAATGAGGCAATTCCTCCTATAATCACCCCTGTAAAAACTACCCTCCCTGGAGAAATACATGAATGGTGATATTGGCGTTATCGGTTTAGCGGTAATGGGACAAAATTTGATTCTGAATATGAATGACCATGGCTTTAAGGTCATCGCCTATAACCGTACCACGTCGAAAGTCGATGATTTCATTCAGGGACCAGCAAAAGATACCGACATAGAGGGTGCCTATTCCATCGAGGAGTTGATCAGTAAACTCAAGTCACCCCGAAAGATCATGCTGATGGTGAAGGCAGGCGAGGTAGTCGATCAATTTATAAAGCAACTAGTTCCTCATTTGCAACAGGGTGACATCATTATCGATGGCGGCAATAGTCATTTCCCAGATACCAATCGTCGCGTTGCCGCATTGAAGGAAAAAGGAATTCATTACGTCGGCGCCGGTGTATCCGGAGGTGAAGAAGGAGCTCGCTTTGGACCATCAATTATGCCGGGTGGTTCAGACGAGGCCTGGCCACATCTGCAACCGATTTTTCAGGGCATTGCTGCCAAGACTGATAGTGGTGATCCCTGCTGTGACTGGGTCGGAAAAGATGGTGCGGGACATTTCGTTAAGATGGTTCACAATGGCATCGAGTATGGCGATATGCAACTGATCACCGAAGCCTATCACTTCATGAAGGATGTGCTCGGCATGAGCAACGCTGAGATGCATGGCGTATTCGCCGACTGGAACACCACTGAACTTGACAGTTATCTGATTGAGATCACACGTGACATCTTGGGTTACAAGGATGACCATGGCGATGAAGTCATCGATAAGATCCTCGACACCGCGGGTCAGAAAGGAACGGGGAAGTGGACCGCCATTCATGCCCTGGACTTTGGCATCCCACTCACGCTGATATCGCAGGCCGTGTTCGTCAGGACACTATCGGCTATCAAAGACCAGCGGGTAGCAGCCAATGAGCTGTTCCAACCACAAATAGGCACGATATCCGAGAATCGTGAGGAATGGATTGCGGCGCTACGTCAGGCACTGCTAGCGGCCAAGATCATCTCCTATGCTCAGGGCTTCATGCTGATGCGTGAGGCATCCGATAACTATGGCTGGGATCTAAACTACGGAAATGTCGCACTGCTATGGCGTGGTGGCTGTATCATCCGCTCCGCATTCCTCGGAAATATCTATGATGCCTTTGCCGCCGATCCCGACTTGTCGTTTCTCGGTTCCGATCCCTACTTCAAAGGGATCCTCGATGACTGCATGCCGGCGTTTAGAAAAATTGCCGCTAAATCATATGAGGTGGCACTCCCGATGCCCTGCACCACCGCCGCACTCAGTTTCCTGGACGGCTATACAGCGGCCAGGTTACCGGCCAACCTATTGCAGGCACAACGGGATTATTTCGGTGCCCATACCTATGAGCGTATCGATCGACCCAGGGGTGAATTCTTTCATACAAACTGGACGGGTTCGGGCGGTGCCATCACCTCCACGACCTATGATGCCTAGTCTTCATGCGACTATCCTGAGTAGGAGAGCCGCTTTATTCAGTGAGTTTGATCCGAATGTCTGATTTAAGATCGTTCACAATTTCAATCATTCGATTGGCACCGCGATAGTTGATCGCAGCCATATCAGTGCGCCATGTGATTTTTTGTCGTATCTGACCCCAAATTTCACTCTCTTGTGGTGCTGCCAGAAATAAATCTTCAGGCGTGCGCATCTCATTTGAAATCTTTTCTTCACGAAACAGATTAAAGTAGGTTTCGTCTTCCCAGACCTCCTGATACTGCTCTGTTGATTGACTCAACGGCGGCCTGTGATTAACACCTATGTTGATGAGCCATTGTGTAAAACCCACATCAATAAAGACACCATTGTTCTTATCGACGATGCGTTCCCAACGTTCTATGCGATTAAAAAAGTCGATGATTTTGCGCCTGAGATTGGCATCACGTATGACACTCAGTTTGCCGGAACTCTTGATATCTTCAAATGCAGAGCGATTAAAATTGGGGGTCCGACGAATAGACAAAAGGGTAAGCAACCTGCCGACTCGTTCAGTTTTAATGGTTTGTTGTTCAGAATCCAAAATTGTGATCAGTTCAGCTGAATAGCGTAGCCTGCTGCGCTCGAAATCCATTTGTGAACTGGCATGTTTTATAATTTCATCAAGGTCATCATCGATAAGACGTAAATACTCTTTTTCGGTATCAAGCAGCTTATTCGATTCATTCCATTCGGCTACCTGTAATCCGAGAAATATACCGACGATGACCACGACAACATCCAGTCCCACAGCAAACCAATTCTGCTCTTTGAAATGCTGCATGAAACGGCGCAGAATCATATCAGAACTCCGTCGGCGCCGGCGGGGCCTTGATCGACTTGCGTGGATTCTCCTGCAAGTCCTTCATCAACTCCTGTACCGCTCGTTCAATGGACGGATCCTTTCCCTGATAGATTAATTCGGGTCGGTCGATGACTTCGATATCCGGGCTAACGCCCTCGTTCTCGACCACCCAGTTGCCATCCACATCCATAATCCTAAAGGTAGGTGGAATCAGCATACCGCCATCCACCAGTACCGGTGCACCACTAATGCCAATCAGGCCACCCCATGTGCGGGTCCCAATGAGCTTGCCTAACCCCATCTTGCGGAAGTACCAGGGCAGCGCATCGCCGCCCGAAGAGGAATAACCATTGGTCAGCATCACCTTGGGGCCATCATGGGCGACGAAAGGTGTGGCATTCGGTTTCAGGCCACGCTGTTTCCAGTAGTTAAGTGTCTCCCGTCCGAGGATCTCCATCATCCGATCAGGAATGAAGCCACCCCCGTTATAACGATCATCGATGATCAGGGCATCTTTCGTAATCTGTGGCAGGAACTGCTTGAACAATTCTCTGTTACCCGGCACGGCGGTATTCGGCAGATGCACATAACCAATGCGTCCACCCGATAATTTATCGACCATGGCCGCACGACTGTTTACCCAATCCAGATACCGAAGCGACGTTTCCGAGGCAACGGGTCTGACGACAGTGGTCCAGGACTTCTTACCACTACTGGACTTGCTTAGCGTTAGCCCAACCTGTTTACCGGGCGTATCCTCCAGCAGTTCATAGATATTGGCGACCTTCGTTACTGACTGACCATTGATTGCGGTGATGAAGTCGCCCTCAGAAGCGTTGACACCAATCTCGGTCAAGGGTGAACGGAAGGCATCATGCCAGTTCTCACCACGAAATATCTTGCTAATGCGGTAGTTACCACTTTTATGTAACTCGAGTTCGGCGCCCAATAACCCACCATTAATCCGATCAACGGTCGGCTGATCGCCACTCTGAACATAGGTATGTCCCGCATTGAGCTCGCCACCCATCTCGCCCAGCACATAATCAATATCAGTCCGGTGACTCGCTGCATCAATCATAGGTTGATAACGCTCCTTGATTGCCTGCCAGTCCATGCCATGAATATTGGGATCATAAAACCAGTCGCGGGCTACGAGCCAGGCATCATCGTAGATTTGCTGCCATTCCACACTGGGATCGACCTTCACTTTCATATCAGACAAATCCAGCTGCGACTTGGAGGGATCCTGCTTCGCCTTGGCGTCGATGATGGCGTAATTACTTCCGGTTTGAACCAGAAGTTTCTTGCCGTCGGCGGATAGGTCATAGTTATTCACACCGGAAGCAACCACTTCTGGCGCCTCATCCTCCGAGAGGTTCATCAGAATCAGTTCAGTCGAGCCGTTCTGGGTCCTAATCGCGAGCACACCCTCCTCTGAAGCACTCAAAGACCGATAATTAGCCGCATTTCCATTCAGGGCCATGACTCTGGAATCCAGATCATTGAAGTCGATCGTCACTGTGACTTCCTGGTCATCATCCTTGGAATCGCTGTCTTTATCATTCACCTCATCACTCTTGAGTGGATAAATTGGGCCGACGCCTTCGTTCAACGCCAGGGCATACACCCGGGTAGCATTGTTGTAGAGGTAGTTGAATTCGTAACTACTGAACGCCAAGTTGTAGTCGCGTTCTGAAGTGAATAGCAAATAGTTACCATCTCGACTGAATACCGCATTGGCCTCGTTCGTCTTATCGGACGTGAGACGATGTGTTGATTTTTCCTTGGTATCATAAACAAAGACTGAGGACATGCCATTGTCGGCATTCTTGAGGTACGCGAGCCAGCGGCTGTCTGGTGACCAACGATAATAGGTAATGTCGTTGTTCACCCCAGTATCGACCTCGGTCATGCGTTTACCATCGACACTACTGATCCATAGCTTCTGGTTCTTATCGCCATAGGCGAGTGATTGACTATCAGGAGACCAGACCGGTTGAAAACGCCATATGGCACTATCCTTGGTTATCTGTCGTGCCTTCCCCGCGCCCGATTGCGATCGAACATAGAGTTCGTATTCGCCCGTTGCGTCGCTCAAATAGGCCACCGTCTCGCCGTCAGGAGACCAACTGACCGAGATCTCACGATGTTCGGGGCTGGTGGTAATATTGCGAACCTCGCCATGCTTTGCCGGTACCGTAAACAGATCACCACGGGCAGCGAAAACGGCACGTT
The DNA here is from genome assembly GCA_965250035.1 of Enterobacterales bacterium. Classification (GTDB taxonomy): domain Bacteria; phylum Pseudomonadota; class Gammaproteobacteria; order Enterobacterales; genus CAXRAF01. The sequence goes on along the minus strand of OZ252282.1, from coordinate 3,073,383 downwards.
TGCCATCATTCGCTATGGCCATTGAATCGATGGTCGATGCGGCATTTTTGAAGGTAGGAACCTGATGTTCACGGTTCCCAGTGATACTGATTTTCAGACGTTGTGATTCCTGACCGGGCTGGTAGCGCCAAAGATAACCACCCGCCTCATAGACAATGGCATCGGGTCCGGCCGATACCCAAAGGACATCATAATCGGGATGATTGGTCACCTTAACCGGCTCACCCGACTCCTGATACTTAAATAGATTGAGTGTGTATTCCCGATCGGAAGCGAAATAGATATCGCCCTGTAGCCAGACCGGTTGATTATCGGTTGCCGGATGAGTTGTCAGATGCTTCGACGTATTATTTTTAAGGTCGTAGGTCCAGACGTCTTGTGCCCGGCCACCACGATGCCTTTTCCAGGTCCGCCACTCGCGGTCAATGGGCGTATAGACGTAGGTATTACCATCGCCGGACAACATGCCACCTCCCGTCTCAGGTACTGCCAGATTTTGTTCCAGGCCACCATTAACAGGGACCCAAATAGGCCGTCCCATGCGCACTCCCCATGGCAGTCGATTGGCGCGCACCAGTATCTTCTGATCGTCGGCACTCCAGTCGAGGACACGATAATCAAATCCCCCCCTTGGCGGCATCGGTCCCACATCATTGTAGTAAGTTAACTGTCGCATATCACTGCCGTCACTATTCATGACGTAGACCTGTCGCGAACCACTGTATTCAGCCGAAAAGGCAATCTTTTGACCATCACGGGAGAATTTGGGAAATAACTCCAGCCCCTCATGGCTAGTTAAACGACTACTCATGCCAGTGTTAATATCCGCGATATAAACGTCACCGGCATAAACGAACGTCACCTTATCCTTATGAATATCTGCAAATCGCAACATTCGGGTATCGGCGCTGATACTGCTTACCGTAAGCAAAGCCATCAGGCCAGTAGCAAACGTCAGCAGCGACTTAACGTGTTTGTATAACATGGGAATCCTCACTCTGGTTTTTTATATTCACGGCTTAATGACCGCTGATGCACCAAGGCCGGGGCCGTAGACCAACGCATTCAGCAGCATTCGATTAGTCACCTTGGTCGAACCACGGAAGATGGGCTGCTCGGCGAATAAAATAATTTGCCCACGCCCTTTTCGCTCGCGTGTCAGATAGGCGGCATTCGCCAGGAGTTGTCCTGCTTCCGGCCATAACAGGCCGCTCATACGCAGGTTCATCTCATATCCCTCTGGTCCATGGAACCAGTTGTATTTTTTCATACTCTTTTCTTTGGCATTGGATTTCACCCAGCGCCCCAATCTCACCGGCGCTTCGGATTCGTTCCCCGACATCAGAATAGGGATATTCGTGACCATGACTGGCTCAACTTCCCCCAGCCCATAGGTTAGCCAATGCTTCTGGTCAGTTCTGGCAGCCACAATTGCTCCGGCTGGCATAAACTGACGCTGCCATTTTTCCTGCGCTTCCGATAATTCGATTTTCTCTTTCGGCAACGGATAGGTGGAGGTTGTACTGACTGAGCGTGAGCGTGCCGTGGCTACTTCAGAAAAACTGCTCTGGGTAGAAAGCCATTCCTGCATCTGTGCCAGATCATATTCTGCGGTATCGTCTAGCACATCTCGCAGCTGTCTCACCCCACTGATACCCTTCTTGTCATCGGTCAGCTGGCGCGTCGATCGCTTACTAACGATCAGGGTACCGCCTGACTTGACCCATGTGTCGAGCATGGCAATGACACCATCGCTGAACTGGCCATAATAACGATCGGGAATGACCAGCACATTGTAACGACGCAAATCAGTGAACGAGATAACACCCATATCCAGATGTGAATGCCTTATCCCCAGATTCGAGTCGATGCTATGCCATATCGAACCATAGTCATAGGGATTAATGCCGGCACGAGTTAAGATGGCTATGCTCGGTCGTTCGAGCAGTTCAAAATGGGAACCGCCAAGCTCGGGCAAATCCCCCTTACCATAGCCTGTTTTGATCGCCTTTAGCGTCAAGGACAGATCGGTCGCTGTTTTGCTCACGACCTCATCTAAATCCCCCTTGAAGTACTCATTGTCGTAACGATTCACCAGAACCGATCCTCGACTGAACGCTACCTCATCATAGGCAGAGTCCTTATCACTCACCCGAACCTGGACCCCCTGCTCCATCAGGCGGGCTGCAAAGGCGGTCGAGGCATCATCCTTACCATCCACCATGAAGGCGATGGCTGACTGCAAGTCTGAATCTGAAGCCGGAACCTGACGCGCCTTATAATCAACCACATTCGAACTCAGTTCATCATTGATGCGATAGAACTCAATGCCGTGCATCATCGCAACGTTCCATGCGGTAGTGTCATACATCACGCTGGACCCATCACGGAGAGTTCGCTGACGCTCTTCGACCAGTACCTCATCGGTGATGACCGGATCTAACTCCAGCATCGCACCGATCAGACGAGCCTCAGGTTGACGGTTTTGCAATAACACAGTGCCTGCAGGAAATGTCACCGTTCTGCTCTCACCCATGGCATTGGTGACCTTGCTGAGTCGGGTACTCTTGCTGAGTTGTTTCAACTCGAAGCCCTGAACCTTGAGCAGATTCAGGAATTCACGCATCCGCTTATTGTTACTCGTCGGTACAAAAGCATAGGTTTTATCGGCATAAGGGCTGTCGCTGCCTGACACCAGCCGGCGATCGGCGACGAAGTCCTTGTACATTGCCTTGGAATGGCGCGCGAGTGTTTTCAGATTAGCGATGGTAGAGACAAATTGATGGTCGACGGATTCTGCATAGGAAAGGATGCGATCATTACCCTGCCGGACACCATCCTCAGCCATGCGCGCCTGCTCATATAGGATATGCACGCTGCCACGATACTCGACATAGTTCGAATATCCTGCGAATAAATTCTCAAACCACTCCCCTGTGTAGTAGGGCCAGTTTTCCGAGTCAAACGCCTTGCCCTGATCCTCCGAGAAGGTCACGCCCCAACGCTTCACTGACGAGGCAATATTCTTGTTTAATGGCTCGCGTGGCGGTCCAAACAGGAAGGTGTCCTGGGCACCCATTTCATGACCATCGATCATCAGTTGCGGGTACCACTCATTCAATAATTTTACCCGGCCTTGCGTTTCTGGATGCACACCAAAAACAAAATCGCGATTGAGATCGAACAGGTAATGATTGGTTCTGCCGTAGGGCCAGATGCCACGGTGCAACAGGGACTGATCATCGACATTAGGCGCGATACCGCGGGTCTCCTGCAGGTCTTTAGTAAAGCGTGCTCGGCCATCCGGGTTCATTAAGGGATCAATAATGATCACCAGATCATCGAGAAGCTGGGTGATGTTCGGATCTTCCGAAGCAATCAAATGATAAATGGCTGCCAGGGCAGAGTCGGCTCCCGATGATTCGTTGCCATGGATGGAGTAGGCCATCCAGGCTACCCCAGGCAAATCATCGATGATGGCATTCGCCGCGGCAGTCGAAGTGCCACGTGGATCCGCAAGCTTACCGATATCGGTTTTGATCTTATCCAGATTTTGCAGGTTCTTCTCGTTTGAGATGATCGCATATAAGAGCGGTCGTCCCTCATGGCTGCGGGCATATTCTTTCACCTGAAGCAGATCCGATTCCTCATCCCAGCGTTCAAGTGCTGTAACGATTTGTTCCGGAGTCGCTGTCATCTTGCCAACAGGAAAACCCAGAATATCGACCGGCTTGGTAATATTATCGCGATAATCACCGGACAGGATTGAGCCCTTGTATTCCAGTCCCTCGACATAGGTCGGCTTCATGGTGATCGATGAATGGGCCGGTAAAGATGCCAGCAAGGCACTTGCCAGTATAAGTATTGTTGTTATGATTGATTTACGGTTGGACACGTGAGACCCCCAGCATGTAACTTGTTTTTGTTATAGATCGGATAGTGACCCTACCAAATACATGACTAAGTTACTACTGATAGCGGATTGATATGTGTAAATTCTCATTAACGAACAGGTATTTATGATGAATTATGAAACGGTCATCGACTTCTGGTTCAAGGAGCTGACACCCAAGCAATGGTTTGCCAAGGATGCAGATTTTGACCGCCACTGCCGCGATCGATTTGCTGAGACCCTGGAAGCCGCTGCTCAGGGCGAGTGTTATCTTTGGCGCGAGTCGCCACTTGGCAGACTGGCAGAAATCATTGTATTGGATCAGTTTTCGCGCAATATATATCGTGACACAGCCCGGGCATTCGCACAGGACCCGATGGCGCTAGCATTGGCCCAGGAGGCGATTGCGCTAAAATTAGATCAGACGCTGACCGATGCCGAAAAAGGCTTCCTCTATATGCCTTACATGCACAGTGAATCCAGAGTCATTCACAATCAGGCAGTAAAATTATTCTCCCAGCCAGGTCAGGAAGGTAAGCTAGACTATGAGCTGAGACACAAGGCAATCATCGATCAGTTTGGTCGTTATCCCCATCGCAACCAAGTCCTCGGACGTGAATCGACCGAAGCCGAGCTAGAGTTTCTCAAGCAACCCGGTAGCGGTTTTTAGGTAACTAATACAATTCTATTGTGGTGTCGAGATATCACTGAGAAAAAATCGGTCCTTTTGGCCTGTATCATTTCTTAGTTTTCTGAGATTTTGCTACTATCCTTACTAATGGAACCGCATTCAGCCACGGCTGATAGCATCAACAGAGGTCTGAATGAAAATACACTTCGCAAGGACAATGACAATCATCGGAGGACTGGCGTCTGTTGTCGGAGTGGTTCTAATCTTTCCTCATATTTTGAGTGATTCTGTTAAAGACTTCGCCATGACTAACTATGTGCCCTTTATGTGGAGCATGGTGCTGATATGTGGTGGCATCGCCCTGATGTATGCCTATGTGGTAAGTCAGCAGGCAAAAGCCTGGTTAATTTCAGCCATCTACACCATTATTGCCCTGGCGGTGATATTTATTCAGGAAACGCTTATCCTGACCAGCGAGATACAAGGCCAGCAACTACAAATCGCGCAAAAAGCAGCCGGAATACGTAGTCGCATCGAGTCGATCATTAGTTCTGACATCTATCTGACGGATTCTATCATCAACCAGTTACGCAACCGCGACTTTGACATAACCCAGGAGGAATTCAATGATTTTGCCGGGGTGATTGTTAATACCTCACCCAGAATTCGTCACGTCGCATTGGCAAAGGATCTCGTTGTTAGTCATGTATATCCCTTAGCGGGTAATGAAAGGGCTTTAGGCCTCAATTATCGCACCAATCCACAACAGTTACCGATGGTTCAGAAGGCGATCGATGAGAATAAACCCCTTCTCGCTGGACCCGTCAACCTGGTGCAAGGAGGCACAGCACTGATTGGTCGTATTCCACTGACAAGAAATAATCCCGCTGATCCCAACAACCTGTGGGGCCTCATGAGTATCATTATCGATACCAATGTGATGTTTCGCGATTTAAAGAACAATACGCCCGAGTTGAATATTAGTATCCGCGGTAAGGATGCGCAGGGGGCAGATGGTGATATTGTCTACGGCGATGAGTCGACGTTTTTGGACATGCCTATGTTACTCCGTATCGAATTGCCCTATGGCGAATGGCAAATGGCCATCACACCATCGGGCGGATGGACGACCGTCGTGCCCAACAAGATTGTCATCCGAATCGCCGTATTTTTGATTCTTGCTATCATGATTATCTTCACTCTGATGCGGGTCGATTCTCATAAGAAGGCGAGACGCTCGATCGATACCCTCCAAAGTCAGTTGGATGATTCCGAAAGGCGTTCGGCTGAAAAAGAAAAAGAGAGCAAAGCCGAAATCCAGACCAGGAAACTCGAGGCAATTGGCCAACTAACTGGCGGCATAGCCCATGACTTCAATAATATTCTGGCTGCCATTAATGGCTACGCTGAGCTGAGCCAGATGACACTTGAGTCGGGGCAGAATGAGGATAAGCTGAAAACCAACCTGAAAGAAATCATTAAAGCCGGTAATCGTGCCAAAGCCCTGGTAGGCCAAATGCTAACCTTCAGTCGCGGCGAGGATGTAAAAGCCGAAGTCGTGGAACCCATGGTCGTGTTGCAGGAAACGCTGCAAATGATGCATGCCATGCTACCGACCTCAATCACGTTACATACCGACTATCATGATTTTGACTCCAGAATAAAAATAGACCCGGTGCAGTTACAGCAGGTATTAATTAATCTGGTCGTCAACGCCCGCGATGCAATTCCTCGCGCACAGGGAAATATCACGATAGCTACTCATTTACTCAATGCACATCGCGACAAATGCAGCTCCTGTAATGAAATATTTTCAGGAAACTATTACTGCATCTCCGTCAGTGATGATGGCCAGGGCATTACTCAGGAGCAAATGAATAAGATATTCGATCCCTTCTTCACGACCAAAGCCGTCGGCAAGGGAACCGGGATGGGCCTCTCGGTCGTGCACGGCATTGTGCATGGTGTGAATGGCCACATTACCATTGATAGTCAATTGAATAAGGGAACAAGCTTCAACCTACTGTTCAAGGTCACCGATGAGCCCTTACCACTATCACAAGTACCGACTCGCGTACCTGAGAGTGCTCGGAATACGTCTACCAAATCCCGTCGGATAATGATTATCGACGATGAGGAACCGATCACCCAGTTGTATGAGGATGTCTTCGAGGCTGAAGGTATCACGGCGATTATCTTCAATGATCCCAAACTGGCGCTGGATTACTATCTGATGAATCAGGATGACATTGCCGTGATCATCACCGACTTCACGATGCCAGGCATGAATGGCATCGATTTGATTCGGGCAATCCGCCGTCAGAATCAAGAAGTTGGGATCATACTTTGCTCAGGCAATGCGGACGTCCTGGAACGTAAATTACTGGATGAAATTGGCGTCAATCATTTCCTGACTAAACCCGTTAATCTGGTCCAGATGTCCAGCCTGGTATCAAGCTATCTGTAAGCCCTGACGTTTGAGGAATTCACTAATCTGGGTAGCGTTTCCCTGGCAGACCACCCGCGCCTGTTTATTTCGTATTTGATAATCATACATCGGATCATAATAGTCTCTCAGCAGACGACTGATCCAGAGGCGATGTTGATCCAGATCCATGGTCTGCAACGCTTGAACCAACAGAGCGTTTATTTCTTCATAGCGCTTACCCCCGAGGCGCTTCTTAATCCGCCCAAGCGCCTCGAGCATCGCCGTGCGATATTGGCTTAGTCCCTGCTCGTGGTGATGAATAATATACTCATCACTTAAGCCAATGACATAATCACTCAGAATGGTTTCCACCCGGTCCTCGAATGGCTTTTCTAAAATCAACAGGGGGGCTTGCGTCATCTTCTCCCGCAGTGCCAGCGGTAACGAGCAGCGACCAATGACCACGCCCTCATCTTCAATCACAAGTTGCCCGGTGTGGTGTTGTTTCTTAAGCAATTCAATGGCAATACGATTTTCGAATTCTATGACGGTCGGCTGTTCGGTGGCCCGTCGTCCGAAACTGGAACCTCGGTGATTGGCCAGTCCTTCGAGATCAATATGGTCGCTCCATTCCTGGATGAAGGCTGTTTTTGCTGTACCTGTCCTACCACCAATCACAAACAACTGCTGACGGCCGATAATCTGCTCCAGCTGATTGATCAGGTAACGACGTAACGCCTTATAGCCGCCATCGACCAATGGCATTGAGACACCCAACTCGGCGAGCCACTGTTGCACAGTACGGGACCTTAGTCCGCCGCGGAAGCAGTACAGATAGCCATTGGGGTGTGTCTGGTAAAAGTCGCGCCATTGCTTTAGCAGCGCTTGTTTAGTGTCACCACTGACCAGCTGGTGCCCGAGTCGTATCGCGGCATCCTGCCCATGTCGTTTGTATTCTGTACCGACCTGAGCACGTTGACTGTCAGTCATCAGAGGAATGTTCACGCTCGACGGGAATGCCCCCTTGGCAAACTCAATCGGTGATCGCAGATCGATCATCGGGACTTCTGCGCAAAACAGCTGATTAAACAGTGCTTCCTGCTCTGCGGATAAGGGGGCTTGAGATGGCTGGTCTAGCATACCTCAATCAATTCACTGCTATCGGCATCCTCGGCAGTTAATCGACCTATCACGTGATGATAACAACCCTGCTGACGCAGGATCTCAGCCACCGCTTCTTGACCATCCGCGCTGACACTTATTAATAAACCACCGCTGGTTTGTGGATCGCAAAGCAGCGTTTGTTTCACCTCATCGAGTCCACCGATGAGATGGCCATAGCTCTGGAAATTGCGCAAACTGCCGCCAGGAATGGCGCCCTGAGTTATGTAGTCCATGACGCCATCCAACTGAGGGATCCTCGACCAGTCCAGTTGCGCCTTTAACCCACTCCCCTGGCAGACTTCACTCAGATGACCTAATAGCCCAAAGCCCGTGACATCGGTCATGGCATTGACCTGGGGCATCTTGGCTAACTCAGCGCCAATCGTATTCAGGCGGCACATTTCAGTGGTTGCGAGCGAGCGATGCTCTGCGGCCAGAAGCTGACGCTTTTCCGCCGTGGTGAGAATACCAATTCCCAATGGCTTGGTAAGAAACAGGACGTCTCCGGCTCGCGCCTGATTATTTTGTTTTAACTCAGTAGTTTTTACCCTACCCGTGACTGCCAGCCCGAAGATCGGTTCCGGGGCATCGATACTATGGCCACCCGCCAACACGATTCCGGCATCCTGACAGGCCTGTCTGCCACCATTGATCACCTCGCGCGCCACTTCAGGTGCTAATTTATCGACCGGCCAACCCAGAATGGCGATGGCGAACAGAGGCACGCCACCCATCGCATAGATATCGCTCAGGGCATTGGTCGCAGCGATGCGGCCAAAATCCCTGGGATCATCCACAATAGGCATAAAAAAATCGGTCGTGGAAATGACCGAGTTCTCATCGCCCCAATCATAGACCGCTGCATCGTCACGGCTCTGATTACCCACCAGGAGATTGGGATCCTGCTCATCGAAGGGATTATCGCCCAGAATTTCGTTCAGTACCGCGGGTGAGATCTTGCAACCGCAACCCGCGCCATGACTATATTGCGTCAGTCTAATGTTGGTCACAGTGATAGCCTGCAAGTTCCATCAGTTTGGTGCGATTGCGGATGGCAATGAGTTTATCATCCACGCTAATGATATCGTTTTTCTGTAGCGTACTGAGCAGGCGACTGACCGTCTCAATCGCCAGTCCGAGATAATTCCCGATATCACTTCGCGTCATGGTCAGATTAAACTCAGTGGCCGAGAAGCCCCTCTGCTTGTAACGCAGTGACAGACTCAATAGAAACGCAGCCATACGCTCGGCGGCATGTTTGCGACTCAACAGCAGTAATAACTCCTGGTCGTCCTGAATCTCCTTACTCATCAGTGACATCAACTGGCGCCGCAGATTCTTAATATCACCGGACAAGTCTTCCAATTCATCATAGGGCAAAGCACAGACTGAACTCGTCTCCAACGCCTTAACAAAACTGGTGTAGCGTCCGTTGTTAATGGCATCCAGCCCGATCAACTCACCGGGAAAATAAAATCCAGTAATATTGATCACGCCATCCTCAGACAGGGTATAGGCTTTGAAACTACCCGAGGTAACGGCATAAAGAGATTTAAATGTATCTCCCGCCTGGGTCAGGAAATCACCCTTTCGTAATGGTGCGCCACGCGAGATGATTTCAGTCAGTCGATCGACCTCACTGACTGATAGAGCACTGGGTAGGCATAGCGAACTGATGCCACAGGTATCACAGGATACTTTGTTCCTAAGTGTCGTCATTAACTGTCTCTGTCAGATGATAAGTAGTACAACGATGTTGTTATTGTTATGTCTTCATTATTGTATCAACTAACGGGCGCTTTGCTAGTCCTAGGGACACAATTATGGGTACTTCATTTAGTCAAGCAATGTTGCGTCTATTCGCAGGCGTAACGGCCCTCCGGCCTGTAGTGCATCAAAAGGATAACAGGTGATCAGAGTGAGCTGATCTGTCGCGTGGGCTAACTGCAATTGTTCATACCGACTGTCCAGGATGCGAATCGAGCGGACTTTGTAACGCTGGAGGCGATCATCATGTGCCAATACCTCGATAGTATGGCCCGGCGCTATGTCCTCCAGTACAGCAAAGTGTGTGTCGCGATGTGCGCTGATCACCATATGCCCCCGTTCACCGGGAAGACTCGAACCGGTCAGGTGTCCCGGTGCGAAAGCCAGTGTTCGGCCCACGCTACTGGCCAGCAGGATAAATCGCTGATTGTGCTCCGGAAATCGGATCTGCGCCAGCGTCTTTGTATCGGCCCATGGCCAGGGCGCCTGCTCTACCCCAGTCGCTTGTGTTCTATGCCAGGCAAGTTCTAGCAGAAACTGCGCCGCGACTGCCTTGGCAGGCAGATACAGGGCTTGGGCAATCAGTAAACAAGCCAGCACCAGTATCAGCCGGTTTAGTGGGTGTGTACGACTAGGGATACGCATCTTCACCCCGATTGAGCCATAGGCCGATCACAAACAGCAGGATGCCGATCAACAGCTGTACTTGCCAGTTCAACGCAGTCATCGGATAGTTAAAGGCTTGCGAACCGTCGGGTGCCAGATTGGGTATCTTCTTATCAGTTGTCGGCTTAGTCTCAGGTCGGCTGATACGCTCCTCCACGGCAACGAAACTGGTATATGGACTCAATAGTTGATGGCGCAATGCCGTAGTCGTGATTGCCTCTTTATGGCGCTCGTAATCGGCATACATGATCTGTTGGTCCAGTAGTTGTTGTATCTTCTGGCGCGCCCACAGTCTGGAAATGCCACTCGCGTTGTTGGATAAATCCGTCGCCAGTGTCAGGTTAGCTCGCCAGTCCAGTGTGTCGCGTTTACCACTAATCCGCATTTCGATATCGGTAGCCGGACGCCGAATGATTAAATGGATTGGTTCTCCCAGATACAGGTCCGGAACCTGCAATGGATAATGCTCAACGGGCTCGGAAAATTCAATCTGCACATCCTGCATGACGGGATAGCGCAATTGCTCCAGTAATTGAGTCATCTTCGTCGCGATATCACCACTATTGCTGATATAGGTGTAGGTACCCTGACCAAATTCAGCGGCCTTGCGCATAAAGTAACTATTCGGCGCCGAGCCAATCCCGATGGTGAACAATCGGGCATCGCCTAATCGGCTGTGGATCATTTCAAACAGCTTGTCCTCATAACTCACGGCACCATCCGTCAGAAAGATAATCTGTCGCACCCTGTCGGGGTAGGTGGGTTCATTCAGGGCCAGAGTCAGGGCCTTGACCATTTCCGTGCCCCCATTCGCTTCCATCTTCTGCAGGTAATCCAACGCCCAGTGCTTCGACTGTTGATCGACCGGAACCGCGCCATGAAACAGAGAATGCGCCTCGTGGTTATAGCCAATGACGTTAAAACGATCCTGTGCAGACAAGTCACTAATCGCCTGTGTCAATGCCAGCTTGGCCTGACTCATCGACTGGCCCTGCATCGATCCGGAATGATCGATTATGAAGGTCACATCTCGCGCGATCGCCTGGTTACGAATCGCCTGATCAGTCGGCGGCAGGACGACGACCTGGGTATACAGATAACCGGGATCGCTCTCATGTGCCTGGGTAAAACTGAGTAGGCGCGGTTGCTTATCCGACCTGGGTGTCCAGCTCAATTCGAAATCACGATCGGTCACATGGTATTTCTGCAAGCCGATCTCGTATTGATTATGTTTACGCTTGTGGGATGAGATCGAATGGCTGTTCGATCGGATTGCGGCCAACTCAACGCCTGCGTCGAGCGACACATCGATCGATAGTTGTTGGTCCTTGCGGCTAGTGCTGTGAACCACAACAGGCCCTGCCTCTGTCGAGGTGTGCGCTTGCTGACTCCAAGCGCCTTCGTCAGGCTTGAATTGTTCGGTGAGAGTCTGCCGCCCCTCATAGCGTGGCGTGATGGTCGTCGGGAAACGTAACGAGAATGTCCCCTGGGAATAACGTACCTTATGATGCATGGTCAGTGTTATTTCGATCGTTTCCCCAGGCGCAATATTGGCCACCTTATTACGAAACAGGTTCGCCCTGTCCTGCTCCAGCAACGCCGCCTTCTTACCCGCCTTCACGGCCTCATTATAGATACGTTTAGCCTCTTGCTTCTCCTTGATTTTGCCCACAATCAAGCGATCGCCAATCAGCATCTCCAAACGACTGACTGCAGCATCCTCGGGAAGTGGGAAATAGTAGGTGGCGTTGACATAATCGGGCGATGGATTTTCGAAAAACTGCTTCACCTCGGTCTTAACATTCATACCGGTGATGGTCATCCTGACCTGCGTATCGAGCAGTGGCAAGGTGTTAGCACCCTGTTCATGCTCAACCACCATGCTACCGCTCGTCAGTTCACTGAGCCGCTTGATTGGACTCGCCTGAATTATAGTCGGCAACAGGAACAAACCCACCAGCAGCAGGATCATTGGCAAGGGTCTAAATCGTATTCGTATTATCATCTTTACATTCCATCATTCTCAAAACGGTTGACTCATGACGGCATGATGGCAGGAGAGTAGGGAAAAAATTCTGCGCAACCATGTCCATGGGCTGACGAAATGTGGCAAGATGATGACAACCTGCAATACGGATAAATAATTACTCTATGAAAACCTATTCCAATCTGTTTCTGTCGCTTATTCTGCTGGCACTCACCAGCCAGTCGTCGCTATTCGCCAATCCGGATGAGCAATCATCCCTTCTGGCGCAACTATACGAAGCCACCGATCGGCGCGATGCCGACCAGCAACTGTTCCAGCGCGCCTTGGCCATGAATGATCTGGCAATACAGAAAGCCGCACTGATTGGATTGGGTCGAATCGGTGATCCGGATACCGTCACGCTGATTGGGTCCAGCCTCTACTCACCACAGCCTGAGATCCGCAAACATGCCGCCTACGCACTGGCTATCAGTGGTGCGGAACCGGCCTATCAGTGGCTGGTAAAACGCCTGGATTCTGAATCAAACACTGAGGTCAAAGCGGAATTATTGGCAGGCATAGGCCTGCTACCCAAAGCGGCAGAGGATAAAGACAAAATTGCCATTATTTTGCCATTTCTAGATGATGAGTCACTCGCGGTGCGGGCTGCTGCCTGCGATGCCCTGAACTATGCCTGGAGTATGTACCGGGATAGCATCTCAGTGCCGAATTCTACCCAGGTATTCAAACTACTGAGTATGGCCCAGGGCAGCGCGATGCTTGCCGATCACTGCCTGTATGCGCTGACCCGGATCCGCACCGAGACAGCGTTATTTGATAAGGCACACTTACAGAAAACGATTCAGGCCGTGACCGCCCCGAATCATCATAAGCTGCTGCTGGCACTCGTGGCCGAACAACAGGATGCCAGCTTCGGCGACTATGTCATCCGTTCATTAACCCACTCCACCGATCCGGGTGTCCGCTCACAGGCGGCCACTGCCGCGGCCCGACTCGCGCAATCGGAAACTCAGAATAAAGCCTATCTGGCTGTGGTTAAGGATTCATCGAGTCAGGTAAAGATCGGCTTTATCCAGGGACTGGCAACCATTGCTCCGACCGACCAGTCCATCGCCTGGCTCAAGCATCTGAGTGAGGACTCCTCAGAATGGGTAACCTATCGCGCCATGAGTTTACTTTTTCAGGCGCAATCTGAGAATTATAGGGATCGCTGGCTGGCAGTGTTCGACAGTAAAAGCCCCGCACAGGCGACCTGGGAGAGTATGATATTACAAGTCGTGGCCGAGATGGACACAGACGCTGCCAAAGCCATCATCCGGCGTGCACTGTCATCGAACCATGAGACGATTCGAGACTATGCTGAATCGTTACAGGATGAGCAGGCGTCTGATGGCAGCCGACCCGATTCAAAGACCGCCAAGTATGTAGCGGCCCAGGCAGTTTTCGGCCGCTCCCTGACACTGAAGACCAGTCGTGGAGACATCACCTTACAACTACTGTCAGCCGCCCCCTATAGCGCATTGAATTTCTATCAACTGGCAATGGATGGCTACTATGATGGGGTACTGTTTCATCGGGTTATTCCAAACTTTGTCGCCCAGGGAGGCGACCCAACAGGCACTGGGAGTGGTGGCCCGGGCTATTCAATCAGAGAAGAGTTATCCTTCGCCCGTCATGAGCGGGGCAGCGTTGGCATGGCAACGGCCGGCAAGGATACCGGAGGTAGTCAGTTCTTCTTCAACCTCAAGCCAAACTGGCACTTGGATCGCCGTTACACAATATTCGCCCGAGTAACGTCAGGCCTGGATGTCATGGATGCACTCGAGCGAGGCGACTATATCATATCAATCAAGGAAAATTAGTCGGTCGTTAACCACTGAATCACCTTGTCATCGGTTACGGCCTTACGGATCTGAGCCTCGTAACGCGACTCAATCGGTTGCCGGCGTAGCTTTAGCGTCGGTGTGATCAAGTTGTTTTCCGGGGACCATTCCTCATTGACTAGGAACCAATGTGAAATCTGCTCGTGGGCCGGTAAGTGTGTATTGATCTCATCGAGCACCTGCTCTAATTTGGCCTCGAATGCTCTCAGGGCATCGCCCTCTGGCTTATCTATTACCGGTGCCACAACGACCGGCTGAGTCAGGTTCGAGCCAATAAGGCACAATTGTTCCATACCGGCACGAGGCAATAATTCTGACTCAATGGGCAACGGCGCGATGTACTTTCCTTTTTGTGTCTTAAATATGTCTTTAAGTCGACCGGTTATCCATAAATAACCATCCTCATCGATGCGACCGGTATCCCCGGTATATAACCAACCATCCCTGATCGCCTGACTGGTGAGGGACGGCTCCTTGTAATACCCCGCCATCAGGCAGGTAGAACGATACGCCACCTCATCATTCTCCATAATTGTCAGTTCGGTTCCCGGAAGCGCCTTCCCCACGCTACCAATGCGACGGAAATCAGGGTGGTTAAATGTCGCCGCTCCCATGGATTCAGACATGCCATAGGCCTCGCAAATGGGTATCCCGATCTTGTCAAACCAGTGGATAATGTCCACTGGCAATGCAGCGGCGGCTGATAAGGCGATCTTGACCTGATCGAGTCCCAGTTTCTCGCGTAAGGTGTTCGCAAACCTGTTACCAAGCCATGGAATTCCGAGAATAACGTTCAACACAGCAGGACGAATCTTGGCCTCGATACCTTGTTGTAATTTAATCCAGATCCTGGGAACACCAAAGAAGATTGTCGGTTTAGCCCTCACCATATCTTCATTGAAGGTATCCAGTGAGTGAACGAAAAAGATTTCGGCACCGGCATAGACACTGGCCATCTCGACCGCTGCCCGCTCAGCCACATGGGCCAGTGGCAGATAGGAAATGAAGCGATCGGTGTCTTTGACCTTGACCCAGTCGATGATGATCTCACCGGCCGAGAACAGTGATTCGTAGGTTACCATCACGCCTTTCGGCATACCCGTGGTGCCTGAGGTATAGATAATACTCGCCAGATCAGAGAACGGTGGATACACAATATGGGTATCGTGTTCCTCGCCGACAGCCAGCTGATCCCAGTCCAGATACTGTTCACGATGGCTATACATGCTCACAATATCCAGGGATGTATCAACCACGCCCAGCCCCTCTTTCTCAGGAGGCATCTTACCAATAAACAGACAACGGCATTCACTATGTTCTAGGATCTGATTGATACTGGCAGATGAAGAGGTGGGATAGATCGGAATGCTTACATGGCCTGCCATCATGATGGCCAAATCCGTCAGGATCCAATGCATGCAATTGAGCGACAGTATGCCAATATGACTATGCGGTGGGTAGCGTTTGAACCAGTGACTGAGCCGCAGCACATGCTGCATGGCCTCGGCATAGGTCAGTTCGACGACCTCATTCTCATAGGGTTGGTGCATAAACACTTTATCAGGGGTCGCCTGAGTGTGATTCACAAAAGCTTCAATTGGGGTAATCTTATCCATAGTCACTCTTCTTATTTTATTAATCCCAAAATACCATACGTTGTAGATATGGCAAATAGATAAAGGGATCGGTTATACTCTGCATCACCTTAGGGGTGGTCATTTGACCTGAGACGCACTGCGAACCCTGGAACCTGATCCAGATTATACTGGCGTAGGGAAAGGTATGACCATCCGTCGGTTCCAAACAAGTGCTTATTAATTTTCTGTTATTGGAACCATTATGAAACCAGTCCGCTATATATCGCTGCTGATTGCCGCAGCCCTCAACTATTCACTGATCGCTGACGAGTCGTCGGAATCAGACAACCGGATCACCGTCACGGCAGATTATCGTGACAGCGACTTACAAAATACCACTTCGAGTATCAGCGTGATGAGTGAAGAAGCGCTGCAACAGGCTGCCGAGCAGCACTTCGAGGAGGTCATCAACCTGCTACCCAACCTCAATTGGGCCGGCGGTAGCTCGCGGCCGAAATTTTTTCAGATCCGCGGAATTGGTGAGTTAGACCAGTATGAGGGCGCCCCCAATCCATCCGTCGCGATGATTATCGATGATATCGATTTTAGTAGCATGGGTATGCTAGCCAGCCTATTCGATATTAGCCAGGTCGAGGTACTCAGGGGCCCACAAAGTGCTCGCTATGGTGCCAATGCGATCGCCGGAATGATCCGGGTACAGAGCCGAGATCCGCTGGCAGAAACGGAACTGAATAGTCAGTTCATGATTGCCGATCATGACACCTATGGTGTGTCAGTGTCGGCTTCGGGAAGCCTGTCCGAGGATGACAGTGTGCTCGGTCTCATCAGCGTCGACCAGTATGTCAACAATGGCTTCCGCGATAACGTGTACCTTAATCGCGATGATACCAACGAACGTGATGAATTTAACATGCGCGCCAAACTGCGCCTGTTACCCGCCGAGAATCATGAAATTAAACTGACCCTTATCGAGTCAGAACTCGACAATGGGTATGATCTCTGGGCACTGGATAACAGCTACATAACAACCACCGATAAACCCGGCGAGGACTCACAAAAGACCACTGCCATGGCCGCTCGCTGGGAGGTGACCGGAGAGCAGCTGGACTGGCTAATCATCAGCACCTATGCCGATATCGATAACCGGGTTGCATTCGATGGCGACTGGGGTAATCCTGACCTATGGGGAGTCAACGGCCCCTATGATTTCACCTCGGACACCGATCGGCGTCGAAACACAAGTACCAATGAGGTCCGACTGCTGTCCAAACCGATCTCTGATCGACGTGCGACTGACTGGGTTGTGGGTCTTTATCAACAATCGCTGGAGGAAGATAATGACATCACTGACCTATATAACGGTGCCATTTTCCGCAGCCTAAGTTCACAATATTCCGCCGATACCCTGGCCATCTATGGTCAACTACGCTGGGCATTGGCAGAAGATACGACCGTCTCGGTCAGCCTGCGTCGTGAACGGCGTGAGGCAGACTATCGAGATACCTCTCCGGTCGATTTCAATCCGACCGATACCATGAATGGTGGTGAAATCAGCCTGATAAAGCAGCACTCGGATACCTTAACATCCTGGTATTCTATCGCCCGTGGTTACAAGGCGGGGGGCTTTAACCTAAGCCTGTCGATCCCGGATGAATTGCGTCAATTCGATCCGGAATACGTGCTGAATATGGAAGCCGGGCTGCGTGGCCGATCCGCCGATGGCGCGCTACGCTGGTCCGCATCGATTTTCAACATGCAGCGGGATGAAGTTCAGATCAGTACGTCGCAACAGTTGGATCCAACCGATCCGCTGACCTTTATCTTCCTCATCGATAACGCCGCCGAAGGCTATAACCGGGGACTCGAGGCCGAACTGAGTTATCAACTCAATGACAACTGGTCTTATGATATGACCGTGGGTTATCTGAGCACGAAAATCGAGGAATTTCAGGGTGCTGAACAGCGCCTGCAGGGACGTGAGCAGGCCCATGCCCCCAACACCATGTTATCGTTTGCGCTTAACTATGCCGACGATGACGGCTGGTTCGGCCGTATACAGGCGCAAATGAAAGATGACTTTTACTATTCTTTCAGCCACGATCAGATCGCCGATTCCAGTCATACCGTGAATCTGAAGTTTGGCTATCAGGAGGCATCCTGGAGTTATTATCTGTGGGCCCAGAATCTGACCAATGAACGCACCACCGTGCGTGGCTTCTACTTTGCCAATGAGCCACCCGATTTCCCGGTCAAGCTGTATGAACGCCTTGGCGATCCAAGGCATGTAGGATTTACGGTAAGATACCGTTATTAACATCAATCAGGATACATTATGAATATATCAGTCGAACTCAGTTGCTATCCGCTTGCGGAAGAATACATCGCACCAATCAAAGCCTTCATCGCCAAAATCAATCAAACGGATGGGGTAACGGCTATTACCAATACCATGAGCACCCAATTATTCGGTGATTCCAGCGTCGTATTCCCGCTGCTCGAACAAGCCATGACTTCATCCTGGCAGGAGCAGGGTAAAGCCGTGTTTGTGTGCAAGTTTATCAACGGTAACCTAGCCCCCAAATAGCATGACTGAAATCCTCCAGTGGCTAGCCGAGGGCTGGACCGCGGCCAGGATATGGGAACTCGTAGCCGTCATCCTGGCCATTGCTTATCTGTTATTCGCAATGAAACAGAATATCCTGTGCTGGCCAGCGGCCCTGCTCAGTACTGCCATCTACACCTGGCTGTTTTTCGAGGTCACCCTGTTCATGGAGTCGCTCCTGCAGGTTTACTACATGGGGATGGCGATCTATGGCTGGTATGCATGGACCCGAAAGGACGATCAGGGGCATGAACTAGCCATCAGTCGCTGGAATCTAAGACAGCATCTGATGGCATTATTGCTAATCCTGGCCCTCACAGCCCTGTCAGCCACCCTGCTACAAAATACCAATGCCAGTTATCCTTGGCTTGACTCTTTCACGACTTGGAGTGCAGTATTAACCACCTGGATGGTCACGCGTAAGGTTTTAGAGAACTGGCTTTACTGGATCGTGATCAATAGTATTTCAATTTACCTTTATCTGAATAAGGACCTAATCCTGACAGCCCTGTTATTCGGGTTGTACATTGTCCTTAGCATTTCAGGGTATTTAGTATGGAAGAAACAGTATCGTGACACGCTCGATTTCAAATCTTAAACGTTACCTGGAAATGGTACCTGAACTGAGCAGTCGCATGCTTATATCCTATAAGCATCTCACCCAGGGCATTACCAACGAGAGCTATCATCTTAAATTCAGTAAAGATGAATACGTCATAAAATTCTTTAACCATGAGGCCATCGACCTCGGCATCGACCATAAAAAGGAGATGCGTATCATGTCGCACCTGGAGCCGCTCCAGGTGGCACCCGTCATTATCTACTTCGATCTGGATGAGCAATTCTCAATAGCGCGCTGGATCGAAGGCGATTACTGGAGCGAAGAAGATTTCGATGATATGAATCGTGTCAAGCGACTGATGGAGCGTATTAAACAGATCCACTCCCTGCCGGTGGACGATTTGCCCGAGCAGGATTTACTCAACAGCATTAACAATTACCGCGCCAAAATCGATCAGGATTCTGTCGCCCCTGAGTTGTTGCGTGGGGAACTGCTCTCCAAGGCAAGGGGCATCATCGAGTCGTCAGCCGAGCAATATGATAATTGTCTCTGTCACAATGATCTGCTAGCAAGCAATATCCTCATCAACGAGTCAATTCACTTTTTCGACTGGGAATTTTCCGGCGTTAACTCACCGTTATTTGAACTTGCCGCCCTGTGTAAAGGCAATGCGCTGACGCAACAGCAACAAAAGAATGTCTTGAAGAGTTATTTCGGTGAATACTGGTCATCTCATGAACGGGCATTTAAAGACTGGTTGTGGGTCTATGAATATGTCGCCCTGCTTTGGGAGTTGGCAGTCCAGAAAGAAGTCGAACAAGTCACTGAATCTCAACAAGAGCGCCTGTCAGAGCTGCTCGCAAACGTCTAATATCCGGAGAGAATATGAATCTACATCGCACAATTATCAGTCTATTGGTTCTTATTATCAGTGCCCCTGCACTCGCAGAAACCCTGGTTCATAATATCAAAGGCTATACCATTACCGAGGATGGCTTATTGACCTTTCATGGACTACTCTATGATGATCAGGGCAAGGTAGTACAAACCCTGGATAAGCCCTCCGTTGAGAAACTATTACAGACGAAAAAGAAACGTACTCTGATTGATGGCCAGGGAAACTATCTGCTACCCGGTCTAATCGATGCCCATGGTCACATCATGAGCTATGGTCAGTCGTTACAAAATGTCGACCTGACTAAGAGTAAATCAGCCGAGCATGCGGCGCAGCTCGTGGCAGAATTCGCGCGCAAGAATAACACCCAGGAATGGATCCTCGGCCGTGGCTGGAATCAGGTGTTATGGGACAAGAACGAATTCCCTAATGCCGAGACCCTCGACAATGCGGTCCCCGGGAAGCCCGTCTTCTTGAATCGCGTCGATGGCCATGCTGCCTGGGCCAATTCAGAAGCCCTGCGGCGCGCAGGCATCGATCGCAATACCTTGGATCCTCAGGGTGGTGAAATCCTGAAGGATGAAAACGGCAATCCGACGGGCGTGTTGATTGATAACGCCATGGATATTGTCAGCCGCGCCATCCCTGAAATTTCAGAACAACAAATCATCGATTACATTGAAACCGCCTTTGCAAAACTGGCCTCCGAGGGTATCACCTCGGTCCATGACGCAGGCATATCACCAGAGGAAATCGTCGCGTTCAAAAAGATCGGCGAAGCCGATGCACTCGATGTCCGGGTCTATGGCATGCTATCGGTCACTTCTGATGGCTACGAAGACGTCATAAAAAATGGCCCTGAGCCTTCCTTGTATGACGACAAACTCTCGATTCGCAGCATAAAAATCCAGATTGACGGTGCATTGGGTAGCCGTGGTGCGGCACTGGATGAGCCCTATTCCGATCGTCCAGAGAGTACTGGCCTACTGTTGCATACACCGGAAAACACCGAGGCGATGACTAAGTTCGCCATGGAGAACGGCTTTCAGGTGAATACCCACGCCATCGGGGATAAGGGTAATCGACTACTCTTAGATATCTTTGCTAAATATCCGCAATACCGAAACCTGCGCAATCGAGTCGAACATGCACAGATCGTCCACCTGAAGGACATCCCGCGCTTCAAGGAGCTTGATGTCATCCCTTCCATGCAGACAACCCATGCGACATCGGACATGAATATGGCCAAGGCACGGGTGGGTGAGAAGCGTCTCGCGGGTGCCTATGCCTGGCGTAAATTTTTACAACAAGGATCCCGCATCGCCAATGGCTCTGACTTCCCAGTCGAACCATCGAATCCCTTTTATGGCTTACATGCCGGCGTAACCCGACAGGATCGAAACAACAAGCCAATGGGTGGCTGGCGAGTGGATCAAAAGATGACGCGTGAAGAGGCATTGCGCTCCTTCACATTGGACGCCGCATACGCCGGTCATCAGGAAAAGGTCATCGGTTCACTCGAGGCCGGCAAGTGGGCCGACTTCATCCTGGTGGATCGGGATTATATGGAAATACCCGAGCAAGACATCTGGAAAATTAAGGTGCTGGCAACCTATTTGGCAGGAGAACAGGTGTTCGCGGCCGACTAGCGGATTAGACTTGCGGCGCTTCCTGTTTGGACATCATCAGATTTTCAAACTCGGCGACCGATAGGGGTTTAGAAAAATGATACCCCTGGCCTTCATGGCAACCGATGTCATGCAGAATTTTAGCCTGTTCTGCATGCTCGATTCCCTCCGCGATTGTACTGATCTCAAAAGCTGAGGCCATATCGAGGATCGCCTTTACGATGGCGAGATCCTGTTTGCCACCGGACTTGATTTGGTCCACAAAAGACTTATCGATTTTTAGCCGGTCAATTGGAAAACGTTTCAAATAATTGAGCGAAGAGTGACCCGTGCCGAAATCATCAATCGCCACCTCAACGCCTAATTCCTTGATCCGATTGAGGACCTCGACCGCCTGATCAATGTCATGTACCAGGGCCGTCTCTGTGACCTCTAACTCAAGTAAATGGGGCTCAAGACCACTACTGAAGAGGGCATCTTTCACCATCCCAACGAAATCTGGATCATCGAATTCAGCGCCCGAGATATTCACCGCCACCCGAAACGAATCAAAACCCTTATCAGACCAACTGCGATTCAGTCGACAAGCCTCGCGTATCACCCAGCGGCTGATGTCATTGATAACACCCATCTGTTCAGCCAGGGGGATAAAGACCGCGGGTGATACGAAACTGCCATCCTCCTGGCGCCAGCGCATCAGGGTTTCTGCACCGATCATCTTCCCAGTCGCCAGATCGATTTGCGGCTGGAAATAGAGCATGAATTGGCCTTTCGCCATCGCCTCATAGATCTGTTGAACACGTTGGGTTTTCTCATACGTCACAATCGACATCCGTGAGTTATACAATACCCAGGCATTGCGTCCCTTATCTCGGGCATGGTTGAGCGCAATATCCGTTACCCGACTCGCCTCCATTTCGCTCTGGGCATGTTCCGGGAGCAGAGAAATACCCATTCGGATCCCAACCAGATAGGCATGCTCGAGGATCTGATACGGCTTGTCGAACTGGGAAATGATGCGATTCACAAATTCTTGGATCTGGTTGGCATCGCTGGACAGCTGATAGACCACGGCATATTTATCCGCACCCACGCGAGAGACGATTTCAGCGTCCGGCAAACTCTCGGTGAGTCGCTGCCCAACATCCTGAAGCAGCTTATCCCCCGCTGCAAAGCCAAAGGTACTGTTAACATCGCTGAAATTGTTGATGTTGAGGTAGATGACTAATGCACTCTCATCCTGCTTGTGACTCAAACCAAGTAATATATCCTCGACACGATTAGCAAATGCCACACGATTGGGTAATTCCGTCAGGGGGTCATAATAGGCGAGACGATACGCCTGATCGGACGCCATCTTACGCTTGTGGACATCCAGCTCATTGACCAGAATGACCTGGCTGTTATTTTGATTAAGGATGATTCGAGCATCGAAATGATGCCAACGTTCACCCTGTTTGGTCTGGGTCATGATCTCGGCGGAAAACGATGTGCCGCGCGTCATACTATCGCGCAATTCCTGCGCTACCGAAGCATCGCAGATACGGTCAAAGATGGTTTCCTTGTCGTTCGGATTGAGGAAGCCAAAGCTGCGCATTGCCGCCGGATTACGCATCAGACAGACGCCGTCCATCGTGAATATGGAAACCATTGCCGGCGTGTGCTGTAGCGCTTCAATACTGGACTGAACGTTCGCATCCTGCGGGCTCCTGGCTACCTGTCGCACTTCAACCAGGGCGGTTAGTTCATAGCCATCGATATCAATGCCCTGACATTGACAGGTTACCGTTGTGGGTGTGCCCCGGATACTGAAAATCTGCTCTTCTTCGACACTGAGTCCGGCACGAAACCGTTTAGACATTTCTTGAAATTGTGTCAGCAATGGCTGATTGGTGAAATCCATCTGTTGTAGTTGCTGGACGGTGTCGGCACCCCATAGCTCCAGGCAGGATGGATTGCCCCAGATGATGTTTTCTGCTTCCATGTCCCAGATCCAGACTGGCGTGTTTAACAACTCCAGTGCGTTAGGGACGACGATGGTTATATTGTCATGAACTGATGACATCTGTAATCACACTATTTACTGCATAGACCTAGTATGGCAATAGACTGAAGAAATGAACAGGGTCAGCCCGCTATCAGCATGTATTTTGTCGAGCGGGTCTCGTTAAGCCGCCTTGAGATGATCCTTGATAATCTCAGCCAAGGCAGCCACCCACTCTGGATGGCTATTCACACAGGGAGCGACGTAGAAGGTCTCGCCGCCGCCATCAATGAACTGATCGCGATAGGTATGGCCGATCTCAACATCGGTTTCGAGACAATCAGCCACGAAGGCCGGAGAAAAGACACAAAGCGATTTCACACCCCGGGCGTTGAGCGCATCAATTACCTCATCGGTATAGGGCTGCACCCAGGGAATATTACCCGCCCGCGACTGGAAGCATACCGTGTAGTCAGACTCATCGAGATTCAGACTCTCAGCGATAGCACGCGCGGTCGCGAAGCACTGGGCACGATAGCAGTCTTTGTTGTGCTCACCCCAGGTCGCGCAACAATTCTCTGTGATGCAGGTATCATAGAGCCGTTTGAGTTGCCTCTCAGGCAGGCTATGGAAACTGAATAAGGTATGGTCAAAGTCTGTCTCTGGTAAGTTTGCGGCGCTAATGATTGCCTTGATGAAATCCGGTTGTACCGGAAAACTATCCACAAAACTGACATCGACACGCCAATCAATCCTTGCCAGTTGATCCTTAACCTCCTGAATCACCGACAGGTTGGTTGCCTCGGCATACTGTGGAAACAATGGCACCACGGTCAATTGCTCGATACCCTCGGCGCGTAAGTGCTGGAGTCGATCGGCAATTGAGGGATTACGATAACGCATCGCCATTTCCACGATCGTGTCGTCTTCGAAATAGTCTTGTAGCTGGGCAAGCAATTCCTCAGTATGGTATTTCAGCGGCGAGCCCTTGTCAGTCCAGAGTCGCTTGTACTCTTCACTGGAGCCAGGCGCACGAAATGGTGCGATGATCAGATTCACGAGAATCCAGCGCGGGATGTCAGGCAGATCAACCACGAGCGGATCAGAGAGAAACTCTCGCAGAAAGATACGCACGTCTTTCACCTCAGGTGAATCAGGTGTGCCTAGATTAACGATTAGGATTCCAGTCTTCATAAAATGTCCCTGATCTGACATGTATCAACACCATGCCAATACATAACTGTTATTATAATAAGGATCTAATGGTATTACATGAACCAGTTTTTCTGCCAACATGAAATATTTTTATGCAATACGACAAGGAGTCAGTGATGGAACAACTTAATCGTATTCTGGTGATTTATGATGAAACGCATCACCAGCAGACAGCCCTGCTACGCGCCCTTGAATTAGCACGCAAAACAGGCGTATCCATTCATATCGTATCCACCCTATACACGACCTTGAATTTCATCAATGGCGAGATACTGGTTGAGACTGAAGAATTATTGCGCGAACGGCTCATTGCGCGGCGAAATGCGGATATCGAAGAGCTGCTGGCTAGCCTGGATACCGATAGCCTGGAAATTAGCGCTGAAGTTATTTGGACACCGGTCGCCCATACAGGCATCAGCGAACATTGCAGCAAGAATGACTATGATCTCCTGATCAAGACCGCCACGAAACATTTCCGGCTCGAAGGCTTTATTCATACACCACTCGACTGGCACCTGTTACGTGACTGCCCTTGTCCGGTTCTCATTGTGACCGAGGAAGCCTGGCCTAGCGGCAGTACCATTCTGGCAGCCATTGATGTTCTCGACGCCGAGGACGAGCATCAGGCACTCAATAAACGAATCTTAGGTACAGCCACCTTTATGGGCAAACTACTCGATGACAAGGTCCATGCGGCTTCGGCCTGCCCGCCGCTACCTATCCTGGTTGATATGGAGTATGCCGCCATCGATCCAAATACCTATCTCGATAAGATGCAGCAGTCTGCCGCTGACAAGGGGCGCGATGCGGTGCTTCAGGCCGGGTTAAATGAGGACCAATTCCATGTCGTAATCGGCAATCCTGAAATGGCTATCTCCAAGCTCGCTGACGAACTCGACAGTCGCATGATTGTACTTGGCACTGTTGCCCGATCGGGATTTAAGGGTTACATGATTGGCAATACGGCGGAGCAGATTTTGTATTACATGAATTGTGACGTGCTGGCGATCAAGCCTAACGACTAGTGGCGGTTACTGAACGCTACCGGTTCGATAATCGTCTCCGGATAGGGATCCAGTGTCAACTGATGCACCCGGTGGCCATGCATCACGAGCTGTCCACCGTAGCGTAACTCGCCATCGGTCGCGAATTCGAACTGATATTCGCGCACCCAACAAGGGTTGTTCCGGCTATCCAGTCCTGGCCTGACACGGTATTGCTCGACGGTCTGATCCAAAAACTGCAGACCTTTCTGTTCACATGCCTGATGCCCGGCACGGATGGCAATCTCTTTCGCTTTGACAGCGGTCCAGAGGTAAGTGGCCAGCAGGGCAAAACCGATTAATAGCAATACTTCAGACATTCCTAATTCACCATTGATTAAACGCTAAACAAAAAAAATGCAGCCATCGGCTGCATTTTTCGATGTTGATCAGATTTAGTCTTTATAGGTATCAACCGAGACTCTTTCAACACCCGCCTCACGTGCCGCGTTAACCACAGCAATCAGCGTATCTGTTTCTGACGATGGATGAACACCAACAATCGCAATGGCATCAGGATTCTGAGCACGCTTTTGTTCAACACGTGCCCGCACCGCTCGGACATCCACATCCAGATTATCCATGTACACCCGATTTGTGGCATCGATCTTGATGAACACATTTTTCTTCTCTTTGGGTGGCGGAGGATCATTCTGCTGATTAGGATCAGGACGGTTGATGTTAATACCGGATTCCTTAACGAATGAAGTCGTCACAATAAAGAAAATCAGCATGATGAAGACGATGTCCAACATCGGCGTCATGTCGACCGCTGTTTCGTCATCATCTTTTGGGTGTTTTCTGCGCATACTTAAACCTTAATTTATTGTTATGTCGTGATAACTGTATTGGCGACAGTTATTTTATTCTGGCCGACAACTATATAATGTCAGTGGCATCGAGTCCAGATCAAATTATCCCGAATACACGCTTAAACTGGGCATCTCTGCCTGCCTGGCTGTCTAGGTCTGGCAATTCACACAATATACCGTCGCGCGCTGACCGTGGCGGGTTTCGTGCAATGCCGCATCACACTGGACACAAGGCTCACCGCCCCTGCCATAAACGGCCAGCGACTGCTTGAAGTAACCCGGCTTGCCATCGGCTTGGGTAAAGTCACGTAAACTCGTGCCTCCCTGAGTGATCGCTGCCGCTATGACTTCCTTGATAGTCGCTACCAGTCGTTCATACCGCGCATGGCTGATCCTGCCAGCCTGTCGTGAGGGATGTATACCCGCCTTAAACAGCGATTCATTGGCGTAGATATTTCCCACGCCGACCACCACATGGCCATCCATG
Source organism: Enterobacterales bacterium (assembly GCA_965250035.1). Classification (GTDB taxonomy): domain Bacteria; phylum Pseudomonadota; class Gammaproteobacteria; order Enterobacterales; genus CAXRAF01. The sequence continues at coordinate 3,046,139 of OZ252282.1, read as the reverse complement.
ATCCATTGCTTAATCGCCTGCTTTTTGCCTCGACTCCTGGCATAGCAGTAGTCGACATTGAATTCCTCTGCGAGTGGTTCCGGCCCTAATGAAGCGAGTAATGGGTGGGACTGAGGGTCATTGCCGGCCCAGATCAGGGCCCCGAAGCGACGCGGATCATTGAAGCGCAGCATCTTGTTGTTCGCAAAAATGAAATCGACATGGTCGTGCTTGCCCGGCACAATATCGGGTGGCAGGACTCTCAGGCTGCCTGACATGCCGAGATGCAATAATTGAGTGCCTGTCTCAAATTCGAGTAACAGATACTTGCCTCGTCGCTGCACGCCCAACAGTGTCTGACCAGCCAACCTATGGCACTGTTCAATATCGACCGGCCAGCGCAGGCTGGGTTGCCGTACCACGATTTGACGCAATGTTTCGCCTTCGATATGCGGCATGATACCCCGCCGACTGGTCTCTACTTCTGGCAATTCGGGCATTAGTTTATCCAGATAACGGGCTTAAGATCCTGCGGCAGCGTGAATAGTTTCTTGTCTTCCAGACGATAGATTTGAATCGAACCGGACTGCTCAATCAGTCGATAGGCAATGGGTGCAGTGCGCTGCTCGACGAATGCCAATACGGTCGTGCCGACTGGCAACTCGTCATAGGACGCAATATCCTGAATGACCAATCCCTGCCAATTATTGACAACCAGGCCAGCTACCTCAGTGGAAATCAGCTCCCCTGCTTGCCAACCCTCAGCAGTCGGTGTCAGGCGGATTTGTGGTGCAAATTCAATTTCTGTGAGCGTCCAGCCTTTGGGAATCAGGTAGGGCTGCTCCCAATTGGAATCTTCCGCCAAGTCCGGCTCAGACTCCTCTAACAGGCCGCGATAGGCGATCCCGAAGATGAGATAAAATGAAAGAATCGCAACGATGACGATATTGAGAAAGAGGCGCTTATCCATGGCACGTATTATGGAGTAATAAGGGTCCGTCAGCAAAAGGTTTTGCCCGCCCATAAAAGACAAAGCCCGTTAGAAACGGGCTTTGAGAAGTCGAAGGCAAGTAAAGCGAATTACTTGATTTTTGCTTCCTTGTACATCACGTGCTTACGTACCACGGGATCGTACTTTTTGATTTCCATCTTACCAGGCATATTCTTCTTGTTCTTGTCAGTCGTGTAGAAGTGACCTGTGCCTGCACTTGATACCAGTTTGATTTTATCACGCATGGGTTATTCTCCTACTATTTAGACTTTTTCACCGCGAGCACGGATCTGCTTGAGCACTTCTTCAATACCCAACTTATCAACGATACGCATACCTTTCGCAGACAGGCGCAGTTTAACGAAACGCTTTTCGTCTTCAACCCAAAAACGATGGGTGTGAAGGTTTGGCAAAAATCGACGGCGCGTACGATTATTTGCGTGTGATACATTATTTCCTGTAACGGGTCTCTTACCGGTTACTTGACATACTCTGGACATTTTCTTGCCTCCGCTAGCTTCGACCGAGTCCAAACTCTAAAATTCTGTGACCACTTTCCCCATACATTTACCCTGTAGGGAGTGGAAGGGCGCACTTTATACCAGATAGACCCCTTCGAGGCAAGCAATTGACCGTTTTTAAAGCCAATTATTTAACTTCATCAATTATTAGGCGATATCTAGCCCCAGATCGCGAAAAATAACGTTATTTTCAGCTCGATTTATATTAACTTCTGTGGCCATTGATATACCGTCTACACTAACTAATATTTCCTTTTACAGGGACGTCATAAACTCATCATCGAATGAAAGCGCAGTGGATTACAAGCGGTTCGCTCCATTAACGCGTCTAAGATTGTCCTTGTTAGATGAATACTTAAATCATCGTTTTTGTTCAGTTATGCTTTTCGATGACTTTGTTTTCTTTTTTGCGATTTCAGCACTTTCAACTTTCAATGGCTTCCCCTCAGGACAAAAATCGACTAGAAAGTCATTCATAGAAGCAAATAGATTTTCTTTGACCAGGCTGTAATGAACGTATTGGCCTTTCTTCTCTGCTGCAATCACTCCAGCATTCAAGAGTATATTTAAGTGTTTAGACAATGCTGGCTTGCTAATTTCAAAACGCTCAGCAATTTCACCGGCTGTCAGGCTTGCTTCTGATAAGTAGGCCAGAATTTTTCTTCTCACAGAAGACGATAATGCTTGAAATACGCTGCTCATTGATTTATATATTTAACTAAATAGTTAATTAACTAAATTCTTCAAATGTAGATGATAAGACATCAAAGGACAAAACACCATGGCGAATCAAGAATTCAAGGAAATCAGAAATAGAAACCTTTTCGTGTTGGGAGCTATCGGAGTTATTTCTCTTTTGATCAGATTATTAACGGAATATGACTTTGACCGGTCTGCATTATTGTATGTTGGGATTCCATACCTTGTCGCTATTATCCTTCTTTTCATTGAGCCCCTTGAAACGAAGAAAAATTGGAAAAGGCGATACCTCAATTTGATCATACTATCTTTGATAATAATGCTCGGAAGTTCAGTAGTACTATTTGAAGGATTCGTATGCGTCGTAATGTTTATGCCGATTTACTTCAGTATCTTACTGCTCATGTTTCTTATTGAAGCAATTAAAAGGTATAGGGGCACTAAGCATCAAGGAAAAACTTACGTGCAAGTACTTCCCACACTGATTTTACTAAGTGCTTTTGAGGGAGTTACTCCAGAGCTGAGTTTTGAACGGGAATATGTTGTTGAAGTTAATAAAGTCATTCCCGCAAGGATTGATGAGATTAAACTTAAACTAAAACAGCCCATTGAGTTGAATAAGTCTAGACACTGGATTCTATCGATTTTCCCTATGCCTTATCAGATTGAAGCCGAATCATTAGAGCCTGGCGATGTTCACAATATCAATTTCCGCTACCATCGATGGTTCGTCACAAATACACATGAAGGAAGCATGGCACTAGAAATCAGTGAAGTTGAGGATAACTACATTAGAACGAGCTTTCTAGAAGACACCAGTTACATATCAAACTACCTGAAGCTTCATGGCACAGAAATATTCTTTGATTCACTAAGTGATAGCGAAACCAAAGTAACTTTGAAAATAAGTTATCAAAGATTTTTGGATCCAGTTTGGTATTTTGGTCCATTGCAAGAATATGCTGTAGGTAAGACGGCTCAATTCTTGTTGGATGAGGTTATCACGCCAGAAAAATTAGGTGGTGAAGCATGAAACTAGAAGAAACTGGACCTTACAGCAACAATCGTATTATTGATTCAGACAACTGTAATGCCTTTGTTGGAGAAGTACTACTATCGAGAAGCAAATTGATTTGGTTGGGTAGCATGTTATCTATATCCGCCATAGGTGGAGTTATGACCTTTTCACTTGAAGCACTGTTAGTGTTTGCCATATCAACATCTATATCCTTGTGCTTGGGTCATTCCCTCGGTATGCATCGAAAGCTAATTCATAACAGTTATCAATGTCCACTGTGGCTTGAATACTTCTTAGTTCATCTAGGGGTAATCGTAGGATTGGCAGGCCCATTTGGAATGATAAAAACTCACGACATGAGAGATTGGGCACAACGTCAGAGCAAATGCCATGATTACTTCGGCCACCAGCAGCCTATGATGATAGACGCCTACTGGCAACTTTTCTGTGATATAGAGCTTAATAACCCCCCGGTATTTAAAATTGAAGAAAGGATTGCTCGTGACAAGGTTTATAAATTTATGGAAAAGACTTGGATGTTTCAGCAACTCCCTTGGGCTATTTTGCTTTTTGTTGCAGGAGGAATTACATGGGTGATTTGGGGAATATGCATGAGAGTATGCGTATCTGTTTTAGGGCATTGGCTAATTGGCTACTTCGCACATAACCACGGGAAAAGACACTGGCATATTCAAGGGGCAAGTATCCAAGGGCACAATGTACGATTCGCAGCCATATTGACTATGGGAGAAAGCTGGCACAACAATCATCATGCTTATCCTGGATCTGCAAGATTAGGAATTTATCCAGGTGAAGTTGACTTAGGATGGAACGTGTTGCTTCTACTCCATCGACTCGGGATGGTATGGGATATCAAAGAGCCGAAAGACTTGCCTTTCAGGCCTGAGCTTAAAAGCATTCCTTAACGCATCTCTAATAGCACTCCAGTTCTTGCTTTTTAACAAATTTAGCATATGTGCTTAACAATAGTATTCATGCCCTTCGCTTGTATAAACGCGTCTTATATGGGCCTAGTTTGAGGCGCACGATTGAAGGAATAGTAAAACTATTTCGAATGAGTGCAACAATAAAATAGGGTCATAGGAGGCCGCGTTCGGCTAATGAGATGGCGTTGTTGGCACCGATAATAATATGATCAAGAACACGTACATCAACAAAAGATAATGTCTTTACCAGCGTTTGCGTTATCTGCTCATCGGCCTGACTAGGCTCGGCAATACCTGATGGATGGTTATGTGCCAGAATCACGGCAGCGGCATTCCATTTCATCGCCCGCTCTAACACGCGACGCGGATAGACACTGGCGCCATTGATGGTGCCTTCGAACAAGACTTCATACTGAATCAGACGATGTGCATTATCCAGAAACAGTACGGCGAATACCTCATGGTTCAGATGTCTGAGACGACTGATTAGAAAACGCCGTGTCGTCGCGGGATTTTCAATGGTCGTTTCACGCTGAAGCGTTTCCTGTAAACAGCGACTGGCTAATTCCATACTAGCCTGCAGGCGACAGTAAAATACCTGACTCACGCCATGACATGTGCGCAATTGATTGAGATCGGCATTGACGAGTTCATTCAGACTAGGCCAGTCCTTGATTAGTTGATGACCAATATCCAGCGCAGAGCAACCCTGTCGGCCGGAACCAATCAAAATGGCCAGTAGTTCAGCGTTACTCAGGCTGGTGACGCCAAGCTGTAACAATTTCCTGCGTGGACGCTCTGCCTGAGGGAGATTTTTAATTGTCATCGGGTTGCGGTTGGGTATACTGTCTCTGTCATAGCCAAAATAATAGATTGTCAGAGCAAATTTACTATCAGCAATCACTGATACTCGTTGTATAGCCAATGAATATTCTTTTAGGAATTAGTGGCGGTATTGCCGCATACAAAAGCCCGGATCTCATCAGACGCCTGCGTGAGCAGGGAGCCGATGTCCGTGTTGTTATGACCGACGCAGCCCATAGCTTTATCGGCGAAATGAGTCTGCAAGCGGTATCCGGTCATCGCGTCCATAGCCAGATGATGGATCCCGAGGCCGAAGCTGCCATGGGGCACATAGAGCTCGCCAAATGGGCTGACTACATCCTCATCGCTCCGGCGAGTGCCAACTGTATTGCACAAATTGCCCATGGATTAGCAACCGATCTGCTAACCACCGTCGTGCTTGCCAGCGCGTCGCCAGTCTTTATCGCACCGGCTATGAATCAGCAAATGTGGGCCAATGCGGCCACCCGCGCGAATATCGACATCCTGCAGACACGTGGGATAAACCTCATCGGCCCTGCCAGTGGCGAACAGGCCTGCGGCGATGTCGGATTGGGACGAATGGAAGAACCAGACGCCATCGCACAGTTTCTGAGCGATTTAGCCAGACAATCGTCGCTCGATATGGCGGGAAAAACGCTCTTAATCACGGCTGGACCGACCCGGGAAGCGATTGATCCCGTGCGTTATGTCTCTAATCACAGCTCCGGAAAAATGGGCTTCGCCATTGCCACAGTCGCCGCGCGAAGTGGGGCTCAAGTGAAGCTCGTCAGTGGCCCAGTCAACCTGCCGACACCCGCCGGGGTCGAACGGATCGATGTGACCTCAGCCACTGAAATGCAGGAGAAAGTGCTGGAGAACATCTCAAGCGCTGACATTTTCATCGGCTGTGCGGCAGTGGCAGACTACAGAATATCTGAACCTGCGTCACAAAAATTAAAGAAAAATGATGATCAGTTAGTACTTACTATGGTAAAAAATCCAGATATAATAAGTGCCGTTGCGCAACACCAGGCACGACCATACTGCGTTGGTTTCGCTGCGGAAACCGAACAGGCAGAGCAGTACGGCAGAGATAAACTCGAGAAAAAGAATCTGGATATGATTTGTATTAATGACGTCTCAAATCATGAAATCGGCTTCAACAGTGATCACAACGAGCTCGTTGTGATGCTCGCAGACAGTGATACCAGTCATCGTATTGCGAAGTCATCAAAGCTGAATGTCGCAACCGAATTACTTCAGCTCATCGAACAACAATTAAAGGATTTATCATAATCTAACCGGATTGGATAATTAGGAAGGTAATCCAACGTGAAGAGAAAGAAGGTAAAAGCGCCGGAAACGGCCGAACAAAGTCCCAAAAGTAATCAACGCCTCCATCGTGCCGGGGTAACACTGGCAAGTATCAGTAGTAAGATATATTTGTTCATCGTTGTTAGCACCGGTCTGATCGCCAGCGCCCTGTATTACTTTGCTATCGTCCAACCCGAGATTGAGCGTAGTCAACGCTACCTGGATCTGGTCTTCTCCAACTACGCCGAACTGGCAGAATCAAGCATCATTGCAGTCAGCAAGCGGATGGAAGTGATTGCCCGCTCACCGGATGTCATTCGGAGTTTTGAAATTGCCACCCAGGCTAATACCACGGAACTCGAAGCGACTCTGACCAACGTCTTACCAAAGGCGATCGGTGTCCGTCTGGTGCCGGTGGGGACCCTGGATGTCGACATGAGTTCGATCCCTCCCATCTCTAACGTTACCCTGGAATTATTGCGTAATTCCGGACGCGGCAAGAAGCAACCCCCGGAGGTTGTGCGCGTCGGGCAGGCCGATGAATACATCGCCCTGGTAGAAAATGTCTATGACAGTGACGGCGTATTACTTGGTTATGTTCTGGCGGGTATTGATGTCGAGTTAATCAATGACGGACTGAGCATCATCCGCTCCATTCCAGGCTACATCGAGTTTCGCCAGGAATATTCAGGTACCATCCATACCCTCGGTACCTATGGAGACCAGGCACTGAAAGTCGGCGAGCCGATCATCATAGCCAGCCTGGAACAGTCGCTCTGGCAGATGGCTTACTGGCCCTCTCCCGAAGAAGATTTCGATGCCGGTGAAGAGCAGTTCATCTTCATGCTCGGACTATTAATGATTTTTGCTATCGTCTCGGTTCTCGGCTTCTACGGCTACCGCCGATTGAATACGACCCTGACCAAAGATGCTTCAGCATTGATGGCACTGATTCTGGATAACCCCGAAGGTGAGATTGAAGTTCCCGCCAAGGCATTCTCTCTAATGATTTTCTATGACATGGCCTATACACTGCAACGTACCGCCAACGTCCGTCTCGAGAAACATCAGGATGCCCAGGAGAAAGACAAGCGCATCACGACCGATATGCCACAGGATATGATCAGTGGTGAAATTGGTATGCCACCAGACATGTCATCAACCGTCGAGACCTCGGACGATGCGAAGGCTAAGGCCGCTGAAAAACTGGCTCAGGATGACAGCATGTCAGCACATGAGCACGAAGATATCGTATCGCCTTCGATTTTCCGAGCCTATGATATTCGCGGTATCGTAGACGATACGCTGACCGAAGACGGCGTACGCTGGATCGGCCAGGCGATTGGTTCTGAAGCCTTCGATCAAGGCGAGCAGTCAGTCATTGTCGCCCGCGATGGCAGGTCGTCAGGCACCCGCTTGGTTGAGGCCCTCAAAGAAGGCATTATGGCCTCGGGCAGAAATGTCATCGATATTGGGGTAGTACCCACGCCACTGCTATATTTTGCGACCCATTACCTGCAGTCTCAGACTGGGGTCATGGTGACAGGTAGCCATAACCCGCCAGAATACAATGGTCTAAAGATCGTGATCGCGGGAGACTCGCTGCATGGTGATGGCATAACCGCACTCTACAATCGAATTAAACGTCGTGATCTGCTCAGTGGTACGGGTGAAGAGACGCATCAGGATATCATGGCGGATTATATTAATAACATCACCGGCGATGTGGCGCTGGCCCAACCCCTGAAGATCGTGATCGATGCCGGAAATGGCGTCGCGGGTTCGGTTGCCCCCATTCTGTTTCAAGCGCTTGGCTGCGAGGTGATTGGTCTGTACTGTGATGTCGATGGAGACTTCCCGAATCATCATCCCGATCCCAGCAAGCCGGAGAACCTTGAGGATCTGCGTGAGGCAGTACTCAGCGAGGAGGCTGATATCGGTTTAGCCTTCGATGGCGACGGTGACCGCCTTGGCGTTGTCGACTCAGCAGGTAAGATCATCTGGCCCGACCGGCAGATGATCCTGTTCTCTAAGGATGTGCTGTCGCGTCATCCGGGTGCAGATATTATTTTCGATGTGAAATGTACCAGACATCTGCAACGTGCCATTAAGAGTAACAATGGCCGTCCAATTATGTGGCGCACGGGTCATTCCCTGATTAAAGCCAAAATGAAAGAGACCGGCGCTCTACTGGCGGGTGAACAAAGTGGTCACATCTTCTTCAAAGAACGCTGGTATGGCTTCGATGATGCACTCTATTCCGGGGCAAGAATGCTGGAAATCTTATCCAATGAAGTCGAAAAATCGGCCCATGTGTTCGGTAAATTACCGGACTCTGTAATAACTCCTGAGTTAAACCTCGACATGGCTGATGATCAGAAATTCGAATTCGTGCACACCCTCATTACGGAAGGCAATTTTGCCGGCGGACGGGTGACTGATATCGATGGTATTCGTGTGGACTATTCAACGGGCTGGGGTCTTGTTCGAGCCTCGAATACCACTCCTAGTCTGGTAATACGTTTTGAAGCAGAAACCGAGCAGGATCTGACCAACATTAAGGCGGTCTTCCGTCAGCAGATGTTGCGTTTCGAACCGGATCTCGAATTGCCGTTCTAGAGGATTTAATCAATGTCAGTACAGAAGCCCTCGCGCAAGCAGCAAATTCTCGAGTCCCTGGCTTATATGCTGGAATCCAATCAGGGTGAGCGGATTACCACGGCCAATCTGGCCGCTGAAGTCGGCGTTTCAGAAGCCGCACTCTATCGCCACTTCCCCAGTAAGGCGAAAATGTATGAAGCCCTGATTGAATTCGTGGAAGAGACCGTATTCACCCGCATTAATCGGATTACATCCGCTACCAATATCAATGACGACCGTGTCGGGCAAATAATCGGCCTGATGCTGTCATTCGCGGATAAGAATCCGGGGATCTGCCGCATTCTGACCGGCGAGGCACTGACCGGCGAACAACAACGCCTGCGCAAGCGCATCATCCAGTTCTACAACCGTCTAGAAACCCAGATAAAACAATCCACCCGCGAATGGGCTGCGGCGAATAACCAGCCCCTCGACGCCAATAAGGTGGCAGAACTATTATTGAATGTACTGGATGGCAGGATACAGATTTACGTTCGTAGTGAGTTCCAGCGTTCGCCGTTGGAAAACTGGAACACCCAGTGGCAGTTATTGAATCAGCTGTTGCTCACACCCGATGACAGATAACTGTTAAACGCATCTTTGACACTTCGGACTGCGGGTGATGCACAGAATGCCTCGCCCCCCTGAGTCTTATTACAACGCACTTCTAAAACGATACTAGCGGATCGGCTTCTGGTGTTATTAACCCGTGTCAGTACCAGTGAGATATCATCATCATTGCGTGGTTTACGCATCATAATGGTTGATTCATTTGCCCAGGCCAGCTCGGTTGTCGAGTATTCACTGGCAAATCGTAGTGACGCATTCCAGGCTTGATCACAGGCCGTTTCACCCAGGCAATCGAAGATGGTGTGTTTTTCCTTGGTACCTTCTCGATCTTCATTATACAGTCGCAAGCGCTCGGCCGCCTTCAACTCGCTAAAGCGGATAATGCTGCTATTGTATCGATCACTGATGATCGCCTTCTCTTCTTCGATATCCACCACATTGTTTCCTTCCTTGGCAATGCGACGCTTAAATTGCTCTATTTCCTTCTGTAGTGGTTTGCTGATGGCTTTTCCCAGTCGCTCATCACGAGCCGCCCTGGTCTGGGAATCCTCCAGCAATCGGGTATAACGGCGAATGTTGTTTTTTAACAACATAATATCTCGATCTTTGGACTCGAGCTCATTATCGCGGGCGCGCTCGATATCTGAAATGTCTGTATAGCTGTTAATCAGGATGGTATCCAGTCGCTCTTGTTCTAGCCGAGCTTGTCGTTCGGCCTCCAATCGCTTGGCCTCTTCGGCCTCTTGGCGTAACTGCTCCTCCGTCTTACGAGGCGCGACTGTTTCTATGACGATACCCTTGTCATTAATGATCTCATAGCCACCTTGAGAGTACTTGGGCGGCAGAGTCGAACTGACCACCGTCTTGCCATTTTCATCGACATAGCGATACATCCGAGTCTTGGCAGTTAACTCGCTGAACAGACTCAATTGCAACAAAACCAGTGCTGCTAACCATAACAGCTTTGAGGGCTTGCTATATTCCGTATTGTGACCTGTAGGCATTGATTTTCTGTACCGTTTCATCATCCTGTCCTTGTTGTACCAGATACTCAGTGATATTTTCAAGTTGAATAATGGCTTTCACCGGTATCTCATAATCCTGTTCGACCTCCTGAATCGCAGATCGTTCCCCTTTTCCTTTCTCCTGGCGGTCCAGCGCGATCACCACACCGGCGGCGCTAGCCGATGCCTGTTCGATGAGTTCCATAGACTCCCGTATCGCCGTTCCCGCCGTAATAACATCATCAATGATGAGGATTTTTCCCGCCAACGGAGCCCCTACAATACTGCCTCCCTCGCCATGATCCTTGGCTTCCTTGCGGTTAAAACACCAGGGAATATCAATCTGGTGCTGTTCGTACAGGGCTACTGCGGTTGCGGCCGCCAGAGGAATCCCCTTGTAGGCCGGGCCAAATAACACATCAAATTCAATACCCGCCTCAACAATCGCATTGGCATAGGCCGCCGCCAGTTTGGCCAGATCGGCACCCGTTTGAAAGTTACCGGCATTGAAGAAGTAGGGGCTTATACGGCCCGACTTGAGAGTAAATTCACCAAACTTGAGTACTTCTTTCGCAATCGCAAATTGCAGAAAATCCTGTTGATATGGCTGCATGACTAGTCTCCGTCGATATGCTGGTGTTGCAGCTTGATGATGTCGTTGATACCCGCCTGGGCATAGGACAACATCTTGTTCAGCTCATCCGGCGAGAAACTACCGTCCTCAGCCGTACCCTGGACCTCTATCAGGCCGCCAGACTCAGTCATCACGAAGTTCATGTCGGTGTCACAACTAGAATCTTCCTCATAGTTGAGATCCAGCAATACCTCGCCCTTGACGATACCCACTGAGATGGCTGCGACCATCTGTTTCAGTGGATTATGACTGATGAGACCCTTACCCAGCATCCAGTGAAATGCATCGACCATTGCGATACAGGCGCCGGAAATGGATGTTGTCCGGGTACCGCCGTCGGCCTGTATCACATCACAATCAACCTGAATGGTGTAATCGCCGAGTAGTCGCATGTCCACAGCCGCACGCAATGAGCGACCAATGAGCCGTTGGATTTCCAGTGTCCTGCCGCCCTGCTTGCCACGCGAAGCTTCACGGTTCATGCGGTCATGTGTCGAGCGCGGTAACATGCCATATTCTGCCGTCACCCAACCTTGATTCTTGCCTTTCAAAAAGCGCGGAACTCCTTCGATCACACTCGCATTACACAGGACTTTGGTATTACCGAATCCAATCAATACCGAGCCTTCGGCATGGCAAGTATATTTCCGTTCAATCGTTATTGGCCGCAATTGATCGGCGGCGCGTTCATCATTTCGCATAGGGGCTCCGGGGGATATAATTCAATGCGTCAATTATACCCTATCTCATGACATCATTAATGATCGCTTTTTAAAAAAATCTGCCTCATATATCGCAATGCGGTATGATAACGCCCTCGTTAAACAACAAAGATACAACCTATGATTGCAAGTATGACTGCCTTTGCCAGGCGCCAGGAACATACTGAATTTGGCACCCTGCAATGGGAAGTGCGTTCAGTGAACCAGCGATTCCTGGATTTGAATTTTCGACTGCCTGAAATTGTTCGTCACCTGGAGATGCCTTTACGTGAGATTATTCGTAACACCCTGAATCGGGGCAAGTGCGATATCAATCTGCGCATCACCTCTGATCCCAGTCAGGCACAAAGCTGGTCGGTGAATCAGTCACTGGTTGAATCATTATTGCAAACCCATCAGCAGGTGGCCGATTTGGCCAACAATCATGACCACCTGTCGAGTCTCCAAATCATGCAGTGGCCCGGCGTATTGGAAGAACCCGAAACCGATGAGAAGTCCCGAGATAACCTTATCCTGGAACTCTTTAAGGCAACGCTTGAGGACTTAATCAAGGCCCGCCAACGCGAGGGTCAGGCGATGAAGGACATCATTCTCGAGCGGGTCACGGGTATTCAACAACAGTTGGATATCATCAAGCCAGCGATTGGAGAGATCCAGGCGGCACAACGACAGAAGGTTGAAGATCGCCTGGCCGATCTGAACCTCGAAACGGACTCCGAACGACTCGAGCAGGAGTTCGTGATCATGGCTCAGAAATCCGATATCGCAGAGGAGATTGACCGTCTCGAAACTCACTTAGCCGAAATCGCGCGGATCCTCAACAAGGGTGGCTCGGTCGGACGACGCCTGGATTTCCTGATGCAGGAGCTAAACCGCGAGGCCAATACCATTGGCTCAAAATCCATCAGTAAGATCACCACGGCGGCTTCGGTCGAGATGAAAGTGCTGATCGAACAGATGCGTGAGCAAATTCAAAATATAGAGTAATGGTGCTTTATCCCCAAATCGCTGAATCATTATACTGGGCTCTGGCTGATGACCCTTTTTACAATCAGCTAGAGCAACAGATCAGCGCATCCGGGCGGGACGGTCACACCGGCATGTTGCACTACTATGACTTTTCCATGCGCCTGGCACAGGCATCCGGTGGACTCACTCTGCCCCAGCCAGTTGCCGGTTGGGGGGCCGCGATCTGGTCCCTGCCCCACGCTGAAGCAACTGCATTGCAAGACGACAAGCCGGCCTACTTCATTGAACACCTCGGCCAACGAGCCTATCAGCACTATCGTGATGTTTGTGATTCCATGGATCGTTTATCCTCGCCCCATGTTCAGTCTTCCTACTGGTACCTGTCGATTCTAGGCGTGACGCCAGCCCGACAGGGTCAAGGCCTGGGTAGGCAATTGCTCGAACCGATACTGGAACAGGCCGATGCGTCACAGGTTGCCACCTTCCTAGAGACATTCGTTCCTCGGAACATTAGTTTTTATGAGCGCTATGGCTATCGCACAGCAGCGATCCTGCACGAACCCGTGCTTAAGACAGATTACCATTTACTTGTCAGAGAGCCGGCCGGCTAGCGAGTGTTATTCAGCATCTAATAGGTTACTATAGGCACAGGATATTTAACTGTTACTCATATGCAAACGTCTGGAACACTTTTCATCGTATCAGCCCCATCCGGCGCAGGTAAGACTTCACTGCTCAAAGCCGTCGCCGCGGAGCTCGATAATTTCGCCATTTCAGTCTCCACCACGACCCGTCCTCAACGGCAGGGAGAGCAGGATGGCGTGCATTATCACTTCACGGATGTGACCGGGTTTAAACAACGTATCGAAACAGGCGAGTTCCTGGAATACGCCGAGGTCTTTGGCAACTACTATGGCACGTCCATCAAGACGGTGCAGGAAGCACTGGATAAAGGCAATGATCTGGTGTTGGAGATCGACTGGCAAGGCGCGCAACAGGTGCGCGAACGGCTCACTGATTCGGTTTCGATCTTTATACTGCCACCTTCCCGCGAGACCCTACAGAGTCGGCTTGAAGGAAGAGGCCAGGATGATGCCGAGGTCATCGCTAATCGCATGTCCAAGGCAATCGCAGAAATATCACACTATTCAGAATATGACTATGTGGTCATCAACGACGATTTTGAGCTCGCCAAACAACACCTCAAAGCGATCATCACCGCAAGTCAGCTACGACTTGAAAAACAGCAGATCCGCCAGCAAAAGCTGATTGACGACCTACTCTAACATCAGTACAATGCGCGACTGCTCTCAAGATAGACTGGAGAAATAAATGGCACGTGTAACCGTACAAGATGCAGTGGAAGTCGTCGGCAATCGCTTCGACCTGATTCTGCTCGCGACTGAAAGAGCTCGTGATTTAGCCAATGGCACCAAAGAGCCCAAAGTTGAATGGGACAATGACAAGCCAACCGTCGTCGCATTACGCGAAATCGAAGAAGGCTTGGTAAGCAAAGAGATCATGGAACAAGAAGCCAAAGAAGAAAAGGCTCGCCAGGAAATGGAAGCCCTCGAAGCTGAAGCGGCTAAACTGATCGATTAATACCGCCGTAAATCAACGGCTGGGGTTAATAAACCCTCATCCAGCCCGGAAATTCTCATCCGGGCTTTGCAAATTACCGCTAAATCTTACAAAATCGAACTATTACCACCGTCGTAGTGAAATACTGATGTCGTGTCAGTATCAGGGTAGCAGATTGTGTATTTAATTAGTGGGCTTACCGAACAGCTGGAAACATATCTCAGTGCCGAGCAGATCAAACTGGTCGAGGAAGCCTATATTTATGCCAAGGAAGCCCATGAGGGGCAGATGCGATCCAGCGGCGAACCCTATATTACCCATCCCGTAGCCGTCGCGAGAATCCTTAGCGAAATACACCTGGATCACCAGACGATTATGGCTGCGCTGATGCATGACGTGATAGAAGACACCGGCGTGAGTCGAACCGAGATGGCAGAGAAGTTCGGAGAATCTGTCGCCGAACTCGTTGAGGGCGTAAGTAAGCTCACCAAGATTAAATTCTCGACGCGTGCCGAAGCCCAGGCCGAAAATTTCCGTAAGATGATGATGGCCATGGTACGTGATATCCGCGTCATCATGATCAAACTGGCCGATCGGCTGCATAATATGCGCACCCTGGGCCATCTGCGCGCGGACAAACGCCGCCGCATCGCCCATGAGACCCTGGATATCTACGCCCCCATCGCAAACAGGCTGGGTATCAATAACATCCGCGAGGAGATGCAGGTACTTGGATTCGCCGCACTGCATCCCATGCGTCATGGCATACTCGAGGCGTCGGTCAAGAAAGCCCGTGGTAACCGCAAAGAAATCATCAATACGATTCAACAGGCAATCCAGAATAAGCTGGGCGAGACCGATATTAACTTCGAAGTCGTCGGACGCGAGAAGAACCTGTTCAGCATCTATCGCAAGATGCGAGAGAAGAAGATGACCTTCTTCGAAGTCATGGATGTGTATGGCTTCCGCATCATCACGGATAAGATCGATAGCTGCTATCAGATCCTGGGCCAGATGCACATGCTCTATAAGCCAGTGCATAACCGCTTCAAAGACTATATCGCAATCCCCAAAGCCAACGGCTATCAGTCATTACATACGACGCTGAAGGGCCCCCATGGACTGCACGTCGAGATCCAGATCAGGACCGAGGACATGCACAAGATGGCGGAACATGGTGTCGCTGCGCACTGGTTGTATAAGTCCAGCACCACCTCCAATTCGGCAGAGATGAAGGCCCGAGAGTGGATGCGCAGTCTAATCGAGTTCCAGGAAACCGCCTCAGACTCCTCTGACTTTATCGAAAACGTCAAGATTGATCTGTTTCCGGACGAGGTCTATGTATTCTCACCCGATGGCGAGATTATCTCGCTGCCTCAGGGTGCAACACCGGTGGATTTCGCCTACTTTATCCATACCGATGTCGGCAATAGTTGTATCGCCTGTAAAATCGATCGCAGCCTCGCGCCACTCAGCACCCAACTGGTCAATGGCCAGACGGTACAAATCATCACAGCCCCGGGCGCGCGGCCGAATCCGGCCTGGCTCAGTTTCGTCATCACCGGCAAGGCACGTGCGAATATTCGTCATTACCTGAAGAATCTGCGCATCGATGAGGCCATCAAACTCGGCCGGCGTCTATTGGATAAGGCACTCAAGGGTCAGAATCTCGAGGACTTCAGCGAAGAAGAAATCGCCCGGGCAGTCAAGATCACCAAGCAGGCCAATCTCGATGAATTACTCAAAGCCATTGGACTCGGTTCCATTGCGGCTATGATCGTTGCCCATCACCTGAATCCCGACATCAAGGATGACACGACCGATGAATCCCGCACTCTGGCAATCCAAGGTACTGAGGGCATGCTGGTCAATTATGCCAAATGCTGTCGCCCCATTCCGGGGGATCCGATTGTCGGTTTCGTCAGCGCTGGAAAGGGCATCATGGTGCATCGGGATCAATGTAGCAACATCGCCGAGTTGCGTGGCCAGGAAGATAAGATTATCCCGATGCTCTGGTCCGATGATGTCACCGGTGACTTCCTTGTGAACATCGGCATCGACGTCCAGAACGAGCGCGGCGTGTTAGCCAAAATCACAGCAAAACTAGCCGAGTCAGATATTAACATCGCCAATATGGAAATCGATGAGCACGAAGGTTCCCACTATCGTCTGAATTTCCTCATCGCCGTGCAGAATCGCGATCACCTGGCGACCATCATTAAACGCCTACGACTGATCCCCACCGTCGCTAAGATTAGTCGAAGTTCCTTTTAGAGCAATGTCATTAAGAGCAGTGGAATAAAGAATAGAGGAATCCCATGAGCAGAGAAATCATTCACACCGATCAGGCGCCATCAGCAATCGGCACCTATTCACAGGCCGTTAAGGTCGGCGAAACCGTTTATTTGTCCGGACAGATTGGCCTCGACCCGACCACGATGGAAATGGTGGGCGGGGACATCAGTGCGCGTATCCATCAGGTATTCAAAAATCTGGCCGCCGTCTGCCAGGCCGCCGGGGGCGATCTGGATGATCTGGTCAAGGTCACTATTTTCCTGACCGACCTTGGACATTTCGCCACCGTGAACGAAATCATGGCGCAGTATTTCAACGAACCTTTCCCCGCCCGCGCCGCGGTCGGTGTGGCCCAACTCCCCAAGGGAACGGACGTCGAGATGGATGGTGTCATGGTGCTGAATGCCCGCTGATTGGCGAGCGGATTGGTTCGACAGCCCCTGCATTGATCTAAGACCACAGCCGGAATTCATCCGCAACCACGTTAATAACACTACCTCTCTGCCCTGGAGCAGGCTAGCCGGATCCATGCATGAACTGCCTGATAAACATCAGGAAATTCAGCTATTGGGTGATCCACAAAGCCTCGATGAGGCAAGCGGGTTCCTCGCAGAGAAAGGTTATCGGGTGACTCGTTGTATCGTCGCGAATCCAGCCTTCTGGGATTGGGCAGCAAGCGAGGAATTAACCGCGGAGGGCTGCCAGTCGGTACCGCTGTGGCGTGCGAACCCACTACTGATCCGGGCAATTGATGCAATCGAACAACGCACATCGGGTAGGAAGGCTTTGGATCTGGCCTGCGGTGCCGGTCGTGATGCCGTGTTCCTGGCTCAGCGTGGCTGGGATGTCACGGCGATTGATATCAAGCAGGATGCCCTCGATCGCTGCCAATCGCTGGCACAGTCGTCGGGTTGTAAGGTAATCACTCGGCAGGCCGACATGGAAACGGCCGACAATCCGCTGCAAACTGAGCGCTTTGATTTGATCGTGGTGATGCGCTATTTGCATCGGCCATTCCTACCGCAGTTGTACGACCATCTAAATGACAAAGGCATGCTCGTCTATTCCACCTTCATGGTCGGCAGTGAAAAATACGGTTCGCCCAGGAATCCAAATTTCCTGCTCAAACCCAATGAATTAGTAGATACATTCCCGGGGCTAGTGCCGGTTATAAACGAAACCCATCGACTGGCCGATGGCCGACCAGTCGCTCATTATCTCGGGCAGAAAAGCTGACTAGAATACGCTCAGGAACGTAGACTAGTAATCCGTCAGGTAGTCACGCTTATCCTTAGTCAGGATACTGCGCCAGGAGCCGTAGGTTGGGTTGGGCAATGCAAACCAGGTCTTACCCCAGTTGGCGCGATATTTTTCAACGAGTTTGGCACGTTGTTCAGGCGTAATGTCTTTCTTCACATTCGGCAGGAAATCACCGAAATCATCACCGAACAGCATCAGGACCCGAAACTTGTCCGCCAGATGCAGGCGGCGCGACCGCTTCTCAGATGTCCATTCCGGCTTGCCATATTTCAGCAATACCAAATCCTCATCCACGGACTTGATGCCGACTTCTCGCAGATTCTTCGCGGTATCCTGTACTTGCGGGCAGGGGTCGTCCGAACCAGGGCGTTGCGCACATTCGCGATTGGTCAAATAAACGACCGCAATGCCTTTATCAAGGGCCATATTAATTAGCTCGACGGCACCCGGTACAGCCTTCGCCTGGGCCAGACCCACCCAGGCATCCCAGGGTGAACTGCTGAAGGTCGTATTGGTCTTGATCATCATGGCCTGAAAAGGCGAGTTATCCAGTACCGTCTCATCGACATCCAGCACGATCGCCGGTGGCAGACTCGCAGCCTTTTGCTTCTGCTCCAGCATGGCTTTCCAACCGCCGTCGTTCAGTGCCATATCCATTTGCATGCCAGCCATCCGATAGGTCTGTATGGCATTGGCACGGTATTCAGCAGAGGTCTGGAACCACAGCGTGCTGTCCATGTTGTCATGCTGGAAACTGGTCTCGACTTCTTTGGTTGTGGCACAAGCCGTGCTCATCAGAAGTACAGACAGAATAAATAACGTAATCTTTGGCATGTTCTTTCCTATGCTTGGTCGCTTACTTAGCGTGTTAACTCATAAATATGGGCCTGGATGATCTTGCCCTCTTTGGTGACCGCCTCGGTTAATACCCGACGATAACCATCCCCCTCGAATGCATCCAGACGTGGCCAATGATGGCTCAAGTTGCTGGAAGCAAATAATAAACCATCTACCTCGGCCTGACTATCGTCCAATATGATTCCGGGATACCCCTGCGCTGCTCCCCAGCCTTCTTCATACAATGTGCCACGAACCGTGGCCGGCACCCAGTCACCCTCCACATTGGCTAACACATGCGAATTGGGTCGGCCGGGAGCCAGAGTTCCATACACAAATAAATAGTCCAAACGCTAAACCTCATTCTGCTCGGCATATTCGGTTTTCTTTGCTAAGTCGAAGACGCCGTGAACACATCCCTGTGGGCTTGGCGTCGGCATCCCTGCCTCCGACACTTCTTTTATCAAAGAAAGGAACCTCTATGCCTCAGTATGATTTTCATCAGTATGTAGGATTATAGTCATACACTATGAGCTCAACTCAAACTCTGCCTCGGCGAGTTCGACCCCATTCGCAATGATCGTTAGATAATGTATACCCGAATAATATGTCCGGGTTGTTATCGGTTTAAAGGAATGGTGTCGGCTAACCTGTTTGGTTGTTGATTCTACCTCGGATTCCGAGATCTTAAACACCTTCTTGGAGTGTGTTCCGTTTTTGCGTAAAAAACCAACGGCATATTCCAGACGCAGTTTGCCTAACTGGGTGCGATTCGACAGGGTAAAGGAAAACGTCAGCGTTTCACCCATACCAACCTGCTTCGAGACTTCGAGATCGGTGACCTCGAAATGATCCGCCGCTGAATAGTCGAACAGGGCCATCACCTCGGGCACTCCCTGCTTCAAGAGGGTGCGGCAGGCGTGTTTTACAATCCAGTCTGTCTGTTTGTTGTCGCCTAACCAGCGTTTTGCCAGTGCAATCACGATGTCCGGATTATCTTTCGAAATATCATTCAGGTTATTGGCCACACTCTTGCGGACAAATTCACTCTCATCGTCTTTCAGCTGCTCGAGTATCGGCAGTATCGGTCGCGGATCTTTTTTAAAGTCTGGTAATGCCATGGCCCATGGCAGCCGTGGCCGGCACCCTTCCGATGCCAGTCGTCGCACATGATGATTTTCCGACTGAGACCAACGTAGCAACTGCTCAAGCATCTCTTGTGGATATAACTTGATGAAAGGGCGCACCGCGAATTCGGCACTGGCGAATTCCGTCATCGTTTCCATGGCCGCAATCGACAGTGGTAAATGCGCCATACCATAGCATTCAACAAACCCTGGGAAGAACATGTATTCGAAGCCATAAAACTGGCTGGCTGCACGAGATAGAATCGACACCGCCTGTTCATAAGGCAAAGGAATGAATTCATTAAGCCCCGTGGTGATGTGATGCATGCGCTCCTTCAGCTCTTTGTCGTCCCAATCGGCATCAAACACATAACGACTAAATCCCTCACTATCGAACTCTGGATACTGGACACTGATCGCGCGGCTTAGATTTTCGATCAGAGCCGGGGTGTAAAGATTCTTGAGCGGTTCAGCCATGTGATTAGTCGTTTAAGACAGCGCGAAATCAACCGCCGCCTGGGCGTGGATCATGGTCGTGTCGACGAGTGGCACGCCGGTATCTTGTTGTTTGACCAGCAGGCCGATCTCGGTACAGCCAAGGATGACGGCCTGAGCCCCCTGCTCTGCAAGCAAGGCGATAATGCGCAAATAATCCGCCTTGGACTGCTGATCAATTTTGCCAAGACACAGTTCTTCATAGATTACCCTGTGCACGATCGCCCGATCGTCGTCATTGGGCACGATGACCTCCAATCCGAATTTCTCAGTCAATCGGCCCTTGTAGAACGCCTGCTCCATGGTAAAGCCGGTCCCTAGGAGGCCCACTTTAGTTATCTCCCTGCCCAGCAATTCCTGAGCGGTTGCATCGGCGATATGCAACAAGGGAATGGAGATTGCCGACTCAACCTGTGGGGCAACCTTATGCATGGTGTTGGTGCAAATCAACAGGCAGTCGGCGCCCGCCGCTTCGACCCGCCCTGCAGCGGCCGTTAGAATCTGGGCAGTACCATCCCAGTCGCCATCATGTTGCAAGGTTTCAATCGGCTGGAAATCGACGCTGTACAGGGCAATTTGCGCAGAATGAAGGCCTCCGAGCCGCTCCTTAATTCCTTCATTGATCGCGCGATAATATCCCTGGGTGCTTTCCCAGCTCATGCCGCCCAGTAAGCCGATGGTTTTCATGGTTGTGTCTGACCGTCTGCGAGCGTAGTGAAATCAAACGAATCTACCAGAGCGCGCAAGAAATTCCCCTCCATCTGCGGCGTGAGGGTGATGTAGAGTTTCTCGCCATCACTATCCTTCATTTGCAGGCCATTGGGAATGCTCAGGACCGATTCGCCGGTGAAAAACTTGGTAAATGCCAGCGCCGTAAGATAGGTACCGAGTGGTGACGGATGGCTACCATCCGAAGTATAGAGATTATATTCCGGATGCAACGTGACCGCGCGCATCCATATCTCACCCACTGGCACGACATGAGAGTTGGTTTCTTCTGCCAGCCGTCGATAGGACGGAGAAATGATGTTAATCATCAACTTGTTATGTGAACGCGCCCAGGTCATATAAAAAACCGCTTCGCCGCCCTGGCTTTTGACCAGATCGGCAAACTTCTGGCCATAGTCAAAAAAACTCTCCGGGGTATTAATTGTACTCAGGCTATGATTATTGAATACCACATAGTCCCAACCGCCCTGGCTAATCAGTGCCCTGGTTCGAGAGCCATTCTCGCCCTTCCAATGCTGCTCCAGATTCGAGCCACCCACGGTAGACTGACGCGTAATAATCGCTCTGCCCTGAGACTTCGCCATCAAGGATACGGCCTGGGGAAGATTCCAGTAATAGGTGTAACTATTGCCAACAAATAAGACTCTGAGTGGTTCCTTGTCTTGTGCATTGTTAACCGTGAAAAAGCATACGATCAAAGTCAGTATGAGGCGTTTCATTATAAATACTTCCCGTATCAAAAAATTATTCATGGGGTTCCAGTTCCGGTTCATTGAATACCCGAATTTCAAAGGTTCGTTTTAGGGTATCGATCACTCGATGAATGTGTGAAATATTATCAGATTCAGACTTAATCTCATGCTGCATTGAATAAAAGGTATCTATCGCCACCTTGTCTTCACCATCGAATACCCAGATCCAGGAATCGCCCTGATGGCCGTGTTGGAGTTCCTTAAACTCAGCTTCCAGACACTGAACGATCGCATCATGATAATCTGAATAGTGGCCCTGATAGCTAAACTCAGCATAAATCACAATCGCACAACCTCATCCAACAACCACGTCAGATAGATTGGTAATGCAACCGGCAACCATACGATCAACGCGCAGGCATAACAAAACCAGGTAGAGGGTTTGGCTTTATCGCCGCGTTTAATGGTCGTCCTGGTGATGACCCAGGTACCCGGCGGAGGGAAACACCCGCTTTGACGCGCCCTGTTGGCGATACTGATGAACAGGATACTAAGTACCACGGCATGAATGACACTGAAAATCAGCACATAATCAAATAGGCCAACCAGATACTGTTTTGCCATTAACAACTGTTCAGATTCTCCCAACAATAAGGGCTTGATTGAATTCAGTGAGTCGATGAACAGGAATAAACCGGATGCCAGAATCACGAGATAGGCAAATAGCAGTAGTCGGGCCCTGACATCGGCCTCAATGGTGTCTTCCTGTTGCTGGTTAGTTTCATGGCTCATCATAGCGTCATCATAACAGTCTGTAACAAGGTCGCAGATACACAAAATACCACAATGATGAGCGGTGAGACACGCCATTTGAACAGGAGCATGAATCCCAAGAGTACGATGATGATGTCAGATAACGCCGTGATTCCTGAGGTAAAGATTGGATCATAGAGCGCAGCGGCTAATAATCCGACCACAGCGGCATTAACAGACTTAATCACGGCTGCCGCCATTCGATTCTGTGACAGGGTGCGCCAGAATGGCAACACAGCGGCCATCAACAGAAATCCCGGGAGGAACATGAATAATGTCGCAATTGCAGCGGATGCCACATTACTCTGTTCGCCATCTATGAGCATTCCCAGATAGGCGGAGAATGCAAACATCGGCCCGGGAATCGCCTGAGCCGCGCCATAACCAGCCAGAAATTCTTCCTCGGTCACCCAACCCCGTCCGACAATCGAATCATCCAGCAAGGGTAATATGACATGCCCTCCGCCAAATACCAGCGCACCCGCGCGATAGAAGGTATCGGCGATGGAAACCAATCCAGGTTGGGAAGAAGCAAGCAAGGGCAGTGTCACGAGAAGCACAACAAAGCAAACCAGCAGCATCCAGCTAACCGCCGCGCCATAGGCAACGCTCACCGGTTCAGTTGCTCTCGTTTGGCAGTGCTTGCCTAGGAAAATAACGCCCACAAGTGCGGCTAATCCAAGCACCAAAATTTGCGCATAGACGGTGGTCAACAATAACAGGATGAGCAAGGATGCGATGGCGATAGCCCGCGTTTGCCAATCCGGACAGAGCGATTTAGCCATGCTAATGACGGCGTCAGCAACCACAATACAGGCGACGAGTTTTAGACCGTGAAGTAACGCCTGCCCCGCCTCACCGGCGAGCATGGGAAGCACCCCTGCAAAGGCGATCAACAACAAGACCGACGGCATCGTGAATGCAATAAACGCCGCAAAGGCACCAATCCATCCGGCTTTTAGCAGACCGATGCTAAATCCCAACTGACTACTCGCTGGACCTGGGAGGAACTGACTGGTCGCCAGGAGCTGCGCGAATTCGGCCTCGGTCACCCAGCCGCGCTGCTCGACGAATTCCATCCTGAAGTAGCCGATATGGGCGATAGGACCACCAAAGGATGTCAGACCAAGTTTCAGGAATGCCAGGAAGATCGCACCAGGAGACACTGTGCTTGTAGCGTTGTTCATTGGATTAACGTGGTTTCAGTGCCCAATCAACTGATGACTAGGTTGCGACTGCGCGCTGCTTCATTCGAGCCCCACGCCACGCATCACAGGGTAGCCGAGATTCATCCAGCCGAATATCCCTTCATACATGGTGTAAGCATTCTCAAAGCCCTTATCACGCAATTGACGCATCAGATGATCAGAAGCCGCCCTGGGGCAGGAACAATAGCCGATAATCATCACATCCTTCGGTAAATCGCTGATCACTTCATCGACATCGACATAGTAGGGCATCGGCACTGATCCCTTGATGTGCGCACGTTGCCACACCGAGGGCACCCGGGTGTCCATTAACATCATGCGCTTACCGGCCTGAAGCGCGGCATGCAGATCCGCGGCCATAACATACATATCATCCTTGATTGGGAAGTCCGGATTATCAGCGTCCGGATTCAGGACATAATCTTCCTTGCTGGGTAACTCGCGTAACACGGGTTTAGTCGGCTCCCAACCATCGGCCTTGCTACGCAGGAATGCCGTGATGCTGTCGATTTGATCCGAGCTCAGGACATTTTTCCATGCCACCATGGGCGTTCCATCACGCCCTTCGCGAATAGCATAACGGATAAATTCATCCTTATTGTGAGCCAGAGCCGACTGGTTCGCCAGCGCGGGGGCATTCACGCCCTCCCCTTGCTTACCATGGCACTCGGTGCAATGTTGCTGATATAACTCCGCGCCTTCTGCCACATCGCCTTCAACTGGGTTCTCAGAAAGGCGCAGACGCTCGACATCCTCCTGCCAGAATAACCAATAGGTCAGATCCCAGGCCTCGTCCAGTGTGAGCGGCCCACCGACTTCATCGAGATAACCCCCCATAGCCGTGCCGACACGACCATAGGACAAGGGACGCAATATACTGTGGGCAACGCCGGATTGCAGCAGTTGTTTGCTCTTGAGTGAGGGCGCATGATCATTCGCATAACCTTCACGATTCTCACCATGACACAAGGCACAGTACTTCTGGTAATTATCGGCCGCCTTCGCTGCCTGTTCTGGCGTCAGTTCTCTGGGATCACGGATCGTTTCGTAGCTATATTCATCCGCAACAATGTCCAGGGTGATTAAGGAAAGGAGTATCAATACAGCCGTTTTCATAGTGAGCTCATCCGATAATTTATGTAAACATTCTAGTATAAAAATTCGCTTTTCGTTAAGTCCAGTTCGTTACAGAACGTTTCTGCCTGTGCGGACGGAATCTAGCTGTCCGCCAATTCGACGAAGGCACGCACAGGAAAGGTGCCGAATGCCTTGATCTTCACAGGCACGGCATAGAACTTAAATCCCCCGGCCGGGACTTGCGCCAAATTCGTCATATGTTCGACAATCAATACATCGGCACCCAACAGGATCGTATGAACCGGACGCCGGCCATCCGTAATATCATCGATATTATAGGAATCAATGCCCACCAGGCATGCACCCGCATCACGCAGGAACACAGCTGCCCCTTCCGATAAATAAGGATGATTCTCATAGTAGCTTTCGGTATTCCAGTGTCGCGACCAGTTGGTTTCAATCAGAACCGCCTTGCCCTTTACGTCCAGTCCTTCAAACACCGCCTCGGTGATGACGCCTGCATGGTTCGGAACGCTGACTTTGATCCCCTCCAAGCCGGCGAGCTGCTCCAGCTCCAGCTCAGACAGATCCTTGCCATCGGCATAACGATGAAACGGCGAATCAATATAGGTGCCAGTATTGGAACAGAGCTCTATCTTCCCGATATGAAATGAGGTGCCATCTTCATACTGTTTGGCCGACTCCTCACGGGAGAGGAAGTCGCAAATAATCGGCGCGGGTAATCCTTTGTAAGTGACCAGGCCATCTTCCAGGGTATGACTTAAATCAATTAGCCGGTTCATAATTCCGGTTCCTTAGACAGGTAAATATCTGGCCTGACAATTTCCATCATCCGCTCAGGATGCGCAATCGGGCCGAAGCCATACTGTTCATACAAGCCATGCGCATCGCGTGTGATCAAAACCATCCGACGCAAACCCTGAAGATCGGGATGGTCCTGGATTGTTTGCATTAGCCATTTACTCAATCCCTGGCCACGCATTGACTCAATGATGAACACGTCAGCCAGGTAGGCAAAGGTCGCCCTATCCGTGATCATGCGTGCGAATCCAACCGTCTCGTCATCAGCATTCAGCACTGCAAAGCTAAGCGAATTCTCGATCGCCTTTTTAAGGGTATGCAATGGGATGCCCGGCGACCAGTAGCTATTATTCAAAAACGCATGGATGACATCATAGTCAAATTGTGAAGGATCAGTGGTAATGGTATAGCCGCGATGTCTCATGTCATTTCTGTTCCGTTAGATGATGAGCCGCCTGGTCTTCAATGGATTCGAATCATTACACCTGAAACACATGGAGCATTGCATTGATCGTTAACCAGAGCAATGGAATATTCGATAATACAAATAACATAAAACGGTAACCGATATGGTTAACGAGGCTCTGAAAAATACTATGAATGATGCGCAGGATGACATAGGCCCAGGCGAGGTAAAGGTTAATACCGCTGCCCTCTGCCATCACGGCTAATGCGATCGCCACCGCGTAAAATACGGTTGGCTGTTCCATCAGATGGTTATAGTTATCAGCCTTCCAGCGCACCTTATAGGGCAGTAGTTTCAACTGTTCACCCCGAGGGATTTTTGGATCGGGGTGAATCTTCGCCTTCATGATGGCGGGTATTCGGGTAGCGTACATCCATAACCACATAATCATGGACCAGAAGACTAACACCACGACGGGTGCCAGAATGGCTATCTCGGGAGTCATGATGTCTCCTTGTCGTTGTTAATTAATACGTGTGTATTGGTTTATGATTGGAACCAGAATTCTATCTCATCTGTTTCGACATCAAATCGCGCGGCATGCTCAACATGTGCCGGTACATGATACCACTGGCCCACTCCGATGCGTGTCGTTTCACCATGCATGGTCAGCAACAATTCACCTTTAGTAATCACGCCATGATTATCGGTATCGTGACTATGTACTGGAATGACCGTACCCGCCGGGTAAGAGGCAAACAGGACCTCAGCACCTTCTGCAGCGAGTTTGTAAGCATCGAATCGACCATCATACAGCGGAAGTCTTTTTATTCTGTCGGGATAGCTGCCTGACATCTATCTTAGGAAGAGGTGCTGGATTGTGTGTCGTAGATTCGGATCTGCCGTTCTACCTGGGCATCATTGCGTTGTAGCAAGGTGTCGTACATCTCATGATCCTGCAGTCGAATAAATAAAGGATCGATCTTCAGTTTCGGATCCGAGTCCCCGTTATCCAGCCATTCTACCGCCCGCTTCACGGCATCTTCCGGTCGATTATCGACAATGGCAAAAGACACCAGTCTGTACCAGGAACAGGGACACAGGAAGCCGGCTTCGAGTCGTTTCAGGGTCGTCTTGCGACACTCATCCATCATGGTCTGAATATTATCATTCATATCCACCATTCTTAAGGCAGCAATCAGGTAGGTATCGCATCGCTTATCCCACGGTACGTTTCGCTTATCCATCAGGGCGATAGATTCAACGATGGTCGACTTTAGTTTGTCGATATCGCCTGTCAGCATGTACATATCTGCGGCGGGAGTGAGCCACTCTTCGCGTTTGTCACTTGCGAGACCCTCAGCCAACAACTCCAACCCCAATTCAATATTACCCAGACGCATGGCCATTTCATAATCGGTCCAGTGGCGATCCATGCTCGCCACTTTGTCAGGCTTATTCAGATAGGTATAGCCCCAGGCTAGGAAGTTCTTGAAGCGTTCATTGTCCGGATTTTTCTGCACTGCCTGTTCAAGCACCAAAACAGCGTCAGCATACATACCACGGGATGCGTAATTATTCGCCCTAACGGCGAATGCGGTAGGATGGTCAGGAAATAGGTCAAACATGCGCTCGATAATCTTATCGGCATCATCGGGTCGCCAGAAAGCCAGGTAGTCATAGGCGAGTTCGCGACTGATCTCAATCGACATGGGATCCAGCTTATAGGCCTTCTCGCGGTCCGCCAGCATGGCTTTATAATCAGCATTCTGGAAATGATTATCGGCGCGTAACAGATACGCATCCGCATAATTGGCATTTAGCTCCAATGCCTTGGCCAAGTACGCCTGAGAAACCTCATTTCGGTAACGTTTCTGATGGTAACGACCTAACACACCATTGAGTTCAAAATTACCCGAAGTTTCTGCCTCGATGGGATCCAAATGTACTGTCACGAATTGGTCGGTAATCTTCTCTCGTTCAAGAAATTCCTCTCGATCATTCGCCTTACCCTCCATTTGCAAGGCAGCCAGTACCAGCTTAATTTTAGCCTCGGTGTAATCGGGTTGAATCGCAATCGCTTCTTCAAGCAGTTCAATCGCCGACAACAGATCGTCCCGACTATTCCTCTGTAATCGCTCATTAGCAATCAGGAACTTGTCATAAGCCTGTAGATCGACCTCATGGCTACCATCTTTCAGCTCTTCACCAAGCAGGTGGACCTTCAGAGAGTTTAAAATCGCCGTCGAGATCTCATCCTGAATCGCGAACACATCTTTCAGTTCACGGTCATAGGTCTCAGACCAGATATGATAGCCATCGGCAACATTTATCAACTGCGCCGTAACCCGAATGGTGTTGTTCGACTTGCGTATCGAGCCTTCGAGCACCGTCTCGACCTCTAGCTTTTCACCAATCTCGCGGATATCGGAATTGTCGCCCTTAAAGGCGAAAGATGAGGTACGCGCCGCCACGCGCAAGCGATTGGTTTTTGCCAGTAAGTTGAGAATTTCTTCCGAGATGCCATCACTAAAATAGCCTTGATCTTTTTCAGGACTGAAATCAGCAAAAGGTAACACGGCAATGGATGGTATCGCCTCTTCGGTATCTCGTTGAGCTGCTTCGCTGGTCGTCACCTGCGGTTCATCATCTCCCCCCAGGTTAGGCAGGACATTCGGCTTTACGATGACCAGGAGTAACGAAACCGATAAGAAGCCAATAATCACGTATTCAAGTTTTTTACCTGTTGTGTGCGTGACAGATTCAGCGCTATCGACTTCCTTGGTCAGCTTGAGGCCATCCGGTGTCAGTTCATAAACCCAGGAGAAGAAAATCACGAAGGGTAAACCAAACAGACCAATGACCAACAGCAGAGTCATAGTCCAGTCAGGCAAATTCAGTGCCGGAACAACGACATCGGCGATCTGTAATACAACCCAGCCGAGAAGTACATACCCCGCAGTCGCCTTGAATACATTGCGACGTTTTAACTCACTGAAGAAGGAACCGGACATAGATAACGACTGTAATTAGTATTGTTGCGAAACAATTTACTGTGATTAACAGCTAAAGGCAAATAAATGCCGTATCAGGCGTTGTTTAATTTGTATTGAAAAACAGTAAGATACCGCCCCGGAATGCTCTCGGATTCCTTCCGACCGCTCACAATACAACCCTGAGCTGAATAGAAATCATCCGCATGGGGATCGCTCTGAATCAGGAGGCGGTCGAACCCTGACGAACACGCGGTGTCGATCGCATGGTGCATCAGGGCTTTTCCGAGTCCTGTACCAATCGCCTCTGGCACAACGAACAGGGCCTCCAGTTCGACGACTTCACTTGAGATACGCTCCAGTGCATAAAACCCCTGTATGCCATCGTCGGTCCCAATCACACGGTAGGTAAAGTGCTCGCTAGTCAGCTTCTCCTCGGAGACTGTTAATTCCTCGCGACAGGCTCGCATGAACACCTCTGAGTAACCCCAGTGGGCCTTCGAAGTTAAGGCGATGTCCGTTAACCGCTTTGCTTCAGTTAATTGCGCGTCTCTGATTTGCATTGTCATGATCGACTAAACGTGAAAAACAAGTTTTGACCAGCGCCCAGATGATTGCCCTCATATCGCAAACCAGCTTCCGTCAGCAACTCAACATAAGCCTGCTCGCCCAGGGACCAGTGGTCGAGTTCATGGCCTCCGACATGTCCCGTGGTGTAGCCTGCCTCGGTTCCCGAATTAAAACTGAGCACGCCCCCCTTGTTCAACGCATTGGCAGCCAACCTCAGGGCCTGCTGTTGCACCTTGGGTTGTAAGTGAAAAATACATCCAAATGAAAAGACCAAATCAAACCGTCGACTCGCCAAATCCATTGCCTCGATGGGGCTGTGAATCGCCTCAGCGTCTGGGATGTTGTCTGAGAATTCCTTGAGTAATGTTGCCGAGGAGTCGACACCGACATAACAGTCGACCAGAGGCGCAATCGCTTCGGCAATTGGAAAACCATTGCCGCACCCCAGGTCGAGCACCGAGCGCGCCTGAGACTGTTTAACCAGCCCCTCAATGTCCGACACGCCGATATCAGCCGAGCGCCACTGGCGATAGGCGGCGCCTATCTGGTCATAAATTTTCATCGACCACCGGCTATATCAATGAAGGACCCGGTGACATAGGATGCCTCATCCGATAATAGCCAGGCGATCGCCTGGGCGACTTCTTCCGCCGTGCCACCGCGCCGAAGCGGGATATTGCCCGCGAGCCGTTCCACCCGATCCGGCTCACCACCCGTCGCATGGATCTCTGTGGTAATAAATCCTGGCCTGACGCCATTGACTCGTATGCCTCGCTCGGCCAATTCCAGTGCCAAGCCCCGGGTCAGAGAGTCCATCGCACCCTTGGATGCCGCATAATCGATATATTCGAATGGCGCGCCAGATTTGGCGGCAAGTGATGAGACATTGACTATGGCACCGCGATCATCACATTGCTGTATGAATGTCTTCGAGCAGAGAAAACAGGAGTTCACGTTGGTCTGCATGATGCGGTTAAAACGCGCCAGTTCTATGTCTACCAAAGACGATTGCGTCATGAGGATGCCAACATTATTGACCAAATGGGTAATCGGTCCCAGGGCCTGACGACAGGACTCGAACAGGGAGGCCACCTGTTCGGGATCAGCCACATCTGCCTGGCATGCGAACGCAGTCCCGCCTGCGGTGCTTATGTCATTCACAACTGACTCAGCCTGTTGTGCACTGTTGAGATAATTCACACAGACGGCATAGCCCTCTTTGCCCAACCGTCTGGCTGTGGCAGCACCAATGCCGCGGCTGGCGCCGGTAATCATAACGACCTTTTTCATATCGAATGCGTCTTTGTCATCAGAATAATGCGCTTACATTAGCATAATTCACTTGCGATTGGCGCTATATATCCAGGCACATCACCGTGGCAGAAGCAGGACAGAGATCGGAGAATTGTTGCGTGGACCGGATCGCATCAGGCACCTCGTCTCGATGACAGGCTACAAATCCCAGACGACTGAAATAAGCGTCTGCGGTGGTGGTCAACAGATAGAATCTCTGTTTACCAGAGGCGCGCGCCTGTTCGGTCAATTTCGCGAAGATCGTCTCAGCCAGGCGTTGACCACGGTATTCAGGCCGCACGGCAAAGGAGCGAATTAACCCGTACTGGCCACAGTCCTCATAGCCGCCCATAGCGATCAGGTTGTCATGATCCTCCGCCACAATTAAGTGGTCGAGATGATCTGCAACGTCGCTTGAAGGCAGATTATTCTCATTAAGCAGATCACAAATCGCACGAATATCTGCTGCGGCCGCTGGTCGGAATTGCATAACCTATTCTCCCATAACGTCGATTGGCATCCATAGCTTTCGCCAACGCGCCAGCTTGTCGTCGGCGTTCAATAATTTCGGTGACACAACCTCAGCACCCTGTAAGGCAGGATAATCAGCCAGCAAGGTCGCATTGAGTGAGCCAATCCTGCGCGGTTCGGGATAAGAAGCCGTAATGACATCGTCGCATTCAGAACAGGCGAGAAACTCGGCCTGATCGCTACCCTGTTTGATGGTTTCGAGGGCGTAGTTCGCCTCTATCAAGACGGCACCGTCGGGATGTGAGATATATTCGATATGGCGCCTGGTGCAGAAGTCGCAATCACAGGCTCTGGAACAATAGTTTTCAATGGCCTGTGGCATAGACAGAACAATCCGCACGGCACCACAGGTGCATTTACCACGATAGTTGTTAGCCAGTTCAATCGTCATGTAAACGCTGTTTGGATCGAGTCGATATTCAGCAAAAGGGTCACAATGGCTAAAGCCAAATTTACGATACAACTTCCTTGCCGGTTCAAAAAACGGCATAGAGCCGGTTTCTAAACTTAATCGATTATAGCCCCTCAGTTTCGCCACCTTCATTAGGTGACTCAATATCTGCGAACCCACTCCCTTGCTGCGCGACTCGGCATTGGTGCGCATTGATTTAATTTCACCATGGGTCGGATCTAACTCTTTCAATGCACCACAACCGACCAGTAAATCATCCTGCCACGCAGTCCAGAAGGTAATATCAGACTGTCTCAGGCCATCGATATCTAACGCATGTTTGCTCTCAGGTGGTGAGACAGACAGCATATCCTGAATGTGTTGTGCCAGAAAATCGACAACCCTGGGATCAGTAACATCATCAACTCTGAATTGCATTAATTGGGCGCCGATCAGTTGCCACGAAAGTCGTCGGTGATCGTGCCGTGGCTGGCGACATCGATTTCATGGGACTCGTCCCGGTAAGGTTCCTGCAGGGCGTCAGAATACCAGAGCTGCATGGACGGCCTGTTTAACATGCGCTCAAGATAATCCGCTGATGCGGCACTGAGGCTGGTACCATAGGTCAGAAATCGGAAAACGACGGGCGCATACATTGCATCGACTGCGGTGAATGAATCTCCTGCCAGATAAGGGCCGCCGAAGCGTTCCAGCCCCTCCTGCCAGAGCGCATCAATACGCGAAATATCGTGGGCCAAAGCCAGAGGTACTTCATTGAGTTTCACTCTGAGTCCACAGTTCATTGAACAAATATTCCGCAGCGCCGGGAATCCCGAGTGCATCTCGGCACTGGCACAACGCGCCCAGGCCCGGGCAGTCGAATCAGTCGGCCATACGGCGGGATACTTTTCGGCCAGATACTCCATAATGGCCAGCGAATCCCAAATCGTATTGTCGCCATCAACCAGGCACGGAACCAGGCCCGAAGGATTGATGCTGCGATATTCATCCCAATCCACGCTGTCACCGAATACATGCAGTTGTTCTGTGAAGGGCATCTCCAGTTCCTGCATCAGTACCCAGGGCCTCAGTGACCAGGAGGAGTAGTTTTTGTTAGCAATATGCAATATCAACATGGTCAGACCTCATTTCTATCGGATGAAAACGTTAATTTAATCCAAAGTGACTGGCGTAAATAGGAATTGATTTTTATCAAACTCATATATCAGGTTCTCTGAGCCTGTACGACATAATAGCACTGGATTGCCTGCCTCTTTCTCGATCACACGACTCGGTTGTGGATAGACAAAAATATAAACCAGATTAACATTCGTCTCGGTCGTGACACCAAGGTACTGCTTATGCGTGGCGCGCTTATTCGAGGGTTTATAGCCCGCTTCCTTGAGCTTTTTATTCATCAAATCATCGATTAGATTCACAAAGTCATTCGTCAAGGGCCAATAAGATAACCGCTCGGTCGATCGTAACTGACAGGCTCTGACAACCTGACTCATATCATCAATGTCTAGCACCGAAATTTTTCGATCCTTGAAGGGATTGAAAGGCTCTTCAAATTCAGACGCAGTGACGCTGTTCCCAAGCACAGCTGTCAGCGCAACAATAAACATCATGTGAATAGTCTTCATATCAACGTACTCTGTACCTGTAGTAAGATGAACGGGGGGATTTATGTGATGATCATATTACACCATTGATCATTCGTAAAATGAACAAGCATCTGTGCTACTATTTTAAAAAATAACAAAAGGAATTATCGTGTCTGATCCAATCACAACATTCTTCGCAGCCTGGGAGTTGCAAGATTCTGATCGTCGAGCGGCTGAGATTGCCAGTGCCGTGTCTGAAACCGTTTCTTACCATGACCCTCGCACACCGGAGACAATCGTTGGCAAGCAGGCGCTGACTGATTATGTCGCCATGTTCAGCATGAACGCACCCGGATGGTCAGCCAGGGTTGTGTCCGCCGATACGACTGCAGATGTCACACGCGCGACAATTGCCTTCGGTGGCCCAGGACCGGATGGCAGCGAACAGCTTCAGCACGGCCAGTATTTTATTGAGTCCGCTGATGGCGTAATCACCCGAATGGTTGGATTCGTCGGGCTTGGTACGCCCTGATATTACTGGCGATAGTTACATCGCATCATTGAATTCATCGCGGTAATACACGACGCCCGACACGTTCGTCAGGGCGTCCTTGTTCAACACCAGTAACATGAATACCTCATCCGGAATGCCATCCCACTGGGGCTTTAACCCATAATCGGCGGCGCGCTGGAAACCAAATTTGGGATAATATTCCGGGTGTCCGAGAACAATGACAAAAGGACAATCCGTTTGTTTTATCCTGCTGAGTCCTTCCTCGATGAGTTGTTTGCCGATCCCCTGATGTTGATATTCCGGCAAAACGGCCATGGGGGCTAATCCCATGCCATGGAGTATCTTATCTCCGTCTTCAATGCGAACGGGACTGAAGAGAATATGACCCACGACCCGATCATCCAACTGGGCAACCAGGGAAATAATCCCATCGCAGTTGTTACGTAGATTAGCGACAATCCGCGCTTCACCCTCGGCATTAAATGCCCGTTGATTTATCTGGTGTACCACCTCGTGGTCGTCGGTTGTTTCGGTCCGGATCATCGTCATTTATTCCTGTTTCACCCGGTTATTATAGCGGCCATACCATCAGGATAAGCGGCACGGCGACGAGCAGCACGATGACTTCCAGTGGCAGGCCCATACGCCAGTAATCACCGAAGCGATAGCCACCTGGCCCCATGATGATGGTGTTATTCTTGTGCCCAATGGGTGTCAGGAAGGCACAGGATGCGGCCACAGCAACGCCCATTAGCATGGCATCGGGATTCACCTGCAAACGCTCGGCGATATCCATCGCCACCGGGGCAGCAACCAGCACCGTGGCGACATTGTTTAATACATCCGATAGTGTCATGGTCACGACCATCAATAACACCAGGATCGCCACCGGACTCCAGCCAGCCGTCAGGTTGAGAATACCCTGCGCAATTAATTCAGTACCGCCGGCATTTTCGAGTGCCACGGCGATTGGGATTAAGGAGGCTAACAGAATCAAGACGGATCCCTGAATCGCATCATAGGCCTGGGACAGGGTCATCACTTTGAGTAATAAATACAACACCACGCAGGCAGCGAGTGCCACCGGTAAATAAACCAACCCTAACGAGGCCAGCACAATGGCGGCCGCGAACAGGCTGATACTCAACCAGGCCTTCTTATACTGAGTGACTTGCAGGCCACGCGGAGCCAGAGGCAACACGCCTAACCATTTCACCACCAGATTGAGCTGCTCCTCCTCACCCATTAGCAACAATACATCGCCGGGCAGAATCGTTAATTCGCGGACCCGTTCGCGAAATGGCTTACCCTTGCGCGAGACGCCGAGCAACATGGTTTGATGACGGTATAACAAACGCAAATCCAAAGCAGAGCGTTTGCTGATCCGCGATTCCGCACTCACCACGACTTCGATCATCTCCATGGTTCCCGCCAGAGCCCCGTCGTGTTTTTTCGAGCGCGAGTAGGTCAGTTTAAAGGCAGTAGAAAAACTCTCGATGGCCTGGGGCGCTGCCTCCAAAACCAATAAATCCCCTTTGTTAATCGGTTGATTCAGTGCCCGACCCGGAAGCCGTTTGCCCTTTCGTACCAGTCCCAGAACGATGACATCATGTTCCTGGGCAAAGCCATTCAGTTGTTTTATCGTTTGGCCGATCGCCGGTGAGCCCTCACTCAAACCAACCTCAACCACGTAGCCATCCAGGTTGGCCAATTCACTGCCAGCATCATGTTTACCGCGTTCAGCCGGCACCAGTCGCCAGCCGACAAAAGAAATAAATGCCAGGCCAACGAGTGCCACGCCAAGCCCGACCGGCGCAAAATCAAACATGCTGTAGGCCTCGCCCAGGGCGGTTTCACGAAATTGCGAAATCACAATATTGGTGGGCGTACCGATCAGTGTCACCATCCCACCCAGAATCGTGGCGAACGACAGGGGCATTAGAGACAAGGCCGGTGAACGTTTCGCTTTGGCGGCAGATTGCATATCCACCGGCATCAAGATTGCCAGCGATGCAACATTATTCATGAAGGCGGAGAGCAACGCGCCCACGGACCCTAATGAGGCGATATGCATGGGTAGGCTGCGACCCGCATCGATGATGCGACCCGTCAGGAGTTCGATTGCACCCGACTGCGACAAGGCACGGGAAACCACCAGTACCAGGGCGATGATAATCACCGCCGGATGACCAAAACCTGAAAATGCCTGGTCATACGGGATCACTTGCAGCAGCAAACCCAAGACTAATGCTACGAACGCCACCAGATCGTAGCGCCATTTACCCCAAAGCAGCATCCCAAGCACCGCGCTCATCAAGGCAAATAAAGTGACTAGTTCATAACTCATGGAATCTCCCCAGACGAAATAGTAGGTTTTGTAAATGACGCATCAGAATTTTTATGAATCACGCTTGCCAAACAGCTCTTTGATGAAATAACCAAGAATGGCGATGGGTATGACAAACTGGATAGCAATTTGAATAGCCCGACGAATGTGCTCTCTGATTGAATCACGTATTTCTTGTTGTGTCATATCGGATTGAGTGAAATCAAAATCGCCCCAACCGATCCACAGGCAAACAATGAGAATGATGATGAGTATCAGATTGAGAATTTTCTTATTAAACATAACCGCCGGTTACCTGATCTAATGATGTAATTATAGATGAGTGATCTCATGCAGAATGCATTTATGAGCATACATGATAAAGTCTTAGCTCGCACCTATCAGGGTTAATCATCACAATAACTCACGACTCATTGAATTCAACTCAATTCGTCTTCGTGAACCACCAGCTCTATATTGTGTCCGTCAGGGTCTAGGACAAAAGCGGCATAATAACTGCCTGTATAATTTGGTCGTATCCCAGGTGCGCCGTTATCACGAGCTCCCGTCTCCAGTGCGAGTCGATGGAACTGATCAACCTGCTCTCGACTCTCTGCAATGAACGCGATATGCAAAGGGGCCGGATTGTCCTCTACCTGCCGACGGATACAAAGTGAAGACTTGCCATCGGCACTCATTTCGATACCAAGCTCGTCCTCAGCCAAAATCTGAATACCAATTGGACTCAACGCGCGGAGATAGAACGCCTTACTGCGCTCATAATCCTTTACACCAAATACAACATGGTCAAACATTGTTCTTCTTATCCACCGCTACCGGGATGACATAATCGTCTATGGATGACATAACATCCTCCTGAATTATTTTTATGCTAGGCGAGATGTGTTGATGTCATATTGACACTTTTACAGGATATTTTCACTTAAATGTAACGCGAACGACTGAGTTAACTGTTCGAGGCATACAACACGACCAATCCGATTGTTAAGAATACCGGCCAGGATAAGTGTTTTCCTCTTGAAGCGATGACTGCAATCGCGAAATGGAATAAAAATGTTATCCCAATAACATTACCGATGACGGTTCCATTGAGTTGATCACTAGCCATATGGAATAGAATGGCTGCAAAACCAAACCAGGCCAATGTTGTGATATGCCAGGCAAACCGCAGGGTGTTTTTAGTAAAATCTTCACTGCCCATTATTTTCGGTAAATCGTTTCTGCGAAACAATCGAATGAGAATATACCGTTCTCCTAGATAGGAATGGGCGATTCCGATAACGAACAGTAATATCGCTGCTAGAATATACACTTATTTCTCCGATCTAATCTCATTCATACTGCCACCATGATCAACTGTTCATAGCCATTCCAAACCATCATATGGACGATTGCGAAGTTCATCTAGCCGAGACGACAGGCTACCCGAGTGCACCTCAAGTTTATGCCCATCGGGATCCAATAGATACAGTGATTTCCCTTCACTGGTATTTTCTTTCCATTCCCGAATATTGTTTTCACGAAGTGCGGCTGAAAATGCATCGAAATCTTCTTCTGAAATGTTAAACGAAATATGGCTGTAATCTTGGGCGGGAGCAACTTCATCCAGCGTGAGACAAAACCAGTCATCACCCAAGGTGAGATACGCGCCTCTGCGCCATTTCACATGCGCAGTCATGCCGAGTATTTCCGAATAGAATGATAACGAGCGCTCTAAATCGCTCACCGCTATCGTTATATGATTGATTCCTGTCAGCACTTAGTTGCCCAGTAGAAAAATATTGATTGTTTGGTAACTCGTCATTCAGGATGGAGCACACCTAAACTGTCAAACACAATGCCAATTGCAGTCTGATTAGGTTGCATAATAAGCATCAAATAACGTGATGAATAAGAACATGCCAACTAATAGCAAGACACCCCTGATGAAGATATCTCTGAGGGCACTATTCAAGGTTGACCGGTCTTTTTTCACCTCATCCGCGACTTCGTAAAATTCGTCGATATCCACTGCGCTCAGCACAACATGATCCGGATCCTTCATCAGAGCTGTCGCATCATTGTATTGTTCATCCAGATACACCCATAACCCCTGTTGCGAGGAGACAAAAGGTAGATTCCTCGCTGCCTCAGTATTTGAGATATAGGCTGGAATGCCATTTTGCTCTAAACGATGCTTCATGGCATTTAGCGCTTCTAAACTACTATCGGTGTATAAGAGCTTCATTGTACAGCCTGATAAGATTTAAGACTCATCACTGAGCAAAGCGCGATCATAGGCCTTTATCTGACCACACGGCTAACTCGTTACCGCTCGGCTCGATGAAATGAAACCGACGACCACCCGGAAATGAGAAGATATCCACACTGATTGTCCCACCAGCCGCTTGCACCCTTTTCAGCGTATCCTCAAGATCCTCGCTATAAAATACGACGAGCGCACCACCTGTCTCCGTTGTCGATGTCTTATCGGATTTAAAAAACCCACCATCTAACCCCTGATTAGAGAATGCCGCATACTCTGGGCCATAATCTTCAAACGACCAACCGAAAACAGTCGTGAAAAAATTCTTGGTCGCTTCTATATCTGACGCTGGAAACTCTACATAGTTGATTTGTTCTTTATTCATCATGATATCCCTAAGCTGGTTTTAAAGCCTTACACACTAGTGACACAGGGTGTAATGATTGACGTGTACAAAACCATAACACACGCATCCGTTTTCTGTGCTTAATCTATTTATATGTTTAGTATGATTAGACCGCCAGCAAAACATATTGTTGCAATGAGAATGCCAGTAAATGGAATTTTAAACCAGTAGCGTCTAGCCAGTATCAGATATGACACCCCCACGACCACGGGTAAATACGAGAACCAAATCGATTGCCGAACTATCTCAAAATGAAACAGGCTGAGAGGGATATAGACACCCGCGAATATCATGGCTCCAAGGCTATGGCTTGCATTGAAACCTATCCAGGCGTTCCACATGGTCGTTTCTCTGGTAAGCACCGGAGAGGTGCTTTTCATGGCGACCTTAACTGATGGATCAAACGCGTCGAACTTATTGGTGAAGAATGTGTATACCAAATGGATTGTGCCTAACACGCCAAAGATTGAAGCACCGCCAATAAATAATATTTTCGCCACTACTAATGCCCCCTATAGTGCATGACCCCAGACTGCAAACGCTTGTTAATTGCGTTCACGAAACGTTCGTATTCCAACTGCAATCCCCAACAGCACAATGCCAACATAATCAACGAGCATAATTTGATTGATGTTCTCATTGAAATTACCAGTCAGATGAGCGAGCGCAACAAATCCGACCATACTGACACCGGCAAATAGCATTGCTGCTGATCGGTAAATTGGCTTGAAAGCGGAATAGATTATGAAGCCACCGACCAGGCCAAATAACAATGCTCGATGACGCATTAGAATAATCAAATCATTCGAAGCGAGTTCAATACTGTAGGCTTCCTCTAGCCTCATGGCAGATATCACACCCATGACAGGAAGAAAATTGATCAATCCGACGATAATTAACAGCGTAAAAAGAACCTTTGACATGCTATTCCTCTAGAGTTTTGAACGATTAAGGTTTATCACCGCGCTTTTCAGCATTCGATAACGGTTTTTGGTTAAGAAGATGTTTCCGTACCGCATCTAGTATCTCTGCAACTGCGTTCTTCCATGCCGCCAGTTCTTGATCTCTATCGATCGTTCTCTCACAAATAGCCGAATTAACATTCAGTCCTGATAATATTACTGCTACTGCTAAGAATAACTTTTTCATTTGCTTAACCTTTAAGCCTTATCGTCGAGAAAAGCGAGTCCAATGCCGGCTTGCGAATAAACTAAGCCAAGCTATTTTTTAGAGCATCCGTTACTTCGCTTGTAATGTTCCACATTTTTCTCGAAGTAATTCACTTAACTCCTGCTTACTCTGTTCCGGTGACTTACCAGCAGTATCTAAAACGATGCCAGCCGAATGCCATGGATGATATTCCCTTGTGGTTACACTTTCCCATGTTGGTAGTGAAAGGTTTGGAATATCCGTTTGCCTGTTTTCTACGCGTTGTTGATGTTCGGTTCTATTAGAACAGACGATTTCAATTTCTATATAAGGTGATGCGGCTTTGTTTGCGACATTTATCCACGCTTCCCGAGATTCAGGTACCGGGTTGGTCGAATCAGCGACGACAGAGAGGCCATTTCTTAGATTCTCTAGTGCAAGAGCAAAGGCAACTTTATAGCCTTCATCATAAAGATTGTTAGAGCCGCAGTTTTTTAATTCCTGCTCGATCGTGTCGATGCGAATGTGAACTGCACCTAATGATGACGCTAAAAACTTTGAAAGCTCCGTCTTACCTGTTGCGGGCAAACCACCAAGAATATACAGCATAAGGTTTAGTTAATTCCTGTGTGTGTGATTACACTGACCACACAAGCATGGTGCTGTGTGGCGACATTTTTGATTCAAATTGTGGCATACAATTCTATTTTTTATTATCGCAGTTACCCAAACTGTGAATGGAAATAATAGTAATGTAATTACTAGACCATAATAAAACCCCATAGAACTTATTAGTATGTCTACGACATCTCCGAAATTAGTTAATACATATTTATATTCATATAGAAAACATGGGACAACAACAATCGTAAGAGAGATTAATTTCTGTCTCGAATTCAGTTTTAAATATGCCAATGCAAAGGGAATTGCCAATAAAAAATTGATGAGAAAATCTCTTAGGAAAGAGATAAAGGTATACAGGCTTTCATTTTCTGGTAATAGTGCGGACATCAACCATGAATTGAAGAACGGATCATCCCTAGCCAGCATAAATCCCCAAAAAATCGTTATTACCAGATAGAAGAGATAGCCGCATAGAATGGGAAGTATGTATGGTTTTAGCATCCTCATCTGTTCATGTGACTCAATTTAAGTATTTTTCACCACAGTGCATGCAACGTCCATATGCAAAACCAATCATAAATTTTGCAGTGATTCCTTTACGGATATACACGTGCAATTTTTTACCACAATTATGACAAGTCTGATATGCAATAACGCAGTTTAATGCAAAAGCAAAAATTCCACACGCAATTGCAAATTGATAATACTCTGTATAAGCAGCAAGAATAGCAACCCCTATGCTCCAGATGCCAATCAACCAAAATAATCTTAATGGAAAATGATGATGTTTCGCACTCATTGCTAATCGCTCGATAAAGTCACATAACGGCTAAGGCTAGACGCCGAGCATAATGAGGTCAGTTTCATTTACTGGTTATGTCTATTTTGCTCGCGAGAATATCAAATTGAATAACTACGCCATCACTCGCTTCAAACTTTATAGATGCAACCTCGTTTTGATTAACCTCTAGTGATGGAGAAACATCTATCTGCTCTTTGCCATCAGCACTAATTTGCCCAGATATTGAAATAAAAATCGACTTACGAGATGTTAATGAGGGTGTAAATTCTAAGTTGGCAATTGGTGATATCTTAAATCCTGCAGGGACACCTTCGAGCACAATCATTCTCGCGGTGTTATAGGTCTTCCCATTAATATGGGGCGTGATCTCAATCTTAATGTTTTCCTCTGCATTTATGCCAACTGATAGCACCACAGCTAAAGCGAATAATATTTTACGAATCTTCATTCTCTCTCCTTGTTGAATTAATAGACATAACGTTTAAAGCTTGCTGACATGCACAGCATAGTCTGTAACGATTTCTGGTTTTGGAGCAACATCACTCCGATTCTTTTACTTTTGGTTTTTTGAAAAAGTAGTAAATACCAAGCAAGAACATGACAACGCCAAATATCAATGCTGTTGTCTGACCTGTCTGATATGCTTGATTACCGGCTGGTTCAACTTGCCCTGTTAAAAATGAGAAGATGATAAAACCACCCCATATAGTACCAATTGCTCCGAATATTTTATTTCTCATACTCCAACTCCATTTGATTATTAATCTGCTCTAAACGTCTAATGCTTGTCTCAGCGCATTTCAACGTTCGACAAAACTTCGTGTTATATTACTTAATAACTGGCGTACCCCAGCCATCATATTCTGCTTTAAATTCATTAGCTAATTTTAACATTATTGAATTTTCAGAATTCACCACCTTAATATCCAATATTGTTTCTTTGATTAAATCACCATACCAATATTGCTCTCCTTCATGCACATTCTCTCCTGTATTGGCTATACGATAACCTAGCTCCTTTCCTCTCTTGAGAAGCTTAGCTAAAGATTGTTGATCAAACGCATAAAAATGATGCTCAAGTGGATGTAGTTTTTTTGGATCTGAGCCAGCCTCAATTAGTGCATTAATCGTTTGCTTATTGGCTTCTACATTCGGAGGGAAATCTTCCGCATTTACTGAATTGATACCTAATGCAGCTAATATGCTAAACATGAAATTTTTCATGACTTTCCTTAGTAATATAACCCCTTGTACAACGGCACATCACAGTGTGGCGCTGTTTTTGTTTTCAAAAACCGTGACACACCAGCATGTATCCAATGATACATCTTGTTATAAATATTGATCACCACGTAATATAATTCCTAGCTTTGTCGACTCTAGCCCACACATCCTCGTTACTTGACTGCCAGACTCCACCTAATAAATGCCTGAAATCAGGGTTCGCCTGAGCTTCTTTCTCGATTGTCTCAATGTAATCTTCTCCATGATGTTCAATGAAATCTTCTAGTGGTCCAGCTGCCAAAATTCCAATAACTACATCTGGTGGTTCTCTATCGAGAATTTTTAAAATCGCTTCCCATGTCAATTTCGGGTTATCCCAAAGATCGAAGAATCTTTCCACCGCCCAATAGTCTGGGTGATTTTCTCGATCACGCTTAGGATCAGATTGAAACCTTATATATGTCTCTACCCAAACCTCAATAGTTGGCGATTGTACAGTCATGAATACATGTCACGCACGCATATTTGGTAGCTTGTACTTGATAAAACATGCGATATATCAACGCAGTGAAATGCACATTTTTGCAATTTCAAAATATCTGAAGGATCGACAGCAACTGACAATATGCGCTTGTTATTTGCCGAAAATAAATGCATAAGTTTATTCAGTGCTCTTCCGACTTTTTGAAGCCTAGTAATATTGCCGTTCCAATTAACCCAAATCCAGAAATACGGTTGATCATTGCATGATATTTATGATGCAGCTTCTGAGCTAGCCAGCTAGAACTAAAACCATAGAAAAGTAAAAACAGTCCGTCTATAACGATGTAAGTGATACCCAAAACAAGAACCTGAAGAGCCAAGGGTTGAGTGGGATTTAAAAACTGTGGAAACAATGCCGCAAAGAATACGACGGCTTTTGGGTTCGCGGCAGAGGTAATAAAACCACGTAACCACAAATTGAGTATGGTTGAAGGTTGATTAATAGATGGATTTGAAGGCTGATTAAATGAAGACCGAATGGTTTTGATACCAATCCAGATAAGATAGGCTACGCCAGCCCACTTTATAAGCGCAAATCCATGCTGGGATGATGTTACAACGGCAGCTAAACCGAAACCAGCTAAAGCGATTTGAATTGCATTTGCAGATAAATCTCCCGCCGCAGTTGCTAGCGACTTTTGAAAACCATTTGCCATGCCAACAGAAACCATGAGTAGATGGCTAGGCCCAGGACTAACCATAAACAATAGTACAGTCGCTACATATAACAACCAAATTTCAAAATTCATATTGCATTTTCCAAGTTATTTTAAAGTTAATACCAAAGGCACATAACGCCTCAACAACTGCAACATGTAGGTTGGCGATGTTTTTGGAACAAAAACTGTGACAAGCAAATAGTTGTCCGATGATTTGACTGGTTAAGAGCAGCCATAATCTTTATCTAGAAAGTAAGATCGCAAATATACTAGCCTTTTACCAGCGTATGGCTTAAATAACGCAGCACTTCCACCGGAGTATTTCCCATATGAGCATTCAAGATTTATTGTTGCGACGATTCTCATATATTCATGGTTAAATGTTTCGATTTCGCTCTCTGGCCCATAAACTAAAATTCCACAAGCCCTCTGCCTACATGTGATGTCTAAGAATGACAGTTTATCAAATCGATTTGATACAATTTCGCCAATTATTCTTTCCTCAATTTCATTTGACCAATTGGCATCATCATTAAAGTCAGGAAACAGAATTGCTATGTTTCGGTGTTCGTTCTTTACAAAAAATGAACCGACAGATGCCAAAAGTTGACCCTTCACACTTCGATAATACTTATCTGGAAGAGCAAGCTTTACTTTCGTGTTAATTGATTCTTTGTAGAATTCAAGCCAGCTCGAAAGTTCTTTCTGATCCAGAGAGGAAGAATAGCTGAATCCAGATGATATCAATATCAATGCTAAAATTATTAGCTTCATGCGGAGTACTCATTTTGCTCATTACGCCTAGTACACCAGCAAAATGCTGTGTGGCAGAAATTTTGATCCAAAATTTGTGACATGCAAATCAT
This sequence comes from Enterobacterales bacterium, assembly GCA_965250035.1. Classification (GTDB taxonomy): domain Bacteria; phylum Pseudomonadota; class Gammaproteobacteria; order Enterobacterales; genus CAXRAF01. The sequence continues at coordinate 3,001,200 of OZ252282.1, read as the reverse complement.
TGTCTGTTGATGTGACTTGTTATGTGTTGCTCTAACTTTCACGACGTCTTTTTATAACGCCCTCATTAGTTATTCTAAATAGTTCGTCAGCAAATACACCTTGCCGACAGTACGCTTTACTATCTTTAATTTCCCATATTGGTTTTTTATACTCATCTAATATATAGTCTTCAGAGTAGTGTGTGACATCAACATAAACTGGTCTGACAAATTCAACATCCATTAATATTGCTGGCTTAAGTTCATCCTCATTGTAATCATTTGGATCACCACATGTGGCCCATTTGCCTGATTTTGTTTGGTAAACATCAAAATATAGATATTTATTATGGATCAATCTATTTTGATATTTCGATACAAATAAAAGCACATATTTATATGCTGCAAACCTTGGTTTACCATAATGATCAAATACTTCAAAGTTGATCCTACTTCCAGAGTATTTTCCATTTACGACTTCGATTACTTTATAACTTGCTTCAAATTTCGCATCTAATGAAATGACAATACAATCTTCATCACTGTTAGTGCACTTTCTTTTATTCTCAGAATCCACTTCAGTAACTGATATCTTTTCGCCCACAAACGCTACCAAATCATCAGATAACTCAATAGCAGATATACTGTTTGAAAAAATGAGCAGTAAAAAAACTAATGTTAGATTTATGCGCATAACTATCATCTCACATAACGTTTCAAGTAAGCGGCGGCGTTTTTTACCGTCCGCTTGAATTGCTAGTTAGGTTTTTTCTTTGACTATGAGAAAGTAATAGTCTCAATACTATAATAATAAATATACAAACTATTATTAGCTCAATAGCTGTAGAATTAATTTCATGAAGAGATTGATATAACTCGTATTCAGAGTTCCTATGCTCTATGTCAGCTTCTAAATATGCAATAAGCGCATCTGAGTTGATTTTCTCTTCTGATTTTATCATTGATACCATCTGTTCAATAAACTGAATATGCTTTTGATGCTGATGTTCTTTCAGAGCAACTGGATGAATTTCGATAGATACATATGCTGCTGTTAATCCCGTTATCACGATACATACTGCAGACAGATAAATTATATATTTTAGAAGCTTGTCAGTCATAAGAAACCTAACGTTTAAAAGTTTGCTGCTGAACGCAGTGAGGTCGATAACGACTTCTTGTTATATTTCTTAAGCACAGCTCTCACTGAACTCTACTAACTTAAGGTACATTGTTTTATACAAATCATCATTAATATCTATTTCTGCTAATCCATCTTTCTCACTGATTCTAGTACTAGAATAATAAATTCCAGAGTCTTTAGATTTATAGACAAATTTATCTTCAGTTAAATTCATTATTTGGCTGGCTACCATGTCGATATGACAGTCACCGTACCAATATTCACCACCTTTATCGACTATAGCTGCTTGTTGCACAATATAGAAATTATCAACTCGTTGCCAAAAACCATAAACAACCCTTGACTCTAAACTCCCATCAATTACATAAGATTGCTTAGTTATAAAATGCCCATTATCCATACGTAAAGAGTAAAATTTTCTGTTCTTTCTACCCTCTAGATCATTTCTTTCTGTGCTACGAATAGGTTCACCATACCAATAGCCTGATATGGAAGGGTTTACTACTTCATCAGAGCAAGAAGTAAAAATAATTATTGAGATTAGAATGAGTATTATTCTCATGAAATATAACGTCTGAAATAACATGCCGCTTCAGCGGTCAAGTCATGTTCCTGGTTATAGGTAATCACCTTCTTAATCCTCCAAGGAAAAAACCCAAGATATCTGTAACCAATTTACTGCCAGTGAAGAAAGCCAATACACCCATACCCAGAGAGACATAAAGATTAAAACTTCCTGCCGTGATTCCTCCAAATATAATTGTCTTTTTTAATAGGTAAAGAAACACAAAAAATATGATCAGATATGTGAATACAAATGTAATAAAAAATAGTGCAAATCTATCAAATAGTGTGTATCCCTTTTTGTCGCGTCTGCGCATTACATTATTACCTATCACGCTCAAGGCTTGTCGCCGAATGAAACGAGGTCGACAAAGACTTCTGGTTACGATTAACAATACTAAAATAATTTCTCATATCTTTTATTGATCCGAAATGAAACGATGAATAATGAGATAAAAAATAAAATGAACCACCATTCTTGATAAAGTTCAGCCAATCCAATTACGTATAGAATATTCTCAGCATATCCAAATTCCTTCAATGTAGGAACGATATAAACTAAGAAAAGCCAAACTGGAACATACATAAAGTAGATCAACACCCAGATAATTATATTGACCCCATAAATAGAACCAATAAATAGTAATTTTTTGTCTTTGTCATCATATAGGGCAAATGCTATTGGACTTAATGTTGCACCAATAACAATAACTAGGAGTACATACTCCACTAATCTGATTCCCACAAAGTTAGAATCACTCTTTTTAATCCCTGATAGCTCAATGTGGAAACTACAGCTGCTACAGCACCGTATATCGCATACTGATAAGTAATCTTCGAAGTCCCAATAATATTTAATTCAGAATATTGATGTGAAAAGTCTATTACAATATAGAGCATAATCACTGAGCTGAAATATCCATATAGAAAAACTCTCATCAACAACCAAACCATAAGTTACTCGTTACGTTTAAGACTTGTTGCCGAGCGCAGCGAGGTCGACAACGGCTTCTGGTTATGTTTATATGCTTCCATTAACTTTCCTTAGTATGAAATAACGAATAGTAATCCTAGGATCAATATAGCCAAAAAGAAGAATAGATATCCTAAGGATGCATTAGCCTCTAACTCTTCTTGGTGATCTTCGATTAGCTCTTTCAATCCATTTTCATCGAGGTGTGAACAATGTGAGCATTCATCTAGATTATAATCGTATAGCAATCCACATCGTTGACATTTCTTCTTCTTTTTCTGAAGCCGCCTAAATGCCCCTGCTAGACCTAATCCCCCTAACTGCATATTACCCCATTATATAAACATAACGCCCGGCTCAACGAGCAAATTTTTGATTGCGGCTTTTGTGAGTGTTTTGCACAAAAGGTGACAGCGGAAGTTTGTCCAGTGTAGCCGCTTGTTAACTGTTTATACACTGTGATTCAAATTCCGATTTTTTAATAGTGACCAACTTTAAACTTGATAGCAAATTAAAGACCCCAATACCAATACCCGCAAGATACCATGGCGTAAATACGGGAATCGATGCGGCTGAAATAACTACAGTCCACGACCCTGCAATAAGATCGATGTAGCTAACATTCTGGAAATTTGGAAAAACATAATCTGGATTTGTTGTGAACGCTGCGAAAGCAAGAAATGCATATACAAAGGCAACTCCCAGTAAGGCAGATGGAAGGGTAAGTAAACCAATTCCGGGCCATTTCCATTGTGCTCGAAACTTATGTACAGCTGAAATTAAAACTAAAACTATAAATAATACCAGCGCGAACAAAGCCTGAGCATCTGCATTATCAATAAAGCGAGTGCCAAACAGCGCCATCATAGCAATGTGATATACAAACATAAGCTTGAAATCTAAAGACATATTCTTGGGATTATTGTCTTTATTTTGATCATCAATCTTATTGCGAATTGAGTCAAACATCCATGATTGCCTTATACAGTTAACGTCTGAGCACAACAACAAGGTTTTGTGTGGTGGAATTTTTGACTAAAAATTGTGACATACATTTCCTTGTCTTGTGATGTGACTTGTTATGCGTCTACACGATTGAAATGAGATCTAAGTGCTTTAGGATTTAATAAGTAAACCGCAGCGTAACAATAAAAACAGAGCATTAAACCAAATATCACTACAGTTTGAAAACTTCCTGTTGCAGCAAGAATGCTTAATGCGGCAACTATAGCCGCTAAAGCAGATAGAACACCCATTACCCAACGAGACCAGTTATAACCTTTGTAAAGAAATATACACAAAACAACACCAAATATAGTACGTACAATGTCTTTCGCTTCGGGTGAGGGAAACCAACTCATGATCGAAAACCAAATAAATCCAAATATAATTCCGATTATGATTTTCTTATCTCTCGACATTCGCAGACCTTACGCATAACGCCTAAGACTTGTCGCCGAGCGCAGCGAGGTCGACAAAGGCTTCTTGTTATGCAGACTTACCATGATATCTTCTCCATGCTTGTCTACTGATTGATACAACAGTATATCCAATGATTGCTGGTGCCAAAATCATGACCCCAACAAGTGGCCCCATGACGTTCATGCCTTGATCCCCTTCGATATATATAAACATTGGAATTGTTATAAATAAGTAGCTCACAAAACTACTTAGAATAAACCACCAAACATCCTTATTCTTCTGAAGTGCTAACAATGACCCCGTCATGAGGGCTAGTAACGACGGTATCATTTGGTGTAAGTAAGATGTATGCACAGCAAGTACACCTACTACTAACCCTGCAATTATAGAAACCATTACCTTAGTCTGCATAACGTCTAAGGCTTGTCGCCGCGCTTTTGAGCGGCCGACAAAGACTTCTGGTTATAACTATTCACAAATAATTTTCCTTGTTTCAAATGCGCGCTCATGACCATGAGATATTAGAGATAAATCATACATATCAGGTTCATTTGCTCTAGAGATAATTAAAACTCCCCAGCCATCCAAATCTTCCCTAACTAAGAACCCTTTGGTGAAGTCCCAATTCTTAAGTTCACCACAGTCTAATTCCGTAGACCGTAAATGATTTAATAATGAATTAGATACACCAACATGTTCTTCGGCACAGGCCGTGATTAATCCCATTATTAGGATAGTCAAGCTAGATGAGAGCAGATTATATCTCATAGTTATAACGCCAAGCTTAGAGGTAACTTTGTAGTTGTTTTGTTTTAGGTTAGCGTAGCGTACCACCCAAAACAAGCGACGGAAAAGTTGTCCCTCTTGAGCTTTTGTTATGTGCTATTACCAAATTGAATAATGGTCACCCGCCCTTGATACCAAAGACAGCGCGTAAGCCACACAAATTATAATTAGGCCCCCGATAGCAGCCCCTGGCTCAAACACTCCAAACGCGAGTAAAGCAAGACCAAATAGAGCTGTTTGTTTTTCTCCTTTTATCCAATGCTCTCTCATCGAGAGACCCAGCCAACCAAACTCGGACCCAACAAAGTTGAGGCGGAAGAGTAAGGGAAGTTTTTTCCATTTTTCAGTTGTTTTATCAATCACGACAATCTCCTGCTCTAGTGTTGCAATATCAGTTTCAAGTACTGATGCAAGAGACTTCAGTGATTCTATGCTAGCTCGATTTCCACTTTCAATTCGCTGAATCGTACGAACACTCAAGCCAGCCATTGTCGCTAGCTGCTCTTGAGAAATATTCTTATCTTCTCGAAGCTTTTTTAGAATCATCAACATTTCCTCTTCACCAGTAGAGCAAAAATTATCTTTATTTTTCAAATGTCGGTTACGACTTAAGTCCGACACCGCCCTGACAGTCCAGAACCAATCGATCTAGGACACACAACGTCTTCTGGTTATGAGGTTTCATTACGAAGCGCCTCTTAATTCTGGAACAAAAATACCAACCATGTAATATATAAACTGGAAAAACAATTCCATTTATGCATATAGTCTTAGTTGCTCGGCAGTCCATGTCGCTGCAAACCAGCCATAAAAGAAAAACGACTTCCATCCCTCTAAGACTTTCGCACCGCCCCAATTCAACACCCAAAGTGGAATGAGCGCAATTACAGCATGCAACAGAGTCCATTCAATTACATTCATATATTCTTAGAGAACCTCATAACACTTGTAGTTTACAGCCGAACGCAGTGAGGTCAGTAACAATTCCAGGTTACATATCATTTAATGCTGCTGTTCTAACCTTTCGGCAAGCCACACTTTAATGATCGACTGTCTAGTAACGCCCAGTCGTGATGCTTCCTTATCTAAGGAATCAATCATCCATGTTGGAAAGTCAACATTAACTCGTCGCTGTTCTTGGTTGGGTCTACGAATTTTGCTTAAATCTAATAACTCAGATATGTCTTCACCATTATCAAATTTGTCATCGATCTCACTAGCTTTCATACATTTTCACCTCTTCGGGACGAGCTCTTCTAACCGAGATAATCCTAATCTGTTCATTTCGGTATGTGATAATCGCAGACCAGAACTTATCTGAAATACGCCCAACTACTAAATATCTTGGTTCATCTACTGATCTAGCCGGAACTTCAATAATAGATGGATCTAACCAAATCAATTTGGCTGTTTCAAAGTCAATCCCGTGTTTATCGTAATTTGATTGACTTTTATTCTGATCATATTCAAAAGTTATCACGGTATAATAATTATACCTTTATTGCTCAGATTGCAAGAAATTTGTGATATGTAACGCCTAAAGTATACTGCCGAACGCAGTGAGGGCAGTAACTAATTCATGTTAAGCGGATTTAGATATAGCCTGCTCTGGCTAAAGGTCACAGGTATCTGCCACGAATAGAACAAAATCATCACCAAATGTTGCCTTGGAAGATTCCCAAATCACATTAATCGATGGCTCAGCTAGGTAAGGACATGTAAAGTTACGCCAGCCTGAAAAATCTTCCTCGTCTAAAATACCCTCAGTATAGAAACCATATGCTGCGTCTATTGAATTAATTAATGTGTATACATGCGACCTGAATTGGCGATACTCAGCAGGCGACAATGACTCTAAATCTTTTTCTCCCTTCACTAGTATTGCTGCTAGTTGTTCATTCTGAGCTTCAGAATTTAAAATTTGGTTCGCAGTGGCATTCAGATCCAGCATAGCTTGAGCTGTCAAAGCACGAGTGTTTTGTCGAATTTCCCATACAAGTAATAGAACTGATGCTATTACTGCTAATCCTCCAGCAATTTCGAGCCAGCGACTTTCATTTTTATTTTCAGTTTCCACATTGACTCCCTATCCGCCTAACGTCTAAGGCTTGTCGCCGCGCTTCTCAGCGGTTGACAAAGACTTCTGGTTAGGAAGACTTAACTGCTCTGCCTTCAATAATTGTTCTCGTTTAATTTCAAAGATTTGCTCCATCATCTCCATAGGCTTTTGAAACACTCCAACATAAGGGGCATTGAAATTTTCTCCTCTTAAGAGTAACAGTCTCGGGCTTCCATCTGTCGGCTCAGCTTCACGTATATGTTTGATTTCGTAATGTAAATCTGGGTCAAGAGGAACAATTACAGTCGAAGGAATTACACTGGAGTTCGTGAAGTGCACTTTATCTACATTGAAATGTAATCTGATGTAGTTTCCACTGCCTGGCCCAGTTCTCGCTTCAGGATCTGTTATTTCAATTCCATATTGATTGATCATGTCTATCTTGTATAAAGTGCCAGTTAAAATATGATCAGACTCATGTACAAGATCTTCAAGTTTAACTTGAAGTGGGTATCCTGCTTTAAGGGAAACCAATGTCAGTATAAATAAAATTGATAAATGAACCTTACCCATTTTGCTTCCTAACGTTTAAAGTTTGTCGCCGCGCTTTTCAGCGGTCGGCAATATTTTCTGGTTAGATATTTTATCTGAATCATCTTCAGCTTTTGATGATTCATCCTCGTTCATCAATCTTTTTCCTACTAGATAAACCAAAGATATTAATAAGCAAAAAAAGACTCCTAGTAATAATGCGTCATAATAATTTCCATCAAGGATTACCAGCACGAATAAATAAATTGCAAGTAGCCCCAAAAGAATACTTGTAGCAATTGGTAAAAACTTATCAAGCAGAAATATAATGGCAGCCACTGCCGCAAATTTAATAACTGATTCTGCGAGTTCCCCATGATATTGAAGGTAACCAAGGATAGCGATTCCCATTACAATGAAGATGATGTCGCTTTTAGTGAATTTATTCTTCATGGATATCTAACGCTTCAAACAACGGCAACATGAAGGTTGGCACTGTTTTGGTACAAAAACTGTGACAAACAAGTAGTTGTCCGATGATTTGGCTGGTTAAGCGGCGTAATATTCATCTAATAGTTCTTCTCTTTTATCTATTTCAGATAAATGCAAAATCACACCGTTTGGCAATTCCCGACCAAAATGCAAAGCACAGTGCTTAGCAAAAAAGAAGACTTCTTCTAATGGTTCATCATCATGCCAAGTAGTGATCACATTAAACTCTTCAGGAATATCCTCATCCTCAAACTGCCTAATATTTGCAAAATCAACCGAGTCATCCCAGGAACTACAATTTTTTCCCCAAGCCATCATATACAAGCAGCCTGACTCACAGAGCCAATCGCTCATCTTGATCTGTTTTTCAATTGAAACTTCATTTTCAATAATGACTACACACCTATATGGTTTATAACGAGTTAGGTCAGGTAACTCATCATGTTCGGTGATTCGCACATACTTCATAAGCCGTTTAACGTTCAGCTAACCAGCAACATGCCGGTTGGCGTCGTTTTTGTCTTCAAAAACCATGACAACCAAATGAGTTGTCTGGTTGAGCGTCTGGTTAAACGGCTCTGACATAAACATAACTCGAGGGTTTGATAAACGGCATAATCATGCAGCGCCAATCATTGTATGTAGACCCACAATGTAATTCAGTATTCGTGCCCTCGTTCAATGAAAATGTAAGTTCTTCCGATCGACACCAATCAACCTTCAAGCGAATTGTATGTTCGCCTGGGGTAAGTGGAATATGAATTGTCTCACCAGATTTAATCGAAGTAACAGAATTGCCATCTAGAATCACGCTAAAACTACGCATATAGTTAGTGGGATCTACGCCTCTGATCAACGTAACATTATTCGAAGGTCGACTCACGTCACTCTCAAATGAACTCTGATGTTTGTCTATTTTCTTTTTCATGAAGACTGACAAACCAATCCACAAAGTAATCAGGATTATTAATGGTAAATATGCTTGAAGTAATTCCATTTTTTCCTAGCTGTTTAACGCCTAGTACAACGGCACAATGTAGTGTGGCGCTGTTTTTGATACAAAAACTGTGACACACAAATATGTGTCCGATGATACGACTTGTTATGTGCCATTCCAAACACCTTCCTTAGAATAAAATGGATCATGCTTTGCATCTAAATATACTTCAAATCGATTCTCTTCGCAGATGTAGTAAGTAATAGCACCAGAAGTAAATTCATAAATGAAAGTTTCACAAAGAGAATTTTTTCTAATCGTCGAAGTGAGCCTAACGCTCTTTCCTCTTGCAGTATCCTTAATTTTGCTTTTGCCACGTTCAATAATAGTTAGTGATAATTTTTCACAATTCGACTCTACTTCAGCACACAGTTGGTGTATTTCAAGTTGATAATCCTCGGTTAATAGAACATCAGTATTGCTCTGTTGATTCAGTAAGACTAATAAAAGAGCCGAAGTTTTCATCAATTGAGGTTTCTCACGATCTAGATTGACACATAACGCCTCAAACAACGGCAACATGCAGGTTGGCGCTGTTTTTGGAACAAAAACTGTGACAAACAAATAGTTGTCCGATGATTTGACTGGTTAGATTGATTCTCATTAAACAGAATAACTAAATTAATCATCCACACCATCCGGATACTCTGACAGATATAAATCTATCCCGAGTTTAGCCATAATAGACATAGACTCGCTTGAAAGTGCAGCTCCACCGCCACATGCATCCCTTCGGATATCAAAACCAACGTCAGCTATATATTTCCCAGGAGGTAACTTAAATTGATTTTCTTCTAGCCACTTCTCTAAGAAGTCAATTTGACTAGGTAACTCCCATTCATCTTCACAAATAACTGCAATGCTTGCCGAGCTATCTTCACTATATATACTAATTGGCACTTACGTTTCCATTCAATCTAACGCTTAAAGTAATATGCCGCGTCAGCGGTCATATTAAATTTCTGGTTATATGTAATTTCATTCATTTGTACTTTTTCCACGAAAAAAATAAAAGATATACACCAAATAAAAACAATAAACCTGAAGTGACTATTGCCTGGGTATCACTAAGTTGAAGGTTAACTCCAGCCCGCCCTACTGATTTATAGCCTGCTATCATATACGAGGCAAACCAGCACAAGGCTGCGACCACAGTGCCCAATAGTCTACTAGCATTATTGTTAATCCATTCGATCATTCTTACTTTTCACTAATCATTATGACTAATCCATTTATCAGAACTGCTGCAATTGTAATAGCCGTAGCAACAACGAATGACACTTCAAGTAGCACGCTAGCCAAAAAACCAACACAGACACAAATCGCCAATGATACGAACATAGATCTCATATCGATAAACGTCTTCATTACATATAACGTTTGAGTACAGCAGCCAACTTGTTGGTCTGCTGAGACGACTGGTTACACAGATTCGTCACAATGCGCTGAAAGGGCATTCGACTTGAGATATGGGTATGATTATTCATGCTTGTTCCCTTAAAGCGTGAAGAAACGATTGCGAAGCTTGATTCCATATCGTGAAGCACGCTTTAAGGTAGCATATTTTCACCCAGGCTAAAATCGGCGCATTCTGAAACGATTGTGCGTTTATTCTATCGTTATGTATACAAAGTCCATTCACGATTGGCCCTATCTTTAACCAAGAACGGAAGCTTTGTAACAGTTGATTCTATGGAAGGATGCTTTGATGTCTAACATCAAGAATGATCTATGAATTGGTTCCATGTTCTTTTAATAACCTCCCTTGTAATCACCACAAACTAACACTTTCCTTATATTTAGTCTAACTCAATGGAAATAAAAATGTGGCGAGGGAATGTATAAATGGACTATGTACTTACTTCATATATGAACGATGTCTTACCACAAAAATCCACTATGAATTACAAGGCGGTAATTCTTTAACTATGTACTTCATGCGATGAACTGAATTATTGTGATTTGTCTGATTAGAAATCGACAAAATGTACCAATAATGGTACATTTTGAGTGTGTGGTTATGGATAGACCCATTAGTATTGTTTTTTTCGCTAGTAACTCTGGCAAAGAGCCTGTTAGAGAGTGGCTCAAGGATTTGTCGGTCAAGCAACGCAGATCGATTGGTGAAGACATCAAAACACTACAGTATGGTTGGCCTGTTGGCATGCCATTAGCTAGAAAGTTGGATACTAAGCTTGGGGAATTACGATCAAGAGTAACTGGTGGAATAGCGAGAACCTTTTTCACTATTTACCAAGGACAAATTGTCTTGCTACATGGGTTTATAAAGAAGTCACAAAAAACACCTGACACTGATATGAGTATCGCTAAAACAAGGTTACAGAAATTGAGGTCATAAAATGTCGAAACACAATATCGGTAGTAATTTTGATGATTTTCTTCGTGATAATGGCATGTTCGAAGATGTTAGTCTGGTGGCAATCAAGCGCTATATTGCGTATGAGCTTTCCCAAAAAATGAAACTTAGCAAGCTGAGTAAAACACAAATGGCAAAGCAGATGGAGACGAGTCGCTCATCCTTAGATCGTCTGCTCGACCCAGACAATGATTCAGTCACTCTCAGAACACTCCAGAATGCTGTTAAAACCCTAGGTGGGAGGCTGAAGATTGAAATCGATTTTGAACAACATACGGTATAGCAATATACTGCATGTGGATTCTTGAGACCGTTGAATTAGTAACATGTAAAACTAAAATCTGATAATGAGGACATATCATGGACGATATACCTGTACCGGTCGTTGGCCGAAAGGACACCTTTATTCTATCGTTGCGTCGCTTTATGCGTGTTAAGCAGCTCGCCTACTCCACCGAGAAAACCTATCTAAGTTGGATTAAGTCATACATAAAGTTTCATGGTTATGTTCACCCTAAAAAGTTAGGCCCCAAACAAGTCGACGCCTATTTGACTCACCTTGCTGTGAATCGCAAGGTCTCACCTCACACCCAGGCCATTGCACTGAATGCAATCGTATTCCTATATCAAAAGTACATGGAGGTGCCGCTCGGTGAGCTCGAATTCAAGCGGCCCAAGTATCGCAAGAAGATACCCGTTGTGCTTACTCATGACGAGGCGACGGACATCATCAATCTAATTGATGGAAAGCAGCAACGACTCATGGCAAAAGTTATGTATGGCTGCGGCATGAGGCTAATGGAATGCTGTAACTTAAGAGTAAAAGATATCGATTTCGGAATGAAAGAAATTCATATCTGGAAAGGCAAAGGTGATCGCAGCAGGAGAACCATCTTACCGAATTCATTGGTGGTTGATCTCTCAAGGCAGATTGAGTGGGTTGACCAAATTCATCAATATGATCTACAGGCGGGCGTCGGTGAGGTCTACATACCTGATGCACTTGCCAGAAAATATCGCAATGCTGCAAGATCATTGAACTGGGCATTTGTTTTTCCAGCGTCGAAGCCTGGGCCGGAACCGGGAACTGGAATTATTCGGCGTCATCATATCCATCCCTCAGCGGTTCAAAAACAGATCCGAACGGCTATCAAGCGAAGTGGAATTCGGAAGATGGCCTCTACTCACACATTCCGTCATAGCTTTGCTACAAGACTTCTCGAAGCCGGTTATGATCTTCGTACCATTCAGGAACTGCTCGGACACTCTGATATTGCAACAACTGAAATCTATACTCATGTCCTGAACAAGGGAGGTCGTGGTGTGGTTAGCCCAATAGATTGCTAAATGGATGAGTCCTACAGTTTTTCGCCTGCAGGGTTACCGATTTTTCTTTTTCTCGAGAGAAGAAACTCGCAGGCACATTCACGTTATCTCTGCCGATGGCGAGGCGAAGTTTTGGCTTGAACCCGAGTTAGAGTTGGCAAGGAATTTTATATATACTGGAAGGCAATTGCGCGACATTGAGCAGTTGATAAAGGAGAACCATGATGAGTTCATCGTTGCCTGGAACAGATATTTCGACAGCTGAGGTGACAAACATATCATCCCACGGCTTCTGGCTGCTTAACTCTGCAGGGAATGAACTCTTCCTGTCATTTGAGGATTTCCCCTGGTTTAAAAATCAATCCGTAGGCACGATAACTAAAATTGAAGAACCGACCCCCGGTCACTATTACTGGCCGGATATTGATGTCGACTTGAGTGATAAAATTATCGAGGATCCTGCTTCCTATCCGCTAAAGTCTGCTAAGTAATTCCCTGCAGCAACTCAAACACCGCATCCCGCTGATCCAATTGCAGTAGCACCACAAAGTCGCCGGCCTGTATCCAGTCTATGGCATATTGGGCACCATCCAGACTAGTAGGTGAGTAGTGGATCTGTTGTTCAGTCATTCCGGCCGCTAGACATTGATTCTTGATCATGTCAGGTATTTCTCTCAGTTCACGTCCCCGCAAATAATCGGGCAGCTCTGCCGTGATTACCATGTCGGGCTCAAGAGCGAGTGCGACGTCGGTGAGATTCTGAATATCTCTATCGGTGCGGTCACCGGCGTGACTCAGCATGATGAGTCGTCGCTTCGCGGGCATCGCCTTGACCGTGTTGATTATCGCCGAGAGTGAATGGGGATTATGCGCAAAATCGATCAATAACTTTCCGCCATTAACATCAAAGTAATTGCCGCGTCCTGGGTTATCTGCAACGTCGCCTTTGAAACTGGCGAGCCCTTCACGGATTGCTGGCAGTTCGATGCCGAGTGCCAATGATAGTCCTACCACGCCCATGGCATTCGCCACGTTATGTTGGGCCGCGCCATTCAGGGTCGTCGGAATGTGCTCAACGGCCATAACAGGCGTCGTCTCGCCGCCCTCAACTAACTCGATATGCGCCTCGTTTTGTTGCACCACGGTGTGGCCATCAGCGATGGCTTTTTTCAGGATCGGGTTGTTTGGATTAAGGCCAAAATAGGTCAGCTTGCCACGCACCAGATCGGGTCGTGATTTGAAATAATCCACGAGCCCCTCATCGTCCGCATTAAGTACCAGCGTGCCCCGGTGGTCCAAGGCCCGCGACACAATGCCTTTGGCGCCGGTCAACTCGGCTACCGTATTAATACCATATTGTCCCAGATGATCATCGGCCACATTGGTGATCAGGCAGGCTCTGGCTCGTGGCACGCCCAGTCCCCTACGCAACATGCCACCACGGGCCACTTCCAGGATCGCCATGGTCGGCTTGGGGTTGCGAATAAGGGTTCTGGCACCACCCGGTCCGGAGTAATCTCCGCGGTCGAGGATCTCGTCGCCGGCACGAATGTAATCCGTGGAGGTAATGCCATTGATGTAGCCCCCGGCCTTGGCCACGGCATCGGCCATTCGTACCGAAGTCGACTTGCCATTGGTTCCGGTGATGAATGCCACCGGTATGTCTTTGTAGACTGAAAAATCTACACTGGCAGGATCGGGTAGGTTGTCCATCGGCCAGACCTGACACGTTTTCGTCATGCCTAACGAGAACTCATCGTCGTCGGTCAGGTAGGTGACATCCTCTGCCACTGCCCGGTCGATCAGTTCAATCAGTCGTGGATTCCGTTCCTCACGGATCATGTCGCGTAGTGCATCGACACTAAACATGGCCTCATCTGGCTCAGACTCAGTCAACTCAGCCAGCATCAGGTAATAGGCTGTCTCGTTTATTTCACAGGCACTGTAGAGCATGTCTTCGGGTGCCGTGAAACCGATATTCGCACCGCCCTCGAAGAGGCGATGGAACACTTCGCCCTCGAGCTGGAATCCCCATAACAAGGCATTCAAATGCTTTTGCCAGACCTCAACAATTGTTTCTGCATCAATGCCGTCACAATAGACTTCCAACACGGCGCCGGTTGCATCCGTAAACAGGTTCGGTCCGGTCAAACGCCGACTCTCGTCGAATCGGATCTGCACTAGTCAGAATCCTCATCCATGCGCGCAATGCGTACGCCACGTTCATCGGTGATCAACTTCATGCCCGGCTCCAGTTCGTACGGTTCCGGGATATTGGCCTGCGATGTCTGGCGCGTTTTGACATGATCATCGTCGCTGATATCGGAGTTAAAGCGCGTGATTTGCTTCCAGCAGCGGGTGATGTTGTCGCCAAAGACGACCAGCATGTCGCCTGCTTGCGCCGCCTCGAGTGCCTGACTGATGGCCTGCTGTTCATCAGGCTCGATGGTGATGTTTTCTTCCGGTACGCCCGCCTCCTTTAATGCCGCGGCGATCATGTTCGGTACTTCGCCGGGCTGTCTGCCGCGCAAATCATCGTCGGCTTTACACCAGTAGTGGTCGTAGTAACCCGCGGCGTTGATCGCGACATCCCGGATGTCCTCATCGCGGCGATCGCCGGGGGCTGCCAGCACCACCAGATTACGACCCTTGGTATCCATCAGCTTAATGGTCTCACACACCGTCTTCACCGCTGCCGGGTTGTGGCCATAATCCAGCATGACTTTAAACTCATGCTCATCGAATACGTTCATGCGTCCGGGGGCCTGGAAGAAGGAGGTATCGAAGGTACGTAGGCCATGGCGAATATCCTCAAGTCGTTTACCCAGGCTATAGGCCATCGCGGCGGCAAACATGGCATTCTGCACATTATGCAATGCCTTACCTTCCATCGTGGCCGGGATCAGATGGGTCCAGAGCAATGGAATATGGCTTTCGTTATCAAAAATCGTAATCATGTCGCCGTTGATGCCCTTCTCCAGCACCACGGCCTTCCCGCCGGAGCGAATGTGGGCACGTACCAACGCATGATTCGGGTTGGTGGTAATGTAAAACACATGGGTCGCGTCACAGTAGTCCGCCATTTGCAGGCAGTGGGCATCGTCGGCGTTTAGCACCACGGTGTCCTGGGCGGTCTCGACCACCACCCGTTTCACCTCGGCTAACTGCTCGAGTGTGTCGATGCCGCCGAGTCCCAGATGGTCGGCGCTGATGTTCAAGCAAGCCGCCACATCGGAATACTGATAACCGAGTCCAGAGCGAATAATGCCACCCCGTGCCGTTTCCATGATCGCCATATCCACATTCGGATCACGCAGCACAATCGAGGCTGCCGTCGGCCCGGTCATGTCGCCTTTCACACTCAGGTGGCCATCAATATAAACGCCATCGGTCGAGGTCATGCCCGTAATATGCCCTGCCGCCTTCATGATGTGCGCGAGCATCCGCGAGGTCGTGGTCTTGCCGTTGGTTCCTGTGATCGCCGCAATCGGGATCCGCGAGGGTGTTCCCGGTGGGAATAACATATCCATCACCGCACCGGCCACGTCCCGTGGCTCACCCTCACTGGGTGCCACATGCATACGGAAACCGGGTGCGGCGTTGACTTCCACAATCGCCCCACCAATCTCTTTGTAGGACTGGGTAATGTCGTCGGTCAGGAAATCCACCCCGCCGACATCCAGGCCCACGGCCTTGATCGCGCGCTCCGCCATCGCCTTATTATCCGGGTGCACCGAGTCGGTGACATCGATAGCCGTACCACCGGTCGATAGGTTGGCGGTCTTTCTTAAATAGAAGGTCTCGCCTTTTTCCAGCACCGTGTTCTCGTCATAGCCGGCCTCGGCCAGTAGTCGCTGCGCCTGATTATCAAACTCCAGTCGCGTCAATACCTTCTCGTGTCCGATACCGCGTCGTGGATCCTCGTTCACCTTATCCACCAGCTGTGTGACGGTACTCTTGCCATCACCAACGACATGGCCCGGTACGCGCTTGGCGCAGGCCACCAACTTGCCATCGACCGATAGCATGCGATGATCCAGTCCGGTGATATAACTCTCGACCAGCACGGCGCGGCTGGTCCCCTGGTCGAGGGCATGGTTAAATCCGGCCCTGACCTGCTCTTCAGTGGTCAGATTAATTGACACGCCACGTCCATGGTTGGCATTCAGTGGTTTGATCACCACGGGCACTCCGATACGACTCGCAGCACGCAGCGCCTGACGCTCACTATAGACCATCAACTGCTTGGGTACGGGAAGCCCTAAATCATGGAGCAGGTTGTGGGTGTCTTCCTTATCGCAGGAAATTTCCACGCCAATGTGCTTTGTCTGGCTGGTAATGGTGGCCTGTATTCGCTGCTGATACTTACCATGCCCGAGCTGAACCAAGGAATACTGATTCAGGCGTAGCCAGGGGATATCTCGGTCTTCGGCCGCCTTGACCAATGAGGCCGTACTCGGTCCAAATTCTTTACGCTGGGCGAATTTAATGAAGGTTTCGATTTCATCGTCCCAGTCGAAGTCGTCTTCAATCTCAACCCCGTCGGCCTTCAGATCATTTTGTAATGACTCTGGCAACAGGCTCAGTAGTAATGCCATTGCCAGTCGTGAGGCTTCCAGGCCGACATCGCGTTGTTTGTACTGGAACACCATGTTGTACAGGCCGGGCTGTCCGAGACTTCGGGTGCGGCCAAAGGTGACATCAATGCCCGCCATAGACTGGATTTCCAGTGCCACATGCTCCATCACATGGCCCATCCATGTGCCATCGTCCTCGGTTAATCGACGGATGAAGCCGCCCTCCGTGCGATAGGAACAACCGTGCTCTTGCAATCCCGGCAGGGCAGCGACCAGACCATCGGTGAACTCAGGCCCAATCTTAGCCGACGGCCATTGCTCTAGGATCCCCAGATCCAATTCATGTCGGATCACCGGGAAGCTGGCGTAGAGATTAGGTCCAACATAGACGTTGGTGCGAATTATTTTCATTAAGATGTCTCCTGATCTGTGTCTTCTTCCATGATCGAATGATCATTCTCGGCACAGGCGATTCGAGTGTTGGCATCGTATCGCGCCCCATGGGCCAGAATGTGTAAATTGATTCCGATGAGTGTCACCGCTTCCGCACTGCGTACCTTACCCATCGATGAATACTTCAGATGGCCCGGGTCCACGACCGTGATTGCGCCACTGCCGACCACCTCAAATACCCCGTCCGAACGAATGAAGGCGGCCGTATCTTCATCCAGTCCAATGCCGGTGACGAAAGGATTGTATGACACGGCCGTTAGCAGCCGTCCCAGGCGATCCCGTTGCCGGAAATGCTGATCGATAATAAAGCTGTTGGTCAAGCCGAGCCCGGGTGCCAGCGTCACGCCATCCTCCGTCGGTGTGGCGCCACTGTCCCCTCCGACGATCATATGTTCGGGCATGATTGCCGCACCGGCCGAAGTTCCGGCGACGTGAGTGCCGGTCGCATTGAGTTTACGGATCGCCTGAAAAACCGGCGTGCCACCCATAATGGTACTCAGGCGTAGTTGATTTCCTCCGGTGATAAACACACCATCGGCGGCATGCAGATGCTCGAGGTAATCCTCACGCGCGGCATCTTCACGCGTCTCGATGGGCATGGAAATCACGTCCTTCGCACCCAGCTCGTGGAATAGGTCGACGTAACGCGGACCGGTATCTTCCAGTCGTGAGGCGGTGGGGATCACGATAATTCGGCTCGACTCGCCACCACATAAATCTACGAACTTCTGCAGAATGACCGGATCACTGAACTTTTCTTCAGCGCCACCGATCGGGATTACGTAGCCACGTGCGATGCCTTTTTTACCAGGAGATGGGGCCATAATGTATCTCCTGCCTATTGGTTGGGTCGCGAGAAGGCGGTGCCAAAAAACAGGCTGTTGGTCAGCACCCGACTGGTGCCTAACCAGTAGCCACGAAACACCGGATTATCGGCAATCGCAATGACACTACCCCGGCCTAATCGCTCTGCCGATAGGAATACCGAATTGGCGATGTTATCCAGGTTGCCCGCTGAGATATAACCACTGACCAGCGGCTTGTCGCTGTAGCTCATCACGTTGTGATAAGGATTTTTGGAGACGCCGATGATGTGGCGGTGATTCTTGAACGCGGAAACCGTATTCGAATTCAGGCCATAACTCAGCGGATGGGAGGTATCGACCTCGACTTTGAAAATACTGCCACCAATATGACGTTGTGCATTGTCCTCGGACATGTCGCGGTAGACGCGCATGGTCTTATCGTTCAGCTCGGAGCTGGTGCGGCTAACATCCGCAGACAATATCTTCTGCTCGGATAACCAGTTGTTGGCCGACTTCATGCCGATGATCACACCGCCACCGCGCACCCAGGTTTTGATCCGCTCGACATCCTGCTCAGACAGCGAGGAATAGTTGCCACTGACCATCAACAAATGGGTGTAGTTATCCAGATTCAGGCGACTAAAACGATTCAGATCCACCTGGGACATGGCGATTCCCAGATAATTATCCATGAAGAACCACAGGTGTCCGGTCTCGTAGGATGAGGTACCGTCCCCGGCCAATAACACTGGCTTGATCTTATTGATTGGGATCATGTCACGCGATCCCAGATCGATACCACTCACAGCGAGTCCCGTACTCACCGATTCGATCGTCAGATGATGCCTGGCGGCAATCTCACGCATCATGTTATAGATGGCATCGGCATCCTGTGTCTGTAGGCCGACAGGTACGACCACGGTGCCTGCGGCGAATTTCTGATTACCGGCGGATGTCTTAAACTCGAATGGGTCGCGCGCCATCCTAACGAATAACCCCTGCTGGGTCAGATCCTCAACGGCTGCCGGCGCATTCAGTTGCGCCCAATCAATCACATAGGCAATAGATGACTTGGCGGCGACAGTCCCCTCAGGCAGGGCCGCAGCGGTAATTTCGGCACCCATCAGGCCGTCTTTCCAGCGCCTGCGCTCAACCACCTCATAGGGCAGGTTGAAGGCGTGGGCAAAGTTCCAGGTGGAGACGTCGTAAAAGGTGTTATCCTCAAACTGGGTTCGTGTCTCGAACATGGCCTTGATCAGACGGTACTGACGCTGCTGGTATGGGATCACAATCCCATCACGAATCGTATTGCCATCGACTTTGAATGACTCGCCCAAACGATAAACCTGGATCTGATGGCGCAGTAACTTATCAACCATCGCCATCAGGCGTCCCTGATCCCCCTGCGAGGAGATCACCAGCCCACGACTGCGATCGCTGTTGGCATCATCGCGGGCATTGTTGTAGAAGTTCTCACGATAATTCAGCAGCCGGGTCTTGTTGGCATAGGCTCCAGCTACTGTAGATAACGAGGTGACAAACTGATTGCGCACCGTATGTGGGAAAGCCAGCGGGCCGTTGATGCTATCCTGTAGATGGCCGCGGGAACTGCCCTGCTCAAATAGAATACCGACGCTGCCCTGGATATCGGGATAGGTCGAGCCTTTCCCGATGTAATAGTCATCATAGTCCTGCTTGTTGTAGTACAGGCTACCAATATCATCCAGCATCTTCGCATGGTAGGTCGCAATGTCCGCGGTAATATTGACATTTTCCTGCGGCGTCATCGGAAACTTACGCGTGGGAACACCCGGCTGGAAGAAGTAGGTTGAATTGGTCCCCATTTCGTGGAAATCACCGAATACGTTGGGGTGGAAATAATGAAACCACTTGAGGCGATTCTTCGACTCATTCTGGGTCGCCAGTAACCAGTCGCGATTCAGATCGAAGCGATAATGGTTGGTACGACCGCGTGGCCAGGCTTCCTGATGTTCGCGATCCATCGGATCGGAGACTAAATTTAGTGAACGGTTGTTATTTACCCAATTGCTAAAACGGCCATAACCATCGGGATTCAACGTCGGCTCAATCAGGATGTAGGTGTCCTTGAGCACGGCATCATGCTCGCTACTCTCCAGTGCGGAGAAGTAGTAGGACGATAATAATGAGGCATTCGCGCCACTCGGCTCATTGCCATGAATGCTATAACCTAACCAAACCGTCAATTTGGCATTGTCACCTTTAAACGCACTCCCCTCATTGAGCTTGGCTTGCAGCGCCTTGATATTCTCCGGATCGGAGATCACAAGCAGGACCTGGGGTCGTTTCTCCCATGACATGCCCATCTCGATCAAATGCGCGCGTTCCGATGTGGCCGCGATGTAGCGCAAATAGCTGATGATTAAATCGTGTCGTGCGTGGAATTCTCCTACCTGATGGCCAATAAATTCATCCGGAGCTGTGATATTCTGATCAAAGTTCTGATTCGCTGGAAAATAATAGTCCAACGGTTTAGCCAATAGCGGCGTACAGGTCAGGTAAATCGAGGTGATGAGAATGAGTAACGGTTTTGAGAAAGGCATATATCTTTGGTTTTCATATTATTAAGTTAAGAGGATGAGAATAGCTAATACACCTCATCTTTTGCAAGTAAATTCCCAGATATAGCGCCTCTAGCGGTGATAAGCAGAGCGGCAATGATGTTCCGACAACTCCTAATAACACTTAGCCTGGTACTGGCAGTCGACCTGGTCGCCTTCCCAGACCTGACGGCAGACGATGAACAGCCGACATTGCGTGTGGCCGTGGCGAGTAACTTTCTGCTGACCGCCAGGACACTCAGTGCCACCTTTGAACGTCAGACCGGGGTCAAGGTCCTGCTGTCTTCAGCATCCAGCGGTAAACTCACGACCCAGATCGAGGCAGGCGCACCCTATGACTTATTCCTGTCGGCAGATGTCGCCCGTCCCGAACGCCTGATCGACAATGGCTTCGCCCTGAGTAATTCCATGGCGATCTATGCTATTGGGAATCTGGTATTGGTCAGTCGTTCTCAACTAAAGGACCCAGGCGATATCAACGGTCAGCGCCTGGCCATTGCCAATCCGAAGATCGCGCCCTATGGTCTGGCCGCCCAACAGTGGCTGGATAATCGCAACCTGCAACCGAAGTTGATCTTCGGCGAGAACATCAATCAGGTTTGGCATTTCTATCAGGTCGGTGCCGTAGCCCATGCCATCGTCGCCAAATCGCAGGTCCTCAAGGTCCAGCCTCCGCCTGTCCATCAGGTCGATCTGGCCGTCGACGGCATGACGCTTGCTCAGGCGATGGTCATCCTTAAACGCAGTAAGAGTCTGGATCTGGCGCGCCAGTTCCACCAATTCCTGTTAAGCGAGGCGGTTCAGGGACAGATCCAGCAGGCGGGTTACCGAATAAAAGCCAACTAAATATGGCGCCTAAGACTTGAAATTGCCGCTATTATAAGCATGATCCTTAACAGGTCCTTCGAACGAGACAAAAAATGATAGCTATTAGCGAAAAGGCACAGGAGCATTTCGTCAAATTACTGGATGCTCAGGACGACAGCACCAACGACATCCGAGTGTTTGTGGTCAATCCTGGCACCCCGCATGCTGAATGTGGTGTATCCTTCTGCCCCGAGTCCTCTATTGAAACCGACGATACCAAGTTGGAATTCAACGGCTTTAATGCCTATGTCGATCAGGATTCCGCACCGTTTCTGGAAGCGGCCGAAATCGACTATGTCAAAGAAGGCCTCGATTATCAGCTAACGCTCAAGGCACCCAATGCCAAAGTCCGCGCAGTGGATGATGATGCCCCATTACCCGATCGCGTGAATTACGTCCTGCAATCGGAAGTCAATCCACAGCTGGCCTCCCATGGTGGAATGGTGAACCTGGTCGAGATTACGGGTGACGGCGTGGCGATCCTGCAATTCGGCGGCGGCTGTCAGGGCTGCGGCATGGTCAACTACACCCTAAAGGAAGGCGTGGAGAAAAATCTGCTGGATAAATTCCCCGAAGAGCTCACTGGCGTGAAAGACGTGACCGAGCATGAGGCCGGCGAAAACCCCTACTACCGCTAGCCTGGGAATAATTATTACTCTAACTTCGTTATCAGCATCGTTGAATAGCAGGCTATTCGGCCTCGCTGATGCCTCGTGAGTAAAATAAATAGCCGCTAACCTGAATCTGAAGCGATATTTCCAGATTACAACTCTGCAATATGCGCCAATGTTTCTGGTCGTGACTTAACGAGTTTCAGCAAAGTAATTGCTTGTTCGTTCGGCTTACTACGTCCTTGCTCCCAATTTTCAAGAGTCCTCGATGAGGTATGAAGATATTTCGCGAATACACCGCGTGACATGTTTAATGTCTCACGAAGTTCCAGGATTTCTCTGGGTGAAATTTCTAACCCACTAGGTGATTCGATTGAGTGCGTCTTAAGCGTCATTTTTTTCTCTGAATGTTGTTTAGCTTCTTGAAGCGCTACACTCAGCTCTGAAAAAAGATTACGATTGCTCATTTTTCCACGACTCCATAAACTGTTTCAGTTGATTAGTTTCCTTTTTGGTCAGATCGGTTACTTCGTTCTTGGCATAGATTGTTAACAGATAGAATCGCCTATGCTTATCGAAGTAATAATAAATTACCCGTGCTCCACCGCGCTTTCCTTTGCCTTGAGTAGAGACCCTAACTTTCCTCAGACCTCCTGAACCTCGAATAACATCACCCAATACAGGATTAGTTAATAACTCTAGTTGCAAAACTAGATACTGATAATCAGATAGATATTTCTGACGATACTTTTCGAAAATACTCGATTCTATGAAGATCCCTTTCATAGGGAAACTATACGCTTAATGCGTATAGTTGACAAGAGACACTAACCCAAAGAATATTTACTGATAATATTTAAAATAGATTTATGCTTAGCTAGCTGGGTTGAGTTCAAGGCGTGTCCTTATCTATATCGGTCGAATTAAGAGCCAATAGTTCGATATCGCTTTAGTTCAAGGCGTCCGAGTGAAGGATCTTTCCCAGAATATTTAAAATAGATTTATGCTTACCTTATCTATATCGGTCGAATTTAGAGCCAATAGTTCGATATCGCTTTAGTTCAAGGCGTCCGAGTGAAGGAATAGTAAGACTATTTCGAACCTCGGACAACGCTGAAATAAAGTGATAGAGGGCTGTTGGAATTAATTCAACCCTTTGTGGGAGAACATAACGGCGGCTTCACTGATAAAGTTAATTTTGATGTACTTATCACCGTCTTCATCGCCCCAAACACAACGCCGGGTGCCGAGATCTTCGTTGCACTTGGCGGGTGTGCCGATTAATTCCACCACCTCGTCATACTTCATACCAACTTTGACTTTCTGATAGTTTTCCATCGTCAACTTGCTACAGCCTGTAATGAGTACTAGTGCAACGAGCAGGATAAAGTGTTTCAACATATTAACTCCCTTTGAGGTCGTAGAATAATTGCGGTATCTTAGGGGATAATACGCTGATATTGATTCTGGAGGCTAGTGGCCTGGGCTTTTTTTCATAAAATTGTCGTATTTTGTCATTTCTTTGAAACTTTTTGCCGCTACATTACGTCTATAGGATTAAATACACGAAAAATTAATCTTAGGGGTAAGTCTTATGCTAGCGCACACAACATCAAGATATTTCATCCTTGGCTCACAGCTCGCTATTGGCGTAGTGCTATTATCGGCGTCTTATTTTGTTCGAGATGACGTTAACGCGAACACCCAACTAAAGGCGAGCGTTGAGCAATCTCCGGCCGTTCAGACCCTTCAATCTAAGCGTAAGCACTGCTGAAACGTCACGACTGACAAATTCTCTTACAGTTTCTTATTTGCTTAACGGCGTTTCATGCTATCCTGCCGCTACATTTTTTTTAGCGGTATAGAAAATGAAGTCTGTTAAATTATTATTAGTATCTACCCTTTCACTTTCACTGGTCGGCTGTGGTCAAACGGCTGAGACGCCTAAAACCGAGACCAAAGAATCCGTCGCAACCACCTACGAACAGGTACCCGTTGCCAATCGCATTCAGGCCCATATGGATTTCCTCGCTGATGACCTGTTAAAGGGTCGTAATACGGCCACACCCGAGTACGAAATCGCGGCGCACTATGTCGCCAGCCAGTTAGGCCAATACGGCGTCAAACCGGCCGGTGTTGATGGCACCTGGTTTCAACCGGTCACCTTCGTGGAAAGCACCCTCGATCAAGAATCGGTTAGCATGTCTTATACCGTCAATGGCGAGGAGAAACCCCTCACATTTATCGATGATGGGATAGTCACCGCCAATCCAATTTCTGAATCAGAGTCAGTCTCTGCGGAAGTCGTATTTGTCGGCTATGGCATCGAGGCGGATGCGCTCGGTCATAACGACTATGCCGGTCTGGATGTAAAGGATAAGATCGTCATGTTGCTGTCCGGCAGACCGGGGCACTTCCCAAGCGAAGAAGGCGCCCATCTGTCATCCAATCGCAGTAAATTGCAAACGGCCGTCAAACACGGTGCGATTGGGATCGTCGGCATTCATACGCCACTGGCGGAAATGCGCTTCTCCTATGACCGCATTAAAAACTTTATTAGACGACCTGGATTGACCTGGAAAAATGCTGACGGCATAGCACACGGCCACGATCAGCAAATAAAGGCGCGCGGCTATTTATCCATGCAGGCGGCGGGTAGAATTTTCACCGATGCCGGCCAGGACTTGAATGTCATCTTTAAACAACTGGAGAATCAGGAAATACCCGCACCGATGGAGCTTGGTATTCAGATGAGCTTCAGCTACAAAACGAGCCATTCTGAAACCGTCAGTAATAACGTGATTGGCGTGATCGAGGGTTCAGATCCTGTGTTGAAGAACGAATATGTTGTCTACTCGGCACACCTGGATCACATCGGTGAGAGTCAGCCACGTGAAACCAACCCTGCATTCAGCGTCGGTGATGAAGAGAAAGAACAGGACTTAATCAACAACGGCGCACTCGATAATGCCTCCGGTGTTGCGGTCATGTTGGAGACGGCGCGTCAGTTCGCGACCAAGGCACCTTCCAAGCGCTCAATTCTGTTTGCCGCTGTCACTGCGGAAGAGAAAGGCTTACTTGGATCCAGCTACTTCGCCAACAATCCAACGGTTCCCAAGAACTCGATGGTCGCCAACATCAATCTGGACATGCCCATGATTCTGTATCCGTTCGGCGATATCATTGCCTTCGGTGCCCAGCATTCCACCATGGCGACCATGGTCGAAGAAGCCGCGGCGAAACTGGATCTCAAGCTGTCTCCGGATCCCATGCCTGAGCAAGCCATTTTCACCCGTTCGGATCACTATTCCTTCGTGCAGCAAGGTGTTCCATCAATCTTCTTAGTACCCGGTTGGGAATCCAAAGATCCGGATATCAACGGTGGCGAGGTGTTCCAGACCTTTTTGCGCACCCACTATCACCGACCTTCGGATGATTTGAATCTGCCGATTAACTATGAGGCAGCCGAAACCTTCACCATGGTGAACTACGAGATCGGTAATGAAATTGCTAACTCGAATGAGAAGCCACGTTGGAACGAAGGTAATTTCTTCGGTGAATTATTCACCCAGCCAGCGTCTGAATAGGCGCTAACCATGACTCTGTGCTACTGCATCATAAACTGCATTAGCACAGCCAGGAACCACACCATACCAACGTAATTGTTGTTTAGGAAAGCCCGGAAACAGTGTCCGGGTTTTCTGTCTTTGATCAGGTATTGTTGCCACACAAACAGCGCCAACACGAGCCATAATGGTCCGTGATACCACCAGCTATAATCCTGTGTCACACCCAGGATGACCATACCAGCTAACGTCATGGCCTGCATTAGGCCAATCATCATGCGATCGGCATCGCCGAATAAAATCGCCGTCGAGCGGATCCCGACCACTCGATCATCCTCCCGATCGACCATCGCATACAGGGTGTCATACATCACAATCCAGATCAGGTTGGTGAAATAGATCAACCAAACAAGTTCATAGACAGGCTTTTCCAGTGCAACGAACACCAGGGGAACACACCAGCCAAAGGTGGCGCCGAGCACGACTTGCGGGAACCAGGTGTAACGCTTCGCGAGCGGATACAGAATCACCAGAATGGCACCGGCAATCGCCCAGTAAAGGGTCTGCTGATTGAGTAGTAACACCAGTAACAGGGCGACCACTAGCAGACTAAGGAACAGCATCCGCGCCTGCTCGACGGTGACGCGTCCGGTAATCAGGGGCCGCGATTGTGTGCGGCTGACCGAGCCATCGAATCCGCGATCGGCGTGATCATTGATCACGCAACCAGCCGAGCGCATCACCACCACGCCCGCCATGAATATCAATAACAGATCAATACTCGGAAAACCCTCGGCAGCGATCCACAAGGATACCAGCGTCGGCCAGAGTAGCAGCAAGATACCTATCGGTCTGTCCAGACGCATTAGCTCAAAATAATCGGCTAACTTGTCGAGACTAATGTCAGTAAAAAAAGCGAGGTACTTATCCATGACAACGACTCACTGTTCAGATGTCGCAAGACTAGCATGACTCGATACAATCTTCAGCCAGTAGCCGTGCATTTTGATCATTAATTCTCACAAAAAATAGTTGATTACTACATTGTCGAATAAATGAAATAAGCTACAGTTAAGGTATCAGAATATAAAACTGGCTTCTTAAAGGACACACATAATGAAGTCTAACAAACAAAGCAGGGGCAACCAGGCCTTCGTGGCATTGGCGAAGATTTCTCGTGAGCTATATCTGGCGACCAGCAAAGCCCAGGAGGTTTCCCTGATCGCAAAAAATGCCCGGGCACTCGCCGTACGTGCCGGCGATAAGGTGCTGGGCTTTAAAGCCATCACAGACTTCATTGATGATCTGGCGACATCGACCATCCAACTGGCGCGCGAGATCAGTGATCAGGCCCTGACGATCTCGCATTTTGCTGCCGATCTGCAACGCCGTGAGTATGGACTGATGCAATTTGAAGTCGTTTTGAATCATCCCGAGGCGAAACATGCCGATTCCATCATTAGCATCAAAGAGGAACTCGAGCGTGAAGTGATTGCCGCAACCAAGGAACAACGAAGGAATCTTAATCGCCTGATCTCCAACCTGAATGACATACAACAGGAGATCCGTTCCGCCGGAATTATCGCGCTGAATGCCAAGGTTGAATCGGCGAAGTCACCCGAATATCAGGCCAGCCTGGATGTCATTGCCGACGATATCCTGCACTCCACGAATCAAATTAAAGAGCGCCTCGATCGCTCACAATCGATCATCAAGAATATTTAACAGGACTACAGCATGCAATCCCACGTACTCTCCAAAAACAATGAATCGACCTGGTACATGTTTGCCCGTGACCCGAATAAGTCACAGCAAATCATCGATACCAACCAGTACATGGTAAAAACCAATAACTCGGCGTTCCTGATGGATCCGGGTGGCATCGAACTGTTCTCAACCATGTTCGCCATGGTCCTTCGCCATGCCCCGGCGAACGAGATTAAACACATATTCGCCTCACACCAGGATCCGGACATCATTTCCTCGCTGGGCCTGTGGGATCAGGCCGTTCCCCACGCCAAGCTATATGCTCCCTGGTTATGGGAGAGTTTTCTGCGCCATTTCGGCATGGATAATATGGAGTATGTTTCGATTCCCGACAAAGGCTTGTCCGTACCTGTCGACGGCCAGACCATGGAATTGATTCCCGCCCATTACTTGCATTCATCCGGTAATTTCCATGTCTATGATCCGAACCATAAAATTCTGATGAGTGGTGACATTGGTGCTGCACTAGAGGAGGATGGCGCGCCGATATTCGTCGAGGACTTCGATGCCCACATCCCTAAAATGCGCGGCTTCCACCAGCGCTGGATGCCATCGAATCAGGCCAAGAATATCTGGATTGAACGTGTGCGTGCCCTGGACATTGAGATGATGTGTCCGCAACATGGTCGCGTGTTCAAGGGGGATGATGTTAAACGCTTCCTCGACTGGTTCGAGCAACTACAGGTTGGTGTTACGCAAGACTAGCTGGGTCAGTCGAGACCGACGTCACCGGCATGGTAGATCGGGTGATCGGGCAAAAAGACTTCCTGTACCAGGGCGGGTAAGCCCAGATAATTAAATAACGATCGTCTTGCAAACAGCGGCTGTTCAATGTGCATAGGGAATGCAGCGACACGGCGCAATTCATGCGTCGTCGACAACAGGCCAGCATCCATCCGTTGCCTTGGATTGTCCTCGGCGCTTCGATCCTTACTGTCCTTGAAGAACAGGCTACCCAACGGGGTGTTTCCTAACTGCCGTAAGCTTTGATCGGTGTCACTGATGATTTCTGCTGGGAATACCGATCGCGCAAATAGCCAATCCGTATTATCGGCCTTCATGATGATTTCACGAATGTAGGCGTTGCTATCCGACAAACCCAGAAACTGTTGCTCAGCCTGAGTCGTTTGACTGAGTGATTCTGACAATACAACCAGATCGAAATTACGCTTGGCATGCTGCTTAATCATGCGGGTCATGGAATCCAGATGACAGAGCCAGGACTTCTGTTCCTGGGCCATGGATAGTTCGAGAACCGCGTCTCTGGAAAGCCATTGATCGACTGCTAACTGCTGCAAAATGATTCCGCTTGGATGTGCCCGGTAACAAAAGAAGCCGCATTGTATCTGAAATAGATGGACGGCAAAAGCTTCGCATTGTTTTGTAATGATCTATGACGAGGCGTAGAATATCTGATATTCGCTAATTCGGAAGATATCATTTTGCTGCACTCGATTATTAGGTTGTTATCCGCTCTGCTCATGCTACTGCCTGTCCTGTACATGACAAACCTGCAGGCTGGCGAGGGGAAAGTTGAGATTAGTTACATAGAGATCGAGCCTGTGATCGTCACTAATTTCCTGCGACCAAAAGGCAAAAAACCCGGATTCGTGCAACTACAGGCACAGGTGACGGTTCACAGTACGGTTGCGGCAGATGCGGTAGAAAAGCATATGCCCTTGATCAGAGATACCATCATCGATTTCCTCAGCTTTACCGAAGAGGCCGACATTAAGGACATTAGCAAACGTAAGCAGCTCAGGGAACAACTCACTAAACAGGTCAAGCAAAAGCTGAAAGATACTCTCGGCAATGCCTATGCCGAGGATCTGGTAATCACCCACTTCATGTGGGGCTAGCCATTTTTTTGGTAGCGCTGCGGTACGAAGGTCTGCTCCGTCAATGATGGCCTGACATAATCAACCCCCTCATCTCGCTCTGGCAGTTCGATCGCCGCTGGCGTTAAATCACCATAAGGAATCATCTCGAGCAGGTGCGAAATGCAATTTAGTCGCGCCGTTTTCTTGTGGTCGGAATCCACCACATACCAGGGTGCCTGCTCGATATCGGTCTGTTCGAACATGGCGTCTTTGGCACGGGAATAATCGACCCAGCGAGTGCGTGACTCCAGATCCATCGGACTCAACTTCCAGCGTTTGTGCGGCTGATCCAGACGCGCCTGAAAGCGCCGCTCCTGCTCATCTTCGGATACCGAGAACCAGTACTTGATCAGAATGATTCCTGAGCGCACCAGCATGCGTTCGAATTCCGGACAGGAACGCAGGAACTCTTCGTATTCCTGCGGCGTACAATAACCCATGACTTTTTCAACACCCGCCCGGTTATACCAACTACGGTCAAACAACACCATTTCCCCCGCCGCTGGCAGGTGAGCAACGTATCGTTGAAAATACCATTGCGTCTGTTCACGCTCCGTGGGTTTAGGGAGTGCCGCCACGCGACAAATGCGCGGATTAAGGTGCTCGGTTATGCGCTTAATCACCCCACCCTTGCCCGCCGCATCGCGACCCTCGAAAAGCACCACGACCCGCAAGCCCTTCTCCTTGATCCAGGCCTGTAACTTCACAAGTTCCAGCTGCAATGCGAACAGCTCATTTAAGTAATGTTTTTTATTTTTGATGGTGATGCAGTTATCCATAGTGGGGTTATCCTCGATAGACGGATACATTCAGTCATAATACTGAAATATTACCATTGTCAAATGATTACAGTAACGTCGGGTCAATGCTATGCTGTATAAATCGTCAGGTTATTGATGTCGATCAATGACTTACATGGTCTCGGTCAGGCGATGTAGTTTATAATGACGATAGGTATCCTGATCACTCGTCTGCAATTTTCACTAAGGACTCAAATGGGCAAGAAGAAAGGTAAAAAGTATGACTCTATTCAGGGCATGACGTCAGTCATTCGCTCACTTGTCGATGAGTTCGATGACGAATTGGAGGATGAGGAGGAGCCCGCCTCGCCGGAAGAAAAAACACAGGCCGCTATGGACCTGATGACCAATAAGACGAAAAAGAAGATCCTTCGCTCGGCACTGGTCAAATACTATCAGGCACAGGAACTCAAACCCTATCAGGCCGAGCTAATCAAACTACAGCGGCATCTCGAGTACACGGCCAAGAAAATGATTATCCTGTTTGATGGCCGCGATGCCTCGGGCAAGGGCGGTACCATTCGCAGAGTCACCCGCTACATGAACGAGAAGCACTACCGCGTGATCGCCCCCGGCAAACCCAGCAAAGAGCAACAAACCGAGTTACACATCAAGCGTTACATCGAGCATTTCCCCCATGCCGGTGAAATCGTGATGTTCGATCGTAGCTGGTATAACCGCGCCATGGTCGAGCCAGTCATGGGCTTCTGTACCGAGGATCAATACCGCCGCTTCCTTAAGAAAGTGGTTTCCTATGAAGCGAACTTCATGCTCGATGCCGGACGCACCACTCTACTGAAACTCTATTTCTCCGTCTCCAAGGAAGAACAGGCGCGCCGCTTCGAACGCCGCAAAAACGATCCCTTACGTCAATGGAAACTCAGCGAAGTGGATTTGCAAGCCCAATCCCTATGGGATGAATTTACCGAAAAGAAGATGGTGCTATTACAAAAAACCCATACCAGGGAAGCCCCCTGGTACATCATCAAGTCGGACGACAAACATAAAGCACGCCGCGAAACCATCAAGCTCATCCTGAACTCCGTTCGCTATCGGGGCCGCTCGAAACAACTCGACTACGCGGTCGATCCCGAAATTGTCATCCCTGGCAATATCGAACTCAAAAATATGAAGGCACAGAAGAAGAAAACCGGTACATATGAAGGGTAAGCTTCATCTCTGATAGTGCAAATAAGTCTTCACTGCAACGTGTCTATCTAGCTATGTCGATAGCCAGCAAATGAGCATGAGGCTTCATTCATACAGAACTTGCTCATGAGTGAACAAGAGTCTTCACTGCAACGTGTCTATCCAGAGTCGCCGTAAATACGTCCCTGTAGGCTCCACCTCGGCATCCATGCCTCGGAGGCTCTTGATATCCACATTGCAGTAAATCCTAATCATGCTCCAAACCGAATGCACGAAATAACGCATAGTTATGTGGACTTTCATTACCTGCGAGCGTGAGGAGGGTTTGTTCACATAGTACTTGCATGAGCTTACGGAGCCAGGGATGGCGGAGTTGAGCCTACAGGGACGACAATTTTGCCTGGAGCAAAATTGAACAGCTTTGCTGGCCCGAAGGGCGAGTCTCATGGATGAGACGAGTAATTCATGGCGTCTCAGGCAAGTACTATGTGAATGAGGCCTCATGCTCGTTTGTGACTGACGTAATCGCTGGATAGACACATTGCAGAGAAGACTCTTGTTCAGTTTCTAGCAACAGGCAAGTACCGTGTGAATGAGGCCTCTTGCTCGATGAGTACAGTCAGTATTGCGGGATTAATTTCTTCAGGCGTTTTACTTTACGGCGACTGTCTTTGGAACGCTTGATGATGCGTTTGATGGTGGCTTCTGGGGTGCATTTATGTGCGACGAACACACCCTTGCTGCAACCCTTGGAGAGTTGTTTAAATTGGGCCTTGATGTCGTTTAAGCGCTCTAGATCGGGGATTTGAGTGCCTTTGAAAGTGATTTCCGTACCTAACGAGCGATAGACGGCCTTGAGTTGCTTACGCATTTTCTTCAGGAGTAGGAAATGCGATGGCCTGACGAGGGGGATGTTGTAGCGCAGGCGCATTTTCCGGGCTAATTTTAGCTCCTGATAGGTGAAGTAGTCCAAGCTCAGGGAATCGATAGCCTTGCCGAACACCAGATCTTGTAACTCCATGGCAATGCAGTGGTAGTAGGTTCGAGTGCCATCTAGTTTCGCCGAGATAACCCCTAGGTCGATCAGTTGCTTGATCTGTTTGGGTTTGATGCCGCCCTCCTCCTTCGCCTCGGCGAGTGCCGAAGAAACGGCCGGCATCAGTCCGTCGATACTGGCGACGATTTCCTGATGCTGGCTATCGATTTGAAAGGTATTGTCCCAGACGCCGGGATTAAAGTAGCGGCCGAAGCCCGGAGGAATGTCGAGTCGCTCCCCGGCATAGATCATTTCCCGGGTGCCCTTGATGAGGGAATAACCCGAAGGCAGACGAAATTTTGCCGCGTTGTGCCATTCATCCGGCGAGCGAAACTTTTGTTTGGGGCAGATAACAGACAACAGGAAATGTGGGGTCAGGATACCACTATTGTCCGGGAGCAAGCAGTAGGCGATCACAACCACCTTGCGGGCAAACAGCTCGGGTTTGTTAGACGTATTAACGAGGCTGATGCTGGCCAGGTTACCAGAAACCATAGGACCTAGTCCTCGGTGTATTCAATCGCATCGGGCTGCAAGCTTTGCCAGAGATTCATGCCACCATCCAGACTATAGACGGTCTCGAACCCGGCATTGGCGAGAACCTGCGCCGCACCCCTGGAACTGTTTCCGACATAACACACCACGACCAACGGTGTCGTGCGATCGGTCTCGCTGATATAGTCATTCAGATTATCATTATTCAGGTGCACAGCACCGGGTATGTGGCCGTTATCGAAGGAACTCTCGTCCCGAATATCCACCAGGTTCCACTGCTTATAATGAGGAACTAATTCTTCAATCGTGATCGACTGCCATTCACTCATAGAAATTCCATCCTAATCCATAGGCGACACCCAGAATCAGACCCGATAGATGTGCCGCATTTCCAATTGGCCCAAGTATACCCGTGTAGCCGAGTATCAACCAGACAATCATCAGCACCACAACCGTATTATTCAGTGAGTAACCAGATGCCGGCTTAAAGCTGCGCATCCAGATATAACCGAGTAGGCCATAGACCACACCGGACATGCCACCGAATGCCGGGCCGGTGCTCAGATATTGAATGACATTGGCCAGGATGCCAATACTAACCACAAAGAATAACAGGAACCCCGAGGACTGATTCTTTTCCACCATCCCTCCCAGGTCCCATAGCCACATCATATTAAACAATATATGCAGCAGCATGAAATGCAGGAAAATCGGCGTCAGCAGGCGCCAAAGCTGGCCCGAGAAGATCTCCGATAAGGTGCCATCCCACTGGGTTATATCCGCTATGGTCAGCCAGCGGGTCACTTCGACTTGAGTGCCGAATGCCGTCAACAGGGTCACGCCCACACTAATGAAAAATAGGACCCGCGTGACCAGGCCCGACCGGTTCCAGAAACCTTTCCAGGCCGAACCCGACTGTGTCGTTTGACTGCTGTGGTAAAAGTCTGGATTGCCACTATTCCAGGAGGCATCCAGATACTTGGGGTTATCGGGATCCGTGAGGAACTCGCGTAATTCGGCACAGGCCAGATCCTCGTCTTCCGGATCGGTTATGAACAGATGATACAGCCCATCGAGTTGTCGATAGGTGACTTTAACCTGCTGGGTCTGCATGTAGTCACTGAAGGCCTGAGCCGCTCGGGGATTGTTGATCCGACCAATGGTAATCTGTTCCATTGTCAGTCTGTCACCAGTCGCATGTCCTGATGCATGATGCCATCATCATCGTAGGGTTCACTGATGGCTTCAAAGCCAAAGGAGGCATAGAAGTCGGTTAGGTATTGCTGCGCCGATAACTGCACCGGACACTTTGGGTACTGCTCGGCCAGGAAGGCCATCGTCTGCTGCATCATGGCCTTGCCAGTGCCCAATCCGCGCTGACTGGCATCCGTTAGGACCCTGCCAATCACCATCATTTCTTGATTGTCTATTTCCTTAGGGATAATGCGCAAGTAGGCGACCAGTGTGCTGTCGCTGTAACCCAACAGATGGATACTGTGTTGATCCTGATTATCCAGATCGCTGTAGAAACACTGCTGCTCCAGGATAAAGACATCCTGGCGTAATTTCAGTAACTCATACAACTGATGCGTCGTCAGATCCGCAAAGCGCGACCAGTGCCATTCCACTTCTGCCATCAGGACCAGTCCAGAATCACCTTGCCCGACTGGCCAGAGAGCATGGTCTCGAATCCTTTCTGATATTCCGTCACCGGATACTGATGCGTGATGATCGGAGAGATATCCAGACCCGATTGCAACATCGCGACCATCTTATACCAGGTTTCATACATTTCGCGGCCATAGATGCCCTTAATTTGCAGCCCCTTGAAGATCACCTGATTCCAGTCGATGATGGTTCCTGGCGACGGGATACCCAGCAGGGCAACCTTGCCACCATGGTTCATAACCTTGAGCATTTCCGCGAACGCCGCACCGACACCGGACATTTCCAGTCCGACATCAAATCCTTCCTTCATGCCAATGTCAGACATGACATCACGCAATGAGTCTTCAGCGACATTGACTGTGCGTGTGGCGCCCATTTTACTCGCCAGATCGAGACGATAGTCATTGACGTCTGTGATGACGATATTACGTGCACCGACGTGGCGACATATGGCGACGGCCATGATGCCAATCGGGCCGGCGCCGGTGATGAGAACATCCTCACCGACCAGATCGTAGGACAGGGCCGTATGGGCGGCATTGCCAAAGGGATCGAATATGGCGGCCATCTCATCCGGAATATCATTCGGGATCTTGAAAGCATTATCTGCCGGAATAACCAGATAGTCAGCGAAGGCACCCGGACGGTTAACGCCCACGCCGATGGTATTACGACACAGGTGACGTTTTCCTGCTCGGCAGTTGCGACAGTAACCACAGGTAATATGGCCCTCTCCCGAGACACGATCACCGACCTTGAATCCCTTCACCTCAACGCCAACCGCATCGATCACACCGACGAATTCATGTCCCACCGTCATGGGCACCGGAATCGTTTCTTGCGCCCAATCATCCCATTTATAAATATGGATATCGGTTCCACAGATGGCTGTCTTCTTGACCTTGATTCGAACATCATTGTGGCCAATCTCTGGCGCATCGATATCCTGCATCCAGATCCCGACTTCAGCCTGGCTTTTGACTAAACTACGCATAACATTCACCTACTCAATCACGCCCAATTCGCGGCCAACTTTTGCAAACGCGGCGATCACTTTATCCAGATGGCTCTGGTCGTGCGCCGCAGACATCTGGGTTCTAATTCTGGCCTTACCCT
This sequence comes from Enterobacterales bacterium, assembly GCA_965250035.1. Lineage (GTDB taxonomy): Bacteria > Pseudomonadota > Gammaproteobacteria > Enterobacterales > CAXRAF01. Next base: position 2,965,159 of record OZ252282.1, on the reverse strand, counting down.
GTGGTACTACCGGAAATGAAAATCCGATCACATAAATTCCTTCCTTGAGCATGCGATTGGCGAATTCGGTCGCCAGTTTGGCATCGCCCAGCATGACAGGAATAATGGCATGATCGGCGCCGGCCAGTTCGAAGCCGAGTTGTGACATCTCACGACGGAAATAGGCCGAGTTCTGATGTAACTTCTCCCTCAGTTCCGCACCCGACTCGAGCAGATCGAGTACCCTAATACTCGCCTGTGCAATCATGGGCGTCAGGGTATTGGAAAACAGGTATGGTCGCGATCGATTCCGCAGCCAGTCGACGATCTCTTTCGAGGCTGACGTATAGCCTCCTGACGCACCACCGAGCGCCTTGCCCAATGTGCCTGTGATGATGTCGACGCGATCCATAACGCCACAAAATTCCGGGGTTCCCTTGCCATGCTCGCCGACGAAACCCACCGCATGGGAATCATCGACCATCACCATGGCATCGTATTTATCCGCCAGATCGCAGATCCCTTGCAGGTTGGCGATAATACCGTCCATCGAAAACACACCATCGGTAGCGATCATTTTAAAGCGTGCCCCTTCAGCGGCCTTCAGCTGCTCCTCGAGGTCCGCCATGTTGTTGTTTTTGTATCGAAATCGTTTGGCTTTACACAGTCGGACGCCATCGATAATTGAGGCATGATTGAGTTCATCGGATATGATGGCATCCTCCGGGCCTAACAGCGTCTCGAACAGACCCGCGTTCGCATCGAAGCAGGAGGAATACAGTATGGTGTCTTCCATACCAAGGAACTGGCTGATCCGCTGCTCAAGATCCTTATGCACCGACTGGGTGCCACAAATGAAACGCACCGAAGCCATACCGTAACCATACTTATCCAGTGCTTCTTTACCCGCCTCAATCAGGCGTGAGTCATTCGCCAGACCCAGATAGTTGTTCGCACAAAAATTGATGACCTGCTCGCCACCGGTGACTTCAATATCCGCCGCCTGTTGGGTCTGAATAACTCGCTCGGACTTATAGAGTCCCTGCTCTTTGAGTCCGGCCAGTTCACCAGCCAGGTAGTCGTTCATAGTTGTCATATTTGCTCCAGAATTCTAATCCGACTAGTCCTTCGGAAGATCATAGATTTCCCGCCCGAACGGCGTGAAGGCTAGTTTCATCATCTTGAAATGTTGCTTTCCAAACGGAATCCCGATGATGGTAATACACAGGAGTACTCCCCATACTAAATGATTCAACAGTATCCAGATCCCACCGAAAATCAGCCAGATGATATTCAATAAAATATTACAACCGCTTAGGCCAGTGCCGGTTTGCCTTGTTTCACTACCGAACGGCAATAATCCAAACAAACTTAGCTTGAAACACTGAATACCTAACGGGATACCAATAATGGTGATACATAGGGCGATACCACCCATTAAGTAACCAAGAAATACAAAAAAGCCACCGAAGATAATCCAGATGATATTTCCTAATGTAGACATGGATGTTTTCCTATATATCGATTTTTTATATTGGCGTTAGATTAGCATAAATTACATGGCGGTTGATCAGCCGCCAGCGTTTATCTTGTAACAATTCCCGGACCAGTGACTCTATAGTGCAGAAACACTAATCGAGGAATCTGCCATGACTATTATTCGTTACCTACTCGCCCTGATTTTTTTCGCTTCCGGCGCGGCCAAACTCGCCGGACTGGAATTTGAAATCGCCGCCTTCGAACGCTGGGGTTATGGCATTGAATTCATGTACTTTACTGGCACTGTCGAAGTGCTGGGCGCCATTGCGCTGTTCATACCCGCTCTGGTTCGCTATTCCGTACTCGGTCTCAGTGGTGTCATGATTGGCGCCATGGGCACCCATATCATGCATCAGGAATGGGGCATGCTAGTCGCCGCCACCACGATCTTCATTCTGACCGTGCTGCAGGTCAAACACTATTGGTTAGACAAGAAATCTGATGATGCCTCAGAGCATGAGGATGTTAATCCTTAGAAGATTTGTGAACGCCTGAGGATTTATCGCACCATGTCTTGTCGGAGACGCCATGGATACGTCCATGTAGGCTCGACTCCGACATCCATGTCTCCGTACGCTCCTACAATCCATGGTGTGAAAAACCCTCTGGAATGAGCGTACATCACGAGCAAAATCATGTTAACGAGAGTTTCGAGGCTTTTGTGCTTCAAAGCATAACGCGATCCTACGCACGAAAAACCTCTGAGCGACCAAACAGCAGCAGCGAGAACAATTTATAGTCATTTTCAAGAGTGTCTGAGGCATGGATGCCGAAGCCAAGCCCCCATGGAAGGACAATTTTGTCTGGAACAAAATTGAACAGCTTGGCTGGCCCGTAGGGTGAGTCTCATGGATGAGACGAATAATTACGGCGTCTCTAGAAAATGACTAAAAATGGTCGAAGCGATGATGCTGATACTCTAACTAGAGTAAATCGCTGTTGGTATCGCGCTCGTCTTGTAGTTCAGCTTCAGACTCTTTCATTTTGGCTGTGATGAAGTCGGAGCATTCCAGACCCTGAACGATACTGTAGTCACCGTTTTCACAAGTTACCGGATAGGAGTAGATGAGACCCTCTTCGATACCATAAGAACCATCGGATGGAACCGCCATCGAGACCCAGTCACCAGCTGGCGTACCGAGCACCCAACTTCTCATGTGATCGACCACACCATTGGCAGCAGAAGCAGCCGATGAAGAACCACGGGCAGCGATGACTTCAGCACCACGCTTGGCTACTTTCGGAATGAAGTCGTTCTGAGCCCAAGCTTCGTCGACAAGGCTAGGAGCCGCATCAGAACCAATCGTGGCATGCGTGATATCTGGTACCTGAGTGGTGGAGTGGTTACCCCAGATGATCATCTTCTGAACGTCAGCCATATCACGGCCAGCCTGGGCAGCCAGCTGATAGACAGCCCGGTTGTGATCCAGACGTGTTAGTGCAGTGATGTTACGCTGATTAATATCCGGCGCATTCTTGGCCAGGATGTAGGCATTGGTGTTGGCCGGGTTACCCACGACGCAGATTTTGACGTCTTTGTTGGCAACGCGGTTGATAATTTTACCCAGGGTCGAGAAAATCTTACCGTTGTCCTTCAGTAGATCAGAACGCTCCATGCCAGGACCCCGAGGCTTGGCACCTACCATCAAGGCAATATCAGCGTCTTTAAATGCGACTTCGGCATCATCGGTCGTGACGATATCTTTGAGTAGCGGGAACGCACAATCGTTTAGCTCCATTGCTACCGCTTCCAGCACTTTCAGTGCGGGCGTAATTTCCAGAAGTTGCAGGATAACGGGTTGATCCTTGCCGAGCATATCGCCAGAGGCAATACGGAATAATAACGAATAACAGATTTGACCGGCGGCTCCGGTAATAGCAATACGAACAGGGCTTTTCATGATGTTTTCCTTAGATTCGGTGTCGTATGTCAGTATGTAAAATCAGATGCGCGATTCTATCACAGAATCTGACGACAAACACTGCGACGATCAGCGAATAGAGCCTCAGAAATAGCTATAAGATAGGTCGGTTCGTATTGTACCGTCCGGCAGGATTTCAAAGATGACCTTATGGCCGAAATTCCAGGACTTGATCAGACGTGCCTCGGTTTTCACGATCTGGTCGTTGTAGAGAATGGCTCGTATCCGGTATACCCCATCCTGACGCGCTGGATGATAGCGAAAACTTTTGTTCGCGCCTGGTTCAATATTGCGATACACCTTATCGTCAGTCGGCAGACTAATCTCGACGTGTTTTATCGCATGGCCGGTGCCATTGACGAGGCTCACCTCGGGGATCAATTGCCAGTAACTATACAGCGCAATCAACAGCGTCCAGATCAGGATCGGTTTCCAATGTTTGCGTATTCGTTTTAACATCATTTTGGTCGAATCGGGGGTTTAGCGCCGAATTTCTCGGTAAATATGGCCTGCAAGCCGCCTAATCACTGAAATAATCCGGCTAATTACTTGAAAAATTCAATCCTAGCATCAAATGTCAGTAACACTGAGGAAATGAAGTAAATTTTTTTCAGATCCACAGACAGATGTGTATAATTGCGCACCTTATAATAAAATTGACATTTTTCAGGCTTATCAGACAAACCTATGGAACAGCTATTCGAATTTGCCGCAAACCATTGGCTACTTTCCAGCGCGTGGGTCATTTTACTGATCCTACTATTGCTGAGTTACAGCAAGTCATCCAGCAAGATGCTGGGGGTACAGCAGGCGACTCTATTAATTAACCGTGAAAATGCCACGGTGATCGATATTCGTGCCAAAGCTGATTTCAATAAAGGCCATATTCTGGGTTCGGTTAATATTCCCACCTCCAAGATCGAGGAAGGGGCTAAAGGCTTACCCAAAGATAAGACCAAACCCCTGCTACTGGTTTGTCAGACCGGCGTAACCACCGCAGGTGTTGCTCAGAAATTACAGCAGATGGGATACGAGAATCTCTATCGCTTACAGGGCGGTATTGGCTCCTGGAGCAGTGAGAGTTTACCTCTGGAAAAAAGCTAGCGATGGCCAGGGTTGAAGTATACTCGACACCGTTTTGTCCCTACTGTGTCCGAGCGAAGCATTATCTGGACAATGAAAATATTGCTTACACCAATATTGATGTGTCCGGACAACCTGAACTGAGAAGAGAAATGTTCGATCGGAGCAATGGTGGTACTACCGTACCTCAGATCTTCATCAACGATCGTTCCATCGGCGGTTGCGACGAAATGTTACAACTGGCCAGGACGGGCGAACTGGACCAATTAATACAACAATAACGTGTTAAACTGACTTAAACATACTGAGAGACAAAAAATGACAGAAAATACCAACGAACAGAACGTAGCAAACGAAGCAACTGGTGACCAACCAACGTTCTCGATGCAGAAGATTTATGTAAAGGATCTATCTTTCGAAGCCCCAGGCACTCCTGAATCGTTCAACTTCAAAGAAGGCTATCGCCCCGACATTAACCTGGAAATCAATTCCAGCAGCAAGAATCTCGAAGGTGACCTGTATGATGTCACGCTGAGCATTACAGTGACTGCAAAGGAAGGCGAATCAGTTTTATTCCTAGCCGAATGTAAGCAGGCGGGTGTTTTTGTTGTCGGTAACATGGATGATGCAAACAAGCGTCACACTTTGGGAAGTTTCTGTCCTTCAGTCCTGTTCCCATACGCCAGAACAATGATCTCTGAGGTTATCTCGCATGGTGGTTTCCCTCAGCTGCTACTGGCTCATATTAACTTTGAGCAGTTGTTCCAAGCGCAGGAAGCCAAACGCGCTGAGCAAGCCGCTGCACAGCCAGCCGGTGAGGCCACACACTAGGCCGCCACTTTGGCAAAAACGCCTATGCAGGATGACATCAAGTCAACACCTATTGCGGTTCTCGGGGCAGGGTCCTGGGGAACCGCATTAGCCATCCTGCTAGCCAGAAATGGCAACCCTACCCGGCTTTGGGCTCGTGATGCAGAGCATGTGGCACAGATGCAATCCAGCCACATGAATGAACGCTACCTTGGCCCAATAGCATTTCCAGAATCACTCTCGGTAACTAATGATCTGGCGACCGCCTTACAAGGCTGTCGAGACATTCTGGTCGTGATCCCGAGCCATGCATTTCATCAGGTTCTGGATCAAATCAAGCCGCTCATCCATGAGGATACCCGGATCATATCAGCGACCAAGGGATTAGAGCCGGGCTCCGGCGATCTACTCATTCCCACCGCGAGACTGGTGCTGGGCGAGCGCCCTTACGCTGTCTTGTCCGGCCCGAACTTCGCCAAAGAACTGGCGAATGATCTGCCGACCGCGACCACCATCGCTTGTGAAGATGGTGAATTCCTGGCCGATCTGATCCGTCGCTTCAATAACGATCGTTTTCGTGTGTACGCCAACGACGACTTGATCGGCGTCCAGCTCGGTGGTGCGGTCAAAAACATCATCGCCGTCGGCGCTGGCATGGCAGATGGCATCGGTTTCGGAGCCAATGCAAGAACGGCATTGATCACCCGTGGTATCGCAGAACTGACTCGTCTCGGAGTGGCACTCGGTGGCAAGGCCAATACCTTCAGAGGACTTGCCTGTCTCGGCGATCTGGTATTGACCTGTACGGATGACCAGTCACGTAATCGCCGTTTCGGACTGGCGATTGGTCAGGGCATGAGTATCCGCGAGGCAGAAGAATCGATTGGCCAGGTCGTCGAGGCAGTACGCAACGCCAAAGAAGTCCATGAGTTGGCGCAACGCATGGAGATAGAAATGCCCATCTGCGATGCGATTTACAGTATTCTGTATGAGAACGTCCCCCCTCAGGAAGCTGCACATCAATTGTTGACTCGTGACCTGAAGTTCGAAGACGACTAATTCCGACCCCATGTTTCATATTGCCCTGTTTGAGCCACAGATTGCGCCCAATACGGGTAATATTATGCGCCTGATCGCCAACAACGGCTGCAAACTGCATCTCATTGAACCGATGGGCTTCGATCTGGACGAGAAGAAACTTCGCCGTGCTGGCCTTGATTACCGCGATGTCGAGAACACCAGTATCTATCCAGACTTCGGCCAGTTCATGGACAGCATGGGACAGCGAACCATCTACGCCATCGAGACCACTGGCAGTCGCCACTACACCGATGCTCAGTTCGCAGAGGATGATGTCTTATTATTCGGCGCGGAGACCCATGGCCTAACCGATGTGGTCGCGGATAATATCCCACACCAGAACTGGTTACGGATCCCGATGTTGGAGAATAATCGGAGTATGAACTTATCGAATTCCGTCGCCATCGTCAGCTATGAGGCTTGGCGTCAGATTGGCTTCAGCCAGGGTAACTAGGTCGACTTGATCGGCTTACCAACGTCCAGTTGCTTCTGTTTCCGACTGATCGTATTACGCCCCCAGCCGAGTCGTTGCGCGGCCTTTTGCTTATGGCCCGAGGTGGCGAGCATGGCCTGCTCAATTAACACCTTTTCGAAGTCCTGCTGAAATTTTTCAGCGATGCCATCCTGATCCTGTCGCAGGCTTTCCGCCACCGAATTCGCCAGTAACTCCTGCCAGGACACGCCGGATTTCGCCGATTCGTCATTGATTTCATCGGGCAGATCATCGGCATCGATATCAACCCCGCTGGACATGACTGCCAGCCAGCGACAGGTGTTCTCCAATTGCCGCACATTGCCTGGCCAGTGCAGTTGTTTGAGGCGCTCCAGCAGGGCAGTGGTCATCACCTTCTTGCCAATGTTTAATTCTTGTAGCGCCTGGTTTAGAAAATGGCGGGCGAGTATCGGGATGTCTTCTGGCCGCTCACGCAGGGGGGGTAATTCGAGTCGAATGACATTCAGACGATGGTATAAATCCTCTCTGAAATCGCCCTTCTCAACCTGATCAGTCAGACGCTGATGGGTCGCTGCGACAACACGGACATCGACCTTAATTGGGGTATGCCCTCCCACGCGATAAAAAGCGCCATCTTCCAGCACTCGCAGCAAACGCGTCTGAGTTTCAAAGGGCATGTCGCCAATTTCATCGAGGAACAAGGTGCCGTTATTGGCTTGCTCGAAGCGACCATGACGATGCTGGTTCGCGCCGGTGAACGCGCCTTTCTCATGCCCAAAGAGTTCCGACTCAATCAGCTCTTTTGGAATCGCAGCCATGTTCAGGGCAATAAAAGACTGATCCGCACGCATGCTATGTCGATGTAATGCCCGCGCGACCAACTCTTTACCGGTACCCGTCTCGCCATTGATCAGTACCGTTGCATTGGATCGGGATAGGCGTCCAATCGCGACAAACAGCTTCTGCATGGATGGCGAGTCACCCAGCATATCGGTATCTGGAATATCTTCCTCGATCGGCCGCGCCTCTTCCTTAGCCCGTTGGGCGACAGCGCGTTTGATGGTTGCGATGGTTTCCTCAATGTCGAATGGCTTCGGCAAGTACTCGAAGGCCCCGCCTTTAAAAGCAGCGACCGCAGTCTCTAAATCCGAGTGGGCCGTCATAATGATTACCGGCAGATCAGGGTGAGTTTCCTGCAAATCAGCCAGCATCTCGAGGCCATCACTGTCCGGCATCCTGATGTCGGATATGATCGCATCGGGCTTAAATTCGGCGATCGCCTGCTCGACCTTGGAGGCCGACATGATGCTACGCGTACTAATATTTTCCTTAGCGGCTGTTTTTTCAAGAACCCATCGGATCGAATCATCATCATCGATAATTAGCAGTCGTGGCTTACTCATGATTGCTCCCCAAGCTGAATCGGTATGTAAATGCTGAAGGTGGTCATTTCTATGTCGTCCCTGTATTCAATTAACCCGTTATGCTGTTGCACCAGTGATTGTGCTACGCCGAGGCCTAAGCCGCTGCCCGATGCCTTACCGCTAACCATCGGCATAAACACCTTGTCTTTCAGTTCCTCAGGTATGCCGGGGCCGGTATCACTGATATTGATACGCGTCAGGAGTGGATACTGGTTATTACCAATAAACTTATTACGCTCAATACGCGTCTCTATCTCGAGAATTCCACTCCCTTCCATCGCCTGGACGGCATTGATCATCAGATTCAGGAAGGCCTGCTGCAGTGAATCGGAATATAATTTGAAATCAGGGATACTGGGATCGTAGTTGCGCTTTATATGAATGCCGTCACCGGCGTCAATCTGCACCAGTTGCAGGGCAGCCTCGAGCGGCTGGTGTAGATTCTTGAGTTCTTTCTGGCCCGTCTTATGAGGTGCCATCATCCGATCAACGAGCGATGACAATCGATCCGACTCCTTGATGATGACTGCCGTGTATTCCTTAAGGTTCGGATCCTGTAGTTCCATGTCCAATAGCTGGGCTGCACCACGCAAGCCACCGAGTGGATTTTTAATTTCATGGCCCAGGCCCCGAATCAATGCGTTGGCCGCCAACTGCTGTACATACTCGGAAGAATCCGTTACGAACGGACGATTCCGATCTGAAGGATGGAATTCGACCAGCATCCAGGATTCCTCGCCTGAGCTGATCAGGCTAAGGCGCATGTCACCGACCGCCCATTCACGATGCAACGGCAATAGGCGTGCGTCGCGTTGATAAATGCGAGGAGACTCTTCAAATAGCTCATCCAGTCGCTGACGGGTCAGGTCGCCGTCCAGAAATAGCTCAGCAATCGACATCCCACGAAATTGTCGTTCGGACAAGCGCAGCAATTCCTCGCTGGCGTAATTTCCAAAATGCACGATGCCATCACGATCCGTTACCAGTACGCAGGCAGACTGAAACCTCAGGACGTCCTGAAGCAGGGTGTTGTTTGAATCCATGGTTGAATTATAACGGTTTAATGGTGCAAGTGCACTTTATTGGTGCAGAAAATTGGTGCAGATATTATCGACGAGCTGTCGCCCTATGCAGGTGAATCGTGACCGCAGGAGTCGACTTGAGGATATTGTTCTGTGAGTCGATGATATTGGCCGAGATGCTATGGGTGCCACGATCAACATTCGCCGCAGACTGGATCACTCCGCGCGACTCTGAAACGACATTGCCATCTATCAAAACCTGCACCTTATGGCCGGGCTGGAGAGCAGGCCTGATATCCAGCGCCACCTGAATGTTTCCGGCGTTATTTCGAATCGTCGCGTCATTGGTCGGACTGGCAATCGCAAATTTGGCATAACCAAGCGGTTTTTCCTCAACGACTTTTGGCTCAACCTTGGTCCAGACTGTTTCGGATTCTGGCGGCGTATATTCAGAACCCTTCTGAATTTTAACCTCATCGCTGCCCTTGAGCGGATCATCGGTATAACCAACGATATTGCCATTGCGATCCTTGATCGCATAAATCTTGCCTGACTTCTTCTTCTCGGCTTTCTTCTCGGTCTCTTCTGCCTTATCCTCGGCCTCCGCTTCGGCAGCATAGGATAGATTCGTTACAGCCAACGATAAAATGACAAGAATTGTCAGAAAAGTGAAACGCTTCATCTCAACAGTCTCTCAGTTACCACAGGTCTACTTTACTCAGTAATTTTGACCATAGCAATATGCATTCGTTCAAGAATAACCATGAGGCTGGCTTATTTTTGCCAGTTAAGTAATTCGACAGTATGGTTTTTTTCATACTTACTACGAAGTAAAAAACGTGCAGTTTATTGAAGAATAGCTTAGACATTATTTACAGGAGTCTCCGAGACATGGATGTCGAGGCGAAGTCTACAGGGAGGTATTTACGACGTCTCCAGTAAATAATGTCTAGCTGTTCTTAAGGCGTCGAAAAACTACCCAGTTAGTAGTCGATGAAAATGACACTTCTTCGATGTGCATTTTTTCAAGACAAAAAAAAGCCCGGCCGAAGCCGGGCATGGGCGCTATAGTGATGAAACCGCCAGATCACACACTATAGTATAGGTCGAACTCAACAGGGTGAGTTGTCATATTCAGACGCTCTACCTCTTCACGCTTCAGAGCGATGTAGGCATCGATCATGTCGTCAGAGAATACGCCGCCTTCCTTCAGGAAGTCGCGGTCGTCGTCGAGCGCATCGAGAGCCATTTCCAGCGAGCTGGCAACGGTTGGAATTTCCGCAGCTTCTTCTGGAGGCAGGTCATATAAATCCTTATCCAGAGAATCGCCCGGATGGATTTTGTTCTGGATGCCGTCAAGGCCAGCCATCAGCATGGCAGTGAATGCCAAGTAAGGATTACCCGTTGGATCCGGGAATCGTACCTCAATACGACGTCCCTTCTCATTAGGTACGTGCGGGATACGAATCGAAGCAGAACGGTTACGGGCAGAGTATGCCAGCATCACAGGCGCTTCAAAGCCGGGAACCAATCGCTTGTAGCTGTTAGTCGAGGCATTGGTGAAAGCATTCAGGGCACGCGCGTGCTTGATGATACCGCCGATGTAGAATAAGGCAGTTTCTGACAGGCCAGCATAGGCATTACCCGCGAATACGTTGACACCATCCTTGCTGATTGACTGGTGAACATGCATGCCAGTACCGTTATCACCAACCAAGGGCTTTGGCATGAACGTCGCTGTCTTGCCGAAGGCGTGAGCGACATTATGTACCACGTACTTATAAATCTGTACTTCGTCGGCCTTGTTTACCAGGGTGTTGAAGCGTGTCGCAATCTCGTTCTGACCCGAAGTCGCTACCTCGTGGTGATGCGCCTCAATCTCAAGACCCATATCGGTCATGACAGAACACATGGCTGAACGCAGATCCTGTGACGAATCGACAGGAGGTACTGGGAAGTAACCACCCTTGACGCGAGGACGATGGCCCATGTTGCCGCCATCATAATCTTTACCTGAGTTCCAATGTGATTCTTCGTCATCAATCGAATAGAAGGCACCATTCATCTCCGCACCAAATTTAACATCGTCGAAGACAAAGAATTCTGGCTCTGGACCGAAGTAAGCTTCGTCACCAATGCCCGTTGATTTCAGGTACTCTAGACCACGCTTGGCCAGTGAACGTGGATCACGTTCGTAACCGAGCATCGTGGCAGGCTCGACAACATCACAGCGTAGGTTAACGGTCGCTTCATCACAGAAAGGATCCAGGACAGCAGTTTCCGGCTGTGGCATAAGGACCATGTCTGACTCGTTAATTCCTTTCCATCCTGCAACTGATGAACCGTCGAACATCTTACCCTCAGATAAGAAATCATCGTCGACCAGGTTGGCTGGGATCGTTACGTGTTGTTCTTTACCCTTAGTATCGGTGAAACGTAGATCAACGTATCTAGCTTCTGTCTCTTTTAGTAGATCAAATAATGTCGCAGACATAAAAATAACTCCATAGTTGGCGGTTTAAAAAGTTAAGGCTGAATCACAACCTCAAAAGTGTGGTTATGATTTAGCAAAGGCTGTGCCAACTAATAAAATTTCCCAACATTTGGCCGCAAGAGCCCATATATGAGCCGGGCTGGAGGCCGAATGAATCAACTAACACCTTTTCAAGGGGATTAATTGCACCGAGATGGTGCGATGATGTCGATAGGGCGGTTAAAAATGGTGCAATATCACTCTATCATGAACGGATGACTAGAGATCGCCATAGAGGTGCTGCAGCACGGCTAGCACCGCGGTACCGGCCGTTTCGGTGCGCAAGATCCTGGGGCCCAGGCTAATCGCGTGACCGTACTCCTTACATAATCCAATCTCATCCGTGCTCAGCCCGCCCTCGGGTCCGACAACCAGGCGTAGCTGGTTCAACTCACGCTGAGTCAAGGAGTCATCCAGGCTGGCTAGTCGGCGGCCAGATGTCGGGTCAAGTACCAGGAGTGGCGCATCAGATGCACCTAACCAATCCTGTAGCGGCATGATGTCATGTAACACGGGAATATCGGCCCTGCCGGACTGCTCACAAGCCGCGATGATCACGCCTTGCCAATGGCGCATCTTCTTCGCACTTCGCTTGGCATCCATGCGAAACTGAACCCGTTCAGTTATGAGGGGGGTGATTTCGGACACGCCCATCTCTACCGCCTTCTGAATACTGTAATCCATGCGATCGCTACGACATAACCCCTGGCCCAGATGCGTCGTCAGGGGCGATCGAGTTTCGTTGTCATGTTGTGAACGCACCAGCGTAGAAACGGCTTTGTTCTCGACAATCAAGTCGCATTGGTAGTCCGAGCCATCGCCATTAAATAGCATAATCGTATCGCCCGACTGCATGCGCAAAACTTTGCTGATATGCACAGCGACTGAGCGCTCCAGTTCGATGGTCTCGCCGGTCTTGATAGCCTGGTCAATGTAGAAGCGGTTCTCTCTCATAACAACATCTCTCCCATGCTTGGCTAGAGAAAGCTACTCAAGCGTTGATGGGTGGTATCTTCTTGCAAGATAGCGAGTTGTTCTTTTAATAGCAGGATCTGCTCCTCCCAATACTTGAATTCAGCAAACCATGGAAAATGGTGCTTGAACGATGGGTCCTCCCAACGTCGTACCAGCCAGGCACAATAATGTAACATGCGCAGAGTACGTAACGGCTCCATGAGGTGTAATTGCGCCAAGGGTAAGTCGGAAAATTCTTCATAGCCCTGCAGGATGTCATCGAAGCGTAGGCACTGCTGCTCTGGATCCGATCCGATCAACATCCACAAGTCCTGTATCGCCGGACCCATTCTGGCATCATCAAGATCAACCAGGCTGGGACCATTCGTCCCCCAGAGTATATTCCCGGGATGGAAGTCTGCATGTAATCGGATCGACCAATGCGCTTGATTGTGCTGGGCGAAGAGTTCGTCGATATGTGCTAACAGTTGCGTTGCCACCGCCTCATAAGCCGGCACCAGATGCTCGGGGACGTAGTCACTCTGCAGGATAGTGGCCACACTATCATGACCGTAGGATTGCACACTCAGTTGCGGACGATGCTCAAATGGCTGGCAGGCACCCACCTGATGAATGCGTCCCAGATAACGCCCCAGCTGGGTCAGGTGATCCGGATCTTCCAGATTAGGCTCCCTACCGCCAACACAGGGAAATAGAGTGAACCTGAAATTACGCCACTGCAACAAGGTCTGATTATCCTGCCACAGCGTGGGAGCGATGATGGGTATTTCCTGGTCGTGCAGTTCGAGTGCAAATTGATGCTCCTCAATAATCTGGGCATCGCTCCAGCGTCCCGGACGATAGAATTTCACGACCCAGCGCACACCATCACGATCCTGGATGCGATAGACGCGATTCTCATAGGAATTCAGGGGTAACAGGCTACCATCCAGCTCCAGGCCACATGATTCAACCGCCGTGAGCACGGTCTCGGGGTCTAGCGCATAATAGTCCTGCTCAGACACTGATGTCACACCAGCCGCGGTTGCGCCACATATGGGTAAAGATAAGCGCCTGCATTGAGCGATACACTGCCTGAACCAACCAAATCATGACCAGCCCATAACCAAGCACCGGGCCCAATACCCATACCGCAGGAAGGAACAACAACCATTGCAAACCGAGAGATACCTTCATCGACTGAGATGTCGCACCGGCCCCAATGAGGGCATGCATCATGACCATGCCTAACGCCTCGAGCGGTAACATCAGCGCCAATATTGTCATTGGTAATATGGCGAGTTCTAAGGCATTTTCCTCCACCAGGAAGACAGCCAGTATGGGCTCGCCAAAGAGTAAAAATATTAGTCCCAGTACACTGAGAACCAGGATGGTAATTTTTGATACGTCCCACCCCCACTGGTAGGCATCCTCGACATCCTTTTTACCGAGTGCCTCCGACACCAGGGTTGAAGCACTGATACCAAAGGCGATGCAGGGCAAAATCGCCACCAGCATGATATTAGTCAGGGCATTGGCCGCTGCGAGTGAATCCGTACCCACCTTGGAAATAATCCAGAATAGCGTACTGAAACCCGCGGCGAAGAAGAACTGTTGTAATGAGTTGGGCACCGACAGCTTGATGATCGACTTCAATGACTCAAGGCTCGGCAGGCGTTCCATATAGCCAAAGCCTCGGGCCTTATAGAAGCACAGGATGAAATGAGCGACCGTGCCAGCAATCATGGAAATGCTGGTACCGAGCCCCGCGCCTTGCACGCCCATTTCTGGAAAGCCAAAATTACCGTAGATCAGGGCGTAATTAAGAAATATGTTGAGCACATGCATGCTGACAAGCACATACATATAGTACTTGGTCAATTTAATGCCGCTCCAGAAACCCCTGAAGGTAAAGTTCATGGCGATAGCCCAAATCCCGACAATGCGCATCTGTAGATATATTTCAGCTTCGTTAATGACGGCAGGATCATCCAACAACAGTCCCGTGATGCTCGGCGCCTGAAAATACAGGACAACCGAAACAGGAACGGCGATTAACAGGTTGAGTAACAGGCTTCCATTCAGAGGCGCAGCGGCACGCTCGGTATTCCCCTCACCCAGTCGGCGCGCCACCATGACCTGCACACCCGTAGCCAACCCCATGAACAGGGCAACGAATAAAAAGTTGAGGTAACTACTGATGCCGACGGCACCCAGCGCAGCGGAACCCAGATGCCCTACCATGGCGGCGTCCACGAGATTGAGAATATTTTGCGAGATCATGCCACTTAAAATGGGCAGGGAAATGGCAATGATTTGATTCGAACGTGTTCGCTCTGGAAAGAGTACTTTCATGTAAGGCACAGGCTGGTTATTTAGCGCATTATAACCTGCATTTCAGATCGGACTAAAGCACGTTAATCTTTCTGTTACATATTCGCCGTCAGTGCCAATACCCAGACCTCGATATATTGCACACCCGCGGCTTTAAACAGCCGACAGATGCTCGCAGCGGTTGCACCGGTGGTCATCACATCATCGACCAGGATTAGGCGTTCGGGTGGCGTTGCTATTAAACGAAACTTGCCTGGAGTAGGTGCGAGCCGTTCGCGTCGTTTCAGGCGATGTTGCGCTACCCGGTCGCCATGCTGTCGCAGGACATTGTCTTGATAGGGCAATGCGAGTCTTCGGGCCAATTCACGTGCGATGATATCTGCCTGATTATAGCCACGCAGCAGGTAACGCAGTCGTGGCATCGGGACCGGGATGATGACCCCATTCGCAGCGTCTAACGGACCAGCCAGTCGTGGGCTAACGACATCTTGTCTAACGAGTAAATCACTAAAGAGCCGCGCCAGTTGCTTAAAGAGGTGTGGCTGGTCGTTAAACTTCCCCACTTTAATCAAATCAGCCAGGATGTTCTCGTAAGCACCGAGAACCCTTAACTTATGCCAGTCATGGCTGAATACCTGCAGGTTGTTATCACCGACACGCGAATACTTCTGCAATAGGGCAATGCAATCCGGGCAGATAGCCGGATCGGCGTGATAGGCACGATTACAAACGATGCATGCCGAAATAAACTGTGCCAGCGAGAACATTTCTAAATTATCTGACTATGAAAGATTCGGGTGATCTATTCATCAGATAATTACCTATGTTATTGTCGCTGATTCAATCATTTGAGACCGAGCCATTGTCTAATATCGATTATCGCCAACTCACCAGACAGAGAAATCGTGCTGCCAGCCGCTTTGCCGATCATAATGATTTAATTCATTTGATTAGCCGACGCCTGTTAGAGCGCCTCGATCTGGTCACTATCGAACCCGAACTAATCCTTGAATTGGGGAGTCTCGATGGCCGCTCATGTCGCGCGCTCAAAGATCGCTATCGCAAAGCGACCGTCATCGGTGTTGAGCCGGGCTTGGCTTTCTGTCGACAGGCAGCGAAATTATCCGGCTGGTTTAACAAGCCGCGCTATGCCTGTGCACAGCCAGAAAAATTACCCTTGCCGGATGATAGTGTCGATTTGGTGGTCGTGAATCTGTTTCCAGTTTGGTACAACGATCCAACGCCACTCATACGTGAGATTAATCGCGTCCTGTCAGCTGAGGGGCTGTTGCTGTTCACATCGCTCGGACCAGATACCCTTGCCGCAGTAGTGCAGGCATGGCAGCAATCGGATCCGGACACGCCCCATGTTATGCCATTTAGCGATATGCATGATATTGGCGATGCACTGACCCGATGCGGGTTTCACAATATCGTGATGGAAAATGAGCCATTGAACATAGAATACCCCAGTGTTTCTTCGCTGCATGACGATCTCAGGCTGACGGGTCATGCAAACCTGGCCATTGAACGACGCAAGACGTTGACGGGAAAGCAGCGATTCCAACGCTACAAGAACTCGCTGCAGGAACAGCTCGAGTCAGGGAAGAATATCACCTATGACGTGGTTTTTGGCCACGGTTGGAAGGGCATAAAACAACCCAAACATGCCATCAACGCCATCCCGGAAGCATTTGAGCCTATCCCCATTAAATCGATCGACTAGATTGAAATTCTCATAAAAAACGCCATAAAAGAGTCGTTAAAGGCGATTTCTGTGACGGGCAGCACCTTTTTCGAGCTGAAAAAGAACCCCTTTTATTGTAGAATATACTTTACCGGGGATCTGCCCCGGTGGATTGTATGGAGTAAATTATGACTATCTCAGCAGTCAGTTCCGGAATACAGTCATTCTTGCAAGCACAACAACGGCTCAGCAACAGTGCCGACCAAATAGCGAATGCTGTTGCAGAATCAGGACCTCAATCCTTGATTGAGCCTCTCATAGACTTGCGTGTGGCTGAACAACAGGCCCTGGCATCTGCCAGAGTGATCGAAGCAGAACAGAACACCATTGGTGCACTTCTGGATATCGAGGCCTAGTTGCCAGGAATTGGTAGAACAGTTAACGAAACGCAGGCACTAGTATGAATGTTTCAACGGCAACTGCAGTCAGCTTGCCAGTCAACACAGCGAACATACCCACGGAAACGGTTCAAACACAGAACCGGATTGCCGAGCGCGTGCCTGCCGCCAAGCAAACATTCCAACTGCCGGGTTCAAGACCAGCGGAAACTGCGCCAAACCAAACCCAGGGTAACCCGACTCAGGAAACATCTGACGATAATCGCCCCAGAGTCGTGGGTGATCGAAGTTCCGACGATAGCTCCGACCAACAACAATCCAGCTCACAGGATCGTCAAGAACAAAGAGAACAGCGCCAGGAACAGGCAGAAATTGCTGAACTGGCAGCCATAGACAGAAAAGTCCGCGCTCACGAACAGGCGCACAGCTCGGTCGGTGGCGTCTACGCTGGAGCGCCATCCTATACCTATAAAACAGGCCCCAATGGTGTTCGCTATGCCGTGGGTGGTGAGGTGTCCATTGATATTTCACCTGTGCCAGGTGATCCGCAGGCCACTCTGCGTAAAGCAGAGCAGGTCGCACGCGCCGCGCTCGCACCCGCCGATCCGTCAGCAACCGATCGTCGAGTGGCAGCAGCTGCCAATGCACTGGCCGCAAAAGCACGCTTTGACATCGCACGAGCGAATGCCGAACAGGCCGCAAATTCCCTTCGTGTCAGAGGCGGTCAAGGTGAGGAAGACGATCAGGGTCCGCAACCATTCAGTAGGGCGGGTACTTCCCTTCGTGGCGGCTTGTTAAGTGCCAGTCTGCGCACCGATGCCACCGAGCAGGTCGGCGGACAAGTCAGCGCCTCAGCATAACTAACAAACTCCTGTGCCATAAAAAAACACCCGCAAGCAGGCTTGCGAATGGTCATTGCAATGGGTTCAGGTTACACTGTGGCAAATCTGATTAGCTTGTAACCTCGCTTGCCAAACTCACAGAAACAAAACACATCCGTCAGGCCATTTTTGAAGTGGGCCGGTGGCAAGTATCGACTCCTGCCGCGCATTAATAAGGCACTTCCTGAAGGGGACAGACTGATTGAGCCATTTATTGGTTCGGGCTCTGTCTTCCTCAATAGTGACTTTGATTCCTTTCTTCTGGCGGACATTAATCAGGATCTGATCAATCTATACAATCAACTTAAGCGCAGCCCCAAAAGCTTTATCCGCTATTGCGAGGACTGGTTTAAAGATTCCGAGAATGATAAGACCGCCTACTATCATTGGCGTGACGTCTTTAATAACAGCAGCGATCCGAAAGAGCGTTCAGCCCTGTTCGTCTATATCAATCGTCATGGTTACAATGGCCTGTGTCGATATAATAGTAAGGGCCTTATTAATGTTCCCTTCGGCAAATATAAGAAGCCCTATTTCCCGAGTGATGAGATGTACCAGTTCGCCGAGCGTGCCAAGTCAGCCAAGTTCGTCTGCGCTGACTACAATCAAATTATGAATCGGGCACGCCCTGGGGACGTCGTTTACTGCGATCCCCCCTACGTGCCGTTGACCGACAGCGCAAACTTTACCAGCTATAGCCAGCACAGCTTTGGCCTGGACGATCAGGTGCAATTGGCGGTAAAGGCCAGGCAACTGGCCGCGAAAGGGATCCCGGTTGTGATCTCAAATCATTTAAATGGCTTTACTAGGGAATTGTATCAACACGCCAGCATCGAATCCTTCGACGTCCAACGCTTCATCAGTTGCAAAGGCAGTCAACGCGATAGCGTGCAGGAACTACTCGCCACCTACACGAAATAGACATAAGAAATATATAGTTCACTGTGATTTCATAGACCCGCGTTTTCTACGACGCTGCTGACTATTGAGATTAGGACGAGAACGAAAATAACGGTAAAGAGGATGCCAACGGCGATAAAATGGGACGCCTTGCCATGCTTGAAATCTCGCTCACGATTTTCCTCAGATTGCACGCCAAAAGCAGCAGCAAGCACACTCTTGACGACGTCAAACAGACCAGGACTTTTACTCATAAGATTTACTACTAGTGGAATAATTCGATGAAATCGATGTAGTGGAAGTTCGCGGGCTTCCTGGAGATATTGGTCAGCCAATCAAACCAGCCTTTCTTCTGGTTTGCCTTACCTGGGCGCTTGTTGAGGCTCTTCTGTACCAGTTGATTATTCGGATCCATGGGATCAAATTTTTGCCCGATTGGGGCAGGATCGACGGGTTGAGCCGGAGTCACTTCGGCGGCGTTGAGGTTAATGGTTGCACAAAATAATGCCAAAACTACGACAAGCAGTCGCTTCCTTGTAGGCTTAATGTGTTTATTTACAACCGGTCTCATGGCCATATCATCCTTTCGGTAGACGCAATATCATACTAAATCTGGCGCCAAGATACAACAACAGGGTTATCAATAGGAATCCCGCAAACCCGCCACCTGACTGATTTTGCGCGCCATCATCGATAACCGGCGGGGGTGTCGTGGCAACGAAATCGTCGGGGTCAGTGTACAATGGTGCGCCATTATCGATAATCCGAATCATCCGGTCAATCCCTCCGCTATCGGATTCGGTGCCATCCGTGGCTTCGTAATTCAGCCAGTGAACAGAGTAATCAACGATCGAAGCAGGATTCGCATCATTGATTGTGGCGGCAAAGTCTCGGTTCTGGAATGCCAGTGCTAACAGGTTCGCAGATGTCGCTGGGATATTCACATTCAGCGTCACATTGAGCATAAATGCATCTGACTTATAGCGTAAGTAGCCCACCCCTGGACCACCCGATTCGGTTAACCAGTCATTCACCGAGCCAGTGATTGTCTGACTAAACGCCTGATTATTGGCATCAAGCCCCTCGATGGTGAATTCCGGCTCGAGTGTCATCGTGACGTTGGGGAATCCGGCCACCTCGCCGTTAGGATTTATCCAGCGCATGGGTTTGTCATAGGCGACCCACACACGGTATTCAACATTATTCTCAAGACCCAGATTGGTGGTCGTTTGCCACTCCCGTTGGCCCACATCAACGGCCTGCCAATGGCCGGCATAGACGACCTGTCCATTATCAAGGCGACTCACCTGAAGCTGTTTAATCGCTGCCGGGCCGGCCTGCATGTACCAGGCGATCACCGAGGCATCGGTGAGTTCAGTTCGTACCCGCTCGATCTCAGACTCGGGTAGCACGAAGCCTGAATGGGTGACATCGAATCCACCATACTGAACACCACCACGGCTGCTCGGTTCAATCTCCAGCGTGTAGGATGGGATCTGATAGGTTTCGGCGAAATGACCATCCGTCGATCCAATACCGCTCCCAGCGGGACTCGGTGATACGCTGTAACTGTTATTGGTGGCATTGCGCATGCGATTCGCCAATTGCGCGGCAATATCATTGCGTCGTTGACTGGACGTATTGGGTTGGTACCACAGTTGGCTGAAGGAATGGGTATCAATGTACATGCGTAATCGTTCGGCGGGACCTAAAGCGGCAGCAGCATACAGCGCCTGTGACTCAGGTTCAGAGCCCGAAGCTTGGCCGTGATACACCAGTGATCGGCCATCACTCGAAGAGCTGTTTGAGGTGTTCCAATACGGCGCATGATTGCGATTGAGATCAACGCCAGCCAGACTATCTCCATCAGTCAGCAGATCCTCATCGACGCCACGCATGTTCTTCCTACGCATACGCCCGTCACGTGGCCAGTCAATCGGATCACTAAAAAAGCTCGTCTGACGGGTCTGATTCGGATAGCGTTGCGTCTGCAAATAGCCATCGACATTCAATACCGGCACGATCACCATATTGAGATTATTCACCAGATAGTCATAGACCCAGTTGTCACCAACCTGATCGGCAAAACGCTCAATGATCGCCGTGGTCACCTCCGGGCTAGCCCATTCCCGGGCATGTATTCCGCCATTCTGTAATACAGCGCCTTCCACCGGGAACCCATCATCCGTTGTATTATCTGTATCAGATATTTGATAGGCCCAGATATCCCGATCAAAAATGGTCTGGCCGACGACGGAACCGGAGATGAACTCATGGGCCGACATCAGTTGCTGATGCCTGGCATGCAGACTGCCAAAGGAGCGAAAGCCTGCCACGGGTTGCAGTGATTCGACCGGTAGCGGAACCGGGTAACCGAGCGCAATACGGTTACTCCCGGTCTCAGTCTCCGTATAGGTCCAGACCTGAGCCAGAGATTGTGTTTGTTCGTTTGACTTGGTCGTCGTCACATCCGGCGTCGACTCCATCTGCTCCAGCAGTCGAATCAGGTTGGCATCAGCCATGTCGGCCTGGAGTAATCGACTCCTGTAGCGTTCTATCAGATCCTCTGTCCTGCTCAACAGGGCCAGTTCACCGAGTTGGCGATCGGACAATCGCATCGGCTGATTCGATGACCATTCAACCAGCCACTGTATCTCTCCTTCATCGAGTCGCTTGAGCAGGCGGCCAAACACCTGATCCTTTCGTCTTGTATTTGACTTAGCCAAATAGTCTTGCAACTGATACAGCGCGACTGATTTATCACTCAAGAGGCGATCCACCTCGGCATCCAGATCCCAGTCATAGAGGATGGCCGTGGCCGTCCCGGCAATGGGGTAGGCGGTTACTTCCTTGAGCCTGCCAACATGGGATAACGACCAGTATATCTGGGATTCATAATCAGCCAGCCTTCTCAGCAGTTGCCTCATTTCGTGATTCGGAGACTGATCGGCCATTGTCCGACTCAGGTGATAGAGCAGAAATTCTTTGGCTAAGATGTCTAGCGAGCTATCAGATAATAGACGATCCAGATCCTCGGCCAATGTGGCGGATTGTCTCAATTGATTTAGGCGCTCACCGACTTTCGCCTCTTTTAATAATGTCTGCGCTTTTTCTGGCTCATAGACCACCTTGCCATTCACTGCGTGGCTGATGAGTAACAGCAGGAGTAGTTGTAATATTCTAATCGTCATCTTTTATTCAACCTGCGCTCAGGTGTTCGCACCATGGCACAAGGATTTATACTAGCATTTCTGTGGTGCTGGGCGTGTGACAAAAATGTAAACGAACATTAGAGACGGCTAGGATTTGTTACCTCAGAATAGTAAATGCCTATTGATGTGTGGCATCGTCTCTGCAATGATTCGAATAACATATCTTCAATCCTCGTTACGGAGTACGGGCTTGGCAAAAGCTAAAATTCAATTCGTCTGTCGTGAGTGTGGCGCCGACCACAATAAGTGGAGTGGCCAGTGTAATGACTGTGGCGCCTGGAATAGTCTGGATGAAATCGTGGTCGAGCCGAGCACGGGCAAAGGAGGGCGCTTCCGCGGTTACACGGGCGAGCAGGCCAAGGTTCAGAACCTGTCCGAGGTAAAGGTCGAGGAAGAGGCTCGTTTCCCGACCGGCATGGAAGAAATGGATCGTGTGCTCGGCGGGGGTGTCGTGCCGGGCTCAGTCGTGTTGATTGGCGGGGATCCGGGTGTCGGCAAATCAACACTACTGTTGCAAAACCTGTGTGACATCTCGCAAAGTCGTCCGGTGCTCTATGTCACGGGTGAAGAATCGCCACGCCAGGTCAGTTTAAGAGGACAGCGCCTGAACCTAAAGGTCGACCAACTGCGGCTCCTGGCCGAAACCTGTGTCGAACGCATTATCAACACCTCACAACAGGAAAAGCCCCAGCTACTGGTGGTCGACTCGATTCAGACGATTCATACTGAACAACTACAATCAGCGCCGGGTGGTGTCTCACAAGTCCGTGAGAGTGCCGCACAGCTGGTGCGTTTTGCCAAGCAGACTGGCACTAGTGTGATACTGGTCGGACACGTTACCAAGGATGGTGCACTCGCAGGCCCCAGAGTTCTAGAGCATATGGTCGATGCCGTGCTCTATTTCGAAGGCCAATCGGATTCTCGCTACCGAGTGGTGCGCGCCGTGAAAAATCGCTTCGGTGCGGTGAATGAACTCGGGGTATTCGCCATGACGGATACCGGCTTAAAAGAAATCAGTAATCCGTCGGCGATCTTTCTGGCAGGCTATGGCGACCCGGTACCCGGCAGTGTGGTCACTGCGACATGGGAGGGCAGCCGTCCACTCCTGGTTGAAGTGCAGGCATTGGTGGATGAGAGCAGCCTCGGCAATCCGCGACGCGTGGCCGTGGGCCTGGATCAGAATCGGCTCGCCATGCTGTTAGCCGTACTCAGTCGGCATGCTGGCATTAGCACGCATGGTCAGGATGTTTTTCTAAATGTCGTGGGCGGTGTAAGGGTCATGGAGACGGGGGCCGACCTGCCGATTCTGGCAGCGATTCTATCGTCGCTCCGCGATCGGGCAATCCAACGTGACTGGTTGATCTTCGGTGAGCTTGGCCTGGGAGGAGAAATTCGTCCAGTACCCAATGGTCAGGAACGCCTGGCCGAGGCGGTAAAACATGGCTTCAAAAAGGCCCTGGTACCCTTCGCCAATGCCCCGAAAAAACCCATACCGGGACTGGAAGTCATCCCTATTAAACACATACAGAATGGGCTGGATGTCCTGTTCTGATGCTCCAGCCGGGCCTCGTATCGCACCTGGAACAGGCGCTCTCAGAGGCCCTGAATAAGACCATACAGATCCAGCAAATCAGCGCCAGTTCCGGTGGCTGCATCAATCAGGCCTATCGATTACAAACCACTGAGTCAGACTGGTTTGTGAAATGCAATTCAGCTGACCGTGTGGATATGTTTGCTGCCGAGGCCGATGGCCTGAATTCACTCTCACGAGCACAGGCCTTCAGGGTCCCGCAACCCATCCTGCATGGACGATTTGAATCCTCGAGCTATCTGGTGATGGAATATCTGACGCTGCAGAATCGCGTCGATGAGGCGGGTTTCGCCAACGCCTTACGTCAACTACACAGCATCCATGGCGATAACTTTGGCTATCATCGCGACAATTACATCGGCACCTCACCACAACAGAATACGCCCCATGACGACTGGTTCGAATTCTTCATGCAGCAGCGCCTGGAACCACAACTCAAGATGCTCATTGACAGCGGTCAGGGGCAGGCGTTGATGTCACTCTGGCACGACTTTAGTCGCGCTGTTGAACGACTTTTTGCAAACTATCGACCGGCGAAATCATTACTTCATGGCGACCTGTGGCAGGGCAACGTGGGGCAATCTGACAGCAAACCGAGCATCTATGATCCAGCCTGCTACTACGGCGATGCCGAGACCGATCTCGCCATGTTGACACTTTTTGGCAGACCAACAGCGACATTCTATGCAGTCTACGATCAGGGGCAGGAAAAACCCGCCGGCCGCAATCGTCGACAACATGTCTACAACCTCTATCACGTGCTGAACCACGCCAATTTATTCGGCGGCGGCTACCTGAACCAGGCAAAACAGATGATGAGAGACATTATTTCGGCAATTAATGCCTAAAAATCAATAAAATAAGGCTATCAACTTATTCAGGCTATTCCACATAAGTAGCAAATCACCCTATAATTGGTCACTGAAAGAGAGCGCAGGTATGGCAGTCCATTTACCTGCTGCAAACTCACGACCCGTGTGAACAAAAATAATTCGATCTGAAGGGAGTTTGGTGTGAAACCAACCGATATTACAAACCCCGAATATTTCCACAAGGTGGTTGATTGCCAGTACGCCTGTCCGGCACATACCCCTGTACCTGAATACATTCGCTTGATTGCTGCCGGCCGGTATGACGATGCCTATATGATTAATTGGGAATCCAATGTCTTTCCAGGCATTCTCGGTCGTGTCTGCGACCGTCCCTGCGAGCCGGCTTGCCGTCGTGGCCGGGTCGATGAAGAACCGGTTGCCATCTGTCGCCTGAAGCGTGTCGCGGCAGACAATCGGGGTGATATCACCGATCGCTTTCCCGATATCGCACCGCCCAATGGCAAGAAAATCGCCTGTATTGGTGCCGGTCCAGCCTCCCTGACAGTGGCCCGCGATCTCGCGCCACTGGGATATCAGATCGATATTTATGATGAGCAGGATGTTGGCGGTGGCTTCATGCGCAGCCAGATCCCATCATTCCGCCTGCCAGCCGAGGTACTCGATGACGAGATTGGCTACATCATCAACATGGGTGTTGCAGCCCACTACAACCATTATGTCGACAGTCTGAAGGACATGCTGGCCAAAGACTATGATGCCATCTTCGTCGGCACGGGTGCACCGAATGGTCGCGATCTACCCAAGTTACCCGGCCGTCAGGAGGGGGATGACTTTATCCACCTGGGAATCAACTGGCTGGAAAGCGTGGCGTTTGGACATACCGAGAGCATTCAGAAGAAAGTCATCGTACTGGGTGGTGGTAATACCGCCATGGACTGCTGCCGTACGTCGCGCCGTCTCGGCGGTACGGATGTTAAGGTCGTGGTCCGTAGCCCGCAAGCGGATATGAAGGCATCTGACTGGGAAATCGAAGATGCAGTTCGTGAGGATATCCCTATTTATGAGAATCATGTGCCGGCAGAATTCGTAGTCGAAGGCGGCAAGTTGGTTGGCATGAAATTCGAGAAGGTATACGCCGAATACGATGATGACGGTAAGCGTAGCCTGATCCCCACCGGCGAAGATCTGGTATTCATTGAATGCGATGAGGTCATCATCGCCATTGGTCAGGACAATGCCTTCCCATGGATTGAACGGGATATCGGCATGGAGTTTGGCAAATGGGATATGCCAGTGGTCGATAAAACCACCTTCCAGTCCAGTATTGATAAGGTCTTCTTCGGCGGCGACGCAGCCTTTGGACCGGAGAACATCATTACCGCCGTGGCACATGGCCACCAGGCGGCGATATCCATCGATAAATTCTGTCATGGCAAAGACATCACTGATCGACTGCCTCCGCAAACCAATCTGGCGAGCCAGAAGATGGGTTTCCATGAATGGACCTATGATGCCCATATTGATCATCAGGACCGCAATCTGGTGCCCCATGTCGATAAAGAAACCGCGCTCAAAAACCTGAAGATGGAAGTCGAAACTGGCTTTGATCAGGAAGCCGGATATCAAGAAGCCATGCGCTGCCTGAATTGCGACGTCCAGACCGTATTTACCGACAACCTGTGCATTGAATGTGATGCCTGTGTCGATGTGTGCCCAACCGAATGTATCAATTTCACGATGCCTGAGGAGGAAGAGGCTGACCTGCGCAAGAAGCTGCTTGTCCCAGCGATGAACGCGGAGCAGGATCTCTATCTATCCGGTGAATTGAAGACCAAACGCATCATGGTAAAAGATGAAAATGTCTGTCTTCATTGTGGCCTGTGTGCCGAGCGCTGTCCGACCTCAGCATGGGACATGCAGAAGTATCTCTACAACGTAACCAAGGCAGGTAAAGCAGCATGAGACTAGAGTCTGTCAATGAATTCGTGATCCGCTTTGCCAACGTGAATGGTACCGGTTCAGCCAGTGCCAACAATATGTTTTCCAAAGCCGTATTCCGGATGGGCGTACCCGTAAGCCCGAAGAATATCTTCCCATCAAACATTCAGGGCCTGCCGACCTGGTTCGAGGTCCGGGTATCGGAAAGTGGTTATCTTGGTAGCCGCGGTGATGTCGACTTCGTGGTCGCGATTAATGGCCAGACCATGCGCGAGGATTATGATTCGCTCGTCAGTGGCGGTTATTTCTTGTATGACTCCACCAAGGACTTGCCGCGCGACTACAAACGCGATGATATCACCCATTTCGGCATTCCTCTGACGCGCATCAGTATCGAGAATTATGAGAATCCGCGTCAAAGACAGCTGTTTAAGAACATCATCTACATCGGCGCGCTCGCATCATTGTTCGATATGGAATTCGACGTCTTAACCAACATGGTCAAGGATCAGTTCGCCAAGAAAGAGAAATTGATACCGCCCAACATCAAGGCACTTCAACTCGGTTACGACTATGCCAATGAACATTTCGCCGACCAGTGTGGACTGAAGGTCAATCGCCGCGACAATGTCGGCGAATCCATCATCATTGAGGGCAATGCGGCGACTGCGCTTGGTGCAATCTACGGCGGAGCGACCGTGGCTGGCTGGTACCCCATTACACCATCCACATCAGTGGTCGAAAATTTCGAAAAGTTCTGCAAGAAATTCCGGGTCGAGGAAGACTCCGGCAAGAATCGCTTCGCCATCTTGCAGGCTGAGGACGAACTCTCGGCCCTGGGTATGGCGATCGGCGCAAACTGGAATGGCGCGCGCGGATTCACCGCCACCTCGGGACCCGGTATCTCGCTGATGAGTGAATTCCTCGGACTGGCCTACTTCGCTGAAATCCCGGTAGTTGTGGTCGATGTACAACGCTCTGGCCCCAGTACCGGTATGCCGACTCGAACTCAGCAGTCTGACGTCATTTTGGCGGCCTATGCCTCCCATGGCGACACAAAACACGTCTGTTTCTATCCCTGTGATCCGGCCGACTGTTTCGAGATGACTGCCAAGGCATTCGACATCGCCGATCGCTTGCAGACGCCGGTGATCATCATGTCGGATCTGGATCTGGGCATGAACGACCATATGAGTCGTCCATTGAACTGGGATGATGCCACGGATTATGATCGCGGCAAGGTCCTTTCGGCTGACGATCTCGAGGCAATGCAGGAACGTTGGGGACGCTATCTGGATGTCGACGGCGATGGAATTGGTTATCGTACCTATCCCGGCACTCATCCAACCAAAGGCTCCTACTTTACGCGCGGATCGTCACACGATGAATACGCTGCCTACACCGAAGACAGCGCAGCCTACGAGCGAAATATGGAGCGTCTGGTACTCAAATGGCAAACCGCCAAGCAGATTGCTCCTCATCCCCAGATCAAGTACCGCGATAAGGATTCTAAAATTGCCGCTATTTTCTATGGCACCTCAGCCCAGGCGACCTATGAGGCACTCGATGGCCTGGCCGAGGAAGGCATCATGGTCAATACCTGCCGCATCAAGTCATTCCCGTTCCATCCGGATATCGGCGACTTCATCGAGAATCATGATCAGATTTTCGTGGTCGAACAGAACCGCGATGGTCAGATGCGCAGCCTGTTGATCAGCGAGTTTAATACCGGCACCAAGATGCGTTCCATCCTCAACATCGATGGCATGCCAATGCGTGCCCGGCGTATCAAACGCAAGATTGAGCGGATGCTCAACGGAGAACAGGTCAGTCCGTTTACCACGGTAAACAGCAGCGCCGAAGGAGAAGTAGCATGAGTTATTTACGGTCCACCTTTCGCCACCCTGAGGCACCAAAGAATAAACTGGGTTATACCCGCGCCGTTTACGAAGGCGCCCTGTCGACCCTGTGTGCCGGCTGTGGCCACGACTCCGTCTCCGGCAGTATCATTCAGGCCTGCTTCGAGATGTCACTGGAACCGCACAAAATCGCCAAGATGTCTGGCATCGGCTGTTCATCCAAGACGCCGGCCTACTTCCTGAAAGGATCCCATGGTTTCAATTCGGTGCACGGTCGTATGCCGTCGGTTACGACGGGTGCCAATATGGCCAATCGAGACCTGACCTATATCGGTATCTCCGGTGATGGCGATACTGCCTCGATCGGTATGGGCCAGTATATGCATATGGTCCGACGCAATATCAATATGGTCTATATCTGTATGAACAATGGCGTTTATGGTCTGACCAAGGGCCAGGATTCCGCCACGGCAGATGTCGGCTCGGCCAGTAAGAAGGGGGTCCCAAACCTGTACGAACCGATGGATTTATGTGAACTCGCCATTTCCCTCGGCTCGGGTTATGTCGCGCGAAGTTTCTCGGGTGACAAGGATCAACTGGTGCCATTGATCAAGGGCGCCGTTAAGCATCGTGGCTTCGCGCTCATTGATGTCATTTCTCCCTGTGTGACGTTCAATAATAACGACCGCTCCACGAAAGCCTATGAATGGGTCCGCGACCATAAGGAAGCGACGGGTAAAATCGACCTGGTCCCTGAGGCGCAAGAAATTTTGGTTCAACAACCGGATCAGATCGCCGAGACAATCACGATGCATGATGGCTCGAAAATCCAGCTCCAGAGACAGCCTGACTCTCTTGATATTACCTCACGCGCCTCGGTATTACGTGGCTTAGAGGAAGCCAAGATAAATGAGCGGATGCTCACCGGCCTGCTCTACGTCAATCCGGATTCCCGGGACACCCACGACATGATCAATACCTCGGATACCCCACTGAATGCGTTCGGTAAGGATGATCTGTGCCCTGGCAATGAGGTTCTGCAAGCCCTCAATGAGTCCTTGCGCTAGGCGAACCACCTAAAGCCCCGCCTGAAATAATTCGGGCGGGGCTATTTTTAGGCCTCTGACGCCGGCGAAAACAAAACTCCAATTGATCTCAGCGCCTCTCTGAGCGACAATAGCGCCCAAAATTTCTGGTCCCATTAGACCGCCAACCTCCCGGGAGTAAACTATGCCAAGTCGTTTAGATTGTGCCAATGCTATCAGGGCATTGAGCATGGACGCCGTTCAAAAAGCTAATTCAGGTCATCCGGGGGCTCCCATGGGCATGGCCGACATAGCTGAAGTGCTCTGGCGTAACCATTTAAAGCACAATCCAAACAACCCCGACTGGGTCAACCGCGACCGCTTCGTATTATCCAACGGACACGGCTCGATGCTGATTTACTCACTGTTGCATCTGACGGGATATGCCTTGTCTATCGACGATATTAAAGACTTTCGTCAGTTGCACTCCAAGACCCCAGGCCATCCTGAATATGGCTATACACCGGGTGTCGAGACCACCACCGGGCCACTGGGTCAGGGGATCAGTAACGCGGTTGGCTTCGCCATCGCCGAGAAGGTTCTGGCGGCACAATTCAATACTGATCGCTTTAACCTCATTGATCATTACACCTATACATTCCTGGGTGATGGCTGCCTCATGGAAGGGATATCCCATGAGACCTGTTCACTCGCCGGCACACTTGGTCTCGGCAAGCTAATCTGCTTCTATGATGACAACGACATTAGTATCGATGGCCATGTCGAGGGCTGGTTTACCGATGATACGCCGAAACGATTCGAAGCCTACGGCTGGCATGTCATTCCCGCAGTCGATGGCCACGATAGTGATGCCATCGAAGCAGCCATCGTGGCAGCCAAGGCTGAAACAACGAAACCAACCTTGATTTGCTGTAAGACAGTAATCGGCAAGGGAGCTCCCAACAAGGAAGGGAGTCACAAGGTCCATGGTGCCCCCATCGGCGATGACGAAATTGCCGCAACCCGAAGCAATATCGGCTGGTCGCATGCACCATTCGTCGTACCGCAGGATATCTATAATGCCTGGGATGCGTCAGAATCAGGAGCCACAGCAGAGCAGGAATGGAACGACTTGTTTATTGCCTACTCGGAAGCAAATCCTGAGCAGGCGGCAGAACTTAAGCGACGACTCAATGGCGATCTTCCGGCTAATTTCGATCAAACGATCGCTGATTTCCTGACGCAATTAAACCAGGATGCGGCGGATGTTGCGTCACGTAAGGCGTCACAGAATGCCTTACAGGTGCTCGGCAAACTGCTCCCGGAAATGGTGGGTGGATCGGCGGATCTAGCCGGTTCAAACCTGACTATCCACGAGAATTCCAAGACCATTACGGCCGCCGAGCCCGATGGTAACTACATTAACTACGGCGTCCGTGAATTTGGCATGTCGGCCATCATGAATGGCATTGCCTTACACGGTGGTTTCATACCGTATGGTGGCACCTTCCTGATGTTCATGGAATACGCCCGTAATGCAGTTCGCATGGCCTCGCTGATGAAACAGAGAGTGATCTTCCAGTACACCCACGACTCAATTGGTGTGGGCGAAGATGGTCCGACCCATCAGCCGGTCGAGCAAATCGCTACACTACGATCAACGCCGAACCTGCAAACCTGGCGTCCAGCGGACACCGTCGAATCAGCGGTCGCCTGGGCAGAAGCAATCAAATACACCGACGGTCCATCGGCCTTGATCTTCTCGCGTCAGACGTTAAAACATCAATCCCGAAGCGATGACCAGATCGCCGCGATTGCCAAAGGTGGCTATATACTGCACGACTGTGATGGGACGCCCGATTTGATCTTGATCGCCACTGGCTCTGAGGTTGGTATCACCATGCAGGCGGCTCATGAATTAACTGAACAAGGTAAGGCCGTACGCGTCGTATCGATGCCTAGCTGTGAGGTGTTTGAGAAACAGGATGATGACTACAAGGCTGCGGTATTGCCAGCCAATGTCACACGACGAATTGCAATCGAAGCCGCCTCTAAAGCCCCCTGGTATCGTTATGTTGGCCTGGAAGGGACAGTCATCGGTATGGATGGCTATGGCGAATCCGCCCCCGGCGGCCAGCTGTTTGAACATTTTGGCTTTACTGCTGCTAACATTGTCGCCACTGCGAACGCACTGGCTTAATGAATGATTACTTTTAACCGCTACTTTTTGGAGAACCGCCAATGACCATTCGAGTAGGTATAAATGGCTTGGGCCGCATAGGCCGCTGTGCCTTACGCGCAATTTATGACCACGACTATCAGGACAAGATTAAGGTCGTCGCTATTAATTCCTCACATCCAATAGCCGATGATGTGCATTTGATGAAGTACGACACCACCCATGGCCGTTTTAATGCCGAGGTGACCTGCGACGAGACCCATATGTATGTCAATGGCGATCCAATCAGAATGTTTTCCGACCGCAACCCAGCTAACCTGCCATGGGGCGAGGAAGACGTGGATGTAGTGTTTGAATGTACCGGCAAGTTCAAGGATTTACAGAGCTGTTCATTACACCTGCAGGGCGGTGCCAAGAAAGTCTTGATATCTGCACCTGGTGCCGATGATGTCGATGCCTTTGTCGTCTATGGTGTGAATCACGATATCCTCAAAGCGGAACATAAAATCGTCTCGAACGCCTCCTGTACCACGAACTGCCTGGCGCCGCTCGTTAAGCCACTGAACAATCATCTCGGTATCGAAAACGGCCTGATGACGACGGTGCACGCCTTCACCAATGACCAGAATGTAATTGATAACTATCATGCCGATCGCCGTCGGGCACGGGCCGCTTCGATGTCTATCATCCCGACCAAGACTGGTGCGGCTAAAGCGATTGGATTGGTCATCCCCGAGTTAGAAGGACGCCTCGACGGATTCGCAATGCGTGTGCCGACGATCAATGTCTCCTGTGTCGACCTCACCTTCACGGCACCACGGGAAACCACTATCGAAGAAGTTAACCAGATTATCCGTGACGCTGCCGATGATCATGTCCTGTATTATAATGATGAACAACTGGTTTCAACCGACTTTAACCATCATCCGGCATCCTCGGTCTTCGATGCCACGCTGACCAAAGTCCGCGGAAATGTAGTTAAGGTCATGTCATGGTATGACAACGAATGGGGTTTCTCAGTGCGCATGCTGGATAACGCCATTGCGATGATGAACGCAAAGTAGCACGATTTATAAGGACAACATCATGCTGAAAATGACGGATTTGGATTTACGGGATAAACGCGTCCTGATGCGGGTTGATTTCAATGTGCCCGTGGCCGACGGAAAAGTCACCTCGGACGTTCGTATTCAGGCAGCACTTCCATCGATTACTCAAGCACTGGATGCCGGCGCCAATCTTATGGTCATGTCACATCGCGGTCGCCCTACCGAGGGTCAACTAACGGAAGAAGATTCCATGCGCCCAGTCGCGGAGCACCTGGCTGGGTTGATTGATCGACCCGTACGTCTGGTAGCAGACTATCTCGACGGCGTCACCCATGATGGCAATGAAGTGTTAATGTTCGAGAATGTCCGGGGAAATATCGGCGAGAAGGCCGATGATGACGACCTGGCTAAAAAGATGGCGGTACTGTGTGATGTCTTCGTAAATGATGCATTCGGGACCGCGCATCGTGCTCAGGCATCGACCCACGGGGTCGCCAAATATGCGCCAGTCGCCTGTGCTGGTCCCCTGATGGCTGGCGAGCTTGATGCCCTGGCCAAAGCACTGGAAACGCCAGCCCGACCGATGGTCGCCATTGTCGGAGGCTCAAAAGTATCAACCAAATTGACCGTCCTGAATTCCCTGATGGATAAGGTCGATCAGTTGATTGTCGGTGGCGGTATCGCCAACACCTTCATGGCAGCGAATGGCCTGTCTGTGGGCAACTCTCTGGTAGAGATGGAACTGGTGGATGAGGCCAAGGCCTTGATGAAAAAGGCCGCCGGTAGAAATGCATCGATTCCGGTACCAACGGATGTCGTGGTCGGAAAAGAGTTTTCAGCAGATACAGAAGCCACTATCAAGGCGGCGACGGATGTCGCGGAAGACGATATGATTTTCGATATCGGCCCTGAGACTTCAGCCACACTCGCAGAGATCTTGCAGAAGGCTGGCACGATCATCTGGAATGGCCCGGTCGGCGTGTTCGAGTTCGATAACTTCGCTGCAGGCACTAAAACACTCTCTCTCGCAATTGCCGAGAATCAAGGATTCTCTATCGCCGGCGGTGGGGATACTCTGGCGGCAGTTGATAAGTTCGGTATTAAAGATAAGGTATCCTATATCTCAACCGGCGGGGGCGCCTTCCTGGAGTTTGTCGAGGGTAAGCCTTTACCTGCAGTTGAGATGCTCAAGCAACGGGCCAGGTAATACATCCTCCAGATGCCTCTGTATCAACCAGTACGGAATATCCTCCTTCTCTGCCTGATCGCTGTTAGCCTGTTAGGCGCGTGTGACTGGTCAGGCAAGCCGGCGGATTATCGTTATCCCGTCGAGGAGTTACAGGAAGATTTCGACTTCCTGACGAACAAGCTCGATGAGATGGTGCCGACGATTGGACTATATGTCGAGCGTGAGGACGTTCAGCAACGCTGGTCAGAACTTCGTCAATCCATTAACCAACCAATGACTGACCTGGAATTATTCCCCATTCTAAAAGAGGCCATCGCAGCCGTCGAAGAAGGACATATTTTTATCAGTGGTTGGGGTGATGAAGACAGTCATGTGTATCAGCGGATGTTGCGCGATGGGGCCGGCTTCTTACCCATCCAGTTCCGAGTCCTGAATGATGGTGTGTATGTCTGGCAAAACCGCAGTGATGTCGATGAGGCGCCACAACCTGGTGACAGGCTGGTCAGTATCAACGGCGAACCAGCAGAAGCGTTGCTACAAAAGTTCATTACCCAATTGAACGTCGATGCCAATATTGAAAACGCTAAACGACAGGATTTGGATCTTATTTTCAGGATCTGGTACTACCTGCTACATGACCAGCCAGAGGAATTTATCCTACGGACAAAAAATGCCGCCGGCGAATTACAGGAGTTTCGTTTTCCAGCCCTGTCCCTGCAACAGCAAAGCAAGAACCGCGAACTCCGCTATGGTGCACTCGACAGAAGGCCTGCACTGGATGGTACTAATTTCTACGAACAGGAAATTTGGCCTGAACAGTCCGCCCTGTACCTGAATATGTTCACGTATCATAGCTCCTTGCTGCTTGAGCACGAGGTCAGGCCAAGCGAATTCTGGGGCGCTATCTTCGCCAGGTTGAAAGCGGACAATCTAAACCATCTGGTCATTGACCTGCGTGAAAATCGTGGGGGTAGAAATGAATTCGTCTGGGATCTACTACCATTCATTAATAAGAATCAACGCCAGGGTGTTTTCAGTCGTGCCACAGCTTATGACGGCGAGGACCACGGAACCAAGCTGGTATTTGAAATACCCCCATACGATAAAACCGAGGTATATAGCGGCGATATCACTGTATTGATTAATGGCAACACCTTTTCGAATGGTAGCATGACCGCTATGGCACTTAGAGAATTTGCCAATGCCACGCTCATCGGCTCGGAAACAGCCAGCAGATACCATGGCTTCGCCGCGAGCTCATGGGAATCGTATAACCTGCCCAATACTGACATCCCCGTGCGAATCCCGTTTTTTGTCACCGAGTATCCTGTGGCAACCGCTCAACAACAACGCAATCAGGGCGTTGTTCCTGATATCGAAATCCAGCCATCGATTGAGGATCTCATTAATGACCGAGATGCGGTGAAAGCACACGCCCAATCCCTGCTTAATCAGGCAAAATAGGCCGCTGTCGGCCTAAAGTCGGGGAAATGCCATAACCGACACGGTAAACTATCCCTTACATTATGCACCTGTAGAGTCGAGTCAGACATATGATTCTGAAACAACTGCGTTTATCCAAGCGACTGTCACAAGAGCAACTGGCAGATATGTCAGGCCTGAATGTCAGAACTATTCAGCGCATAGAAAGTGGCGCCAATGCCAGCACGGAATCAAAGAAGTGTCTCGCCTCTGCCCTAGACGTTGATATTGAGACTTTGGAACAGGAGCATTTTATGATTGATAAAACATCACCCAACTGGCAGCAGTTATCACCCCTGATGAAATTCTGGTTTGCCATTAATTATCTGCATACCAAACCGACCAGAAAACTCGCCGTACGCATCGAGTTTATCTGCCACCTATCGGGATTTATATTCTGCTTACTGGGGCTGATATCCGAAGCCGCACTTGTCGGCGGCTTAATCATGTTGGCGACGGCCTATTTCCTCTATTTCCTGAAATGGCAGGGCGATAACTACGGCATCTGGTTTGACGATATCGAGGAGTAAATCTGACAAATAGGTGGATTTGTACTAAACTGAAAAGACGGGTTGCAGTAATTTATACCTGATTTCTACAATGCAATTCACACCACGGGGGGGCGACCATGGTTTCAATTTCCCGATTCGCACTGTCGGTTATCGTACTGACACTAATACACTTTACGACACTCAATTCTTCGATAGTTTACGCAGAGCAAGACAAGGATAAGCCAGCCGGCAGTTGTTTTATGAAGGTCGGCTGGGAGCCCTGGGAACCTTACATGTACCTGACACCGGGTAATGAAGTTTCTGGCCTGGACATCGAAATCATCGAGGCCATCGCACAAGAGGCGGGCTGCATTCTCAGCTACACCCAGGCTAATTGGGCGAGCCTGCTAGTCATGTTACAAAATGGTGAGGTGGATATCCTGCCGGGCGCTTCGCGCTCGAAAGCTCGTGAAGCCTATGCATTATTTTCCGACTCATATCGTGAGGAACATTTTGCGTTTTATGTTAATTCTGACGATCTCGACGGATTCCCAAAGACCATCACGGGCATTCTAGAAGGCAGCAAACAAGTTGGCATCACATCGGGCTATATGTATGGCGATGAGATGGCCGATCTACAGGATTCAGACAAGTACGCTGAACAGTTCGTTGAAACGGCTGTCGGTGAGGCGAACATGTATCACCTCATGCAGCGATCGATTGACGTGTTTGTCGAGGATCCTTTTGTTGCCATTTACAACCTAAAGCGCAAAGGGCTAACCGATCAAATAAAGCAGTTACCAATCGACATTCACTCTGGCGATGTACACCTGATGTTTAGCAGGGAGACCGTCAATCAAAAGACGGTTGATCGTTTTAACAAGGCATTGGCTAAATTGCGCAAGGCCAAGATCTACGCCAAGATAATGGAGCGTTATCAGCTCTAACACATTGGTGAAGTTCGGCGTGCCACAACAGATATGGTCTCGTACCATATCTGACTCTGCCTGTTGATCGTACACTCCATGTAATTGGAGACTCCTATGCAAAAAGTTCATCACATGCTGGGTTATGCTGGCCTACTACCCTTTATTGGCCTGGCAGCTGCTATGGTCTATGGCGTCAAAGAGGCCGAGTTTTTATTAGTCACTTATGCGGCCCTGATCGTCAGCTTCCTCGGTGGAATCGTCTGGATGGTTAGCCTGTCATCGGAAAAGCACCGACTGTGGGCTGTCACTTCCAATCTGGCAATGCTGTTGGCCTGGGTATGCGTGATCCTGCGCGAGATCAACGTCACCTTGCCCCTCATCGCGATCCTGTTGTTAGTATTACAATTACTCGAATCCAGACTACTGGGCGATGTTTTCGCGCAAGAATACCGGACCATGAGAAGACGCCTGACACTGATAGCCTCCATTAGTCTATTCAGCGCCTACCTGCTAGCATGAGCAACTCAGACCCACTGGCCGATTGCGACGGTCCCATTCGCGACCTCTATATCGTCCTCGGTGATCAGCTCGACGACGAGAGCCTGCTCTGGCAAGAATTCGATCCCGAACAGGACATCGTATGGATGGCTGAAGTTTATGATGAATCGGTGAAAATAGCCTCCAGCCTGACCCGCACACTGCTGTTCTTCAGTGCCATGCGCCATTTTGCAGATCAACTGAAGGACGATGGTCGCCGCCTCATTTATTACGACATCAACCTCACCATGGCACGGGAACTGGATGACTTAGAACAGGCCTTGAGTTATTGCATGCGCGCATTGCGAGATGACGGCCGGGCACCAGAGCGCATCCGGCTGGTGCTAGCCGGAGATACACGCGTTAAAGCGCAAATCGAACAGGTTGCTAAGGACTGTGATATCGCCATCGATTTGCTTGCCGATCAGCACTTTCTGGCCAAGCCGGGTGAGTTTAAAGAGTGGCTCGATGGCCGCAAGAAACCCATTATGGAGCACTGGTACCGTCATATTCGTAAACGCCTCGGCCTGCTAATGACTGAATCGGGCAAACCCGTCGGAGGGGAATGGAATTTCGATAAGGACAATCGTAAATCATTTAACAAAAATGGCCCAGGAGAGACCTTCGAGCCGCTGAAATTTAGCCTGGATGAGATATCTGAAACGGTCATTTCTGACGTCGAGCGGCATTTCGATTTGGTTGGCGACAATGCACTGGCATTATGGCCCGTGACGCGGGAACAGGCGTTACAAATCCTCGATGATTTTATCGAGAATAAACTCCCACACTTTGGTGACTATCAGGATGCCATGTGGACTGATGAACCCTGGCTGTTTCATGCCCGCCTGAGTTCAGCGTTAAATCTGAAGTTATTGCATCCGTCCGAGGTCTGTCATGCCGCAGAGGCGGCCTATCATTCTGGCCATGCACCGATTAATGCCGTCGAAGGATTTATCCGTCAGATTGCGGGCTGGCGCGAGTATGTCCGAGGCCTGTATTGGAGTCACCACAACGACTGGTTGGACAGCAATGCACTCAGTGCTGATCAGGACCTGCCCGACTTCTACTGGAATGCAGAGACTGACATGATGTGTCTACAGGAATCTCTGAAGCAGGTGTTGGCATATGGCTATGGCCATCATATTCAGCGGCTAATGGTCACTGGCCTGTTTGCCCTACTTTACGGCGTGGCACCGAGGCAGATCCATGCCTGGTATCTGGCCATGTATGTCGATGCCATCGCCTGGGTTGAAATCCCCAACACCATTGGCATGAGTCAGTTCGCGGATGGCGGTATTGTGGGGACCAAGCCTTATATTGCCAGTGGCGCCTATATCGATCGGATGTCGAATTACTGTAAATCCTGTCCCTACAATCCCAAACAGGCATCCGGTGAGAAAGCCTGTCCGTTCACCAGCCTGTATTGGCAATTCATTGATACGCATCAGGAACTCATCGGCAACAATCATCGCCTGAGGATGCAACTCAACAACTGGCATAGAAAGTCAGATGAACAACAAACTGATATCATTGCAACAGCGAAACGGATCCGGTCAGAGATCGACGCCTAACAACCTACAATAGGAGTGTGATTACATGTACTTTTTACTGAGCTATGACTACGTCGTGGATATTTTGACTGAACGGGAGCCATACAGGGCAGAACACCTGAGGATCTTGCAAGAATATCAGGATCGGGAAGAGTTGCTACTAGCCGGTGCAGTCGGAGAACCCGTTCAAGGCGCGGCCTTTGTCTTCAAAGTTGCGACTGCTGCCGATGTCCAGGCCTTCGTGGATAGAGATCCCTATATGGCCAATGATCTGGTGACGAAGGCATCAATCGCACCCTGGCACGTTGTTACTGGCTCTGCCCATTAGGAGTAAAAGACTCAGCGTGATATTGCTATGCCCTCGAGCCGCAGCAGCATTTCCTTATTTTCCAGACCGCCGGCATAGCCGGTGAGGGTGCCATTCGCACCGATGACCCGATGGCAAGGCACCACAATCGCAATAGGATTCTTGCCATTGGCCATACCGACAGCTCTGGAGGCATTCGCATTACCCAATTGTTTTGCTAGTTCGCCATAGGTTGCCGTCTCTCCGAACGGTATTTGGCAAAGTTTTTGCCACACCCGGCGCTGAAACGCTGTGCCTCCAGCATCCAGTTCGAGTTCAAAAGCCTGGCGTTTTCCAGCGAAATATTCTTGTAGCTGGTTACGTACATTTTGCAGATGCTTCGGTCCATGTATCGCATGACTTCTGCTATTACTTCCTCGAGCGAGTAAATCAGCTTCTTTAGCACTGATAAAGGCTATTTCCGTCAGGCCGTGTTCGGATGTTTCCAGGTATAACCGGCATTTGGCAGTTACAAGGATGTCGTAATATTGCGTCATGATGATTTATCCAATTGTCTTATTCAGTGATTGCCAAAGCAAAATAGCGGCGTAGCTACGGTACGGCTGCCAGCGTTCTGCAAACGCTTCAACGGCCGATACCTTCGGCAGCCCGTCGGCTGCCTTCTCTGCTATTAGTGGCTGCATGGCTTTGCGTAATCCCAGATCGGCTGCGGGGAAATTATCGCTAAAGCCCATGCCCCGGAAAGCGGCATAGTTTGCTGTCCAGGGCCCAACGCCCTTAATTGTAAGTAATCTCTCGACGAATTCCTGTGCCGAGAGATCAATATTAAAACCGATCGTTCCATCGGTCACAGCACCTGACACCCGATGAATCGTCTCTATTCGCGTTTGCGTCAGGCCAATTCCACTGAGGTCCATCGATGCCAACTCAGTGGGTTTCGGAAACCGCGGCGTCTCCAGCTCCTGTGAGAATCGCGCCGCGATGCGCCCGAGTATCGTCGTGCAGGCTGCAACCGATATTTGTTGACCAACAATTGCCCTGATCAGGGTCTCGAATGGATCCCACGAACCGGGTAGCCTCAAGCCTTTAGTCTTCTCGATGACCGCCCTTAGATAGGGCGTCTCAGACAGATGATCATGGATTGTCTGGAGATCACA
Organism: Enterobacterales bacterium; assembly: GCA_965250035.1. Classification (GTDB taxonomy): domain Bacteria; phylum Pseudomonadota; class Gammaproteobacteria; order Enterobacterales; genus CAXRAF01. Next base: position 2,924,831 of record OZ252282.1, on the reverse strand, counting down.
GTTCAAATCAAACTGGCGGCGAACTCTGCCGATGATTTCCGGTAAAGCCGAGGGTGAAATTCCCGCAATACTCAATTCAACCGTATTCTGTTTTCCCGGTGTCAGGCGATAGCTGCCATATTCATCGCCGATACAGATTGTGCGTTCATAACTGCCATCAACGACCGACTCGACTCCGGCTATCACTCGTGGTTGCAAAAAGGCCATCATGGCACCCCAGTGATAGGGCGGCCGGTAATTCAGCGTGAGTGTTAACGGCTGCTGCGCTGTCGTACGACGCTGTTTAATGGCTGACGGCGGATATTGATAGAACTTCTTAAAGGCATCATTGAACCGACGTACACTGTTAAACCCTGAACTGAGTGCGATATCAGTCAATGACAAGGATGACTCGAGGATCAGTCTTCGAGCCAGTAACAGCCTGCGCACCAGATCAATCTGGATCGGACTGGCGCCGACCTGTTCCTTGAATAGGCGCCGCAGATGCCTGTCTGTGACGCCGAGCCGTTCTGCGAGTTCTTGAATCGAGTGATTCTGTAGAAAGCCTTCATTGATTAATCGCTGCGCCACATGCAACAGATGCTCCGAGATATGCCAGTGACTAATATCAGCCGCCAGCTCCGGCCGGCAGCGCTTACAGGGACGTAATCCATAAAGCGAGGCTTCGGCAGCACTTCGAAAATAGCGTACATTATCCTCTTTGGGCGCAGGCGCAGGACACACCGGACGGCAGAATATCCCTGTCGTCAACACACCTGTATAAAATACACCATCGAAGCGATGATCCCGTGCCAAACGCGCTGTCTTATAGGACTTCGCTAATTCCGAATTGGGTTCGATTTCCTGTAGATGCATACTTTTCATTTGCCAAGCATAACCACAAGCCAATGTAATAACTAGCCATTTTCGGACATCATTTCTCTTTCATCACTAAATTAGATCAGCGCTTGAGGATTCATCACTCAGAAACCAGCATACTGCCAGAGGGCTCATCACTACTTGATCAGCTGGAGACGGCACAAGTACATCCCTGTAGCCTCGACTCCGACATCCCTGTCTCCGTACGCTCCTGCTAATCAAGTAGTGACAAACCCTCTAAATTAGTGCAAACGTCCAAACTTGAACCAGACATGCATTCGGTTAGTGGATTATTGATATCTCGGCAAAAGAGTGTCTGAGGCATGGATGCCGAAGCCAAGCCCCCAGGGATGGGTTCACGGCGTCTCTGAGTGCCGAGATACAATAAGCCACCAAACAGTGAACATATTAATACAGGATTCGAGTCCGGATAGTACCTTTGATGGCTTTGAGTTCGGCCAGGGCAGACTTGTCCCAATGCTGATCAACGTCCGTTACTACGTATCCAATGTCACCATGCGTTTGCAGATATTGACCATAGATATTGATATCGCGATTCGCCATGATCTGGTTGATTTGCATTAACATGCCCGGCTCATTGCGATGTAGGTGAAAGATGCGATGCGAGTCTTTGTGTTCAGGTAGGTTAACCTGTGGGAAATTAACCGCACTGGAGGTCGAGCCATTGTCGGAATACTTCACCAGCTTTTCGGCGACCTCAAGCCCAATCGCATATTGTGCTTCCTGGGTGCTGCCCCCGATATGGGGCGTGAGGATGACATTATCGAATTCACGGAGTGGTGAGATGAATTCATCCTGATTGGATTTCGGCTCAACCGGGAAGACGTCTATTGCGGCACCGGCAAGCTTGTTTGATTTCAGGGCTTCTGCCATGGCATCGATGTCGACGACTGTGCCTCGTGACGCATTGACAAGGATGGCGTCTGATTTCATCGCAGCAAATTCATGACTGCCGATCATGTTTTTCGTTTCCGGAGTCTCGGGAACATGCAGACTGACCACATCAGACTGTTGTAATAGTTCCGTTAGAGAGCTACTCGGATTCGCATTACCTAGCGACAGCTTATTCGCGACGTCAAAGAAGATGACATTCATCCCCAGGCTTTCGGCCAGGATACCTAGCTGACTACCAATATGGCCGTAGCCGATGATACCGAGTGTCTTACCGCGGGTCTCATAAGAACCGACGGCTGATTTTAGCCAGCCACCGCGATGCGCCACGGCATTCTTTTCCGGAATCCCGCGCAATAGCAGGATTATTTCAGCCAGAACCAGTTCTGCCACCGAACGCGTATTCGCAAACGGCGCATTGAAGACAGGGACGCCAGCATGCTGACAGGCTTCCAGATCTACCTGATTGGTGCCGATACAGAAACAGCCAACCGCAGTCAGTTTCTTGGCATGCTTAACCACGTCGGCGGTTAGCTGGGTTCGCGAGCGGATGCCAACGAAGTGGGCATCAGAGATGGCTTCTAGCAGCTGTTCTTCGGGTAAAGATTTCTTCTCATAACGAATATTGCTATAACCCTGAGCTTTGAAATAATCGACGGCACTCTGGTGTAATCCTTCCAGTAACAGTATGCGGATTTTCGCTTTGTCGAGAGATTGTATTTTCATCACATCACTTCTTAATTTATCGATTCGCTAGAGTTTGACGGTCTTAACACCATCAACGCCACCCAGTAGCAAGACATCCGCACCCCGATGCGCGAATAAACCATTTGTCACGACACCCGTAATGCCGTTGAGTTGAGTTTCCAGTTTTTTAGGCTCGGCGATTTGCATATTGTGAACATCCAGAATGATATTGCCATTATCGGTAATAAATCCCTCCCGATACACGGGATCACCGCCCAGTTTCACAATTTCCCGAGCCACATGGCTACGTGCCATAGGGATTACTTCGACCGGGAGAGGGAATTGCCCCAACACATCCACCAGCTTGGTATCGTCAGCAATACAGACAAACAAATCAGCGACCGCTGCGATGATCTTTTCACGAGTCAGGGCGCCACCGCCACCTTTAATCAAATTTAATCCATGATCGGATTCATCGGCACCATCGACATACACGGGAATATTATCGACAGCGTTGAGATCGTAGACTGGGATACCATGCGCCTTGAGTCGTTCTGTCGATGCCTCGGATGATGACACGGCCCCTGCGATGTCAGCCTTACGCTGTGCCAGGGCGTCAATAAAATGATTGACGGTTGAGCCCGTACCAACCCCCACGATGGTGTCTTCTTCTATGTATTTCATCGCTGCTTCGGCAGCAAGTTTCTTGGCATTGTCTGCAGACATTTAAGGCTCCTGAGAGGATCGTGTCATCGGTTAATTTCTATAATCTCACTAGGTGTCACGATACAATCAAGCCGCTGATCATGCGCTTCCATCGGACATTCAGGTAGCTCCTGAAATTCATATCCCAGTCCCAACAATTTGGGGTTCGTATTCTGAGTTCTTTTGCCAAAGGAAGCAAGGGTGACATCATAATATCCTCCGCCCATTCCAATGCGGCCCCCCTGGCGATCAAATGCCGTCAGGGGTAAACAAATCGTCTGGCATTCACTGACCAGATACTCCCTACCCGAAACTGGCTCTCCGATGCCATAGCGATTCTCCTCAAGGACCATATCCTGCTGGTATTGCTTGAAGCGCATCGCACATCCTTTAGCCTGCAAGACAGGCAGGAGGATTATCCTATCCTGCGTTAGAGCGCGATTGATAAAGGGGCCCGTATCGAGTTCATTATCGAAACTGAGATAAATTGCCAATGGATAGTCGTCATCTGCCAGTAAGTCGTCGAGTTGATCGCTCACACCAATGGCGGCACTTAAAACCTGCTCGTGTGTGAGGTTTTGGCGTTGCCTACGCATCTGTTGCCGGAGTGTTTGTTTATGTTCCATTAATGACATGGTGGCAACCGAAGTTAGAAGGTGCTGATGACCGGACATGCCGCTGCAGATATAGCCCCTTGAACCCAAAGGTTCAGGGGGGTGCCCGTTTACCGAATCAGGCTTTCCGACAAGCGGACATGCACAACATCAGCAGGTGACAGGCTCCCAAGGTGTAATACATAGGCTCGAGGAACATCTCCGCTCACGAACATTCTAGAACACCAGCTCCTATGCTAAATAAAGAAATGACACGTCGGTGGTCGACGTGCTTTCAATCTATACACAGTGTACGTTATTAGAACATTTAAGATCAATCTATCTGAGAATATGCTGTGCCAAACTTCGGCCACTTAAAAAGGCACACTCAACGCGTGGGCCAATACACCAGTCACCGCACGCGAATAAAGGTAGCGTTGGATGCTGATAAAAGGGCTTCTTATACGGCTTTTCTACCAGCGCATATCGCCAGCGGTGCACAGCGATGTGATCTGCGGAACCATAATCCACATCCATCAATTGTTCTAATTCACTCAACAACTGACTTTGGACCGCCTCCAGTTCATCATCAATGTGCCGCTCAGCCCAGTCATTGGATGAATGCACCATGATCGATGTATCTGCGGGCCGATTAGGCTTGCGAGCATTATTGACGACTAGATTGATCGGGGATCCGGTTACCCGCGCAATCGCAAAATCCGGTTCCGGGATGTCGGAACCACCGATCATCAAGCTGAAGCATCCCGACATTCTGACTTTACTGAGCGCTTTCCATTTTTCGAACGTATTGGCAAACAGCCACATGAATTGCCTGTGGGGTATCGCCGAAATAAGCCAATCAAAGGGACCATATGTCTGCTGTTGTGTATCTGTCAGGTACCAGGCGTTATCCCGATATTCCGTCGTGCTGATCTCAGAGGCCAGATTAAGCGCCAGATCGGTAGCGAGATACTTGGCGAGTGCCGTCATTGTCGGTTGTGCCACAAACCAGCCATCCGACTGCCCCTTGACAGAGAGCCCAGCATGACTTAGTTGATGAATGCCCGTTTGCCATTCTGTCACCACCCCGGCCGTCTCTGCATCATGGATCAATTTCCTGAAGGCGGGATCACGTACCGTGAAAAACTGCGCCCCGTGATCGAACTGATAAGGATCTTCTCTCCGCGTCGCCATACGGCCACTCACGCCGCGCGACTTATCGAATAATGTCACATGATGATGTTCCTGCAGTAGCCGTGCTGCACTAAGTCCTGCGATACCGGCACCGATGATTGCGATTCGTTTCATTACTTCTTTCTCTTATTATTATCCGTAATACATAACAAACGTATAGTTGAATATCCCGTTTGTTATGAAAGTAGTCTAAATGAATTTAGTCTGGTTTAAAAAGAATCTGATCAATTCAATTCAACATCACACCTGCTCAGGCAACCTGGAGCACCCATGAGCGCATTAATGTTATTCGACCGTGACTTACGCCTGACCGATAACGCCACGCTGCAGCAGGCCTGTCAGGAAACTGAACTCGTGTGTGGCATTCGGAGCCGTGATACGAGTCGATGGGGTGAGAGTAAGAGGGCCTTCTATGATGCCTGTTGCGCCAATCTCGCTCATTCATTGCATGAGTACGGGCACGAATTATTTATCATCGATGATCTGCAGCCCTTCGAAAAAATATATTGTAGTCGTCGCTACAACACGATGACGCAGTTCGCGGTTGAACCATCCAAATTCGTCGTAGTCGGGGAAAGCACCTTATTCAAAGAGGGGGAGTTACCCTTCGATTTGGCTGACTTGCCAAAAACCTTTACCCCATTTCGGCACAAGATGGATAAGGTGGACAAGCTACCCAGAGAACCCAGCAAAATATCAGCCCTGCCAAGGCAGGCTGATTTTATCGCTCAAACGGTACCGGCAATTGAGCAGGGTGGCGAAACAGAGGCATTGGCCCGATTGACGGAATACTTCGGTTCAGATCATGCACTCAGTTATTTCGATACCCGAAACGGCCTGCTCGAGCGCAATGACTCCACCAAATTTTCCCCCTACCTGGCCTGGGGCTGTCTATCAGCGGAGCATATTTACTACGAGCTAAAGCAGTTCGAAGCACGCCGTGGCAGCAACAAATCCACCTATTGGATTTTTTTCGAACTTCTCTGGCGTGATTATTTCAAGTTCTTGAGCCTTAAGTTTGGGGACAAACTATTTGCAAAATCGGGCACCTCCAACCGGCAACTGCCCGAACTGGATGCAACCATTGAGGCGCAAAAATTTTCCGACTGGACGACGGGTAAAACCGAAGAACCCTTCGTCAATGCCAATATGCGTGAATTGAATGAGACCGGCTGGATGAGTAATCGCGGGCGACAAAATGTCGCCTCATACCTCTGTAAGACCCTGGGTGTGAATTGGCTGTTAGGCGCAGATTATTTTGCCCGCCACCTGATTGATTATGACGTCGAGTCGAACTACGGCAACTGGGCGTATCTGGCTGGTGTCGGGGTCGATCCGCGTGATCGTCAATTTAATATCGCCAGACAGGCAAGCATTTACGACCCAGACGGCCGCTATCAATCACGCTGGTTATCGAGTTAACTAAACAGGAGAATCAGAGGTCGAGGGATTCGGTTTCGTGCAGGCAGCGTTCGAGTTTGTCGTTCATACGATCGATGGCCTGATACGTCGACTGGCTAGATTCCATGGCGGTATTCTCATGGGACAATAGCTCGCTAGTCAGATTTAGTGCTGCCATCATGGCGATGCGGTCGACCCCAATAACACGTCCTGTCGCCCGGATTTCGCGCATCCGCTGATCCAGGAACTCGGCAGATTCAATGAGATGCTGCTGTTCTTCCGGTGGGCAACTGACTTGAAACTCACGGTCCAGAATTCGGACCGCGACGGTAGAGGAATCAGCCATTGGGCGACTCCATGGACTTAAGTCGATTGATCATCGCCTCGATTTTGGCGGTGGCCATTTCATTCTTTTCCAGTAATTTTTCACGCTCACCTTCGAGGGCATCTTTGCTGGTGCGTAACTTGCGATTTTCCTCGCGTAAATCCTGATATCGCTGTATCAATGAATCGAGCTGCTGCTCGAGTTGGTCGGTTCCGGCTGATTCCATGGTTTGCTCGCATTTACACTAACTGGATAGATAATAATCGCCCTGCCGCTCATGGTCAATAACAGAGCAAGAAACACCTGATATTTCATACCTGAAATGCTACTATAAAGCCCTTTTTTGAACACAGATTACAGAGCATTTAGAACAGCCATGTATCCGGAATATGAAGCACTCGAAAATCAACTGATGAACCTTCAGGCTGCGATCACACCAGCCGAATTACAGGGGATTCTGGTGGGATTTTACGCTGCGGGAATGCCGCTGACACAAGCACAATGGTCACGACAGTTACTGCAGCTGGTCAGTGACGACGATAACCTACACAACGTCCTCTCGGAACCGCTCGTCCAGATACAGCAACGACTGAAATCTGAGTTAATTGATGCGCAGGGGTCTTTGACGTTACTGGTTCATAATGATGATGCCTTCATCGTGGATCGCGCCGAGAGCCTGGTGTATTGGTGCCAGGGATTCATACTCGGATTCGAGTCGCTCGCTGGTGAGAAGTCACTAAACGACGAATCCGCGCAAGAGGCCTATGCCGATCTCAAGGAGATCACGCAACTGGACCTGGACTCCATTAAAGAATCTTCCGACGATGACAAGCAACTCTACGCGATTCAGGATCATATGAAAATCAGCGCCTTGCTTATCTATCATAGCCAACACTATGACGAGGATAATGCCTCCCAGAGTATTCATTAGGAACACGCATGATTAGCCAAGCTGAATTCGCCAGAAGACGGAAACGCCTGATGACCATGATGGGCAAGCACTCCATTGCCATCATCGCATCGGCAGGAGAGGTGACCCGATCGCGGGATACCGAATTCCCATTTCGACAAGACAGCGACTTCCACTACCTGTGCGGTTTCAACGAACCGGACGCTGTTTTGGTCCTGATCCCAGAACGTAAGCAGGGTGATTTCATCCTCTTCAATCGGGAGCGCGATTTGGTTAAAGAGACCTGGCATGGCCGACGTTTGGGTCAGGAAGGGGTCATCGACCAATGCCACGCTTCCGATGCCTTCCCAATCACGGACATCGATGAAATTTTGCCCGGTCTAATGGAAGGCCGGCAGCGTATTTTCTATGCCATCGGGAACAACAAGGAATTCGATGAACAGGTATTGGGCTGGCTCAACACCCTGCGCAGTAAAATGAAAGGCACCGATCCGCAAGGTGAGATTATAGACATTCAGCACTTTTTACACGATCTGCGTCTGTACAAGAGTCGCTCTGAGATCAGTCTGATGAGGAAGGCGGCAAAAATCTCTGCCGAGGCGCATAAACGCGCCATGCAAAAGACCAGGCCCGGCAAATATGAGTATCATATCGAAGCCGAGTTACACCATGAGTTTGCCCGACGAGGCGCGCGCTTCCCGGCCTACAACAGCATTGTCGCCGGTGGCGATAATGGCTCGATTCTGCACTATGTTGAGAACTGCGACAAACTCAGAGATGGCGATATGTTACTGGTCGATGCGGGCTGTGAATATCACGGCTATGCAGCCGATATCAGCAGGACCTGGCCGATCAACGGACGCTATAGCAAGGCACAACGCGAGGTGTATAACTGGGTGCTCAAGGCACAGGAAGCCGCGATTGCAGCCGTCAAACCCGGAGCCACCTGGGCAGCGCCGCACGAGGCAGCCGTCAAGGTATTGACGAAAGGACTCGTGGAGATGGGGATCCTGAAAGGCCGTGTGCCTACCCTGATAAAAAACGAAGCATACAAACCCTGGTATATGCACAAGACAGGGCACTGGCTCGGACTGGATGTGCATGATGTCGGAGACTACCAGGTCGGTGGTGCCCCCCGGGTATTGGAGCCCGGAATGGTCATGACCGTCGAGCCGGCCCTGTATTTCTCCGCTAGCGATAAACGTGTGGCTAAGAAGTGGCGTGGGATCAATGTTCGCATCGAAGATGATGTGCTGGTAACCAAAGACGGCTATGAAATACTGACCGCCGATGTCCCCAAAGATGCCGACCAGATCGAGACACTGATGGCAAGCGTATGACCCGAATAATCAATGGCTAGGACTGAAACAGAACAACAGAGCGAGATCGTGATCGTGGGTGGTGGCATGATCGGCTCATGCCTGGCCCTGGCCCTGTCCAGACTGCCGTACCGCGTCACCATGATCGAACCCTTCGCGCCGACCAATCATGCAGCACCCGGATTCGATGCCAGGGCAATAGCCCTGTCGCGCAGCAGCGCCAAGATTCTTGATAGTCTGGGTATCTGGCAGCCACTCAAACAGCAGGTCACGCCCATCAAGGACATACATATATCCGATAAGGGACGCAGTGGGATCTGCCGACTGAGCGCCAGTGAGGTAAACATCCCTGCTATGGGTTATGTGGTAGAACTGACGGAGACGGGTAAAGTACTGCAAGATGCACTGCAACAGTCTGACGTCACGGTTCGCTGCCCAGCGAAAGTTAGCGCCATGAGCCGAGCAGCGGATCACTGGCAGTTGACCATCGATGAGGATGGTCAGCAGCATACGATATCCGCTGCGTTAGTTATCGCTGCCGATGGTAGTAACTCGACGATTCGTGATATGACCGGCGTCCAGCGTCTCGAGAAGACCTATCGTCAGGATGCCATCATTAGCACAATCCAGACGCAATTAGCGCATAACCATCAGGCCTTCGAACGGTTTACCGATGACGGCCCTGTCGCCATGTTACCCCTGTCCGATAATCGCATCTCCCTGGTGTGGATGTTGCCGCCTGATAGGGCAGAGTTAATGGTCAATTCCAGCGACGAGGATTTCCTCGACCATCTGCAACAGGCATTTGGTTATCGACTGGGTCGTCTGCTAAAGGTCGGCGAGCGGCATCGCTACCCCTTGCGTCTGTGCCGGACCTCGGGAGAATGCGAGCGGGTCATCTTCGTCGGCAATGCGGCCCAGAGCTTGCACCCGATAGCCGGCCAGGGGTTCAACCTTGGCCTGCGAGACGTCGCCGATCTGGTCGATGTGTTATACAACAGCGCCCAGTCAGGCCAATCTCTGACTGATGCGAGTACCATCGCCGATACCCAGTCGAGCTATCGCAAATCGCGTCAGCAGGATAACGAACTCATCGTAACCATGACCGATGGTCTGGCGCGACTGTTTGCCAACCCATCACGCGTCGTGAGCGTGCCTCGCAACCTGATATTACATCTGCTGGCAACCTCCAGTACCGCCCGCCATGAATTTGGCCGGTTTGCCATGGGGCAGAATCATCCTGCCGCCCGTTTGACACGCGGAATCCCTATCGATCTGGGAGTAAAGCAATGAAGTCGGACTACGATATTGTGATCGTCGGAGCCGGTATGGTGGGCCTGACATTGGCAAAGTTGCTATCAGCGACGGGGCTACGAATTGCCGTGTTAGACCGCAATCAACCGCCCACACTTGCTAATTCAGATAATCTAAGGGTCAGCGCGATAAGCCGGGCTAGCCAGCACATTCTTCAGCGACTTGGCGTCTGGACAACTGATGTGATCGAACAGGCTTGCGCCTATGATTCCATGCACGTTTGGGACGATATAGGTGGTGGTGAATTACACTTCCATGCGGCCACTCTCGGGGAAGCCGACATCGGTCATATCATCCCGAATGACGTTATCCGCCTGGCCCTCTGGCAGGCCATTGAGCAGGATGATAGGGTACAGTTATTGGCACCCGTCGTACTGCAAAAAGCACACTGGCATGATGAGGGTGTGGTACTCACCAGCCATGAAGGCCATGAAGTAACCGCCTGTCTGGCGATCGCCGCCGATGGCGCCAATTCCTGGCTCCGCCAACAGAGCACGATCCATACCGATCATTATCCCTACGAACACCATGCCTTGGTAGCCACAGTTAACTGCGCAGTTGAGCACAATCACTGTGCCAGGCAGAGTTTTCTCGAAACCGGGCCACTCGCCCTGCTGCCTCTGCGAGATGTTCAGCAATGCTCCATCGTCTGGTCTACCAGCCCCGCGCATGCCAGACAGCTGACTGAGCTTGGCGAACGTGAATTTAACCAGCAGCTCACCACGACATTTGGCGACGCGCTCGGAGAACTCGCCATGGCGAGTGACCGTTTGAGCTTTCCCTTGCATAGTCGTCATGTAGCCAACTATGTGGCCGACGGCCTGGCGTTGGTTGGTGATGCCGCCCATACCATTCATCCGCTGGCTGGACAGGGAGTCAATCTGGGCTTTCTCGATGCGGCCTGTCTGGCACAAATTATCGAACAAACGATTCAAAAAGGACTGCCCTATCATCGTGCCCAGTCATTGCGACCCTATGAACGCTGGCGACGCAGTGAGAATCAACTGGTTCTCGATGCCATGTACGCCATTAAAACCGGGGTTGGCAAACTCCCGACACCACTGATGGCACTGCGTAGTTTGGGTATGAATGCACTGGATAATGTCCCGCTGATCAAGAATCGAATGATACGGTTGGCGATGGGATTAGAAGGGGATCTACCCGAAATAGCGAAAGCACCCATCCCAGAGATTTAATTACTATACTTTTGTTTGCCCGATCGCAAATGCGCGCTATAATTGCGCACGAAATATAACCAGACTGGCTACCGATTAAACTATGGCAAAACAAACCGCCCTATACCCTGTCCATGAAGCAAGCGGCGCGAAAATCGTCGATTTTGGAGGCTGGGACATGCCCCTGCATTATGGCTCACAGATCGAAGAGCATCACAAGGTGAGACAACACGCAGGTATGTTCGATGTATCACACATGACCACGGTTGATATTACCGGTCCTGATGCACGAAATTATCTGCGCTATTTGCTGGCGAATGACGTCGATAAACTAACTGTCGAAGGCAAGGCGCTGTACAGTGCCATGTTGAATGAACAGGGTGGAGTCGTTGACGATTTGATTGCCTACTACCGTAGTCCAAATGATTACCGTCTGGTGGTGAATGCCTCCACATTCGAAAAAGATATCAACTGGATGAACCAACAGGCCGATGGCTTCGACGTCACTCTGGACCATCGCACGGGCTATACTACATTAGCCGTCCAGGGACCCGAGAGCCGCACATTGGCAATGCAAGCCATGTCGGCTGATTGTGCAGCCGCGGCACAGCATCTCACTCCCTTCACGTCAGTTTCCGTGGGCGATTGGTTCGTTGCCAGAACCGGATATACCGGCGAGGATGGCTTTGAGATCACAGTGCCTGACGCCGAGGCAGAAGCTTTTTGGAACAGCCTAATAGCCGCCGGGGTAGCCCCCTGTGGACTTGGCTGTCGGGATACGTTGCGGCTGGAAGCTGGCATGAATTTGTATGGTTCCGATATGGATGAGACTATCAGTCCATTGGAGGCGAATATTGGCTGGACCGTTGACTTGAAAGACGAGGCGAGAGATTTCGTAGGTAAGGCGGCCGTCCTGTCACTCAAAGAGCGGGGCGTCAGTCACAAACTGGTTGGTCTGGTTCTGGAGCAAAAAGGTGTGTTGCGAAGCCATCAAAAAGTGATCGTACCGGATATCGGTGAAGGAGAAATCACAAGTGGTAGCTTTTCGCCAACACTGAAGTTGGGCATAGCGATGGCACGTGTGCCCGCCGCTACGACCGATACTGCACTGGTAGAAATGCGTAATAAGCAGGTGCCTGTGCGTGTCATCAAGCCATCATTTGTCAGAAATGGCAAACAAGTTTTTTAGCGATAACTATCGATTCAAGGGGTAACAAATGAGTGATATACCAAGTGAACTGAAATACAGTAAAGAGCACGAATGGGTGCGTGTTGACGACGAGGGTCATGCAATTATTGGAATTACTGACCACGCCCAGGAATTACTAGGGGACATGGTATATGTCGAGCTCCCAGAGGTAGGTACGAATGTCGCTGTAGAAGATGAAACAGGGGTCGTCGAATCAGTCAAAGCAGCCTCCGATGTATATGCCCCTGTCTCGGGTGAAATAATTGAGGTCAATGAAGATCTGGTTGATGAACCAGAGAGTATAAACTCTGACCCGTATGAAGCCGGTTGGTTATACAAGATTGAATTAGCGAATGAATCAGATCTGGAGGAATTGTTAACAGCTGATGAATACGCCGATCTCATCGCAGACGACTAGCAACCAACCCCAATTTTATTAACCATTAAGTAGTTTAAATATGCCCTACATTCCGCATAGTTCAAAAGATGTTGAACAGATGCTGGATACCATAGGTATCAGCGCTATTGACGATCTGTTTGATGAAATTCCACAGGAAATTCAGGCCAAAGGTCTGGATAAGGTTCCCACCGCACTGACCGAAATGGCGTTGGGCAAACTAATGACTCAGAAGGCGCGCATGGATGAAGATTATCTGTGCTTCCTCGGCGCGGGATGTTACGAACACCATATACCGGCTGCGGTATGGGATATCGCGATGCGGGGTGAATTCCTGACCGCCTACACGCCCTACCAGGCTGAGGCTAGCCAGGGAACCTTGCAGCTGATCTATGAATTCCAATCAAACATCGTCAACCTGACCGGTCTGGATGCTGCCAACGCCTCACTTTATGATGGTGCCAGTGGCGTCGCCGAGGCGATACTAATGGCGGTACGGGCAAACCGCAAAGCCAAGTCACGTCGCGTACTGGTCGCCGGCACGCTGCACCCACGCTATCGGCAGGTCGTACATAGTATCGTCGAATCACAGAATATCGAAATCGTTGAGGTCGATTATGACCATGACAACGGCGTGATGGATTTGGCTGCGTTCCAGGCGCAGGAGAATGAACCCTTCGCCGCCGTGGTGATCCAACATCCAAATTTCTTCGGTAATCTGGAATCAGTGGACCAACTGACTAACTGGGCGCACACCCACAACGGCTTGATGATCGGCGTCGTGAATCCATTATCACTGGCACTCATGAAGCCGGTATCAGAATGGGGCGATCAAGGGGCTGATATCGTGGTCGGCGAAGGTCAGCCATTAGGAATTCCGATGGCTTCCGGAGGCCCCCACTATGGCTATATGGCCTGTACACAGGCACTGGTCAGACAAATGCCTGGACGTATCATTGGTAAGACGATCGACCTCAATGGCAATGTCGGCTATACATTGACGTTGCAAGCGCGAGAACAGCATATCCGTCGTGCCAAGGCGACATCGAATATTTGTACCAATCAGGGCCTCGCCGTAACCGCCTCCACGGTTCATATGGCAATTCTCGGTTTCGAGGGTCTGGCACGCGTCGCCACTGTGTGCATGACCAACACGCAAAACCTGTTACAGTCCTTGTGCGAAATCGATGGCATCAGCGAGGGATTCAATGGCCCCCGTTTCCATGAGGCGGTGATTCGTTTCGAAACCGCAGATGCCCAACAGGTCATGCAGGCGATGACAGATCGCGGCATCCTGCCCGGCTTCTACCTTGGTGAGCATTATCCGGAACTGGATAACGCAATACTCATCTGCGCCACTGAAATGCGCACAGAGGAAGAACTGCAACATTACAAGTCGACCCTCCTTGAGGTACTGGCTGAACTGACGGGGGAGGCTGCCTAATGTTAATTTTCGAACAATCAGAAACTGGCCGACGCGCTACCGCCCAGGCCCCTCAGGTAGAACCCAATCCGGCGCTCATTCCGGAGCAATTCCGCCGTAGCAAAGCGGCCGCCCTTCCGGAAGTATCAGAATTGCAAGCTGTGCGGCACTATACCAAGTTGTCACAGAAGAACTTTGCCATTGATACACATTTTTATCCGCTCGGCTCCTGTACGATGAAGTACAACCCCCGTGGTGCACAGAAATATGCCATGTTGCCGGGATTGCTAGGTCGTCATCCGCTGGCACCAGAATCGGCATCTCAAGGCTATCTGAGCTGTATGCATGAACTGCAGGAAATCCTCAAGGATGTAACCGGTATGCAGGAAGTATCGCTTGCCCCAATGGCAGGTGCGCAGGGAGAATTCGCTGGCGTACGGATGATCAAAGCCTATCACGATGCCAGAAATGATACCGACCGTTCTGAAATCCTGATTACAAACTCAGCCCACGGCACCAACCCTGCCACAGCCTCCATGTGTGGCTACAAGGTCCGTGAGGTTCCGACCAACGATCAGGGCGATGTCGATTTTAAATTATTGGAAGAGATGGTTGGCCCACATACGGCAGGGATTATGATGACCAACCCATCCACATTGGGTGTCTTTGAGCGTCAGATCAAACAGGTCGAAACAATCATTCACGCCGCTGGTGGCCTACTCTACTACGATGGCGCAAACCTCAATGCCATCCTCGGTAAAGTAAAGCCGGGGGAAATGGGATTCGATGTGATGCACATGAATCTACATAAAACATTCGCCACACCGCACGGTGGTGGTGGCCCAGGTGCTGGCCCCATCGGGGTTGGTCCTCGCCTGGTCGATTACATGCCAGCACCCCATGTGGTTAAAACTGAACAGGATGGCGCAACCGTCTTTAGGTTTCGTGGGGAACGGGATCTACCGGATACAATCGGCCGACTCTCAGCCTTCGGTGGCAACGCGGGGATCCTGGTACGCGCCTATATTTATGCTCGCCTGCTCGGACGTGAAGGCCTGCTCAGTGTCGGCGAGAACGCCACCCTGAATGCCAATTATATGGCCAAGTTATTCCATGAGGCCGGTTTTGAACTGGCGTTCCCACAACGTCGTGCGACTCATGAATTCATCATCAGCCTGAAGAAAGAGGCTAAGGAACTCGGCGTCACCGCCATGGACTTTGCCAAGCGATTATTGGATCTGGGTTACCATGCACCAACGACCTACTTTCCTTTACTGATCCCGGAGTGTCTGCTGATTGAGCCGACAGAAACCGAGAGCAAGGATGAAATGGATGGCTTCATTGCGGCAATGAAACAGATCCGCTCCGAGGCTGAAAACAACCCGGATTATGTCAAAGGGGCTCCTTACACCACCCCGGTGATGCGTCTCGATGACGTAAAGGCTGCCCGTGAATTGGATTTGGCCTGGAAGCCGGAATAACGTTCGCGAATGGACCATGATGGGAGTCATGGTCCATTATTTCTATCAACAATTATAATATTGCGCCATCTCGAATCATTTCTTTCTCTATAAAACCCTAATTTAATTAGTTATTTAGTTGTCATATCTCATGTGGGTTGTTATGATTTAGCATCTTCACAAGCATAAAGTGTCGTAATTCTTTAACTTGTACACGATATGGGATGGGAACCCATTATCAACAACAGGGATCAGTCTGTTAGGACATTCGAGAGAATTATGAAATCTATTTCGTTATCAACCATTATGACCACTTCCGTCAAAATGGTTACCAATTCCGCGACGGTCAACGACGTCATGCAACAAATGGCTGCCTCTGGCCTGTCTTGTCTGTTGGTCGGTGACGCCGAACAGCATCCTGAAGCGATCATTACGCAACAGAGTATGCTGCAAACGATCGCCTCTGTCGCTGATTACGACAGCTTGCTTGAGTCGCCCTGTACCCATGTTGCCCAGGAAGCCATCATGGCTCGCGATAGCATGACGATTCAGGACGCCATCACCCTCATCAACCAACATAAGGCGAAGCATCTCGTCATCATCAATGAGCGTTACGAATTGTGCGGGCTGGTCACTCATTCAGATTTGGTGAATTCCTACGCCACGATGCTGGTCGACAGTAAGGCACAAATGGAGCGTAAAATTCAGGAACGCACTCAGGAATTAGAGGCGGCGAATAGAAAACTGGCGTCCATGTCACTGATCGATCCACTGACGGAGTTAGGCAACCGGAGAGCGCTCCAGGCAGACATTACCAAGACACATGCAGCAAGTATTCGACACAATCATCAGTATTCGATCGCCCTGATTGATATCGACTTCTTCAAGAAGTACAACGATCACTATGGTCACCAGATGGGCGATGACGCCCTGCGTGATGTGGCCAAAATTATGAAGAACTCTATTCGCGAAACCGACTTCTTATATCGCTATGGCGGTGAGGAGTTTCTAATCTTGATGCCTGAAACGGTCGTGACAGAAGCCGTGATCCCTCTAAAGCGGCTGATCGATCAGATGGCTGTCGCTGCAATTCCCCATGAACGCAGCCCAATTGGTTACTTAACCCTCAGTGCCGGGCTGGCCAGTTCCAACCCACGCCTAATTGGCTGGCGCGAAGTCATTGAGTTGGCCGATCGGCGCCTCTATGAAGCAAAAGACAACGGGCGTAATCAATTCCATATGAAACAGGAGACTGGCTCAGTTAAAATACTGAAAAGTGGCTAGTACTCGGTAAGTTATATAACGAATGAAATTCATCTGGCGCTCCATTGTGAGTGCAAAACTGTATCGTATCGGCTTCGCACTATTTTTTATTGCGACCCTCTATCTGATGTTCTATCGGCCGAGCAGCATGAGCCTTGGTTTTTCAATCAATGACAAGGTAGCGCATGCTGTCACCTTTTTTATCATGACGCTCCTAATCTGTCGTGGCTTCAGGCAGTACTATGGCTACGGGGTGCTCGTCGGACTGGCGCTGTTTGGCTTACTCATAGAGGTAGTACAATATCTGTTACCCTGGCGTAGCTTCTCAATTGCTGACTGGTTAGCCGACATTGCGGGTATTGTGGGTTATCATATACTTCATCTGCTACGAGTGCGCTTCGTTCGAGTCAACAGGAGTGACAATCATGTTCGAAATGACAATTAATCCGGGCTTTTCAGAGACCGACGCTCTGGGACACATCAACAATACCCGACTACCTGTCTGGTTTGAAAATGCCCGGGAGCCGGTGTTCCGAATTTTTACGCCAGAAATTGACCTGGACAACTGGCCGTTGATCCTGGCCCATTTGTCGATTGATTTCACCGGCCAAATTTATTTCGGCCATGAGGTCAGAATCACTACCGAGGTAGAAAAGATCGGCAATAGTTCTATTACGCTTAGGCAGTGTGCCTGGCAACACGACCAGTGTGTCGCTTCCAGCAGCGCAGTCATGGTTAATTTCAGCTATCATGACAACTGCTCGCAACGGATACCCGATACCATCCGTCGCCAACTTGAGGCCCATTTACTCGATCCGCCAGAGCATACAGCGGATTAAAGGGAGAATCTATGATGAAGATTGTTAGCGCCATACTAATCCTCATACTCTGCCAGCCCAACTTTGCGGCTACCGATATACCGCCTTCGAAGGCCACAGCAGATGCTAAGGTAACGGCCTCTGGACTGGCACACCAGATACTCAGGAAGGGCACCAGTGAAACGAAACCCACCGCCACAGACATGGTTACGGTTCATTACACTGGCTGGCTGGCAAATGGCCACAAATTCGATGACTCGGTTGCCCGGGGACAGCCGGTAACCTTCCCGCTGGATCGGGTCATACCCGGCTGGACCGAAGGGTTGCAACTGATGACGGTTGGCGAGCGGCGACGCTTCTGGATCCCACAACATCTAGCCTATGGTGATAAGCCCAAACTCGGTGCGCCACAAGGGGATCTAATCTTCGATATCGAATTAATCGCAATTAAACAACCGAAGCCGGCGCCAGATGTCCCCAGCAATCTAACCGACCCGCCACAAGAGGCTGAAAAACATGAATCCGGACTCCAATCCATCGTCATCAAACCTGGTAGTGGCTCTATAAAACCGAATGCCACCTCCATTGTTAAGGTACATTATTCCGGCTGGGATTCAGAGGGTAATTTGATTGATAGTTCAGTGGTCAGAGATGAGCCACTGATTGCCCCACTTAACCGGGTCATACGGGGCTGGTCGATCGGAGTCCAACTGATGACAGTGGGTGAAACAAGACGCTTCTGGATACCGGAGCATCTGGCCTATGGAGCCAACCCACCGAGCGGGGCACCGTCCGGACAATTGGTATTTGATATCGAACTGGTCGGGATCGAGAAATAACACCCCCAACGCCATGATGACCCAGGCCAGACATCCCGCCTTGCTCAATCTGGCCGCCCTCGCCGCGATTGTTACCGCACTGATATTGGTATCAGTTAAATACTATGGTTATCAGTCCACCGGTTCCGCGGCAATTCTTGCCTCATTGCTGGATTCAGTGTTGGATGTATTCACATCGGTAGTCAACTTCATCGCCATTCGTGTAGCGCTCAAGCCTCCCGATAACGAACACCGCTTCGGTCATGGCAAGGCCGAAGCGCTAGCCGGTTTAGGTCAAAGTGTGATTATTGCGCTATCTGCCAGCCTGCTGTTGTATCAGGCCGTTCAAAACCTTCAACAGGACCGCGCAATTCTGGAACTTACGACTGGCCTTTACATCATGCTTTTCTCACTTGCTGCTACTCTGGCATTGGTGTCTTTGCAACAGTATGCCTATCGGAAAACAGCGAGTCTGGCGATCAAGGCAGATTCAGTACATTATCTCTCCGACCTACTATCCAATGGTCTTGTCATCCTCGGTTTAGGCCTGGCGTATCTTGGTTTAAACTGGGTGGATCCGGTTATTGCCTGTCTGATAGGACTCTATATTCTCTATAGCGCATGGCAAATCCTGCAGCAGTCAATTGATGTCCTCCTCGATCGGGAGCTGGATGAGGCCGTCGTTCAGCAAATCCGTGAAATCGTTTTGTCAGATCCTGAGATACATGCCATTCACGAGATGAAAACACGGGCCGCAGCACATTCCCAATATATTCAACTGCACATTGAAATGGATGCGCAACTGAGCCTGAGAGCGGCACATGATATTTCTCGCAGGGCAAAACTTCGCCTGGTGGAAACCTTCCCTCAAGCAGACATCATCATCCATATGGATCCAGAGAATGATGCAGTAGAAGGCGCAGAAAGGCATATTTCCGAATAGCGTGACGCCGTTAGGTTTCGTTCAGGAACAGTTCAGTTTACATCCCCTAAAATGAAGGCCAGAGTAGCAAAGGAGCATCACTATGAGAATCCTGATAATCACTGGCCTTGCTTTGATAGGCCTCATGACAACACATCAAATCAACGCGTACGATCGCGAAAAGAGTGCCCGTTCGAGTTCTCAGAGCCGAGCGGCCGATCGGCCACGACACAACCACCGGCCAGCGCACAAGCAACAACGTCCACGCCAGCAGAATCAGCGAAATATCCGTCAAGATAGGCGAGACATACGACAGAGTAGCAAAAACATCCGCCAGGATAGGCGTGATATCAAACAGAACCAGCGCATCATCCGCGATAACCGAGCCAATATTCGCGAGAATCGTCGTGACCTGAGGCAGGGTAACGATAGCGTACGAGAAAATCGCCGTGAGATTCGCGACAGCAAAGGTGCGATTCGTGACAGTCGTCAGGATATTCGTCAAAGTGAACGACAGATCCGTAAAGAGCGAAGCAACATCCGTGACAACCGGGCGAATATACGTGATAACCGCCAGGCACATAACCACACTGGTAAGTACCGTGGTGAACGTCGACATCATCTGCCCGAAAGAATGCCGATTCGGAATGCTCATAAGCAGCGTAAGCATGCCCACAGGCATGATTCAAAACGCGATAATTTCCGCTATCAGCAACACAGGTGGTTGTTAAACAAGCAAAAGCATCGTCGTCATGTCGAGCATATTCCGAATCAGTTGCGTCGTTATAAGAATCGACATTACCGTGGTCATCACCGATATGGTAACTGGCATAAAGGCCATAATCATTATCACTATGACTACCGTTATAGATACCTCTATAACCCAAATCACTGGTATGACGACTACTACTATCATGCCTACTTTAACTATCGCTGGAATTACTATGGCAATGGCTGGGGAGTCTATTACAACTCCTACATGGACCCCTACTATTGTCCTGATGATTTTGCCAACTTCGTAGGGGGCCTTGCCCTGGGCGCCCTCATCTTTAGCTGGTAGCCCTTAACCAGCTGTTTAGGCCACAGTCTTCTGTGGCCTTTTTTTATACGAATTGCTCTACGTGCTTGTAATTGCCGGCGACTAAAGCTATATTCAGCCCACGACTAACTCAACTGGTATAGTTACAATGCACTACAACAACCTGATAACTCCGTGTGTTGACTCTACCGCAATTATTACCATTACGATGACCTCATATTTGAGAGTCACCGGTTGATTTAGTCTAGACAATAATTTCGACCCGTGACTCGCAAGACTCACGGGTTTTTTCGTTTTATACAGGGCAAAATATGTACGTATTAAAATTTGGTGGTTCATCTCTGGCTGATGCAAGTCGATTCACTCAGGTCGTTGATATCATAAATACTACCAATGAAGAGCAACCCGTCGCAGTCGTGGTCTCAGCACCACAGGGCATCACGAACAAGCTTGTGACGCTGATTGCTGCGATTGAAAACAACTCGAGCAGGAGTGTGCTTGAAGATATCAAGCAGCAACTGCAGGATATTCTGGATGATACTCTGACAGTTTACCCTGATATTGATGCCGCGGCCTGCCAAGCGAAATGTGATGCACTGTTCGCTGATATCGGCCGCCTGACCGAAGGAGCCAGCCTACTCGGTCACTGCCCAGACCAGACCAATGCCCAGATCGTCGCATCAGGCGAGCGTTTTAGCGTCCTGTTGTTAGAGGCCATATTCAACAGCCAGGCAAAGGCCGTTACCCTGTTGGAACCAACGGAGTTTATCCATGTTAAAACAGATACCAGTGAGCCGATCGCCGAGATAGACATGAGTCGTGCTGCGTTTGCTGAGAAGTATGCAAATCTAACGGGCCTATGCCTGATGCCAGGCTTCATTGCCCATGATATGGACGGCAACCCAACGACCCTGGGACGCAACGGTTCAGACTATTCGGCGGCCATTCTGGCGGCCTGTGCCAATGCCGAAGTGTGTGAGGTGTGGACCGATGTCGATGGTGTCTATAATTCTGACCCACGACTGATTCCGGATGCCAAACTACTCTCTACCATGAGTTACAATGAAGCCATGGAACTATCCTACTTCGGTGCCAAGATTTTGCATCCGAAGACCATTTCCCCATTGCATCGTTTCAATATCCCCTGTCGCATCAAAAATACCCATGCGCCAGATAATCCGGGTACCTATATCTCTGATGTATCCGATTCGGATGACCTCATTCGTGCTGTCACTAACCTGCCGGATGTCGCCATGATTCGAGTCTCGGGGCCGGAAATGAAAGGCATCGTCGGGATGGCCAGCCGGGTGTTTCATAGCATTAGTCAGGCTGATATCTCGATCATCATGATCAGCCAGTCGTCGGCGGAATACAGCATCAGTTTTTGCGTCCCGCGTATCGATGCTGATAAGGCGGTTGCCGCCCTGAATATCGCCTTCGATCTGGAAATCAAATCCGGCCTGCTAGATCCGATTCAGGTACAGACTGATTTGGCTGTCATTACGGTAGTCGGTGACAAAATGCAGCATCAACGAGGCATTGCGGCCCGTTTCTTTAATGCCCTGGCCAACGCCAGAGTGAATATTATCGCAATCGCCCAGGATTCCTCAGAACGAACTATTTCTGCCGTGGTACGCGCCAAGCGTCTGGACGATGCGACTCGCATATGTCACGCCAGCCTGTTTAAACATCTGGCGAATATCGATGTCGTGGTGATCGGCTGTGGCACGGTCGGCAAGGTGCTCATCGAACAGATCCTGTCACAGACCGACTATCTGGCGAAACAGAATATTGCCCTCAGGCTGGTAGGTATAGCCAACTCACGCCAGTTGTTATTGCAATCCGGTGGCATTCAGCCAACAGATGACTGGGAATCCATGCTGTCAGATCAGACAGAAGGTTTGAGCCTGGAAAGACTCTACACCTTCGTCCAGGAGGCCCACCTGATTAATCCGGTCATTATTGATTGTACGTCGAGTATTAAGATCGCCCGTGACTATGTCCGCTATCTAGAACATGGTTTCCATGTTGTCACCGCCAATAAGAAAGCCAATACCGAAGATATGGCCTATTACAGGCAGTTGCGTACAGCCTCGGTGAACGGCTTGAAGAAATTCCTCTATGAAACGAATGTCGGTGCCGGCTTGCCAGTGATTGATAATCTGCAGGGACTACTAAAAGCCGGTGATGACTTACTGACCTTTGAAGGGATCCTGTCTGGATCACTCTCATACATCTTCGGCGAGGTACATAATGGACTCACGCTGTCTGAAGCAACGGCTAAGGCACGGGACATGGGGTATACAGAGCCGAACCCAGCCGAAGATCTGAGCGGGCTGGATGTCGCAAGAAAAGCATTAGTCATCGCTCGGGAGGCGGGCCTGGAACTCGAAATGGACGATCTTGATGTCGTACCAGCGGTGCCACAGGAACTTGCGCAGATATCGGATGCGGATGATTTCATGCGTCAACTCGCAAATTACGACGACGACTTTTCGCAACAGGTTAACGCCGCTGAAGCAGAGGGTAAGGTACTTCGCTACATCGCCAGAATTGAGGGCAAGTCGATTAAGGTCGGAATTCAGGCGGTCGCTAAATCCAATCCGCTATATGGTGTTATGGGTGGTGAAAACGCGATGGCAATCCACACCCGCTTCTATGATCCGGTACCCATCGTTATCAGAGGTTATGGCGCCGGAGCCGAAGTGACAGCAGCAGGATTGTTCGGTGATATGTTAAAGACCATGCGCGTCGAGTCATCGGTGGCCGTATGAAGCAGGTCAAAGTGTTCGCACCCATTTCCATTGGTAATGTTAGCGTCGGATTCGACTCGCTAGGGTTATGTCTTTCGCCCATTGATGGTCATCTAGTGGGTGACACAATCCGTGTGATACAACACGACAGCAATGAGTTAGAGGTCATAGGGACCTATGCCGATCGCCTGCCGCCTGAACCAGACAAGAACATCGTCTGGGATTGTCTTACTGCCTTTAATGAAGCGCTAGTTGGCATCGGCCGCGATCAAGACACGGTCAAATTAATCCTGGAAAAAAATATCCCTGTGAGTAGCGGCCTGGGTTCTAGCGCCTGCTCCGTAGTGGCAACATTTGACGGCCTGAACCAGTACTATGACAGGCCCTTCAACGAAACCGACCTGTTGCAAATGATGGCCGTACAGGAAGGCAAGATAAGTGGCAGCATTCATTATGATAATATTGCCCCCTGTTTTCTCGGCGGCATGCAACTGATGACGCCGAACGCGACTCATCCGACGCTGGCGGTTCCGATTTCTGACGACCATTACTGGGTCATGGCTTATCCTGATATTATTGTCAGCACCAAGAAGGCACGCGAGGTGCTGCCCGACCAGATTGATCGCAATACGTCGATCACTTTCGCGCAGCTGCTGGCGAGTTTTATTTCGGCCTGTCACATGGGACAGTATCAACTCGCATTTTCATTCGTGAAGGACGTCATTGCTGAACCCTATCGGGCGGCAATGCTACCGGGTTATACAACCTGTCGCGATAAATTACTGCAACAGGGCAGTCTCGCGGTGGGCATTTCCGGCTCAGGTCCGACTATTTTCAGTGTCCATCGAACACTGGAAGAGGCTCGCGCGGCCATTGCCATCATAGAAGCAGACTATGTCACCAAGCCATCCGGGTTCACGGTCATCTGTAAAGTGGATCACAAGGGTAGTCGGCAGGTTTTCGAAGACTAGTATAGAGGCGAAGATGCAATTATATAACTTAAAAGATTCCACCCAGGTTGTTAGTTTCGAGACCGCCGTTAAGACGGGGCTCGGCAGAAATCAGGGATTGTTTTTCCCGCAACAATTTCCCGTTCTGGATAATGTCGATGAACTCCTGGAGATGGACGTCTGGCAGCGTAACTTTCATATCCTGCGGCCCTTCGTCACAGAGGATATCGACGATGCGGCATTGAATACCATCATCGAGAAGACCTATGCATTTCCTGCCAAGCTGGTACCGGTTAGCCGTGGACAATATTGCCTGGAACTATTCCATGGTCCAACACTGGCTTTCAAGGACTTCGGCGCAAATTTCATGGCGAACTGCCTGTCGCATTTTGCTCAGGACAGTGAGATCACTATCCTGACGGCAACGTCCGGTGATACGGGCGCTGCGGTGGCCCACGCCTTCTATCAGCGTCCGAATATTAAGGCGGTGATCCTGTTTCCGGAGGGTAAAATCAGCAAACTGCAACAAAGCATGTTTACCACGCTCGGAGAAAATATACACACCTTTGCCGTGGACGGCGCATTCGATGATTGTCAGGCGTTGGTGAAGCAGAGTTTTGATCAACCGGAGTTGGTCCAGGAGATTGGCTTGAATTCTGCCAACTCGATTAATATTTCCCGACTACTGGCTCAGGTTTGTTATTACTTTGATGCCTTTAGTCAGGTCGCTGAGCAAGACCGAGACAATCTTGTCATTTCGGTACCAAGCGGTAACTTCGGCAACCTATGCGCTGGCATCATCGCCAAAACATTAGGCCTTCCGATTAAACGATTCGTCGCTGCGACCAATGCTAACGATACCGTACCACGATATCTCATGACCGGAGAGTGGTCGCCTAAGGAGACGGTTGCGACCCTGTCGAATGCGATGGATGTCAGCCAGCCAAATAACTGGCCACGCATTCAATATTTGATCGATTCCGGCCAGTTCGACATGAATGATCTGACTGGCTTTGCGGTAACCGAGGAGCAGACGGCTGAGGCAATGCGGGCCCTACATGCCATGGGTTATGTTAGCGAACCACATGCGGCGGTGGCCTACCATGCCTTGTCACACTCGGTGCAGGAAGGAGAGACCGGTATTTTCCTGGGTACGGCGCACCCGGCGAAGTTTAAGTCATCCGTTGATGATGTTTTGGGACTGGACATAGCGCTCCCTGAGCCACTACAAAAAAGCTCCGTGCGCCAGGATTTGTCGCAAAACATTCCCTTTTCTCATCCCGCATTGGTAAAGGAACTGCTCGCCCTTTAGAATAGGGCGTACACGTTAGTCACTGCGACGAGAATCGCTTTTGCCACTGAAGGATGCCTTAACAGAACTTGCTTATATGCCGGTCACCCGGCTATCCGGCATCGGTGACAAACAGGCTGAAAAACTCGCCAAACTGAACATCTATTCGGTCGAGGATCTGCTACTACACCTGCCATTTCGTTATGAGGACCGTACCCGCGTTACGCCCATCAATCAGTTACGCCCGGGCATGCTGGCAGTGGTTGAGGGGACGATAGAGCAAAATCGGATTATTCCAGCGCGACGACGCATGATGGTCTGCCTGTTATCCGATGGTCAGGCGTTCCTCAACCTACGTTTCTTTAATTTCTATCAGAATCAACAACGCCAACTGGCCACGGGTCAGCGCGTCCGCTGTTTTGGTGAAGTCCGTGCCGGCAACCAGGGGCTGGAGATTATTCACCCGGAATATCAGTTACTCAATGCCGATACCAAGCAGCAATCAGTCGACAGCTTGACCCCCGTCTATCCGACCACAGAAGGCATTGGTCAGGGTTTACTAAGACGCTGGACTGAGAAGGCGCTGTTGCAGCTCGCGCGCAAGCCGATCGCCGAATTACTCAGCCCGGAACAGATAGCGCAACTGGGCGTGGCATCGCTCAACTTAAATGAAACGTTCCAGTTTCTGCATCGCCCTCCGGCAGACAGCGCCATCGACAAGCTGAATGATGGTGATCATCCGGCACAGCAACGTCTCATCGTCGAAGAGCTGTTGGCACATCAGGTCTCGCTGTTACAACTCCGCAAACAGACCCGCAAACTGGATGGTTTCGCCATCGATTGCCAGGCACGATACGTCGAGGATCTATTACAACAATTGCCTTTCAGTCCGACGGCTGCCCAATACAGAGTGTATGAGGAGATGTGTTTTGACATGGCGAAGCCATCCCCCATGATGCGGCTAATTCAAGGTGATGTCGGCTCGGGCAAGACTCTGGTCGCGGTCATGGCGGCGCTTCAGGTGCTGAATAATAAGCAGCAGGTCGCCCTGATGGCACCGACAGAATTACTGGCCGAACAACACTTTTTAACATTCAGGAAATACCTTAAGCCACTCGGTATCAAGACGGTGTGCCTTACCAGCAAGCTCAAGGTCGCAGAGCGGCGTGAGATCCTCAATTCAATTCAGTCTGATCCGGCCTTGATGATCATCGGTACCCACGCCCTGTTTCAGGAAAAGGTCGAATTCAACAAGCTCGCCTTTGTCATTGTCGATGAGCAACATCGGTTCGGTGTCGATCAACGACTCACGCTCAAGGAGAAAGGCGTCACCGACGGCAAACATCCGCATCAGGCGGTCATGACCGCAACGCCTATCCCCAGAACACTCGCCATGTCAGTCTATGCCGATCTGGAGACATCCATCATCGATGAATTACCTCCCGGTCGAACACCAATAGAAACCCTGGCGATGAGTTCAGACAAACGTCCCGGAATTATCAATCGCTTGAAGGATGCCTGTGCCAATGAAAACAAGCAGGTATACTGGGTCTGTCCTTTGATCGAGGAATCCGAAAACCTGACCTTCCAGGCGGCCGAACAAACCTACGAATTATTACAAAAGGAACTGCCCCAACTGCAGATCGGCCTGGTTCACGGACGACTGAAGGCGAATCTAAAGTCCGAACTGATGAGTGCATTCAAGGATGGCAAAATCGATATCCTGGTCGCCACCACCGTAATCGAAGTCGGGGTCGATGTACCCAACGCCTCCCTGATGGTCATCGAGAATGCCGAACGCTTCGGTCTGGCTCAGCTCCATCAATTACGTGGTCGCGTCGGACGGGGCGCCAAAGCCAGTCACTGTGTCCTGCTTTACGACTCCCCCTTATCGAAAATGGCGGAACAACGCATCGCAGTCATGCGTGAATCCAACGATGGCTTCGTTATTGCCGAGAAAGATCTCGAATTACGCGGCCCTGGTGAAGTCCTCGGAACACGACAAACCGGTGTCGCCAGCTTTCGTATTGCCGACATCTATCGCGACCAACACCACCTATCAACCGTTAACCACCTGGCCCGTCAGGTCGTCGATCACAACCCCGAACTCGCCAGCCAACTCATCAGCCGCTGGCTCGGAACTCGAGAACAATACGCTAAAGTCTAAATTTGAAGCCTTCTATATTAATTTTTGATTAACTCGTACCCCGAGCATTCATCACATACTAGAATATCTGGAGACGCCATGAACACATCCCTGTGGGCTCGACTACGACATCCATGTCTCCGTACGCTCCTGCTATTCTAGTATGTGACGAATACTCTGACTTATGAGCAGTATGAAAATTCAGTATCACATTAATATATATTTCATTGTTGCCTAGTCGAGTTTGTATCTGATTTCACGTTACAAACATCATTCGCCACCGAATGAGAGGATTTGTAACACTATTGGATAGCAGGAGCCTTCGGAGTCAGGGACGACGGAGAGAGCCCACAGGGATGTGTTCATGGCGTCTCCAGCTAAACAATAGTGTACAAAGCCTCTGGCAGCCTGCTCGATTTATTGCTACAACTTGAGCTATATTCTCTCATCAGCAATGGATTAGAGCAAAATACTTTGAAGCGATCTGGATTAATGCTAGAGTGCACCACTTGTTAAATTTCGGACAATAATTCAGGGTCAATGAGCGATAAAACTGTAGTGCTGACGGGGATTACCACGACGGGTACGCCGCATTTAGGAAATTATATTGGTGCAATCAGGCCATCGATTGCGGCGAGTAAAGACACCAACGTGCAATCCTTTTATTTCATGGCGGATTACCATGCATTGGTGAAGTGTCATGAACCGGAGAAGGTTCATCAGTCGAGCCTCGAGAATGCTGCGACCTGGCTGGCTCTTGGACTGGATACCGACAACGCTATTTTCTATCGTCAGTCCGATATACCAGAAATACTCGAACTGAACTGGATGTTGGCCAGCATGACGGCGAAGGGCCTGATGAATCGAGCGCATGCGTATAAGGCAGTAGTCGCGGAGAATGTCGAAGCCGGTGCAAAGGATCTGGACAAGGGCGTCAATATGGGTCTCTTTACTTACCCGATACTGATGTCCGCAGACATCCTGATGTTCAACGCCGAAAAGGTACCGGTAGGTAAGGATCAGACACAGCATCTGGAAATGGCTCGCGATATTGCCCAGCGATTCAATCATCACTATGGCAATCATTTCACCATTCCTGAAATCGTGCTTGGCGAAGAAGGTGCCATATTACCGGGCCTAGATGGTCGTAAGATGTCCAAGAGTTACAACAACACGATTCCGTTGTTTTTGCCGGAGAAGAAGTTCCGCAAGATGATCATGAAAATCGTGACGAATTCACTGGAGCCAGGGGAGCCGAAGGACCCGGAAACCTGTACCTTGTTTGCGATTTATAACGCACTTGCAACAAGAGAGGAAGTCGCCGACATACGTCAGCGCTATGCCGATGGCATTGCCTGGGGTGAAATGAAACAGTTCCTGTTTGAGTATCTCAATGAGATGCTGGGCGAGGCTCGGGAGAAGTATTACGAGTTACTGGATAACCCGGCCCACATCGAAGAAATCCTGCAAGCAGGAGCGGTCAAAGCAAGAGCGTACGCAACTCCCTTTATGCAACAACTCAGGGAAGCCACCGGTATCCGTAAGCTCGGCTGATCGTAATATCAAGGCGATGAATATTTCATACACAACGTAGCTTTCTGATATTTGTCATACATCATGGATAACAGGAGCCTCCGGAGGCATGGATGCCGGAGGGGAGCCCACAGGGATGTGTTCATGGCGTCTCCGGTTAGGCATGAGTATGATAAATATCGTGATTTTGATGCAATTAATTACAAATAATTCACAGAAACGTGAAATATTCATTGCTTTGTCATATTCGAAACCTATATTCTTATGTCTGCGTTTATTCAGAATTATGCAACATTAGGTACGTGTTCGTTTGACAAGTCTTTATCCTTGCTACTTTCCAAGCTTAAATCATAACTTCTCAGCTTTATTTTCGCAGAGTTCGCGGTCAGCTTTTGTTGGCTGTTTTATTTTTTAAATTTTTATTGTTTTTTAAAGGTATATTTATGTCTACTACAACTGGTACCGTCAAATGGTTCAACGAGACTAAAGGTTTTGGTTTCATCGAACGTGAGGACGGCCCTGACGTTTTCGCTCACTTTAGTGCTATTCAAGGAAGTGGTTTCAAAACACTGAAAGAAGGCCAGTCGGTCGAATTTACAGTTACCCAAGGAGAGAAGGGTCCACAAGCGGAGAATATCGTCCCGCTATAATAAAATTCTAAATGGTTGAGTAATCAACACTCATCTATCTCGAGGGAAGCCACGGCTTCCCTTTTTTTATGTACATGGATGTACTGTATGCCGAAAACGCAGGACGCAGTTTTCGGCGTTGTTGAAGCTAATCTAAGATTGCTAGAAGCTCTTTTGTCAGGCTAAACGGCCAGCATGGATGCTGGGCTGGATCCTAGCTACAGGGATGTAATTCTCACTATGAACTTGGACAAATCGAACAGACAAGTTTCCTGCATTAGCTACCGATCGCCTGGAGCAATTGCCTTAATTCCTTCGGCGAACTCCCGCAACTCCTCACGACGGTACTTGGTGTGCACTCGCTCAGTGCTAGGAGGCTGGTGTTTTAAACTGACACCAGGTCTGTGTTCTTTGCTTGGCCTAATGGGTCTGGGCACAAACCCACCCCCACAATTAGGGCAGACATTCTGTAACACCTCGGCCACACATGTACGACAGAATGTACACTCATAGGTGCAGATCATAGCTTCTGGCGAATCCGGCGCCAGATCCACATCACAGCACTCGCAATTAGGCTTCAGTAAGAGCATCTAGTTTTCCTTGTATATCGCGACGGCTACCTTTCCGTTGACATCGATACTGCCACGATACATACCGGATGTATTAAACGGCATACTAATGTTGCCGTCCTTGTCGAGTATGATCACGCCCCCCGTACCACCGGCTTTCACCAACACCTTGTTGATAACCTCATCACCTGCCGCTTCTATCGACTTGTCCTGATATTTAACCCGGGCACAGATATCAGCAGCGACATTATAGCGAATGAAGTATTCTCCATGGCCGGTGGCAGATACGGCACAGGATTCATTGTCGGCATAGGTGCCGGCGCCTATGATGGGGGCATCACCGACTCTGCCAAATCGCTTATTGGTCATTCCGCCGGTCGAAGTGCCCGCAGCAATGACGCCATTCTTATCCAGGGCAACTGCCCCGACGGTTCCGACCTTGAAGTTTGTATCCAGGGCATCGAGATTCGCCGGATCAGCCAACGAAGATGTTTTGATTTGTGCCCGACGTAATGCATTCAGTCGATGCTCGGTATTGAAAATTCGATTATCGACCATTTCGACGCCATGCAATTGGGCAAACTCTTCGGCACCTGTACCCGATAGCATCACATGAGGCGAGTATTCCATCACCATACGCGCCAGCGCGAGAGGATTCTTAACTCGGCCAACGCCTGAGACCGCGCCCGCTTCCTTGGTATCACCCACCATCAATGAGGCATCCAGTTCATGGGTCTCATCATGGGTATAAACGGCCCCAATTCCGGCGTTAAACAGTGGTGAATCTTCCAGAATCTCGACCGCAGCAATTACCGCATCGACACTTGAACCGCCCTGCTTGAGAATCGCATGACCCGCCTCTAATGAAGACGTCAGTGTCGCGCGAATCGCCTTTTCACGCTCCGGAGTCATCTTGTCAGGAGAGATGGTTCCGGCCCCGCCATGAATGGCGATGGCGATCTTGTCCGCACTTGTGACTGCGCTTTGCAGTACGATTGAAAGCATGGCCAATATTAGTAGTTGTTTCATTTTCATTCCCTTAATCTCACCTCTGAACAGGATTAGTGGATTCATTCTACCACTTAAGTACAAATAGTTGTCCGGAATCAAATGTTTTGACCTGATTAGGACCCGACACGTCGCTTCCAGACTACTGATCGCTCGAGAAAGTTTGTTAAACTATGACCCAATCGATGTGCACTAATCTTTGGCAACATCGATGCATGACAATTTTACTCAAGAGCGCACAATATGACTCCAAAACCAGTTGCACTGATTATCCTCGATGGCTGGGGCTACCGGGAATCCCGGGAGAACAATGCCATTCTACATGCCCACACACCCAATATGGATCGACTCTGGAAAACCGATTGCGTCGGCTTGATTTCTGGATCGGGTAGCGACGTCGGACTTCCCGATGGGCAGATGGGCAACTCCGAGGTAGGTCATTTAAACCTTGGGGCTGGCCGGGTCGTTTATCAGGAATATACCCGCATCAACAAAGCCATCAGAGAGGATGAATTTCAAAGCAACGAAGTCCTTTGTCAGGCAATCACAGACGCCAAAGCCAATGACGCCGCTATACATGTATTTGGCCTATTGTCTCCGGGGGGAGTACATAGCCATGAGGAACAAATTTTCGCCATGCTGAGGATGGCGGCGCAGCAGGGGATTAGTCAATTATATTTCCATGCATTTCTGGATGGCAGAGATACACCACCCCGCAGTGCCATGGCCTCCATAGAAAAGACCCAATCGCTATGCAATGAACTCGGTGTGGGGCAGATCGCCTCCTTGACGGGACGCTACTACGCCATGGATCGTGACAACCGCTGGGAACGTGTCGCGCCCGTGTATGAAATGCTGACTGAGGGTAACGCTGAGTACGAATTCAATGACGCAAAAGACGGCCTCACGGCGGCCTATGAACGTGACGAGAATGATGAATTCGTAAAGCCAACGAAGATTAGCGGATTTCAGCCGATTCAGGATAATGACGCCGTTATCTTCATGAATTTCCGCGCTGATCGAGCGCGTGAGCTGAGCCGGGCATTTGTGCACGATGATTTTGCTGGCTTCGAACGCAGGGTGCGCCCGAACACCTCGCATTTTGTCACCTTGACTAGCTATGCGGACGACATCAAGGCGCCAATCGCCTTCCCGCCATTATCACTCGACGATGTGCTTGGTGAAGTGATGGCCCAACGTAACAAACGCCAGCTGCGAATCGCTGAGACTGAGAAATATGCTCATGTCACCTTTTTCTTTAATGGTGGCATTGAACAACCCTTTCCTGGAGAGGACCGCGAATTGATTCCCTCACCCGACGTGGCGACCTATGATCTGCAACCGGAGATGAACGCGCCGAAGTTGACCGAAAAATTATGTGCAGCAATCGAGTCGCAGGAATACGACCTGATTATTTGTAATTATGCTAATCCGGATATGGTCGGACACACGGGCAATTTTGATGCCGCTGTGCAGGCAATTACGGCGCTCGATGTCTGCATTGGCCAGGTCATTGAGAGCCTTGATAAGGTCTGTGGCGAATGCATTATTACGGCGGATCACGGCAACGCCGACATGATGCTGGATACCAGCACCGGCCAAGCCCATACAGCCCATACCACGGCGCCAGTCCCATTTATCTACCACGGGAGAAAGGCGAGCATGACAGTGGATGACGGCGTACTGTCGGATATAGCACCTACCTTGTTAACACTGATGGGGGAATCGATCCCTTCAGCAATGACGGGGCGTGTACTGGTGAAATTTGACGGCGAGTGAGTTTGAAATTATCTCCTATTAGTTTACTATTTTGTCTGGCACTTATTCAGCCAGCCTGCCTGATCGCAGAAGAAGTATCTGAACGCGATGTGCAAAGAGCAGAAACTGAGCAGGCGCTAAAGAAACTGCGACAGGATATTCAGGAGCTGCAAAGCAACCAGAGTAGGAATCGTTCGAAACTCTCAACAGAACAAAAGGCACTCAAGGAAGCCGATCTAGCCATTAATGAATCCAATCAACGATTGCGTAAGACCCGAGACTCACTCTCTGAAAGCCGGCAGTCACTAAAACAACTCAACCGCCGGGAAAATGTCCTCAATGCCGACAAAGCAGTCCAGCAGAAGGCGCTGACAAGCCAGATCCGTGCTGCCTATATGAATGGCAATCAGGAATACATCAAGATGCTCTTAAATCAGGAAGACCCAGCCAAGGTCGCCCGTTCCTTTGCCTACTATGACTACCTCAATAAGGCACGCTCGGAAAAGATTATCACCCTGAAATCAACCATTGCAGAGCTCGCTGAGGTAATTCAGGAAAAGGCCACTGAAGAAGCGCGGCTGGAGGAATTACTGGCACGACAAGAGGCAGAAAATAAAAACCTGACCAGCCTCAAGAATCGGCGTCAGAAAGTCGTGGCTGAGTTACGCAATCAAGTCATTAGTAACGACAAGAAGCTACAAGAATGGCAAGCCAATGAAATCGATCTGGTTTCCATTCTAGATGCGCTAAAGCAGCAGGTAGCCAAAATTATTCCAGAGCAGGCGTTGACGGGGCTTAGCAAATTACGCGGCAAATTAAACTGGCCAGTGAATGGCAAACTCAGCGAACGATTTGGTGTTCGGCGAGAAGGCAGTTCTGCACGCTGGAGTGGTATTTTGATTTCCTCGGATGCCGGGAAAGAGATTCAGTCTGTGCATCACGGCCGGGTCGTCTTCTCGGACTACTTACGCGGCTTTGGACTGATGACGATCATCGATCATGGGGATGGATACATGAGCCTCTATGGCCATAATGAAGCACTCTACAAATCTCCCGGCGACTGGGTCGAAGCCGGAGAAAGAATCGCCATGGTTGGCCAGACCGGGAGCTATCCTGAGACTGGCCTGTACTTCGAGATCCGACACAAGAGCAGGGCCGTCAATCCGATGCGATTTATAGCGCGTCGCTAGGCGACAATTCAAAACCGAACACGTCACCCGATGCCGTTGTCACCACTAATTGATTCCCGAGCCAATCCAGACCACTAACAGCGCGTTTTTCTCTAAATAGCCTAGCAACTCGCCTGGTCGCCTGTTCAGCGAGGCTAAGGTTCGCGTCGTCAGGATAGGGCTGAAAATAATCTTTATAGGATTTGTCTGATTGGGCAATCGATCGTTCAGTGATCACAGTGCCCGTATCGGCAGCGACAATCAGTATTTCGCCCGTTATCGTCCCAACCACCAAATAGTCTTCGTTGGCGAGTATCCTGGCAAAGATAGGCCCTTTGGTATTGATATGAACTTTCTGATTCCCTGTCCTGCGATTGAAACCCTTAACAGCGCGACCATCGGATAACCCTAGATAAAAGTATTCCCCAGCCAGGGTGGGCTCATTCACCAGCCAGGTACTCGCTTCCTTGATACTTCCAGCTTCTGCGCGCTTATCAAGATTAAGGATATATAAATAACTACTTCTGGAGGGCACATACAGATATTCATCTGCGAGCATTGGAGTAGATTGTATGCCGTTCCAGCCTTGCCAGCCCGCACCGAGTCCCGTCATCGGATGCCCTTGAAATTGCCATAAATGCTCACCGGTTTTCGCATCAAATTCAATCACCTGATCCGCCCAGGTCGCCACGATTACGCTCTCTTTATACAAAATAGGGGTGGCTGTGATAGCGTCTGTCTCTTGTTGCCATAAAACAGCGCCGCTACTCAATTCAAGGGCCATAACGCCATTGGAATCGGTTATGATTACCCGGTCTTGATACAGCACAGGAGCCGACCTTAGCATGACCCACATATCTGGGATTTTTCCTTCGCCCAATCCCCAGGATTTAGCATCAAGATAGGGTCCCGAATCGTGGCGCTTGAAATGCCAGATTCGCTGGCCTGATAAATCGAAGCATTCCACACCAGCGACCGTATGCACTAGGAGGTAATCTTCGGTAACCAGTACCGGAGCTAGACTAACGGCCAATAACTTCACTTCGGATTGAATATCGCCTTTATTATCCACAGCAACCATGCGATCAGCCGCATTCAACCAGCACATCGATTCATTGCACGTCGGGGGCGTGGCTAATCCGTCGGCCAGGTTACTGGACCACACTTGTTGCAGATTGAACCCTCTGTCTGGCGGGGCGGAATAGACACACATAGCAGAAAATGAAAGGAGTAAGACTAGTCGTTGAATCGATCGCATCGTTTTATCCAAATGGTGGTTATTGTTCTGGAATCTACACCAATGGCAGTGAATGATGATCTTAAGTCATGTTAAGAAACCTTAAGGCGTCAGCTTGACCTGTCTTTCGATCGATTGGTCGAGTCCTATGTGTGAAACGAGACGGCTGAATTCCGGTGTCTGACGCAACCCTGAGAATCTGGGATCAACGGCAATCCACAAGACTTCGATTTGTCGCTCTGCAACTGCCTGAGACAGAAACTCTAGGGCTAGTTGGTCCTGATCGCTTGCCGCGGCATAACGGCTATAGGCATAGTTGCCCCGAGATTGACCAATCTCTGGACCATGCTCTTTTTGTTCTAACAACCAGCGATAAACTCCGGCCAGTTTCTGCTCGTCAAACGCTTGCTTTAGTGCGGACAATGTTCTGTCATCAACATCGTTTAGTCGCAAAAGCGCAACGAGATGTTTAAATGACTCATCCTCATTTCCCGCATATTGATAGGTCGCTTGAGCAGAAAAATGATACGCCCTGGTTCCCGGCCGGCTCTTAAGTAATTTTTCAACCTCGACTAGTGCCCGATCCGTATTGCCTTCCATGTTATTAACCCAGGCCGTCATTATCATCGCGAAGACAGACGGATTGAGCTGACTTGCCCTGGCCATGGCATATTTTGCCGCCTCGTAGTCCTTTAATGCGAGTCGATACTGGGAATAATCTATCCAGGTATCGCTGGCATCTGGATTAAGCCGCAATGAATTTGCGAATGCCTGCTCTGCAGCCGAAAAATTCCAGTCCGCATACAAATGGACCACAGCCAATAGAGCATACGCCCCTGCGTTATCAGGCTGCAGGCGCGTGACAATGCGCAACCGGGTTAACAGTTCTTCATAGGCATTTTGTAGCAAACGCGGTTCAGGACTTAAAATCCGGTAGAGTGTCCTGGCGGCCCCAAGATGGGCACTCGCATCATCGGGATTCGTTGCTGCAATGCGTTCATAATGGGCGAGTTGCTGTTCCAGTGATAGTTCTTGAAGTGACTCAGATGTCCGATTGGCATCCCCTTTTCGTGAGTGATCCATCAGGAATACTACAAGCACGATTGCAATGGCGACACAGAAAATGGCAACCTTGGGTTTTATGCTATTACCAGCGACAGAAGGCGCCTCAACGGCTGCAATGAACACATACCCTTCCTGGGGAACCGTCTTGATAAACCTTGGCGCTTTGGCAGAATCACCCAGATGCTTTCTTAGGTGTGAAATGGCTACCGTTAGGACCTCTTCGGTCACCACGCGATCTTTCCATACCGCGTCGAGCAATTCCTGCTTGCTGACCATCGAACCGGCCGATCGAAGTAAGGCTTCCAAAACCCGGCTCTGCTTTGCTTCTAATGTGTGTTCTTGACGATCATTTGAGAGCAGTTGCTTTTCTGAGTTAAAGTGCCAGCCGGCGAAATTGTATTGTCCATCGCTACTCATGGTACGTGCTATCTTAGCATGTCAATCGGATCATCCACGCGACGCCTTCCTGCGTCGCCAGGCATCGACACTGATCAACAGTAGCGCCGTCCAAATCAATGCAAAGGAGATGAGTTTCTCGAGCGAGAAGGGCTCGTTGAAAAAGAAAACCGCCAGTATGAATGATAAGGATGGCGCAACGTATTGAATGAAGCCAACTGTCGAGAGATTGATCCCCTTCACACCAGCCGCGAACAATATCAACGGTAATAGTGTCAGCACGCCGCTAAGTATCAGTAGTAGATCAATACTAAGCCCCATGGTACTGAATACCACTGTCCCTTCACCTGCCAGATAAATCAGGTAGCCTAGCGCAAAGGGGAAAATCAATAACACCTCGAATAACAAACCATTGAAGGAATCGATATCGACTTGCTTACGGATTAGACCATACAGGCCGAAAGAGAACGCCAGCGTGAGGGATAACCAGGGCAGCACACCGACGGAATAAATCATATTGCCAATGGCCAGTACGACCAAGAGCAGGGCGAATGTTTGCTTACTATTCATTCGTTCACCGAGGAACATGACGGCGAGGATGACTGAAACCAATGGATTAATGAAATAGCCGAGCGACGTGGCCAATACCTGCTCGGTCATAACCGCCCAGACATAAAGCCCCCAATTGATGGCAATCAAAAGACTGCTGGCGGTCAAAGCCAATAGCATTTTTGGTGAACGAATGATGGTTAAGAGCAAAATCTTTTTTCTAAAGACCAGCATGAACAATAGTAGCAAGACGAGCGACCAGACGATGCGGTGCGCCATGATCTCGTATGCAGTGACCTTGTCGAGCCATTTAAAGTACAGCGGAAACAGGCCCCAGATGATAAAGGCGGCGAAGGTTAAGGCGACGTACTTCAATTGTGATTGTTCAGATGTCATTTCGATAACTAGTTCAAGATTTAGTGGCTAACAATAGCCGGATAAACAGTTACAGACTCCCCATTGGCTCTGGCTTGGGTTATTATCACGGCATATGAAATACACGGCCCTGACATATCAACCAGCCAGCATTCGACTGCTAGCACTTTTTCTGTTGCTATCAGGGGGTGCTAAATCGCTTGCTACGGAGGAAGAATTACCAACAGAAGCCGTCGAGGAGTTTGTCACAGTTCTGGAACAAATCAAGCGAAATTATGTATTTGAGCAGTCTGATCCCGTTTTAATCGAGACGGCTATCAGGGGGATGGTCTCTTCACTCGATCCCTACAGTCGCTACCTCAACGCGCAGGAGTTAAGACAATTCGAGTCATCGAGTACCGTGAAATCCTCCAATACCAAAGTGTGGGACGTTGAGGTTTTGGATTCTGGTATCGTCTATTTGGATATCAATTTCTTCCATTTGGAATTAGCCGACAGGCTCACAGCGTTGCTTAATCAGCGCGACATGAGTAAAGGACTAATCATCGATTTACGAGACAATGGGGGTGGCTTCGTCGATTCTGCTGTCGCTGTCGCGGATCTGTTCCTTAACCAGCAACTCGTGGTGCATACGCGCGGCAGAACCTCAGCCGCTAGCCGCTACTTATCAACCAATGAAGTGACGCCATTAGCCAACACGCCATTGGTTGTTGTGGTCAACGAGGGTACTGCGTCCGCTGCAGAAATCTTCAGTGCCGCAATTCAGGATCACAAGGCGGGGCTGGTTCTGGGGAACAACACCTATGGCAAGGGTTCGATACAGAGCCTGATTTACACCCGCTTTGGCGCCATTCAAATCACAACCTCACTGAATTACAGGCCCTCGGGTGGCAGTATTCAGGGGGTGGGGATCCGCCCTGATATCGGCCTCACTGGAGATCCATCAATGACCGCTGATACTGAACTTTCACCACTGATGCAGGCTCTAATTAAGACAGCCAGACAGCAAGTTGAGCTGACGACAGAAACAAGTGAGTCGCAGTGAGGATTCTAGTCGCTTTAATCATTTTACTGAGTATCCCGGTACAGGCCGGCACCATCAGTATCGTCATCGATGATGTCGGCGACAATGAGCGGCTCGCGCTGCGATCGCTGCATCTGGATAGTCGCGTGGCGTTGAGCATTCTGCCTCATACACCATTTAGTCGCTCCATTGCACAACTGGCTCAGAAAACCGGCAATGACATCATGCTGCACCAACCCATGGAATCCTACCGCGATAATCATCTACTAGGACCAGGGCCCATTCTTACCGAAATGCATAGTCATCAGCTTAGGGCCACTTTGAATGACAATCTCGATGCAATTCCCGGGGTCATTGGCGTTAATAATCATATGGGCAGCCGACTAACCGAAGAGCCTGCACATATGGCCTGGTTCATGTCAGAATTATCCAAGCATGATCTGTTTTATCTGGATTCTAAAACATCAGCGAAGAGCATTGCAGCTGATATTGCCAGGAAATGGGCCATTCCCAACGCCTCAAGGCACGTATTTTTGGATCATATCGATTCACCCGCCGCCATCAACCAGCAATTTAAGCGGCTCGTCAGGATTGCAAAAAAACGCGGGCATGCAATCGCCATTGGCCACCCAAAAGAAAATACGCTGGCCTTCCTGGAGCAGGCGCTGCAGGAATTAGATACCCATGGGGTCCAGTTGTTAGCGATTGGCGACTATATCAATACCCTCCGCTATCGACCGTTAGCGACCCCTGATGTAACGCCATCGTGTAGTGTGCTAGAAGAACTAGGCCAACCACTGACACCACTCAAAAGACGACCCACGAGTCGCAATTGTTCGCCAATACTACGCTCATATATTCAAACCGACTAATCAGACAATCCGTGCATCCTATGAAAAAAATCCTCAGTTTTAGTCTTCTTTTGCTTGCTCCAGTTCTGGTAGCCGCTAGCCCACTGGAGCAGTCACAGCTAGCCCAGCTCAAGGCACTGGATGTGTTGCAATTGCAAATGCCTGCCCAAAAGACCTCAACAACCAGCACCAAGCCAGGCGTAGGTAATCAACCCCGACCGATACTGATTGCACGAACTGTCCCTGTTTCTCAATCATTGGAACAACTCACCGAATGGCAGCGAATTGATACTCAGGCTGTCATGCGGCTGCAACTGGAGGCGGATAAGGCGAAGCATCTGAATCTCGGCTTTGAGCAGGTCAAATTACCTGATTCGGCTGTACTCTATATCCTGGATAGTGAAACTGGCTCGAAACTCGAAAGCTTTACCGCCAGCAATATCGTCAATCAGCAACTTTGGACACCTCAACTCGTCAGCTCGAGTGTCATTATCGAATTACAGGTCGACGCTATGGACCAAGCACAAACCAGTTTGGTGTTACGACAGGTCGGTTTGGGAGAGAAAGATTTCTCTGCGGATAGCTGGCTGAAATCCGGATCATGTAACGTGGATATCGTCTGTCCAACAGGCGATAACTGGCGCGATGTGAGTCGCTCGGTCAGTCGCTACATCATCTCTGATGCGAACGGTACCTATGGCTGCACCGGCAGTCTGGTTAATAACGATCGATATGACCAACGTCCCCTCTTGCTAACTGCGGCTCACTGCCTGGTGTCAGAATCTACCGCCGCCAGCATGGTGTTCTACTGGAACTATGAGACTTCCACCTGCGGTGGCACACCGGATGGCCGGCTAAATCAGGCGACGTCTGGCGCGACATTCATTGCTCGAGGCGAAGGTGTGGATGATCGCTCAGATTTTGCGCTGGTGGAACTCACAGAAACCCCACCATTCATGTTTAACGTTTTCTATAGTGGCTGGAACGCCGTCGATCAGGGTGCCGCCAATGTGGTTACAATCCATCATCCCCAAAATGATGAAAAACGCATCAGTGTTGATGTGGATCCGCTGTTAATCACTGCATTTGATAGTGACGTTGCTGATACATTTGCGCAGTATTATCGGATTGGCGACTGGGAAGAGGGCACCACTGAGGGTGGTTCATCGGGTGCCGGGATATGGAATCAAAATAAGGAGATAATCGGAACGCTGAGTGGTGGCGATGCTTCCTGTGCCGCACTAGATGCCCCGGACTGGTATGGTCGAATGGCCGATCACTGGGATTCGGCGGGCACACATCCACTGGTGAGTAGTTTTGCCACCTTATCGCCCGTCAATAATGAACGTCAGTTGTCCGGGATGGATTCGTGTGAGGGTGCATCGATATCGATAGAAGCCGATAATATCACCCCTGCGGTCAATGAAACCATTAGCTTATCTGCCACCCTATCCGGAGGCACTGAACCTTTCAATTATGCCTGGGACTTCGACAATGATGGCACGACCGATGCGAATGAGATCAATCCTGGCCAGGCGTTCAATGCACCGGGTCTATATGATGTTTATCTAATGGTTGATGATGCCAATGCCTGTCGGACCTCAGCAAAACTAACGATTCGTGTCGCGGATGCGACAGAATCCTTCCTGGCTAATGGGCAATTACCAGACAGTTTCATCATTCCCGATTCCACCGATGCTGGCTGGGTCGTGACGGATGATACATCCAGTG
Organism: Enterobacterales bacterium; assembly: GCA_965250035.1. Taxonomy (GTDB): domain Bacteria; phylum Pseudomonadota; class Gammaproteobacteria; order Enterobacterales; genus CAXRAF01. The sequence continues at coordinate 2,883,075 of OZ252282.1, read as the reverse complement.
AAGGAACTTACAGTCTCAGAGCACAGATAATCAATGAGTTTGAAACCGCGACAATCGATACATCGGAGACATTCCAGGCAGGTACGATAAGCTTCAGTTACAAAACATCGACCGAGGAAAATTTTGACTCCTTACGATTTTATATCGGTACGAATAATCTACTAACAGCCGATGGTGAAACAGACTGGACCCAGGTCAGCTTTCCAATTGCAGCAGGTCAGCATAGGCTACGCTGGGAATATCAAAAGGACGCCAGCGGCAGTGGTGGGGTCGACACGGTTTGGATCGACAATTTCAGGTTTACACCGACCGTAACAGAGAATCCCAGTCCCCCAGCGGCTAGTAATTCTGGCGGTGGCTCGATGCCATGGCAGATGGTTTTCATTCTCTTTTTGCTTAGCTTAGTTCGACCGAGTCGGGAGAGACTAAGAAAATGGATTGAGACTAATTAGGCAGATTGCTGTAAATGACGATCTAACAGGTAGAGTGCGGCAATCGAACGCGATTCCGAAAAGTCATCTAATGCGAGCAATTCATGCGCTTTAGCCACCGGCCATTCGACTACCTCAACCGGTTCTGGCTCATCGCCCTCGAGTTTATCTGGATAGAGATCCTGAGCTAACACCAGATGCATCTCATGACTCATATACCCCGGGGCCAAAGTGAAAGATCCAATCTTTTGCAATCGTCGCGCACCACACCCCACCTCTTCTCGGAGTTCACGATTCGCGGCGACCGTCACTTCCTCACCCGACTCAATGAGGCCTTTGGGAAAGCCCATCTGATAGGATTCCATCCCGGCGGCATATTCCCGGATCAGTAACATGGTTTCAGGATCTTTCAGCGGCAGAATCATCACCGCTCCATTCGGACCCGTTTTAAGTCGTTCGAATACTCTGCGCTCGCCATTGCTGAACTCCAGATCCACAGACTGCACATGAAAGATGCGGCTTCTGGCAACCGTCTCTACCTTATGTATGGTCGGGAGTTTCTTCATAACCCCACCATGATATCAGTAAAGTCGTGTAGCATTTGAAAATCATTATCCACCCGCGCCGGCCGTTTCATGTCCGGACGACTGACCCAGAGCAAGTGACCAATGCCATAGGTTCTGGCCGATTCGAGTACCGGTTTTGAGTCATCAATGAAAATCGTGCGTTTAGGATCGAAGGTCAGTGTTTCCTGCAGACAGTGCCAGAACTCTTGTGATTCCTTGGCATGACCAAACTGGTGCGATGATACGAGATCATCGAAATAATGGCTGCTGAGCGCCTTTTCCAGTTTTAGCTCGATCGCATTATGATGGGCGTTAGTAATCAGATAAACGGACTTGTCAGAGGCATGCACGGCATCTAGAAATTCGCTCGCCATCGGGCGCATCTCGATCAAATGATCGACCTCCCGCTTAAGTGACACAATGTCGATATCCAGAAGATGAGTCCAGTAATCGAGACAGTACCAGTCTAGCGTGCCCTCGGCCTTCTTCATTAATTTCATTAGGTAGGGCGTGACCTGCTCGACGGTTTTATGTTCCTTTTCCGCATAGGCTTTCGGTAGGTACTCAAGCCAGAAGAAGTTATCGAAATGGAGATCCAGCAGTGTGCCATCCATATCGAGAAACACGGCATCGATGTCATCCCAGTTAACCATCAACGCAATCGTCCCTTCATGGTATAGGAAATGGCACCCGTTGCGGTTGCTTTACCCAGTCGTGTGACCCATTGCACATCCGCAGGAAGCGCTGAGGGCTGAATTTCCATCAGCATTTCATAGTCACCAGTAGGACTCAGTGTAATGACTCCCGTTGGGGCGAGCTGACTATCACTCTCGTAATCCAGCGCCAACTTGTCGCCGTCCAGGCGCAAATTACCAGTCATGGTACCCAGATCGAAGCGATAATTATTGAGTAACAGCGCGGCATTGTTCCACTGTAAATCGCCGTTAGCAGTAGTGAATGCACTCCGATCCAAGGCAATATTAATTTGCGTCAAGTCAGCCGTCCCACCGGGTTGAATCGTGCGTAGCTGCGGTATGACTGAAGCTATTTGCTCTAGCGACAGGGTGCCGTTTAACTCGGACACCGACCATTGTCGCTCATCCACAAAAGTAACGGCTGATTCTAATTTGATGGCGGGATCATCAATACTGATTAATGCACTGGGCGTCCCGGACAGGCTGGAAAGGACATTAATATCCCAGGCCACATTGGTGATGACAATCCCTCTTGCGGCGACCTGACTGACTGATCCTTTCACGGCCTTACCCTGAAAACCACTCAGCGAAAAGCCTGACGAATTATCCGGTAGTGCCTCGGTGATTAGACTGGCCGGTGCCGTAACGGCAAATAGTGCCACGAGGACAACAACTGCCAAAGTTATCTTTTGCCACAATTTCACGGCCTAACTCATGCCCCGTCCTGGAAAGTAAGATTCACCCGAACCAGGCCATTTTCTTCCGCTTTACTGATGTTGATGCTGTGGACATGAATACCATAATCATTCTGCAGATCGGTTAACCAGACCATTAACTGATTGAAAGGTACTTTATCGAGCCAGATTTGATATTGATTGTTACTCCTGGGCTGGCTACGGCTAATCTGAATGGCATTCTGAGCCGCGGTTTGGTTAATCAACACCGACGCGGTTCGGTTGCCTCGATTGCTCCTGCCCGGAGCTTGAGAAGCCTGAGACTTGAGCAGGGTCACTTGCGCTTGCATCCAGTCACGCAGTTCCGTCTGATTGAAATAGGACGCTCGCTCTGCCGCCAGAGATGCACTCAAGGGCCGATAAACCAGCGTCATAAACAGGAACAGAAATAGTGCCAGCCCAACCCCTAACACCAGGAATTGCTGACGTTGCTCCAGTGCATCGAAACGCGCCCTGATGAGTTTGATCTGTTCCATTATGGCCCACTCCTGATCACAATTCGTCCGCTATACTGTTGCCCCTGTGCGGTGGCCCCTCCCATAGTGACTCGATAGCCAGTCTGCTCCAGTGTCTGCTTCAGCCGATCAAATTGTGACAGGTTACCGGCCAGAAGATCCACGCGCAGTTCCGAATTCTGGGCTGAATAATTGAGGTTCGTCGGCTCGACATCAGCACTGGATTGCAAGGCCTCTGTCAGGCTCTGCAACATCATGGCAAATGAGCTATCCGAGAGAGCGGATCCCTGCCGTTGTTGGATCAACTGCTGCATCTGACGCCTGGCATTGACCACCCGGGCACCTGGTGCAACCTCATGATAAAGAGCGGTGATCTCTTCTTTGACCCCTTCTTTCGCCTGCGACAGATAGGTCAGCTCGACCGCCATATAAACCAGATGCAATACAACGAGCGAGGCGGCGAATTGCAGAGTACGACGCCAATGCTTGGATAACTTGAGTAGATCGCTTTTTGGTGCGTAGGGTCCGGATAGCAAATTTATGAGCGGCTCGTCGAGCCGATTCACCAGGCTCGCCCATGGGTCGAGCATGGTCTGACTTTCGATATTGAATGAACGGGCGACAAGCCAGGCCGGAGCCTCTTCTTTCCCCCAATACAGTAACGCCTGATCTTCCGACTCAACCAGAGCGAGTTGAATTTGCGCCGCATCGGCACCCGTAACCCATTGGCTGGCACCGTCATTGATCAGTACATACTCATCTATTTGCATCACGCTGATACAGTCTTCCGGCGTATCCAGCAGGCAGGCGAGCGGAATCATTCGATCCGGGGTAATTTCCAACCCTTGTAAGGCCGACAGATACGCTTCAAATGCCGTCCGCTCTATTGCGGCAGCCTGTATCGCCTGGGTCTGTTTGTCGACCTGATAAGAAAAATGCATCGCATCAACATCCGTTGCGAGTTGTTCTTCTATTGCGAAAGGGGCCGCCTTGAGACGTTGTTTGGTATTAGTACCCGGGATATCGACCATTTTTATCGTGACATCATTTCCGGTCAGAACGACATCCGTCTTCAACAAGCTCCATTGCTTTAGGAGATCAGAATCCTCTGCATTCCCGGAGTGGCTGATCGCGCCATCCTGACTGACGAACCAGTGCTCGACAGTCTTATCACGTGACATGAATATGATGCGTTTATCGGTCATTTGTCTGCCAGTAGGTTGGTACCCATTTTCTCGGTCGTTTCATCTCAATCATTATGACCTAATCTCGCCAGCGTTTGAACCGTGCCAGCCCCCTTATTATAAAAAAGTAGGCTCTTCAAACGAGTCCTCGTGTCGCCCAGTTGGACTTCGATTGTGGCTGCGAAATACTCAGAGGTAAAATCGATTGCTGCTCCGGGGATTAGACTCATATCGGCCGGAACCAGCGGATCGTAATCGGCTTTGGTAAAGCCATCGACCGGTCGTGCTGCCAGGATGCTTGCCGCCGTATCCAACGTCATATTGTCATAGAAACTCGCCAGCAGTTCGGGCTGCTCTGCCGCGATAGTATTGACGTTAATCACCAGATCATTATTGTCTGGCACCACACAGAGATATGGCTGTAATACCTCAATTATCTCTGCTGAAAAGCCACTGATGGTGCGCAACTCTCCGACTGAGACCAAATTTTGATTGGCGGTGCGGTAGGGCTGTTCATAACCCATATACTCTTGATCCTCGGCCCCTTCAAATCCTGAAGGAATCGTGTCAAAGTCGACCCAGTCTCTTAGTCTGGCACCGAGCACCGATGCCTCTGGTAAATCCGTCGCTTCACGTGACAGATGGTTAACCAGATTTTCAAATACTCTCTGGCCGGGCGTCTTCTTTTCATTATCCGTGATACTGGCATTCCCGGATCCGCTATTGTCTGCCCCGGTACTGTCAGTTCCCTCGGTGTCCGTATTGTTGGCGATTCCAGGTGTGACCATGTTGACATTAAAGCAGCTGCGCAGATCGGCGAGTTCCGCGGTTAACTGCCCTCCATCGATAGGAAAAACCACTTTCTGCGAAGCCCAGAGTTGGCCAAGATGTACGGTATCTTCATTTTGTAATGACTGGTCGATTGCTATCCTTGCCAGTGTCTCTGCACCCGCAGCATATCCCCAGGCATTCTCGGATTGGACCATATTCTGGGCACGCTGATAATAAATACCTCGCATGCTAATCAATTGCATGGCGATGACGGTTGCAAACGCAATGATGATTATCACCAGGATTAATGCGATCCCCTGCTGTGATTGCTGTGGTCGTTGACTCATTGAAGTGCCACCTGAGTCTGCTGCAGGCTATAGGGAAGAAAATAATAGCGCTCAATCTCACCTACCAGTTTGGAGGTAACCACGATTCGCATGGCCCTCGGCAATCGTCCGCGCATTTCTGAAAACTGGCCCCAGCCATCGGACCATTGGCCATTAGGAGATTTGAATTCCAGTCGCACTGACTCAATATCTGTCGCCAGCAGTCGATCAACTTCAGGACTGTTAGGCGCGGCGTCCAGGTAAACCCGATAGCGGCGGTAAATTTTCTCTTCCTCGAACCGGTATTCAACATGCTGCAGATGACTGCGCGGGAATTTGGCTGGATTACGCCAGTTGGCCCGATTGAATGCCAACATGAAAGAGGTACCCATCACATCAGACTCACCGAAAATAATAGGCTCCTGATCGCCGAGATCATTCCGGCTCTGGCGTTGAGTCAAGTAGGCAACATCCTGACTCAGGTTATAGAATAATCGCTGTAATTGCGCCAGATGCCCTAGACGTTCCTCAACATGTTGCTGCGTTCGTAGTCCGCTATCAAGTACCGTGTAAGCGGCGACGCTGATAATACCGAAGATCGCCACCGCGACCAGTATTTCGATCAGGGTAAAGCCGCGTTGATTATTCACTTCACTCTCCCGAAAAACCAGTCTCTGGTACTGATGGGCGGACCATCAGGATCATTGCTCACCGATACGGTCAGACGCCTGATATCCGGCCTGGCTGTCGCTTGCACGCGCATGGCGACATACCAGGTGCGTCCCGCCATGTCTTCCTCAGCCCGTGAGACACCAATATTTGGCCAGTCGGAGCGTTCTCGGCTTTGTTCAAGATAATTCGATGCAACCCAATGGGCAACCGTCTTCTCTTCGATATCGGTAACCTCTCGGCCCGTGGTGCCAATGGTATCCAAAATCGCAATCGCAGCGAGGGAGAAGAACATCAGAGCGACCAGTAGTTCAAGCAATGTCATCCCGGCCTGTTTCATTGCAACCACTCCGGATCCCAGGGTGAATTGAGTGGTTCATAGACAGGGCCACGAAGCAGGATTGAACCATCGATTTCGGTGATAATTTCCATATAGGTTGGTTCATCAAAATCCCAACCGATACGAATTATGAAGGGCGTGACTTCACCCGATGAGAGTATCAGTATTTGTGGCGTCGGTAATTCAGAGGATTTTGTATCGTCGGCAAATGGGTCGCTATCAGCAAATGGTTCCTCCTCGCGATTGGCCAGATATTCTGTGTCAGCATCGTCATTATAAAGGCCCGCAACCTGAACCCTTGCAAACACACCTTCCTCTAAAGACCTTAAAGAGAAACGACGGCCGCCCTGTTCATTCATTGAGCGCCATTGTTCATCAACGTACTCGAGAAACTCATAGCTGTTATCCTCGATATGCAAGCCGATTTCGCGATTCGAAATCACGGCTTGATCAATCGCTAATTCAATCAGCGCAGCCAGACGCTGTCCTTCCAGCTTGAGATTATCCTGCCGACGATCGGCGACTGAGATGGTGACCACGGCCAACATGATGCCGATGATAACCAGGACAAGAATTAGTTCGAGAAGAGAAAATCCTCTGGCGCCCCTGGGACTTGAAACCATCAGTTATCCAATTCAGACAGATTCCAGTTACCAATGTCTGCATTCATTCCTTCGCCACCGATTTCACCATCAGCACCCAATGTGAAAATATCGTATGGCCCTTGGGTGCCAGGACTAATGTATTGATATTCGTTGCCCCAGGGATCGGATTCTAATCGATTAATGTAACCACGCGGTTTGAAATTTCTGGGTTCAGGCGGGATATCAGACTTTGTAACCAACGCCTGCAGGCCCTGATCGGTGGTCGGATAGGTATAGTTATCGTTGTAATAGCGCTCCAATGCGCCTTCAATCGCTCGGATATCTACCTTTAGTTTTGTCTTTCTGGCGGTATCGGTCTCGCCGAATAAGGTAGGTGCGATCGTCGCCACCAAGATGCCAATGATCACCACCACAACCATGATTTCTAGCAACGAAAAACCGTGCTGTCGACTGTGTTTCGGTTGAATTAACATGTTAAAACTCCTGTCATACGATTCTTTAATGAGTGGTTAGACACCCACCAGCTGATTTAGTTGGAATATCGGTAATAATATCGCCAATACAATCAACATTACGAGAACACCCATCACGAGTATCATGAGGGGTTCAAATAAACCCATACTAACGGTGACCAGGGTCTCAAAATCCTGATCCTGATGATCGGCAGTTCGTTCCAGCATCTGCTCTAGCTCACCAGAGTTCTCACCACTGGCGATCATATGCAACATCATGGGCGGGAAATAGCCCGATTCTGCCAACGAACGGTTGAGACTGGCCCCTTCTCGGACCCTCACGGCGGCATCTGCAATCTTCTCCTTGATAACATCATTGGAAACCAGATCGGCTGAAATTTTCATGCCTTCGAGTAATGGCACCCCACTGGCGACCATAATCGATAACGTCCGCGCGAAGCGTGAGGAGCTGAGTCCAATGATAACCTTGGCGATGAGGGGCAGATGCAGTTGCGTCCTGTGCCAGGTAAAACGATAGGTTTTAATTTTCATCAAATAACGGAACAAGAAATACAAGCCAATGAAAACGACCAGTAATAGTAGGCCCCAATCCTGAATAAACTCACTCAGTCCTATCACGACTCTGGTCAGGATCGGTAGTTCAATATTCTGCGTGGTAAATTGCTCGACCACCATGGGAACCACATAGGCCAGCAGAAAGGACACAACGGCGAGTGCAACTAGCACCAGGAAAGTAGGATAAATCATCGCCACCATAATTTTGGAGCGTAAGGCCTGCTGTTTCTCGGTGTAGTCTGCCAGACGTGACAGCACCGAACCCAGTTGTCCGGACTTCTCACCCGCCGCAACCATGGCACAATATAGATAGTCAAAACTGGCCGGAAATTCACCGAGTGCATCGGCCAGCGTATGTCCCTCAACGACGCGTGATCGCACGGCTAGCATCATACTCTTGATCCAGTCGCGTTCACTCTGTTTCGAAACCGCTGATAGGGCTTCCTCGACTGGTAGTGCTGCCTCGATCAGGGTGGCCAGCTGCCGCGTTACGAGCGCCTTGTCGGCGGCACTCATGCTGCGATTTCTGCGCCATGACAACCCAGAAAACTGACTCATACTCTTAGTTGTGGACTTATTGGCAACCTGCTCGACCGCCAGCGGATTCAGTCCCATGCTGCGCAACTGGGAGCGGATCTGGCGACTAGTATCGCCCTCAAGGACCCCTTTCTGTTGACGTCCGGATTGATCCAGCGCCTGATATTCAAAGGCTGGCATGGTTAATCTTCCCGCGTGACGCGCAAGACTTCTTCGACCGTGGTCATGCCGGCCAATACCTTGGCTCGGCCGTCGGCACGGATGCTACGGGTTTGTTTGCGGGCTAGCTGCTCGATGTGAGATTCTGACGCACCATCTTGAATGGCATCGCGTATTTCGTCAGTAACGACCACCAGTTCATAAATGCCGGTTCGTCCGCGATAACCCTGAAAGTTACATTCCTCACAACCCTTGGCACTATAAATGGTGTCACCATCATCATCCTGCAAGCCCAGAAGTTGTCGATCCTGATCGGTGACCGGCTTCGGTTCCTTACAATCATGACACAGTTCACGAACCAGTCGTTGCGCAAGAACGCCCAGCATACTCGATGACAGCAGGAATGGTTCAACGCCCATATCATGTAGTCGGGTTATGGCTCCGACTGCCGTATTGGTATGCAGAGTGGATAATACCAGGTGACCCGTCAAACTCGCCTGTACGGCGATTTCAGCCGTCTCAAGATCGCGGATTTCACCCACCATCACGACGTCGGGATCCTGACGCAGGATAGCACGCAGGCCACGCGCAAAAGTCATATCCACCTTATTGTTGACCTGGGTCTGACCAATACCATCCAGTTGATACTCGATCGGATCTTCGACCGTGAGGATATTCCGCTCTTTGGAATTCAGCAGTGTCAGGCCGGCATACAGCGTCGTGGTTTTACCACTACCGGTTGGTCCGGTAACCATCAGAATGCCATGCGGCTTGAACAATAACTCTTTAAGGAGTTGCTCGGTGGAATCTGTCATGCCCAGTTTTTCAAACTCGAGACGCCCTGCCTGTTTATCCAACAGACGCAGTACAACCCGTTCCCCAAAACTGGAAGGCATGGTCGAGACACGGACATCGACAGCACGATTCGCCACCTTTAAAGCAATCCGACCATCCTGCGGTATGCGTTTCTCGGCAATATCCAGTTTGGCCATCACTTTGATACGTGACACGAGCAGTGGTGCAAGTTTCCGGCTAGGGTTAAGCACTTCACGTAACACACCATCGACCCTGAAACGCACTACCAGAGAGGCTTCGAAGGTTTCAATATGGATATCCGACGCATTTTCCTTAATCGCTTCGGTCAACAGCGCATTAATCAGACGGATGATTGGTGCATCGTCTTCCGACTCGAGTAGATCCTCGGTCTCGGACATATTCTCGGCAATCTGGAATAGATCGAAGTCCTCACCGATACCCTCCATCGCCTGCATGGCGTCGGATGAATCGGTTTGATACAGCTGTGCCAGCAGTGTTTCGAATTCATCCCGTTCGAGAGAGGTTAAGGTAATCGGTTTCGCAGACAGTCGTTGGATCTCGATCAATCCAGTCGGGTGCGACTCGGGGTGATAACACACATGCAAGTCGGTTTCTGTTTCTTCCTTTATGAGCACCCCATGGCGACGGGCAAATTGAAATGGTAGGTGTAAGCCCGGTGCAGATTCAACCGGCTCAATATTGTCATCGAGTTCGGCTTCGGCCAGATCCGTGGTGATTTCAGTGTCTTCAGACATAACCTACTGGTCTCCGGAGTCGTCCTTCTGCTCTTGCCGCTTTTTTTGTACCTCTTCGAACGAAGGGGGGAGAGCAAGCGAATCATCGAACTTCGGTAACAATGGCATGGCTTCATCATCAGGCATCAGTTTTATTCCCCGTGCCTGGCGGTCAAGCTGCTGGGCACGCATGAAGTTGTATTTCTTGCCAGTCACTTCCGTTACACTCGCCTCATCACGAACGATTGTCGGACGAATAAATACCATCAGATTGCGTTTAGATTTTGTCGTCCCCTGAGACTTAAACAGATTACCTAACAGTGGAATGTCACCGAGAACTGGAATCTTCTGGGTGCTTTCCTGAATATCATCATCGATGAGGCCACCAATCACAATGGTACTTCCCGATTCCACCAGCACCGAGGTATTGATCGAACGCTTGTTAATGACGATATCCGTTGCCGTTGCTCCCGCGACACTCGATACTTCTTGGGCAAGTTTCAGGATCACCGCATCACCCTCATTTATCTGCGGCGTGATGTCCAGCTTAACCCCCACTTCCTGACGGTCAAAGGTCTGGAATGGGTTGGCATTATTCGTTCCCGTTGCCGCTCCGGTGATGATAGGTACTTCCTGGCCCACATGGATACTCGCTTCCTGATTATCCAATGCCATAATGCTAGGCGTGGAAAGGATATTGGTATCGGTATCTGAACCCAGCGCCTGCAAGAAAAGTCCCCAGTCGAGTCCATCATTTGCGACACCAACAGCTAAACCAGACACACCCGATAACAGGGTACCCAGCGCGACGCCATTGTCGCCATTGGTGCGATTCGTGGTCGTTGTCGAGACACCCGTGTCCGGATTCACGACTGTGGTTGAGCCGTTATCGACGCCACGATTCTGTGCCGCGGCACCAGCGACACTAATGACACCGGTTCCTATATTGGTAAAGTTGGTCGCACCAATCGGTGCGTTTCCACCACTGCCGGCAAATAACCATTGCACACCGAGTTGTTGCGCCTTGTTTTCTGATACTTCGACAATGATCGCTTCTACCAGAACCTGAGCCAGTCGGATATCCAACTGACGGATAATGCTTTCAAAGGTCTTCATCATATCCGGTGGCGCAGTGATGATGAGTGAATTGGTCGCCTCATGGGATTCGATTGAATAGTCTCCCGAACCAGCACCGCTCCTGGCTCGATTCTGTGCCCCTGCCGCAGCGGCGGGTTGACTGGACGAGGCAACAATACGTGCCTGACCCGTTAGTACGGTCTTGAGATCTTCTGCCTTGGCATATTTGAGATAGAATACGCGGCTATTGCCACTCGACTCCTGAGGCGAGTCCAGTTGGGCGATGATGGCACGCAAACGCAGGCGCGAATTGCTGTTTCCACTAACCAGGACGCTATTCGTCCGCTCATCCGCCAATACAGTCGTCTCAGTCGGTGAGTTTGCCTGGCCACGCTTTTGTAGACTATCGAGGATGCGGACGATTTCAGCCGCACTTGCATGCTCTAGTGGGATGATGTCCATTTCGACATCAGACTCACGATCCACCTGACGAATGATCTCAACCAGACGATCGATGTTCGACGCCCGATCATGAATGACGATCACATTGGATGCACCATAGACGGCCATGTGGCCGGATTGTCTGATTAACGGACGCAATACCGGGGTTAACTGCTTCGCGTCGATATTATTCACCTTAACGACACGAGTTATTAATAGATCACCCGGGAATGCCGACCCTTCTGCACCGACCGGAACAGGCTCTGATTTTGCCAGGGTATCCTGGGTTACTTTGATGACGGCACCATCCTCAACCGCTGCCAGCTGGTTAAGCTTCAACGCAGCAAGGAATATCTGATAGATCTCATCCTTGCTCAGGTCGACGTTGGCCGGTGACAGAATCGTCACTTTCTGATTACTGACCCGTGGGTCAAGTACGAAGGTCTTGCCGGTGATTCGGCTTACCGCTTCAATCAGTACCCGTATATTGGCATCCTTCATATTCAGGTTGTCTGCCACGACAGATGTCGTTGATAGTACCAGACCAAGGCACAGGATAATCACATACCGCAATGGCCTGATGACTAACTTCCTAATTTGCATAGTTGTTTCCATAGGTTACTGTCTTTTAAAAATTCTCGGCCGCACTGAGTCGTATTTCTAATTCACGCGTGCCACGCAAAACCGACAGGGTTATCTCGTCTGCCGATGTCAACTGCTCAAAAATTGTCAGAGCTGCGGTTGGGTCGCTCATCGCGATACCATTCACTTCGGTTAGAATATCATTTCTGCGCAGCCCCATACGACCAAATAATTCTCGATTGCTACCAGGTGCAAGCCGAAACCCCTGAAATCCCTCATCGTTAGATACGGGCGACATATTCACGACATCCGTCAGTGCGGTTGGATCATCGAGTTTTTGGCGTAACTCGACAAGCTGTCGAGTGACTTCATCATCATTCGTTTTATCAATGACACCGCGCCCTTCTGACGCCTCGATTACTTCAGCTTGTGCGTTGTCATCCGGTTCAATCGGCTGAATCGCTGGGCGTGTACTTAGCCGGGTCGTTGTGGATGGTGTCGTGCCATCAAAATCCTGAATATACAACGTCTCATACTTGCCATTTCGGGACATGATCACGCGATCTGCCATGATTTGGTATAGCGTTAAGCCAGTCGCACCCGGCAGGCTACTGCCAATTCGGTAGACATCCTGTTTGCGATTATGTTCTATCATTGCCGTGGCATACTCTTCCTCGCTGGAGTATACGCCGCGTAACTTGAGATTGAGTCGGGTCACCGGGGCACTGATTTGTTTCGGCTGTTCTGCAACCTCATCGGCAGAGCCGAATAGGTCAGACGCCAATACCTTCTGTAAGTCAAAGGATTTTGTCGGCCTGGTTTGCGGTGCCGTGGGCTCAACGGTCGTGGGGACCTGGGGCCAGAATGACCAGACAAAATTGGTCGTCATCCACAACGCTAAGGCGACAATTAGCCAATTAGCCATACTGGCCAGATTTGCGCTGTGTGTAAATGTCTTTAACTGACTCATTAAGAATAAGAGACTACCGGTCAACTCAGAGGCACAAGAATAACAGATGGTACGTCATAAAACAGCTTCAGAGCATTATCTTTCATCAACTTTTACAACTTTAATTCGATTAAATCACACCCTGGACGAAGAACTTTAAATGCCCGTTAGGATTCTATACTATGGTTAACAAAGTACGAGATTTCTATCCTCTGCACTGGCAGCAGTATCATCGGCATTCACTATGGCACAACTGGAACAGTTTACTACCGAGAAGGCAAAGGTCCGTTTGGATCTCTGGCTCTGGGCTGCGCGCTTTTTTAAAACCCGTTCCCTGTGCAAACAGGCGATTGATGGCGGCAAGGTTGAGGTCAACGGCCACAAGGGCAAAGCGAGTAAGCTGATTAGCACTGAAGACGTCATCAGTGTTAGCAGAGGTCAGGAACGGATCAGTGTGACAGTCTCAGCATTGGCAGAGAAACGCGGACCGGCAGCGATTGCATCTCAACTCTATGTTGAAACGGAAGACAGCATCAAGGCGCGTGAGAAACAGGCTGAGATTAGACAATTGAATCAGGCGTCGCATAACCCGCCAAAGCAACGACCGGACAAAAAGCAACGCCGACAAATACATCGCTTTAAGCAGCAGTATTAGTCGTTGTTTTCGCGTACTCTCGGTAATGTGAGACGAGCTTCAACGCCACCCTCGGGGCGATTTCGTAATTCTACTTCACCCTCGTGTAATAACGCAGTCCGACGGACAATGGCCAGTCCGAGACCAGTGCCCTTACCCTGGCGAGAGGAATCTCCCCGTTTAAAGGGCTGAAATAACTCATCCAGTTGATCCTCGTCGATACCATCACCCTCATCTAACACCATCAGGTAGAGGTTGTGTTTATCATAATCGGTTGCAATGGTGATCGGTTCACGGCCATAACGGATGGCATTCTCAACCAGATTAATCAACAGGCGTTTTAGGGCTAACGGCTTGAACGAATGTTCCGGAAGGGGGCGTAGATCTAGGACGACTTCGGTCTCAAGTTTCTCCGTCGCAGCCGCAACCGATTTTGCCAACTCATTAAGATCCTCCGTTTTAAACGCCTCGTCTCGACCATCACGAACAAATCCAATGAATTGGTCGATGATTTCATCCATGTCCTCGGTATCGTTGATGATGCCATCGCGGACTTCGCTCTCGTTATCAGGGAGAAACTCGCATGCCAGGCGCACGCGGGTAATTGGCGTGCGTAAATCGTGTGAAATACCCGCCAGCAAGAGCGTCCTATCCTCTTCGAGTTGCTCTACATCTCGCGCCATTTGGTTAAATGCACGAGTCACCGCGCGCATCTCCGTGGTGCCGACGACCTTTAGGTCACCTGGGCGGTCACCGCGTCCTACTTCACGCGCAGCAAACTCAAGCCGTTTCAGTGGCCTGATGATTGACTGTGCAACCCACCAGCCACCCATGAGCGACAGTAATAATATTGCTATCACGAAGACGATCTGTGGCGGCGGATAAATGCCCTGCATTTCCGCTAATGGCACGCGTAACCAGAGGGTGTCGTTCTCGGGCATTCGAATCCAGGCATACAGGGCATCGGATTCCTCCAGTCTCACCTCAGTCTGGCGATTAAGAGATTTTATTAAGGATTTCGATAGGCTGGCATAATAGTCAGCAGACTTTAACTGAGCGGGATACCCTCGCGTCGTATCGACCAATCGGATACCAACATCCCTCAGATCAGAATCAATTTCACTGATCATGTCAGGCGATGAATCCTTATTGATCTGCTGCTCAATCATTCTGACTTCCGCTGCCAACAGATACATGGTCTGATCGATCTGGGGCTTAATGACATACACAGTGACCCAGAAATAGGAAACGGCCTGATTGATGACGAGAATGATGGCCAGCATCATGGCGACACGGCCAAAGGTTTTCCTCGGGATGATTGGGAATCCCTTGTCGAACCCCAGCATGCGGTAGAAAATACCCGCCGTTCTTATGGCCCTGAATTTAGTGAGTGTATGAAACCGCACTAGCTCTCGCCATCAGGAACAAAGACGTAGCCGACTCCCCATACAGTTTGAATGTAACGCGGCTTGGCAGGATCATCCTCAAGCATCCTTCGCAGGCGTGATACCTGGACATCAATACTTCGCTCCAGTGCGGAGTAATCCCGGCCTCTCGCGAGGTTCATCAACTTATCACGGGATAACGGCTGGCGAGGATGGGTGACCAATGACTTTAACACCGCAAATTCACCACTAGTGAGAGTCAGGGCCTTATCCCCATCGAACATCTCCCGGGTTGCCAGATTCAGGCTAAAGCGACCAAACGAAACGACGCTTTCCTCGGCAGATGGCGCTCCGGGGACCTCAATGACTCTGCGTCGCATGACGGCCTTGATGCGTGCTGCGAGTTCCCTGGGGCTGAATGGCTTGCTGAGATAATCATCCGCACCCAGTTCAAGTCCCAGTACCTTGTCAACTTCATCGCCTTTGGCTGTCAACATAATAATCGGGATATCATTTTCAGCTGCGCGTATTCTACGGCAGATGGTGAATCCATCTTCACCGGGTAACATCAAGTCGAGCACGATCAGGTGGTAGTTCTCACGTTCAAGGTAACGATCCATCTGTTGACCGTCTGCCACGGTTCGAACCTGATAACCCTGCTCTTTCAGGAAGCGCTCTAATAAACTCCGTAATCTCAGGTCATCATCAACCACTAAAATTTTCGGCGTTTCTTGAGTCATGAATAGGTTCCTTAATGCAATTCAATATAGTGAGGATATCAAGTAAAATGATTCCGTGACATAGTGTAAGGCAATTGCACTGATGAGTCGATGTTATATTAACCTGAACCCATATCTGACGGGCCTAAATGACATATGAACCAAACCAGTCAAATCAGTCAGGCTATTCCTGACAGCTTGCGAACCTATTTGAATGACTCTGTCGATCTCAGCTGGCAAAAAGTGATTCATCCGTTACCCGCCTGGTTCACTAACAAAGAGGCCGTCCCCTTAAACAAATTGGACCCTGAGTCATTACTGCGCCTGCTGAAGGCTAAAGCCGAAGGATTTATTAGGCTGAGTTTCGCCACAGACTGGTCTGCGCTTTGGTCAGCGTGTCAATCGGCCTTCGTCGATATGGGGTTTGCCGATGAACAGGCCGCCCGTGAACAATGGCCAACCATAGAAGTAACCTGCCGCAGACAGTTACTGCACCAACATAAGGTAGAAGCTGAACGGGAGATTATTGCCACAGCGAGAGCGAATTTTGCCACACTACTGAGTCCTGCGATTCCGGTAGATGGTCCATTTTTACTGATCGAACCCGGCCTTAAATCGGGTCTCAAGATTGCCTGTTGTGACCCGGACGCCAGTTTGCGTTGTCATATGATCCTGTTTCCACATGAGCCACAGAACCAATGGCAGCAGGGAATACGTAAGCTGGAAAACTGTATCGCGTCAAATCGTGTTGAATCCATTATCCTAATTACTGGAGAGGGGTACCGCGAATCACGTCAATTTATCAAGGAATGGCTCGCCCAAACAGAACGACCAATGCGCTGTTATCGCCTCAGTGGCTCATTCAAGAAACAACTGGTTCAGCAAAATTTAACCGCTGAACAGGATGCCCTCTATGCCGCCGTCGATGCCTTTATTCCACTTGCCTTAACACCAGAGAAAGTTCTATCAGCTATCAATCTAAAGAGTTTATTCCACAATCCGCTGCTAACGATCGTTAACCAGGCACAACTCAGCGCGGGGCTTGCCGAAGAATGGCACGACTTAAGCCAGCAGGTCGATCAACAACCCATGCAAACCGATCCATTATTTCACACAGACGTGCGTCAGTTTGACGAGCTCAAGAAGCGCACATCCTATGTTGGACAAGTCATTAATAAGACTGACTATGGATACTTCATCGACATTGGTATTATCGAAAATGGGCTGTTGCATATTAAACAACTGGCAAAGGGGCAGCAATTTGCGGTTGGTGAAATACTTGAAGTAGAGGTGCTCAGCAGCAACCCCGAAAAGCAGCAATACTCCCTGACTTTGGGTGGGAAAAAGCCGAGTCCAAGCAGGAAACGCCATTCCAAGCCAAAGCAAAAAATACGTCCTGCGAGTAATTCAGCCATGGCAGATGCCCTGAAAGCCGCCCTAAGCCGAGACAATTGAGGAAAAAAGTTGCATCTGCAATCAAGCTTTGTTATAAAGTGCATGCGCTAGTAAATACGAAGAAGCTCGGACTACACCGAGACTAGAAAAGAGACTTACGCCTCACTTTGTTGAGGCTTTTTATTTTGGGCTAACGCTATTCTATGATACCTCTCAACAGACCACTTTATTTTCTCCTGTTTTTTGTCTGTCACGAACTCATTATTGCCGCCTATTATTTTGAATACTATATGGGATTAATGCCTTGTCCTTTGTGCATGGTGTCACGCCTGTGGGTCGTTATGCTCGGTGGTTTATTCTTGCTTGCGGCACTCCATAAACCAACGGGTTGGGTTCAGAAGATCTACCATAGCCTGGTGGGCTTAATCGCATTACTCGGCATCGCAACGTCGGCTCATCATGTCTATTTACAATCCCTACCTGCCGATCAGGTACCCAGCTGCGGGCCCGGCCTTGAACACATGCTGAGCACATTGCCCTTTACTGAAGTGTTGAATGAGTTAATTCAGGGTTCAGGTGAATGTGCGGAAGTCAGCTGGTCACTACTTGGCTTATCAATGCCAGCCTGGATGCTCGTGTTTTACTGTGTCATATTCATTGTCGCGCTTTTGCCATTCCTGCAAAAAGATCGCCAATATCGTTTTAAATCGAACGACTAGTCACACCGAAATTGAAAAGGGAGGCTAACGCCTCCCTTTTTTTATTCAACCTATTGTTGAGTTTCCGTTTCTTCGCCAGTCTGAGGCGCTTCCTGAGGTTCGGGCTCAGGATTAATCTTGAGTAGCTCAACCTCGAACTTCAATGCAGAGTTGGCAGGAATCGACGGTGTCGCCTGAGAGCCATAGCCCAGTTCAGGTCCCATGACTAATTCAATCTTACCGCCCTCTTTTACCAGCTGTATGCCCTCGACCCAGCCAGGGATGACTCGACCCAGTGGGAAATCGATCGGCTCGCCACGACTGTAGGAGCTGTCAAACTCGGTGCCATTAACCAAAGTACCCAGGTAATGAACCCTTACCACATCTTCCGGACCCGGATTAGGGCCTGTGCCTTCCTCGATGATGCGATACTGCAGGCCGGATTCTGTGATCATCACACCATCCTGTGCCGCATGGGCTTCCATAAAGGTCTTGTTAGCAGCCATGGCTTTTTCCGACTGCTCTTTTTCCACCTCAGCAATTTTTGCCTGGATATCAGATTGCAGCTTCATCAGCACCGTTTGCATTTCCTCTTTGCTGAGTACCGCCTTGTCATCAAGCATATCGATAAAACCCTGTTTGATTAGGTCGCGATCAACTGACATGCCCCATGAATCAAACTCCGGGAAACTCCTCGCCAGGAACCCGGCACTGTTGGCACCTAATGCATAGGCTCGCTTTTGCTCTTCAGTCATAGTATCAGCGGCGACAGTAGCCGTTTCTGTGCTGGCTGCTGGTTGTTCGTTCTCTGTTTCCGATGTCTCTGTCTCGTTCTTCGATTCACCACAGGCAGCTAATAGAAAACCTGCTGTGATTAATACTAGTAGTTGTTTATACATTCCTCTTCCTATCATTGTGAAGTCAGTGCAAGGGCTGAACTATTGTTTATCCGTGGCTAAAAAACAAGGGGTATTTGTGAAATGTTTACAAAATACCGACCTGTATCCTGTTTTTTATATGGTTTGTTATCGCTCTGCGCGTTATATCATGATTTTGCTCGTGTTAAAGATCGAACTGCTGTGCATGAATCAGCTATACTCAAGTTATGAATAAGAACATGGAAACAATCCGCACTAATGGTATCCGACGCCGAATCCTATCGTTATTGATCGGATCATTTCTGCTACTGTCAGGTTGTGAACAGTCCCATACACCGCTGAGTCAGATGCGCCATAGCGCCATTGCAACCTACGACGCGGATATTTCCGACGATGGTGAATTTGCACTCGTTGCTAGCGTCAATCACGACGCCGGCTACTGGCGTCGGGCAGATGACACCCTGCTGTTCACCTGGAATCACGGCGAAGGGGACACAGATATCATCGCTGTGGATATCTCTGCCGATGGTAGCAGGGCGATTACTGCAACAGATACAGACATTGCGGTCTGGGATACGACCACCGGCGAGAATCTGGGTTTTTATCAGCTACACCAAAGTGACCTACGCGATATCAAGCTATCCAATGGTGGTCAATTCCTGGTGATGGCCCTCGGTGACGGCAGAGTGATACACCTTAGCCTAAATACCGGTCGTCGGCTGGAATTCGAGATGCATACAGAAGCCGTTAACAGCATTGATATTTCACCTAATGGGCGATACGTCCTATCAGGGTCGAATGACTTCAGGGCAATCTTGTGGGATGCCCAAACGGGTCAGCCCATTGATCAATGGCAGCATCAGTCCAGAGTGGTCCTGGTCGCGCTGAGCAGTGATGGTAGCTTCGCCTTCTCGGCTGGCAATAAGGCGGATGCATTCATTTGGAGTCTGGCAGACGGTAACCAGGTCAGTCGACTAAGCTTAAAAGAGCGTCAGTATGTCTTAAGTGCCGCGCGTTTCGCACCAGATAACGACTACTTGTTAACCGGTGCCCCGAGCCGTGAACTGGCTCTCTGGCATACCCAAACCGGTGCCTTAGCGCAGATGATAAAGGTCAGCACCCGAACCCGAGACAAACCCACTGGTGCCATCATCTATGCCGTCGGCTTTAGTACCGATGGTAAGCTATTAAGTGAATCGTCAGCGGGTTGGGGCGAGGTCTGGGAGAAAATAATCCTGCCCCCGGCCAGTTAAATAAATCCTCACAATTTTTAAGTGCAAATTGTGACCAATGGAACTATCATCTGTCTCTGTTATCTAATCGTACCTAGAACACACATTTATCACAGGAAGTAATTTTTCAATGAGTATGTCATCGACCAAGACTTTTTATACGTTTAGCCTGGTAACCATTACCCTATTCGTTGCCTATATCGCGACTGCAACCGTTAACGCATTAGAGTTGGAAGAACCGGCCAATGCCACTGCTGCAGCGGAATCCGTTGAAGCAGCTACTGCCGCGCCGACATCGGCACCCGCCCCAGATCTGTTAGCCACATTCCAGGAAAGCCAGCATTACATAACCAAGTTTCCAAACAGTAGCCGTTCTAAGAAACCACAGGTTATCGAATTTTTCTCTTATATGTGCCCACACTGCTATCGAATGGAAGCCACCGTTAAACGCTGGTTGAAGCAGAAGCCCGCTGACGTTGAGTTTGTGAAGGTGCCAGTGGCGTTTCAGGGTAACGCCCTCTATGGGATTGCCGCAAGAGCCCACTACATCGCCGAAGAACTCGGTGTTCTGGAGCAGTTTGGCCCAGCCATGTTTGCCCGTATCCATGTCGATCGCCGTCCACCGAGAAATGATCGTGATCTGGCAAAATTATTCGCTGAGCTAGGCGTGTCCGAGGCCGACTTTAAGAAAGCAGCCGATAATAACTTCAACGTCGTATCGAATCTGCGTAGAGCGAATTATCTAGCCGATCAGTACAATGTGAACAGTGTTCCTTATTTCTTGATTAACTATAAGTACGAAATGGGACCCGAATCGCAGAAGTCACAGGAGGCGCTATTTGCGCTATGGAATAACCTTCCATACAAAGATTTTCGCTAGTCCAATTGCGTGATAAAAAAGCCGCTCACTTGAGCGGCTTTTTCATTTCTGGCCTACAGCAATACGTAATAATTAGTTAATTAAAACGACCTTCTCACCATTAGCCTTGATCTTGATTTCATCGATTTCATCTTCGTCATAATCGCTCATTAATGACGACTTGAAGGCCGTTGCTGTAACGCCTAATTCATCCGCCATTGCGGTTACCTGGTCGACGACCGGCTGCACTGCTACCACAATGTCATCAAATTTCTCAAATTCGATATCCCCGAGTGCTGACAGTTGCGCCAGATCAGCAAGCGAATCAATACGCATATTTGTAACCGCCTTTTCAATACGCTCGACCTCGCGTTCAATCGATTTAACGTCAACCTCAATGGCTTGTTCCATCTGCGCCAGGGGTTGTTCCAGTCGAACCTCCAATGACTTCAAATTCATATAGGCGGTATATTCGTCCTTGGTCATTTCTCTAGACTCAATCACCTCACCATCCTTGATGAACTCAATGTCTGGGTACTTCTCTCCAGCCAATACAGTAATCATCGATAAACCTAACAGGCCATATACCAGAATGTTTCTTAACATGATTTATTCCTAACAAATTATTTTTCGGTTGTTACTGTATAAGTCGTAACGAGCACAGAAAAAGTTTGCCGAATTAGAAATTTTTTAATTAGGAAGGATAAATTGCTCTATTCAAGCAAGCCGTAAGTATTATCGGCGACGAGTTGTAGATAGATATCTGCCTGTTCCTTCTGCTTGGTTTCATTGATAGCCAGAAGCGCAGTCCAGTCAGGATGATTTCGTAATCCCTCATACATCGGATACATTCTGATGTAATAGTGAATCAGATTACCATTCTCAACAGCCTGCCTGATCAGTTTGATTGCTTCGTCGATATCCCCATTCAGATAGGCATAGTCAGCGAGACTATATTCCAGGTTAAGCATCCCTGATGCACTATTTTGGCTAGTTTGCGCGACGAGTTTGGCCAGCAGTTCGTCTGCGGATTCTATATCGCCTGTTTGTCGATAGGCATAAGCCAATTGCGAATATTCGCTAGCAAATGATTCCGGCCAATAACGCACAACGGCCAGGTAATCCTCTTCCAGCATTGCCGCCTCACCGAGCAAATAATTTCCCAGAGAGTCATTCTCACCGCGGGGAAAGACGGACTTGACACTGTTGATAAAAAATTCTGTATTTCCCGCGAGCAGATGATACATTTCCGTGCGCTCAGTCAACTGGTCTTTAGCCAACTCCGGCAGTCCAATTTGATTTAGGCCAAAGGCATACATGACATTATTATTCGAGGCGAGATTGGTCTTGGCTCTAAGCAAACGATAATACACCGACTTGCCTAACTCGCCAGAATAGGAATATGCTATAGCGCGAACAGCATAATAAAACATGGAGTCGGGGTTAATCGTTCGGATATGGTTTGCGACATCTAGCGCCTCTTCAATGCGACCGAACTCGGCTAGACTATAACCATAATTCACATTCGCGAGCAACGACATTGGGTCAAGGCTAATGGCCTTCTCTCTGAGCTCCAGTCGTAGCACGGCATCGTCGAGGACTGAGCCCGAGTACCAGGTATAGGCATCAGAGAAGTTAGGATTAAGCTCGATCGCTTTTTTAAAGTAAGCATATAGCTCGGGCCCTGTTACATTGCCTCCTCGATTGATGATAAGACCTTTAATGGCATGGGCTTCAGGCAACATCGGGTCCAACTCTAAGGCACGATCAATTGCAGGAAGTGACATCGAATAGGCCGCGGAGATAGGCATGGTGCCATAGTTAAATTCGTTCAAGAAGTGGATTGCCCAGGCTTTGCCCATCCAGGCCGGCGCATAGTTCGGATCCAGATCAATGGCACTGTTGAAATGCTCCAACGCCCGATTAATATCTTCCCCGGTTCGTTTCTCAATGAAAAAGCGCCCCTTGAGGTATTCATTATGTGCTGCCAGATTCACGTCGGCCTTGTTAGCGTTTACGATTGAGCTGTCGATTCCTAACTTATCTTTTAATGCCTCAACGATTGCTTTTGAGATTTCATCCTGAATCGCAAAGATATCATCCAACTCTCGGTCATAGGTCTCTGACCACAAGTGCACATCATTATCGGCGGCGATTAGCTGAGCAGTGATACGAACGCGGTTACCCGACTTGCGCACACTGCCTTCCAGGACATTACTAACGCCCAGTTTATTAGCCACCTCGGCAATATTGATTTTCTCGCCTTTAAAGGCGAAGGTAGAAGAGCGCGAAGTGACCTTCAGGTTCGGTATCTTCGCCAGGACATTGAGAATCTCCTCGGATATGCCATCAGAGAAGTACTCCTGCTCCGGATCGGAGGACATATTGACGAAGGGTAATACGGCAATTGAGCTACCTTCAACGGCTGACGCTGATTGATTGATTGTCGAAGCATCAGAAGATGTATTGTTGACGACTGAGGGCTCATCATTTTGCGTCGGTAGAAATCGGCTTTCGTAGATGAAATATCCCATCCCGACAGCTAACAGGCCCATGATAATGAAATTCAATTTCTGGCCAGTGTTTGTGGTGATGGAATGCTCGCGATTGACCTCGCTTTCAGGCTTAATGCCATCCGGAGTAAGCTCGTAGGCCCAGGCGAAGAAGATCGCAAAAGGAAAGCCAAAGATACCGATAACCAGCAGAAAAGTGATGGTCCAGTCGGGTAATGCGAGCGCGGGTACTATGACATCTGCAACCTGTAAAACGACCCAGCCAAGCAGGACATAGCCAATGGCTACTTTAAAAACGTTCCGGCGTCGTAATTCTGCGATGAAGGAATGTGACAAACGAGTTCCCTGAACTTATTACTAATGCTTACTACGACCTAATGTAAGTCATTGATTATTATTGATCCTGTGCGCTATACAGTATACCGAACTAGTGCATTTGTCTAATGCAAAAAAGGGGATGGGCTAGCAGAAGATCACACCATATCCACTAGCCAGAACAATATAGGGAAATTAACTGACTGCGCGGATCTTTAATTCGCCGACATCGGTGTGTACCACCTCAACATCGGTTCCTGCTGCAATGTCGGCATCTGCCTTGAGTTTCCACATAATTCCCGAAAATTTGTATTCGGGATTCTGGTGTTCAGAGACCGCCTCGGAGAGTGTAAAACGATGCCCGACCAGATCATTGCTGGCCTCGGTTGGATCGACATCCTGTTGCATATTCTTGAGCGGCTTCCACAGTAATAATGCTGAGAGTGCTGTGCAGATGGCCATGCTCATAAACGCGGCTAACAAAGTATCCGGGATGACCGCCATATATATCAATCCACCGGTAACGATGGCCGCGATGCCGACAAACAGTAGAATAAAGGTCGCAAAACCAAGTATCAGAATCTCGATAACCAATAATGCCAAACCAAGAACAACCAGTGATTCAGCCATATTTTCAGCAAACCAGTTCATTAGGCATTCCCCTCATTCATCTTCTTAATGATGGCCGTCGCCTGAGTGACTAGATTAGCCGCATCGGTCTGGCCGTCCGGCAGGATAACCATCGAGGACTCTCTGGCAATGGCCTGCTTGGCATCGATGGCCTTGGTTGCCAGATCCAGCTGAATGGCCTTCTGACCCTCTTCGGTATTGGCCGCCTCTCCGACTTTACGTAGGGCATCGGCCTGGGCTTCGGCAACCGCGATAATGGCGCGTGCCTCACCCTCGGCTCTGAGGATCTGCTCCTGCTTATCTGCCTCCGCCTGCAGCACCACCGACTGCTTCTCACCCTCGGCTCGGTTAATCGCCGCCTGACGATCACCCTCCGATTCTAGGATCTGAGCTCGCTTAACACGCTCGGCCTTCATCTGGGCTTCCATGGCATCCATCACCGAAGATGGTGGCACGATATCTTTCACTTCATAACGCAGCACCTGTACACCCCAGGGTGACGATGCCTCGTTTATCTGGCTGACAATATTGGCATTTAATTGGTCGCGCTCTTCGAACGTCTTATCGAGCTCCATCTTGCCGAGTTCGGAACGCATGGTGGTCTGCGCCAACTGGGTCACCGCGAAGACATAGTCATCTACCCCATAACTCGCCTTGTATGGGTCAAGAACTCGGAAGTAAAGGATCCCGTCTACATGCAGGGAGATGTTGTCTTTGGTGATGGCACTCTGTCCTGGAACGTCGACGGCCTGTTCCTTCAGCGACCGGTCGTGGGCGACCTGATCGATGAATGGCATGATGAAGTTCAGTCCAGCCTCCTTGGTGGATTGATACTTGCCGAAACGTTCGATAATGAAGGCGCGATTCTGTGGTACGAATTTAATCGACGATCGCAGGAAAACGATGATGAAAATTAAAATGAACGCCTGCACGCTGAACAGATAAGAAAACAGAGTTTCCATTCTTTACTCCCTGAGTTTAAACACGACTAAAACGATACTTGATCCTGTTTATACATGATAGCTTAAATTGCGACAGAATTGATGCAATTATTGTCACAAACCGTTTCGAAACAGTGATTTAGCACACCTAAAGTTGATTAATAAATAGCCGTTTTTGTTAAACTACTGGCACTTCTGTTACCATGAGACATGGTTTATGCTTGAACAATAATAAATCCAGAGCATTTCAATGGAAGAGTCCTTATTTTCTGAATTAAAACGACGCAACGTTTTCAAGGTCGCGACAGCCTATATCGTTCTCGCCTGGGTTGTGATTCAGGTTACTAGTGAAGCTGTCGGCGCCTTTGGTATGCCCGAATGGGTCAATACGGTCGTCTTCTTCTTTGGTCTGATCGGCTTCCCCTTCGTCATGTTATTTGCCTGGGCATTCGAGCTGACCCCTGAAGGACTCAAACGCGAAAGTGACGTGGTTCGCGACGATTCTATAACTCGTGACACGGGTCAGAAGCTAAACTACATCATCATGGGCTTACTGGCGATTGGGATGGGCTATTTCATCTATGAGAGTCGCTTTCAAAGCGAAACAACCTCTGAGACCGTTGAACTTGCCTCAGCGAAACAAGACGAGCAACTGGCGGCCACTCAGGAAGTAACAGCTGAGGAAGCGCGTTCAGAGACAAATAGCGGCCAAGTCCTTGGCTCGTCAATTGCTGTCTTGCCCTTTGTGAACATGTCCTCTGATCCGGAACAGGAGTTCTTTAGTGATGGCATCTCAGAAGAAATTCTAAATGTATTAGCCAAGATTCCAAATCTACACGTAACCTCGCGCTCCTCTGCTTTCGCCTTCAAGGGCAAAGAGATCAATCTCTCTGAAGTCGCTGATAAACTCGGCGTCGCAAACATACTCGAAGGCAGTGTGCGAAAGTCGGGCAATAAAATACGTATCACGGCTCAGCTGATCGAAGCCAATACCGACAAGCACCTCTGGTCGGAAACCTATGATAGAGAGCTTGATGATATCTTCGCCATTCAGGATGAAATATCTGGCGCCATCGTAACCGCTTTACGAGAAAAACTAGGCATCGACAATATCAATCTGGTAGCCGCTAGAACGGTTGACATAGCGGCACATGAGGCTTATCTCAAAGGGCGTTATTATTTGAAAATGCGCGAAGAAGAACAACTCAACAAAGCCCTTGAGGAGTTTGACAAAGCCATCACTATTCAACCAGATTATGCCGAAGCTTGGATGGCTAAAGCCTGGGCCGTCAGCTTCCTCAGTGAATTTGATTACGGCTCCATTCCCAATGAAGTAGCAATGGAGCGAGCTCAGTTGGCACTCGACCGAGCCTTTGCCTTGGATCCTGATCTGCCTGAGAACTACGGCATCCAAGGATTGATTCACAGCAATTTACGCGAAGTGGATCAAGCTAACGCTGCTTTTGCCAAAGCCATTGAGTTAAATCCTAATTACAGTAATGCCTACACCTGGTACGGTAGAGAGCTTGCCGCGAAAGATCACGTCAAAGCATTTGAAGTGACTCGAATGGCCTATCGCCTAGATCCCATGAGCATTCTGGCTGGCAATAACTTTACTTTCGCCTTGATGCGCTATAGTCGCTTTGACGAGGCTAAACAGGTGATCGATCGATTGCATGCCATTGAACCTGAACATTTCATGGTTCATTCAATGTGGAGCGTTTTCTATCTACATCAGAAACAATATGGTCGAGCAACGTATCATCTAAAACGTGCCTTCGAAGAAAATCAAAGAAATCGGAACGTTAACTTTTATACCTCAGCCCTCGCGACCCTTGGCTTGGTTGATGAAGCCATTCGGATTGCAGTTGAATCAGACTTCCCAGAACGCTCCTATTTGTTGGCTCAAAATGATGAAATGTACATTACCTCAATCAGGCAGAAATATCCCCGCAATGACAATGATCAGCTCGGCTATCGAATCAGAGCGGTGGCTGAGTTTATTGACAAAGATTTTGCTCAGGCAATTAGTTTTTTTGAGAAAACCAACCTTTGTGATAACTGCGACTACTTAATTTACAGTCACAAAATGCTTGGTAATGATGAAATCTATCGTGAGATGTTAAGCGAACGCTGGGAAGACTATCGTAAGAACATCGAAGAACCTGGCTACGAACTCGCCTGGTTCCTCGAAGGTAAGATCGATTTACTACTACTCGATGATCGCATCGATGAGGCCATTGCAATTTTCACGCAACATTTGGACAAGGATATTCCAATTCCCTATATGTACACCTTTGGCTGGGAACTTGAAGCACTACATTCCCATGACAAATGGCCAGGGCTGATGCAGCGCTCAACAGATATCACTGACAGAGAACGGGCCATTTATCTGAGTCTGGTTGAGAAATCTGGCTCAGGGAGTCTCTAACCATCGCGATAATTAATTCTCTGCTAATAACTCATCTAACATCTGTACCAACTCTTCCTTACTGAGTTCATGCTTTTGTTTGTAATTGAGTTGCAACATCTCGGTCATGGCCTTTCGAACAGTATTCTTCGCAGTATCAGCCTCGCCCACTATCATGTAACGTCGCTTGGGATTGTCTGATTCAAGTGTGTCAATCACGGCTGCTGCGATTTCAGCGGGCACATCATTTTTCATATCATAGTTGCCTTCATTTTCCAGTACCCAACTATTTTCCCATTCATCTTTGTAAAGCGACTGATCAAAGTCATAGCCACTGGCTTTCATACGCTGATATACCTTTGGGCCGATCTTGGAATTGAAGCCACCCGGCTCGATAATAGAGACCTTCACACCGAACTTATCCATCTCGATGGCCAGAGAGTCGGTATAGGCTTCCATGGCATGCTTACTCATACTATAGGGGCCATAAAAGCGACCAGATAAGATACCCGAAATCGATCCCGTGGTCGTAATGCGACCCTTGGATTCGATAATCAGTGGGGCAAATGCCTTGGTGACTCGATAGGGTCCCATGACGTTTACATCCATGACAAAGTCGACTTCTGATTCTGCGATCTCTACCAATGGACCAAGCACTGCAACACCGGCATTATTGACTAGGCCATAGAGCCCCCGACCTTCTTTCTTGACGGTTTCTACCGCCGCATCGATCTCCGACTGAATGGTAACGTCTAGTTTGATTGCCTTGATATTATCGATAGCATCTAATTCTTTAAGATCCTTCTCCTTGCGAGCGGTGGCATACACGAAATAGTCATTCTTAGCGAGCGTTTCGGCAATAACTCGGCCACTGCCAGAGCTGGCGCCGGTAACTAGAACGGCCTTTTGCTCACTGGCAATCACAGTGTGAAGGCATGACAATTGGATAGCGACGATAAGTACCAATAGGTGAAAATATTTCATAGGAATGTCCTTGATTATTGTTGTTGTGCGAAGTACTGCCTCTCGATTCAATCTATACCCTTTCATGTATATATTCAAATCGCCAGTATCTAACTATCATTTTGCTCATAACACCCGAAGCATTCGCGTAATCGATTGCGTCATTAAGCAATTGCAATTAATCTGCGAGAATCCAAACTATTTTTTTTCGTCCTGCGTCATTATTAGTAGTTAGGAAAGAATCGTGAGGGATGGTTAGTAAGGTAATGGTAATTTTTACCAATATCTGAGTAATATGACCGACTACTGATGATGGAAGCTTGTTAACTATCTGATAAATATAGATTTATAAAGTTGGAACGGCGTTTGCATCTAGATAGGTGCAGGTTTCAGTAACATTAAACCTGATTGTTGGCGACCTCTGTGAGAGGGAAGGGTCGGCAACAATTAATTATTTCGGATCCCCAGGGTCCAAACACAGAGGATATATTATGAAAAAGTTTATTATTGGCTCAGTGGCATCGCTATCTCTCTTAAGTAGCGCCGTTATGGCAAAAGACGATGCTTGCAGCTTCAGCTTTGACCACGATCTGAGTGTCATCAATAATGACATCACGATCTCACAGACTGGCTCCACAAAAGTTTTCATCGACTACAACAACCAGTTATTTATTAACGATCAAATCCAGGCCCTGACGCCACAACAACAGAACCTGGTTGACTCCTATGCAGATAATATCCGCCTATTAATTCCGGAAGTTACTGCAATTGCCGTTGAGGGTGTCGCGCTCGGTATCGATGCCGCTTCACTGGCATTAGGAACGCTGCTCGGAGAAGGCGACCCAGACTACCTGCAATTCGTTCAGAATGTCCAAAATCTGGGTGACAGAATCGTTGCCAAACTGGACGCAAACAACTTCGACTCCAGAGAATTGGAGCGTGCCTTCGAAGAAGATTTCGAGAATGAAATTGAAACGTTCGTCGAGCAGACCGTCAACGAACTTACACCACGACTGATGGCGAAAGTGATGACAGCTGCCTTAACTGATGGTGAAAGCATGAATGACTTCGAAGCGCGTGCTCAGAATCTGGAATCAGACATTGAAGCCTTTGTCGAGCCCAGAGCCGAGATGCTGGAACAACGCGCTGAGGAGCTGTGCACCATCGTGCAGACCCTTGATGCGATTGAAACCGATCTGGTCAGTTCGGGACTAGAGAAGATGGACTTAATCAAGGCGGATGGTCAGGGTGACATAAACCTCAAGAACATCAGCGGCAAGAAGAACTTCAACATTGATTTCGGCAATGACTAGGTCACATTTGTGACTACCTTCGACTGATACGCCCCTTCATGGGGCGTTTTTTTTAAATAAAGCATAAAAATTGACATGATTTTTTAAGTTTTTTCACTTTTCCTGTAACAATGCCCTATTAACATACTCAGTAAGATAAGTGCGCAATACTAGGTTTAGTTTTTCAGATTGAGCACTTTTTGAATAACTTGTTAACTAACAGTAAAGGGTTAAATATTATGAAACTGAACAAAAAATTGTTAATCGGAACTGCCGTTGCCTCTGCTCTAACTGTCGCTGCGACAACTTCATCGGTTGCTATGGCTGGCGATAAGAAGATGGAAAAGTGCTACGGTGTCGCTAAAGCAGGCAAGAATGACTGTGCTGCGGGACCTGGAACCTCATGTGCTGGCACTTCGACAACTGACGGTCAAGGCAATGCCTGGATGTATGTGCCTAAAGGTACCTGTGAAAAGCTCGTTGGCGGTAGCCTTGAGCCTAAGTCATAACGACTGACACAAGCCAATACTTAAGCATGACATTTCATGACTCACCAATCCCTGCTCAGGCAGGGGTTGGTCTCAAGCCAATACACTACGAGGCGATAATCGATCAACCCCGGGAAGTGGCCTGGTTTGAGATACACCCGGAAAACTATTTTGCTGACGGTGGACTGAGTCATCGAGCATTGCATCAAATTCGGACTGACTATCCCCTAACCATGCATGGCGTTGGTATGTCATTAGGGTCAGAAGACGGACTCGACACAGACCACCTCAAACAAATCAAAGCGCTGATAGACCGCTACAATCCGGCTATCTTTTCAGAACATCTGTCCTGGTCTCGTTTTCAGCACAACTATTCCAATGATTTATTGCCCATACCATATACCAAACAAGCCTTTGCACGGTTCAAAAACAATGTAAATGCCGCACAAGACTACCTCAATAGGCAAATCCTGATTGAAAACCCTTCTAGCTATTTCATGTTGAATGACAATGACTACACAGAATGGGATTTTCTAGTAAGCCTGTGCCGAGAGACTGGTGCTGGCCTACTTCTGGACATCAATAATGTCTATGTTAGTTCAATCAACCATGGTTTCGATGCCAATGAATTTATCGCCGCCATCCCCCCGAATCTAGTGGGTGAAATACATCTCGCCGGCCATGCGCAAGAGGACCACACATTTGGGAAACTCCTGATTGATGATCACGGTTCGGCTGTGTGTAATTCTGTCTGGGAATTGTATCGTCAAACAATCGCACGGATGGGTGCCACACCGACACTGATCGAATGGGATACCAATATACCCCAATGGCATACACTCGTTGAACAAGCAAGACAGGCAGACGCTGTCCTGCATGATTTTGAGGCGACAATGGCATGACTGATCTTGCTGAGTATCAACGTCAGCTATTTCACAGTTTGCTAGCGCAACCCTCAGATGATCTCGTGCAATCAATCAAGTCAACTGACGCTGACGAGGCCTTGATAAGACTAGCCGTTTATCGCAATAACTATGCCCACGGCATGATTCAGGTATTAAAGGATGCCTACCCAGTCATCTTACGACTGGTTGGGGAAGAATTCTTTTCTGCCCTGGCACAGGAGTACGCCAGGGACAATCCGCCAAGGCATGCAACCATGCAAAATTATGGTTCAGGCTTCCCTGGATTATTAGCCAATCATCCGGCCTGTAACGACCTGCCCTTCCTGGCAGATGTTGCCCGGATTGAACGACTGTACATTCAGTGTTTTCATGGTCCGGACGCGGAGTCTATCAACCTGAATCACCTGCTGGCTGAAGATGAAGAAGATTTAGTCGATGTACAGTTTATAAGGCATCCAAATGTTTACCTGCTAACGTCTGATTATCCGGCACTGGACATCTGGTATGCCAATCTAGACGATGAGGTAGACGAGCTCGATTTAAGCGCATTGAATCCGAGTCGTGTCCTTATGTATCGTAACGCTGATCTTCAGGTCGAAACGGTGCAACTGAACGAGATGGCTTTTGAATTTTGTCGCCTACTTCTAAATCAAAACACTATCGGCAGCGCATGGGAACAACTACTGCAGGTCATACCGCAACCTTTAGCAGATGAAGATCTCAATGGCATGTTGACCTACTTCTTAGGGCTAGGAATTTTTTCGGGCCTAACAATTAATCAGGAAGCACCACATGACTAATATTCTCAATCGAATTAACAACCTGTTTGCACCTGCCAAACACATCCCGGAAACTCTGACGCTCCTGGTCGCAAGGCTAGCATTATTCACCGTTTTCTGGCGCTCAGCCCAGACTAAGATTAGCGGTGGAGAATTTCTTGGACAGAACTGGGCATTCTGGGAGGTCTCAGAAAGTACCAAACTGTTATTTGAATACGAATATGATCTGCCCTTATTACCGGCCGACATTGCCGCCTACCTCGCGACATTCGGAGAATTCTTCCTGTCACTCTTACTACTGCTTGGACTTTTCACCCGACTGGGAGCTGCCGGCCTATTGGCTATGACAGCAGTCATTCAATTTCTGGTCTACCCGGAAGCCTGGCCAACGCATATTTTGTGGCTCGCGGCCCTGCTGTATGTTCTAAAGGATGGCGCTGGTAAACTATCCATCGATTATCTCATATACAGAAAAGCCTGTTGTACATGACACGCTAATTTTCCTGCCTGACTCAGAATTTCGAATCGACTATACTATTCGAGATTTTTATAAAAGAGTATCAACTCCATGGCAGGATCAAGCCTCCTCACGTTACTTGATGATGTCGCCACCATTCTTGATGATGTGGCAATTTTATCTAAGGCTGCTCTGAAAAAAACGTCCGGCGTGCTAGGTGATGATCTAGCACTGAACGCCGAACAGGTATCCGGCGTAAAGGCCAGTCGTGAATTAGCCGTCATCTGGGCTGTAGCCAAAGGTTCATTTAAGAATAAACTCATCCTGGTGCCAGCGGCACTGTTAATTAGTGCTTTCATTCCGTTCTTAATTACCCCCCTGATGATGATCGGTGGTGGTTATCTCTGTTACGAGGGAAGCGAGAAAGTGTTGCATAAGTGGCTACTTGGTAAGCAGCATAAGCAAGACAAGAAGAAGATGCTGAAGGCCTTCGAAGATCCAACGGTCGACATGGCGCAGTTTGAAGCAAATAAAATCAAGGGGGCCATTCGCACTGATTTTATACTCTCCGCGGAGATCATCGTCATCGTCCTCGGCACAGTGCAAAACGAGCCATTTCTCAAACAATCACTGGTGGTGGCAACGATTGCGCTAGCGATGACGGTTTTAGTCTATGGATTGGTCGCCGCCATTTTGAAGTTAGATGATGGCGGCCTTTATTTGATCCAGGATAAGTCAGAAACATTCACGGCAAGATTGAAACGAGTTGTTGGTAGCGGCCTGCTGAGTTTTGCGCCCATACTGATGAAACTTCTGACCATTGTTGGTACCTTGGCCATGTTTCTGGTGGGCGCTGGCATTATCATCCATGACATCCAGTGGTTAGCGACGTTACAAGCAGATAGCGTAAACTGGTTCGAGTCCCTGTGGCCAATACTCAGCAATATCAGTTGGCTTGCCGCATCGGTCGTTACCATTCTGGTTGGATTTATTATTGGCTTGCTAATTATTCCTGCCGTAAAGCTAGTATCGTACCTAAGGCGTCCAAGGAGAACGAACGTTGCCTAGACTGATCGCAGAACTTCGTCGCCGCAGCATGTTCAGGGCCGCGGGGAGCTATGTGATCGGCTCGTGGGTAATCCTGCAGGTTGCTGCGCAACTAGAGAGTGCGCTAGAACTGCCAAATTGGATTGATGGCTTCATCGTCTATGCATTGGCTGCACTGTTTCCTATTGCGATGATACTAGCCTGGATGTATGAGATAACGGCGACGGGTATACAGCGCACTCAGACGCATGAGCAAGATGGTGAGGGAAGTAAAAAGAACCCTCTCTGGGATGTTCTATTGATTGCTACGCTCGCCGTAGTTGCATTTACTAGCCTTACCTCGATATGGCTAACTACGGCGGTGACCGAAGAAGAAACTAAATCAGATCGCGAACTGACAAGGCAGATAGAAGGCACAGAGGAAGTTTGGAACATTGCCGTATTGCCATTAACCGATCTGAGCCCAGACGGCGATCAGCGATATTTTGCAGAAGGCATTTCGGAGG
Source organism: Enterobacterales bacterium (assembly GCA_965250035.1). Classification (GTDB taxonomy): domain Bacteria; phylum Pseudomonadota; class Gammaproteobacteria; order Enterobacterales; genus CAXRAF01. Next base: position 2,848,930 of record OZ252282.1, on the reverse strand, counting down.
ATTTGCGCAATATCCTTTCTCGAGTGCCCGACCTAAGGGTTGCTTCCAGACCTACATCCATGAAATATACGGATCGTGGCGACAAAACAAGCACCGAGATTGCCAATGAACTCGAAGTCCAATTCCTACTCGATGGCAGCGTCAGGACAGCGGGTAACTCACTCCGAGTTAGCATTCAAATAATTGATGCGACCACTGATAATCAGCTCTTCTCGAAGACCTATGATCGGTCTCTTAGCACCGATAACGTATTTGCCATTCAAGATGAGATTGCGAATAGCGTGGTACGGACACTCGGCACCACATTAGGCAAATATTCCCTGGATGCCATCAAGTATTCAGCTGCGACAGGTACCCAGATACTCGAGGCATACGAGGCTTATCTAGAAGGGCGCAGGCTGTATGCTTACCGTAATCGTCAAGAAAATAGGGCAGACTACCAGAAGATCGGTCGCTTGTTTCAGCGCGCAATCGAACTAGATTCTCAATTCAGTCATGCCTGGGCGGCCCTGGCAATGTATCACTACACTGGCATATCCTGGGGAGACGATCTGGTTGAGAACAGCCGCTTAGCTAGAGGGGCAGCTCAAAGAGCGATCGACTTAAATCCCAATCTCGGCCTGTCCCATGCCATTGCCGCGGTAACCGCAGTACTGGATGATGGCAGACCGGATCGCGTCGCCGCCATCGATGGTCTCAGTAAAGCCATAGAGCTGGATCCATTTGAGCCTGCCCTTTGGAGCTGGCGTGGGCAGCACTGGATCGAGCTCGGATTCTTCGAGCGGGGTATCGATGACCTATATCAGGTCTTCAAAATTGGCGGAATTAACGGCGTCGCGAATTTCTGGACGATCAACGCTCATTTTTATAATCGCAATATAGAGGCTGGACTGGATAGGGTATCAGGGCGATCCATGAATTTCTATCGTTTCAAGGTACTCGTCGCGATGGCCTATGCCACTGTCGATGATACTGACAGCGCCAAGGCAGCACTGCAGAGTGACAACCCGGTTGACCAAAAAATGTTGAATGAAGTCGCCGGTGTTTTATTTGACCCTGACTATGACTTTGAGAATGGTTATCAAACATTTAAGGGCGTGATGAATGAAATGGGGGAGTCTCTTCGCACCACGCATCCAATGTTTCTCTATCTGTTTAAACGGTACGACGAACTGCCAAAGGAAGTTCCTCTGTCGGGACGACTTACCTGGTGGCAAACGGTCCATGAAGACTTTCTTAATCATCCCGTCAGACGACAATATATCTACGATCTTGGGCTGATTGATTACTGGTTAGCGCGTGGTTTTCCATCACGATGTGAACCCACAGAGGTAAGTTACATTTGTAATTAGTCGAAGAACCGCTCCTAATAGATATGACATATGATACATAACTAGGTCCAGCGTCAATTGTTCCGATGCGATATAGCAATTTTCTCTAGTCATCTGCATTTTGTTGCAGGGACAAATTAGCCGCATATCTTAGGTAGTGCCTAATAGCTGACAGGTCTTTATCCGACATACTTGCGAATGCCGGCATGCCTCTCGCAGTCAAAGCGCCTTCTCGTACAACTGAGGCAAATGCCTTGTCATCAAGCGCGATGGATGAGGCTCTAAGGTCAGGAGCCATGGCATTGGCGACCGCACCACCACCATGACATATGGCACAGTAGGTTCCATACTGACTTAGTCCATGTCTAGCCAGTGGTACATCGAGCACCATATCAGGATCGGTAATTGGTTCTGGAAAATAGGGCGGAGGCTGATCAGGCATCGTGGCTTTGCCATTTAATGCAAAGACGACGAGTCTACGTGTGTGGACTCCATAGGCCCAACCCTCATCAGGAATACCGGGAGTAAAACCCATGGTATAACCACCGCCATAACCAACGAGCAATGCGATATACTGTGTACCATCCAACTCATAGGTAATCGGTGATGCCGATATACCCAAACCTAAGTCGTCTGACCAGAGTAAATCACCCGTTGCTGCATCATACGCATTAAATTTACCGTCTGCCTGGCCTTGAAAAACCAGCATCCCGGCCGTCGTTAATGTGCCGGCATTCCAAGGATGCTTTTGGGGTACTTTCCAAAGCGCTTTCTGCTGTACTGGATCCCATGCCTGCAACTCTCCAGGCGGTAATTTATCGTCAATGAGAATGGCAAAAATGCCCACGCCATTACCCCCGATAAAGTCCTCAGCGCGCCAATCCGGACCTAACTTCATGTCAACATATCGACCACCCATATGCATGGTCGGTATATAAACCAATCCAGTGAGCGGATTGTAAGACATGGGCTGCCAACTGTGTGCACCGTGACCACTTGGCCAGACGTCTGCTTCGCCATCAGCGTACCTGGCATCACTGATCTCGACTGGGCGACCTGTGTCTGGATCAATGTGACTAGCCCAGGTCGTTTTAGTGAAAGGTTCAGCGGATACTAATGTACCGTTTTCACGATCGATCACATAGAAAAAGCCATTTTTAGGAGCGTGTAATAACGCCTTGATCGCTTTACCGTCAATCGTTATGTCCGCTAAAACCATGTCCATGGTCGAGGTATAGTCCCAGGTTTCAGCCGGCGTCGTCTGATAGTGCCAACGATACTCACCCGTTTCAGCATCAAGCGCGACGATTGAACTCAAGAATAGGTTGTCTCCACCCTGTGGACTCCTGAGACGGTGGTTCCAGGGCGAACCGTTACCCGTTCCAATATAAACCACGTCCAGTTCAGGATCGTATGTGATTCCATGCCAGGCATTGCCACCACCGCCATGCTCCCACCAGGGACCAGACCATGTTTTAGCGGCCATTGCCATTGCCTCAGATTCGAATCCGTCATCTGGATTACCCGGCACAATATAAAATTTCCATCTCTCCTCGCCGGTATTGGCATCATAGGCGGTGATGTAACCACGCGCACGCCCAGTTTCTGTGCCGCCGTTTCCAATCAAAACAAGGCCTTTAAATGCTTTAGGTACACCCGTTATATACATCGGCTTTGTTCGTGGAAATGTCCGAACAGTCCACTGCAATGCGCCCGTTTTAGCATCTAGTGCAAACAAGCGGCCATCCCATGTAGCCGAAAATATCTTTCCCTCGTAGAAACTTATCCCTCGGCTATGGACCCAACCCACCTGCCTATCTTTACCGATATTTCCGGCGACATCTGGATCATACTGCCATAGCAAACGACCTGTTCTTGCATCGACGGCACGAATGATATTCATGGTGCCGGTAAAATACATGATCCCATTTACCAGCAAAGGCGTTGAAACCAATCCAACATCATTTGGCAAATCCATGTACCACTCAACACCCAGATTAGTCACCGATGTTCGATTGATTTGTGTGCTTGGACTAAACCGTTGTTCACTGTGAGTTCGTCCATATGCTAGCCAATCTTCAGTACGGCTGTGATCGGCGATCTCTGTATCCGCAATACGACTGACATCGACGTGTCTCGGACTCTCGACTCGACCCATATTTTTGCAGTTAGAGAGAGTAATCAACGCGATACTCAAAAAGACAAGACGGAAATAAGACATGGAAACCCTCATTAAAACCAATAAGCTCTTGAGTATTATATTGTTGACTAGCGGGTTATATCCATCACAGAAATACCGTGAAATTGATAATAAAGGTACATTTATTACCTTTAAATTAGCTATTTGAGTATCTTGTTGCTGCAAACCGAGAATAATAGTAATAATTGATGTAGTCGAAAAAGACAGCGCTCGAATCAATAGGGCAAACGGCCTACGCAACTAGCTCTAACCTTTAGAGCGTCAGTGAGGAAGCTGGTGCGAGGCCTGACCAGTCGAAGAAGGCGGAGTTTATTTTTTATAAATGAGCATTAGTTGAACCGAAGATAGCTACAGTCAATAGAGCGTAATCGAGGATGTTGATGCAAGGCGCAATCAGTCGAAAAAAACGGAGTTTATTCGCATATAAATGAGTAATTTTTCGACTGATTGGAACGAAGCAGCAACGACGTAGATAGCTCTATTCAGGGAATTCGGCGAGACCAAGATCGATCATATCTGAGTAAATATGTTCAGGATCCGCACCCGCCTCAATCAAGGCGTTATGGACATGCCCTACCATTATCCCTGAGCCGGAGAGGAAGATATCGTATTCTGATAGTGGAATTTTATCGTCTAGGACTGCTTGGTGAACGAATCCTGAGCGATATGATCCTGTGTCTGTATGCTGGGGGAACTGGACGACGGGAACATATTTGAACCCTGGCTGTTGGCTAGCCCACATTTGCAGATCGGTTTGCATGTAGAGCTCGCCGGCCTGAGCTGCGCCCCAGTAGACCGAAACAGCGGGGCGTTTTTCCATGGCGATGAGTGTACGAATCATTGAATGGCAGGGGGCGTATCCTGTTCCGCCAGCGATAAACAATATCGGTTTATCCAGCTTGGTTCGTTGCAGGGTACAGTCTCCACAAGCCGATTGAATTGGCAATGTCTGCTTTGAGTTATATAGCTCTACGAGTTGATTCTCTAACGGATCTTCTGGATTATCGCGGATGTGCAATTCTATGAAGTCATCGGCAGGTGTTGAAGCGATAGAGTAGGGCTTGAAGATTTCGCCATCAATCGCTAATAGCAGGTACTGTCCGGACTCAAAATCGAACGCTAGTTGGGGTCTCAAGCGCATAATGAGCGTATCGGACACTTTCTTTAATGAAGTGACTCGGCAATTAATGTTGCTCATTTATCCGATACCCTATCAAGGTTGATTCCTAAACTATCCCAGATGTCATCAATTCGTGCCGTGACTGCGGGGTCCTTTACAATGGGCTTACCCCATTCGCGATCCGTTTCACCGGGCCATTTATTGGTTGCATCGATTCCCATTTTTGAGCCAATACCTGAAATCGGTGAAGCAAAATCCAGGTAATCAATTGGCGTATTATTGACCATCATAACATCTCTGGCAGGGTCAACCCGGGTCGTCATGGCCCATACTACATCCTTCCAGTCACGGGCGTCTACATCATCATCGGTCACGATGACAAACTTGGTATACATGAACTGGCGCAGAAACGACCAGACCCCCATCATCACACGGCGCGCATGGCCGGGATATTGCTTCTTCATGGTGACGATGGCCATGCGGTAGGAGCATCCCTCGGGAGGTAGGTAGAAGTCTGTAATCTCGGGATATTGCTTCTGAAGAATAGGAACGAAGACTTCATTCAGCGCCACACCCAGGATGGCCGGTTCATCTGGCGGCTTACCGGTATAGGTACTGTGATAGATTGGCTTCGCGCGGCGAGTCATCTTGTTGACGGTAAAAACCGGGAATTCCTCGACCTCATTATAATATCCAGTGTGGTCACCATAGGGCCCTTCAGGAGCCGTGTCATCGGCTTTCAGTACACCTTCCAGGATAATTTCAGCACTCGCGGGTACCTGGAGGTTACTGTCTTGGCACTGTACGAGTTGTGTCTTGCGGCCGCGTAACAATCCGGCAAAAGAGTATTCCGACAGGGCATCAGGAACAGGCGTTACCGCGGCCAGAATCGTTGCCGGATCGGCTCCCAGTGTGACACAAATAGGGAAGTCTTCACCCGGGTGTCGCTGTTGCCAGGCTTGGAAATCCAATGCACCCCCTCGGTGTGATAACCAGCGCATGATGAGTCGATTCTTCGCAATGAGTTGCTGTCGATAGATACCCATGTTCTGGCGTTCCTGATCCGGGCCTTTGGTGGTTACCAGTCCCCAGGTTACTAGCGGACCCACATCGCCCGGCCAGCATGTCTGAATAGGCAACTTTGTCAAATCGACCTCATCACCACTGAACACGACTTCCTGACAGGGCGCTTTCTTGACGATCTTGGGATTCATCGTCAAGACTTTCTTTAATAGTGGAAATTTGTCGATGGCATCTTTCATGCCCTTCGGAGGATCGGGCTGCTTCAGGTAGGCGAGTAGTTTGCCTACCTCTGATAAGGCGGCGACGGTGTCCTGACCCATACCCAAAGCAACACGCTCGGGCGTGCCAAATAAATTGCACAGGACAGGAATATCAGAGCCTTTAGGATTTTCAAATAATAGCGCCGGGCCACCTGCCTGCAGGGTGCGGTCAGCAATTTCAGTCATTTCCAGATATGGATCGATCTCCTGACTGATACGCTTTAGCTCTCCCCGCTGTTCCAGGAAGTCAATGAAATCCCTGAGATCTGAATATTCCATCAGCCCCTTTTACTTTCGTTTCATTGAGTCAAAGAATTCTTCGTTGGTTTTGGTCAGAGAGAGTTTATCGATGAGGAATTCCATGGCATCGATTTCATTCATAGGATGCATGATTTTTCGTAGGATCCACATCTTCTGCAACTCGTCTTCAGTGGTCATGAGGTCTTCACGTCGTGTGCCTGACATGTTGAAGTTAATGGCCGGATAGACGCGTTTCTCAGCAATCTTACGATCCAGGCGAATTTCCTGATTACCGGTACCCTTGAATTCCTCGAAGATAACTTCGTCCATCTTGGAACCGGTATCGATCAATGCAGTAGCGATAATCGTTAAGCTACCACCTTCTTCGATGTTACGCGCAGCACCAAAGAAACGCTTTGGCTTATGCAGGGCATTAGCATCCACACCACCCGTAAGGACCTTGCCTGATGACGGAATCACGGTGTTGTAGGCACGCGCGAGTCGAGTAATTGAGTCGAGCAGAATCACGACGTCCTTCTTATGCTCGGCCAGGCGTTTGGCTTTTTCAATCACCATTTCAGCTACCTGGACGTGACGGCTCGCAGGCTCATCAAACGTCGATGCAACGACCTCACCACGTACGGTTCGCTGCATCTCCGTTACCTCTTCTGGACGCTCATCGATCAATAGAACGATGAGTTCGCATTCAGGATGATTATAGGTAATGGATTGGGCGATATTTTGTAGTATTACGGTCTTACCCGCCTTCGGTGGAGAGACAATCAGGCCACGTTGGCCTTTTCCGATGGGTGCACACAGATCAACGACTCGACCAGAGATATCCTCGGTTGACCCATTGCCACGTTGTAATATGATGCGTTCATTCGGATGCAGGGGTGTGAGGTTTTCAAACAGTACCTTATTACGGGCATTCTCAGGCGAGTCAAAGTTAATATCCTGAACCCGCAGTAGTGCGAAATAACGTTCACCATCTTTTGGTGGACGAATCTTTCCAGAGATCGTATCGCCAGTGCGCAGATTGAATCGGCGTATTTGACTAGGACTGACATAAATATCATCGGGCCCAGCCAGGTATGAGGCATCAGCTGAACGCAAGAAACCGAAGCCATCAGGTAGTATTTCGAGGACACCTGAACCGAAGATGTCTTCACCGCCTTTGGCGTGGGTTTTTAGGATAGAGAAAATAATGTCCTGCTTTCTTGCACGGGCCATATTTTCAATGCCCATATCCTCTGCGAGTGATACTAATTCAGCCGCTGATTTCTGTTTTAATTCTGTTAGATTCATGATGTTTGATCGTCTGTGTGGTAATAAGGTTTTTTTTAATTATTCTTGGATGATTGGGTCATCCAATCGGAAAATGGATTTGGTTTTTTTGAGTTTGGTACAGTTAGCTGAAATTCGCAGGTATGCTTTGCTGGCGTTAATGTAACACTGTTATTTAACCGAGTCCAGTGCTTTACTCCAAGAGTCGCACTGAATTCGGTTGTCTATAATAGCTTAAAAGAAACTGGCTTAGATGTTCGCGTCTATGAACTCAACCAGTTGTGTCTTAGAGATAGCACCAACTTTAGTTGCAGCTGCTGTGCCATTTTTGAAAATCATAAGCGTTGGAATGCCGCGAATGCCATATTGAGGGGCGGTCTGATTATTCTCATCGATATTTAACTTGGCAATCTTTAATTTACCGTCATAGTCGCCAGCAACATCATCCAGAATTGGGGCTATCATCTTACAAGGACCACACCATTCGGCCCAATAATCGACCAACACTGGAATATCGGACTGTAATACGTCCGTCTCAAAACTATCATCGGTAATATGAACAATCGCATCGCTCATAGTCTGTTCTCCTACTAAAAAATTATAGTTGTTACTATTTGGTGTTATTCAATAACAATATGCGATGCATTGCAATCAATAAAGCTGTTACACTCTCGCTATGAAACCTAAACACCTTACAGAAACACGTTTTGCCGATCTGGGGATTGATCCGCAAGTATTCAAGTCAATTGCTGATGCCGGCTTCGAATACTGCACGCCAATTCAGGCCCAGTCCTTACCTTACCTGCTTTCCGGCCAGGATGTCGCCGGTCAGGCGCAGACAGGCACGGGTAAGACACTCGCCTTCCTGATAGGCGTATTCCATGATCTCCAGACCGTTGAACCGATTGAGGGGCGTTATCCCAACGAGCCACGTTCTATCATCCTCGCGCCCACCCGCGAACTTGCAGTGCAGATCCACAAAGAGGCTCAGCTACTCAATAAGTACACTAAGTTTCGACTGGGATTAGTCTTTGGCGGCACGGGTTACACCTCTCAAAGAGAATACCTTGAGCAGGGTGTTGATATCCTGATTGGTACTACGGGTCGAATGATCGATTATTACAAACAGAATGTCTTTGGCCTTGATGCGGTTGATTCCTGTGTGCTCGACGAGGCAGACCGTATGTTTGACTTGGGATTCATAAAGGATATTCGCTATTTGTTCCGTCGAATGCCGGGTGGTGACGATCGACTCAACATGCTCTTTTCAGCGACCCTGTCACATCGTGTGATGGAACTTGCCTATGAGCATATGAACAATCCGCAACAGGTGAAAATTGAACCCGAACAAATCAGTGCCAAACGCATCAAGGAACAGCTCTTCTATCCCAGTAACAGCGAGAAGATCTCCCTATTGTTGGGCTTAATGACAAAGCTATCACCCGAGCGCAGCATCGTCTTTGCAAATACCAAACGAGATGCCGAAAAAGTCTGGGGATTTCTATCCACCAACGGCTTCAAGGCAGGCCTGCTAACGGGCGATATCGCGCAAAATAAACGTCTGAAATTACTCGATGAATTGGCTAATCAGAGCATTGATGTCCTGATCGCAACCGATGTCGCAGCGCGTGGCTTGCATATTCCTGAAGTCAGTCATGTTTTTAACTATGACCTACCCGACGATCGGGAGGACTATGTGCATCGGATAGGCCGTACGGCTCGAGCTGGCGCAGAGGGCGTTGCCATTAGTTTTGCTTGTGAAGATAATGCCTTTAATTTACCTGCAATTGAAGAATACATTGGTCATCAACTCGCTGTATTTGAGGTCGGTGACTTCCTGTACGAAGAGCAACTCAATCCACCACAACGATTAAATCGCAAGAAAAACTATAGTCGCCGATCAAGGGCCTGAGTATGATCGTCGCTGCGCTGGATATCGGCTCTAACAGCATTCGACTCCTTATCGCAGAAGTCACATCGGACGGCCTGCAAATCATCCGTAGTTTTAAGGAGAAGGTTAAGCTGGGAGCCGGCCTGGATCTGGATAATCAGTTAACCAATCAGGCGATGACGAGAGGCTTGAAGAGTCTGGAGCGATTCGTTAAACATCTCAATACACATCAGGTTGAAAGGCTGTTTTGCGTCGCTACAAATGCCATCAGACTAGCAAACAATCGACTGGACTTTATTCAACACGCTGAGCAGACACTCATGCATCGCATACATGTGATCAGCGGTGACACAGAGGCGGCCCTTATTTGGAAAGGGATCATGGCTGAGCGTGAAGCTTCCAGCACCGGTCTGGTAATCGATATCGGTGGCGGCAGTACAGAATTTGCCTTAGCCAGATCGGAACTCGAGCAACCTTACACCCTATCCTTGCAAATGGGCTGTGTCAGTTACAGCCAAAAGTACATCAGGGACGGCGAGCTGAATCTGAGAAACTTCGATCAGGCGATAGCCGCAGCCAAACTAACACTCGGCGACCACTGTGATGGCCTACTGCCATTACCTGATTTACCAACCATCGGTGCCGCCGGTACGATCGAATCCATTAGCCTGCTTGGAAGAGAGATGTTTCCGCATGCCGACGGCGTTATAGAAATCCAGCAGCTCGAGCATATGTTGCAGCGACTCATTCAACACGGCACAACGGATAACCTGCCCTATCAGACACTCGATGAGAACCGTCGGCAAATCCTACCTGCCGGCATATGTATTTGTAAGGCAATTATGGAAACCTTGGCTATCGAGCGTATTGAAATTGCTCAGGCAGAATTGTGCGAAGGCGTATTGGTGGATAATCTTGGTGTGGGATTTAAATCCCTTACTCCGGTTTATCCAGCCAGTTCAGAACCTCTGGGGTGAAATAGCTGAGGATGCCATCCGCACCAGCCCGCTTGAAAGATAATAGCGCCTCCATGACAACCTCCTGCTCACTTAGCCAGCCATTCTGAGCGGCAGCTTTGAGCATGGCGTATTCACCACTGACCTGATAAGCGAATGTCGGCACCTTGAACGTTTCTTTAACCCGTCGGACGATATCCAGATAAGGCATTCCGGGCTTAACCATCACCATATCGGCCCCTTCTTCAATATCCAATGCCACCTCGTGGAGCGCTTCATCGGCATTGGCTGGATCCATCTGATAGGTTCTCTTGTCGGCTTTGCCAAGATTAGCTGCAGAACCAACCGCATCACGAAATGGCCCGTAAAAGTTTGACGCATACTTTGCGGAATAGGCCATGATCAGACAGTTAAGATATCCTCCGGCCTCCAGTTCAGAACGTATCGCTCCAATACGGCCATCCATCATATCCGACGGCGCAACGATATCGGCACCCGCGTTCGCATGACATAGCGCCTGGCGCATCAGCACTTCGACCGTCTCATCATTTAAGACATAGCCATTATCATCGATGATACCGTCCTGACCATGCGAGGTGTAGGGATCGAGGGCGATATCAGTCATGATCCCGAGCTCCGGATAGGCCCCTTTCAGTGCTCGTATTGCCGTGGGTACTAACCCCTCATCATTGTATGCCTCTTCCGCGCCTGCTGACTTGACAGCTGCATCCACGACTGGGAAAAGGGCGACCAACCTCAGTCCTTTGGCTACCAACGGCTGTAAATGGGTTAACAGCAGGTCCACCGAGCGTCGCATTACGCCCGGCATGGAGGTCACATCCTGGGACGTATTCTCACCCTCAAGTACAAAGACCGGATAGATTAGATCGGCCGCAGTGAGTCGATTTTCAGCCATCAGCTCACGGCTGAAAGCATTCGCACGCATGCGCCGCATGCGTCGCAATGGAAATTGTCCAGTATGATTCAGTTTACCCACGAGTCAATCCTGTTGTTGTGTGACGTGCATGTTAGCCCAATCACGTGGCTTTAAAAAGGTGTCGTACAGTCTTGCTTCCGGCGTATTCGGTTCAGGATGATAGTCATAACGCCATTGCACCTCTGGCGGTAATGACATCAAAATAGATTCCGTACGACCACCGGATTGTAGTCCGAATATGGTTCCCCGATCATACACCAGATTAAATTCGACATATCGCCCACGGCGGTAGAGTTGGAATGCTTTTTCCTGATCGGTATAGGATTCATTTTGTCTGCGCTCGACAATTGGCACATAGGCCGCTAGGTAGCTATCGCCGATCGCGCGAGTGATGGCAAAGCATTCAGCGAATGGACGATCGTTTAAATCATCGAAGAATAGACCCCCTATGCCGCGCGGTTCGTCCCGGTGTTTGAGATAGAAATAGTCATCACACCATTGTTTCATCATCGGATAGAGCGCTTCATCAAATGGGTCACAGGCGTCTTTTGCCGTCCTATGCCAATGCTGGCAATCCTCGGTAAAACCATAATAGGGCGTCAGATCATAACCGCCACCGAACCACCAAACCGGATCCTGCTCAGGGTGCTCGGCGACAAAAAATCGCACATTCATATGCGACGTCGGGATTTTCGGATTCTCGGGATGGATCACCAGGGAGACTCCCATCGCCTGAAATGAACGCCCGGCTAACTCGGGGCGTTTCGCGCTGGCAGCAGCCGGCAACGAATCTCCTTTCACGTGTGAGAAGTTAACACCACCCTTTTCAAACAGGCGTCCAGCGCTAATGACGCGGGTACGTCCTTCGCCCTCATCACCCCGTTGCCAGGCATCCTCGACAAATGTCTGCTTGCCATCCAGCTCTGCAAGTCTGGTACAGATTGTATCCTGCAAACCAACGAGCCAAGTTTTTACAGCCTGGATTTGAGTGTTATCCATCGAACCTTCCTAACAATAATGTACGTGCGACAGGTAATTGATAATCGAGCGAATTCTCGTAGGTTATTATAGCGTCACCGGAGCAGCAATAAGAATTTATTGTGATCGCTTTGGGTTATTGCCGCAATCTTTGTCACGGCTGTGTCGTGAGCAGTTGGACCGGTTAGTGCAACTGCATGTCTATATCCAGGTTTTCCAACCAGATATATTCACTCTCCTTGTCAGGCATGTTGTATAACACCATCATTACGACCCACTTCATCTGTTCAAGATCGACGTCCGGTGCATCCAGCGCAATGGCACGGTCAATAACCATTTCACGCGTCTGACAATCCAGAATACCCATCTGTTCCATAAACAGAATAAATCCCTGACAGTCGGCATTCAGACGTGACTTTTCATAGTCAGTAAAAATGCGGAACGCCCTCACGGTATCAGCATAGGGTGCGTAGTCCTGCTCGCGCAGATCTATTAAGCCATCTAGCCAGAGCAAAGCTTTTTCCACTTCACCACGCCCGAAACCACATTGTTCCAGAGTTTCGACGAGATCAGTTTCTTGTTTTGCTAGCCCGTGTTGGTCATCAAAGAAGTGTTCGAATATAAAAAGAAGGACTTCGAGAACGTTTTCTTTCATTAACAAGTATCACCTTGATTGGGTTTGTAATAACCATCGATAGAACTGATGATCATGCCTTTTAATTCTAAACTGAAAAGTGTCTCTAACACTAGCGTTAATTCACATTCTGTGCGTGCCTGAATAATATCGAGATGACGAGGCGTTCGATCAAGTGCTGCTAGCATCTTTTTCTCCATATCTGTCAATCGGGTCGAGGGTTCCTGTGTCCTGACCAGTTCCAGCTGACGAGGTTCCGTCCAGAAGATGGCATCAAGCACTTCCCTGGGATGAGAGACTAACTGGGCGCCCTCACGGATGAGGTGATGACAACCGGCCACCTGTTGATTTTGAATATCTCCGGGTATCGCGAATACCTGACGCCCCTGTTCAGCGGCGCAACGGGCCGTTACCAATGAACCACTCTTGAGTGCCGCTTCTGTCACCAGAACACCCTCAGCCAGGCCACTAATCAATCGATTGCGATGTGGAAACTGCCATGCCCTCACTGGCTGATCCGGTGTATATTCACTAATAACCAGGCCATCGTGACGGATTTGCATTTGTAGTGACTCATTCGCCACGGGATACACATGGTTCATCCCTTGTCCTAGTACAGCAATGGTCTTTCCCTTAGCATCGAGGCATGCCCGATGTGCACTCGCATCAGCACCGCGAGCCAGGCCACTGATGATAGCCAGTCCGGACTGTGCCAACCGGTAGGCAAAATGACGACAATTTTCGGCGCCTGCTGGCGTTTGTTTACGTGCACCGACGACCGCGATCATTCGTGCCTCGAGTAACCCTGGGTCTCCCTGATATAACAGTCCAGCGGGCGGATCATCGATTTGACGCAGTCGCTCTGGTAACTCTGGGTAGGGGATGAATCCTTGCCCTGCTTGTAATAGCCATTGTGTGAGTGTCGGATTATCAGCATGACAACCCAGGCACCCGACCTTCTCCAGGTAATACTGCAGGAAATTTGCGTCGCAACCTGAAGATTGTTCGCGAGCATATTTAAAATAGTTTAGGACGGTTCGGGTAGGGCAAAGGAATAAATCCAGCCACAGGTGTGACGATGTCATAGCGTGCCTCCTTGCACTGTCATCTAGCGCATTTTTTGCGCCTTTCTTTTTGAAATTTGCACAACCCATCCGTGGGTTGTGAAAGAGGAATGATTTAGCCTGGTGTTACAGCAGTATCCATCACATGGATTGGGCGTGTGGCGCGCATGATGATACCCAGACTGGTTTTCTCAAATGTCCGGAATACCAGCAGTTCTCCTGCCTGTTCGGATGGCAGGGTAACGCTTTCTTCGGAATCTGGATTGGCGAAGCCATCCTCAACCATACGTCCAGACTGCATTACCGTCAGGACATGTCCGACCTCTAAGCCTTCACGTTCACCCTTATTCAGGATTACCACATTGTAGGTTCCAATCTGCGTAACGCCACCATAGACAGAGATAATGTAGGCATTGATATCTGTTTCAGGTGCACGCAGCATGAATACTGGCGGGAAAATATAATCGTCGTATGGCAGGGCACGATCACCGGCCATGATTTCCTGAACAGACTCATCAATCATCATAGTCGCAGGATCGCCAGCGCGTATTTTCTTACCACTTCCCAGATGTATCGCCTCAATGCCTAATACTTCCTGAGTAACCGGATCGATGTAGGGATCGCCTTTACGGAATAATGAGAAGGCGGTACGGCTATCGTCTTTGATGCCACGGAAATATACCTTATGTCCCTGACCAAATATCAGACGCTGCGCGTCAGCGGCCAGAATGTAGGGCGCATTATCGATTTCATCATCAGACAGAATTCGTGGGGTATATAAAAAAGGTCGGATCGCATCAAGAGGTATTGTCGGGATAGCGTCTCCTTCCGACAACACGCGAATCTTGGGCGATAACTTCATATCACTTGAACGGATAATACGCGGCTTGCCATCCATGTACACCAGTCGTAATTCGTCGCCGGGGAAGATTAGATGTGGATTATCTATTTCTGGATTCACATGCCATATTTCTGGCCACAACCAGGGCTTTTCCAAGAATATTGCTGAGATATCCCATAATGTATCTCCCTTTTTCACGATGTAGATATCCGGATGACCATCACGGAGTTCTGCAGCCTGAAATGAAAGCATGCCAATCAGCAGCGCTATAGTCAGGGTGATAATGGTTAGAATCTTCATAATCGTATTCCCTACGTATAATATGTAGTAAAGTATCTCGATCTGGGTCGTTTGATATGCCTTTCAGGGCCAAACGACTCGGAAAAGCTGTAATAATAGTACCCTATTTTGCAGTATAATCATGATCTTAGCAACTATACTTACAATATTACTGGAACTTTTCCTACAGAATTATGGCATTATTACACATTCTTGAATATCCGCACCCTGGTTTACGCGAAAAAGCCCAACCAATTGAGGAAATTGATAACCGGGTCACACAACTGGCTAATGATATGCTGGAAACAATGTACGATGCGCCCGGTATCGGACTCGCGGCAACCCAGGTAAACGTCGCTAAACAACTGATTGTTATTGATATCAGTGACGACAAGGACTCGCCCCTGGTGTTGATCAACCCTCAAATCACATCCGCTGACGGACATCAGACCTATGAAGAGGGCTGCCTATCATTTCCCGGAGTTTATGCGAAAGTAGAGCGCGCGAATGAGATCACGGTAGAATTCCTCGACTTGGACGGAAACAAGCAGTCGTTGGAGGCGGATGGGCTACTCGCTATCTGTATTCAGCATGAGATGGACCATCTGAATGGTAAGGTGTTCGTAGATTATCTGTCACCACTGAAACGCAATCGCATCCGCAAAATGCTGGAAAAACGCCACAAGCAAGCGGCTCGAGCACTATAACTCATGCCAGAAAGGATTATTTTTGCTGGGACGCCGGAATTCGCATCGCGGCATTTGGATTCACTGCTTAGGGCTGATTATGAGCCGGTGGCTGTCTATACCCAGCCGGATCGACCCGCTGGTAGGGGTCGCAACTTACAAGCCAGTCCGGTTAAAGAATTGGCATTAGAAAATGATATCCCCTGTTTCCAACCCACCAGCCTCAAAGAGCCAGAGCAACAGGCACAGCTCATCGATCTGCAGCCAGACCTGATGATCGTCGTGGCCTATGGCCTGATACTGCCCCAAGCGATCTTGGACGTGCCCCGTCTAGGCTGTATCAATGTCCATGCTTCCTTGCTGCCACGCTGGCGAGGCGCAGCGCCAATACAGAGAGCAATCGAGGCGGGTGATCCTGAAACCGGAGTAACCATCATGCAAATGGATGTCGGACTCGATACGGGTGCCATGTTGCATAAGAAAAAGGTACCGATTAGCACATCTGACACTTCCGCGAGCCTTCACGACAAACTCGCCGAGATTGGTGGCCAAGCCCTGATCGAGGCGCTACCCGATATACTGAGTGGTAATAGCACAGCCACACAGCAGAGCGAAGATCAGGTCACCTATGCGAATAAGTTAGTCAAGTCTGAAGGGTTAATTGACTGGACGCAACCGGCGCAGATCATTGATCAGAAAATCCGTGCCTTTACACCCTGGCCCGGCGCCCAGGCAGCAATTGATAATAGCCTGGTTAAACTGCATGCGAGACCCGTCGCATCAACACGGCAGGACGTTGCACCGGGTACCATCATCCAGCATCAAAAGGATGGTATCGTCGTCCAATGTGGGACAGATGCATTAGTCATCGAACGGCTACAATTTCCGGGTAAACGAATGACCGAAGTGACGGCACTACTGAATGCTTACGGTCAACAACTGGCCATAGGCGCACAGTTTAACTAATGCAAACAGCTGCCCGACAAGCTGCACTCGAAGGCCTGAAAAGCGTCGTCATCGACGGCCGATCACTATCTACAGTGACACCCTTCTTTAGTGATCTGCAAGCCAAGGATCGGGCACTTGCCAATGAATTGGTCTACGGTACCCTGCATCATTATTTTGAGTTGCAGGCGATCGCCAAAGGCCTACTAAAGCGACCCCTGAAACGCGATGATCAGGATGTCATGTTGTGCCTGATGCTAGGCATGTATCAGCTGAACTATACACGCATCCCCGATCATGCAGCTATCCATGAGACCGTCGATCTGTGCGACACCCTGTCTAAACCCTGGGCGAAGTCGATCCTCAATGCTGTCCTGCGCCGAATCCAACGTGCGCCAGAGATCATCGCACAATTTAATTTGACATCACCCTCAAAAGTTAACCTACCAAACTGGCTCTATGATCAACTCAGTAATGACTGGCCACAGTTCACAAACTGGGCAGCAGATATTCATCGTCGCGCCCCACTGATATTGCGACCAAACCGAATCAAGGTCTCGCCCGCTGACTATCTTAAACAACTATCCGATGCCGGCATCGCTGCCAGTCTGGTCGAGACATCGACACAAGCGATTCGTCTGCAAGATACTCAAGACGTGACTCAACTGCCCGGCTACAAAGAGGGATTGTTTTCAGTCCAGGATACCGCCGCCCAATGGGCAGGAACCATTCTCGATCCACAACCGGGCGAGCGTATCCTCGATGCTTGCGCTGCACCCGGAGGCAAATCGGCCCATATTTTGGAGCTCACTAACAATCAGTGTCATCTGGTGGCATTGGATAATGTCTCAGAACGACTGGTTCGACTCGAAGAAAACCTCAGCCGGCTGTCTCTGAAAGCCGATGTTCGTTGTGGCGATGCCATGCAACCGGATACCTGGCTCGCTAATGAGCAAGAACAGTTCGACCGCATCCTATGTGATGCCCCCTGCAGTGCGACAGGCATCATTCGTCGGCATCCTGATATCATCATTCACAGAACGGCCAAGGACATTAAACGCCTGAACCAGAGCCAATGGCGTATCCTCAAATCACTATGGCCATTACTCAAGGCAGGGGGCACGTTCGTTTACAGCACTTGCTCGATTCTCAAATCTGAAAACGAAGATATCATTCGTGACTTCCTGAATCAGAATCCCGATGCAGAACGGATACCGTTTACAATTAATGGGGAAACGAAACAGGGTGCTTGGCAAATTTATCCTGGCGAGGATGATATGGATGGTTTCTTTTATGCCAAGCTCAGGAAGCGTTGAGCTGGCTCAGTAGCGCAGACTCTCAGCGACAACAGGCCCATATGCAAGCCGCAGGTGAATGAAAGGGCGACATGTATTGCAATATTGTTCAACTTGGCCGATAGTAGACACTGAATTGGAGAAGAACCCGTGACCGGGATGCCGCTGAAACATGCCGCATGTCCCGATAATCACATGGTCAGCTAAGCATGCAAATAATAATACTGGGTGCCGGTCAGGTCGGCGGTACACTCGCAGAGAGCCTAGAAGGCGAGGACAATGACATAACGGTCGTTGATAGTAGCAAGGCGCGCCTCGCTCCGCTCGCTTCATCTCTGGATATCCGAACCATCGAGGGTGAAGCTTCCCATCCCGATATTCTCGCCAAGGCTGGAGCCGAAAATGCTGACATGTTAATTGCTGTGACAAACAGTGATGAAACGAACATGATCGCCTGCCAGATTGCCTGGTTGTTATTTAAGACACCGACTAAAATTGCCCGCATAAGGGAGCCCAGTTACCTGGCAAATCATAATCGTCTGTTTGATAAAGAATTAACCGAACGCATTGCGGTGGATGTCGAAATCTCACCAGAAAATGTCGTCACTGAACATATCTTTAAACTGGTCCAGTACCCGGGATCGCTTCAGGTGGTAGACTTTGCCAGGGGTAAGGTACGACTTGTCGCAGTCCGCGCTTTTTACGGCGGGCCCCTGGTGGGAAATAACCTCGCGACCCTGCGTCAACATATCCCCAACGTCGATAGCCGGGTGGCAGCGATATTCCGCCGCGGTGAACCCATAGTGCCATCGGGCGATACCGTGATTGAAGCGAATGATGAAGTATTTTTCATCGCAGAACGCAACGATATCACCAAGGTCATTTCCGAGTTACAACGTCTAGAAGATCCTTACAAAAAAATCATGATTGCCGGTGGGGGCCATATCGGAGCTGGCCTGGCGCGCATGTTAGAGGGCGTTAACTGTCAAGTTAAAGTACTCGAGCGAAATGCCAACGCAGCAGAGAAACTCTCTGCAGAGCTCAGGGGAACCGTCATTAAAACCGATGCCTCCAATAAAGAATTATTGCTGGAAGAAAATATTGAGGATATGGACGCCTTCATCGCGGTCACGAATGACGACGCCAGTAACATTATGGCGGCGATGCTCGCGAAGAAGCTTGGGTGTCGTAAAGTAATGGCTCTAATCAATCGGGAAGAGTATGTAGAGCTAGCGGAAGGGCATGAAATTGACATTGCCATCTCGCCGCAACAGGTCACAATCAGCTCGCTTCTGTCATTCATACGCCAGGGGGATGTAGCGACCGTCTACAGTCTGCGTCATCACACAGCGGAACAACGCGATCCGGGCAGCCTGGAATTTATCAATCGCGGTAGTCGGGAAAATACCGCCGAGGCGATGGAGACTATTGCCCATGGTGATAGCCATACTTCGAAAGTCATCGGCAAGACGATTGGCGAATTGGATTTACCCTACGGCACGACCATCGGTGCAATTGTGCGCGGCTCAGAGGGCGATGAAACCGTACTCATGGGTCATGATGATGTGGTCATTGAGAGTGATGACCATGTCATTCTGTTCATGGTCGACAAAAAATCAATCAAGGCAGTCGAGCGACTGTTCGAAGTGGATCCAACCTTCATCTAGCGTTTGATGAACCGGATAACTCGATGAATATTAAATCCATTCTACGTATCCTGGGAATCCTCATTACCCTGTTGAGTCTGACACTGATACCACCACTCATCGTGTCGCTGATATACCCAAATTCCGGTGGATTGGCGCTCATTGAATCCTTCGTCATTACCCTAATACTCGGGGGCATGCTCTGGTATCGCTATCGCGACAGTAAGCGGGAATTAAAGACTCGCGATGGGTTCCTTATTGTGGTCTTGTTCTGGACCGTACTGTCCCTGTTCGGTTCATTACCGTTCCTTCTCTCGGATGAGCTCGATGTGAGCCTGGTAGATGCTGTGTTCGAATCATTTTCCGGCCTGACAACCACCGGGGCAACTGTCCTGACCGGGCTCGACGATATGCCGAAAGCCATTCTCTACTACCGCCAACAACTGCAGTGGATCGGTGGAATGGGTATTATCGTTCTGGCAGTTGCTGTATTACCCATGTTAGGTATTGGTGGTATGCAGCTATATAAGGCCGAGGCACCTGGGCCTGTCAAGGACTCAAAGTTAACACCGAGAATCGCTGGGACAGCAAAAGCCCTGTGGTACATCTATCTGTCTCTGACAATCACCTGCACGATTGCCTATTGGTCGGCTGGAATGAATCTGTACGATGCCATTTGTCATGCCTACTCAACGGTCGCAATCGGTGGCTTTTCAACCCATGATGCCTCCATGGCCTACTTCGATAGTGCCGCGATTGAATTAATCTGCGCGGCTTTCATGCTCATCGCAGGCGTTAATTTCTCGCTTCATTATCTGGCGTTTAATAACATTGACCTGACCCACTACTTTCGTGATCCAGAATTTAAAACCTATGTTGCTCTGATTCTGCTGGCCATCATTAGCTGTTTCCTGATTCTCTGGTATTACGATACCTACTCTGGGGCAGAGTCGTTGCGACATGCTGTATTCCAGGCCATTTCCATTGGAACAACGGCCGGGTTTACTACTGTCAACTTTAATCTTTGGCCTGCTTTCCTACCAGTGATGCTACTCTTCATGAGCTTTGTGGGAGGCTGTGCCGGATCCACGGGTGGTGGTATGAAAGTTATTCGCTTCCTATTGCTTTTTAAGCAAGGCTTCCGCGAAGTGAAAAAACTGATTCATCCGCATGCCGTGTTTGTTATTAAGCTGGGCAAGACGCCAATTGATAACAAAATTGTCGAGGCCGTGTGGGGATTTTTCGCGGCGTATGTCGCCATCTTCGCAATTATGCTCTTAATCCTAATGGCTGACGGTCTTGACCAGGTCACTGCCTTCTCTGCCGTGGCCGCCTGTCTCAATAATCTTGGTCCAGGGTTAGGTGAGGTGGCTCTCAATTACACCAGCATTGGTGATACATCCAAGTGGGTTCTGTGTCTGGCAATGCTCCTCGGTCGTCTGGAAATATTTACCCTGCTAGTGTTAGTTTCGCCCGCTTTCTGGCGTCGCTAGCCTTGGGGCTTGAATCGGGACCAGAATCGTCTAATTGCCTACATTTTAGCGTTTTCGCCCTGTTGCGCAGAATTTTTACACGCAATTTAAACCAAATGCGCCGCTATTGCGTCAATAGGTGTATTGGCATAGATTATGCCTATATTTTTAGTACTATGAATAGCTATTAATAGTATTTACGAAAGCTGAGATAAAGCAAGTAAAGAGGAATGCGTAATCGCATAACAGGATTTTCAACAGGAGACCCCCATGACGAACAAATTAACACTCTTATCAGGTGCCGTATTACTGGCTTCATCATCTGCATTTGCGGCCGAACAACTGGTTGAGCTTGATTCCTTCAACGGCGTCGCGATCGGTACCGGCATGGTGTCCACGGTCAGTTGCGGTAGCAGTAATACCGTCACATTAAGTGGCGAAAAAGAAACCCTCGATCGTGTAGACGTCGAAATCAACCAGATGGTATTAGAAATTGAACGGCGTGAATCAGCCGGTAGCATTTTCGGAAAACTGGTGTCGGGTAAAAACTCCGATCAAGGCGAAGTGACGGTGGCGATTGTTACCACCGGTGAGATTTCGTTATTCGATATTTCGACCGGTGCCACCATCAATGTCGATGCCTGTGCAGTCAGTACCTCTAGCGTCACTGTCGACGGCAGCACGGGCTCTGAGATCACACTTAATGGCGTCACGACACAACTGGATCTTGACCTGTCTACTGGCAGTAGCTTTAATCGACGCAACGCTAACCTGATTGTCGACTCCGTTAACTTCGACCTGTCTACGGGCGCTTCGGCTAACCTCTGTGGTGCATCGGTCGTGAATGGTGACGCCTCAACGGGCGCCATGGTGTATGTTGCCAACCACGTTGACACCAGCAATGTCGACTTATCTATTGGTGCTGAAACCTCTTCTAAGCGTTGTATGTAACGCCATCTACACTCGACAAATCCTGCTGCCAAATTGTTCGGCCAGGATTTGTCTTGTGAGGGCCGTGCGCAGATAGAAACCGCGCGGCAGCGTCTTTATCCGACACCCGTCGGGTCCTATCGCCTCAGTGAGTGCTTGACTGTTCGCCGCCTTAGGCCTGATTTGTAACCACTGTCCCTGATCGGCAGTAATTGACTCGACGTCACCGCAGACAACCTGATTCATCAATTCTTCATAGTCTGCCTTTAACTCGTCCAGGAGTCGCTCATCGGGCTGCCAGACAAAGCCCGCACCAATGCGTCGTTGTGCGACTGGAATTGATCGATCGGACTCGATGGGCAGCCAGACCACGGTCGATAATTTAGCCCGCACCACACTAGTCTCCCAAGCCTGTATGCTCCTGTTTAGCAGGGGGACAACTGAGATATAAGTGGACTCAGTAGGTAATCCTTTGTCATTGACAGGAATGGTTTTTAATTCTATTCCCAAGGCTGAAAAATCGGGCTGTGCGAGGTTGCCACCGTCGGCACCAAGCGTCATCTCGAGTAACTGGCCAATAAAGCCTTTCTGCTGGCGTAAATCGTTGGGCACAACGATATCTAAAGGGTCGGCCAAATCGACAATCCGCAGGCCTGCAATGGCTGCAAGACGTTGCTCCAGTTCTGTACTCGATTGTGGTGCCAGGTTCTTCATTTACTCAAACCGATGGTCAATGATTTTGGAAATGATTTATTTGCGACATTGACAATGCTGTGAAAGAATAAGTTAACTTTAAATTATTTTTGGGATGATACCAAGATGATTGACTCGGAAGGTTTCCGTGCCAACGTCGGGATTATCATCACTAACCAGCGGGGACAATTGTTGTGGGCCAAGCGCTACGCGCAAAATGCCTGGCAGTTTCCTCAAGGTGGCCTGGATGAAGGAGAAAACCCCAAACAGGCCATGTACCGGGAATTATACGAAGAGGTTGGCTTAGAGCCCGACGATGTAAAAATCCTGAAGCAGTCGGATGAATGGTATCGCTATCGTTTACCAGATAAATATATTCGACAAGGTACGAAGCCTCTGTGTGTTGGGCAAAAACAGAAGTGGTTTCTGCTGCAATTGGTTGGTGATGAGAGCCGGATACGCTTTGACCGTGGCTCTCGACCTGAATTTGATCACTGGCGTTGGGTTAATTATTGGTACCCGGTTCGCAGCGTGATTGATTTCAAGCGAGATGTCTATCGCAAGGCGTTGAACCACTTTTTACCCTTTATCTCCGTGAAACGACGCATGAACCAACGAAGTAAGCGAAAATCACATAGTCGCAAACGTCAGTCGGGGCGAAGCTAATAATGCTCTCAAGCCTGCGTTCAATTGTTCAACAGGTGAATGCCGCAGGCGATATCCAGCAAATATTCAGCATTATCACAGATCAGTTATGCGACATCGTCTCGAGTCAGGTTTGCTCGATCTATTTAACTAATGAAGAGACAAACTATCTCACCCTGGTCGCCACCAAAGGGCTCAACCCGAAACTGGTAAACAAGTTTCAATTACGCCCTGATCAGGGAATTGTTGGAGCCACGTTCAGCAGAGCGGAGTATATCGTGACTGATGATGCGGCTTCACATGAGTCCTATTTCCCCCTGAAAGACAGTATTGAGGAACAGAGCAAAGCCTTCATGGGTGTGCCTCTGATTTATCATCGTAAGGCGCTGGGTGTACTGGTCGTGCAACGTATTAGCGACATACCCTATAGTGAGGATGATGTGTCATTCATGATTACCCTCAGCGCCCAGCTTTCGGGCATTATCGCCAATGCAGAACTAAAGGCGAGTCTGGCACTTCCTAATCGACCTGGCGAACTGAAGTTGCTCAAGAGTGTATCCGCCATTCCAGGCATCGGGATCGCCAAGGGTTGGGTAGTCAATCCTGTCGATGACCTCGAGCACATTCCCGATAGACACTGTGACAACATTGAAGATGAAATCGGTCGTTTTCGTGATGCCCTGACGACTACGCGGTCAGAGATTCGGTCGCTGGCAAAAAACATGGAAGGAACCTTACCAAAATCTCAGTTATCCCTATTCAATGCTTTCGAGAAAATGCTCAGCTATAACAGTATTGGCAGAAAGGTTGAAAACCTCATAAAGACTGATCATATCTGGGCACCAGCGGCGCTGAGTCGGGTGGTGCTCGCCGATTTACAACAATTCGAAAAACTCGATGATCCCTATCTAAAAGAACGCGGGACGGATATTCGGGATTTAACCCAACGGGTGTTAAAAGTACTCAATCAATCAGACTCAAAGCCGGTCGCATATCCACGTAGTTTCATTCTCTGTTCGGACGAGGTGACCTCGTCAATGATTGCGGAAATACCGACCAGTCGACTCAAAGGAATTGTCTCAATCAACGGTTCCTCAACATCACATGCAGCCATTATTGCCAGGACTCTGGGAATTCCAGCCCTAATGGGATTGCGAAACTGTCCCCTGGATCAGCTCGAGTCTAAACCACTTGTTCTGGATGGTTATCAACGCAGCCTCCTGGTCTCTCCAACGCGACCCGTTCTGCGCGAATACCGGCAACGCCAAGAAAATCAACAGGCGTTACTCGGGCAAATAACCAAGCGACGTAAGCGGCATAAAGAGACTAAAACTCGTGATGGCCGCCGGGTACAGATGTTAATCAATACCAGCCCCAATCTACTGGATAATAATGATGATCAAATACGCAGTGATGGGGTTGGCTTGTTCCGAACAGAATACTTATTCCTACACAATGACCGCTTTCCCGGAGAGTCTGAACAAAGTGACATCTATCGCCAGGTACTGCAACAATTTGCAGGCAAACCCGTGGTTCTGCGGACAATGGACATCGGGGGCGACAAGAATTTACCCTATTTCCCGATCCGAGAGGAAAACCCCTTCCTTGGCTGGCGCGGGATCCGAGTCTCTTTAGATCACCCGGAAATCTTTGCCACCCAACTACGGGCAATGCTTATGGCAAATCTGGATATGGGCAACCTGCACATATCACTGCCCATGATTTCAACCGTTACCGAACTCGAACGGGCAATAGAGCTTATCCAGCAGGTCTACAAAGAACTGCTTAATGAGGGGGGCTATAGTGCGAAGCGCCTGAAGTTTCCCAAGATCGGCGCCGTGATAGAGGTGCCTTCAGCTGTGTATCAGATTAGGCGCATCGCTGAATTGGTTGATTTCATCAGTATCGGATCCAATGACCTTACCCAGTATATGTTTGCTGCGGATCGGAATAATAATCGTGTTTCATATCTATACAACTCTTTGCATCCAGCGGCCTTGTTGGCCTTCGCAGAAATCTGCGAAGCCGCTGCTGCTGCGGGTAAGCCGGTTCATATCTGTGGTGAAATCGCCGCAAATCCACTGGCTAGCATGGTGTTGGTTGCGCTCGGTATCGAGGCGTTTAGTATGAATATTCGCTCCATCCCTGTCATTCAGCAAATCATCAGCAAGATGGATTACAAAAACGCCAATGCGATCATAGCTAAGGTCCTATCCTGCGAGAATAGCTATCAGGTCATGATGTACCTGAAGGAATTGCTCGCTAAACAGGGACTCATGAAGTTTGTCGATCCGATTTCAACGAAATTATCATGAATCAAATGACCAATAAGCCATACTCACAGGCCTGTGAAAATAATAAGCGCCCGATTCTGGATATCATCAGTCAGTACTTCCAATCGGGGTTAATTTTAGAAGTCGGCTCTGGTACCGGTCAGCACGCTGTTTTTTTTGCCAGTGGGCTCCCAGCTGTCTTCTGGCAAACATCGGATCGGCTTGAAAATCATTCGGGCATTAATCTCTGGATCAGCGATTTTCCGGCAGATAATCTTGCGCGGCCAGTTGCGCTCGATGTCAATCAAGCCCATTGGCCGCTAGAGAATGCTGCCGGTGTATTTAGTGCCAACACGGCTCATATTATGGATTGGGATTCGGTTAAGAATATGTTTCAGGGCGTATCCAGAGTATTGGAACAGGGCGGTCACTTTTGTCTCTATGGACCGGTGAATATCAATGGCGACTTTACCTCCGCCTCGAACGAAGCATTTGATCAACATCTGCGGCAACGAGATCCGACCATGGGCATTAGGGATCTGGAGGCACTGCAAGAACTCGCGAAAGATTCTGGCCTGGCGTTTGTTGACCTGCATCAGATGCCGGCGAACAATGTGATTATGGTCTGGCGTAAGGAATAATGAGCCATATCACGGATACGCGGAAAAATTATCATCACCAAATTTACCCTTCCTTGTCATAACAAGGTATCATTCCCGCATCGTCAGCAAGCACACTAGCCGTATGGAACTAACTCTAATCGATCCAAATATCTTCGTTATACCCGCATTCGATGTCTTCGGCATGAGCATTGGTCCGATCGCATTAAAATGGTATGGCCTCATGTATCTCCTAGGACTTGCTGCCGGCTGGTGGCTGGCCGTTCGCAAGGCTGCCAATGAGCCAGACTGGAATGAAGAGCAGGTATCGGACATTATCTTTTATGTTTTTCTCGGCCTGGTACTCGGAGGACGGATAGGTTATGTCCTGTTCTATCAATGGCAAACCTTTATTGCCGACCCAATGTACATGTTACGAATTACTGAAGGCGGTATGTCATTTCATGGTGGACTAGTCGGTGTTATCGTTGCCTATTTCTATTCCGCGCAACGATTCAAAAAGTCCATCTTCGATATAGCTGACTATTTTGCACCCTTTTTTCCGATTGGTCTTGGCCTCGGTCGCATTGGTAATTTCATCAATGGCGAACTCTGGGGGCGTGTCGCCGACCCCTCCTTGCCGTGGGCGATGCGATTTCCGACGGATCCGGATTATCTGTTGCGACATCCCTCACAACTATATCAAGCCGTTCTCGAAGGACTGGTTCTATTCATTATCGTATTCTGGTTTTCGCAAAAACCGCGACCACGGATGGCCGTCTCCGCATTGTTCCTGATTTGCTACGGCCTGTTCCGATTCATCGTCGAGTTCTATCGTCAACCCGATGCTCATCTGGGATTACTGTCGCTAAATCTCAGTATGGGACAATGGCTAACGATTCCGATGTTACTACTGGGTGCTATCATGATGTATCTGGCCTATACGAAATATTCGCCGCAAAAGTCGTAAGCATCTGATCGATACAATATTATTTAAAACTCTGGGCGGCGGCGTAAGCGGACGACCAGGCCCATTGGAAGTTATAGCCACCAAGTTGTCCCGTCACATCAACCACTTCGCCGATGAAATATAGTTTAGGCGCTAACATCGATTCCATCGTCTTGGATGAAATCTTATCAACTGCGACGCCACCCAGGGTCACCTCTGCTGTCCGATAACCCTCGGTATCAGCCGGCACCCAGGTCCAGCGGCTTAACAAGCCTTGTAATTTATCTAGATCCGATTGTTTTAATTCGGCCAGTTTGCAGGTCGCAATGCTAGAGTCTAGCTGGTCAAGTAACCAAGTTGCTAAGGCCTTGCTGAGATGCTCCTGTAACCAAGGTTTCACCTGTCGGCCGCCGGATTGACGCCTCGCCGATTCAATCAAGTCACCAAAGTCCAGATCAGGTAGAAAATTTATTGATACGGGACTGCCATAATCCCAATGACTGGAGGTTTTTAGTATAGCCGGTCCACTGAGGCCGCGGTGGGTAAATAACACGCCGCCGCGGTAGTTGGCGCCGGCACAGGTCACATCCGCCTCGCAACTCACGCCCGCCATACTCTTGTGGATTTGCCGTCGCTCATCCCAAACGAAAGGAACCAGTCCAGGTTTCACAGGGACAATGGCATGACCGAACTGGCGTGCGATATCAAAACCAAAACCGGTCGCTCCCATGGTCGGCACAGACAGGCCGCCTGTCGCTATGACCAGATTTCGGCCCGTTAGCTCGCCCATACTAGTCTGAAGCAAATAGCCTTCACTAGTCGAATTTATCGAGGTCACCGAGCAGCGTGTCCTGATCTCACCCGCCACCTTCTGTACTTCATTTACCAGCATCTGCACGATATCGCTGGACTTACGATCGCAAAACAACTGACCCAGCTCTTTCTCGTGATAAGGAATGTCGTAGGACTCAACCAGAGAGATAAAGTCCCATTGGCTATACTGGCTCAGAGCGGATTTGAAGAAATGCGGATTAGATGACTGGAAATCAGTAAACGAAACATGCAGGTTAGTAAAATTACAACGCCCGCCACCAGACATCAGGATCTTTTTCCCCACCCGATTCGCGTGGTCAACGACCAACACCTTCAGGCCTCGCTGACCAGCCTGACTGGCGCAAAACAGGCCTGCCGCTCCGGCGCCGATAATGATCACATCATAGTTTTGCATGGTTGGGTGGTATCTTGTCTTACTGGTATACAGAGACTATCGCTCACTGGCGTTCAGATCCAGTGTCGACGGGTTATAATATCAATCGATCGTAATGAGCGAGAATATGAAATGGAATGTCGTCAGTGTGGCATGTTAATTGATGAGGGCCAGGACTGTCCCAAATGCGACTTGCCAGCAGCGCAACAGAAACTGGATGCCCTGTATGTCATCGATGTAGCCCATAGTGGTGAAACCTGGGATCAGGCCGAGGTTAAAATCATGAATGCCATCGATACCTGTCTATTTCAGCACTACAAAGGACTCAAGGTTATCCATGGTAGAGGATCGCATCGAGGCAGTGGCGTGATTAGGGCCAGAGCAACCCAGTTGATGCGTTACCTGGCCGAACAGCATGGGGGTAAATACACCCGCGATCGGCACAATGAAGGTGCCAGTCTAATCTACTTTAACTAAACCGAAAAAGGATAGGCAATGGCTTCATGATGCTGATAATCATGTAGCTCGAAGTCATCGACTGTAACCCAGGTCTCGAGATCCTCCAGCGTTTGAATATCCGGATTAATGGTCAGTCTTGGTGCCGGATATGGCTCTCGCTTAAGTTGCACATCACGCATTAATTCGAGCTGATCCTCATAGATATGTGCGTTGACGATCTTGTGATAGGCCTTGCCCGGCTTATGTCCAGTGATTTGCGCCATAATGGCTAACAAGAAATACACTTGAACCATATTAAAGTTCAGCCCCAGAGGTACATCACAACTCCGTTGGGTGCTGTTTAAATAGAGCGTATCACCGAGCAATGAGAAATGATGACTATACATGCAGGGCCTGAGGCAGCCGAGATGAAACGCCCCTGGATGATAGAAGGTAAAAATTTCACCCCGATCATCGCGTCCACTACGCAAGTCATCATAGATCTTTCGCAATAGATCCACCGAGCCACCGTCTGGCTTGGGGAAATTTCTCCCCACCTTGCCGTAGATGAAGCCACAATCATCTTCGCCTTTACGATTGGGATTATCTAACCAGGCTTGATTCTGGTTGGCATTGGCATCCCATGTTCTGGTGCCTAACTTCCGGAAATCAGCCGCACTGTCATAGCCACGCAGGTAACCAATGAGTTCCGCGATCGCCGCCTTATAATAGCTCTTACGGGTGGTCACTAACGGGAATTCACCCGTGCCAACGTCATAGGTTAAATCGGCATCGATGACCGTCAAGCAGCGCTTACCCGTACGTTCATTTTCAACCCATACACCCTCATCGACGATGCGTTGACATAGATCTAAATATTGCCTCATTGACGGAAATTACCTTATTAAATCAGCGATGGTTGATGGTAACATAGCGGTCTGAAACTTCGAACAACTCGTGCAATGAAATAACCCGCTAATGCCTCAAATAAATCTCATCGCCGCTATGGCCAACAACCGGGTAATCGGTAAAGACAATCAGATGCCCTGGCACCTGCCAGCGGATCTGAAACATTTTAAAGCGGTCACCATGTCGCATCCGATTATCATGGGTCGTAAGACCTACGAATCCATCGGCAGGCCGCTACCCGGGAGGCAAAACATTGTCATTAGTCGTAATCCAAATCTGGCTATTCCTGGCGTAGAGGTTTGCCATTCAGTTGCAGAGGCACTAACGGCCTGTGCAAGTGCTAGTTCGGTGATGATCATCGGCGGCGCTAACCTGTATCAGCAAATGCTGCCTAAGGCTGACTATCTGTATCTAACATTTATTGACTTAAATACTGATGGTGATGCCTACTTTCCAGACTGGTGTGGCGACCAATGGACTGAGTTGGAACGTGAGGCACACTCAGCCGATGCCAATAACCCCTATGACTATCAATTCGTTACCCTGAAGCGAGCCGAAGACAACTAACTCTTACGCAGGTAGTCGTCGTGAAAGCGAAAGTGATCGGCGATGAATGAGGCGATGAAATAGTAACTGTGGTCGTAACCATCCTGATAGCGCAAGGAGAGCGGATAGCCAACCTCGTCCGCTACCTTTATCAGATTATCTGTCAGTAATTGGTCGCTCAGGAATTCATCCTCAGTGCCCTGATCGACAAGTGCTGGTATGTGTTTTGATGAGGATGCCATGAGCCGAGTCGAATCATACTCTAGCCAGAGATCGGTGTTTTCACCCAAATAGGCAGTAAGGGCCTTTTGACCCCAGGGGCAGGCAGATGGGTTTACGATTGGACTGAAGGCTGACACCGAGCTGAATTTGTCAGGATTCTTCAGTGCAATTGTCATGGCCCCGTGTCCGCCCATCGAATGCCCTGAAATCGCCCGTTTGTCTGTGACCGGAAAGTTGGCCTCGACCAGTTTCGGTAGCTCATGCACAATATAATCATACATCTGATAGTGATCCGACCAGGGCGCCTCAGTGGCATTGACATAGAAGCCAGCCCCCTGCCCAAGGTCATAGCCGGCATCATCAGCCACGTCCTCGCCGCGTGGTGACGTATCCGGTGCGACAATTGCGATTCCCAACTCTGCTGCGATTCTTTGTGCGCCTGCCTTTTGCATAAAATTTTCGTCGGTACAGGTCAGGCCCGACAACCAGTAGAGCACCGGTACCCTATCAGCCTGAATAGCCTGTGGCGGGAGAAAGATTGCAAAGCCCATTGGGGTATTGGTAGATTTGGCATGATGGGTATAACGTTGATGTAAACCGCCGAACACCTTATTTTCTGCAATCTTCTCTAGACTCATTCCTATCTCCCTGTTTTCCTATCTCGCTATGATGATGGCTCGTTTTGATCGGCCAATGCTCTTCTCTGCCAGCCAGTAGGCGTTTTTACGACTTCCGCCAATGGCCAGTAGACATTGCTCAGGGTTAGGGTAACGACCTGTTCCTTACCTGAGAAATTGAGCACTTTCAGACGCACAGACTCGCGATCTTTCTTATCCTTAACTACATCGATAAAGGTGTCGAGATCGGGCGTGGGCTGATCATCAACAGCGGTGATAATCTGGCCTCGAATACCAAAATGCTGTGCCGGAGAACCAAAGTTATGGCGTGAAACATAGATACCTGGTGTGGTTATTCCAAGTCCCGTTCTAATCGCTCGATGCGGCAACTGCAAGTTTGCACCGGCCCACAGTACTACCCTTTCGGTACCTGCAGTGCTCAATGCGACCGTATCAACCGTGATATTTAGCACCTCACCACTACGGGCAATTGTTAGTTCCACTTCGGGTGATTGGGCTGCCAACTCAACCGAACGAAAGTCGGTCACGATATCGCCATTAACGGCCAACAGGATGTCCCCAGAGAGCAATTTCCGTTCTGCATCTGTGCCCTTCCAGGTATTGTTGACTGCCAGGATTTGATGCTTGTCAGGTGACTTTTCAGCGATGCGGTTCAGCCATTCTTCCGGTATGCCCAGTCTCCTGGCTGAGACAAATGAGACCAGTCCCCATTCAACTTCAAGCGAACGTATGGCGTCTTTTCCCGCCTGATAAAAACTTAACAAATCCTTTACATGCTTGACTGATATGCCCCAGAAATTCTTGTTACCACGTCCCGCGTAATAACTGACAATCATGGCAGTGACTTCTGAATTATCGTTCAAGAAGGCACCACTGGAATGGCTGTATGGCGTGTCTGTAGCGATCACCATCAGGTTGGCATCCTTGAATTGCGCACTTTGGCCGCTATTCAATTTTAGTGGCGAATAGGTTGAAACCTTGCGCGATTGGACAAGCACCTGATAGTCATAATTGGTGCCTACAATGTTTACGATTTCACCCGGACTCGGTTCAGCATCGGCCAGTTTCACACTCCTCACCAGGGTGTCTCCCAATAAGGCCGGATCATATTGCAACAATGCCATATTATGCAGAGGATGGATAAAGGCAACCTTGGCGGGGATTTGAACCGAACCGGCAAAGGTCAGGGTAATATCTCCTAATGCGGAAGGCACCGTGGTCCGATCTACTACGAGTAGGCCTTTGTCTGCATCGACAACCATGCCAGTACCAGAGCTACGTCCGTTACCAATCTCGTCAACCGGATAGGGTGTTGAAAAGTTCACCCACACCAAAGATGGCGCGATAAAATCCGCCATCGGGTCTGGCTGTTTAGGGTAAACAGCATTCTGAACCTCCATAGGCTTAGCTGGCGGAGCTTCGGCGAGTGGCTCACACAACCAGACGCCATTACCGGCCTTCGGTTTGCAGTAGTTCGCTTCATGCCATTGACGTTCATTCGTGACGATGGCTAATGAATCGTTGAAAGGATCTCGACTGCCATAGAAACGGATCGGGAACTCCTCATCCAGTGGGATTTGCTCCAGAACGGCCTTGGCATCCAGAAGGTTGGCGACTGGTTGCTTATTAATTTCGGTAATAACGGAGCCAGAGCCCATCCCAGCACTGCCCAGTAAATAACCTGGCGTTGCCACCACGACCCCTTCAATAGGTTTATTCAGGTGACGAGCCTGCTGATAGGAATTGTTATGCAGCACACCATTACCATATTCCAGATAATGGGTTGGCGTGATGGCATTCAGATCGCCAACGGTAACCTTGCGACTCATTTCCTTGCCGCCCCTTATTACTGTGATTTCAACCTCTTGATTGACGTTCTTATCCAGAAAATCCTCCAGTGGAATGAAACTACCAATCAGTTTGCCATTGAGTCGGTACAGTATATCTCCCGGTGCCATGAAGCCATCGACAGGACCCGCTGGTAACAGATGATCGACAACCAGCGCGCCCTGACTATTCTTATCATGTTTGCGAAATGCCCGCTCCTGACTTTCCGTTAACCCAAGTCGTACGAGCTCAGCATAGGAACGATACAAGAAGGTTGTTTGCAGGGTCCCGCGCTCGACAGCCTCGCCATTAATGAGCCGATCATAGGCATGCTTGACCCGATCGAGCGGGAAAAACATATTGGTGTTGGCCGCAAAAGATCCGCCTGCCTGCAATGCCACCACTTCGCCGCGTTCATTAACGACTGGTGAACCAGAAGAACCTCCAGTTGCGCCACTCGCCGCTTGAATATAGAACGTATTAAAATCATTGTAACGGAACCGCCCATACTCGGGAGCATCCCGATTTAGTCGAGCCAGAGTACCATCAAGGATCGATAACTTTTCTCCTGCATCATTACCAATGACGCGGATCTCGACACCTACCTTGGCTTTATCCGGTCTTAACTCTAGTGGCTTTGGTGAGATGTAGTTCAAATCATCCGGATTAAACTTAAAGAATCCGAAATCATGAACGGGATCGCGATATAGAGGTTGAAGTTCGACTTCTTCCTGATTGACAAAAATGGCCGTCGCGACCACCGGACCAGCTTGAACGATGTGGCGGTTGGTCAGGATAATTCCCCGCTTAGCATCAATGACAAAACCTGTTCCCTGAGACGTAATAGGCCGTGTGGTCTCGAATGCCCTGGGCACTTCCACCTGAATGGAGACGACTGAGGGGGTTACCTTATCGATCGTTTTTTGCCAACGTGCCGACTCAGCTGATAAACCATTCGTCAGACTAAGCAGGAGCAACAAAAAAACTCCTTTCGTATACATAATTGTCATATATATTCCTGTAATACTTCCATTAAATTGATAATCCTGGTACTTGGTGCCACTGCCCAGTCTCCAGGCAATAGGCCGATAATTCTCTGCCCCAGACACATCCGGTATCGAGGCAGATCAAGTTGGCTTTGGGTTGCAAGCGCTGCAATGCAGCCCAATGACCTATCAACAGGGTTTTATTCTCCCAATCCGACAGCGGCTGTTCATACCATGGCATCAGGCCATCCGGCGCATCCGCCACCGTGGCCTTATAGTACATTTTCAATGCACCAGTTACATCACAGTAACGCATTCTGGTAAAAACATTGGTAATGAATCGCAAGCGTTCGAGCCCAGACAGTCCTGAATCCCACAGCTCCGGCTCATTACCATACATTGCCCTAAAATAGTCCTGTGGTTCATCCGCCTGATAAGCGGCAACTACCTCATCAGCCAGGGCACGCGCTAATGTCAAATCCCAGCCCGGATGGATGCCCGCATGACACATGACATAATCTTTCGATTCCTGAAGCAGTGGTTGCATTCTGACCCAATCCAATAACTGCTCTGAGTCCTCAGCATTTAGTACCTCGTGGAAAGTGTCTTTAGCCCCTGAGATTCCGGGTCTGTAGGCCGTAGCGAGCAGATGCAAATCATGATTGCCTAGTACGACTCGAATACTTTCCCTGATTGAGTACAGCAGCCGCAGTGTTCCCAGGGAATCTGGACCGCGGTTCACCATGTCTCCTGCAATCCATAATCGATCGGCTGCAGGGTCAAATCGTATTTTCGTTAATAACGACTCAAATTGTTCGCGACATCCCTGAATGTCACCAATGGCATAGGTAGGCAATAATCACCTCACAATAACTGTATCGGTCTATTGTGACAGAACCACATATCGACTCAACCAAGTTTTATAATATATCTGCGTTTTTAAGTTACAATTTCTTTCTTTAGATTGATATAGGCGTATTGGACTTTCATCATTCCGCCTTCTGAGGAAATAGTATGAGTAAAGTGGCTCTTATCACGGGTGCGAGTTCCGGCTTTGGTCGCGCAACTGCACGCCTATTGGCACAGAATGGCTGGCAGCTAATTATTGTCGCACGCCGCATGGATAGACTGCAGGCATTGCAGGAAGAACTCGGCAATCAGGTTATCGCCTGTATTGAGCTTGATGTTCGCGACCAATCTGCCGTACAGGCTCAACTCACCCCCTATAATGGACAGGTCAATCTGGTCGTTAATAATGCCGGCCTTGCGGTAGGGCTCGATCCAGCCTGGGCGGCCAATATGGATGATTGGGAACGCATGGTCGATACCAATATCAAGGGCCTCAACTATGTCACCAGGGCTCTGCTGTCTGGCATGGTTGAAAAGAAACAGGGACATGTGATCAATATCGGTTCCATTGCCGGCAGTTACCCCTACCCTGGTGGCAACGCCTATGGCGCCACCAAGGCGTACGTTGAACAATTCTCCCTGAATCTACGTGCCGATCTGCATGGTACCGGCGTGCGAGTCACCAATATTGAGCCCGGACTTGCTGAAACAGAATTTTCGAATGTTCGGTTCAAGGGTGACGATGACAGGGCCGATGCCTTATACGAAGGCCTGGAACCCCTGACACCCGAAGACGTGGCCGAGGCCATCCGCTGGGCGGCTGAGCTCCCCGCACACGTCAATATCAATCGGATCGAACTCATGCCAACCTGTCAGTCCTTTGGACCACTACCGATTCATAGGGAATCCTGATTTAGAAAACAATTGAAAACTTGCTACTGCATTGAGTTTGCATTGTAGATTAGCTAACTGGAGACGCCATGAACACATCCATGTGGGCTCGACTCCGTCTTATTCGTCTCATCCCTGAGACTCACCCTTCGGGCCAGCAAAGCTGTTCAATTTTGTTCCTACAAAATTGTCCCTGCCTCCGTACGCTCCTGCTATTCAAGTTATTACACAGCCTCGGCAGAATGCACGATCGTCATAAATTGAAAGCTTGAGTATGTTCCTTTTCGAAACATTCGCAGAGTTGAGAAAAGGGACTAGCAAGTTTTCAATAGTTTCAAACTTGATATGGCGTTGAGCTTGCATTGTAGGTTAGCTAACTGGAGACGCCATGAACACATCCTTGTGGGCTCCCTTCCGGCATCCATGCCTCCAGAGGCTCCTGTTAGCTAACCTACAACACAACCTCCTTGTGTATGCACGATCATCAACACCCCTGAAATCGCTATTCTCTACATCATCAGTTAGGTGGATTTATCATAGATGCTGAGGAGCAGTGATGAAATATTCAAATACAGAAGTGTCGCCTGCAGGGAGCAGGCGCCAAGCCCCCAGGGATGGGTTTACGGCGTCTTCAGTATTTGAATATGAATCGCTGCCCTTGAACTGATCGAACGAGATATTACAATTACAAAAAGAGACAGATGATGTGGAGAGAATAGCGTGGAATATTTACATACGATGGTGCGTGTGAAGGATCTGGATAAGTCGCTAGCGTTTTATTGCGATCAGTTGGGACTGGTTGAAGTACGCAGGAAAGAAGTACCGGCAGGGCGTTTTACACTGGTATTCCTAGCGACCCACGAGGGCGCCAATGCGGAGCTGGAGCTGACCTATAACTGGGACGCGGAAGATTATGGCGAGGGGCGTAATTTCGGGCATCTGGCCTATCGTGTGGATAATATCTATGAGCTGTGTCAAAAACTGCAGGATGCCGGTGTGACAATTAATCGACCGCCTCGCGATGGCCATATGGCATTTGTCCGATCACCAGATAACATTTCGATTGAACTATTGCAGAAGGGCGATGCCCTACCGCCACAGGAACCTTGGGCATCGATGGAAAATAGCGGCCACTGGTAACAGAGGCCGCCGTCTATACAGCAATTAGCTTAGGCTATCGATGATGGTATTCAGTGTTGCACTAGGACGCATCGCCTTGAAGCCTAACTCATCATTTGGCTTGTAATAGCCTTCGATATCGACTGGCTTGCCTTGTGCCGCCAATAATTCCTGATTAATTACAGCTTCGTTCGCTGACAGTTGCTGATGAATATCATTGAATGTCGCAGCGAGTCCTTCGTCCTGGTCCTGTTTGGCAAGCGCCTCAGCCCAGTACATAGCTAAATAGAAATGGCTGCCACGATTGTCGATTTCATTCACCTTACGTGACGGTGAGCGATTGTTCATCAGGAAATCTGTGGTCGCCTTATCGAGTGTTTCACCGAGCAGTTTTGCTTTCGCGTTGCCATTCACTTCCGAATAGTGCTCAAAGGATACGGCCAGTGCCAGAAACTCACCAAGTGAATCCCAACGCAGGTGTCCCTCACTATTAAACTGCTGAACGTGTTTCGGCGCGGAACCACCGGCACCTGTTTCAAATAGGCCGCCGCCATTCATCAGAGGCACAATGGATAACATTTTCGCGCTCGTGCCGACTTCAAGAATAGGGAATAGATCGGTCAGGTAATCACGCAGGACATTACCGGTCACAGAGATAGTGTCTAATCCTTGTACGATACGTTCGAGCGACTTTTTCGTTGCCGCTTCGGGAGACATAACGGAAATATCGAGACCATCCGTGTTGTGCTCCGGCAGATACTGATTCACTTTCTTTAGTATTTCACGATCGTGCGCGCGTTCCTCATTAAGCCAGAAAATGGCAGGGGAGCCAGTAGCGCGAGCACGACTGACGGCCAGCTTGACCCAATCTCGAATCGGGGCATCCTTGACCTGGCACATACGCCAGATATCACCCTTTTCCACGGTATGACTCATAAGCACGGCGCCGTCCTTATCAATCACCTTCATGGTTCCAGACGCTGGAATCTCAAACGTCTTGTCGTGTGAGCCATACTCCTCAGCCTTCTGAGCCATTAGGCCGACATTCGGTACTGTACCCATGGTTCTCGGATCGAGTGCGCCATTTTCCTTACAGAAATCAATGGTTGCCTGATAAACGCTGGCATAACTGCGATCCGGGATAATTGCCTTAGTATCTTTCAGCTGGCCGTCAGGGCCCCACATCTTGCCCGAGTTGCGGATACAGGCGGGCATTGAGGCATCGATAATCACATCGCTGGGTACATGCAGGTTTGTAATGCCTTTATCAGAATTCACCATCGCCAACTCTGGCTGGCTGGCATAACAAGCATCCAGATCGGCAATAATTTCGTTACGTTGTGCTTCAGGTAGGTTGTCGAGTTTGGCATACAGGTCGCCTATACCGTTATTCTGGTCCACGCCTAATTCATCTAACGTGTCCTGGTGCTTCTCGAACACTGTTGCGAAAAAGACTTCGACCACATGGCCGAAGATGATCGGATCAGAGACCTTCATCATGGTCGCTTTCATGTGCAGGGATAACAGGACATCCTGTGCTTTGGCCTCAGCGATCTGTTGCGCGACAAAATCACGTAATGCCGTCACGGACATCACACTGGCATCAATAATCTCACCCGCTTGTAATGACAAGCCCTCTTTTAGCGTCGATACGGTACCATCATTAGTATGTAATTGAATACTAACTTCTGTCTCATCAGCTGCTGTAAGTGATTGCTCACTACCGAAGAAGTCATTGTCGGACATGCTTGCAACATGTGACTTAGACTCCTTTCTCCAGGCACCCATGGTGTGAGGGTGCGCCTTGGCATACTCTTTAACTGCGACCGGTGCACGACGGTCAGAATTACCCTCGCGCAAGACTGGATTTACCGCGCTTCCCTTGATTCTGTCGTAACGTTCTTTAATGTTTCGTTCTTCGTCATTCGCAGGTTCTTCAGGATAGTCAGGTAACGCATAACCCTTACTTTGTAATTCCTTGATGGCCGCCTGCAGTTGTGGAATTGAGGCACTGATATTGGGTAGCTTAACGATATTCGCTTCTCGCTGTTTTGCTAACTCACCGAGCTCTTGAAGTGCATCACCGATCTGTTGTTCTGAGCTGAGGTAGTCACTGAAGTTGGCGATAATCCTTCCAGACAAAGAGATGTCTCTGGTTTCGATATTAATGCCAGCAGTATTGGCGAAGGCCTGAACAATCGGTAACAGGGAATAGGTAGCAAGCGCTGGGGCTTCATCTGTTTTGGTATAAATGATCGGTGCAGTCATAGTGTATCCTGAGTTGCTAGTAATCTAGAAAGCGATAAAAAGTCATTGTAAATAATCGAGGCGGAAGTATAGCAGTACGGAGGTCTGAGAAGAAGAGATTGCTTTATACTGCTAGTTATTTGAGCTCAGGTCTGCCATTTACGCGAGGCTATCAATTTTGAATTGATAACGCGTTTCATCGGCTTCTGAAGGACTATGCTTCTTTGCTAGTAGCATGTAGCGGTGACTCGCTTCCTTGTTTCCTAGTAAATAGTGGGTCTTAGCCATCGCATAATAGAATTCATGGTTTTCTGAGAGCAACCTAATCGCACGCTGGAAGTGAGTTTTGGCCGATAGTGGATCATTCGATTCCAGGGCTCTCTGGCCCAATAAATAGTGATAATAGGGGTTGTCTTGGCGCTTCCTCTCAAGCCTGGCAACGATTTCATCGGCCTCTTCAACTCGGCCCGTCACTCGATATAGGGAAGCGAGGTTATCAAGTACCGTGTGATCGCCGGGCGCTAGCCTGAGTGCATAGTTATAATTTTGTTCGGCCTTATCATTGTGTCCCATGCGACGATACAAGACCCCTAGATTGGTGTATGAGTCCATCAAGGAGTTATCGATGAGCATCGCTTCCTTAAAATAGGCATAGGCTTTCTCGTTATCACCTTCCAGTAGCGCATCAACCCCATTATTGTTATAAAACAAGGCCAAAACCCGCTCTTTAGAGATCACCCGGCGGGGAAACTTGCTATTACCGATCCGCTGATCAAAGTCGACGGTGTAGTTACGACTAAAATTCCACACCACGAATTTCTCACCATTTTCAGTGACCACTGATGCCTCGCGTTTCCTATACATCTTCAGATTGACGTGCTTGTTAAGCATGTTGGTGCCATCACGTAAGACCCATAGCTCGGGCACATCCACCTGCTGAAAGTCGACACCTAAATTTGCATACTCCGCCAAGGCATAAGTCATGATGGTCAGTGACAGGCAATTCGCCATGCGATTATTGAAGGTGTTCGCTGCGATGGTATTTGCTTGGTTCTGATATAGTATCGAGACATCGGGATGTTTAAAGATACCCTTTACCAGAGCCCTCATCTTTTCATTCGCAGTCTGGGCAGGCATCACTTCCGATTCCATAAAGGTAATCATTTCCGGGCTGAGGGCAAAGATCTCTTCGGCAGTTTCAATGGTTCGCGTGTGATAATTCGGGAACAGATCATCATGCAGGAACTGATTTACATCAAATTGCGGCTTGAGCGAGGCCGTCTGGCAAGCTGCCAGGAGGATGAGACATATGAATGACGTGGCGACTCTTAGCACAAAAAAATAAGCCCAGTTAACCCTTCATTAGGATTGCGCAGCACAAATTAATCAAGGTTATCAAGGATAAAAGCCATCGCAATCTACGTATTAACATACTCCGACAGGCGTAGTAGCGCAATAGCTTAACTGTTAGGAAATATGTGA
Source organism: Enterobacterales bacterium (assembly GCA_965250035.1). GTDB lineage: Bacteria > Pseudomonadota > Gammaproteobacteria > Enterobacterales > CAXRAF01. The sequence goes on along the minus strand of OZ252282.1, from coordinate 2,808,395 downwards.
TATCACTGTAGCATTTGCTTCATTAGTAACATGGCCGATGTCTTGGCGACAATGGTGATTTCATTCCGATCAGCCCTGTCCGCCACCTCATAAGTCACAGATTGGACCTTGTAGGTGTCAGCAATATACTGCTTGAATACGCCGGGATTATCGCTTACACCCGGACGCTCATCGACCTCGAATGCAGGAAGTGTCTCTGCTAGATTAGTCATCCAGGTCCTAGTAAATGTCGGGTTCTCGACCTTGTCATAGTCCGCAGGCAGGGTATAAAACAGGTTATTCCAGGTGGAATGAAAATCCACGGCAAAGACTATCTTTCCGCCATCGGCAACGATCTCTTGCAGGCGATTGTGAATACCTGCGACTTCCGGTTCCGAGCGATCAGACCAATTGCGATTGAGATCCTTGCCGCCGACATTATGCCGCCAGTAGCCGCGCTCTACCCCATCGGGATTGACCAGAGGGACAATTAAGATGTTGTATTGCTGACGAAACTGTTGCGCGATCGATAGGCTTGAAAGGACGGTATCTACGAACGGCAACATGGCCAGCGCACCGGTCACCTCGGGTGGATGCTGGCGGCCAATCAAAACCAGCCACTGATCAGATTCTGCATTGCTCTCTAAAGCAATAATGGGCCGCTTGTCGACGGATTGACTTATCTGGTATTTCTTAAGCGAATGTTTTGCTGCCCAATCTTCGATCCGCTCCTCATAGTCAGCCGCATCGATAATTTCCTGAGCGCTGACCCAGACCGGCTTGTCTCCAACAGCCAGTTTGAAATGTGCGGCGATATCCCGCTCGTTATCATCTATCTCGCCTTTGGTTGTTTCATATGCCAGCAGTTGCCATTGCTCACCATCCGAACTCACCTTAGGTGGATAACGATGAATGCCTTGCTCACGATACTTCAGGTTGATATGAATTACCTGATCGGTCTTGGCCGAGACACGAAATGCATACCAGGGGCTCGGATTAATGGGTGTGTTCTCTGGCTTGATCCACAAATCATATTCAAAAGGCCCCTTCTGCTCACAAGAGTCCAACCCCGCGGCACTAAAATCAGTATCAAAGGTTACCGACTTAAACTCACAGGCCCAAAGCGAACTAGGAAAGAGTAGGAGTAGGAATAGAACTGTCCGCAATCGCATAACACACCCTCCTGGTGTTGAGAAAAAAAAGGCGAGCATGAGCTCGCCTCACGTTGATGTTCTACCTAGTAGAAACTGTGTCTGATATCAACATAAATGGAACGACCATAGTCGTTGTGGGCATCAGAATTAAAGCCAAAAGACGCGTCAGCCAACGGCGCTCTCTCGTCTCGAATGTTATTGATACCGATGCGAACACTCGTATCTTCGTGGCGATAGCGTACGCTCAGGTTGTAGCGCGTCATGGATGGAATAACATAACGAGTGCCATCTGCTAACGTATCTGAACTATCATAGAAGGCCCCGATACGATGGCCCGTTAATGCCGTGGTAAACTTACCCATACGCCAGCTCAATCGCATGTTGTCTCGCTTATCCTGATTACCATCACGATTCAGCAGATCAGCAAAGCCATCGACCGGCACGTTGGGTGGAATCAGGCCACTCTCTTGCGCCTCGACTAACACCAGTGAATCACCACCGGCTTGCTGCTCGTATCGATCCAGATTTGCGACCTGATAGCGGAAGTCCCAGGTACCAAAAGAGTCTGTTTCGAGCGTGTAATTAAAGGTGATGTCATGCCCCTCGAGGATCCGGGTATCTAAGTTAGCATACACGTCGTTAATTCGAATCAGATCGCCCGCTGGACAGATGCCCGCCGCGTTATACAGGGCAGTTACTTCCGGATCGAGCGGATCGTCTGAGCGCACTACTGCCGGATTAAAGCTCTGACCACAATTCGCGTTGCCTGCTTGCAACGAGTTAACCAGCTCCAGGATGGTGTGATTTTCCTCACCGAATAGGCCGATGGTGTCGTCCTTCTCGATCTTCCACCAGTCGACCGTGATGGTCAGGTTATCGATAGGCGCCAGTACCAGGCCATATGAGGTATTCTCAGAAGTCTCTGGCTTAAGATCTCTACTACCCTGTGCGGTACGCTGCACAGCATTGGAACAATCACCGATGAGATCCTCGACGTCCTCAGGATCCGCACCGCCTGCTACGGCAACATCCGTGGCATAGGTACAGAGGTAGTCACGGCGCGTATTATTACGTACCACCAGAGATTCATTGATGGTGATGAGGTTCGGGGCCCTGAATGCCTCAGACCAGGAACCACGGATCATGATTTCGTCAATGGGTCGATATCCAAACGCCAGCTTGCCAACCGTGGTTGATTCCACATCGGAAAAGTCCTCGTAGCGGATTGCCGCCTGGACATCCAGGTTCTCGAGGACGGGTAGCTGTAACTCGGCAAACAGGGAGGTGACATCGCGTTCACCACTACTATCTGATGTCGGGCTAGAGTTTGCTACATCGGACGCCAGAGGGAAGGTTTCTCCAGCACGATTGGTGTAGGTTATCGTGCCATCCAGGCGTGGGTCGCGATCGTCTTCGAAATCTTCATTACGGATCTCGACACCTGCCAGGAAGCCGGCATCGCCACCCCATAACTCAAATAGGGCCGGATGCGACATCTTGAAATCGATCGATGTTAGAGATGCTTGAGATTTTCTAAAAACTTCAACCACGGCGCGCTCGACGTTACTCTCCGCGCAACCACCACAAAATGGATTATAGGCAGCTGAGGTAGGGTCGTTCAGCGCTTCTTCCATCAGGGAGTTGGAGATACGGTTGGTGACGTCATCCTTATCGGAACGGGCATACAGAATGGCACCTTCCCAGTCCCAATCATCCCAGTTACCCCGCAAGCCAGTGAGTAAACGTAATGTCGTGCCCTGATTATTAATTACGCGTGGGTCATCCGTAAAACGGTAATTCTCCATGCGCCAGGCCACCCCTTCGTCGGGCACATCCGAACCGTCCGCCTCACAGGGTACGATTCGGTTTGGTGAACCACAGGGCCCTAGTGGGTTCCAGTAGTTCGCCGCGCCAACGGTAAAGTCAAAAGATGAGTTCAACATGGCACTCGGCGAAGACGCCCTGCGGGTATTCGACTTGTAGTAACTGAACTCGGTAAAGCTCTCCATGCCATCACCCAATTGATGATTCAGGGAACTATAGATGTTGTAGCGTTCCATGGCTGATGACAGGTCACGCACTGCATTCAGGTTATATCGACTGAGCCCGGCACCATCCAGGCCACTACAAATATATTCATTGATCGGTGTGACACAACGTGGGTCGCCGAGTGGGAACACTTCCATATCGCCCGCTGAATCTGTCAGGAATCCACGGACACTAGACGGTGCACTCGGGACGATATCGAACTGGCCGAATGCATCATTCGCACTATTGTTTCTAAAAGATGTCAGGGACGCCCAGGGTGAATCTTCAGGCAGGCGAGAACGGAAATCGGAATTTGCCCATCGTGGATCATCCTGTGCATTGACACGGTTGCGTTCGTCGTAGGTGAAGAACACGCTCAGGTTGGTCTTACCATCATTAAAATCCTGACCCCAATCGATGTTGATTCGGTCGCGTTTCCGTGGGATCGATTCCCAGTTTTCATGTCGGTATCTGACATCAAAACCGGTAAAGTTACTCTTCATCACATAGTTCACAACACCCGCAACCGCATCGGCGCCATAGATCGCGGAAGCTCCATCGCGCAGTATTTCCAATCGATCCATCGCATGCACCGGCATGACATTGGAGTTAGCCGAATTGACTGGGACGAATGAGCCGCCGACTTCCTCGGTCTGGAATGTCGCCGAGTTAACCATGCGACGGCCGTTAAATAGTATCAGGGAGTTACCGGTGCCCAGATTTCTCAGGTTAAAGGCGCCGGTATCACCACGGGCAGCATTAACGCCACCGGCGGTATCCGTCTCATTAAAGAAGTTATTGCCGTTCTCCGGCACCAGGTCCATTAGTTCTTCGCCGGTATCGACACCCAGGAATTCAATCTCCTCGGCGCTTAAGGTTGTAACCGCTAAGGCATCTTTAGCGAAGGTGCCTTTAATCTGAGAACCGGTGACAACCACCTTGTTCTCTTCTTTATTCTCTTCTTCTTCATCTTCCGCTGCAAAGGTCGAAACTCCAGTCAGCGCAGTAAGAACTGCCGCAGTGACGAGTTGGAGTTTGAAACGATTTGCATGGCGTTGTGTTTTTACTGCCATGGTTTTCCCCTGTATGAATTTTCGACGTTCTTTTGTTTGTTCTTCAAGAATGAATAAATCATTAAATAATTGCAACATATATTAATATGTCATGATATAACCAAAGGTTATAGACTTTCCTTATGAAGCTGTAATAGACTGACGAAAACTATCTGTAGTTAGCGAAATCACATGCGTTTACGCCATATAGAGATCTTTCATGCGATCTATTCAACCGGCTCAATTACTAATGCCGCTAAATTTCTAAATGTCTCTCAGCCCTCGGTCAGTAAAGTGCTGGCTCACGCCGAGATGCAGCTCGGATTTCAACTATTTGCAAGGGTTAAAGGACGACTTGTAGCAACACCAGAGGCTGAGATGCTATTCGCCGAGGCGGATCGTATCTTCAATCAAATGGCGAATATTAGCGATCTGGCTGAAAACATCCTGCATCATCGTGCTGGGAAGTTATCGATCGGGATTACGATGGCTCTTGGCTTCGACGCCCTTCCCAGAATTACGAAACAATTCCTTACTAAATATCCCGAAGTAAAAATCGAGTTGTCTACGCTGCACAATCAAGACATCCATAGCCACCTGATCAGGCAGCAGAGCGATCTCGCCGTGATGTTCGCACCACGAAATTTGCCTGACATCGTGCGTGATGAATTTGGCACAGGCCAATTATTGGCGCTGCTTCCAAACAATGACGACTATCCAGATGATCAAGAACTCGATATCAGGGCGATGCAAGATAAACCCTACATCAGTATTCGCAAGAGTGGTCCAGTGGGTGATCTGGTCAATGAGCACATCGATGCCAAACTCGATCGGCTAAAAACAGTCGTACAGGTAGATACCTACTATATCGCAGCCCAGATGGTTAAACAGGGCCTTGGCTGGTGTGTCATCGATGAGTTCACTGCACGCGCCAATGCCACTGACGACATGCGCATTTGTCAACTGAAGCAGGCGATTCGCTTTCCTATCGTCGGGTTATACTCAGACATGCAGCCCGTTTCCAATCTGGCGCAAGAATTTATCAGGTCGTGTCGCGACTATTTCAGCGCATAACTAAAAGCTATATCTGTCTTAACTATCTGCACTGTAGTTATGGAAAAAAAGGACTAAAATTAGTTTCATAAAAATACTAACAGCATCAAGACTATGGAACTAAAAGCCCCTTACTTACTCTTCCTGGGCGATGCCTCCGATCCGTTCAGTATTAAATTGGCACGTGGTGTCGTTGACTGGCGTCCGGAACTCGCATTGGGTCAGCATCGTCTGACCACTGCTACCGTCAGTGCAGGCATCACAGATATGACGATCGCTGAAGCAGTTGATGCCGGCGCTAAATCCTTCGTAATTGGGTTGGCGAATAGCGGTGGCACCTTTGCAGATAGTTGGCTTCCAGCAATCGAAGAGGCCATCAGTCGTGGGTTGGATATAATCAGTGGTATGCACCAGGCGCTCACGAGCATTCCGCGTCTGGTCGAGCTGGCGCAACAGCACGAGGTTACGCTACACGACATTCGTCACCCCAAATCGGTGTTCAAGACCGGAACTGGCCAGCCACGTCAAGGCAAGCGCCTGTTAGCGGTTGGCACAGACTGTTCGGCCGGTAAGATGTATACCACCCTGGCGATTGAGCGAGCAATGCGACCAGACTTTGATGTCAGTTTTAGAGCAACCGGTCAGTCGGGGATTCTAATAGCAGGCGACGGCGTAGCAATCGACTGTGTGGTTTCGGATTTCATATCCGGTGCAGTTGAGCAACTCAGTCCGGCTAATAATGCTGACCACTGGGATATTATTGAAGGGCAGGGATCCTTGTTTCACCCATCTTTTGCCGGTGTCAGTCTGGGGCTTTTGCATGGCGCCCAACCAGACGCCCTGGTCTTATGTCACGTAGAAGGCAGGTCATCGATGCGTGGCCTAACCAACCGCCCCCTACCTTCGCTTCAGGATACCATTGATATCAATTTAAAATGTGCCGCAGTAACGAACCCCGATGCTCGTTTTATCGGCGTGTCAGTCAATACGTCTGCACTGACCGAGCAGGAAGCGATCGAACGTTGTGACCGCTACGAGCAGGAGCTGGGACTACCCGTGGTTGACCCAATTCGTCATGGCGTCGCGCGACTGATTCAGAATCTATGAGAACAATCAAACATAGTATTTCACGCTGGCCATTACAGAAAGCCTTCGTGATTTCCCGGGGTGCGCGCACCGAAGCCGAAGTGATCCAGCTGATGATTGAACAGGACGGTCAGCAAGGATTTGCTGAATGTGTACCGTACGCCAGGTACGGTGAGTCGCTTGAATCCGTATGCGCCCAGATCGATTCTGTCAGCCCCCAATTGAAGCAGGGCGCTGACAGGAAGGAATTGCAGCAGCTGTTAGCGGCGGGGGCAGCGCGAAACATTCTGGATTGTGCCCTGTGGGATCTGGAAGCCAAACTTAGTGGCAGGACGGTTGGTCAACTTACCGAGCTCGGTGAGCCTGCGGCCCTTGTTTCAGCACAAACCATCAGCATCGGTACGGTTGATGATATGGCAGAGGAGGCGCGCAGCTTTCATAACTATCCGGTACTTAAGGCCAAGCTGGATGCCGAACAAATTATTGAGCGGGTAGCTGCTATACATGACAACGCACCCAACAGTCGTATCATTATTGATGCTAATGAAGCCTGGACCATCGAAATCCTCAATGACTGCTGGCAAGCGTTACAACGGATGAATGTGGTGATGCTCGAACAACCTCTACCAGCGGCAAATGATAGCGATCTTCGCCATTATTCCGGCAGCCTTCCAGTATGCGCTGACGAATCATGTCATACCTCTGCTGATATTGAGGCTCTGGCCGAAAACTATCAGGCAATCAACATTAAGCTCGATAAAACCGGTGGCCTGACCGAAGCGATCAATACATTTCGTGCGGCTCGCGCTCATGATTTACAAATTATGGTGGGCTGTATGGTCGGTACCTCATTGGCGATGGCACCCGCAACCCTGCTCGCTCAACACGCCGATTTGGTCGATTTGGATGGTCCTGCATTACTCGCTGAAGATGTCGCCCATGGGTTTCACTTTCAGCGTGGCCAGATGAGCCCTTTGAGCGACCAGCTATGGGGTGGCAAAGGCTAAACAACCGCATTGATCTATCGGTTGGGGTTACGCATAATAGTCATCACTCATTCCTTTTCTCCTTAGGTGATTAAATGCCCTGGTGGGGTCTTATATATCTCTTGGTGTTTGGCCTGTTAAGCATTGCTGGCATCATTGAACAATTTCGCACGAAGCAAACCATTCATGCCATCGGGACTCTACTCAGCGCGGTATTTTTCTCGCTGTTCGTCATTGCCTACTTCCATGGCGATACAGCCAATACTCTTGGGCTATTCATCATTCCGATGCTGATCTATGTCGGACTCTATGACTGGTGGCTTTCCGATCTGGATCTACAGACTAACTCCGAGAACTTCCTCAAGCCCCTGCCTGATGTCAAATCGAAACTCAGTGATACGGGTGCATTGTTGATCCTACTACCCGGTTATCTGGCTGGCCTCACCCTGGCCTACCGGATCGTGATGAATGGATGATCCACGCTTAACAACTCAAAGGCTCCTGTTAAGAAAGGCTTGTATCGCGGATGCTCCCGCACTTCTATCGCTCTACAATGAGGAGGCATTTATTCGCAATATACGCGATAAGCAACTTCGCACGCTGGAAGACGTCGAGCATGAACTCAATACCACGTTTGAAAGTCACTACGAAGAACATGGTTTCGGCTTATTGAGCGTGGTCCTGGAAGATGGCACCTGCATTGGTCAGTGCGGGATTATTAAGCGACCTGAACTGGATATCCCTGAGATTGGCTTCGCAATATTAGCCGCCTATCACAATCAGGGGTTTGTCTCAGAAGCCGCTCGCGCCGTATTGTGTTATGCATTCGAAGATCTTCAAATCGAACGCCTCGCAGGGCTGGTCAAGCCAGATAACATACCCTCTATCCGAATACTGACAAAACTGAACATGAATTTCATCAAGGGGTTTAAAATTGTCGATCACGAACCCCAGGTAAAGTACTTTGAATTAACCAGAGCAGAGTATCTGGAACATAAATCACAGGAGACTCAATATGAGTGATTCACAACCATCTGTCGATGAATTAACCATTAAGGCCGCAGTCCTGGATCGCCTGATCGCACATCTGGACAAACGCAAGGATGTGCAAAACATCGACCTTATGATTCTTGCCGGGTTTTGCCGAAACTGCCTCAGTAAATGGTATCTAGCTGAAGCGAACGAGCTTGGAATGCAACTTGACATGGACGATGCTCATAAGGCCATCTATGGTATGGATTATAAGGAGTGGAAGGCCCAGTATCAGGGCAAGGCGACGGAAGAACAGATTGCTGCGTTCAATAATCTGACCCCAGAACAGACCTCCTGACCAGTCCCTCGTGATGAACCACGCTGATATAGAACTGCAGTGTCGTCATTGGGTGGAGCATGTCATCATCCGCTATGGCATTTGTCCTTTTGCCAAGTCAGTTTTTGCAACAGACGATATTCAATATCGAATCATCGACAGTTCGGATCTCGAACAGCAGGCCATGTCATTGATGGGTCAATTGCAACTGATGAAGACCAATCCGACACCTGAAACAGCCCTGTTGGTTTTTCCCACTGGTGTTGAGGACTTCGAAGACTATTTGCTACTGCTCGAAGTGTGTAATCAGTTATTAGAGCAACGTCAGGAAACTGATGTCATTCAGCTGGCGAGTTTTCACCCAGACTACCTGTTTGAGGGCGAGCCAGAGGATTCTCCTAGCCACTTTAGTAATCGTTCACCCTGGCCAATCATTCACCTCATCAGGCAAGATAGCATTGCGCGAGCGCTGGAAAATTTTGCTGAGCCAGAGTCGATTCCTGAGCGAAACATTGCTTTGATGCATCAGATCGGTCATACGAAACTGGAACAACAGTTACAGGCGATTCGCTCAATGACAGCCTAGGACTTATTTGACTGTCTCTGAGTAGGCCTGAATGCTATAGTCAGATCAGATCTAATTAGTTGGTTCCATGTATGCGCACTCTGGTTTTATTTAATATTGCATCTCTTCTTTTTTATGTCTCGACTGTTTCTGCGACAGAGGTCGATGCTCTGTTCGAGCATGAAGCACAGACCCAGTTCCTCATGGATATCGAGACTGCAATGGCGAGGGCTCAGGCAAAACATAACGTAATTCCGGCCTGGGCCGCAGAAGAAATAGCCAACAAGGCTGACGCCAGTCTGGTGTCCGCGTCAGCATTGGCTAATGAATACCAGGTTGTACGCCATCGTATGGTCGCCTTCCTCAATGTCTGGGGCAGGCAGATGGATGATGGCGCCGAACAATATCTGCATTATGGCGCCACCACCGTGGATATTTATGACACCCTGCTGGTGTTGCAGCTACTGAATGCCATTGATCAATTTATACAGTCACAACGAATCATCGAACAACGTCTTATCTCGCTGGCTGATCAACATAAGACAACCGTCATGGTAGGACGTACCCTGGGACAACATGCGCTACCCATTACCTTCGGCAAGAAAATGAGTGGCTGGCTAGGGGAAAACCGACGCCATATTGAACGCATGAAAACCATACGTAGCAAACTCAGGCGCTCGGCTATCCTGAAAGGGGCCGTCGGTTCCTACCTGGGTCTCAGCGAAAAGGCGATAGCCGTTGAGACCGACTTTGCGGCATTCTTAGGCCTCGATCGACCCTATCCTGATGACTGGCATGGTAGCCGAGATGTGTTGGCGGACTATGCCCTTACCCTGGCTCTGATTGCCAAATCCTATGGCCGTTGGGGGCAGGAAATCTTTTTGCTGCAAAGCACAGACGTGTCTGAAGTGGTTGAAAAACGGCCTGCCACTGCGGTGAGCAGTAGCTCGATGCCACACAAGAAAAATCCGAGCCGTTCCGAAGCACTGATACATCATAGCCGTACCATTCCTCGTCTGGCCGAAGTTTTATTGGATGACGTCATTAATTTTTATGAGCGTGACAACACCTCGAGACCAAACCAGACCATGGCAGAGATCACCAACGCCACAGCGACGATGCTCCGTGATACCGACACCCTATTGCGCCGCCTGCATATTAACGACACATCAATGCGTAATAATCTTAATCGCACAGACGGCATGCTGACGGCACAGAGACTCGTTATGGCCCTCGCACCGGCATTGGGCAAACAGGTTGCAAACGAACTTGTGCATGAACTCGCCCAACAATCCTACCGCAGCGGCGATCGATTTGCTGAGGTGTTAAGCAATGATTCGAGGATTAGCGAGCATCTCAATCAGGATCAGATAAACGCTCTGACCGATCCCTCCACCTACGTCGGACTGGATGGTGCATTGGTCGATGCCGTGATCGAAGCGGTTCGTACTGCCCGAGAAACCGATCCGGTTCAATGACAAGGACCGACTCTTACGACGAATCCTAATGAAAGACAACCAATGGCATCTCTATATCGTCGAAACTCAGTCTGGGATACTCTATACCGGCATCACCACTAACGTAGCGCGGCGTATACAGCAACACGAACTTGGCAAGGGAGCTAAGTTTCTGCGTGGTAAGGGGCCTCTGGTCCTGCGAATGAGTTATGCCTGTCCCGATCGCTCGGCCGCATTGCAACTGGAGCATAGGGTCAAGCAATTAACACGTTCGGACAAACTGAGTTTGATCGAGTCACCCGCTCGCTTGAGTGAATTACTGACGACAGATTAAGCCGGGATCACTAGCAGCGTCTGCTGCTGATGTTTAGTGAGTTTAAATATCAGGAATTCGTTCTTGACTGGGCATAGAAAACCGAGTTGCCAAGCTAGTAGTTGCAAATCAACGGGCTGATTGTCAGGTCCATAGAGCCGGTCACCGAGAACTGGATACTCAAGTTGAGCCAGGTGTCGACGGATCTGATGCTTCCTGCCCGATTTTATTGAAACTTCCAGCACACTGAGATCCCTTTGCTGATCGTACCTCAGTCGACATATTTTAGAATTAGCCGGCTTGTCATCTAAAGGCTCAGATACCTCAACCACTTCATCGGGAAACTCTCCGGCAACGATCGCCAGGTATTTTTTCTCAACCGTTCCGGCCGTGAATGCTGAGGTGAATTCACGGACTAATGAGCGTCGATGCGCCAAGATGATTAATCCCGCCGTCATCCGATCCAGGCGATGAACGAGATAGGTTGGTCGGCCCAACTGTCGCTCGACATTACGGGCGATGCTATTGGCATCACTCCATCGAGTCGGTTGACTAAACATGCCTCGAGGCTTACACCAGATACTGTAGCGATCATTGTCATTAATAAGGGTGGCATCGGTTACCGGATCGGCCAATATATCCGGATCGAAATACAACCAGAGCCGATCGCCTGCATCCAGTGTTTGTTTCAAACGCCTGATGCGCTTGGGCTTGCCAGTTTTCTGTTGCAACCAGACGGCGCCCTGCTGTGCCGCCTGTTTTAAGGTTGAAACCGTAAGACCGGTCGATTTCAGGAGCACTAGGGGTGACTGACCCTGTTGCGCTTGATACTCGAACGTTCGTTTGGAGTCAGTCACCAAACACAATCACTTTTTTCGAGAGTAGCTTCACCACTAACAAGGAGAGAGTGAAGGTCGTTGCATAGACCATCAGATCGGACCATAGTTTAAAGATCAGGCTACCGGTCATGAACAACATGCTATAGGCCATGATAATCGCGGCCAACCATATGATAGCCAGCAACATCAGGTTAGGCTGAGTCTGGTCGGGATCGCGATAGATTCCCCAGCGCCCGGCTGGTTTTATGCGATTATAGAAAGACTGTAGTACAGCATGATCCGTTGGCCGGGTGACGAAGGTAGCGATTAACCAGGCAATTAGTGTGAATGACAGGGTGAATATAAAGCCTTTCGGATTGACGATGATCGGGTCACGCCAACTCGAATCTTCGGCGCCAAACATAAAATATACCAAGCCGTATCCGACAAACGGCGCGATGGTACCGACGATTTCTGACCAGGCGTTGATGCGCCACCAGTACCAACGCAATATCAGGACCAAGCCTAACCCTGCACCGGTTTGTAAGAGAAAGTTCCATACCGCAGAAATGGACTCAATATTTGCAGTGACGATCGTTGCGATCACGATCATCGCCAGGATGGCGATCCGAGACACCATCAAGATTGCCTTGTCACTAGAATCCGGCTTGAGAAACGGCTGGTAAAAGTCGTTAATTATATAGCTACTTCCCCAGTTCAATTGCGAGGCCGTAGTGCTCATGTAGGCGGCGAAAAAGGCGGCCAGTAGCAGCCCCTTAAGGCCGGTCGGTAAGAAGTCTTTCATAGCCATCACATAGCCTAATTTTGCATCCGCACCGGAAAGATCGGGATATAGCGCCAGACAGGCCAATGCCACCAGAATCCAGGGCCAGGGACGGACACAATAAAATCCTATTTGAAACAGCAGATTCGCGTATAAAGAGTGCCGTTCACTCTGGCAGCTCATGGTACGTTGCACCACATAACCGCCGCCACCAGGCTCCGCTCCCGGATACCAGGAATTCCACCAGGGTAATGTCAAAAAGGCCAGGAAACTACCTAAACTAACGGTCAATAAGCCGGCCGAACTCACCTCGCCAAAACTGGGAAAGAAACGAATGGCTTCATCCGGAATCGCCGCCTTAAGGCCATCAATTCCACCGATCTGATCAGAATTGATCACCACAACCGCAAGAACGATACTGCCCACCATGGCCACGATGAATTGGACAAAATCGGTATAAACCACGCCGAGCAGCCCCGAGAAGCCAGAATAAATAAAGACGATGATCATCGCACAGAAGGTCCAGAACAAGGCCTGCTGCGAGTCCAGTCCAAAAAATACTTGCAACAATGACATCAATGCCAGATTGACCCAGCCTATAATTAACGCATTGACGAACAGACCCATATATAAGGCTTTAAAGCCACGGAGGAAGCGGGCTGGCTTACCAGAATAGCGAATACTCACTAACTCTACATCGGTTAATATACCAGCCCTGCGCCAATATCTGGCAAAGAAAAAAGTGGTTAACATGCCGCCAGCCATCAGATTCCACCATAACCAGTTTCCAGCAACACCACCCTGGCGCACCAGTTCAGTGACCGCTAACGGCGTATCGGCAGCGAAGGTCGTCGCCACCATTGATGTCCCAGCAAGTACCCAGTGTAACTTTCGTCCACCGAGGAAGAAGTCTCCCTTATTCTTCGCCTGACGACTGAGGCTCAAGCCCAGCCCAACGATCACTGCCAGAAAGGCGAAGATAATCAGATAGTCCAGAAATGCTAGTTGTATTGTATCTTGCATAGTTATTTTTCTTCTTTTTAATTGTCAAGGTTGAGCATCCAGCTTGAGTATTAATCGAGTAAATCTGAGGCATGGACAATTTTGTATGGAACAAAATTGAACAGCTTCGCTGGCCCGGCAGGGTGAGTCTCATGGATGAGACGAATAATGCCGAAGCCAAGCCTACAGGGATGTATTCACGGCGTCTCCGAAGAATACTGATTAATGCTCAAGTTAGGTGCTGTAATATTTATCGTTTCAAGTTCTTCAATTCACGATAATAACTCTGCCTGATGGCGTCGTAAAAGTGATCATCGCTGTCTGAAAAAGTACTGGCATCGAGTAACGCTGCTGCTCGATGTTGCGCCAGGCTGTAATTCTGATCTACGACCCCAAACTCATACGCTATGCTATCAGAATAGGCCGGTAAAATAATGCGCGGGTCCAGATAATATTGCCAAGCGCTGACTCGGGTCTGTTGCATGATGTTATTCGTGCAGTTGGAAGTGAAAGTATTGTAGAACTCAGGATTACGGGCTAATGAGTTTGCCCTGTCTGCCATATCCAGGAATAATTGCTTCATGCGATCCTTGGTAACGCTGATGGGCATAAAACGCACGGATTCCTTACGCTTATGTGTGCGAACACCAATAATGTCTCGCTCATCAGCAAATACATAAATCAGGTGGTAGTTATCTAGCGCTCCGGCCATTGGACTATAACTTTGATCCGGCCGCATGCGCGCTTCTACCGAAATTACCACCGGATCCCGATCACCAAAATCAAACGACAGGAAGGTATGAGCCAGGCCCGGTGATGCGAACTCCGAGATACCATACCAGACAGATTCCAGCCGTTGTAAATCAACGGTTCGGGTCGAATAGTTTAGCCGAATAATCCGGCCGGAATCATCATATCGTGCCCGCCTGAATTGACGAATGATGATTTGATCAGTCGTCGTTTCAAGCACCGGCATCCGCTCATAATGGGGTAACCAGGGCCCTTCATTCGTCGGTTCCTGAAACACATAATAAATATTTAGAAGCAGTATGAGTAGGGCACAGGAAATGCCTACCTTCCAGCGTAATTTTAACTCCAGTACAGCCCTATAACGCATGCCCGGCTCGCCACACCTGATGTACCTCTGCCACCTCATCGATCAACATCAGATCAGCGACACAGCCAGGTTCGATCAGTGCGTGTGACCGCCCCAATCCCAACAGTTTTGCTGGTCGGCTAGTAACCATCGGTAACACTTCTTCCAGGTTTAGGCGTAACATCATCATCGCGTTAGCAAGTGCTTGTGACTGTGTCAGGAAAGCACCAGCGAGGGTGCCATTATCATCGACCAATCGATCGGACTGGCGATGAATGGTTTGACCATACCACTGAAACGTTTCCTCATCGGTGCCAACGGGTGGCATGGCATCCGTCACCAGAATCATGTTGTCATTCTGCTCATACGCCATCCTCACCATCGCCTCATGCACATGGATGCCATCCATGATGATGCCATAATAATCATGACCCTCCAGAGCCGCGGCAATGACGCCTGGTTCTCTGCCGGACATGCCGGACATGGCGTTGAATAGGTGAGTAAAGCAGGTCGCGCCAGCGTTAAGTGCTGCTTTAGTGGTTTCGTAGTCGGTATTCGAGTGGCCAATGGCAATTATGCAGCCGGCACCCGTCAGCTCCTGAATTTGTTCCGTGCTGACCTGCTCAGGAGCCAGGGTAAGTAACTTAACCCCCAGATCCGGACGGCGATAAATCGCCATTTCTGCCTCACTGATCGGACGGATATGATCGGGATGGTGCACACCCCGTTTTTCCAGGCTAAGGTGTGGGCCCTCGAAATGAACGCCTTTCACACCTGACACGGGATCCTTGAGCGCCTGACTGACGGCATCGGCGGCCTGCATCATTTTTTCAGTCGAATCTGTAACAAGCGTTGGCAACCAGCCTGTGGTGCCATAGCGGGCTATCGTTTCGCCAATCTTGGCAAGCGTGAGCACATCCGGATTCTGGTTGAACAATACCCCGCCGGCACCATTCACCTGAATATCGATCATCCCTGGGCATAATAACTTGTTGGTCTCGCACTGGTTCAGGGGTATGGTAGCCACCGTCTGAATCAGGCCATCCTGTAGTCGCACCATCGAGGGTTTTATCGTGCCATCAGGACGAATAGCCTGTGCCTTGATTGTTAACATTAGAGTGTCTCAGTCACTTTAGATAAGCCTTCCGGCTCATCCGGATTGAATCCCATCTCTCTGCCGACCTGTTCTAAATCGAGGTAAAAGCGCTGCATAATTGCGAGAGGCTGAATCCGTGGGTGAATCCATTCATCACATGCCAGAGTCGTCACAATGGCGCCTCTATTAGCGAGTTGTTCATGTTGTCTGTGATGCATCTCATATGTCTCATCTCTAATGACGATATCTACGACTTGAAAATTATCCGATACGATGCGTACAGGCCCATGGAGGAACTCGGCACTACTAAAGCACTCGGCCTGAATAGCGCATACTTCTTTCATTTTCAAAGCCACTTCGTTACCGATGGCAAAACCAAAACCACGACCAGTGACAACGCAATGATTCGTTGCCGCCAGATCACTGTGTTGTAATTGAGGCGCCACATCCAGTGCTGATGCCAGCGCCTCTGGGATCCTGGTTACTGCTGTAGTGAGTTCTGAGGAATCGACCATTTTACTCACCAATTGCAATAATGCTGACAAGGATCCGAGATAGGATTTTGTTGCCGCAACGGCTGTTTCCTCACCCACTAGCAAGGGTATGACGCAGTGCGCAACGTCCGCTAACGGAGATTCGATATCATTGACCAGGGCAATGGTTAGTGCCCCCTGATTTCGTGCCATTTTAAGGTATTCAATTAAATCCGGGCTGCGGCCGGACTGTGATATGACGATGACTATCGCCTTGTCCAGGCGCAATGATGTGCGAAATGTCGTGGCGACTGAGGGTGCCGCACTGACGACGGGCAGGCCTGTTTCAACCTCGATTAAATATTTTGCAAACAGGGCGGCATGGTCCGATGAGCCCCGTCCAACCAGCACCACAAAACTCGGATTTGCCTCTTGTATGCGCGCAGCGATTCCTGTTGTTAGTGCGTCATTGGTTTGCAACTGGTCGTTGATTTTAGCACCCGCTTCCCGTGCCTCACGCGCCATCGCTGTCGTCATTTTTCTCTCTCTCGTTTTCTCTCATTGAATGCCGAAGCAAGTTTTCTCAATAGTGGGGATGGTAATGCATTTTCAAGCAACATTGCATGAGTTATGATGATAACACTTTCAACTGAACGACTCGTCATGTTTGTGAATCAACTCTTGCGAATAGCCTGTATTATTCTTGTTATCTTTTCTGCCATCGCCTGTAGCGCCAGCAGATCATCCTACACTCAAATTCCCTCAGCGAATCATAATGATCGGGTGCGTTATCTGGTGATGCATTACACTACGATTAATTATGCGGAGTCACTCGATGCCCTGACTACACCCGATCGTGTAAGCGCTCATTATCTGATCCCTGAGAATGATGATCCAACCTATCCAAAGGCCGAGCTGGAAATTCAGCAGTTGGTCAAAGAATCCGATCGGGCCTGGCATGCAGGGGTCAGTTACTGGCAGGGAAAATCCGGATTAAATGACCAGTCTATCGGGATAGAACTTGTGCATCAGGCGCCGTGCCTGACAGACGAAGATCAGTATGAGCCCAATCTCGGCTTAAACTCCCATGCCGTCGGCAACAGCATCTGTGTATATCCGGAATTTGATGAACAGCAGATTCAATTGTTGATCAGCCTAAGTAAGGATATTCTAGCGCGCAACCCAGAAATCACACCGACAAGAGTGATTGGGCACTCGGACATTGCCCCAGCGAGACGCGTTGATCCCGGTCCCCGCTTTCCCTGGTATCGACTCTATCAGGAAGGTATTGGCGCCTGGTATGAGGAAGAAACATTATTAAAATATTTCGCCCTGTTCAATGAAAAGCCTCTGTCACTCGCGTTACTCCAAAAAGCGCTCAATACCTATGGCTATCAAATACTTGAAACCGGGCAACTGGATTCCCAGACCATCAATGTATTGACCGTTTTCCAGATGCATTTCAGACCCTGGGAGGTCACCGGCCGTGCTGATCATCGCACAGCTGCGGCACTTTTCGCCCTAATCGAACGTTACATGCCCGAACGGCTTGAGCCGTTGTTAGATAGGCATGAGAATGAATATCAGGCGAGCCTTTTAGACAGCACCCCTGTGCTCTCGGGACAAACCCAACAACGACTCACGGCATCGAGTCGAAGCGGCCTGAGCTTTCGCAGCCAATTCCGTGCAATCGCGGGCATAGGCACAATCACCTTATCCTCAAGTCAGGCTGTGAGTTTCGATTTAATAATTAACAATAAACTGCTGCAGGCTGGGATTAGATTAGACGGCAATACATCTCAGACAATTGACATAAGCGCGAGTACGTCTAGTGGAACGAACTACCTGAAACTGGACAATGTCAGTGAGCCAGAGGCTGAGATCATCAGTCGGATTGATTATCCGGCCATCGGCAGACCCACTACAGACACTGCTTATAATTTCGCTGCCGTTGATCAGCAAATCGAAGCAGATATCAGTAAAGGTTTTCCAGGTGCAGTGCTCGCGGTAGTCAAGAATGGACAGCTAATTAAACATCAGGCATACGGCTACGCACAACGCTATCAGGCCACTGGCGAATCACTTGATGAGCCCGATGTGATGCGCACAGACACCCTGTTTGATCTCGCTTCAAATACCAAAATGTATGCCGCCAACTATGCCCTGATGCGCTTATCCAGTCAGGGAAAACTCGATGTCAATCAACCGATCATGACCTATCTGCCAGAATACCGCGGCGCCGGTAGGGAGCAACGTCTGGTAAAGGATCTGTTGAATCACACGGCCGGTTACGCGCCAGCGACAAACTTCTATCATCGCGAATCGTCCGAGTCCCGTGGGCTTTTCTCTCAGAACGCGGAACGAACCAAGCAGTTACTTGTTACCAAGGTGCCTTTCAAAACGGCTAGGAATATCAAGACCGTCTACAGCGACAACGACTACTTGCTGTTAGGCGTACTGATTGAACGCATAACAGGTATGGCTCTGGATGACTATGTTGAACAGGAATTATACCAACCAATTGGCCTACAGAGGACGCTATACAATCCCCTGCAAAAAGGGTTCGCGCCATCCCAGACAGCCGCAACCGAATTGGCAGGAAATAGTCGTGGTGGGCGTATCGATTTCGACAATATTCGCCGCGAGGTTATCCGCGGTGAAGTGCACGATGAGAAAGCGTTCTATTCAATGGCAGGTGTCGCAGGGCATGCCGGCCTGTTCTCTACCGCTGAAGAAGTCGCTCGACTTGCTATGGTGATGCTGAATCGTGGGGGCTATGGCGACTATCAACTATTTTCTCCCACAGTGATGGATCAGTACATGAAACCCTCCGACGGTGACATTACCACTGGCCTCGGCTGGCGTCGGGCTGGAAATGGTGAACGTGCGTGGCAATTCAGCCCCTATGCCAGCCCCTATGCAGTTGGACATACTGGCTGGACCGGTACAGTCACTATCATCGATCCTTATCACGATCTCATTATTGTCCTGCTGACCAATAAGAAACATACACCCATCGTTGAAAATGATGGCAATTACACCTTTCTGGGGGATCAATTCGAGACCGGAAGATATGGCACAATAGTGTCACTGGTGTATGAGGCCATCCTGAGATAACAACTATGAATCGAAGCTATGCCATCGACGTCTTTCGCGGCTTAACCATTGCCGGCATGATTCTGGTTAATAACCCGGGTAGTTGGAGTGCCATGTATTCTCCACTCGGTCATGCCCAGTGGCATGGCTGGACGGTAACGGATCTAATCTTTCCGTTCTTCCTTATCATCGTGGGTATCTCAATAAGTTTATCCTTTGGCACAGGCAGTAAATCAAATATGCCTCGTATAACCCAGCTACGGGAAATTGCTATCCGCAGTGCCAAGCTCTATGGCCTTGGTCTGTTCCTAGGATTATTCTACTACCAATTCCATAATCCTGATTACAACTGGATAACAGAGCGGCTCCTCGATGTTAGGCTAGTAGGAGTGCTCCACCGTATTGCGCTGGTTTTCTTATTCAGCACCCTGATTTACCTGTTTTTGCCGAGACGTTGGCATCTAGTTATGTTTTTCGGTTTAATGGTTCTCTACTGGACCCTGATGATGCTCGTCCCATACCCGCTCCCGGATGGTAGCTATGTATCTGGGATGCTCGTCCCGGGAAATAATCTGGCAGCTTATTTAGATCATCATATTATCGGAGCCAAGCATCTTTACCTGGAAAATACCAAGCCGTTTGCTTCGGATCCTGAAGGGCTGCTTAGCACGATTCCTGCCATCGCCTCCTGCGTTGGTGGCTTTTTTATTGCCAATATAATGCGTGAAAGCACTGCGATAATTGAGCAGGTGAAGAAATTATTCATCATGGGCGTGTTATGCCTGGTCCTCGCCTATATTGCTGAGATTTGGATTCCATTCAACAAGAATCTGTGGACCCCATCCTACGTCCTTTTATCGCTTGGAATCGCAGCCTGTGTCCTCGCCGTGATTGTGTATTTGACCGATGAGAAGGCGATTCGATTCGGCACGAACCCCCTGGTAGTTTTCGGCATGAATGCGATTGCGCTATTCATGTTATCCGGGATTGTAGCAAGGATATTTATGATGGTTCGGGTAGGAGATGTCAGCTTCAAAACCTGGATTTATCAGTTTTTTCAACAACTTCCAGTGTCAAATGAGACACAGTCGTTACTTTTTGCCTGTGCCTTTTTGTTGTTAATGTACTTGCCTTTATACTGGATGTACCAAAAACGGATATTCTGGAAAGTTTAACCATGGCTAATTATAGCTCGCTTGTATCTGAGCTTAGACAAACGCTTGGTTACGATCAGGTCATCACCGATGAGCTGCTGTGTGAGGTATTGGCCGTTGATGCGTCAATGTATCAACTGACTCCCAAAGTCATTGTCAAGGCTCGCTCTGCAGACGAAGTTTCCAGCATCCTCAAGTCCTGCCAGAAGCATCGTGCACCTGTCACCTTCCGAGCAGCTGGGACCAGTCTATCGGGCCAGGCGATCACCGATTCGGTGTTGCTCATGCTCGATGATGGTTGGACCCAGGTTAAGGTTTTGGACGATGGCGCTCGCGTGTATGCTCAACCAGGCGCTATCGGCGCGCATGTCAATCGCAAACTCGCACCGCTGCAACGCAAAATTGGGCCAGATCCAGCCTCTATCGATAGTTGTATGATCGGGGGTATCGCTGCCAACAACGCCTCCGGCATGTGTTGTGGTAGCGCCCAGAATACCTATCAAACCATGTCAGAGATGCAATTTATTCTGGCGGATGGTACCCGGGTTAATAGTGCTGATCTCGTTTCCGTCGATCAGTTCAGGAAGAGTCATGCTGAACTCCTGCAGCAGTTGCAGGCGTTGGGCGAGAAAACGCGCGCAGATAGTGAACTCGCCGACATGATCAAACACAAGTATCGGCTCAAAAACACCACCGGTTTCAGTTTAAATTCGTTGATCGATTATGAAGACCCCATCGATATCCTGACCCATCTGCTAATCGGTTCTGAAGGATGCCTCGGTTTCATCAGTGGCATTACCTATGACACCGTCCCCGATTACGAGGAAAAGGCAACCGCCCTGTATTTGTTTCCGAAACTCGATTCGGCCTGTCAATGGGTCGTTGACAACGAGCAGTTACAAACCAATGCTATTGAATTGATGGATGCCAAGGCACTGGCATCTGTACCTCAACAACTGAAAGGATTAATCAAGCCTGCGCCGCATGAGGTCGCCTTATTGATCGAATGTCAGGCTGAGTCGAGTGACGAATTACAGCAACTTTTCGCACGCGTCACGGATAGTCTGGCGGACACAGATTCTACCCAGCATGTAGCCTTCACGACCGATCAGGAGACACGTAACAGGCTATGGGCGATCCGTAAGGGTATTGCGCCATCCATAGCTGCTACACGACGGCAGAACACCTCCGTAATCATTGAAGACATTGCCTTTCCGGTACCGAAGTTAGCCCAAGGTATGAAGGCCATGTCGGATATATTTATGGACAATCACTATCTGGACATCAGTATCGTCGGCCATGCGAAAGATGGCAATCTGCATTTCATCATTGCTAACGACTTCTCTCGTGACAAGGAAGTCGAACAATTCCGTAAGCTGTTGCAGGATATGGCCGATCTGGTCGTTTCATTGGGCGGCTCGCTAAAGGCCGAACATGGCACAGGTCGTAACATGGCCCCCTATGTAGCAAAGGAATGGGGAGATAAAGCCTATGGTCTGATGCAGGAAATCAAAGCGATCCTGGACCCCAAAAACCTTCTTAATCCTGGGGTGATCCTTAACGACGACGAAGCGGTTCACACCAAGAACCTTAAACAACTACCAATCACCCATCCAGTGGTAGATCAGTGTATGGAATGTGGATTTTGTGAATCAGTCTGCCCAACAACGAAATTATCGCTGACACCCAGACAACGCATCGTCATGGCGCGCGCGCGCGAGCGTCTTGCTGAGTCAGCTCAAACACCTGAACAACTTAAGAAATTGCAACATTGCGAACAATTGTTCGACAACCTGGCCGTCGACTCCTGCGCCACCACCAGCATGTGCCAGACTAAATGCCCGGTTGGGATCGATACCGGTGAATTCATACTACAACACAAGCAACGCAGTCCCGGCATACTGGCAAAAGTCATGGCGTGGCTTGCGCCCATGCATGGCCTTGGCATACTAGCAACCCGGTTGTTTTTGCGTATCCGACACTGGTTAGTCGGAAAAGGCTTGAAAGTGAATAACGTGATCCCTGATGCCCCCCGATCGGCATCCTTCGAGTCCATATCATCGGGCCAAAAAGGTATCTATTTCAGCACCTGTCCTGAGCGGACCTTCTCCAATGATAAAACCGGTACTAACGGAAAAGAAATTATCGAAGTATTACATTCATTGATGACAAAAGCGGGCATTGAGATGGTGAATGCCAGCAAATTGAATCATTGTTGCGGCTTACCATATAAGTCACAAGGAATGTTTGAAACCGCAGAGTCGAAGGCCCTCAAACTCGCCGAACATTTGCAGGAGATATCCGAGAATGGCAAATACCCCGTGGTATTCGATGCCAGTCCCTGTGTACAGCAGGTGCTCGACTACTTGCCTCGTTCCGTTAAAACCTATGAAGCCTGTGATTATGTCCATCGCTTCGTGTTACCAAAAATTACCTTGCGCCCAATTCCTGAAACAGTGGCACTCCATATCCCCTGCAGTAGCAGCAGGATGGGACTGAAGGACACCCTGACCGAACTCGCTAGGGCCTGCGCCTATGATGTCATCGTGCCAAATGATATCGACTGCTGTGGTTTCGCTGGTAGCAAAGGCTTCATTCAGCCAGAAATTAATAACCATGCATTGCGTCACCTGAAACAACAACTGCCCCGACGGGTCAAACGTGGATTCAGTAATAGTGGCAGCTGCGAGATAGGCCTAACTAACAAGGCCGGGATCCCTTATCAGTCGCTATTGTACCTGGTCGATGAAGCCAGTGATCCCGATCGAAAATCCAGCCCATTACATCAGCAATAGATACGTGGTACACGCCCAGAGAGTGAAGTCATTAGGTGATAACTGATGGTATCCGCGGCGTCAGCTATTTCGTTGATAGAGACATTCGACCCAAATAACTCGGCACTGTCTCCAACAACGACTTCCGGTGCATCCGTGATGTCCACCATGATCATATCCATGGAAACCCGGCCTGCGAGAGGCAGTCTTTTTTCACGAATAAAAACCGGGGTACCTGAGGGCGCATGACGCGGGTAGCCATCGGCATAACCAATCGCTAGAGTAGCGATGCGACTGTCTCGATCAGCGGTCCAACGGGAGCCATATCCTGCTGACTCACCAACAGCCATATCACGGATAGCGATTACCTCAGCGGTCAGTGTCATGGCCGGCTTTAACGCCTGACATAAAGGATGGCTAATGTCATCAAATGGCGAGCCACCATAGAGCATGATGCCAACCCGATTCCAATCCATATGATACTGTGCAGTAGAGAGGGTCGCGGCCGAATTCGCAAGACTATAGGACAGCCCTGGGAACTGGGACCGAACCCTGTTGAGCATCGCCAGTTGCTGATCGTTTGACACCATATCCGGGCTCGACGCATTCGCCATATGACTGGCGACCACCAGATCATCAATCCCGACCTGCTGTAATGACGCAATCGCACCTGCTATCTCGGGTTCCTTAAAGCCCAGACGAGACATACCGGAATCTAGTATCACCCAGCAAGAATCTGGGAGCGGGGATTGATGCTCAATAAGCAGTTGCACCTGTTCTTCACAGTGGATGGCCGGAATTAACTGCTTCTGATACACCTGTTCTAGCTCAATTGGCCGGAACACACCTTGCAAGATCAGGATCGGCTTTTCCGTCACCTCACGAAGTTCGAGTGCCTCGTCAATGGTCGCGACCGCAAAGGCCGGCGCATCACTAAGCGCATCCGCAACTTGTCCGACACCATGGCCATAGGCATTCGCTTTGATGACGGCCATGGTTTTAGAGTCGGGAGCAGCATCCGCAGCCAGCCGATAATTAGCGCGGATCGCGCTCAGATCAATGGTCACTTGTGTCGCGCGACTCATTCACTCTTGCACCCGGGTAAAGTTGAGATCCTGCACAGACATGCTCCAGTCAGAGTCTTCAGCAATGCGCTCCATTGTCATGGTTATTTTGCCATCCTGTTCCTCAAAACGCATCCAGCTGTCGGCATCGAAACTGCGGTTATCCCATTTTACAAACCAGGTATTGTCGTCAAAGCGATACACCTTGCCTACCATTCTGGGCACCATGTCCGCGCGGAAAACGATGGCATTCTCTTCCCGCGTTAAGCTGATTTCGCCGAACCAGGGATCGACATAGGTACCCAGTCGGTTCTGCTCATCATCCAGCGCGATGGCAAGCTCATCAGGAAGGACCATGCCCTGTTGTCTCGCTTCATCGCTAAGTAGCCACTCCTGATATTCCTTCTGCCGATCAAGATTCAACTGCAGACTGTCTTGCATGTCTTCGCCGATGAAGTGACCGACAATACCACGCGTCAGGGAATTCCTGGCGTAGCCAGAGGATTGATTGATCAGCACGATAACCGCCAGATTTTGTTCGGGAATAAGCGTAATCTGCGACATGGCGCCACTCAAGGTGCCCGTATGGCCAATCATCCAATGGCCGTGGTAATCATTGACACGCCAGCCGAGTGCATAACCACGAAAATTGGTCTTGTCTAACTCTCGGGCACGTTGTGATACACGAAGCGGGGTAACGGCTGACCACATTTTCAGGGCCGCCTGTTCTGATACGAGTCGCAGGCCCTCTTTTGTCTCTCCATGACGCAGTTGAACATCTACCCAGCGTAGCAGATCATGGACACTACATTTAATGCCACCTGCGGCAGCCATCAGCGTGCTGTTATCACGGATCCGATTCGGTTGGTCGACGACCAGTTCGCCATCCATAAACAGATGCGGTGCAACCACGTTGTTGTTTTTACTGGTATCCACACCACCGCTATAGCAGTGATTCATCTCGAGTGGTTCAAAAATCCGCGTGCTAATGTACTCTTCCCAGGACACGCCAGCAACGGCCGCGGCGACTTCGCCTGCCACGATATACAGGGTATTGTCATAGGCGTATCGTTCACGAAATCCATAGGCAGGTTTTAAATAACGGATGTTTCTTACCAGTTGCGCGCGGGTGAATTTGGTTGGCTCGGGCCATAACATCAGATCACCCGAACCCAGTGCCAGCCCGCTTCGATGAGTCAACAGATCAATGATGTTAAATTCGCGAGAGGCATATTCGTCATACATCTTAAACTCGGGAAGATGTTGATTAACCTTATCAGACCAATCTAACTTTCCTTCATCGGCAAGTATTGCCAGGCCGGTCGCCGTAAAGGCCTTGGTGTTCGAGGCAATCTTGAAAATAGTGTACTCATCGACTTTATGCCCCGACTCAATATCCGCAATGCCGTAGCCCCGCATATGGACTATTTCACCATCTTTGAGCACGCCGATTGCAGCGCCCGGAACGTGGAATGTCGCCATGACTTTTTCAACGTAGTTATCGACCTCTGGAATAGAACTGGCACTGGTGTTGACCAGGGATAGCAACAAGGCCATGGAAGTTAGCCATCGCCAGTGCGTTTTTGTGGTTAATGTTTGCATCGTACTTCCTGTCGGTTATAGCAATGTTTAAATCATAATGAGGCTGGCAACAAAATACAGCACCAGACTAATCGCACCTGCCGTCAAGGCATAGGGTAACTGGGTCCTGACATGTTCCAGTAAGTCGCAACCAGATGCGATCGAGGAGACCGCCGTGGTATCGGAGATAGGTGAACAATGATCACCAAATACACCGCCGCCGAGTACCGCCGCGATGACCAATGATGGTGGCAAATCCATCAGTAGAATAATCGGTGCAGCGATAGGAATTAGAATCGCAAATGTGCCCCAGGACGTCCCCGTTGAAAAGGCAATGATGCCGCCAACGAAAAAGATCATCGGCGCGACCAGATATACCGGCAGGAAACTACCGACCAGTTGAGCGATGTATTCACCAGTACCTAAAATCTTAAGGCTCGCACCCAATGCGATGGATAACAACAGGATAGTGACGATAGGCAGTAACTCAGCAATGCCACTGAAATTAATCTGCATCAGGGACTTATGGCTGTATTTGCCTGTCGATAACATCATGCCATAGGCCACAAGGGTCGCCATGATGGTCGCATAGAGTACCGACTTCGAACCGCTGCCTTTAGCGATTTCTCCGCCCCCGGTATAGAGCATAAAACCCACCATGCCGAACACAAGCACCAACAGTGGTATCACCATGAATCGTGCCTTGCTTGCCTTGATTTCCGATTCTTCATCCGGATTGACATGCTCAATTTTAGTATTGCTGGTTGCCATTGGGCCATAGTACTTACCACTGATACAGGAATAAAACACAATGGCCAAAGTAACGAGTGCATAAAAGTTAAACGGAATCGTTCCCCAAAGTATTTCGATTGATGTGCCTGGCAATTCATAGTTGCTCAACAAGGCCAACACGTAGGCACCCCAGGCATTCAGCAATATGATAATGCTGATTGGAGCCGAAGTACTGTCGATAATATAGGCTAGCTTGGCTCGACTAATGTTGAATTTGTCGAACAGACCGCGCGCCAAAATACCGGATGTCAGGATGCTTAAACTCGACTCAATAAAGACCACGATACCGGTAAAGGTCGTCAATAAAGACACCTGTCTGGGTGTTTTTGCCCAGCCTTTACTGACCAGCGTCTCAACGAGTGCCAGCACACCACCAGAGTATCGGATCAGTGCCAGAAAGCCGCCGACCAGCGCACTGAAGATCAGAATTCGGGCATTGCCGGCATCGGTAAAGACGCCAATAATTCGATCAATGGCGTTGAGAATTCCAATGAATCCGGTTTCAATCAGGGTGCTTGCTGAACTGTCTGCAAAAAACAGTAACAACAACTCGGAACTGATCACTGCCAGAAACAGGGCGAGGATCACTTCTTTTTTCCATAACACCACGGCTATTGCAACTAGCGGCGGAATAACCTTTAACCACTCCATTCAACTCTCCAATCTATTCCGTCGTTTTATAGCCAACGGATTTATTATCATTATTTGCGCAAGACTATCGCTTTAAAAATCATATAGTATTAGTATCCGCGATACTATCTGAATAAAACACTTTTCGGCCTAACAAATAAACCCATGAGCATAATTAATTATCAAAATGACCACCTGTTTTTAGATCAGGTTGCTGTCTCTAACATCGCAGAAAGCGTGGATACTCCCTTCTATTGTTATTCACAGGAATTGATTGAAACACAATACAAAGCCTACCGAGATAACTTGACGGCTGTCGATGCGCAAGTTTGTTTTGCTTTGAAAGCCAACTCCAATCAGGCAGTTATCAAGGTGCTTGCCGATCTGGGGGCAGGGGCCGATGTGGTATCACAAGGCGAGTTACGTCGAGCACAGCTTGCTGGCATACCAGCCGAAAAAATTGTCTATTCAGGCGTGGCCAAGACGGCAGATGACATTGCCTATGCTCTGCAACAAAATATTCTGCAGTTCAACGTCGAGTCTATCAACGAATTACAACTCATCAATCGCATCGCTCAAGAAGCTGGCACCACAGCCGCCATCGCATTGCGTATCAATCCAGACGTCGATGCCGGCACTCATGAGAAAATCTCAACCGGAAAGGCAGAGAACAAGTTTGGTATTCCGATCAGCGATGCCGCCGAGATATATCGCCAGGCCGGAGAGATGAAAGGAATTAGAGTGCAGGGTGTCGATATGCATATTGGCTCGCAGCTGACGCAATTATCGCCCTATGACACCGCCTTCAAGTTACTCCTTGAGCTGGTTAAAACATTACGTGCCAACGGCCATCCCATCAGTCATATCGATCTGGGCGGGGGATTAGGCATTAACTACTCGGCCGACAACAATGCACCAGCCATTGCAGACTACTGTGCCCATGTGTGCTCGCTACTCAAAGATTGGGATGGCAAAATCATTCTCGAACCCGGTCGCTCGCTGGTGGCACAATCTGGCTTACTTGTCAGTCGTGTCATCTATATCAAGCGGGGACATGAGCGAACCTTTTGTATTCTCGATGCCGCCATGAACGATCTGCTGCGCCCGAGCATGTATGGCGCGGTTCATGAAATCATTCCTGCCGAGAAAACCTCACGTCAGCAGATCTATGATGTGGTAGGGCCAGTCTGTGAAACCGGTGATACTTTCGCCAGAAAATATGCAATGCCGGAGGTTGCAGAGGGGGATCTCGTCGCGTTCACCTGTGCCGGCGCTTATGGTGCTGTTATGGCGTCAACATACAATACCCGACTACTGGTTCCCGAGGTTCTGGTCAAGGGTGATCAATACCAAATCATTCGGCCGCGAACGACCTATGAAACCCTGATAAATCAAGATCAATTGGCCGATTGGCAATAACTTTTAGCTATGACCGGATAAAGTTCTTTTATACCGTTGTTCATGGTATTAGAATCCTTTTATGGTACTATCAGAATGACTTCGTCAGGTGAGTCATAACCAATAATGGATCGGTTGATGTTCGAGGGGAGTCTGACATCTATCAATTCCAATAAACACACCTGATATTCGTAAACTGTCCAGACAAGAAAAAGCACGGCTGGATTAACTAAAGATAAGGGTTCAAATAATGCGATATTTGGCCTTATTGGGGAAAACAAAACATGAAAAACTTTCTTAGATCATTATCTCTGGTCGTTGTTCTTGCGTCATTTGTTACTGCTCCGATACTAGCGAATCAAACCGGTAGTATTAGAGGTACTGTCACGGCACCTGACGGCACGCCGCTTGAAGGAGTAACTATCGAGGCTAAAGGTGATGTCTTACCTAAAGCACGTAGCGCAACGACTAACGCGAACGGTAATTACCGACTACTGACTCTGCCTCCCGGTAATTATGAATTAACTTTCACCACTTCTGACGGAGACGCGCAAAGCATCAGCACCGCCGTCCTACTCGATCAGACTACACCGCTGAATGTACAAATTGGCGGCAGCGGTGATGAAAAAATTGTTATTTACGGCCAAACACTCACGACGTCTACCAATGCGTCTGTCGGTAACTCATTCAGCGCCGACCAGCTGGAAGCCCTGCCAACCTTTGTTGAATACGGCAACTTGCTACGACTAATTCCTGGTGTGCAAGTCACATCTGATAGCGTCCGTGGTCCAAGCGCCGGTGCCAGTGGTCAGGACAATGGCTACAAGTTTGATGGTGCCAACCTGTCTGTTCCACTGTTCGGTATTCTGGCCTCATCACCATCAACTCACGACGTGGCACATGTGTCAGTAGAGCGTGGCGGTGCGAGAGCAGTCGGTTTCAATCGTAACTCTGGTGTTACCCTCAATACCGAAAGTAAGTCTGGTACCAATGAGTTCAAAGGTGATATCACCTATCGTCTGCAAGGCGCCTCATGGCAAGCAGAAGATCAGGATGGTTTGAGCGCCGAGGATGACCTTTCCTACATCACTGCGGGAATCGGTGGTCCACTGGTTGATGATGCACTCTATTTCTATGCTTCATACTATACTCGTGACAATTCAAGAGAAGCCGTTTCGAATAGCCGCGGCTCTGTTCCTGATATCACGAATGAGCGCGAAGAATACTTCGCCAAATTTACCTGGACACCAACGGATGACTTGCTGATCAACGCTAGCTACCGTGATTCTGAAGTGACTTCAGCGAATCAGGGCATCGGTGAAAACAATACGGTTTCAACGGCACTGGACGGCATCGATAACTTTGAGGTCCTGGTACTGGACGGTTCTTGGATTATCAATGATTCAACCACATTCAATATGTCCTATGCAGAAACTACTCAGGCGGCGGGATCCTTCCCAGTTAATGATTTAGGTTTCAGAGGACAGCCTGGTGATTCACTGGACGTTTCCAACCTGGCATCACAGGGTTTCTTCCCTGTGCCATCGTTAGATACCAGAACGGCTGCAAATCCTGCTGAACAGGCACTTTTGGATGCCTATAATGCCGGCGCTGCTGCGTTCATCGCACAATACGGCATCAATGGCGAAGCACTCGGTGGTGTCGGTGCAGCATCTACACTGAACAATAACGCCTATTTGGGTGAAACGTTTGAAATGTCACTGGATCACGTCATCGAGACTGATAATGCCACTCATGAGATCCATATCGGATACCAGGAAGAAAAAGGCTCTGAAGAGTTATTCCGCGTCTCCAATGGTTGGGGTACCGTTTCCTACTGGGGCGGACTGGACTTCGATGATGGCGGTATTGTAGCGCCGAATGGCGATCCAATTCCTGTCGGTACTGCTTACCGAGCGACGGTACAAACCCGTGGTTATGACGGCGGCGGCCTGACTGGACCTCTGGTTTCGTCTAGCTCATCGAAGACCTTTGCCTTCAACGACACCATTACCTGGGAAGACTGGATATTCGACGTCGGCTTCCTGATCAGTAATGATCGCCTGATTGGCTCGGGCTTACGTCCAGCCAGAACAACCTCAGGCTATGAACTGGATCTCGGTAATCCATATGTCATGAAGGAAGTTAGCTTCGGTGATACGTTCCAGCCACGCCTAACAGCGACTTGGGATTACGCTGCGAATGCCTCTGCCTTCGCTAGCTTCGCTCGTTATAATCCTGCGGTTAGCTCGCTTGCTAGAGCCGCTTCCTGGGATCGTAATACCGGTGGTAGTACTACCTTTGTCTACTTCGATCAGGCAGGTAACTTCCTGGATTCTGAAACCAACATTTCGTCTACAGGTAAGCTGTTCGCCGAAGGCCTGAACCCACGCACTGTGCAGGAGTTCATCGTAGGTCATCAAATGGATATTGGCAGTGAAATGAATCTTCGCAACCACTTCCGCTATCGCCGTAGCTGGAACTACTGGGAAGATACCAACAACGATGCGCGCATCGTCTATGACTGTGCCGACTATCAAAGTCGTGTAGCCGGATTTGCGGATCTCTATCCTGATCTGGTTGCTGCAGCCGCTAACTGTCAATTTGATTCGCCAGAACCAAGAGAGTTGTACATTCCGCTCAATAACATTCTGACGAATGAGCGTTCTTATGTAATCGCTCAGCTTGCTGATGCTTACACCAAGTACCTCGAAGTGAGCACAGAGCTTGATTATCGTACTGAGAACTTCTTCTCAACCACATCATTGGTTTGGAGCCACTACTTCGGTAACTTCGACCAGGACGGTACCACGCGTTTCAATAACGACCAGGGTACGTTCATCGGTTCATCAAATATCGCTGATAGCTGGTATGGCCAACTGTGGGGAAGCTTCACTAACGGTGATCTCCGTGCCGACCGTACCTGGCAGTTCAAGAGCTTCGGTGCCTATGAATTACCATGGGATGCGTCTGTAGGTTACCTCGCTTACTGGCAGTCTGGTCACAAGTGGGAGCACCAGTGGGCAAGTACCTTCTATCTGGAGCCACGTGGTAGCCGTGAAACACCAAGCCACTGGCAGCTGGACTTGAACTACACCCAGAACTTCGATATCGGTAGCGACTACGGTCTGCAGTTCCGTGTCGATGTATTCAACCTGCTGGATAAGCAAACGGGTTATAACCCACAGCCACGCTACAATAGCTCAGCACTGGGTGAGTACCGTAGCTATGAAAATCCACGTCGCATACAGCTGACGGTCCAATTTACATTCTAATTGGATGATGTTGCTAACTCAGGCCTCATAACCGGGGCCTGATGTTAAGGACTAACAAAGAAAATCCCCGCCTGGTGCGGGGATTTTTTTATTGTTAAGAAAGTATTTTAAAAGAGAAGAATTACTGATTAAGGACTCGCCGGGAAATGCTGACTCATCCAGTCACTGTCTGGATACAACAGATATTTTTTCCTGATTTGTTGATACCGTTTCAACCCAGGTTGCCAGCTCTTTTCGATTTCGGTGGCCGGCTTTCCCTGTTGCAATGCGATTCTAACTTCCTTATCTCCGAGTAGAAGATCAAAAAAGTCTGGCCTACTAATTAAGGTTTTATCAGCCTGTTGAAACATGGCTTGCCAACGAACGAACACGGACAGATTGAAGCGCTCGGCGGATTCGAAACGCTCGCCGTACAGTGTCTCACCCTCATGGTTGAGTTTGCTCCAGCTACCAGTGATCGGTTTGGTCACAAACTCAAATTCACCCATACGCGGATCGGGGTAACCCAACACCTGAAATGGAAAATCTGTTCCTCTACCAACGCTGACCGATGTCCCCTCGAATAAAGCCAGGGAAGGGTAGAGTCTTATTGACAGGTCATTCGGTAAATTTGGCGACGGCCTGACCGGCAATGAGTAGTTCATGTTGTGATCGTAGTTGTTGATTGTTATCACTTTCAATTCGCAGCCGCCATCACCATCCAGCCAACCTTCGCCCTGTATCATACTTGCCAATTCACCCATGGTTAGGCCATGGACAAGCGGCAGGGGATCAACGGATAGACCACTCTTGAGTTCTGGTGTCAGAATCGGCCCGGCAATATAGTCACCATTCGGATTCGGACGATCCAGAACAATCAGTGTTTTATTAAACTCGTGACAGGATTGCATTAGGTCGTGGAGCGAGCGACTGTAAGTATAGAAACGCACACCGACATCCTGTAAATCATATAGCAAGACATCGACTGAATTCAGTTGCTCAGCAGTTAGATAACGCTGCTTACCGTACAGGGAGATGATCTCGATGCCCGTTTGCGGGTCCTTACTCGAGTCAATTTTCTCGCCAGCACCTTTGGTACCACGAAAGCCGTGTTCTACGGCAAGAATGCTATTGATGTTTACACCCTTATCATTGAGCACATCCACCAGGTGCTTGTCACCTACTAACGATGACTGATTCACCATCATGGCAATTGATGTGTCTTCCAGATGCGGCAGGTATTCATCGAGTTTTTCTGCGCCAACCTGTATCTCAGTAGACGCTGATGTTGTACCTAGGATAGAAGAGAGAGCG
This sequence comes from Enterobacterales bacterium, assembly GCA_965250035.1. Taxonomy (GTDB): domain Bacteria; phylum Pseudomonadota; class Gammaproteobacteria; order Enterobacterales; genus CAXRAF01. The sequence goes on along the minus strand of OZ252282.1, from coordinate 2,775,087 downwards.
ATTGCGATCAGGCTTTTCATGACACGATTCCAGCTTGCTCGAGGGCCTTACGTAGAAAACCTTTCGCCTGTTGTAGATCCTTCTCGGCTTGCAGTTTTGTCACGCCGGCCAGGATCATATAGATGGCAGTCTTGACGCTCTGCTCAGCTTCCGTAAGGGTGCTTTCAGCCTGTTCCTGAGAAACACCGGTTACCTCCATGACCATACGGGTGCCACGCGCCAGGAGTTTTTCATTGGTCGTTTTCAAATCCACCATGAGATTATGGTATGTCTTACCCATGCGAATCATGCTTGCTGTCGATAGCATGTTCAACACCAGCTTCTGTGCTGTGCCGGCCTTCATGCGTGTCGAGCCAGTGACGACTTCTGGACCGACAACCACTGCGATGGCGACGTCCGCATTCTTAGCAATCGGTGCGTCATTATTACAGCTTAGGGCGACCGATCCTGCGCCGATTGAGTTGGCATAATCCAGGGCACCAATCACGTAAGGTGTTCGTCCACTCGCAGCAATTCCGACGACTACATCGTTATTCGTGAGTTGAATAGCCATCAGGTCACCACGTCCAGCGTCAGCATTATCCTCGGCCCCTTCCTGTGCGCGGAACATGGCCGCTTCACCACCGGCCATTACCGCAGTAACCGTGTCCTCACCGACACCGAACGTTGGTACACATTCAACGGCGTCGAGCACGCCCATTCGGCCACTTGTGCCAGCACCGCTATAGATGAGCCGACCGCCTGACTGCAGACGACCTACAATCAATTCCACAGCGGACGCAATGTTATCTAGCACTAATGCGATCGCTTCTGTAACGCGACTGTCTTCGGCATTTATTAATTCAACAATGCCTCGGCTATCGAGTAAGTCGATATCCTGAGTCGCATCATTTCTCGACTCCGAAACTAGAGATTTTAATTTGCCGATTAATTCACTATTCTTATCTGGCATCACAAAGTCCTATGCCGCGTCCGGCAGTGGATGTTGTTGGTGGTCGGGTTTCCCGGCATAGCAGACGAGGAACGCCAGCAGAGCGCCAACACATAGCTGGTAAGGGAATGCCAGATCAATATCGGTGCCGAGCATATCCTGAATGTAGGGCTGGAAAAACAACGTCGTTAGGAACCCTACGGCCAGTGCCAGTACAGCCGAGTTCGCATTACCCCTGCTGGTAAATAACGCATTGAAGAACACGCCAAGCAAACCGGAATATGCAAACACCATGACACTCAGGGCAAAAGCCAACAACGGCATATCAGAGTACTGTTGCCAGAAATAACTCAGGATCGCCATGCCACCCAATCCGAAGGCAGCAATGACCATTCCCATCCGGCCCGCGCTGACAAAGTGTTCATCGGGTTGCGTCTGTTGTTTTGCCAATACCATGGGTCGATAGAAATCTTCGACCATTACGGATGACATGGAATTCAGTCCCGAGTTGAGCGTCGACAGAGCCGCGGCGACAATACCCACCGTTACGAGCCCCCGCAATCCTGCTGGCATTTCGTTGAGCACGTAGTACATAAAGATCGTGACATTCTCACCGTTGAATGTCTGGACTATTTCACCCGCCTGATTCGCTGACATCAACTCAGGGCGTTGGTAGAAGACGTATAGTAGTAGGCCAATAATCATGAACAACAACACGACGGGAATCACGAAGACCATAGAAAGTAACATGGCTTTCGCACCCTCAGCCGCTGATTTACAGGTGAGTACCCTCTGTGTCATATCTTGGTCCATGCCGAAAGAAGCGATGCCCAATAATAAGAATCCCGTTAATGAGGCCCACACACTGAATGCCCCAGCCGCTCCAAATTCCAGTCGGAAGTCGAGCACAGTTAACTTGGATAAACCACCATCGGACGGTTGATCGAGCGCCTGTAACACTTCACTAAAGTCGACACTAATACTTGTGGTTAAATAGTAAATGACGGCGATAGCTGCCGTGACATACACACCACACTGAATCGCGTCGGAATAGATCACCGATCGGATGCCACCAATGAGGGAATAGAACAGGCCAACCATCGTGAGTATCACAACAGACAAAATCACATGATCTGCAGCGATATCTTGAAAAATCACCATAGAGACTGCTATCGCAGCCATGTAGAGTCGTGCGCCGCTGGCAAACACCCGGCCGAATAGATACATTGCCCCGGCCCGTTTTTTGGTCTGACTACCAAAACGAATTTGTAGTAACTCATAAACCGTTGTCACCTTGAGTTCATAGAAGCGCGGGATCATGTATTTGGCGACAAAAACGGCCGCCAGTATGGTTCCAATATTGGTAGCCAGATATGTCAGGTTGGATCGATACCCCTGATCGGGTCCGCCAAGAAAGGTGGCTGCCGACTGGGCCGTGGCGAGCACACTTATCGCTACCAGCCAAATGGACATGTTCTTATCACCTAAAAAGTAGGCTTTCGTATTGCTTACCTTCTGCCGGCTAAAATACCAGCCGGTCGTCGCCATCAATAGAAAGTAGGCGCTGAAAATCAGCCAGTCGATGTAGTTTAGCCCCATCGATTACTCCTTGTTTTTATAATCTGATCCATGTGCCAGAGTGACTGGCATGCTGCCGTAATGATGGCTGACGCCCGTAAGCATTGCCGCCAGGGCATCGAAACTGATGCCTTGATAGGCCCCCGTTTGCGGATCCTTGATGATGACTGAATGATAGGTCGCAACTGCGGCCGACGCGCGATCCACGCTGTCTATCAAATCATAGGGCGACTGCATGGCAATCAAAACCACCTTATCATCAGCTGTTGTCGCCTCAAGTAGTGCTTCCAGTTTAGCCCGCTTCTGCTCACGGCTTAATTGTTCGAAGCCGGCTTCATCATCCACGACACGACTGCGGTAACCATAGTCGACTATAGCCAGTCGAACAGCGCCCTGATTTTGTACCAGGATGTCTGGAGACACATCAGACCAGTAGGTGGTCGCAATATCGACCAGGCCATCATTCTTCAGCGACCAGTATCTCAGCAGAGCAGTGCGTAACAATTCCGATTGCACCGAGTCATCGACAATCAACTCGATCTTGCTAACGACATCGTTGTGTAGTGGTAACACATCGTGGTTGTGGAGCAGGGTGATTGCTCGATTCGCCAGTTGCCACTCAATTTGTTTGTGTTGTTGATTTCCGACCACCTGTCTTGCCCCGCTAATGGCGCGATCGAGAGTCATTTCTTTAACCGGAAGCGTCGTTCTTAGTTGGCTCATCCGGGCCACGGCCTCATCCATCTGGGCCATGTCATAATCAGATTGTTGTAGTTCATGTGCCACCAGCTTGACGAAACGTTTAAACTCAGCAACATCTTCAACGCGATCGATCTTGAATGGCATTAATGCCAGATCGGCGCCTGCGGTGAAGGTCTCAACGACCGCTCGAACCGGTTCGAAATAGTCACTGATACCGGCCATATCCAACGCATCGGTGACAATCACTCCATCAAATGCCAGTTCCTCACGCAGTAAGTCATTCAGGATCTTATGCGACATGGTCGCTGGCGCGATTAAGGGTTCACCGTCAACACCAACGAGTTCATGCGAGTCGATTTGTGGGTACTGTATGTGGGCCGTCATGACCATGGCTGGATTTGCCTCACTAATAACCCGCCGGAATGGCACCAGATCCGAATCGCGTAATTGTTCTATCGATCGCTCGATTCGTGGAAGCCCGGTATGGCTATCAACCTCTGTATCGCCATGCCCGGGGAAGTGTTTTAGTGCCACCGCAACGCCTTCATTTTGCATAGCATTTACCATCGCCACACCTAGGTCCGCAACGCTATCTGGGTTCTCCCCAAAGGATCGCACATTGATAACCGGGTTATCTGGATTGCTGTTAACGTCCAGCGTTGGGGCGAAATTGACATTAATCCCCATGGCGCTCAGTTCTGCACCTAGAACGGTTCCCACTTTCTCAGCATAGTGTGTATTGTACTGCTCATAGGTCGCGCCAATGGCCATATTTCCTGTGAAGGAAGTCGCTACATGACGGGGTAGGCGTGCGACCCGTCCACCTTCCTGATCGACTGCAATGAGCAATGGCAGATCTGGATTTGGGCGAGCATTTTGCAGGCCATAGGTGAGCTGAACACCCTGTTCAACCGATTTAAAATTGCTTGCGAATAGAATCACCCCGGCGATTTCAGTATCTCTTATTAGAGCAATCACCTCAGGATGTATTTGCGTCTTGGCTTCCTGGCAATACTTTTGTTGCTCTGGAATATCATCGCAAAAGTAACCAAGACTTATCATCATGCGACTTGCGACCATTTTTTCAAATGGGCTTAATTCAATCTGCTCGTGAGACAATGTCATACACCCCGATAAGATAAGTCCAATGAGTAAGGCTGTCGTAAAGCGATAAAGGTCAGCTGACACGATTCACTTCCGCACCCAAATTATGTAGTTTTTCTTCAATGCAGTCGTAGCCGCGATCGATATGATAAATGCGATCGACAATAGTGCGTCCTTCCGCCACCAGACCCGCCAATACCAGACTGGCTGATGCCCGCAAGTCGGTCGCCATAACTTGGGCACTGTGCAATTGTTCTACGCCGGTGACAATCGCCGTATTGCCGTCAACCTGAATGTTGGCACCCATACGTAACATCTCGTCGACATGCATAAACCGATTTTCAAAAATCGTTTCCTTAATCACTCCCGTACCCTCAGCGACAGCATTCAAGGCAGTAAACTGCGCCTGCATGTCGGTCGGGAATCCGGGATATGGCGTGGTAATAAGGTTCACAGCCTTTGGCCGTTGCCCCCTCATATCCAGTTCTATCCAGTCCTCACCCGTATTAATGTGCGCACCGGCTTCCTCCAACTTAACCAACACGGCATCCAGCAAGGATGGATCCGTGTCCTTTAACATCACCTTTCCACCCGTAATGGCCGCAGCAACCAGATAAGTACCCGTTTCAATCCGATCCGGCTGTACTCGATACACCGCGCCTTCGAGCCGTTCGACGCCCTGTACCTTAATAATATCTGTCCCCGCACCTTCAATCTTGGCCCCCATAGAGATGAGGCAATTGGCCAAATCCTGGACCTCAGGTTCACGAGCGGCATTCTCAATCAACGACTCACCCTTCGCCATCGCGGCTGCCATTAGGATGTTTTCAGTCGCGCCAACACTCACTTTGTCGATGAATATTCTCGCGCCATGTAACCCTCTTGGCGCTCGTGCCTGAATGTATCCTTCGTGCAAATTAATTTCAGCACCCAGTGCTTCCATTCCCTTTAGGTGTAAATCAACGGGTCTAGAACCAATCGCACAACCACCTGGGAGTGATACATCAGCCTTACCAAATCGCCCAAGCAGGGAACCCATGACCAGAATGGAGGCACGCATGGTCTTAACCAGATCGTAGGGGGCTTCATAGGAGGTTAGGTTTGTACTATCGATGATTACATCCATCTTTTCGGTGATCGTCAGAACAGCACCTAATGAGCCAAGTAATGACACTGTGGTCGTCACATCATTCAGGTGCGGTACATTACTGATGGTGTTCACGCCATCGGCGAGAAGGGTTGACATGAGAATGGGAAGGGCCGCGTTCTTAGCACCAGATATTCGAATGGTGCCATTGAGAACTGCACCACCCTCTATCGCAAATTTTTCCATTGGGACTCCAAATAGAAACCGGTAATTCTTGTTCGTGATTCCAGATCTGTGCCTGGTCCATATCTTGCCAATTGTAACATTGATTGATACACCCTAAAGGGTAAATCACAGAATCTGGTAGGTATTTGTCAACTTATTCTAATAGTTGGTCTCATGACGTGCTTTAAGATCCGCCAGGCCCATTTTTATCAGCTTGCTGAGTACCTTCTGATCGACATCATCCAGGCGTTTCAAATAAAGACAAGATTTACCCAACTTATGCTTTCCCAACTGTCCTAAAATATCATCGTAATCCTGATAGCCCGGCATGATGTAGAGTGTCGGGCCACTCTTGCGTGGACTGAATCCGGTCGCCATGAACCGACCTTCATCACCATTGGCACGGTAGTAGGTATATTCCCCGAAACCAATAATGCTTCCACCCCACATCTTCGCTTCCATCCCCGTGACCCGTTCAAACAGTTCGAGTAATTGAAAACTATCATCCCGTAATTGCTGGGGTTCTATCGTTGCGAGAAACTCCCTGACACTAGCCTCATTTTTGGTTGTCTTTAGTTGTACTTTCTTTGCCATAAACTTTTCCTCGCGCTCCGATGAAGCAGTGAATGAAATCAAGTATCAGTATTTGTTATGATAGCTGCTAAGCAAACTAGCATGAGCGAATAGGCGATTACCAGCGTTATGCAGATAAATGATCAGCACCTACAATTTGTTCGGGATGGCTTGAGTCGAAAAGACTTACACGAGGATCCGATCAACCAGTTTGAACTCTGGTATCAGCAGGCTGAAACCGCCCAGCTACGTTATCCGAATGCCATGAGTCTTGCGACCGCTGGCAGCGATGGCATGCCTAGCGTGCGCACAGTGCTATTAAAATTGTTCGATCATCAGGGATTTGTTTTTTTCACTAATTATGGCAGTGCAAAAGCGAAACAATTGACTGAGAATCCGCAAGCCGGTCTGTTATTTCATTGGTCAGAACTTGAACGACAGGTGAGGATCTCTGGATCAGTCGAGCGGATCAGTAGCCTTGAATCAATGAGCTATTTTGCCAGCCGCCCGAGAGGCAGCCAGTTAGGCGCCTGGTGCTCCAGCCAGAGCGAACCGATTAGCTCGCGACGAATCCTGGAAACGAGTTGGCAACAGATGAAACAGCGCTTTGAAGATAAAGAAGTGCCCCTACCCGATTTCTGGGGGGGGTATCGCGTTGTACCGACCCGCATAGAATTCTGGCAGGGGAGAGACTCGCGTCTCCATGATCGTTTCGAATATCACCGAGATGGCTCAGACTGGCAAATTAATCGGCTGGCCCCCTAACGCCGCCTGAATAGATTATCTAGCCGATGTGCGAGTCGTTGATTAAAGCGCATGAATCGACGTAAATAAGGCGCCAGTTTACCCGGCTGGTATTTATTAAATAACCAGATGCCCAGAGGTAGGAAAATAATGGCCGGGCCCGGAAGGAGAATAAACAACACCCCTAATAAAAGAATCAAGCTAGCAAGTAGCGTCATTCCGGCATTGATGACTTTACGCATGGTAACCTCGGTAATAAATTTCACTTTGTAGTAACTAAAGCAATCTTTGTTCCAACCCGTTTAAAACACTAGGATCCTCTATATTTCAATGACTTACGATTTCATCACGATGCATCAAGTCTAGCTTGTATTGGTCTAGCATACTAAGATATAGTGAATTTCAACCACCCAGGACCCTGTTGCAAACCATGTATTGTCCAAACCACTTTAAAATGCCTGAGAGCGCTTATGCAGACTTCATTAGGCACTACCCTTTGGCTACGCTGTTCGACAAGCAGTCAGGCGAAGTATCGCAATGCCCTCTAATTTACGACGCCCAGCAAGGCAGGCTCATGGGTCATCTGGCGATTGGTAATCCGTTCTTGAATGGCTGTGAGCCGGGTCATGAGGTCATCGCCTTATTTCACGGTCCACAAGGTTATATTTCAGCCAACTGGTATGATGAACTTGCGCATGCCAAGGATCCAAACACCTTTCAGCATCGTGAGGTACCGACCTGGAATTATTCCAGCCTTGAGGTGCTAAGTAGCATCAAGATTCTGGATAAGTCAGACACACTCGCTGTGTTAGCGAGGCAAACGAAGGTTTTCGAACAGCAAGTAGGGGAAGATTGGAGTCTGGACAAGCTGTCAGATCGTCAAAAACAAGCCATGATTAATGCCATAACGGCGTTTGAGCTAGACATTATTCAATGGCAAGGGAAGCAGAAGCTGAGCCAGAACAAATCATCACCATTGCGTAGCTCGTTGCTGCAACATATCGCAGAGCAAAGCACCAGCAGTTATCAGCAATTAATGCAGGATATGAGTCCCAGTGATTAGACGGAAAGTATCGCGTCACAATCTCGCCAGACTCGCTGTGGCTGTCTGTTTGATTTGTTGCGTATTCGGATGTGCAGCCAGAAAAGCAATACCGCCGTTATCCGCTGAGCTTAGCATCGATACAGCGACGATAGTCGCTAGTCGAGACGGCGCCTATTATTTTATCAACTTCGCCCTGAGTCCGGGGATACCAGAGAAGGTCAATGCCCGAATAGATTATCAGCGATTGAGCAATCCTCTCAAAAAGCAAACCCTCGATTTGGGTAGTCTGGCCGATTCCAGGAATGTGACCTTTAAATCAAAACCCGATAGGACAATTCATGGCGACCATCTCTATCGACTCACCATTCGCCTGTATGATAATTCTGCACTGATCGCTGAGCGTCAAGTCACTATATTGCCGAACATCTCGACGAACATTGCGACTTTGATGGATATTCGCCTGCTATGACACCAGGAATCACTATTCGTAGGGCAAGCCCACAAGACTCTGAGCAAATCTCAAATCTAATCATTCAGGTTGCGACCGAACAGCTGCGCACAGAGTTTAGTCAGGAGGGCTGGGAACTGTTCTTGCGTCTCATATCTAAACAAACCCAGAAGGGTTTAATCGAAGACCAGCAATTTCAATACTGGGTTGCGGTCGATTCTTTATCTTCCGATGAAGCCAATATTGTAGCCCTGTTGTCCAGTAAAAACACAACGCACATTTTTCACTTTTTTATCCTACCTCAATACCAGCGAAAAGGGATTGGTACAGCACTCTGGCGCAACTACCTGTTCCAGTTACCTGTGCACAGGCCGTTGATGATAACCGTGAAGTCGTCTGACTTTGCCTGTGATTTTTATCATAAACTGGGGTTTGTGGATAAACAGCCACGTTGTGTGGAGAACGGATTGGTTTATACTCTGATGCAATACACCGTACATTGAGCCATCTTCTCTATGGATAAAAAAACTATCCCCGATTTCGCTTCCGTTTGTGCTGCCGCTGACCAAATTTCGGGCCATGCGCATCGCACACCAGTGCTAGAGAGTTCCTCTTTGAACCGTTATCTCGGAACACAAGTACGCTTTAAAGCCGAGCATATGCAGGTGATTGGGGCCTTCAAGTTCCGCGGGGCCTTCAACGCAATTTCTCGCCTGAGTAGGGAACAACTCGACCGGGGCGTGATCACTTTTTCCTCCGGCAATCACGGCCAGGCCGTGGCCAAAGCAGCCACGCTATTGGGGAGCAAAGCAACCGTGGTAATGCCAACCAATGCACCACAAATAAAACTTCAAGGGGTAAAGGCCTATGGTGGTGAGGTGGTGTTATATGACCCGCTCACCGAAGACCGTGAACAGGTGGCGGATAAGATCAATCCTGGGGGAGCCAAGGCCATCATACCGCCGTTTAATCATCCTGATGTCATTGCAGGACAGGGTACCTGTGCGCTCGAACTTCTCACAGACTACCCTGACACCGAGCAAATTATTGTGCCATGTGGAGGAGGCGGATTACTCTCAGGAACGGCATTGGCAAAGTCTGGTTTGAAACCATCATGCCAAGTATTCGGTGTCGAACCTGAGACTGCAGACGATGGCCGTCAATCCTTCAGACAAGGACGCATTGTCACCATAGGATATCCTGACACCGTTGCCGATGGCGTAAGGACTCTGGCACTAGGGGATATCCCTTTTACCATCATTCAACGAGAGGTGTCTGATATAGTGACGGTCTCGGAGGATGCGATCAAGACGGCATTGAGTACCCTGATCCATCATCTCAAGCAATGGCTAGAGCCGAGTGCCGTGCTTGGACTGGCAGCATTGATGGAGAATCAAATTCCCCATGCATCCGAGGTTGGGATTATACTTTCCGGAGGCAATGCCGATATAGATATTATTAAACAACTAATGAGTGAGCATCCAGCACAACTCATACCGTAAATTTAATGTACTACTTATGAATCGAATCATTGCTACAACCCTTATCTGCATCGCTTTGGCTAGTTGCGCCTCGACAGCAACACAGCAGACCCTGCCGTGGCAAAGACCCATTCAACATTTCACGCTGCTCAATGTCGCGCCGGGCCTTTATCAGATGGATCAGTTTGTTATCACCTACGAGGGATTGGATAAAATGCTGAGTCAGGAGATCGCTAAGGGCAATCGACCGGATATCATCATTCGCAAAAACCTCATCATGAACAGCCAGAGTGAACAGGTCCGCATCGCTCAACTGGTAGAAAGCTATGGTTTGCGAATATTTCAAGAGAGTCTGATTGGCATATCAGAAACTTCCAGTGAAAAAATGCTATCACTGGATGATGAACCAGAGTCTGAAGAAACAGAAGAGTCCAGCTGATACAACAGGATAGAAATTTGTTATCCTAGTGACACAGTCATTTCAGAGTCACGTGGACAATGGCGAAAAAGATAAAAAATCAGAATGACCTATTGCGTAAGGCGTTAGAGGTCGGTGAAATATATGCTCGAAAAAGAGGCTATAAGTCATTTGGCCCTAGCGACAGTCACAAACAGAAGATTGAGGCCATATATCGCCTGCTAGTCAACGATCGCCTAATCCAGCCCTTGCCTGAAACTCAGGAAAACGAACTTAATTTCAAGAATCGACTGGTATTGTGGATAAAGAATCAATTGCCCGACGATCATCCCCTGCTTAAATAAATTTATAACAAGGGCGTGTTGATAATGATTCAGCACCTCCGAGATGGAGAACACGATGTCAGAATCTTTAACCCAACAACGCTGTGTTGCCTGTCGAGCAGATGCCCCACGAGTATCTGATGCCGAGCTTGCCGGTCTTATTAAAGAGATACCGAGTTGGGCGCCCATCATCAGGGAAAACATCATGATGTTGGAACGAACCTATGATTTCGCCGACTATGCGAGTGCTTTAGATTTCACTAACCTGGTAGCAGAATTAGCAGAGACGGAAGGGCATCATCCCGCCCTGCTGCTCGAGTGGGGTAAGGTCACCGTTACCTGGTGGACACACAAAATAAGCGGCTTACATAAAAATGATTTTGTTTGTGCTGCAAAGACCGACGCGGTATTTGCCGGCGTAGTCTAATCAATTCTTATTCAAGGCGAATTAAAACTTGGCTAGCGCCTCTTCAATATTGCTTAATCTGGCATCCTGTTGCTTGAAGTAGATCATCAGCTTGGCAATATTTTCATCTCGTTCAGAAATGTCGCCATAGTTCTCATCAATATATGCCTGCATCTGTCTGGTTAACTCTTCCCGGGAGACTTTAACTGACTCCTTTATCTCCGTCAGTTGTTGCTCAGTCAGTTCTAGCTGTGACTTATTCTCTTGTATCAGGTGTAACGGCTGGAAGAGTAGCGCATATGCCAGGACCGTGAGCATTGAACTTGCCAGGCTGACGAGAATGGTTTGCCGCAAATTTGACGAACTGTTTATATCTTGCTTGTCTGTTTCTGTCGCCATCACCTAGTCCTCCTCATCAGGGCCATCTGGATTTTCTTGTTTATTGCGCTTGTCTTCATACTCCTTCTCCAGCGCCCGAATTTCCTCAGCTGCTTCTTGCTTGAGTTGTTGGTTTTTTTTGATAGCCTCGGCGAGCGCTACCTTTTGCTTCGATTGCTGCTGCTCAACGGTTTTGATTTGGGCAGATTGTTTGGAGAGGTAGGTATTGATCGTGGCTATTTCTTCCTTGTAATTGCCAATTGAGGCATCGATGACCGCAATCTTATCGCGGATCCCCATCGCGGCTGTTTCATTACTACCATCGATAAATTGTAACTGCTGTTCCAGTTGTTGTTTGTCTTCCTCCAGCTGAGTAATTTTTTGATCTAATTGCGTGATCGTTTCCTGACCCTGCTGGATTTGTTGCTCAACCTGCTCAAATTGACTCGTTGAAGCACAGGCTGATAGCAGCAACAAAGTAATGAAAAGAATTATTCTCATTTTCTAACCACCTTATTTACGATGTTAATCTTCCTTGTAGTCTTTCTCTAAAATCCCTTTCTGTATTAGTTTCTTTGTTAACTTCTCTAATCGAACGTATGCAGTTAATCCTAAGATACCAAAAACAAAACCTAAAAAACTAAAAAATTCCACTCGATCATCTCCTAACGTGCCATCATCTACTCTACTGTAACAGATTTAGCAAGGTTACGGGGTTGGTCGACATCGGTCCCCTTAATCACTGCGACATGATAAGACAACAGTTGCAATGGAATCGTGAATACGATCGGAGCTACCCAGTGACTGCCGCCCTGAAACTGTAAAAGACTTTCGCCAGGCGCTGGCGCCATGGATCTATTCTCATCAGCGAAAACATATAGCTTGCCTCCTCTGGCGCGCACTTCCTCCAGGTTAGATTTAAGCTTGTCATGCAGCTCGTTATTTGGTGCTACCGCCACGACTGGCATGTCGGCATCTACCAGCGCCAGCGGTCCATGCTTTAATTCACCAGCCGGGTAAGCTTCTGCGTGTATATAGGAAATTTCCTTTAGTTTCAGCGCTCCCTCCATGGCGATTGGATACTGCGAACCACGACCGAGATACAGGGTATGATGTTTATCTGCAAATTGCTGTGCCATCACCTTAATCTCATCATCCAGTTGCAATGCCTGGCCAATGAGTGTGGGCAAATGTCGCAATTCTTTTATTAGCTGTTGTTCTCTATCCGGATCGGGGTTGGTTCGTCTTGCAAGACATAAGCAAAGCAGCAAGAGTCCCGACAGTTGGGTCGTGAACGCCTTGGTTGATGCCACACCGATCTCACTTCCGGCACGTGTCATGAACGCAAGATCAGACTCGCGTACCATGGAAGAACCTGGCACGTTGCAGATCGTTAGTCGTCCGACGAAGTTTTCATTTGCTTGTGTCTCTCTGAGTGCCGCAAGCGTATCAGCAGTTTCTCCACTTTGAGAAATACTGACAAATAAGGTACCAGGACTGACCACGTTTTCACGATACCGAACCTCGCTTGCCACTTCGACCTGACAGGGTATTCGAGCCATCTCTTCAATCCAGTATCGGGCGACTAGTCCGGCATGATAACTGGTCCCGCAAGCGACTATTTGTATTGCTTTGGTTTGTGCAAACAAGTCTGCCGCGCCAACGCCAAATGCTGAATCTAGCACCATTAGATCAGAGGTCCTACCCTCCAGACAGTCGGTAATAGCTTGCGGCTGATCGTAAATCTCCTTCAACATATAATGTTGATAATTACCCTTGTCTACTGCATCAAGTGTAATGTCAGACTCATGTATCGCGACGTCAACCAACTCACCATTGGCACCATAAATTTGATAATCTGAGCGGTTTAATGAGACAAACTGCCCTTCTTCGAGAAAGATGAATCGATTGGTAACGGGTAATAATGCCAACTGGTCCGATGCAATATAATGCTCTCCAATGCCAATACCAAGAACCAGTGGCGACCCTTTACGGCATGCCACAATATGTTCGGGGTTTTCTCGATCAATGACAGCTATCGCATAGGCTCCATCGAGCATTGCCACCGATTTCTGAACGGCTGATAACAAATCCATCTCTTTGAGATGATCATGAATTAAGTGAACAATGGTCTCTGTATCCGTTTCAGATTCGAACCGATAACCACGACTGATGAGCTGTTTCCTTAACGCCTCGTAGTTCTCGATGATGCCATTATGTACAACAGCAAGTCGTTCGCTGGACTGATGCGGATGAGCATTCGACTCGCTTGGTTGGCCATGAGTTGCCCAGCGTGTATGCGCAATACCCGTCGTGCCGGACAGGCCGTTCTCGTTTTGAGCTTTCGTTAACTCCGATACCTTCCCGAGTCTGCGCAGACGTTGTAACTCTTTCTGAGCCGAGACCACTGCAATGCCCGCTGAGTCGTAACCGCGATATTCAAGCCTACGTAATCCTTCGAGTAGTAACTCTGTTACATTCCGCTCAGCAACGACACCAACAATTCCACACATAGTTAAATCCTGTTATTTCTTTTTCTTGCTGGGCCTTTCCCAGTTCGAGATCTCTCGTTGCTTGACCCGGCTAATCACCAGGACATTCTCGCTAACATCCTTTGCCACGGTTGTTCCCGCTCCAATGGTACTCCCAGCACCCACCTTGACGGGTGCGACGAGCTGGGTATCAGATCCGACAAACACATCGTCTCCGATATCGGTATGATGCTTATTTGCACCATCGTAGTTGCAGGTGATCGTGCCTGCACCGACATTGACTCGCTGCCCAATCGTGGCGTCGCCCAAGTAGCTCAAATGCCCCGCCTTCGCACCCGACTTTAGGTGTGCGTTCTTGACTTCAACAAAGTTTCCGACATGAACGTCATCGTCAAATTTTGCTCCAGGACGGATTCGCGCAAAGGGACCAACACTGCAGTCATTGCCAATATCCGCCCCTTCGATCACCGTCTGTTCCTTAATGGTCACGCCATCACCAATCCGACAATTTCGAAGTACTACCTGTGCACCAATCTGGCAATTACTACCGACATGAACATCACCCTCAATGATCACGTTGACGTCGAAAAACGTATCCTGGCCGACCGACAAGTTTCCGCGAACATCGAGTCGGTACGGATCGGCGAGTGAAACGCCGGCCTGTAGCAGGCTATGTGCGATGCGATGCTGATAATAGCACTCCATTTTCGCTAGTTGCACGCGGTCATTTATTCCTTCAACCTCCATCGGGTCTTCGCAAATCAGCGCATCAACAGCAGCATTGTTGTCATTCGCTAAGGCGATCAGGTCTGTCAGATAGTACTCGCCCTGAGCGTTGTCATTTGACAAGTCGGGCAGCCAGTTGTGCAGATGCTCAGTTTTCAGCGCCATAATCCCCGAGTTTATCTCTCGGATTGCGTGCTGTTCTTCTGAGGCATCCTTATGTTCGACAATTGCCGATACCTGGCCGGCTGAATCTCTCACTATCCTGCCATATCCGGTGGGATCATCCAATACGACGGTAAGCAGGGCAATGTCTGCACTTTTCGCCATCTCAACCAGCTGTCTCAGAGTCTCTTCCCTGACACAGGGCACATCGCCATACAGGATTAGGCTAATACCACTATCATGCAGGTTCTCTAGTACCTGTTGGACTGCGTGACCCGTGCCAAGTTGTTCAGCTTGAAGTACCCACTCCAGGTTGTTCCCAGCGATGCGCTGCTTGACCAATTCGCCACCATGACCATAGATCAAATGGGTCGCGATTGGATTCAACCTTGCCGCCGTGTCAATGACATGCTGTACGAGTGGTTTAGCAGCCAACGGATGCAGCACTTTTGGCAAAGATGACTTCATTCGCGTTCCCTGACCAGCCGCAAGAATAATTACTGAGAGATCCATGACACAACCCAAATTTATAACGTGGCTAGATTATATCAGCTAAATTAGACAAATTATCCTTCGAATCTGACGAATTATGGCAATTCAAACCCCTGTAAATACCTCACAAAAATTTAGATTTTCTCTATATATCCTGATTGATATCAATAAACGCATAATGGATTGTTGCATACTGTGATGACTGAATACGGATTCAAAGATTAACCCATTAATCTTTCGGATTATGTAATTACATACCATCAGTTACGGAGAAAATCGCATGAACAGGAAGCCCGTCATCTTCTATCTATCGCTTCTAACATCTATCGCCATGTGTCACAACGGCCTTACTGCTGATGGGGCCATCGGTAAAGCAGATATTAACTTTAACTTACGCTATGAGAGCGTCGAACAGGATAATGCCTTATCCGATGCAGAGGCATTAACCCTTAGAACGCGATTTACCTACACTTTCAATGAACATGATGGACTATCTGGATTGCTAGAATTTGAGGATTCCAGGAGCCTGTTTGGATTCGATGATTACAACAATGCCATCGGTAATAATGCGGGGATTTATTCCGTCATCGCTGATCCAGAAACAACTGAACTCGATCAGGCCTACATTCAATACCGAAACGGTTCGCTAACACTCAAAGCCGGTCGACAAGTTATCACTCATGACAACCATCGCTTCGTCGGCCATGTGGCTTGGCGTCAGGATAGACAAACATTTGATGGTATGAATGTTCATTTTGCAGCATCAGATAAGCTTCGTTTCAACTATTCTTACATCTCACAGCGCAATAGAATCTTCGCTGAAGAAGCCGATATTGAGTCTGATGATCACCTATTGAATATCTCATTTGATTCAGAAATAGGGAAGGTGACTGCCTATAGTTATTTACTCGAAGTCGACAACAATACTAACAATACACTTGATACCTATGGCATAAGTCTCAATGGAACGAGTGCGGTATCAGAGCATCGATTTCTTTATCATCTGGAATTCGCCACCCAATCAGCGCGCAACGGGGTAGGTGACTTCGACGCTGACTACCTGTTTGTGGAGGCCGGGACGGCGATCTCGAATGTGACAACGAAAATTGGGTATGAAGTTCTCGGGTCCGATAATCGAAATTATGGTTTCTCGACACCGCTCGCAACGTTACATAAGTTTAATGGCTTTGCTGACCAGTTTTTGTCGACCCCTGGTACCGGCCTAGTCGACTTATATGTGACTGCGTCGACCAGCGCACTCGGTGCCAACTGGGCTCTAACATACCATGACTTTTCAGCCGATGATTCTGGTCCTGGTATATCAGATTATGGTAACGAGCTAGATCTATCGATTACAAAAAAATTCGCCACACGCTACACAGTGGGACTTAAGTATGCAAACTACTCGGCAGGTGATTTCGCAACCGGCAAGGTGGATACCAATAAACTATGGATCTGGTTGAGTGCAAGATACTAGTCAGATGATTGACCCGGCGCTTTCGACTTATACTGGTTTAGAATCGCTGAATACTTAAGTTTCTGGCTATCTGATTTAGCATGGAGATAGGCTTTTTGATATAGGGCTTTTCCTTCTTCCGCTCTCCCCATATAACCTAACGCTTCTGCGTAAGTTGCATAGAGATCGGATGACTGTGGATATATCTTGAGACCATGATTGAGTAATTTTTCGATATCGTCATATTTTTTCATACCAAATAAGGCCGTAACAATTTCTATAATTGCGCCTTCAGGGATTTTGAAATCACCCGGATAGTTGTCATTCAGTGTCTGATAATAGTTGATGATGTTATCAAAGCCCTTCTCAACCTCTGTTGCTGGAATATAATACCCTTCGAAAATGTAACGCAATCCCGCATCGAATCCGCCTGCAATATTGTCAACATGACTCCCGGCGAGTGCTATAAATTTTGCATCCAGGCCTTCAGGTGCTAAAGCGGACAAGGTTCGTTCAAATCGCTCAAGATAGGGGACGCGTGGGCCCGGGTTTTCAGTCGTCACAAACATTCTAATGTTTGAAAAGGCTCTGCCATCAAGTCGTTTCTCTAAATATGCCTTGCCGTTTTCGCCAACACCACTCCCGGTAAGAATGTGTGCATCAAACAGGGTTGGCATAAGATCAAGTGCCACCATGTTTATGTTCGATGCGGATGACCAGCCATATAAAATATCATATCCATTGGTACGATAATTTTTGTCAATGTATGGTTTGAGATCCTGTTCGATGAAATTCAAAAAAGGCACTTCATCAAGGTCGTTAGATAAGGTGAAGTAAAAGTCCTTGGCACGGTCAGTATTGGGGATCCCTACTACGATCATTTTTGGTAAGTGTCCAAAACTATTTGATAAAAAGCTCACACTACCCCTTATGTAACTAAAGGCATATTCACCATCTAGCACATAAAGTACAGGGAAGTCAGTTTCAATGTCACGGTGATAGGTGTCGGGTAGTTGAATCTGGATCATGCGATCTTCAGCGAGTGCTTCGGATGATAGCTTGTGATTGATAACTTCTGATTGCAGCAGCATGGACAAGACGATAGATACTAACATGGCGACCTCAGGAGGAGATTAACGATATGTCAGCGAGCATAACAAAGGGAAGGCAGAAGTCCCGCCTGATGATGTAACATTTTATGAACCCATAAAAAAAGGCAGCCATTAGGCTGCCTATCTGCTAGTTCCTTGCGGGTCAATCTGATTGGATACAGATTGACCGAAGTGTCGTTACTTTCCGGCTTTCTTGCGAATGGCCTGAATTGTGCGAAGCTGCGCAGCAGCCTCAGCCAGTTCGCTAGTCGCTCGACCATAATCGATTTCAGCGCTCTGGTTTTGCAATTCTGCCTGAGCCTTCTTCTGTGATTCAATCGCAGCTGCTTCATCCACATCATTTGCACGTAGCGCGGTATCAGCAAGAATGGTAATGGTATTCGGCTGGATCTCTAACATGCCTCCAGACACATAGAAGATTTCCTCTTCACCACCCTGATGGCGTACTGTCACTGGTCCAGGACTCAGTTTAGTAAGCAGCGGCGCATGGCCAGGTGCAATACCCAGTTCGCCCAGCGATCCTGTACAGGTGACCATCTCGGCACGACCCGAATAGATCGCCTCTTCTGCACTAACGATATCCAGATGAGTTGTCATTGCCATAATTTTTTACCTTAACCGATGGTTAAACTTTCTGTGCTTTCTCAACAGCTTCTTCGATGCCACCGACCATGTAGAAGGCCTGCTCAGGTAGGTGATCATACTCACCTTCGAGAATCGCCTTAAAGCCACTGATGGTTTCACTTAGTGGTACATATTTACCAGGAGCCCCAGTAAATACTTCCGCTACGAAGAAAGGCTGCGACAGGAAGCGTTGAATCTTACGTGCACGTGCGACGGTTTGCTTGTCTTCTTCAGACAACTCATCCATACCCAGAATCGCGATGATATCTTTCAATTCTTTATATCGCTGCAATACACCCTGTACGCCACGAGCTACGTCATAATGCTCCTGACCAATAACGAGTGGATCTAGCTGTCGAGAGGTAGAATCCAGTGGGTCGATCGCAGGATAGATACCCAACTCAGCAATCTGTCGAGATAGTACAACGGTCGCATCAAGGTGAGCGAAGGTTGTTGCAGGTGATGGGTCAGTTAAGTCGTCCGCGGGAACGTATACCGCCTGGATCGAAGTAATCGAACCAGTCTTTGTTGACGTAATTCGTTCCTGAAGTACACCCATTTCCTCCGCCAGTGTTGGCTGATAACCTACCGCTGAAGGCATACGGCCAAGCAGTGCTGATACCTCTGTTCCAGCTAGCGTGTAACGATAGATGTTATCGATGAATAACAGTACGTCGTTACCTTCATCACGGAACTTCTCTGCCATAGTCAGTCCAGTCAGTGCCACGCGCAGCCTGTTTCCTGGAGGCTCATTCATCTGACCATAAACCAGTGATACTTTATCGAGTACGTTCGAGTCAGTCATTTCGTGATAGAAGTCGTTTCCTTCACGAGTTCGCTCACCAACACCCGCGAACACCGAGTAACCGCTGTGCTCGATCGCGATGTTTCGGATAAGCTCCATCATGTTAACGGTCTTACCAACACCCGCACCACCGAATAGTCCAACTTTACCACCCTTTGCGAATGGACAGACCAGGTCGATTACCTTGATTCCTGTTTCTAACAGCTCATTCGTGGCCGCCTGATCTTCATAACTTGGCGCTTCACGGTGGATTGCCCAGCGCTCTTCCTCGCCAATGGCACCCTTTTCATCAATAGGATCACCTAGTACGTCCATGATACGGCCCAGAGTCTTGGTGCCGACTGGAACAGAAATTGGAGCCTCAGTGTTAGACACATTCAGACCACGCTTTAATCCCTCGGATGAACCCATCGCGATGGTTCTAACGACACCATCACCTAACTGTTGTTGAACCTCCAGTGTCAGACCACTCTCAGATACTGTGAGGGCATCATACACCTTAGGCACTGAATCACGTGGGAATTCCACATCAATTACGGCGCCGATAATTTCAACAATGGTACCTGTACTCATTTGTTTTTCTCCAAATAATTTAATAACAGTGCAGCGTTAAACAGCTGCTGCACCTGCTACAATTTCTGATAATTCTTGTGTAATCGCTGCCTGACGGGCCTTGTTATAAATCAACTGTAACTCGTCAATCAATTCACCCGCATTGTCTGTCGCAGACTTCATTGCGATCATACGTGCAGCCATTTCGCAGGCGAGATTCTCAACCACGCCTTGATAAACCTGAGACTCGATAAAACGTACCAGGAGAACATCCAAGAGTTCTTTGGCATCGGGTTCGTAAATATAATCCCAATGGTGATCCAACTCTTCTTCTACCTCACCCTTGGGCAAAGGTAATATCTGCTCAACATCCGGTGTCTGAGTCATGGTATTCACGAACTCATTGTTAACCAGGAACAACTGGTCAATAGTGCCCTCATCGAAAGCATTCAACATGACCTTTACAGCACCAATCAAATCTTGCATAGATGGCTCGTCACCGAGGTGGCTCGCTGTACTCACGACGTTACCGCCATAGCTATTGAAGAAGGCGATAGCCTTCGAGCCTATCAGACAAAGATCAATCTCAACTTCCTGATCTGAAAATGCTTGCATGTGGGTGATGGCCTTCTTGAACATGTTATTGTTCAGGCCGCCACACAGACCACGGTCAGATGAAATAATCACATATCCGACACGCTTTACTTCACGATCAATCAGATAGGGGTGACGGTATTCCGAGTTACCCTGCGCCACATGATTAATCACATTGCGAATCCTTTTTGCGTAAGGTTTTGACGCAGACATGCGATCTTGGGCCTTACGCATTTTACTCGCAGCAACCATTTCCATTGCGCTGGTGATCTTCTGAGTATTTTTAATACTACTGATCTTGGTTCGGACTTCTTTTGCTCCCGACATAACGACTCTCTATTAAGTGGTTTACCAGGTTTGTGTTGATTTAAACGTATCTAGCAGAGAAGTTAATTTCTCAGATACTTCGTCACTCAACACACAATCTTTGTTAATTTCTGCAATCAGATCGGCGTGTTCGCTGTCTGCGTAGTCATGTAGAGACTTCTCGAAATCAACAACCTTGTTTAGTTCAACATCTTTCAGGTAGCCATTCTCAGCAGCAAACAAGGATAATGCCATGTGGGCTACTGACAGTGGTGAATACTGATTCTGTTTCATTAATTCGGTTACACGTTGGCCGTGCTCTAACTGAGCGCGTGTTGCATCATCAAGATCTGATGCAAACTGTGCGAACGCTGCCAATTCACGATACTGAGCCAAGGCGATACGAATACCACCACCCAGCTTCTTAATGATCTTGGTCTGTGCTGCACCACCCACTCGAGATACTGACAAGCCGGCGTTTACCGCTGGTCGGATACCTGAGTTAAATAAATCAGATTCCAGGAAGATCTGGCCGTCTGTAATCGAAATTACGTTGGTCGGAACGAATGCAGATACGTCACCGGCTTGCGTTTCGATGATCGGCAGCGCTGTTAATGATCCGGTCTGGCCTTTAACTTCGCCATCCGTCAACTTTTCAACTTCAACCGCGTTAATTCGAGATGCACGCTCAAGCAGGCGTGAATGGAGATAGAAAACATCACCAGGGTATGCCTCACGACCAGGTGGTCGTCTCAGCAACAATGAGATCTGGCGATAAGCCCAGGCTTGCTTGGTAAGATCATCATAAACAATCAGAGAGTCTTCGCCCTTATCACGGAAATACTCACCCATGGTACAACCAGAGAATGGCGCGAGGTATTGCAGTGCTGCTGAGTCTGCAGCTGCAGCTGCAACAACAACTGTGTGCTTAAGTGCATCGTGCTCTTCGAGTTTACGTACGATGTTAGCAATCGTCGACGCTTTCTGACCAATCGCTACATACACACACTTAATGCCCGTATCTTTCTGGTTAATGATAGCATCGATAGCAATGGCTGTTTTACCCGTTTGGCGGTCACCAATAATCAACTCACGTTGGCCTCGACCCAGAGGAATCATCGAGTCGATCGACTTGATACCCGTCTGTACTGGCTCATCAACTGATTGACGCGCAATAACACCAGGGGCAATCTTTTCGATTTGTGAGAAACCACTGCTGTCGATTGGACCCTTACCATCGATTGGACTACCGAGGGCGTCTACGACGCGTCCTAGCAGTGCTTCACCGACCGGCACTTCAAGAATACGGCCTGTACACTTAACAGTTTGACCTTCTACTATGTCACCATAGGCACCCAGAACAACCGCACCAACGGAGTCGCGTTCCAGGTTCATCGCCATCGCGTAGTTGTTACCAGGCAGTTCGATCATCTCACCCAGCATGACGTCAGCCAGGCCGTGGATGCGAATAATACCGTCGGATACACTAACAATGGTACCTTCGTTACGAGCTTCAGACACCACTTCGAACTGGTCGATGCGCTGTTTGATCAGCTCACTAATTTCAGATGGGTTTAATTGCACACTCATGCTCTTTTCCCTAACTTATGTTTATTGATTCAGCCGTCGTTACTTTCAATTATTTGATAAGTAACGCATCGGATAGGTCATCCAGCTTGCCACGCATGGAAGCATCGATGACTGTATCGCCCGCTCTGATTAGCATGCCGCCAATGAGAGACGAATCCGTCTGACTATTAATGTTCACTTGCCTACCGAGTTTCTCGGACAATCTGGCCGTAAGATTGACTATTTGCTCGTCAGTGAGATCAGCCGCAGAAGTAATTTCCACATCAACCGATTTCTCATACAGGGCCTTGTTTTCCTCGAACAATTCAGAAATTGCCGGCAGTAACTCAAGGCGCTTGTTAGCAGCCAGTAGTTTGATAAAGTTCTGGCCTTTGGCATCTACCTTGTCATCGATGATTTTCAACATCGTTGTCGCGGCTTGTTCCCGAGTTAGTCCTGGGTTGTCCAGAAATTTGGCAAGAGCCTCATCGCTGATGACCGATGCGCAGAAAGACAACATATCGGACCAGTCAGATAACTGGTTGTTTGCCTGAGCAAACTCAAATGCTGCTTTGGCGTATGGTCGTGCTAATGTAGTCAATTCTGACATAGCGTCTTACCTATATCTCTTTCGCCAGGTTATCGAGAATATCCTTATGCTTTTCGGCATCGATACTGCGTTGCAGAATCTTCTCGGCACCTTGGACCGCCAGGCTTGCAACCTGAGCTCGCAGAGCCTCTTTAGCTCGATTCACTTCCTGCTCAATTTCTGCTTCTGCACCTGTTCTGATCTTGGCAGCTTCGGCACGCGCGTCATCCTTTGCACCATCGACGATCTGAGCATGGCGCTTGTTCGCCTGCTCGACAATCTCAGCAGCCTGAGCTTTGGCTTCAGCCAAATACTCTTTGGCCCTGTCTTGAGCTAACTCAAGATCTTTCGCGCCTCGCTCAGAAGCTTCCAGACCTTTGGCAATTTTCGCTTGACGTTCTTCGATGGCGCCCATCAGAGGTGGCCAAACATACTTCATGCAAAACCAGACGAAGACGATAAATGCAATCGTTTGTCCAATTAAAGTTGCATTAAAATCCATGATTTAATTCCTCCTGTCAGGAGTTAATTAACCGCCAATAGCCGCTTGGTACTGGGCGATGAAAGGGTTCGCAAATGTAAAGAACAGAGCGATACCAACACCGATCATGGCAACCGCGTCGAGCAGGCCGACAACGATGAACATCTTAACCTGAAGCATAGGAACCATTTCTGGCTGACGTGCAGCGCCTTCCAAAAACTTACCGCCTAACAGACCCATACCGATAGCAACACCTAATGCACCCAAACCAATTAACAGGGCGATTGCGATTGCGCTAAAACCAATTACAGTTTCCATTCGTTTCTCCTAAAGAACCGTAGTTGTTAATAAAAAAGTTAGTGATCCTCGTGTGCCAATGACAGGTACACGATCGTCAACATCATAAAAATAAATGCTTGCAGGGTAATGACCAGGATGTGGAACACCGCCCAGGTAAAGTGGAGCGGTAACTGGTATAGGCCCAGCAAGGCAATCAAAATAAATATCAACTCGCCGGCATACATGTTTCCAAATAGTCGGAGTGCCAGTGAGATTGGTTTGGCTAGAAGGGCAACGCCTTCCAGCAGGAAGTTAAATGGTATCGCAACCCAGTGGTTGAACGGATTAAGCGTCAGTTCTTTAGTAAAACCACCGATGCCCTTCACCTTAATAGAATAGTAGACGATCAGTATGAATACCGAGATCGACATGGCGAAAGTGGCGTTCAGATCGGTCGATGGTACGATCTTGAAATAACCTAGACCCATCACATAGGCCAGAGTAGGTAACCAGTCGACAGGGATCAAATCCATCAGGTTCATCAGGAACACCCAAACAAAGATGGTCAAGCCTAACGGCGCGATCAGGGCGTTCTTGCCGTGGAATGTATCTTTCACATTCTCATCAACGAACTCAACGATAATCTCGATGAAGCATTGTAATTTTCCGGGCACACCTGTGGTTGCTTTCTTCGCAACGCTACGGAATAACCAGAGAAAGATCAGACCGAGTAATACTGACATGCCGAGTGTGTCGGCATTTAAAGTCCAGAAATTACCGGAGCAAACATTTGAAGCAACACCTTCTTGAATGTTCCAGACAATACCCTCGTCGGTAGAACAAACCTGTAGGTTTTGGAGGTGATGTGAGATATAGCCTTCAGTAGTTTCAGCTGCAGCCATGGCTTAATAACCTGCTCTAAATATCAATGTGTAAATACTATGTCTTGTTGCTCGCCAGTCCGGCCATAAAATAGGCGCCTAGACAGGCTATGTAAGTGAGCAACAAAGGTAAAATCTTTGCTGGCAGAAAAATAATGGCTAATGCAAACATGGTTGCTGTAACGAGTATTTTCAATACTTCGCCGAGATAAAACGAGCTCATTATCTTTCTAGCCGATTGCGCTCCGCCGTGTCGATGGGTAACCAGAATAAACAAACCGTTTGGTATAATACTGATTAAACCACCTACCAGAGCAGACATGGCAGCAGTGCCAGAGTCTGCAAAAAACAGCAGCGTCACAACCGCTGTTATCCCCATCTGATAGAGCAAAATGCGAATCGCAACTTGATGGCTTTTTTGGGCTAGTTGATGCGCCAATTTGGCCTCTTCTATCAGCTAGGCTAACAGGAGTGCGGAGTATAGTGATATTGCCTTTTTTGATCAAGCATAGTAGGTCAGTAATGCGAAAAAAACCGGCTTTCTCGCATGTTTTCGACGAAAGGCCGAGAAAACTGGCGATTTAGTGTTTTGGAACACCTATTTTTGCCAGAATTCCATCCAACTCTTCCAGGTTAGAATATTGCAGAACGACCTTGCCACGGCCGTTTTTCTGATGCTGCAGATCTGCAGGGGAACCCAAATACTCGGACAGACTTCGTTCTAGAACCTTAATGTCTGCCGATTTTTGTGGTTTAGGTGCTTTTTGCGCAGGTTTGAGCAGTCGTTGCACAAGTTTCTCTGTCTCACGAACTGACAAGGATTTCTCCGCGACCTGCTTGGCAACCGTTGGTTGTTGTTCTAGCGGCATAGACAATAAAGCCCTGCCATGCCCCATCTCCAAATCGCCATGTTCGATCATGCGACGTACAGAATCCGCTAATGTGAGCAGGCGCATAATGTTGGTCACCGTGGCTCGAGACTTACCCACGGCATCAGCAACCTCTTGATGGGTCAACTCAAATTCCTGCTTTAAACGTTGTAGGGCAACCGCTTCTTCTATCGCGTTGAGATCTTCTCTTTGAATGTTCTCAATCAAAGACATTGCAATTGCTGCGTTGTCTTCAACCTTTTTGATGATCACTGGAACTTCGGCCAGTTCTGCACGCTGCGCCGCTCGCCAGCGCCGCTCGCCGGCGATTATTTCATATTGGTCGGGCTTATCGAGAGGTCGGATTACGATGGGTTGTATAACACCTTGAACCTTGATGGAGTTTGCCAGTTCCTGAAGGCCCTCGTCGGTCATGTCTTTTCTGGGCTGATACTTGCCCGGTCGCATGAATTCAACCGGTAAGCTTTTTAGCTCATCGCCAGATTCCATGCCTGGATCGGTTGAGGCATTCTGTCCGGCATCCGTTTTGGTTGAACCTTTGGGCTTGGCGAGGAGGGCATCGAGACCCCGTTTTAAACCTGTTTTTTTAGCCATGTTTCTACTCTGTTAGTTCTGCTGCTATCGATTGCGGCTCACTGAAGCGCGCCCGATCTCGCTCAATGATTTCTTTCGCCAGCGCGATATATGACTGGGCGCCGGTCGAACGTAAATCATGATACATCACCGGCAGGCCGTAGCTTGGTGCCTCAGCCAGCCGGACGTTACGTGGAATCACGGTAGCAAAAACCTTTTCACCAAAGTGATTCATCAGTTCTTCTGAGACATCGACCGCAAGCCGGTTTCTGCCATCGAACATGGTGCGCAGCAGGCCTTCTAGTTCCAGCCGCGGATTTACTGACTCCCGTATCTGTTCAATGGTTCCCATCAAGGCAGACAAACCTTCTAATGCATAATACTCACATTGCATGGGAATCAAAACGCCATCGGCAGCCGTTAAACTATTGAGCGACAGCATATTTAATGACGGCGGGCAATCAATAAGCACATAATCGAACTGGTGTTTAAATTTTGCGATCGCTTTGTAGAGTCGAAATTCTCGATTATTAAGATCCAGCAAATGTATTTCTGCTGCCGTCAAGTCGCCATTTGCTGGCAAGACATGGAAATCCGCCTGTTCGGCGAACTCGCAGACGGCTTCGGCGGTCGCATCTCCCATGAGGACATCATAGATACTATCTTCAATATCATCCTTATATATGCCGCAACCCATGGTGGCATTCCCTTGAGGGTCCATATCGACCATCAGGACCTTGCTGCCTTCGCTCGCAAGCGCTGCACCGAGATTGATTGCGGTAGTTGTTTTACCAACACCGCCTTTTTGATTCGCTATGGCGATAACCCTGGCCATAATAGTACCCTTTAGTGATTCGTTCTGGCGACTGACACCAGATGTCTTTGCTCTGTTATAAACGGTATAACCAGTGGTTCCACATGGGTGACCAGCCATCCAGACGGCAGATCCTTCTGGTTTGGTTCCGGGTAGGCCCCTTTCATGGCCAGGAAAACTCCCTCCTCAGCCAAAAGAGGATGACACCAATGCACCATTTTATCCAACGCGGTAAATGCGCGGCTGACAATCCTATCAAAAAGTTCCACAGGGGAGTAGTCTTCTGCTCGACTTTGTACAACCTCAACATTATCCAAGCTCAGTTGAGTTGTAGCATATTGCAGAAAACGGGTTTTCTTGCCATTTGAATCGAGTAAAGTCACCTCAGTATCCTGTTGGCAGATAGCAATGATCAATCCCGGGATGCCAGCACCAGTGCCGACATCCAGAATCCGCCTCGTTTGAAGATACGGCAGGATGGCCAGACTATCCAACAGGTGTCGAATAATCATCTGTTCGGGATCGCGGATCGCCGTCAAGTTGTATGCCTTATTCCATTTGCAGAGCAAGGCGACATAGTCTAGCAGTTGACTGACTTGAGTCTCTTGCAGTTGAATCGAAAGCTGGGTTATTCCCTGCTCAAGCCTGGTGCGGCATTGATCAGGCAGATTTTCTGACATGCTGGCGCTTTTTTAAGTACACCAATAACAGAGATATCGCTGCCGGTGTAATGCCCGAGATTCGGCTCGCCTGACCTATGGTTGCTGGCCTAATGTTTTCAAGTTTCTGTTGTACCTCTGCAGACAACCCCTTGACGGCTTGATAATCGAAATCTGCCGGTATTTTGGTTTGTTCATGGCGCTGATGTTTATCTATTTCGTCTTGTTGACGCTTTATATAACCATCGTATTTGATACGTACGTCAACCTGTTCAGCAACCTTCTCGTCATCCGTTGCATCGTCCAAACAGAACTTGATCTTCTCATAGCTCAATTCCGGACGCTTCAACAGTTCTTTTAGGTGGTACTCTTTCGCCAGAGGTTTTTCCAGGTGAGTATTAATTTTCTCTGCGGCCTCTGTGTTGGCATGGATAACCACTTTGCTTACGGCATCAAGCTGACGACTAACAGCATCTTGTTTATCGTTGTATATTTTCCATCGATGATCATCGATTAGTCCTAAATCACGAGCGATAGGCGTTAATCGCTGGTCGGCATTGTCCTCGCGTAGTAATAGCCGATACTCCGCTCGTGAGGTAAACATGCGGTAAGGCTCTTTGGTTCCTAAGGTGACTAAATCATCGATCAACACACCGATGTAGGACTGATCGCGTCGAGCAATCCATGGTTCTTCTCCGTCACTGGCAAGCGATGCATTCAATCCGGCAACGAGTCCCTGGGCGGCCGCTTCTTCATAACCTGTCGTGCCATTAATCTGACCAGCGAAATAGAGCCCAACGACCTTTTTAGTTTCTAGCGAAGGTTTTAGCTCGCGAGGATCAAAATAATCATACTCGATCGCATAGCCCGGCCTGAGAATATGGGCATTCTCAAATCCGATGATCGAGCGAATAAAATCAACCTGAACCTCATAAGGCAAGCTCGTTGAAATGCCGTTTGGATAAACCTCGTTGACATCGAGGCCTTCTGGCTCAACGAAGATTTGATGCGAATCACGATCGGCGAACCTGACCACCTTGTCCTCTATCGAGGGGCAGTAACGTGGCCCAGAACTATCGATTGCACCACTGAAAATGGCGCTTCGATGAATGGATTCCCGAATAATGTCATGGGTCCTTGTGGTGGTGTAAGTCATATGACAGGGGATCTGTTTGGGCGGCGGATTGTCAGCCGGGATAAATGAGAACAACGGCAATGGATCGTCACCGTGCTGTACAGCCATTTTGCTGAAATCCAGCGATCGCTTGTCCAGTCGTGCAGGCGTGCCTGTTTTTAGACGCCCTACTGCAAGATCGAGTCCTCGCAGAGTCTCTGCGAGTTTTATGGACGCCGGATCGCCGGCTCGACCACCAGATTTCTGAACTTCCCCGATATGAATCGTGCCACCCAGGAACGTACCAACCGTCAGCACCAGAGCATCACATTGATAGGATAAACCCATCTCAGTTTCAACGCTTTTAACGCGATTTTTTTCCAGGGTAATGTCTGTCACGTTTTGCTGGAAGATACTCAAGTTTTCCTGATTCTCCAGAATGCGCCTGATAGCCTTACGATACAAGCTTCGATCGGCCTGTGCTCGGCTGGCCCTTACCGCTGGGCCTTTACTCGCATTGAGGGTGCGAAATTGGATGCCCGCCTGATCGATCGCCAAAGCCATCGCGCCACCCATAGCATCCACCTCTTTGGTTAGATGCCCTTTACCGATTCCACCGATGGCCGGGTTACATGACATTTGTCCGAGCGTATCGATATTATGCGTTAATAACAGTGTTTTTGAACCACGACGAGCCGCTGCCAGAGCTGCTTCAGTTCCGGCATGTCCACCACCAACGACTATGACATCAAAACGTTCCATCTTGGTTCTAAATCTTTAATAAATACACACGCTATTATAAGGGCTCGCGATCATACACTGTATTGTTTAATAAATGAACTATTCTTCGTTCTAGAAAATAGCTGTTGCACAGTCATCCTACAGTAATATGCTAGACGCAACCTTGTCAGTCGCTTTTCTAGGGACGCCATAAACACATCCCTGTGGGCTTGATTCCGACATCCTGTCTCCATACACCCTTGAAAAGCGATTAACTAAGATTGCATCTAATCATGGTTGTGAATGCCTGAACACGTAGTTTTCCTAAGTCCATTCTGCGATGTGCGTGAGGTTGGTGAGTTGACTATGTCCATATTCCAGGGCATACGGAGGCATGGATGCCGGAGTTGAGCGTACAGGGAGGTATTCAAAGCGTCCCGTAGAATATGGACTATCAACGAATCAACTTGTAATTTACTTTCCAATACAGAATGACGAGAAAATCCGACCCAGCAGATCATCAGAAGTGAATTCACCGGTAATTTCGTTGAGTTGTTGTTGCGCCAGTCGTAGTTCTTCGGCGAGGAGTTCGCCTGCTTTGATCTCGAGTTGCTGTTGCCCGAGTTCGAGATGAGATAAACAGGAAGTAAGCGCTTGGATATGGCGACGGCGTGCTATGAATTGGCCTTCCTGTTTGTCTTGATAACCAACGATTTGCTTCATCGTCTGTTTTAACTCATCGATACCCTGACCAAACTTGGCACTCAGGCGGATTTTGAAACCCTGGTCGGTTTCCTCGATTGAAGGCGCTTGATCGGTTAGATCGATTTTGTTGCGTATCAGGATGACAGGAACATCGGGGCGATCGATTTGATCTGGCCAGTTATCATTCAATTCTGAAGTATCTGAAGACTGTTGGTCGACAACCAGCAATATTAAATCAGCCTGGGTTATTTCTTGTTTGGCGCGTTCAATTCCGATTTTTTCAACCTCATCATCAGACTGACGAATCCCTGCGGTGTCTGTTACATGGATTGGGATACCGTCCAATTGGATCTGCTCTTTGAGGACATCACGAGTAGTGCCCTCTATATGAGTTACGATAGCTGTCTCCTGGCCGGCTAGTGCATTGAGCAGGCTCGATTTTCCCGCATTGGGTTTACCGACAATAACGGCATGAATACCATCTCGAAGGATGGCTCCCTGTTGCGCAGAAGCGAGTGTTTCGTTTACCTGATCCAGGAGACTAGAAAGTTGAGTTGAGATTCTTTCGTCAGCCAGAAAGTCGATTTCCTCTTCAGGAAAGTCAATCGCTGCCTCAACAAAAATGCGCAACTGGATTAAATATTCGGTTAATTCATGGATATATCTAGAGAATGCACCACTCAGAGATTGTGCTGCACATTTTGCAGCCTCGCGTGAGCCCGCGTCGATCAAATCGGCTACTGCTTCCGCTTGAACGAGATCGATCTTATCGTTAAGAAAGGCCCTTTCAGTGAACTCCCCGGGTCTCGCCAAGCGGGCACCATGTCCGATAATGGTTTCAATTAACATATCCATTATGTGTGGACCGCCGTGACCCTGTAACTCCAGGACATCTTCGCCAGTGTAAGAGTTTGGTCCTTTGAAGCGTATGGCTAATCCCTGGTCAATCAGGCTCTCGTCTTTAGCAAGGAATTCGAGGAACAGGGCTTCTCTGGATGGGATCGTTTTGCCTAGGACAGCCTGACATATCTCTTCAACGAGTGGGCCAGATACTCTGACGATACCAACCCCACCTCGCCCGGCAGGAGTAGCCAGTGCGACGATCGTGTCGGTATCGCTGTGAGACATAGTTACTTTGGTGCTTTATTAGATGGCCTGTTTGCCAGTTCCTTTTCCATCTTCTTGGTTACGTATAACTGTTGCGCGATGGAGAGCAGATTATTTACTAACCAATACAGGACGAGTCCAGCAGGGAAGAACAGGAAGAAGACCGTCATGATAACCGGCATAAACTGCATAATCTTCTGTTGCATTGGATCCATCGTAGCCGCCATCGGCTGCATTTTCTGCATTAGCCACATGCTTGCACCCATTAACAACGGTAAGATATACAAAGGGTCCATGGCGGAAAGATCTTCAATCCAGAGATAAAAATCAGCATGACGCAATTCAACGGATTCTAGTAGCACCCAATACAGCGCAATGAATACAGGCATCTGAACTAGTAATGGTAGACAACCACCGAGCGGATTGACTTTCTCCTTGCGATACAGCTCCATCATGGCCTGAGACATTTTTTGCCGATCGTCACCATAACGATCCTTCAGAGCATTTACCTTTGGTTGTATGTGCCGCATCTTGGCGAACGATCGATATTGGGCAGCAGACAAGGGATACAACAGCAGTTTAATAGCAAACGTCACCATGATGATCGCCAGGCCCCAGTTGCCCAACAGGCTATGGAACCAGTTCATCATCCAGAACAACGGCTGTCCTATCCACCACAAGATCCCATAATCTACTGTCAGGTCGAGACCATCCGCTATTTCTTCAAGATCTTCCTGTATTTTTGGGCCTAGATATAACTTACCGCCCGTAACAAGTGATTGCCCGGGTTCAACTCGGTTGGTTGGCGTCAGGATACGTATGATCGCTAAATTATTTGGGGTGACTGTGGATATTTGATTTGTTTGTTGTTGTTCAGGAATCCAGGCACTAACGAAGTAATGCTGCAAGAATGCTATCCAGCCACCTTGGGTACTGATATTAAGGTTGGCATCATCCATATCATCAAAGGTGTATGGCTCGTATCGCTTATCCTGTGAAGAATAGGCTGAACCTAGATAGGCTTGAATCCCTATGCCACCACCAGCATTAATACTTTCCACGACTCTATCGCGTTTTATTTGCCCAAAGAAAGTCGCGTTAACAGCGCTATCGGTTACATTGGTGAATTCATATTGTACTTCGATGAGGTAGGAACCACGGGTCAGTTTAAAACGTTTTTCGATAACCAGGCCATCTGGATTAGTCCAACGTAACGGTATGATTAAATCATCGGCAGAGTCCGGAAGGACATAATTATTCTGCTCAACTGTGTAAACGGCCCTTGGACTGGTCGTGTCGGGCATGCCTTCACCAATTAGTCCACTCATGGCGGTATAGATTCGACCATTGGTATTTTTTAGGATATGTACAGGAATATCCGGATTATCCTGGGTTAGGGGATAATTCAATAATTTACCTGAAACAACATCTCCGCCTACAGGGCTTATCTCTAAACTCAACACATCCGTTTCAACTGAGACGAGTCCTGTCATGCCTGAGTTTTGTGGCGTTGAGTTTTGCACCACTGGTGATTGAGGAATAAGATCCTGTTCTTGCGGAAGTGAGTCATCAATCGTATCGGGAACCGCTATTTCTGAAACCTCGGTTGCGGTTTGTTGGGTTGGCTGTTGTTGCGGCCGGTTATAATCTTCTTGCCAAGCCAGAAACAGTAAATAAGTGACTATCGCGAATCCGACGATGATGTAGGTTCTTTGAGCTTCCATTGTTTTGTTTTTAATGACCTTTGTAATCTTCTGGTACCGGGTCATCGCCTCCTTCGTGGAGAGGATGACATCGTGCTATCCGTTTTATCCCTAACCAAGTGCCCCTAACGACACCAAATCGCTCGATTGCTTCAACCATATAATGTGAGCATGAGGGGTTATATATACAGCGTGGACCTAACAGAGGACTAATAACTTTCTGGTAAAACTTCAGCGGAAGTATTAGTAACTTTTTCACCAGTCTCTCTTAGTTAGTCGTTGCCAAAGCCAGTCCAACTGTTTAAAGATTTGTGTATTATCCATATTTATAATGGGATTGCGAGTTAAAACAACAACATCTATTCCAATGTTGTCTTGTCTAAGCCGGAATGATTCCCTGATCAGTCGCTTGACTCGGTTGCGATCGACAGCGCGAGGTAGATTTTTTTTACTAACGGCCATACCTAAGCGATCATAACCCAGACCGTTTTTGTTACACAAAATTAATAGTCCGGGTTGAAAGAATTTTACAGGGTTTGAGAATACGTTTTTATATTCTCGAGGTGTTAGCAGGCGCTCTACCTTACTAAGCCTATTGTCTGATACAGCAGCTTGTTGTGATAGAGTTGATTGATTACAATCAGGCAGCGAGTACTTTGCGACCTTTTGCACGTCGACGATTTATAACTGCGCGACCGTTCTTCGTTGCCATACGGCTACGAAACCCGTGTGTGCGTTTTCTTTTCAGAACGCTTGGCTGAAATGTTCTTTTCATCTTTTACTCTCAATTTAGACTTGTGATACACGCTTTGTAAGCAGTCATAGGCTGCAAAGATGCGCGATCATACTGATATAGAGTCTAGAAATCAACGAAAAATTAAAGCTTTTCATGTTTTTTTGTTGGATCGTTGTGCAAAACACCTAGCTCCGCATTCCTGCCAATATACAGAAAAAATTTTTTAAGTCCACAAATATTTAAGTTATCTTTTGAATATCTAGCGATTTTCCTTGTCTTAACCTAATAAAATAAAAATATATATTTAAAAGATTGTTAGTATTTATTGGTACGCCTTTTTTTGTTGATAAGTTTTATATTTGTATATGAAACAACATTTTATAGCACATAAAACCCTGTTGATAAGAACTGTAAATCGCAAGTAAGAATCGTTATAAAATGTTAATTGTTTGTGTAAATTCACAATTACACCGTTTTGTTGACATATTATTAACCAAAGCTACACGAAACAATACAAAGTTAATATTTTAATTGTTTGTTTGATAATTATGATGTTTAATATACAGCCGCTTGTCACTGGGTTTTTTTAAGCGAAATAATAAGAAAATGTGCATAAGTACCTATTTAATAACATGTTATCGGTAATGTGAATGGAAACTATCTGGCAATCCTGCTTAAAGTCGATACAAAGTGAAATACCTTCTCAGCAGTTTAATACATGGCTGAGACCACTGCAGAGTGAAGAGTCTAACGATCAACTTATCCTGTTTGCTCCGAATATTTTTGTCATGGATTGGGTTAGAGATAAGTATCTTCCTAAATTGCGCGACATCGCACAGATGTATGCAAGAAATACCGAGTATGAGGTTGAAATAAAGGTCGGTTCACTCGATATAATCGCTAGTCAGGAAACGACCAGGCAGTCCGCTTCTACTCCCCCCGCGGTAGAGGCAAAAAATAAAACGCATAAATCAAACCTTAACCCTGATTTCAGATTTGAAACTTTCGTTGAAGGTAAGGCTAACCAGCTCGCACTTGCTGCTGCCCGGCAAGTAGCTGAAAATCCTGGTGACGGATACAACCCTTTCTTCATCTATGGCGGTGTTGGATTAGGTAAGACTCATCTGATGCACGCTGTTGGGAATGAAATTCTCAAGAAACGAGCGAATGCAAAAATACTGTATTTGCATTCAGAACGATTCGTGGCAGACATGGTAAAAGCACTTCAAACGAACACCATTGATCGCTTTAAAAAATATTATCGATCACTCGATGCCTTGCTCATTGATGACATTCAATTTTTCGCAGGAAAGACTGTATCGCAAGAGGAGTTTTTTCATACTTTTAACGCTTTGCTGGAGGCAAACCAGCAGATTATATTGACCTGTGATCGGTATCCAAAGGATGTTGATGGTTTAGAAGATCGATTGAAGTCTCGATTCGGATGGGGTTTAACTCAAGCCATCGACCCACCCGAGCTAGAAATGCGTGTTGCCATCCTGATGAGTAAGGCGCATAAGAGCGGCATCGAACTTGCCGATGAGGTAGCCTTTTTTATTGCCAAAAGGATCCGCTCGAATGTTCGTGAACTGGAAGGGGCGCTCAAGCGCGTGATCGCCAATGCCAATTTTACTGGCAGGGAAATTACTATGGAATTTGTCCGAGAAGCCCTTAAAGATCTTATTGCGGCTCAAGACAAGAGAATAAACATTCAAAATATTCAAAAAACCGTATCTGAATATTACAAAATTAAGGTAAGTGATTTATTATCTAAGCGTCGATCTCGTTCTGTCGCTCGACCTCGACAAATGGCGATGGCGCTGACAAAAGAATTGACGAACAAAAGCTTACCTGAAATAGGGGATGCTTTCGGTGGTAGGGATCACACAACTGTTTTGCATGCTTGCCGCAAGATAAAGGAACTAGTAGAAGAAAACCGGGAAGTCAAAGAGGATTACCATAACTTGCTCAGGATTTTGTCAAGTTAACTAATGGAGATAATTATATGCGTTTCACCATCAGTCGAGATAGTTTAATTGCACCACTCCAGCTGGTGAGCAATGCAGTCGAACGACGCCAGACATTACCTGTCCTATCGAACATTTTGGTCGTGCTTGAGGGACAGGAACTATCTTTAACAGCAACCGACTTGGAGGTGGAACTGGTAGCTAAGCTGTCTATTCCAGAGCCTGGTGAACCTGGACAGATAACCGTACCAGCTCGCAAGTTTCTTGACATCTGTCGCAGCCTTCCTCCGAAAGACATAGACTTTTCCTTTAAAAATCAAAAGGTTACGATTAGGTGTGGTGCCAATAAGTTCACTCTTTCAACCATCTCTGCGAGTGAGTTTCCCGCTATCGACGAAACGGTCGGTACGCAGAAAATGCAAGTTAAGCAATCCCAATTAAAGTCATTAATGGATAGGACCGCGTTTGCGATGGCACAACAGGATGTTCGCTACTATCTTAACGGCATGTTATTTGAAATTGATAACAAACAACTTAAATCCGTATCAACAGACGGACATCGCCTCGCCTTATCCGAGTTACCGTTCGAGTTTGAAGCGGATGCAAAGACAGAAGCGATTATCCCAAGGAAGGGCATAACAGAGTTACTTAGGCTGCTAGATGACAATGACGATGATCTTGAGATGACGCTTGGAACGAACCACCTTCGAGTCATTACATCTGGCTACATGTTCACATCTAAATTAATCGACGGTAAATTCCCTGATTATGACCGAGTGTTGCCTAAGAATGGTGATAAACAACTGACAGCTAACAGAGAGGATCTCAGAGATTCATTCGCCAGGGCGGCTATCCTATGTAATGAGAAGTACCGCGGAATTCGCATGAACTTGAACGAGGGGAACCTAACAATAACTGCCAACAACCCGGAACAGGAAGAAGCGGTCATCGAACTTGCGGTAGATTATAGTGGTGATCAGTTGGAAATAGGATTTAATGTTAGCTACGTTCTTGATGTATTAAATACACTAAAGACAGAAAACGTTCTGTGGACATTGGGCGACTCTAATTCATCAGCTCTGATAGAGGGTGTTGACGATGAAATGGCTTCTCTCTATGTCGTCATGCCAATGCGACTTTAGTGGCCTAAGTCTTCACTAAATGAAGGAGCCATCACAGGCTCTCCTTATATGATAAAGAAACTACGTTTTGATTCGGTAAGGAACCTTGCAGAAACCACTCTTGATATCAAAGCCCCAATTTCCGTTTTCGTTGGACCCAATGGTGCAGGAAAGACTTCCATACTAGAGTCCATCAATATTCTAGGTACAGGCAGATCTTTCCGTACACACCAAATTGCGCAGGTTATTGCTAAAGATAAAGGGCGCCTCCAGGTTAACGCAATTCTTGATTCAAACAACCGATTGGGTATAGAACGTCATGCGAATAACGACTATACCGTTCGCATAAACCGCGAGCCGATGAGCAGGCTCTCAATACTAGCTGAGTACTTACCAGTACGCACCATGACACCCGAGAGTTTT
The DNA here is from genome assembly GCA_965250035.1 of Enterobacterales bacterium. Taxonomy (GTDB): domain Bacteria; phylum Pseudomonadota; class Gammaproteobacteria; order Enterobacterales; genus CAXRAF01. Next base: position 2,737,992 of record OZ252282.1, on the reverse strand, counting down.
CTGTTATTAACTGCGGGCGCTCAAAACAGAAGGCAATTCCTGGATTTCTGTGTGTTCCACGTGGAACATTCGTATGCAAAGTTGTCACAAACCTATGCGAGATTATTAAAGCAAAGAAACGCGCTACTCAAACAAAAGAAACCCTATAAAGACTTCGTATACTGGGATGATCAGATATCAATCATCGCAGAGAAAATTAACTCGCTCCGAGAAGAAACCATAGAGCAATTAATTCCATATTTCAGCGCTTATCAGAACAGATTTTTACCGCAATACGATGTACAATATAGCCTGCAGAATGGCGCGTCGGAAGGCGATCTAAAGAGCCAACTAGAACAATCCTTTAATGTTGATTGTCGCTATGGCTATACGACTGTTGGGCCTCACAAAGCAGACATAAAAGTCAAACTTAAGTCCGACGATGTACACCTCATACTATCAAGAGGTGAACTAAAGATGATGGTTGCTAGCATGATACTAGGCCAAGTACGGTGGTTACTGGACAGGAACTCAACCTGTTATTTATTGCTTGATGATCTTGTGTCAGAACTAGACGAAGCGAAGCAGGCGCACATTCTCGACGAAGTAGTAAAAATGGAGAGGCTTCAAAGCTTCATAACCTCTATCAAGAAACCGGTCTATTTTGAACAATTAGAACGGGATTCTTATCAGATGTTCCACGTGGAACATGGTGAACTTGTAGAACAACAGGAATAATTGAATGGCAGAAGAATACGATTCCGGCGATATTAAAGTCCTTAAAGGGCTTGATGCTGTTAGAAAACGACCGGGAATGTACATAGGTGATACCGATGATGGCACGGGCCTGCACCATATGGTGTTTGAAGTGGTCGACAACTCTATCGATGAAGCGCTCGCTGGGCATTGCTCTGAAATCCAGGTAATAATCAACCCCGATAACTCAATCACAGTGAAGGATAATGGTCGCGGTATACCTGTTGCAATACACCCAGAAGAAGGCGTGTCGGCTGCACAAGTTATCATGACCGTCTTACACGCAGGCGGAAAGTTTGACTCTAATTCCTATAAGGTTTCTGGCGGCTTGCACGGTGTTGGTGTCTCGGTAGTAAATGCGTTATCCAAAGAATTGACCCTGACTATTCGACGGGAAGGGAAGGTCTGGGAACAAACCTATATACACGGTGAGCCAACTGCAGACATTGCCGTCACGGGTGACACAGATAAGACCGGAACAGAGGTGCACTTTCTTCCGAGTGATGAAACGTTCACAAACATAGAGTTTCATTACGACATACTTGCGAAACGACTCAGGGAACTATCATTCCTGAATTCGGGCGTAAATATCCTGTTGATGGATGAGCGAAATGGTCAAAAAGATCGCTTTAAATATGAAGGGGGCATCCTAGCCTTCGTCGATTTCCTCAACAAAAACAAGACAGCTATTCACGACGATATCTTTAGTTTTACTCAGACCCGTGAATCGGATGGAGTGACTGTCGAAGTAGCAATGCAGTGGAACGACTCTTTCCAGGAGAATATTTTTTGTTTCACTAACAACATTCCTCAACGCGATGGTGGCACACACCTGGCGGGGTTTCGCGCAGCCTTGACCCGGACGTTGAATGTTTACATTGACGAGTCTGGCTTGAACAAAAAAGGCAACATTTCAACGACAGGAGATGATGCTCGTGAGGGCCTGACTGCGGTGATTAGCGTTAAAGTTCCCGATCCTAAGTTCTCCTCGCAAACCAAGGACAAGCTGGTTTCATCAGAAGTGAAATCAGCCGTTGAGCAAGCGATGTCCGAGAAACTGAAAGAATTCCTGATGGAGAATCCCCAGTCTGCGAAATCTGTAGTAACGAAGATGGTAGATGCTGCGAGAGCCAGAATTGCTGCTCGTAAGGCCAGGGAGATGACACGCCGGAAAGGCGCACTGGATATCGCTGGCCTACCTGGGAAACTCGCTGATTGTCAGGAAAAAGATCCTGCCTTATCAGAACTATATATCGTGGAGGGTGATTCTGCGGGCGGTTCCGCTAAACAGGGTCGCGATAGGAAGTTTCAGGCAATCCTGCCACTAAAAGGTAAGATTTTGAATGTCGAAAAAGCCCGCTTTGATAAGATGTTATCTTCTCAGGAAGTCGGCACGTTAATTACAGCCCTGGGGTGTGGCATCGGACGTGAAGAATACGATCCTGAGAAAGTACGTTATCACTCCATAATTATCATGACTGATGCGGATGTCGACGGCGCCCATATTAGAACGTTACTGTTAACGTTTTTCTTCCGTCAGATGCGTGAGTTAATAGAAAGGGGTTATATCTACATCGCACAGCCACCACTGTATAAGGTTAAAAAAGGCAAGCAGGAGCAATACCTAAAAGATGACATGGCGCTAGAGGATTATATCTGTGCACTAGCGCTGGATCAGGCTAAGCTCGTTCCAGCGACAGATGCACCAGCCATTCAGGGGGTTAGTCTCGAAAACCTGGTTAATCAATATCGTAAAGTGCGTGGAATCATTCGCAGGCTCTCCAGAAAATACCCAGAGAGTATATTAAACTGTCTTATCAAGCTCCCCAAGGTGAGTGAAGACTTACTATCATCGGAAAGCAAGATGTCCGCATGGTCAGATGAGCTGCAGACGCTGCTAGATGCCGCCAACCAAACAGAAAGCACACAATTTAAAGTGATCCTTAATGAAGATCGTGAGAGAAGTATTTATCTTCCTAGTGTCGCGATCCGCCACCACGGCGTAGATAATAGTTATCGTCTAAATCGTGATCTATTTCGGTCTGGGGAATACGTTAGTTTGATAGAGTATGGCGAAATCGTAAACGATCTGATTGAAGAGGGCGCGATAGTCACGCGCGGCGATCGCAGTGAAGACGTGACTAGCTTCGAACAGGCTTACGATTGGCTGCTGTCAGCTGGACGCAAGGGGCAAACGATTTCTCGTTACAAGGGTCTGGGTGAGATGAACCCGGATCAGCTATGGGAAACGACGATGGACCCAGAAAACCGCCGCATGATGCAAGTTACCATTGAGGACGCTATTGCAGCCGACCAATTGTTTACAACGCTCATGGGTGATGAGGTAGAGCCGAGGCGAGACTTTATCGAGTCCAACGCCATGTCGGTAGAAAATCTGGACGTCTAGCCCAAGAGGTCATTAACAAAATCACGAAGATCAGCAAAAACAGGGACCTCGTATTTGCTGATCTCGGGTGCATTAATTGTTTTTAGCCCTTTGCCAGTTTTAACTAAGGCAGGGCGACAGCCGGCATTTATCGCACTCAACACATCAGACAAACTATCCCCTACAAACCAGGTTTCTTCCGCTTTCGCTGAGAAAGTCCGTAATAGTTTTAGCGCCATTCCAGGCGCTGGTTTTCTATCTGGGCCCGCCATTTCAGGATGATCTGGGCAGAATAGAATTTGGTCGACATGGGCGCCAAACTCGGCCAGATGGTCCGCCATTCGATTGTGCATTTCTTGCAAGGTGTCGAGATCGAACAAGCCTCGTGCAATGCCAGATTGATTGGTGGCGATACCTATCTTATATCCGGCCTGGTTTAATCGAGCGATAGCCTCAGCCGACCCCTGGATGGGGAACCATTCGTCAGGCGATTTGATGTAGTGATCAGAGTCCTGATTAATTACCCCGTCCCGATCGAGAATAATTAGCCGATCAGCCATTATTTTTGCAGACAAGAGATGTCGGCAACAGCAAGGAACAGTTGCCGGACGCCGGCTAGCAGGGCAATCCGGTTGTTTTTCGTGGCCTCATCATCAGACATCACCATGACATTATCGAAAAACTGTTCTAATGGTTCGCTAAAAGTCGTCAGCTTGTGTAGCGCTTCTGCATAGTCCGACTCCTGACACAATGTCTGAATATCTTGTTGTAACTCCAGATAGACCGAAAACAGTTCGTGCTCTGCTGGTTCGACGAGAAGTTCCGGTTCAATCTGAGGTATGTTACCGGTCATGTTTTTACTTATGATGTTTGCCACGCGTTTGTTTGCCGAGGCCAAAGGTCCCGACTCCGGCATCATTGAGAACGACTTAACAGCCTGTATGCGTTTATCGAAGTCAACGGGCTTAGTGATACTTAAGGCCTCAACGGCAGAGATTTCCTGTGCGCTGAAGCCTTTATCAAGGTATAGGGCTCTTGTGCGGGAACGAAAGAATTCTTGTAATTGGGATTCCGTATCAGGATCTATTTCAATACCTGTATCTGCATAAATGCGCCTGGATGATGCCACCAGGTCCGCCAGATCGATATCAAGATTTCGCTCGAGGAGTATACGCAGAATCCCCAGTGCTGCACGGCGTAACGCATAGGGATCCTTGTTGCCTGAGGGGGTTTGCCCTATTCCAAATATACCGACGAGTGTATCAATTCGATCGGCTAGTGCCAGGCAAGTACCTGTACCAGTGGTAGGTAATTGATCATTGGCCGATTTGGGCAAGTAGATCTCTTCTAGCGAAAGACAGATCTCGTTAGCAAGCCCCTCGTTTTGTGCATAGTACTTACCCATAATCCCTTGCAGATTCGGAAACTCCCCCACCATTTCAGTGACCAAGTCCGCTTTACAGATGGCTGCTGCAGTCTTTACTAGGTCGTTGTTAGCCCCAACAACAGGCGCATATTGTTGCGCTATGTTTCCAAGCCTGTGACATTTATCAGCAACGGAGCCTAGTTTGTTTTGGAAGACGATGTTCTCTAGTTTACTTGCTTTTTTGGTAAGTGATTGCTTACTATCAACCTCGAAGAAGAATTTTGCATCCGCAAGTCTGGGCCGAATGACTTTCTCGTTCCCTGCGATAATAGCGGCTGGATTAGTGCTTTCAATATTGGAAATGGTAACGAAGCGATTTGCCAGCGAACCATCGTCAGTTAACACATGGAAATATTTCTGATTTTTGGACATGGTTGAAATCAGAGCTTCTTTGGGAACTGATAAAAATTCGGTTTCGAACTCGCCCACCAAAGCAACTGGCCACTCAACCAGAGCGGCAACTTCGTCTAGGAGATCCGGATCGATCACAGCATTGAGTTTATGTTCTTGAGCCAGAGCCTCAACCTGTTGAGTGATAACCTGCTTACGTTCGCCAATGTCTGCTAACACGTAGGCCTGCTTAAGTGCATCTTGGTAGCTAGTCGCGGTATCGATACTAACATTGCCATCAGACATGAAGCGATGGCCGCAACTAATTCTATGTGACTGGCAACCGAACAACTCAAGCGGAAGAACGTCCGCATCGATTAAAGCAACTAGCCATTTCACGGGACGAACGAAAGACTCGTTTCGATCACCCCAGCGCATGGCCTTAGGTATCGGTAAAGATTGCAGAGCCTGTGTGACAATATCACCGAGAAGATCAGAGGAAGCCTTGCCTGTGTGCTTGATAGTCAAGCCTAATCGAAGCCCTTTATCTGTCTCTAGTTGTTGAAGTTCTGACACCTCAACATGGCAAGATTTTGCAAACCCAATCGCGGCCTTCGTTGGTTCTCCATCCGCATCAAATGCTGCCGCGACAGCGGGACCTAAACGGGTTTCTTCACTGTCTGCTTGCCGAGGACTTAGATTGTTTACTAGAACAGCGAGCCTTCGAGGTGTAGCAAATGACTGGATGTCTGAGTAGCCTAACTGTGCATCATCCAGCCCTTTTTTAATGTTATTTGTGAATACGCGCGACAAATTACTGAGGGCTACAGGTGGCAATTCCTCGGTTCCTAATTCGAACAGAAAGTTAGTCGTTGTCATCATCAAGCCTCTTGTTGACCAGCAGAATCGTTACAAAGGGGGAATGAAAGTGCTTCGCGACTATCGTAATAGGCCTGAGCTACCGCTCTGGCTAGGGTTCTTACTCGCAAAATAAATCGTTGTCGCTCAGTGACTGATATCGCTTTACGAGCATCCAGTAGATTAAACGCATGAGAGGCTTTTAATACCATTTCATAGGCCGGTAACGCCAGTGACTTTTCTATCAATTGAAGCGCTTCGGCTTCGCAGTAATCGAAGAAACCAAATAGGTAGTCGACATTCGCATGTTCAAAGTTATAGGTGGACATTTCTACTTCATTTTGATGGAAAACATCACCATAGGTAACGGTGCCATTGGGACCCTTGGTCCATATAAGATCATAGATGGAGTCGACTCCCTGTAGATACATGGCAATTCGCTCCAGGCCGTAGGTGATCTCACCCGTGACAGGCTTACACTCCAACCCACCAACTTGTTGAAAATAGGTAAATTGAGTTACTTCCATGCCGTTTAACCAGACTTCCCAACCAAGCCCCCAGGCACCTAGCGTGGGAGATTCCCAATTATCTTCGACGAAACGCACGTCATGTTCATTTAGATCGAGGCCAATCGTGCGTAAAGACTCAAGATATAGATCCTGTATATCATCGGGAGAAGGCTTCAAAATCACCTGGTATTGATAATAGTGTTGCAGGCGGTTGGGGTTATCACCATAGCGGCCATCTGTCGGTCGTCGGCAAGGTTGTACATAGGCCGTGTTCCAGGGTTCAGGCCCAATGGAACGCAGAAAAGTAGCAGGGTGGAATGTGCCAGCACCTACCTCAAGATCGAGCGGTTGAACGATGACACAGCCATGCTTTGCCCAATAGGTCTGCAGGCACAAAATCAATTCTTGAAAGGTCTCCGGAGTCTTGCTGGCCACTGGAAAATCTCGTCTAATGCAAAGCGGCAGATTATACCCTGTGCGTGTCAAAACATATAGCTTTGTGCCGCCCAGTTGCTTGGATAAAGTCTGTTATCACCCTTGATTATTGGAACGTTTAAGATTTTCCACAATAGTCATGCTGATATTAATGATCCCACCCAGCGCAACAACAATGGCTCCAGCTAGAAAAATTTGCATATTGGCCTGTTCAGAAACTAATTCCCAGCCTAATAGACGATCGAGAAACATGACTGTGACTATTGGCACTCCGATCGCATAAAGCGTCTTGCTCAGGGGGGAGGTTGGCGCAAAAGTAAATCGCATTTTGTACACTCGCTGGGGTAGAATTGAATTATAACCAATCGACGCCTCCAAATCATGTTAGTTACTGAACTTTGGCAATATCCAATTAAGTCCTGCGCAGGTATCTCTGTCCAGCAAGCAAATGCTGATGAGGAGGGTTTCACTGGCGACAGACGCTTTCAATGGGTACTGGATAATGGCCGCTTTGTTTCGCAACGAGAGTTTCCACGACTCGGATTAATTAAGGCGCAGTGGCATGACGACCAACTAAGTATAAGTACCAGGGAGCGACAGTGGTTGGTGACGCAGCAAGATTTCTCTGGGGAACGGAATGTGACTATATGGAATGATTCCTTGCTGGCTGAAAGTTACAGTGGATCACTAAACGCAGCCGTATCAGAGATGTTGGGCGTCTCCGTCACCCTGGTCCGCATGCCAGAACGGGGACGTTCTATTAGCGATCCTGCCGCCGAAGGACACGTTTCCTTTGCCGATGGCTTTCCCTACTTACTGACGACTATGCAGTCGTTAGCCGAATTAAACTCGCGATTAACAATTCCAGTTACAATGCAGCACTTTCGCTCAAACATCATAATTGACGGTGAAGCACCCTATGCGGAGGATGGCTGGAGCAGACTGGCGATAGGCGACTTGGTGTTTCGAATCGTTAAGCCCTGTAGTCGCTGTGTTATGACGACAGTGAACCCTGACACTGTAGAGAAGAGGCGGGATGGCGAACCACTCAAAACGCTTGCTTCCTATCGGATGACAGAACCAGGCAAAATTCTATTTGGTGTGAATATGGTCGTTGAACAAGCTGGGAAATGTCGGGTGGGCGATGCGGTTACGATTCTAGAATAAAAACACCGCCAGATTATGGCGGTGTTTGGTTGCAACTAGTACAACAAAGGTGTGGTTAGCGTGAAGGCTTGTTAGGGCGGTCTGATTTTTTACGCTTACGCAATTCACGCGCCATTCGCTTCACTTTTTTATTAGCGAGTTTATCCAGTTTCTGACGCTGATCATCGTCCAAGACACTATAGAGGTTGCCATAGACGACCAGTCGTTGCCTGGCATTTTCTAACTGACGCTCGAGTCGCTCAACATTTTTCTGTGCTAGTTCCAAGCTGGTGGGAGGCTCTTCGTTATTGATGCGTCGTTCCTGCATTTCTTTCATCATTATGTGGCGTTCCGATTGCTCATTGAGCATGTACGTCTCATAATCGTTCCAGGCGGCCATCTGGTCTTCGCGTAGCTCGAGAGCTGTCTTCACCTTAAGCATTTTTTCCTGAGTCTCGAGTTTGGCTTTCTGAGATTTTAGCTCCAGCAACTCTCTCTTGGTATCAGGATCAACCTTCGGGTTTGCGCTGATTGTGGTAAATGCCAGACCGGTCGTCAACAACAGGGCAACCAGGATACGGCCAGTTATACTCTTCATGTGAATCTCCTCAAATATGTGTCTCACATCCTATATAACGTAGCCGTAACTGATTGGTTGACACGGCACAGTAATTAACTCTGTATAGCCTAGTTTAGCCGTTCGAATATGGTTGCAATTCCTTGCCCCATTCCGATACACATGGTTGCCAGCCCAATGTTGGCATCTTTATCTTTTAGTAAATGTAACAGGGTGCCTGAGATGCGAGCGCCAGAACACCCTAAAGGATGACCAAGTGCGATCGCGCCGCCATTCAGGTTGACTTTGTCGGCATATGAGTCACTTAAGCCAAGTCCTGACAAGACAGCGAGGGATTGTGCAGCGAACGCTTCGTTGAGTTCAATTAAATCCACATCATCTAGGCTCATACCAGCTCGTTTTAATGCTTTTTCAGTTGCAGGAACTGGACCATATCCCATGATGGCAGGATCACACCCAGCTACAGCCATTGAGCGAACCCGTGCCATTGGCTTCAATCCGAGCTCATTCGCTTTATCCTCAGACATCAACAGCATGGCTGATGCGCCATCGGATAGGGCAGACGATGTGCCAGCAGTCACCGTACCATTAACCGGATCGAACACCGGCTTAAGCGATGATAATGCTTCGAGACTAGCATCGGAACGAATGACCTCATCCACCGCAAAACTTGTCAAACTGCCAGCCTCGTCATGACCTTCTGTGGCAACAATCTGGGCATCGAAGGCGCCGGATAAGGTTGCCTCATGCGCCTTTTGATGCGAGCGTAGCGCAAATTCATCTTGCGCATGGCGTGAGATCTTATGCTGTCGAGCTAACATTTCTGCGGTCAGCCCCATCATACCCGAGGCTTTTGCCGCATTCTTGCTGATGGCAGGATTCAAATCGACACCATGCATCATAGAGACATGCCCCATGTGTTCGACGCCACCAATCATATATACATTACCATCCCCTACCATGATACCGCGGGTGGCATCATGTAATGCTTGCATAGAGGAGCCACATAGGCGGTTAACTGTCGCGGCAGTCACAGTTTTGGGTAGTTTGCTACGTAATGAAGCCATACGGGCGACATTCCAGCCTTGCTCGAGAGTTTGGTTTACGCATCCCCAGATCACATCCTCAATCTCGGCGGGATCAACAGAGGGGTTTCTATCTAACAGGGCATCCATTAGGTGTGCCGATAGTTCCTCGGCACGGGTATGGCGAAACATGCCATTCTTACTGCGACCCATCGGAGTTCTAACCGCATCAATAATAACTACAGATTTCATAATATCTCTCCTTTGGGTTATAGCGGGTAGAAACCCTGGTTGTTGGCTGCCATCTCGCGCATTTTTTCCGTTACCTGATAGGCGGGCCCTAGCTCTTGGTACTTATCAGCCAGTGAACAGAAATGATCCATGCCTACCTCTGAGGCATGACGTAAGGCACCACCGAGATATGGAGGGAAACCAATGCCATATATCAGGCCCATATCCAGCTCTGCCGCCGAGCCGACGATACCATCTTCATAGCATCGTATCGATTCGATGATCATCGGAATCATCATTCTCTGGATGATGGTGTCTTCATTAAAATCCGAGGGCACAGCAAAAGAATTTACGATTGTGTTTGCCTTTTCGGAAGGTGTCTTCGTTGGCTTGCCGCGTTTATCCTTGCCATATACATAAAAGCCTTCACCTGATTTTTGACCATACATGCCAGCTTCAAAAAGCTTGGTGACAATGTCATTGTCAATGGCAGCCATGCGGTCTGGAAACCCTTCGCTCATCACTGCTGCCGCGTGATGGCCAGTGTCCATGCCGACCACATCTAACAGGTACGCTGGGCCCATTGGCCAGCCGAATCGTTCCATCACTTTATCGATCAGTTGTACATTTGCGCCATCGCGAACCAGCAGGCTAAACGCCTTAAAGTATGGGAACAGGACGCGATTCACTAAAAAGCCGGGACAATCATTGACAACAATGGGTGACTTACCCATCGCTGCTGCGTATGCAACGGTCTTGGCAATCGTTGCATCGGATGTCTTGCTGCCACGGATTACCTCTACCAATTTCATTTTGTGCACAGGGTTGAAGAAATGCATACCACAGAAATTTTCTGGCCGCTTAAGATTCTTCGCCAGTAAATCAACCGAGATCGTCGATGTATTGGTTGCGAGAATCGCATCTTCAGCAATCGTTGCTTCAGTTTCTTGTAGTACAGCATCCTTGATCTTCGCATTTTCCACCACCGCCTCGACGACCAGATCCGCCTGTGCCACATCTGCCAGATTCAGCGTTGGTTTTATGCTAGCCAATGTGGCCGCCATTTGTTCAGTCGTAACCTTGCCAATTGAAACACCCTTGTTGAGTATACCTGAGGCTGTTTTTATACCCAGGTCAAGCGCTTCCTGGTTGATATCTTTCATGACGACAGGTATGCCTTTAACAGCCGACTGATAAGCGATACCACCGCCCATGATACCAGCGCCTAGTACCGCAGCAGTTGTCACAGGCTCGGTGACAGACTTGCTTGCCTGTTTCGCTACCTTCTTCAAATACTGATCATTTAGAAATAGGCCTATGAGAGAGGTGGCTGCCGTTGTTTTTGCCAATTTAGCAAAGGCGGCACCTTCGATTGGCAAAGCCTTGTCACGATCAAACAAAGCCGCCTGCTCCATCACATCAATGGCAGCCATTGGTGCAGGATAGTGCTTACCCGCTTTAGGATAAACACTCGCACGACATGTTGAGAAACTCATGACAGCCTCGTTTGTGTTAAGTAACAGTGGTGAGGTTTTCTCGGCACGTTTTGCGCGCCAGTCTAGTTTTCCATCAATTGCTGCGTTCAACGTGGTTAGTGCGCCAGTTAGTAAGTCTTCACTTTCTATTAATGCATCAATTACACCGACCTTTAATGCTGCATCCGCTTTATAATGCTTGCCGGTTGCAATCCACTCAACGGCATTATCGACACCAATAAGCCGTGGCAAACGGGTGGTGCCACCGAAACCAGGAATAAGGCCTAATTTTGTTTCTGGAACGCCAACCACCGCGTCTTTGGAAGCGGCGCGATAATCACAGGCCAAACACATTTCTAGACCGCCACCTAATGCGATGCCATTAATTGCTGCGACAGTTGGAAACGGCAGGTCTTCGAACCCATTAAATATGGCATTGGCTTCAGATAGCCATTCTGCAATTTGTGCTTCGTCATTCTTGAACATACTCAGGAATTCTGTGATATCTGCACCCACGATGAATACGGGCTTGTTGCTGGTAACAACAACGCCTTTGACGTCACTATTGGTTGCAAGGATGTCTACAACCTCACTAAATTCATTCAGTGTGGTGCGATCAAACTTGTTGACAGGATCCTGTTGCGCGTCGAAGCAAAAGTTGACGATACCGTCTTCAAGCATCTCGCAGCGGATCGATTGGCCTTCAAATAACATGATTAACTCCGGAGTGTTAGATTCAGATGGGCATAAAGTCGGCTTATGATAACGAGCACAACCCCCATTATCAACCAGATCATACGACTGGCTTCAATCACGAAAGACTGTTATGTTTGTCGCCCCACTGTTTGAAGGAGAATGTCGGAATGTTCCCAGAAGAGTTATTTCAAAATCACCTGCAGGTCAGATTGCAACAACTGACTTCTGTGCTGGATAAAAATAACCTGTCTTCGGCAATTATTCCATCGGGAGTTCCACATCCTGTGTATTGGGATGATAATAACTATCCCTATAAGGCCAACTTCCATTTTTCATTATTTGTTCCTATCGGTCCAATACCGAATAGCTATCTGATCATCGAGAGTGGCAACAGGCCAACACTGGTCTATTATCAGCCGGCTGATTATTGGCACGTGGTGCCTGAAGATCCTGATCCTGCCTGGGCGAACGCATTTGATGTTGTTATCGTTCGCAACACCAGAGACTGGATCAAATCACTGCCTGAAAATCTATCTGAGACGGTATGGTTGGGAGAACCAGAAAAAGCAGTTGATGGGTTTCTAGCAGCAGAGCAGATTAATCCCACGACGATCGTTAACGAATTACACTATTACCGTGCGGTAAAAACAGACTATGAGATTGATCGGCTGGCACAAGCAAATCATTTGGCAGCGGAAGGTCATCTCGCGGCGCGAAATGCTTTTCGTGAAGGGGCGACAGAGTTGGAGATACATCTGGCTTACATGCAGGCCTGCCGACATAGTGAAACAGAATTGCCCTACGGTAATATTGTCGCTTTAGGGCCTCATTGTGCCATTTTGCATTACACTGAACTTAAGAAAAGCCAGCCCCAGGAAAAAAATCGTCTCAGTTTTCTTATTGATGCTGGCGCAAAGGCGAATCATTATTGTGCAGATATCACTCGAACCTGGTCCAGTGATCACACATTCACAGATCTCATCAGTGATTTCGATCAACTACAGCAGGATATTGTTGCAGAGATCAAACCGGGCCTTTCATATGTTGATTTGCATCTGTTGACGCATCGTTATCTAGCCGAATTTATGGTTGAGCGGGATTTTTTGAATATTTCAGCTGAGCAGGCAATCGAAGAGAATATTACTAGCACCTTTCTGCCACATGGTCTGGGTCATCTGTTAGGACTACAGGTACATGATATTGGTGGTCATCAGATCGATATCGAAGGAACGCAAAAGAAGCCGCCCGAGAACTATCCTTTTTTACGTCTAACAAGGGATCTGGAAGCGGGATACTGTGTCACGGTTGAACCGGGTCTGTATTTCATAGATATCTTGATGGAGGAGTTAAAGTCGAGCAAAGCCGGCAAAGGAGTTAATTGGAAACAGGTTGACAAATTCAAGCATTTTGGCGGCATTCGTATCGAAGATGACGTGGTTGTAACAGACTTCGGCTATCAAAATCTGTCCCGCCAGGCGTTTGAGCAGCTAGCCAATGAGACCTGACAAATTAAGGACAGTCATATAGAAGTCGTGTTCTACTAACAACTAGCTTGTTATGCTTGACGCTTACCTAACTCGTAGGAGTATTAATATGAAATCGATCATCATTGTTTTGGTGATGTCTTCACTGGCAATCAATTCATTTTGCCTCAAAGCCGGATCAGTTTGGGTGGTGGAGAAGGATGGCAATAAAGTCTTTCTCGGAGGTACCGTGCATATGTTATCGGAAGCCGATTATCCATTACCGACAGCCTATATGACAGCCTATACGCAGTCTGATGAATTATTCTTTGAAACGGATGTTGAGAGTTTGTCGTCCGTTACAACACAAATGAAAATAGTGCAGCAACTAACCTATCAGGATGGCAAAACGATCAGGGATGACCTGAGCCCGGAAACGATGGAACGATTGGAACAGCATTTCACTTCTCGCGGTGTTCCGCTGACCATGTTTATGTCATACAAGGCAGGGTTTATAGGGCTAACGATTACGGCACTAGAAATGCAATTGCTTGGTGTGACTGCAAAGGGTGTCGATGAACATTTCAAAACGATGGCAACGACAGATAACAAATCTATCGGCTGGTTTGAGAGTGTTGATGACCAGGTTGGCTTTGTTATCGGCATGGCTGAGGGAAAGGAAAACGAATTCATCAACTACTTTCTCGATTCAGCCAGCGATACTAAGACCACGTGGGACGCCATGATCGGTCAGTGGAGGAGTGGCGATATAGAGGCCATGGATAAAGATTTTTTGCAGCCTTTAGCGAAAGACCACCCTCAGATGAATAATGTTCTTATAACGACAAGAAATGCTGCCTGGATACCTAAGATTGAGGCTTTGTTTTTAGATGACGATACAGAGTTCGTTTTGGTTGGCGCCTTACACCTTGCAGGAGAAAGCGGCCTGCTACGTCAACTTAAACAATCGGGTTACGATATAAAAAAGGTAAATTGAATAAAAAGTATCCGCCCACATCGGGCGGATCATTGCCTTATTAGTTGCTTAGCTCATCCATCAATTTGATAAGTTCCTCTCGACTTAGGCTATAGGGTTGATCGGCATTATGTTCCAATACACGTTTCATACCCGCGCTGATGGTACGCGTTGCTTGATCAGCATTCGGTGTCACCAAGTATCTTCTCTTGGGGTTCTCGTCCGATAAAAAAGCCAATACCGCCTCAGAGACTTCGTCTGGTTCCTTAAGGGAGTCATTGCTGTCACGCATCTGTTTTAGCTGTGCCTGTTGTTCTTTGGTTAGCGTTAAATCATCAGACTTCATTTCGTAGTTCCCGGTGATATTGTGCATAGCAACCTTTTCGCGAATCTTCGATTTGTATCCACCTGGAGCAATGTTTGCTGAGTGCATGCCGTGCTGTTCTAAGTCGACATCCAGTGATTCCGCATAAACCTCTATCGCCATCTTACTCATACTGTATGCACCACTAATCGGAGGCGTAAGGTAACCAGAAATTGAGCCAATGGTGGCTGTTCGGCCGTTACTTTCCATGAGCAATGACATGAAGGCCAGGTTAACTCTGTGCGGGCCAAAGACATTCACCTCATGAATCCAAATGAGATCATCGAGCGGCGCTTGACTGATATTGGCGAAGGTACCGACACCCGCATTGTTGATAATGCCATACAAGCCGCGGCCTTGCGCTGCGACAAACTCAGCGGCAGCATCAACCTGTTCCTGAATGGTGACATCGAGCTTCACTGAACTGACATTTTCCATTGCATCTAGACGCTTGAGGTCGGCCTCTTTTCTGGCGCCGGCGTAGACATAATAACCGGCCTTGACCAAATGCTCGGTGATATTCAGTCCAATGCCGGAACTTGCGCCGGTTACAAGAACAGCTTTCTGGGTGGGTTTATGGTCATCAGCTAAACTGATGGGCAGTATTGTCAGGATTATTGCCAGGAATAGTAAGCGTACATTCATGCTGTGTTCTCTTATGGTGATGTGAATGAACACTGATAATAGCACGTGTTTAAGTAATACCTTCTTAAAGTGTATCAGTTCCGCGTGCTTCAAGTGATTTCAGGAGTTCGGCTACGGCGTCAGTATTGCTCGAGGCACTCCAGGCGCGCTGATCGAATCCGGTGCTGCCATCTTCTCTGCTTACTCTTCCTCTGAAGACAGCGACTGGATGAGCCGGATGCTCGGCTGTCGTGAAATAGTAGGTTTCGAAACGATCATTAATGAGGTATCTGTGTAGCCCTCTCGCTACAGCCTCTTTCACCACATCATCTCTGCCAGATACCTTGTACTCGAGTTGTTGCAACTGTGCCGGTTTAACCTTTAGAAGCTGTATGATTTTCATATCCTTTGCAGTTACGCAACTAACTATTAGCATAAGGAGAGTGATGAATATTGTCTTCATTTGTTTTGTCCAGTATCAAATTCTAATAGTTAATACGTCAATTCTCAGTGTGTTGGATATCAGGTAGTTGTCAGTGAACACCATTAAACCTATGATGCTGTTAGTTAGAACCATAAGGGGGTCCAATGTTTCAGGTTCATAAATGGCTGATATTATTCATTCTTATTATATGTGCAGGGATCTCATATAGTATTGGGTTCGCCCGTGGAGCGATAATTTTGATTATCATCGGCGTATTATTTGAGCTTGGATTCTGGGTAGGACTTTTTAACTATCATAAGCAGGATAAAGATATTGACTAGTTTACAATTCTGGTTCGAGCCAAAAATAAGCAGTAAATATAGCTAGTCCTGTAAAGGCGGCCAAATCTGCCACTGCCAGTGTCATGAAAGAAAAAGCGACAAGACTTGAAACGCTCAGCAGACCCATGCCTAAGCTTAACCCAACTATCAATCGGCCCTTAGATCGTTTTTGTTCTGTGATCTGGTTAATTTGAGTATACAGATCATCGCTAAAGCCGTTATCCTCGATGGTTTCTTGTTGAAAGTAACGAGCCAGCTCTTTGTCTAGTTGTGCATCATCATTCATGTCATTAGTTCCTGAATTGGTTTCGTATCATCAGATAGCAAGGTTTTAAGTTTTACTTTTGCTCTGGCAATCTTGGTTTTCACTGTGCCCACGGGCAGGTCAATCAGGCTGGCAATTTCTTCATGTGTCATGCCTTGCGAATAGTTTAGACTCAAGATGGCCTGTTCAAGTGGTGCTAAATTAGCCAATGCCCGATGTAAAGAGAGACTAGTCGTTTGCATAGTTGGTTCTGTTTGCGCTTCTTTAGAATAGTGCTCATCAAAAAATTCGAGATGATTCGAATGCTTGCTATTTCGACGCAAGTCGTCAACAAATTCACGATAGGCAATTTGCAACAACCAAGAAATAAACTTGCCTTTTGCCGAATAGGATTTGATATTTCGAAATGCCTTTAAGAAGGTGTTTTGAGATAGGTCATCAGCCAGATCAATATCACCCGATGTCAGTTTTCTAAGAAAACTTCTGACCGTAGACTGATGCATTTTCACCAGTAGGGTAAAACTCAGAGGGTCGCCATCGGCGACCACTCGTTTGATCAGGCAAGCCTCCATAGTTTATTGGGATCGATACTTGGCTAGTGCTAAATATATGACGCCTATTATCAACGGGACAATGCCAAACATCCATGCCATGCCGCCGAGAAAAAATAACACCAGCGTTGCTGCGAAAGAAAAGGCAATAAGAAAAATACCGCGTCGACGGTCTATTTCCTGCTGAGGTTGCTTGCTGATCAGTGACTGAATCTCAGGCGTTATTTCGGCGTTTGACTCTAACACCCTTTGAAGTGTTTTATGAGTCTCTAACTGGGTTTTTGATTTAAAATACATCAGCGCGATTATCAAGGCAGTAATACATAAGCATACAACGGCTATGATAATCGTTTCGTGTATAAGCATGGCTTCATGCATATCTATCTCCAATTGGTTATTTATATACTATAGACCGCACTAACATCGAATTTAGATTCAAAGAAACGCATTTATTTTTCTAAGCCAGGTTGTCAAACTGAATCTCTGCAAGAAAAGAACATGACTCTTAGTTCTAAATTAACCCATTGTCGCATACAATTGTTGAACTCAATTAATGAACCACGCTGTATTATGTTATCTGATTATTTAAAGACGCTAGCATCCACCCTATTGGTTGTTACCTCGGTTGTTATGGCTGATGCTCCCTTGCCGGATCCTCTAGCTGCTGGTTGGCAAGGCAAAAAGGTGTGTGAAAAACTACATGAGGATACTAAGCAACGTGTACTGCGCTGCACGTTTCCTCCAGGTGTTGGACATGAGAAACACTTTCATGCACCTCATGTGGGATACACGCTAGCCGGAGGCAAAGTCAGGATAACCAGTTCCTCTGGCACAAGGGAGGTAACGATCAAGACGGGTGACACCCATTCCAGCCCAAACGGCACAGAGTGGCACGAGATTATTAACATAGGCAATACCACGATTATTTATCTGCTGTTTGAGGTGAAATAGATCCCAATGACAGCACATACTAGCCAATGCCTGCAAATAGCTAATGTCGATATTAGTTACGGCAAAACACAGATAATCCATCAGGTTAACTTTGCTTTACAGGAGGGGGACATTGGCTGTTTCCTAGGACCTAGCGGCTGTGGTAAAACAACCTTGTTATTGGCGATCGCCGGTTTTGTGCAACCCTCCTCAGGATCGATCCGCATAAACTATCAAACGGTAGTTAACGAGCAAACCAATGTGGCACCTGAGAAGCGTCAAGTGGGGATGGTATTTCAGGATTATGCCTTGTTCCCTAATTTAACTGTCGGAGACAATATTCGTTTCGGTATCAGTCGCCAACCCGAAGAGTCGCAACGTGCGCGACTCGCAGAATTGCTGGACTTGGTTGGAATGACGGAGAGCGTTGATATGTATCCCCATCAGCTATCCGGTGGGCAACAGCAACGCGTCGCTCTAGCGAGAGCCCTGGCTCCAAAGCCTGGCCTTCTCCTGTTGGATGAACCATTCTCAAATCTCGATGTTGAGTTACGCGAACAGCTGGCACATGAAGTCCGATCGATCCTGCGGCAAGAGGGAATATCTGCCATTCTCGTAACGCACGATCAACAGGAAGCCTTTGCGATGGCTGATGAAGTCTGTGTCATGAATCAAGGCCGGATTGTACAACAGGCGAGTGCCGACACCTTGTATCATGACCCAGCCAATCAGTTTGTCGCAAACTTTATTGGTGAAGGCGTATTTCTTCCGGCGACCATCAAGCCAGAGTCTATCTTAGACACTCCCTTAGGAGAGTTTACACATAAGTCTGCTGCCCACTTTCCTGTTTCTGATCCGGTCGATCTCATGGTTCGGCCAGAACATGTCATCATTAGCGAGGATGGCGAATTGTCGGCGCGGATAGTGGATAAAGTATTTCGTGGCCCGCATTATCTCTACACGCTTGAGTTTAATGATGGATATCGATTGCTGAGTCTGGTTAGTAGTTCAATGGACTATCGAAACGGCACAGAGGTAACGGTGAGTCTGCAATTGGATCGTATCGCACTGATTGGCGGCATCGAAGAGCCATAAAATGCGTATATCGTTCGATCGTTTAAGACCTTCATGGTTAAATATTCTAGCCATCGCTATCGCTCTTTTCCTTGCTCTACCAGTCATGGTGATCATCTGGAGTCTGTTCCAGACTGGAGAGGGCAACTGGCCGCACCTGGTTGATACAGTACTACCGCAATATATCCGCAACAGCTTTATCCTAATGTCAGGTGTTGGTCTGGGCGTTACAGTGCTTGGAGTCGGGTCCGCCTGGTTAGTCGTCATGTGTCGCTTTCCCGGGCGCAGCATATTCGAGTGGGCTTTAATCCTGCCACTGGCAGTGCCTGCTTATGTGGTTGCCTATGCCTATACCGATCTCTTACAGGTCGCGGGCCCAGTGCAATCATACATACGAGAATACTTTAATTTGCAGTTTGGTGACTATTGGTTTCCACAAATTCGTAGCATGGGTGGCGCAATACTGATTTTCACATTGGTATTGTATCCCTATGTCTATCTCCTGGCGCGTAGCGCATTCCTTCAACAATCTGTCTGTGCACTGGAAGCAAGCCGGTCATTAGGAAGAAGTCCGTGGGGTAGTTTCTACAGTGTGGCACTACCGCTTGCTCGTCCGGCGATCGTAGCTGGGACTGCATTAGCACTGATGGAAACCCTGGCAGATTTTGGCACGGTTGCCCATTTTGGGATCCCGACCTTTGCAACGGGGATTTATCGTACCTGGTCGTCAATGGGTGACAGAATAGCCGCCGGTCAGTTGTCTAGCATCCTGCTACTGTTTGTCGTATTGCTGTTGTGGTTAGAGCGGATGAATCGAAATGAGGCCAGGTATGATCACACAACAGGGAAATACAAACAGATCGACGGCTATCAGTTATCAGCGAGGCAATCTCTCCTGGCTATCACATTCTGTTTGCTGCCACTGCTATTCGGGTTTCTACTACCTGCAATAACGCTATTATGGATGCATCTCGCCGATGGTCATAATTTATTGAGTCAACGTTATATTGGTTTGATTATCAATAGCGTATCTCTTGCGACCATTACGGCTGTCATAGCCGTCGTTTTATCGGCTTTTCTAGTTTATGTGGCAAAGTATCAAGATTCAGGAATCGCCCAACTCGCCAACCGTATCGTTGGCCTAGGTTATGCGGTTCCCGGATCGATGATCGCAGTTGGTATCTTGATACCGTTTGCAGCACTCGATAACAGCCTTTCCGAATGGCTGGAAAATTCGTTCGGGATTTCCGTCGGCCTACTGCTGACTGGGAGTATCGCCGCTCTGGTGATTGGTTATCTGGTCCGCTTCATGGCGGTATCCATGAATTCCGTACAAGCCAGTCTGGAGAAGGTAACGCCAAGCATGGAATATGCGTCGCGTTCACTCGGAAATGGCCCTATTAAAACAGCAATGCGTGTCCATGTCCCTATCATTTCAGGTGGTTTGCTAACGGCAGGTTTAATCGTGTTTGTCGATGTGATGAAGGAGTTGCCGGCGACACTTATATTGCGTCCCTTTAACTTCGATACGCTCGCAGTGCAAGCCTATAATCTAGCGAGTGACGAGCGCCTGGCTCAAGCAGCCACACCTTCTTTAATTATCGTTGTGGTTGGTATATTGCCGTTGATAATAATGAGTAGGGCGATTATGCGTTCCAGGCCGGGCGCCAGGAACGCACAGTAGGGACGGATTATTTATAGCCCACGCGATCGTAAATGCGTTGAGCCTCAGGTTGGTTTTCACCAAATGCCTTAAGATTAATTGTATCGGTGCGGAATAAACCTAATCTAGCAACACTATCCGATAAGCCGGTACCCATCACAGCGGGGTACTCGTCGTTACCCGAGGAAAAGTATTGTTGTGCTTCGTCACTCGATAGATATTCGAGGAACTTGATAGCATTTGCCTTATTCGGGGCGGTTTTTACGATACCTGCACCTGAGATGTTGGCATGTGCTCCAGTCGTTGCCTGATTTGGAAAGATCCAACCAATACGACCCAGCTGCTCATCGTTCAGACCACGTAATCCTTTGCGTAAGGCACGGGCAAAGTAATAGGTATTGGCGACCGCGACCGCACACTCGCCAGATGCAATCCCACGTAGTTGATCACTATCCCCTCCCGACGGGTCACGAGCCCGGTTGTTCCAGACGCCCTGTGCCCAGGATTCAGCGGACTCTGCACCATGATGTTCAATCATCGCTGATAACAACGACAACATATAGATGTTGCCGGAAGAGCGCGTACATACCAGTCCCTTGAGTTTCGGATCAGCCAAGGCACCATAGGTTTGAATGTCTTGTGGGTTGATGCGTTCTTTGTCGTAAAAAATGATTCGAAAACGTTGCGAAAATCCAAACCAGTGTCCATCTGGATGTCTCAACCAGGCTGGAATCCGACTAGACAGGATGTCGGATTCAACGGCTTGGAATATTTCGGCCTGATCGGCTCGCCATAACCGGCCAGCATCGACCGTAATCAGTATGTCTGCCGGGCTGTTCTTTCCCTCAGCTTTGATACGTGCGATTAACGCATCGGCATTGTCCTCGATCCGGTTGATTTTAATTCCGGTTGCCTTCTCAAAATTAGTGTATAGACGCTCATCGGTATCGTAATGACGTGATGAGTAGAGGTTTAGCTCTTCAGCTGTGATTGCAGCGGGGATTAAAACACTGGCAATCAGAATTAGGCCTGAAACAATTTTAGGGTTCATGGTGTCTCCAATGACAGCGATACGAAGTTGCTATCTAATTAAACATTAAGGCGTAGACTATAGCTTCATCTCATACAAATGCAAGTAATATTCATTCTCATTTAGAATATGCTCGCGACGTTATGGTTATCTTGAGAAGCGGCTTGCCGTGATTCATTTAGCCACACTTTTGGATACACTTTTCTGATAATCAGATATGCCTATGATGTCATCGCCAAGGGTAATCAGGGCCTTAGGTATTAAACCAGGCAAGAGCCTGCATACTTCCGAACATGATGGGCTGATGTATCAGGTAGATTATCAGAGAATTCTTACTTAAAAGGACGACCGACTTTGGCGGGTAGTGGGTTTGTTTCTTGGGCGTTTGAAACAGTGTCAAATGTGCTGCCCAGATACCTAGCAGAGGTAACGCAAGCCACGGAAATGGTGTCGCTAAGTCAACGGTATGTTTGGGTAATAGATCGGCGATATAGTTAAATGGCCAGTTGCCGGCACCATCTATGTAGAAATAAACCCACAGGACAATAGCCGATAATATTAGACAGAGTCGAGGATAATTAACCAGGCCTACCAGAGCGATTGATGCAAAAGCAATGAAATGCAGAATGCCAAAGTAGACCCAGGAGTTTGGCATCATAATCATGGTGGTGATCGTAATGATAGCGGCGGCGAGTGCGATTTTGCCGACTCGTCGACCCAGCTTGCCATAATTAATTCCCTTCCTGTACACGATCACCAGACTGATGCCCATTGAGAACAGAAACAGACTCACAATTAGTGCCCTGAATTCGCGCCAGAATGGGCCATTGGGAATGGGTGTAGAAATGTGGCCAAAGAAATTTAGGTCCCAGATGAAATGAAAGATTACCATCATCACGATGGCTGATGCCCTCATGTAGTCAACGAGATTATTTCGAGGCAGGGAATGTTTCAACAGACTGATGGTGCGGTTATTTCACCAGGCTAAACTTGGCCCCGCAGTACGGGCATTTAGCAATACCATCCTCTTTGAATTTTAGGTACACCCTTGGATGCAAACCATCAATACTACTGCCTCGCGGGGGGCAAGAGGCTGGTAAGTCGGAACTGTTAACCTGATAGGGTTGTGTTTCTGCTGTTTGATTCATGGAAACCTCGACACGATAGTGTTTTCATAAATTATAACAGACAAATCTGACAGCGATAGAGAGAATCTAGCCAGTCTTTTTGGCAAAAATGGTTTCCAGCTCCTCCAGAGACTTGCCCTTGGTTTCAGGCAATAACCACATAACCAATGCTAGTCCAATGGCAGCGAATACGCCGTACAATCCGAAGGTCATTGCAGCGCCCAAAGTAGCTAGTTCCACAGGGAAGACAAGTTGAACCGAGAAGCTAACCAGGCCATTGATCAGACTGACAAATGATATAGCTACCCCACGTAATTGGGTTGGGAATATCTCTGAGAACAAGACCCACATCACAGGACCGAGTGAAATAGCGAATGATGCAACGAAACCGAGGATTCCAACCAAAATCAAGATGGCATTCATACTGATACTCGTACTAATCAGTAAGCTCTCATTATCCCGTGTGGCTTCCATACCGATTGTCTCTTTTAAGGCATTCTTAAATGACACATCATCAGTAAAGGTTTTGCCAACCAGCGGTCTTAGTTTCGTGGTTTCGAATTTATCTTCGATACCGTCGGTTTGTTGGATTTCAACCAGGCTCTCGGGTGTGATGCTATAGGTCGCTTTCGCGAAGCCATAGGTACAAAGCGCCATACTCACTATGATACCAATCAGCCCCGTAATGAGTAGTGGTTTGCGGCCCCATTTGTCAATGAGTGCCATCGCGACAAAAGTAAACAGAACATTGATAACCCCAACCATGACAGCCTGGGCGAAGGCGGCATTGGTACCTATGCCACTCTGCTCGAAGATGGTGGGTGCATAGAAAAAGATGGCATTAATGCCAGTAATCTGCTGTGTGACCGCGACAATCAATCCGACGACTAACGCAAGGCGCATTTTGGGTCCGAAGATATCGCCCACTCTTTCCCATAAAGACTCATGCTCGACGGCCGAACTATGTTTGATGATATCCAGTTCTTTTATGGCCTCCTCAGGAGGTAGGAGTTTGTTCACTACTTCGCGTGCTTCTTCCTCACGCCCCTGATTCATTAACCAACGTGGTGTGTCCGGAACACTGAAAAGTGCCAGGAAGAATACCAGGGCCGGCAAAATTTCTAATCCAAGCATCCAGCGCCAAGTGTGTTGTTCGAGGCCAATGGCGGCAACCCATTCTAAACCTGAGGTACTCAATTCAAGAATAAAGTAGTTGGTAAAGTAGGCGGCCGATAAACCGACCACTATGTTCAACTGGTTAATTGAAACACGCTTACCTCTGGAGGCAGCCGGAGATATTTCACCAATATAAAGAGGCGCTATCATCAAGGATGTGAACGCCAGGCCACCGATGGCACGAGCGATTACCAGCATCATATACGAGGTGGCGAAAGCCGAAAGCAGTGCAGAGAAAAGGTATAAGAATGCGATCATCAGCAGGACTTTCTTACGCCCAAGGACATCACTTAACGGCCCAATGATCAGAGTAATAAACAGGCCCGAAAATGTTGGGGCGGCTACTACGAAACCGGCTTCTATGGGGCTTAGATTGAACTCGGTGGATACGAAACCAATAACACCAGAGATGACCGATGCATCGAAGCCGAAGACAAAACCACCCATCGAAACGATGATGGCACAATACAGCGAATAGGATGATTTATAGGTCATGAGGCTTCCATTGTTATTGTCGTTATACATCGAATTTACTAAATAACGCTTTTTATTGCATCACAGATGCGACGAAAGATTGCTATGGTGCGACTAAGTAGCTAAATACAGACGAAGAGGTGCCATAACGTTTGCATTGATGACATTCTTGTGTTATAGATATGTATAACACCAACACAGAGAAGCGACTATGATATTTAACACGCCACTTTTTTTTCTCTTCTTTGTCATATTTTTTCTGGCTTATGGGTTTTTGTTCCTTCGACAGAAACCGCGCGTTTATTTCATTCTGGTCGCCTCACTGGTATTTTATGGCGCATGGAATTACAAATTCATTCCCTTGTTGGTTGGGAGTGCAATTGCCGATTATTTCATTGCCCAGGCGATAGGAAATTCATCCGTACAGTCGCGCAAGAAGTTTCTCGTTAGCCTATCACTAGTCATTAATCTAGGTATCTTGTGCTTATTCAAGTATGCCGATTTTGTGCTGCAATCTGTCGCTGACTTTTTAACCTTGTTCGGATACTCCCCTGCAATACCAACCCTGGCATGGGTTCTTCCGGTTGGGATCTCCTTTTATACATTTCAAAGCCTCAGTTACACGATCGATGTCTACCGCGGAGACATGGAGCCACGCAAGGGATTGGTCGAGTTTACAGCGGCCTTGTCCTTTTTCCCGCAACTGGTTGCAGGGCCGATTCTGAGGGCTAAACAAATATTACCTCAGTTACATGATCTCCAGTTGCCTACCTGGGATGAGGCTAAGTATGGTTATTTGTTGATCACAGCAGGCTTGTTGAAAAAAACCGTGGCTGATTTATTGGCCGTTCCCGCTGCAACGGCCTTTGATGCGGAGGCTTCCGTCAGCCTGGTTGAGACATGGACAGCCGTTTTGGCATTTGCGGGTCAAATATACGGTGACTTCTCTGGTTATAGCGATATGGCCATTGGCATTGCATTGTTGCTTGGATTCAAGATTCCGCTTAACTTCAGAGTGCCATACTTTGCACTTTCCCCTGTTGATTTCTGGCGACGCTGGCATATTTCATTATCCAGTTGGTTGCGCGATTATCTCTACATTTCACTCGGCGGCAATCGTACGGGACATCGCTATCGTAATGTTTTTATTACCATGTTGCTGGGTGGATTATGGCATGGAGCCGCCTGGACCTTTGTTGCTTGGGGCGCGTTTCATGGAGTCATTATTACCCTCACACATTATCTCAGGGAGCTGCCATTATTTGCTGGATTTCGTGACAATAATGGCCGGCTAGTCAGGATAATACAGTGGTCAATCACCTTCTATCTGATACTAATTGGCTGGGTGTTATTTCGTGCACACTCCATTGACCATGCCTGGTTGATGATTGTGGATATGCATCGTCTGTCTGGTTTGCCGACTGCTTCTGATATGGCGATGGTCGTCCTCGGTCTGACTCTCGTAGCGTTATTTTCATTACACCTGATGGATTATTACATCTTAAAACGAGGTGAGGGCTTTATCAGAAAACCCTGGCTGTTTTTTCCTGTTTTAATATTGGTGCAAGCCGTATGCCTATTAATTGGCGATCCAAGTGATCAATTCATTTATTTCCAGTTCTGAGGAGGGTGTGATTATGACAAATGAAATATCGACTAAAAACATCCGTAGAACGAATCTTAAAATATTTCTGGTTATGATGGCTGGAATGTTCATGGCGCTTGTTCTGATAAGAGTTTTCTTCTTTACAATGAACGCATCGAAAGGCACTTTTCTTGGTCGTGTAACCGAGGCACGTGAATACCTACCTCAGATCGCACAAGAGGAAGAAGATCTGGTTATGGTTTTTGGTTCTTCGATGGTTGATGCTGGTTTTTCAGCGCGACAGTTCGATCGTGAAGTGCGCGAAGCAGGCATCGAAAACATCAAGTCATACAACTTTGGCTTTGGTGGGCTAAACCCCTATTTTCAGGACTATCTGGCACGGAGGATCGGTGAGGAATTCAGCAAACATGATAAACAACTGAAACTAGCGATTATCGAGTTTAATCCATTCCAAACCACCAAGGCACGCTGGAAAGGGGCGGTACCTGTCGTCGATTCATTTACAACTCTATTAGCCAGTCCGCAGGAATTGTGGGAGATAGTGAAGGAGGATCCTGCGCGTGGGGTGCTCATGGCAGAAATATACTACTTGAGGGATGGCGTTTCTGCACAGATGGCAACCAGCTTCTTCGGCCGGGCATTTAGCGAGCGACAGGAACGTTCACAGACACCGGTTAACGAAGAGTTACAGCAGCAATTACAAGAAGTGGGTGCGAAACTGTCAGAGGCTTTTCGTGAAGAATATCCGGACTTTGATGGGTGCGACTGGTGCATTGACTGGCAGGGTGCAGGTACTATTCCTGAGGAAAGATCCCCTGAAACGCTTGCGCTATTCATACCTTACTATGAAGCATTGCGCTCGCAAAGAAGAATGGAGAACGATCGCTTTAATCGAATTTTCTGTTGTGACATTGAAGGACTGGATTTTGAGGAAACGTTGATTGAGTCCTTTATCCAAGTGGTGAAGAACTTCCAGGGCTTTAGCGAACAAGTAGAGGTCATCCTGTTACCTAGGAATAGCCAATGGATACAGTACAGCGATTCAGCACAACAACGACTGGATAATGTGCTTAAGCGAATCGAAACAGAAACGGGAGTTAGGATTCGCAATTACCAGAACGAGCCCCGATTTACCCCTGAAATGTACAGTGATACAACACATTTTGCGCGATATTCTGGGGACGTTGAGTTTACCCGGCTGCTAGTAGAGGAATTCAGTGAGCAGCTACGCTAGCGCTAGTTAACTCAATGTTATCAGGACGCTGCTTGAAGCAAGCGATCCAGATGATTGGCAAAGGATTGCTTTTCTGTATTACTCAATGGCGCAGGACCACCAGTCTGGATCCCGCTACTGCGCATAGTGTCCAGGAAATCTCGTATATTTAAACGCCCTTTAATGTTTTCTCGTGTAAATAGTTCTCCCCTTGGACTCAGCGCAACTCCCCCCTTGCTTATAACTTCATCGGCTAAAGGAATATCACTGGTTATTACCAGATCGTTGGCTGCACATAACTTGACGATCGCATCGTCTGCAACATCAAATCCCTTATCTACCTGTTTGAATTGAACGTACCGAGAAGCGGGAGTTTGTATGTACTGGTTTGCCACGAGTGTGACGGAGGTTTTGGTTCTGTCAGCTGCGCGGAAGAGGATTTCTTTGATTGCAACCGGACAGGCATCGGCATCAACCCAGATTTTCATATGGTGACTCAAGTTACGACTAGATTGATTATCCTAGCACACAAATGGTTTGCAAATTAGCCTGATGGTTGCACCTCGCTGGATGCTTCGATAGAGTGTTCTGAGAATAAAGTCACAGGATAAATTCATGAAAATTGCAGCGATTCTTTTAGGGGCCCTTACATTAATGATAGCGCATAGTAGCAATGCATCTGTAACAGACGATCCCTTTCTCTGGCTAGAAGAAGTCGACAGTGAAAAGTCCCTTAACTGGGCGAAGCAACAGAATGCTCTTTCAACCAAGGAGCTGGAAGCCTATCCGCAATTCGCGAAGTTACAGGAAAAGCTGCTGGAGAATTACCAATCAGAAGAACGCATTGCCACAATCACGAAGCGGGGCGACTACTTCTATAACTTCTGGCAGGACAAGACCCATATCCGCGGCATTTACCGACGCACCAGTCTTGCTGAGTATCGTAAAGACAATACCCGCTGGGAAACCGTCATCGACTTTGATCAATTGGCTGAAGATGAGGATGAGAATTGGGTCTACAAGGGCATGCAGTGTCTCTATCCAGATGCGCACCTGTGTCTGGTAAACCTCTCCCGTGGTGGGGCTGATGCAGTGGTTATTCGCGAGTTTGATATGCGTACCAAGGCGTTTGTGAAGGATGGTTTTGAAGTCCCCGAGGCGAAGACCACTGTAAATTGGGTAGATGAGAATACGTTATTTATTGGTTCAGACTTTGGAGAAGGCAGCCTGACAGCGAGTGGTTATCCTCGTATAGCCAAACGCTGGCAGCGTGGTACGAAATTAGAGGACGCCGATATTGTCTATGAGGGAAGTGAAGAGGCCGTGGGTAGTTTCGCGACTCGCCTGTTCAGTAAAGACGGTGTCTTCGATTATGTGATCGAGTATCCAAGCTTCTTCACAACGATGATCTATATGATGCATGATGGCAAATTGGTAAAGCTGAATAAACCTGATTCGGCAACACTTAGCGGGATTTTCAATAAGCAACTGTTCATTCAACTGAAGCAAGACTGGCAACTAGATGATAAGACCTTCAAGGCGGGAGCCGTTTTGTACGCGCCGATCGCTGATGTTCTTGCGGGTAAGCCAACCTACAAATTATTCGTTGAGAATGCCGCATCGAAGATTGTGCTTGGAATGAGTTTCACTAAGTCGAGCATACTGGTGAACTGGCTGGATGATGTGAAGGGAGTGTTACAACGCTACACCCCTAAGAAAGGTGGTGGATATGATATCGAAACGATTGGCATCGAGGCAAATGGCAGAATTGCTGTCCAGAATGCCAATGAGAGTTCGGATGATTTCTTTGTACTCTATGAAAGTTTCTTGCAGCCCGATAGTTTGCTCTACGTTGACGGCAACACGGGTAAGGTAGAAACATTAAAACAACTGCCTGAGTTCTTTGATGCGTCACCCTATGAGACTAAGCAGTATTTCGCGACGTCGAAAGATGGTACGCGAGTGCCGTACTTTGTGGTCAAACGCAAAGACCTCGAACTTGACGCAAGCAATCCAACCCTAATCTATGCCTATGGAGGTTTTGAGGTGTCTCAACGCCCTTTTTATAGTGCAACGGTTGGTATGGGTTGGCTGGAGTTAGGGGGGGTGTATGTACTCGCCAATATTCGCGGAGGAGGTGAATATGGACCAGCATGGCATCGAGCAGCTCTGAAAACCAATCGACATAAGGCGTTTGAGGATTTCGAGGCAATCGCAGAAGATCTGATCGCTAAAAAGATCACTGCGCCCGAGCATCTGGGGATCAGTGGAGGCAGCAACGGTGGCCTTTTGACTGGTGCGTTAATGACTCGTCGTCCGGAGTTATACAACGCCGTTGTTAGTCAGGTACCGTTACTCGACATGCTTCGTTTTCATCTGCTACTGGCCGGTGCGAGTTGGGCAGGGGAGTATGGTAGTCCGGAAAATCCTGATGAACGACAGTATCTGGCATCCTATTCGCCGTATCACAATCTGACCAAGGAACGTGAGTATCCGAGAGCATTCTTCACTACCTCTACTCGTGACGATAGGGTGCATCCAGGTCATGCCAGAAAGATGGTAGCGAAGATGAAGGCACTGGGTCACGATGTGCTTTATTACGAGAATATTGAGGGAGGCCATGGTGGCGCAGCAAACCAGAAGCAGTCCGCCTATCTCAATGCGCTGATATATACTTATCTTATCAATCAGCTGCGATAGATATCTCTAAGGGAGACAATCATGAGTAACACTAATTCTTACGCCGCCTATAATAATTGCGATGATCTGAAGCCCTATGAGTTTAATCGCAGGGATGTCGGGTCAAATGATATTCAGATAGATATACACTATTGCGGTGTCTGTCATAGCGACATCCATATGGTCCACGATGACTGGGGCATGGCGACCTACCCTCTGGTTCCGGGTCATGAGATTATCGGGCGAGTGAAGGCATTTGGTTCCGGGGTACAGGGGTTCGAAATTGGACAGCTTGTTGGTGTTGGCTGTCTGGTCGATTCCTGTCGTGAGTGTGACCCCTGTAAGAACCACCTCGAGCAACATTGCGAACAGGGTATGTTGATGACTTACGGTAGCCCCGATCCACATGGCGCCGATGCTATTACGCAGGGTGGTTATTCGACCCAGATAGTGGTCGACAAGGACTATGTGTTGAAGGTGTCCGAATCTCTTGATACGAAGGCCGTCGCGCCACTGTTATGTGCCGGCATCACTACCTATTCGCCACTGCGTCAGTGGAATGTGAAGGCGGGTGATAAGGTCGGTGTCATTGGCCTTG
This sequence comes from Enterobacterales bacterium, assembly GCA_965250035.1. Classification (GTDB taxonomy): domain Bacteria; phylum Pseudomonadota; class Gammaproteobacteria; order Enterobacterales; genus CAXRAF01. Next base: position 2,707,585 of record OZ252282.1, on the reverse strand, counting down.
GTGGCCTGGGTCATATGGGAGTAAAGTTGGCAGCCGCCATGGGTGCCGAAGTGGTCATGATAACGACTTCACCTGAAAAGGGTGAGGATGCCAAACGACTCGGTGCCTCTGCTGTTTTAGTCTCTACCGATGAGGATCAGATGGCCGCCCACGCTAATTCGTTTGATTTCCTGTTGGATACCGTTCCGGTAGCCCATAGCCTCGATCCCTATGTTCCCTTACTTAAGTTTGGCAAGGCGCTGGTGGTAGTTGGAGCCACTCCGACAGAAGTGAATAGTTTCGGGTTGGACTTTGGTAGAAAGATCGTCGCTGGTTCATTAATCGGCGGCATGAAGGAAACACAAGAGATGCTGGACTTCTGTGCCGAGCATAATGTGGTGTCAGATGTTGAGCTGATCGATATACAGGAAATCAACGCGGCCTATGAGCGGGTGATGAAATCGGATGTGAAATATCGTTTTGTCATCGATATGCAATCGATAAAACAGGACTAGTTGGGGTTCTTGAGATCCTCAAGTAACTGATCTTTTTCCAGCCATTCACTGGTCAGCCAGGTCTGGAATTCGGCCCGGAATTTGGCGTCGTTGATATAATCTCCGCGTAAGTCATCTGTTACTTCGGTGGTCTTAATGTGGATATCTACCTGCTCGAGTCGACCAGTGACATAGTCCCAATAGGTGTACAGGCCGCTTGGATAGTGGACGGTCAAGTCCAGGATATAGTGGATCTGATTGCCCAGCATGGTCATAACATATCCGATGCCACCCGAGCGCGGCCTGAGTAGGTGTTTAAATTGTGTGCCCTGACGTTGATGTTTTTCTTGGCTGAAGCGTGTGCCTTCCACAAAATTAACCACACTGATCGGTTGTAGCTTAAATTTCTCGCAGGCCTTCCTGGTCGCTTCAATGTCCTTGCCTTTCAGGTGTGGTTTTTTCTTTATCGTTGACTTGCTGTAGCGCTTCATGAACGGAAAGTCTAGCGCCCACCATGCGAGTCCAAGAAAAGGAATGCGGATTAATTCCTGCTTAAGGAAGAATTTAAGGAACGGTATCTTACCGCGAAAGATTTCCTGCATGGCAAGAATGTCGACCCAGGATTGATGATTTGCAATCACCAAATACCAGTCATTCAATGACATCGGTGCCTCGCCGATCACATTTATCTGGATTCGTGATACTTGCCGGATAGCAAAACCATTACAGACGATCCAGGCATTTGCAAAGAACAGTAAGATGTTTGAACAAAGGTTGCGAAACGGTTGCCAGGGTACTATTAACTTCAGCAAGGCCACGACCAGGAGTGGAATGGTCCAGAATATCGTATTTATGCCATAAAACAATGACATCAATATGCCTTTCAAGGGGCCTGGCAGGAATCGAAACATATCTAAGGTGTAAGCGTTTACTAGATAGGATGATAATAAAGTTTAGTGGCCGTATTGCAAGCGATAATCCATTGCTACGAATATCAATTGTCCAGATGATTTGGCATAATGCATCCAGAATTTGGAGGTGATAATGATCGATCCACAAAAACTTGATGACCTGGTACGCCAGCTGGGTGCTACATTGCCGCCAGAGTTTGAGTCCTTCGAACAGGAAATAAAGAAGCAATTTAAAGCCGTGCTAGAAGCAGCCTTCCAGAAGCTGGATCTTGTCAGTCGGGAAGAGTTTGATATACAAGTGAAAGTATTGCAGAAAACCCGGGCTCAACTGGACGAATTACAAGAACAGCTGGCGAACCTCGAACGTCAAAACACATCACAATCGTCAGCTAAAGAATAGTTGTTAACTTATCTTTATTTCAGCTAACGACTCTTTGTTAGCTGCACAACCCAGGCTATTGTTATAGGCATGTTGAACCAACAGGGATCGTTGGCATGTGTCGTATTGTCGCATTATAAGCCGGGCTAGTTTCGGGATTGAGGCGCCAGAGGTTGCCGTTGAAATTCATTTATCGAATGGCTTACCCGCTCTAAACATCGTCGGCCTTGCTAATGCCGAAGTAAAGGAGAGCCGTGAGCGTGTTCGATCGGCGATTCTCAATAGCGGTTTCGAATTTCCAGCTCGTCGAATTACGATTAATCTAGCGCCTGCAGATCTACCGAAGACTGGTGGACGATTTGATCTAGCAATAGCGATGGGAATCCTGATCGCGTCAGAACAAGTCGTTGGTGATCAGCTCTCACAGCATGAGTTTCTGGCCGAGTTGGGACTCAATGGTGAATTGAAACCAGTCAATGGTGTGCTTGTCTCGGCACATCAGGCCAAGCAGGCTGATCATTCCATTTGGCTTGCTAAAGAGAATACCCAAGAGGCCAGTCTGTCAGGATGTGAAAAGATCTTAACGGCTGAATCACTCAGGGAGATCGTCGATCAGTCACTAACAGGAGACTTTAAATATCAAGTGCCCAAACGACCTCGACATGAATCGACGCAATGCATTTGTCTTAGCCAAGTTCAGGGTAATGAGCATGCGAAATTCGCATTGTCACTCGCGGCGGCTGGCGGTCATAATCTAATCATGGTTGGTACCCCAGGATCTGGCAAGACGATGCTCGCCAATTGTCTGCCCGCCCTGTTGCCGCAACTAACGAAAGAGCAGGCATTTGCTGTAGCGGCACTAGAGTCAGTCAGTCGACATGGAATTAGCGCCATTAATTGGCATCAGGTGCGAATCCGTCGTCCACACCATAACTGTTCTCAGGTTGCGATGGTTGGTGGTGGTAAGATACCCACGCCAGGTGAAATTTCTCTGGCACATAACGGCATATTGTTTCTCGATGAACTACCACACTTTGGAAAGGCCGTTCTTGAGTGTCTTCGACAACCACTCGAAGATCAACAATTGACGGTCTCTCGATCGAACTGGAAGGTGACATTCCCGGCACATTTCCAGCTCATAGCTGCGATGAATCCCTGTGCATGTGGTTACATGACGAGCAAAAAAACGACGTGCCGTTGTTCTGAAGCCAAGATGAAATCGTATCTCGAAAAACTCTCTGGTCCGCTGATGGATCGCATAGATATCCAGGTGATGGTAAATGAAATAGAGCAAAGTATTCTTGAGCCAGTGAGTAAGGCAGCTGAGACGTCAGAACAAGTTAGAGATAAAATTAGTATCATCAGACGGCGACAGATGGCGCGTCAGGGCTGTTTAAACAGCAATATGGCCGCTGCAGACATTCAATCTATCAAGCCACTTAAAGGCAAAGCGAATGATATTTTTCTGGCAGCGATCGATCAATTCAATTTATCCATGCGTGGCCAACAAAAACTCTTAAGATTGGCGCTCACGATCAGTGATTGGCATGAGAGTAAATCCATCAATGAGTCTATGGTGACTCAGGCGTTATCTTTTCGCGCATTCGATAAGATCCATGAGCGACTAGCAAGAGGATTTATCTAGTAGGCTCTAGATCATGCCGCGTATTTTAGTTGTTAGTTCGGTAAGATTATTGATTTGTGGCTCTACATCAGAAACACGATTCGTGTTCTTAAACCATATCGCCTGACAACCCGCGGCTATCGCTGCGTGATAATCATTGTCAATACAATCGCCGATGTGAATGATTTGGTTCGGCGTGATGTTTAGTCGATGACATACTTCGAGGTACATATTCGGATCGGGTTTGGCATAGCCGCAGTTCGTGGGATTGAAACTGGCGCTGAAAAAGCTCCCGAGTCCGATTCGTTCTGGTGCCGCGTTACCATTTGAGATACTGATCAGTTGATATTCCTGTTTTAGTGATCTCAGTGTAGGCAGGGTTTCGGCAAACAGTTCGACCTTTTGTCGAGCTTCCAGAAATACCCGGTAGGCCGCATCTATATCGCCGTCACTGATCGATGCTTCATTCAGAGCACTTTCTATGTGCATCTTTCGTAGCTTACTAAAGTCAAAAACCTCAGGATTCGTTTTGCGTATTTCATGGGCTAGCTGTACGAAGCGATGACGATCAAAGATCGCGTCGAAACCGCGATAGCTATCAACCAAATGAGCATAAAGTTCTCGAAAGGCTCGCACTATCACCGGCCTGTTGTCATACAGGGTGTCATCGAGATCGAAACTGATAATATAGGATGTGTTTGGCATTAACTCTTTTTACGTGATCGGGGATGACTCTGATCATAAACACTCGCCAAATGCTGAAAATCGAGATGGGTATAGACCTGAGTCGTTGACAGGTTTGCATGACCTAAGAGTTCCTGTACGGCACGCAAGTCGCCGCTGCCTTCTAACATATGTGTGGCAAAAGAGTGGCGCAAACGGTGTGGATGCAATCGGGCAGGAATGCCCAGTACTTTACCCCAATGGCTTAGTCTAGTCTGAATACTTCGATGACTGAGTCGCTTTCCCCGATTACTAACAAATAGTGCGGCTTCGTCATCTTTCGCCAGACTGTCCCTAATAGCGAGCCATTTTGAGATGGCCTGGGTTGCCTTTCGTCCTACAGGCAGTTGGCGTTGTTTATTGCCTTTTCCTGTCACCTGTATCTCAGCATCGTTCAAGCTAAGATCATCAATATTCAAATTGACTAGCTCGGATAAACGTAGTCCACTGCTGTAAAATAACTCCATCATGGCACGGTCTCTGATTGCTAGCGGTTCATCCGTAGGGATGCCGTCTAGGAGCCTAAAAATATCGTCGATAGCGATATCTTTTGGTAAACGCCTGGGAGCTTTGGGCGAGGTAAGGCTTTCTAGTGGATTAGTTCGCGTAATATCTTCTCTGATTAGATAACGATACAGGCTACGCAGGGCACACAGACGTTGATGAATCGATGCGATAGCCAGGCCATCGCGGTGCCAGGATGAGACCAGTTGGCGGAAGGCGTGGATGTCAACATTTTGCCAACCGGTTTCGGCTAAAGGACACTGGGCATAGGCCTTTAGCAATTGACGGCTATAGGATGAAAGGGTGTTTTCAGAGTAGTTTTTCTCTGCCTTAAGATAATTTAGGTAACAATCAATCTGTAGTTCGCCGTTACTCATCAATCGGTTTGTTTTGAGTTAACCAAAGGCTTAGAGTCCGGGAGAATAATGACAGGAATAAATCACCATTCTCGGGTGCAAAATGTTGTTCATCATCACTACCCAAAGCTAACAATCCACTGTTGTCGTTAGATTTAAATGGGATTAATGCAATCGACGCAACTTCAGCGGACTCATTGAATAGAAACTCACGTTCAGCTTGTCGTAAGCGGCCAGTGACAATCTTATCCTGTGTCAGATAATCACCGAGTGCTTGCTTTGCATCGTCCCTGGAAACCAGGAATTGCTCTGGGAAGTCAGCGTTGAAGAAGAACAGTCGTAAATGATGAATATCGAATAATTCGGCGCAGGCCTGTTGCAGGTGTTCATGCAAACTATGTGCATCGGGATCATAGAGTAATGCGATACAGAGTTTGAATATCTTATGTAGCAGCTCTTCATTGCTACGGGCGTTCGCTACAAAATCGCGTAAGTCTTTTTTTAGCAGTTTATTTTCTTCACGTAATTGCTGTATTTGGCGATCTGCCAGGGATATCACTTGATCGCCTTTGCCGTGAAGATCCAGAGACTTCAATAAATCAGCTTGCTGCGCGAGCCATTCAGGATGTTTGCTCAAATAATCGATGACGATCTGTTCCTCGTCAACCGCTTTCAATTCAGGTTCTGTCATACGCGAATCTTTCCTTTATAGACGGTGGTTGCTGGTCCGGTCATTTGCACCGATTTGTTATTGTTCCAGCGAATAAATAAGTGACCCCCAGGGAGGTCGACGCGAATATTGTTCTTGCAATAACCCTGCTTATGAGAGGCGACCATGGCGGCACAGGCGCCCGATCCACAGGCGAGCGTTTCGCCACCGCCTCGCTCATAGACCCGGATACTAATACGACCCTCGTCAATCACCTTAATGAAGCTCACATTCACTTGTTCCGGGAAGTCTGGATGTTGGCCAATTTCAGGTCCAATATCATCAATCGCCAGATTTTCCAGGTCATCCACAAACATCAGAGCATGCGGATTTCCCATCGACAGGCTCACCAGTTCGTAGTTGCCGGATGTGGTTTGCAATTGGTAAATATCCTGTTGCATGTCACGATTAAGCGGAATATCTTTGGGCGCAAACTTTGGCACACCCATATTCACGGACACCAGGCCACTCTTTTCTAGCGAAAGCTTTACTCTACCGCTAATGGTGGTCGCAGTGATTCGATTCTTCCAGGTTAGGCCGGCCTCGCGAACAAACTTTGCCAGACAGCGCATGCCGTTACCACATTGTCCGGCTTCCGAACCATCAGAATTATAAATCCGAAAGTGGAAGTCAGTGTCTGGATTCATGGGTGGTTCAACAATTAGCAACTGATCGAAGCCAATACCCTTGTGGCGACTTGCTAGCCGCTGTACAACATCTCGATGAAAATCGAATGGCTGCTTAATGCAATCAACCACCATGAAGTCATTGCCTAATCCATGCATTTTCACAAACTCCAAATTCATGGGTTTGCTTCAGTCTCTTCACTTGTATCGGTTTCCGGTGCAACCAGCAAGGGGCCTTTTTGTCCGCAGCCAGATAAAATTATCAATAACAGGATTGATAGCAGTTTTAATTTTGTCATGATATAAGGCTCTATATCTGTATGCCGACAGTATAACAGTTAAATTTCACACATAAAGAAGCTTAGGCGATTTAGTTCATTCATTCGGAGGGTGCTATAGATGAGCAGTTTTGATGAGAATATTGACGACACCTTGCTGGCTATCGAGGAAGCCATCGATGACTGTGGCGAAGATATTGATTATGACACAATTGCAGGCATCCTCACGCTGACGTTCCCCAATGACACGAAGATAATCATCAATCGACAATCGGCCACGCAACAGCTATGGATCGCTGCTCGTTCGGGTGGATTTCATTTGGATTGGCTGGATGAGAGTTGGCGTCTAGCCTCTGAGAACAAGACATTGAACATCCTGTTAAGCGAACTATGCTCGCAACAGCTTGGCAGCACTGTCAACCTAGACATAGCGCAGAATTAGTTGGCGTTAATTTCCTGAAACAATTGCTCTTCTAGCTTCATTTTGAAAGCCAGGTGATTCGCAGTACCCTGCGACTCACTGGTTAAGGCAGAAATATCAAGATCCGTTATGTATGACGGGTAGCGTTCTTTACTGCTACGGTGGCGCAGAATTAACTTGGCGACGGCTGATAATACCTTATCGCCATATTCCAAAGGTGATATCTCTTCATTGTCACAAAAGAAAGTGTACATCGGCTCGGCATTTGGCCCCTCGCTAGCGATGACTTGAATGTTGAGATAATAACTTAACTGAGACTCATCCAGCCTGCGCTCGGTTTTAATCGTCCAATCAGATTTCCGTTTATGTTGCTGTAATTGATAAAACCGAATGCTGTACTGTTGTGGTTGGTCAGCCTGAAGCGCCTGGCGTCGTAGCAGGATGGATTGAAAGAAGCGCTGATAGTGACTCAACATGGATTCATGATCATAAAAATACTGATTTTTCTGGTGAAACAGAAGGCCCTTCTCATCCAGAACCCAAACTTCTGCCTGATCCTGATTGACGTGATAGAAAAGGGCAATTTCATCACTGGTACTGCGGCTGTAGATTAATGGTAACGGTGATTTTGGCAGGCAGTACGGGTCGAAATCTACATGATTAAATCGAGGCTGCTCTTCACCCAGCTCTGCAAATAGTTCTTCCTCGTCATTTAAATAGTGCGCAGTTGCTTGATAGTCATGAATGGCCAACAAACAAAATCGTTCAGCAACCTTATACACGTATCGAAAATCGCCGTTGATATGTTTTTCATACCAGCTGGTCGTGAAATTGTTCCACAATTCTTCGACTCGGCGACCAATCGATTCTGGCCGGGTGACGCCATAACTCTTGATAAATAGTTTTGGCCTATCCATGGCTCGCTCAGGCAAGCTATCGTGCCAAGCCATTAAGGTGTCGGTCAGAGCATTGTTGTGCCTGAAATTACTGATGATAACTTCACCCCAACTATTGAGGGTGATGATGTCGAATTGAATCGCCAGATTAATATGCTGAGTGCCGTAGTCAAGTGCATCCGTTTTGTTACTCAATAGTTGTAGGCCACGACGAGTCAGCTCAGCCATTGGATCCTCGCCAAGATTAATCAATACCATACAATACAGATAATTGGCTTTCTGCTCGTAGGCACGATCCACCGGCTTGAGGGTGCCTTTTGGAAAATGCATCACCAGATTGCGGCAGAACTGCTTGAGCTCATTCTGAGAAATGCCGCTATCCTCTCCATTGAGGAATATTTGTGTTTGCCTATCCATCAGGCCGTTCACATAAGCCCACATTACCAACTCGACCAGATTGGTGGTGCGTTTGACGGCGGTATGGTAAAGCGCCTCTTCAGCTTTGACATGTTCCTTATACAGCAACCAACTATTATATCCCGAGGAAGAGACATGATGATGAAATGTCAGCAACTCTTCTCGCAAATCGGGGGCAATGTTTGGGTTGATGAATTCTATCTTCCCGGCCCTGCGTTCGAAAGCGGCATACAGCTTCCTGCCGAGCAGATTAATGTCGTGTTCGGTGATTCGGCTCAGCTCGGACTGGCTGCGAGCAAAGTTAGAGAGGAACTTGTAACTGTTGGTGAGTTCGTTGACTAGATCGCGCCGCTCCTTCTGTGCGCGACTGACTTTCCACTGATTACGACTGTCGAGTTGTAGCAGATGGTCCTGTTCCCAACCCCATTGTTTGCATAGCTCGGTCATCAGCTTCCTGCGCCAGCTAACAGAGCTATGAGTAACCGCCTGGCCGACCTTGATTTTGACCTTGATATAAAAGCATCTACGAATTAGATCCAGGCGTTCGAACTCTTTCTGCCGCAATAGATACGCTTCGACCTTACGGTACATCATCAGGTAGGGGTCTATTTGATTTGGACTGACATCTTCCAAATAGACCTGTTGTTTGAAGTCAGAACTCAGCGGAACGATTTCGGGGTACATGCTAGCGTAGACTTCCATCAATACGATCTTGATTACCGCCTTGTACGGCGCGTCTATGCCTTTATATACTTGCCAGAGTGCAGCGCCGAAGAATTCGTCAACGGGTATGTGAGGCACGGGGCCAAAATCAATCCAGTCGGTCGCCCGCAAATAGCGTTTACGCAACAGGTTGTCAGCATAGTCGGTATAGGTTTCGTTATATTCCGTCGGAATCATCCACCAGAGCGGCGCCCGACCGGCCAGTATGATCGCGGTTCGATAAAACTCATCGAGTAGCAAATAATGCTGACTGGAGCCGGCAGCTTCCTTATCCATCGGTGCCGAATGATTTTCTCTAAAGTAGTCTTCGTCCATCAAGAAAAAATGTGCGTCCAGCCCTATGGTTTTGGCCCACCGGCTCAACAGAACTAATTTTTGTTTTAATAGGTCGATGTCATCGGCATCCAGGGTCTTGCGATGACAGACCCAGATGTCATAGTCACTCTCGCCAGAATGGGCAATAGTCCCTGATGATCCCATGATGAATACGGACAGAATCTCGCGCCGGAGGTGGGCCCGCTTTTTTAGTACAAAACTTTTGGCATGACGTTTGGCGGCATTGATGGCGACTTTGCTCGGAGTGTAGTCAGAGATGCCTGATGGCACTTCCATGTTCACATAACCCGGCAGGATAGGGTGGTTTTGGTGCAGCGATAAGGAAACAATGTCTGCGAAATCACGCTGATGCTCATGCATTGCTGAACGCATACGATGCAGACGTTGGCGATTAAGGCGTAAAAAGCGTTTACGTAAGACAGCAAGCTGTTTGCGATCTATGCCTTCAAATTCTGCTTTATTGTCTGCCACAAAAAAGGTTCCTGTACTCCGACTCATCCTATTATAGTGAAGCTGGACTACAAAAACAGTAGCAACTACCCCACGCTTTTGACTAAGATGTAGAAGAATGATCGAGAGAGCGGGCACCCGAAACCTTGAGTTACGACACAGATAAGCAAAGCAAGCGATTTTTTCTGCCAGATTTTTGTCAGACCCAGTCGGTCTTTCTGGTAATCCTGGTGGCTGAGTTACTAGCCATTTTGTTGTCACTGGCACGATTTGATAGTGATAATTTCTGGCTTATCTTGGCTAATTATTCCCTTTTTATTCAGTGGGTAGCCCTGATTAGTGCGGGCTGCCTCTGTTTGTTGCGTAAACGACTGCGTAACCTGAGTGATGTCAGCGCTGCTCTCATCAGTTATGCAGTAATTCTGCTAGTTACGTTCAGCGCCGCGATTCTTGCCCAACTCCTGGGGTTTTCAATTCAGTACAGTAATGAAATGATCAACTGGAATAACGTCTGGGCTAGTATGCTGGTGGCAGCGATTCTGGCGGCATTTTGGTTGCGCTTATTTTATTTACAGGCTCAGTATCGACTACGACTTCAGGCTGAGACGGAAGCTAAGTTGCAGGCATTGCAAGCACGAATCAAACCACATTTCCTGTTTAATAGCATGAACATTCTATCGAGCCTGATTGCGATAAAACCACAACAGGCAGAGGAAGTCGTCAATGATCTGTCGACCTTGTTTCGTGCCAGTTTGAAAGAGCACCGTGAAATGGTGTCTTTACAAGATGAAATCAAAATTTGTAAACACTACATTCACATCGAGTCGCTTCGACTGGGAGATAGACTTTCCGTGGTCTGGGATGTGCAAGGCGATATTGAATTCTTCAAAGTGCCATCTTTGTTGCTACAGCCACTGGTAGAAAACGCCGTATATCATGGTATTCAGCCACTGGTAGATGGTGGGACGATAACCATCGATATCAGCGCATCGGATGAGGGCGTTACCATCAAAATTACAAACCCTTATGATGCCGAATTGGCCAACAACTTTACCGGACATAAGGTCGCAGTCAACAACATACACGAGCGGCTAGTATTACTCTATGGCGATCATTTTGTCTTCACTCGCGACGAGATGGATGGCCTCTATCTGGTCACTATTTACATACCGCTGTCACAACAGGATTCAGGTGCCGCATGAAGGTACTCGTGGTCGATGATGAGCCGCTCGCCAGGACCAGACTGGTTGCCATGCTGCAACAGCATGATCAGATTACCGATATCGTCGAGGCAAATAATGGCCTACAGGCAATAGAGCAACAGCAGAAACATGGCTCTCAGGTAGTATTAATGGATATCAGGATGCCTGGCATGGACGGACTCGAAGCGGCCGCTCATCTAGTGCGACTGGAAGAGCCGCCCGTTATTATCTTTACCACCGCGTACGATGATCATGCGTTAGACGCCTATGACCTGAATGCCATCGGTTATCTGCTCAAGCCAGTACAGAAAGATCGCCTGTTCAAGTCGCTTGAGACGGCCAATCAACTCAGTCGACAGCAGGTCGATGAATTACCCGGAAGAACCAGGCAGTTCATTAGTGCTCAGGTGGCAGGGAATTTACAGATGGTTTCTTTGCGCGAAGTATACTTTTTTCGCGCTGAACAGAAATATGTCATGGCGCGACATCCAGGTGGTGAACTGTTAATTGAGGATACACTCAAACAACTCGAAGCAGAGTTGGGAGAACGTTTTATTCGTATCCATCGCAATGCACTTGTCGCCTTGAATAAGGTTTCTGCGTTAGAAAAAACTTCCGAGGGCCAGACATTGATATGCTTTAAGGATCTTGATGATCAACTTGAGGTGAGTCGTCGACACCTGGCCGAAGTCAGGAAAACGTTAAAAGAGATAAGTCAGACATAGGTATTTAATCTGATTTAAACTATTATAAATACTCCATCAAATAGCCAGATAACAACAATGGATAGACCGCTCGTAATCGCCACTCGAAAAAGCCCACTCGCCCTCTGGCAGGCATATCATGTACAGCAATTATTACAGACGCAACATCCCGGTTTAGAAGTTGAGTTACTAGAGATGTCGACGCGTGGTGATAAGATTCTGGATACACCACTTGCCAAAGTGGGAGGAAAGGCTCTGTTTGTCAAGGAACTCGAAATAGCTATGCTGGAAGGTAAAGCTGATATCGCAGTTCATTCCATGAAGGATGTGCCAATGGATTTTCCGAATGGCCTCCTACTACACTCGATTGTGGCCAGAGAGGATCCACGTGATGCGTTCGTGAGCAATCAATATCAATCCATCTCAGAACTACCGGCTGGTGCAATTGTAGGCACATCCAGTTTGCGTCGACAATGTCAGATTAAGGCGGCCCGTAGCGATCTGGAAATACGTGATTTGCGAGGCAATGTTGGTACCCGTTTAGGCAAGTTGGATGATGGTACCTACGATGCCATTATCCTGGCCGCGGCTGGACTAAAACGCCTGAACATGCCAGATCGTATCGCGTCATATATCGAAGCGAAGGAAATTTTGCCGGCGGCTGGCCAGGGTGCGGTTGGCATCGAATGTCGCACAGACGATAATGACATTCACGAGCTTCTTGTGCCATTGCAGGACAGGGCGACAACCATCAGGGTTGCCGCTGAGCGGGCAATGAATAGACGGCTGATGGGAGGTTGTCAGGTGCCGATCGGTGCGCATGCTACGCTCTCCGGACAGTCGTTATCGCTGGATGGATTGGTCGGAGCAATTGATGGTTCAGAGATTTTGCGTCAACAGACTCAGGGGCTAGTTGATAATCCGGAACAGCTAGGCATAGAGTTGGCGGAGAGCCTGCTTGCCGCAGGAGCCCAGAGGTTGCTCGACATGGCAGAAATCAATGCCTAGGCGTGCCGCCTGATGGCTCGTGTTAAATTACTGGTATTACGACCGGGTGATGTCGGTGAGGAACTTGCTGAGTCCCTGGCTAATATGGATATCCTGGTCAAGCATGCGCCATCCCTTACGATTAATACCCTACCCTTCGAACCGCCAAAGTTAGCGTATGACCTGATTATATTCATCAGTCCGACAGCGGTAATCCATAGTACATTGTTACATGCTGATTTACGCCAATTCGAAAATCCCATCATCGCCGTGGGAGCCGGCACGGCCTCACAGTTGCGGGAAGTCGGTATTGACAAGGTGCGGGTACCAGACAGGTTTAATTCTGAGGGTATGCTGGCAATGCCTGAGTTACAGCAGGTGCAGAATAAGCGCATATTGGTTGTTAAGGGCCAGGGCGGACGGTCCTTATTGCAGGATACCCTGAAAGATAGGGGCGCAGAATATCAAAGTCTGGATGTTTATGTGCGTGAACCGCTAGCAATCGAGCAAGAGGTGGTGGACTGGTATCTCGAGGGTGAATTCACAAAAGGGATCACCTCAGCGAGTGTAGAAACATTATCAGCCTATGACAGTCAACGCCAGGATAGAACACTGCCAATTCCTGATTTTATTCTCGCTGCGAGTGAACGAATTGCTGAGGTTGCAAATAGTCTGGGGTATACTGATGTAACAACGGTTGGTGGTGCTGCCAATCATTTTTTTATAACCGCGATGGAAGATTACCTGAACACCCATGACTGACGAAATCGAACCAACCGCAAGTGAACCCAATAAGCCCTCTAAGACTAATCCTTCTGAAAGCAAGGCAGATAAACTAAAGCCTGAACAGCCGCAACAGATCGAGACTACATCAGGAGAGATGACTGGCGCAGCGGCAACTAAGACTGGCTCGATTGGGGCTATCATTATCAGTATTTTGGCGCTAATTGTTGCAACAGCCGTGGCCTATTTTGGCTATCACCAGCACCAGACTCTTACCGGACAGATTAGCGACTTTCAACGAGACAGCAGCCAATATCAAACCGCAATCAATCGCGTTCAACAACAGGCTCAGGCGCAACAGACAGAGTTACTACAACGCCTACAATCCAGCCAGGAACGATTCGCAAATGATGTTCAGGGGTTGACGGATCAAATGGTGGCGATGAACGAGAAGTTCACGGCAATGAGTGGTCAGAACGAAAACAACTGGCTTGTGGATCAGGCGTATTATCTGCTGAAGATAGCGAATAACCGGATGATGTTCATGACGGATACAGATACAGCCATTTACCTGCTTAATCAGGTCGATGATTTGTTAGGTCAGGTCGATGATCCAAATCTTTTTGCCGTGAGGAAGAAGGTCAGTGAAGATAGACAAGGACTCAATGCCCGACCCAAATTAGATACGACAGGACTGGCCATTCGAGTGTCGGCTCTGCAAACGAGGCTCGTCGATCTGCCTATGATCCAGATTGTCGAGGAGGATCTGCCAACAGAGGCAGCCGTCGAGACCGAGCCGCTGACCTGGTATGAACATCTGCTTGTCAGTATGAGCAGACTGGGCGATCAAATTTTCACCGTCAGGAATCATGGCAAGGGTTACTCGCCTGTCATTTCGGAATCTGACGAGCAGCAATTGCGTTTTACTATGATGATGATGCTCCAGACCATACAGTATGCAGTGCTACATCATGATGACGCCCTTTTTCAGGCGAACCTGCTGCAGCTTAAGAGTCGCCTGAATAATTACTTCGATAGTGAGGATCCTGCGGTACAGATCCTACAGCTGGAGGTCGAAGAATTACTGCAATTACAAGTTGGCTATGATGCCTTCGAAGGTCTCGCAAGCCTTCCTGCTTTGTCGGCTTTTATCCTGCAACGTAATATGCCGACTACTGATAACCAACCACAGCAGGAGCGACAACCTCCACAATCAGACGGCGAATCTGTCGAGGGGACTGAATCCCCATGAGGTGGTTGCTACTCATCCTCTTGACTCTGATCCTTGGATTCATTTTGGGCCCGATGATTCAGAGTTTGCCAGGCTCTGTTTTGATCGTATTTGAAGAGTCGAGTGTACAGTTCAGACTTTGGGTCGGGTTGGTCATACTGTTATCGGCAACGTTATTGCTGGTTTTTCTTTATCATCTAATTATCAAATTACTGGGTTCTGCCGGTCGATTGCAGCGCTGGTCAGGGACCAGGCGATTTACAAAAGCACGTCAAAAGACTATCCGTGGAATGATCGCTCTGGCAGAGGGGCATTGGGCGCATGCTGAAAAACTTTTGAGTGACGCTGCGAGTAATACCGATACTGCTCTGATAAATTATTTGGCAGCGGCACAGGCCGCAGAAGCACAAAATGCCCATGAACGCCGCGATCAATACTTGCGACTGGCACATATAGCTGAACCGTCAGCTGAAGTCGCCGTGGGGCTGACTCAGGCTCAACTGCAATATCGCCATAATCAGATCGAGGAAGCGCTTGCGACACTCACGCACTTACAACGGCTAGCCCCAAAGCACGGCCCGGTGATTTTATTACTGAGTAAGCTGTATCAAAAAATTGGTGAATGGCAGCGTGTCATTGATTTGCTTCCGGACCTTCAGAAGTCTAAAGCGATGCCTGAACAAGATTATAATCAGATGGTAATTCAGATATGGCAGGGCTACTTGACGCATCAGGCAAGTACCCATGGCGTAGAGGGTATTCAGACGGTTTGGAATATGATGCCTAAGAAGATACGTCAGCTGGATGCTGTGCAGTACCTATACTTTGATCTACTGATTAACAACAATGCCAGTCTAGAGGCCGTCAAAGGATTAATGCAACGGATCAAAAAAGATAATGCCGGTCAATTTCTGCACTTATTTGGCTCGCTGGACATGCCTGATCTTACACAGCAGCTTAATTTTATCGAAAAGCTAGGCGATAAGTTTAACCATAGTTATGACTGGTCAATGGCGGCCGGCAAGTTAGCATTAAAATGTCAAATTTGGGGGCAGGCCAAAAACTATCTTGAGCAGGCTTTAAAACTTAAGCCAAGCGATGAAGGGAGAAAGCTTTTAGCCTTAGCCATGGATGCGCTGGGTATGCAGGACCAGGCTTATCAACAATTTAAAGACTCCTGGCCAGCGCAATATCCACGTTCTTAAGAGGCCAATGTATAGAGCCTTAGAGTAGAGCCGCCTCAGCCTGTTCAAGTTGTTCCAGCACAGCAAAGTATTGCCACTCCAGATCCTCTTGAGATTTCTGCAATTCGCCCTGTTCTTTGAGCAGTTGTTGCAATAAATCTTTATTCTCATCGGCATAAATATTCGTATCGGCTAGTTGCTTTTCAATCGCAGCATTCTGTTCCTGAGCTGCTAGTAATTTCTTCTCTAGTTGTTGTATTTCTTTCCGCAGAGGAGCCAGTTGCTGCCTCTGCTGTGCAGCTTTTTGTCGCTGAAGTTTTTTAGAACCAGTCGCAGTCTTTGCTTCTGTCACAGCCTGCTTTTGGCTTAGAACGATCTGCGAATAGTCCTGCATTGTGCCATCAAACGGTGACAGCTTACCTTGATTGATCAACAGGTATGACTCACAGCTAGTCTCCAGCAGATGCCGATCATGAGAAACTAATAATAATGCTCCAGTGAAGGACTGCAAGGCGAGGGTAAGGGCATTGCGAGTCGCCAGGTCGAGGTGATTCGTAGGCTCGTCAAGTATCAGAAGATTTAATTCACGGCGCATGATCAACGCCAGTACCAATCTTGACTTTTCTCCACCCGATAAATACTGACTCTGACTCTTGATTAGATCGCCATTAAAACCAAAGCGACCTAGATAATCCAGTAGTACCTGTTCGCGCTCATCAGGAAATGCGCGTTGGGCAATCTGCATCACGGTATCTTCCGGTTGCAGTTGATTCAGTTGGTGCTGATCAAAGTAGCCAATGCGTGCTTTATCACTCAGCCAATTCTCACCACCGAAGGGAGAAATTTCTCCCAATAATGTTTTTAGCAGGGTAGTCTTACCCGCTCCGTTTACCCCGACGATACCGATGCGGTCGCCCGCCTGAATAATCCAGTTAATGCGGTCGACTAGGGCGACATCATAACCAATACTAACCTCTTCCATTCGACCAATTGGATTGGGTGTTTGTTTCGCTGAGATGAAGTTAAACTGATAGGGACTACCGATCTGTGTGATAGCGACATCTTCAAGTTTCTCGAGTTGTTTAAGTCGACTCTGGGCTTGTTTTGCCTTGGAGGCTTTATAACGGAATCGATCCACGAACTTATTCAGGTGGGCACGTTGTGTTTCAATCTTCTGTTGTTGACTGGTCTGCAAGCGAATTTGTTCGGCCAACTGGTGTTCAAAGGCGGAATAATTTCCCTGATAGGTTTTAAGTTGGTGACCCTGAAAATGCAGAATTCGACTGATGGTGCTATCTAGGAAAATCCGGTCGTGGGAGATCAGGATCAATGTGCCCTGATAATTAGTTAGCCAGTTTTCAAGCCACAAAATAGCATCGATATCCAGATGATTCGTTGGCTCATCGAGTAGCAGTATATCGGAAGGTGTCATCAGTGCTCGTGCTAGTGCAAGGCGCATCTGCCAACCACCAGAAAAAGTATTCACGCGACGATCAAAATCATTTGGAGAAAAACCAAGCCCGGTCAGGAGTTGTTTTGCTTGTGGTTCGGCACGCCAGGCCTCCAACTTATCTAATTCGGATGAGGCTTTGGTGATCGCCATATCGTCTTGCGTCTGAAGTGCTGAGTCATAGGCTTTTTGCCATCGAGTCAAGGTTTCATCACCTTCAATGACAAATTGTAAAATAGTCGCGTCCTGCTCCGGTATGGTCTGTTGAGTGGCTACTACGCGTAGATCAGTCGGAATTTCTACGCTACCTTCATCGGTATCCAGTTCACCAGAAAGTAACTTGAATAGGGATGTTTTTCCACAGCCATTATGGCCAATGACACCAATCTTCTCGCCCTGGTGGAGTGTCAGATTAGCGTCTTGAAAGAGAATTTTTGCGCCGCGCCTAAGTGCAGCAGACTGGAATACGATCATGTCGCCAGTCTACTGTGCCAGTGCTGTGAATACCAGAGGGATTCTAAAACGACTAGATTACTGAACGATAAAATAGTACGAGTTGAGAGATTTGTTGCTAGACGAGGCGGAGCTCCAGGAAGTCCTTGAATCTCTGGATAGCCGAGTGATTGACTTTCTGTCTAGGCGCCACTTCTCAACTCCTAGTACTAGTTAACTATAGAAAAGTATGAGTTGAGAGATTTGTTGCTAGACGAGGCGGAGCTCAAGGAAGTTTAGTAACACTAAACGACAGGAGCTCCAACAATGTCTAGCAGCGAATCTATCACTCAGATGGTTTGTTCATGAATTCCTTCAAGGCAGTCGCCGTCTTCTGATACATCTCTTTCCAGAAATCAGCGAAAGCAGCTCCGATAACAACGCCTATTATAAATTCAAGCATGTCTAATCTCCTCTCGGGTGGCCCGCTAGCTGGCCGATAGTAAATTTATGAAACTTATCTGACCTGACTCAGGGCTTCGTCACCCCAGCCGATCAGCGAGTTATCTTTAAAGATAACAGCCGTCGTCTCATCCTTGGTGGTTTCTCCATCAGCGTGGACGCGATGAGTGCGATAGTAGAGTATTTGATAGCTCGCATCACCCATCTTGAATGCTTCACTGAAACTGGCTTCACCCAGGCGCTGTTTTACATCGACATAATTCTCACCTAGCGTCAAATTTGCGATACCTGTGCGATTAAACTGTTCGATATCTTCCCAATCGCTACTTGAGAGCTCGCGCTTAAATTCATCATGATCGCCAGCAATGATGACACAACCGGATAATGTTGCGGCCAATATACCTGTGATAGCAAGACGACTAATATTCATTGTAACTATTCCTTTTGGTTTCTATGTAAATAATAATAGGGTTTAAAATAATGCCACGCACAAACTTAACCGCACCTGAATGCGTACTCTGTGGGGCTGTTAAGTATAGCTAAGCAAGTATCGCGCCAAAGATGAAGCCCTTTTAAATCAGGGGTTTACGGTGTGGCCCGAGGTGTGATTGTTTTGATTTTTACCAGATAATGAGAAATTTAACTAATGGCTGTTGGTCCAGATGACAATTACTGTGCAGTGATCGGAAATCCGATTGCTCACAGTCTCTCTCCACTCATTCATCAGGAATTTGCCGCTCAGAGTCATATGCCATTAATTTATGAGCGCTTACAGGCGACGGAAGAAACGTTTGCAGAAACGGTTCGCGAATTTTTCGCGGCCGGCGGTCGCGGCTTGAATGTCACATCGCCGTTCAAACAGATGGCATTCATGTTGTGTGATGAAACAAGCCCAATGAGTCAGGCGGCGCAGAGCTGTAATACCCTCTACCAGAAGGACGGAAAAATAGTAGGTACGACGACGGATGGTGAAGGCTGGCTTGAAGATGTGATTCGACGTGGCTTTGATTTCGCAGGGAAGTCTATCTTATTGGTGGGTGCGGGTGGCGCAAATCGAATCCTTTATCATACGCTACTTGATAACCTTGACTCACTCAATCCGGCGTCCATTGTGTGGGCCAACCGAAGCATGGACAAATTATTAGATCAACCCGATCATAGGCTCGTTATTAAGGTACCTCTGGATCAAATCCCGGCGATGGCATATGACCTTGTCGTCAATGGTATCTCGGTTGGTTTACAGAACCAATACCCGGATCTCGCTTTGAGTATTGCACCGACTGCAATGGCCTATGATTTAAACTACGGAGATGCGGCCAAACCATTCCATGATTGGGCGGTGACATCCGGAGCGCTAGAGCATAATTGCGTCGATGGTTGGGGCATGCTAGTTGGTCAGGCTGCTAAATCTTTTGAGATCTGGTGGCAGAAGAAACCTGAAATTACTCAACTGATAGAGAAGCGAATTTAGTAAATCAGTCGTATGACTGGTATAACTTTACATAATTGGCCGCAGAGTAGCGCAGGAACTCCAACTCCTTATCAGTGAGTTTGCGTAATTTCTTCGCTGGCGAACCGATATACAGATAACCACTCTCCAATTCTGAGTTCGGCGTCACGGTGGTGCCTGCGCCGATGATGACATCGGAATTTACCACTGCGCCATCGAGTACTACAACACCCATTCCAACGAGAACTCGGTCGTGGATAGTACAAGCATGTAAAGTAACATTATGTCCGACGGTAACCTCATCTCCTATGATAAGAGGCCGGCCACCTGGAGAGAAGGGACCATCATGGGTTACGTGCAATACGCTACCATCCTGAATACTGGTCTTTTGTCCGATTTTGATGTTATGGACATCGCCACGAATGACAGCCATGGGCCAGACTGAACTCTCGCTACCGATCTCGACTTTGCCGATGACAACAGCTGCCTCATCGATATAGGCGTCGTCTGCTATTGTGGGCATGATGCCCTGATAGGGTCGAATGTTACTCATGTCATGGTCACCAATTCTTCTGCACTGGTTGGGTGGATTGCCACAGTATTATCAAAGTCTGCTTTCGTAGCACCCATCTTGATCGCGACTGCGAATCCCTGCAACATCTCATCGGCAGCCAGTCCAATAATATGGCAACCAACGACCTTTTCGTCAGGCCCGTACGTGACGAGTTTCATAGACACCGGTACCTTGTGATGGGTCAGGGCAAAATACATCGGTGTGAAGCGTGACTTATAGCACTTTACTTGTTCTTCGCCAAATTCAGCAATCGCTTCCTGTTCGGTCATTCCGATGGTTCCAATCGGGGGATGGCTGAATACCACCGTCGGTATGTTGTCGTAATCTAGTTTTAAATCTGGCTGGGCATCAAAGATTCTACTTGCAAGACGTCGTCCTGCGGCGACAGCGACAGGCGTTAGCTGGGCGCGACCTGTTATGTCACCGACCGCATAGAGCCCATCGATTGCCGTATTCTGGTAGGCGTCAGTGGGCAGATAACCTCGTTCATCGAGAGTGAGTCCCGTTGCGCCCAGGCCAATCCCATCTGTTCGGGGCGTTCTGCCGACTGCCCAAATTAACACCTCGGCAGGATGGGTCTTACCAGCCGTCGTGTGTAGGACAAAACCTCGATCGGTTTGTTCCACAGATTCTGGAATTGCATTGGATTTGAATTCGATGCCACTATCAATCATGGCTAGTTTGACTTCATCACTCAACATGGTATCAAAGCTTCGCAAAACGCGATCAGTGCGAGTCACCTGTGTTACTTGTGTGCCTAGAGAATTCAGAACGCCAGCTAGCTCAACGGCAATGTAGCCACTACCGACGACAAGAGCGGATTTTGGTAGAGAGTTTAGTTCGAAGAAACCATCAGAATCTATGCCATAATCAGCGCCTGGAATTGCGGGTATGGTCGGCTTGCCGCCGGTTGAGATAACGATGTGTGGTGCACGGTAGTGTTCACCATCGACCTCGATTGTATGAGCATCGATAAATTTGCCCCAGCCATTGATATGATCAATATTCAAACGATCCAGATAGCCATTATAGAATTTATGAATGTTTGCGATGTAATTCTCACGCGCATTGATCAGGGTGTTCCAATCCAATCCTTTATTGCTGACATTAAAGCCATAGTCCGGTGCAATTTCCATTGCCTCGGCGATTTGAGCTGCAAACCACATGGCTTTTTTGGGTACGCAGCCAACATTGACACAGGTGCCACCGAGTTTATTAAATTCAATCAATGCGACGTTAGCACCGTTCTGGGCTGCGCGTGCCGCAGAAGCGATTCCACCACTACCGCCACCTAGGGCTATATAATCATATTCATGTACGGCCATCTGTTGTTTCCTATAAAATTCTGCTTTTTTTATGGAGTTCTTGGCGCAAAACCCCATATAGCATAATATCAATTCAATAATTTGACATTACATCATGACAAACCCACTGTTAACACAATCGCCATTACCAAACTTTACTGACATTGAACCAGAGCACATAGTGCCTGCTGTAACTGAGCAACTGGAGCTCAATCGAAAGCACTTGAAGGACCTATTGCTGTCACAGAAACAGGTATCCTGGTCGAGCCTGATCGAGCCGCTAAGTATACAGGATAATCTGTTGAGTAATCTTTGGTCGCCGGTAGGCCACTTGAATTCCGTGGCAAGTGATCCTGAATTTCGAAAACAGTATGAAGCCTGTCTGCCTCTGCTGACTGAATATGCGGCTGAAGTGGGGCAAAATCAAGCGTTGTTTGACGCCTATCAGCAGCTAGCCAGGGATCCGAATCTGACTGACAAGCAGAAAAAAATTGTTGATGATGCATTGCTCGATTTTCGCCTGGCAGGTGTTGATTTGAATGCTGAACAGCAACAACGTTATCGTGAATTAAAGAAGCAGTTGAGTCAGCTAAGTTCAGACTTCAGTAATCATGTGCTGGATGCCACCATGGATTGGTCGCTCCATATCACATCGAAAGAGTCGCTCAGGGGTATCCCAGACTCTACGCTTGAGGATCTGGCTGCAAAAGCAAAAGCAGAGGATAAGGATGGCTACCTACTCGATCTACAGTTCCCAACCTATTTGGCGGTACTAACCTATGCTGAGAATAGGTCACTCAGAGAGCAGCTGTATTTTGCCTACAGCACACGTGCGTCTGAGCTGGGTGCTAATCCTGACTGGGATAATGGTCCATTAATCCATCAGATACTTAAGCTTAGACATGAACTATCGGGCTTATTAGGCTTTGAATCCTACGCCCATTATTCTACTGCCACAAAGATGGCCAGTGATCCACAGCAGGTAGTTGAGTTCCTTCAGCAACTCGTCAAACCGAGTCTCGATACAGCAAAAGTTGAATTCTCCACATTGCAGGATTTTGCCAAACAGCGTGATGGGATTGATACATTAAATGCCTGGGATATCAGTTACTATTCAGAAAAGCTACGCCAGCAAGATTATGATATTGCCCAAGAAGCATTGCGCCCTTACTTTCCCATGCCACAGGTGCTCGATACCTTATTTGACATTACACAGCGACTATTCCAGGTGAGCATTCGAGAACGGCAAGGAGTGAATGTTTGGCACGAGGATGTACAGTATTTCGAGATATACAATCAAGATGGGGGCTGTCAGGCTAGTTTCTATCTGGATCCCTATGCCCGAAAGGGAAAGCGGGGTGGCGCATGGATGGATAGTTGTCGAGATCGTTTTGCCATGAGTGGAATAACGCAATTGCCGACCGCTTATCTGACTTGTAATTTTGCGGGTCCGACGGCAGAGAGGCCGGCACTGTTAACCCATGACGAAGTACTGACCCTATTCCATGAATTCGGTCATGGAATTCATCACATGTTGACCCAGATCGATGAGTTGCCCGTATCCGGCATTAACGGCGTGGAATGGGATGCCGTTGAATTGCCGAGTCAGTTGCTAGAAAACTATGCATACTTCAAGCCTAGTCTGCGACAAATGGCTCGTCATTATCAGACGGGCGAGGTGCTAGCAGATGACATTATTGAGCGCCTCATAGTGGCGCGCAAGTTTCAGGCGGGGATGATGATGGTCCGCCAACTAGAGTTTGCCTTGTTTGATTTCCTCATTCATCTGAACTATGACCCGGATGTGGTGCAGCAATGGCAGTCGATACTTGCCGATGTCCGAGCGCAGGTCAGTGTTGTTCCAGTTCCTGAAGATAACCGATTCGCGAATAGTTTCTCACATATTTTTGCTGGTGGTTATGCAGCAGGTTACTACAGTTATAAATGGGCTGAGGTGCTGTCGGCGGACGTATGGGATTACTTCGCAGAACACGGTCCTCTGGAAGCAAGTACCGGTAGGCACTATCTGGAAAATATACTTGGCCAGGGTGGCTCAAAGCCAGCCATGGATCTATTTATCGACTTCAGGGGTCGAGAACCTGACGTTGAACCGTTACTACGCCAGCAGGGCATTGCAGCCTAATCATGACTACCTATGCGGTCGTTGCTGAAGAGGCACTAGCCAGGCGCTACGACTTGCCATCGATTGCTGCGAATGCAACGACAGATTACGCATTCTGGCTGGAACGTATCGATGGCACCTTATCCCTGTGTCAAAACGTCTCGTCTGATCTTATGCCAATGGGACTGGATTTCTCTTCAGGTAAGTTTGCCCATCGACTACGGCAAACGAAAATGCAGCGTGAGCCATTGGCGCGCGCATGCGGTTTTACCAAGGGGCGAATACCGCAGATAGTCGATGCCACAGCGGGCCTTGGTCAGGATGGTATGCTGCTCGCTGCGATGGGCGCGGAAGTGACGATGATTGAACAACATCCCCTGATGCATGCCTTATTGGATGACGCCTTAGTTCGTGCAATGTCAGGTCCGGATTGGTTGCAGAAGACGGTAAGCCGTGTGACATTAGTACATAGTGATTCTATGGATTGGCTGAGACAGCGACCTAGCGAAGTCGTTTATCTGGATCCGATGTATCCTGAACATGGGCATCAGCGCAGCGCCAAAGTGAAAAAGGGGATGCAGTTGCTGCGTCTCTTACCAGATACGGTTACTGATCATAGTGCGCTATTCGATGCTGCCTATCAGTCTTTCAACCAGCGGCTGGTTGTCAAGCGACCCAATTGGGCCGAGGCATTGTCATCTCAGCCACGGCACGCCTCATATGACAGCAAGACACACCACTACGACATCTACATCAAGCACTAAGATAGAGTCGATAGATGACATCACCGGCCCGCTTTTCACGCACTAACTGCCAGCGGGATGGAGCCTCTAATTCCGAAAGTGTCGCCTCAGTTTCAATATAGATATGAGTTGGCTTATCCAACCATCGCGAGGCATTGAGTCCCTCGATTAGCTTAGGCATGGTGCCTTTGTTGAAAGGCGGATCACAGAATATGATATCTGGTAGCCGTTCAACGCGATCGATCAGGCCTGCAATGTCCAACGCATTTGCCTGTATAGTTTGGGCATTAGCATTTAGTCTGCTGATGTGTTCATTCAGAGTTGTGCATACCTGCGAGGCTTGATCGACGAAAAAGGCCTGTTGTGCTCCACGCGATAATGCCTCCATTCCGAGTGCACCGCTGCCAGCAAATAGATCTATACATACGCTGCCCTGAATGTAAGGTGCTAGCCAATTAAATAGAGTTTCGCGTACCCGGGATGGCGTAGGTCTGACACCATCTAATGCCGGGAATGACAGTTTGGTTCGCTTCCATTGACCGCCAATAATCCGCAGTTCTCCTGTTTCATACTGCTTTGTCTGACGCTTATGTTTTTTCGAATAGGAGTTCACGGGTTGGAATATTTATCTTGTCGTTGGTCTATGTTGAGTTCATCTTAATCGATGGAGCAGTTATAATAACTAAAATCATTTAGTTGTGTAATTACAGATGTCAGATCCTTCATCAAAAGAAGATAAAAAAGGAATTTTCTCTTTCTTTTCTAGAAAGACAGCGGCTGACAGCCCGGACGAATCATTGTCAGAGAGTTCGGTGGCGGAAACAAAACAGGAAGGTCGCTCAACTGAACCTAAAGAAAATAGCCCAGCAAATACCTCGCAAGATTCTTCGACCAGTGTAGGGTTCTTTGATCGCCTGCGCAGTGGCCTACAGCGAACCCGTGGTCAATTAGCCCAGGGACTCGGTGATCTTTTCCTAGGTAAGAAAGTCATTGATGATGATCTGCTCGAGGAGCTTGAAACCCAACTGCTAGTCGCAGATGTGGGTATTGATGCGACTCAGGCAATTATCAGGCAACTCACAGAGCAGGTGAGCCGTAAGGAATTAAAAGACTCAGGTGCTTTATTTACTGCTTTGCAGGAGACATTAGTCGATTTGCTTGAGCCAGTTTCCAGGCCGCTTGTCATTGATGAGCAGCAACAACCATACGTCATCCTCATGGTTGGCGTGAATGGTGTTGGTAAAACGACCACGATCGGTAAACTGGCTAAACAATTTCAATTACAGGGTAAATCTGTCATGTTGGTTGCGGGCGATACGTTCCGTGCAGCGGCAGTTGAACAACTTCAGGTTTGGGGTGAACGCAATGATATACCGGTCATCGCCCAACAGACCGGAGCTGACAGCGCCTCGGTAATTTTTGATGCCGTATCAGCTGCGAAGGCACGTTCGGTGGATATTCTGATTGCAGATACGGCTGGCCGTCTTCATACCAAGGACAATCTGATGGATGAGTTGGCCAAGGTAAAACGCGTCATGCAGAAGCTGGATGCCAATGCGCCGCATGAAGTTATGTTGGTGTTAGATGCTGGCACAGGTCAAAATGCGATCAATCAGGCCAAACAGTTCGATCAGGCAATGGGGCTCACAGGCCTTGCATTTACCAAATTGGATGGCACGGCTAAAGGAGGGGTGGTATTTGCTATCGCAAAGCAACTTGGCATACCTGTTCGTTATATCGGTGTTGGGGAAAAAATTGACGATTTGCGAGTATTTGACCATCAGGACTTTGTTTCAGCACTATTCGCTGGAATAACGGTAGACGATACGACCCATGCTGGAGACGCGTAGCATCAATGATTCACTTTGAGAATGTCAGCAAAACCTATCCCAACGGCCATGATGCACTGAATCATATCAACATGCATTTGGATGCCGGTGAAATGGCATTCCTAACTGGCCACTCGGGTGCCGGTAAGAGCACCATGCTTAAACTGATCTCTTTAGTTGAAAGAGCAACGCGTGGTGAAGTCTGGGTCAATGGCAAGGCACTTTCTAAAGAATCAAACCGCAAGATACCTTATATCCGTCGCGATATTGGGATGATATTTCAGGATCATCGACTGCTATTCGACCGTACGGTATTCGATAATGTTGCACTACCCTTAATCATTGCCGGTACGCCTCATCGAGATATTGGGCGTCGGGTTAGAGCCGCATTGGATAAGGTCGGCTTACTGGGAAAAGAGAAATTGGACCCAATTATGCTATCTGGAGGCGAGCAGCAACGTGTCGGTATCGCTCGCGCGGTGGTCAGCAAACCGCCGATCATACTCGCCGATGAGCCTACGGGAAATCTCGATCCTGAATTATCAGGTGAAATCATGTCCTTGTTTCAGCAGTTCAATCAGGTTGGTGTCAGTCTACTCATAGCGAGTCACGATCTGGGGCTAATCGCACGCATGCGTTATCGCACCATCACCCTCAAGTCGGGCAGTCTGGTAGCCGATGGAGGCTCTCTATGAACCAGACGGTCCCGGAGCGTCGAGGCGCGACCTCTGGCAAGGTTGATTTTCGGACTCGGCTACGGCTGTATCTCGATCTGCACAAATCAGAAATGCGGACCAGCTACTTGCAACTGATAAAGACTCCGATAGCAACCCTGATGACAGTTGCAGTACTCGGTATTGCGATTGCATTACCAGCTGGCTTACAACTGATGTTGAAAAATGCCAATACGATCTCCTCAGATTGGGATGGGATATCTCGAATATCACTTTACCTCAAAGCAGATATCACCTCTGAAGATGCCGACCAGATGTTACGCAGGATCCAAACTCGACTCGATGTCGAAGAAGCCATAATGATAGACAAGGACAGGGCCCTGGAAGAATTCCAGAATCTATCGGGTCTTGGAGATGCATTGAATCAATTGGATGAGAATCCACTACCCGTCGTCATCGAAATAACTCCTACAGCGCAATTCAGTTCACCGGAAGCAAGTGAGTTAATGCTGGACACCTTTCGCTTGATCCCAGAGGTAGAAGTCGCAAAACTTGATCTGGAGTGGGTTAAACGGCTCTATTATCTTCTCGAGCTCGTCGATCGTTTTATCTTCGCTTTAGCGACCATGCTAGGCTTGGCTGTCCTACTAATCGTAGGGAATACAATACGACTAGCAATACAAAATCGCCGTGAGGAGATAGAAATCATTAAGTTGATCGGGGCGACAAATGCCTTCATCAGGCGGCCATTCTTGTATACCGGATTGTGGTTTGGCATTGGTGGTGGGATCATTGCCCTGATGCTCATCAGTGGTACCGTGTTTTGGTTAGCAGAACCCGTGAACCAATTATCTTCTCAGTATAACAGTCAATATCTGCTTCAAGGATTAACAATGACTGAGGTGCTGCAATTACTCTTGTTTAGTGCCAGCCTTGGATTGCTCGGCTCATGGGTCTCAGTAAGTCGCCATTTAAAACAAATCAACCCCAATTAATCCACAAGCCTACAATAAATCAATGAAATTGGGCTTATAAGCGACACTTGATAGATATTATTTAGTTATAAATGGAATTTTCATTGAAGTGGAGCGCGTTGTTGTTAATATCACCCAAGAAAGGGAGCAAGTGGGGAAATCATTAAGTTATCAACTGAAAATGTTATCTTTTGTGGAGCACAGGCTATTTCTTGTTTCAAATTATTTAATTACGATCCAGCCATAGTGATTATCGTAAATTATCCTTGAATCAAAACTCAGGCAAAGTCTGGCGATTCGGTTGCAACCAATAGGATAAATTCTCATATTTTTTGCAACAAATAAGCCCCTTGATGGTCTATATAAAAGAGTGATAGTATTCGTTCGCTTAAGTTATATACCAAAAGCGGGTGTCTGATGGCAGAGCCCAAACTGGTATGATAAAGGAGAGTTCACCAATGAGCCTACAATCGAAGGCATTAGCTTTATCTGTCCCTCAGGGAAGTATAGACGCTTATGTGCAAATGATTAATGAAATACCTGTCTTGTCAGCCGATGAGGAATTGAAGCTGGCCAAGCAATACCACGATAAAGAAGACCTCGAAGCTGTTCGACAGCTAATTCTTTCCAATTTACGTTTTGTTGTTCACGTCGCTCGTGGCTACAGTGGTTATGGTTTGCCACAAGCTGACCTAATCCAGGAAGGCAATGTCGGCCTGATGAAAGCAGTCAAACGTTTTGATCCATCGGTTGGCGTACGACTCGTGACGTTCGCCGTGCATTGGATTAAAGCTGAAATCCATGAATACGTACTGAAAAACTGGCGTATTGTTAAGGTTGCTACGACAAAAGCCCAACGTAAACTATTCTTCAACCTGCGTAAGTCCAAGAAGCGTCTAGGCTGGTTTAATCAGGAAGAGGTCAATGCAGTAGCGAAAGATCTCGGCGTTGATCCTGCTGAAGTTTTGCGAATGGAAGGTCGGCTAAACGCTAAAGATATGACCTTCGATGCGCCGACGGATGATGAAGACACCTATTCACCTTCAATGTTTCTTGAATCTGACAGCGTTGATCCTGCGATTCAGGCAGAAGCTGATAACTGGCAATCGATCCAGTTAGACAAACTGAAGACAGCGCTTGCCGGCCTCGATGCAAGAAGTCAGGATATCCTGCAGCAAAGATGGTTGACTGAAGACAAATCAACCTTGCATGAGCTTGCAGAGAAGTATTCGGTGTCTGCAGAACGCATTCGTCAGTTAGAAAATAACGCGATTAAGAAGCTGCAACAGGCAATGTAACTTAATCTCTGTTTGCCGGAGATACCGTCACCGTTTGAGTGAATTGCAGTAAGTCATCAAGGCTGCTGAAGTATTGTATGTGCCCGTGTGAATCGATTGCACGGGCATGTGTTGATTCCTCCGACGGGCGTGCAAAGAACCAAATTTCGTGATGAAAGTGATTATTGGATAACTGTAACCAATTGCGTGCTTCATATATTGGCCCCTCGATCAGGACGACGAACCGACACTCCGTTAGTAGCCCCGCCAACAAATCACGGTCATTATCGCCATCCCAGCAAGAATCCCCAACTTCTATGGCACACAGATCATGTAAGCCTTTTACAACGGGGTTAGGCAAACTCCTTGAAGATAACTGCGAAAGGTTATTGAAATCCTCTTCATTCCATTCATAAACCAGTCGTTGCAATAGAAGCTGCTGCCATAACTGTATATGTTGATCGAATCCATGCTCTACAAGCCGATTGAATAACTGGTTTGCACGATCGGCATGTTGAGGTTGATTGAGATAGGTAGCAGAGAGAAATAGGCAGGTGCAAAACGACAGGTTAGTCCTCACTGAATAGGTTGCAGAGGGCGTAGGTTCATGAATCATTTGCGCGAGAATATTCACAGCCCCATCAAGCGCCCAAGGAACCTGTTTGGGATGAAGCCCTGTGATGACGGCCAATTCTTCTACAGGCACCTGTTGCGTCAATTGATGCCAATGCAGGACTCCATCATCGGCAATGGCAAAGCTCGTCTTGAATGCTCGCCATTGAGCGTCGTCCAATGACGAACGTAACAGTTGTATATCTATCGCAGTGTCAGAATAGCTGATGGAATCTGCATAAAAGCCATTCCTAAGCTGAAAGTTCTGGCATATGCTGGCCAGTGTATTGGCGGCAGTCCTGGCAAAATCGGGTACGGAAAACACGTTTGCAGCCAAGGTGTACATGACTGATAGGTCGGTGTTTTGTGTCAATTGTTTTTCAGCAGCGTCCAGATTATTGAACATGCCACCCATCAGTCGATCGAAACCGAGTGAATTAGTGAGTGCCTGATTCAATACAGAGAACCCCTGTTCGTTTCGTTGACAAATAACCGTATGAAAAGACTCAGAGAGTTCTGAGAATGCCGCTGACAGCGTCATTGATTAGGCAGACTTCTTGAGTTCTGCACAAACTTGATTTCGGCCACGATCCTTTGCACGATACAGGGCGGTATCGGCGCGATTAAAGACCAGATTGAAATCATCGTTACTTTCGAAAGTAGCAACTCCGAAGGACATGGTAATGTTGAATGGTTCAGATTCTGTTGTAAATGTCATTGCTTTGATTGCTGCACGAAGCTTATTCATGGCTCTGATTGCGTCTTTAACTGAGGTCTCTGGGAGCAGAATAATAAACTCTTCACCACCGTAGCGTCCGACGAAATCCGTTGAGCGCAGGCCATCCATAAGCACCTTTGCACAGCCCGTGAGCACTTCATCGCCTTTGCTATGGCCGTAGGTGTCGTTGATCTTCTTGAAATGGTCGATATCAGCCATTACTAGACATAGTGGCTTGTTATAGCGCCGCCAACGATTATATTCCAGATGGAGTCGCTCATTATAGGCGTGACGATTGGGCAGTTTGGTTAATGGATCGGTCATCGCCCGTTGTCGTTGTTGATGCAGATTATCGCGTAGATTATCGGTCTCTTCACGAGCCTCATCCAGTTGTTTCTGCAACTCTGAAATCCGTTTGTCAGATTCGGCTTCCAGTGTCTTTCTCTGCTGATTGAAGGTATCAAGATCAGACGTGATTTTCTCCAGTGAGCGTTTCACCTGTTGCTCAAGCTCTTCCATCGTCTTCGAATCGGTGAGCATCAGCTGTAGGTCATCAACCTCTTTGCTCATATTTTCAGTCAGTGTCGAGCTAGCATCTGACATCGCCTGCTGTGTCTTGTTACTACTGCTGATGAACACGTCTACGATTTCGAGTCGTTCCCTCAGATTTTTGAGGAAATGCTCGACATGATCATTCGCCGAATATATCGATCGAATTATGAGTTCGCTTACACCTTCGAGCAGAGTGCATAAGTCTTCATGCGTCTTCAGTAAGGATGCGAGTTGCAGTAATTCAGTGATGTGTTTTAACTGACCCTGCTCTTGTTCAATGGTGTTAAGGAGCTTAACAATTGGAGCGGCAATCAGTTTGACTTCTTCTGGATCAAGCAGACCTTTGCTTGAATTATCATGATCATCATGATCCGGTTCCAGTAGTTCAATCACGTCATGAAGTACCATCGGTGCGAGTATATCTGCAGCTAATCCACCCTGGTAGTTGCGTAATTTCTTGGCGAGTCCATCATCCAGGTCTTCCTGTAGGAGACCGCTGATGAAGTCTACGGCGGGTAATTTTTTGAACCAATCTTTTGTGTTATCGCTGACTTTCTTCTGATATGCATCAAATGACTGTGTAATGATTTGAACCTGCCGATTTAGCTCTTCAGCGGTACTTCCCACTTTAAGCATCTTCTTAAACTTGAAAATTTCGGCATCGATCCTGCCATCGTATCCAGACAAGGTGTCGGCCAGAGCAATTAAGTAACACTGTAGATCAACCGCCTCCTCAGCGTTATCCTCTTTCGCTGATCGAGAGAACAATCCATCTAACATGTTTTTCTTTGATTTGCTCAAACTGACTCTTCCTCTGTCTGATTTATATAGCAACCGGGTGGCATGTTTTGAATTCTTTATTATTAGACATTATAGACTCTGGTAGCAATACTTCCAATTCAACGGGTAAGTGATCTGATATTGAGCTGGAAATGATGCGATACTGTTTGATAACCATACCGGGCGATACCAGTATGTGATCATATTGCCGCCGAGGCCGCCAACTCGGATAAGTGGGTGAGTTATTGTGGAAAGGCTGATGTAAATTGACACCCTGTTGCGCGAATAATTCCACGACCTCTTCGTAAGAAGAATTAAAATCACCCATTAGAATCACATATCGTTGGTCAACGATTTGATCGGCTAGATACGCTATCTGCTCCCGTCGCACGCGATGACTTAACGCAAGATGAGCAACAAATAGTTGAATAAACTGATCGGAATTACCCAAATGCGCTTCAATCGCACCGCGACCAGGTATCAGGCCGGGTAGCTTATGATTCTCAACGTGATGTAGAGGATGCTTTGATAACAGGCCATTGCTGTGTTGAGCAATTCGACCCATATTGCGAGTACATTGCTGGTGCCAAAATGGATAGTCTGCGTACTGCGCAAGCAAGGAGACCTGGTTGACATAGGCAGAGCGAATACTGCCCCCGTCAGCTTCTTGAAGCGCGACGATGTCATAATCGCGAATCAGGCGACTAATGTTATGCAGCGTTTCCATGCGTTTGTTATATGGCAACAAATGACGCCAACTATTGGTTATGTAGTCAGAATAGCGTCGAGTATCTATTCCTACCTGAATATTATAACTCAGTAGTCGTAGAGTTCTTTGTTCGGAATCAATCGCCATTGGCAGGCAATCCTAGTAACTGCTCAATGGTTGATATCATTTCACGGCCAGTCCGTTGCATCGATGCATCGACCAACCATTTATTATTGATCACCACAGAGGGGATACCGCGTATTCTATGTTTTGCAGCTTCATCCTGAATCAAGTTGATCGCCTGATTTGTTTCGGCGGCATAAAAAATATTCGCGAATCGTGTTGCCGAAATTTGACTATCCTCGAGTAGCTGAAACAGTGCCTCATCTGATTCGAGTGTTTGTTTGTCCTGGAACAGGTGTCTTCCTATGATCTGAACCAGTTCCTCTTCGACGTCCATTTGCTGAGCGACGAGTCGTGCCTTGGCTAGTCTACGCCAATGTGGTCGTTTAATCAGAGGTACATGCAACAGAGGAATGGCATTATTGGTAGCCCATTGGGATAAAATAGTCTCCAGGATGTAGCAACTTTCGCTACCTAGCCAGCAGTATAGAGTAATCTGATTGTTAGCACTGACATCAGCGCCGTAGATTTCCAGGTAGTTTGAGGATGTTTCCGATGGTGCTTCAGCGGCGGAAACAGAGAGACAGATGCTCAGAACGATTATCCTGAGCATCCATTGTACACAGTGGGATTTAGTGTAATCCTGTGAGGTAGTTGGCCACAGCTTCAATTTGCTCATCCGTCATGGCCTTGGCAATATCGCGCATCATCCCGTTCATGTCGTTGTTGCGGATACCCGCTCTAAAATCCTTCAGAGTCTGTATAGTGTAATCGATCTTCTGGCCATTGATTTTTGCGAATCCTGCTGCATCAAGGCCATCGCCATTTGGACCGTGACATGCTGTACATGCCATAACGCCTTCAACACCACGGTTATAAATGGTGTCTCCTAATTCGACAAATTTTTCATCCACACCCTCTGGCTCAGCCTTGGGCAAGCTGGCGTAGTATGCAGCTAAATCAGCAATATCCTCATCAGATAAACCGGCTGCCATGGGTGCCATAACGGCGTTAACGCGCTTGCCATCACGATACTCTGTTAACTGCTTCGAGATGTACTTCGCATGTTGTCCTGCCAGATTCGGCCAGATTGGGTTCATGCTAATGCCTTCGCCACCATGACAAGTAGCACACAAGGTCGACTTGTTTTTGCCAGCCGTAGCATCACCTGCCATAACTGAGCTGGTAACAGACAGCGTAATAATTACCAGAAATAAGTATTTCATTTATTTTCCTTCAAACTGATGTATAGCGACCTGTGGTGTCAAGCCATAATTATATGCATAATTGTGCGAATTATAGTTATTTTACGGACAGATAGAAAGTGCAAGACGATAATTCTGAGTCACCAGTGAACATAGATTTTACCTTGGCGAAATATATATTAGGTGCGGCTGAGTTAAAGCAGTTGCCACCTGACACGGGGATCGAGGTGGCTTTTGCGGGTCGATCAAACGCTGGTAAATCAAGTGCATTGAACAGACTGTCCGAAAATAAGAGCTTAGCACGGACCAGTAAGACTCCAGGCCGAACGCAATTGATCAACATATTTATGCTCGATGATCACCGCCGACTCGTTGATTTGCCGGGGTATGGATTTGCCAAAGTTTCTCGTTCGGTGAAGCAGAACTGGGAGCGCACGCTTAGTGAATACTTACAAACCAGGACATGCCTGAAGGCATTGGTGATTCTAATGGACATTAGGCACCCCTGTAAGGATATGGATGTCGCAATGGTGCGTTGGTCGCTTGCAGCTGGCTTGTCAGTCATGGTCCTGCTAAGTAAATCAGACAAGGTCAAGCAGGGTGAACGAGTGAAGGCTGTCCGACAAGTGAAGCAACGCCTCGGTGAATTGGTTCCCGTTGGAGGAGACCTAATAATTAGTCCATTTTCCAGCCTCAAGGGAGAAGGGGTTGCCAATCTGCGCACTTTTTTACACAAGATATATAAAAAAGGACCCGGTCCAACCGAACCGGGTCAATAAATTTATCAGGAGGGGTACCTGATACGACCAGACGGGATCTGGTCATGGTAGGGGAGATACCCATAACGAGGTATCTAGTACATTAGAGTGAATAATGTCGAATTTGTTGCGTTTGCTCCGCAGCCTATATGTAAGGATTTGTTAATGGCGGAAATGAGACTAAAATATAATTAGCCATAAAGGAGATGACGATGCACAAGCAAGAGCTTGAAGCGGTATTGCAAGAGTTAAAATCTGAGTTGGATAATAGCCAGTTTACTGACGCGTCTTCGAAACATGAATTACAGTCACTGGTCGATCAGATCGAGGAATTTCTGGCAGCTGATGAATTGGCGACAACCCAGGCTTTGAATGAGCCAGTCAGTGTGGCCATCACACGGTTTGAGGTGACGCACCCAAAATTGACATCGATCTTGAACTCGATCTCCAGCACCCTCAGCAA
This sequence comes from Enterobacterales bacterium, assembly GCA_965250035.1. Taxonomy (GTDB): domain Bacteria; phylum Pseudomonadota; class Gammaproteobacteria; order Enterobacterales; genus CAXRAF01. The sequence continues at coordinate 2,672,517 of OZ252282.1, read as the reverse complement.
CATGGGTATTTAGAGACTAATTGCCCATTTAGAGACTATTAGGCATTTCTTCTGTGTTATCAGTCGTTCGTTTAGTGTTACTAAACTTCCCTCATTCTAGCCTTGAAGAAAGACCTAATAGTCGTCTAAATCATGCAATTTTAAATTGACTCGTTAGGTGAGTGCCGTTTAGTACCACTAAACAAACGAACCTTAACAAAGGATTCTTTATAAATCAGCGCTAGATCAATGGGCTTCGTCCCAGTTATTGCCCACACCAACATCTGCTATTAGAGGCACATCGAGTTCTGCGGCATCTTCCATAATGGATTTTAGTTGTGTGCTATAGCTTTCTACTTTCGATTCAGGAATTTCAAACACTAGTTCATCATGGACTTGCATGATCATCTTTATGTCGGCCGCCGATTTATTAATCCAAGACCAGACTTCGATCATGGCCAGTTTGATGATATCAGCTGCCGTGCCTTGCATCGGTGCATTGATTGCTGTCCGTTCAGCGTGCTGGCGGCGCATCGCGTTTCTACTGCTAATTTCCGGCAAGTAGAGTCGCCTGCCAAATAACGTCTCGACATAACCTGAAGATTTCGCAGATTCTCGGGTATTGTCCATGTAGGCTTTGACGCCCGGATAACGATCGAAATAGGCGTTCATATAGGTTTGCGCATCGCCACGCTCAATACCTAATTGGCGTGCTAATCCAAAGGCCGACATGCCATAAATCAAGCCAAAATTAATGGCTTTAGCCTGGCGCCGCTGATCGGCTGTTACGTCATCAAGTGATGTACTAAATATCTCAGCCGCGGTTGATGCGTGAATATCCATCCCTGCTTCGAATGCATTAATGAGGCCGCTATCGCCGGATAGATGTGCCATGATTCTTAACTCTATCTGGGAGTAGTCGATAGCAACCATTTTATTCCCAGTTTCTGGGATAAATGCTTTACGTACACGTCGACCTTGTTCTGTTCGGATTGGAATATTTTGTAAGTTAGGATCACTCGACGAGAGACGGCCGGTTGCGGCGACAGCCTGATGATAAGAGGTATGCACACGCCCCGTATCAGGGTCCAGCATATTAGGGAGCTTATCTGTGTAGGTTGACTTTAGTTTGCTTAAGCTACGGTACTGTAATATGACTCCGGGAAGCTCATAATCAGCAGCGAGTTGCTGCAGCACATCTTCCGCTGTGGATGGTTGTTTCTTAGGTGTTTTCTTTAATACTGGCAAACCCAATTTCTCAAATAAAATTTCTTGAAGTTGCTTAGGTGAGCCAAGGTTAAACGTTTCACTAGCCAGATTATGTGCCTGATGTTCTAGTTGTTGAATCTCTTCCGCCAACTCGGCACTCTGTTGCCTTAGCGTGTCAGGATCCAGTTTGACTCCGGTCCGTTCAATATCACTCAGAACGGCCAATAGCGGCATTTCAATATCCTGTAATACCTGCGTTAGCATTTCATCTTGTTCGATTTCAGGCCATAGACGCTGATGGAGTTGCAAACTGATATCGGCATCTTCAGCAGCATAGGGTCCCGCCTCAGATAGCGCTATTTCATTGAATGTTTTCTGGCTTTTGCCAGTACCCGCGATATCAGAAAAACTAATGGTTTTCTGCCCTAGATACTTCAGTGCCAGACTATCCATGTCGTGTCGACTAGCTGTCGAATTAAGGACATAGGATTCGAGCATGCTGTCAAATCTGATGCCCGCCAGGTTTATGTCATAATTTTTTAATACCGAACGATCGTACTTGAGGTTTTGCCCTGTCTTATGCTTGTCGGGATTCTCCAGCCAGGGCTTCATTTGCTTGAGGACATCCTCTATGTCCAGTTGCTCTTCAGCATCGGGATAATCATGACCAAATGGCAGATAAGCCGCTGTATTAGGCTCAGTTGAAAATGAGAAGCCAACCAGTTTAGCTTGCATGTAATTCAGTGAAGTCGTTTCGGTATCGAAGGCAGTTAGATCGGCCAAATCGAGTTTTTCTAACCAGCGATCGAGTTGTTTGTGCGTGAGTATGATTTCATAATCACGCGCCACATCTTCTGCTATTACATCATCTGATGATTGGGCTTCGGATAACCAGGTCTTAAATTCTAACTCTTGCAATAATGGGATCAGTTCATTCGGGTTCGGCTCAACAGGTTTGAGTTCTTCTAATACTGGAACCGGAACATCGCATTTTATTTCCGTGAGTATTTTACTCAGTGGTAACTGGTCCAGATGATCACGCAATTTCTCTCCAACCTTACCGCCGATATCGCCGGCATTTTCACTCAGGTTTTCAAGTGTTTCATAAGTCGCAAGCCATTTGGCGGCCGTTTTTGGGCCTACCGATGGTACGCCAGGTATGTTATCCACCTTGTCGCCCATCAGCGCAAGGTAGTCGATAATTTGGTCGGGGCGAACCTGAAATTTTTCCATCACACCATCCTCATCCAGGATAGTGTCATTCATGGTATTGATGAGCTTGACCGATGGATTGACTAGCTGCGCCATATCTTTATCACCTGTCGATATCAGTACTTGATGACCTTCCATCGCCGCAATTTTTGACAGGGTGCCAATCACATCATCAGCCTCGACATTTGGCTCAATCACCAGTGGGACTCCCATCGCCTTGATGAGCTCATGCAGGGGTGCAATTTGCTCACGTAGATCATCAGGCATGGCGGGACGATTTGCTTTGTATTGATCATAGAGATCATTGCGAAAGGTTTTCCCTTTCGGATCAAATATCATGGCCACATAATCTGGCTGATACTGTGTGATGAGTTTCTTCATCATATTGATGACACCATAGATTGCTCCAGTGGGATTGCCTTTGGAGTTAGTCAATGGTGGCATCGCATGATAGGCACGGAATAAGTAGGATGAGGCATCTACCAGTATGACGGGGGGCTTCTCTTGTGACATAGTGCAACGCTTGTTTATTAATTGAGTGACGCAGTTGATGTAGCGCAATGATAACAGGTTTAAAAGTGAGTACTATATATACATACAGGGTGAATATGCTATAGGATCGTAGCAAAGTAAACTTGCTGGGGAGTGAGGCAATGCGCAATCGATTTATTATTATCTTAGGTCTGGTCCTTTTTTTGGGCGGTGTTGCAGCACAAGAGGCGAAAGACGCCAAGGGCAAGAAAAAACCGGTTCAGGAAGCGCCGAAGGTTGAAAAGGGTTATGTACCTAAGCCCGAAATTACTATCATCGAAGGTGAAAACAGACTGGTCAAAGAGTATCGAATTAACGGTCAGGTACGGGCTATCAAGGTGACACCAACGAACGGTTTTCCGCCCTATTATCTCATCGACAGGGCAGGTAATGGTGATTTTAAGAAACTCGGCCCGGACATGGGAGAAGACATCGTTGTTCCTAACTGGATCATCATTGAATGGTAATCTCAGTTAGCTTAATTTGTTAGGGATTCAATGTAGCTTATTCGCTTAAGTTATTGCCATATAACACTTTAATAACAAAAATTAGTTGTGGATAGTTTTGTGGTTAAAAATAAGGCGCCATTTTTACTCACAGCATTAGTAAAGCAACAACAACCAAAATAATTTGAATTTTATTTAATATTATCAGGCGGTTATGCCAATCATTTTAGAAGGTGGATTAGAAAAAACTTGTGGATAACTTTTCGCTTGGTGTGTGCATAACTTTTTTGGAGTCGTTTTCTTGAGCTCCATCCTGCTTTCTGTTGCATCCAAAATAAATGCATGGAACCGATTCATCGGCAAGAGCATTTCCTGGTGTAGCTTGTTATTGGTACTGCTGGTGTTTTCGCTCGCGGTATTGCGATATTTATTCAAGATTGGTTCAATCCCCCTGCAGGAACTGGTTATCTATCTGCATGCCTTGATATTCATGGTTGGTGCAAGTTATACATTGGCAGACGACCAGCATGTGAGGGTAGATGTCATCTATGCCAGCTTATCGGCAACAGGTAAAGCATGGATCAATCTGGCCGGTACCATACTGTTCTTATTCCCAGTCATGATGTTTATTTTATATGTCAGTGTTGACTATGTCAGCCTGAGTTGGCGCATCAAAGAATCGTCACCGGAGGCAGGTGGATTGCCTTACCTGTTCTTACTTAAATCACTCATTCTACTTATGCCAGGCCTGTTGATTCTGCAGGGTATTGCCAACGTGATAAACAGCCTTCTAACCATCGTTACCAAAGCAGGACAACAGCATGATTGAAATGATTCCACTCATCATGTTCCTGGTGATTTGTGTCGTCTTGATGCTGGGGTTTCCTGTCGCACTGTCGTTAGCAGGTACGGCACTCTTATTTGCCTTGGTTGGAATTCAGTTCGGCGTTTTCGAAGAGCTGATGTTACGTGCACTTCCTAATAGATTGTATGGCATCATCACCAATGACAACTTGATTGCCGTCCCGCTATTTATCTTCATGGGAGTCATGTTAGAGCGTGCGCGAATCGCGGAACAGATGCTGTCGTCCATGGCGTACCTCTTCGGTCGAGCCCAGGGTGGTTTGGCATTCTCAGTCATTCTGGTAGGCATGTTACTCGCAGCCAGCACAGGAATCGTCGGCGCAACGGTAGTGACAATGGGGTTGCTGTCATTGCCTGTGATGCTAAAACATGGCTACGACAGGTCACTCGCGACAGGAATTATATGTGCATCTGGGACACTGGGTCAGATCATTCCTCCTTCGATCGTGCTGATTCTATTGGGGGATGTACTTTCGAGTTCTTATCAGCAAGCCCAATCAACGGCTGGTATCTATCCACCACAGGCTATCTCAATCGGCGATCTATTCATGGGGGCGCTGATACCGGGTTTGATTTTGGTTGTCCTGTATATCCTGTATGTTGCTATCCGAATTTGGTTGCGGCCACAGGATGCACCCGCCCTAGACACATCTGATATGCCAGAAGTGACATTGCAGACTATGTTATTCAGCCTGGCGGTACCACTGTTGCTGATAATTGCTGTGCTGGGCTCGATTATTATTGGACTCGCAACCCCGAGCGAAGCAGCTTCGGTCGGGGCAGTCGGCGCACTGATCATTGCGATGATACAAAGGCAACTAAGTTTGAGCCGCCTGGCAGAAGTGATGCAGTCGACCACTAGAACGACGAGTATGGTTTTCCTAATCCTTATTGGCGCTTCTATTTTTTCTCTGGTATTTCGTGGTTACGGTGGCGATGAGTTAATCATCGATTTATTCGAGCGGTTGCCGGGTGGTGCGATAGGAGCAATGCTTCTGGTCATGTTTGTGATGTTCCTGCTCGGCTTCATTCTCGATTTCATTGAGATCGTCTATGTGGTCGTACCTATCGTTGCTCCCGTGTTACTTCTTATGGGTCTGGATCCGGTCTGGCTGGGTGTCATGATTGCGATCAACCTGCAGACCTCCTTTTTAACGCCTCCGTTCGGATTCTCACTATTTTATCTTCGTGGTGTGGCTCCAGAGGTTGTGAAAACAACCGAAATGTATCGTGGCGTCATCCCCTTTATTGTGATTCAGTTAAGCATGCTAGTGATACTGGCACTCTTTCCTGGTATTGCCAGTTGGCTTCCAAATTTAATATACAACTGATCCTGTCTGGGAGTAACTCTCGTAATCAATAGAAATCATCTCAACTAGTTGATTTATAGTACATATTATTTTTCAAATCACTGGCTATCATTCGAATAGAATGTGCTAAGCTGGATAGATATCATCCTCTTAGGGAATATTGGACTATGAATTTAGATGGAAATAAATCATCCGTGGTTCTCGCGGCCGGACTGGTATTGGTAGTCGTCACCTTGGGCTTGGCATTAGCAGGAATCACCACCGGCGTTGTTATTTCATGTGTGATAACCGTACTGGCCGTAATTGCTGCTATCTATCTCCAGCGCCAGGAGACTCGAATGCTAGCCACTAAAGTGACTGAATTAGAGGCCGCTCTCGAAGAGAAGCCAGATGGTCAGACGGCTTTTAATTCCCTCTCTACCCTTTACAGTAAAGCAGCACCTATTTGGGCTGAACAAATCAATCATGGTGTGAACGAGTCAACAGAAGCCATCAATAGCCTGTCACAACGTTTCGTTGAAATCACTGCTAGTCTAAAAACAGCCATTCAGATGACAGGAACTGATCCGCAAGAAGGAGAAGCTTTTAACAGCCGGGACAATATCAAGGAAACTGCGGATAAAATTCAGGAAGAACTACAGGAAGTGATCGAATCACTAAAAAGCATCGTCAAACTAAAGGCGGAGAGCCTGACCAAAATACAAGAACTGGATAACTATACCTCGGATCTAACGCGAATGGCTGAATCAGTCCAACAGGTTGCCGACCAGACCAACTTGCTCGCGCTAAATGCTGCCATTGAATCTGCCAGAGCTGGTGAGGCCGGTCGCGGATTTGCGGTGGTAGCAGACGAAGTGCGTAAGTTGGCGATGCAATCAGGTGAGACTGGTGAGGAGATAAAACACAAGGTGGACTTTATCTCAAAGGGCGTTTCAGATGTCCTTGCCTCAGCAAAAGCAGCATCGAATAAGGAAGAGCAATTAATCGAGACATCGGATAATGTCATTAAAGAAGTCATTCAACAGCACCGTTTTACTACCTATAGTCTATCGGAAGCGGACAATTTGATGACGCAAATGAGTAAACATGTCAATGATGAAATATCTGGGATTATCGTTGCTATGCAGTTTCAGGACCGTGTTGGCCAAATTCTGTCTCATGTTAGCGCTAACCTGACTGAACTGCATATGGAATTGGAGTCAGGAGAAATGAGTTTCGAGGTGCTCAGCGACGAGGGCGACACTCATGTTGAGAATTATCTACACAAGTTAACCCAGACCTACACCACCCAGGAAGAGATGAGAATTCATGCCAATACCCATGATCTTGGTGAGGGAGATTCTGCAAAGGATACTGATGAAGATGATGTCTTATTCTTCTAGATCAGTATCCCCTGATTGCGCTACTTGATGATATTTGGATAGGCGTACTCTGAAATCTCATGCCACTGTCGTACCTGCTGCTTGAAGGCATTGAATGAGGCTAAAACACGCTGTCCAAACGGATTATTCGCCACGGACTCCTCAATTACCAGGTCAGCCATTTCACGTAATTTAGCCAGAACATCGTCAGGTAATCGGCGTAACTCGACATCGTGCTCGTTTACCAATACATCCAGGGAGGCATTATTCTTTGCCGTGTAACTGGCGAGAATGTCCTGATTGGCGGCATGGCAGGCATTTTCAACGATGGCCTTCAGATCATCCGGCAATTGATTGAAGGCATCCTTATTGACGATGGTTTCCAAAGTCGGGCCGGGCTCGTGCCATCCCGGATAGTAGTAGTATTTTGCGGCCTTATATAGGCCCATTGCCAGATCATTGTATGGGCCAACGAACTCTGCAGCATCAATGTTTCCGGTCTCTAGCGCAGTGAACACTTCACCGCCACCTTTTAGGATTGGGATGCCACCAGCACGCTTTAATACCTCGCCACCCAGACCTGGGATACGCATACGCAAGCCCTGCAAATCTTCAAGCGAGTTAATTTCCTTGTTAAACCAGCCCGCCATCTGCACGCCAGTATTGCCGCCAAGAAACGGCACGACATTGAATGGCTCATACAACTCACGCCATAAGTCGTAGCCGCCACCATCCAAAAGCCAGGCGGTAATCTCGTTGGCCGTTAATCCGAAGGGTACGGTTGAGAAAAATGGCGCAACAGGCATCTTCCCCCGCCAATAGTAAGCGGCGCCATGGCCCATCTGGGACACACCCGAACCGACGGCATCGAAGACTTCCTGAAATGGCACAATTTCACCTGCGCCGAAGACTTTCACTTCAAGGCGGCCACCACTCATTTGATTGATCAAGTTGGCAATATGTTCCGCCCCTTCCCCCAAGCCCTGGAAGTTTTTAGGCCAGGTTGTGACCATGTTCCACTTGATAGTTTTTGCAGAGGTCGTGGTCGTTCCAGTTTCACAGGTAGTTTCCTGCGACGAACAGCCGGCTAGCGTCGCAATTGAGCCAGCACCCATCGCACCAACGAAGTGACGTCGTTTCATAGTATTGCCTTATCTGTTGTAGCCGCAGGAACGATAACTGGTTCCATACAGCAAAGTGTATAATCAATAATCCTACGGAAAGTATAAACTAATATTATGTGCCAGTGGCTGTAAATTCCTCGATTAACTTCCTGGGCAAACCCGGTTGAAGCAAGATTTAGCCTATCAGTGTATTGTGGGCTAATTCAGTCTAGAATGTGTTCAACAAATCATAATAAAAGTGACAAGGGGTTTATCCATGCAAATGACAAATCTAATACATCTAAATTGGTTTGATAAATGGCACCAAGAATCGTTTTTGTTGCTTCGTTTACTGATTGGCAGCTTTTTAATATGGGGCGTTTGGGACAATATCATTGATGAGGCTAGGATGGCTGAATTCGTCAGCTTCCTGAAACAGTTCGGTTTTATTAAGCCAAACCTCATGGCACAACTGTCTGTTTGGGCGCAATTCTTAATCGGGCTGAGTTTTGTATTCGGATTATTTACCCGATTATTCAGCATCGTGTGTATCTTTAATTTCGTGGTGGCGATCATCATGGTTGATAGCGTCTCAGGTATCAGGGCCTCATTTCCCTCCGCCATGCTCATCGCCGTCAGCCTGTATATGTTATGTGTCGGTGCTGGAAAGTATAGTCTGGATAGGGTGTTTCTAAAACAATAACCAAATAGGCTTCAATGGAGTGTGAGCGGCGTTAATCGAGCGTACGCAAGTACCAGCCACTTACTACCAACAGATTCAAAGTTAATTTGTACTCGAGCCTGTGGGCCCTGACCCTCGAAATGAATCACGGTCCCTTCACCGAATTTGGGATGCATTAGGCGTTGGCCTATCTCAAATCCGGAGTTACTGGCACTATGGGAAACGCTGTGACTGTAGGGACGGGACACCTGAGCATTCAGGCGGATCTCCGCGATGAGATCGGCGGGTATCTCTTCCAGAAAACGCGATGGGCTATGGTAGTGATCGGTACCAAAGATGCGACGTTTTTCCGCCCAACACAGATAAAGCTTGCTCATCGCTCGCGTTATCCCAACATAACAGAGGCGTCGTTCTTCCTCTAGTTTGGAGGGATCTTCGATTGATAAATGGTGTGGGAACAAGCCTTCTTCAACGCCGGCGATAAATACTAGCGGGTATTCTAATCCCTTGGCTGAATGCAAGGTCATCAGTTGTACTGCCGAGTCGAATTCCCCGGCCTGTTCATCGCCGGATTCAAGCGCAGCATGGCTGAGAAACGCTGTTAGTGGGGTCATGTTGTCATCGATATCAAGGTCCTCAAAATCTCTGGATGCGTTGATTAATTCTTCGAGATTCTCTATGCGCGATTGTGCTTTTTCTCCGCCACCCTTCTTGTAGTGGCTAATCAGATCGGTTGTATCAATGACCTGCTTAACCTGCTGGTGCAGTGCCAGCTCGACACAGTCTTCGTTCATCTCGATGACGAGATCGACAAACCGTTTTAGGCTCGATTTGACTCTGCCGCTGGCATCGCTTTGATTGCAGATAGCCAGAATGGCCTGCCATAGTGATGTACCATGGGCACGAGCATGTTGTCGAACCATGTCGACCGTCTTCATACCAATGCCTCGTGGTGGCACATTAATTACCCGTTCGACCGCCGTATCATCATCGGGGGCTGCAATAAGCCTCAGATAGGCCAGCGCATCCTTAATTTCAGCTCGTTCGAAAAATCGTAAGCCGCCATAGATGCGATAGGGTATCTTCAGGCTCAACAGGGCCTCTTCAAGTACCCGGGACTGTGCGTTTGAGCGATACAGGACTGCAATATCACCCCAGGCCATATCAGCCTCGCAATACTGCTTAATTCTGGCGGCAATAAACCGCGCTTCCTCTTGTTCATTGAATGCGGCGTATACCTGGATAGGCTCACCATCTTTACCTTCAGTCCAGAGTTCCTTGCCGAGCCTGTCCTGATTATGTCGTATGACAGCATTGGCGGCATTTAGGATGGTAGCCGTCGAGCGATAGTTCTGCTCCATACGGATGATCTGCATGTTGTTAAAATCGTTCTCAAAGTCATGGATGTTTTCGACCTTGGCGCCACGCCAGCCGTAGATTGATTGGTCGTCATCGCCAACAATCGTTACCCTGCCATGATCCTGGCAAAGTGCCTTGATCCACTGGTACTGGATCTGATTGGTGTCTTGAAATTCGTCAATGAGTACATGGGCGAAGCGTTGTTGATAATGTCGCAGGAGGCTGGGATTGTTTTGCCATAATTCGGTTGCTCTTAAGAGCAGTTCGGCAAAATCTACCAGGCCTGATTGGGCGCAAAGCCCTTCATAGGCTTGATAGATCTTCAGCATCATTTTTGAGAAAAGGTCATTGTGCGCTTCGACATCCTTGGCACGTAAGCCATCGTCCTTTTGCTTGTTTATAAACCACTGAGCCTGACGTGGTGCCCATTGTTTCTCGTCGATTTGGTTGTCGCGCATAACACGCTTGACCAGTCGCAACTGATCATCGGAATCGAGAATCTGGAAATTATTGGGCAGGCCAGCTTCCTGATAGTGCGCGCGGAGCAGTCGGTGCGCTATACCATGAAATGTACCAATCCACATTGGCGTAGTATCCATCTGCAATAGGTGCTCCACACGGGCGCGCATTTCTTTAGCGGCCTTGTTGGTAAAGGTTACCGCTAAAATCGCGAAAGGCGAATGATTCTCAGCCTGAATTAACCAGGCGATACGATGCACCAGAACGCGGGTCTTGCCACTGCCTGCACCAGCCAGAATCAGTAATGGATTGGCAGGTGCGCAGACAGCTTCGCGCTGGGCATCATTAAGTTCATCGAGTATCGAACTGACATCATCTAACATGGCCGAATGATAGCATCAACCAGCCCTTGATAGGTATCGCATATATCGTTTAAAAAGAAATTGTGTATTATGGAAAAATCAACTTTCACATGGCGAGCGAAGTGGTATGATGTCGCCCCTCATGATTAGGGTATAGCTCTGGATGTTTCTCAATAATAAACAACAACAAGCGGTCAATGCGATCAGCCATCCGGTCCTGGTTTTGGCGGGGGCTGGCAGTGGTAAAACCGCAGTCATCACCCACAAGATCCGCTATCTGGTACGAGAGTGTCATTATCAACCTGAAACCATCGCTGCGGTTACGTTCACCAACAAGGCCGCAAAAGAAATGCGCGAACGCCTCATTAAGACACTTGGAGAAGAGTCAGGCGCTCTGGTTCGGACCTCGACATTCCATACCCTGGGAATGGCGATTCTACGTGAAGAAATAGAGCATCTGGGACGTAATAAACGATTTTCAATTTTCGACGAGCAAGATAGCCTCAAGGTGCTTGATGATTTGACGAGCAAGCAGATTAAGGGCGATAAGCAGCAACTTTACTTACTAAAGAATCGTATCAGCGACTGGAAGAATGCTGGACTTTCTGCTGAACAGCTACTACGCAAGGAAAATGACCAACAGACCCAGTTTTATGCCGCTGTCTTTGCTGCTTATGATGAACATCTGGATCTTTGTAATGCCCTGGATTTTGATGATCTCATCGCTTTGCCGGTACGGCTTCTGGATAGCAATGAGACGATTCGTCATAAGTGGCAGAATAAAATCCGCTATTTACTGGTGGATGAATATCAGGATACAAACGAAGCACAGTATCGGCTGGTGAAACTACTGGCGGGAGCCGATCCACGTTTCACCGTCGTGGGTGATGACGACCAGTCGATCTATGCCTGGCGCGGCGCGAAACCAGAGAATCTACAGCAGCTGAAAAGTGACTATCCGAATCTGGAAGTGATCATGTTGGAGCAAAACTATCGTTGCTGTGGTCGAGTATTGCGTGTGGCAAACGAACTGATCGCCAACAATCCACATCTGTTCGAGAAGCGACTATGGTCAGATCATGATGAGGGCGAGCCGATTCGGTTAATGCAACTCGATGATGAAGAGGTAGAGGCACAATGGGTCGTCTCCGATCTGCTATCCAATAAACTGGCCACGGGAAGGAAAGGGTCGGATTATGCGATTTTGTATCGTGGTAATCATCAGGCAAAATACTTCGAGAAGGAGTTAATTCAGCAACGCATTCCCTACCAAATGAGTGGTGGCCAGTCATTCTTCGCTCGCAGCGAGATCCGTGATTTGATGGCCTATTTCAGGTTATTGGGCAATCCGGATGACGATGCCGCTTGTCAACGCATCATTAACGTACCGCGACGCGGGATTGGTAGTAAGACTATCCAGACAATTGCGCGCAGGGCGAGAGATACACGACAAACGTTTTTTACAACGATGACCCAGGCGGACGGCATGGCCGATCTCGGAGCAAGAGCTAAGCAGGCCATTAGGGAGTTTGTTGCGCTGATACGTTCTGGTCGCGAACAGTCGACGTTTAATGTCGACTGGTTTGTGAGACAACTGTCTTATGACGACTGGTTGATGGAATCTTCCAGTACGCCAAAGGCGGCTGAGTTTCGCTGGAATAATGTAAAAGAGCTCTGCCGCTGGATATCTGATGGCATGAAGCAAAATGAAGATGCCGATCTGAATGATGTCATTAATCAGCTACTAATCAGGGAGTTACAGCAACAGGAAGAGGCGACCGGAGCCGTTCAGTTAATGACCCTACATGCTGCTAAGGGGCTGGAATTTGCACAGGTGTATCTGGTTGGACTAGAGGAGGACATACTACCGCACAAGACTTCAATTGAGGAAGATTCTATTGAGGAGGAGAGGCGTCTATTATATGTCGGGATTACCCGGGCCAAACAGCATTTGATTCTTACCATGACGAACAAACGGCGCCGTTATGGCGAGCAGGTCGCGTGTGATGCGAGTCGCTTTATCGCGGAACTGCCGGAGCAAGACATCATTTGGCCAGATCAAAATCAACCACTAACGGAAACGGAACAACAGGATAAAAATCAACAGTACCGCGATCAATTGGCGGCCTTACTTAGTGGAGATTAGGTGAGTGGTGACTAGCTGAGTGGTGACAAGGGATGTATCAGTTTGTTGACTGGCCGGCGCAGCCGACCAGATAACAGGGATGGGGTGTTACTTTTCGTAATTAGCCATGTACTCAATGGCTGCCCACAATTCGTCGTCGCTGCAGTCCATACACAGGCCTCTGGCTGGCATTGCATTAATTCCGGCAATTGCGTTAGCCATGACGGCGTCTTTGCCTTTCTCTAGTTTGGCTGCCCAGGCTTCTTTATCACCAATCTTGGCGGCACCAGGCATACCCGCACCATGGCAGGCAATACAGTAAGTTTCGACGATAGATTGAGTCGTACGTGGCCCCGCAGTCTCAGCAGCAACGGCCTCGGTCTTCTTCACTTTTACTTTTCCAACCGGTGCAGTTCTCTTGTCGATGGTTTCTGGCTTCATGTGATCAGCCAATACGGCGCCAGCGCCCAGCAAAACAAGACATATTAAAACAGGTTTCAGACTTTTCATCGGATCAATACCTTCGGTTTATTCCATCTCTTTCAAGGGGCGGAATTATAGCGATCTTTGCGGATTTGGAAAACCATTATAGCGTTTTATTTACTAGAAATATCGGATTAAGTGATTCGCCTGAGGGCTCGAGGAATAAAAACCTAGTATTTAGTATGAAATAAGCACGCTAAGTGGCTGTATTTGTTGTTCAAAAGTCGTTACACTAAATCAAACTACACTGGACTAATTTAGGAGCCTGGGCTGAAATCCCTGTTAAGTCTTTCTAAAGGCGGCAATTCTACTTCTCAAGTCGGTATTTCTGTCGACGAAGAGCGCGTCGCTGTCGCTGTAACAAATCACGCGAACAACCCTCCGACTGTCACACAACTTGCGATTGAGCCACGCGATTCGTCGCTGACAGCGTCACTTCAGAAAGCCCTGAAGAAAGTGTCAGCCAATGGTGCCGAAGCCGTGTATGCGCTACGCGTCAACGACACGAAATTTCATAAGGTTCAAAAACCCGATATCCCAATCGAAGAGAGGGATGCTTCGATGTTATTCCTAATGAAAGATCGCCTATCCCAGTCGGTCGATAATACGCTGCTTGGTTCCATAGACTATCCGCAGGGATGTCGACATGATGATCAACTGATGGTGTTTGAGGTCAAGAAGCCTTATGTGGCTGAACTGGTTGAGGCGGCTCATGATTGCGGTGTTAATTTGGCTGCTATCGACACCTCAGAATTACTACTAGGTGATCTGCTCTTTCCAGATGAGGAAATGAATAAAGGTATTGGAATTCTGGTTGAGCATGATCGTGGCGTCCACCTGCTTCTGTATCGTAACCATTCACTCTACTTAATTCGTAAACTACAGGACATTTCCGATCTGATGAGCTGTTTGCCGGCACCAGGCAACGATCATATGGCTGATACACTGATGCTGGAAATACAGCGAACACTGGATTATTACGATTCCTTGATGGGTCAGCCAAGTCCGGCTAAATTATATTTGATACCTTCAATTACCGATCTCTCTCCGCTGGCTGATCACCTGAACTCGAATCTTGCTCCCGCAGTGACCGTGCTGGATTTAAATGAGATGTGTGATCTTCCTGAGCCAATGGATTATGCGACACAACATGATGTCGTCACCGCTGTTGCGGCCAGCCTGCGGAGGTTGCATCAGTGAAGCAGCAGATTAATTTTTACGCCGCTGAATTCAAGCCAGTTAAGGATCTGATGAGCCTCGATAATATGCTCTTGATCTGGTTAGTGGGCTTAGTCATATCTGTTTTACTGTACGTGTACGAGTCGGATCAACTCGAACGGCTCGAAGCACAACGTAATAGCGAACAGACGCAACAGAATCGGATTCAATCACAACTAGGAGAATTACAATCGAGTTTTTCTCGACGTGGCGATTTAGGTAATCTGAATGAAGTCTTGGCAGATAAGAAGGGTCATTATTCAACACTTGAAGCGGTATTAAGGCAACTGGATAGTCGCAGTGGTGGCATGTCCGCTGGCGTGGCGGGAATTATGGACGACTTGACGGATCTTAAACTTAAGTCTATCTGGCTGACCGAAATCACAATCAACCAGGGACAACTCAGTGTGATGGGCGAAACCAGAGACCCAAAGCAGATTCCACTGCTCATCAAACAGCTTGAAGCGATTGATGGTTTGTCTGACCGACGCTTCGCAAAATTAGAGGTGATGATTGATCCGCAACGAGATATCCATGTATTCAGCCTGCAGAGCATCGACTTCATTGCGCCTGAAGCGGCTCAGGGGGCAGGCCAATGAGCAATTCATCGACAATGCAACAGTTACGGGAAAAGGTTTCTGTACTGTCAATTCGGGAAAAATGGCTGTTACTGCTGACTGGGTTTGTATTCGTGGTCGGTGTGCTGGATTATTTCATTATTCAACCGATTCGTGATGAACGGTCTGCTATCGAGATCCAGATAAATAACCTGCGAATGCAACAAACGAGCTTCGATCAGCAACTCAGTGAACTGACCGAACAAATTGCTAACGATCCGGCGATGATCGCTGAACGTGAGATAGATGGGCTTGAGAAAGCAATTATAGAAAATGAGCAGCGCTTGCGCACCTTCACGGATACCCTGGTTTCGCCGAGAGAAATGGGTTCTATGCTCAAGGAGATACTCGATAATCAAAAAAACCTCAAACTGGTCGAGCTGAAGAACTTACCAGTAGCACCGATCCTTTCAGATGAGGAGAGTGAATCGACACAGGATATTGGATTATTTCGACATCCGGTACGTCTGGTTTTTGAGGGTAACTATGCCAATACGTTACAGTACCTAACCCTCCTGGAACAAATGAAAAACAGGTTTTACTGGAATCGCTTTGATTATCAGGTGCAGGATTATCCGATAGCAAGGGTCAGTTTGAATATATACACACTCAGTACGCAACAATGGTGGATAGGTGATATTGAACAACAATAAAGTGATATTCTTAATGATCGTTCTGGTCGTGATGAGTGCTGCGATAGCCGATGATCCGACACGGCCTGATGTCATACAACCTGCCGCAAAGGCCAAGGCGGTTAAGATAAATTATCATCTATCTATGATAAGGCTAGCCGAAGATAAGCCTACGGCGACTATTAACGGTAAACAGTATCAGGTAGGTGACACGCTCGGTGCCTATCGCATCAACCGAATTACCGCAAAGCAGGTAATTCTAAGTAACAATAAAGGCCAGCTAAAGCTGAACCTAATAACTAACGGAGCTCTGAGGAAATCGTCATGAGCAATGGCTGTAAATTAACTTCAAATCAATGGCTACGAGCCATGATGGTAATGGCATACTCGCTATCTCTCGTCGGCTGTGAAACGATGCAGCGTGAGCCCGATGACCAGGGAACATTAATCAGCAATGATCTAGAACAGATTATTTCTGAGCAGCAGTCGCGTACTGTGACAGCGCCGCCGAAGGATGTGCAGCAGGCAATCCTGCCGCCGCTACCTCAGATGACCGCCGAAACTGAGCCAGAGCCACGATTTGATCTGGGCGTGAATAAGGCAGCTGCGCGTGAGTTTTTCGTAGGATTGATGCAGGATAGCCGCTGGAATGTGGTTCTATCGCCCGAAGTTGAGGGTGAGATCAGCCTTGAGTTGAAAGACGTTACCGTGCCGCAAGTGATGGATATCGTCCGTGATGTATACGGCTTTGAATATCGAATTACTGACAACGTCTATCAGGTGTATCCGGCAAAATTGAAGACCGTGATCTTCCCGGTAAATTATCTTAATGTGAAGCGCGAGGGCTCATCAGTTATTCGAGTTAATTCTGGAGAGGTTGCACAGAACTATAGCTCAGGTCCTACTAACAATCGCGGTAACGCCTTTAGTAATCAAAACAGAACGGCTGGAAATGGTAATACCGAAAATAGTTTTGGTACCGAAATTGAAACCCGGACAGAAAATGACTTCTGGAAGGAATTGCAAACCTCATTGCAGATGCTTGTATCTGGTTCCCCTGGTTCCCAGGTGATGGTGAGCCCACAAACTTCAAGTGTCATCGTACGAGCATTACCCGCTAACCTCCGTGCAGTCGCCGATTATTTGAACGCTATTCAGGATGTTATGGGGCGTCAGGTTCTACTCGAAGCACGTGTCTTAGAAGTCATACTGGGAGACAGTTTTCAGTCGGGTATCGACTGGTCGTCGATTGCTACGGTAAATACCAGCAATAATCTGGTCTTCACTCAGAATGGCCGTACTGTCACCAATCCGAATGACAGTAGCCTGTTAGCGGGTGTGTTTAATGCCAGCTACGATAACTCTAATTTCAATTTGATGATCGATCTGCTTGAGACTCAAGGCCTGGTTCAGGTTTTGTCGAGTCCACGGATCTCTACGTTGAATAATCAGAAAGCGGTGATAAAGGTAGGAACAGATGAGTTCTTCGTGACTGATATCTCTTCGACTACCGTCGCCAATGCTGGTTCATCGACCACATCACCGGATGTCACTCTTACGCCGTTCTTCTCAGGTATTGCGCTAGACGTTACCCCGCAAATCGATCCGGATGGCAATATCGTATTACACATCCATCCATCCATTAGCGAAGTCGAAGATCAGGAAAAGTTACTGACTTTGGGTGCTGAAGAGGTCACGTTACCCCTCGCCAGAAGTACCATTCGTGAATCGGATAGTATTATTCGCGCACAAAGTGGTCAAGTCGTGGTGATTGGTGGCCTTATGCAGACCCAAACCTCTGATGAGGATTCCGGTCTGCCCGTGCTAAAAGACGTTACCGGGCTTGGGCATCTGTTTAAACAGCGAAATATGAAAAATCGGAAGACGGAATTGGTCATACTCATTCGTCCGATCCTGGTTGAAGATGATACCTGGAATACTTATCTGAAAGGTGCACGTGATCGCATCCGTACCATGGGGTCAGGAGACCGCTAGTGTATCTGTATCACTTTGGTCTTAGAGAGCTGCCATTTAATCTGACACCGGACACGGAGTTTTTCTGTGAATTGCCTGCATACTACGAGGCGATGAATGTCCTGCGTTTGGCACTAGAATCCGGAGAGGGTTTCATTAAGGTCATAGGTGAAGTGGGCACTGGCAAGACCATGTTATGCCGGAATCTATTGAATTACCTCGATAATCGAGCGCATTGTGCATACCTTCCCAATCCCTATCTCAGTCCAAACGAGCTGCGTTTCGCACTGGCTGCTGAACTGAAGATCAGGGTCACTAAGAACATTGATCAATACCAACTGACCCAGAAGATTCAGAATAAAATCATTAAGTTACATGAGTCGGGTTTGCCCGTTGTGGTTCTGGTTGACGAAGCACAGGCATTGCCGAGGGAGACGCTAGAGGCGCTTCGACTGTTTACCAATCTGGAAACCGAGAAGAAGAAGTTATTGCAAGTGGTGCTCCTTGGCCAGCCTGAACTTGATCGCCGCCTGAGTGAACCTGAGCTTCGTCAATTGCGCCAACGCATCAGTTTTAATTGCGAGTTAAAACCATTGGATGAAGAATCAATCCAGATCTACATCAATCATCGTTTGCGTGCGGCAGGCATGCCTATGGAGCGACTATCTAGAGGAGAATTGTTCGATAAAGGGGCGATACGACAGATTAGCCGATTGAGCCGTGGCATACCGAGACTCGTCAATATACTGGCCCATAAAGCATTAATGCTGGCCTATGGACGGGGTGAATACAATATCAGCAGTAAATTGATACGAATCGCAGGCAAAGATACGGATGATGTTCAATTTAACTACTGGTTAGCCGGGTTAGTGATTGCATTGTGCTTCGCGGGTGGTTTCAGTGCGTTACTTTGGTCAGGGTGGTTGATGTGAGTGTGATCAATCAGATGTTACGCGACCTGGATCAACGCCAGGCAGATCGGACCTCGAGTCAGCCGATAGCACCCATGATGGGGCAGTCGAAGAAACGGTCACCGCAGCTATACGTCATCGCCTTCGTGGCAGTACTGGCTTTATATGCCGCCTATAATTTATATAGCCCAGCCAGGGATTTACCATCTGGTAAGGCATCGCAGCAGAGTACGCCGGCTGAGGCGAACCCAAAACCAACATCGTTACCCGATACGAATATCGCGGAGACCATTCAGCCAACAAATACGATGGCAACCAATACCTCTGAGCAAGTTCAGCAGCTCGATTCACAGGCAGGCGACACTGAGAATAATCAGCTGTCGCAAATCATCGCTACAGAAATTGAGCAGAAGCCGAATAGCGGGCAACAAAAAGTTGAAGCAGTCGATGATATGCCGAGGGTGGTCAAAACCAACCCGAACCGTTCAAGTCGAGAAACCGCTGAGGCACTCTACCTGAAATTACAGTCCGAGTCAGGAGCGGTTTTACAACCGGCTCAGTATCAGGAGATTCTCACTATTGATCCATCCTATCATCAGGTTCGAATCGCCTGGTTTTCACAGCTGCTACAAAGCAATAGTCCAGACTTTGAACGACACGTTCGCGATGCCTTGGCGAGTTGGCCGGAGGTGTATCAGTATCGACAGATGCTGGCTCGGCATTGGGTGATGAGCGAGCCCCAGCAAGCGTATGATTTGTTGTTGAGTCAGATGCCAACGATAGAGAAGGCACCCGATTACCATGGATTAATCGCCTATAGTGCTCAGCAGATGGGTGAACCGGGCTTAGCCATTAAGAAATATCAGCTGCTGTTACAACACTTTCCGGAACGCGCTGACTGGTGGTTAGCATTAGCATTGTTACAGGAACAGAAGGGTGATCAGGCCAGAGCACTGGCATCCTTCCAGCAAAGCCTACGATTCCCGGGGCTGACGAAGACAACCAGAGACTACGCAGAACAGCGTGTCAGGGCGATTCAGGGGTACTAGTGCATGGCAACAGCTAAAAAGATTCGTCTCGGAGACCTGCTAGTTCAGGAAGGCGTCATTTCCGAAGACCAGCTAATGTCAGCATTGGCAGAACAGAAGAATACCGGACATAAGTTAGGACGCACCCTGATAAATATGGGCCTGGTGGATGAAACACGCCTCTTGACGTTGCTGGCGGAACAACTCAACGTACCGTTCATAAATCTATCGTCCTATGATTTACGCGCAGAGGTCGTGCAATTATTACCAGAGGTTCAGGCGCGGCGTTACCGGGTCATTGTGCTGGAGAATCGAGCCGAGCATTGTTTAATCGGCATGTCGGATCCAACGGATATCTATGCCATCGATGATATTCAAAATCATCTGGGCAAAACGGTGAATGTTGCCGTTGTCAGAGAGTCAGATTTGCTGACCTCAATCGAGACGATTTATCGCCGTACCCAGGAAATTCAAGATTTGGCAGGCGCTTTGGATGAGGAGCTCACCGACGGCGATTTTTCACTGGACCAGCTGGAAGATACGACGGATGCCTCGAATGCCCCGGTCGTCAAGCTATTGCGTACATTATTCGAAGATGCCGTTAAGGCGCAAGCGTCTGATATCCATATTGAACCGGATGAAAAAGTGATGCGGATCCGCCAGCGTATCGATGGCGTGTTGCAAGAGCAGGTGATGAATGAGAAACGAATTGCTTCAGCACTGGTTTTGCGTCTCAAACTGATGGCTGGCCTGGATATTTCTGAGAAACGTTTGCCACAGGATGGTCGGTTTAACTTCAAGGTTGGCGATGCCTCAATCGATGTCCGATTATCCACTATGCCGGTACAGTATGGTGAGTCAGTGGTAATGCGTCTGTTGGACCAGTCATCGGCATTGATGACCCTAGAAGAGCTTGGCATGCCGGCAGAATTATCAACCGTCTTCCGCCAACAGGTGCATGCCCCCCATGGCATGATTTTAGTTACGGGTCCAACGGGTTCTGGTAAAACCACTACCCTGTATGCTGCCTTAAACGAGCTGAATAGTGCCACCAAGAAAATTATCACGGTTGAAGATCCTGTTGAGTACCGCTTGCTCAGGATTAATCAGGTACAGGTCAATAGTAAAATTGACCTGACGTTTGCTCGCGTCTTACGAGCCGCCTTACGTCAGGATCCGGATGTGGTTCTGGTTGGAGAAATGCGCGATAAGGAAACGGTCGAAATAGGCATCCGTGCGTCTTTAACCGGCCACCTTGTGTTATCAACCTTACATACAAATGATGCTGTTTCGACGGCCATGCGCCTGGTGGATATGGGTATAGAACCGTACCTGGCTGCCTCATCCCTACGTGCAATCCTGGCCCAGCGACTGATGCGTAAAATCTGCGAACATTGCAAGGAAGAACAGGATCTTGAATCACTGCAGGAGGATTGGCTATTTGCCTCGCAACTCACTCAGCAAGATAAATCTCACACCTTCTATCATGGCCACGGTTGTCATCACTGTAACGGTACAGGCTATCGCGGCCGTATCGGTATTTATGAGTATCTTGAGATTGATGATGCTGCGGGACATGCCCTGCAAATAAATGACAGTGAGGCCCTTGCCGCTGCAGCCAAGGCTCAGAGTACCTACCGTTCCCTACCACAACATGCAATGGATTTGGCAGTGGCTGGAATCACGTCTCTGGAAGAGGTGTTCCGGGTGACTGAAGCCGTAACGGACGCGGGAGGCGTGCGGCATGAATAATTACAGTTATCGCGGCAGGAACAAGACCGGTGATCTGGTAAGTGGCGAACGAGAAGCAACCAGTCGCGAACAATTGGCTGCGGCCATGATCGAGGATGGCCTCATCCCAATCGAGATTAAGGAGGCGAGCAGTAGCTCTGGGCTGAACCTCGACTTGAGTAGCTTTGACCTGTTTAAACCTAAAGTTAAGATTGATGAACTGATCATTTTCGCGCGTCAAATGAACTCCCTAATGAAAGCAGGGGTTCCGATGATTCAGGCACTCAGAGGCCTGGCCAGCTCAACACGCAATCCGACACTCCAGGATGCCTTAAGTGAGGTGATCAGTAATCTTGAAGGTGGCCTGACACTCGCTTCTTCCATGCAGGCGCGCACTGATGTATTTGACGACCTGTTTATGAGCATGGTTCATGTAGGAGAGAATACGGGCCAACTCGATACGGCATTTAAGCAGTTGGCTGAATATCTGGAAATGGAACGCGAGACGAAAAAGCGAATTGGTCAGGCAACGCGATATCCGACCATGGTATTGGCAGCGATAAGTATCGCCATTGTTGTGATTAACATCTTTGTTATTCCAGCGTTTGCGGATTTTTTCAGGAAATTCGATGCCGAATTACCCTGGCAAACCCAATTCCTGATGGCGACATCTGACTTTTTTGTAAACAACGGCATACTGCTCGCCGTGGCGAGTGTAGCATTGGCATTTGGTGCCTATCGTTACTTCCAAACAGAACGTGGTGCCTATAACTGGGACCGTTTTAAATTAAAAGCGCCCATTATCGGCAGTGTGTTTGAGCGAATTTCTCTGGGCCGTTTCGCGCGTACTTTTGCCATGACTTATCGTACCGGAGTGCCGATTCTGCAGGCACTCGCTGTTGTTGCGCGTGCCACGAATAATCTCTACATCGCCGAGTTTGTTAATAATATGCGAGCTCAGATTGAACGCGGCGAAACCTTGACCAGAACCGCAGCGCAATCTGGCATGTTTACCCCGCTTGTACTTCAGATGTTCGCCGTCGGTGAGGAAACCGGTGCACTGGATAGTCTCATGGATCAGGTGGCAGATTTTTATGAGCAGGAAACAGATTACGATTTAAAACGGCTGAGTGAGGCGATAGAGCCTATTTTGATTGTCATCATGGGAGCCATGGTTTTAGTTGTCGCGCTAGGCGTATTTCTACCGATGTGGGATCTGGCCTCGGCGATGCGAAATTAATGGATCTATGGTGGCGGACAGAAAGGGTCGGAAGAATAGCCTGCTTTGGATAAAGTGGTTAGCCGTTTTATTACTGTTAGTTGTGTTGTGGTTGTTCGGCCTACCGCTATTGAAGAATATGCAGATGCGGTTCGAGAGGACCGCCTTTGAACAAGCAATAAGGCAGTTAAATGCGGCCTGTGCGCAGGTAGTCATCGAAGCCAAGGCGACAGAGAAAAGTAATTTACGAGACTGGCTGGGCAATAATCCGATGGCTTGTCTGGAGCAGGAAACCATGTCAGGGATGCAGTATATCGAAGCAGAAACGGCTCCGAGCCTGCAGCCCGCCGGGACCTGGATGTTTGAAGCGGCGACTGGTGCATTACGCTATCGATGGCAGCACCGGGAACAAGTTGTCAGTATGGGGCCAGAGCGCGATATCGTGCGATTTCGCATCACTGCAGAATTCGCTGATACGGATCAGGATGGTATATTGGATGATGGTGAAACTATCAATGGTTTGTTCCTCAGTCCGTTGCATCCATACACATGGCATGAAACGATTGAGGATTGAGAACAGGAGATTGAATTGTGAATAATAATCGAGGCTTTACACTCGTTGAGTTGGTAGTCGTAATCGTGATTTTAGGGATTTTGGCAGTATTTGCTTTGTCTCGCTTCGGTAATGTGACCGATCAGGCCCATGATGCATCAATACAGGGAGTCCAGGGTGCCTTAGCGTCGGCTGTTGCGATTGTGCATGCCCAGTGGGTCGCGAATGGCCAGCCAACGGCTGATCCTCAACGAGATAATTTAGTCGGCTTCGGCCGGGGTGATGTAGATGTCAGCAGCTTTGGTTGGCCAACAGGCACCTCAGGTTCAAATAATCCCAGCATGGATACGATTCGTTGTATCGAAGTCTGGTATGGGATCCTGCAAGCCAGCGCGCCGCAGGTAGATACGAATGGAAATCCGGATTATCTGGTAGCGGCACCGGGCGGTGATTGTGTCTTTACCTATAATCGGGATACGAGCGGTAGTCAGATAATCTATGACGCCGACACAGGGGAAGTAACCGCCAACGTATTCTAAATTGCATATGAGTTCACATTTTTAGGTAATTTAGCAGGTTTGGCTTACATTTAATTGATTTATCAGTGTATTTTGCACAAAACTTTGATATAAACGTTGTAATCTCTCACTAGCAGGGTTTCAACATAAACTATAAAGGAAACATCCATGAGAAATATTCAGTCTGGTTTTACACTTATCGAACTGGTAATGGTTATCGTCATTCTAGGCATTCTAGCGGCGTTTGCGCTACCTAAGTTTGCCGATCTGTCAGGTGATGCCGAACTAGCCTCGATCCAAGCAGCAGCAGGTGCTGTGCGTTCAGCTTCTGGTATTGCCCGTGCAGCCTATTTGGCCGGCGGTTCATCTGGCGCCACAGTCACTTTGGAAGGCACAGCATACGCGATTACCAACGGCTATGTCGATGCGGACGACATCGATGAGGTAGCGGGATTGGATGGCTTCACATCAGCAGTTGCTGCTGGTGTAGCGACTATTACGCTAGATTCCAATACTTCCTGCTCATTTACATATACTGAAGCAGCCGCAGTTACTACGCCTCCTGTAATCAGCACACCAAGCTGTTAATTACTACCGCTGTGAGTTAACCACGAGCCGTGTGGATAGAATATAACGTATCCCGCGGCTTCACACTGGTTGAACTCGTTCTTACAATCGTTGTTCTGGGCATCATCTCCTTTGTCGCCCTGCCAAAATTTTTCAATCAGGCAACCTTCGATGAACGTTTCTTCTACGACGACCTGCTGGCGGCTAGTCGATACGCATCCAAGTTAGCGGTAGGTTCTGGTTGCGCGGTCAGAGTAAGTATCAGTGCGACGGGTTATTCCTTAACTCAGGACAGCAATTGTAACTTTGCTGCTCCGAACTATAACCTGATAGTGCAACGTCCCGATGATGGTGGCGCCTATGCGAATTCTGATGTTCCTGATTCACTGTCGATTAGTAGTACCGAGTCTACGCTCATATTCTGGCCGAATCATCGAGTAGTCGATGGCTCGGGTTCCGCGATAAGCACAGCCACAATTCAGCTCTCCGGCGAACAAAACCGACAAATCATTATTTATGGTGGTAGTGGGTATGTTCAGTAAGGCCAGGGTATCTGGGGTAACACTCGTAGAACTGGTGGTAAGCATCGTGGTGCTTGCCATTGCGGTCGTTGGTATCTTCAGCGCCCTTGGTACGTTAATTGGTCGTAGTGCCGATCCTATGATTAGGCAGCAGTCGATAGCTGTGGCGCAGGCATATCTCGAAGAGATTCAAGCCATGACATTTGGCCTACCAGGCGGCGGCTGCCCCGCTGTTCCTGGCTCTGGAGGGAGGGCGGATTTCAACAATATCTGCCACTATCATAACTTATCGGATTCAGGTGCGGTGGATCAGAATGGCATTGCCATTGCAGCACTCACCGATTACACAGTTACCGTGACCATCACCGCATCATCCGGCCTTGGTGGGCTATCATCAGCAGATGCAGCCAGGATCGATGTGACAGTCACGGGCCCTACGAATGAGTCACTCCTGATGACGGGTTACAGGACCAATTACTGATGACTAAACAACTGCAATACGGGTTTAACCTGATTGAAGTGATCATCGTGATTACCGTACTAGGTGTTATCGCAGTCGCTATTGGCCCCATCATAGTGCGACCTTTTCAAGCGTATGACGACCTGGGTCGAAGAACCGCACTCGTTGATGCGGCACAATCCGCCTTATCGCAAATAGCCAATGACGTAAGGGATGCAATCCCCAACACCCTGCGTACCAATGACACGAACGCACTAGAGTTCATGCCGATTGAACTTGGTGGGCGCTATCGCTACAGTCCAATCCCATCTGAGGTATCAGGATTAACACCATCGGCGCCGGATGCATCATTTCAGGCCTTAGGAAACATCAGCGCATTGCCATCCTCTGCAAGGCTCGTGATATTCAATACCGGCGCGACTCAATTTTACAACGCGGCAATTAGCGGAACGAATGGGATTATTTCACCAGGGACGACTAGCTTGTCTTTGACTGATAATGGCAATGAAGATCAGATAACACTGAGTAGTGCATTTCAGTTCGATGCGACAGGCAACGGATCGCCTGGACGACGCTTTTATGTTGCCACCACACCAGCCTCCTATGTCTGTGATTTAGGTTCGGGTACCTTGTCGCGTTACAGCGGTTACGCAATCAGTGCGTCTCAACCGACTAACCCAGCAGCTGCCCCATTGAGCACTGCGCCAGGCCAAACGCTAATATCTGACCTCGTCACGGCATGTGATTTTGACTACACGCCAGGTACCAATAGCCGCAGTGGCCTTCTGGTCATTGATCTGACACTTAGTCTTGATGGAGAGTCGATACAATTACTGCATCAAATACAGGTAACGAACGTGCCATGACTGGAAGACATAAACAACAAGGAATATCCCTGGTCGCCGTGATTTTTCTCATCACCGTGCTCGCCATTGCTGTGATATTCATTCAGCGACTCCTCAGTGTCAGTGTGGCAACGAACAGTCTAGCATTGCAGGGTGCACGTGCCTGGCAAGCTGCACAGGCTGGTGCAGAGTGGGGTGTTTATCAGGTATTGAATGGTGGCTGTCCCGCCCCGACGTCCACACTTAGTTTAACAGAATCGTCATTAGCGGGCTTCTCCGTGACGGTCGATTGTTCTAGTTCAGCTTTCACTGAAGAGGGTGTAGCGGTTACGCTATATAGTCTGGATATATTTGCCGAATTTGGAACGCTGGGTACGACGCAAGAATATGCCTCACGCAGGATTTCATTAACTGTCGAAAATTAGGGTCTGCCGAGCTGGATGATGCAGGCAATAAAAAAGGTGCTCATGGCACCTTTTTCTCATTGTGCTACTTGCGGTAGCCCTTCTCAATATGTTCCTGGCGATTCTTTTCTTCTGCACAGAGTGTTGCAGTAGGTCGAATCAGCAGACGTTGCAGTCCGATAGGTTCACCGGTCTCAACGCAGTAGCCGTAGGTGCCATTCTCGATCATATCCAGGGAGGTTTTTATCTTGGGTAGCAACTTGCGTTCGCGGTCCAGCAGACGTAAGCGCATACGGTTTTCTTCCTGATTAGTCGCGATATCCAATTCATCGAACTCATGTTCTGTTTCGGATAACTCACTCATAATGGCGGTAGTGTGTGCCAAAATTTCTTCACGCATATCGAGTAGCTTTTGCTTAAAGAATTCGAGCTGATCATCATTCATGTAGCTCTTCTTCGGCATCGAAAGTAGTTTTTTTTCAGTTAGCATTTCCTTTGTTTCCATCGGTTGGCAGACTCTGACTGATTTTTGGACCGCATAATCATAGGGATTTTTGACCCGAATGCAAGAAATATCGGTAAATATTTATGTCTGTCGATTGAAATGCCACGTAAAAGTCCACATAGAGGTTAGTCGCAGATACTTTGAATACGCCCTGTGCTATACTTTGGCCCCTTTTAGCAGGCTGGATTGAGCCACAAAGGGCTCTATCAGATGAAGGATTTCATATGAATCAACACATAATGCCGGACATCGCTACAAAAGCCAGTGCCAATCATATTATGGGGCTGGACTGGGTCGGTATGAGTGACATAGAGCTACCGGTATATCTGATCCATGATAATGAATCACCGATCAGGATTACCGCGAAAGTTCAGGCGTATGTCAATCTTGAAGATCCCAATGCCAAAGGCATTCATATGTCTCGACTGTACCTTACCCTGAACGAGCACATGGCGGATAAGACCTTCGATCGTGACACATTGAAAGTGATGCTGGAGGCATTCGCAGAATCTCATAAGGAGTTAAGCAGTCGCGCCTTCTTGGAGTTCGAATTCGACTACATACGAAAGACGAAATCCCTCAAAAGTGATAATTACGGATGGAAAGGTTATCCAGTACGTATTAGCGGTACATTGATAGAGGGTAAACTTCATCAGCAACTGCAAGTAGAAGTACCCTATTCATCGACATGCCCTTGCTCAGCGGCGCTTGCCAGACAATTGATCCAGGAAAAGTTTAATGAAGATTTCGCCGATCAGGAAAACGTCTCGACGAATGAAATTTCTGACTGGTTGCTGAAGGGCACCTCAATCATGGCAACGCCACATTCGCAAAGGAGTTATGCCAAGATTAAGGTGGAGTTGGAAGGCTGCCGCAAAGACTTTCCAATTGATACGCTCATCGATCAAATCGAAGACGCCCTGCAGACACCCGTTCAAGCGGCAGTCAAGCGCGAAGATGAGCAGGAGTTCGCACGGCTGAATGGCCAAAACCTGATGTTCTGCGAGGACGCCGCGCGACGTATCAAATCTGTGCTCGACTCTGAACAGGAATATCATGACTACTGGGTCAGGGTGGATCATGTCGAGAGCCTACATCCGCATAATGCGGTAAGTATCGTAACCAAGGGCTTGAATGGCGGCTATAAACCAATACCATAACTGGTTGAAGATGTATCTTGTGGGGCTGACATTGTCAGCCTCAGTTTGTTTGGGCTCAGTAAAATTTATCGATCTACGAAATCCTAACGAAACACTGCCCAGTCAACCTGCTATTCCTCAGGGTGGTGTATTGGCTTTGGAAGTGAGTCCAGATACTCAAGTTTGGTTCAATGAAAAGCCGGTGTTTGTCTCTGCTGCTGGCTTGGCGATCATTGCATTGCATCGCGATGATACGCAAGCCCAGTTGAAGTTAGTCTCTGTCGGTGGCGTAGAAACTAGCCGAGCATTAGATGTAACCATGAGAGAATATCGCATTGAACGTATTGATGGCCTGCCGCCGGCCAAAGTCACCGCGCCGATGGATCCAAAGATCAGGGAACGAATCCGAAACGAGGCAGCAGAAATCCGGGCAGCCCGTAAAAAACTCGATGATCGGCAGGACTTTTTAAACGGCTTTATCTGGCCTGTAGAGGGCAGAATTTCGGGTGTTTATGGTAGTCAGAGAGTATTAAATGGTGAACCAAAAACACCACACTATGGTGTGGATGTGGCGGTACCCACAGGAACGTCTGTGGTCGCCCCGGCGGATGGAAAAGTGATATATGCAAATACGGACATGTATTACTCGGGTGGAACACTGGTTATTGACCATGGACATGGGTTATCCTCAACTTTTCTGCACCTTAGTAAGATCGAGGTAACCGTTGGACAAGTCGTTAAACAGGGTGAGATAGTGGCTCGTGTTGGTTCGACGGGAAGATCGACTGGACCGCATCTTGATTGGCGCATGAATTTGGGTTCTAGTACCCGGATCGATCCGCAATTACTGGTTCAGCCGATGCAGAAACAAACGAAATAATTCACTCGAACAAGTAAATAATAATGGATAAGAAGTTACTAAATATTCTGGTTTGTCCAGAAACCAAAGCCCCCCTTAAATTAAGTAATAAAGGCACCGAGTTATGGTGCAAGGCCTCTGGCTTGGCCTACCCAATTGAGGATGACATACCCGTACTAATTGTTGAAGAAGCCAGGCAGCTTACAACGCAGGAAAAGGAGTCGATGGCATGAATACCAGACAGCTGATTACACTTACAACCAGTCTCATACTTACAATCACAGTCTGTGCTTCAGAAGACGACGACAAGTGGGATGTCAATAATCCACCTTACCCGACCCGAGCCATCGATATTGATGTAACGTCAGGAACCTGGATGAATATTGACGTGAGTCCCGACGGCCAAGAACTACTATTTGATATGCTTGGCGATATTTATCGTCTGCCGATCACCGGTGGTGACGCCCAGTCTCTGGGTAATTCCATTAGTTGGGAAATGCAGCCGCGCTTCTCACCTGATGGTAAGTCAATCGCCTACACGTCGGATGCCGGGGGCGGTGATAACATTTGGATAATGGATACGGACGGTGCGAATGCCCGGCCAGTCACGAAGGAGACATTTCGCCTGTTGAATAATCCTGACTGGTCACCGGACGGGCGGTTCATCGTTGCGCGTAAACACTTCACCTCGACACGTTCCTTGGGAGCCGGTGAGATGTGGCTCTACTCTGTTGCTGGCGGCAAGGGTGTGCGTATGAACGAGGCGCCGACCAAACAGAAGGATTTAGGCGAACCAGCCTTTTCACCGGATGGTCGTTACGTCTATTTCTCACAAGACACCACGCCAGGAATGATATTTGAATATTCCAAGGACTCAAATGGCATCATCTACTCAATTAGACGGCTTGATACCCAGTCTGGTGAAATTATAAACTTTGTCCGTGCTCCTGGCGGTTCGGTCAGGCCCACGCCATCGCCCGATGGCAAATGGCTCGCTTATGTAAAACGTATCAGAAACCAATCCAGTCTGTTTATCAAGGATTTACGCTCTGGTGCTGAATCTCTCCTTTATGCGGGATTGTCTCGCGACATGCAGGAGACCTGGGCCGTTCACGGTGTGTATCCAAACATGGATTGGACACCAGACTCTAAATCCATCGTATTCTGGGCGAAGGGTAAAATAAATCGCCTGTATCTGGACGATAAGCGTGTCGAAGAGATTCCTTTCCGTGTTAAAGACACACGTCAGGTGGCTGATTCCGTGCGCTTCGACTACCCTGTATTCCAGGAAAATGAACGCACTAGAATGCTACGTTGGGTGCAGGTAACAGCGGATGAATCGAAGGTCATCTTCCAGGCGCTGGGTCATATTTATGTACGAGATTTTAAAACGGGTGAAGTGAAGCAACTTACCCGTGGCGACGAGTCTCAAGCCTTCTATCCAAGTCTATCCAGTGATGGCAAGACAATCGTTTATGTAAGCTGGAATGATCAGACTCTGGGACGCATCCGCAGCATAGGTGTTGATGGTGGCAATGCTAGAACGCTCGTTTCCGAGCCGGGACACTACCTCGCACCAAGATTCGTGAACTCGGACCGCGACGTTATCTATCAGAAGTCGACGGGAGGTTACCTCTTTACACCTGACTGGTCACTGAATCCTGGCTTATATCGCATCGCTGCCGACGGCAGAGGTAGTGCTGAAAAGTTACCAATAAATGGCTACGGCATTCAGACCGGACCAGATGGACGATACTATCTGACACAAGTCAGAGGTTCCGGCCTGGACAGGAAAACAAATCTGGTCGCCATCGATCCCCAAACGCTCGAGAGTCAAACCGTTGCCCAAACTCATTTTGGTAGCGAATTTAGCTTGTCACCTGACGGCAAATGGCTGGCGTTTATCGATGGATTCGATGTGTTCGTCGCGCCCTTCAGGCCGAGTGCGAAGATCATCAAACTAAAGGCGACGGGCGCCGACCTACCTACCGTGCGAATGTCTGATGATGTTGGTGAGAATCTACATTGGTCCGGTGATTCGAATACGCTGTACTGGTCCTGGGGTGAGACGATTTACAGCCAGACGATCAATGATCCGATCCTTGATGCTGATGAAGTCAA
Source organism: Enterobacterales bacterium (assembly GCA_965250035.1). GTDB lineage: Bacteria > Pseudomonadota > Gammaproteobacteria > Enterobacterales > CAXRAF01. The sequence goes on along the minus strand of OZ252282.1, from coordinate 2,641,210 downwards.
GTCGACGGTAAAAAAGCAGGCTATTGGCTTTGAGTACAAGGCTGATAAGCCTAATCACAAGGTTGCGCTGACGGGCGCTCGCATAATTACCATGGAAAATGAGCAGGTGATCGAAGATGGAGTGATCCTGGTTGAAGACAATGTCATCAAGTTCGTAGGGACGTCAACCGAGGTATCCGTACCGCAAGGCTATCGAGAATTTGATATGTCGGGCAAGACCATCATACCCGGCCTAGTTGATCCGCATTGGCATGGTTCTTTTGCGCGCAATGAAATTACTCCACGGGAGAATTGGTCTAACTTTGCTACGCTGGCTTTCGGCATCACCACTATTCATGATCCATCCAATGACAGTAGTGAGGTATTCTCAGCGATGGAACTGGCCCGAGCAGGGAAAACAGTTGCTCCAAGAATTTATTCTACTGGCCGAATTCTCTATGGAGCTAAGGCGTCCATCTTTGCGGAAATCAACAATCTCGAGGACGCACGTAAACATGTTCGACGCATCAAAGCGATGGGTGGCACATCGGTTAAAAGTTATAACCAACCTCGTCGTGATCAACGACAACAGGTCTTGAAAGCGGCTCGTGAAGAAAATATTCTGGTGATGCCTGAGGGCGGCTCGTTATTTCAACACAACATTAACATGATTGTTGATGGTCATACGGGCGTCGAACATGCCATACCAGTCGCAGAAGCCTATGATGATGTGAAACAACTCTGGTCACAGACGGAAGTGGGTTATACGCCTACGATTGTCGTGGGATATGGTGGCATCTGGGGTGAAAACTACTGGTATCACCACACAGAGGTGTGGAAACATCCTTTGCTCAGTAAACTTGTGCCGCCATCAATTCTGCAAAGTCGTTCCGTCAGAAGACCGATGGCGCCAGAAGAAGATTATAATCATTTCGCGATCGCAAAAACTGCCAAAGAACTTCATGATCTGGGTGTAGAAGTTCATATTGGAGCTCATGGACAAAGAGAAGGCTTAGGTTCACATTGGGAGATGTGGATGTTTGCTCAGGGCGGTATGAGTCCAATGGATGTGCTTAGCGTTGCGACCATTGAGGGTGCCCAATATCTGGGATTGGATGCAGAAATAGGCTCGATTAAAGAGGGTAAATTAGCCGACTTTGCCATTCTGGATATCAACCCATTGGAGGATATCTATGCGACTGATAAAGTACATGCTGTGATGCTCAATGGTCGTTTATATGATTCTGCCACGATGTCAGAACTAACGGGCAACTGGAAACGCAAGCCATTCTACTGGGAGAAATAGTGCATGGAAAAGTTATACGTCAGCGCGAATCAATTTCTGGATGACTCTTATCGTCTGGCGCATAAGGTATATGAGTCCGGTTTTCGACCGGACTATGTTGTCGGAGTTTGGCGCGGTGGTACACCGGTTGGCATCGCTGTGCAGGAGTATCTTGATTATCGCGGCATAAAGACCGATCACTGTGCCATGCGTGCGATTTCTTACTACGGCATTAACAAGCGAAAGGACCAGGTTCAGGTACATGGCTTGGAATATCTCACTGCACGACTAAAGGCAGAGGATAAGGTCCTGATCGTGGATGATGTGTTCGAGACAGGGCATACTTTGGTTACGATAATGAATGTATTGAATCAAATTCTTGGTGGCAATGCGCCGCAGAATGTCAGATTGGCTACGGTCTATTTTAAGCCCGAGCAAAATCAGACAGAGACAGTGCCTGACTACTATCAGACCGTAACGGAAGACTGGATCGTTTTTCCACATGAACTCGATGGCCTTAGTAAGGAAGAAGTTTTTGCGAACAAGCCAGCAGTTTTGCGAGAACTACTGACGAAATAGTTCAATTTTGACTTAGGCTGTTATAGAGTTATTACATGAATGCTGAACGCGCGCCATATTTCCGAGTAGGAGAGGTCTGCATCCTGCAGCCCCCTCACCCCTCTGCCAAACACCTGTGGGGTCAGGAGACGACTGTCCTGAAAATCTTCTGGAATGACGAACGCTATGAAGACGCCATGGGTGTTAAAGATCCAGGCTACTGCTACCTCACAGATATTCCTGCACCACCACCGACTGACCTACCCGAAGATCAGCACGATGGTTGGGTATGGTGTGAATATGATCTGAAGAAGAAACAGGATCCAGGCGAGGCATTTGAAAATATCCTCGAAGAAATTGACGATATTACGATCAAAGTCCGCTAACGACTGGAACAGGTTTCTTAATCACTAAACTTGTTAGCTAATCCAGCCCTGTGATTTGGCCTTCATGCTCAGCATAATCAGTAATACACCAATAATTGATACAGTGGCTGGAACTGCAATGGCCGCTGGCCCCAATTCATCAAACGCTCTACTCATAAAAAAAGAATAATAATTCTGCACCAGGATTCCGAGCATTGAGATAAGGAACAGATGTAGTGCGAAGGCTTTTTTCAACAATAGTGCGATACTTCCAAAGAGTCCGAAAAATACTGCGACTGCGAAGGCGATATTGACCCAGTCGGGCATGGATGAAATGAGCTCTTGTTGCGCGATTGGTAATGTCGCCAGAGTCTCCGGTGTGATTGAGATGTGAACGTAGAATTGTATAACGCCTATCAGATTCCATGCGATGGCGATGTAGGTAACCCAACTAAACCAACCTGGATGTGTTTGGTCATTCATATTCAACCCCTTGTGTCATTGTTTTAGGCTTAATAGTTTTTAGGTTTCACACCTTAGCATTAATACAGCCAACTGAGCCAGTCAGTCGCGATTGATTAAATAGTCGACTACCAGATCAGGATAGTCGGTAAACACGCCATCTATATCGAGTTGACGATAGTAGATATCCAGGAAGTCAGTGAAACTATTTGCAAATGGTGGAATGTGTCCTTCGTCATTGCGGAAAGTGTAGGGGTGAATTGTCAGTCCGACACTTTTAGCTTCCTTCAACAAATCTGAGGGTTCTATGACGTCAGTCTCTGAATCATTGTTGATAAGCATTGGAAACCATGGGCCGATGCCATCGGCATATTTCGCAACCTGTTGCATTGCACCAGGGTTAAACATCCAGTCATAAGAATAATTTTGTAATTCGCCATCCACCATGCGTTGAGTCTCTTGCCAGTGGGTGTGTGCGATCAATTGCACCAGTGGCAGTTTTATTCCTAGCTGCGGATAAAGCGTTTCAGCGATTCGACGCGTTTCATCCGGATCGAAACACTGGATATAAACCTTATCCTTCATGGTTGTGTAACCATAAGACTTGATTAATTCCAACGCCGCTTTACTGATGTCTCGTCCATGCAATCGATGGAGCCAAGGTGACTTAAACTCGACGTAGATCCCTACATCTCTCCCGGTGCTCTTATTAAGGCCCTGTATCAGTTCAATTTCTTCAGCCAATGTGGCTATCTCAAAGCGTGATTTAAATAGGGGAAAGCGCTTGGGATAATTAGCTTCTTTATTTCCATACTGATCCAGTTTAAACCCTTCACTGGCATTCAAAGTTCTTATTTCAGCAAGCGTAAAATCCATCACTAACCAACGCTTTTCCCCATCTACCATCTGAAAGCGATTCGGGTATTTTTCCAAGACATCGGTGACCCTGTCTAGATAGGGATCATGAAGAACAATAATCTGATTGTCCTTTGTCATTACGACATCCTGCTCGATGTAATCGGCCCCCATACCGTAGGCTAATGCTTTAGATTCCAGCGTATGTTCTGGTAAATATCCACTAGCACCACGATGTGCGATAACAATTTTGTCAGATTCAGACATGGCGGATAGCTGGGTTGTCGTCGTGAGAAAGAGAGTAATAATTAACAGGCCAGTTTTTAGCATGGTCGATTATCCTGTCGTGGTATGTAAGAACCATAATTAACGCTCTGTGTTGTCATGGTATGCTTCTATAATGACACGCCTGTGAACGCTTGCAAATGTTAAGTTTGTAGATGCTTATCCTCGTGCTTCACCGTCATGGCCAGGAATACTATTGCCAACACACAACCGCCCACCAGTAATATAAAACCGCCATCCCAGCCAAAATTGTCAACCGTGAAGCCCAGGGCGATATTGGCTACAAATGCTCCCCCAAAATATCCAAACAATCCCGTTAGTCCGGCTGCAGTGCCGGCAGCCTTTTTAGGAACCAGCTCTAAAGCGTGTAGCCCGATCAGCATCACGGGGCCATAGATGAGGAAGCCAATAGCGATCAGGGCGCTGAAGTCAACGAGCGGGTTGCCAGCCGGATTTAACCAGTACACGAGTACAGCAATGAGTACTAGCAGCATATAGAGTATCGCCGTAGGTGCCCGGCGACCCGCGAAGTAACGATCTGACATCCAGCCACACAATAAAGTGCCCGGTATGCCCGCCCACTCATAAGCGAAATAGGCCCAGGAACTCTTGTTGACACTAAAATCCTTCGCCTCACTCAAGTAGGTTGGCGCCCAATCCAGTACGCCATAGCGAATTAAATACACAAACGCATTGGCGAATGCGATATACCACAATAGGCGATTATTCAGCACATAATCGAAAAAGATCTGACGGGCGCTGAACTCTTGCTCGTGTGACTCATCGTAATTATGGGAGTAGTCCTGTCGGTATTCGTCGATTGGTGGCAAGCCACAGGATTGTGGGGTATCTCGTAATGCCCAGAGTATGAATGCGGTTACGACCAGGGCGCAGGCCGCCGGAACATAGAATGCAGAATGCCAGTCATTGAACCAACCCATGCCGAGTATAAACAACGGGCCGATCAGACCTCCGCCTACATTGTGGGCAACATTCCAAACCGATACCGTACGTCCTCGTTCATTGGCAGAGAACCAGTGTACAATCGTGCGACCACAGGCAGGCCATCCCATGCCCTGAACCCAGCCATTTAAAAATAACAATATGAAGATGATCGTGATGCTGGATGTAGCCAGCGGCACGAAACCAAACAGCAACATGATGCCAGCAGAGAGGAATAAACCGGCTGCCATGAAATAGCGAGGATTGGAGCGGTCGGAAATACTGCCCATTAAAAACTTACTCAAGCCATAAGCGATCGAAACAGCCGCGAGTGCGATGCCAAGTTCGCCCTTGCTATAGCCGTGTTCCTCAATCAGGAATGGCATTGCCAGTGAGAAGTTTTTCCGTACCAGGTAGTAGCCCGCGTACCCAATGAATATTCCGGCAAATACCTGCCAACGTAGGCGGCGGTACTCTTGATCCAGTCTAGCTTCTTCGAGAGCCGCCTGATGTGGCGCTGGCTTGAAGATTCCGATCATCGGGCCACGAGTCGCCTAGGCGCTTTGTACACTTGCAGTTTGAGTGGCTTGTGTATCCTTCGGTAAGCGGCCAATGGAATAATACTTAAATCCCTTTTGCGCCATCCGTTGTGGCGAAAATAGATTTCGTCCATCAAAGATCACAGGCTCAGACAGTTGCTGCTTGATGAAATCGAAATCCGGCGCTTTAAAATTTTGCCATTCTGTACAGATGACCAATGCATCAGCACCCTTCAGCGCCTGCTCCTTCGTGCCACACAGGATAAGATCGGTTCGGTCATTGTAAACTCTTTGTGCCTCATCCATTGCTTCAGGATCGTAGGCCTGTACTTTCGCGCCCTGGACCCATAGGGCTTCCATGAGTTTTCTGCTTGGCGCTTCCCGAATATCATCGGTATTCGGCTTAAATGATATTCCCCAAATGGCAATCGTCTTACCTTGTAGCGCTTCAGGATTCTCATCCATTCCATAGTGATCACAAACGAAATCATAGAGCTTCATTTTCTGGCGACGGTTGACTGCTTCGACAGCATTAAGAATGTCTGCAGAATACTCCAATTCATCGGCGGTGCGGACCAGCGCCTGTACATCTTTGGGGAAGCATGAGCCACCGTAACCGCAACCTGGATAAATAAATTGATAGCCAATGCGACTATGGGAGCCGATACCATGGCGAACTAACTCGATATCGGCGCCTACACGCTCGGCAATGTTAGCCATTTCGTTCATGAAACTAATCTTGGTTGCCAGCATGCAATTCGCCGCGTACTTGGTAAGTTCCGCACTACGAATATCCATCACGATAATTTTCTCATGATTTCGATTAAAGGGCTCATAGAGTTCACGCATGACATCTTCGGCATACTCAGAATCGGTCCCGATCACGATACGGTCGGGCCGTTTGCAATCGCTGACTGCGGCACCTTCCTTGAGAAATTCGGGATTGGAAACCACGTGGAAATTTAGCGCTAGCCCTCGCTCAGAGAGCACAGATTGCATGCGCTCCTTGACCTTGTCAGCTGTTCCGACAGGGACAGTTGACTTGTCTATGATGATCTTGGGGCTAGTCATATGTTCTGCAATCGTGCCTGCGACGGCGAGGACATATTGCAGATCCGCAGATCCATCCTCATCTGGAGGTGTCCCTACCGCAATGAACTGCACCTCGGCAAAATGCGCCCCTTCTGCAGAATCAGTCGTGAAATGTAATCGTCCTTCAGCATAATTATGCTTCACTATTTCCGTCAGACCGGGTTCGTGAATAGGAATAGCGCCCTGCTTTAATTGTGCGATTTTGAATTCATCAATATCAACACAACAGACGTCATGGCCTGCATCGGCTAATACGGCGGCCTGCACCAGACCAACATAGCCGATGCCGTAGATAGTTACTCTCATGATACAACTCCAGTACTAGAGGATATATCCCATTAGGCTTGGGACTCTTTTAACTCTTCTGAGAATTCCTCAATATACCAGTCTGTCATGTCATCGTACAGTTCTCCTCTCAGCAAATGAAAGGGAGCCTTGCCATAGATATACACATCATGAAAGGGATCGGTCAGTATCTTGGTAGGCCAGGCGATAGCTGCTGTAGGCCCCATGATAAATATCAGATGTATCGAACGAAACAGGACAGCACCGATACCTATCCAGAACCAGATGAGACTGATGTTAGTCAACAAACTCCAGCGATCGAACGCAGGCGTTAGTAAACCAAAAAGGCTTGGGTCGAGTTTGAGTAATAATGGTGAAGTAACCCAAATGGTTAGCAAAACCACTTTGCGGCGCAGGTTATACCCTACCTTCACGCTTTCTTTGTATTCATGAGTCGCATTATTGACTGTATCGAAGTCTTTCGACTCAAAGAAGAAGTGGCCTATCTGCCGCGAAATCATGGCCAACAACCAGCCGACCATCACTGCCAGGACGGGCTCGATGAAAATTAGGACGTAACTCGATAAAAAGCACAGTGCACTGAATAAATGTAGCGTTTGATTGATACGGTTACGATGATAAAGACGATGATCATCCCAACGTTGTTTTTGTAGTTCTTTAGTTATACTCATTTTCTTCTCCTGAGGGTTTAACTGTGTAAATTGGTTGCCCCATTTGGATGGCTTGGTTAATGCTGACATTCCGATGAAAGGTGTATTTATCTGAGGCCAGCACGATGATGGTAGAACCATGCTGAAAATAGCCCATTTCATCGCCGCGGTTGTAATCATCCTGCAGCTGAATATCGGTTGGTCCTGAATAGGTCATATCCAGATCTTCATTCAGGCTGTGGATTTTTAACGATGCCACAGCAATCGCCGCGATTGGTATCACAGCCAAATGGCGTTCCGGTTCAGTTAACTGCAAATCCAGAACAGCACGTTCGTTTTTACAATACAGCTTCTCAACACGCTTTATTGCTGCTGTATTGACATTCCACATGTCGCCTGGAATAAAGATTACCCGCCGTAGTGAGCAATCAGCCGGGGCATGAAAGCGGTGATACATGGTTGAGGTCAGTCGAAGCGTGATATACCGTCCATTGATGTATCTGTTCCTGATATGTTGATCTGGAATTAATTCTGTCAGGGTGTATGGATAGCCTTTCGCCTGCAGAATGACATCACCATCAATGTCACCATGTGAGACGACTATGCCATCCGATGGACTCACAATATGATCCGGATCCATATCAACTTGACGCTGCCCTGGTTTGAGTTCTCGGGTAAAACAATCATGAATTGAACGGAAGTTATCCTGCCTGGCTTCATGAAGATTGAGATCGCCACCGACGCGCTGCCAAATCCACATAGCCAGCCGAGTGAATTGCGGTTGCTCAATACGGCTGATTCGCCTCGTAAGGCGGGTCAACATTTTCCTTGGGACTCGATTAGTTAAAACAAAATTTAAACTTTCTGCCAAGCTATAGTCATGCACAGATTTTGGCATCTACCTCTACCGCCACTAACTCCGGTTGTTCTTCCAGGCCCATGTCCGCGAGAAACTTCGTCATGATTGGTCTGGCCTGATATTCTCTAGCTCGCTGCAATGCGTTCAACTTAAATTCATTCTGCATGGTTGTTGATGACAGGTATGCCGTCACTTCATCGGCCATTTCATCTATATCCTTTACGAGGAAGCCACACTCATTATGGTTAATGAGACTCTTAGGGCCTTTACAGTTATAGGACGCAACCGGCATACCACAGGAAAAAGCTTCTAATATGACATTGCCAAAGGTATCGAAACGGCTAGGGAATAATTTAATATCCAGACCTGCATAGAGCTGATTCAGATAATCCTTCTCGACCCAGCCAACGAATTTTGCATCAGGAGCCATTTCACGCAGCTCGGCTTCTGCGGGACCTGTGCCTGCAAAGACCAACTTGACGTTGGGAATACTACGACGCACTTTACGATAGACTTTAACGGCATCCAGTACGCCCTTTTCTTTACTGAGCCTGCCTGAAAACAACATGACAGGGGTGTTTTCATCGGCGTTCTCGAAAAGGCTCTGTTTAGCGATGGGTTTGATCGGTGTCACGTGAGGTTTAATGTGATGCGCCGTCAGATGAACTCTCTCTTCAGGTATCTCCATCTGTTTACCAGAGAGCCATTCCTGATGGTCTTCATTCAGCACGAATATGCCATCAAACAGATGATAGAAGAAGCGTAATACACGCCGGAATCGATCCCGCTGATGTTGTGTGAGATCCGTGTTGTCTTTGATGAATTCAACCCAGTCCGTGTGCATAAAGAAGTAGCTTGGCACGTTGAACATCGTTCGGATGGCTAATGCAGCTCCGGCCATTGGGCCTTCGGTTGAACAAACGATCCGATCATAACCACCTTGATAAAATATCTTCATTATCTGCATCATGTCCGGAAGACGAATGCGTTGACCTCCAAAGTCATGTACATCAAAATGAGTAAGCGGCCTGACGACATGCAAATGTTCCTCTGATTCAGCAGTCTCGTGGCAAATGAGAAAATCGACGGGCAAATCATGTTCCTGAATATAGGCTAATTTACCGGATAGCGAATTTGAAACACCATTCTTATCTTTGAGTGTGTCCGTCAAATACAAAGCTCTCTTGGGGTGTTGACCCTTGCCAATATGTTCCGCAAAATCATTTAAGAATGAGCGATTAGCATAAAGCAAACGGGTAGAGCCGATGGTTAAGCCGAACAGAAAGGTCGAGATCAGCAGAGGGAATGACAGGCTACTGATTAGTTCACCTGCGTCTACGGAATTGAATTTTAAATCTTTATTCTTCGCCTTTTTGCCGTTGAAAAGGGTGCTAATCTGACTTGGGATCTCGAAATTACGGGCGACTTCGGATATTGCTTTCGAAGTAAGTTCTTTGCCATCCTTGCCGCTCATGGCTTTCTTGATGCGATGAATTATCAATTTATTCAATTCATGGTACATACTCGGAATCACACGATTTACAGTATGTATAAATTCGTCTGGTGAACTGTTCTTGCTGTCGGCAATTTCGCAAAGATAGTCAATTGCGAAGCGGTAGTCTTTGCTGACTTTCCATTTCACTAATTTGTTCGGCTTCTTCCCATTCAGTGCCTTATGTGTAAATTCAAAGAATTTACTAGCTGTTGAGTGGTTCTGCATTTCCATCATGAAGTTACCGATGGCGAAACAGGCAAGCTTGTCTGAGGGCAACCCTCGGTGAAATAGGATCCGCATCAAGCCGGGATCTTCAATGTGTTTGACTATCTGTGCTGCGTAATCGAGTAGCGCAATGTTGAGTTTCTGATTTTCAGCGAGTGAACCATACGGAACAATATCGCCATTTCTAATCGCTTCGAGCGCTAGTTCTGCCTTCGAATGAAACAGTAGTTTCTGTTTTAAGTTGGGTATGTGCAGTAAAGAGCCTGCTTCACCGGCAAAGATACCCATATGATCATCTGAACCACCGGTCAATACCTTGGGTTGATCGGGATCGACGCCAAATTCTGCGGGAATTAAATCATGCTTCTTTGCATAGGCACGTATCTTCTCTGGCGATAAGCTCTGTAACCAGTTCAGGGTTAGGCAAGATTGCCATTGATCGCGCTGACCATTTAACACCTCAAAACGTTGGAACATCACCGCAAATTTTTCGAATAATTCCATGCTGATGGAATCATTGCGGGTATAAAAATAGAGAGGGTGTGGCAGGATTAATGGAATGTCCTCCTCATGGCAATAGCGCACAAAGTCATAGGCATTATGGCGTACCTGATTCAGTATCACTTCCTGCTCTCTGGTAAACCCATACGCTAATACATGGATATAGAGTTCATACTCGGCGAAGTAGCAGGTAAATTCTGTACCAACTAAAACCTCCACGCCTTTGTCTTGCAACTTCCAGCACGAACGAGCATTGTTATGATTCGTCACAGTCACTAGATCGCATCCGGCCTTTTTCAGTTTTTTAACCAGATCACCTGTTTTCAGCCAGGTTTCCGGAAGGCTGAGGATTCTGCCCCATAATTCATCGGGCACATCCGAGTTTTTGTCATGGCAATGCAAATCAATCTGCAGGCAGTCATCACGATTCACCGTGGTTGCCATACGTGCCAAATACTGTTCGAGTTGTTGGTTCAGGGCGCTGCGAAACGTTGACGCCTCGCCATCATGTTTAACATTATCTAGCATCGGTCTTGGTTCCTATCAGGTTGGGGCTGTGGCCAGTAACATCTGAGTTACGCAATCCAATTTTGGCCGACAACATTTGACGTAGGAAAAGTTTGCTTATGTCGGCATTTGTGAGCTGGCTATCAAACCACCAGCCATCGGCTAACATTGCTTTTCCGGCTCTAACGAAGGCATCCGTAACCTGATCAAAATCCTTTTCCGTATAGTTGTGACTAAAAATGAGTCGGCCTGTTCCGATCCAACTGAGTAGCAGTTTCTCTCTGCGTAGATAAAATTGGTAAATCCAGTTGTAGCGACTCGGTGTTGTATATAGCACGGTCCAGATTGATAACAGGCCATCCACCTTGACTGGAATCCCGGCGGCATTGAGCTTTTCATTCATATGTGTTCGACGACGAGCCCACAGATCCTTATCTGCTATCAATTGTTCTCTAAAAGGGGATTCTTTAATTCGATTCAGAAATACATTCATTGTGCCCATCACTAATGGATGGGAGTTGAAGGTTCCACGAGCAAACGACACATTGGCGGGCTGATCGTCTTTATAGCGCTTCATCAGTTCGGCTTTACCGGTAACTACGCCGATTGGTAAGCCGCCACCGATTGTCTTGCCATAGGTCACCATATCCGGCTTGACGCCAAAATAGTCCTTCGCGCCGAGATAACCGAAGCGAAATCCAGCAAATACCTCATCCATAATGAATACAATGCCATTATCTTTGCATACCTTCTCAAGTCGCTGTAACCAGGCTGAGTAGGCATCATGGTCGTAGTCTGCCGAGCGCGAACTATTCATTAGCATTCCGTCACTGGATGCATCGCTATTAGGGTGAAGAGCCTGGAGAGGGTTAATGAGCACGCAGGCGATATCATTACGACTCTTGAGTACCTTGAGGGTTTGTTCACTCATATCATTGAGTGTGTATACATCATTTACCTGGCGATGATTTCCAACACCCGGCTGTACACCATCCCACCAGCCGTGATAAGCGCCACAAAACCTAACGAGGCGTTTCTTTCCCGTATGATAACGAGCAAGTCTGACTGCCTGCATGACGGCTTCCGTGCCTGACATATGGAATGACACCTCATCCAGTCCTGATATAGCCTTAATGTGTTCGATATTGTCATTGATGATGGGATGATAGGGACCCAAGACAGGCCCCAGGCTTCCGGTAAGTTGCTGTGCCTCTTCAAGGCATTCCTTATAAAAGTCATAACCAAGTAGGTTAACACCATAAGCGCCTGTTAGGTCGTAGTACCAGTTACCATCGAGGTCCTCAAGTTGTATACCTTTAGCATTCTTAACCATGCTGCCAAGCTTGAGGTGCTGATTCAGGTAATCACGAAATGGAAATGGGACCCGATAATTTTTTGTGAAATTCACATCAGAGATAGATGGTAGGGTTCCAGCCTCACTGATCGTATTGGGTGATTGTTGTTTTAAATCCAGACACAACTGATGGAAGCTACGTTTCCGCTGAAGAATCTGTTCCTCCTCTGCATCATCGCTCGCAAAAAATTGCTGTTCGTTATAACTGAAGAATGGCACCCAGCTCGCTAATCTACGAGACATTTTCGCATGACCACGAAGGGAGGGGTGCTTAGCGGCTGAGAGTTGTAGCCGATGATATATTCGATATAACAGATACAGGCTTATTGCTGCGATTAATACATGGGTCCAATCAATATCAGTCAAACCACTAATCCGGTTAAATAAGTTGGACCAAGGTTAATCGTGCTTTATGACAAAAAAATTGTAGAATTGTGTCTGTTTTTTGACCAGTTTGTTCACATTCTTGTCATATAAAATCATTCAATGCGATACGAGAGCCATGTTATCTCGGCTTCGAAAGTACCCACTCCAGAAACAATAGAGATGCTGCGATGGCGAGAATTGCGGTAAAGGCGGGAATTGAAAACAGTGCGACGCCAGCAAATGCGCCCAAGATGCCCCCGAGTACTTCAATCGCAGATAAATGTTCGCGACTCGCAGATAACACCAGCGATTCAAGCTTGCGGGTATCTAGCCCAATCACTTTTTGGCTGATTAGATCCTGGATATTGAAGAAGCTAAGTAATTTCCCGAGCCCGACTTCCACATCATCATTGAATCGCGGACTATGGATATAATTGTCCAGTGCTTCGGTACTCATATCAATCCCTGCTTCGGTCAACCGGTCGATTGCTTGCCAGGCCTGAGGGGTGTCAAGCCAGTCCTTAATCCAGCGAAGTAAGTAGGGGACGCCATCTTCACGTGCCTTGTCGATTAAGTATCGGTTCAGTTGCTCAGACAAGTTACTCAATTGTTCCATACCCTGATCAGTCGCCATATAGTCTCTGAGTGAGAGGGCCATACGCTCACTAAAGTCATAGACTGCTTGACGAAATTCATGGGTGCTAATGAGATGGAATAACTGATCCCTTAAACTCTCTTCATCGATATCCGAAGACCATTTAAGGAAACTGACAAAGTTCCGTTTAATCACACCCTGATTGGCATTGTAATCTTCGAATTGTTCATGCAGCCAACGAGCCAGGTCAGGAATGTTTTCAGCAGCAATTTCTGTGAACTTATCAACTACCTGCTCAAGATCGATTGTGCCATTGTTGATCTGTTCTTCGATGTATCTTGACAGTTGTCTTGCCAGCTTTGCCAAATCAGTATTCTGAACCATTAGTTTGGGCAGGTTTTGATCGGCGACATTCACTAGAAATTGGTGTAAATCATCAGCATGGCGATCCACTGATTTGATGAGCCATGAGGTGAGTAATTGCTGAAATTCACGCTCCTGTAGGTTCCTATCCAGATATTGTTTGAGTGCATTTGATGCTCTCGGCAATAAATTTGTCTGATCAATATATTCACGGATTTCAGTCACATTGAAGAAGTGTTCGTTGATCCCTTCGCCGAGTCGTTGTGCCAGTTCTGGTTGTTTTCGTGGGATTAGTCCTTGTCGCCTAAAAGCCGTTATCTCACGGGGTCTGAAGAGCATTTTGATAGCTATAAAATTGGTATAAAAACCAACGCATGAGGCGAGTAAAATAGCAAAGCTAATGGCAAGCCAGGTCATTTCCGGATAGTAATGTTTACCAATAGCAGTTGCGGCCAACAGTAGGGGTGAAACATAGGTAAAGAATAATCGTAGCAACTTAATCGAGTTAGACATGGTTTCTCTGGCGCTTACTTTGCGAGTCAGTTTCCAATGGTATCAATAAGGACATGACGATGATCTATCAAATACTATGCCAATTAGATTGGTTTCCAGGATCGACCTGTTGCAAAAATGCTCAGATTCGAATTAAGTATCTAAACTAGTCCAAAAAATAAGAATAAATGCCATTTATGTGTCGTAATTCCATAAATTATCGTGATTGACCATTTTCATCAACACGCTATGCTAATAAGTAATCATTCACCAAACGGATTTTATGGTGTTAGTAGAATGACGATCTACATTGATGATATTAATGAAGCGCAGAAGACAATATTTGCCAGGGTTGATGAAACACTCACTGCGCAGGATATTGCCGACTACTTTTCTGCTGTTGATGAAGCCCTCAAGGAAGATGCCGAATTTACGGAGCACATCGATTTCACTTCCACCGTCAACTTTAATGCACAATACAGCTCTCGCAAAGACTACATAGATATCGCCCGCAAAGTGTATGAACAGAAAAAGTACACAAAGGTCATTTGTGTCGTCCAGAATGATCAACAGTTTGGTAATATCAGGATGTTTGCCTCGTTATTCCGCTTAACAGAGATCATCGAAATTAAACGCGCCAACTAGCCCTGTAATACCGAGACGCATAACTTCGAGAGTGCCTCGATACTCGAGTAGCGGGTGTAGTTTGGACGCAAGATAAATGCAATACGTCGGTGTGGCCCCGGCTCACTCAAATGAACGGCTTTAATCAAGTCGTTCCCCTTTACGAGTGACTCCAGTGCCATGGCTGGAATAAGCGTCGTCCCCATGCTCGCTTGCACCAAATGAACTAAGGTGGTGAGAGATGTTGCGCCAAAACCATGTTCGGCTTGCTCCGGCCTGAAATGGCACGCATCAATAATATGGTCTTTCAGACAGTGGCCATCTTTCAACAACATCAATTTCCCAGTGTTCATCTGTTCACTGGTTATCTCCGATAAATTTGATAGTTCGCTAGCCGCTGGTGTTAGCCAATAAAAATCTTCCTCCCAAAACTCCAACGCTAATAACCCATCCAGCTCATATGGCAGGGCTAGAATAGCAGTGTCGATTTCACCCTCTTTGACGCGATTAATCAGTTCCGCCGATTGTTCCTCTACGATGGTTAGTTTCGCATCAGGATAATGTTGTTGTATTTCGGGCAGTAATTTCGGCAACAAAAATGGTGCGATCGTTGGAATCACACCGACGGTAATTGGGTAACTCAGAGGCTGTTTTTGACTATCGACCAAGTCGTCCAATGCCTGTAGTTCCAGCATGATCGTTCGTGCACGGCTGAGAATCTCTTTCCCAATAGGCGTGATCAAAACACGTTTGTTGTCACGTTCGAATAACTGGGTTCCCAATTGCTTTTCTAATTCCGACAAGGCGGTGCTCAATGCAGACTGACTGATATTGCATTGTTCGGCCGCTTTCTTGAAATGTAATGTTTTTTCAACGGCTAATGCGTACTGCAGTTGTTTGATTGTGATCATGCCACACCCTTTTCGTGTTCAATTATATTGAACATTAAATTAAGTATAATCAATTTTACAGAACATGTGCGCATCATTACAATCCCTTCCTGAGATTATTAACTCTAAATTAAAACCTTAATTAACAGGAGGCCAACAATGGCACTAGTAAACACAGAAATTAAACCATTCAATGCAATGGCATTTAAAAATGGTGAGTTCTTCGATATCACAGACGAGGATGTTAAAGGCAAGTGGGCTGTATTTTTCTTCTACCCAGCAGACTTTACGTTTGTATGTCCAACTGAGCTAGGTGACCTGGCTGATAAGTATGAAGAATTCCAGAAGCGAGGCGTAGAAATCTATGCAGTCTCTACGGATACTCACTTCTCGCACAAGGCGTGGCACGAAACATCTGAAACCATCGGCAAGATCCAGTACACCATGATCGGTGATCCAACTGGATTAATTACACGCAACTTTGAAGTAATGCGTGAAGGTGCTGGCCTGGCGGATCGTGGTACGTTCCTGGTTGATCCAGAAGGTGTCATTCAAGCGATGGAAATTACAGCTGAAGGCATCGGCCGTGACGCAGAAGATCTATTGCGTAAGGTGAAAGCGGCTCAGTACGTTGCTGCTAATCCTGGCGAAGTTTGCCCTGCAGCTTGGAAAGAAGGCGAAGAGACACTCGCTCCATCATTGGACCTGGTCGGTAAGATCTAGTCATCAGTGATCTTTGTATGAATCGGGTGCTGTTATTACAGCACCCACTAAAATTCAAACTTCCACAAATTGCATGTCAGTGGAATAAATATATTTGAGAGGACCGAACGCATGTTGAATGAACAAATAATACAGGCACTGAAAAGCTACACCGAAAATATGCAGAAGTCGGTGACTTTCGTACTCCAGACCGGCGACAACCCAAAACGCGCCGAGCTGGTTGAATTCCTCAGTGCCATAGCTAATGTGAGCGCTAAGCTTAATCTAGAAGAAAGAGATGATACTGGATTACGAAGTCCAATTAGCTTTTTATTAGAGGCCGAAGGTGAAGATACCGGAGTACGATTCTCAGGTATTCCATCCGGCCATGAATTTAATTCCCTGATTCTTGCCATGTTGCAATCATCTGGTACGTCAATGAAACTAGATGAAGGCCTAATCAAGATGATTGGTCGGGTCAAGGAGCCATTGCACTTTGAAGTATTTGTCAGCTTGAGCTGTCATAATTGCCCGGACGTGGTCCAGGCGTTGAATCAGTTTGCCATGATCAATCCAAATATCACGGCCGAGATGATCGAGGGCGGTGTATTTCAGGACTTGGTTGCAGAACGCGATATCCAGGGCGTTCCTGTTGTGTTCTTGAATGGAGAGATGTTTTCCAGTGGTAAGCAGAATGCATCGAGTCTGATCGATTTACTCATTGAGCAATACCCTGAAATCGCTCAAGCGAGTGCCGAAGAATCAACCGACTTGTTACCATTGCAGGATGTCGTTGTTATCGGTGGCGGCCCAGCTGGTGCAAGTGCCGCAATCTACAGTGCCCGAAAGGGGCTCAAGGTAACCCTGATTGCCGACACCATAGGCGGTCAGTTGACAGACACGCAGGGGATCGAGAACCTGATCGGTGTTTCTAAAACAACGGGTCCAGAACTGACCGGTGCGTTAGTCACACATATGAATGATTATGACATCAACATTCGCCAGGATTTACGTGTCAACAGCATTGATAACGATGAGATCAAAGCGCTTAACCTGTCGACGGGGGAGACGGTTTACTCGAAGACAGTGATCATCGCCACAGGTGCTAGATGGCGTGAGTTGGGTGTTCCCGGTGAGAAAGAAAATGTTGGAAACGGTGTCGCCTATTGCCCTCACTGTGATGGCCCATTCTTTAAAGGGAAAGACGTTGCGGTGATAGGCGGAGGTAATTCCGGTATCGAGGCAGCACTCGACCTTGCTGGTATCGTAAAGTCAGTGACCGTGTTCGAATTTGCACCTACGCTCAGAGCAGATCAGGTTCTGGTTGATCAGGCTGAGAGGCGCGATAACATTACCATCATCAAGAATGCAGCGACCCAGTCAATCAAGTCTGCAAACGGCAAAGTAACCGGTCTTGACTATCTTGATCGTGAAACAGAACAGGCCCATGACATTGCCCTGGATGGTGTTTTTGTTCAGATTGGTTTGGTGCCAAACAGCCAATTCGTCAAGGGAACCGTTGATCTGACCAATTATGGCGAGATCATTGTGAACGAGAAGTGTGAAACATCCACTCCCGGGATATACGCCTGTGGTGACGTTACTACCGTGCCTTATAAGCAGATCATCATCTCAATGGGTGAGGGTGCGAAGGCATCATTATCCGGATTCGAATATTTACTGAAAGAAAGTGAGCGACTCGAATCATTATATGAATCGACATATCTCACCGAAGGTAAGGCGACAGCCTGATTCAAATCATATCAGCGAGTGAGGCTTTGGCTCTCACTCCTGTATTTGTGTTTCTACAACTGCGATGGCTTCTTCGAATAAGGGTTTCATAGTATTGATATAGCGGATTTCAAGATCCAGCCCTACGTTTCTAAGGGTATAGTATCGCGTTCCGTCTCTAAAGCTCGACTGTATGGTTGCCAGGGCAATCTGGCTGCGTTCTTCATCAAAGTTTGCCAGCTCGTCATATACACGTGTCAATATGATACCTGATTCGGGTGTGATTCTGGACAAGGTGCCGTTAATAACAGCGAGTTCATAGGCCGCATTAAATGATTCAATCTGACGGGTATCCTCCCAGCCATCAGGAAGTGAGAACTTACCATCGGTAGCGAACGATTCAGCCGCCGCAAGCCATTTGGGTTGAATGCGTGTGTGGTAGTCGCCTGCCTCGGTGATGAAGTTCAGATTGGCACGTAATTCTGTCTGTATCATCACCAGTACCTGCCGATCACGTTCAGCTCGTTCACTCGCTTCCTGGTAATCATCGGCAGCCAAAGCAATCAGTGCACCGATTATCACTATGATGAATTCTCGCACAATCGTGAGATGACTATTGGCAACTCTCGGTGCTTGTTCCGGCTGTGTTTTATCTTCTTCGTTCATAGGCACTGTCTGGTAAAAAACTCAACAATGCCACAGATAATGTTCGATGTCATATAAAGCAATTAGGAGTTTACGTTTCGCTTATTCGACGGAATTAACAAGCGGTAGATAAATCGGTAAATCTTATAGAGTCTTTGCACAGGCTTATCACAGAATATCACGAGCTCTTGCTCATCTATGCCGCGATATATATCCTCAGCAACGGACTCCGCCGTTAACTGACTTTTGGCCATCCAGCGTTCCACACGAGCGATGGTCTCTGGATCCGATGTGACCATGCTAGAAGTGAGATTAGTCTTGAAGAAAGATGGGCAGGCGGCAGCTACATGAATGTAATCATTAATCAGCTCACATCGTAAAGATTCACTCAATGCGACAACCGATGCCTTACTGACATTGTATGATGCCATACCGCCCAATAAGCCAAATGCAGCGAGCGATGCAACATTTACGATGGCACCGGGCGATTGTGCAGAGACGCTCGCTTTAAGTAGGGGAATAAACGCCTTACAACTATTGACGCAACTCATTAGATTAATCGTTAGTAGTCGTTGCCATTCAGCATCATCCGTATCCATCAGGTTGCCTGAGCTGGCAATGCCGGCGTTGTTGATTAGTATATGACATTCACCACAGGTTGCATTAACGAACTCTGCAAGTGCATCCAGACTCTCACGACGACTGACATCACATTGAAAAAAATGTGCATTAGCATTCAGATCCCTACAGACAGCTTGCCCTGCATCTGAATTGATATCTGCGATGACTACCTGGTAACCATTTTTTGCATAGCAATGCGCGAGTGCTTTGCCTAGGCCGCTAGCGGCTCCTGTTATGACGACTGTTCTCATAGATATCTCCATCGTTAGAGAAATCATAACCATAAACAATTAAAAAATCGAGCAAACGTTCGATATTGACAACGGCTATGGTTATACCTAGACTGAATTTCAACGTTTCTATCTCCTATAAGTGAGTGTGTATGGATTTCACGTTATCTGAAGCGCTAGCTAGTCGACTCGATAAAATTAGCGAGATCGTTACCAATGACATTATTCCACTAGAGCCTCTGATGCTCTCAGGTCAGTGGTCAGATCTCAGTGCGGCGATTGATGGCATTCGCAACGAAGTTAAAGAGCGGGGACTGTGGGCGCCAAACCTGCCCAACACAATTGGCGGGTCCTATAGCGGACTGGTCGATTTGGCTCTAATTGGTGAGGTGCTTGGTCAATCACCTCTGGGTCATATTTGCTTCGGAACACAGGCACCGGATGCCGGGAATGCCGAATTACTTCATCTGCATGGCACCGCATCACAAATAGATACCTTTCTCAAACCACTTGCAGCTGGTGAGATACGTAGTTGCTTTGCCATGACCGAGCCTCATACTGCTGGCTCGAATCCAACCCTACTCGAGGCGCACGCCGTGAAGGATGGCAATGAGTGGGTTATCAATGGCCGTAAGTGGTTTACCACAGCTGCCGATGGCGCGACTTTCACTATCGCCATGGTGATTACCGATCCTGATGCCGCGAAACATCTGCGTGCGAGTATGATTATTGTGCCACTTGATACTCCCGGCTACCGGAGGATACGAAACATTCCAGTGATGGGTCATGCAGGAAAGGGTTATTTCAGTCATTCAGAAGTCGAATTTACAGACTGTCGCGTACCGCTCGATAACTTGTTAGGGGCGCAGGGTCAGGGATTCATTCTCGCCCAGGAACGGCTCGGTCCGGGGAGGATACAGCATTGCATGCGCTGGCTAGGAATCTGTCAACGGGCACTGGATGAGATGTGTCATTATGTAAAAAGCAGACTAATAAATTCCAGGGAAACCCTGGCCGATCAGCAAATTATCAAACAGATGATCGCACAATCTGCCGCGGAGCTGACTGCGGCTAGGGCGATGGTTTTGGAAACGGCGTGGCGTGTTGACAATGAAGGGTTCAAGGCTGCGAAAGATAATATATCCATGATCAAGTTCTATACAGCGGATGTCCTGCAGAAAATAGTTGACCGAGCAATTCAGACTCATGGAGCGCTCGGAGTGACGGACGACACGATACTGGCATTTTTCTATCGTGAGGAACGTGCAGCGCGAATATATGATGGCCCCGATGAGGTCCACCAGATGAGTGTTGCCAAGTCTATTCTAAAAGCTTATGACATTAAACAGGATGGTTAGTGACGACGTTTACCAGCTGAATTTTAATTCGTTTCGGCAAAGGATACAGTTTGACGAATCGGAGTTTTATGGTGCGATGTATCAAAGCCATGATTTTCAAATTGCTAATCAACGCATCGCAATTCGACGCTTGAAAAAAATATGCGATGCAACCTTCGATCTAGCAAACGAAGTTGGCTTTCAATCCATGACTCTGCGACAACTATCCGATAAGTCGGGGATGAGCATGGGGGGGTTATATGCCTATATTTCTTCGAAAGAAGAACTGGCCGAGATCATCTACAGTGCCCTGAATAATTACTGCCAAAAGCAGATAGCGCGATTTGTCGATCGCGAATCATCTGCAACAAGTGAACTGCAGAATATCCTGCGTTGTCATCTCTACCTCAGTGAGTTATTACAGCCATGGTTTTATTTTGCATACATGGAAGCACGCAGCTTAAATAATCAGGTTCAGATGGCCATTGAGTCAGAGATGGTCATGGAGAATAGGTTGACCAAACTCATCCGACGTGGAATTAAATCTGGCGAATTCGAAGTGCCTGATGATAGTCCACGGATGTTACGATTGACGGCAGCTTTGATTATGGCGATGTTACAGGATTGGTATTTAAAGCGTGGTAAGTACCAGAAGCGGCGAATTACGGTTGACCGATATGCGGACCAACTAATTAGAATGTCGCTCAACCACCTGCAAAATCCTATTGTGACGAGGGGTAAGATATGACAGAACATTCAGGTGTTGATACAGCGGGGAAAGTTAGAGCGGAAGATGCCTTGCCAGAACAGGATATTAAGGCTTACCTGGCATCAGTGATCGATGACTTCAGTATCAATGATTCGATTGAAATCTTGCAGTATCCGAGCGGTGCATCCAATTTAACCTATGAGATTAAATACGGTGAATCAGCAGTTATCCTTCGTACCGCGCCAAGAGGGGCCAACATAAAATCTGCCCATGATATGGGGCGAGAGTTTCAGGTCCTAGTCAAGTTGGGGCAATTTTTTAACTACTGTCCGCAGCCGATTGCACACTGCACTGATAACACTGTTATCGGCAGAGAATTTTACCTGATGGAAAAGATTCGTGGCATGATTCCACGCACAACCATGCCAGTATCATTTTCACCGCAAGAGTTTTTTAGTCTTTGTCAGCAGCTGATCGATATTCAACTTCAGCTTCATTCACTTGATATCGTAACAACGGGTCTCATTGAGATGGGCAAGCCAACTGGCTATGTTGCCAGACAGGTTAGTGGCTGGTGTGAACGCTATAAGAATGCGCGGACGGATGATGTTCCTGATGCGAATGAATTGATGTTATGGTTGGCCGATCATCAGCCTGATGACTGTTATCAATCTGCCGATCAGGCGAGTTTTATCCACAATGATTATAAACTGGATAACGTAGTGCTTGCTGTCGAGTCGCCACATCGCATTATCTCGATTCTGGATTGGGAAATGGCAACGGTTGGTGACCCCATGATGGACCTGGGTAATTCACTGGCCTATTGGATCAATGCAGACGATCCTGAGCCCATGCAGCATTTGGCAATGATGCCAACCACGGAAAAGGGCATGATGACTCGCGAAGAGTTGGTTGATTATTACCTGAGTAAGAGTGCCTTACAGATTAAGAGTTTTGATTATTATCACTGCTTTGGACTATTCCGGCTGGCAGTGATTGCGCAACAAATTTATAAGCGCTACAAAGAGGGTAAGACGACTAATCCAAAATTTGCTGCGTTTGGACAATTCGTCAACATCCTTATTTCAGCGACGAAACGATACTATTAATGGCGGGAGAAGTTCATGTCACAACTAGAAGCAAGCGTTCTAAACAAAATAACGTCACTTAACTGTTTTGACCTCAGCGGTAAGGTAGCACTGATCACGGGTGCAAGCAGGGGCATTGGTGCAGCAGTTGCAAGATTGTATGCTCAGTTCGGGGCAGAAGTCATTATCTCTAGTCGCAAAATGGATAACATTCAACCCGTGGTGGACGACATTAATACGGCTGGTGGTAAGGCATCCGGGATTGTCTGTCATATCGGAGACAAAGATGCCATAGATGGCTTGTTAACTGAAATAAAGGAGCGATTTGGCCGGCTAGATATTCTCGTGAATAACGCGGCGACGAACCCCTATTATGGCCCCGTGCTAAATACCGAAGAGAGTGCCATTGAAAAGACCATCGACGTGAACATCAAGGGATATTTCTTACTCAGCCAGAAGGCGGGCTTGTTAATGAGGGCAAGTGGCGGTGGCGCTATCATCAATACGGCCTCGGTTAATGGCGTGAGTCCTGGGCCAATGCAAGGGATTTATTCTATCACCAAGGCTGCGATCATCTCGATGACAGAGTCATTCGCCAAAGAGTGCGCACGCGATAATATTCGAGTAAATGCTGTACTACCCGGCCTGACCGATACAAAATTTGCTTCTGCTTTGACTCAGAATGAACAGATGATGCGTGCCGTCCTACCGATGATTCCGATGAACCGGATGGCGCAACCGGAAGAAATTGCACCGGCATTTTTATTTCTCGCATCCGATGCCGCGAGCTATATAACCGGCGTATCCATACCCGTGGATGGGGGGATGCTGATTTAGCCGATAGGTTTCTTGACGCTGATAGATTACTGGTTTCTCAGTGCTGGTAATTGATATCGTTGTAAATCATCCATGCCTTCGATGGTCTGTTTAAGTTTGTTAACGACTTCTGATGATGTGCTTTTGCTGAGTGCAAAATAAACCGGGACCGCTTGTAACGGGAGATCCGTCGCCTGAAACAGTTCAGTAGTACTAAGCATGTCGCCTAGTTCAAAATGATCAATGGCATAATCACTACTGCAGATAAAATCGATCCGGTCACGAAGCAGCATTTGACTCAGCGCAATATTATCCTCGACAGTGACCAGATTGTTGAAACCTCTCCTTTTAAGTTCAGAATGAGTAAAGTCGTTTCTGACAACGCCAATACGGGCATTCTTATAATCTGCCACTGTAGTCGTAAGCTCATCCTTTCGACTTTGCTTTGCATACAGGAAGTAATTGAGTGTGAGGTAATTGTGTAGCCAGATAAAGTGGTCTTCACGTGGCTCGGTTCGTGCAATTATGAAAATCAATACATTCGGTTCGTGCTGGGCGATGTATAACGCCCTGCTCCAGGGTAGTATTTCCATGCTGTATGGCATAGCTGATTGGGTGAGTATATCCTTCACCATGTCAGCAGCCACGCCCTGAATCTCTTCCGTCTCTGCATTGAAATATACGAGCGGTTTGAGACCGTCAGTGACAACTCTGATCTTCGCTAGGTCTTCGCTTGCGACAGGTATCGAACCAACCAACGATCCAGTGATTAACAATAAAATGGCGAGCCAACGAGAACGACAATTTCTGCTGATGCGCTTATTGTAACTATCCATTGGGTCAGTCGTCATAAAACTGTTAACCATCACTATGCTAGTTGAATCATTACTATTATACATAATGATTCTAAAAACGGGACGAGGCAAGTGTTTAAAGGTGCTGTTTTGCTACAAACTCCTAGAGATGGGACAGTATTGAGCTATGCCGTTTGATGGATTAGTCGATTATGCAGATATAGCGACTGGGTGTAGCTGATGTTGAAATACACGGTTAAGTGCCTGATCAATATCCTGTACGATATCCTCAATATGCTCCAGTCCTACGGCAATTCTGATCAATGTATCAGTTATTCCAGCCTCGAGTCTTTCCTCTTCAGTATAGGTCGAGTGGGTCATTGAAGCGGGATGTTGTATCAGGGTTTCAGCATCTCCGAGGCTAACCGCGAGTGTGCATAAATTCAGGGCATTCAAAAAGTCCATAGCCTGCTGTTTATTACCTTCCAATTCAAACGCGATCACACCACCCGCGCCACGCATTTGAGTGCCGATAAATTTATGCCCGGGATGTGAGACCAGCCCAGGATAAAAAACCTGCTTTACGCTGGTATGTTGTTGTAGGTATTCGGCAACATGCTGTGCATTGTCATTATGACGCTCCACCCGCAAGTGCAGTGTCTTTAAACCTCGTAATATTAGCCAGCCATCATGGGGACTTAGCGTTGCTCCCATATCTTTCAGTGTCGTTAGTTTGATGTGTTCAATCTGCTCAAACGAGCCACAACATACGCCAGCGACGACATCACCATGACCATTCAGGTACTTGGTAGCACTATGAATGACTAAATCAATGCCAAGCATTGCTGGTTGCTGTAATACGGGTGACATAAAAGTATTATCAACAATGGTCAGCAAACTATGTTTCTCAGCAATCCTGACAATCATGTTGATGTCGATGACCTCGAGGTGAGGATTAATCGGGGATTCGAAATAGATGACTTTAGTATTTTCTTGTATTGCACCGGTGATGGACTCTTCCGTTGCGAAATCGATGAAACTGACTTCTATCCCCAATTGCCGTAGTTGATGATTAAACAAGGCAAACGTACAGCCATAGAGCGCTTTCGTTGTAATTAGGTGATCGCCCGACTTAAGATGTGCGAAAATCGTTGCGCTGATAGCCCCCATGCCTGAGCCAAATACTGCTGCGTCATCAGTCTTTTCCAATGCGGCCATTTTCAGCTCTAGTTCCCGCAACGTTGGATTGCCTAACCTGCCATAAATATAGCCAGATTCATCGCCATTGAATCGACGGCTACCTTGCTCGGCTGATTCGAATGTAAAGGTCGATGTTTGATGGATGGGTGTTGTTAGTGAACCATACTGCTGATCCCTGATCTTGCCTGCATGAATGGTATTTGTTTCTATATGGTCCGATCGATAGTTCATACATTTACCTCGACCCCACCATTGGCATCGTCATAGTGGGATGGCTGTAGTCGACTTAATTTCTTTGAGCACCACGCTGGTATGTACGCGAGACATTCCCGGCATTGGTAGCAACGTATTGGAAATGAAATCTTCCATTTCCCGGTTATTTTTTAAGACCACTTTGAGAAGATAGTCCGATTCTCCGGTCAGGTGATGGCACTCTAATACCTGAGGGAGTACTTTAATCGCCTCAAAAAACTGTTTTAGCTTATCCGGTTGGTGATGTTCCAGACTAACCGAGATAAAGCAAATCGTGTCATGGCCGGTCTGAGTGCGATGAAGAATGGCCGCATAACCGGCAATATATCCTTCCTGTTCTAGCCGTTTGACTCTGGCCAGTGTTGCCGGTGGTGACAAATGTACAGCTTTAGCTAATTCGGCGTTACTAATCCGGCCATCCCCTTGCAGGATATTCAAAATCGCTTTATCAATCCGATCCAGCTCTATAGTTGATGATTTTAACATGCGCGCCGCCCTTAACTAATTAAATTAATTCATTTATGCAATATTAAATATATTGTTTTGTTAAAACAAATAATAATTAATATTATTAGTTTTGGCCGCGCAAACTAACCGTCTTGCTGAACTAAATTCGGTGCAACCGGGCTTGCCATGTTGGAAGATGTATAATGACATCGGGTTTAAAGCCCATTCCGTAGTTCACCCTGGGAGAATGAGATGAAAGAAGTCCTACAATGGTCAGTCGTTGTGACGATATGCCTCATGAGTATGCTATCGGCTGTAGCGAATCAGCCAACTGGCATAACTGCATACACCAAAGCGAACGAAGCCCGAATAGTCAAAGATTTCATGTCCTTTCTCGCCATACCGAACATCAGTACCAATCAGGCGGATATGATCAAAAACGCTGACTGGATTAGAGATTATATTGCTAAGCGTGGATTTAGCTCCGAAATGGTTACTGCTGGCCGTGCACCCTATATTATTGCCAGCAAGTCTGTACCGGGAGCAACAAAGACATTA
Organism: Enterobacterales bacterium; assembly: GCA_965250035.1. Lineage (GTDB taxonomy): Bacteria > Pseudomonadota > Gammaproteobacteria > Enterobacterales > CAXRAF01. The sequence goes on along the minus strand of OZ252282.1, from coordinate 2,614,491 downwards.
TTAATTTACGCCCATTTCGATGGTCAGCCGGTCGCTGCCTGGAACTGGGCAACACCACCATTCAAACCAACCCTGATTGATAAACCAATTGAGCTCGGTGGTAAACCCCTAGACTGGGATCAATCCTCACCTCTGGATCCATCGTGGCGTTTAGCGGCCCGGTCGGCTGGTGATGACAAGGCACCGGTTATTGCACTGATGGCGGCATTGGATGCGTTGCAAAGCATGGGGAGTAAGTCAACGGTCAACATTAAGTTAATTCTTGATGGTGAGGAAGAGGTCGGCAGTCCAACATTAGAGAAGATCCTTCAGGAACATGGCGACAAGCTCGATGCTGATCTGATGTTGTTTTGTGATGGACCTATGCATCCAAGTCGCAATCGACAACTTGTGTTTGGAATGCGCGGGAGCATGTCGCTTGATGTGACGACCTATGGTGCCTTGAGTCCGCTTCATAGTGGCCATTATGGAAATTTCTCACCAAACCCAAACGATAGTTTGATGCGCCTGTTGTTAAGTATGAAAGACGAGAATGGCAAAATCGCCATTGACGGGTTTAATGATCAGGTACGTCCGATTAGTGCAGCAGAGCGAGAGGCGCTCAGTAATATTCCGAATGTCGATGAGCAATTACGGTATGATTTGGCCATTGCGGAGAGTCTGGGTAAGACAACCCGTGTGGAAGAGGGTGTTCTCGAGTCTGCTATTATCTTCAAGGGCTTTCAGGGCGGCGGCGTTGGCAAGCAGTCGCGCAATATCATTCAGCCATCAGCAACGGCATCGATTAACATTCGACTCGCAGCCGATCAAACCCCAGACTTTTTGATTGATAAGATGGAAAATCATATCAGGAAACAGGGTTATCGGATCATCTATGATGAGCCGAGCATCGAGCTTCGTCGTAATACCAAAAAGCTGGTTAAACTAGACTGGCGCCCAGGTGGATATCCTGCCTTCCGCTCTAAACTAGATAGCCCCGAAGCCCTGAGGCTAACAGGAATTATGAACAGTTTAGGAGGAGGCCCAACCATCTTGACGCCAACGCTCGGTGGTAGTCTGCCAATTTACTTGTTTGAACAGGCATTGGATATGCCAATCATCATCCTACCCATCGCAAATCATGATAACAACCAGCATGGCCGAAATGAGAATTTGCGCTTGCAGAATCTTTGGGATGCGATTGATATCTATGCAGCGATAATGTTGCAGTACGGCAAATAATCATAGACCAGTTCGTTGGCGGCTCTTTGAATAAATAGTACATTCTATGATTACTGAAATTCGTGTCGAGAATTTGATGGCGGGGTTAAATATATTCTGTCGTGAAGACAATACACAAAAAAATAACCAACTATTGCACTGGGGTATTGAAAAATACGTAGTTCACATACATATTAACGACTAAATATTAGTATGACTTAAGCAACCATGGCCAACCTAGAAGTAGAAAACGTTCTCAGTGTACATCACTGGAATGATACCTTGTTTAGTTTTAAGACGACGCGCTCGCCGAGTTTTCGTTTCCGTAACGGCGAGTTTGTAATGATCGGATTACCCGGTGAGCAGCGTCCAGTGCTCCGGGCATACAGCATCGCCAGTCCGAACTATGAAGAACATCTTGAGTTTCTGAGTATCAAGGTACCGGATGGAAAGCTGACCTCGAGGCTGCAGAATATTCAACCGGGCGATGAAATCCAGATGAGTCGAAAGCCGACAGGAACACTCGTCGCAGACGATCTGAAGCCAGGTAAACGACTCTATCTGATTGCCAGTGGTACAGGCCTTGCCCCATTCATGAGCATCATTTTTGATCCCGATATCTATGAAAAATTCGAGCAGGTCATTCTATTTCATGGTGTCAGATATGTATCTGAACTTGCCTATCACGACTTTTTGAAGAATGAGCTACCCAATAATGAATACCTGGGTGATGTTATAAAAGACAAACTCGTTTACTACCCTTGTGTAACTCGTGAGCCGTTTGAAAATAAAGGACGCATAACAGACTTATTGAAATATGGCATCCTTGAGCGCAATCTCGGTGTTGACAGGATCTCTCCTGAGCAGGATCGATTCATGTTATGCGGAAGCCCGGGACTATTGCGTGACATGCAACAGATTCTCGATGAAAGGGGTTTTCAGGTTAGTCCTAGGCAGGGAGAGCAGGGTGACTACGTCATCGAACGTGCGTTCGTAGAGAGTTAATCTATTTAGGTCGCTAGTCGTTTAGTGGTGTGTGGCTGTACTTGATAAGTATGGCCTTCAGCTCAGCCATGAGAATCGGCTTACTCAGAATATCTGCCATTCCTGCAGCGAAACATTGTTCTTTGTATGAAGCAAATGCATTAGCAGTGGCTGCGACAATCTTCGGGGCTTCTATGCCATAAAGCGTATTGATTTTTTGACTCGCGATGATGCCATCCATATTTGGCATTTGCATATCCATTAAGATCAGACAATGACCAGGTGGATTCTGGACTCCCTTTAATCTAGTCGAATTTTATAAGATTACTACAGTGTAATTGTGACAAATCTATTCCGTGTTTAGGAGAAATTGTGAGCTCCTGCTTGAATCAAGATTGGGATGTTTATACATTTTATGCAGGCTCTAGAATTACTAGAAAGCTGATATAAAATATCTTATATTTATCATTAACCAAGAATCTAGCCGTCTAAGATTGTGTTCTGGTCACTTAATTTTTACTAAGGACAGAACCACGTGAACTCAATCTATACCCTATTAGTCATTTTATATTTCATAGCTATTCCTTTGCTGGTCGCTAGCGGCTTGAAAAATATTTTTGGCGAAGAGCGTAATAAAAAGAAGTTTGATATTTTTGTTACTCTCATAATAATTGCGTTTGTTACAGCAATTATCAATAGCTCACTATCCGTCATAGAATTCTGGGAAGTCTTAGCCATCTTCTACTCTGCCGTATTTTGTGCGGTTTTCATTGCTTGGCTATCAACAGTAATCTTTAAACTCACAATCGGAAAGTTCATTTTCATGTGCTTATTGTTTATTCCGATCGGCGGTTCAATTGGAATGTTTGGTGCAATACTGTTGACTGATGAGATAGCTCGAATTAAAAAACAGCAATATCAAGACACCTACCTCGCACAGGCGAATAACTACAAAGCATCAAAGCAAGAAATCATTACAACGCAGAGACAACTGGCATACCTAGGATATGATGTAGGTACTGCAGATGGCATCATTGGTAAAAAAACGATTGCGGGGATAAGAGAATTTGAACGCCGTGAATTCGGCGTAACATCAGGTAACATCAACCAGCGCTTTATACGTGTATTATCCAGTAATTATGAATATAGGAAAAACTTGGCGGATAACAACAAAACACCCGAGCAACAAAAGAAAATTGTAAGTAATAATATAAAGCCAACTGCAACGATTCCGAAAAAAGTTGCACAAAAACCAAAGCCAAAACCAAAACCAAAACCTCTTGTTATAAGCAGAGCAGAAGCTGATAAAGCACTAGGAACAGTTTGTAAGACAGGACTGCAAGGCGGCAATAAAATATACAGTTACAGTCCGCGTCAACTAGAGTATGTTTTATATTTACTGCGCTCGTCTGATGAGTATCAAGCTGAAGCAATAAAAAGAGCGCAATCCTGTATTTCAAATGTAATTGCACAGACTAAACGAACTAGTTGGGGAAACTATCCTTTGTCACGAAAAGTTTCCAATGACATTCGTGAAACTTACTATGAGTTCGAATTTTCGGGACAGTTGCCAATAGAAATCAGTTATGAAGTTCAACTTGTGGCGGGTTTACATGTTCAGATGGCATTTACCAATCTCGCCCACTGGAATGCTAATTATCATAACGCAACTGCTGCGAAACGTTCATTGGATGATGCACGACAGGAATTAAGAAACGCCTCCTACACCGCTCAAAATGCCGCAAGAAATTGGATTCGAAGTGCTAAGAATCACCTCTATCAAGAACAACTCAAGGAGCAACGTAAAGCAGATGCAGCACTAGCCAGAGCACGTGAAAGCCGAAGTGACTCTATGTGGGGCTCAATGATCGGTGCTGTCGTTGGCGGTGCATTGGCAAAAAATGCAGGCCTCGAGAGTCAAGATGCCTACCGAATCGCTATGCAGGCTTACGATCAACAAACAAGACGCATACAGAATAACTACAGCCGAGAAGTTGGTGATATCAATACAAAATTAGCTCGTGCCGAAGCGGAAGTGCAGTACTCACAAAATGCACTCAACGTTATTCGATTGGGGGCAAGTGATAGGACTGTCCATAAGTCTGGATCTGGCGTAAGATTGTTTATCGATCGCTACAGTGACTTCCCCACAGATGATATACCGATCAATCCTACATCCGCAGTAGTTAAGCTTACTACGGCTAATGGACTCTGTACGGCTTCAGCATTTCGTGAAGGCAATAAAACGAAGTTTATTACTGCACAACATTGCGTCATAGATGATAATCAACGACTAAAGTCCAATATCCAATTACAATATCAGTACATCTCCTTTTCGAATGACTATCCTTCAGATTTCAAGACCTATCTGAAAAAACCACAGGCGACCTATCCGGGTACCTTCGACAATAATGCTCTGATACTGAGGGGCCCCTGGACAATTACTACTGCCAAAGGCCACTTCGGCAAGAAGCCGAACTGGCGTTGGCATAACGACTGGGCTATTCTCGAAAGCTCATCACCTCAGGCGAGAGATTTTATGTTTCATGCGCTGACACTACCTACGGAAAAGCAGGCAAAAACACTTGAGTACCTATTGAGCCAGGATCAGCGTAAGGTGACACTTGCCGGCTATGCTGGTGACATAATGCATGGACAATACCTCACGATGGATTGGGGCTGTGACTCAACAAAGGTCAAAGACACGAGTTTTGCGAAGCAAGCCATTTTTCGTTATGACTGTGCTGGTTTTCCCGGTGATAGTGGCGCTCCAATTACATTTGCGGATACTAGCTGGGGGGGCTATATAGCGGGCATTCACTCTCATGGATATAATCGCTCAAGTCAAACAAGAAGTAAGAACTCAAGAGGCGCAGTTTTTATCGGTCATGTGTTAAAGAGCTTACGCACGGGTGATTACCGTACCTTGACGGCATACTAGTTGTCGGCAGTCAGATTATGCTTCGCGGATCAGGCCCACAAATAAGCCTTCGATCACCAATTCGTCTGGCTTAACCATAATGGGGCCAAAGGCGTCGTTCGCTGGTAGCAATACCGGATGCGGCGAATGCAAATCCAGATACTTAACGGTGACTTCATCCTCTATGCGGGCAACCACGATCTGGCCGTGACGGGCGCGATTGGTTTTTTGTACCGCGATCATATCGCCATCCATGATGCCGGCGTCCTTCATACTTTCACCGCGTACTCGCAAGAGATAGGTGGGACGATTACGGAATAATCCCTCGGGCACTGGGACGGTACGCTCGACATTTTCTTGTGCCAGCATTGGGCTACCAGCAGCGACCATTCCGATGAGGGGAATTTCCTCGAATGCTTCACTTAACAGTTGGATACCACGTGGCTTATCGCTGTGTAATTTGATATGCCCTTTGCGTTCTAATGCCTTGAGATGATCGGCGGCGGCTCGGGTTGAACTGACGCCTATGGCTTTAGCCAGTTCCGCATGGCTTGGGGCAATGCCATTCGCCTGAATAAACTCACGAATGATCGCCAGAACTTCCGTTTGTCGTTGCGTCAGGGTGTCACTCATTGTTGGATCCTTTTATTCAAATAATTTTCTCTGTGCTTTTTGCTCAATAAGTTTTGCTAAGTAAGTCTTGCTCAATTGTGTTGTCGATGGATGATTTCGTTTTGCTGCTTAATCATTCGATTTTGTCATTTTCCTTGTTATTGCACACTAACAAGGAACATGACTATACTACTCATATAAGTAGTAGTTGTACAGCAAAATTTTACTGACCTGATCCTTAACTTAGCAGGGGTTGGGCAGTCTTTGAGTGAGACCCCTTAAGTGAAAACGACGATGCAAGCTCCCTGGCAGCGCATGATTGCGTTGGTGGATATGAATGCCTTCTTCGCCTCCGTCGAACAGCGGGATAACCCCTATTGGCGCGGGCGTCCGATCGCAATCACCAATGGTGACAAGGGCTCCTGCATCATCACTTGCTCCTACGAAGCACGCGCCCACGGCATCAAGACCGGGATGCGTCTGAAAGAGGGTTTGCAGAAGTGTCCGGCGTTGATCCAGGTGCCGACCCGACCCAACTGCTACGCCGATACGTCCCGCGCTATCATGGCCAAATTAGAGGATATCAGCCCCGATATTGAGGTGTTTTCGGTCGATGAAGCCTTTTTAGATATGACGCATTGTCAGGCACTGTATGAAAATGATCCATATAAGGTCGGGTGCGCTATCAAGCAGGCAGTCTATGAGGCATCGGGTCTATTATGCTCGGTCGGTATCAGCGGGGATCGTAGTACGGCCAAGTGGGCCGCCAAGCAACAAAAGCCCAATGGCATGACGATCATTGCGCCGGAAGAGGCGGCAGCGCGCCTGGCCAATGTGCCCGTCACGGAGCTCTGTGGCATCAACAAGGGCGTGGGCCGATTCCTGGCCCAGTACGGTGTGTATCGTTGCGGTGATATGACCAAGATCCCGATCAGCGTCATGGGGCGACGCTATGGCAATCCGGGTAAAAAATTATGGCTGATGGCGCAGGGACTGGATCCATCCGGCATTAGTGGCGAAGTCGCCGATCCGAAGAGCATGGGTCATGGCAAAGTGATCCCGCCGGATACCAAAGATGCCAGACAGATCAAACTGTTCTTGCAGCACATGGCCGAGAAGGTTGGGGCACGCCTGCGTCATAACAAATTACAGGCGCAGTACTTCGCCTTTGGCCTGCGCATCAAGGAAGGCTGGATCCATAGCAAAACCAAAGCCCTGACGAATACCAACGACGGCAGTTTAATTTATCGGTTGGCACGATTTTTCTTCGAACAAAAGTGGGACGGTAGCGGGGTGTATCAGGTACATATACTGGCAATGGATCCGAAGCCCACCGATGGCCAGCACGACCTGTTTGTGTCGGATGAGCCGCGCCGTAGGCAGATGTTTCAGGTCGTGGACGCGGTTAACCATCGTTACGGCGAATTCACCCTGTGCAAGGCGCCGCTGATTAAACGAACGGCCATGCCGAATGTGATCGCACCGGCTTGGAAGCCCACTGGTCACCGCGACAGTCTGGCTGTGTAGGCGATAGATTATGTGTCGCGCGGTACGTTATCAATTTGAGGGTGAGGAATACGAGCCCTATTTCACCAGCCCGCAAGCCAGGTTGCCGGTGCGGATGAAAAACGGCCAGCAGCTACTGGTGCCCTGGGGCAGGCGACCAAGGGAAAAAAGTACCAGCCCCTTCGGATCGGGGATCCGCCTGTCCGCAATTCAGTCAGGCCTGTGGGATCACCTGATCCCCAAACCAGTGAAAATTGTAGTGCAGCATTTTATGGAAACCGATGTGTCAGGCAAGCCACATTGGTTTCAGGTTACCGCTGGGCAATATTTACAAGGGATGCTGATTCAGCAGAAGGAGGGATATCGGGTGTATATCGTGCAACTAGACTGCAATAGTAGTGAAATATGTTTCGAGCAATGGCCCCGAATAATTTCCTCTCCTTTCTAAGGCTAGTTGGCCTGCTATCTTTGTTGCTCAGTTGTCAGATAGGATCCCTATAATCCGCCTTCACTCCTCGATAGCAAGCCAACTCGCCATTAGAATTTAAGAGGAAATAGTAAAGTTATATTGTCCCTCGCGCCTCGTTAGGTAGAAAAAGACTCGCTAGAACATGAGAAGAGGGATCGCTTTAGTAAAACTCTGTTTCGTTAGAAACTGAGAGGAAAAACTCAAGCGTTGGCCATATGATGCAGCGCCTTGACGAGCCGTTTCATATCATCGACGGTGTTATAAATTGATGGTGTCACTCTGATGCAGTCGCCTAGCGCCGGTCCCGTGCGGCGCACGGTTAGCACGCCATATTGCTCTGCTAAACGCTTTGCAATTAAATTATTACCTTCAGTCGTACGCTCATCATGGAGCCTGAAGGAAGTTAGCGCGGCCACTTGCTCAGGATCGTTTGGGGTCAGCACTTGAACATGCTTCAATGATGAAACCTCATCTACCCATAAGTCCCTCAGATATTTTAACCGATGTTGCTTGGCAGAGGTGCCGATCTGTTGGTGGAATGTTATGGCATTGGGAATGGTCATGTAAGCGGCAAAGTTTGCGGTTCCGGTATCAATGCGATCTAATATGTTTGGAGAGTCTTTCGCTTTACCGAGATAGCTATCAATATCCTTTACTCTGGATTGCTTGATGTACATTACGCCACATCCGATAGGCGCCCCCACCCACTTATGCAAATTAACGCCTACGAAGTCACACCCTAATTCGTTGATCGCAAAATCAACCTGACCTACAGAGTGAGCGGCATCGAGAATAATATCGATCCCTCGCGTCTTAGCCATTTTCGAGATCTCTTTTACCGGCGCGATCAAACCAGTCCAGTTATTCAAATGGGTTAACAACATTAACTTTATTTCGGGATGCAGCTTAAGGGTATCCCGATATAACTCAACCACATTTTCATGAGTCGCAGGCTCAGGAAAGTCTATCTTGATGACTTCAACGCCTCTCCTTTCTTCTAACCAGCGCATCGCGGTTTTCATCTCGGAATAGTCGAGGTCCGCATAGAGCACTTTATCGCCAGGTTTTAATTTATTGTATCCAGTGATTAAGGACTGCAATGCTTCTGTCGCCCCGCGAGTCAAAGCAACTTCCTTGTTATTTACACCAAGAAAGTCAGCGACTACTTGATGAATTTGCATGAAATTATTCCACCACTCCCTGCGTGCAAAATATGTATTATGTTCATTAACAAAAGTGGTATTACGCTGGTAAGCTTCTAAAACAGGCTTTGACATCACGCCCCAATAGCCGTTTTCCAGATTGGTTACCTTGCCTGTCAACCGGTAGTGGTTCGCAACCCTTTGCCAGTAGCGTTCATCTGTAGCGAGTGAATTCACATCTAACGAGTTGCTGAGTGAGGCGTCTTTAGATTTTTGAGTATCGAACAATAATTCCGTTGCCAATGCATCAGTCGATGCGAAGGCTCCGGCCGCTATTGCGGCAGTCTTTAGAAAATGCCGCCTTCCATTATTGTGAGTCATAGTGATTCCTAGGCATTAATGTTTGATCCTGGCAGTTATTGGAAAAGATCCATGGTGCCATGCTATCAATTCGTACCGGTGCTCGCGACTGATCGATTAATACGTTGACTCTGTTGTCCCGTTCTATCTACGGCGACAACGGCATAGGCGGTAATATTATCAGTCGTATCGAAGCGTCGTGTCTTCACGCCAGTCGGATAAATATCGTAATGCCAGTCATTGTCTTTCTTATAGTATAGGATCCAGCGAAAGACGGCTTCTTGGCCGTTATTCGACCAGCTAATAACGAGTTCGGACAGGCCTGATTGCAAACTTACCTCGGGTGCCTCAGGCGGGATATTATCTAGCCAGGGAGATGGCGGGACAATCGCTTGATTATTAAAAACATGTTTTTGTAAAAGACCGGCAAAATGCGGATGATCTGCAATGGCTTTTACGTTCCACAAGACATGGCCATCTTGAGATCCTAGCAGGGCACGACTGACCATGATCTGGTTTATGACTTCAGTTTCGCCTGTTTGAGTTGCGACGGCATAGGTCGATAGGCCAGGCCATAGATGGCGGCTCTCAGTATTTTGTTCGGCCCACCATGCTAGCAGAATAGGAAAGCTCTGGGGTATCTTACTTATATTCCAATACAGTTGTGGCGTGTAGTAATCGAGCCAGCCCTTATTAAGCCAGAGTTTGGCATCCGCATAGAGCTGATCATACTGGTCGAATCCCTTAATTAATGGCGGGTGGTCGGGACGCCAGATGCCGAATGGGCTGATACCGACCTTCACATGGGGCTTAAGGCGTTTTACCTCATCATAGATGGCCTTAACAAAATCATTGACGGCTTTTCTGCGCCAATCATTTATAGTTAAGGTACCGCCTTCAGATTGATAGGCCGAATAGTTGTCACCATCGGGAAAGGGGGCGCCTTCGTTATAGGAAGGATAGGGATAAAAATAATCATCATAATGAAGGCCATCAAGATCATATCGGGCAACAATATCTTTTATCACGGCTAAGGAGTGGTCTACTATCTCGGCCTGGGTTGGGTCCATCCAATACATGTCATTTTTCAGACGATAGATATGCTCACCTAATTGGTTAACGATTGAATGCTCAGATACAGGCCCACCATCCATATGATGAGCACGATAGGGATTTATCCAGGCATGAAGTTCCAGACCGCGTTGATGCGCCTCGTGAATCCAGAATTCCAGCGGGTCATAAAATGGCTCAGGCGCCTTGCCTTGCTCACCAGACAAATAATAAGACCAGGGTTCCAGATCACTTGGATAAAGGGCATCGGCCTGTGGTCGAACCTGAAGGATGACGGCATTCATATTTGCTGCAGCAATTGCGTCTAACAATTCGATGGCTTCACGTTGCTGTTGTTCAACCGATAAACCCGGTTCACTAGGCCAGTTGATATTTGCCACAGAAGCGATCCAAACGGCACGGAATTCTTCGATGACATTCTCACTTCTCACACTGCTATAAACCGGAGGATTCGGTCCAAACCAGCTCTCGTACTGAATTAGAGTAACTGACAATACCAGGATAATGACGATAAGGATTTTGCTATTGTGAAGAAGCGATTTAATCGCTTTGATAAGGCTGTGCATGGCAACGGTTTATTATTTGATGGAAGATGGATTGTAACGGATCTTATGTCTGCCTACTGTACCCGAATGGGTAGATTGGTTGCTAGAACTTGAGAGGAAAATAGTTGCACATAGAATCTGGGGGTCTTTATAATGCACCAAAAATGCTGATAATGATTATCATTAGCGAAATTATTGTGGTTTTTACCTTGAGGATTAAGTAATGAAACAATTGAAACAACTGATGGTTGTGACGGCACTACTGACGCTGTCGACCACGATAGCAGATGACAAAGATCGTGTGGATCATTTTAAAGGCATTGAGGCATCTAGCGTGCATGAGGCGCGTGAGTTGCTGAAAACCTATAACGACAAGTTACGCGCCTTGCAGAACAAGGAGACGATGGTAGTCACCGACCTCGGTGAGATCCATTTAATGACTTATACGCTCGAAAATCAGATCGCCTATCTTGTGGCCGATTTAAAGAAGATGGCCGACTCTCTGGAAGAATTGCACCTGACATCAGAAACCGGAGATATTGCCAAGACAGCCGAGAAGTTGGATAGCTACCTCAAGCATGCAAGAAAGCATGACTAGCGTTAGAGTTGCTGTATAAGATCGTGGGCCTTTTTAAAATCAATGCTGTGGTTATAAAGAGGCCGTCCCACGATGATACCATTCAGACGACAGCCGTGGGCGCGTTTCAGTGATTCCAGATCCGCGAGATGACGCACTCCGCCGTTCGCGATTATCGGCATTTCAACCTCACGAGCAACTTCACAACAGATGGTGATATTGTCATGGTTAACGTGACCTTTGTCCGGCACATTGGTCAGGATGAGACCTTGTACGCCCTCATCATCAAACTCCTTGGCGAGTTCCACCAATCCATGTTGGTTATTCTCGCCTTTGAATCGAACCGAGCCATTATGGCTATCGAGGGCCACCATAATCGAGCCGGCATATTCGACACACATATCAATCACAAAATGCGGACGTCGGATAGCCTTAGAGTTTAGCACCAGGTACTTTACCCCAGCATCGAGCCAAATGAGGATGTCTTCTTCCTGACTAACACCGCCGACCTGAATTTCCAAATCTGGGTACTGGTCATGGATTTTACGGATAATGTGGGTATTGACCGGCTGCTTGGAGATAACAGCATCGACATCTACGATATGGATTCGTTGGCAACCTGCTTCCATCCAGGGCGCGAGCGTCTGCAACGGATCTTCGCTGATGATGGTTTTTTCTTCACCATTGCGCTGAGTATGAACACTCTTACCAGACTTTAATTCCATAACCGGAATCAATAACATTTGCCAGCTACTCCGATATAAAAATGTGACTAATTACATTTTAGGACAAAGTGCATAAAAGGAAAGTTAAAGCGTCGAGCACAGTTCTAATGGTGCAATGTTGTTGCGATGCAATAAAAGCCGGTGATTATCTCGTTTGCAAGCTTGCGCAGATTTTAATCTAGTTCGTGATAGCAGTTATACTATTCTCCAAATGACGCCGTGAATATGTCCATATAGGCTGCATTCGGCGTCCTTCCTCATAGCCTTTTCCGAATTAGTATAACGACTATCTTAACAACAGCTCTATAGTGCTTTTAGGATATTCTCCACGCTCTCCTTGGCATCGCCGAACAACATCTTGGAATTATCTTTGAAGAACAAGGGGTTTTGCACGCCTGCATAGCCAGGGTTCATAGAGCGTTTGAATACGATAACATCCTTAGCCTTCCAGACCTCAAGCACTGGCATGCCAGCGATGGGAGAACCAGGGTCATCCTGAGCCGATGGGTTGACAGTGTCGTTCGCACCAATTACCAGGACGGTATCCGTTTCAGGGAAGTCGTCATTGATCTCATCCATTTCCAAAACAATATCATAGGGAACCTTGGCCTCGGCGAGTAAAACATTCATATGTCCGGGCAGGCGACCAGCAACAGGATGTACGCCGAAACGAACCTCAACACCGTTCTCTTGGAGCTTGCGTGTGATTTCATAAATAGGATATTGAGCTTGAGCTACCGCCATTCCATATCCTGGAGTAATAATGACACTGCGTGAATTCAAGAGCATATCAGCCACAGCTTCAGCATTTGTCTCCTCATGTGTACCATAATCTTGATCGCCACTCGAAGAGGTGCCAGTGTCACCGAAACCGCCGGCGATGACGCTAATGAAGGAACGGTTCATCGCCTTACACATGATGTAGGATAAAATTGCACCAGAGGATCCAACGAGCGCACCCGTTACGATAAGAAGATCATTTGAGAGCATGAATCCCGCAGCTGCAGCCGCCCAACCAGAGTAGGAATTCAGCATGGACACGACCACAGGCATATCTGCTCCACCAATCGCCGCCACCATATGGATGCCAAACAGCAATGCCAGTACGGTCATGACGAAGAGGAAATTGATGTTGTCGCCATCGCCCTGGACGAACAACACCAACATGACGATACAGATGATGCCGCTCAATAGATTCAGTTTGTGCCGATGTGGCAGCGTCAATGGCTTGGATGAGAATAGACCCCTCAGTTTACCAAAGGCAACGACTGACCCGGTGAAAGTGATGGCGCCAATGTAGATGCCCAGATAAATTTCAGTCAAATGGATACTGAGCAACGCACCAGATAGTTCAGGGTGATCGAGGTAGCTATTGAAGCCAACAAATACCGCTGCCAGGCCGACAAAACTATGTAAAATTGCCACCAACTCGGGCATTTCCGTCATTTCAACTTTTAACGCAAGGCGTAAGCCAATGACTGCTCCTATAGCCATAGCAATCGCAATAGACAGGTATGCATTGAGAGGCGCGCCACCTTCTTCCGTACCGACCATGTCTTTGAGTTCACTCGCGATGTCTGGGTTATTTACATCGCCGATAACCATAGCAATGGTTGCCAGTAGGGCAATCGCCATGCCGATGGCACCATATATGTTGCCTTGCTTGGCTGACTCCTGCTTTGACAGTCCAGACAGGGCGAGTATGAATAATACGGCAGAGCTTAGGTAGGCAGCTGTGATAATTCCTGTATTCATTTCTTTCGGCCTCCCTTAGCGACGAAACATTTTTAACATACGTTGGGTGACGACAAAGCCACCGACGATATTAATGGTTGCGATGAGTGTTGCCACGAACGCGAGTAGCCAGACCCAGAAATTATCAGTATTCACTTGTAGCAATGCGCCCACAACGATGATGCCACTAATGGCGTTAGTGACACTCATCAACGGGGTATGAAGCGCATGGGTGACATTCCATATCACGTTGTAACCAACAAAGCAGGCGAGCACGAAGACTGTAAAATGGGATAAAAACTCCGGTGGCGCGACACTGGCGAGCCAGGCAAATAATCCGGCACCAACGAGCATGGCAATATGCCGTTTACCGTGACTTGGCTCAGCAGTCGTCTGTTCTTCCTTCACAACGGGCGCTGCTTTGGGTGGTGGGGGAGCCGCTGAGACTTTAATCGGTGGAGGCGGCCAAGTTATTTCACCATCCTTAACAATCGTCATGCCGCGCAATACTTCATCTTCGAAATCGATAGTAATTGTGCCATCCTTATTTGGGCAGAGTAACTTCATCAGGTTAACTAGATTCGTACTGTAGAGCGTCGTGGATTGCTGAGGCAGTCGTGAGGGCAAGTCATCATAACCAATGATGGTCACATCGTGTTTAACAACCTTCTTACCCTGCTCAGTCAATTCACAGTTACCGCCTCCTGCTGCAGCCAGATCAACGACGATACTTCCAGGGTTCATGGCCTTTACCATATCCTCAGTGATTAATTTGGGTGCTGGTTTACCCGGTATCATGGCAGTGGTAATGATGATGTCTACTTCTTTTGCCTGTTCCATGAAGAGCGCCATTTCCGCTTCGATAAAGGCTTTACTCATTTCTTTGGCATAGCCATCACTAGAATCAGTATCCTCCTCGAAATCGAGCTCCAGAAAGGTACCGCCCATACTTTCAATCTGTTCTTTCACCTCAGGTCGCGTATCGAAAGCCCGTACGATGGCACCGAGACTTCCAGCGGCACCAATGGCGGCTAAACCAGCCACACCAGCGCCAATGATCATCACCTTGGCAGGCGGAATTTTACCCGCTGCTGTGATTTGCCCACCAAAGATGCGGCCAAATTCATGACTGGCTTCGACGACCGCCCGGTAGCCTGCAATATTAGCCATAGAGCTGAGGGCATCGAGTGCCTGTGCCCGTGAAATACGCGGAACAGCATCCATCGCCAAGACATTAACATTGGCTTGTTTGGCCTGTTCAATCAAGGCTGAATTCTGTGCCGGGGCGAAGAAACTGACCAGCGTAGCCCCGGACTGCATCCTCTGCAATTCGTCTGAAGTGGGAGCATTTAGTTTGAGAACCAGATCAGCTTGCCATGCCTGAGCTGAGTCAACAATTGTGGCACCTGCATCGGTAAAGCTATTATCATTGAAGTTAGCATATTCCCCAGCACCGGATTCGATCATGATTTCGAATCCCATTTTAGACAGTGCCTGTACTGATTTGGGGGAGGCGGCAAGCCGTTTTTCTCCTGCCAGAGTTTCCTTGGGTATACCGATTTTCATACTAAATAACCTTGAGTTGATTTATGTCAGATATGATACCGCGACTAACTATCTGATTCTTATGGGCTTAGTCTATGATAAAAATGCACGAAATAACATATCGGGTTAGCGGAATTAGGTCACAATCGATGGGTTCGCATTTGTAATTCAATGGCTTTGCGCTTTTTTTCGGCAGAATTTGATCCTATACTCATAGGACAAACACACGAAGGAAGACTATAAGGAAGCCAATTAATGAGCGAACAGGAAAATCAGTCATCTCTATCTCCTGAGTCGGTACTCTCAACCAGTCAGGTGGCCGCCTTGTTATGTGTGTCGGTGGTGACAGTGCAAATGTGGGCTCGAAATAATGTCATCCCCAGTTCAAAATCGACCGATGGTCAAGAGCGCTATCGTTACTCTGACATCATTAAACACGCTGAAAAGCATAATATTTCAATCGATGGTGATATTAACAAGATCACTAAAGTCCTAATCGTTGATGATGATTCCTTCGTTGCTGATTTCCTGAAGGATTTTCTAGAGTCTCGTGAAGTCGTGTATGAGGTTCATAGAACCGGCATCAGTTTCATGGCGGACAGTTTAATGAAAAAGTTTCACCCGCACGTCATGATCGTTGATTTACGTATGCCGGGTATGAACGGAATAGAGCTATGTCAGACTTTCAGCAAGCAAATATCTGCCGGGCTCAGAGTGATCGGAATCAGTGGTCATTGGAACACAGAAGATAAGCAGGCATTCCTCGATGCAGGAGGTGAAGTATGCCTCGATAAGCCCTTGGATATTAAGTTACTGGTCAAGGTACTCGAAGATGGCCGTCAGTATGGTGAAGGCTATAACCTTAAAGTCTCACTCGACGACTAAATATCCTACTCCCGCATAATAGCCCTAAGCCGCACTCTGCTTAAGAGCGCAGCTATATCGATGTTCTGCGATAAGTTCGGTATTCCGGAAGCCAGAAATTATTATCCACCAAATCTGAAATTTCTGTATCCAACACGGGTTGTGCCACGCCCTCTTCAATGGCCTGCTTGGCGACGGCCACTGCTATCGTCTTACTCACTGCGTGAATCTCTTTGAGAGAGGGGAGTAATTTACCCATCTTGTCTTCTATTCTCGGCGAGCAACTCGCCAATGCTTCACTGGCTGCCATGAACATTCCATCGGTAATTCGACGCGCTTTAATGGCAATCACACCTAAGCCAAGGCCGGGAAAGATATAGGCATTATTACACTGGGCGATGGGATAGCTTTTGCCATCATATTTAACGTCATCAAAAGGACTTCCGGTGGCGATAATAGCCTTACCCTTAGTCCAGGAAAGCACATCCTGCGGTAGTGCTTCACATTTTGAAGTCGGATTCGATAAAGGCAATACGATCGGAGTGTCGGTATAGGACAACATGTATTCAATCATTTCCTGAGTGAATATGCCCGCGACGCCAGAGACACCGATTAAAATAGTCGGTTTAACTTCTTTGACTACATTCATCAGTGAAAAGTCTTCAGGATCCTGCCAATCCTGTAGATCCTCTGGTGTTTTTGCAAAACTCTTTTGAAAATCTTTCAAGCGGTCACTCTCGGAATCGACGAGGCCAGTGCTGTTAGTGAGATAAATTGCGCCATAGGCATCATCTGCGTCCATCCCCTCGTCAATCATGTGCATGACGATTTGTTCGGCAATTCCGCAACCAGCTGAACCCGCACCGGCAAATACGATTCGTTGATCTTTTAGCTGTTGTCCCATAGCCCGACAGGCTGCAAGCAATGTACCGACTGTGACGCAGGCGGTGCCTTGTATATCGTCATTAAAACATAATAATTCATTGCGATATTTGTGTAGCAGTGGCGTGGCGTTAACCTGGGCGAAGTCCTCGAACTGGATGATTGCTTCTGGCCAGCGGCGCTGGATTTGTCGCAGGCAAAGGTCCAGGAAATCATCATATTCTTCGCCACGGATCCTGCGATGGCGTTTACCCATATACATGGGATCTTTCAATAACTCCTCATTATCAGTACCCGTATCGAGTGCGATAGGCAATGTATAGGCCGGGCTGATGCCGCCAATGGCTGAGTAGAGTGCCAGTTTGCCAATCGGAATCCCCATGCCGCCGATGCCCTGATCACCCAGGCCGAGTATTCTCTCGCTATCTGTTATTACAATGACCTTAACGCTTGGCTTGGTAGCATTTCGTAGGACATCTTCAATGTGATCGCGATTTTCATAGGTCAAAAACAAGCCGCGTTTATTACGATAAATTTGTGAGAATAGCTGGCAAGCTTCACCCACCGTTGGCGTATAAATAATGGGTAACATTTCGTCAATGTATTCTGATACCAAGCGCAGATAAAGTGTTTCATTGGTATCTTGAATATGTCGCAGAAAAATATGCTTATTCAAGGCATCATCGAAACTACAGAATTGTTGATACGCTCGCGCTACCTGCTCTTCAATGGTCTCAACAGCGGTCGGAATAAGCCCTTCCAGATTGAATATACGTCGCTCTTCTTCAGAGAAGGCGCTCCCTTTATTGAGGATCGACATACTCAAAAGGTGATGTCCTGCGAAATTGATATATACGGGTCGTTTTCTGTTCTGTGGCATGATAAAAACCTTTGGCGATTACTATGGGCGATTATCCGTGTATGTGACTGAAGGCACAAGTAGTGAGCGTATTTAAGTTGTATTAAATGGTGCCTGCTCAATGGCATCGATCAATAAACAATCCGGGTGTTCGGTGTCTCTAATATGATTGATAAACCTAAGTGTCATTAGT
The DNA here is from genome assembly GCA_965250035.1 of Enterobacterales bacterium. GTDB lineage: Bacteria > Pseudomonadota > Gammaproteobacteria > Enterobacterales > CAXRAF01. The sequence continues at coordinate 2,596,303 of OZ252282.1, read as the reverse complement.
CCATCAAACCAGTCCATGAGACTCTGTTGCAGGGCAGTTTTTTCCAGCTTTTGCTGTTGCATATGCATGTAGATCCGTTTCAGACCCTGAGCATCCAACCAGGCAAAATGTTGTTCCTCTAAAACATCTTCCCAATTGGTATAGGCTGAGACTGGCGTGAGTGACTTAAGTACTTGTAGACAGTGTTTTAATGCCTCGAATACCTTGGGATTGTAGTATCGATAATGGTGCGGACTATCCAGCGAAAGTATTCTTGATATTGCTGGCCCTGTTCCGAATGGCACCCGATCCGATGTTCTGCTTTCTATCTGAACTTCGATATCTGAGCAGTGTTTAATTAGTCCAATCTTACGGAGTTTGTTTAGCAGGTAAAAATCTTCGCCTCCGGCTCGTTTTGGAAACCCCCTCACTCTAGCATAATCAATCGCGTTAACCGCCAGACTGCTTCCTAAGCTATAAAATGCGTAGGGCGAGCCAGCCCATTCCAGGCCGGCACGATAGTAATGGAGGCTCTTCTCATATATCAATGTCGCCTGACTAACCGGGCCTTTATTAGTCTCATGTTTGAAATTGAATGTGACGGCAGCGCAGATTGAAAGCTGCGCTAATCTGTCAAAGGTGTCGTCTGGTAAGTGACTGTCTGCGTCGGTGCTGAGAATCCAGTGACTCGCGATATGTAACATTTGAATCAATTGTAATGCACAATCAGCCGCTATTTTCCTCGCCTGACCCACGCCCTGACTATTACTCAATCGTAGTGGTTTCTCATAACGTCGAATGCACAGGATTGCCGAGGACGGATCGCTACATTGATGTAACGAGAGGTGATCTTGCGACCACAATGACTGACTGTTATTTATTATATGTTGGTAGAGATTAACTTGAGGTTTGCTATTGCTGTCGCGTTCCGGCTGATTGATCACCAGGATAGTCAACAGGGATGAGAATTGGCCATTCAGGTAGGTGTCAACAAATTGCTCGGATTCTTGATAAGCAGGTAGTATCAGTACGTGCTGATAAAACATCTCAGGGAATGTAGTGAGCAGTTCGACCTCATCTTCGGCATATTTTTCTAGGTATTTAGTAACGAGATCATTCGACATAGCTAGAGGTCGAGGCGCATCCCCGGTCTGGCAATATTAAATCCTGCCTTCTCGACATCCTTACTCTGTTCGGAGTCAGGCCTAAGCAACGGATTAGTATGATTCATGTGAATAAAATAGACCTTTGCTCTTTCTTCTGCCGGGGCATTGGCAAGTAAAGCCATCGATTCAACTACGAAAGGATGCGGTATATCGGCCATTGCTCTACCTGGAATTTCGCCATCCTCAAAGAACGTCGCATCGATGAAGGCATAGTCTACGGCCTTGACCTCTTCAATCAGACTACGATTCCAGAGTTGCCATTTATTGATGTCGGGTATGAACAGGGCGGTCTTGCTCGGCCCTTTAATGTAAAAGCCAACCGTCTCAGAAAATTCATCGCGATGGGGTACGAGTACGGGTGTAATAGAGATGCCTTTAATATCGACGGTTCTTTCGTGCTCAAGTGGTTTAAGCACTATATTTTTATAGTTGACTAGTTGTGACCAGGGGCCATTTGTTTTAAGGTATTCGGCCATTTTAGGCATGGCATAAACTGGCATTTTAAATGCGCCGACAGCCTCATGCCCAAAGTACATGAGCCCTGAGTAATGACCAATATGGGCATGGGTCAGAAAGACACCATCGAGAGAAAACATGTCTGTCGGGGCGATCTGCTCCAGCTGATAGAGTTGTTCAGGCATTTGTGGTGTCGCTTCAAATAACAACTTACTACGGCCGGCTAAATTTAACACGGCAATGGATGTGGCGCTGAGGCGCTTATCTTTATCCTGCCACCCATCTAGACAGTGGGGTCGATAACACATAGCCTGCGGATAACCAGCATCCTGCGCGACTCCAAGAACCACGAGTTCAGCGCCTTTGACTTGTGCTATTGAACACAGAACTAACAGTAGAAATGCTGATAACGTTTTCATTGTGCCTGCCTCGATAAGTCTTCTAATACCTGTACTGCCCGCTCAGCATCAGTCGCTGGGATCAAAATATGATCATGGTAGAAACCTGCGAATACATTGGCTGGTAGGCCATTATCTGCCAATGCCTTTGCGAATGCTGCCACAAGGCCATAGCCATCGAGTGATGACTGTACCGTCAAGCTAATCATCTGATACTCACCACTATAACTAAGGCCATGAGTATCCGCGTAATTCTGTGACAACACGAATGTTGTGCCTTCCTGCTCCTTTACCATCGCGACACACTCTGCGATGTGAAGTTGTAGTTGATCTGCGGGCAGACTAACAAAGACGAGCTGTTTGTCTATCAGTTGCGGTCTCATGTTGCGTAATAACTGATTCAGATCATCATTCGGCATTATCATTCTCGGATAGTAAATAAGTTCGTATTCATGAAAATAGCATACTATAGTAGCGACTCGGTCGTCATAATAATATACACATCACTAGCAGGGATCTGAATACCTCATCTCATGACCAGTTATGCACCACAGATGAACCTTAGGGAGTGGGTAATGCTTATTACATTGTCCATCCTCTGGGGCGGCTCATTTTTTCTGATAGAGATTGCATTGACTGAATTACCACCATTAACAATCGTTGCTTTGCGCTCGACACTCGCCGCTCTAATGCTGATCATTTTTATGCTGTGTACAGGCCGAAAATTTCCCCGTGAGATGAGCATTTGGCTTGGGTTTGCCGTTATGAGTATATTTAATAATGCTATTCCATTCAGTCTGATCGTCTGGGGACAGACGCAGATTCCAAGTGGTCTCGCTGCCATTCTGAATGCAACATCACCCTTATTCATTCTGGTGGCAGCCCATTACCTAACCCAGGATGAAAGGATGACGCCAAATAAAGTGGTCGGCCTGGTGTTTGGTTTCGCGGGTGTTAGTGTCATTGTAGGTATTGATTTTCTCTGGTCTATGGGTGGTAATATTTGGGGGCAATTGGCCGTCATTGCGGCAGCGATGTCGTATGCGTTAGCAGGGATATACGGCAAGCGTTTTGGTAGAATGGGCATCAAACCCGTTGTGTTAGCAACGGGCCAGGTAACCTTCTCGAGTGTCATTATGATTGCGACGGCTTTGCTTTTTGAGAAGCCGTTAACTCTTGCCATGCCGTCGGCTGAAGTGTGGTGGTCCCTATGGTGTCTTGCCTTATTCTCAACCGTGATCGCTTATCTCTTGTACTTTCAAATCTTGGAAAGTGCTGGAGCAACCAATGCGCTCCTCGTTACATTACTCATTCCAGTTAGTGCAATTTTGCTGGGATATCTGTTTTTGAACGAGCGACTTTTGCTAAATCACTTTATCGGTATGGCGTTTATCATGCTCGGCCTTCTTGTGATCGATGGCCGATTGTTCAGAGCCCTCAAGAGCACTACAGGCTCAAGTTCTGGCTAGACTAATGGGTACGATAAATGATGAAATTCAGTAGCGGTGCTAAAAAATCGTTACTGGTTGTAAGGTGCTTGTCGATGATCTCGAGTGCCTGATAGTAGTGCGTAAACATGCGTTCAGTTGCCTCTTCCTCAGACAGGAAATCAATAATTGTCTGCTTGTTAATATCTTGCGCGACGGGCTTGCCCAGAACTTCGGCATATTCCGTGATGTCGAGTAGGTCATCTTTAATCTGAAATGCCAGCCCCATATGCCTCGCTAACTTTTTGAGGATAGATATATGAATATCATCTTGCATTGCCAGAATGGCTGGAATGACGAGTGCAGCTTCGATTGCGAGTCCGGTTTTTAACCAGTACATATTCTCGATTTCGCCAAGGTTGCTGTATTTGTGTTCAGTGCCCAAATCTTGCAGTTGGCCTTCACAGATCAGTTGCGTGGTATTCGCTGCATATTTCAGACTGTTCAAAACAGCCTGAGATGGGTGTGTTGTGATATCACTCTGAATCTCGACAGCACGCATCATCAAATAGACCGCGCTGAGCTCAGCCGTGGCCTCGGAGTCATATTTCATGTGCACGGTCTTTTTGCCTCGACGCAAGGGGGCGTCATCCTGTGAGGGTAGGTCATCAAATATTAGTGATGCCGTATGCATATACTCCAGCATACAAGCCATATCGCGACACTGATCATCACGGAATCCATACACAGACTGACCCATATAATAGGCCAAAACCGAGCGCAGACGTTTGCCTCCCGACTGGATAGCATAGTTGCATATCTCATTAATTTGACCCGTTGGCAGTCTACGTAACGGCATGATAGTCAGGTCACTCTCAACTCGTCTCATCAATTGCTGATAGGTCGTCTTAAACTGTTCCTGTTGAAGTCTCTTTTGGGAAAAGCAATCGGCTAATTCTTGACTGACCATTTTATCGAACCAGGCAGACTCGGCTGGAATGTCAATTAACTCATCGATTTTGGCATCGAAATCTGGATCATTTGTAAATAGTAAATCGCGGCGTAATTGCGCATATCTCTGGGCGCCGATGTTGTGCCTTAGCGATCGGTGTGCATTGATACAGCGTTCGAGAAACAACGACTTAGTCGTTGGCTCGTTTTGATAAACGACATAGATTAGATAATAAACGACTGCCCAGTAATACTGATATGGACTGGTTGTCCCGACGCCCGGTTGTTTGTGCTTAAGATAGTATGTATAGGGAGTTAGATTATTTTCGTTCAGATCTTCGAAGATATCTTTGATGTCATCATTGAATTGATTGTAAATCCCAAAACAAAAAGTCCGGTGATCAAATTCAGAATTGCTTTTACATTCAATCAAATCTCGCGCAATAAGCCGACAACCAGCGGACTTTAGCATTACCGGCATGAAAAGCGATTTCATACTTATCGCTTCATTCGAATCAAGACGACGTTGCCGGTCAATTGCCTGTGCCTCAAAGAACACATAGGCACGTCGGAAAAAAATGCTCGATTGTTCCTGTGGTAATGTTTGCAAAATATGATTAAAAGCCCAACTTAGTTCCGCATAAATTCGTCTAATTGTTGCTGTTGGCTTTGCGAATTCAGGCAGAGGAGCTACCTGACCGGTTTGCAGAGTTTTTCGTAGCGCTTGGTTAAAGAGCGCCTTGTCAGCCTCTGTTAAATCGGGCGATGTATCTAAAAGATCATCTATAAATGGATATGTCAGGCCGTAACAGTAGCCGAGTTTTATCGTCTTACTAAGACTGTTTGCATCGGTATCAGGATATTCAACTAGTTGATGCATGACGACACCGGCGATTATTTTCACAAGTTTACGCATGCCTTCTGTTTCTGCTTCATGCGCATGAAAAAGCTCTCGCATCTCGGAAAGTTTTAGGACGAGCCAATGATAGGTCGTCTCGATACCACGCTTTTTGGCCAGGCGATAGAGCCTGGTATCCAATGCCTCCGAATCAGCCATCGTTTTGTCATTCGTCGCGCGCACCAAACTCCTCACGACGCTGTCGATAGTCTCGTTGATCCCGGCATCATTTAGATCTTTTCCTAGATCTCTAATGAACAAATATTGCACTGTCTTTCGCAGGTATTTATCCAGATCATCCCGGACGCCTAATTTCTGCCAAAAGGAAAGCGTTTTATAATTTGCAGGCAAGTCACGATTGTTCTGCGAGTTCGTTCGAGACCAGGTGTTCAGGTCTTGTTTCAGCGAGCTTAAACATTGCTCACTACGAGTTAGATCATTCAGCGTCTTGAAGTACCAGCCAGCCTTCATCTCTGCAGCCTCGTATTCTCTGAATGAGAGTTGCTGATAGTTGTTAACTAAATCCGCGTGTGTTTGCTTTTGAGTCGTCTCGTAAGATGCCAAATCAAGAACCTAAAGTTGCGCTAAGTGAATAAAAAATTAAGCAATAAATATACCTGACTTAAGTTGCTGATTTATAGCTAAATGTTGTAACACATTGAGAAGTTGATAAGGTTGTTTGCTAAAAAGTGGTGTAAAAGACTAGGCTTTATTGCTGGATAGTGTGGTCAGATTCTTAATCTTTATCATTAGAAAGGAAGCGCATAATGACTTCCTGAAGGCGTTTGATATTGATTGGTTTTTCCAGAAAATCATCGACTCCAACCTCGAATGCCTCATTCTTGGATTCCGTTGTGATATCAGCCGTTAACATGACAATTGGTGGGGCTTTCTTCTCTAATTGCCTAATTGCTTTTATGGCCTCAATACCGTTCATCTTAGGCATGTGATAATCCATCAGGATCAAATCAAACTCATGTTGAATTACCAACTCAACGCCCTGTAAACCATCAATTGCATGACGATGTTGAACGTGCATTTTATCCAGCATTTTAGATAAGACCTGATAGTTGATCATATTATCCTCCACAATCAGGACATGACCATTGATACTATTGGGAGAATATTCCTCTAGTCTCGCCGCTGGTGCCTTATCCGGGGCAACATTGGCCTCACGGAGTGGCAAGACAAGTTTGAAAACAGTGCCCTGATCAACCACTGAAGTTGCTGATAACTCACCACCCATGTTGGAGGCCATGTGTTTGGAGATAGCTAACCCAAGTCCCGTACCACCAAACTGGCGTTTGGTAGAGACATCTGCCTGTTTAAAGGGTTCAAAAATTAGATTTAACTTGTCAGATGATATGCCTACCCCGGTATCACTGATTCTGATACAAAGGTTGCCATCACTATAGGATGCGGAAATTTTAATTTCACCTTTCAGTGTGAACTTCACGGCATTACTCATCAGGTTATTGACGATCTGCATGATTTTCTGCTCATCACCAATAAGTGTATCGGGCAACTCTGATAAGTCTGCTGAAATTATTACTGGATTCGCATTAGGATAGTATTTGAATGTCTGATATACCGAATCAACTAGATGAAATGGACTGAACGAGCGCTGCTCAAATTGCATCTCTCTCATTTCTAGCTTGGTTAAGTCGAGAATATTATCAATTGTCCCAAGTAGTGTATTTCCTGATTTGTCGATGATCTCCATGTATTCTTTCATCTCGTCATCGATCCGCTTACTCTTCACCAACGCCGTTACACCAAGAATTCCGTTCAGGGGTGTGCGTAACTCATGGCTCATGTTGGCAAGGAACATCGATTTGTAATTGCCTTCCTGTTCGAGCTGCTCGATTGAATCGGCTAGCTCATTTTCGTGACTGACAATGACATCTCTGAGTGGCCGTAGGATCAGGAAGGCAATAATAGATAAGGTTACTATGGATATGCTCAGGACAATCACCTGGATTATGAGTTGCAGTTGCGTCAAATCATCAGAAATTAGTTCAAACCGTTCGACGGCAGTATTCAGCTTCGCTAAAAACTCGCCTTTGACGCGGCTGGTAAATTCCGCGAGTTCCTGCGGATTGTAATTTCCGGCTAGCGTCCTTGCTTGCGACAGGAAAGATGTCACATCTTCGTTCAGACCACTGGATTCGTAAAATGCCAAAATTGATTCGTCGATATCACGGGCTTCAGTAGTATCCTTCGCCGTTAACAGCTCATGGGATTGTTCGAATAGGTTTAGATTGTTGTTCAGCTCTGCAAGAACACTATCATGCTCAGTACTTGTGTCTGCCAGATGCGTGAGCTCATGAATTTGCAGTGTGATGCGCTGTGACAGCATGCGTTGGCGGCCAGATATATTAATCAGCTCTGCATAGCCATCATTTTTATAGGTCACATATATATGAGTCGCAAAACCAAAGAGATCTATCACCAGGACAGCGATGACGGCGAGTAGATACTGACGATTTATTATCGACCTAAGTTTGGACATAACTCTGTTTTGGTTCAGTCGGTAGGGATGACTGCCTGATCCTTTCGCAGTGTTTTAATTGAGTATAGCAGACAAAAATATAATGATTACGCTAAATAAGCGAACGAAGCAGGTTAAATCAGAGGGTTACAGAAGAATGGTGGCCAGAGGTGGAATCGAACCACCGACACGCGGGTTTTTAAGGCGCCAATTTCGCCTCATTCGCTACTATTTACGCTAAACCATTAACCTATCTAAGTAACGACTCACATATATAATAGTGATAATATGCAGTGTTAAATAGATAGTGAAATCTACTGAAAATAAATGAACCAGTTTGAATATCTAATCCCATTTGTCGGTATTATCTATGCCCTAGCTGCCACCGACTTATTGATAAGCACTCATCGCATTATTATCGAAAGGCGAAGAATCAAGTTTCATGTTGTTCCGATTATTTGGGCTTTTGTTGCGTTCCTATTAGTTATCAATGCTTGGACGGGCTTCTTCGAGGTCAACAAAAACATAACATTAGAAAATGCAGGAGAACTCTTTATATTGAGTCTACTGCCAATGATTATTTTTCTCATTTCTGCACTCTCACTACCCCATACAATTAAAGATGATTTCTGTATGTGGGAGTATTATGAGCATCACAAAGCACCATTATTCGCATCGCATATAATTTATTTAGTACTTATTCCGGCGGTTATGTTCTTTGTTGCTGATGTAGCTAACATTCAACAAGCGCTACGAAATTTGGCCTTTATCGCGGTGTTTGCTTGGCTAATCTGGGTTAAACATTGGGCATGGCATTTAGCCGTTGGATTAGTCTTTATGTCAGTGATTATCTTGTCTATCTTTAAACAATCTATCTCGTAGTAAATAATTTACTGAGAACGGAAGGATTTTTAAAAAAGAATGGTGGCCAGAGGTGGAATCGAACCACCGACACGAGGATTTTCAGTCCTCTGCTCTACCAACTGAGCTATCTGGCCACTGAGTCGGTATTAAAGAGTCGCGTATTAAAACCGCCTTTGGACGTTAAGTCAATAGATCAAGGTAAAAAATGTGCTAATCGTCTTGTGGTACGTAGCCGGCGATTTCATCGTAGTCACCACCGAACAGAAATTTCTCCATTTCACCCTCAAGATACTTCCTGGCATCAGGATCGATCAATGATAGTTGTCGCTCATTGATCAGCATGGTTTGATGGTTAAGCCACAACTGCCACGCTTCCTGGCTAATATTCTCGAAGATGCGCTGACCTAAGTCGCCGGGATAGGGCGCAAAGGCAATGCCTTCGGCTTCTTTATTTAACTTGGCGCAATTTACGATTCTGCTCATGACACGTTGCTCTCGGAAATCTGTAAGATTAGTTGCTTAATGGGGGCTGGTAGCCCTGCTTTCAACCACTGATCCTTGGTCTTCCAAAGCCCATGCTTCTCTGCAACCTGGCGTGGCTTAGCGGCATTTACCAGCACTGGTATAATATCCAACTTATAGTGACTGAAGACATGTCTGACACTGGCGATAACGGTTCCTGGGTCAGATACATTCATCTGTTGTAGATAACGATTTACCTCTTCGAGGTCATCAAAAGTCGGTGGCACCCATAAGCCTCCCCAAATACCGGCTTCTGGCCGTTGCTGTAGTAACAATTCATCGCCATCAAACCAAAACAGGAAGTGTGATTGTTTGACTGGGGTGGCCTTCTTAGTCTTTTTACTAGGTAATTCATTGACACGGCCCTGCAGGTTTGCCTGACATGCCTTTTCGAATGCACAGACTTCGCAAGCGGCTTTGCTTCGGGTGCAGACTGTTGCCCCAAGATCCATGATTGCCTGGGTATAGTCATCGACCCTGCTTGCAGGTGTTAAATAATCTGCGATCTGCCAAAGGATTCTCTGATTATCCGCTTTGGTTAAATCTCCTTCAATGGCAAAAAGTCGGCTCAGTACTCGCCTGACATTGCCATCCTGGATAGGGGTTCGCTGTTTACGACTTATTGCCAGGATTGCGCCGGCTGTCGAGCGACCAATTCCAGGGAGTCCCATCATCTCTTCCAAATTGTCTGGCAGATCGCCAGCATATTCTACAGCCGCTAGTTGTGCCGTCTTATGCAGGTTTCTTGCACGGCTATAATATCCCAGTCCACTCCAGTGACTCAGTACCTCATCCTGATCGGCGTTTGCCAAATCAATGAGCGTAGGAAATGAACTCATGAATTTCTGATAATAGGGGATTACCGTTTTAACCTGGGTTTGCTGCAACATAATTTCTGATACCCATACTCGATAAGGCGTCTTGTTGTGCTGCCACGGTAGGTCATGGCGACCATGCCGATCAAACCAGTCTAATAAGGTATTTTGAAAATATTCGATTTGCTGCTGCTGAAGAGGCAGAGTGAATCTGGTCATCCGACGTCGTAAAAGTAAGCCAGAATAAAGCTGAAGCTGAGCCACATAAGTATCACGAGTGGTATGCCGATGCGCATGAAATCTGAGAATTTATATCCGCCAGCGTTCATCACCAACAGATTTGTCTGGTAAGCCATTGGGGTGGCGAAACTCATATTGGCACCGAATAGGACTGCTAAGATAAATGGTTCAACTGGTTGATTGATAGCCTGCGCGACCGCAATGGCGATGGGTGTTCCGATAACCGCAGCGGCATTATTGGATATGACATTCGTCATCAATGCTAATAACAGTATCAGACCACTAAGTATGATTGCCGGATGTAAGCCTTGAGTAGCATAAACATACATCTGGCCAAGGTACATGGCGCCACCAGTTTCCTCTAGTGCCAGTCCCAGTGCCAGTGATGCTGCAATGATCATGACAACAGAGATACTCAATCCACCGGCAGCATCTTTCCATTTCATGCAGCCGGTAAATAGCATCGCAACCACACCTGCCAGGGCACTGATCTCAATTGGCATAATGCCCGTTGCTGCAAACAGAATAATGGCTGCCATAATTCCCAATGCCAACGGCGCTTTTCGGGTTTTCGGCAGATCTGTCGTGGCATCCAGAACCAGCAGTTCGCCATCATGCTTGATTCGGCGCATGGCACTACTGGAACCCTGAATTAGTAATACGTCTCCTACTTGGAGCTTTATACCACCAAGCCCTTTCTTTCGGGTATCAACTGCGGTACCTGCCCGATGCAGGGCAATGGCATTCACATTGAAACGCTGGTCGAAGTTGATCTGACCAAGCGTAGTATTTTCCAGGGGTGAGCCACGGATGATAACGACTTCTGCGAGTTGCTGATCATCATCATATAGGGGATGATCTTCATCGACCTTTACACCCTTGCTGAATAGGGCGCAGCCGAGCATCGACTCATACTCTTTAAGTTGTTCTGGAGTGTCTTGAACTCGTAAGCGATCACCTGCCTGGACAATTATGTCTGGCATTGTCATTAGATTGGTGTCTTCGCCGCGCTTGATTCCAATGACTTTCAGCCGTCCTTCAGTCTTCTCAATTATTTCATGCATTGGCTTGCCATCGGCGAAACTTCCCTCAAGTACATCGAGTTGCGCCGAGAATACCCTTGGCTTGGTATCCTTCATCTGTGGTGTTCGCTCAGGCAAGAGTCTGGGTGCGATTAACCAGAGATAAATTATCGCTATCACGGCACCCGTGGTGGCAGGCAATATAAAGTCGAACATTCCGATACGGTAGCCAGTGATATCGGCCGCAACCGCAACGACGAGTAGATTTGTTGAGGTGCCAATAGTCGTACTCATGCCACCGATCAACGTCGACATACCCATTGGCATCAGCAGGCCGGAACTTGAGGTATTGGTTCGAATCGACACAGAAATCAGGATGGGTAATAGCAGGACTACAATTGGCGTGTTATTCAGGAACGCACTCAATACAGCACCAATGACCAGTGTTGCCAGTAGCGATAACATCGGCGCAATCTTCCATAGCTTCGCGAGTGTTCGGCCGATCGGCTCTAGGGCTCCCGTCCTGACCACACCTTGTCCAGCCACCATAAGTGCACAAACAGCAATCATCGCCTTATGTCCAAATCCGGTGAAGAAATCTGATGCGGCTATTGAGGCAGTGTCTGTTTCAAAGGGAATCAGAGTAAAACCTAATGCCAGTAATACCATGATTACGAGGCTGGATGTCTCTAGTGGTACATCATCCTTACTGAATAACCAAAGCGCGAAAGCTGTCAGTAACATCACAGCCAGGGCATGATAATTGGGCAATACAGGCAATAACATGAGTATTTGTTTAGCTTGTTGTTTTGACACTTTACTGGCTGCGGAAGCGCTAAGTATGCCTGAGAATGATCGATTGTCCCAGTCTTTAGGCCATTCTTTGCGATATAGACTATTCGGAATTATGTGATAGCATAGCCGCCTCTGTTTCGGGTCAGTGAATACATCACAAAAATGTCAGAACAAGATAAACGTCAAATCAGAAGTTTCGTTAAGCGGCAGGGTCGTATGACCCAGGGCCAGAGTAGGGCGTTGGCAGACCTATTACCTGATTTCGGCGTTGATGAACTCAGCGGGATATTTGACTATGAGGCTATCTTTAAACGTCATGCGCCAGTGATACTGGAAATCGGTTTTGGCATGGGACAGTCACTCGTTGCCCAAGCTGAGGCGCATCCAGATAATGACTATCTTGGCATCGAAGTCCATTTGCCGGGAGTTGGCTCATTACTCAATGCCATGTCGGAGAAAGGACTCAGCAATCTACGAGTTTCTGGTGAAGATGCCGTGGTTGTACTACGAGAGCATATCGCACCCGATTCGCTAGAAGGTATCCAGATATTTTTCCCTGATCCTTGGCATAAGAAAAGGCATCATAAGCGTCGACTCATTCAGCCAGAATTTGTTCATGAGTTAGCATTACGAATCAAGCCGGGGGGATTTTTACATCTTGCTACGGACTGGGAAAATTATGCCGAACAAATGCTGGAAGTGCTTTCTGCCGAAAACCTACTATCTAATACCTCTGACACGGGTGATTATGTACCGCGACCTGAAAGTCGACCATTAACAAAATTTGAGCGACGTGGTCATCGCCTGGGGCACGGCGTCTGGGATCTTTATTTCAGACGCAAGTAAGTTCGAGATTCATGGTTTCAAGTATAGAATTATTCACCATCTTTGATTATGGTGTCATAAGGATCTTCACCTAACAGAGCGTCAATAAAAGGACTTTCATGAATTTTCGAATCAAATTTATTCTGCTTCTTATAATCTCAATCATGTCTAATCAGGAAGGCTTCGCCGAAGAACTTCCGATCGAAGCATATTCGGCCTTGCCATCGATGAGTCTTGTGACGATTTCTCCAGAAGGAGATCGCTTTGCCTATCGAGCCGTTGTAAATGATGCTGACGTTATGCTTGTCAGAGACATAAAATCTGGAGAAATGATTGGTGGTTTCAAATTAGGAGATATCAATCCTTATGACGCCTACTTCGCCAGTCAGGATAAGTTAATTCTACACGCCTCTACTTTCAAACGAATTCACCGATACCGTGGAAGACACTATATCACCACAGCGTATGTTTATGATCTGAATACAAAAAATATTGAACAACTTCTAGTCCAGGGGCGTGACATCAGGATCGGCCAGCGGCGTTTAGGAGACATTGCAGGATTCTCTCCAGACATGAAATATGTCTACATGCCAGCGCTAATTGGTGATGGAAAATCGTTCGTGCCATTGAATCTCATGCGCGTCGAATTAGATGATCCCAAGCGAATAAATGTTCACAAGAGGGGTGGTGAGGACACGCGCAAATACTTTGTCGACAGCGAGGGCAATGTAATCGCTCGTGAAAGATATAACAATAAAACGAATAAGCATTCAATTCAGGCTCTTGTAGATGACGATTGGAAAGAGATTTTCACAGAACAGGCTGAAATCAGAACAAAACGATTTCTAGGTGTCACGCCAGATTTCAAATCTCTCGTGATGATTGCAGGCCTAGATGGTGATCGAAACGCATACTATACCTTGTCTCTGAACGATGGGAGTGTGTCAAATCCATTATTTTATCGCGAGGATGCAAGTATTGGTGGTGTTATCAAGGATAAACAGCAAGTTGTCTATGGCGTGTATTACAGAGGCTTCAAACCTCAATATGCTTTCTTCGATGAGAAATTAACAAAATCAATTCAGGACATCCAAAACAAGGTGCCAAATAATACCGTCAGAATTGTCGATCATACCCCCGATTGGAACAGACTGATTTTATATATTGAAGGCGATCAAACATCAGGTGATTATTATTTATCTGATAATGGCCAACTTAGTTTCTTGGCATCAAGTCGGCCAGATGTTCCCTCCAAGTCAGTTGCTCCTATCAGGGCGTATGCTTTTGCAGCTCGTGATGGTCTAACGATTCCTGTTCTAGTCACTTATCCTTTGCAGCACTTACAAAACCTCAAGAATCTTCCAGCCATCATGATGCCTCACGGTGGTCCACAATCGCACGATAAAATTGGTTTTGACTGGCTAGCGCAGTATTTTGCAAACCGTGGATATGTTGTATTACAGCCGCAGTTTAGAGGTTCGTCAGGCTTTGGATATGAGTTTACTAAAAAAGGTCACGGCGAGTGGGGCAAAAAGATGCAGGATGATCTAACCGATGCAGTAGTATACTTTGCCGATCAGGGCCTGATTGATAAGAATCAGGTATGCATAGTAGGCTGGAGTTATGGGGGGTATGCAGCATTAGCTGGTGCTGCTTTCGCGCCAGACCTATATCGCTGTGCCATATCAATTAACGGGGTCAGTGATGTTGAAAGGATGATGGTAGACGAAAGACGTGACTATGGAGAGGATCATTGGGTTGTTTCTTATTGGGACAAGATAATTCGCAATGAGGAACTGGATGACGACCACCTAGATGCAATTTCGCCGATTAATTATGCAAAGGATATCATCGCGCCTATCCTATTAATTCATGGTGAGGACGATACCGTCGTGCCCACCAGTCAATCTGAGTCGATGGCGGATGAACTAGAGGACGAGGAAAAGGTGTTCAAGTTCATTAAAATTGAAGATGAAGGACACTCAATCGACAACAGCAACAACGGTCGTCATCAGGTTCTCAAGGCAATCGATACCTTTCTAGCCAAGCACCTGATGAACTAACGCCTCTATTGGCAAGTCAGTTCGAAATTCACCATGATGGCGTCATTGATGCTTTGCGCGACAGGGCATGTTTCTGCTGCATGGCGCATGATAGTCATTTCTTCCTCGTTTAGTGATTGTGGAATATGGATTTTGACATCAAGTACACTAATCCTGCGTGGTAAGTCCTGACTCATGTGTTTTTGAACAATGGCTTTGGTGCCTGCAAGGGGGATGTTTCTCTCATTGGCAGTAATGCCCATGATGGTTAACATACAACTGCCGAGAGCCGTAGCTACCAGGTCGGTTGGCGAATAGCTCTCTCCTTTGCCATGATTATCGACGGGTGCATCAGTCAATAATTCAATATTTGATGGTCCATGACTTGCCTTGACGCGCAAGTCTCCCTGATAGGCTAGTTCAATGGTTACCATACTGTCACCTTATGCTTTTGTTTTTAGGATCAGATCGTCTGCTGGCATAAACATGGCTAGCAAATCGTTGAGATAATTCCTGCCGAGTTCTGTTGCGGCGTATTTGTCAGTATCTTTTTCTAGCAATCCCTTATCGGTTGCTTCATCAATTATAGACTGAATCTGTTCATTAAGTATGCCGGTCCGTTCAAACAACAATTCTCTAGGGACGCCATCGTTTAATCTGAGTGCATTAAGAAAGAACTCTAGTACCAGGTCTTCATGGGCAATAGCAGTGCGATCAGCCATTAATTCAGTGTCTGATGCCAGCCAATGATGCGGTTGTTTTTTCGTCCGGGTGCGGTAGATTTTTTGTTCATTGAAGTCACTGATTTTTCCGTGTGCGCCTGCGCCAATACCAACATAATCACCGAATTGCCAATAATTCAGATTATGGCGACATTCAGAGTCCTTTCGCGTCCATGCCGATATTTCATACTGGCGATAACCTGCTTTAGTGAGTATCTCAGCACCTGAATTCTGAATTTCCACCAGATAATCATTATCGGGTAGGTTCTCCGGCGGTTTGTTGTAATAGACGGTATTTGGTTCGATAGTAAGCTGATACCAAGAAATATGGTCAATATCCTGATCAATAAGCAGCTTTAAGTCGTCCATCGCTTCTGTTGTCGTTTGATTTCCCAGGCCAAACATCAGATCACCATTAATGCGCTCAAATCCAGCCTGTTTGGCGAGTTGAATCGCATTGATTGCCTCGTCTGCGGTATGGATTCGACCCAGCGTTTTAAGGTGGGATTCATTCAGACTCTGAACACCAATGGAGAGCCGATTAACACCAGCCTCTCGGTAACCAGCATAATATTCCGCATCGGCAGTACCAGGATTCGACTCCATAGTGATTTCAGCGTTGGCTAGTAACGATATTCGTGCGCGAACGCCGGACAATAATTGATCGATCGCCTCGGCTGAGAATAGCGAGGGCGTTCCACCACCAATAAAGATCGTTTCAATTCGACGACCCCAGAACCATGGCAACTGCTGCTCAAGATTCCGCATCAGTTGGTTGAGATAGACCTGCTCGGGTAAGCCGCCGTGTAACTCATGGGAGTTGAAGTCACAGTATGGACATTTCTCCACGCACCACGGCATGTGCACATACAGGCTAAGCGGAATGCCGGATTTCATAACAGATTTTTTGTTCGCTCTAACTTGGCAACTAATTTTCTTAGTGCCTGTCCACGATGGCTCAATCGATCTTTAACATCAGGTGCTAATTCAGCGGAAGTACATTGCCTTTCTTCTAGCCAGAAGATTGGATCGTAGCCGAAACCATTGGCGCCGCTCGGCTCTGTTAACAATCTCCCCTCCCAACTCGCCTGAGCGATCAGGGGAGTGGGATCGGCCTCATGACGCATTAGCACTAATACACATTGGAACCGGCAACTGCGTTTTTCATCTGCTAAGTGTCGGGTGTCCTCAATAAGTTTATTTAGATTAGCCTTGTCCCCAGCCCCAACACCTGCATAGCGGGCAGAATAGATCCCTGGTGCGCCATGCAAGGCGTCGACTTCAATGCCAGAATCGTCCGCGATACATGGCAGACCGGTCACAGCGGCTGCATGTCTGGCTTTAATTATCGCATTCTCAACGAATGTGAGACCGGTCTCTTCTACATCACCGACTTCATAATCAGACTGCGGTGCAATTTGATAAGGAAGATCGGCAAACATCTGCTGAAATTCACGTAACTTACCCTTGTTGCCTGAAGCGAGGACAATAGTCTTCATCTTAGTCGATAAAAAACTGTTGCCTGAATTGCACAACGTAGGTGTCTTGAACGCCCATCGGGCTGACTAATATATCGAAGTTGAGATTTTCCTGATCGGCATAGTTGAAGGTCGCGAGATAATAAATAGCATCCTGATCATTAACTTTAGTAAATGACAGTGATTGCATTTGTCCGATAGGATTTTTTACTGATCCTCTCACCAGACCCTCTGATGCCGTTTCAGTCTCTGTATTACGTATCGCGATAGTCACCAGACCTTTACTCTTGCTGCGTTGAATTTTATAGGCCTTCGCGATGGCTGGGGTAAGCATTGCTGTGTTTGTCGCGACGTAATGTATATCAAATGGTTCAAAAGTTTTCTTTTGTTCGGCGTTTACATCGGCAGTGAACAGTACAGGGCAGAGAAAAACCAGTAAGACGACCAGCGGGCGGCATAGCTGAGTAAACATAATGTGTCTCCAGGTTAGAAGCTGAATTTGCGTTCTTGGAACTGGATTATATTACTTTTTTCAGACTCAGGTTTAAAGCGTTGAAGTAAATCAAGCGTTGCCTGGCAATGCTCGACTTCGATTTCCAGATCAGCGAGTAGTGTATCGAGAGCTTTTATACGACCACTTGCATCTGAACCACTTTTGCGGATTTCATCTAATTCTTGCTGATAGGTATCCAACAGTTCTTTTTCGTCCTTTAACTGCTGGTTTAATGGGTGTAATACATGGGATGCCCAGTGATCCACCTTTGCTCGGATATCTTCCATGAAGCGAGTAATATTATAAACAGTGGTGTTAAAAAATCGATTGACCACGCGACTCTTACCCGAGAGAGCCAATTTCAAATGACGGTTAAATTGGTCTGAATCAGAGAAGATAGTATTGAGATCGCGTCGATACTGCTTCGCCGTCAGTAATCTCGGCACGAAAGTTTCATTCTCTTCCTGTTCCTGATAACGCGCAAAGACTGATTCTGCTAGGCGGTTGCAGCGTTCCGCCTCATGACAAAAATCGATCATCAGCGCATCAATCTGAAAGAAGAATTGCCGCATGCCTTTCAACATACCCACTGTACTCTTAGATTCTTTCATCTGCTGCGCGGCTGCATCTATCTGACGCTGTATTTTTACCGGTGCCAAGGTATCCTTCAGCATTTGCGCCTGACGGTCCATCAGCCGTAAACTGGGTTTCAGATTGAGGCTTTGGGTTCGGTACTTTTGCTGCTGTGTTTGAGCCCTTTCGACTAGATCTTCAATCTGCCCTTTTTTCGACTGCCGCAGCGAGGACAACTCTTCACGTTGACCGCTAAGATTCTGTTGCCGTTTTACTAACAGGCCGAGACTATCGGATACCACATCACGTGCTTCGGTAATAACATTACTCCACAGATTCTCTTCCTTGGAACCCATGATGGTACTGGAGAGGACGTCCTCTAGTAGTCGCAGCCGACTCTTATCAAATAATTCGGCATCTTGTTTTACCCTGCCAAGTAGCGCTTTTTGGGCTGAGACCGGTATCACGTTCGATTTGGGAATATCTAATTGCTTGGCAGTGGTTTTAATAACGCTGTCAACGTTGGCCTGAATCTCTGATTCGGTCGAAAGGTCATCCCACAACACATCCACTTTATTTAGTACTGCATACAAGCCAAGGTTTGGACGGTTCTTTAGTTGTGAGATATGTTCTTCCCAGATAGCCATATCACTGGCAGTCACTCCGGCATCGGCCGCGAGTAGGAAAATAACCGCCTGGGCACTGGGCAACAAGCTAAGAGTCAGCTCCGGTTCAGAGCCGAGTGCATTCAGGCCGGGTGTGTCAAGAATGCACAATCCTTTCATTAGCATCGGATGATCAAAACTGACCAACGCATGACGCCACATTGGGATTTCTACCTGGTTATTTACCTGTTGCAAATGTTCCGGGCTGAAGCCCAATTCTTCGGCTTCATCCAGTGAAACCATTTTTGTCTCTGTAACGCGTTGTAGGGACTCGGCCATGTTCTCTGCTGAGTCAGTATTGATAGGTACCTTGATCCAATAGTCTTCCAGATCTCGAAACTCAGTCAGTGGTCGTGGGTCATTCCGTGTCTCAATCGCCAGTAACTTGATGTAAGTTTCATCCGCCTGTATATCATAAAATAACTCAGTCGGACACATGGTTGTGCGCCCGGCTTGTGACGGTAGTATGCGTTTGCCATAGCGGGCAAAAAACATGGCATTGATTAGTTCCGTTTTACCACGCGAAAATTCGCCAGCGAATGCAATGGTTACATAATCTTGCTGTAAGACACCCAACAGGTCGTGTAATCGGGAATCTACGGGTTCACTATAGAGATTGTTTCGACGTAACCACAGACGAAAGCTTTTTAATGAACGCGCAAGGTCCTTCTTCCAGCGTTCGAAGTTGTGGATATGGCCCGTTAGGGTATGTAGTTCTGATGAGCCCATAGACATATTAATTACGCGCACAAATGCATAGCGTGAATTATATCAAAGCCGAATGAAGAGTAAGTTTAACTAGGACAAATGGTTCAAATTTACAGATAAGCGGTCATTTTATGCCGCTTATTTACCAGTTATTCAATATCGACGGTAATTTTCAGGGCGATATTGCAAGGCAATTATTTATTCTAGAGTAGGCGCAACAGTGGCACAAAAAGCCACGAGTTTATTGCCATCATAAGGAACTGCAAACCTATGATTAAAACAATGGGTGATAAATCTAGTCCGCCCATTGGAGGAATGATTCGGCGTACCGGTGCCATGATGGGTTCTGTTACCTGATAGATAACCATCATAAAAGGATTATTCGCCATCGGATTCACCCAACTCATGATGACTCGAATTAGAACCAGCCAGAAGATCAGGTTCAACGCCTGATTGAGCAGGTCGGCAAGGCCGATGATTAACATCATGGCTGGGCTATAAAATGACCCACTCAGACCTCCTAATAGGAAGAATTTTGCCAGAATGATTAGGTAAGCAAATAGCAAGGAAGCCATGTCCATGCCTGCCACACCGGGGATAACTTTGCGTAGTGGGATCAAAATTGGATTAGTTGCTTTTACAACAAATTGCGATAATGGGTTATAGAAGTCAGCCCGGAATAGTTGCAGCATAAAGCGCAAAATGACGACCATGGCATAGAGATCGAAAAGGGTTATGAGTAGAAAATGTATCGGTGACTGCATTACTTATCTATGACCTAAAAATTACGAGCGCACATTGATGTCTGACTATGCGTATTTGCGCTGATAATTGCAAGTGGAACAATGGTCTAACATTATTTTGCTAATTCCTGCCCTCTATTGACTGCAGCTCGAATGGCTGAGCGAAAGACATCGTCCACACCATGATCCTGTAATTGCTTGAGCGCTGCCGCAGTCGTTCCGCCAGGCGATGTGACATTCTTCCGCAACTGATCTGCCTCCAGATCACTCTGCTCTAACATGGCTGCCGCTCCAGCGATGGTCTTGTAAATCAACTTTTTTGCCTGATCGGTACTCATTCCCTGGGCCTTTGCTTCTGCTAGCATCGCTTCGGCAATGTAGAAGAAATAGGCCGGGCCAGAGCCTGATATCGCCGTTACGAGATCCATATGATCTTCGTCAGCAAAAATTTCGACATGCCCAGTGGTGCTGAACAGCGACCGGGCAAGTTCAATCCCTTCAGTACTTGTATGCCCATTGGCACAGAGTCCGATAGCCCCCTGACCGATTAGACATGGCGTATTAGGCATGGCCCGTATGATTGCTTGTGACTCGTCAAAATGCCTCGCGATGTTCTCGAGGGTGATGCCGGCTGCGATCGATATGATGATTTCATTCGTTGCAGATTCGGCAATTGCTTCACATACTTCAGCAATGTGACTGGGCTTAACGCCAATGACCACGACATCTGCTAACACGGCAAGTTGTTGATTATCGGCAATTGTTTTAATACCAAACTGGCTCTGTAAGTAGCGCAGTTTGTCAGGGTTTCGATCAGCCGCAATAATCGTGTCGGGCTGATATCCAGCGGCTATCATACCGCCGATAATCGCACTATTCATATTCCCAGTGCCGATGAAGCCAATTGTCTTTTTGTTTGTATTCATTCTCTTGCACCAAAGATGTCTGTTCCGACACGAACCATCGTACTACCCTCGGCGATGGCAGCCTCCAAGTCATTACTCATGCCCATCGAGAGTGTATCAACGCGACTATAGCGTTTCTGCAGTTCACCATAGACGTCAAATAATTCCCTGAATACGCTGCGTTGTGCTTCAAAATCGGGTTGTCGTTCAGGGATTGCCATCAGACCCTTGAGCTCTAGATTAGGTAACGTATCGATTGCCTCGGCCAGAGGCCAGAAAGAATCCAGATCGGTGCCGGATTTGGATGATTCCGCCGAGATATTCAGCTGAATACATATCTTTAACGGCGCCATTCCTACAGGCCTCTGTGATGACAGGCGACGCGCAATCTTCAAACGATCTACGCTCTGACACCATGCAAAGTGTGACGCAATTGCCGCCGTTTTATTCGATTGTACTGGACCGATGAAATGCCATTCAATATCGCATCCCTGCAAGGCATCGATCTTCTCAACCGCTTCCTGTACATAGCTCTCGCCGAATTGACGCTGTCCGTGTTCCCAAGCAGTTCGAATTGCACGCGCTGATTTAGTTTTCGACACGGCAAGAAGCTGGACAGTTTCCGTATCTGATCGGTATTTTTTGACCGATTTGGCAATTCTTTGTAAAACCTGTTCCAGATTATATGCAATCGTCATAGTTATCTACTAGAATGTATGGCATGTGTTGACGCAAATGTTGCCCATGTGCCTGACTAAATTGAAAGGCCTGTCGTGATTGTAAGGATTAATTAATGGATATTACAGAGCTATTAGCTTTCAGCGTAAAAAACCGCGCTTCTGACCTTCACCTCTCAGCTGATCTGCCCCCTATGATTCGTGTCGACGGTGATGTTCGTCGAATCAATATTCCACCACTTGATCATAAAACGGTTCATGGTTTGATCTACGATATCATGAATGACAAGCAACGAAAGGATTATGAAGAGTTTTACGAAACAGATTTTTCATTCGAACTACCCGGCGTAGCTCGTTTTCGTGTAAACGCCTTCAATCAGAACCGTGGTGCGGCTGCGGTATTCCGAACCATCCCCTCGGAAGTATTGACTCTCGAAGATCTGAACGCGCCAGCTATTTTTAAAGATATTTCTGAGAAACCTCGCGGACTAGTGCTTGTTACCGGTCCAACCGGTTCCGGTAAGTCGACAACTCTGGCAGCAATGATCGACTATATTAATGACACAAGATACGACCACATTCTGACTATTGAGGATCCAATAGAATTTGTGCATGAATCACGCAAGTGTCTGATGAATCAGCGTGAGGTCCATCGCGATACTCTCGGCTTCAATGAAGCATTACGATCGGCGTTACGTGAAGACCCGGATATCATTCTGGTTGGTGAGTTACGTGACCTAGAAACGATTCGACTGGCGCTCTCGGCGGCGGAAACGGGTCACCTGGTATTTGGGACGCTGCATACTACATCAGCTGCGAAAACTATTGACCGTATTATCGATGTATTCCCAGCGGCAGAAAAAGACATGGTTCGCTCAATGCTGTCAGAATCATTGCAAGCGGTTGTCGCGCAAACGTTATTGAAAAAAATCGGTGGCGGCAGAATAGCAGCCCATGAAATCATGATAGGTACACCAGCGATTCGTAACCTGATCCGAGAAGATAAGGTAGCGCAGATGTACAGCGCGATACAGACGGGTCTGAATGTAGGAATGCAGACGCTTGATCAGTGTCTCAAAGAGTTATTAAATAAAGGCCTGATAACACGTAAAGATGCTCGCGAGAAAGCCAAGAATCGCGAGGACTTTTAGAGTTTATATCGCTCTATACTCTTTGTTGCTGGCTCAGTCGTTTAGTGGTACTAAACTTCGTTCGTTGCGCCTAGACTTATGACGTTACGGACTTAACTTCATTCATTTCGCACGGCTGCATGATTAAATGGATGATTTGATACATTAGCCTTTGTGCTAGGATTATAGATAAAAGTATAAGTGGAATCGAAAGATGGATTTTGAAGCCTTATTAAAATTAATGGTCTCGAAACAGGCATCTGACCTGTTTATAACAGCCGGTGTCGCGCCAAGTATCAAAATACACGGCAAAGTCGTTCCTGTGACGCAACGTGCATTGTCACCTGATAAAGCACGAGAAGTCGTTCTTAGTGTTATGAGTGAGGAACAACGTAAAGAGTTCTCCACCTCTCATGAATGTAACTTTGCAATATCTGCCCATGGTATTGGTCGATTTCGTGTCAGTGCATTCCAGCAGCGCAATCAAATCGGTATGGTATTGCGTCGAATCGAGACTAAAATTCCAACGACTGAAGAACTACGCCTGCCCCCTATCCTAAATGATGTCGCAATGACCAAACGTGGTCTAGTGATAATGGTTGGTGCGACTGGTACGGGTAAGTCAACCTCTCTCGCTGCAATGATTGGTTACCGCAACAGGAATTCAACGGGTCATATTATTAGTATTGAGGATCCGATTGAGTTCGTCCATCACCATGATCGTTGCATCATTACGCAACGTGAAGTGGGCATCGACACCGATACGTTTGAAATTGCCTTGAAGAATACTTTGAGACAAGCACCAGATGTCATTCTAATTGGTGAGGTACGATCGCGGGAAACGATGGAGTATGCAATAGCATTCGCTGAAACAGGGCATCTGTGTATGTGTACGTTGCACGCGAATAATGCCAACCAGGCGATGGATCGAATTCTACATTTCTTCCCGGAAGATCGTCGGGATCAATTATTAATGGACTTGAGTTTGAACCTCAAAGGCATCATCGCGCAACAATTGATTCCAACACCCGATGGCAAGGGCCGCCGTGCTGCCATTGAAGTGATGCTTAATACACCACTGATGTCGGATCATATCCGTAAAGGTGAAGTGCATCTGATGAAGGAATTGATATCCAAGTCTAACGAGCACGGTATGCAGACGTTTGACCAAGCTTTGTTCAAGCTATTCAATGCGGGTGAAATCACCTATGAAGATGCTTTAGCACATGCCGATTCGCCGAATGATTTGCGTCTAATGATTAAACTGGATCAGACCGATAATGAGGGTGGATTGCAGCTTGAGACGGATAATCTGAATCTGGAAGATACAGAAATTTAGGAACTCAATTCCTCGACAGTGACCGAGAAAATAGGGTCTCCCAGAATTTCTGTAATTGCAGTAATCGTCGATTCTGTCGCCATCGCTGCCCAGTGTTCAGGCCGATCGGACATTTGGATTAATAATTCAGTCATTGACCCTTCAAAACACCCCGGCTGAAATCTATTACAGGCAAGTCTCGAGATAATTCCAAGATCATCCAATAGCGGCATCGCTGCAATCATATCTGCAGGGTATTCTGGTGTCATGAAGCGTGAGGGTACCGGTCGAAACTTAAACTGTTCCGCTTCCCACATTACCAGACAATGCAGGACATCATTGATAGGACGTTGACGATCTCTGCGAATGCTATTGATCCAGTGAATGGCAGTAAAATTACCAACCCCTTCACAGAAGATATGGACAGGCTGATCGGGTATCCAGTTGATGGGGTTACCGACCAACTGAACTTCCGCCGTCGATGGTAATTTATCAAGACTATGTATCAGTAACTGATAGTTAGCACCATTGGAATCACAGCGTAGCACTTCAACCATATCGTAATAAACGACATGTTGTCCTGGATGCAGTACTTGCTTGCTAATAGCACGATAAATTGTGCCATGGGCTAGCTGTTCAACTGGGGTAATATCAGTCAGTAGCATTTTCGCGAAACCATGTCTCCAGGATATGGCAAGCCGCGAGACTATCTATAGACTGTTTTTGCAGGCCACGATATCCGGCTTGCGCAAAGAGTTCTTCACGTGCGGCAACACTACTAAGGCGCTCATCAACAAGCCTGACATCCAGTCCAAAGCGACCGTGAAGACGATTGGCAAACTTTTTTGCTCGTTGCGTCAATCGTTGTTCACTATCGTCCATATTCAGGGGTAATCCGACGACGACATAGCCGGGTTGCCACTCATCGAGTATCGCTTGAACACGTTGCCAGTCAGGCTCTCCAGATTTCGCTGCCAGTGCGGATAATGGATTGGCTGTGCCGGTTATTGCCTGTCCGACGGCAACACCAATGCGCTTCTCGCCATAATCAAAGGCAAGAATTTGTCCTGACTGGTTCGTCACTAGCTATGGCCTGCAAGAAGTGTTAATTGATTGATGTTAATACCGATGGTGAGACTAGCTTGTTGCCAACGCTCGCTGATGGGCGTATCAAATAGCAATGTTTCGTTCCCAGGAACGGTTAACCAGGAATTATCTAACATCTCTTGATCCAGCTGCCCAGCATCCCAACCGGCATATCCGAGAAGCAGCTGATAATGTTCAGGACCCTGCTCGTTGGCAATGGCCTCGAGAATATCCATTGAACTGGTGAGTGCAACTTCATCATTGATCGCCATCGAGGAATCCCAGTTGCCATGATCTTTATGCAGAACAAACCCCCTCTGCATCTGCACCGGGCCCCCTGACAGTACGGGTTCATTCTTGAGACTTTCAGGCGGCTCAAAGCCGAGCTGTTCAAGCAGTTCAAATTGCGATACCGGCATGGTCTGGTTAACCATGACTCCCATGGCGCCTTCCTGATCATGCTGGATAATGTAGGTCACGGTTTCCTTGAAGAAGGGGTCACTTAACGCAGGCATAGCAACCAATAGATGATCTTTCAAACTGGGGAAGTCACCATCTAGTTGGTATTCATCTGATTGTTTGGTTGAAATTGCCATACTCGTATAATTTCCAGTATATCTGTATCTACTAATATTTCATTCGTCAATGGTGCGAATGGCGCAGCCAGTCTTACGATACGAACGGCAGCGTCATCTAGTATTTTATGGCCTGAACTGCGTAATACAAGGATCTGGTTCACAGTTCCATCAGCATTTATGGCCACCTTTAGACTTAAACTGCCATAAACCCCTTCACGTTTCGCCTTTTCCGGGTAATTTAAATTACCGATACGTTCGATTTTTCTACGCCAGGCATCAATATACAGAGCATCTGTTGCACGTCGCGTAGAAGCAGAGACGGTTCGCCGGCGAGGTTTCTTTGCGCGATTATTTATCTCAGTATCGAGCTGTGCTTCCAGGCTCGCAATCTCCATACTACGCTGATAGATTGATTGAACATCAGGCATATCTTCTGCCTGTTGCTCATCGATAGGCTGGGTATCCGGATCAATTGTCTGGATATCACTCTGATCAGTATTCAGAACCTGTTGCTCTTCCACCTTCTGTTGTTGCATTTCAAGTTCTGGCGGTTTTGTAACTTCATTGAGCGTTTGATCGGGAAAAGGGGTTACTTCGGTTGTGGTGAGTTTTTCAACCGTATCACTTTCGCCGCCACCCAATTGGTCGGACTGGGCAATGAAGTCCGCTTCTTCTGGAGCTTCTTCTGAACTCTCGGTCGCAAGAACCACATCCAGTGTGCGCTGAAATTTATCGACCACTTTATCTGGCAGAGCAAACGTTACACCGAGTAACACCACAACATGAAATGCGGCGGCAAGGAATAAACTAAAACTCATCCGGTCAGCGCCGGTAATTACGGGTTCATTTTTCTTACTTGTCTTCAACACGATATCTAATTTGTTGTCTGTGGTTCCAGGATCCGGATCGATTTATCCGATAGTAGATTAAGGCGTGTCGCCAGTTCAGCGTCACAATACAGTGTACCGTCATTGGCAACAACTAATATGTGTTTGAGTCCCATATTTTCTTTAAGTTTCATCCAATCATGCTGTGGTGCAACCATCAGAGCTGTCGCTGCTGCATCTGCGATTGCACCATCCTCGACGATCACGGTAGCACCTCTGGCATGCTGTGATGGATAGCCTGTCTCGGGATCGATAATGTGATGATAGCGCTTGCCTTCAATGGTAAAGAAACGGCGATAGTCACCAGAACTAAAGATACTCTCACCGGAATCCAGATATAACCAGCCAAGTGGCGTCTTGTTGTACGGATCCTCAATGGCGACTTTCCAGTGCCGATCCTGCTTTTTTCCGATGACCTTAATGTCACCACCAGCGTTAATCATCGCGTCGTGGATGCCATGCAGTTTTAGCTGCTTTATTAGCTGTTCTACACCATAGCCTTTGGCATAGCCTCCGAAATCGACTTGCAGATTAGGATTCATTCCGATTGCGAAACCATCATTTAACTGAATATCATTCATATTGGGGTTGGAGATCACCAGTTCTTGGATCTCACTATCATCAGGTAATGATTGGTTTAATTGTGGATTGTCCTGATAGAACCCCCACAACTGAATTAATTTGCCAATGGCTGGATTAAAATACGTCATGCTCGATAGGTATAACTGTTTCGATTGTTCGATCAGTGGGATTAGATCCCGATCCAGTTCAAAGGGTTTCCCTGATTGTAATTGTTCATTAAGTCGAGTAATGGAACTTGGGCGCCAGGCATGCCACTGGTCATGCATGAAATGAAGTTCTTGTTCTATCGCCGTCAGGGCGATATCTGCTTCGGCTTGAGATATATTCGCAAGCGTGACTTCGACCGTCGTACCAAAGCTGACAATCTGCCGAATCTGGACCTCTGGCTCAGTACGACTACAGGCAACAATGAGCGCAATTAAAAGGAAATAATGTGATCGCTTTATGAGCTTCACAGTCTGGATTCAATCTCCGTCATCAGTTCACCAGCGATATCAGTATTGTATGCGGCATCAATCTCACGGATACAGGTTGGACTGGTTACATTAATTTCGGTCAGATAACTTCCGATCACATCCAGGCCGACAAAGATGAGTCCCTTAGCAACCAGTGTCGGGGCTACACGGTCAACAATCCGATAGTCAGATTCAGTCAATGGCATCGCAACGCCTGTCCCGCCGGCAGCAAGATTTCCTCGCGTTTCACCCTTGGCTGGAATACGTGCCAGTGCATATGGGATTGGTTTGCCATTGATTACCAGAATGCGTTTGTCGCCCTCAGTAATTTCGGGAATAAACTTCTGTGCCATGGCAGTCACGCGGCCATAGTCGGTTAGCGTCTCTATGATGACCCCGATATTTGGATCATCAGCCTTGACGCGGAAGATAGAGGTTCCACCCATGCCATCCAGAGGTTTGAGAATGACATCTCCATGGGTTTGAATGAATGCTCGAAATACGTCAGCTCGTCTTGTCACAGTTGTCGTCGGTGTGCAATCAGGAAACCAGGCTGTAAATAGCTTCTCATTCGCGTCACGCAAACTCTGCGGCTTGTTAACAACCAACGAGCCGGCTTGCTCAGCCAGTTCGAGGATGTAAGTTGAATAAATGTATTCATTATCGAATGGCGGATCCTTGCGCATCATGATGACATCCATATCACTCAATGGCACAGTCTCTGCTTCACCGAGGCCATACCAATCCTCAAGTGATAGATCGATTGAGAGGGAACGTTTGCATACCAGGGGCTTGCCATCGGCAACGATCAAATCTCTCTGTTCAGCGTAATAAACAGACCAGTTTTTCTGTTGTGCTGCGACGATCATGGCCAGGGTAGAATCCTTCTTTGGATTTACCGAAGAAATAGGGTCCATAATGAATAGGATGTTTGTCATCTTGATCACTCACTTTGTGAAATGTTCGACATTTCAATCATTTTTTGCCGGTTCTTAACTAGAAATATAGGTTAAATCTTTTCAATTATGACCTATACTGACTATTATAAATTGATTGCTCTTGGAGTGCATGGCTAAAATGTGTTACAAAACTGTTGTGCATTTGATAATTCTACTTCTAATGCAATTACCAGTCGTGTTTAGTTAAAGAGAAATACACTATGGAAGACAACTTCGCTGGTTTGAAAACGATGGTCATAGACGATAGTAAGACCATCCGCCGTACTGCGGAAACACTCTTGAAAAAAGTCGGATGTGAAGTGATTACAGCGATTGATGGCTTTGATGCCTTAGCAAAAATCGCCGATCAAAAACCCGATATTATTTTCATAGATATCATGATGCCCCGCCTTGATGGTTACCAAACCTGTGCCCTCATAAAAAATAATAAAGCATTCAAAAGTACCCCAGTCATTATGCTATCAAGTAAAGATGGCTTGTTTGACAAAGCTAAGGGTCGAATTGTGGGATCCGATCAGTACCTCACAAAGCCGTTCAGTCGTGATGAACTATTGAGTGCGATTCGCGATCACATAAAGGAATAGTCATGATGGCAATATCTTTCATTATGACTCGCCGAAATGAAATACTGATGGAGTGAAGCATATGCGCGTGTTAATTGTCGATGACTCACCAACAGAAATGCATATCCTCAGTACCCTGATGGAAAAACTCGGTCATACAGTTATCACTGCTAATAATGGCGAAGAGGGTGTGGTGACGGCCAAGGCACAACAGCCGGATCTAGTACTCATGGATGTGGTGATGCCAGGTATCAATGGATTTCAAGCGACTCGCCAACTCCATCGCGATGACAGTACCAAGAACATCCCGGTCATTATAGTTTCCACCAAAGATCAAGCGACCGATAAGATGTGGGGGCAACGTCAAGGGGCCAAAGGTTATGTCACTAAACCAGTCGAAGAGCAGGAATTGATCGACACCATTGCAGACATTTTTCAGGATTGAATATGGCGACTAGTCGAGAAAGCCACCCGTTTGAATTACTGGAGCAGATGGATCAGTTATGTCAGCGCATGGCTGATGCCTTTCCAACTGACAGTAAGGCGAATGAATTCTGGAAAGGGATTGGGTTTGTTGTTGGTGGTGAAACGGTCGTCACACCATGGGATGAGGTAGCCGAAATACAACCCCTGCCGAACTTTACCCGAGTGCCTGGTGCCAAAGACTGGGTGAAGGGCGTTGCAAACGTACGTGGGTCATTATTACCAGTCATGGACCTCGGCAGTTTCATTGGGTTTCGCCCCAAATCCTTGAGAAAACAGCGACTGTTGGTCATCCAGCATGATGGTATCTACAGTGGATTAATTGTTGACGAAATCCTGGGTGCGATGTCCTTTGAGCAGTTTGAACAATTGGATTATGAACCAGTCGTCAACGAAAACTTAAAGCCGTTCATTCGCGGCGGATTTACAAAACAGGATACGGATTGGCCGGTCTTTAGTCTTCATGCGGTGGCCGAGAGTCCAGATTTTAGAAAAGTATCCAGACATTGATTAACAGCATAAAACAGCTTGGAATATTTATATGAATGCTACAAAGAACAATTCAACCAATGTATCAGACGTCCGGAAGGGAAATAGTGCTGTCGCCGGTTTACTGATTTTTTTCATTATCATTATGGTGGCGAACTTTGGTTACAGTCTAGTGCAGGGGCCGGTCGATGATCAACGGATCGACGCCGCAGATGAATTGCGAGTCCTGTCACAACAGATCTCAAACAACGCCAATGAATCAGTAGCTGGAAACGTGGATGCCTTTACCTTTCTGTCAACCACACGAAGTAATTATGAGCGTAACTTCCTGGCGCTCGAGAGTAGCCTTTCAGAGTTTGATTTCAAATTAGTCAGCCCTGAGCAGGTTAGAAGAGCTATCCGTGATAGTAAGCCGGTATGGGAGAAGGTGCGAGAGAATGCCGATACGATACTACAGTATCGAAACACCATTCTGGATCTGCATGATGTGGCTCTTCAATTGTCACGAACGATTCCACAATTACAAGAAGATTATACACGGGTCGTGGACTTGATGGTCAGTAACGGAGCCCGTGCTGATCAGGTTGCCATAGCCAATAATCAAGTCTGGTTAGCCGAGCGTATCTCTGCGAATGTAGAGAAGATCCTAGCAGGGGATCTCGATGCCACTGCGGGTGCTGAAGTATTCCGTCAGGATCTCTTGACCTTTGGGCAGGTAGTTCAGGGTCAACTTGATGGCAATTCTCAAGCGAATATTCGTCGGGTAAATACCAGCTCTATTCGCACGGTACTTAATACTATCGCCACCGCGTTTAGCGGCGTTCAAAATCAATCGACCCGCATCATTCAGTCTATTTCAGAATTGTCCCGGGCTCACGCTGCGGCCGACGACATTTTCGCCGATGCTGGAAACCTCCTGAAAGTAAGTGAGGGTTTGAGCAACGCATTTAGTGATACCGCGAATGGCCGAATTCCTGGCAATGTAAAACTCTCCGCTGTACTGATACTCGTAATTATGGCGTTGCTGTTTATTTTGTATATACAACAGCGCAAGAATGAACGTGAGCAGTTGGCGCACTCAGCAGCATTGGCGGCTAAGGAAAAAGAACAGAATGAGCGCAACCAGGAAGCAATTATCCGCCTACTTGATGAGATGGAAGGACTGGCTGATGGTGACCTGACGGCCCATGCGACGGTGACAGAAGACTTCACCGGGGCGATCGCCGATGCGATGAATTACACCATCGATCAGTTGCGTAGTCTTGTTTCTGCAATTAACCGCACAGTCGAGCAGGTGAGCCAATCGACCAGCCAGACTCGAGCCAGTGCTGCAGATATGGCGCAGGCGTCACGTAATCAGGCCCAGGAAATTGTCGCCGCCTCGGCAGCCATCAGTGATATGGCGAACTCAATTGAGGATGTTTCTAATAATGCAATTGAGACTACCGAAATGGCTCAAGAATCAGTGGCTATTGCGAAAAATGGTGGTGATACAGTACGTAATACGATCCGCGCGATGGATAATATTCGTGAACAGATTCAAGAGACATCGAAACGAATTAAACGACTGGGTGAGAGCTCACAGGAGATTGGTGACATCGTAGCACTGATTAACGATATCTCCGATCAAACGAATATTCTGGCATTAAACGCAGCCATCCAGGCAACCATGGCTGGTGAAGCTGGACGTGGTTTTGCGGTTGTTTCGGATGAGGTACAACGACTTGCTGAACGATCAGGTAATGCGGCGAAACAAATTGAGGCGCTGGTTAAAACGATTCAAAACGATACCAATCAGGCGGTTATTTCGATGGAGTCATCGACCTCTGAAGTGGTCAATGGTGCGCGACTTGCACAAGATGCTGGTGTGGCACTGGAACGAATTGAAAAAGTATCCAATGACGTTGCTGGCCTTATTACTAACATCTCTGAGACTGCACGTTTACAGGCAGGCTCTGCGGTGAATGTGTCCAAGACGATGAATGTTATTCAGGATATTACTACCAATACTGCAGCGGGGACGGAAAAAACTGCTGGAGCGATTGGTGATTTGGCTGAACAAGCTGAAGAGTTGAAGGGTTCGGTCGCAGGTTTCAAGCTACCTGAGTAGAAACATAATTACATGGATGACATTTTAAACTCTATGACCTGTAATGCAGAAAAGCACCCAGTGGAGATCTTGAACTAAATGGCTGCCAATTACGATCAAGTCGCACTCACATGGGTCAAACCAGAAATAGACAAGACGCTTGACCAAGCCAAGCAGTCTCTGGAATCCTATTTCGAAACTAAAGATGATATTAGTCAGTTAAGGCATTGCTCGTCCTGTCTACACCAGGTTCAGGGCACCTTGCAGATGCTAGAAATTATTGCTGGCTCAATGCTAGCAGAAGAAATGGATCTGCTGACAAATCACATTATAGAAAATAACAGTAATGATCAGCATGAGGCATTTGAAGGCCTTATGCGTGGAATACTGCAACTCCCACGATATCTTGAACGACTGCTTTCAGGCCATGATGATGACCCATTGGTTATCCTGCCACTTCTGAATGAACTAAGATCCTACCGTGGTGTTACTGAGATAGTTGAAAGTCAATTCTTTCATGTCGATCTGGAGATCGAACGAGAGGTCGGGCCACAGGAACGCGATTTACCAGAGAATTTCGACTTCAAAGCCGAAGTCAGCGAGATACGCCACACTTATCAGCGTGCTTTACTCAATGTAATGAAGAGTAAAGATACTGAATCTGCCCTAAATCAAATCCGTCAGTGTATTGAAAAGCTTGAAATGTTCAATGCCACAGATCCAATTGGAACCTTATGGTGGATCGCCCACGGCTTCATTTTGACTCTCGATCCATCTGAGTCTGATGTTGGTAAAGAAATTAAATCAATCCTCGGTAAGATTGAACGTCAAATCAGGGCTCTGCAGGATGATCCTGAAAATCAAACTCAGCAGAAACCCGATCAGAGCCTGCTTAATATGATGTTATTCCACATCAGTAAGTCAGAATCTGATGAAGGCGTTATCAAGCAACTTAAGTCAGAATTTAAATTAGACCAGGATCATGAGCGCTCCAATAAGGTAGCTAGGGAACAGATAAAAATGTCAGGGCCTGATCAGGATGCCATGATAACTGTTGCCAATGTAATGCGTGAGGATCTCGCGAACATAAAGGATACACTCGATCTTTATGTCCGTTCTAAAGAAAAAGATAGCTCAGTACTGGAACAATTGGTACCTGGTTTACAACAGATCTCTGACACCCTCGTGATGCTGGAGATAGAGGCCGTTGCCACTCTGGTCAGAGAGCAGATCAGCAAAATTAATGCAGCGCTATCAGCTTCAGAGGAGGAACGAGATCAGGTTGTTATTGATGTGGCGGGCACGCTCCTATATATCGACGCCAGCATTACCTCTAAGTCATCACTGGATTTAGAACAGGATGATGAACAACAAGACGCTGAAAAAATGGCCTCGGGTTTGGCGTTCCAAGAATCGCGGCAGATCATCATTAAAGAAAGTCGGGCCAGTCTGCAGCATGCCAAAGATGCCATCATTGAATACATCACCAATGACTGGGATGAAGAATATCTCAAGGCTGTACCAGAGCAGCTCACAGAAGTAAGTGGCGCCTGTCGAATTATCGATAACCATGCGCCGGCTGATCTGATGGATTACTGCGCCAAATTCATTCAAACCAGGGTAATTGAACAGAATCAACATCCTCAGGAATCGGTATTAGATGCACTGGCCGATGTACTGACCAGTATTGATTACTATCTGGAAAGTCTGCAATCAGGTTTATCTGAAGGCTTGCAGTCTGTACTGGATGCCGCAACAGCGAGTTGCGAAATAATCATTGCAGAACTTGCTAAGGCCGAAGAGGCCGAGCCTCAGCCTTCTGCACCCGTTCAGCAGCCAAATACAATCCTAAAGGATGATAAAGAGACCGATGAAAGTCTGATCGATGATGAGTTGATTGAGATCTTCTTGGAAGAAGCTGAAGAAGTTCTGGAAACCCTGAAAGAACACCTGCCGCGATGGATTCATAATTCAGAAGCCTATGAAGATCTAACGATTTCGAGACGGTCTTTCCACACCCTGAAAGGTTCCGGGCGTATGGTTGGAGCGCAGGACATAGGGGAATTGGCATGGAGCATCGAAAACCTCCTTAACAAAGTCATCGAGGGTTCGCAGAGACCTTCAGAGCCAATCTTTCAGGTTGTCTCATTTACCCAGTCAATTTTGCCGGAACTGGTTGAAGACTTCCGTGCCAGACGACAACCGCATCTGGATATTCAACAGATTCAGCAACGAGCAGATGCCTTGGCTGCTGGAGAAGGGTTTGATAGCGACTGGACTCCGCCGGGTGAGGAGCCTGCTATTGAGCCGGCTGAAGAAGAAGCGATCGAAGCTAAACCTGACGAGCCTGCTACAGAGCCAGAGGGTGACCTTGATGCCGAACTGCTGGATATCTTTGCCTCTGAAGCTGAAGAACATATGTCGACTTGCGAGGCATTCTATAATGAAAATGCCCATGGCCCGGTACGACACAAGCCCGACGATTCTCTGTTACGTGCCCTTCATACACTCAAAGGCAGTGCCCGGATGGCAGGCATCTTTACGCTTGGCAATCTGATCACAGATGTTGAAGGCTATTTTAAAGAGTTAAAGATACGCAACCTCAATGTGTCTGATGAAGCCTTTGCACTCCTGCAATCGTTTAATCAGCTGCTCCTCCCATATATTCGCAGCCTAGAGACAAACCTGTCTGAGCCTGATTCGCACGATGAAAGAGAAACAGTTCAGGAACAAGCTACCTCTTTGATGAATAGTTTAATGGGTGATTCAAGCCAGGGTGATACCACTGCTAGCCTCGAAGAAGATGAGCGAACGCCGGAATCCGTACAGAAATTACTGCTGGTCGCCAACGAACTACTCATGGCTGCTGAGGAAGATCTTGAACGCAAGGAAAGTTCGGAGGAGATAAAACACCATACTGATCAATTACTCGATGTGTTCCACAGAGTAACTGATTTAGCAGATGCTGCTAAAGAAGGCGAGATTAGGGTTTGTGCGCAGAATCTTGTCGATTTTTGCCAACGCCTGCTCCAGGTTTCTGTGCCTCCTGAGAGTTATCAACCACTGAAATCAGGCTTGATGGACGGCATACGCAGTCTACTGAATATGCTTGATATTGTCGCTGCGGAGCAGTCCGTGGTAGCTGATCATCAATTTGATCAGCAACTTTTGGAGTTACGCCAGGCGCTCGATGATGGCGATTACAGCCGCTACGTGGAAGAGGCGGCTGAAGACCATGAATTAGAAGCTGAGACCGAAGAGGTGGCCGAAGATCTTGAGATTGAGGCTGAGCCCGAAGAGATGGCCGAGGATCTTGAGATTGAGGTTGAGCCCGAAGAGATGGCTGAAGATCTTGAGATTGAGGCTGAGTCCGAAGAGATGGCTGAGGATCTTGAGATCGAAGCTGAGCCCGTGGAGATTGCTGAAGGACTTGATGATTTAGAGCTGGACGGTGAGTTTGCTAGTCAAATTGACGAGCCTGATGATGAAATTGAGCAGGGTGAAACAACGGATGATTCAGAAGCAGATGATCTCGGGGAACTGATTGATATCGATGCTGAATTAGATGAGCAACTGCAAGAAGAGCAATCTGATCAGGTTGAACATGACACTGCAGAGGCGACTATAGATGATGGCGAAGAGTCTGACATTGAGTCAGATGATGAGTCATTTGCTGAACCTGATGCTGTCGATTTTACTGAGCTGAGTCTTGAGGATATAGAAGATTCCGACTCGTCAGAATCTGAGGATACTGCGGAGGATTCACAGGCTGATGATTTTGAGGAGGGTTTACAACCGCCTCCGTCAGTAGAAGACACGATGGACGGCGATGTCCTCTATGAACTTGAAAAAGAAGATGACAGCGGCCTCAGTCTTGTTGGACTTGATGAAGAATATGAGTTTGATAAGAAAGACTCAGATGATGAGGCGAATGCCGAGCCAGTTGTGGACTTACCTGAAACGGATTTAGAGTTAGAATCTGCGCCTGATCTCGATGAAGAAGACAACAAAGAAGACAGTGAAGAAGAAGCGGATAGTCTAGCTGAGACTGATCAGGATGTGATTGATGAGCAAGCCGATTCTGATCAAGAAACAGAGTCATTAGAGGAACTGGCTGAAGATCTCGAATTAGAGACAGGGGTTGTTGAAGAAGATTCGCAGGATGAATCTTCAGAGGATGTCGATGAACTTGATTCCACATCTGACGTTGCGACAGACAGCGAAGGAGCCAGCGAGGAAGATATTGAACTCGCAGAAGATCTTGATGTTGCAGCAGAAGTAGATGAGAGCCTAGTCGCTGAAGAAGGCGATCAACAGGATCAGGCAGATGAGGTTGATCCTGAGATTCTTGAAATTGCACTTGAGGAATCCAGGGAAATACTTGAGCGTACCCAACCCCTGCTAGAAGAATGGCGAGAGAATCACGGGAATCAGGAAGTCGTCGCAACACTTCAACGAGAATTACATACCCTTAAGGGTGCTGCCAATATGGGTGGCGTATCGGTGATGGGTAACTTCTCACATCGCCTAGAAGACATCTATCAGTCATTGTCAGAGGGCCGATTGGAGGCCTCTGCTGAATTGATCGATTTATGCATTGCTTCTCAAGATCTATTAACCGATATGGTAGAAGCCCTTGAGGCGAACGAGCCATTGCCATCGGCGGATCAGTTAACTGCTGATATAGTCAATTTAGTAGATCCCGATGCCGTCGATGAGGCTGACATTCAGCCAGAGGAAGTCTCAGCAGAAGAACCTGAGGAAGCGCCTGAAGAAGAATCCGAAGAAGCACCTGAAGAAGAACCCGAAGAAGCACCTGAAGAAGAACCCGAAGAAGCCCCTGAAGAAGAACCTGAGGAAGCACCTGAAGAAGAACCCGAAGAAGCACCTGAAGAAGAACCTGAGGAAGCACCTGAGGAAGCACCTGAAGAAGAATCCGAAGAAGCGCCTGAAGAAGAATCCGAAGAAGCGCCTGAAGAAGAATCCGAAGAAGCGCCTGAAGAAGAATCCGAAGAAGCGCCTGAAGAAGAATCCGAAGAAGCGCCTGAAGAAGAATCCGATCGAGACACAACAAGCGATGGGATTGTCATTCCGGTCGTAATGGATGAGGATGGCCTGGAAATACTGGATATATTCCTGGAGGAAGCGCGCGAGATTATCGATTCGTTGGAAGAGACCATTGGAAATTGGCAATCTGACTCTGGAAATAATGAACACGTTGCCCTAATGCAACGCAATCTGCATACATTGAAAGGTGGTGCGCGACTATCTGAATTAAATCTACTCGGTGATCTGAGCCATCACCTGGAAACGCTTTATGAAAGTGTTGCCGAGGGCAGACGAGAAACCTCAGATAGCTTGTTCCAGTTATCGTTCGAAGCACGCGACGCCTTCTCACAACTGATTAACGAAATTTCTGATCAACAACAGATGACTGTGCCGGTCGATTTCATCCAGCGTCTGGAACAGGAAATAGAAGAGAACATCCTTGAAAATTACACTGACGGAGACGCAACTGAATCTGAAGACGTTCCTGAAAACCTCGACCAACTAGAAGAGGCCAAAGAACCGGATAGTCAAGAGGTTGAGGATCAATCTGATGGCGAGCAGGCTGCTGAACTGGCCGACGAAATCGAATCTGATGAGGAGCAATCAGATGAGATAGCAGAAAGAGAAACACCAAAAGCCGATCTCGAATTGCCGCCACTTGATCAATCAATGCCGTTTGTACCGGTATCACATCAAGATAAATTCCCTAACAAAGAAACTAAAAAACCGGCGCGTAGAGTCTCTACTGGTGAGCAGGTAAAAGTTGGCGCCGATACGCTGGAAGATATGGTTAATCTGGCCAGTGAATCGAGTATCCTCCGATCGCGGTTGGAGCAGCAGGTAAATACCCTGACCAATAACCTCGAAGAAATGAGCTCTACCATTGAACGTCTGCGTTCACAGCTGAGAGCCATGGAAGTCGAAACGGATGCACAGATTCAGTACCGACAGGAAGTAGCTGGTCCGGACATGGACGAGTTCGACCCACTCGAAATGGATCGCTACTCACGTCAGCAGGAACTGGCTCGAGGTATGAGTGAGTCGTCAAACGACCTCCTCAACCTTAAAGACAATTTCGTCGAGCTCGCTTCAGAAGCAGAGGCATTGTTGATTCAGCAGGGACAAATTAATACAGAATTGCAGGAACGACTAATTGATACCCGCATGGTGCCATTCGATAGTATCGTCCCGCGACTGCAAAGGATGGTTCGCCAGATTAGTAAGGAACTGGATAAGAACATCGATATTAAGATTCGGGCTGATGGTGAAATGGATAGAACCGTATTGGAGAAAATGATATCTCCAATAGAGCACATGATGCGTAACGCGATCGATCATGGCATTGAGCCACCGAAGGAGCGTAAAAAGAAAGGCAAAGAAGAGCAAGGTAAGATTCGTATACGACTAGCCCGTGAGGGTGCTCAGGTAGTCATCTCTATTAGTGATGATGGCGCTGGTATTAACATCGACAAGGTACGCGCAAAAGCAATAGAGCGTGGTGTTATTACAGAAGATACTGAACTTAGTAAGCGAGATATCGTCAATCTGATATTCTCAGCTGGTGTTAGTACCGCAGATGAGGTGACTCAAATTTCTGGTCGCGGTGTCGGGATGGATGTCGTATTTAATGAAATTAAACAGTTAGGTGGTTACGTAGAAGTTGAGTCAGAACCTGAAGAAGGCAGTACTTTTATCGTTCGCCTACCGTTCACGGTCTCTGTAAATAATGCCTTAATGGTAACGATCAACGAAGAGCCCTATGCAGTTCCGCTAACGAATATCGAAGGTATTGTAACGGTCAGTCCGTATGAACTGGAAGAGTTGTATAAGCTCGATAGGCCAATATATGAGTATGCGGGTATTCAGTATGAATTGAACTATCTAGGTACCATGCTTGAGCATAAGATAAAACCAGATTTTGAAGGACGCGTGAAGCCACTACCGGTAATGCTTGTACACGGTATCGAGAAGCCGGTCGCGATACAACTTGACGGTCTCATTGGTAGTCGTGAAGTGGTTGTTAAATCGCTGGGTGCTCAGCTGAGTGGAATCAGCGGCTTGTCTGGAGCTACTATTCTAGGTGATGGTTCTGTGGTTCTGATACTGGATATCCCGTCACTATGGCGTCGACTTGCCATTGAAGAAGAAGCCCAGGAAGCGAGTGACGAAGCATCCGATCAAAACGATTATGATGAGGATTATGTGCCGACAGTTATGGTCGTTGATGATTCGATAACTGTTCGAAAAGTCACATCACGTTTGCTTGAACGAAACCATTATGACGTTGTTACTGCGAAAGATGGCGTTGATGCCTCGACCCAGCTACAAGAAGAACACCCCGATATTATTTTGCTAGATATCGAAATGCCGAAAATGGATGGTTTCGAATTAGCTACCATAGTTAAATCAGATCCAGAGTTGAAAAAAATACCAATAATTATGATCACATCGAGAACCGGTGAGAAACATAAAGAGAGAGCCATGAACATCGGTGTAGAAGATTACATGGGTAAGCCATTCGCAGAAGATCTCCTGCTCACTAGAATAGAAGAGCTAATTGGTCGAAATCGAGGTCATGGATAATGTCTGATACCGATGATATATACTGCTTGATAGTACCCATGCGAGACAAGCCAATCCTTATACCAAATAAGGCACTGGCAGAAATTGTGCCCTATATAGATAGTGAACCCCCACCCGAGGATCATCAGAAGTGGCACATAGGATATTTACATTGGCGAGGCATGTTACTACCAGTTGTCTCCTATGAGCATATCTATAATCCCGATTTTCCACTTCCTGACAGAAGGCAAAAGATGGTGGCTATCCTACATACCCAATTGGGTCTGAAGCAGATGCCTTATTTTGCAC
Source organism: Enterobacterales bacterium (assembly GCA_965250035.1). GTDB lineage: Bacteria > Pseudomonadota > Gammaproteobacteria > Enterobacterales > CAXRAF01. Next base: position 2,555,909 of record OZ252282.1, on the reverse strand, counting down.
TGGCTGTAGAGGGGATCCCCAGACTGGCGCCTGTTAGTCGAGACTCTGTAGAACACATCGATGATTCATCAGAGGCAATTGAATCATTACACGAATCGGTGCTTGCTAACGTCAAGTATCGAGAACGTGAGCTACTGATCCCTGATATCAAGACGGTTGAGTGGATGATCGAGCAACACACCAAGAGCTAGATCCGCATCGACCGCAAGTAACAGTCATCATGTAACTGCGGAAAATGTGCATTTTAGTAACCTTTTTATCCTATTTATTCAGACTTAAGCGGTTTAATCGTATATTTGTGCTGTTTTCCTGAACGGTTTGGGCTAGAATGCCCGCCAATTTTTATGCTTAGTCATCGGAGACCAGGCCCTTGATCGATAATCTCAGAAATATCGCAATTATTGCCCATGTAGACCACGGTAAAACCACCCTGGTAGATAAGCTACTGCATCAGTCTGGCACATTAGGTGATCGGGCTGAATTGTCCGAGCGGATGATGGATTCCAATGATTTGGAGCAGGAACGTGGTATCACCATTCTGGCTAAGAATACTGCGATCAACTGGCAGGATTACCGCATCAATATCGTGGATACTCCCGGACACGCGGACTTTGGCGGTGAGGTTGAGCGCATCATGTCGATGGTCGACTCGGTATTGCTATTGGTCGATGCTGTAGATGGCCCTATGCCTCAAACACGATTTGTTACCCAGAAAGCATTTGCTCAGGGACTGAAACCCATCGTCGTAATTAATAAGATTGATCGACCGGGAGCGCGTCCTGATTGGGTCATGGATCAGGTTTTTGAACTATTCGACCGTTTGGGAGCAACCGATGAGCAACTGGATTTTCCGGTTATATATGCCTCAGCACTGAATGGCTATGCCAGTGAAGACGATACGGTAAGAGAAGGAGATATGACTCCTCTGTTCGAAGCAATTGTCGAACATGTTCATGCGCCTGATGTCGATCCTGATGGGCCTTTACAGATGCAGATTTCTGCCCTCGACTACTCAAGTTATGTCGGTGCGATTGGTGTAGGAAGAGTCACCCGTGGTCAGGTAAAGACAGCGCAGCAGGTGGTTGTGGTCGGTGCCGACGGGAAGCAACGTAAGGCTAAAATTGGTCAGATTCTTGGTTACATGGGTCTTGAGCGTCATAGTGTGAAGTCTGCATCGGCTGGAGACATCATCGCCATCACAGGAATCGACTCTCCCATGATTTCCGATACGATATGTGATCCCGAAACTATTGAAGCACTACCCGCCCTGACAGTGGATGAGCCAACCGTATCGATGACATTCCAGGTCAATACGTCACCATTTGCAGGTAAAGAAGGCAAGTATCTGACATCGCGACAGATACAGGAACGCCTGGAGCGTGAGTTAATTCATAATGTCGCACTTCGGGTGCAACAATTACCCGACCCAGACAAGTTTAAAGTGTCCGGTCGCGGCGAATTACACCTGTCTATTCTGATCGAAACCATGCGCCGCGAGGGCTATGAACTGGCCGTGTCGCGCCCTGAAGTCATCTTCCATGAGGAAGACGGTCAACGGCTCGAACCCTGGGAACAGCTCACCGTTGATATCGAGGAAGAGCATCAGGGTACGATCATGGAAAAGTTGGGCGAGCGAAAAGGTGAACTACAGGACATGGTTCCAGATGGTCAGGGACGCGTTCGCCTGGATTTTAAAATTCCAGCCCGCGGACTGATTGGATTTCAAACGGAATTCATGAGTGCGACATCAGGTACCGGCCTCATGTATCACACATTCGACAGCTATGCGCCAGCGGTTCAGGGTAGTCTGGGTCAACGTATCAATGGTGTACTGATTTCCAAGGATACCGGCAAGGCGTTAGCCTATGCCTTGTTTAACCTGCAGGAGAGAGGCCGCCTGATGATCGGTCATGCTGAGGAAGTGTATGAAGGTATGGTGATCGGTATTCATAGTCGTGACAATGACCTAACGGTCAATCCTTTGAAAGGAAAACAGCTGACCAATATACGTGCAGCTGGAACAGATGAGAACTTAATCCTCACGCCGCCGTTGCGCTACAGTCTGGAACAGGCACTGGAATTTATCGATGACGACGAGTTAGTCGAAGTGACCCCTGCGGCAATCAGGATCCGTAAGAAATGGCTCAAAGAACACGAGCGTAAACGTGAATCCCGACAAACGAAAGCGGATTGAATGATTCTAGATAGTGCATGAGAGTAAATCCTGTCCTGCATTGATCGTGGAGTTTTTTAACGCTAAATAACCCACAAGATTCTTTTGCTGATGCCGATAAGATTAAATATATGCTATTTAATCGGGTTATTTCATGAGTCAATCACTCGCAGATAATTATGTCAGAAGTCAGGGGCTGTACCGTCTAGAGTACATTGAATGGCAACTCGATCATGACAGTACCTTTCAAGATAAAAACATAAACCTTGAAACGTTGATACGCTATTCCCTGCAAGATGGCTATGAAGAATTACAACGTACACTCGGACGCTGGTTTGTTAGTTCTGCAATCGAAGAAGAAGATGTGATCGAATATCTTTTCATGAAAGCCCATCCCGAATTATTTGCAAGCAAAGATTAATCATATTCAACATTCTCTTCGATCATATTGAAGGGTCATTTTCTTGCATTGTGTCTGTGGTTTACGGCATCCTAGACTGCACAACAAATCAATGTGCGACAACATGACACAGTTCACCAAGGCTTGTATTCGCTTACTAGCACCATTTACTATCATTGCGACATCCCTGCTCTTCAGCAGTTGTGATAATTCAAGTCAGAACGAAAACAGCGGGCCAATTGGGAACAAGGCCGAATCACAGATTCAAGATCCTGTGGTATCACAATTTCGTGACTGGTCAAATATCATCGCGTCCGGTGAGATTCGAGCATTAAAATTGACCTGGGAGTCGGATGCTTCATTACCGCGTTTAACTTCAACAGCACTATATCATCAGCAACTATTCCAACAATTCGCCGATATTCATGGCCTGACGATTCGTTGGGTACCTGCTGATTCGTTGGCGCATATGTTTCAGCGCCTTGCAAACAACGAAGCCGACATCATTCCACGCCATTTGACCCGTCTGGACAGTAGGCAGCAAGGGTTTGAATTCACCAGAATTGTAACTAACGATAAGGAGCAGCTAGTCGGCGCTGCCGCGATCAATGACTTTTCGATCGATGCCGTGAATCAGATATTACTTCCAGAAGAGTCCTCATATCTAGAGACAGCAAAACAGTATCCATCTTGGCAGATCCGTGCCCAGAGCATGGATGTTAGTCAGTTAGATCAATTGGCTGATCAACTGGTTGCTCAACCGGGACTGCTTACTATACTCGATAAATCTGCAGTGGACAGCCTGCTATCATATCGTGATGATATTAAAGTATTTCATCAATTTGATGAACCGACCGCGCAATCCTGGCTAATCAATAAGAAGCAGCCGGCTCTGCTAAATAAACTTAATAATTTTATCCAAGCCAGGGCAATGCAGCGCATCTTCGAACTGGAGCGAAACATAGACTTAGGGGATATTAAGAAGAAGAAATTACCACTGAGGATGATCACTCGTAACAGCCCTGAGACCTATTTTCTCTGGCGTGGTGAGCTGATGGGATTTGAATATGACCTGATGAAAGAATTTGCCAAGCGGCAAGGATTAACTTTACAGGTCATCGTTGCTCGAACATACGAAGACATGACACGCATGCTTGAAGAAGGGCGAGGCGATGTCATAGCTGCGGGTCTGAGCCGTACCGATGAACGCAAACAAGAGCATACCTTCAGCATTCGGTATAACAGGGTAGATGAGATGATTGTAGCTCACAAAGATAGCCCCACAATTTCCAGTCTGGACGACCTGAATGGGCGCTCTTTACATTTACGAAAGTCGAGTGCCTTCTGGAAAACTGGACTGGCTTTGCAAGAGAGCCATGATGTGACATTAATTCCAGTACCTGAATCTTTTTCGACAGAAATGTTGATCAATCAAATTGCCGATGAAGAAATTGACCTAACGATCGCAGATAGTAACTTGGTAGCGATTGAGAAAAATTTTCGTGAGGAGATCGTCGCTCCTTTGGTTTTGAACGAGTCGATACCATGGGCCTATATCATTAGAAAAAATAACCCGCAATTACTCAACGCCTTGAATGCTTATATCCGAAAAGAATATCGCCAGACTTTTTATAACGTCATTAAACAAAAGTATTTTTCTGATAAAGACAGAAAAGAATTACATCGTCAAGATCGTGTTACCCGTGATAGTGAATTATCCCCATTTGATGATCTAGTCAGAGAACATGCGCAAAGACATAATTTCGATTGGCGGCTTATCACTGCCCAAATGTATCAGGAGAGTAAGTTCAATCCTACAGCGCAGTCAGGCGCGGGTGCACAAGGCCTCATGCAGGTTTTACCATCAACAGCGGAAGAGCTTGGTTATGACAATCTTGGTAATCCTGAAGAGGGTATTGCAGCTGGTGTCGATTATCTGAATTGGACCAAGCAACGCTTTACTGAGGATCTTCCACTCGAGGAAAGATTATTCTTTGCGTTGGCAGCTTACAATGCTGGTTATGGTCACGTGTATGATGCCAAGCGACTCGCCAACGAGATCGGTCTTGACCCAAACAAATGGTTTAATAATGTTGAGCGGGCCATGTTGTTGTTACAGCAACCGAGCTACTATAAGAAATCCAGATTTGGTTACGTACGAGGTTCTGAACCAGTAAATTACGTGCGATCCATTCATCAGCGTTACCTTAGCTATCTGGAGATCACCCAGTAACGGTCATGTATGTACGAATGAGTCGAAAAATCGTACTAAATGAACCAACGTCAGAATCATTTCCGAGTATAGTACAGCCTAATTTTGAGCCGAAGTGGTTTGTATTATGTATCAATATAATCGATATCTTAAAGCGGTCATAGTAGCTCTACTAGTTGGTACAATCCTACTCCTGATAAATCAAAGTGAAGCATTATTTTCTAATGCGCCGATTGCAGTATGGAAAATGCTTCTAACTTATTGTGTACCTTTTTCAGTCTATTTGCTTGGTAATAATGTCTACCCTAAAGACAGCATTGATGATCAGATTTCTTCTCAAGATGACAATGAGAATATCGATCAACATGAGAGTTACATTAGTTTGATTGAATCGCATGGGAAGACTGTCAGAGATACGGCAGCTAAAGTGAATGTAGCATCAAAGAACCGATTGGGTATTGCAAATACGACCATTAACGCAACGAATGAAGTAATAAATCTTTCTGGTGATATAGATAAGACTGCGACAAGTACAATTGAGAAATTAGCCGATATCGCTGACGAAACTAAAATCATGTTAAATCGATTTAGAGATGTTATCGGTCATGTGACATTAGCCGTTACTCGATCCTCTGATTTATCTGAACAAGTGAGTTTGTTTCAAACAGAATTTTCTATGATTTCTAATGTTGCGGGAACAATAGCAAAAATATCATCTCAGACGAGGCTGTTAGCATTAAACGCTGCGATAGAAGCGGCGAGAGCAGGTAAAGCAGGTCAGGGCTTTTCTGTTGTTGCAGAGCAAATAAAAGATTTGAGCGATCGTGTTGAAAGTGAAACTGTAACGATAACAAATATACTAAACACATTGAATAATGATGTTGGGTTCTTGACCAAGGAAATGAATAATTTTTCCAATGAACTCGATGGTTCAATCAGTGATATAGCGACCGGTAAGGATGGTGCGCGACGACTTTATAAGCATTTTGATTCTATCCTGGAATCGACGAATCATAATGTTCAACTTATCAAAAGTACTACAAAGAAGTTACGCCATAACATGTACGATATTTCACAGGGAATGGTAATTCTGAATAATGGAACCGAAGCAGCAGTCGAAGGTTCTTCAAGAAATAAACAAATTGGTCAGGACATTGTTAGTACCGCTAAGGTGTTGAGAAGTTTGAATAATATGACAAAAGACGAATGCGCCTTGTCATCATAATCTGCGAGAATTTTCACATGGAAAGAGTCTAGTTGTTGTTCAAAAAATTCTAGTCAGGCATGTCGTTTTTTAGCTCATCAAAACTCGCATAGTATTTATAACCCGGGGTATTTACATGACAAACTATAATTTGAGGTACATTATGGCTGTTATTTATAGAAACCATCGTCATAAGATTTTCTATCGACGAACAGACATTTTTTTCGATAACTTCGTATCCGTTTCGTTGCAAAATTTTTCGCGCTGCCATGCAGTTTGTACAATATGATTTTGAATAAAGTATAGCAATATTCACAGTAACTCACTTCGTTAATTTTTGCCTTACTATTGATATGAGTATATAAATAGGGGTCGGAATTCATTAAGTGAGTTCGTCCAATATATATGTCAATTAATCCAACAACCAATCTCGATACACCAGACGGTCTGAGTTCACTGATATCTGGTTTGTCTCTCGACGCCAAAATTTACATTGATGGGTTATTTTGTGGTGAATGGGCATTAGAAAGCACAGATGCTAACAAGATTCGATTTCACATCATTGAACATGGCCATGCTTGGCTGCATCTTGATGGTATAGATCCTATCCATCTAGCCGAGCGAGAAATAATTTTTCTAACTGAAAATGGTCGACATCTCATTAGCAATAGTTATGAAACGCCTAAGCCGGAATCAATAGGGAAGAAAATTTCTTTTGATTCCTCCGGACAAACTGATGTTACACATATGATGTGTGGATCGTTAGAATTTAAGAATAAAGTGATTATTCCATTGCTAGAATCCCTTCCTCCAATAATCCACATTGATGTCAAAGCAAGACAGCAGGCTCCTCAAATATGCACATATGCCACGATGATACAAAAAGAGTTGGAGAATAGTCGGGAGGGAACTTTTGTAGTGGTTAATCAATTAGCTTACCTTCTATTTGTCGAGGTTATCAGGCATCAGATAAAGGTGGGACATATCAATAAAGGATTATTGCCGGCCCTGTTTGATGTAAAACTCAGTAAGGCGTTAACTGCAATCCATACCAGGTCAGGTGAACGATGGACTCTGGAGAAGCTTGCTTCAGAAGCTGCGATGGGGCGATCAGCGTTTGCGCAAAAATTTAACGAGGCATTAGGTATGCCTGCCATGCAATATTTAATGTTATGGCGTATGCAAGAAGCATATCATCAGTTACAACATAGCACTGATTCTATCGGTCAAATTGCTGATAAGTACGGTTATGAATCAGAAGCTGCCTTCCGTAAGGCATTTAAAAAAGTTACAAACACAACTCCCGGTAGAATTCGTAAGTCGATCGCCTGATGCGACGGATGATCAGCGTTATATTATGAAAGAATGGAATCCATGAATTGTGTGATTAAAAAATACAATGCAATGTTGTTATATGTTTAATGAGACAAAGCACGGTGACCTGTAATTATTCAATAAAAAATTCGGTTGTGATGGATAATTTACTGCAACAAAAAATGATTCAATTTGTGGAACAAACGCGAGACGGCTATTGTATCCTGAGCAAAGAGGATCGTATTGTCTACTGTAACCAGTCTTTCGCAGATACCATGATGATAAGTTATGACGATGCATTAGGAATGCATTTTGAAACAATCTTAGAAAAGTCTTTTAACGAAAAGCGTGGGATCAATATCGAAGCCAACGTGTTTGAGGATTTTCTTACCTATACTCGAAAAGTACGTCGATCTCGTGACTATCGGATATTTGAGGTTGATTTCACCGATGGTAGATGGTTCCTGTTTTCCGAGCAGCTGAACGATGCAGGTGAGTTGTTTATTCATATCAAGGACATGACGAAACAGAAAGTTCTGGAAAATGATCTTCGCACTTCTGTAAGTAACCTACGTAAACTCTCATTAACAGATGAACTGACGGGCGTCGCAAACCGAAGAGCACTCGTTGATTCTGTAGATATGGAACTTAGTCGATGCAGACGCTCCGGTGCATCCATGAGTTTGTTGATTATGGACCTAGATTTCTTCAAGCATGTTAATGATACCTATGGTCATCCTACAGGTGATGCTGCGCTGGTACACGTAACCAAAATCTTTTCACAATCATTAAGACAATATGACATTCTTGGAAGAATCGGGGGCGAGGAATTTGTGGTGTTTCTAAGCAACACAACCGTAGAAAAATCGCTGGAAATCGCAGAGAGAATTCGAATATTGATTGCTGATACTGTATTTACACATCAGGGCCAGGAAGTCCCATTAACAATTTCAATCGGACACACAACGCTCGGCTGTAATGCTGAGTTTGATGATTTGTATTCTCAAGCAGATCAGGCGTTGTATCACGCTAAATCAACGGGGAGAAATAAGGTTGTTTCGTTCCTGGAGTGCGCTGAAGAAATAAGTTAGACACGGTCAACGCTATATTTTCAAATGGGATAGGCGTACAATTTTCTCAATCAATTTATCAGGTATCGCCATGATCCTATATCCAGAAATAAAGCCTTACGCAACTCATCGTCTTCAAGTCGACGACATTCATGACCTTTATATTGAGGAATGTGGAGAGGCTACTGGAATCCCCGTCGTTTTCCTACATGGTGGGCCTGGGGGTGGTATCGATCCCGATCATCGCCGCTACTTCGATCCTGAGAAATATCGCATTATATTATTCGATCAACGCGGTGCAGGCCGCTCCACGCCTCATGCGGAATTGCGTAACAACACAACACAGGATCTGGTCACTGATCTGGAGAAAATCCGAGAATTCTTTGTCATCGATAAATGGATGTTGTTTGGTGGTTCCTGGGGCTCAACATACGCATTGTTATATGCCGAGGCATATCCTGATAGAGTATCTGCGATGATATTGCGAGGTATTTTTCTTGCCAGAGATCAAGATTATCGCTGGTTATATCAAGAGGGAGCAAGTTACGTCTATCCAGATTTCTGGGATGACTTTGTCGAGCACGTCGCTAATGACAGGCGTGATGATCTCGTGTCTTGCTATTATGAAAAACTAACAGGTAGTGACGAAATCGCACGGATGGCTGCGGCCAAGGCCTGGTCAATTTGGGAGGGCAGATTAGCGACCTTGCAACCAAATAATAAACTGATCGATCACTTCACTGAACCCAGAACAGCGCTCGCTTTGGCTAAAATTGAGGCACATTACTTTCAACATCGCTGTTTTATCGATGATGATCAAATTCTTGCCGATATTCATAAGATACAGAATATCCCTGGCATCATCGTGCATGGACGCTATGACATGGTGTGTACGCTGGACAACGCCTACACACTGCATAAAGCTTGGCCAATCTCTCAGCTACACATTGTGCGTGATGCGGGTCACTCAGCCGGTGAGACTGGAAATATCGATGCACTCGTACGAGCCACACGCAGTATGGCAAATCGCCTGGAAAGTGTGTGTTAGGTCTAATTCAGCGAGTCAACGAAGCCTCGGTTGAGGTGAATAATGAGATCATCGGTTCAATTAATACCGGCTCGCTGGTTCTCATCGGGGTACAGCCGTCAGATACATATGCCGAAGTAAAGAAATTAGGCGACAAGTTGCTCAACTATCGCATTTTCGCCGATCAGCAGGGGAAGACTAACCTAAGTTTGAAAGACATCAATGGCGGCCTATTGCTGGTGCCACAATTCACACTCGCTGCAGATACTCGTAAAGGATTACGCCCGTCCTTCTCTTCCGCTGCGCAACCTGAGTTGGCCAGTCAGCTATTTAATCAATTAGTCGAATACTGTACTAGTCAGTATCCAGAAATAGCGCAGGGGCAATTTGGTGCTGATATGAAGGTTCGTTTGTGCAATGATGGGCCGTTGACGTTTCTAATTGAGGTTTGATTCCTGATACCGATAGGCGTCGATATCTTTCGTTAACTCCTGCAGTAAATCGTCCGGTACTTCTGGTGCATCAAACAGATTGGAGAATTGACCATCGAAGGCTTCAAGTTGTTGTTGATATTTCAATTGAGGTCTTCCGAGTTTCTCATTCAGACGCATATCATAAAGATTGGCAAAACACTCATATCCTGATTCTAGTTTCTGGGCCAGCATGATGAGTACCTGTTGCTTCATGATGTCTTTCTCACCTGCCTTGGCAGGAAACTGAATCCGGGTAACGAAGACATAGTGATCACAAGAGAGATGCTGCATGAAAGCAGCAATTTTAATTGTGGTAAATTCTTTTTGTTGCTGGTCTGAGAAATTGACTTCGATACGATAAGCCTCCTTCTGTTTTGCCAGCAGGAAAAAAGGATTCACAGTACCAGATTCGAGCAAGCTAACCCCTGTAAGTTCTTCTGCCAGAACGAGCAGGGGATGTTTCGTGTCCTTCATCTATTATCTCCACGTAATTCAGCGACTTTCTGTTGTAATGTCTGTGCTGAAGCGAGTTCAGGTGGAACTGGTTCACAAGCAATTAGGGTTACATCAGGAATTCGTTTCGGTAGGCCTTTCATTGCTTTACCATCAAAACGACTAAACCAACTGCCCCACAGCCCTTGTAGCGCCATTGGCACAACAGGCACTGGCCGCTTTGCAATGATTTCTTCAATACCTTTTCTAAAATCGGCGATTTCACCATCCTGCGTTAAGGCACCTTCCGGGAAAATACATACCAATTCATCCTCAGCCAGATAATCATCTATTTGTTGATAAGCACGTTCCAGTAACTCCGGATCGACTTTACGGGGTGCAATGGGAATGGTTTTTGCCATTCGAAAAATCCAGTTCAAACCGGGTGTATTGTAAATGCGTGAATCCATGACAAAGCGGATGGGTCGCTGAACATAGCCGGCAATGATTAGTGCATCAACATAACTAATGTGATTACAGACCAGTACCGCTGGGCCGCGCCGAGGAATCAAATCAAGGTCGACTGTTCGTACCCGGTAAATGGTATGGAGAGCGACCCAGACGACGAAGCGCCACAGGAACTCGGTAATCATGCGATAGATATAGAATGCGACAGCGAAGTTCATGATAGCAGTAATCATGAACAGTCCCGGTATGGTAATGTCACTACCGAGTAGGATCATCGCCATGATACCTGCTACCACCATGAAGATTGAATTCATGATGTTATTGGCTGCTATTACCCGAGAAATGTGGCCTCTATCTGTTCTTTCTTGGATCATGGCGTAGAGCGGTACTATATAAAAACCGGATGAAATGCCGATCATGAAAATATCGAATAACAGTCGCCAGTTCTGGGTATGACCAAGGATTTGCTCTATGGAATATAATTCTGCCGCTGCGGGCATGAAATTGAAGGATGTAAGGTATAGATCGGCCGCGAACACCGTAAGGCCAATTGACCCAAGGGGGACCAGGCCGATTTCAACGCGACCACCAGAGAGTTTTTCACACAACAGCGATCCGATTCCGACAGATATCGAGAAGGTGCCCATCAATAGAATAAATACCGTTTCATCTGCGAATAGGTAGTTGCGTGTCAGATTTGGCATCTGTGTAATAATGATAGTGCCAAAAAACCAGAACCATGAGATTCCTATCACGGCAAGAAACACGCTACGGTTACTGCGACTGAATTTAATAATCTTCCAGGTTTCAGAGAATATGTTCAGCTTGATTTTTAATGCAGGATTGGACGCTCCAGTCAAAGGGATCTGACGAGCTGCCAGATAACCCAGGAATGCGATCATCATCACCATCACTGAAACAATAATGGTGCCATCGATATAGCTAATGGCATGGGCACCGGCGATCATACCCAGCAGAATGGCCAAGAAGGTTCCCATATCCGTGACACCATTGCCACCAACAAGCTCAGCACGTTGTAGAATTCTAGGTAAGTAACCGTACTTCACTGGGCCAAAGAAAGTCGATTGTGTGCCCATGAGAAACAAGACAAATAACAGTAGTAAGGGCATATCATAATAAAAACCAATGACGCCGCATGCCATCACGACGATTTCAAAGAATTTAACCCAGCGCATCAGTATGGCGTTGTCCATTTTATCAGCCAGTTGTCCAGCGATCGCTGAGAACAGGAAAAACGGCAGAATAAATAACACAGCCGATAAATTAATCAGCAAGTCTGAGTTCATGCCCATGACATTGATGGCCGTGAAGCTGAACATAATCGCTAGTGCATTCTTAAACACGTTGTCATTAAATGCACCCAGAAACATTGTGACAAAGAATGGCAGGTAGCGGCGTTGTGTCAGCAGTTCAAACTGATTGGAAGGTTTCGACATAGGCTCTCCTGAATAGCATTATGCCTGACAGTGGCTATCTGTCCAATTGAAACAGATCATGACAGTTGTTTGTACTGATAGTGGCCAGTTCGGTAGTCGATTTGCCGGTAATATCAGCAGCCGTTTGCAGGACCCATGGAAGATTCGCAGATACATTCTTATTGGACTTTGGCCTAGGGCGGATTGTTCTGGGTAATAAATAGGGTGCGTCGGTCTCAAATAGTAGCCGATCCAGAGGTAAGTATTTAAGCGCTTCCTGAAGTGAATGACCACGGCGTTCATCGCACAACCAGCCAGTGATTCCAATATACAAACCAAGATCCAGATAGTCTTTCATCTCGTTCTTACCTTCGGTGAAACAATGGCATACTCCTTTGATTCGGTTATTGTGCGGTGCTAAATGTTCAAGGAATGCATCATGTGCATCTCGCTGGTGTAGGAATAATGGCTTGTTTGTCTGTATCCCCAGTTCTATCTGTTGTTCAAAAACATCATGCTGCACATCAGGAGGAGAAAAGTTACGATTGAAATCCAGTCCACACTCACCGACTGCTACAATACATTTTTGCTGGAGTAGTTTTTCGAGGCCTTTACTGTGTTCATCAGTAAAATCCTTCGCATCGTGAGGGTGGCATCCTGCTGTCGCAGAGTAGTAATTCGGATCTTCCTCACAAATAGAAATGGCTTTAAGTGATGATTCGTAGCAAGTACCCGTTATGATTTGATGTGTTACGCCAGCAGCAATGGCCTCATTCTTGAGTATTTCACGATCATGATAAAGACGTGCGTTGGTGAGATTGACGCCAATATCTATTAGGGCCATAGCCTGGCGTCCCGAGATATATAGCAATCAGTTAGCGTATCACTAAGTCGTTTCACTACCAGTAACATTCTCATCCTTAGTACCGATGAAGCCCGCGAAATAGACACCAACCTCATATAAAGCCCACATGGGTATCGCGAGAAGGGTCTGTGAAATAATGTCAGGTGGTGTCAACAACATACCGATAACGAATACTCCTACGATGACGTAGGGGCGTTTGGCGCGGAGGCTTTCTTGAGTGGTAAGCCCCATCTTAACCAGTAATATCACCGCGACTGGGATCTCGAATGTAATGCCGAAGGCGAAGAATAGTTTCAAGACGGTATTCAAATAGCTACTAATGTCGGGCATGGTTTGTACACCCTGCAACTCGATTGCTGCCAAGAAGCCAAAGGCGAGCGGAAATACCACATAATATGCGAATGCCAGGCCACAATAGAACAGGATTGTACTCGAGATCATCAAGGGCACGGCGAGTCGCTTTTCATGGGTATATAGACCCGGTGCAATAAAGCCCCAGATCTGTGATAGAAGATAGGGCATGGTAATAAAGATCGACAACACCATAGTTAGTTTAAATGGCGTGAAAAAATTGGCCAATACATCGGTCGCAATCATGGTGGAGCTATTGGGAATCGCAGCCAATAAAGGCATTGCGATGAAGTGATATAGATCCGTTGCCCAATAAAATAGGGAAGCGAACACGATGAGAATTGCTAGCACCATCCGCAGCAGTCGTTGTCGTAATTCCATAAGATGCTCCATGAGAGGCATCTCGGTGAATTCTTCCTTTGGTTGCTCTTCAGACTCAGGACTTGTCATCGTGCTTTTCGTCAGTATCTGATTGCGAAGAGGAGGAGTCAGATGGTTGTATCGACTCCTGTTGCTGTGGCGTATGGATGGTTTGATCGAGCGGGTGGATATCAGCTACTGATTGCTCAACAGCCTGATCAATCGTTTCTTTAAATTCATCGATACCAGACTGTTCACGAAGTTGCTTTTCTTGCTCGGCCATTTTTCTGCGTATCTCATCGAGCTGTAACTCCCGATCGATTTCGCTTTTGACATTACTGACCATGCTGCGGATTTTACCGACCCATTTTCCAGCCGTTCTTGCTGCTATAGGAAGTCGCTCGGGCCCTAACACCAACAATGCCACAGTGGCGATCAGGCACAGTTCCCAAAAGCCGATATCAAACATCGCTTATTCTGACTTTTCTTTTTCTTTACTGCTAGTGGTATGCTCGGAAGCTTCACCTTCGATGATCCTTCCAGAATTTTCTTCCTGTTCTGGTGACTTATTAGCTTCACCATCCATTTCTTTCTTGAAACCTTTAAATGCTCCGCCTAGATCGCTACCAATATTCTTCAACTTCTTGGTTCCGAACAGCAAAATGATGATGACCAGTACAATGAGTAATTGCCAAATACTGATGCCCATGGTTTGACTCCTGTTATGCGAATGGCAGTGATCCACCACCGCCTAATATATGAATATGTAGGTGATAGATTTCTTGTCCACCGCCCTTGTTTGTATTAATGATGGTTCGATATCCCGCTTCTAGTCCCTGCTGCTTGGCTACCTTGGGTATCGTCAACATTAGGTGCCCCATCAATTCCTGGTCCTCAGAGGTTAAATCATCCAAATTTACAATCGGTTTCCGTGGAATGAGTAACAGATGGACAGGCGCTTTAGGATAAAGATCATTTATGACAATGCAATGCTCATCCTCGTATACGAAATCGGCTGGGATTTCTCCATCAATAATTTTGGCAAATATTGTGCTCATCGTATTACACCCAACTGTTGGAAGTATGACTAAAAACTCGCTAATTTAATGTGATCTGTTACCAATTATTCGTCCAATTGAAAGAACAATAACGGCCGAAATACTCGTCATAGTTTCTGGCATACTCCAGATATTATCAGTGCTAAATAGTAAGCCTGTCGTAATTATCAACGCTGCACCAATAAAGTAGTAAAACTGTGCCCGGTTATGTTTTGCCGACTGCTTTAGTTGTAATTCCAGTAGTTGACTCTGCTGCTCTATTAATGTCTGATTCTGCTGTGCCTGTTTCAAGTTACTATAAATCAAGTCCGGTATTTCTGGCATTTTCTCGCGCCAGATGGGAGCCTTCTGCAGGATTTCACGAAGCAACGTCTTAACACTCATTCGCTCTTTCAACCAATTCTCCAGAAACGGCTTTGCCGTTTTCCATAAGTCCAGTTGAGGATACAGCTCTCGCCCTAATCCTTCAATATACAGTAGTGTTTTCTGCAACAAAACGAGTTGTGGCTGAACTGGCATATTAAACTTCTGAGCCGTCTCGAAAAGATTGATTAGCAGATAGCCGAAAGATATCTCTTCCAGTGGCTTGCCAAATATTGGTTCACATACCGCAGCGATCGTTTGTTCAAACTCATCAACTGATGTTTCTGCTGGCACCCAACCTGAGTCGACGTGCAGTTGTGCGACCTGGCGATAGTCGCGGTTAAAAAATGCAATAAAGTTCTCTGCCAAATAACGTTGATCTCTGGCATTGAGACTACCCATGATGCCAAAATCTACAGCCATATAGCGCGGGTTGTCGGGTGCTGTGATATCGACAAAGATATTCCCTGGATGCATATCTGCATGAAAGAAGCTATCGCGGAATACCTGGGTAAAGAATATCTCTACCCCACGCTCAGCCAGTAGCTCCATATCCGTGCCGGCATCATGTAAGGTATCCAAATCCATGATGGGGACGCCATAGATTCGCTCAATCACGAGAATCTTCTGATGACTAAATTCATGGTGAATACGCGGTACATAAAGGAGTTTCGAATCCTGCCACAAATCCCTTAACCGTTCAGCATTTGCAGCCTCATTGAGCAGGTTCAGCTCGGCGAGGATAGTACGCTCATAATCTGCCACCACTTCTCGGGGTTTGAATCGCTCGCTCTGAGGTAGATAACGATGTAACCAGTTTGCGATAGCATTTAATAATCTAAGGTCCTTGTCGATGATGACTTCGATGTCTGGGCGAAGGACCTTAACAACGACTTCCTCGCCACTCTTCAAGGTGGCTTCATGTACCTGAGCAATTGAAGCCGAGGCCATTGGACTGGTGTTGAAGAAACTGAAATGCTTATCGAGTGGTTCTTCCAATGCCGACTCGACTATTTGGCTGGCTTCTTCGCCGTCAAATGGATCGACATTATCCTGTAACTTAGCGAGAGCCTGAGCAATATCTGGTGGGAGTAAGTCGCGTCTGGTCGATAGTAATTGCCCAAATTTGACATAAATTGGTCCCAATTCAGTTAACGCCTGACATATCCTTTCCCCGGTTGCGGTGTTCGCTGATATTCTGCGATTAAATGGTGCCAGAAGGTATGCGATTGCCTTGAGACTTACCCTGAGAAATGGCCTAGTCGAGAGCAGGGTAAATAATCTGTAGCGATATGCGATAGTGACAAGCTTACGAACGCGCCGAAATGAACGAAAAAAGCTCATACACTAGTCCTGTGATTGCGTTGTAAGCATTAGGCGTTGACACTTCGCCTTCAAGCGATCGACATCCGTGCGCAGTTCTCGGAGGTCTGAGTAAAAATTCTCAACCTCAATTTTTGTCGGTGTGAGACGCGCTTCTTCCTGTACATATTCCGTGAAATTGCGTCTGGTCGTATCAACGAATGCGCTTGCAAATTCAGCCATTACCTTTAGACCCTGACTTGCGCGATGGGCGA
Organism: Enterobacterales bacterium; assembly: GCA_965250035.1. GTDB lineage: Bacteria > Pseudomonadota > Gammaproteobacteria > Enterobacterales > CAXRAF01. The sequence goes on along the minus strand of OZ252282.1, from coordinate 2,539,126 downwards.
AGATGTCATTTGTTTGCTGCGCTAGTGCTTCATCCCAATCAATATCCATTGATTGCAATGCCGCAGCAAATTTCTGACCAACGGCAACCTGTCCTTCAAAATGAATTCCAGATTGGACAGCTGCTGCCTCGTTGTCTCGCGATTCCAGTGCCACCTTAAAAAAATCGAAGCTCGTTCCGGTCAGGCTGACATCTGCAGTTGAGTTCTCGTCACTGAATATGGCGAAACATTGATTCTGATAACGAAATAGGATGCGGGTGTTTACATCGGTTAAATTCATTGCGATGGTTTTACCATCCAGTGGTTGCCATTTCTCGACATAGGACAGGTCATATGGCACCAGCCTGTTCAGTGTAGCCTCGATTGTGAAACACAGGCCTTGAGTTAGTAATTGCATCAGTAATTAAAGCCTCGGTGTAGCGCCACAATTCCACCGCTCAAATTATGGACATCGCAATGGTCAAAACCAGCATCAAGTATCATTGTTTTCAGTGTATTCTGATCCGGATGCATACGAATCGATTCGGCAAGATATTGATAACTCTCTGAGTCTTTAGCAATCAATTCGCCTAATTTGGGGAGTACATTGAATGAATAGGTATCGTAGATAGTGTTTAATGTTTGCGACAGTGGCTTAGAGAATTCCAGCACAACCAGACGCCCACCGGGTTTAATCACAGACTGTATCGATGCAAGGGCTTTTTCCTTATCAGTGACATTTCTGAGGCCAAAAGCCATTGTCACCAAATCGAATTCGTTTTTAGGAAAAGGAAGTTCCTCGGCATTCGCCTGCACATAATCAATATTGCCTACCAATCCTTTATTCACAAGTCGTTCACGACCAACTTGCATCATTGAGCGATTAATATCCGACAATACAATCTTGCCTTCTGCGCCAACTCTAGCCGCCATTAGCTGCGTTAAGTCACCCGTTCCGCCTGCTAAATCCAGGACTTTATTTCCAGGACGGACACCACTTAACTCAATGGCATATCGCTTCCAGAGTCTGTGGATTCCAAGCGACATCAGGTCGTTCATGAGATCATACTGATCGGCTACTGAATGAAAGACATCGGCCACCATGGAAGCCTTCTGCTCCTTATCTACCGTCTGGTATCCAAAATGTGTCTTTTCATCACTCATGATAAACCCTGAATTTACTCTGTCTCTCTAGGCTTGATTATACGTGTTACAGCCAGTGTTGAATACTCGAGTGTCATATATCAGCACTGGGCTCTATCTCAAATCCATATCTAGAGACGCCATGAATACGTCCATGTAGGCTCTCTCCGACATCCATGTCTGCGAACGCTCTCGATATGGACTTGAAGACAGAACCCTCTTGAGTTCAGTTGTGTATGTCTTACATATCACAAATGCGAACTAGACTTATTACATTTACATTAGGCATGATCTTGATAGGGGACTTGAATATGTCCCTTTTCGAGGGCGTACGGAGGCAGGGAGGCCGGAGTCGAGCCCACAGGGATGTGTCTATGGCGTCCCTAGAAAAGGGACTAACAAGTCCTCAGTCGAAGAACCTAAAGAATATATCGGCTGAGGTCTTCGTCGTCGACTAGCTCGGTCAGTTGTTTATTGACGTAATCTTCATCGATAACGATATCTTCACTGGCTTCATAGTCACTGAAGGATATGCTGTCGAGCAGTCGCTCCATGATGGTATGAAGTCGTCGAGCACCGATGTTTTCTGTGGTCTCATTGACCCTGAAGGCGGCCTCTGCCAGTCGTCGAATACCATCATCGGTAAATGACAAGGAGCATCCCTCGGGTGACATAAGTGCCTGATACTGTTTGCACAGAGAGGCATCAGGCTCAGTCAGTATTCGAGTAAAGTCTTCAGTGGTTAATGCTTTCAGCTCAACACGGATTGGTAAACGTCCCTGTAATTCAGGAACTAAATCGGATGGTTTCGAGAGATGAAATGCACCAGAGGCGATAAACAGGATGTGATCTGATTTCACCATGCCATACTTGGTATTCACCGTGCAGCCCTCTACTAGCGGTAGTAGATCACGTTGTACGCCCTCGCGCGAGACATCGCCTCCATGACCACTCTCAGAGCGCTTGGCAACCTTGTCGATCTCATCAATAAACACAATACCGTTCTGCTCGACAGCCTCGACGGCTTTGTTCTTGAGTTCGTCCATGTTGATGAGTTTTTCAGCTTCTTCTTCCTGTAACAGCTTCATCGCATTCTTAATACGAATTTTGCGTTGTTTGCTGTTCTTTGGTGACAGGTTCTGGAACATGCCTTGCAGTTGATTGGTCATCTCCTCCATGCCCGGTGGTGCCATGATTTCAATGCCGACAGATGGGCCTGCTATAGCAATTTCAATTTCCTTTTCATCGAGATCACCCTCACGTAATTTTTTGCGAAAAATCTGTCGGGTGTGATTGTTACTCTCTTCGGTCGATTCGCCGTATTGATCACGCGCCGATGGCAATAGAACGTCCAAAATCCTCTCTTCAGCTGCTTCGCTGGCACGTACTTCTACCTTTTTGAATGCCTCTTCACGAGTCATTTTCATGGCAATATCAACCAGGTCGCGAATAATTGACTCGACATCCCTGCCTACATAGCCAACCTCGGTAAATTTGGTCGCTTCGACCTTTAAGAAGGGCGCATTGGCCAACTTGGCCAGACGCCTGGCAATCTCAGTTTTTCCAACCCCGGTAGGACCTATCATCAGGATATTCTTAGGTGTGATTTCGCCCCTGAGTGGCTCTTCGACCTGCATCCTACGCCAACGGTTGCGCAACGCAATCGCGACGGCGCGTTTAGCATCTGCCTGGCCAATGATGTGCTTGTCCAGTTCGTGGACAATTTCTCTAGGTGTCATGGTAGACATTAATTTGATTCCAGTTCTTCGATTGTTAAATTATGGTTGGTGTAGATACAGATATCGCCGGCTATATTTAGACTCTTTTCAACGATTTCACGAGCACTCAGTTCGGTGCTATCGCACAGTGCCATGGCAGCTGCCTGAGCGAACGGGCCTCCAGAGCCGATAGCCATCAGGCCATCAGGTGGCTCGATAACATCGCCATTTCCGGTAATCACGAGGGAATGTTCTGCATCTGCAACGACCAGCAAGGCTTCGAGGCGTCTGAGCATCTTGTCGGTACGCCAATCTTTCGCCATTTCAACGGCTGCCTTCATCAGCTTGCCCTGGTTCATTTCCAACTTTCGTTCAAAGCGTTCAAATAGTGTAAAAGCATCCGCTGTTCCGCCAGCGAACCCTGCGATTACCTTGTCATGAAATAGGCGCCTGACTTTTCGGGCATTTCCTTTCATCACAGTGTTGCCCTGAGTGACCTGACCATCGCCGCCAATCACTACTTTGCCCTGTCTGCGAACAGACAGAATCGTGGTACCACGCATTTGTTCCATGGGATTTCTCGTTAGCTGTACTAATTGCAACTATATGGGGGTGTTTAGATGGCTTTCAATATCGCTAGAAGTTACCAGATCCTGCAGTCGATATCCGTATTGCGTTGAATATCATGACGGTCCTGATCAGCGAGGCGCTTCGATTGATAGGGTCCCAATACGACTCGATGCCACAGATGGCCTTCGTCGTTGCGTGAACTTCTTATTCGTGCCTCGAATCCCGTCAATGCAATCTGTGCTTTCAGATTTTCTGCCCGCGACATTTGACGGAATGAGCCGCACTGCATCACATAGGTTTGTGTAGCGTTACTCTTTATCTCTGGTAAAGGTTCTACTTCAATCTCTATTTTTTTCTTTGGCAGTTCTTTGTGGTACTCAAATTCAGATTCCTCTATCTCATCTGCAGGAACGGCTTTATAGCGGTTTTTTGCAGATGGAGGCTTGGCTATTTCAGCGACTGTTTGTGTAGGAGCCTCTGTCGGGGCGTTATAATAAAAGTAGACAGCCGTCAATGTGATGGCGATGCCTAAAACCAGACATAGGATCATCACGACGAAGTTCGTATTACTCTCTTTGACGCTTTCATTAAAGCGTGTGGCATTTGAGCGTTTCTTACTTTTTGAGGCAAAATCGCGCGTCACATCACATCTCTTCAGGAGCAGATACGCCTAGTATAGCTAATCCATTTTTTAGTGTCTGTTGCGTCGCTTTAGCCAGACAGAATCGTGCATTCCGGATATTTTCATCTTCAAGAATCAGTTTTTCAGCGTTGTAGTAACTATGAAAATCATTCGCAAGATCGCGTAAATAATGGGCAATACTGTGCGGTTCAAGATTTTGTGCAGCACTTTTGATCAGATCTGGATAGGCTGAAAGGCGCTTAATTAGAGCCAGCTCATGATCGGTAACTAATGTATCTAGTGCCGCCAGACCAGTCTCTTTATTCCATGTATGACCTGCTTCCGCCAGACGTCTGAATAGACTGGCAATTCTGGCATGAGCATATTGAATATAGTACATAGGGTTCTCATTAGTCTGCGACTTAGCCAGATCCAGATCGAAATCCATATGTTGTTCAGCCTTGCGCATTACATAGAAGAACCGACAGGCATCGTTACCGACTTCTTCACGCAACTCGCGAAGTGTTACGAATGAGCCACTTCGAGTGGACATCTGCACTCGCTCACCACCTCGATAGAGAATGGCAAATTGTACGAGTGGGACATCCAATTGTTCTGGATTTGCCCCGAGCGCTTTCATTGAAGCCTTCACCCTGGTTACGTAGCCATGATGATCAGCGCCAAAGATATCGATGACTCTGTCAAAACCACGGTCAAGTTTATTCATATGATAGGAAATATCTGATGCAAAATAAGTTGTCTGACCGTTATCCCTCACCACAACTCTATCTTTATCATCTCCAAATGCCGTAGCTCGGAACCAAATTGCACCGTCTTTCTCATACATGTGCCCCATTTCTGTCAGACGTTTTACGGCATCTGCAATAGCCCCTGAATCGGTAAGAGACTGTTCCGAGAACCATTCATCGTACGTAACGCCGAATTGTTCCAGGTCATCACGCATCTCGTCTCGAATTGCCGTGAGACCAAATTGAAATAACCTCTGATAATTCTCTTCACCCAGTAACGATTTGCAACGCTCTATCAGAGCATCAATATGTTTCTCTTTATCGCCACCAGCAACATCAGGATCCTCATCCTGTGGGAGGTTCGACATGACTTCAGCAGCATCATGAATCAGGTCGGTCCCGTGTTCAGAGATTAGATCTCTGGCAATATCATAGATGTACTCGCCACGATAGCCATTCGCAGGAAACCTGATCGTGACTTCATTTAGTTGAAGATAACGTAACCAGATGCTGGTTGTGAGGATATGCATCTGTCGACCGGCATCGTTGACGTAGTACTCGCGATGAACGTCCCAACCAGCCGTATGCAGAAGGTTGGATAGGCTGGCACCATACGCAGCGCCACGGCCGTGTCCGACATGGAGTGGGCCGGTTGGATTAGCCGATACAAACTCAACGATAACTTTTTTTTGTTGCCCAATGTCAGACGATCCAAAAAGTTCGCCTTTGCTCAGCGCCTGACTGATGATAGCTGTCGCTGATTCCGTTGACAGAAAGAAGTTAATAAAGCCAGGACCGGCAATGCTGGTCTCTTTTATGAAACTGACCTCAGATAGATGACTTAGAATCAAATCCGCCATATCGCGGGGATTCTTTCCTGCCTTTTTGGCAGAAACTAACGCCAGATTAGTTGCTAGATCACCATGGGCAGGATCTCGAGTCCGTTCGACAGTAAAGCGTGGCTGAAAATCAGCAGGCAATACGTCAGATTGTTGCAATTCTGCAACGACATTACTCAATAACTGTCTAAGTTCGTCTATCATATTAACTTCATGGCTACATATTTAATTCAGGGCGGCTATTAAACCAGATCTTGTGGGTCAACATCCAGACTCCAGCGTACAGTATTTGATATTTTTTCTGAACTAATGATTTCCTGAGCCGCATCCAGGGCGGCATGTAATTCGCTTCGTTGCTGTGATTGCAAGAGTAACTGAAAGCGATATTTTCCAGAACGCTTCGCCTTCATGGCCGGAACTGGACCTAAGACCGTAAGATGGGGAAATGTTTGGTTCAAGCAACCCTTTATTGTTTGTAGAAATTGTATCGGATTATTCTCTGAAGTGGCTTGCGCATGCAATAAGGCAAGATGAACATAGGGCGGCCAGTGAGACTCGAGTCGTTGCCTTAACAACTGCTGACTAAAGGCAATATATGGTTGTGTTAATAGGGTTTGTATTAATGGATGATCCGGTTGCCGAGTCTGTATTATGACGACCCCCTCACGATTGACGCGTCCAGCTCGACCACTGACCTGTTTCAACAATTGGCCAAAGCGCTCCGTAGCCCTGAAATCAGCACAGTACAGTGCTCCATCCATATCGACAACTGCAACCAAAGACAGGTTGGGAAAATGATGGCCCTTAGCCAACATCTGCGTGCCAATCAATAGCTGATATTTACCTCGTTTAATATCTTGAACGTACTGTGACATGGCGCCTTTTTTACGCGTTGTGTCACGATCAATTCGAGCGATGCTCGCTGTCGGAAACCGTCTGGATAATGTCTGCTCGATACGCTCGGTACCCTGACCGACCGCAGTAAGATTTTGAGTGCCACAGCTCGGACATTGGTTAGGTACTGGACGTTGTGCTTCGCAGTGATGACAGCGCAGCAAATGTTTCTGTTGATGCAACGTATAGTGGCTGTCACAGCGTTGACATTCGGCTAACCAACCACATTCATGACACATGAGCACCGGGGCATAGCCACGACGATTTAGGAAGACGAGCACTTGTTCGCCAGCGGTTATGGCGGCTTCTATTCGATCAAGTAGTGGGACTGATAACCCCTGCTCCAATGGTAACTTGCGAATATCGAGTAGTTCGAAGCGCGCCTCTTGAATTTGTTGTGGGCGATGAGTCAGTTGTAATTCCTGATAATTACCACGTTCCACCTGATAGCGAGATTCCAGGCTTGGTGTCGCTGATCCCAGCAGGACTGGAATGGTTGATAATTTGCCACGTAGTACGGCTAGGTCTCTGGCCGAATAGCGCCAGCCAGACGGTTGTTTGTAAGACATATCATGTTCTTCATCAACGATGATGAGTCCAATATTTGGCAGCGGGACAAATAAACCACTGCGCGTGGCAATAACCACTTGTGGCTCGGGTAGGCTCGCCAAACTCCACATATGCATTTGTTCGGTTTCGTTGAGTCCACTGTGAAGTACTCTGATTGGGCAGCTGAGTCTGCGTTTAAAGCGATTAATCGTCTGAGGCGTAAGACCAATCTCAGGTACCAGGATCAGTGCCTGTTGCTGGCGTTGTAAACATTGATCGGCAAGCTGTAAATAAACTTCCGTTTTACCACTGCCAGTAATGCCATTGAGCAAATAAGTGTTAAATCGATCAAAATTGACCGACTCTATGGCTGACACTTGCTCGGTAGTCAACTGCGGAGCCGTCTCTGCATCCGTGGCCAAATTATGGTCGCTAATGAGCCGTTGTTCCGATAGGATTCTATCGGCACTCGCGAGTCGCTTGATAACATCCAAAGTGATGCCCTCGTCCCGCAACGCTCGTTCCGACATGCCTGCGGGATTCTGACTCAATAATGTCAAACAATGCTTCTGCTTATGAGCACGCGCGTGAATCTGTTCCGCTTGAGTGATGTCATTAATTCGCCAACTGGTTTCATAGGGAAGACTGAACGGTGTGTTACTACGGAGTTTCGTTGGTAACATACTGAAGCATACATCACCTAGACTATGGTGGTAGTAACGGCTAGCCCAATGGGCCAGCTTTATTTGGGATTCGTTAAGAACGGGTTGTTCGTCGATAACCGTTACTAGTGATTTGATTTTATGTTCAGGAAACTCACTGTCCTGAATTTGGGATATGATGATTCCAACGCGTTGGTGTTTACCAAATGGGATAATTACCCGGCAACCAGCCTGTAGCCGTGACGGACTAGCAGTCGATTTGTAGTCATACAATTGCCGCATCGGACCAGCGATCGCAATTTGAACATAGGATGTAGCAGTTTCATGTTGCATGTACCGATCATAACGACTTCAGTGATATTAACCAATCAATTAAATCAGTCATATGGGTGCGATAAGGCCGATAAAACACTTGATATGTAGTACAACAGTCGCTACAATCGCGCCTCATTTTTTGAAAGACATATGGTGCAGGACCTGGATCCTGTTGCGATGTGCGCCTAAACGAGGTTAACCCCATGAAAAAAGATATTCATCCCGATTATGAGATGATGACTGCAACTTGCTCCTGTGGCAATGTCATTAAGGTTCGTTCGACCCTTGGCAGAGACATGTCACTGGATGTTTGCTCAGAATGTCATCCATTCTACACCGGCACTCAGAAGATTATGGATTCGGGTGGTCGAGTAGACCGTTTCCGTCAGAAGTTCGGAAATCGTAAAGCGAAATAAGCAATATCCAGATTGATTAAAAAACGGAGCCTAGCTCCGTTTTTTATTGTCTAAAAGAGATGCTGTCTATTCGAACAGTTCAGATTCTTCATCATCAGTCGTAGCGAATGGATCCTTAACCTCATAGTCAGCATACTGCTTTGGTATGAATCGCTGTCTAAAGATTTCAAAGATAGCTCCTGGCATACCGGCTGGTGCTAGCAGGCCTGTCTTGGGATCAATCTTCGCTGTAACTAGCCCTGGGGGCTGAGTTAGGCCATGGTGTGGTTTGTCTGCCAAAGCAACTTCCATAAAACCTTGCCAGATTGGCAGGGCAGCCTTGCCACCATATTCATTATTTCCTAATCCCGGATCAGTATATTTCTGATTACCGACCCAGGCAGTCGCAACGTAGTCACCGTTGTAACCAGAAAACCAGGCATCTTTTGCATCATTGGTGGTACCTGTTTTGCCCCCGAGATCCTGCCGCTTCAATAAGGGACTATTACTCAGGCGTAGCGTGCGCGCCGCAGTGCCGCTTGTGATGACATCACGCATCATGCTGTCAACGATGTATACATTATCTTCGGCAATGACTCTGGGTGAGATGTATTGCTCATCGATGGGTAAGCGAGGCTCGAAGGTAAGTGGCATACTCAGTAGATCAAACGGCGTTTCAGATACTTCGTCTTCAGGTTGCGTATCTGCTTTGGTAGAAATGATATCTCGATCTAATTGCTGAACGTTATCTAAGATGCCTTGTTCTTGTGCAATTTCCGCGAGCAACTGGTCTTCTGCCGTAAGGGCTTCTGTACCACTAGAGGTGATTATTTCTTCAGCAACCGGTTGTTGTCCCTCTAGTATGGTCTCGCATTCCTGGCACACCTGACGCGGCTGAAAATCGACTATAATATTGCCATTGGCATCCTCAATACGGGCGATAAAGTAGGGATCTATTTGATAACCGCCGTTTGCGATACTGGCGTATTGCGTGACGAGTTCAAGTGGACTGAATGAGGGCGAACCCAGTGCGATACTGGCTACTTCAGGTAGGCTGGCCGGGTCAAACCCGATGCGGGTAAGGTATTCCACCGTATATGCCGGGGTAATGTCATTGACCAGCCTGATTGAGACCATGTTCGTTGATCGCGACAGGGCATTACGCAACCGCGTCGGGCCCTTGTAATTACCTGAATCATTTTTTGGTCGCCAGATATCTTCACTGGTTGGATCGACCTTTGTAAAGGGTGCATCATTCACTACCGTGGCTGCTGTGTAGCCCTTCTCTAATGCTGCAGAGTAGATGAATGGCTTAATGTTCGAGCCGAGTTGACGCTTGGCCTGGGTGACATTATTGAATTTACTTAAATTAAAATCGAAACCACCCACCAGCGTTTTTATAGCCCCATTATCTGGGTCTAAAGCTACGAAGGCCGACTTGATCGCTGGAAGCTGTCCCAGTTGCCATACCTCATTCTTGTCTTGATAGGTTCTTATTAAATCGCCGGGCTTAACAATGGCACTGGCTGTCCTTGGCCTGGGACCACGTCGACTCTCATTGATAAATGGACGCGCCCAATCTAAGCCATCCCAACCGATCTGAATAACTCGTTCGGACAGGGGAGTATAGCGGTCCTTCTTTTTCAGTAGTACGGTGATTGATTGTTCTTCAACGGACAGGACGAGCGCCGGCTGTAATTCTCCCAGTACTCTTAAGTCCAATAAGATATCATCGAGCGTTGAATAGTCACGTTGCTGCATCATGTCCAAAACAGAGGTAGGTGACTGGTCGTCATTGATGGCAGGGTTTAACTCCAGTGCAAAGTCCGCAACTTCAGGAAATGATTGCTCGGGACCACGATAGCCATGTCTACGATCATATTCGATCAGAGCCTTACGCAGTGATTGTCTGCCAACCTCCTGCAACCTGCTATCCAGTGTCGTGAATACTCTATAACCTTCGGTATATGCCTCCTCGGTACCGAATCTTTTGATCATCGCAGAGCGGACCATTTCCGCAAGGTAGGGGGCAGATACTGTGACACGCGATCCATAGTAGGCGGCCGTGAGTGGGGCGTTCCTGGCTTCCTCGTAGGTTGCTTCATCAATATAGTCTTCCAAATACATACGACGCAGCACATGATTACGACGGTTAAATGCTTTTTCGGGGTTAGAAAGGGGGTTGTGAGTCGTTGGGCCTTTGGGGATACCAGCCAATACCGCTAATTGTGCGAGTGTCAGTTGATCAACGGTTGTTCCATAGTAGACCTGAGCTGCAGCGCCAATGCCATTGGCACGGTAACTGAAATCGATCTTATTCCAGTACAGGGTGAGTATTTCCTGTTTCGTCAGAGCGCGTTCAATCTTCCAACTGAGGAAAATCTCCTTCGTCTTTCGGGTAAAGGTCTGGGTAAATGATAGAAAGAAGTTGCGCGCCAGCTGCATAGTAATGGTACTGCCGCCACCACCAATCTGTCCGGTGGACACGAGGTCATATACCGCGCGAAGTAAGCCAACCGGATCAACCCCACTATGTTCATAGAAGCGTTTGTCCTCAGTTGCAATCAATGCCTGATTGAGAGTATCCGGGATCTCTTCGAAGGTCAGAGGTATGCGTCGCTTCTCGCCAAAATTAGCAATGAGTTGCCCATCTGAGGAATAAACGCTCATCGGTGTTTGTAGCTTATATTCACGAAGCGTCTCAACAGCAGGGAGCTGCGGCGCGACATATAAATAGCAGGCTAAAAACACCATAAAAGCGCCAACAATTGCAAAAAGTGTTAAGTGGAGCGCATTTCTGCCGATCGTTAATAGATATTTGCGAGTCATTGGACTATATAAGTGTGAATCAGTAGGCAATATTGTCTCAAAGATTATATATTTTTTCTCCAAACGGGGTAAAATATAAAAAAAAGGGTGATTTTTCTTATAGTTGCGAGTAGTATCTCAAGTGATTTCACATAAAATAGCATTATTTCATGGATGTCAGTAGGGAAGAGTCCTATGTTAGCTGAATTATTCGGGAGCAGAAAACAACCGCTAGTCGTTCTTGATATTAGCTCTACCTCAGTCAAGCTGATTGAACTTGGCAAGGTAGGCAACAGATATCGAGTAGAAAGTTTTGCTGTAGAACCATTGCCGCCGGAAGCAGTCATCGAGCGGGATATAAAAGACGTCGAAATGGTTGGCGAAGCCATTCGTCGCTGCATTAAACGTTCCGGAAGCAGCTGTAAAAACGCAGCAGTCGCCGTAGCGGGATCTGCCGTGATTACCAAGACGATTCAATTGGACGCTGGCTTCACAGAATCCGAGATCGAAACTCAAATTGAGGTCGAGGCAGACCAGTACATCCCATACCCTCTGGAAGAGGTTTCTCTGGATTTCGAAGTGCTTGGTGAGTCCGAGAGAGCGCCAGACAAGGTCGACGTATTACTCGCAGCGACTCGATCTGAGAATGTTGAGAGCAGGGCAGACTCACTGGAAATCGCAGGCCTTGCCGCTAAGGTGGTTGACATCGAGGCGTACGCCATGGAGCGCGTATTCGAGATGCTTGGTTCTGAGACATTCGGGCAAGATAACGAACAAATCATTGCTGTACTGGACATCGGTTCAACCATGACCAGCCTCAGCGTATTACAGAATAATCGCACCATTTATACCCGGGAACAGGTATTCGGCGGCGCACAGCTGACCGAAGAGATTCAACGTCGCTACGGATTATCCTATGAAGAAGCCGGTATGGCTAAAAAGCAGGGCGGTCTACCAGATGACTATCTCACCGAGGTTCTGGAACCTTTTAAGGAAGGTATCGTGCAACAGGTCAGTCGGGCATTACAGTTTTTCTACTCCTCAAGCCAGTACGGCGAGGTAGATCACCTGGTTTTAGCGGGTGGTTGTGCAAGTATTGACGGAATTGATGACATGATCGAGCAGCGCCTGGGTACGAGTACATCAATTGCGAATCCATTTACTGATATGTCACTGTCATCAAGAGTGAATGCACAGGCGTTAAGTACTGATGCTCCCTCTCTAATGATATGTTGCGGACTAGCATTGAGGAGTTTTGACTAATGGCCAAAATTAACCTCCTACCATGGCGTGAAGAGCTCCGAGCAGAGCGGAAACGCCAGTTCATTGGAATCCTAGCACTTTCAGCCATCGTTGGTGTCCTCGTTTCGGTGCTCGTGCATATCGCATTCGAAAATAAAATCACCGCGCAACAGGGCAGGAATGACTTTCTCAATCGTGAGATTAGCCAGCTCGATGAGCAAATCAAAGAAATTAATGAATTGGAAAAACAAAAACAGGAACTGCTCAATCGGATGCAGATCGTCCAGTCCCTGCAACAAAGCCGACCATTGGTTGTGCGTTTGTTCGATGAGTTGGTGCGCCAGATTCCATCGGGTGTTCACCTGACGAACTTTGAACGAAAAGGACCTAATCTCAGCTTCAAGGGTATCTCCGAGTCAACGCCAAGAATATCTGCCTTTATGAGAAACATAGAGGAATCTGAATGGCTGGTGAGGCCGGATGTCAGCAATATCAAAGCGGACACCAGGGGTAGTATCCCAATCACGACCTTTGATATGACGGCGAAAGAGAAGGCTCTCTTAGAAAGAAGAAGAGCTGCGCAACAAAACAGGAACAGGCGGTAGGAGGTAGACATGGATATCAATCTTGATCAGTTTAAAAATCTAGACATTGATAATGTCGGCGACTGGCCTGGACTAGTAAAGGGTTTCTTTACCGTGGTTGTATTCGCTGTGGTTGTTGGTCTGGTGTATTACATGGACACGACAGAGCAGATAGAGCGCCTGGAACGTGAAGAGCGTAAAGAAGTCGAATTGAAGACTGAATTCGAAACCAAGCAACGCAAGGCCGTCAACCTGGTGGCCTATCGTGACCAAATGAAAGATATGTGCGAGTCCTTCCGTGGCATGCTAAGGCAGTTGCCTACCAACACGGAAATTCCAGGGTTAATCGATGATATCTCCCAGTCCGAGGCATACAGTGGCCTCGAGTTTAGAGAAACGGAGTATCTGAAAGAGCGCAAGGCACAGTTTTATACCGAAAAGCCTGTCAGTATTGTCGTCAGTGGTGATTATCATCAGCTGGGGATGTTTGTGAGTCGGGTTTCCAGCCTGCCGCGCATCGTAACCCTGCATAATTTAAAGATCGAGACGCCAAGACGAAATCGTGGTGCTGAGCCAGATGGCAACCTGACCCTAACTGTACTCGCTAAGACCTATCGCTATGATGCTTCCTCGGACAACAACGTCTGTGACACGATTCTTAAGGAGGCACAGCAATGAGACATTTAAAGTCGACAGTTATGCTTGCCACCCTAGTATTGTTATCAGGTTGTATCGGTAGTGATAATCAGGATCTTAGAGTCTGGGTAGAAGAGGTTAAAAGCCGGCCGGCCACACCAATTGAGGCATTACCCGAGATCAGACCATATGAGGCTTTCATATACTCAGCGGGTCATTTACGCAGTCCTTTTGAAACGGCACGTCCCGAAGCAATTGGTGAACTTGGAAGCCTGGAACAATGTGCGACACAAGTACGCCCCGACCCGAATCGGGTTCGTGAAGAGTTGGAAGATTTCGCACTACAATCGCTTAAGATGGTCGGTTCAATGATGCAGGGCGGAGAATCCTGGGCATTGATACGCCAGGACTCCGGAAGTATTCACAGGGTGCAGGTGGGTAATCATCTGGGCTTGAACCATGGAAAAATAACCAGTATCTCAGAACAAAACTTACAACTCATGGAAATCGTACCGAACGGTCAGGGCTGTTGGGAAGCCAGACCAATGCAATTGGAGGTGGATCAATGAGCCAAGGAGCCAAAGCAATGAACGTAAATAATGCAGGGGTTTCTCGAACACGAGGAGCAAAATTCTTGCGCGGGCCTATTCAATTGATAGCTTCGCTGTTTATGGTGTTTATCTCTACGCAGTCAATTATTGCAGGCGTATTGCAGGATGTCAGTTACACAGTCCTCCCAGGCAGCCAGATTCAGATACGATTATCGATGTCGAATGTCGTCGAGCCCAGCCGTGAGTTTACTACGAACAATCCGGCACGAATCTCACTTGATTTCGATGGTACTTCATCAGCCCTAGCCAGACGCAATACGCGTATCGACACCGGCAACGTCGTTGGTGTTACTGCGGTTGAGGCTGGCTCCAGAGTTCGTGTAGTGATCGCCCTACTGGAGATGACGCAATACACCACCTCAGTTCAAGGTAACGATTTTGTCATCACAATTGGTAATAGCTCTAGTTCGTCATCAATTTACAATGAGCCTTCATCAACCAGTTCTTCTGCAGTTCGCTCATCAGCAATGAACTCATCTGCCAATGGCATATCGTCTCTCGATTTTAGACGTGGAACCGGTGGTGAGGGACAGGTTATTCTGAACCTAAATGAGACTGATATTTCTGTCGACTTACGTCAGGAAGGTCGTAAGGTCATCGCCGACTTTATGGGTGCGGATATGCAGGATGCCTTGCTCAGAAAGCTTGATGTGATTGACTTCGGCACTCCGGCTACTTACATCCAAACCAGTCGTTTTTCAGACAAAATCCGTGTGACCATTGATACGGTAGACGATTTCGAATACCTGGCCTATCAGACGGATAATCAATTCACGATCGAGTTGAAGCCGCTGACCAAAATGGAAGCCGAAAAACGACGTGCTGATAAGAACCTGTATGTTGGCGAACGCCTGTCATTGATGTTTCAGGATATTGAAGTTCGTGCGGTGCTACAGATCATCGCACAGCATACCGGCTTGAATCTGGTCGCATCGGATACTGTCCGAGGCAACCTGACCCTTAGATTACAGAATGTACCCTGGGACCAGGCACTGGATATTATCCTGAAGACCAAGGGACTTGATAAGCGTATCGATGGTAATGTCATGCTCGTTGCACCAGCACAAGAGATCGCTGCACGCGAGAAGGCTGAGTTGGAAGCGAGTCAACAGGTTGCTGAACTGGCGCCACTGCGTACAGAACTTATCCAAGTCAACTATGCCAAGGCATCAGACATTGCTACCTTGCTAAAAGCACAGGAAAATAGCCTGCTATCAGACCGTGGTTCTGTGACAGTTGACGAACGCACTAACTCGCTGCTCGTGCTAGATACCGCAGACAAGTTGGAGGAAGTCCGAGAACTCATAACGGATTTAGATATTCCCGTACGTCAGGTTCAGATCGAATCACGTATTGTGACGGCAAGCAGTGGTTGGACCGAGGAGTTGGGCGTACAGTGGGGTGTTACCAAGATTCGCAGTGAAACAACACTATCTGGTTCACTAGCTGGAGCAAATGATTTAAATGCTCAGATTGGTGATGGCCAGGCTAATTTAAGCGATACCTTGAATGTGAGTCTACCGGTTGCTAATGCCGCTGGATCATTCGGAATCTCGTATGCCAACCTGTCTAAAGGATTGTTGCTAGATTTAGAATTGTCGGCACTTGAGAATGAGAATCGCGGTGAAGTTATCGCTAGCCCGAGAGTCATTACGGCAAATCAGAAGGAAGCAAGTATTGAAGCAGGTGAGGAAATTCCATTCCAGAATGCGACCTCTTCTGGTGCAACCTCGGTGCAGTTCAAGAAAGCCGTATTGTCGTTAACTGTGACTCCACAAATTACACCGGATGATCGCATCATTCTAGACTTGACAGTAACCCAGGATACCCGAGGTGAAGACACTCCTCAGGGACCTGCGATCAATACCCAACAGGTAACAACCCAGGTTCTGGTAGATAATGGTCAAACCGTGGTATTAGGTGGTATTTACCAGCAGAGAACCAACAGAGATGAGACCAAGGTACCGCTGTTGGGTGACATTCCCTGGCTGGGCTGGTTATTCCGAACTCAATCTGATGTAAAAGCGAAACAGGAGTTACTTATATTCGTTACTCCGAAAATCCTTAAAGAAGCTGTAAATTAAGCATCAGGGATAGCGCATATAGCCTGCACATTGTAAAATGTGCAGGCTTTTTTGGTTTACTCTCGTGTAACCTGAACTATGTACGGCAAACTATTTCATTGAAAGTAACTACAGCGATATGAAAAACAAACGAAATATCTTTTTAATTGGTCCCATGGGGGCTGGCAAATCCTCAATTGGAAAGCAACTGGCTTCACAACTTAAGATGGATTTTGTAGACACTGATCAGGTCATTGAAGAACGTACGGGGGCTGACATTGACTGGATCTTCGATCTGGAGGGAGAAGACGGTTTCCGCCGACGCGAAGAAGATGTCATCGAAGAATTAACACAATTACAGGGTATCGTGTTAGCCACAGGTGGTGGCGCAATTATTAGTCCAAAGAATCGAAACTTTCTGGCCGCCAGAGGCACCGTGCTATTTTTAGAAACCTCAATAGAACAACAATTAGAACGCACTCGCCGAGATAAAAAACGACCACTCATTCAAAATGCTGATGACCCAGAAGAATTGTTTCTATCTCTCAAGGAAGAGCGGGATCCCCTCTATCTTGAGATAGCTGATTACACATTCACCACTGACCGTAGCTCTGTGAAATCGGTTGCCAAGCATATCATTGAGCAAATTGAGCGATAGTGAGTGAATCATTTAGACGTTGAACTAGGCCAAAGAAGCTATCCTATTTATGTCGAGAATGGACTGTTCGACGCGACGTTTAAATCTCATCTGGCTTCAGCAGGCCAAGTGGCAATAATCACTAATCAAACAGTCTCAGATCTGTATCTCGATAAAGTAATTCGGTCATTTTCTCAATCCAAGGTCAAGGTTTTGATCGCACCAGATTCTGAACAGGCGAAGAGTATCGACGTATACTCGGAGCTAATGACGCAATTACTAGAGGCGAATTTTAACCGTAGTAGCCTGCTAGTTGCTCTTGGTGGTGGCGTGATTGGTGATTTGACGGGCTTTCTTGCAGCCACATTGCACAGGGGTTGTCGATTAATTCAAATACCCACGACCCTGTTATCTCAGGTAGATTCCTCGGTTGGGGGGAAAACGGCAATAAACCATCCTGCGGGTAAGAATCTGATTGGAGCATTTTACCAACCTGAGTCAGTTTTCATTGATCCGGCGACTCTTACATCGCTACCTTCACGCGAATTTAGTGCTGGTATGGCAGAAGTTATCAAGTATGGCTTTGTCTCCGGAAACGATTTTTTCAATTGGTTATATCAAAACCGGCATGCGATAAAAGAGCATGACCCGGTCATTCTGGAGCAAATGATACTGCAATGTTGTTCATTTAAAGCGAAAGTTGTTGCAGAGGATGAACGGGAACGTGGACAGCGTGCACTACTGAATTATGGACACACCTTCGGCCATGCGATAGAGCAGGTTGCTGGCTATGGCGAATGGCTCCATGGCGAAGCTGTCGCGGTTGGTATGCTAATGGCTATGCAACTTGCTATAGATGCACAGCTCTGCGATTCTGAGTTATATCCGCAGTTAGAAGAACTCATCGATTTCTTTGCATTACCTACTGTCGTATCAAATGGCTTGCCAGTGGATCGGCTTATTGCGGCCATGATGAAGGATAAGAAGAATGAGGAACAAACACTACGGTTGATTTTACCAGTAGGGATAGGGCAAAGTGTTATACAAACCTGGCATGATATTGGTTCGATTGAATCACTCTGGGGCAGGTTTGGTGCCATGGCTTAATCTGATTGAATTGAGGTCATAGAATGAATTCCAGTAAAGACAAAGAAGCAAATCTCGATTTTGATAGCTTGATGTTTGACGAGCGAATCGACAATGCCCCCATATTTAGTGAGCCGGAACCATTCGAGGCAGAACATGTTGCGGCACTCAAAGATAAGCTGGTTCACCTATCTCGGTTTGGCAATTTATTAACATTAGTCCTGGGTGAACGAGGTTGCGGCAAGACGTATTTATTAGAGCAGTTAGTCGAAGAGATTAAAGAAGAGAGTGATGTGTGCTTCATTCAGGCGCAACCACTGTTAACAACCGACCAACTCTATCAAGCGATACAGGCTGACTTTCTGACCACTGCAACGCCTGTGCTTGATAACGCTCAGTTTCAGCAAAGTCTTCAGGAAATCGAGTTGTCTGTCGTGAATCGTGTGCTACTTATTGATGATGCGGATACGCTGTCAGTTGATGTTGTACAGGAACTTTGTGAACTTTCCGCTGCTGAACAGGAGAAAGATTCCCCCTTTCTAAAGATATTATTATTTGCCAATCATGATCTGAATATCAGCATTGAAACTACTGCGAAAGGTGTGTTGCCGGATACCGGAATATATACGATTGATATTCCTGAGCTAGGGGATGATGAGGCGCGGCTTTGGGTTAAACATATTCTCTCAAATGAGGGATATCAGGCGCATGCCGAAGAGATTGATGAAATTGTCAAACTGGGCAACGGTAACTTATCAACGCTACAAGATCGGGCTCTCGACTTCATCGATTCAGTCTCTGAAGAGGAGATAATCGAGGAAGAAGACGAAGAAGAGCGTGGCGTTTCGATGATGGGATACTGGTTCGCTGGATTAACCCTCATTATCTTGTGCGTACTCGGAGGTTTTTTCTATCAGGATGAACTAACTAATCTGCTATTTCCTCCACAACCAGAAGTAGCAGTCACCGATCAGGTCATAGATGTTTCATCACCCATTAGAGAAGCTGAAATAACTGAGAATAAAAGTGGCGAAACGCAAGAGATTGATGCGTCACAAGGGCAAGCAGATACTCAGATATCAGAATCAGGACAATCATCGGACAGTGCACCTCTTATTCAATCGGAACAAGTCAGTCAACCAAATCCGACGACTAGCGATGCCTCAACTGATGCCGTACCGGCTGATGAGTCGTTAAGTGAGTCGCCAATTATCGCCCAAGAATTGTCGAATGAGCCGAGGGTATCGGATCTACCCCCAGGCACCCAGCGAACAGACGCCGATGTCGTAAATGAAGAACAAGCTGAATTGCAAGAATCTCTTACTACTCAGTCTCAGGTTGCGAACACTGAGCCCGTAACTCAAGCGGATTCACTAGATGATGGTGCAATCTCAGAGGTAGCAGATCAATCGCAGGCGGATTTGACGGCTTATAGTCCTGCTGAACAATCGTTGCTAGATGCCGATGATTCATTTTATGTGGTACAGATTGCTGGCTTATCAAATCCAGAAGCAGTAACCAATTTACTTCAGGAGAATGCGAGCCTGAATCTACTTGCATATCGAAGTTTGTTGAATGGTAAACCCTGGCAGATCGTGGTGATGGGTGTATTTGAAAACTATAGCGAAGCGAACTCTCAAAGAGAGTCATTGCCTGCTTCACTGGCTGTAAACAAGCCATGGATTAAGTCTGTTGCGAAGGTGAAAGAAGAGCTACGCAACGCAGTGAATGGCCCTGAATAGTTAACATAGAGACTAATTGTGATTGAACTGAAAAATGATCGATACCTGCGCGCCGCGTTGAGACAACCTGTTGATAGAACGCCAGTGTGGATGATGCGACAAGCTGGTCGTTATTTACCAGAATATAAGGCAACCAGGAAACAAGCCGGTAGTTTCATGGATCTTTGCATGAATCCTGAGCTTGCCTGCGAAGTTACCTTGCAGCCACTAGAACGCTTTCCATTAGATGCAGCCATCCTGTTTTCAGATATTCTAACTATTCCCGATGCGATGGGATTAGGCCTTTATTTTGAAGTGGGCGAGGGACCGAAGTTTCATCATCCAGTGAGAACACCGGCCGATGTTAATAATCTGCCAATTCCTGATCCAAGTGATAAGCTACGATACGTATTAGATGCGGTAACGACCATTAGGAAAAATCTTGCTGGTAGGGTTCCATTGATTGGATTTTCGGGTAGCCCATGGACGCTTGCGACCTACATGGTGGAAGGGTCAAGCAGTAAAGAGTACCGTCATGTGAAAGGACTGATGTTCAGTGACCCGACAACGATGCATAAGTTACTCGATACAATCGCACAATCGGTCGTCCTATATCTGAATGCTCAGGTTGCTGCGGGTGCACAGGCTCTGATGATATTTGATACCTGGGGCGGTATTTTATCTCCACGTGACTATAAAGAATTTTCGCTGCGTTACATGCAGCAAATTGTCAGTCAGTTGACTCGTCAAAATGAAGGAAGGCAGGTACCGGTAACCCTGTTTACCAAAAACGGCGGTCAATGGTTGGAGGCAATGGCCGAAACTGGTTGCGACTGTCTGGGCGTTGATTGGACAACCGATTTGTCAGATGCTCGGTCACGAGTTGGTGACAAGGTGGCATTGCAGGGTAACATGGATCCATCTATGCTTTATGCGACCGACGAGCGAATCGTTGCTGAAGTCAAAACAATCCTCGAAAGTTATGGGCCTGGAACAGGACATGTTTTTAATTTGGGTCATGGGATTCATCAATACGTGGATCCTGCGAAGGCCGGCGTATTCCTTCAGGCCGTAAGGGATTTGAGCCCAGACTTTCACCAATAGCCGCTTGGCAAGTTAAATCCACTCCATGCGCATTGAATCAAATTATAGAGCGCCATTCTGGTTAAGTAATTGTCATGTGCAGACGATTGTTGGCTCCTGGATTAGTCGTAAGTTAGGGGTGTCCTGCTTACGTCAACGGTTGGAGTTGGCAGATGGTGATTTTATCGATATCGACTGGCTAAACCATGATTCAGATTCAGATCAGCCGGCCTTAATCGTATTACATGGACTTGAAGGTTCGATAGAGTCCAGCTACATCCAGAGCATTCTAAAACATTATTTGAATACATCCTGGCGAATTGGTGTTATGCACTTTCGCGGTTGTAGCGGAACGCCGAACAGGCTACTCCGTAGTTATCACTCCGGTGATACCGATGATCTTCATTTTGTATTGCAGCAGCTAGAACTGAAAAGCCCGCTCTTTGTTATAGGCTTTTCTCTAGGGGGCAATGTCCTATTGAAGTACCTCGGAGAACAAGGCGATAACTGTCTCATAGATGCTGCCATGGCGGTATCGGTTCCCTTCAGTCTCGACGATGCAGCACGACGCCTGGATGTTGGACTCTCTAGATTTTATCGGTGGTACTTGCTTAGTGATTTAAAACGTAAAACGCGGCAAAAGAAAGCCATGTTTCCAGACTATGACTGGATTACTGACCATGACTTGTCACAGATTGATTCATTTGTTGAATTTGATGATCAGATCACAGCACCAATCCATGGTTTTGCATCTGGAGCTGAGTACTATGAACGTTGCTCATGTGCACAGTATCTGGGTATGATACGTAGACCAACTCTGATTCTACATTCCCAGGACGATCCCTTTATGACTGTTGATGCAATTCCGAGCGACGACCTCCTGGCAGAATCTGTAACACTGGAATTATCGGCCAAAGGTGGTCACGTAGGATTTATCCGTAACAATTTGACGCGTTATCTCGATGACAGGATTCCGCAGTGGTTTGATAGCCAGGTTTCGCCCATTGATTAGTCGCCGGCGTCTTATCCAGTCCTTCATCGTAGCGACCGGTCTGACTTCAGCCGGTGCTTACCTGATTATTGATGATACTAAGATTAACTCAACCATTAAGCATTTGAATCTAGGCTATTTGTCTCCTTCACAAGCCACTATGCTGGCTTTATTGATGCTCGTTATAATCGACGATGTGCAGTTCCAAAATCAACAGGTCATGGTTAAGTGGCTGACAAAAATCGATGTAGCAATAGCTTACTTACCTGATCAACAACAACAGGATTTACTGCTATTGCTTGATAGTTTAGGGAATAAATTAGGGCGTCTGATTTTGACCTTCCGATTTAGTCCTTGGACGCAGGATGACAAACAAGTCATTGAGCAGGTTCTCAAAGAGTGGCGAACCTCGAGTCTCGATATCCTCAATACTGCCTACATCGGAGTGAAGCAGCTGCTCATGGCTGTCTGGTATGGTGAACAAGAGAATTGGTCTGAAATTAATTATCCCGGGCCACCTGCTCTATTTCGAGTGAAAGGATAACTAACATGGCTAAAGTCTATGTTGCGCCTGAGTTAGAGAAAACATTCAAAACCACATTTGACGTAATTATCATAGGCTCGGGTGCAGGCGGGGCGACTAGTGCTGAACAATTTAGCCGTGCAGGACTCGATGTTTTGATTCTGGAAGAGGGACCTTACCGAACCTCTGATGACTTTAATATGCTCGAGCAGGAAGCGTATCCCGACCTATATCAGGATGTTGCGGCACGCAAGACCAAGTCACAGGGCATCACAATACTGCAAGGGCGCTCTGTTGGTGGTTCTACGACTGTTAACTGGACCTCGAGTTTTAGAACGCCTTCCCGGGTACTAGAGTATTGGCGCAGTGAATTCGGACTCACTGAACTTACATCAGAAGAATTAACGCCATGGTTTGAGCAATCAGAACAGGCATTATCTATAAAGCCTTGGGCTATACCTCCTAATGAAAACAATGCACTTTTGCAACGCGGCTGTGAAGCCCTCAACATATCAACTGATGTGATACCGCGAAATGTTCAAAGTTGTGCAAATTTAGGCTATTGCGGTTTAGGTTGTCCAATTAATGCCAAACAATCCATGCTGGTAACAACGATTCCTGCAGCACTGGAGTCAGGAGCGCACTTGATCAGTCGGGCGAGAGTAACCCGCCTTATCCATGATAAGCAACAAATCAATGGTGTTGAAATTGTCGCAATGGATGAGTACGGCAAATCAATGCCTTCAAAGGTCATGCGATTTCGATGTAAGTATCTGATTCTTGCTGCAGGCTCAATAGGTTCGCCCGGAATCTTGCTCCGCTCAAATATACCTGATCCTGAGCATTTAATTGGTAAGCGTACATTCCTGCATCCAACGGTTGCCTCAGCTGCCATTATGCCTCAGGTCGTAAACGCCTATAGTGGCGCACCGCAATCGATCTATAGTGATCATTTTCTATGGCGAGATGGTGTGACGGGTTCGCCGGGATATAAGTTAGAAGTGCCGCCATTACACCCAATGATCGCATCCACCATCATGCCAGGTCATGGCGCTCCTCATCGTGAGTTGATGCAGCAATTTAATCACATACATGTGATGATCGCATTGATTCGAGATGGTTTTAGTCCAGATGATCAAGGCGGTGCGGTTGTGTTGGATAGTAATCAGCGTGAATTATTGGACTACCCTGTCACAGAGTTATTGCTCAACACTGCAAAACATAGCCTGGCAACTATGGCGGAAATACAGTTTGCCGCAGGAGCCACTCAGGTTATGCCAATGCACCTACAAGCAACAATGGCTTCAAGCCACCAGGATGCTCTTGGTCAGTTAAATGCTTTGGATTTCAGGGAGCACCAATTGAATCTATTTAGTGCACATGTCATGGGTGGATGTGGCATGAGTAATGACCCGAGGCGTGGCGTGACAAACAGTGAAGGCAAGATTCACCTGATGGAGAATATTTGGGTCATGGATGGTTCACTCATGCCAACCTCGTTGGGAGTTAATCCACAGTTATCAATATATGCGTTAATCCGCAGGAACTGTGACAGGATACTGAACAGTCTAGGCTGATTCCTCGTCGTTGACAAATTCCAGACCGATGCCTTTTTCAGTTTGTCGTACGACGCGCATTTTTAGCTGCTGAGGCTCTTCACCGTCTGCAAAATTATCTTTCAATCTGACATCAGCGATCGTGCCGACCGCCGGTTGCTGCTCTGGTGGGATATTGATGAAGATCCCTGTCTCGCTAATATCTTTGGTAACCAGATAATGTTGCCCGACATCTTCATGAACGAATTCTACTTCGAGTTTCATCGGGATCCGGGGCGATCGACGCTTATTGATCGTCATAGTTTGTATTTCCTTACTGCGCAATCATGATAATACCTTGAGTTTAAAAAGAATTAAATGCTTTGACGTTCAAAAGAGATGGTTTAGTATGGTGACAAATTAGACTGAAAATGAATCATGGCAAACGTAATTATTTATCCTGGAACATTCGATCCGATTACCCTTGGTCATAAAGATCTCGTGCAGCGAGCGAGTCAGTTGTTTGGTAAGGTCGTGGTCGCCGTAGCAGGTGATACAGGAAAGAATACCCTGTTTAGTTATGAGGAAAGAATCAATCTTTGCTGTGAGGCACTCGCTGGAATTGACGGCATTGAGGTAACGGGATTTCATGGGTTGGTAGTAGATTATGCCACCTCGATCGGCGCAAAAGGGCTGTTGCGTGGACTGCGTGCGGTGTCAGACTTTGAATATGAATTCCAGCTCGCCAATATGAACCGTCGCCTGAAACCCGATCTGGAAAGCTTATTTTTAACTCCCTCAGAACAATACTCATTTATATCATCCAGCTTGGTGCGTGAAATTGCCCGTCTGGATGGTGATGTAAGTGAGTTTGTGGTGCCCTGTGTCGAGCAGGCGTTAAAGGATAAATACGCCTGATACGGTCAATATAAAATAAGTGCGTTGAAGGTTAATGTGAACAATTAAAAAGGGACCCGAGGGTCCCTTTCTTTTTGCTCTTATGCGAGGCTATGATTACATCATACCACCCATGCCGCCCATGCCGCCCATATCAGGCATAGCAGGTGCTGCATTATCTTCAGGGATATCGGCAATCATGCACTCAGTGGTGATCATCATGCCGGCAACTGACGCGGCATGTTGTAGTGCTGTACGAGTCACTTTAGTTGGATCAAGAATACCCATCTCAATCATGTCTCCGTACTCACCTGTAGCCGCGTTATAACCAAAGTTACCTTCACCGGACTTGACCTTGTCTACTACGACTGAAGCCTCTTCACCCGCATTAGTCACGATCTGGCGTAGTGGGCCTTCGATAGCTCGCAGAGTCATATCGATACCTGCTTGCTGGTCGTGGTTATCACCCTTTACATCAGCGACCGCTTTAATTGCTCTTACTAGCGCAACACCACCGCCAGGAACCACGCCTTCCTCGACTGCAGCACGAGTCGAATGCAGCGCATCTTCTACGCGAGCCTTCTTCTCTTTCATTTCTAACTCAGTCGCTGCGCCCACCTTAATAACGGCAACGCCACCAGCTAGCTTGGCGACACGTTCTTGCAGTTTTTCTCGGTCGTAATCAGAAGAAGTCTCTTCGATTTGTGCGCGAATTTGCTTAACTCGACCTTCGATATCTTCATTGGAGCCAGCACCATCAACGATCGTTGTATTCTCTTTGGTTACTGTCACTCGCTTCGCAGAACCGAGATCATCCAGAGTCGCTGCTTCCAATGACAGACCAACTTCTTCTGAAATAACAGTGGCACCCGTCAAAATAGCAATGTCTTCCAACATGGCTTTTCTGCGGTCACCGAAACCAGGCGCTTTTACAGCAGTTACTTTAACGATACCACGCATGTTGTTAACTACCAGAGTAGCTAGTGCTTCGCCTTCGACATCTTCAGCAATGATCAACAGGCTTTTTCCTGCTTTCGCTACGCCTTCCAGTGTTGGTAGGAGTTCACGAATATTTGAGATCTTCTTGTCAACCAACAAGATCATCGGGGCATCTAGATCAGCGGACATGTTGTCCTGATTGTTAATGAAGTATGGAGACAGATAACCACGATCAAATTCCATGCCTTCTACAACGTCCAACTCGTTGTCCAGGGCGTTGCCCTCTTCAACAGTGATTACACCTTCTTTACCCACTTTACTCATGGCTTCAGCAATGATTTCACCGACACTCGTGTCTGAGTTTGCTGAAATGCTTCCGACCTGTGCGATTGCTTTGTCATCTTCACAAGGCTTGGATAAATCAGAGATTGCAGCAACAGCTGCAGTTACGGCTTTATCGATTCCGCGCTTTAAATCCATTGGATTCATACCCGCGGCAACCGACTTTAAGCCTTCGATTAGGATTGACTGGGCTAACACAGTCGCTGTAGTAGTACCGTCACCGGCGATATCTGAAGTCTGCGAAGCGACTTCTTTAACCATCTGGGCACCCATATTTTCGAACTTATCTTCCAGTTCGATTTCTTTAGCGACAGACACGCCGTCTTTGGTGATTGTCGGAGCGCCGAAACTTTTATCGAGCACTGCATTCCGGCCTTTGGGACCGAGCGTCACTTTCACAGCATTGGCTAGCGTATTAACGCCTTTGATCATCCGACTTCTGGCGTCATCACCGAATAATACTTCTTTTGCAGACATGGGAATAATTCCTCTTTGTTTATTTGTTCAATTCAGGGATTGTGAATGGCAGCTGTTATTCGATTACAGCCATGATGTCTTCTTCACGCATGACAAGCAGCTCTTCACCATCGACTTTAACTTCGTTGCCGGAGTACTTGCCGAAAAGCACCTTATCACCGACATTGACATCGAGTGGTCGTGTTTCGCCGTTGTCTAAGATTTTGCCGTTACCGGTGGCAATAACTTCACCTTTGCTTGGTTTTTCTGTGGCGCTGTCAGGAATGACAATACCACCAGCTGAAGTGCGTTCTTCTTCCATTCTGCGGACGATAACGCGATCATGTAATGGGCGTAAGCTCATTTGATCCTCTCCTGATTCATGTTGTTGATAGATAAAGCACCAGATTTCTACGTTCCAGTGCTTAAGTTCTCGTATATATGGGGATTCTGAAGGTGCTCTCAAGTGTTGTTACACTTTTTTCCCAGAATTTTTAGGGTTATTTGTCTATTGCTATGAAATCAGCAACAAATTCAGTAACTTAATCACTATTATCACGATGCTTATATTCCCCTTCAATCGTTCTTTGTGACGTTGGTGCAGGCGGTGGAGTCGGATGTATTTTGCTAATCTTCGTGATCCTGCTAATTAGCACTCGTCTAAGTACAGGGAAAAGGAGTAGGAAGCCAATGCTGTCAGTAAAGAATCCTGGAGTTAGTAATAGAATCCCTGCAATGGCGTAACACATCCCCTCGATCATTTCATAGGCTGGGGGCTCGCCGCGTTCCATTTTGTCTCTGGCACGAAATAAGGTCTGCAGGCCCTGTTGTCGTATCAGTGCTAATCCAATTATAGCCGTTGCTATGATCAACAACAGCGTATTCAACGTGCCGATACGTGATCCTGCTTCAATGAACAAGCCAATCTCAATTGCAGGAATGAGAAGTAGAGCAATAAAAAAAAGTCGCATTTGTAACATCATGCCGTTGGAGACACTCTATATTGTGGGGATGATTCAGACTGGCTTCAACCATAACTGAGTATTACTCTAATGAATGCAGGTGTTCAGGAAGGTATCTGCTAAAATGGTCTTTTTTTTGCGAAAAAGACCTATGGAAACAGTACAACCCGACATTGATACACTAATCGATTTACTGGAATCAGTGATCGCTGATGGCCTGCCACACGATAGAAAGAAAGCAATTATGCTACAGCTACATTCGGTGAAATCCTATAGTCGAAGAGAACACCTCGCAGATTTGACTCTAAATTTGCTCGATATAGAGGACTGCCTTGGCTTCGGAAAAGTAGAGCAAGGCATAGACAAAGAGCGACTCGAGGCGCTTATCGGCCGCATGAGAAGCATGATCAATGAGTCTGATGAAGCAGTAGTAGAACAGAGGGTGACAGAAGCTCAAGAGACCGGGCCAGTCATCGATATGACATTGTGTAATTGCACTAATCGTGATGAGGCACGGGATATTGCACGTGGCCTGGTTGAAGTCGGATTGGCTGCCTGTGTGAATATAATTGCAAATATTGGTTCTATCTATCGCTGGCAGGGTGAGATTGTCGATACTTCTGAGTGTCAACTGCACATCAAGTCATCAATACAGAACCGGGAAGCGATCAAGAAATATATCATCGACAAACACTCGAATGATGTGCCAGAAATTATTACTGTTCCAATTTCTGATGGCAACGTAGATTATCTGGCGTGGGTTTTGGAGACTACAAAAGTTGAAGTACATTAAATACATTTTAACGGCATGGCTCAGTTTGTCACTGCTAAGCGCTTTAGCCGAAGAAAAAACCAATGATTTGGAAACTGTTCTCAGTAATATCGAGAAGCAGGAGTTTCTCGATGTGGACGATGCGTTTCAGTTATCGGCCGATGTAATCGGCGATGAGGTTGCGCTGCGCTGGAATATTGCACCCGGCTATTACCTTTATAACCATCAATTGGCATTTAAGGTGGATGGCGCTGTATTGACTGATCAATTTGTCCCGTCTGGTATGGAGAAAGATGATCCTTACTTCGGCCTCGTCGAGGTCTATTACAAGCATTTGGAAGTCGGTTTATTACTCACCGAGATGACTGATGAGCTGACGATTACTTTCAAGTATCAAGGCTGTGCAGATGCTGGTCTCTGCTACGTACCTGAAACAAAAGAAGTGACCTTTCGACGCGATACTCAAGCACAGCCATTTGCCTCGACAGAAACCGGCTATGTGCAAGTTGGTGAATTCGTTAAGGGCTCCCTTCGCAAATCGACATCAACAACTACCTTGCCATCATCTGATACCGATACAGTTGAGTTTGCCGGTGAGCGAGAGCTACTGGCCGAAATTTTATCTGAGGGTGACCTGTTATGGATCGCGTTAGTATTTTTTGGTGCGGGCCTATTATTAACCTTCACACCCTGTGTGTTGCCGATGATTCCCATACTATCGAGCATTATTGCCGGCCAGGGGAAAGACGTCACCACCTTTAAGGCATTCAAGTTGTCCGCAACCTATGTATTGGCGATGGCGACGACCTATGCGTTATTCGGTATCGCTGTGGCGCAGGCTGGTGGGGCACTGAGCGGTTATTTACAGGCCCCCGTCGTTCTGTTTTTTGTCGCGGGTTTGTTCATCGTGTTGTCATTATCCATGTTTGGCATGTATGAATTACAACTACCACAGTCACTACAAGATCGGCTGCAGTCCCTTAATTCAAAACAGCAAGGTGGTGAATACATTTCTGTCATTATCATGGGGGTACTCGCGACACTCGTGGTATCTCCCTGTACGTCAGCACCACTGGCTGCTGCACTACTGTTAATTGCGCAGAAGGGTGATGTAATGACCGGTGGCTTTGCGTTGTTCCTGCTGGGACTTGGTATGGGATTACCCCTTATCCTGATCGGCATGGGTGGTGGTAAATGGCTACCTAAAGCCGGTGTTTGGATGGATAAAGTTAAGGCATTTTTCGGTTACATGCTGCTTGGCCTGGCCCTATACATTACGAGTCACTTGCAGCCCGGTTTCATCTATCTGGGTCTATGGTCAATTTTACTCGTCCACGCTGCCTGGTACTTTGGTGCATTTCGGTCTGCGTCTGGAGTAATACAAAATGTTGGCCGTATATTTGCGCTGGGAGTATTTGCGCTGGGACTGGTATATATGACAGGGGCATTCTTGGGTAATAGCCGCCTCGACAATCCATTAGATGGTTTGTTGAGTGAATCTAACCTCAGTGAACAACATCTTGAGTTTAAGAAATTTAAGACTAAAAGAGAACTCGACATCTTGTTGCAGACGGCTGCAGCAACCGGGCGACCAGTGATGTTGGACTTCTTCGCCGAATGGTGTGTTGCCTGCTATGAGTTTGAAGATTACACCTTTAAGGATCGTGATGTTCAGCGCTTTTTACAGGATAAGAATGTACTCCTACTGCAGGCTGATGTGACAGAGAATAACTCTGATGATACTGCAATTATGGCGGCATACCAGGTACTCGGCTTGCCAACAATCCTGCTATTTGACAAGGAAGGCAAGGAGCTGACGAAACTCCGGGCGACCGGGTACGAGGAAGCAGACGTCTTCTTGCAACGATTACAGTCCGCTTTTAGATAATTAATCCTTCAGCAAATAAAAAAGGGCTGATATTTATCAGCCCTTTTTATTTCTAGTGTGTCATTATCAGGGTGCTGGGTAGCTATAGGATGCACCAAATCCGAGTGGTAAGCCTAATAGCCAATAGGCTACTAAGAATATTGACCAGACGATAATAAAGGTTATCGAGTAAGGTAGCATCAATGCGGTCAGAGTGCCGATGCCTGTATCCTTGACATAGCGCTGACAATACACCACGACCAGTGGGAAATAGGGCATCAGTGGGGTGATGATGTTAGTACTCGAGTCGCCAATTCGGTAGGCCGCCTGAGTCAGATCTGGAGAGATTCCCAATTCCATAAGCATCGGTACGAATATGGGCGCGAGAAGTCCCCATTTTCCACTCGCCGAACCGACAAATAGATTAATAAATCCGGTCAGCAATATAATGCCTACGATCGTGAAATAGGATGGCATGGCCATGGATTTGAGTAATGAGGCTCCTTCCAAAGCTAATAGAACACCCAGATTTGATTTACCGAATGCATAGACGAACTGAGCGATAAAGAACATGATTACCAGGTAGTATGCCATTTGATGCATCGCCTTTGTCATGCCTTCGATCATGTCCTTAGAGCTTTTAACGGTACCTGCGAAAATACCGTACACAAGACCGGGTATCAGGAACATCAGAAAGATCAGCGCGACAATGGACTTCATCATCGGTGCGTCGCCGGTACCTAGCGCACCATCAGGAGCTCGCCAGGCGGATCCTTCAGGTATTGCTGTTACAACCAGTAGGACAACGAATATCAAGAATGCGAGGCCCGATGCTCTTAGACCTCTTCGCTCACTGTCACCAAGCGTTTCCATCTTGGGCAAATCTTCCTCATCGCCATCGATAGGTGTTTTGGCAAGTCTTGGCTCGATTATTTTATCCGTTATATACCAGCCGAGAGCAATTATCACCACGGAGGATGCTGTGGTAAATATATAATTATTGAGCGGATTGATGATTAGTGACGCGTCGAGTATATCGGTACCGGTTTGTGTGAGACCGGCTAGCATAGGGTCCAAAGAGGATGGTACGAAGTTCGCTGAGAAGCCCCCAGACACACCGGCGAAGGCCGCTGCGATACCCGCCAGGGGATGTCTACCTGCCGTGTAGAATATAACGCCGCCCAGTGGAATTACCAGTACATATCCGGCATCGACTGCTGAGTGGCTGACGATACCTACTAAAATTACCATTGGGGTCAATAACCATTTTGCTGTGACACTCAACAGCGCCTTTAGTCCGGCGTTGATAAATCCCGTATGCTCTGCAACACCAATACCCAGCATCGCAACCAGTACTACGCCAACAGGATGAAAGTGACTGAAGTTGGTGACGACGTCGGACAGGAAGCCAGTGAATTGGGCGCCGGTGAGCAGGTTATTAATGACCAGTGGTGCACCGGTTTTGGGGTCAATTACATCGTAGGTAAAGTACGATAAGAACCAAGAAAGTATCCAGACGATAAACAGTAATGCCACAAAAAGAATGGCGGGGTCGGGCAGTTTGTTGCCAATTCGTTCAACTGCCTCTAAGAAGCGGTTATCTCCTGAGTTTTGTTGTGTTTGTTCTACACTCATGCGGGGTCTCCTTTAATGTAAATGGGAGTATAATGAATCAGCCAGACGATTAGCAATGACCTTGGCCAAAATGCATTAACTGATTAGACTAGTCTGACGGCAGTTCCACTGACTGAGACCATCAACATACTGCCATTCTTACCAATGACTTCATAGTCAATATCGATACCGACGATCGCATCAGCTCCCATTTGTTTTGCGCTTGCCTCCATCTCTTCGAAAGCTACCTGACGAGCGCGACCCATTTCAGCCTCATAGGCACCCGATCTGCCGCCGACTATATCACTAATGGCACTAAATAGATCTTTGAAAATGTTAGCGCCTAGAATTGCCTCACCTACCACGATACCCATGTAATGCTTTATCTGGTGGCCATCGAGAGTCGAAGTCGTACTTTTAATCATGAATATCTCCTTTAATATAAAAATTCTACTGAGCGGCCATCTGGGTCAGTCATGACTAGATAGGTTTGACCGTTATCGAACGGGTGAACAGTATCAGCGATGGCATTGAGTTGTTGTTTGTCGGACTCAGAAAGCTGTGCCTGTTCATCTGCCATCAGCCCTAGTCTGAGTTGGGTCACTTGCTCTGGATCATTACAAGGATAAAGTTCGAATACTGTATCACCTAATTTGCCAGACAGATGAACTGGACCCTCGCCATTTTGACCGGCTTCGAATTTAACGCCTAATGCTTCATAGAAGGATTGATTAGCCTCTAACTGCTGGGTGTATAAAACGATTAAGTAAACTGAAGTCATTGAATTTCCCCTGTTTGTGATGATCGCCGTTGCTTACCATAATTTGCCAGACCGACATAGGTGTCTTTCGTTAGCTCATAGATGACTGAGCTAGCCCTGTCCGCATCGATAATATCTGGCTGATGGTAAGCGCCCAATTTCTTAACCGCAGTTATTGAGCGATGATTGTCTGCACCAATGCAGAAATGTACCTTCGCAAAGGTATCGAATGCGTGCCTTATCATCAAGTGTTTTAATTCTGCATTTATTGGTCCACCCCAGCAGCGTCGGGCGAGGAAGGTCCAACCGATTTCTATTGAGCTAGCGGCATAGTTTGGTGCATGATAACGCGATGAGCCAATGACTGTTTTGGTTGTTTTCTCTTCGATGATGAATGCCATTCCTGATATAATTCCAGAGGCAAAATACTCTTTAAAAACAGATTCCTTGTAGCGGTCATTCGCTGGGTGTAAGGTCCATATTTGTGGATCCGAAGCGACTGCGAATAGGGTTTTGAAGTCATCTTCCTGCATCGGGCGAAGGAGAAGGTTGTCGCCTTCCAGTATCAGATTGGTCTGAAATCTATCATTATCGTGTAGGTATTTTGATTGCCCTGGTTCCTGTATCATCACGACCTTATCGATTCCTCTACCGAAGCCATCCGCTGTTATAGACTTCACGTTAAAACCATATCGGGCATAAAAATCTGCGGTATGTTGTGATGTTTCAATGCGTAATTCCTTATTCGGGAATATCTGTCGGGCTCTTTCGATTCGGTTCGCGGTTAGGAAGTCTCCGATGCCATTGTTGTGTAAATCATTTGCGACCATGCCCCATGATAACACCACGTAATCCCCTTCATCGGCAAATCCACCAGCGGCGACCACGCGACTGCCGGTATGGATAACATAGTAGGTGTCACGATCAGTTAGATTAGATAAGAAGTTACGGTAGTCTGTTTCTTCTTCAGAGGTAAAGTATTTCCCCTGATTTGATTTAAACAGAGCTACGCATGCATCGAAATAATCATGTGTATATGGGTGTAGCGTGAGTTTCATCTGTGATATGCATCATGTGGTATAGGTAGGATGACAATAACATACTCAGACATGATATTGTGATTCGCGGTGACAAAAAGAGGGTAAAAGTGACTTAAGTTCGGCTAAATTCCGAGAAACTGCTGTTAAAATGTAAATGTTCTGGACAATAGGTATTTCAGATGTCAGAATTGCGCGACTATTAAGTTGTCAGCAAGTAACAGCTGATTTCCCCGAAGTTAGGCGCATAATGGCTACAATATTACTAATCAATGGTCCTAATCTAAATCTACTCGGTATTCGTGAGACATCCATATACGGTAACTTAAGTCTCGAGAATATTGAGGCGCAAGTCGCTAATCTTGTCGAGACTTCGGGACATCAACTGGATTGTTATCAGTCCAATCATGAAGGTGCTATCATCGATCGTATTCACCTGGCGATGGAGCAGGGGGTTGCTTATATAATCATCAACCCTGCAGGCTACACACATACCAGTGTGTCAATTCGTGATGCCTTGCTGGCAGTAAGTATACCATTCATTGAAGTCCATCTCAGTGACCCAAAATCGCGCGAACCATTCAGACATTATTCCTATTTTTCTGATGTGGCAGTTGAGGTTATCAGTGGGTCTGGTCCAGATGGATATCTCGAAGCGGCGACCTCGATAGTACGGCGCTTAAACCATTAATCAGGGGTTTATTATGGATATTAGAAAAGTAAAAAAACTGATCGAGCTGTTAGAAGAATCAGGCATTGCTGAAATCGAAATCAAAGAGGGCGAAGAGTCAGTTCGCATCAGCCGATCATCATCACTCGCTGCGGCCGCGGCACCTGTACTGGCACCTGTGCCAGCACCAGCGCCAGTCGCAGCACCAACCGCTGAAAGTCCAACGCCTGCCGCCGAGCCTGTAGCACCCGTTGGCCACACAGTTAATTCACCCATGGTTGGTACCTTCTATCGAGCGCCATCACCCGGTGCCAATAATTTTGTTGAAGTGGGTGATTCTGTTGCGGTTGGCGACACGCTGTGTATTGTTGAGGCAATGAAGATGATGAATCAAATCGAAGCTGATAAGGCGGGCATTGTTAAGGCGATTCTGGTTGATGATGCAGCCCCTGTCGAGTTTGATGAACCCCTGTTCGTTATAGAATAATTAGGAGACTGTCATGTTAGACAAGGTACTAATTGCTAATCGGGGTGAGATTGCGCTGCGCATATTACGCGCCTGTCATGAGCTCGGAATCAAAACGGTTGCCGTGCACTCAACTGCGGATGAGAATTTGATGCACGTCAGGCTAGCAGATGAATCGATATGTATCGGGCCACCGTCAGCAATGGAAAGTTATCTAAACATTCCAGCGCTGATTTCAGCTGCTGAAATTACTGATTCAGTCGCGATTCACCCAGGCTATGGATTCTTAGCAGAAAGCGCAGACTTTTCTGAAATGGTCGAGAAGAGCGGCTTTATATTCATCGGCCCCCGTGCCGAAACCATCAACCTCATGGGTGATAAAGTCTCCGCCATTCATGCGATGAAAAAGGCTGGTGTGCCATGCGTTCCAGGGTCAGACGGCCCATTAGGTAATAATGATAAAGAGAACCTGGCGATAGCCAAGCGCATCGCCTACCCGGTTATCATAAAGGCATCGGGCGGTGGCGGCGGTCGTGGTATGCGAGTGGTCTATGAAGAGAGTAAACTTCTTAAATCGATTGAGCTAACCAAAGCAGAAGCACGCGCGGCTTTTAATAATGACGTGGTATATATGGAGAAATTCCTGGAGAATCCACGCCATATTGAAATTCAGGTACTCAGCGATACGCATGGCAATGCGATACATCTCGGTGAGCGTGATTGTTCCATGCAAAGGCGCCATCAGAAAGTTGTTGAGGAAGCGCCGGCCCCAGGTATTACTCAAGAACTGCGTAAAAATATTGGTGAGCGATGTGTTCGCGCATGTCAGGAAATTGGCTATCGTGGTGCTGGAACTTTCGAGTTTCTTTATGAGAAAGGCGAGTTTTACTTCATTGAGATGAATACCAGGGTTCAGGTTGAGCACCCGGTATCAGAGTTAATTTCTGGTGTCGATATAATCAAGGAGCAGTTGCGGATTGCTGAGGGTCAGCCGCTTTCTTTTAAGCAGAGCGATATCGAGTTACGTGGCCATGCCATTGAGTGTCGAATCAATGCGGAAGATCCTGAAACGTTCATTCCATCTCCGGGAGCGATTAGTCGTTACCATGCCCCGGGTGGACCTGGCGTCAGACTAGACTCACACATATATAATGGTTATAAAGTCCCGCCCTATTATGATTCTATGATTGGCAAACTGATCACCTATGGTGAGAATCGTGATGTAGCGATTGCCAGAATGCAGATGGCTCTGGATGAGATTGTGATCGACGGTATTAAAACGAACATCCCGCTACAACGGGACATAATAGCTGATGAAAACTTCCATCGAGGTGGCACCAATATCCACTATCTCGAGAAAAAGTTAGCCAACCGAACACAAGATTAAACCAATATGAGTTGGATTCAGTGGCGACTGAAGATCAACGGCGATGCCTCGGAACCATTAGAGGCATTGCTATTAAGTCATGGTGCAGTTTCCATTACCTATTTGGATGCTGTAGACAGGCCTATTCTGGAACCCGATCCAGGCGAAATCCGACTCTGGGACGAATTGATTCTGGTCGCATTGTTTGAAGCAGATATTGATCGCTTGCAGCTTGAAGCTAGTCTGAGCAATCTGCCTGTCTGGCGCAGTGTCGCTGATAGTCAGTGGGAAAACCTAGAGGATCGTGACTGGGTAAGAGCCTGGATGGATGATTACAAGCCGATGCAATTCGGCAGCAATCTATGGGTATGTCCAACGACGCATACACCTCCGGATGAAGGTGCCGTTAACATCATGCTCGATCCAGGTTTGGCATTTGGTTCTGGTACTCATCCGACGACTGCGCTATGTCTGACATTCCTGGAGCAAAGAATACAGGGAAATGAAACAATCATAGATTTTGGTTGTGGCTCAGGGATTCTCGCTATTGCAGCAGTCAAATTGGGGGCCAAGCTCGCGATTGGTACGGACCATGATCCCCAGGCATTGTTAGCAAGTCGAGAAAACGCAGAACGGAATGACATCACCGAGACACAATTTTCTGTACTTCATAGCTCTGAATTTGATACAAGTGAAAGCGATGGCGTTGTCGCAAATATTCTCGCTGAAACATTACGAGAACTAGCACCGCAAATTGTGCAACATATTCGCCCTGGTGGTTGGCTTGCGATGTCGGGTATCTTAAAATCACAGTCTGAAAGTGTTAAGGCGGTTTATGAGCACTGGGTAGATTTTGATGATGATGTAGTCCTTGAAGATTGGGTACTTCTAACTGGTATTAAAAAGTAATGACTGAATATACGCGATGTCCTCACTGTGATACGGCCTTTCTTGTAACCGAGGAGCAATTGTCGGTTGCCCAGGGGCGAGTCAGATGTGGAAATTGCAAGGAAATTTTCGTCGCCCGAGATCCAGAGCCTTCTGCGGGGCAAGAGCCTTCTGCGGCTAGTGAGTCAAAAGCGAATGAGCCTAATTACCAGAAATACCTACCAGTAGAAGAAAATATCCGTACTGAAGCAGAATCGACGAAACCCCAGTCGGAAGAAACGACTGACCTGCATTTCGAAATTGCTTTCAAATCCGATAATGAATCGGTAGACACTGATGAAATTGAGGAAGAAACCCAAGAGGTAGAAACTCAAGAGGAAGAGACTCAAGAGGAAGAGACTCAAGAAGAAGAGACTCAAGAAGAAGAGACTCAAGAAGAAGAGACTCAAGAAGAAGAGACTCAAGAAGAAGAGACTCAAGAAGAAGAGACTCAAGAAGAAGAGACTCAAGAAGAAGAGACTCAAGAAGAAGAGACTCAAGAAGAAGAGACTCAAGAAGAAGAGACTCAAGAAGAAGAGACTCAAGAAGACGTCATCGTTCCTGTATTATTAGTTGATGGTCAACAGATACATCAGCATTTCGATGATGACGCGCAAATTCGTGCCACTAGTCACGCACAATTGAGCAGTGATTCTTACAGCGATGATTCTGAAGATAATGCGCTAACGCCAAACAGTGAACCAGACTCAGATGAAATTGAGTTATTTGAAGATACTGATGGCGTAAACGTGACCATACAGTCAGAAGCAGATTATCAGGAATCACACGAAGCCTCTTATCAGGCACCATTGTCAGAAGCAGAACAATTTGCCTCTTCGTTAGAGAATTTGGATCTACGCGAATCTGATCATGAACGTGATAAGACTGTTGATCAGGTAGTAGCAACGCCGTCGAGTTCCAGAGACTGGATTAAACAACTGTTGTGGTTTATTGGCTCGCTTATCATTCTGGTAGCAATACTTGCGACAATATTCTGGTTCAAGCGTTTCGAATTGGCAGCAGATCCTAAATGGCGCCCCTATGTTGACGAGATTTGCCAATATATTGATTGTGGTATACCAACGCAACGTGATGTCGAAAAGATTGAGTTGATGTCGCGAGAAGTGACGGTTCAGGATAAGGCAGTTAAGGTGAATATGATTCTGCTTAATCGAGCCAGTTTTCCACAACCATATCCCAGAATTGAAATTGATTTTTTCGATTTGGATGGTAATCGTCTAGCAACACGCGTCGAATTACCCACTGAATATCTCCGTAAAGACATGCATAACAAAGCTATGACTCCAGGCGTTCCTGTTCATATAGAGTTCGCAGTTGATATCGATACTGAAGAAGTGGTTGGCTACGTATTTCGTTTGCTGTAAAAAAACGTTAGATTCTACTTCCACTACCTGATCTAAACAGGTATGATGCGTCGCCTTAACGCTGTTCATTTTTTCACCAGCTTCAAATAGCCGAAAACAACATGCAACTTGGTACTTACAGTCAGGAAAAGCCGATTATACTTGCGCCAATGGCAGGTGTTTCGGATGCTCCTTTCCGTGAAGCATGCCTCCAGAATGGTGCCGATCTTGCTGTTCACGAAATGGTAGCCGCTCGTTCAGACTTGCGAGATTCCAGTAAATCTAAACAACGATTGAAACATTCAGCAAACGAGGCATTCAAGTGGGTTCAGATCGTGGGTACCGATCCTGACATCATTGCTTCTGGTGCAGAGTATAATGTCGCGCAGGGTGCCGATGCGATAGATATCAATATGGGCTGTCCCGCCAAGAAAGTCTGTAAAAAAGCCGCTGGCTCGGCGCTTTTAGCAGACCCTGGTCTGGTAGCAGCTATCCTGACACAAACAGTTGCAACGATAGATAAACCCGTCACAGTAAAAATTCGCACAGGGACGGATAGAGACAACAGAAATGCTCTGGAAATCGCCAGCATAGCGCAACAAGCAGGCGTCCAATGCATCACCATCCATGGGCGAACGCGTGCCGACCGATTCAAAGGTGATGCAGAGTACGAAACCATTCGACGGGTCAAAGAGGCGGTCAATATCCCGGTGATCGCAAATGGCGACATTACCACGGCTTACAAAGCAAATCAGGTATTAGAATTTACCAATGCCGATGGTCTGATGATTGGTAGGGCAGCCTATGGTAATCCGTGGATATTTAATCAGATTAAAGGAGGACTCACTGGTGTGGTGACTCCTACTGTCAGCCAGGATCATGTGAACAGCACGATTATCTCGCATATTGAAGCGATTCATCATCATTATGGCGACTTTCAAGGGGTTCGCATTGCACGCAAACACATAGGATGGTATCTCGAAAGAATGCAGTTGAATGACCAGAGGAAGAAAATATTCAGCTTACAGACTGCATCTGAGCAGAGACAAGCATTAGTAAAATTACTTTCACAATTCGCCCTACCTAGGGCGAGTTAATCAATAAACATCGGATGGATTAACTATAATGAGCGTTTCCTTACAAGTCAGAGAAAACGACACACAAAAGATCAACAATGAGCAACCTCAATGTCTACGGGAATGTGTGGCCCAAGCAATGCAAAACTATTTTCAGCAACTCGATGGCCAGGATGTTGTCGATCTGTATGAAATGGTGCTGAGTGAAGTCGAAGCACCACTAATGGAAGCCGTCATGAATCATACGAATGGCAATCAGACAAAAGCTTCGCAAATCACCGGTTTAAACCGCGGTACTCTACGGAAGAAATTAAAGAAATATGGCATGCTGTAAGTGGGCAATAAAATGACAGAGACTAAATCAATTAAACGCGCACTCATCAGTGTGTCAGACAAAACCGGAATCGTCGAATTTGCTTCGTTTCTTGCTCAGCAGGGAGTGGAGATTCTCTCAACAGGTGGAACTGCGAAACTCTTGCAGGAGAATGGGATCGCCGTTACTGGCGTATCTAGTTTCACGGGTTTTCCAGAAATGATGGACGGTCGAATTAAGACTCTACATCCTCGCATCCATGGTGGCCTCCTGGGACGTCAGGGAATTGATGATGAGATTATGGCGCAACATGGTATCGCTGCGATCGATATGCTGGTTGTTAATCTTTATCCTTTTGAGGCAACGATTGCTCAACCGGATTGCGATTTAGCGACAGCGATTGAAAACATCGACATCGGTGGTCCGGCGATGTTACGCGCGGGTGCTAAGAATCACGCGGCCGTGACTGTCATAGTAGATAGCAATGATTATAGTCGTGTCATGCATGCGATGGATTCCGTCGGAGGAACAACCCATCAACTACGCTTTGAATTAGCTGCTAAGGTCTATGCCCATACGGGGCGTTATGATGGTCTGATTGCGAATTACCTGGGACAGAAGATCAGCCAACAGGAATCACAACCCAGTGACTTCAGCGCCACCTATAGCCTTCAGTTCGATAAAGTTCAGGATATGCGCTATGGTGAGAATCCGCACCAACAGGCTGCATTTTACCGCGAAAAAACGGCAACAGAAGCAAGCGTATCTACGGCGACTCAAATTCAGGGTAAAGAGCTCTCGTTCAATAATATCGCTGATACGGATGCCGCTTTAGAATGTGTTAAGAGTTTCGAGGAGCCGGCCTGCGTCATCGTTAAGCATGCTAATCCATGTGGGGTGGCGATTAGTGATAATATTCTCACAGCCTACGATTTGGCATTTCAAACCGATCCCACATCGGCTTTTGGTGGCATCATCGCGTTCAACCGTACACTAGATGCAGCAACTGCTGCAGCAATCATAGAGCGACAATTCGTCGAAGTCATTATTGCTCCTGAAATTTCAGAAGAGGCAAAACAAATTCTGGCTCAGAAGAAAAATGTACGTTGTCTTGAGTCAGGTGCCTGGGACAAGCCAATTGCCAGTCTCGATTATAAGCGAGTAACTGGTGGTCTTCTAATTCAGAATCGTGATCTGGGTGAAATCGGTCTTCAGGACATACAGGTAGTCTCAAAGGTTCAACCAACGGAGCAGCAGTTGGAAGACCTATTATTCTGCTGGAAGGTTGCCAAGGCAGTGAAGTCAAATGCGATCGTCTATGCTAAAGACGGTAGGACGATCGGTGTAGGTGCGGGCCAAATGAGCCGCGTCTATTCAGCTAAGATTGCCGGTATTAAAGCAGCCGATGAGGGGCTCGAAGTTCCTGGCTCTGTGATGGCATCGGATGCATTTTTCCCATTCAGAGATGGCATCGATGCCGCGGCAGAGGCAGGCATCGCCGCAGTCATTCAACCGGGTGGCTCAATGCGAGATGATGAAGTCATCGCCGCCGCAGATGAACATGGGCTAGCCATGGTGTTCACAGGGATGCGCCATTTCAAACACTAATTGATTTGATAAAGTTCAGGAGATCAGAATGCAGGTATTAGTCATAGGAAGCGGTGGGCGAGAGCATGCACTGGCTTGGCAATTAGCACAATCCAGCCAAGTCGACATCGTGTATGTAGCACCAGGCAATGCCGGCACAGCTCAAGAGCCTAAATTGGAGAATGTGGCAATTAAGGCTGACGATTATGATGCACTACTCAGTTTTGCAAAGGAACACGCTATCGAACTAACGGTTGTTGGGCCCGAGGCGCCACTCGTTGATGGTCTTGTCGACCGTTTCCAACAGGCGGGTCTGGCATGCTTTGGGCCTTCACAAGGTGCTTCTCAACTAGAAGGGTCAAAGGCATTCACCAAGGACTTCCTGGCACGCCATAATATTCCAACTGCTGAATATCAAAACTTCACAGAAATTGAACCTGCTAAAGCATACGTTCGTACGCAACCACTACCAATTGTCATTAAAGCTGATGGATTAGCGGCGGGCAAAGGTGTCATCATTGCGGCCTCTTTGACTGAGGCAGACGCGGCGATTGATGACATGCTCGCTGGCAACCGTTTTGGCGAAGCGGGTCATCGAGTTGTCATAGAAGAATTCCTACAGGGTGAAGAAGCTAGCTTTATCGTGATGGTAGATGGTAAACATATCTTGCCGTTAGCGACCTCTCAGGATCATAAGGCGCGTGATAATGGTGATCTGGGTCCCAATACAGGCGGAATGGGAGCTTATTCGCCAGCACCCGTTGTGACGGATACTGTTTTCAACAGAGCTATGACACAGGTGATTGAGCCGACAGTTCGCGGTATGGCTGAAGAGGGGAACCCTTACACCGGATTCCTTTATGCTGGCCTGATGGTTGATGCGGATGAAAACATCAAGGTTCTTGAATATAACTGTCGTTTTGGTGATCCTGAAACTCAACCGGTCATGATGCGCTTAAAAACACCGCTCTCTGAGTTATGCCTTTCAGCATTAGCAGGAACTCTCAGCACTCAGAGTGTGATTTGGGATGACCGTGCCGCAGTAGGCGTGGTTATGGCTGCGGGTGGATACCCAGAGTCATATAACAAGGGTGATGTTATTGCTTTCCCCGAAACGATTACTGATGAGTGTAAGATATTTCATGCAGGCACAGCACTCTCATCAAACGATGTTGTTACCTCTGGTGGACGCGTCCTTTGTGTAACAGCCTTGGGAGATAGTGTCACTGAAGCCCAGAAAAGGGCCTACGAACTGGTGAGTCGAGTGAATTGGGATAACTCCTATTTTCGCACTGATATTGCTTACCGAGCGATAGCTAGGGAAAAAAGCGATTAACAGCTGTCACATTTACCCATTAAGGTTCATGTTAGACATCATTTCCTGTACACAAGAATCAGCCGTCTGCAGGCATTGTTCTAGTTGATCTGTATTTAATCCAGTGTTCATCCAGGCGTCGTCCTGAATGCTTGCTATAAAATTAAAGCCGCTGTCGTTTGTATATTCTTTCTGACAAATACCTCGGCTAGCGATATGAATGATTGCTGCAAATTTAGCGTCGGCTGCTTTGTCAGGCCGGTGTTGATTTGCCACCATATCGCGCAAGTTTTCTGGCATATTCCAGCATGCCAGTAGTGCGTCACCAACATCTGCGTAGGTATAGTCTATGACACTTCTTTCGATTTCCCATGGGCTCATATCATCTATCGGATGTGCTTTTATCTGCAAATACTTATCAGGAGCCTGTTCGAGAATTACCAACTTGCCAATATTATGAAATAGGCCGGCGAGGAAGAATACTTCGGTATGCCTGAGTCCTAATTCTTCTGCCAGTAGGCGAGAAGTTAGGCCAGTATTAACAGATTGTCGCCAGAAACGATGCATATCAATGTGCTCATTATCTTCCAGACTACCAAATGTTTCTGGAGTGCTCGTTGCCAATGCCAGACTATATAGATCAGCAGTACCAATCAGTGTAATGGCGCGACTCAAAGAGTCAATTTGAGAGGGGAAACTATAAAATGAGCTATTGGCAATCTTGAGCAGTCGTGCAGATAAGGATGGGTCGACAGAAATTAACTGAGCGATATCCGACATAGAACTCTCTGGATCATAGATCAAATCCTGTAATTTGATGCAAATCTCAGGCAGGCTGAATAGTTGACTGGCTGATTTTGCGATGAGCTTCAAATTCATATGCTGGACCCCTTATCTGACAGCCCGATTATACATTAAAATGAATAAACCAGTGCAAAAATCAGATTGACACCCTTGTCGAGTTACGACGTTATGTGTTGGTAAAAAAACAACTCTCGGTATAATAAGAAGTAATGAAACATCAACACGCCCTAGGTAATTCTATGAGCAAATCAACTAGAAATTTTGATGTAATCGATGATCTGATAAATGGCCTGGATGTTGGTCTGCGTACCCTGTTTAACAATCCAGCGATAACTGAACGGAATAATCCGGCAGATGAGATAACTGAATCGGATATGTCGGAGCAGGAACAAAAACATGTGGCCGGATTGATGCGAGTCAATCACTGTGGCGAAGTCTGCGCGCAGGGTCTGTACCAAGGACAGGCACTAACTGCACGCCAACCTGAAGTCAGAGAGAAAATGCAACAGTCTGCGGCTGAGGAGAACGATCATCTAGCCTGGACTGCTAGCAGGATTTCCCAGATGAATAGCCATACCAGTATTTTCAATCCCGTATTTTACCTCGGCTCGGTAGCGCTGGGTGCAGCGGCTGGGCTTGTAGGTGATAAGTGGAGTTTGGGCTTCGTCGCAGAAACAGAGCGCCAAGTAGTTAAACATCTAGATAATCACCTGCTCAAGTTACCTGAACAGGATAACAAGAGCAGAGCAATTCTTGAAGTTATGAAGACCGATGAGATGAATCATGCTACGGCGGCAATAGAACATGGCGCCGCTGAGCTTCCATCGAATGTCAAAACTCTAATGGAAATGACTTCAAAA
This sequence comes from Enterobacterales bacterium, assembly GCA_965250035.1. GTDB lineage: Bacteria > Pseudomonadota > Gammaproteobacteria > Enterobacterales > CAXRAF01. Next base: position 2,494,777 of record OZ252282.1, on the reverse strand, counting down.
GTCATGACTAAAACAACCTACTGGATCTAACTTAGGTTGCGCCATTCGAATTGGATTCAATTATTTCATAATTCCAGGTAATATCTGCCGTCTCCCTCAAGCTAAACGATGCTGAGCAATATTTCTCGAACGACATATCAACAGCTCGTTTAACCTGTTTATCAGATAACTCATGTCCTGTGACGCTGAATTCAACATGTATTTTGGTGAAATAGCCCGGTATGCCATCATTTCTCTCGGCTTTGGCAGTAGCAATACAGTCAGTCACTTGTTGTCGTGCTTTTTTCAAAATCGAAACTACATCGATAGAGGCACAGCCACCCAATCCCATCAATAACAACTCCATCGGACGAAAACAGGTATCTTTGCCGCCATTTTCCGCCCCGGCACTCATCAAAATTGCATGACCGCTATTTGACTCAGCCATGAAGGTCAAATCCTCAATCCACTTAACTCTCGTTTGCATCCCTATCTCCTGATAACTATTCACATTGTGACGTTTTTGTCTCACGTAATCTTACATATTGAGCAATGCCAATCATGGTGTATACTGTTGTACATTGCAAACGGACTTAGAGACTCTATGAAAGCACCATTTCATATTTCCAGAGAGCCTTTACTGCAGTGGTTTCTAACTCATTGTCATGTAAGGAAATTGCCAACCAAGCACATCATCATTCACAAGGGTGATGAGCCAACATCCCTGTTTTTCATTGTTTCCGGATCACTGACCGTTTACATCGAGGATGATGAGGGGCGAGAATTGGTACTGGCTTACCTGAATGCAGGTGATTTCTTTGGTGAAATGGGCTTATTCGAAGAACTGAAGGACCGCAGTGCCTGGGTTCGCACTAAAGAAGAGTCCGAAGTGGCAGAAATTAGTTATTCACGTTTCACCAGTCTATATCAGGAGAAACCTGACCTATTACTTAAGCTGTCTGGTCAAATGGCCAAGCGCCTTAGTATTACCAGTCGAAAAGTTGGAGATTTGGCATTTCTGGATGTCACAGGGCGCGTAGCCCATGCGCTAATTGACCTGGCCAAACAACCCACGGCTATGACTCATCCAGAAGGTATGCAAATTAAGATAACGCGTCAAGAATTGGGACGAATCGTCGGCTGCTCGCGTGAGATGGTAGGTCGAGTCTTGAAGTCTCTGCAGCAGCAGGGGCACATAGACGTGTCGGGCAAAACCATGGTTATCCACGATCCCCAGTAGTTTTTCGGTTCTTTCAGCCGCTAGTCCAATTATTCATTGTCTATCGCCAGTCATTTACTATTAGTAAACTCCTGTCTCCCTCCGCGAATAATTGAACTATCGACATGAAAGAACCTGAAAAATGAAATTCGTAATTGCGTTCTGTGAAAAATCATGCGTGAAAGACCTCGAAAAACAAATTTCTATGGATCAGTCTCGCTCCGCGAATATTTAAACTATCGGCGAGTAAGAACTAGACAAAGGATTCAAAAAATTACTTGTCGGGGAAATCGTAGATATCCCAGGGATCGATCGGTAGATAGTCTTGCACCTCAAAGGTTTTCATATTCAGCGACACTATGATGAAATCCTTAGTAGTACCTTGCAGGATAAACAGGGCATGATCCTGGGGATCATAGCGTTTTTGGAATTCTGCCAATAAATCGACCTCTTGTTGCATCAAAGGCTTAATACGCTGGATGTCCAGTGCTCTTGCCAGGACTTCTTCCCGGTATTCGGACAGTGGCCTGTAGCGCTCCGCCATCTGCTGATATTGCACGTTGTTGAGCACGAACTCATTGTGCTCTTCGGTCGATTGCCCAGGCAGTGGATAAATCAATAGTGGATTAGTTTTTCCATACAAGGCGGCGACATCAGCCGGCACCTTGTCGCGCTCATAACTGGCATTGGTTATCACTTCAAATCGATCGCCTACAAATGCCAGGACCTCTGGCTTGGAGCCATAGATCGCATGACCGCCATAGGCTAATGCCGCCAGTTGTAGAGTAATAATGATGGCTAAATCACCCTTTAGCCCCTTTTTGCCGGGCACGAAAATGATCAGTGTCAACAATGGACCAAGGATCGCATCCACTGGTACCAGAATTTGTAGCCCCTCCCAGACATTCTCAAAGTAGAATAACTGGCCCGGGAACCAGTGAAACATGATGACATACATAAAACCACCAATCAGTGTCGCACTGAATAAAAGATGTATCGAAAAAGCTCGCAGTTTGGCTCGCCATAGTTTAGTCATAATCTAATCCTTAACCTATTGCCTGTTTCATGGCCGAAATTGTCGCTTCATAATCAGGAGAGTTAAAGATCGCAGAGCCGGCAACGAAGGTGTCTGCTCCTGCGGCTGCTATTTCAGCAATGTTATCAACCTTAACGCCACCATCTATCTCCAGTCGAATATTGGGATTATAGTCATCAATCAGTTTACGTGCCTGCTTTAACTTATTCAGCGCTTCGGGGATAAACTTCTGACCACCAAAACCTGGATTTACTGACATAATCAAGATCATATCGAGTTTGTCCATCACGTGCTGACAGACATCCAGTGGGGTCGCGGGATTAAATACCAGGCCAGCCTTTACACCGGCATCTTTGATCAATGACAGAGAGCGATCGATGTGTTCAGAAGCCTCAGGATGGAAAGTAATGTAATCTGCACCGGCATCAATGAAATCACCGATTAATCGATCCACTGGTTTTACCATCAGGTGCACATCAATCGGAACCTGTATGCCATAGTTTTTTAGCGCCTTACAAATCTCTGGTCCGAAGCTCAGATTAGGAACATAGTGATTATCCATGACATCGAAGTGGACCCAGTCTGCGCCGGCATCGATGACGCCCTGTACATCATCGCCAAGCCTGGCCAGATCGGCTGATAAAATTGATGGTGCGATTTTAGGTGAGTTCATATCTGGTTCCCTTAGAAGCAGTTCAAATACGGATAATTATTCAAGTTTTCAAATCAATGGCAAGTATAAAAGTCTTGTCACTTCATTGCCAGAGTACGTTCCTCTGATGCCTGTTTGTCGATAGAAAACATGGCCCAGCCTAAAAATAAAACGGCGATAGCATCGGTTATATCTGGCCGATAAATGGCTATAAATGACTGAATAATGGTTAGCAGGAAGACAAACACAAAACTCACCAATGTCGCCATGCGATATTCAAACCATTGATTCTTTAATACGAAGATTAAGGTACCAATCAAGTACAGTTTAAGTAAGATTTGTTCTGTCTCAAGCCAAGGATTAGATTGCAGATAGGAACTAAAGGGAATCCAATTCATTCCTCGTACTAGAACATCTCCGTCCGGTGGAGTTAGCCATGTAAATAACATGGCAAAGAGTAGGCTCCAGCCAAGTGACGATTTGATAGCCTTGAAATCCAGTGAGGCGTATATGGCAAAGGCACTTAGCATTGCGAGCAAGTCGTTTACTGTAATCTGATTGTTAATGATAAACAGCTCCACCATCAAAATCAGAGCTGCTATTTTTAAAACTCTGAAGCGTGGCTGTTTATCAAATGGTGGCTGAGATAACAGGAAGAAAAAAATCAACCAGCTGATGCCATCACGCAGGATGATAAACAAATCAAGTTCTGGTCGGTTGATAATTGGATTCAAGCTGGCAATGATTGATTCCGTTGCTGCCAGAGGAATAAAGGGAAACCAACGATAACAGACCCATAACAGCGCAAGTAATAACGGTATGCTGACCTGTGACCAGGAAGTTTGATGTCGATCACGCTGTGGTATGTGGTTATGTGAATATTGAATGAGTAGGTGAGAAACTATCATCCCCAGAATCACCCCCAGTAAGTTATAAACGGCATCGCTCGCATCTGCCACACGCGCTGGAAGGAAAAATTGAAGGTACTGTAATGTATATGCCAGTACTACGGCAAAACAAAATAGAAGCAGGGCCCCTTTAATTCGTTGGCGATACTGATTCAGGCAGACTCTGACAACAAATCCGTAAGGAATAAAAAGGATGATATTAGCGATAATATCGCTACGAGTTGTTCGTAGACTATAGTTGCTAAAAAAATCCCAGGTTTGGCTTAAATCTGGGATTTGACCAGAGAATTTAAATGGATATAAGGAGCCATAAATAATCAGGATTACAATTAAGAACAGCAGACGGTTCATTGATAAAACGGCTCATCCGAATAAGAAACATAGGTTCTATCTTAGAGACAATGCATATTAGGCTCAAGTAAAAACCAGACCAACAGGAATGGCTGTTTCTATGGAAACTGGGTACAATTGCCAAAAACATAGGATCGCAATAAGTATTATGACGACCTTATCTGCCAGGCTAAAGCGCATTACATTCAAGAGTGTTCAGTGGCCTGTAAAATTATTTGCCAAGCCAAGCATTCTGCCTGAGGACCCGGTAGCGGATCTGGATCTGGATCTGAATCAACCGATATATTATGTATTGAATAATTATTCTGCGACTGACCTCAACGTACTAGAGCAGGAGTGTGAAAAATTAGGATTGCCCTTGCCACTTGCTCGTGACGATCAGAGCGGCTACCTATTTGTCTTGAAGAAACGACATTTCTGGAATAAAGATTCCTATTATCGACGCCATTACGAAAAAATTAGCCAGATACTGGACCGTCAGGAGCAGTCTGAGGATCTCAACATACAGATTGTGCCTGTAACCATCAGTTGGGGCAGGAATCCCGGTAAGGAAAAATCTCTAATCCGCCTCTTCTTTTCTGGAACAGCTAGAACGCTCGGCTTTATTCAAAAACCATTGGTGTTATTCTTCTTCGGGCGCAGTTCATTAGTGACGTTCAATAAACCGATCGACCTGTCTCACGTGCTGGATCATGATGGTAAGCGCTCACATCGCGTATTAAAGCTAGCGCGTCAATTAAGAATCTATTTTCATAATCAACGCACGGCCTCATTAGGCCCAAGTTTGTATGAGCGACGCACACTTATCCGCGAGATTGTCGATCAACCTGCCGTACAAAAAGCCATAGAACGTGAGTCGACCAAAAAGAAGATCTCCATAGAAAAAGCGCGTAAATTGGCTATGTCGTATGGCTGGGAGATATCGGGCAATTATTCTTATTTCATGATGCGTTTTCTGGAAAAAATACTTGGCTGGATCTTACGTAAGATTTATGACGGTGTTGAGGTAAATCATGCTGAGCGCTTACGCGAATTGGCCCGTGATAACGAGCTGGTTTACGTACCATGTCATCGAAGTCATATGGATTATCTCTTGGTTTCTTATGTATTGTTTCACCAAGGATTAGTACCACCGCATATTGCAGCCGGTATCAATTTAAATTTCTGGCCAGTCGGTGGCATCCTAAGGATGGGGGGCGCTTTTTTCCTTCGTCGCTCCTTCAGTGGTAATAAGTTGTACAGCTCAGTATTCAATGAGTATCTAAACATTCTATTCAATCGTGGCTACAGTGTTGAATTTTTCCCGGAGGGTGGTCGTTCACGTACTGGAAGGCTGCTTGCACCGAAAACTGGAATGGTCTCGATGACACTGGAAAATGTCCTGCGTGGACGTAAGAAACCATTGCAGTTCGTGCCAATCTATATTGGTTACGACAAGATCATGGAAGGTAATAGCTATATCGGAGAATTGCGCGGTGCAAATAAGCAGTCCGAATCAATCGGGCAGTTATTGGGTGCCCGAAAGAAAATACTCAAGCAGTCATATGGTAAGGTCAATGTGAACTTCGGTGAACCCATTTGCATCGCTACAACCCTAGATAAACGCCGTTCTGACTGGCGCGACTTTCCTGTAGACTCGGATGAAAGGCCTGCCTGGTTCTCAGGTGAAGTGAAGTTTTTAGCCGATAAAGTTATGCGTGGTATCAATAGCGCAACAGCGGTAAGTCCTATGACGCTAGTTTCACTCGTATTATTGGCGACTCCGCGTTGTGCGATCGATGTCAATGAATTACTACAGCAGCTTGAACTGTACTTGGATATCTTACGTGAGCACCCCTACAGCGATTCAATAATTTTCCCAGATGGATCTGCCCAAGACGTTTTGGATAGTGCCATGAGCCTCAATGCCGTCCAACTCGCAAAACAGCAAATGGGTGACATAGTTTTCATGACGGATGATCAGGCCATATTGATGACCTACTACCGTAACAATATTATCCATTTATTCGTAATGCCAGCACTCATCGCCTGTTGCTTCCGCTATACCAGGAGCATGAGCCGTGGCAAGTTGTTGGATTATTGTAATATGATCTACCCGTACCTGCGTAGTGAGTTGTTCTTACACTGGAATCAGTCACAATTTGAGGCCAAGCTAACTCAGTTTGTGGATTATTTTATCGCGAAAGGGTTTCTCACCGAGGACGAGGATATTCTAACGCGAGCTGAGCGTCAGACTGATGAACTTCAGAGCCTGATACTCATGAGTGAAATACTGCAAAATATTCTCAAGCGCTTCTCAATTGTTTTAACACTGCTGGTGGGTAGTCGTCTGACCAACCAGCAATATAGTCGCAAAGAATTGGAGTCTAATGCCCAAACACTCGCAGAGCGACTCGCGATTCTATATGACATCAATGCACCAGAAGCCTTTGATAAGAATATTTTCTCCATGCTTGTGTCACTACTAAGGGATCGTGGAGCAATTACCAGCACTGAGGATGGTAAATTGATCATGGGAGAGCAAATTAATGTCTTACATCGCAGCGTGTTAGCCCTATTGCCCTATTCTGTAGAGCAACAGTTACAGCAATTCACCAAAATAACCAATATCAAATCATAGTCAGTTCATTTCTATAGAGATATCCACCTTGAAAGACGTAATTATTGTTGCAAAGATGTTTGTCTTGATATTTAATTAGTTAGACTAACTAATTAAATATCCCTATGATACAAGCAACAATTATTCAACAATTTGATTGCCTGGTAGAAAAAATGCGTAGCCTATCTTTTGTGCTACCATTGGCGCAACGTCAGGTGCTACTGATACTGTCCCATGAGAAGGCTGCAAACTTATCGCAATTAGCCAAGCTTCGAAACGTCCGAAAGTCCAGCATGAGTGTCATGATGTCACAATTGTTAGAACAACAGCTCGTAGTTAAAGGATTTGCAAAATCCGACCGCCGACAACGCTATTATATGCTGAGTCGCCTTGGAAAAGAGATCCTCGAGAGGGACTTACAGTATTACCATGAATGGCTAACCCAGGCTTTAGAGCCTTTGAGTGTTGAGCAACAACGCCAACTTGGGCAAACACTTGAGCTTATTAATAATCATACCCATGACCCCATTACTCACAGATACTGATATCACGGCACTTTGGCTGACGTTCAAACTGGCAGGTATTTCTACCCTATTTCTTATGTTGGTAGCATTACCAGTCGCCTGGTGGCTTAGCAGAATGACCCACCCTTTGAAATCGTTTCTTGAAGCTGTGATCGCATTACCTCTTGTCTTGCCGCCCACGGTACTTGGTTTTTACTTACTAATCTTTTTTGCACCACAAACCATGATCGGTGAACTATGGCAGTGGTTGTTTAATCGGCAGCTTGCCTTTAGTTTCGATGCACTCATTATTGGATCAATGATCTATTCTTTACCGTTTGTGGTTCAGCCAATGCAGCAAGCTTTTGCAAGGGTTCCACAGGAGTTAATCGATGTATATTCTTCTATGGGCATGTCATTCTGGCAACGACAAAGATATTTGATGTTACCCTATTGCAAGACGAGTTTTATTGCTGCGATGACTCTAGGATTCGCACACACAGTAGGAGAGTTCGGTGTCGTCCTAATGATTGGTGGAAATATTCCAGGCGAGACGCAAGTCATTTCAATTGCGCTTTATGATCATGTGGAGACATTAAACTACCGACAAGCCCATCTCACTTCCGCTATCTTGCTTACCTTGTCACTCATTATCTTGGTGATCACTTATTCTAAAACCGGCAATCCTTTCAGACTAGTAAGCGCAAACAAATGATACACGTCAAGAATCAAAGAATTGATGCGAGTATACGGAAAGAGGCAATCACAGTAATCTTTGGGGCATCAGGTGTTGGTAAATCGACTTTGCTGAAACAAATCGCCGGTCATGTCCCGTTAAATGGAACACTGACATATGATGGCGAGACAATTGAGGACGCAAAAAACCATTTGAAGGCTGAAAAACGTAATTTCTCCTATCTGTCTCAACGACAAAATCTGATTAATACACTGACAGTGAGAGAGAACCTTGAACTCGCGTTAAAGTTTTCTGAAGCTCCAGAGCCGGATAAACAACTAACTGAGATGATCGAGATGGTCGAAATTGAATCCCTTCTCGACCGCAAGACCGGTGAGCTATCTGGTGGTGAAACACAGGCTGTCAGCTTCTGTCTTGTGATGTTGTCAAAAAGTCGGTTACACCTATTTGATGAGCCCTTCTCAGCCCTGGATAAGCCGCGACTTCATAGAATCCTGACACGCTTAAAAAAATGGCATCGAGCAGAAATGAGCCCCATTCTTTACGTGACACATGACGTACATGAAATGGCGTTAGTCGCAGATGATGTATTGCACATGACTCGCCCAGATACAGCTGCGTTAATGACCTATAGCGAACTTATTCAGGCAGTGAATTCAGATTACATTGATCAATATGCGTATGAGAATATTATCGAGACCCGCTGGTTACGATCAGAAGATGACATTCAGGTTCTTCATCTGAGTGATGATCCGGATCAGATAATTTGGGCGCTAGGTGAAGCACCAACAGATGTCATACAAAGGTTAACAGTACCACTGCGTGATATTAGTTTGAGTCGATATAAGTTGATGGAATCCAGTATATTGAATCAACTTGAAGGAGTTGTGCATGCAATTGGTGATGACCGAGATGGGTTATGTTATGTCTCTGTCCTGGTAGCCGGTCAATATATCAGTGTCCGTATAACCAGTCGATCGCGTAAGGATCTACATCTTAGGACAGGCATGCTATGCGTGGTCTTTTTCAAGGCACCTAAGTTGGTTGGCCTATAAAGCCATTCGCTCGTTGGATCCTGACAAACACAACGCCTAATACAATCGCTCGTACAACCATAAAAATATGAAATGCCATCCATAGGCCATGATTGTGTAGAGGTTGCAGCATATACCAGGAAGGAATGAAACCGATAATTGTTGCGATAAGCATGCTGTCTCGCATTGCTTTGGCCCGAGTGGCACCAATAAAAATTCCGTCTAGTAAATAGCTCCATACGCCATTTAGGGGTAAAAAGACCAACCAAAGCAAATAGGTGTTCGCAGTCTCTATGACATCAGGAATGTCAGTTAGTAGATATATTATCCAGTCTCCAAACAGCAAGAATAACAGCATATATGCAATGCTCATCAGAACTGACCAGCCGCTTGCGACCACAATAGATGCATTGAAATGATACTTATCGCGTGCGCCAATGGCCTTTCCCACTAACGCTTCTATCGCCTGTGCCAGACCATCGAGGCCATTGGCAATCAGAAACAGGAAATTGAGTAATACCGCATTGGCAGCCAATATATTCGCTCCCATTTTTGCACCGGCTGCGGCCATGAAAAAGAAAACGCACTCCAGCGCCATGGTACGAATGAAAATGTCCCGGTTAGTGACGAACATTTTAAGCATCGATTGCGAATCAAGAACCTGTGATAGTGAGATCTGGGCTATATATTTCGCAATTTCACGACGCACAAAATACAAGCCAATTAACAGGCCGGTATATTCACTAATCAATGAGGCGTATGCAACACCCTCAACATGCCAATTAAAGCCCAGAACGAAGATGACATTGAGCACCATATTGAGGCTATTAGTACAAACCAGTATCAGGAGTGGGATGCGGGTATTGTGTAATCCCAGGAACCAGCCGACTAGGGCAAAATTTGCAATAGAGGCAGGTAGGCCCCAAATCCTTATATCGAAATAATCGCGCGCTAGCGCCTGAACTTCGGCGCTGCCATCGAGGAAGAAGAAAGCAATATTAGCATACGGGTTCTGGAACAGTATGACGATCCACGCAATTGCCTGAGCCATCAAGAGTGAGCGCCAGAAGATCGCTTTGATTTCGCCTTTATCCTCCCTCCCGAGGGCTTGTGCAGTGAAACCAGTCGTACCCATTCGCAGGAAATTGCAACCCCAGACAACCATCGCAATGATAATCGATCCAAGTGCCACGGCCGCCATATATTTAGCATGCTCCAGATGTCCCAGAACTGCTGTATCAACCAGGCCGAGTAATGGTATCGTGATGTTTGAGAGAATCATCGGCCAGGCAAGTGCCCAGACAGATTTATGCAGGACTTTATCTTGCCAATAACGTTTGAGTTCGACAGCTGATATCATGACTTGTTTTGATTAACCCTCAGGGGGAAATAGTCGCTGACTGTCTATAACCAGCGACGAACCTTTCTTTTATAAGTGATATATTTATCCAGGAAGGTGGCTTCAAGATAAGCTTCTTCCTTACTAATGACGTAAGTTTTGAGTATCCAAATTGCAGGCACGGTGAAAATAACAATCCAGAGATTGGAAAGAACAAGTCCAAGACACACATTGAATATGATAAATGTCAGATAGATTGGATTGCGACTAATGCTATACAGACCTGTAGTAATCAGGCTAGTCGCAGGTCGCCATGGTTCAATATGAGTCCGGGCATTCTTGAAGGTGAACGCAGCATATCCCAGAACGCCAACGCAGAGAATGATTCCGGTACTTCCGATAAGTAACCAGAAGTACGAATTGAGCTTAGCCAGAGGGTAAAGCCGTTCGAAAAGATAGCCAAGCCCCATCGCGACGATAAAAATGATGGGAGGCGGTAAACAAACGCCGGGACCTCGATCTTTGATAGTGTTCATACGATTCAACCAGAATACAGCTTCGACAGGTCGATAGTATTGGCAATCAACAAAATCTGTCAAGTGAATGATTTTTTCCATTGCTATTTAACGCTCAATCTAGCGAATTTCGTTGTTCAGGAACATCGGTCAGATACTCAACAAATTCAATTTCGAAGCCATCGGGGTCCATGAAATAGACATTCTTACGGACTTTTGACTCTGCTCCTTCTATTGCGATTTCAAAGCCTTCATCCTGTAAGCGGCCAATCATCGCATCTAGATTAGATACTTCGAAAGCGATATGTGCGAGTCCAATTTGATGTCCCTGCAAATCTCTATTACACCCCTCTCCATGGTCACTAAAAGCAAGGTACTGATAGTCGTCGCCAAAATGTAACCAGTTACTTGGTTTGCCATACCAGGCTCGACTGCCCTTCGCTCGTACGCTCCAGTGCGGAAAAGCTGCCTGATAAAAAGTTAGGCTCTTAGCGAGATCACGCACAACCATATTTACATGTTCCAGTTTAATCATATTCATTCCCTAGTGTTAATTTAGAACGCATGTAGGTATCATAAAACCTCAAGTTAACTTGAGGTCAATAGGTTTTTTAATTTAAATTAGTAAGAGGGCCAAATAATGGATCATGCATTGTCAGTCGGCGAATTAGCCAGTCGCTGTGGAGTCAACGTCAGTACATTGCACTATTATGAAGAACGCGGTCTGATTAGTAGCGTGCGTAATTCTGGAAATCAGAGACGATATCGCAAGGATGTCCTGCGCCGAGTTTCGCTGATTAAGGCAGCCCAGAAAATGGGGCTGACTTTATCAGATATTGAAGAATCCTTTCGGGAATTACCACACGATCGAACTGCCTCATTGGATGATTGGAAGCGGCTTAGTAAGCGGTGGCAGGCGGAACTAAATCGTCGGATAGATTATCTTCAGCGCCTACGAGATCACGTCACTGGATGCATCGGTTGTGGTTGTCTCTCGATGAAGACATGTCCGATATACAATGCTGATGACAAGCTCGCTAGTTCAGGTCCGGGCCCTGTAATTCTAGATAAGGATCAGTAACTTCTAACTATCTGTGTTAAGTCTGAAGTCATGGTAGGCACATCAAGAACTCCGGGATTACTATGATCCTCAGCAAATATCCCAAACCGTTGTCCCTGCGGATTGATGATGAAGATGCGTCCTGTGTGCTGCATCTGATAAGAGTCGCCAAATGGAACCTTCAAATAGACAGCACCCAGACTCTTGGAAAATATTTCTAATTGCTCCGGTGTACCAACCACGCCGATAAATTCTTCGTTGAAAAACGGGACGTATCCTGCGAGTTGCTCAACCGTATCACGTTCTGGATCGACAGATACAAATACAAATTGTGTTTTCTGTGCCACATCAGCGGGTATGTTATTAGCAACTTCTCCTAGTGACGCCATAGTCGTCGGACATATGTCCGGACAAAAGGTGAAGCCAAAAAATACGATTGACCACTTACCCAGCAGCTGATCTTGACTGAACTCAGTGTTTGTATGGGCGGTCATGGTAAATTCAGGCAGTTGTTTTGGCTTTGGATAAATCATGGCTTGAATATCCGGCTCGGCACTTGTCTTGAGAACCTTAAACGTAAAGGCGCCTATTACCATCATTATAAATGTAACCAACAGTAAAACAGTTTTGGATATTCCAGTCATAGGATTCTCATGGATTAAATGTTAAGCGGATTATAAAAGAAATAGTGGTCAACTAGCATTAGGATGAATAATAGCATTAGGTATGTAATCGACCAGCCAAATGTTTTGATTGCTAGCTTTGGTTTATCAAAGTACTTCAGTTCGATGGTATATTTCAGGAAAATGGCACCTAGTATCAGAGCACCCACCAGGTATATCATGCCGCTCATACCAACCAGCCAGGGCAGTACGGTTGTGATAATTAACAAGACCGTATATAGCAAGATGCAGGTCTTAGTGAATTCGATGCCATGTGTGACTGGCAACATCGGGATTTCAGCCTTGGCATAGTCATCCACCCTATGAATAGACAATGCCCAGAAATGAGGCGGTGTCCAGGTGTAGATGATTAATACCAGTAGTAGTGCGTGTGGTGGTATTTCGCCATTCGCGCCTGTTACTGCGGTCCAGCCGAGTAGTGGGGGAATCGCTCCGGATATACCTCCGATGACAATATTTTGAGGCGTAGCACGCTTTAAATACATGGTATAGATGAAGGCATAGCCAACTAGACCGAACAAGGTCAACCAGGCAGTCAAGGGGTTCACCAGATGATAAAGAATCAACATTGAGGCGATACTCATCAGCGTAGCAAATATGATCGCTTGTACCGGGGCTACCTTGCCTTTAGGTATTGGTCTGGTGTCAGTACGCATCATGATGGCATCAATCCTGCGATCCACCACATGATTAACGACCGCTGCAGCACCCGATGCCATACCAATACCCAGTGTACCGAAGATTAGTATATCGAACGGAACCATATAGGGGGTAGCGAGGTACATGCCGATAACTGCCGTCAGCAGTAATAGCGCAACGACCTTCGGTTTACACATCTCCAGATAGTCACGCCATGTCGCGCCAGTGTTTGACATCTCAGCCACGCTTCTTATGCGCCCATAAAACGTAGTTGATACCAACCACTGTCAACAGAAGCAGGGCACCGACTGCATTGTGCGCGATAGCATTCCAAAGGGGTAATTGGAAGACGACATTATTCACTCCCAAAACGATTTGCACGGCGAGAACAATCCAAAGTAATGTTCCGAAATCGACCAATAGCTGATTGGAATCTTGACGCAGGCGCCAGCCGAATAACCCTAGTACAACTAACGTGACGATCGCGCCTATACGGTGCATGACATGAATAGTGACCAGAGGTGCGCCCTCAAGGTGACCATTCTCGAAATGACCTTTGGCAGGTAAGTCGAATCCCCAGAACCTTAGGGCCTCTTTAAAATCTAAGCTCTGAGTCCAGTCTCCCTGACAAATTGGCAAACTATTCCAACCATTACAGATCTCTGCGGCATAGTTCGCGCTAGTCCAACCACCTAAAGCGACCTGACTTATCACGACGATGAGGGATATGATTGCCCACGGCTTGAGCGCCTGAACAGTTGTCTTCTTGATACGAAATGGCTGATTACCCTTCGACAATTTAATGCTGAGAATGAACAATAAACAAAAGGTTGTAAATCCCCCGAGCAGGTGGAGCATCACGATACTCGGATTGAGTTTCATCGTCACAGTCCAGGCCCCAAGTGCTGCTTGAAAAATAACAACGAGTAGCAGAATCGTCGGCAGCATCACGGGGTGCTGATTCTCTTTACGCTGCATCCAAGACATTATGGCGATAGCGCCAATCAACAGGCCTAATGCTCCGGCAAAGTAACGATGCACCATTTCCATCCAGGCCTTTGGTTTCTCCAGAGCACGTTCCTGATAAAGAGCAATGGTCGAGTCGATAGCCGCTTGATCCTTGGGAACCGTTAGGTAGCCATAACAACCTGGCCAATCCGGACAACCCAGGCCGGCATCTGTGAGACGCGTTTTTGCCCCTAGAATAATGACAACAAATGTTAATAGGGTGGCTATTAATGCCAGTCGACGAGTCTTTGCGTACTTCATTAACCAATCCTCGACATTCTTAAAAGTTTCTTTAGATCATACAATATGTCTTTACCTTTGACGAAGGCGCTGTCTTTATCCTTGATGACAGGATATCGTAACATGATGTTCCCAAGGGGATCTGCGATATAGATATATTCTGGATTTAAGCGACTAGACGCTATTGCCGAGCCTTTGGCTACTTCCAAATCAACAAATCGCTTTTGCAACTCGGCGAGTTGCACCTGATCAATTATTTGCTCGCCAATGTATAGCTGTCTTTTGACGCGATCTTTTTCTTTTCCGAGTGCTTGATGGGCTTGTCCCATAATGTACAGACTGAGTAAACACCCATCCACTTCTTCAGATTGTAAGCAGGCCTCATCCTTTACTGGCAAAATAATTCGCCATTTCTCACCAGTCATAAACTGTATTGGCTGATTGGCAATCGTAGGCTTGAGTTCTCTGAAATCAATGATTGGGTTTATAAGCTCACCCTTGTTGAAAGAACCTACCTCTTTAAACCAGCCTCCAAAATAGGCGGCGTAGGCAATCAAAATTGGCAGTGCGAAAACTGCTAAAAGTATGATTATTGTTAAGCGATTCTTGCGCTTATGAGGGTTATTAGCCAACAGGCTTCTCCTTCTTTGACAGCAGTGCGGCAATATAAATGATCACTAATGCAATAGCTAGTCCAAACCAGGTCACAGCATAACTTGTATGCCGCTCAGGTGGCATGTTGACATAATGCCAGTCTTGAACAAATAAAGTGTCGTTCCCTGGATCTTGCCGTAATATCCAGGGTTCTATATTTAGTCCCAGTTCTTTATAGAGGGCGGTCAACTTAGGCATATCTAACGCCTGTATGAGTTGTGGCCAGTCATCCTCTGAGTTCAGGACGTCCTCTTTCAGGACGATTGTCTCAGTAGGAATGTATACAATGCCTTTCACGTCAATCTGTTGTGCTAGTTTTGGTAGCACCGGTAGCACGCTTCTATCGATAGGCAGTGGTATCCAACCTCTATTGACGAGTACGACACGATTAGCAATCCTAACCGGATGAATCACTTCAAAACCGGGTCTTCCTGATACGATTCTGTTGTCCAGATAGAGCGTGTACTGTTGCAACAACTGGCCCGAAATGGTTAGATGATAATGGCCCTTTTCTTCGATTTTATCGAGTTGTGACAGTGTTATCGGTGCTTGATTCTGACGTCTGTCAATTTCCGCGAGTAAAAGGCGCTTTTCGTCCGCTCGTTCAAGTTGCCAAAGTCCTAGATTAACTAAAATCACTAGTCCCGTTATTGCTAATAGACTTGCCAGTACAGGTATTTTATAGTTGCTATCGGTCATCGTGATTCAGGTTATTCTTATCTAGCGGGAATTTTTCTCGTATAGCTTCGTTCATCGTACTAGCAGGTTGAAATAATGTTATTTACTAAAATTCTGATTGTCGTGGCGCTGTTAATCATCGTCTTCAGTCTATTCAGGGGGCTTGTTTCCCTGGTAAAGGGTAATGGCAACGCCAAACAGACTGTCAATGCATTAACCTGGCGCATAGGTCTTTCGATACTACTCATTATCGGCCTGATGGTCGCTATAAAACTCGGCTATATACAACCCCATGGCGTCAATCCGAACATAAACTAATTATAGTGCTTGTCGGGCGCGATTAATATTTACATATTTAACGTGATGTCTTTCATAAAAGTTAACGAATAAAAAAGCCGGCATACAACCGGCTTTTGTTCGGATGCAAGCTCTTCGTTTACAGAATGTAGACGAATATAAACAAGCCCAACCACACCACGTCAACGAAGTGCCAATACCAGGCAGTCGCTTCGAACGCAAAGTGATTATCTTTGGTGAAATGGCCCTTAATCGAACGTATCAACATGATAAAGAGCATGATAGTACCAATGGTCACATGCAGGCCGTGAAAACCTGTCAACATGAAGAAGGTTGAACCATAAATGCCTGCATCGAGTGTCAGACCAACATCACGATAAAGATGAATGTATTCATAAGTCTGGACGCACAAGAATATGACACCAAGTGCAACCGTTCCAGCCAGGCCCCAAATCAACTTACCACGATGCTCGTCAATGACAGCGTGGTGAGCGATGGTGACAGTAATCGATGAGGTCAACAGGATTAATGTGTTTAATAATGGCAATCCCCATGGACCGATAGTATCAGTTGCCTGACCTTCTGGCGTCAAAAGTAGGGGCCACTGTGGTACAAACTCCGGCCATAAGATGGCATGTGTCATAGCATTACTACCCTCACCGCCTAACCAGGGCACAGAGAGTGTTCTAGCGTAATACAGTGCTCCGAAAAAACAGGCGAAGAACATGACTTCAGAGGTGATGAACCACATCATACCCTGGCGATATGAGGTACTCAATTGAGCTGAATTCATGTTCGCGAGGGATTCACGGACCGTGTCACGCCACCAACCAAACATCATAAAGAAGATGGTGCATAGGCCGATGGTTAAGATTACTGCACCAATTGAACCATCTTTAGCATAACGCGCGGTGCTTTCCTGGATGAACATCGCCCCACCGAGTGCGGTTATAAATAAACCAATTCCACCGACGATTGGCCAGGGGCTTCCCTCTGGTACGTAATAACGCGGTGTTCCTGTTGTCTCACTCATGTTTTTTCTCCACGATTGCTGTTACTGCCCAGTAACGCTCTCAGTTTTTGTTTTATCTGTAATGTTGAATAGACTATACGACAAGGTCAGGGTCGTGACATCCTCTGGTACATCCTCATCGATGAAGAAAACCAGTGGCATCTCGACTTCCTCGTGCGCCTTGAGTTTCTGTTCATTGAAACAGAAACACTCTGTTTTGTTTAAGTATAGTGCAGCTAGGCCAGGTGCGATACTCGGAATAGCCTGGCCCGTTAAGTCCTTATTGGAAGTATTTTTTGCAATCCAGGCCGTCTGGTAAATTTGACCTGGATTGACTTTCATCTCGCTTACTTGAGGTTTGAATTGCCAGGGCATGCCACGCTTGATAACAGAAACAAATTGGATAGTAATCTCACGATCTGTGTTGACCAGTTGCTCACTGTAGATGGCAGCTTCATCACTGGTCTTACCATTAATCCCAGTGATTTCACAGAACACCTCATACAAGGGCACCATGGCGAAGCCAAAACCAAACATACCCACGACAAGCAGCAGGAGCTGCTTGACGAGTTTTGAGTGATTTGGTTTTTCTGCAGTTGTCATTACTTAACTACCGGTGGCTCTTCAAAGGTATGGTATGGCGCAGGAGATGGGACAGTCCATTCTAGCCCTTCCGCTCCTTCCCAGACCTGGTCAGTGGCTTTTTTACCATTTCTGTAGCCATCCCACAGATTGTATATGAATAGCAACTGTGTCAGACCAAGACCGAATGCACCGATACTGGCCAGCATGTTGAAGTCAGCAAACTGTATCGGGTAATCAGGGATTCGGCGTGGCATACCTGCCAATCCTGAGAAATGCATCGGGAAGAAGGTCAGGTTAACGAATATAATCGATAACCAGAACTGTACCTTGGCAATCTTCTCGCTGTACATCTTTCCTGACCACTTAGGGAACCAGTAGTAGACTGCCGCAATGGTGCCGAAGATTGCTCCAGGGAACAGTACATAATGGAAGTGGGCTACCACGAAATAGGTGTCATGATATTGCATATCCACTGGGGCCATTGCCAGCATCACACCAGAGAATCCTCCGATAGTAAACAGAATCACGAAAGCCAATGCGTACAGCATGGGTGTCTCGTAGGTTATCGATCCATCCCACATGGTCGCAATCCAGTTAAATACTTTCACACCAGTCGGAACCGCAATCAGTACCGTTGCGTACATGAAGAACAATTCTGCCGTGAGGGGCATTCCCACTGTGAACATATGGTGAGCCCATACTACGAATGACAGCAGGGCAATACTGGCCGTGGCGTAAACCATCGACGCATAACCAAACAGTGGCTTACGTGAGAAGGTTGGAATGATTGCTGAAGCAATACCGAAGGCCGGTAGAATCATAATATACACTTCAGGGTGTCCGAAGAACCAGAAGATATGCTGGAACAGCACTGGATCACCACCACCCGCTGCATCAAAGAATGCGGTACCGAAGTGGCGATCTGTCAGCATCATGGTGACCGCACCGGCGAGAACAGGCATTACCATAACCAGTAGGAATGCTGTGATGAACCAGGTCCATACGAATAATGGCATTTTCATATAGGTCATGCCAGGAGCACGCAGATTAACCACGGTTACTATCACGTTAATAGCACCCAGAATCGAGGAAACCCCCATCATGTGAACACCAAGGATGAAGAAGTCTGTGCTTGGTGGGCCATAAGTGGTCGACAATGGTGCGTAGAATGTCCAGCCGAAGTTTGGCGCACCGCCTTCCATAAATAGTGAAGACAGGAGCAGTGTAAATGCAAACGGCAGAATCCAGAAGCTCATGTTATTCATGCGTGGCAGAGCCATATCCGGCGCGCCAATCATCAGAGGAATCATCCAGTTCGCAAGGCCAACGGTTGCCGGCATAACGGCACCGAATACCATGATCAAACCATGCATGGTGGTCATCTGGTTAAAGAAATTCGGTTCAACCAGTTGTAGGCCGGGCATGAATAGCTCGGCCCGGATGACCATTGCCATGGCACCACCGGTTAAGAACATAACAAACGAGAATATCAGGTACATGGTACCGATATCTTTGTGGCTGGTAGAGAATATCCAGCGTTTTATACCCGTCGGCTTGTGATCATGATGATCGTGATCATCATGCGCCTTGGTTGTATCATCAATAACAGCTGTCATGATTACTCCCCTTATTGATTCTTTCGTGCCGCAACGTCGGCAGGTTGTACGATGTCACCCGTGTCATTACCCCAGGCATTCCGGGTGTAGGTGACGACTGCGGCAATTTCTGCATCTGTTAGCTGAGCAGCGAACGCTTGCATCGCCGTGCCAGCTCGACCATAAAGAAGGATGTCAATATGATCTTCGACAGGCCCCGTGGTGGTGAATTCAGCGCCTGCAAGGGCAGGGAACAGCGGTGGGTTTCCTGTGCCATCTGCCTTGTGGCAGGCTGCACAACGTGCATTATAGGCACCTTCACCAATATTCATGAGCTCGTCCATGGTCCAGACTTTTGAGGCATCGGCCAGTGCGGCACGTTGAGCTTCTAATTCGGCTTCACGCACATCCTCAATCCAAGCGGCATAATCTGACTCAGTTTTAACTTCTACTACGATTGGCATGAAACCGTGGTCTTTGCCGCATAGTTCAGTACATTGTCCACGGAAAATGCCTGGCCGGTCGACTTTGGTCCAGGCTTCGTTAATGAAGCCGGGGATTGCGTCTTTCTTCACTGCAAAGTCTGGAACCCACCAGGAGTGAATCACGTCATCCGACGTCATCAGCAGGCGGACTTTCTTACCGACAGGGATTACCAGCGGCTTATCCACTTCCAGTAGATAGGTGCTCTGCTGCTCTGCGCTGAGTTCGCTCACCTTTAGGTTAGTGATTGTGTCTCTTGGAGTAGAAAGATTACTGAAGAACTCGATGTCTTTTTGATCGCCGTCGAGGTACTTGTAATGCCATTTCCATTGAGACCCAGTGATCAACACAGTCATGTCGGCATCTGTTTCTGTATCGTACATCTGAACCAGTACATTTGTAGCCGGAAATGCCAGAGCGACCAGAATCAGGAACGGAATGGTAGTCCAAATTATCTCAACGGTAGTGGAGTGGCTGAATTTTGCTGGGTTGGGGTTTTTCTCACGACGGTGTGCCCACATGCTGTAGAACATCACACCGAAGGTGAATATCCCAATCCAAACCACGACCCAGAACACGATCATGTGCAGGTCATAGGCCATTTGACTTATTTCAGTTGCTCCTTCAGGCATATTGAATTCTGCCGCCAGCAGGGTTGATACCGGCAGCAAAACCAAAGCCACAAAAAACAACTTCAGCTTACGAAGTAAAGCCATCTTCTAATCTCCAGTAGATGTAATAGTTACCAATTCGGTAAGTTTTAGTATCAGTTCGGATGCTATTCGCACCATCTTGACAGAGAGGAACCGATTTTATATTTGCGTTATCTAATATAATTTCAGTGATTTATACGTAGATTGCGCGTAGTTGGGGTGAATTTTACTGAAAAACAGGCCTGATTCCAACGAAATCCGGAAATCATTTGTTGCAGATATTCTTATAATCCATGTTATTTCATTGGTTTGAGACAAATAATTGCGAAACTTGTTGCCATAATGACTTATTTGGCTCTTGTGTTGGGCTATTTTTTTGCCGTTCCTGCAACTGCTGCCATGCCAGCTCAGCGGCATTTCGCTCTCCCTCCTTGAATAATGACAAGATGCGTTGTAATTCCTGTTGCAATCCGGCTTGACTCAGAGGTTCTGATGTTTGTGAGGGGGCTGATTGTGCTAGCGTTGCTTGTTCCTGCAGTGCTTTTTTTCTTTCTAGTTGTCTCTTAGCAATTCGTTCACTGCGGAGTTTATCTACTCTGGAGTGTGCCTGATCAGTCACAGAGCGTTCTTCTTGCGAGGTCGATTGAGGGGCAGCAGCGAATGATTGGGCGGAGTTGACTTTTGCAGCTGCCTCTGTGACCTCTTCTTCTGCCCGCATTCTCGCACCGGTGACTGTTGTGATTTCCTGCGATTCCACAGCCTTGTCCTGTTCGCCATCTACCATGATTTCAGCGGGTGCAATTTCTGGCCATTCCTGTTGCTGTTGTGGCATTAGCTGGAATGCCAGTGCCACGACCAGAGTCACACTCGCCGCGGTCGCGAAAACTGGTCGCCAGCCGGTAACTGTCTTAGTGGAGCCCTGTGCCTCATCAAGTTCTTCTGCTGCCGCAGCGAGGATCCTGGCATCCGTCTCGGCTGAGGGTTGCTCAGTACTGCTATTCCTGTACAGGGATTTTAACTCGTCGTCATTCATCATCGACCCCCAGAAGTTGTTTCAGTTTCTGCACGGCATAGCGGATTCGGCTCTTCACAGCCTCACTGTGTTCCTGTGTGATTTCGGCCACTTCGGGTACACTCAAACCGGCTTCGTAATGTAGTAAAAATGCTTGTCTTTGAGGAAAGGGCAGGCTGTGAATAATGACATGAATCTTTGCAAAACCTGCACGGATCTTTTCTGCATCATAATCAGTTTCCTCGCCCACTTCCCCAACCTCATTATCGAGTAGCTGAATGTGCTCTCGATGAGCCCGATAATGGTCGATTAAACGATTCCTGGTAATTTGATAGAGCCAGGTTGTGAACTTGGCCTTTGGTTGGTAGTTTATTCGCGCCTTGATGATCGAAGACCAGACATCCTGTAGCAATTCCTCAGCATTGCTGGCATCGATTCCGTGCCTTAATATGAAGCGATAAACTGCGGCCTTGTGTCTGTGATACAGGGTTTCAAAGGCGACCAGCTCACCTGACTGATAAGCAAGCATCAGTTGTTCGTCAGTTTCGTTTGAGCGGGTGCTATCGAGTGCCATGAGGCGCATCATACCATGTCGAGTCAGGTCAGCAATGCTGACCTGACGATTCATCGATGAGTTAGCCTGCTCCTGCATCATACTAGCTTGCGTTATGGACGGTTTCAGCTAATGCTATCAGGCGACCAAACTCGGCGCGCAGGCCTGATATGTCATCACCCTTACCAGCCAGTGCTAACGATTTAATGTCTGCAAAGCTGAATGATGCCGTGTATTTACCACCGCGTAATTTATCCGCAAACGCAATCACTGCGGCTGAGAATAGGCTGTCATGTGTTGGCGCACTGGTATCAGAAACAAGTTCGGACATACGCAGCGGCGTTTCGATCAACTGACTAGACGTTTCGCCCGGATTCTTATAGCGAATTCGCATGAACCCCAGTTCATCTGAACGACTGGACGAACTTGTCTCAGTCGTCTGATAGCGTAGCGGTTCAATGGCTCGTTTGTCTGTCGAAGCTAGCGTAAGCTCATAAACAGCAGTTACTGTATGGCCCGCGCCAATCTCGCCGGCATCGACCCGATCATTATTAAAATCCTCCCGCGCCAAGGTTCGATTCTCGTAGCCCACCAGACGATATTCAGCGACCTGTTGTGGATTAAACTCCAACTGCAATTTGACATCTGCAGCGACGGTTATCAGTTGACTATCCAGTTCATCAACCAGGACTTTCCTGGCTTCTAGTAAGTTATCGATGTAGCTATAGGTACCGTTGCCTTTGTCAGCTAACTGCTCTATGAGGTGATCGTTGTAATTCCCCGAACCAAAGCCGAGGGTCGAGAGGGCGATGCCTTTTTTACGCTTAACTTCAATGAGTTCGACCAGGCTCTCTGTGGAGGACTGACCAACATTAAAATCACCATCGGTCGCCAACATAATGCGGTTGATGCCATCCTTGATGAATGCCTTTTCAGCCATCTGATAGGCTAGCTTAATCCCGGCCTCACCATTGGTCGAACCGCCAGCCCGTAGATTGCTCAAAGCGGTTTCTATGGCAATCACATCATTCCCGGCAGTAGGCTCTAGGACGACCCCCGAGGCACCCGCATAAACGACAATCGAGATTCTGTCATCGGCAGACATTTGCTTGCTGAGCATTCGCAGCGCCTGCTTAAGGAGTGGCAGCTTGTTGGGTTGATTCATCGAGCCAGAAACATCCAGCAGAAATACAAGATTGGCATTGGCTCGTTTATTTGTCTCTTGCTGCTCCCAGGCTTTGATACCGACCTGTAGTAGATGCTTGTCGGCATCCCATGGAGATTGCATCAGGTTGGTGTTGACCAGGAATGGCTGATCTTTAGTCGCTGGCGCCTGATAGTCATAGCTGAAATAATTCAGCAATTCTTCAGTACGAATAGCTGATTTCGGTGGTAGCATGCCCTGATTCAGAATGCGGCGCATATTGCTATAAGAACCTGTATCGACATCAATACTAAAGGTCGAAACTGGCTCTGCTAACACATCTTTGAAGCCATTTTGCACAAAGTCTGCGTAATTTTCTCCTGCGAGAGAATCAAACGATGGCTGTGGCGTAATCGGACGGTGTTTCTGCGCTACACCTACAGCGGACCGCTCGGCTAGATATTGGATTTTTGCCAGTTGGCGGTTGCTCTCTTCCGCATCGGTTGCCACTGGTTGATGTTGTTCTAGTCTTGCACCAGTCACCACAATTGGCTCTGATGGTGTATTTAGGGCTGCCTGATCGGTTTCTTTATCTGATTGGGTATTCCCAGCACAGGCGGAGAGCAAGATGGCTGCTGTCAGCAGGGTAAGGTTATGGTGTAGTTTTTTCATTACTGTTTCCTCGTGGTTGGACTAACATATCCTGTAAACGAGGCAACAAGTAAAAAGGGTTAATTAATTTTAGGTGAGAATGGAGAAATCATCACTATCCATCCAGGCAGGAAATTTAGCGCGAAATTCAGATAGAGCTTTGGCATCCAACTGAAAGTTAACAAGCCGATCATGGTCAGACAGCGTCACTAGCTCAGAGCCTTTGAAATCAAGCAGAGCGCTATCGCCGACATGTTCGATTTTATTTGCGTCTGTACCGATACGATTAACTCCTGCGACATAGCAGAGGTTCTCGATGGCTCTGGCCTTTAATAAAGTTTGCCATGGATAACGTCTAGCTGCAGGCCAGGAAGCAATGAACAGCATCAAATCGATATTGTTACGTGCTCGACACCAGACCGGGAAGCGCAGGTCATAACAAACATTCAGACCGATGCGCCAACCACGCCAGTCTATGGTTACCCGGCGATCCCCTGCGGCATAACGTTTATCTTCATTTGCCATGCGAAACAGGTGACGCTTGTCATAGAAGTCGAGTGTGCCATCGGGTCGGGCGAATATCATGCGATTATAATTCTTGCCCTTATCCTGAACTACCAGGCTCCCTGTTACGGCTGCGTTATGCGTGGCTGCCATAGCCCGCATCCAGTCGATGGTCTTGCCAGTCATGGATTCCGCGACCTTCTCGGCGTTCATAGTGAAGCCGGAATTAAACATCTCCGGCAGCACGATCAAATCGGTATGGTATACCTCAGGATCAGATAGATGTTGGTTTAGACGTTGCGCCAGGCGAGCACAATTCTCCTGAGCATGTTGCCAGACAATTTCTGTTTGAACGAGCGTCACTTTAAGGGGACGATCGGGACTTTGCATAACTTCTCATTTCGTTTCACAATAGGAACTGATGCAAAATACACTGAATTAAACGGCAAATCCAACAGCACGGAGAACAGATAAGTATGCGTTTTGCGTTCATCATGATAGTTCTTTGCACTCTGATACCCACAATCAGTGCCGAGGAGGTTGAGACTGCAGAGCAGCCCGAAGTCGAACCGTACCAGCCTGAGAAGCAGGAATTAGTAATAGATAAGCGGCTGGCTGAGATACTTCCGGCGACTGAGATCAAGTGGCTTGGCGAAGGAGAGGACCGATTCCTGGCACGATCCAGAGTTGATGAGACGGGCAATTCATCGGGTAATATCCTGATAGTTCCAGCTCCGGGCAGGACGATCGACTCGCCGGGATATGTAAGACGAGCCGTGGATTATTATCCAACTGTCGGATGGCATATTATGGTGATTTCGACTGGTGATCTCGATTTTAGTGCACCTGTTGTCAGAATTCCTGATTCGAATCCAGCAACAGATACGACGGCCGAAGAATCCGCAAATCCAGCTGCTCCTGAACCTATGATCGTTGATGAAACGGATTGGTATCAACAACAACAAGAGCAGAATCAGCAAAAACTAGTCACTCGAATTTCTACCGCAGTTCAGGCGTTAGCAGAGCCTGAAAAAGGCTATGTTCTGGTCGCGGCTCAGGCTTCTGCGGCGTTGCTAATAGACGCGATAAAAGAGCGCCAGATTACACCGGCCGCCATAGTGATGATCGATCTAAACCATCCGGTGCTTCGATATCAGGAATTACTCAGTCAGGAACTGGGCGATATGACGATCCCTACACTCGATATATATCAGCCACTTGAGAAACAGCACGCCGATGCGCGAAATGGCCTGCAACGTAAAGCACACTATCAGCAGCGGATGATTCCTGGGGTAAATCCCGATTATGTGGGTGTCGAAGATATTTTGTTACGATCAATTCGTGGTTGGCTGCGCCGGATAATGAAATAATCTTCGGCTGACTTGAGTCGTTGGAGGCGGTTATGTTTCGTATCAACTTGCTATGTTTGTGTCTTCTGAGTTCGCTGACTTTTCAAGCTCATGACGGGCATGATAAAAAAAGCAAAGACGTCGCTCAGCTGTCAGACACATCCTCTAAACTGCATTATTTGGGTAATGCTGGTGTCATGATCAGTGGTTCATCCAGTAAAATATTATTTGATCCGTTTTTTCATAATCATTTCGGGCAATACACATTGGTACCAGACGCAATACGTGAGCGAATTTTTTCCAATCAGCCTCCTTATAATGATATCGATGCGTTGTTCGTGAGCCATATGCACGAGGATCATTTTGATGCGAAAGATACCATCAAATACCTTCAACTAAATACCGAGACTAGGGTGTTCTTACCGGAGCAGGCGCGTAACACCATGCTCGAATTACCGGGGTTTAGTGAGGTTCAGGAGCGCATCCGTGGAATAGACAGAGCGCTCGGTCAGGAGGCTTTGACTATTAATTTTGCAGAACTTACGATTGAGGCGATATATATCCCTCATTCCGGCTGGCCTAATCGTAGTTTCGTACAGAATATCGTGTTCCGGGTATCCGCAGACAATGGCTTCAGTGTGTTGCATTTCGGCGATGCGACGGACGATGCAGATCTCTATCATCCCCACGAGCAATTCTGGCAAAGCACAAGAACACAAATAGGATTGATTCCGTTTTGGCTAGCGTTAACACCTGATGGCAGGACGATTATCAATGACATCATTAATGTCGAGAAGAATATCGGGGTACATGTCCCGGCCCGAGGTTATCCAGCACTGGATGAATTGGGGGTCGAATACCTGCTACTACCGGGTCAGACGAAGGCATTTTAACGAACGACATCATGTGTATGACATTCGCCATACGAGCTAAATATTTCCTGCTGTTAAGTTTCATATGCCTTGCTGGTTGTGCCAGTAAGGCGACATTCGATGGTGGTGATATTAGCCGTGTAACGGATCCGACACCAATTCTTGAACCTGACCCTGAACCGCTTCGAATAGTAATCATCGGTGGCACTTCAGGAGTTGGCCTGGAGTTAGTCGAATTGGCAATTGAGCGGGGGCACACTGTAACAGCCGTTGCTCGCAGACCAGAACGACTTAGCTATAGCCATGCTAATCTCATGACCAAGGGCGGAGATATCACCGTGGAGTCTGATATGCGTAAAATCGTACCCGGTCATGATGTCGTTGTTAGCACGGTTGGATTATCCCCGGGCAGTCGTAACGTGGATCTGTTCTCAAAAGGTATAAGTAACTTACTCAGGGTGATGGCAGATACAAATCAAGACAGATTACTCGCAGTATCAGCTATCGGTGCCGGCGATAGTAGAGGAAGTGGTAGCTTCTGGTTTGATTATGTATTACATCCGTTGATACTGGCCGATGATATCGAGGATAAAACGCGTATGGAACGTATCCTCAAAGAGAATCAGGTCAACTACACCGTGGTGCGCCCAGCGATTCTTACCAATGATCATGCGCAACATACATATCGGGTCATTTCGCGCTATGACGGGATTGAAACTGGCACTATCTCGCGAAAGGATGTCGCTCATTTCCTACTCAGTCTTGCTGAACAGGGAACCTATGCCAGAGAGATTGTGACGCTCAGTAACTAGGGCGTGTTAACGTTTCATCTGTCTTATCGGCAATCATTTGCGTATGCCTCGTTCAGACTTGATGAGATCCCACGCGGCTTGTATTTCCTGAGTTTTTTCCTTGGCAACTTCGATCATGTCGTCAGGTAATCCCTTGGCTGTTAGCTTATCAGGATGATGTTGAGCCATCATTTTTCGATATGCTCTTTTGACCTCTGCATCGGAAGCTTCGGCATTGACACACAGCAATTGATACGCATCATCAAGGCTGACTTTGCTGGAAGATGAATTGGTGTTGTACTGCTGTTGCTGTTGATAGAAACGATGCTGGGCTTGGACACTATTGATAATAAGATTAAGGCGCATCTGTCCAATGCCCAATTGTGTTGCAATTCGCATCAGAATGCTGCGCTCTGCCGATCCAAGAGTACCGTCGGCAAAGGCTGAGCCAATTTGTATCTCCAGAAACATTTGAATTAGTGAAGGTTCGTTCCCAACATCCTTTACAAACTCAGCCAGGCAGGCATCCAGATTGAAATGACTCTGTTTACCTTCATTGAAGTGCGCAATTGCTTGTTTTCGGCGCGCCTCTGTCAAACCCATGTGGGCCATCACAGCATTGGCATTATTGATCTCATTCTCTGTCACGCGTCCATCTGCTTTGGCAATATGACCCATCACACGGAATACAGAAGCAAAGAAGCTAACCTTCACTTGCTGCGGATCGCGAGCATAACCAAAGTGATTGAGTTGAATGCCACGATCAAATCGATGACCAATCCACAAGCCCAATAAGGCTCCGGGAATATTGAGTATGGCGAAGCCAAATAATGCGCCCAGTACTTTTCCCCAAATCATCGGTATTCCTGTCTTTTACTCTGTTATGCAATTGCTGAAGTGTATTGTACGTTGCCGGAGAGATAAAACCCAGTTCGAGGTAATTCTTTGATTGTTAGGTAATGTTACTTCTTGCGGGCATTTAGCGCAGGCATTGTGCTTGTAGTTCGGGTACAATTCGGCACTAATATATAGCTGCATATTTCTGATCATCGTAAATGAATTCAATTGGCAAAATTTCCTGCACTTTTCTAATCAGTTCGCTGATTATGCAGAGCACCCTTGCCGAAGAGCAATCGATACAACAGGAGCTAGCATCCAGCACGGATAAGGATGCCCGCTTGATAGATGGTTGGAATATGAACTTCTTCAAGCAGAAATGTCCTGCTCATCAGGCGCGTGAGAACACTGATTCGATTCAGGTGTCAGGTATGGACATCATTGCCAATGATATTAGCAGCCCAATCCCCGGCCTGGTTAATTTCATCGGTGACGTTCAACTCGACCAGACAAATATGCAGATGGCCGCTGGTGAAGCCAAAATGGATGAGGAATCGGGCATTTTTACGGCGAAAGACGATATTCGCCTGATCACAAAACAGCTGCGGCTAACCAGTGAAGTGCTGATGCTGGATGTTGAGAAACAGGGTATGTCTGTCGCGGATGCCAGATTTCAGTTACGTCAGAGCGCCTTGCGTGGTGAGGCTGAATCTTTACGGGTCTTTATGGATGAGCCAATCGTAATACAGGGGGCCGAAATAACGACCTGTCCACCGGGTGATACTGGTTGGTCCTTCAGCGCTGAAGAAATTGTAATTGATACCGAAGAGGGATGGGGTGATGCCTATCATATGATGTTAAGCATCTATGATGTGCCTATCTTTTATCTGCCAAGAATTAGTTTCCCAGTAGATGATCGCCGTAAAACCGGGTTTTTATATCCATCCGTTGGCAGCTCGAGCCGTAACGGCCTTGAAGTCGAGATCCCACTCTACTGGAATATTGCTGAGAACAAGGATGCTACTTTCGATCTGAAATACTTTTCGGACCGTGGGCTCATGCTCGGTACTGAGTATCGCCACATGACTGAGCATAGCTATAACACAGTATATTTTGAGTATCTCGAGAACGATGATCGTGCACTGAATTCAGATGAGGTTGACCGCTATTTTTATCAATGGAAAACGGATTACAGTAGAGGCGATAACTGGCGCGGCAAGATTGATGTAAATAGCATCAGCGATGATAATTATTTCTACGATTTCGGTGGCAACTTTGAAAACGGCAACCGCAACTATCTGGACCGGGTTGGAAACTTAACCTATGCTGATGACAACTGGTTAATGTCTGCGACTATTAGTGACGCCCAGCTACTCTCCACCAACAGTACGGCGTACCGCCGCTTACCTCAACTCTATTATCAGGTATGGCAGCCCTTTATTGATGCGGATGATCCAAAGCCGTGGATTTTCAATATGTCCGCTGAGGCAGCGGCGTTTCGTCATGATTCAGCAGTCGAGAGTAATCGTATTGTCCTGGCCCCTGAGTTAAGTTATCCGATCCGTTGGAACTGGGGACATATCGAGCCGAAATTGAAATGGCATTATAGTCATTACGAATTGATGGACCCCCTACTGTCATCTACACAAGCCGTGGATAGGGAAGTGCAGATTCTAAGTATCGATTCCGCCTTGTCATTCGAACGCGAGATTACATTTGATGATAAGGCACATATCCAGACTTTTGAACCTCGCCTTTATTACCTTAAGGTGCCCTATAAGAACCAGGATGATATTGGACTGTTTGACACAACACTCGTCGAGCGGATGGGACAGAGGCTATTTCTGGATAATCGTTACAGTGGTAATGACAGAATCGGAGATGCGGACCAACTATCAATGGGTTTACGAACGCGTTTTATCGACACGTCAAATTATCGTGAATGGTTGAGTATTAGTTTAGGGCAGGCACGCTATTTTGCAGATCGTAAACTGAACTTTGTATTTGACCCTGAGACAAGAGAATTTACTGATCTTGGCCCGGATACCAGTTCGGTATCTCCGCTCGTTACTCAAATTGACTATTCTCCGAATGAAAATTGGCGCTTAAGTGGCGATCTCGAGTACAATGAGCGCGCCAAAAGAACCGAGTCAGGAATCCTAGGTATCCAGTATCTGTCGCCCGAGTTGGTGTTAAATCTCAGGCATAGGACCAGTCGTTACGCCAGAGCCGATAATATCGAACAATCTGAAGTATCGTTTGCGCGTCAGATTGGCGGTGATTTGGCAGTAATTGGCCGTTGGAAACGCGATTTGCAAGAAAATCGAACCATCGACAGTTTTATTGGTCTTGAGTATGAGGACTGTTGTTGGGCGCTGCGCGTGGTCTATCGTCGTTATCTGAACATCAGGCTGGATTCCACTGGTGTCGCAGTTCCGGGAACGGGCGAATACAATAACGGTTTATTTATAGAATTTGTTTTAAAGGGCTTAACGAATCTTGGCCGTAAATTAGATGTCGAACGCGATATCTATGGTTATCAGGATCGATTTAGTCTGGATGAGGAATAATAGGTAGTAATAATATGTGGCAGTTTCGAACGCTTAAGCAGGGTTTCATTATTGCATGCTTGTGTTGTGCAGCACCTCTCATGGCAGAGGTTAAATGGCTGGACAGGGTCAGTGTGCTGGTCGACGATGACGTGATTCTATATAGTGAATTACAACGCGAAGTGACCTCAATCACACAGCAAATAGAGGCAAGCGGACAAAGCGTCCCAGATCAAAAGTCACTACGCAAGCAGGTACTTGAACGATTGATTATGGAGTCCATCCAGTTACAACGTGCCCGACGTGCGGGTGTTAGAGTCACTGACGAGGAGCTAACGGCCGCAATCAATCGCATCGCTGAAAGTAATAATATGACGATCGAGCAACTGCGAACGCAAATTGAGAGTGATGGAATCAAATTTCCAATCTTCCGCGAGGATATCAGGAATGAAATCATGGTCGCACGTGTGCGTCAGGGCTCCGTTCGGCAGAAGGTTTTTGTCTCTGATCAGGAAGTGGAAGACATTCTGAAATTGATGGAAGAGCAAGGCGCATCATCCGTTGAATATAAACTCAGACATATGCTGATTGCTATCTCCGAATCCGCAAGCTCCAATGAAATCGAGAATGCCCGTGATAAGGCGGAGGATGTGCGTCGACGGTTTAATGAAGGTACCGATTTTGTATCAATGATACTGTCAGAATCGGATGGCAGTGATGCGCTCAATGGTGGTGATTTCGGCTGGCGTACAATCGCCCAATTGCCGTCGCTTTTTACCGACTCAGTTGCTGCGATGAGAAAGGGCCAACTATCTGAGGCGATTCGCTCACCGAATGGTCTGCATTTGTTATATCTCGAAGATCGTCGCGGTGGTGTTGAGACACAAATGGTCGATGAGGTGAACTACTCTCATATCATGATTAAGGTATCTACCATAACGACTGATGCACAAGCTGAAGCGAAGCTACTGACCATAAGAGATGAAATTCTCGCTGGTGACACGACCTTTGAAGACCAGGCCAAGGTAAATTCAGAAGACCTCACATCTTCAGGCAAAGGCGGCGATCTTGGTTGGGCCGATCCACGTGCATTTGAGCCATTATATGGCAATCAGGTTGATGGATTAGCGGATGGTGATATAAGTATGCCAATCAAGGGGCCGGACGGCTGGTATTTGGTTAAACGTAATGGCAGTCGTCGTACGGATCAGACTGAGGAGTACAAGCGCAATCGTGCCCATCAGGTGCTATTTAACCGTAAATTTGACGAAGAACAGGAAAGTTGGTTACGTGAAATTCGTGAGCAGGCTTACGTAAAAATACTGGACGATGATCTGAAAGACTAGCGATGTCTCGCTCGAAGATTCCAAGGCTTCTAATTACTGCCGGTGAACCAGCAGGAATTGGCCCAGAGCTATGTCTTAAATTGGCTCAGAGCGACTGGCCAGCCGCCTTAGTGGTTTGTGCAGATATCAACCTCCTACAGCAATACAACCAGCTTGGCAGCTTTGGCATTGAATTAGTCGACTGGCAACCCGGTGCGCTACAACCCAGCCATAGTCAGAATCAGCTTGTCGTTTATCATGTGCCCATGCCTGTGAAGAATGTTCCAGGTATTCTCAATCAAGACAATAGCACCTATGTACTGCAGACATTGTCTAGGGCAGTTGAATTAATTACAGCGGGTGAGTTCGATGCC
This sequence comes from Enterobacterales bacterium, assembly GCA_965250035.1. GTDB lineage: Bacteria > Pseudomonadota > Gammaproteobacteria > Enterobacterales > CAXRAF01. Next base: position 2,462,397 of record OZ252282.1, on the reverse strand, counting down.
CTGGTAACTGCTCCGGTACATAAGGGGATTATCAATGATGCCGGTATCCCCTTTTCTGGCCATACTGAATTTCTTGCTGAAAAGTCGAATAGTCAATCGGTAATGATGCTTACCTGTCCGACATTCAGGGTGGCTCTGGTCACTACTCACTTGCCATTACGAGATGTCGCTGATGCCATTACAGAAGAGAGTATCAGTCGGGTGGTTACTATTTTGAATGCCGATCTCAAGCGCAAATACGGCATCGCAGATCCAGTTATTCATGTCTGTGGACTAAATCCCCATGCCGGTGAAGGTGGTCATTTAGGACGCGAGGAAATCGAGACGATCATCCCAACGTTAGATAAATTACGTGCCAAAGGAATTAATTTGATCGGACCATTACCAGCTGATACAGCCCTTACACCAAATGGAATGCAGAGTGCGGATATTAATCTGGCGATGTATCATGACCAGGGTCTGTCAGTTTTAAAATATGCAGGATTCGGTGAATCAGTCAATGTTACACTTGGTTTGCCATTCATACGTGTGTCGGTTGATCATGGAACTGCCCTCGATATTGCAGGCCAGAATAAAGCGGATCCGGGTAGTATGAAGGCAGCTATCAACGAGGCGATCAAGGTGAGTCTGGTCGCCAAACCATAAAATGTAAATCAATCAGGTACTCTCCAGATGTTAAAGAAGATACTTTTAGTTTGTGCAATGTCCAGCCTGTCGCTTAGCGTAGTGGCGGATGATGATCCCTTCCTCTGGTTGGAAGATGTCGAAGGTAGTGAAGCGTTAGCCTGGGTCAACGAACAAAATACCCAAACGGATGAGTCATTGGCAAAGGATCCATTATATCAGGAGCTGTATGATCAGGCCCTTGAAGTCCTTAGTCGCAATGATAAGTTACCTACGATAACAGTCAAGGGAGACTGGGTGTACAACCTATGGAAAGATGAGGCGAACCCTAGGGGATTATACCGTCGAACTCTGGCACAGAATTTCATTGCCGGAAAACCTGATTGGCAGACTGTCCTTGATATCGACAAATTATCGAAAGCTGAAGACACCAAATGGGTATTCAAGAGTATGACCTGCCTTGCTCCAGCCCATAAAAAATGCCTTATCAGCCTGGCTCCGGGCGGTAGTGATGCAGCGGTATTTCGTGAGTTCGATCCGGATTCAGGTCAATTCATAAAGAATGGTTTCGAAATCCCTCTGGCCAAATCCCGTGTTGCCTGGTTATCTGAAGATCAGCTGTTCGTTGGCACCGATTTTGGAGTCGATACGCTAACGAGTTCGGGATATCCAAGAATTCAGAAACTCTGGCAAAGAGGAACACCACTGATCCAGGCAAAGACGGTCATTGCGGTCAAACCTGAATCTGTTTCCAGCTACGCCGCAAGCTTTCGTAGTGACGAAGAGGTGGTGAATATTATCACCGACTCATTCAGTTTCTGGAAACGACAGTATTATCAATGGACAGGGGATGAATTGGTTGCACTCAAGCTGCCTGAGGATGCCCAAATCATGGGCTTTTATGACAAAAAGCTGGTTATTTCACTGAAATCTGACTGGCGCTATAACCAATCTGATTTTGTTGCAGGCTCTGTCTTGCTGGCGAGCCCAGATGTACTGCGGTCGGGGAAAGGTGAGATTGAATTACTTGCAGCTCAAACGAATCAGTTTATCGTCGAGGAAATTCGCGTTACGGCAAATGGTATAGCCATTGTTGCAATGGAAGATGTTAAAGCGAGTCTGTATTTCTACCGCCGACATGAGGGCGGCTGGCAGAGTGAGAAAGTTGGATTACCCGAGCAGGGCACAATCACAGTAACAGGAACTAACGCGAACCAGATGATGGTGCGCTATGAAGACTTCCTGACGCCACCGACACTCTACGCCGTGGACTATCATCTTGAGCCAACATTAGTTCTCCAGCAATCGGCTACCTTTGATAGCCGTGAGATGGAAGTAACGCAACATTTTACAAAATCGGCAGACGGTACTCGAGTACCCTATTTCGTCATCAAGAATAAACATCTCAAGCTGGATGGGAACAACCCAACCCATATCTTCTCTTATGGAGGTTTCAGAAATGCATTGCAACCATCCTACTCTGGGTCGTATGAAGCCCATAATGGCGTCTATGGTAAGTTATGGTTAGAGCGCGGAGGTGTCTATGTACTGGCCAATATCCGTGGTGGTGGTGAATACGGACCCCAGTGGCACGCTGCCGCACTACGTGAAAATCGACAGCGATCATTCGAAGATTTCGAGGCTATTTCAGAAGATCTTATCGAGCGAAAAGTGACATCGGCTAAGCGCCTCAGCATTGAGGGACGCTCAAATGGTGGCTTGTTAGTTGGCTCATTGATGACGCGACGACCGGACCTATATGGTGCCGTGATTTGCGGCGTACCATTGCTGGACATGAAAAGGTATAACAAGCTGTTGGCAGGTGCGAGTTGGATGGGAGAATATGGAAACCCCGATACCGATGACTGGACTTTCATCAGTAAATACAGCCCATATCAGAATCTACAAAGCGATGTAGACTATCCGGCAACATTTTTCTATACCTCGACAAAGGATGACCGTGTACATCCAGGACATGCCAGAAAAATGGCAGCCAAGATGAAAGCCGCTGAGCAAACGGTTGAATATTATGAAAACCTGGAGGGTGGTCATACGGGTAGCTCGACAGCTGCGCAACTGGCTAAACGAGTGGCTTTGTCGTACACCCATCTGTGGCGCCACACGGGTTCCTGAATAGGTCGTTTTCTTGTGTCACTGTGGGGTTCTGGTGTATAACCCCACAGTCACTATAATAATAAGGTACTACCATGACAGATAAATCCCCATCGTCTGATGCCAGCTTCTTCGGCCAACCAGGCGGACTACAAACCCTCTTTTACACTGAAATGTGGGAGCGCATGAGTTACTACGGCATGCGTGCCTTGCTGGTTTTGTTTATGACGGCAACTCTGCAGGAAGGGGGATTAGCCCTGACTGTGGCTTCGGCAACGGCTATCTATGGCCTTTACACGGGGGCAGTTTACTTTATGGGACTGCCGGGCGGTTGGATTGCTGATCGTTTGATTGGTGGTCAACGAGCTGTTTGGTACGGTGGTCTGATTATCATGTCTGGCCACATTGTTTTGGCAATTCCAGACGAGAGAACGTTTTTCATTGGGCTTATCCTGGTTGTCCTGGGTACCGGTCTGTTGAAGCCAAACATTGGTGCCATGGTAGGTCAATTGTATGAGCCAGGAGATTCCCGACGCGATGCCGGTTACACAATATACTATATGGGCATTAACATCGGTTCCATCATAGGTTACTTCGTTACCGGCTGGCTTCAGGTTAATGCCGGCTGGCACTATGCTTTCGGTGCTGCCGCGATTGGCATGGCGATAGGCCTAATTCAATACCAAATTACTCTACCCAAGATGGGTGAAGTAGCAAAACTACCCCCGCAGCCACTTCCGGAAAGCTCACGAAAGATGAGCTGGACCATTATTTTTGCATTCCTGATTGGGTTAACTGCCCTTACCCTGGCGACAATTGCAGGTATTGTGGAGATTAATCCAGTTGCGTTGGCGACCTATGTCTTGATTGGTATTACATTAGTATTTCTGTTGTATTTTGCCGGTGTGTTTGTGTTCGGCAAACTTGATGACGACGAGAAAAAACGACTATACGCGCTCTTCCTTATCTGTGTAGCCTCTGCTTGTTTCTGGGCAGGGTTTGAGCAGGCTGGTTCATCACTGAATTTATTCGGCCGAGACTATACGGATCGTATGGTGGGTTCATTCGAAATACCGCCGGCCTGGTTCCAGTCAGTTAATTCGATATTTATCGTGATACTCTCACCATTCTTCGCGGCACTTTGGATCAATCTTGGAAAGCGAATGATGGACCCATCCTATGGCGTGAAATGTGCCATTGGACTCATCATTATGGGCTCAGGATTTCTGGTCATGTTCTTCGCCGCCCAGTATGCAGCTAGTGGTCTTAAGGTGGCACCCTATTGGTTGGTTATGACCTACTTCTTACATACAGTCGGTGAATTATGTTTGAGTCCGACGGCCCTTGCAGCGGTGAGTAAATTAGCGCCTAAGCGCTTCGCTGGTCAGATGATGGGTGTATTTGTTTTGACTTATGCCATTGGTAATGTGATCGCAGGATTGTTTGCCGGAAACTTCGATCCTAGTCGTCTCGATCAGATGCCTAACCTGTATCAGCAGATATTCCTATTCTCTGTAGCGGTTGGTATCGTGGTATATCTTTTCACTTTCAAAACTAAGCACTGGGAAAAACTGGCTGAAACCCATAAAAGTTAATAACTGGTAGACACAAAAAAAGGCCTGATGGAGTACATCAGGCCAAACGTCTAACAGTGGGGGTAAATACTAGCTAGTTGAAACTTACGCTTCGGTTACTACCTGTTCGATAACGTTAGCGGCATAGGATGCGTAACCGGCTTCGAAATCTTTCGCCATAGAATCCGGGAAAACATGGAACGTGCCATTGGCTAGTCCCGAGACAATTGCTTTTGCTACGATCGCTGGTGGTTCACCGATATCACCCATACCAGCATTGTCTGCCATGTCTGTTGCGATGGGTCCAGGGTGAACACTGATGACATCAATACCCCGTGGTGCCAGATCTTCCTTTAAGCCCTGGGTGATTGAATAGCTTGCTGCTTTTGATGCTGAGTAGGTGGTCAGGGCTGAGAAATTCTTGATCGATGCAACAGAGTTTAGCTGCACCAAAGCGCCCTTCGTGTGACTGGTTTGCGCATTCTTCTCAATGACTGGTGCAAACGCTTGAGCGACCCTTAGTAGTCCGAGAACATTAATATTAGCCTCCCTTAAAAAGGCTGATTCAGCGTGCTCATCCAGTCCAGAAGCCAGTTCAAGTACGCCTGCGTTATTAACGACAATATTCACATCATTCGCTATTTGCGCAGCTGCCTTTACTGTGTCTGTATCGGAAACATCGATTCGAACTGGAACGACTTTATCACCATAGCGAGAGACGAGTTCATTGGTCGATTCGATATCTCTGACAGCCAAATAGACTTTAGTTGCGCCTTCAGCGAGAAACTCTTCGACTATGGCTTTGCCAATACCGCGATTACTGCCAGTCACTAATGCCACTTTATCTTTAATTTGAATGCTCATAATTTATTCCTATCATCTGTATTGTGTACGGGTTAAAAATTTAATTTGTACCGATCGGTACATTTGCGTTTATTGTACCGATCGGTATATAATTGTCAACAGTTATTTAAACTTATTTTTTTAAACCAGGTTTTGGTAGTTAAGACAGGATTCAATATGGTTGCAGGTAGACAACGATCATTTTGTAAAACCCAAGCACTAGAAAATGCGATGCGTGTATTCTGGAAAAAAGGCTATGCCGGTGCATCCTTGTCAGATCTGACGACAGCAATGGGTATAAATAAACCGAGCATGTATTCGGCATACGGTAACAAAGAACAACTATTTATTGCGGCCGTCGAATACTACATTGAGCATCACGCTCGGCCCCTGACTAGCGTCCTGCACGAGGAAGGAACACTGAATGAGCGCATTAGCAACTATTTGATGCGTGTCATTGATGGACAATGTGGCGGCGATTCCGTCAAAGTATGCACAGGGAATGTGCCCAATGGATGCTTCATTTCATCAACTATTTCAGAATCTGAAAGTGATGACTTCCCGCAACAGGCAAGAGACGCGGTGTACAGAATGCGTGATTTTGCTGAACATTACTTAATCGACTTCCTCGCTGCAGAGCAGAAAGCAGGCAGTCTCGACGCGTCTGTCGATGTTAAGGCGATAGCGCTTTATCTGGTTACTTTGATGCATGGAACAGCCGCCATGGCCAGAGGCGGTAAAAGTAAGCAAGAGCTACTGAGTACTATAAATACCACACTCAAATTAATTACGAAATAAGCATACTATTCGCGAGCTAGTCACATGTGTTCTATAATCCGCGCATGATTTTAGTCATCGACAATTATGATTCCTTTACCTACAACCTGGTGCAACAGATTGAGGGTCTCGGTAATAAAACGACTGTCTGGTTAAACGATCGTTGTGACATGGCCATGGTAGCTGGTCTGAATCCCGATCGAATTGTTATTTCTCCCGGACCGAAGACGCCCGCTGAGGCAGGGATCTGTCTTGATCTGATCGCACATTATGAAACCAGACTTCCGATCCTCGGGGTGTGTTTGGGGCATCAGGCCATCGCTATGCATTTCGGTGCCGACTTAGGTCCCAGTAAATCACCATTTCATGGCAGTACAGTGTCTATCGATACACAAGAATCGATCTTGTTTCAGAATTTACCGAGACAGTTTTCAGTGGCACGTTATCATTCCTTGGCGCTAAAGAACTTACCGGATTGCCTTAAGCTTACTGCCGTTGATCCCGAGGGTGAAATCATGGCTTTCGAGCATCGTCATCGTCCATTGTTTGGCATTCAATTCCATCCCGAGTCGTTCATGACTCACTATGGCAATGAAATAATACGACAATTCTGTAGCTATCAGGCGGCCTGACTATGCATCTGAACACCCTGTTATCTGAATACAATCTTTTGACTATTTTCAGGCATCTGGATGATAACTACTCTGGTATCGCCTGTATGTGTGGATTTGCCGATGACTGGTCAAACCTATTAGCGATTGATCCTATTGAAACCTTTCGACTGACCAATATAGCCGACCTCAGTGCCATGCAGGAGTTTGTTGAGCGACATCAGGAACATCTCGTTGTGTGTTCGTTTAATTATGATCTTGGACTTGATCTACTTGGCATAGATTCAGCCTTTGAGTTGCAACAACCCCTGGCCGAAATACACGCTTACAACAGTTATCTTTGCCAGACCTCTGGTCAGCTATTGGGCTACAACTTTAACCAACAGGATTTAGACAGACTAATATTGGCTGATAAGCCTGAATTAGACGCCCCAGAATTAGTCTGGCGTGATGAGATTCCTCTGGATCAGTATCTGCGAGGCTTTAGTAGGATTCAGGACTATATTCGCGCCGGTGACATCTACCAAATTAATTATACCCATCAGTTGCAAGGTCAGAGCCAGACGAGTGGCAAGGACATTTTTGCCTATTTCATGCAGCATAAACCCGTTTCCCATGCCGCCTATCTCACTCGTGATGATCAAGAAATAATCAGCCTCTCGCCAGAGGGCTTTATCCATGTGGACGGCCGAAATATTAGTACACAACCAATTAAGGGTACTCGACCGAGAGCTCTGGATGAAGCACAGGATCTGGCGCTGCGCGAGGAGCTGATCACCAGCAAGAAAGAGCAGGCCGAGTTATTTATGATCGTCGATTTGTTGCGTAATGATTTGGGAAAAGTTTGCGAGACAGGGACTGTCCGTGTGATTGACTCCAAGATTGTCACGGCTATGCCAAACGTCTGGCATACTCATGCAACGATACGTGGACAATTAAAGGAATCTCATTCAACGATTGAGGCTTTACTCTCCATGTTTCCGGGTGGATCGATAACGGGATGCCCGAAGTATCGCGCGATGGAGATCATCGATGATCTGGAATCCTCAGCGCGCGGAATTTACACGGGTAGTATCGGTTACATCCTGCCTACGGGAGAGGCATCATTCAACATTGCCATAAGAACCATGGTGAAGACTGGCACGAACTTTACACTGGGAGTCGGTGGCGGCATAACGATTAAATCGGATGGTCGGGATGAGTATGATGAGACGCTGGCCAAGGCGGCGTTCTTCAGGGATTTCACAATATGACACTATGTATTTTCAATGACCAATGGCAAGAATTGGAGCATGTCAAGATCCCGGTCCAGTCCCATGCGATACAATATGGATGCGGGTTGTTTGAAACGCTGCGCACCTATCGAAACAGGTCATTGCCATTCTTGCAACAACATGTCAGTCGACTATTTCAATCGATAACTGCGCTTAATATGCAATGTGACTATTCTGAAGAGCAAGTCATGCAGATGGTTTATCGGATTGTGGAAGCACATGAGTATGAATTGCAACGGGTCAAAATATTGCTCCTACCGGATGGTCTCTTGATTACTTCAGCCAAGTTAGGGATACCAGACACAACGGCAGTGAAATTGACGACTGCAAATATCAGACGCAGCCTGGCAAGCCATAAGACGACTTCCTATATGGACTGTCAGCTCGCCTGGACTGAAGCACAAAGTAAGGGCTTCGATGACAGTATTCTTATCGACGCTGATGGCATGGTGTACGAAACAGGTCGAGGTAATATTTTCTGGGTGAAAGATGACGCTATCTATACACGTGAGAATGATGTCCTCCCGGGTATCATGCGCCAATGGGTATCATTAAACACCAGCACCCACTTTACCAATGCCAGTTTAACTGAGATTCTGCGTGCTGATGAAGTTTTTATTACCAACAGTATCCACGGTATCGCTCCAGTATCGGCCATTGATGAGACGGTGTTTAAGTCACAACGACAAGCAAAACGTTTACAACAGATGTTGCTCGATCGAGTGGCTGAGAATTAAACTTTAAAAAAAAATCTATCTGACTATAATAGCGCCTCCAGTGCAGACAACAGCACTGTAAAACACAATGCACCGAATTTACGCTTCGGCCAGCAGGAGAACAATATGACCTATGTAGTATGCGCGTTATACAAATTCGTAGCGCTTGAGGATTACGTCGAGATGCGCCAGCCACTGCTCGATGTGATGTTGAAAAACAATATCTGTGGCACGCTGCTTCTCGCCCATGAGGGCATCAATGGCACCGTTGCCGGCAGTCGCGAGAATGTCGATTCACTACTGGATTGGCTGAACGCCGACCAGCGCCTGTATCCAATCGAGACCAAGCAATCCTATTCCGAAACGAAGCCATTCAAGCGCACCAAGGTGAAACTCAAGAAGGAGATTGTCACCATGGGCGTCGAGGATATCGATCCAAACAAGAGTGTCGGCACCTACATCAAGCCGCAGGACTGGAATGATATGATCTCACAGGATGATGTCGTCCTGGTGGATACAAGAAACGAATACGAGTTTGAGGTTGGAACCTTCAAGGATGCCATCAATCCTCATACTGAATCATTTCGCGACTTCCCTGACTATGTGAAACAGAATCTAGATCCGCAGAAACACAAGCGAGTAGCCATGTTCTGCACCGGTGGTATTCGCTGCGAAAAATCGACGGCCTTTATGAAACAACAGGGATTTGAAGAGGTTTATCACCTCAAAGGTGGAATCCTGCAGTATCTGGAAGATGTGCCCGAGGATAAGTCCTTGTGGCAGGGTGAGTGTTTCGTATTCGATGATCGGGTGACGGTCGATCACAATCTACAGCCGGGTGGCTATGACCAGTGTCATGCTTGTCGCCTGCCTATTACCGAGGAAGACAAGGCCAGCGACCAGTATCAGCAGGGTGTAAGCTGTCCGCATTGTTATGAGAAAACCAGCCCTGAGCAGAAGGCACGTTATGCCCAGCGCGAGAAGCAGATGCAACTGGCTAGAGTACGTGGGGAAGAGCATCTTGGCAATGAAGCTGCCACCATGCTGGTTCAGAAGCAGCACAAAAAGCGCGAGCGAATAAGACAGCAGCGTGCCTCCAGTCACAAAGCGAGCTAACAGAGTGGCACAACAACCCCATCACAAGGCACGCAAACGATTTGGCCAAAACTTTCTGCATGACCAGGCGGTGATCACCCGAATCGTCGAGGCCATCGATCCCGCCCCAGACGATCGGCTTGTTGAAATTGGCCCGGGACTAGGTGCACTCACCTATCCGGTATTGGAACAGGCGGGGCAACTGGATGTCATTGAACTGGATCGGGACATAATCCCCAAACTGCAGGCGGGCGCAGTCGGTAAGGGCGAGTTGCGGATCCATTCCCACGACGCACTGGCATTCGATTTTCGTACATTGGCTCAAGCAGCTCAGTCGCTGAAAGTGTACGGTAATCTGCCCTATAACATTTCAACTCCACTGATCTTTCACCTGTTTGAGCAGGCTGACATTATCGGTGAGATGCACTTTATGCTGCAGAAAGAAGTGGTCGACAGGATGTGTGCAGAGCCTGGCTCTAAAAAGTACGGTCGGCTCTCAGTCATGACCCAGTATCATTGTCAGGCCGTCTCATTATTTAAGGTGGCCCCAATCTGTTTTAGACCGGCTCCCAAAGTGATGTCAGCGATCGTCAGGTTGATTCCATATCAGAATAAGCCGGTTCTCGCGAATGATGCTGATCATCTAAATCGTGTCGTCACAACAGCCTTTAATTATCGTCGCAAGACGCTGCGAAATGCATTATCTGAATTTATTGACGAGGAAGGGCTGAGAGCTCTCGGTATTCGAGCAGACGTAAGGCCAGAGAATTTATCACTGCAAGAGTTTGTCTCCATCAGTAATTCTCTGACATGACGTGATGTTGCTAATCAGGCTGAGGTCTCCAGTTCGGCAACCAACTCTTCGAATGACTCACGGTAATTTCTGATTCGATTCAATAGGCGCTTGCGCTGTTTCCTAGTCAGGCTTGCCTCAATGGCCAGAGTTAACTGTTGTGAAAGATTTCGGTTATGTTCTCTCGCCGCGAGATGATCTTCGGCATGTAATTCATCACGCTGCAGAGTCAGATACAATAATCGTTCGCGCAAATATTCCTTGTCTTCTCGCCGCTCCATGGCTTCGAAGAATGCTGCTCTGGATACTTTCATGTAAGCCAGACGATAGGCTGATGTGGATTCGAATGAGCCGGCCCATTGTTCGATGAGCCCTTTCTGTTTGGGTGTCAGCTTACCAATCCACTTGCGAAATTCTTTTTCGGTACGCTTGATTCGGCGCTTGATATCATCTTCCTTGTCGGCCTCCAGTAGTTCTTCCTCATAGTCCTTCATGTCTTCTGTGATTATTTCAGTGATCTCGGTCAATTGTTCATCACTGAGGGTAGCCAACAGCTCGATCCCTTCGCTGATGACACGAACCGCAGTGACTTCATAATGTGCTCTGGCTTCATCCTGATACTGGATCAGTTTCTCAAGCGACATATTCTTTTCAGCGATGTCATTCTCAAGGCGTAGGAGCGAATCGATGTATTTGGGTAGCTCCGTGGTCCGGTGCCATAGCCATAAATCAGCGAACTCCTGCTCAAACAACTCTTCCTGTCCATCGGTCAACTCTATGAAGTCTTCCACGTACCAGGGAACTAGCCAGTCAAGGTTGTTATAGGTGAACTTGATGCCCATGCAGGCGCTGAGTGAGAGTGTAAGAATCAATGCGATAACAATTCGGTGTAGTTTCATGTGTGCTCTCTATTGTCTCGGATGGTTGCCTTCATCCATATAAGTACGATAAATAATAACTATTCGATACTTATACGCCAAATGAGTTCAAGATGTTTTCTAAAGGAAGCCAGCAACCATGAATCCAAGATAAGTACCAATCGCGTTACCCAGTGAGCCGATGAGAATCGCGGGTACAATCAGTTCTTCCCGTTCGAAACTCTCGGCTAGCGCCATGGCTGTGGTTCCGCCGCCGATGTTAGCCTGACTGGCGATAGCGATCATCTTCCAGTCACTGAACAGTAAGCGCCCAATTCCGATGATAATCAGACCATGGATCAACACGATCAGGCCGACGAACATGAGTAGCGTCATGCCAATTTCACCCAGTTCACCGATGGCATTGAACTCACAGAATGCGCCGATCACTACCAGAAACAGATACACCAGGTACAGCCCGACAGCGCGACTGCCAATCAGATTATGAAAGCGTTCGAATTGCGCCAAAACCAGACCAATGGTTGTAATGGTTAGTATCGAGGGTATCGCCGGCCAGATAGAGGAAATGAACTGACTCACGACAAAAGCACCAATACCCAAGGGGATTAATAGCACCAGATCCCGGTAATCGATATGGTTTTTATTGATCACGCCAGACTTATCATGCGTTGGGTTAGCAATGATATCTCTGCCTCGCCAGACTGAGTGCATGACCTTGGGAATAGCTAAAGTGATTAACATCCAGAGTGTCGTGAACACGTTATCGACGGCCACTGTGCCTGCATAGAGGACACCCGCCTCATTGACCTTGTAGTGCAGTGCTACGGCATTGAAGTTTACACTGCCACCTGTGTAGGTACCGGCGATCATGCCGGCGATTGGCGCAGAATACTCATTCAGGGTCGACTGAGGGCTAATCAGCATGTATGACACAATAACACCAACCACGGTCGCTGCTGAGCCGAGTAAAAACAACACCAGCATCGGCATGCCTGCCTGTTTGATCTTACTGAGATTAACACCCAACACCAGATAGAAGATGGCGATTGGAGCGACATAGGTGAAGATAGCGCTATAGAGAGGTATGGCATTTGAGGCCGAAGGAATGATTCCCAGATTCGCGAAGACTGCCCCAAGAATAATCACCATGATGGCGGCGCCTAATGGCTTCCCCCACTTAGTTCTCGCTATGCTCTCGCTGACAAATATGATTAGGCAGAGAATGGCTAATACCACGATGGTACTGAATGAAAACATGTTAGTCTTCTCGTGACTTTATATTCTCATGAGACTCTTTGATTTCTTCAATCTTCTGGATGGCAGGATGCGGCTGCAGTGTTTTTATAGCTGCATAGGCCATTGGGAAATATGCAAAGATCAAATCGACCAAAACGAAATCCAGAGGTGCCTGAATCATTCGAGCAGCCGTAACGCCACCTATGAAGAAAAAGAAACCGATAATCATAGCCATTATGGCTTTAAATTGCTGGGCGATTGCATAAGCAACCAGAGCGCCGCAATAGGTTCCCAGGGCGTGAGCAATCAATGGGAAAAGGTAATGTCTGGGTTCCAGTAATTTGGCATTGGCGGCCATACTTTCAGCCGATGACATATCAATTCCAGGTGGCGGTGCGATCACATTCGGGCCAATCATAACGATAGCCATATTGACCATGCCGCCGATGACAACACCGGCGATGAGTGCTAATGCGATATTGAGATATAGTTTCATAAGTTTTCTTCTTATTGTTATGCCAGTCTGCGATATTTAATACGATGTGGCTGATCCGCATCCTTACCGAGACGGCGTTTACGATCTGCCTCGTACTCCTGATAGTTACCCTCAAACCAAACGGTTTTTGAGTCACCCTCAAAGGCAAGTATGTGTGTTGCAATTCGATCCAGGAACCAGCGATCGTGCGAGATAATAACCGAGCATCCTGGAAACGCCAGTAGCGCTTCTTCGAGTGCACGCAAGGTCTCGACATCCAAGTCGTTGGTTGGTTCGTCAAGTAGTAGGACATTTCCACCACTACGCAATAGTTTTGCCAGATGGACACGGTTGCGTTCCCCACCCGAAAGCTGGCCGATATATTTCTGTTGATCGGTTCCCTTGAAATTGAAGCGACCCACGTATGCACGCGAAGGCACCTCATAGTTTCCGACCTTGATAACATCCTGACTATCGGAAATTTCTTCCCAAATCGTCTTGCTGTCATCGAGATTGTCACGACTCTGATCAACATACGCGAGTTGAACAGTCTGGCCGACGACCATTTCGCCACTATCTGGTGTTTCCTGTCCTGTAATCATGCGGAACAGGGTTGTTTTACCCGCGCCATTGGCACCGATAACACCGACAATACCACCCTGTGGCAAACGGAAATTCAAATCATCATAAAGCACCTTGTCGCCATACGATTTGGTGATATGGTTTGCCTCAATGACCTGGTCGCCGAGTCTCGGCCCTGGCGGAATGTATAGCTCCTGGGTTTCGTTGCGTTTCTGGAATTCTTGAGATGACAGCTCTTCAAAGCGGGCGACACGCGCCTTGGCTTTGGCCTGGCGTCCTTTAGGATTTGAGCGAACCCACTCCAGCTCTTGCTTCATCGCCTTGATATGCGAGGCCTCACGCTTCTGTTCCTGTTGCAGGCGCACTTCCTTCTGCTCCAGCCAGGAAGAATAGTTTCCTTCCCACGGTATACCACTACCGCGGTCAAGTTCTAGAATCCAACCTGCCACATTATCCAGGAAGTAGCGATCGTGCGTGACGGCGACGACAGTACCGGGGTATTCATCTAGAAAACGCTCCAACCAGGCCACGGATTCGGCATCCAGGTGGTTGGTTGGCTCATCTAACAACAACATGTCGGGTTTGGATAACAGCAGGCGACAAAGGGCGACACGACGCCGTTCACCACCCGATAGTTTGCTGACATCGGCATCCCATGGTGGCAGACGCAGGGCATCGGCGGCAACTTCAAGGGTGCGTTCTATTTCCCAGCCATTATTTGCTTCAATCACATCCTGTAATTTGGCTTGTTCAGCCATCAGGGCGTCAAAATCAGCATCCGGATCTGCAAATTTCTCATTCACCTCATTATAGGCCTTCAGGGTGGCGATAATTTCGCCCATGCCTTCCTCGACATTGCCTCTTACGTCTTTCGATTCATCCAGATGAGGTTCCTGCTGTAGAAAGCCGATATTGATATCAGATTGCGGACGCGCTTCGCCTTCAATCTCGGTATCGATACCTGCCATGATTCTCAGCAGGGTCGACTTACCTGCGCCGTTAAGGCCTAGAACCCCGATCTTAGCCCCAGGGAAGAAGGATAAAGAAATGTTATCGAGTATTTTCTTATTGGGTGGAACGATTTTTCCAACCCGGTTCATGGTATAAATGAATTGTGCCACTTGTGAGGTATCCAGCGATTGAGTATTGCTGAGGATTATACCTGAATCGTTTTTGAGAGGAAAAGAACATGACATTTCAATTAGATCCGCGACTAGCGAACGATACGATTACGATGTCTGAGAACGCAATGCGTTATATTTTGTTGATGAATAATGCTGCGGTTCCCTGGTTAATTCTAGTTCCCAAGGTGGCCGAAACTGAGTTACATGATTTGCATGATGGATTATTTGACTCAGTTAACCTGGAGTCCAGACGGCTAGCACAATGGCTTAAATCTGAATTCGAGGTTGATAAGATCAATATCGGCGCTATCGGGAATGTGGTTGAACAACTCCACATTCACATCATTGGTCGTCGCAGAGATGATTACTGCTGGCCTAATGTGGTGTGGGGATCGAAAGCACCGCAAATCTATAGTGAGGCAGAAGCTAATTCAATTCGAGAACGCCTGACTCGCACATTTGGATAAAGCGAATATTCCTGACATCAGTTTCTAAATTAGCACAGGCATCTTGTGTTAAAAATCGGTACAATACGGCGATTATTTCTGACAACCATTTTATTTCTCACAACCATTAAGGGTAATACATTCCATGACCAAGAGCCGATATGACAGTGCTGTAACGCTCGAACAATACGATCCTGAAATTGCCGCATCCATTGCGAATGAAGCCAGACGTCAGGAGCAACACATCGAACTCATCGCATCCGAAAATTACACCAGTAATCTGGTTATGGAAGCGCAAGGTTCTGTGTTAACTAACAAGTATGCCGAAGGTTATCCGGAAAAACGTTATTACGGTGGTTGTGAGTATGTCGATGTCGCCGAACAACTGGCCATCGAGCGTGTTAAGAAGTTATTCAACGCCGACTATGCCAATGTCCAACCCCATTCCGGCTCACAGGCTAATGCGGCAGCATTTTCGGCGTTAATTCAGCCGGGAGATACCATACTCGGGATGAGCCTTAGCGAGGGCGGACACCTGACCCACGGTTCACCAGTGAACTTCTCGGGTAAAATCTATAAGGCGGTCAGCTATGGTGTTAATGACGAGGGCTTGGTAGATTATGACGAGATTGAAGCACTGGCCTTGGAGCACAAGCCAAAATTGATTCTAGCCGGCTTCTCGGCTTATTCTCGCGTGCTTGACTGGGCACGCTTCCGTGACATTGCAGATAAGGTTGGCGCCTGGTTTTTGGTCGATATGGCGCACGTGTCTGGTTTGATTGCCGCTGGTGTTTATCCTAACCCAGTACCCTATGCCGATGTTGTGACCTCTACGACCCATAAGACGCTTGCGGGTCCTCGAGGAGGAATTATTCTTGCTAAATCGAATCCCGATCTCGAAAAGAAATTAAATTCAGCGGTATTCCCAGGTGGCCAGGGCGGCCCCCTGATGCATGTAATTGCTGCCAAGGCTGTGGCCTTTAAAGAAGCCCTGCAGCCCGAGTTTAAAGCCTATCAAGAGCGTGTTGTCGCCAATGCCCGTGCGATGGTTTCCGTGTTGCAGGAACGTGGCTATAAGATCGTCTCAGGCGGTACCGACAATCATCTGTTATTGGTTGACCTGATTGATAAAGATATCACCGGTAAGGATGCTGATGCGGCACTAGGCCGAGCATTTATTACGGTTAATAAGAATACCGTGCCCAATGAGCCACGCTCACCGTTTGTGACCTCTGGCCTGCGCATTGGTACTCCGGCCATCACAACGCGTGGTTTTGGCATTGATGAGACCAAACTACTGGCGGGCTGGATCGCCGATATTCTGGATGATATCAATGACGAGGCGAAGATTGCCGAGGTGAAGGCAAAGGTAATCGATCTGACTGCAAAATTCCCGGTGTACGGCTAGATCCATGCATTGCCCGTTTTGTTCCGATCCCGATACCCGTGTCATTGACTCGCGTCTGGTTTCAGATGGCAATCAGGTACGCCGGCGCCGAGAGTGTGCGGATTGTGGCGAACGATTCACAACCTATGAATCAGCCGAACTGGTAATGCCTAAAGTCATTAAACAGGATGGCAATCGTCAGCCATTTGATGAACAAAAATTACGGGCTGGCATTATGCGCTCCATGGAAAAACGCCCCGTCAGTATTGATGACATCGAGGAGAGTATCAGCCACATCATGTCCAGATTGCGCGCCACAGGTGAGCGTGAGTTACCCGCCAATACCGTGGGGGAGATGGTGATGCAAGAGCTCCGTGAACTCGATGATGTCGCCTATGTACGTTTTGCTTCAGTCTATAAACGATTCAAGGATGTGAATGAATTCAGGGCGACCATTGAAAGCATGAAAGACAAGGGCGACAAGACCTGAGCGTGCCATGACTTTCTCCCAGTCCGATCAGCTATTTATGCAGCGAGCGCTCGAGCTCGCTGAGAATGGCTCGTTCTCAACAGATCCTAATCCATGCGTGGGCTGTGTGTTTGTCAAAGATGGCAAGATTATTTCTGAGGGCTGGACCCAGCCGGCCGGCGATCTTCACGCCGAGGCCACAGCAATTCGCAACGCCATGGAATCGCTTGAGTCTGCCGACTGCTATGTGACCCTCGAGCCTTGCACTCATTTTGGTAAAACGCCTCCCTGTGTCGACGCCCTGATTCAGACGGGCATTCGACGCATCGTCATCGCCATCGAAGACCCGAATCCTCAGGTTGCTGGTAAGGGTATCAGGCTGCTACGTGAGGCAGGGATTCAGGTTGAAACAGGGCTTGGGACCGAGCAGGCAGCGCTGATTAATCGTGGTTTCATTAAACGTATGACAACAGGATACCCATTCGTGACAATGAAAATGGGTATGAGTATGGATGCCAAAACCGCGATGGCTTCTGGCGAGAGTCAATGGATTAGCGGTACCGAATCGCGTCGCATCGTACAGCGATTAAGGGCCCAGAGTTCAGCGGTGATTACCGGTCGACAGACGGTTGCGAGTGATGACCCTTCGATGAATGTTCGCAGTGATGAACTTCCAGAGTCCGATCAAGATAAATTATTGCATCAGCCTCTGCGCGTTATTCTCGATTCTAAACGATCCTTATCTGGCAACGAACGTATCTTTACGCTCGATGACAACTACTTGTGGGTGAATGCGATAGCGTCCGATGCTACGAGTGATAATCAACTCGTCGCTCCGTCATCATCTGACAGAATCGATCTGGATACTGTCCTTAAGGATTTGGCGCGACGTGGTTGCAATGAAGTACTAATCGAGGCGGGTGCCGAACTTTCTGGTGCGTTTGTCGCAGCCGATTTAGTGGATGAGGTGCAGTTATTCATGGCGCCCGTATTGTTAGGTCATGAGGCGAGAGATCTGATCCAATTACCAGGCATGCAGGCATTATCCGATAAGAAACAATTCAAGTTTGTTTCGGCTCAAGCCATTGGCACGGATGTACAACTTATTTTTCATAGAGGGCAATAATGTTTACAGGAATCATTGAGGCCGTTGGGAGCATTGAATCAATTACACCGCGCAGTGGCGATGTGGAGTTGGTTATTAATACTGCTGATCTGGATATGTCTGATGTGGCATTAGGGGATAGCATCGCGGTGAGTGGTGTCTGCTTGACGGCTGTACACTATACAGACCACAGCTTTCAGGCGGATGTTTCGAATGAGACACTCAGCAAGAGCACATTAAGTCAGGCTAAGGTTGGTACAACAGTCAATCTGGAAAAGGCCCTGCGTCTCGGTGATCGGTTGGGTGGCCATCTGGTATCTGGTCATGTCGATGGCATCGGAGAAGTAACGAATCGAACCCAGGACTCGCGAAGTTGGCGCTTCGAGATTGAGCCACCGAAAACGCTATTGAAGTATATTGCCGCCAAAGGCTCGATCACAATTGATGGCATTTCACTCACTGTGAATAAGGTCGTCAATAACAGATTTGATGTGAATATTGTCCCACATACATTACAATGCACCACCATGCAGTCCCTGCTGGTTGGTGATCCGGTGAATCTTGAGATTGACGTCCTAGCCAGATATCTTGAGCAACTGATGAAACACAGTGATGACATGCCTCAAGGAGTAAGTAAAGACTTACTTTACAAGTCGGGATTTGCAAGCTGAATAAACGATAAACAGGGTTTTGTATGCCATTTAATACACCGCCAGAATTAATTGAAGCCATTAAGCAAGGTGAAATGGTTATTTTGCTTGATGATGAGGATCGCGAGAATGAGGGTGATCTGGTCATGGCTGCCAGTCACATTAGCGCAGATGCGATCAATTTTATGGCCACCCATGGCCGTGGACTCATCTGTCTGACTCTTACCCGGGAGCGCTGTGAACAACTCAATTTGCGTCTGATGGTGGACTCTAATAACTCGTCTCACGGTACCAATTTCACCATTTCGATTGAGGCAGCTGAAGGCGTTACCACGGGCATATCTGCCGCTGACAGAGCGCGCACGGTCCAGGCCGCAGTGGCTGCCGACGCAGTGCCCGAAGATATTGTCCAGCCTGGCCATATTTTTCCTCTAATGGCGGCACAGGGCGGCGTCTTAAACCGTGCTGGGCACACAGAGGCTGGCTGTGATTTAGCCCGTCTGGCTGGTTGTGAGCCGGCCGCCGTCATTGTAGAAATACTAAATGAAGATGGCACCATGGCGCGTCGTCCGCAACTTGAAGCATTTGCTGCAAAACATAATCTCAAAATTGGTTCTATTGCCGATCTGATTGAATACAGAAATCTCAACGAGGCGACGATTGAGCCCGTGGCAACCTGCGATTGGCCAACGCGACATGGTGAGTTTAAATTACATACTTTCAAAGATACGATTGGGAAAGATTTGCACTATGCTCTGGTGATGGGGGATGTGGATAATGGTGAACCCGTCCTAACCCGAGTCCATGTTGCCAATGTTTTCTCTGATTTGTTGTTTGCCGAGCGCACTGCAAATCGCAGTTGGCCACTGGAAAAAGCGATAGAACGGGTCGCTCAAGAGGGGCGTGGTATAGTTTTGATTATCGACTACCATGAACCGGTAGAATACATCGAAGAGCAGCTACACCAATTGAGTAGAGATAAGAAAATTACCGCCAAGCAGGCTGATAAAAACCGAAATTCAGGTAGTAAGCGGGTAGGAATTGGCTCACAAATTCTTGCCGAACTCGGTGCACATCAATTACGCTTATTAAGCACTGAGCGAAGATACTATGCCCTGTCAGGCTTCAAGATTGAAATAGTAGACTTCGTGACAGAATAAATTAGGACAGATTGCGTTAGGAAAGATTAATGACAATACAACATATAGAAGGCGACTTTCGCGGCAATGATGCCAGATATGGCATCTTGGTAACTCGATTCAATAGCTTTATTACAGACAGCCTGTTGAATGGCGCGATTGATGCCCTGAAACGACATGGCATAAAGGAATCACAAATCACTGTATATCATGTGCCGGGTGCCTATGAACTGCCATTGGTTGCTAAGCGACTGGCAACGTCTGGCAAACATGATGCCTTGATCGCCCTGGGAGCCGTGATTCGTGGTGGCACTCCGCATTTCGATTATGTGGCCGGTGAATGCGCGAAAGGTATTGGCCAGGTGTCGCTGGATTCAGGGTTACCGATCGCCTTTGGCGTGTTAACAACAGATAGCATTGAGCAAGCCATCGAGCGTGCGGGCACCAAAGCCGGCAATAAAGGGGCTGAGGCAGCGATGACAGCACTGGAAATGGTCAATCTACTGGCTATCGATAATTAGCATGTCTATTAATCCCGCTAGGCGACATAAGGCGCGACGATATGCCGTACAGGCTTTGTATCATTGGCAATTGACCAAGGACAGTGCTGACGACGTTATTGCCTACATGCTTCCTGACATCAACCAAAACAAAACTGACATGGATTACTTTTCTGAATTGGTTCAGCAGGTGATTGCCCGGCAGGAACAGATTGATACGGCTTTGACACCATACCTCGATCGTGATCTAGATACGGTTGATCCCGTTGAGAGAGGCATTCTTCGACTAGCAACATTTGAGCTGCTTGAGCATCAGGAAATACCTTATCGTGTGGTCATTAATGAGGCCATAGAGCAATGTAAAACATTTGGTGCTGAGGAAGGACATAAGTACATTAACGGTGTCCTGGACAAGGCAGCAGAAAAAATTCGAGCCATAGAATTTAAAGCCCATAACTCAGACGTCGGTAAATAACATGTCCGTCAACGAGTTTGACCTGATTAACACCTACTTCAAATCAATACCCCTTCATCGTCGTGATGTTCATTTGGGCATCGGTGATGATGCGGCGATTACCTCTGTGCCCGCCGGGTCTAAGCTGGTAACAACGGTCGATACACTGGTTGAGGGAATTCATTTTGATGCCAAGGTCAAACCTGATGATCTCGCTCACAAAGCGATCGCAGTTAACCTCAGTGATCTGGCGGCCATGGGCGCTGAACCTGCCTGGATCACCTTGTCGCTCACGCTACCCGAGATAGATGATGACTGGCTGCTGAAATTTAGTCAGGCAATACAGAAACAATGCCGTTACTATGATGTCCAACTCATCGGAGGAGATACCTGTCGGGGGCGTATTTCAATTACTATCCAAGCTATGGGACTCGTACCAGACGATCTTGCCATAAAGCGAGGCACTGCTCAGGTGGGCGATTTAATCTACGTGACGGGTACTATGGGTGATGCCGGTGCGGGGTTGAAGTTGCATCAGTCTGATTCAGTGGTTGAATACACGGCCGACCAACAGTTCCTGCTACAACGACTTCACAGGCCAACGCCAAGACTTGAGGCGGGTATCAATCTACGACAATTAGCCTCAGCTGCGATCGATATCTCCGATGGCCTGGTTCAGGATTTACAACACATTCTGGATGCCAGTCAGGTGGGAGCTGTAATTAATATGAACCAGATCCCATTATCAGATGCAAACCTCCTAATCTCTGGCGAGAAACAAGCAAAAAGTTACGCCCTCACGGCCGGAGATGATTACGAACTCTGTTTTACTATCAGACCGGAGTTGCGCGAGAAACTAGAAAGAACCTTTGTTACTGCTAGCACAGCCGTAACACAAATTGGGTACATCACTGCCGACAAAGGTCTACGAGTTAAGAATGAAGATCAATTGGTAGAATTCGAGAATCGTGGCTTTGATCATTTCCGTACAGCGCTCAAGGTATGAGCAGTAAACACGGCATCAACGATAGAATTGTTTTATTTCTGGCGACAGGATTTTGCTCGGGTCATGCTCCGAAGGCCCCGGGCACGGTTGGAACGGCGGTCGCTTTCCTACCTTATCTTCTAATGCAGCGTCTATCGACATGGCTCTATGTCTCTGTTGTCATTGTTTGCATCCTGATCGGAATTTATCTATGCAACAGAGCTGATCAATTGCTACAAAGTCATGATAACAAAGCCATTGTCTGGGATGAGTTTTGTGGTCTGTGGATTGCCTTGTTTATGATACCTGCGGGCTGGTATTGGCTAGTAATCGGTTTTTTGTTGTTTCGGCTATTCGATATCCTCAAGCCATTCCCGATCTCCTGGCTGGATAAGAATCTCAAAGGTGGCGTAGGAGTCATGCTGGATGATGTGGTTGCCGGCTTGTTAACCTTATTGTGTATACAGGGCGCTCTAATCTGGATTCACTGACAAAGCTTATCGCTAAGCTGTGATAAGCATCACAAACTCCTTTCTGCAAAACGTACTATACTTTATTGGTGATAAACCAACTGTACTAGCGCTATGGTAGCAGGATTCGATCGTACACAGTCCCCGAGCCCCAGAGAGAGCATGCACTCTGTGCCCCTGCTCACCTTGAATAAACAGGAAATACCAAAACCCTCAGTGTTAGGCCTCGGTACCAGCTTCGAACTCGCTGGCTGGTTCAAATTAAAGAATACCCATGACTTACCGGCCTTGCTGGTACTCGAGCAAACCACAGCTCAAGGCGATATGTGGTATCTGGTAGATACTGCTCGTGTTGCCAATGCAAAGGGTGTGGTGCTCATGAGTGGCAGGATCCACACAAAAGAAACACACATTCAGGAACTCAACCTATATCTGTGTCACCCAAACCCGGATATTTCCATCGAAGTTGAAGAATTACGCTTTAATGGCAATTTGGTTCGCAAGGATTATATTGAAGGGTTCACTGCTGCCGGATAATTGAACAATTGTTCAAATTAATGGCCGTTCAACTATTCCTCTCTCACTTTTCAATGATAAATCTAAGGGCATAATGCATCATTAGGGTCATTTATTGCGAGTAATTTGAACGACTGGTCAAGTATATATTGTGAACAGTCCGTCCTCGACTATAATTCCTGGTCAATATTTGCTATATTTGAATTTTGAATAAACGTTCAAGAATAATATTCCATATTTATCAGTGAGTTATGTTTTCTGTGAGTAAAAAAAGTGCCGCGTGATGTGAGTTTCAAAGAGGATGAAGTGCTTGTTAAAGGCATGGCATTGTTTTGGCGCAAGGGATATCGTGGTACGTCAATGCGGGACATTGCCAGAGTAACCCAGTTACATCCCGGCAGCCTATATCATTCCTTTGGTAATAAACGGGATTTTTTCATCGCTGTGGCAGACTACTATTATAAAGATCTCACCGCGAATATTAATCGACAACTCAAAGAATCTGGGGACGCATTGTCTCTGCTACACGATTTCTTTGTGCATATTGTGATTGCTGAGAATAGGCTTGAAACAAGAGGCTGTCTACTGGTCAATACACTCATTGAATCAACGCAAGACCCAGATATGCAGTCCTACTTATCTGCGATGTTTTCGGGTTTAGAGGAAATGTTCTATTGGATTCTAGTTCAGGGACAGCAGCAGAAACTCGTCCGAGCTAATCTGGATGTTCGTGGGTCTGCTAAACTCCTGGTGAATGACTATTTCGGCATGAGAGTTCAGACGATGACAGAGAAAACTGCCGAGGAACTAACAGAACTAGTCGAGTTACGCCTGGCCCATTTCAGAGCGTAACTCTAACCATCAGAGCATAAATGACAATAACAATTGCTAGCCTAATTCGGAGAAGTATACTATCTGGTTGCGCTCCTGATACTTTGCTTGCTGCATCGCCATCTCGGCGCGTTGAACCCAGCTATGCATCGAGTCACATTCCAAATCAAGCTCAGCCACCCCGGCACTGATCGTCACGTCAATTTCATTATCGGCGAGTTCTATCGGATTATCAGCTACGGCACGATGGATGCGCTCAGCGACTGTTCTTGACTGCTCTTCGTTCGTTTTGGTTAGTAACAGGACAAACTTGTCTCCGCCATATCGACCGCTGAAATCAGTGTCTCTCTGACTTTTTTGAATCTTCTGACTGACATGCTTAATTGCGATATCACCACTGGCGTAGCCAAAGTCATCATTAATTTGTTTGAGCAAGTCTATATCGAGCATTATCAATGTTCTGGGTACCTCGTCTCTACTGAAGCGTAAAAATTCGGTCTCAAGCAACTGGTCCCAATAGTGTCTGATATAGAGGTTGGTCAGGCTATCACGACGTGCTAATTCTCTTAGTTGTTCGTGCTGACTCTTGGTGAGATTACGGTGTGTGGCTACCTCTGTCACGTCGTACAGAATCACACAAACATGATGGACTTCACCATTGGCTGAGGTCAGAGGTATCAATGTTAAGTTCTGATACATGTACGGTTCGGGTGAGGTGAATGGGCGATAATGATTGAACTGAAACAGATAGGGTCGTTGTTCCCAAGTACTAAACGCGCGATTCTTCAACAGAATTGCGGTGTCGATCTTCTGTTTGAACCAATCTTGATCGGTTTCAGGAAACATCTCGAACAGGTTTTGATCACGGACCGCATCGGCAGATTTACCCGAATGATTCGCCATGAATGTATTCCACAGACTGATGTTATTGCCGCGATCAAGCACGAATAGTCCGACATCTATGGATTCGAGAATGTCCATGATGGTATGTAGTTCATTCATATCATCAAACATAGCGGTCTCCTGTTACTCATCCGTGAGGTATTGCACACGGTCATTTAAGGTCGCGATAGATGATTTGGTAAACAGAAGCAGTTGATTGCATGTAATGCTCGTATCTTCAATACCATAGGTAATTTCTACAGCAAGAATTTTGTCGTTATCATTCGAATTAAGGTGTAGAAGTCGATTAATGCTGAGGTGTTCACCCATGAGATTTGGATGACCCTGACTGAATTGTATATTAATCTGTTCGCCGAAACTTTTCAGGAAGGTGCCTATTAGGATATTGCCGATATCCATGACCAATTCGCGTTCTATGTGTTCCGTGAGATTCTCGGTGTAAGACATCAGATTCGCTAGACTATCCATACTGACGTCATTAATCAGCAGGATGGCTTCACCGCTGACGCCGCGTGCCATAAATCCCTGACATATGGCAGTTGCCTGTTCCTCCTGAGCGAGTCCAAGTGCCATCTGTAATTCGCCAACTTCCAACAGGTTAACGTTGGGTACGGGCAAGGTAATGAATACGCCGAGCACTTCGGAAAGTTTTTCAGCGGCCTGCCCCATGCTGACATTTGAGATTTCCTGATATACATCGCGAAAATTAACATCAAATCCAGCGAGTACCTTTCGCGTGGAGGGTGCTGCCGACTCAGACTCGGAAGCGACTTGATCTGCAGTTTCTTCAAATCCCAGTGCCTGAACGAGCTTGACTAGCTTGTCGCTTGAGATGGGCTTTTTGATAAACTCAATAGCTCCCATTTCTTTGACACGGGTCCTTGCTTGTTGTTGGACATCTCCTGATACCACCAAAGTCGGCACAGCCAGCTTGTTGATCTGCATGGTGCTTAACACCTCATAACCATCCATGACCGGCATGTTAAGATCCAGAAATAATAGGTGAACCTCCTGCGTCGTTAATATGTCAATAGCCTGTTCACCATTCTCGGCCTGTAAGATGAGGGCATTAATATTTTCTGGCAGGCTTCTGACCAGTTGCTTTCTGGCCATGTTAGAGTCGTCACAGATTAGAATGGTTTTATGCATGAATATCTCAGCAGGATATTAATAGGGTACTGTTTATACGATAGGCGACAGGTAGCAATTGTGCAAGAACTAGAAGGAAGCTATTTCAAAACTCAGCGCGACGAATTCGTCCACGACCTGTTTTGTTGCCGTACTGATATTCTTGAATTCAAGGCCGATATGAACTGTGTGTTCGTCGACAAAAGTATTTCTTATGACTGCTTCGATGGTTTCGGGTGCCGCTTTCCCTGGTAACTCGAAAGTAATGTCTAGCGGCTGACCAATTTGAACGATCCCTTGTTGTTGATCACTGAGTTCTGTACTGGTCTGAAAATGACATCCATCGTTACTTAAATCGGCGATGACACCCGATATAGCCACAGACTGATGCTCAAGCTTGGCGGGTAACAAGCATTTAACACGACGATTCTTACGGATCGTTTGTTCCTGAATCGAACTTGGAAATGCTAGCATCAACAGAGTTTCGGGTTGGTTGATTATTCTAAGGCAGGGTACCTTAAAGCCAAATGCCTGCCCACGGCTTATGCCACGCAGAGTTATATCAGCTAGTGGTGTATCAGGTGTGAATTTGGCAATGACTTTATCCGGTACGCTAAGAATAAGCAGCTTCTCGGGTAATACACCAATCAACTGACAGATGACACGACCATCATGCCCGTCTACTTCCAAATGAAGTTCAGTACCTATTTCAGATTCCAGATGTATTGTCATAGCGTTACCAGAGATATTCAGCGTCTTTCAGCGAATGGTCTTACAAGAGTATAGATAAAAAACAAAATTATGGAACGGCTGATTAGGTCGTGCTTGGTGTCACTCAATGACATGCTATCCAAGATAGACTATCCTAGTATGATTTTATGAGTCATTAATTTTAGAAAACGCAAGGCGCCCTTCAACCGATCATGGTAATCCGCAAGTCTATAAAGCTATTCTCAATTCGTGGCATGAAAGCTATTCAGTGCGTCATGCTCGGTGTGATTTTTATCTTGCATTCCGAACTGTTTTCGGAAGAGTTCAGAGTGGGCTACTACCCTCACTATCAGATTGATAAATTTAAACAATTGATTGAGAAAAGTTATCAGGATATTGGAATTAACGTGACCTTTATCGAGATTCCTGTTGCAGAAAGGAGCAGCACAGAATTAGCTGCTGGCCGAATTGATGCCGAAGTTCTAAGAACGAAAATTACCGCACAGAAGTTAGAAAAAATGTTAATTATCGAGCCCCCAATCATGGTGGCGACGATGTATTTAGTGTGTCGAACCGGACTAAGTTGTTTGTTAGAAGTACTTCAGTCGGAAGAAATAACAGTCATGGGGACTGCCGCTGTTTTTAAATTATTGCCTGCCGAGATCCTCTCTGCAATGCGAGCGAAAAGATTTGTTAACCATGATATTGAAAGTCTATACAAAATGATCGACGCTCGCCGTTTTGATTACGCCATTGTTTCAACCATCAAGGGCACTAAACCACAATTTAACATTCCATATACTATTACCGAAATTAGCAAGTATCCCATGCATCACATTGTTCATGAAAAACATGCGCATCTCACTCATGCGCTATCAAAAGCCATACAGGTAAATATTAAACAGATTCAGTAGGAAAGCGATAACATCAATCTCACACCAATGATTCCTAATGCAATGGGATGTCATAAATGTTCTAATGAAACGTTAAGTTAAGTGCATTGAGATAACCATAAACAGTATGACAACGAAGATAACAAATTCACTGACTGAACAACTAACTCATCAGATGCGTGACTGGCGTCATGCAATCCATCAACACCCTGAGACTGCATACGAAGAAGTCAGGACTGCTGCACTCGTGGCAGATGTGCTGACAGAGGCTGGGATTGAAGTGCACACTGGCATTGCAGAAACCGGCGTCGTGGGAATATTAAAAAAGGGTAACTCAAGTCGTTCGATTGGCCTGCGCGCTGATATGGATGCACTGGATATTCTGGAGTCGAATGACCTCGACTATTGCTCACAGATTGCAGGGAAAATGCATGCCTGTGGGCACGATGGGCATACTGCGATGTTACTCGGAGCCGCTGTACACCTGGCGAACAATGTCGAATTCGACGGTACCGTGGTATTCATATTTCAGCCCGCGGAAGAGGTTCGAGGCGGCGCAATGGCCATGTTGAAAGAAGGATTGTTTGAGCGATTTCCGGTGGATCTCATTTTCGGTTTACACAATATGCCGGGTATCGCGACAGGACATTTCAGTATCTGTGAAGGCCCGATGATGGCTTCATTTGCCCATTTCGAGTGTGAGATAACTGGTAAAGGTGGACATTCCTCGACGCCGCATTTGAATATCGATCCCATCGCGATCGGTGCTGAACTGGTACAGCAATGGCAGCTGATCATTCCTCAGAGGATTTCTTCGGCTGAACGGGCGGTAATTACTACGACGGAGTTTCATGCTGGTACGGCTTTCAATGTGAGTCCTGAAACGGCAATTCTACGTGGCTCATGCCGCTCTTTATCAAATGACACAGCACAATTAATCGCTGAGCAGATGCGAACCACAGCAGAACAAATTTGTGCGCAACATGGAGCGAGGTGTCGCTTTGATTATCATCAGGCCTATCCGGTCTTAGTTAATGAAAGAAATTCTGTTGCCCTGGCACTGGCAGCTGCGCGTGAAGTCGTTGGTGATGGGCGCGTGAATTCGAATCAGGAACCCTATATGGGCTCGGAAGACTTCGCCGAATTTCTGCTCGAAAAGCCCGGCGCCTATATCTTTCTTGGCAATGGCATTGAGAGTCGGGGAGGTTGTATGATTCATAATCCCGGTTATGATTTCAATGATGATAACCTGCCGATTGGGGCGCAATACTGGACTTCACTGGTACGGTCGTATTTAAACTAGAACTCACAGCCTGGTCATTAACACAGTAATCAAAAAAATAATAAGGAATTCACATGCCACGTTTCATACTCATCTTCATCGCATCGGTTTGGTTCTTATCCGGATGTGAACAACCTTCTGTACAACGGGTTGATGAGCAGGCATCATCCTATAAGGCGGACATAATTCGCACAACTCACGGCGTCGCCCATATCACTGCAGCGGATTATCCCAGTCTTGGTTTCGGAGAGGGGTATGCTGCGGCTGAGGATCATATCTGTAATATCGCCCATAGTATCGTGGTGGCCCGAGCTGAGCGTAGTAAATATCATGGTATGGGAGAACAGAAGCAGCATTTCATGTCGGATGTGGTAGTTAGGGCGTTGAGCATCCCAGACCGTGCTGCCGAGGCATTTCAGCAGCAGGATGAGGAATTCAAAGGCTGGTTAACAGGCTATGCCAGTGGATACAACCACTACTTGGCAGAGACAGGATCAGATAATGTTGGTTCATGGTGTGCTGGCGCGGAATGGCTTAAGCCGATCAGTGCTGAGGATATCTTCATGCGCGCTCTGACATTGGCCAATACGGCGACGAAAGTACCGGCTATGATGGCATCGGCCAAGCCACCGCAATCGGAAAAATCGGCACTGTTCATGCCATTGCCAGATAATGTCATGGAGCAACTAACGCATCGCTATCTCGGCTCAAACGCCTGGGCATTTGGCAAAGACAGGACCGAAAATAAGCGCGGCTTGTTATTGGCTAACCCTCATTATCCCTGGACTGGTGGGAATCGTTTCTGGGAGAAGCATCTGACCATCCCCGGTAAGCTCAATGTGTATGGTGTACACCTCCTCGGAGCGCCTGGAGTGGCGATCGGATTCAATCAATCTGTCGGCTGGAGCCATACGGTATCCGATAGTGAACGCACCGTTTTCTATCAACTCAAGTTGGTGCCTGACAATCCCACCCAGTATTACTATGAGGGTGAAATCAAAGAGATGACACGGCGAGATCTGGCTATCGAGGTAAAAGGCGAAGATAAGCCAGTTAGCCATACCGTGTGGTTTAGTCATCATGGGCCGATCGTGAATCTTCCAGGCGTTGGCTGGACAGATAAAATGGCACTGAGCATGCGTGATGCGAATCTGGATAACTTCTTCATGCTGGCACAATGGAAAGACATGGGAGAATCCGAAAGCATGGATGAGCTGATTGCTGCACATCAACGCTGGAACGCCATGCCATGGGTAAATACAATGGCTACCAGCGCAGATGGCCGTGCAGTCTATATGGATGGCTCGAATGTCGGGCATCTCAGTACCGACGCCATTCAATTATGGAAAGACAGTATTCAGACTAAAGGCCTGGCACAGGCACTGTATCACAGACAGAATCTAGTGGTGCTGGATGGCAGTGATAAGCGATTTGAGTGGGAATCTCATCCAGATTCAGTGATCGAGGGCAATGTTCCCTTTGCTCAGAAACCACTGCAAGATCGATCGGATTATATTTTTAACGCCAATGACAGCTATTGGTTAACGAACGTTTCTGAACCGATGGCCGAGCATTCTCCGCTCTTCGGCCCACATGCCACTGCACGTAGTCTGCGAACTCGAATGAACGCAATGCTGGTCGCAAACGATAACCGCATGGGGTATGCCGGCGAAGACGGCTTGTTTTCCATGGCCGAGATGCAACAGGCGATTATGGCGAATGACAGTGCGGCGGCACAACTAGTCGTGGATGATTTGGTGGCCAACTGTTCAGAGACGCCCAGCATTACTTTGGAGGGAGTCGCGGTTGATCTGGAGGAATCTTGTCAGGTAATGAAGCAATTTGATCGTCAGTTTAATCTGGATAGCCAGGGTTCAGCATTGTTCCGAGAATGGATTGCATCTTATGCCTACTCACAGACCAAGCGAAATGGGGACTTGTTCGCGGTGCCATTTGATCCCGCGTCTCCAGTTACGACACCCAATACGCTGGCTGATAAAGACAAGGCATTATCTGCTCTGGCTAAGGCATCCCAACTGCTTAGCAGCGCAGGATTTAAGTTAAATTCGGCTATGGGGGAAACCCAATTTGCCTATCGGGCAAATGACCGGATCGCAATTCATGGTGGCAATGAAATGGAAGGCGTTGCCAATGTCATTGGTCAGCGTGTCTATGATTCCCTGGCATTTCAGGAAAGAGGCCAGGCTGTCGAGGGATCGCGGTTCCTGAAGGACAAGGGCTATCCTGTTACTTACGGCACCAGTTTTATCATGACTCTCAGCTATACCGACTCGGGTCCTGTTGCTGAAGCCTTTTTGACCTACGGCCAGTCCGGTGACCCAGGTTCTGAATGGTATACCGATCAGACGAAACTGTTCTCTAGTAAGGCTTGGCGACCTGTGTTATTTACGTCACAGCAAATCGACTCAGCAACCATTGTTAGCAAAACTGTGAGCGCCCCTCAATAAGCCAATTTCTGCGTGATGTCGGTTCTGATATATTTGTTAACATTTTCGACTAGTCGATATCACGCCAAACTACGTAGTATTACTGAACAGAAAAAAACACAACTAATCCATGATCACGCTAAAAAATATAATAAAAACTTTCAGCAATGGCGCTGAAACTGTCACTGCCTTGAATAATGTATCATTGCAGATCAATGAAAATGAGTTCGTAGCGTTTATGGGTAGTTCAGGATCAGGCAAGTCGACACTCATGAATTTGCTCGGTTGTCTTGACTCACCGACATCGGGTCAGTATCTACTGAATAGTAGTGATGTGGCTCAGATGGACGACAACACCCTATCGAGGATCCGTAACGAGCAAATCGGCTTTATCTTTCAGACCTTCCATCTGTTGCCTAAACTAAATGCCATTGAGAATGTCAAAATACCACTACGTTATAGTGATATTGATGCTGATGAAGCCACTGAACGTGCCATAGCTCTACTCAAGAAGGTTGGACTCGGTGAGCGGATGACTCACCGACCGAATGAAATGTCTGGAGGACAGCGACAGCGGGTTGCTATTGCCAGGGCGCTCATTAATCGTCCGGGAGTCATCCTTGCCGATGAGCCGACCGGTAACCTGGATAGTAAAACCTCAGATGAGATCATGGCATTGTTAACTGAACTACACCAGGCGGGACAGACGATTGTCATGGTGACGCATGAGGATGACATTGCCGAATATGCCGAACGTCTCATTGTACTGCGCGATGGCGTGATCATGTCCGATACCAGAGAGGCCGTAGATGCTTAAAAAACTACTAATTATTACTCTGCTTGTGCAGAGCCTGAGCCTGAGTGCCGAGACCATCATGCTGTCTGGTGAAATCCAGTCGACCGAATATCAGATGGTGACTGTACCGAAAACACAGCGCTGGCAAGTATTTCTACAATGGATAGCCGAGGAAGGAGAGGTCGTCGAAAAAGGGGATCTCGTCGCTGTCTTCGATTCGGGAGGTATTGAGGCACAACTGGAACAGAACACAGAACAACTCGCATTGCGTCAACTTGAGTTGAAGCAGACGACATTCACCCAGACTCAGGAGCTAAAGGAAGCCAAAGCGAAGATGCGCATTGCCGAACTCGAGGTTGAGAAGCGTCAAATAGAAGCTTCGGTACCTAAAGGCCAGATCAGCAACTACGAATATGGCAATAATCAGTTAGATTATGAACGAGCATTGTTGACCCTTGTGAAAGCCAAAGAACAGGTCAAGCTGGCCGAAAGTGAGAAAGATGTCGAGATCCGCAAAAAGAAGTTGGAAATTTTGAGGCTCGAGGAAGACATCGCCTATCAACGCAATCAACTTGAGAAGTTGAGTGTCAAGGCCGAAATTACCGGACCTGTGACCCACGCACTGCATCCCTGGAATGGCAAAAAGATCTCGGCGGGATCGAATCTGCAGGCCAGTTGGGAAGTTCTGAAAATTCAGGCCAAGCAACGTTATAGTGTGGTCGGTTGGGTTCATGAATCTGATGCGAGTAAGATCCAGCAGGATGGCCAGCTAGCGTTAAGTCTGGATGCCTATCCCGGCCTATCATTTACCGGCAACCTGATGGCAATCAGTAGCCAGCCGGAATTGCGGCCCCTGTGGAGTGATGGTGCCTATTATCGGGTCGATATTAATTTCTCGGTACCACCGGAGGTCAGTTTATCACCAGGCATGAGTGTGCGAATTCAGTCGGAGGCTATATCAATATGAAACATTTCAGATACATACTGCCGCTAGTCGCAATGACAGTTCTGGGTTGCTCCGCTGAAGAGAGCATCACAGAAACCGAAACTATCACAGAGGTTGTCGCACAGGGTGAACTCATTTCATTGGAAACCGCGACCATTAGCCCTCCCAATATTCGTCGAATGTGGCAGTTTAAGATCCAACGTCTGGCACCTGAAAATACGATGGTCAAAAAGGGCGATGTCATTGCGGTATTCGACGGACAGAGGCTACGAACTGACCTGATTAGCCGTCAGAGTGAGTTGCAGGAAGCGATAAAAAAGGCAGAGAGTAAAAAACTGACAGATGAAGCAACCGAACAGGACTTACGACTCGCATTAGCTGAGGCTGAAATGAACTATGAAAAGGCGCAACGAAAAGTAGAAATTGTTGATGCTTCATTATCAGAGATTGAGAAAAAGAAGCAGCGTGCAGATTATGAGATCAATAGCGCCCGACTTGCCATGGCCAAACAAAAACTGGCCTATCATAGAAAGGCTATGGTACTAAACCAGGAAGTCGCGGCAGCACGGGTGAAAATGAGACAAAGTCGCGTGAATATCTTGCAGCGTGATATGGAAAAATTGACGGTTAAGGCGCCGAAAGATGGCCTCGTTTTGTATCTTGAAAACTGGGAAGGGGATAAGCCAGCGGTTGGTGAAACCATCTTCATGGGGCAACCATTACTTGAGTTACCCTCGCTGACGACCATGGCTTTAAAGGCAGAATTTACAGAGCCCGATACCAGCAAGGTTGAGATTAATCAGGCCGTAAAAGTGACATTTGATGCATACCCAGAAAAGTCATATCAGGGAACCGTTACCAATCTAGGCCAGTCATATCGACCCAAATCAAATACTAATCAAAAGGTTGTCTTCGATGCCATCATTAGTCTCGAGGCCTTGAGTGAAGAGCTGATTCGCCCAGGTATGAAGGCCAGGGTTGAGGTCGTGTCATCATGAGAATCCTGCTAGTTGTACTGCTGAATCTGTTTCTGATCACTGGCTGTTCCGATGATATCGACGACTCCTTGATTTCGGTTGAGGTCGGCACGGTTGATTTTGCCCTTGAGATCCCCGCCTATGGTGAAGTCGAACCGGTTGTGTCACACAGCATTATGACTCCGGGTAGGCAGCCCAAAGCGATAGATTGGCTTATCGGCGAGAATGAACTGGTTAAGAAAGGCCAGGTCGTCGCCCGCTTCGATGCCGAGCAACTTACCCTGAATCAACGCCGCGAAGAACTCGCGATGATGCTGCTGGATCGCGATATTCAACAAAAATTTGCCGAGAAGAATAAACAGCAGAACGAGTTAAATTCTGAAGACGAATTGATCGAGAAGGAATTTGCCTTCGTTGATGCCTATGCCATCGACGATCTGATGCTCTACTCCAAACTGGAAATCATCGATACCATGTCTAATAAGGAGTTCCTCGGCGCCAAGGAAGAATTCATTGATTGGAAATCTGAGAGCCTCGAGGAGCGTACCGACAGTGCAATGGATGTGCTGGATATCCGCAAAGAAGGCCATCAAAAGAAATATGACCAGCATACAAAGGCGCTCGCCCAACTGGAAGTCTATGCGCCAATTGATGGGCTTCTCATCTATGAGAAGAATAATCGTGGCGAGAAACCGAGTGTTGGTCAGACGGTATTTCCGGGTTCTGTGATAGCCAAGATTCCTGATTTGAGTGCCATGCAGGCAAAACTCCTGGTTATTGATAAATATGCGATCGGTCTGAAGAATGGTATACCGGTCGATGTACGACTGGATGCCAATCCAGACTACCAAATCACCGGTAAAGTGACTGCAGTATCGGGATTTCCGCGCTCCATCGAACGGGGCAACCCGGTTAAATATTATGAAGTAACCGTGGCGCTGGACAGTGGTTCAGAAATTGCGTTGTTGCCGGGTCAAAAGGTATCTGCCAACATCAGGGTGGAATCATTCAGTAATAAGTTAACGGTGCCGCTACAAGCCATCCATAACGACAAGGGCGAAGTTTACGTCTACATTGACACGGGCGGTGATATAGAAAGACGCAATGTCACTTTGGGCGTAAAGAGCCTGTATGAAGCCGAGATCGTAAACGGGCTTGTGGCAGGGGAACGCGTCATATTAAACGTACCCGAGATGAATCATGGATAGAATTAAGCCACTGGTCAGTGATGCGCTGATAGAGTTATGGTCACATAAGATGCGCACCATACTAACACTATTGGGTATGATTTTCGGCGTTGGTGCTGTCATTGCAATGCTGAATATCGGTGAGGGGGCAGAGCGACAGGCATTGCAACTCATCGATTCGATGGGTTTAAGAAATTTAATCGTCGAGTCGAAGACCTTTCCCGTAGATGAACTACGTGAAGTTCGTAAAGAGTCTTTGGGTCTGAATCGACAAGATATGATCGCAGCAAAAGTTACCTTGCCATTCGTCGAAGATGCTTCTGCGATTCGCAAGATAAAAGTGCAATCCCTGTACAGCGACCAGTCCCACGGCGATGCTGAGGTCATCGGTATCAGCCAGAACTACTTCGAATTGTCGAATCTCAAAACAGAAGAAGGGGTGTTCTTCAGCCAACAGCAAAATGACAGCCTGTCTCAGGTTGCGGTACTGGGAAGCACCATCGCCTTACAACTATTTCCAAATGAAGATGCTGTTGGTCAGTTTATAAAAGTGAATCATCTGTGGTTCGAAGTCGTCGGAATACTTGAGTCGCCACACCTGTCGAAGTCAGAATTCCAGGGAGTGAAGATAGGTGGAGAGAGCAACAAGATTTACCTACCGATTGATACGACAATCAAGAAATTAAATCGCGAGTCTTTGACGAGTGAGCTGGATGCTATTAAGTTAAAAATTGCCCCGGACACAAACCCTGTCACCGCTGCCAAAGCACTCACTCGCCTGTTGGAAATGCGGCATAATGGCGTTGAGGATTATTCCATTATCGTACCTGCTGCGCTGCTGGCGCAACAAAAACAAACCCAGCAAATATTCAATATTGTGATGGCCTGTGTGGCCGGTATATCTCTGCTGGTCGGCGGTATCGGGATCATGAATATCATGCTAGCGAATGTGCTAGAGCGAACCAAGGAGATTGGCCTGTTACGCGCTGTTGGTGCAACTCAGCAGGATATTAAGTTTCAATTCATCACCGAAAGTTTCACGATTTCAGTACTCGGTGGTGTATTAGGTGTGGTGTTTGGGTTGATGCTCTCCGAAATCATCGGTTTCT
This sequence comes from Enterobacterales bacterium, assembly GCA_965250035.1. Taxonomy (GTDB): domain Bacteria; phylum Pseudomonadota; class Gammaproteobacteria; order Enterobacterales; genus CAXRAF01. Next base: position 2,426,352 of record OZ252282.1, on the reverse strand, counting down.
ACTCGGAGTGGGCGGTCAGCTGGTCATTATCGGCTATATTCTTATCGTTGATAATCTGCCTTTTGGTTGGTGTTGGCTTCGGTGCCTATCCGGCCATAGAGGCATCAAAACTCAATCCCATAGAAGCCTTACATAGCGATTAGGATTACATCTGATGAAACCTTGGTTACTCATTATTATTTTGTTGCTTACTAGTCCTTTAGCGGCAGCCGAACTTACCCATTTGCACTCGCTTAATACGACCCAGCAATTTACCTTTAAATCTGAAATTAATGAACATACTTATCATATCTATGTGAAATCACCGGCACAGCCCGAAGAGGGTAAGCGATATCCTACTGTCTACCTTCTAGATGGTGGAACGACCTTTCCGATGTTTGCATCCTATAGTCATTATCTGAAATTTGCTGAGGATCTACCGGAAGTAATCATCGTTGGAATCTCCTATGGAACTGACGACTGGCAAGAGGGTAACAGACGTAGTACGGATTTCACTGCGCCATCCACTGAGAGAGAGTTCTGGGGTGGTGCGGAAAAATTTAGTGACATGTTACGTCGAGAGCTGTTTCCGAAAATTGAAAAGCAGACACCATCGGACCCTGACAAGCGTATCGTGTTTGGGCAGTCATTGGGTGGTCAGTTTGTGATCTACAGTATGATGTTTGAGCCAGACTTATTTTTCGGTCATATCTCATCTAATCCGGCATTGCATCGTAATGTGAAATATTTCCAGCAACGACCAGACCAGACTGAGACGAAACAAAATCTCTTTGTCGCCAGAGCGAGAAATGATGCAGAGCAATTTGTTCAGGCGTTAGATGTCTGGCTAGAACACTGGAACACGGCTGGCTATCCCTGGACTATGCAAACCATGTGGTTTGAAGGACACAATCATTTCTCCATCGCGCCAAATGCCTATCGTCAGGGCATGATGTACTTTCTGAGTACCCAGTAGCGATCAGATGGTGACATCGCGTCGTCTGATATAGAAGTAACTAAGTAGCAAAACAGCGCTAAATAGGATTAGAGATAAAATAACTCCGAATTCTGAGCGAGTCGCATCACTACTATTCGTCGCAACCAATGTGTATGACCAGGGATTGAGATACCAATACTTGGAACTGGCCATCTGTAATACGCTAAAGGTCCCGATAACGCCTACCGCCATAGGAATAATAAAATTCTTAAATCGCCAGGCGAGTAGTTGCTGAATAATCAGGATTCCCATGCCAGCCAGGGTAGCATGGGTTATAAAGTTCAGCGGAATCGTCAAGTCGGGTAATTCAGCACCCGTGTACCCAGCTAGCGTCAACAGTCCCGAGGAGCCTGCTATCAGCAGTACCAGAATGAGGTTGGCTAGTAACAGATAAATCAATGATAAGAGCAGTTTAGCCAAGAAAAATTGTGCTCTAGAGATGGGTAGGCTCAGCATATATCGCCAACCGCCATCCTTATGTTCAATCTGATTCAGCAAGACGGTAATGAGCATAATATAGAGAGGCAACATAAATACACCCCACAGACTGAAATTACCGACCCAGAATATGGACCAACCAACCTCAGCAACCTGCCTACCGTTGCTGTGCAAGAACATCATAGTGCTTAATAGGATAACGCTCAGTGGTGTGACGAAAAGCATTAATAGCGCCAGTGAACGCTTCGTTTTTAGCAATTCGATACGAATTAGTGTGAGAATAATCATGGCTTAGTTTGAGTTATGCTGATGAAACAGACTTTCGAGTGTGTCCTGTTGTAAGCGACTCTCGATCAGTGGTATCTGATGGTCATGCATTAGTTGATGGATGGTAATCGCATCCGCCTCAGTGCAGTTCATGGTGATGATATGGTCAGGTGTGCACTCAATGGTCCAGCCATTCTCCTGCAGCAATTGCTCGAGTTGTCTGATTTCGCTAGTACGGATCGTCAAATGTTGACCCTGCTGTGCGAGTAGATCGGTAAGTTTTGATTGCAGTGTTATCTTGCCATCCCTGAGGATCGCCACATGGGTCGCCGTTTTTTCAATTTCATCCAGCAGGTGGCTGGATAGAAAAACTGTGACATCCATCTGCTCCGGCAAGGTAGACAACAGTTCGCGAATTTCTACTATGCCCGCCGGATCAAGGCCATTGGTCGGTTCGTCTAACACGAGTAATTGTGGTCTACCCATGAGTGACTGGGCCAGTGCAATGCGCTGCTTCATACCCAGTGAAAAATGCTCAATCTTTACGTCACGTTCATGTGCTAGGCCAACTATCTCCAACACCTCATCAATGCTGGATAAAGCTAAAGATTTTATCCTTTGTGTGATGGTTAGAAATTCTATTGCTGTCAAGTGATGATACAGCGAAGGCGAGTCAACAAGTGCACCAATGTGATGCCTGTATCGGTGATCGTCTTGAGTAATTGGTTCGCCAAATATTCTGAACTCGCCGCGATAGTGCAGCAGTCCCAACAAACTTCTGATAAAGGTCGATTTACCAGCGCCATTATTTCCCAGGAAGCCAAATACCGAACGTTCGGGTACCTGCAAGTCTATGCCATTGAGTACGGTCTTTGAGCCGAACTGCTTCGATATGTTTGATGCTTCTATGGCGAACATGGCGAACTGTAGATGTTATACTGTTGTATTAAGGTATAACACAATTAAGAATAATTCAATACCTGTTCCGTTCAACCTCGGTCAAGCAGTCGCTTCCTTTGGCTACCTTAAATTACTTGCCATAAGCGCGCTCAACTAACGCGACCCGCAACGAATATTGCTCATACCAGCGGTTTTTGCCAAGCGTTTGAGCAACCTGATGCCTGGCATTCGCTCGCCAGCGCTCGATGGAATCTAAATCACGCCAGTAAGACACAGTAATACCTATCTCCTCCCGTGCTGATTCAATTCCCAGGAAACCATCCTGCTGTTCAGCTAGCCGGACCATTTCAGATGCCATCTCGGCATAGCCAGAGTCATCATCGCCAAGTTTTGAGGTAAAGATCACAGCATAGTAAGGAGGTTCAGGAGTCGTCGCGATAGGTTGCATGCTTGTTTCCCGTCATTCTTGTAAGAGGCCCAATACTGTCATAGTTTAATTTATGGATGCAATGATGATAACTGCAATGACGAGTTTTAATTGCCTAGCGCTGAGATTACGCCAGCCAGAAGATCGTTGATTCCGTCATCCGTACCCGGATGCGTGTAGCCAAGGCGTACCACAACTAATTCCTCGGATGGAATGATAATGATGTACTGACCCTGATAGCCACCCATATAAAAAGCATCCTCCGGCGCATCAGGCCATGGTGGGGTATAGCTGTCACTATCAGACCGTAAATTAAGCCAGAATTGGGCACCATATTCTCTATTCGGAGCAGTCGGTGTTGGTCTTGTGCTGTATTCTACCCAGCCGTCGGGAAGTAGTTGTTGATCCTTCCAGTAACCATTCTGGAGCAGCAATTGACCCAGTTTGGCATAGTCCAGTGGGGAGGCATAAAAATACGATGAGCCTATGAAGACATTGCTACCATCGGTCTCCATCAATGCAGAGGTAATGCCCAGAGGGTTAAATAGGTATTTCTGAACGTAGTCGTACTTTGCTTGCAGGTCACCACCGATCGCATCGAATGCTATCCTGGCAAGAATATTTGACGTGCCGGATGAGTAGGACCAATTTGTATCTATCGGATAATCAAGCCTGGATTGGATGGCATAGTCTGAAGCACTGATGGCATTTGATAACATGTATGTAACATCGGTATTGATACCATATGTCTCATTAAATTTAAGGCCACTACTCATGCGCAAAAGATGATCGACAGTAATTTCCTTTCTTGCATCGATCTGCCAAGACGCAATTGCGACGGGCGCATGAATGTCCAGACGATCGTTACGCACAAGAGTGGCTATGAGCAGGTTGGTAATGCTTTTTGCCATTGACCAACTCAGTGATGGTGTATTTCTTTCGATAGGCGCGGCATAACGCTCAATAATTAAATCCCCCTGATGTACAACCAGTACCGCCTTGGTTTGTTTCAGTCCAGATTCTTCTGTCTCTGCGAACGCATAATCAAGCGCCTCGGTGAGTTTTTGGTAATTGACCGTTTCCTTGTATATGGGTTTTGCCAATCCATCCGGCCACGGTAGTGTGTTATCGGCTAGGCCAGGAGTTGGGGTTTCGATATGACCAGACAACTGTAGTTGACCGACGCCTAGCAAGGTACAACCAATGCCCTCGCGATACTGTGCGATACGTTGTTTGAGACCCAGAATCCTGGTGCGTATTTGCTGTTTTTCCTCATCATGCTCATAGCGAACCAGACGAAAGGCAGGGTTTACTGGAACCAGAGCCTCAGCCATAAACTGGTCGAGGGGATAACCGCTGTTGTAATGCCCAGAACAAAGATTCTTTGCAGCAAACCCAGTGGCGGTATTCAATGTCCTGTTGATATCAGTGCTAAAGTAGGCGATTAGGATAACGCTAACGCATAGGCTCGAGATGATAATTTTTTTTAGCATGTGGTGTCTGTTACTTTCGATCGGTAGCTTTGGGTATTCGTCTCATACAGTATTGGCGCAAATACATTAACTTGTAAATAGCTAGTCTTTTTGTTTGCGACGGATGGCGTCAACGGCCTTACACAACGATGATATGCCCAGAATGCTACGTCTGGTATAGCGGTGTAACCAGTCGGCATTGATTGTCACAATCTGCTCTTTTTTAACCGCCGAGACAGAGGGCCACTTTTGCCATAGTTCATCATTCGCCCTCTGTTTATTGGTTTCAGGCAAGATGATGATGTCAGGTTGTTTGGCCACGACAGCTTCTATACTAACCAGCGGGTAAGCCTGAGGAAGATGTGAGAATATATTGGTTATCCCACAGCGCGTTAATACATCATTCAGCCAGGGATCGGAGCCAAGAGCACGGAGCGGTTGATGCCATACCTGATAGACGGCAGATAGCTGTTCCTGCGACTGATATAGTGTTGTGATATGTTCGATTTCATCTTCTAATTCAGTGCTGATCTGCTGGGCGCGTTCAGTCTGATTGACTAATTTTCCGATCGCTCGTATCTCAGCTAACAGTTGGGTTAAATTCTGCGGAGATGATTTAAAAACATGGAACCCCAGTTGCTCGAGTCGCTGCAGTTGCAGATCAGGATTGCCATCAGGCCATGCAAATATAACATCGGGTTGCAGGGCGACAATTGACTCAATATTTAATCCTTGGAAATTACCAATCGTGGGAATATCACGCGCCTGCTCAGGATAATCTGAATGCTCGACCGTGGCGACAATCTGCTCGCCAACCTCAAGGTCGAACAGAATCTCTGTTAGGTGGGGCGATAGGGTGATGTAGCTTTTTGCGTAACAATTAACGCTACTGCAGAGAATGACTATTAGGATGATTAGCCGATTCATCACCAGTCAATTCCTTTGCGTGCCATGATGCCCTGATTGTAAGCATGTTTCTCTTCCTTAATCTCGCTAACCGTGTCGGCAATGTCTCTCAGTTTCGTTGGTGCCCCACGTCCCGTGATTACGACCGATTGATTCTCTGGCCGGTTCTGGATGGCATCGATGACTTCCGTTTCATCCAGATAACCAAAACTCAGCATATAGGTCAACTCATCTAATAACACCAAATGGTAGTCCGGATCGGACAGGTAGGGCCTGATTTCTTGCCACACCTTTTCGGCGGCTGCCGTATCGACTTCACGTGATTGTGTCTCCCAGGTAAAACCTGTTCCCATGACGGAAAAAGGAACCCCATGGGATTCAAGTAGGTCTCGTTCACCACATTCCCATTGGCCTTTGATGAATTGAGCCACGGCGGCCTTGTAGCCATGCCCGACAGCACGCGTTACCGTACCGAATCCGGAAGTAGACTTTCCTTTTCCATTACCCGTAATGACAATTACGACGCCTCGTTCTTCTGTGGCTCTGGCTATGCCAGCGTCAACTTTTTCCTTCAGCTTTTTAGACTTCCGTTTATGTTTATCGTCAGTCATAAATTAAATACTCCTCGACTTATGCTGTTGTTGTTTCAGCAATACAATAAAGAATAGGCTACCCGTTGCCGCAGTAATAATACCTATAGGCAATTGCTGGTCAGCCAGCAGGGTTCTGGCGATGACATCGGCCCACACCATAAATATACCACCACATACGACACAAGCGGGTAATAGCTCCCTTAGGCGGTGGCCGACCAGAATGCGACAGATATGCGGTACCATTAATCCAACGAAGCCAATACCGCCTACCTTGGCAACCAGAACCGCAGTCAACAATGCACTTAACACCAGCAGCCCAATTCGTAATAACCCTGTGTTTATGCCCAATGCCTGTGCCATGTCTTCACCCGCCAGCATGGCATCCATCCAGCGTTGCACAGCCATAAAGCATACAAAAGCGACTATCAAACTCAATAGTGGAATGCTGATATCATCCCAGCCAATGTGGTCAAAACTCCCCATCATCCAGAACAGCATAGAGGCTACTACGTTAGGATCAGAGTGGTAGAGTACAATACTCGTGAAACTACTCAACATAAAAGAAACCGCAACTCCTGCGAGTACCAACGATTCGATGTTACCGGCATAGCGGCCAGCTAAGCCTAGAATTAATGTTACGGCTATCAAACTACCGAGCATGGCACCGGCCGACAAACTAAGACCTACGAATCCAATAGCCAGGATCACCACTGCTCCGAGCGATGCACCTGCTGAGATGCCAAACAGATAGGGATCTGCCAATGGATTGCGAGTGATCGTTTGTAGTACTGCGCCGGTTAAGGCGAGGGCCGCACCACTGATAAATGCGATCAAGACACGGGGCATCCGAATATCATATAGAATCTGTTGTTCTACCGTTCCAGCGCCACAATCTGTTAGGTTAAACAGGCATTGCTGAAGTGAATTGAGAATGGTTGCCGGTGCTATCTCATACTGTCCGATACTGGTGGCGATAATCATACTTAATATGGCGATTATCCAGAGTATAAGTTGCGAGGCGAATCGTTTAAGCATCGTTCAACTCCAACGTACACTCAGCCGTGGATGATCGTTGAATGGCTCACGGTCAAGCCGACATTCGACGCCATAGACCAGACTAAAATCTTCAGCTTCAATGTCATTCAGAGCCTTGTGAAAGGCAAGTCGTCCATCCACCAGACATATGATTTCATCGCTTACTGCCAGTGCAAGATTTACGTCGTGAATACAGGTTACGGTACTCAGTTCAAGCGATCTGACCAGGCTGAGAATGTTTATTTGATGTTTTATATCGAGGTGATTCGTTGGTTCATCCATTAATAAAATATCGGGCTGTTGGAGGATAGTTTTTGCAATTAGAGCGCGTTGTTTTTCACCACCAGATAAGGAATTAAATGGTCGCTCTATCATGTCCGTCAGGCCGACTCGCTCAATCGCTTGATGAATTGCTTTGATGTGAGCATTTCCGATCACTGACCAGGGCTTTAGTTTGGGTATCAGGCCAAGCTCGACTACCTGCTGCACTGAGAGTTTTAATTGCTCGGGCATGTGCTGATGCAGATATGCAAGCCGACTCGCAACCTGACGTTGTTTTTGTATTTTTAAGTCATCCTGCCACAACTGAATTGAGCCACTATAGTCACGATTCAACCCACTAATACAATTCAGCAGACTGGTTTTGCCAGAGCCGTTAGGACCAACAAGCGCAACCATTTTGCTGGGTCCAATTGACACACTGATGTCACGAAGAATCTGCTTCCCCGCTATGGCTAGTGAAAGATTTTTTGTGGTTATGGCGTCAGTCACGTAGTTCACTCACAGCGAGCCCATCCAACGCGACAGCGGCGGATTTGTCTGAGTAGGCCCGCTCAAACAGTTGCAAATTTCAAATTGGCAGGTCTCCTGACTCCCAGCTCTAAAACATGACCCCTTCCCGGATTAGTGTTAATACCAGTGGTTATGGCTTGTTACGCTGGTTACAGTTGCGGGTACAGTAACGGTTTTGCACCGTTTTCCCTTTTCAGTCTACTGACACCAAAATTGCCGGCGCATCATAGCACAAAGTGCATCCTCATACAGAGTTTTCAGATATGTGACATTGTTTGAAAATTCTGAACCCTGTAGTTTGTTGCCTGAAACAGATGTTTCACAATCTAACTTAACTAAGTCAAGGAGATGACGATGAGAGAATTACAAATGGAAGAATACATGCTGGTTGCTGGTGGCAGTGAATCTGATGCCGAAGAGGATTGCGATGAACTAGCTGACGATGTCAGCACAACAATTACGGTAGACGGCATGGTCACAGGTGCCTTAGCCACACTGATTCCAGGGGTTGGCCCGTTGGCTGGTGTAGCCATTGCCGGTTTATCCACGATTGCCGGAGATATGTTGGCTGATGAAGTGCGTGATGCATGTGAGAAGCATAAGGAAAAAGCGAACCAGTAAATTTATCGACCAGGCCATCTGCCGATGGCCTGATATCATGGAGAACAATGTATGTCTCAGTTATTAGAAAAAGTAGTCATCGCCTATGCTTTTTTTATATTCGGTATGATGGCTGGATTTGGTTACCTGAATGGGTTTGATTTCATGATCAATAGCCTTTTTGAATATCGTGATTATCAGGTGTTTTTCTTTTCGGCATTAGTCGCCTTATTCTTCATGGGACTGATCAAGATTAAACAAGACTCTCACGACCACACATAATGACCACACTGTTTCGCATGGAGGCGATGCAGGCACATGGCCGGGACAACCTGAATCCGATTATTCTTAGCACCGGTACTACAATCGATCGCCTGATACTCGCAGTTATACTCTTGGTTGTACTCATTTTAGTGGCGGCATTCATCGTCCAGTTTCCTCGGATAGTGACTGCTAACGGCACTCTGAAATCAAATCAGGGCTCGGTAAAGATGTATCTCAATCAAGCCGTGATTGTCGAGCAGGTTTTGACTACGAATGATTCGATAGTAGCTGAAGGCGATCCGCTCGCAGTCGTCCACCTGATACCCGAACAGAGTAGAGCAAATCAGGCTCAACAGGATGATCTCGCTCTACAACTTTCGCAATTGCAATCGCAACGTGAACTTGATAAGTCGAATGTTCAACAGTTGCGAGAGCAAATTGAGCTACAGATTCAATCCATCAAATATGAGCAGCAGAATATACTGACCAGCATTAAATTGCAGGAAAACATGGTGCAGCACAAACGACAGCATCTACAGAACATCGAGCATTTATCTTCCAATGGTAATCTACCATATAGTCAGGTGAGAAATGCTAGAGAGAGGCTGCTGGAAAATGAACTCATTCTAAATAATTATCAGCGAAATTTACAACAGAGTAAGCTTCGCCTGAGTCAATTGAATCAGCAATCTCACATGACAGAGGCTGACTACCGAAACCGTTCACAACAGGCAATAGACCGGCGCAATCATTTGCAACTACAGCTAGAACAATTACGCGCTGAATTGCGCTACACAATTTACGCTCAGACCTCAGGCTTAGTGACTAATCTGCAAATATCTGAAGGCGTATCTTGGCAGACAAGGCAACCTGTCTTACAACTATTACCATTGAACAACGATCTGCATGCCGAATTAGTTGTACCGAGTCGCCATAGAGGATTTATTGAAAAGGATATGAAGGTTCGCTTGCGCTTTGATGCCTATCCATATCAACAGTATGGGATCGGCGAAGGTGTGATCAGCGAGATCGCGAAAGCGAGTTTGGATAGCTCCGAGTCCAAAACGCTGAGCCAATCGCCCGAGCCGATGTATCAGATCAAGGTACGACTAGATAAGCAATTTATCGAAAGTGGTTCAGAGCGGCTGATTTTATTCGAGGGCATGAAGACGACCGTACAGATTTACCTTGAATCACGTAGCCTGTTTGACTGGTTAATTGAACCGCTCAAAGGAATGCGGGTCTGATGGACACTGCGTTGAATGTGTCATTATTCCGTGGCCGCCAATCCATGGTGTACCAGACCGAGGCAGCGGAATGCGGGCTTGCTTGTTGTGTCATGATTGCAAGGCATTATGGTAAGTTCATTGGTATGTCTGAGGCTCGGCAGTACAGTGCCGTATCGCTCCGTGGTCTCACTATTGAGCAGTTGATTACGATTGCCTCCTGTATGCAATTAGACTGCCGGCCCGTCGCGCTCGATCTAGACGAATTAAGTGACTTGCAACTTCCTGCTATTCTGCATTGGGATATGAACCATTTCGTCGTGTTACGGGGGATTCGACGAGGTATCGCAATCATCCATGATCCAGCCCTTGGCGAGCGTCGACTATCAGAGTCCGAGATGTCACAACATTTTACTGGCGTGGCGATTGAGATGCGTCCACGGCCTGCATTCAAACCTCAGAAACCACAGGCTAATAACCACTGGAGAGGTTTTCGTAAACTGGTACCCGATCTTAAATGGATATTGCTGAAGCTTTTGTGTTTATCGGTCGTATTGCAGGGATTGGTCTTGTTAATGCCACTCTACATGCAGACAATTATCGATAAAGTATTGGCAAGCCATGATCGTAGTTTATTGGTTGTTTTGGCATTTGGTTTTGCAACGCTGTTGTTGCTTGAAATTTTGGTTAACTGTATCAGAGCACTCCTGGTGATTCGATTCTCGAATCAGCTTAAACTCTCCATGAGTTCAGGATTGTTTCATCATTTAATGCGACTCCCGGTGTCCTGGTTCGAACAACGACACAAGGCAGATATCATCTCCCGATTTGCGTCACTTGAGCCAATTCAGAATTTCTACACACTCACCATCATTGAAATCATTATGGATACCGTTTTGGTGGTGGCCGCATTACTCATCATGTTGCAGTATGATCTCTTTTTGACTTCAATCGTCATACTGTGTCTTGGATTACATGGCCTGATTCAGACACTGAGTATCTATCCGTTGCGTGAGTTACAGAATCAGACGATTCAGAATAAGGCGAAGGAGTCGAGTCATTTCATCGAAACGATACAGGGATTTAAAACAATTAGACTGTTCAATCATGCCGCGCAGCGCCAAAACCAGTGGTTTTCGAAATACATCGACACCTGCAACAGTAAAATCAAAATGGCGAATCTACAGCTCCTACTTGGTTCAGGCCGCAGACTAGTATTTGGCCTCGAAAATATTTTGATCATTTATCTCGGGGCGCAGCTTGTCATCAATCAATCATTAAGTGTCGGCATGTTACTAGCCTACATCAGTTATAAGGGTCAGTTCATCGCCAAGACGAACTCCTTAATTGATAAATTTATTCAATTCAGGATGTTGAGTCTGCATAATGATCGACTCAGCGATATTACAACGATTGAGACTGAACAGAAAAATAATTCACAAAGAGTACTCAATGATTCGACAGTGGAGGTCGTGAATCTTTCTTATCGTTACTCTGCACATGAGCCAGAGTTATTTAATCAGTTGAGTTTTCGTATCGGGGAAGGTGAGTGTGTTGCGATCACTGGTGATTCTGGGATTGGCAAATCTACCCTTGTAAAATTGCTCACAGGCCAACTAGAACCTACTTCAGGCATTATTCGTATTGGTGGAACAGACATCGAATATCTTAGCCCGGAACAAATCACTCAACATATGGCAGTCGTGCAGCAGGACGATCAGTGTTTTAGAGGATCATTGGCTCAGAACATCAGTATGTTCGATGCAGCCATTGATATGGACTGGTTACGTCAGTGCGCACGGATTGCTTGTCTGGATCAAATTATCAATGCGATGCCAATGGGGTATGACACGCTCGTTGGGGATATGGGCGCGTCTCTATCCGGGGGACAGAAGCAACGCCTGTTCATCGCCAGAGCATTGTATAAAAAACCGGATATTTTATTGTTGGACGAAGCAAGTGCCCACCTGGATGAAAAGGCAGAGAATCAATTGAATCTCAATCTCGCTCAACTATCAATCACCCGAATCATCATAGCGCATCGTCCATCAACGATCGCGAGTTGCGAGCGGGTGATTCGTTTAAATTAGCGGATAAAAAAAAGCCCATGTAAAGACATGGGCGAGTATCGCAATGTGACTGAAACGTAGGTGTTCAGTCTATGGGGCTATCAACAAGAAATGACAAAAATGTCAATACAACATCAAACATTGGGGTAATGTTCGAGCTTGCAAGAATTATTTACGGGACAAAATGCATTTGGATCAACCCATAGTAATTTTTTTATTAATGCATTCAGCCGAACGGATCTCTCAAACGCGTATCCGATCTATTAACGCAGAATTGATATTCATAGGAACATTCTTGAACAACAAACGCTAACTCTTTGATGTGTATGCATTCGTGATTTCTACTGGCGTTATTCTGAAATTTTTATGTCATAAAGTTGTCATAAAAGCTATTTTACCGGTTTTATCTTTCTTATATAATCGCGTGTGATCGATCGTTTTTGCGTCTATGCTAGCAGGTGCAAAACTCATAATTACAAGGGTTTAAATAAGAAACATCTCTGTAACAATTAGCATTTATACTCCCCAAAAAATTACAAACGCAGTATAAATACGATCATTTATAACAATGTATACATTCATTAAACGGGAAAATCATTATGAGTACATTCAGTAAGAAGCTTGGGCCTGTAGCTCTCGCTGTCGCTTTGACAGTTGGATCCGCTACAGTCACTCTGGCAAATGAGACGACCTCGTCCATACGGGGTAATGTCGCATCAGAAACGGGTGCAACGTTCTCATCGGCTACAGTTACCATTACCCATACACCTTCAGGTACGGTATCCAGAACCACGACCAATGAAAGCGGTGCATTCTCTGCACGAAGTCTGAGAGTTGGTGGTCCATACACAATCGAGATCAGCGGAGATGGATTCCAGGCGGTCAAAATAGAGAACGTATTTTTGTCTCTTGACCAGACCTTTTCTCTGCCTGTCACAGTGCAGGCGGTGAGTGACTCGAATGTCCTGACCATTACCGGTAACCGACAGGGTCTACAAAGCTTCTCAAACGAGGGACTGAGTACTAGTTTAGGCCTTCAGGCGTTGCAGGAAGTCACGTCTATCGACCGTGATATTACAGACGCCGCACTGCTAGACCCTTTTGCTTCGGTGAATTTTCAGGATGGTGGTGCCAAGGAGCTTACGATTGCAGGTGCAAACAATCGATTTAATTCCTTGACGATTGATGGTGTTGCACTGAATGACCGATTTGGTCTGAATGCCAACGGTTATCCAACCCAGCGCTCGCCTATTTCATTCGACGCGATTGAGTCACTTTCGATCCAGACTGCGCCCTTCGATGTGGAGTATAACGGCTTCACCGGCGGTACTATCAATGCGGTAACCAAGTCTGGTACGAATGAATTCAAAGGCTCAGTTGCCTACTACTACACAGATGATTCCAATATCGGTGATAAAAGTGGTGATGATGAATTTAGTTTCACATTCGAAGAAGAAACATTCGTCGCTACCTTAGGCGGTCCAATTATCGAAGATAAATTATTCTTCTTCGTTGCCTATGACAAGTATGAGGAAGTCGCCCCATTAAATGATGGTCCGGTAGGCTCTGGTGCCTTGAACATTCAAGATGGTATTACCCAGGCCGATGTCGATCAGGTGCGTCAAATTGTACAAAACGTATGGGGATTTGATATCGGTGGATTCGCAAAGCCACCCGCAGAAGATGAAAAGATTCTGGCGAATATCGACTGGAACATCAATGAAGATCACCGTGCGAAGTTTACCTACATCAGCACCGATGGTAATACCATTCGTGAACAAAACGGTAACAACTTCACCACGCCATTTGGTACAGACCCCTTGGGAGCATCATCCACATGGTATAACCGCTCTGAGACAGTTGAGAGTTTTATAGGACATGTGTTCTCAGACTGGACACCTGACTTCTCTACTGAGTTTAAGATTGCATCGACCGAGCAGGCCACCGGACAGAATTCTCTGAATGGTGCGGAATTCCCGCTCATCGGTGTCGATGTTGGCGGTGGAAACATCCTTAACTTCGGTCCGGATCGTTTCCGTCATGGTAATGAACTGGATCAGGAGTTCTTCCAGATCAAATTCGTGGGTGAATACGCCATGGGCGATCACTTGATTAAATTTGGTTATGAGCGTGAAGACGTTGACGTAAATAACCTGTTCGCCCAGAACGCTGAAGGATCTTACTATGTCGCAAGTATTGCAGACCTACAGAATGCGATCGCGACAGAGTTTTCCTATCAGAATGCAGTCACGAATGATGAGAACGACTTACGTGCAATCTGGGGTTACACATTCAACTCTTTGTATATTCAAGATAGCTGGGATGTGAATGGTGATCTGATTATCGATTTCGGTCTGCGCTACGACTGGTATGGCTCAGATGGTTCTATCAGAGAAAATCAGAATTTCATCAACCGATATGGCTTCACGAATACGACAGACCTTTCTGACGAGAGCCTGTTATTACCGAGAATCTCTTTCAAGTGGACTCTGGACGACGCGACTACCTTACGCGGTGGTTTAGGTGGTTTCTCAGGCGGTTCCCCCGGCGTTTGGATTTCAAACAGCTACTCGAATGATGGTGTGATTCAGGATGATGTATCTATCGACGGACCTCTGGCGATACCAACATCACCGGATCCAACAACGGGTCAGTATGTTCCTCAGCAAGCATTGAATGATCTGGCGACACTACAACCGGATGGTTCTGTGAATGCGCTTAGTCCTAAGTTCGACATCCCTGTCACCTATAAGCTAAATCTGGGTATCGCCCATGAAACTGATTTAGGCTTCCTGGGTAATGACTGGACACTGTCGGCGGATATGCTATACAACCGACTAGAAGATGCCTCTTACTGGTACGATGCGCGTTGTCGAGCGGGTATTGAGAAATCACCGGATGGTCGTAACCTCTACAACTGTAGTGGACCAGAGGCGATTGTAGTCGGTTCTGCCAGTAGTAACAGTGGTAGTAGTAACCTGTGGGCCGTATCTGCTGCCAAAGAGTGGAATACCGAGCATGCCGGTAACTTCGACCTGTTCGTGAGCTATACCAACGCCGATGTGAAAGACATTGGTTACGGTACTTCATCAACAGCTACATCAAACTACTCAGATTTCGCAGCCTTTGACAGACAGCAACCTGTTGTCGGTACATCGCGTTATGAGATTGAACACCTGATGAAGTTACGCTTTAACTGGCGCAAAGAGTTTGTACCAGGCTATGAGACCAAGGTATCTATCTTCGGTACACGTCGCCCGGGTCAGACATACAGCTACACCTTTGCTGAGAATAATAACTGTATTCTCGATGTCGGCGGTGGACGTTGTCGCCGTGAAAGCCGAAACGATGACGCAGGTCACCTGTTGTATGTTCCAACTGGCCCAGCGGATCCATTGTTCTCAGCCGCTTCATTCGGTGGCGATTTAGCAGAAAGAGATGCGTTCTTCAACTACATCGCGAACTCAGATCTGCGTAAATACCAAGGCAGCATTGCCCCTCGCAATGGTGATACATCGCCATGGTATACCATCTTTGATGTACGCTTTCAGCAGGAGCTGCCTGCCTTCGCAGACGGTCACAAGTTCCGCATCTTCATCGATATTGAGAACTTCGGTAACCTGATAAATGATGATTGGGGTCGTATTGAACTGACTGAGTACGAGTATGAGCGCGACGTCGTTGCTGCCCGTATCAACAATGGTCAATACGAGTACTTCAATCTGAATAGTGAAGGAAGCATTAATAACTTTGAGATTCGCCCTCAATCTGTATGGCAACTCCAAGTCGGTTTCAAATACGACTTTTAATTAATGCAGACACTACGGCCTAATTCATCAGGCTGTAGTGACCTCCATAGTACAAAAGATACCGTCTGTCTCTCTTGAGCAGGCGGTATTTTTTTCTCGGCTGAAGGCTATGCTGACTGTCCGTGTTAGACTATTGTCAATGATTGGTTTGAGTAGGAATGAGTGAATGAAACACTTCTTAATATTGGTGCTACTGGTGTTATCCGTAAACCTGTTGGCGTTCGGACAAACCGGTCATCGAGTTACAGGCGAGATTGCAGAAAAATATCTAACCGATAAGGCGCGTGCTGAAATCAAAAAGATCCTGGGCAATGAGACGCTCGCTGAAGTGTCGACCTATTTTGATGTTCAACGGGCAAACCCGAGCGAGTTTTGGCAGAAAACTGCGAATCCATGGCATTACATGACCATACCGGATGGTGAGACTTATCATGATGGAATGGCTCCCGAAGAGGGGGATGCAATCACTGCGATCCGGATGTACACCAGGCAACTCAAAGATCCTAAGTCATCCAAGGAGCATAAGGCGCTCGCCCTGAAGTTCCTGGTTCATACAATCGCCGATCTGCACCAGCCGTTACATGTGGGCAATGGCACTGATCGCGGTGGCAACGATTTTAAGGTTGAGTTTTTCTGGCAGCGATCAAACCTTCATCGAGTCTGGGATAGCGGTATGATCGATAATCAGCAGCTGAGCTACACTGAATGGACGCGCTGGCTGGTAGCCAAAATAACCCCTGAACATCTACAACAATGGCGCAGTACAGATCCTCTAGTGTGGGCAAAAGAGAGCCAGGAATTGCGAATGGGATTGTATCCAGAGACTGATAAGCTTGGTTATGAATATCAATACCAACACCTGGATACCGTTAAGCTACGACTGTCTCAAGCCGGTGTTAGGATAGCCTTTTATCTCAACGAAATCTTTGAGTAGCGAGTTTTAGCGACTGGAATTCAGTGTGTTTAACACTTGTGCGATGATATCAGACATTATGTCGTCTAAGGGTTGCGTGCCATCAACGACCGTATCTGCATTCTTAATGCTTGGTTGAATAAATTCTTGATGGCTGGGCTCAACAGTCGTATTAAACTGTTGTAGAACAGAGTCCAGGGTTCGACGCCGCTCTTTGACATCACGATTGATTCGTCTATCGAGTCGAACTTGTGTCGGTGTGTCGACAAAAATGGTGTGATCATACAGTGGTAACAGCTGCTGCCGATGGAGTAAGTGAAGTCCTTCCAAAACTAAAACATCAACTGGATGAATTGTAATCGTCTCCGATAATTGTTGGTGTGTCTTATAACAATAGGTTGGCGCTTCGATCGCGATACCCTGACGTAGTCGTTGTAGATCGTCGACTAGTTGCTGATGATTGATTGCATCGGGATGATCAAAGTTATAATCGGAGACATGACGCTGTTGCTCTTCATTCAAAGAATAATAGTAGTTATCTTCGCATAGATTTTGGCAACTAAAACCACTCCGATCAATCGCATCGCATAATTGATTCGCCACTGATGTTTTTCCTGAGCCTGAGCCGCCTGCAATGGCGATGATCAACATGACTAGATACTCTCTGATTAACTTGCTTTGACTGTGAATGACTTGTTGTGAAGTCTATGACAAAAGCCACAACATCGAAAGACTAACAAGGTATAAATTTAATCATTTGGCAACAATTTGAGAACGGATTGTCTCATAACTCATCACATCGTTCAGGTCACGAATTGACAATGCGTAGTCAGACTGACACACTCGCTGCCAGTATTTGTTGGAACGAGGAATAACGCCGATGTCAAAGTGGTTACTATCAGCCTGTCTTTTGCTAGTCATGATTCAAACTGTATGCGATGCTAAAGTCATAACGGACCCACCGACGGTTCTATCACCGCGGGACAGAGTACCTGTCATCAATGATTTGTTGAATGACCGCCTTAATAATTTACTCCCCGATCTGATGAAAGAATCAGGCCTGGATATGTGGCTTGTCATACATCGTGAGTACAGCGAAGATCAGTTATTTTTCTCATTGGTACCTCAACCGACATTCGCTGCACGTCGAACCACAATCCTGGTTTTTTATAATAATCCACAAACCGGTGATGTGGAGCGATTCTCGGTAAGTCGGTATGCTATTGGTGATGTCTATCCTACTCGCTGGACGGGTGGCTCACTCGATGAACAATGGCAACGACTGAATGAAATTATCAATGAGCTAGACCCCAAATCCATTGGCATCAATACATCCAAGAGCTGGGCTTTGGCCGACGGACTGACGCGTGGTCTCTACAACGAGATGACCCGACATATGGATGATAAATATATTCAGCGTCTGGTGTCTGCTGAGAACCTGGTAATCCGTTGGCTCGAAACTCGTACGGCAAAAGAAATTGACCTGTACGCACATGTCGTGGCTATTGCCCGAGGAGTTATCTCGGAGGCATTCTCCAATCGTGTCATCACACCCGGTGCGACTACGACTGATGATGTCGCCTGGTATATACGAGAACGCTTTGAATCGCTTGGTCTGCGTCCCTGGTTTCAGCCCTATGTAAATATCCAACGCAAAGGAGACAAGAATCCGCAGGATACGGTATTCATGGGCAAGTCTGGGATTGTTATTGAACGCGGTGATGTGCTCCACACCGACGTTGGTATCTGCTACCTGACCCTGTGCACTGACACTCAGGAAATGGGATATGTCTTGAACTTTGGTGAATCAAAAGTACCCGCCGGACTGGTGGAAGCGTTAGTCAAAGGGAATGAGTGGCAGGATAGCCTGACGGATGAATTTAAAACGGGCTTAACGGGAAATCAGATACTACAGAATGCAAAACAGTCTGCACAAAAGAAAAACCTAGTCGCATCTATCTATACCCATCCCATTGGGTTTGTTGGTCATGCCGTGGGACCGACAATTGGCATGTGGGATAATCAGGGCGATACTCCTGTCCGTGGAGATTGGAAATTATTTCCGAATACCGCCTATGCCATTGAGGGTAACATCAAGGCGAAGATCAAGGAGTGGGACAACGAATGGGTTCAGATTAAGCTTGAGCAAACGGCAGTGTATGATGGCAAATCGGTTCATTATGCCGCTGGCCGGCAACAACAATGGCATGTCATCGAGTAATCCCCAAGTTCGTTAACGATATCCCGACGTTATGGGATATCGACGATCCTTGCCGAAATTTCGCGGCGTAATTCTTGGGCCTGGTGGCGCCTGGCGCCGCTTGTGCTCATTGATATCCAGTAGCCGGACAACGTGACGTACAACGTCTTCATCGTATCCTGCGGCGATGATCTCTTCGATGGATTTATCATACTCGACATACATGGCCAAAATGGCATCCAGAATATCGTATGGTGGCAGGCTATCCTGGTCTTCCTGATCTTCGCGTAATTCAGCAGAAGGTGGGCGGGTAATAATCCGTTCAGGTATATCTGGATTAATTCGATTGCGATGACGGCATAGTTCGAAAACCAGAGTTTTCGAGACATCTTTTAGGGGGTTGAAGCCTCCAGCCATATCTCCGTATAGGGTAGAATAACCCATCGCCATCTCACTTTTATTGCCGGTGGTTAGTAACATTCTGCCTTTCTTGTTAGAGATCGCCATCAGGATAATCCCGCGACATCTGGCCTGGATATTCTCTTCCGTGACATCTGCTTCCATATCAGCGAATTCATCGGCAAGAAGATCCAGGAACGCATTGAATACAGACTCAATTGGAATCACGCTATAAGATAAGTCGAGGTTTTCTGCCAGAGCTTGCGCATCGGTGAGGCTAATATCTCGGGTATAGCGACTCGGCAACATAACCACCTCAACATTTTCTGGCCCCAATGCATCTGCGGCAATAACGGCAGTCAGTGCAGAATCCACTCCGCCCGAGAGCCCAATTACGACACCTTTGAAACCATTTTTATGGATATAGTCCTTGACGCCCAGACAAAGTGCTTGATAAACACAGTCAAGCTCCGACAACTCCTTCCTCTGATGGTTTGAGGATAGTTCAACTGTTCCATCCGCTGTTTTATTTACTTCAAGCAGAGCCATTTCTTCAACAAAAGAGGATAGGGTTAGCACTGATTCGCCCTGAGCATTCAGAGCAAAAGAGGTACCGTCGAATAAGAGTTCATCCTGACCGCCTACCAGATTAACCGTCACGACGGGAAGGGCCGTTTCACTCACGCGAGCCGTGAAAGCGTCAGATCGGGCTGCAAATTTACCCTGATTCCATGGCGAGGCAGAGATATTTAACAGAATGTCGGCACCATCGATTTTGGCGCGCTTCGCCGGGCCGTCTATCCATAAATCTTCACAAATCGTTAGGCCAAGATGGATGCCATTAATTGGCCAAGTAATCGCTTCACTACTTGCTGTGAAATAGCGTTTTTCGTCAAATACAGCGTAGTTTGGTAAGGCTTGTTTGAAATAGCTAGTTTGTATTGCACCATCCGCAATGACGGAAGCGGCATTGAAAATAATCGTATCCTGCCAAACTGGATGACCTATCAGGATACTGATATCTCTTACCTCAGACATGATACGCCTGAGTCCTTGATCGACCGCTTGTTGCAAGCCCGGTCTCCAGAGGAGATCTTCCGGTGGATAACCGACTAACGTCAATTCAGGGAAGATGACGAGATCGGCGTTTAAATCATCGCGAGCGGTTGTTGCCCAGTCGATAATCTTCTGGATATTTTGCGGCACGGCACCAACGAGGGTGTCAATTTGTGCGACTGCGATGCGCAACGATTGAGACATCAATTATTCCTGAGTAATTGCCGATTTGTCGGCAACGGATAATAGCAGTTTTTCTGTAAACTGCCAGCATTCCGTAGTCAAGAGATACGTTTTGCGAACCGTGAATTTGCCAGATACCAATCCTTAATCAGCAGATCATGTTTAATTAATGGGATTGTGTCAGTTAGATCATTAGCATGAAGTGGTGGCTGCAAATAGGCACTTTTGATCAGCTCTTTGGCATGCAATAAACGCTTTACCGGGATAGGATTCGAGGCTGACATCAGCGCATTACTGGCCTTGCGCCATAGACTGGTGTCAACGAATGTTGCATCAAGGTTTTTATCAACATATAGCCGGGTTGCTTCAGGCCAGACATTAGAAGCGACGGAGATAAGTCCCTTCGCTCCGGCACGCGTAAAATCTGGCATGAGACTATCATCGCCACAAAACATGACTTTACCTGGTGCTGCGCGGCAATAGGCTATAAAGGTATTGATGTCACCTGAGGCTTCTTTAATACCATAGAAATTTGGATGTTTTAGTAAGTCAGTCACGCAGTTATAGTTTAGCGATATCCCAGCTCTACCCGGGACGTTGTAGAGAACACAAGGCTTTACAGTACAATCGAGCAGTGTCTTAAACCAGGCTGTCTGACCATGATAACCCGGCTTGGCGTACAGGGGTGTGACAACTAACAAGGCATCAATGGCCTGTTCATTTAACCACTCAACCCACGCCTGGGTTTCCGCCAATAATGAGCCGCCGACACCCACCATTATCGGGATATCGAGTTTCAATTGGCTGCAAAAAATTACGATGTCTTTCCTGGTTTGAAGATCGATATTTAGCGCTTCCCCCGTTGAGCCAAGAATAGTTACACCGTTACGCGCCTGGTTCTGTGCTTCAAGCAGGGTTAGCAGGTCTTCATAATCAACCTTTCCTTCAGGAGTGAAGGGTGTGATCATGGCTGTCCAAAGAGGAAAATCGTTTAAATCAAAGCGGTTGGTTACTGACATAGCACTCACCTTGTCGTTGCGTTGTAGTTAAATAATCAAGTGGAAGTAATCCTGGTGGTAAATCGGCATCGAGCAATTGACGACAGGCCCATAGTGCGCCATGAGCGAAAATTCGTCGGTCTTTAGCATCATGCTTAATTGAAATCTTCTCAAATTCAGTATCGAGCGTGAGCTGATGCTGGCCCACGACATCATTGTGGCGGTCATAGCTGATACTGACTTCCTGTCCTAACCAATCCTGCCAACGTAAAGCGGTGCCAGATGGCGCATCCAACTTATTCACGTGATGGATTTCATGGATGTGGAAATTTGGTTGTTGGTAAAGAGACGAGAGAGTACTGAGTAGCTCGATCAGTGATCTAACAATATTCATCCCCAGAGCAAAATTATCTGACCAAACCCAACTCAGCCGCTGCTCCTTTAAACGCTGATTCCAGTTTTCAGGCCAGTCTATCGCGGTAGCACCACTCACCAGAGGGAGCCGGGAACTCAGGAATAAATCCAAATAATCAACTAACACGGGACCCGGAACGAAACAGATGATTGCATCGTGGCCCGCAAGCCTGTCTGCTGTCGGCCTATATCCAGAATTAAAAAACGTATAGTCTTCACCGGCTCCTAACAGCTCCGGTATTTTCGATCCGGTTTTGCCGGATCCAAATAGCGCGTATTGTCTGCCCATCACATTCTCATTTGATATGTTATTGCAGGTGCGATCGAAGGTTTCGAGGGTAATGAGACTGAATGAGCAGAAGAGAAGAAACGCAGGACGGCAATTCAGGAGTGAATTGAGTACACTAGAAGCTCTCCACTGGCACAGTGACAGTCAACCGGATTCAACCGTGTTGCCCAGGACGTGGAGAATTTACTAGTAATCTACACAACCTTCGGCGAGTGACCCCCTTCACAACGTCATCGAGACTAGCGCTCTAGGTTGCTTATCTGGTCATCGCACCTCTTCCAAGCATTCATAGTATTGAAAGCCGGCCAGCAAAGCAAGTGGTTCTCAAGTCGTATTGTCCGGTGATATGTAAGCGATTGTTCCAATTAACTGGGCAGTACGTAATAATAAATTAGTTTTCAAGCACAGGATTGACCTAGATGGGTAAACAGATGAAATCAGTTAGTTTATTACTACTTCTATTGACGATAGCCGGATGTACCAGCACCTACCCGAATAAGAATCCTGCCGGCCAGATGTTTCCTACTGTAACAGGCACAACACTTGAAGAAGTCGAAGTGACTATGCCGGATCATTTTCAAGGTAAACAGACACTTTTATTGATTGGTTACGTTCAGGATTCTCAATTCGATATCGATCGTTGGCTGATAGGATTGGATATGACCAGAACTCCACTACCGGTGTACGAATTACCGACAATCGCCGGTATGGCCCCCAGAATGTTTCAAACCTTTATCGACGATGGCATGCGTAGAGGAATCCCAAAAGAATTATGGCAAGGAGTGATCACCATCTATAAGGATGGCGATCGCATACAGCAATTGACAGGCAATACTAATCCCAACAATGCCAGAGTCATGTTGCTGAGTCCTACGGGTAATATTGATTATTTTTATGACAGGGGTTTTTCAGTTGCCGCTTTGAATGAAGTGCGATCAAGAATTATTGTAGAACCATAGTTCAATGTTTGAGTAACAGATGCATGCCTGAATATCCATCGATCGCTGATACCATCGGAAATACGCCACTGGTCCGGCTGCAACGCCTCCTGCCCGATTCAACAAATATTATTTTGGGCAAGTTAGAAGGAAACAATCCAGCAGGCTCAGTCAAGGACAGGCCTGCGTTGTCAATGATTAACTTCGCAGAACAGCGTGGAGAGATTCAGCCGGGGGACACGTTGATAGAGGCGACCAGTGGTAATACGGGTATCGCACTTGCTATGGCAGCGGCAATTAAAGGTTATCGGATGCGACTGATTATGCCTGATAACCTGTCTATGGAACGACGCGCCGCAATGTATGCCTATGGTGCAGAACTGCATCTGGTCACGAAAGAGGAAGGCATGGAAGGCGCTCGTGATTTGGCACTAACGATGCAGGAGCGAGGCGAAGGTAAAGTACTAAATCAGTTTTCAAATCGGGATAATCCGAATGCTCACTATACGACTACTGGACCAGAGATATGGCGTGACACCGATGGAAAAGTAACCCACTTCGTGAGTTCGATGGGTACCACCGGAACGATTACCGGGGTCGGCCAATATCTGAAGGAGCAAGATAAATCCATCCAAATCATTGGAGTCAAGCCAGAAGAGGGTGCCTCAATACCCGGAATCAGGCGCTGGCCTGAGGCCTATCTACCGGAAATCTATGATGGTACGGTCATCGATCGTGAAATTGATGTCTCTCAGCAGGAAGCAGAGGAAATGATGCGTCGTATGGCAACCGAAGAGGGTATTTTTGCGGGTGTATCATCAGGCGGCACAATGGCTGCTGCCCTGCGGCTCGCGAAAGAAGTCGAGAACGCAACGATCGTCACCATAGTCTGCGATCGTGGTGACCGTTATCTTTCTACGGGTGTATTCGATCCACCAGGTAAGGCAAAATAAGGCGCAATAGTCACTATATGATTATCACTTAGTAGTATAGGTTTGTGTTGTACAATGGAGTACCATTTGCAGCAATTGTATTGTGCTATAAAGGATCATCATGTTACCCATTTGGAAGCCCTCGGAATCTCGTGTTGCTCGATCAGAAATGACACGATTTCAGTCCTATTTTTCGGACCAGCTGAACACCCCCATACCTGATTATGCGACATTACATCGTCTATCGGTGGAGCACAGCGAAGCGTTTTGGACAGCGTTGATGGATTATTACTCCGTCACAGGATCAGGACAACGTCAGCCAGTATGTAACGACCATGGCTTCAAGAGTTATGGTTGGTTTCCGAACTATCAATTGAATTTTGCTGAAAATCTCCTCACAAAAGGCCAGGATGATGATTGTGCAATTCACTTTATTCATGAGTCAGGGCGCCAAAGCAAAACATCCTATGCCGAGCTGAAAAAGTCAGTCGCAAGTCTGCAAGGGTCACTAAAATCATATATTTCAGAGGACGATGTTCTTGCCTGCTACATGCCTAACATTCCGGAAACGGTCATAAGTATGCTGGCAGTCTCAGGTTTAGGTGGTCAATTTACATCGACAAGTTGTGACTTTGGTGTCGAAGGCGTGGTTGATCGCTTTGGTCAGAGTAATCCGAAGGTTCTAATTTCCGTGACCTCCTATCAGTATAACGGCAAGACGCATAGCTTATTACCCAAGTTGCAAGAGGTCGCCAAGCGTCTACCCGATATCCAGAAAATTGTACTCGTAGATTTCCTGGGTAATGGTGACGACCTCTCGTCGCTGGATTCTGACCGTTTCGTCATGTGGCAAGATTTTATTAGTTCAGAAACCAACCCTGTTTACGTGCCCAGAGATTTTTCAGCTCCGCTTTATATTATGTATTCTTCGGGCACAACGGGGAAGCCTAAATGTATCGTACATTCCGTAGGAGGTACTCTTCTTCAGCACATAAAAGAGCTCGGACTACATTCGGATCTGACCGCAGACAAGTCGATTCTGTATTTTACAACCTGTGGCTGGATGATGTGGAACTGGTTAGTGAGTTCGCTGGCATTCGGTGCTCGACTTTGTCTGTATGAGGGGAGTCCTGGATTTCCGAGTATGGCCGATTTTTATGAGATCATTGATCGAGAGGACATTAATATTTTTGGAACCAGCCCCAAGTTCCTCAAGGCACTGGAGGACTCCGGTTATGAGTGTAAACTTCCGATGCCTCAACTTGAATCAATGTTATCGACTGGTGCTCCTCTCCTGCCTGAACAGTACCAGTACATCTATGACAAGTTGAAAGCCGATATCTGTGTCAGCTCCATTGCGGGTGGGACAGATATCATCGGTTGTTTCATGCTTGGGAATCCTAACCTGCCAGTCTATCCAGGTGAGATTCAGTGTTTAGGGTTGGGAATGGATGTCGCTGCTCTAGATGATGATGGCGCAGCGTTAATTGATCAGGAAGGTGAACTTGTCTGTCGCAAATCGTTCCCTTCTCGACCTATCTATTTTCTAAATGACGAGAACGGTGAGCGTATAAACGAGGCATATTTCGATCAGTTTCCAGGCATTTGGACACATGGTGATTTTGTAAAAATTACCGAACACGGTACGGTCATTGTGTATGGTCGAAGTGATGCCACATTGAACCCTGGTGGGGTCAGGATTGGTACAGCTGAAATCTATCGTCAAACTGAAGGTTTGGCATGGATCGAGGATAGCTTATGCGTCGGCAGGCCAAAGGATGGTGATGTCGAGGTCGTTCTGTTTGTTAAACTCATGGCAGATGAACATCTTAGCGAAGAGCGGGTTGCAGAAATAAAACAACGTATCAAAGCGAAGACAACCCCACGCCATGTCCCGACCAATGTGTGGGAGGTTAGCGACATTCCCTACACGCGTTCAGGTAAGAAAATGGAGTTGGCCATTAGTCGAGTTCTCGCAAAAAGGCCATTAAAAAACATCGAGGCAGTTGCTAATCCTGATTGTCTCAAGCAATATGAGGCCTATCAGTCTAATTAGGTCCAATCGACCAGTAAAAAAATACAAGGAAAGTCATGAAAAAGCTACTCATAGCCATCGTCATCATCATCGCGATATCTTTTGCTGTTGCACCAAACTTCATTGGACAGCGCGCCGAGACCGAATTTAAACAGCTCTATAGTCAGATAGAATCCACCGGAGATTTTACTATCAGTGTGACTGAGTATCAGCGTGGTTGGTTCTCTTCAACTGCTGTTGTGCAGTTAGAGTTAAACATGGCTCGATTTGATCCAACAACAACGGAATCACTCGTCTTCAAAATGCACAATGATATTTCACATGGGCCGGTTTTACGGGATACCCGTGAAATGGAGTTGGGCTTATTGGACATTGACTCCAGCGTCGAATTCCCAGAGGCCCTATTGCAGGAAATGCCAGATTTTAATGAGTCCTTTAACGATCTAGTCACCATCAAAAACAGAATGTATTTCGATGGCACGATGTTTGGCTTGTTTGAATTGCAGGAATTCAAATTCAGCGATCCAGATGTCAACCTGACGATCAGTCCGGCCAAGTTCGAGGCGACCACCTCAACCGCCGGTAATATCCTGACGACTGGATTCTGGGATGGTATGAGTGTTTCTGATAATGGTACATTCGGAATTACCATGGGTAAGATGGGGTTTGATTTTGATCTAACCTCAATCAGCGGCAACATCTATGACCCAATGGCAATTTATTCTGGTACGACTGCGATGACGATTGCCGAGGTACGAGTTACGGGTCAAGAACTCCCAGGTATGGTAAAGCTAGAGAATATCACTCTCGGTTCCCTTAGCGTTGCTGAAAACGATGTGATGAATATCAATATTGATATGGGCATCGCCGCTATTGATGCCGTCGGTTTAAACTTTACAGATTTTGTGCTGAATCAGAGTTTCGATAGTATGCATACAGCGTCGATTCAACAAATGAATGCGATGTTTAATAATGATGCAGTCATGCAGAATATTGAACAACACATGGATGAACTGACTCAGATCACTATGACAATGCTTGCTAATAATCCGGTCTACAAAATACGCGAGCTGGGTGTGATGACCGCTCAGGGCGCGATCAGTTCTGAGATGACAGCGAGTCTGGATGAAACTCTGGTTGATGTCACTAACCCTGAATCAATCGCACTGGCAGCGATTGTCGATGCCAGTGGCTATGTTCCTGTCGCTTTCCTGACGAGTATGGGTGTGATGCCAATGGTCCAACCATTTGTCGATCAAGGCTATATCACCTCAGATGGTGAAAATCTCAACTTCGAATTCAGCTTCAAACAAGGTCAAATGACGCTGTCGGGTAAGCCATTCCCAATGGCACCAACGCAGTAGAAATCTAAGATATTCATGACCAATCATTGAAATCTTGCTAGTCCCTTTTCATCAGCCCTGCGGATGCTTTGAAAAGGGACTTAGACAAGCTTTAAATTCGAGCAACTTCATACTCTTACAGAGCTATTGAGGCTTCATCACAGCTTGGTTAGCTGGAGACGCCACAAGTACATCCATGTAGGCTCTACTACGGCATCCTGCCTCCGCAAGCTCCTGTTATCCTAGCTTGAGACAAATCCTCTTGAGATTCTTGTGAAACATAGCGATAAAGGAGTTGTTAATTCGTATATGTGCCTTTTCAAGGGCCTCTGGAGGCATGGACGCCGGAGGGGAGCCCACAGGGATGTGTTCATGGCGTCCCTAGAAAAGGCAGTAACGAGTTAACAACGGGCAAAAAACTTGTCTCAACTAAATCAAGACAGTTTGTAGAGTCTTTTAATCATCTCTTTAGCTACTCGAGGCCAGGAAAACCGACGGGCCTTTGCTGAGCGTTTTATTTTGGCGTATTGCGGGGTCTGGAAAGTCGCTAGTGCATCGTCCAGGGTGCTTAATAGGTTGTCGGCTTGTACGCTGAGATTATTACCACCAAACACGAAGCCAGACTTTCCATGTTCGACGGTATCTTTCAAGCCGCCGACTCCATGTACTAGGCAGGGCTGCCCCTCACGCATGGCGAGCATCTGACTGATACCACAGGGTTCAAATGAACTGGGCATCAGAAATAAATCACCGTTTTTGTAAAGCCAGTCGGGTAATGCCTCGGCATAGCCATTTAAGAAAATGAAGTGACTCCAGCGAGCCGCGACCTGTCGGAATTCTGCCGTGATGGTCGCGTTACCACTACCAACCATGATTAGCAAAGCATTCGGAGAATAATTAGTGAGTTTTTCCAATATGGCATCAAGGACTGTAGGGTGTGAGCCATGAGGCTGTCGTAGAATCAGCATTTTCTGATCCGTGAGTCGCCCAACCGAAGACAGGATAAAGTCAGGTTCGAAGTCTGCTTCTTGCATCCTCTGAAGCCTGTGGTTGGCAATGAAATCCTGGCCACTTAAAGCATGTTTGCTACCCTGCCAGATGACCAGAGTATCAAGCGCTTCACGAATAAATGAATTGAAAGCCTGATTCTTCGGCTGTGACTGTTCAGGATAGTTGCAGCCATTGATGATGCCACATAGTTTGCGCTTGTTATTGCGCAAATCTTCTTCCAGCCCTTCACCGCCAAAAAAACCATTACTGTGATCCGAAGGATTCAGGATCTCGAGTGCATAGGTTGGTGATACGACATGAATCCTATCGGCGAGATTGATGCCGGCCCTAAGCGGATTAATGCAGTCTGAATATCGCGGATCGATAATTTTACCTAACGCATCGTCAGGTAGTTGCGCGAAGAATTTCGGATACCAGGCTTCGAGAGATGAATCGTCATGTTGTAACGGCCTGATACCTTGCAATGCCAGATTATGAATTGTTAAAACGACCCGAGTGCTTGCTATGGGCGCATATCGTTTCATCAGGCGTACATATAACAAGAAGAATGAGGCATGCCAGTCGTGTATATGAATACAATCAGGTTGTTTAAATATTCCCTTTAATAATCCCTCTGCAACTGCAGCCGAGAATAAAGCGAAGGTATTAGCATCATCGGCGAAGGGACGATGACCGCTGTCGCGATAAATTTTTCCGGGACTGCTATGCCAAAGTGGATTATCCAGGAGAAAGCAGGTGGTATTTGGCGAGCTAGGATTGGCTAGCTGATAGACGCCAATAGATACGGATGTACTGCGAAAATCGACCCAGAACTCAGTGAGTTTTTTTGCCTTGTTTTGTGCAATAAGAAAGCCATAGGATGGCATGACGATGTCTGCATGAACGCCCAGGTCGTACAAGGGTTGTGGTAAATCCCGAATGACATCTGCAATACCACCAACCTTGGCACCTTTGAAGGCGCCATTCTCAGATGCCAACAGCAATATGCGTTTCATAAGATTCAGAATCCGACAGGAAGTCCCAACATAGAACGAGTTACCAGAACCACACCGCTCTCTGTAACCCGGAAGCCGCGTTGGCGGTCATGCTCATGATCATATCC
Organism: Enterobacterales bacterium; assembly: GCA_965250035.1. GTDB lineage: Bacteria > Pseudomonadota > Gammaproteobacteria > Enterobacterales > CAXRAF01. The sequence continues at coordinate 2,396,765 of OZ252282.1, read as the reverse complement.
GATTACTGTCCCATCGGGTATGACACAGCCGCGATCGATGATGGCTTTTTTGATTTTACAATCACGCAGTATAGTCACATCTGGTAATACGACAGAGTCAGTCACCTCCGAATAAGAGCAAACTTCGACATTGTTAAATAGCAGACTATGATTTACCAAAGCACCGGAGATAATACAGCCGCCGGAAACCATGGAGTTAATTGCCCGTCCAGTGCGATCGTGCTCATTGAAAACAAATTTAGCGGGAGGCAATTGCGCCTGATAGGTCCAGATGGGCCACTTCTGATCGTACATGTTCAATGCTGGCGTCACATCGAGTAATTCCATATTGGCTTGCCAGAATGAGGTCAGCGTTCCAACATCACGCCAGTAGGGTTCCATATTCTCGCCTGTGCTTCGGAATGGGAATGCCTGAACATGATGTTCATCCAGAATAGCAGGGATAATATCCTTACCGAAGTCGCGATGTGACCCTTCCCGTTCGGCATCGACTTTTAATTGATCGAACAGGAACTCCGTGTTGAACACATAATTACCCATTGATGCCAGACAAACCTCAGGTTTACCCGGCACGCAAGCAGGCTGTTCCGGTTTCTCCTGGAACCCAATCACCTTATTTGTCTCGTCAACCTCGATAACACCAAAGGAACCGGCCGCTTCGCCAATTGGAACCTCCATACAAGAGACCGTCATTTCTGCACCCGACTGTTCATGTTCAGCTAGCATGACACCATAATCCATACGATAAATATGGTCACCGGATAAGATGAGTACATATTTCGGAATTTCATTACGAATGATGTCTATATTCTGAAATACAGCATCCGCAGTGCCTAGATACCAGTCATCAGAATAGCGTTGTGATGCTGGTAAAATCTCAACTGATTCGCGTAATTCTTTTTTGAAGTGTCCCCAGCCCCTACTGACATGACGTATGAGTGAGTGTGACTTATATTGCGTGACGACACCAATGCGCCGAATACCACTGTTAACACAATTCGATAACGGAAAATCGATGATTCGAAACTTTCCGCCAAAGTAGAGTGCAGGTTTGGCACGCCAGTCGGTGAGCTCTCGTAGTCGAGATCCGCGTCCACCCGCAAGAATCAGCGCATAGGTGTCGCGTACCAGATTACTCACATAACGAGCGGATTCTTGCGTCATGGTGTACCTTCCTTCTAGAGTCAGTTATCGGCTATACAGGCTAGCTAGTTGATATTAAATTTATAAAACACCAACCTATCATAAGCATGAATTGTCGCACAACGTAAATCAGTGATTAAAATAACCTTTATCCACGAAGTGCAGGATTTGAGTTGCTACGTCTTTATCGTAACGCATCGCTGCATGACTAACATCTAGCACGATAAAATCTTTCATGTTTGCGACACGAGTGGAATCGACTGAGACGAGACCATCATTTGCAACCGAGAAATATTGTTCAGTGAGTTTCATGCTTTTTGCACCGGCAATAATTCCGATCGGAACGTCAGAGGGACCGAGGCGATCGCCGAGCGTATCGACACCAGTCATTAACGACTTGGCTATTTCACCACCAATTTTCATCAGGTAATGATCCTTTAGGGCATCGGCAACTTCACTGCCACGATTTGGCGTACCGGCAAAAACCACCTCACCAAGATGTGTTACTTTGGCTCGGCTCCTGGTGTTATTCAGATAATTTTTAATCACCAGGCCACCGAGTGAGTGGCCAACGAAATGAGTCCGCTTACCATTTAGACAGTTGTCTATCTGCAACTCTGTTTCTGCAAACAGTGATTCGCTGTTCTGGCCAATAGATCGGTAGTCTAATAGGCAAACTTCATAGCCTGCATCCTCGAATCGTTTTTCCATCAACCACATTGCATTATCACCGCGAGCAAGTCCGTGAGCGACGATGATTAATTCATCGTTCTTGGCATCGTCAGGATAGAAAAACAAACCTGCAGAAAACAGCAGGATGGCTGTGAGAAATATGGTTAAGCGTAGGTTATTGTTTTTAGTCATAATTCATTCATGTATGATGGTAGCCCCAATCATAAGTCATCAGTCGGAGCTAAGCCATGACAATGTTAATTGCAGGGGTCGCATTGTTTATCCTGTTACATCTATTCCCAGTGGTTCTGAGTGATACGCGAGATACACTGAAGGCCAGTTTAGGTAGCAATGTATATCGGGCATTGTTTGCGCTATGTGCATTGGGATCAGTTTTGTTGATTATTTTTGGTTGGCGAAGTGCCATTCCAGAAGTCATCTATAATCCGCCGCTTGGATTGCGCCATCCAGCCATGTTACTTGTTGTCATTGCCTTCATCTTTTTAGTCAGCTCTCATTTCAAACGAACTCGGATCCGTAAGTACATCAGGCATCCACAACTGACCGCGATCGCGATTTGGGCATTTGCGCATTTGCTGGCCAATGGCGACAGTCGCTCGGTCATATTATTTGGCGGTTTTTTGTTATGGAGTGTGGTCTCCATTGTACTCATCAATCGTCGCGATGGGGTATGGAATAAACCGACAGAATACATGCCAGTCTGGCGCGAAATTGCGATACCAGTGGCAGCCATTCTACTGTCAGGACTTGTTGTCAAATATCATTATTACATTGCTGGTATGCCTCTCATGCCAACCAATTAACCCCCCCGAATTCTAGGAAACCACGAAGTACCCGTGCTCATCCTCAATCAATGAACAGATAGGAGTAAAAAATAATGCAGAATAAATTAATCCTTTTCATATTGTTAACACTGGGCTTAGCCGCCTGTAGTAAGGAGCCTGAAGCGCCAGAAATGAAAATGGAGGAGGTAGTCGAGGACGATTCCTTTGAAGTGTATAGCGCGGAAAGCTTTTTCCAAACAACGTCTTTTGGTAATGCCTCGTCAAACGGTTATGCATTCTCAGCAGACCAGAAACAATTACTGATATCCAGTGATGAAACAGGTGTATTCAATGTCTACAGTGTTGATCTTGAAACAGCAGATCGTACTCAACTAACCGGTTCCACGACCAATGCAAACTTCGCTGAGAGTTTTTTCCCCGAGGATAATCGCGTCCTGTTCAGAGCCGATAATGGCGGCGATGAACTCAATCATGTCTGGGTCAGGGAACTCGATGGAAGCGTAAAAGACTTAACCGCGACAGAGAATACCAGGGCATCTTTTGCTGGCTGGTCAGCCGATGGCAAACTCTTCTATGTGCTATCCAATGAACGCGATCCGAAAGCCTTCGATCTCTACGCCTATCAAAGTTCAGATTATAGCCGTGAGCTGATCTTCGAAAACAGCGAGGCGCTTAGTATTCAAAGCATCAGTCCGGACTCCAAGTGGTTAGCACTAACCAAGTCACGAACCAGTGCAGATTCCGATGTTTACCTAAAGGACTTAACATCTGACGAAGCCCCACAACTGATCACAGAGCATACCGGCAACATAGCCTATAACGTCTACGACTTTACGCCGGATAGCCAAATGCTAATCATTGCAACCAATGAACATGGCGAATGGAATGAGGCCTGGTCATACGAAATTGCATCCGGTGAGAAGCAGCCATATGTCACCGCTGACTGGGATGTAAGCTTTGTAGGATTTTCCCATACAGGTAAATATCGCTACTCGGGTATCAATCAGGATGCAGAGACAAAGGTCACCCTGACTGATCTGGCGAGCGGCGATAATGTTGAGTTGCCAAACCTACCCGCCGGTAATGTACTGAGTGTCCGATTCTCGCAAGACGACAGCAAAATTGCTTTCTTATTGAATGGTGATACCAGTCCGAGTGATGTCTACACAATGACAATCGGTGGGGAAGCAAAACGTCTAACCTATGCCCTGAACAAGGCGATCGATCAGGATAATCTGGTCGAAGCAGAAGTTGTCCGTTACGAGAGTTTCGATGGCCTTAAAATCCCCTCCATCCTTTACAAGCCCAAACAGGCCAGTGCTATGAAAAAGGTACCGGCGTTGGTGTTGGTGCATGGAGGACCGGGTGGCCAGACGCGCAAGGGTTATCGTGCCATGGTGCAACATCTGGTAAATCATGGCTATGCGGTTTTAGGTGCTAATAACCGTGGTTCCTCCGGTTATGGCAAAACATTCTTCCACATGGATGATAAGGCCCATGGCGAAGGAGATTTACAGGACATCGTTTGGGGACGTAAGTACCTCGAGACACTCGATTGGGTTGATAAGGATCGCATCGGCATCATCGGTGGTTCTTATGGCGGCTTTATGGTAGCCGCGGCACTTGCGTTCGAGCCAGAGGTTTTTGATGTTGGCATTAACATCTTCGGTGTCACCAACTGGGTGAGAACCCTGAAGTCGATTCCACCCTGGTGGGAGTCATTCAAGGAAGCCCTGTATGATGAAATGGGCGATCCGGCAACAGACGAAGAACGTCATCGTCGCATTTCACCTTTGTTTCACGCCAAGAATATAGTCAAACCCCTATTGGTAGTCCAGGGAGCAAATGATCCCAGAGTGCTGCAGGTAGAAAGTGATGAGTTGGTAGAAGCAGTGCGCAACAATGGGGTCGAAGTCGAATACGTTTTATTCCCTGATGAAGGGCATGGCTTCAGAAAGCGCGAGAACAGAATAAAGGCATCGAATGCCTATGTCGCTTTCCTTGATACCTATTTGAAAGGACCTGTTGAATAAGCCTTCTATCCGCTAAGGCTAGCGCCTTAGCACGTAATCAGAGGCCCCGCTGAGCTCAGCGGGGCCTTTTTTATCTCTAAAAGCTTAGCAAATGGACACAACATCCAGCGTTAATGTCGACAAAAGTCGAATATGAATCCGTTAAAACTCGATTAAAATGCAATAAACAGGTATAATTGTCGACAATTCTATCTCAGAGGTACAGTTGTCGCTAATTACAATTTTTATTAATAGCAAGCGATTTTAGTGGGGTAGAGCATGTCGACGTATTCAACTTTGTATCAACAATCCATTCGTGATCCGGAAGCGTTCTGGTCTCAGGCAGCAGAGAAAATAGACTGGTACAAGCCATTCGACACTGTTGTGGATACAACAGCTCATCCGGTACCAACCTGGTTCAATGGGGGACAGTTAAACACCTGCTTCAATGCTCTGGACCGCCATGTCATGGCAGGTCATGGCGAACGTCTGGCATTGATATATGACTCACCTGTTACCAACACTCGAATGACCTATACATACCAGCAACTAACCGACCAAGTAGCGCATTTTGCTGGCGTGCTTGCATCGAAGGGCGTTGTAAAGGGTGACAGGGTATTAGTGTATATGCCGATGATCCCAGAGGCTGCTATTGCAATGCTAGCCTGTGCACGCCTCGGAGCAATCCATTCGGTTGTTTTTGGTGGATTCGCTAGCAACGAACTCGCGACTCGAATTAATGATGCCAGACCCAAGGTCATTGTCAGTGCATCGTGCGGGATTGAACCCAACCGTGTCGTCGAATACAAGCCACTAGTGGATGAGGCGATTACGCTATCCGATCACAAGCCTACCGCATGCATCATTTTTGCTAGGCCCCAGGCACAAGCCCCGTTAGTTGAAGGCCGGGACTACGATTGGGACGCGGAAATGCATGATGCAAATCCTGCCGATTGTGTTGCCGTGCACGCCACTGACCCTCTCTATATTCTCTATACTTCTGGCACCACGGGACAACCTAAAGGCGTCGTTCGCGATAACGGTGGCCATGCAGTCGCCCTCAACTGGTCGATGAAGCATATCTATAATGTCGATCCCGGCGATGTGTTCTGGGCAGCCTCTGATGTTGGCTGGGTCGTTGGGCATAGTTATATTGTTTACGGTCCCCTGATAGCGGGATGCACAACTGTGATGTACGAGGGAAAGCCGATTGGAACACCTGATCCAGGCGCATTCTGGCGTGTTATCAGCGAAAACAACGTTAAGGTTTTGTTCACGGCGCCCACTGCATTCAGGGCAATCAAAAAGGAAGATCCTGAGGGGAATTACCTGAAGTTGTATGATTTGGACTGTATGTCGGCGCTATTTCTGGCTGGTGAGCGATGCGACCCGGATACCTTATTTTGGGCGCGCGATAAATTGCAGAAACCGGTGGTTGATCATTGGTGGCAGACCGAGACGGGCTGGGCGATTGCTGCAAATCCTCTGGGGCTAGAACAATTAGAGATTAAACCGGGATCACCCACGGTGGCGATGCCAGGATATGACGTTAGGGTATTGTCAGAGCATGGGGATGAGATGCCGGAAGGTGAGATGGGAAACATTGTCATCAAGCTGCCTTTGCCGCCGTCCTGTTTACCGACTCTATGGCGAGATGAAGCACGATTTGTGCAATCGTATTTAGCGAAATATCCAGGGTATTATCTAACCGGTGATGCAGGCTTCAAAGACGAAAATAATTATCTTTGGATCATGAGCCGGACTGACGATGTGATCAATGTCGCAGGGCATCGCTTGTCGACAGGCGCCATGGAAGAAGTGTTAGCAGGCCATGCGGCTGTCGCCGAATGTGCAGTGATCGGCGTGAAGTGTGAATTGAAAGGTCAGTTACCACTCGGCCTGGTCGTTCTAAAGGCTGGTGTTTCTATGGCTTTGACAGACATTAAGCAGGAATTGATACAAAGGGTCAGAAATCAAATTGGTCCCGTCGCGGCATTCAAGAAAGTGGCTGTGGTCGATGCCTTACCCAAGACTCGTTCCGGAAAAGTACTCAGAGGAACGATGGTTAAGATTGCTGACTGTGATGACTGGAAGATGCCGGCCACGATAGACAATCCAGCCATACTCGATGAAATTACATCAGCCTTAAGAGCGTTAGGATATGCAGGAGGCACTGGGTGACAGAGCCAGTTTCAATACCAGACCGATTATTTGAGCATCTTAAGACGGCGATATTTGAGGGGGACATCGCGGTGGGTTCCAAGTTGAGTGAACCTGAGCTAGCTCGTGACTATCAGGTGAGTCGTGGTGCACTGCGTGAGGCAATTGGCCGACTGGAAGCCTGTCGGCTTGTGACCCGGAAAACCAACGTCGGGGCAAGGGTGATCGATCTGTCAACGCAGAACCTGATGGAAATATTTCAGGTGCGAGAATCACTCGAGGGTATGGCAGCACGGCTGGCCGCTGAGAGCATTAGCGACGAAGAAATGTCCTCTTTAGAAGCGCTACTTGAGTTGCACGAACAGGATATTGAGAACAGTGAAGATCATGGCTACTTTCAGAAAGAAGGTGATTTGGACTTTCACTATCAAATTGTTCTCGCGAGTCATAACGCAACCCTATTCAATTTACTATGCAATGATCTCTATCAGGTCGTGCGGCTGTATCGATATCAATTTGGTATGCGTAGTAATCGCGCCTCACAGGCATTCAATGAACATCGACATATCGTCGCGGCGATCAAACGTGGCGATGGCGAAATGGCGGAGCACATTATGCGGGCTCATATCAGGGCTTCGCGTGATAGCGTTGAAGCAATTTTTTTAAACGAAACTAGTATTACAAAAACAGGCACTCACGATGAGTCGTGATGTCACAACACAAACTATGAGGAGTTATGAATGACGATTCATTCAGCAGGTAAACGATTCAGAGAGGCGGTAGCAGCCGAGCAACCATTACAATGCATCGGCGCTGTGAACGCCTATCATGCCAGACTGGCAGAAGCATCTGGTTTTCGCTCACTTTACATATCAGGAGGAGGTGTTGCCGCGAGTTCCTGTGGTATACCGGATTTGGGTATCACGACAATGGAAGATGTATTGATCGATCTGAAGCGTCTGACCGACGTCACTGACCTACCCATCCTAGTAGATATCGATACTGGTTGGGGAGGCGCATTCAATATTGCCAGGACAGTTAAATCGATGATTCGAGCAGGGGCAGGTGCCGTACACATGGAAGATCAGGTGGCACAGAAACGCTGCGGTCATCGGCCGAATAAGGCAATCGTCTCAGAGCAGGAAATGGTCGATAGAGTTAAATCGGCGGTCGACGCCAAGACCGATCCCGACTTTGTTATCATGGCCCGAACCGATGCACTCGCTGTTGAGGGTATGCAATCGGCGATCGATCGTGCCTGTGCCTGCGTTGAGGCAGGGGCAGATATGATCTTCCCAGAGGCGATGACAGAATTAGCTCAATATGAAGAATTTGTAAAAGCCGTGAATGTGCCGGTACTTGCGAATATCACCGAGTTCGGGAGTACACCACTTTTTACAACAGACGAACTGGCATCAGTCGGTGTTAGCATCGCCCTGTACCCGCTAAGCGCATTTCGAGCTGCCAGCGCGGCCGCATTAAATGTCTATCAGTCGGTCCGCGCAAATGGTACACAACAACAGGTCGTAGATACCATGCAAACTCGTATGGATCTTTATGATTACCTTGGTTATCACGATTATGAGCAGAAACTGGACAAGTTATTCCAAGAGAAATAGCCAAAACGAATACAAGAATGACACTGAATCAAAGAGGAAATTTAAATGACTGAACAACTATTACCGAAGGCAAAGAAATCCGTTGCCTTATCCGGTACGGCTGCAGGAAACACGGCCATATGTACCGTCGGCAGAACGGGCAATGATCTGAGTTATCGTGGTTATGATATTAAGGTGCTGGCAGAAGCTTGCGAGTTCGAAGAAGTAGCCTATCTGATTATTTATGGCAAGTTACCGAATCAGGCAGAATTAGATGCCTATAAAGCCAAGTTAAAGACGCTACGTGGCCTTCCGGATGCTGTGAAAACAGCACTTGAGGCGTTACCAATGACAGCCCATCCGATGGATGTCATGCGGACCGGTTGTTCTGTTCTGGGTTGTTTGGAAACGGAAACAGACATAACGGACAAAGACAATGCCAATCACATCATCGACCGCCTAATGGCGTCGTTTGGCTCTATGCTGGTGTATTGGTATCACTATGCGTTTAACGGCAAGCGCATTGATGTTGAGACCGATGATGATTCGATCGGTGGACACTTCCTGCATCTCCTGCACGGCGAAGTGCCCAGAGAATCCTGGGTAAAGGCAATGCATATCTCATTAATTCTGTATGCCGAGCATGAGTTTAATGCTTCGACGTTTACATCCCGTGTTGTTGCCGGTACCAACTCTGACATGCATTCTTGTATCACAGCCGCTGTCGGCGCATTACGAGGTCCGAAGCACGGTGGTGCAAATGAAGTCGCGTTCCATATCCAGAGTCGTTATAGCAGTGCGGATGAAGCCGAAGCGGATATTCGTGAAAGGGTAGCGCGTAAAGAAATTGTGATTGGTTTTGGCCATCCGGTATACACGGTCGGTGACCCACGCAACGATATCATTAAAAAGGTAGCTCAGGATTTGTCTGCCGAAAATGACAACATGCTAATGTATGACGTGGCGGAGCGACTTGAATCAGTCATGTGGGAAATCAAGAAAATGTTCCCTAATCTGGACTGGTTCTCTGCTGTTTCCTATAACCAGATGGGTGTTCCCACTGATATGTTCACACCACTATTCGTCATTGCCCGGGTGACAGGCTGGGGGGCTCATGTGGTTGAACAGCGGGAAGACGGCAAAATCATCCGACCGTCGGCCTACTATACTGGCCCAGAACATATGGATTTTGTGCCGATTGAAGACAGAGACTAATATGTACTGAGTTAGTAGAAAAGCGGTTTCCGGAGACGCCATGAATACATCCATGTAGGCTCGACTCCGGCATCCATGCCTCCGTACGCTCCTGAAATTCCGCTTCTTTCTACTAACTCAATTCAAATCCATCTACAGCCGTTCAATGTTAGTGAGAGATTATGAATAACGAATATCGCAAAGTATTACCCGGAACCAGCCTGGAATATTATGACACCAGAGAGGCGGTCGAGAAGATTAAACCGGGCTCCTATAAGACCCTGCCCTATACATCGAGGGTACTGGCGGAACAGCTCGTCAGATTATGTGAGCCAGAATCACTGGACGCTGCCCTGGAGCAGATCATCGAACGTAAACGGGATCTCGATTTCCCCTGGTACCCGGCACGAGTCGTGTGTCACGACATCCTGGGTCAAACCGCCTTGGTAGATTTGGCTGGCTTGCGTGATGCCATCGCAGAGCAGGGGGGTGATCCTGCCCAGGTCAATCCAGTTGTACCAACTCAATTAATCGTGGACCACTCATTGGCAGTAGAGCATGCCGGATTCGATCCAGAGGCTTTCGAAAAGAATCGTGCCATCGAAGATCGTAGGAACGAAGATCGTTTTCACTTTATTGAATGGTGCAAAACAGCCTTCAAGAATGTAGATGTAATACCTGCAGGCAATGGCATCATGCATCAGATCAATCTCGAGAAGATGTCGCCGGTGATTCAGGCGCGTAACGGCGTGGCCTTCCCGGACACCTGTGTCGGTACGGACAGTCATACACCGCATATCGATTGTTTGGGAGTCATTGCCATTGGCGTTGGTGGTCTTGAAGCTGAGACGGTAATGCTGGGTCGACCTTCGATGATGCGATTACCTCAACTGGTGGGTGTTAATCTTGTGGGCCAACGTCAACCGGGCATTACGGCAACAGATATTGTATTAGCTATTACGGAATTCTTACGTGAATCAAAAGTCGTATCCGCCTATCTGGAATTCTTCGGAGAAGGCACTCGAACGCTGACCATTGGCGATCGTGCCACAATCTCCAATATGACACCTGAGTATGGTGCATCAGCAGGCATGTTCCATATCGATCAGCAGACATTGGACTACCTCAAACTGACGGGACGGGATCCTGATCAGGTGGAGCTGGTCGAAAATTATGCAAAAACCACGGGTCTATGGGCAGATGATTTTACTGAAGCGCAATACGATCGAGTACTCGAGTTTGACCTCTCGACTGTGGGTAGGAATTTAGCGGGACCTTCGAATCCACATCGACGACTGGCAACAGCAGACTTGAACGCTCGTGGGATCAGCGGGGATTATCAGTCCGAAGACGGTAAAATGCCGGATGGCGCAGTCATCATCGCTGCCATTACGAGCTGTACCAACACCTCGAATCCCAGGAATGTGGTGGCTGCAGGCTTGTTGGCAAAACGTGCTAATGAACTCGGCTTGGTTAGAAAGTCCTGGGTGAAATCTTCATTCGCGCCCGGTTCCAAGGTCGCGAGGCTGTACCTCGAAGAGGCTGGATTACTCGATGAACTCGAAAAACTAGGTTTTGGCATTGTTGCCTACGCCTGTACGACCTGTAATGGCATGAGTGGGGCATTGGATCCAGCCATCCAGCAGGAAATCATAGATCGCGACCTGTATTCGACCGCTGTATTATCGGGTAATCGTAACTTCGATGGACGCATTCATCCCTACGCTAAGAATGCCTTTCTGGCATCACCGCCATTGGTAGTAGCCTATGCCATAGCCGGAAGTATTCGTTTCGATATTGAGAATGACATCCTCGGTACTGACCAGGATGGTAATCCAATCAAGTTAAACGATATCTGGCCGTCAGACGAAGAAATCGATGCAATCGTCGGTACCTATGTCAAACCTACGCAATTCATCGAGATATATGATCCAATGTTCGATCTTGGTCGCATTGAGGAAGCAGAGAGTCCGTTATATGACTGGCGTGAAATGAGCACTTACATTCGTAGACCTCCATACTGGGAGGGAGCTCTAGCCGGTGAGCGTAAAATGCAGAATATGCGCCCATTGGCAGTGCTTGGAGACAACATCACAACCGACCATCTATCCCCATCCAATGCCATACTCGCATCCAGTGCCGCCGGTGAGTATTTGACAAGCATGGGTGTGCCGGAAGAGGATTTCAATTCGTATGCGACACATCGCGGCGATCATCTAACGGCACAAAGAGCCACCTTCGCAAATCCTAAACTCTTAAACGAAATGTGCCGCGATGAGAAGGGTGAGGTTATTCAGGGTTCACTTGCACGACTGGAACCTGAAGGGCAACAAATGCGGATGTGGGAAGCGATTGAGACCTACATGGATCGCGGCCAATCACTTTGCATCGTTGCCGGTGCTGATTATGGTCAGGGCTCCTCACGCGACTGGGCAGCCAAAGGGGTTCGGCTAGCGGGCGTGGAGGTCATCATTGCCGAGGGATTCGAGCGAATTCATCGGACTAATTTAGTCGGGATGGGGATATTGCCTGTTGAATTTATCAATGGTGAGACCAGAAAAACCTATGCCATTGATGGTACCGAAACCTTCTCAGTGACAGGCAATATTGCCGCTGGATCAGAGTTAACCGTTAATATGATCCGACGCAATGGCGAGTTGGTTTCATTCCCTGTGGTTTGTCGACTCGATACAATGGAAGAAGTCAATGTCTATAAAGACGGAGGCGTTCTTCAGAAGTTCGCTAAAGAGTTTTTAAGTGAATAATTCTACTAATTAGTTCTAAAGATTTGGTAATACAGGATCGTTATCAACTTGTTAGTCCAGTTTCTAGGGACGCCATGAACACATCCCTGTGGGCTCGACTCCGGCATCCATGCCTCCGTACGCCCTTGAACCTGGACTTATCCAAGTTAATAACTCGTTTGAATCAACTAGCAACGGATGTTCAAACGTCCAGTATGTGTTCAATGTAGTTGCAAACTCGAATTGTTCCTTTTATGAAACATACGGTACGTGTTGAAAAAAAGGAATAAGAGAGGTTGCAACGGATTAAGAGACTATAAGGGTGATTATGTTTAAACCACAAATGAGAATTCCAGCCACCTATATGCGTGGTGGGACCAGTAAGGGCGTGTTCTTCAAGCTTGATGACTTACCCGAGTTTGCACAACTGCCTGGACCAGAGCGAGATGCCTTGCTGTTACGGGTGATTGGTAGTCCAGATCCCTATGGTAAACAAACTGATGGAATGGGTGGCGCGACCTCGAGCACCAGCAAGACGGTGATCCTGAGCAAGAGTAGTAAGCCCGGACACGACGTGGACTACTTATTTGGACAGGTGGCAATTGATAAAGCCTTCGTTGATTGGAGTGGCAACTGTGGCAACCTGACAGCTGCTGTCGGCTCGTTTGCGATACAGTCCGAACTAGTCGATGCAGAGCGAATACCAGAGAACGGCCATGCGGTAGTGCGGATTTGGCAAGCTAATATTCAGAAAACAATCGTTGCACATATTCCGATAACGGATGGCCAGGTCCAGGAAACTGGTGACTTTGAATTGGATGGTGTCACCTTTCCATCAGCAGAGGTCAAGATTGAGTTCATGGAGCCAACGGGTGACGGAGCCATGTTTCCAACCGGTAATGTGATCGATGAACTCGATGTTCCGGGAATTGGCACATTCAGGGCCACACTAATAAACGCCGGCATCCCAACAATCTTCCTGGAAGCTGATTCGCTTGGTTACAAAGGCACTGAATTACAGCCTGAAATTAATGGAGATTCGGCTGCATTAGAGCGTTTTGAGGCAATTCGAGCCTACGGTGCGGTAAAAATGGGACTAATTAATGACATTTCTGAGGCAGCAGGACGACAACACACACCAAAAGTAGCATTTTGTGCTCCAGCACAGGAATACACCTCCTCTAGCGGTAAAAAAATACAATTAAACGACATCGATATTAATGTCCGCGCATTGTCTATGGGACTGCTACATCACGCTATGATGGGCACTGCTGCAGTCGCCATTGCGACCGCTTCAACCATCCCCGGGACTGTCGTAAATTTGATCGCCGGTGGGGGTGAAAGGAACAGTATTGTATTCGGTCATCCATCCGGAACGCTCACTGTCGGAGCTGAGACAAAAAGAGATAATAATCAATGGCTTGCAAAAAAAGTTGTGATGAGTAGAAGTGCGCGTGTACTGATGGAAGGATGGGTAAAAGTACCAACTATTACTGATTGATCTGCTGATATGTGAAACAGGTCGCACTATAAATTCATTTGCTTGGCTACACTCCTAATATCAAAACGATATCAGGAGCCAGTGAGTTATGAAACAACTGTTAAAAGCCATCTCGATTCCACTGCTCGGCTGTTCATGCCTTCTAGCTGACTCAGCGATTGATATTGATTACTCAGAATCACTTTGGCGTCCTTTCTTGAATGGTCAGTTGGAGTTAAAACAACTCGCCGACTTCGATGAAAATTCAAAAGAAGTCACAGTTACCAAAGATCGTGCCCTTAAACTAACTATCAGCAACGATAGCAAGTTTGTACCCAATGTCGGATTGCTCACTAACATAAAAGAGCACAAGCAACGATCAAATATCGATTCACTCATTGTATTCGATAGTGTTGCCTACTCTGGCGGAAAGATGGTCGACAGTCAGGTTGATCTGACACATAGGGATCACCTGATCTACTACCGACTTGGCTATAGTGACATTGACATCGATCTAGGCATAAACATTGTCCGATTCGATGGCCGCGTTGTGCTTCGTGATGACAGCATGCATGAGATCATCGAACATGATGAAACTCGACCAGGGCTCTATGGCAGTGTGCAATATGATATCCCACAGAGCGATTTCTATTTCAAAGCGAACTCAACATTCGTAATAGATAACAATAGTGAATTCAACAAGGCGCGCGTGATGATGGGCTATCGTGCTGATTCAGGTATCCAACTAGAGATTGGCTACCAGGCCTACCGTGCCGAGTGGAGTGACTACAAGAATACCGATGGACAGCTAAAATTTGAAGGGCTCTATACCGGCCTCCGCTTCAATTTCTAACACTATCTTGGGCTATTTTTGTCCCTGACTTTGTTAGTCGCTCGTCGAATAGAATAACCTATACTCCTGCGCAACTGCCGCGTCAGGAACAAAAATAGCCGCAAGCCATGGGCATATAATTTGTCCCTGACTTTGTTCCCAAATACCTCGTAAGTGAATACTTACTCTGTCCAAGGTTGCCACTCTCATAATGAGATTGGCAACCGCTTCATTTCTCTGAAATAATCCAGTTCTGACTTTCAATGCTCACACATCAAGGCACACTAAAGATTATGGAAATACTCATCGATATAATCGGCTGGACCGGATCTATCACTCTTATCACGGCTTATCTAATGATTAGCAACAAGAAAATCGACCCTCAGACGCGCCTCTATCAGGGATTAAACGTGTTTGCTAGTATCTGTTTGATTATTAATACAGGCTATTACGGCGCCTATCCAGCCACAGTTTTGAATGTGGTCTGGGTTATTGTTGCACTCTACTTTTTGAGTCAAATCATCTCAGGTAAGATGTCAGCAGATAAACCTTCACAGTAGGCAACATTACTAGTTTGAATGATCGCTACTATCTAACTAAATAGGACATAGAATGGCATTACATCCAAGGGCTGGGCAAAAGGCAACCCCTTCAGATTTAGTTGATGTCGCTGATCTTATCAGTGATTATTATCTCAAGCAGCCGGACATGAATAACCCCGAGCATCGGGTTGTATTTGGTACCTCGGGACATCGTGGTAGTGCCTCGAATAATAGTTTTAATGAATCCCAAATTCTCGCGATCAGCCAGGCTATCTGCGACTACCGAAAGGAACAAAATATTAGCGGGCCATTATACCTGGGCAAGGATACCCACGCACTGTCCACTCCAGCTGAGAAAACAGCGCTGGAAGTGTTTGCCGCAAATGAGGTCAATGTTTTTTGCACGACAGGCTATACACCGACACCAGCGGTATCTCATGCCATTCTTTCTCACAACCGCGACAAGGAATCCGATCACGCGGATGGTGTCGTGATTACGCCTTCTCACAATCCTCCGGATAATGGTGGTTTTAAATATAATCCGCCGAACGGTGGACCCGCCGACAGTGTTGCAACAAACTGGATTGCTGAGCGTGCCAATGCGCTACTGCTGGATGCTAATAACCAAGTCAGAAGAGTCGACTACGCAACTGCCTGTGCCGCAAAGACGACTCGACAATTTGATTACGTCACGCCCTATGTAAGTGAACTCGATAAGGTCATCGACATGAAGGCGATACGGGATGCAAATATTTCGATTTGTGCAGATGCCATGGGAGGCTCTGGATTGGCTTATTGGAAGGCGATTGCCGACGAATATTGCTTGAACATTCAGCAGCGAAATAATCATGTCGATTACACCTTTAACTTCATGACGCTTGATAAAGATGGCAAGATTCGCATGGATTGTTCCTCTGCGAGTGCTATGGCGAGTTTGATTGATTTGAAAGACGAATATGCGATTGCCTTTGGAAATGATACTGACTTTGATCGACATGGAATCGTAACGCCATCGGTAGGTTTGATGAATCCGAATCATTATCTGGCCGTTGCGATTCACTATTTGTTTACCCATCGCCCAAAGTGGCCACAGAATACGGCAATAGGTAAGACGCTCGTTAGCTCATCAATGATTGATCGGGTCGCTGTGTCCTTGGGTCGCGATCTCAAAGAGGTTCCCGTTGGATTCAAATGGTTCGTTGATGGTTTGGTGTCAGGAGACTATGGATTTGGTGGTGAGGAATCAGCTGGTGCATCATTCCTGCGTATCGATGGCAGTACCTGGACCACAGACAAGGATGGCATCATCCTGTGTTTATTAGCCTGCGAAATTCTGGCTGTGACAGGAAAGGATCCGGGTCAATACTATCAGGAACTAACCGAACAATTCGGTGCACCGGTGTACGCCAGAATCGATGCGCCAGCGAATGCCGACCAGAAAGCAAAGTTGTCGACATTATCAGCAGAGGATGTCACCGCTGATCTCTTAGCAGGCGAGCCTATTATCGCTAAATTAACCCATGCGTCAGCGAATGGCGCCGCCATTGGGGGCCTGAAAGTCTGTACGGAGAATGGCTGGTTTGCCGCGCGTCCATCGGGCACTGAAGACGTTTATAAAATCTATGCCGAGAGTTTTGTCAGTGCCGATCATTTAAAACAAATTCAGGATGAAGCGAAAGGAATCGTCATGGCTGTCATTTCATAATTTTTGGCTGCGTTACTCTATCCTATTTGTGTTTCTTTACAGTGGTTATTTGAGCGTAAATCGAGTATTATTGCGCCCGCTTGAATGGCTATGCAAATAGTCGAATCAGGACACCTTTTCAACAAACAATCAACCATTAGTGATGCATATGAAAAACCAGTTAAAAAAGGCTGCATTAGCAGTTGCAATTCAAAGTGTTATCGTTACTCCATTTGCCTTTGCAGAGGATGCGACAGAAGAAGACAGCGGAACACTTCAAAAAATTACCGTAACAGCCCAGAAACGTGAACAGAGTGCGCAGGAAGTACCAATCTCTGTCAGCACCCTGTTGGGTGAAGAGTTTGACGCTATATTCTCTGCAGGAGATGACGTATTGTCTCTGGCGAATCGTGTGCCAGGCTTATACGCCGAGTCTTCGAATGGTCGTGTGGCACCTAGATTTTATCTCCGAGGACTGGGTAATTCCGATTTTGATATTGCTGCCTCGCAACCGGTATCCATTATAATGGATGATGTCGTTCTGGAGAACGTCGCCCTTAAGTCTTTCCCACTATTCGATCTGGAAGGCGTTGAAGTGATTCGTGGCCCTCAGGGAACCCTGTTTGGTCGCAATACGACGGCCGGTATTATCAAATTTACGTCTAGGAAACCAACTCAGGATGCCGATGCATACGTGAATTTGACAGTAGCTGAATTGGGAACTCAAATTGTTGAAGCGGCCTATGGTGGTGGACTGACTGATGATCTCTCATTCAGGATTTCGTTCCTTAACCAGGATCGAGATGATTGGATTTCAAATAGTTTTACGGGTGAAGATGATGCACTCGGTGGATTCAGCGAAACAGCTTACCGACTGCAAGTCGCTTATGAGCCTAGCGATAATCTGGATATGTTATTCAGTTTCCAGGGACGAGATTATGATGGCACTTCTACCGTATTCAGAGGTAACGCAATTAATACCGGTAGTAACGAGCTCAACATCAATTTTGATCGAAACCGTGTGCGCTTGGATGGCGGAAGCAATAGCCCGCAAGCATATGAAGGAAATATGGCTAGCCTGACAGTCAATTATGACTTAGGTGATGTGGTGTTTACTTCGATCACTGCACAGGCCGATACAGACGGCGGCAGTTTGGGTGATATCGATGGTACTTCAGCACCTATCTCAGAATCTCAAGATATCGCCGATGTTGAACAGTTCACGCAAGAATTCCGTTTCGCATCTGATACAGATGGCGATGTGACCTGGCAGACGGGTCTGTTCTTCTATGATGGCGAATTTGAAATTACAGTTGACCCATTTTTCATCGATCCATCAACATCAGTACAAACCAACGAAACCTGGGCGGTATTTGGTCAGTTTACTTATGACTTAACGGAGCAAACCACATTTGTCGCGGGTGCGCGTTACACCGAAGATGAGAAGACTGCTACGGCAGTCTCTGGTGCAGGGATACCCATTGATCCGATTGCAGTCGATGACAGCCAGGTCAGTTGGGAAATAATGCTCAACCATCTTTTATCTGATGATGTCAGCGTATATGGGCGTGTAGCGAGCGGCTTCCGTGCTCAGTCTATTCAGGTTCGCGATGTGGCTTTCTTTGGTACACCATCACTGGCTGAGTCAGAAACCATCTTGTCATACGAGGCAGGATTTAAAGCTGATCTGGTGGACAATACCCTTAGAGTTAACGGCGCAATTTATCACTACACGATCGATGATATTCAGTTAACTGCTGTGGGTGGTAATGGTAATAACATTGGTTTGGATAATGCTGACAAAGGTACTGGTACCGGTTTTGAGGTAGATACGGTGTACCGTCCGCATCCTGATTTGACCTTTACCTTAGGCTATAGTTATACCGATACAGAGTTAGAGGATTCCACGCTATTAATTGCAACCTGTGGTTCCGGTCAATGTACGGTCCTTGATCCAGTCGATGGCTCAGGAAATGCCTTCGTGAATGGCAACCCATTTCCGAACACTCCTGAATCAACTTTAAACCTGACAGGTCGATTTGGCGTTCCAGTCGAGACGGGTGAAGTATATGCCTACTTTGATTTAGCTAGACAGGGTGACTTGAATGTATTCATCTACGAGTCCGTGGAATATAACCTGGGACCACAGTTCGAGTTAGGCCTACGTTTTGGTTACATCAATGACGCGAACAATTACGAAATCGCATTGTTCGGTCGCAACATCACTGACGAGGCAAACATCAAGGGTGGTATTGATTTCGCTAACAATACGGCATTTGTGAATGAGCCACGCGTTTGGGGTGTTGAATTCAGTAAGCGCTTTTTCTAGCAATTAAGTCACAAAACAGTAAATGGCCCGTATGGGCCATTTGCTATCTCAATTCAATTGACTGCGGCATCCTTCTCGCGCATTCCTAATTTTCGATTCTACTATCAATATTCTCTACGCGTACTGTTCGCTTCGTTGTAATTACATAGCCGTTGCAGAACGCTAACCAGTTCCTGTTCACTGATATCGATATGTTCAACCACACGGCCATATAACATCACAGTTGGTACATTGCGGCCATCTCGCTCTTTCTGACATTCATTCAGACAATATAAAATGACACGTTCTACACGAGTCAGGCCATCTCGGACATCAGGTATATTTGCTAAATCGAAATGTCGCATACGCTTAGTTATTTTTTTATACTTGTTATCTCACTGTTGAATAGAATTGATTATGCTACTGAGAAAAACATCTGTCATGGGAATTTTTCTGCTGTTAACGCTCAGCAGATCATTGATCGCCGATACCCAACATGACGCATGGCTCGACAGTCTTCCGAAACCCTGGTTGATTGAAACGCATGAACTGGCGAAAATACTGCCTGAGTTTCAGACTAGATTTCCAGACTACCATGATCGGCTACAAGCCATTGCGCGTTGGCGGATTGGTACGCCATATAAAATATTCAATCTCGGTGAAGAACAAGAGCCCGATCCCGATCCACTTTTTCGACTCGATGTTTCAGATTGTACAAGCCATATCCTCACCTCATTAAGTTTGGCGCAGAGTAGTAATTGGGAAGAGGCGAGAGATCGTCTTACTCAAATTCACTACAAACCCGATGAAGATGGGAAACGTACGCCAGATTACAAAAGGCGTTGGCACTATACGTCCGACCGAATCCTGAATCATCCTTCGACTCCTCATATCACTCATCATTATGCTTCAGCTGATGAATTAAAGACCGTTGAAGTGACATTGAATAGAAAGCAGGATGGCACTGAGTTCTTAGCGTTAGACTGGTCACTGCCTGTGCGTGTCAGTTATGTACCGACTGAACATATCACTGAAAATTTATTATCCCGACTGCCGGATCTGGTTGGTGTCGCGTTCGTCAAAGAATCTTACTTCAAGATGGGCATAGTGACTGCGCATGAGGGCATGCTGATTGCTGGAAGTAAAATACTTCATGCAGGACAAGCAGCGGAAGAAACCGTTATCGAAGAGTTCATGCCGTATTACTTCAACAACGATGGAGCCAAGTTTGACGGCATCATGTTGTATGAGTTTGTGCCACAGACCGACTAGGCAAGAGAATCAATGATTAAGTTAATCCAACTAGTGTCTCGTTGAATTACCTCTTACCGCGAGAAATGACTTGATATCAATCTCGTTGAATTGATACTCCGTCTGACAAAATTCACATTGCATTTCGATATATTCCTCTGTTGCGAGAATATCGTTGATTTCATCCTCCTCGAGGAGTTGCAAGGAGGAAAGCATCTTGTCGCGACTGCAGGTGCATTTGAACTTTACATCCTGATTTGCAAGTGATCTGACCCGCTCTTCATGGAAGAGCCGATGTAGAATATCATCATTACTCAGTGATAGGGCTTCACCTGTTGTCAGCGTATTGGCCAGTGTCTCCACATGTTCGAAGTCTGCCGTGGACGATAAATCAGGCAGTGCCTGCAACAACAAGCCAAATACTGACTGCTCATCAGTATACAGAATGATTCGAGTTAATAGCTGTTCAGATTGTGCAAAGTAACCCTCAATACAATCAGCCAGACTGCCGGTATCGAGTGCAACAATACCCTGATACCTTTGACCTTCCTCTGGCTCGATAGTTATAACCATTTGACCGCCCTGAACCATATCGACAAAGGCATGCTCCGGTTCATGGATACTCTTATCAAACCTAACGACACCACGGTATTCCAGTTCGTGATTAGTCTGGACGATAAGCAGACTCAAGCTACCCGGTGTCTGCAATTGCAAGCTGATTCTGCCTTCAAACTTCAGAGTAGTCGACAACATGGCATTAATCGCGACGGCCTCGAGTAACAACCTCGCAATGGTGTCGGGATAATCATGGCCAGCTAATAATTGTTCAACATCGTCCTGTATTGTTACGGCTACACCACGAATATTGTAATCATCAAATATTAATCGAGTCAGAGAGTCAGTCATCGTTATGTCTTTGTATCGTCAACTATATCGGGCGCGAAATGTATCATTTCACGGAACCATTGTGAATCGTTAATCTAACATAGTCGTTTGCTAAAGCAGCACTTTGTTGATGTAGGTCAAGACGCATTTTATCTGGTGATCTAAGCTAGTTTGCATAATGAGAATTCTCTAAATGCCCTATTTAACGTGATTATAACGGCTAGCGTTCGACAGGAGTGCAATGCACCAATTCTTTGACACCATTAAAGATGCGCTTCGCGACTTGGCTCCGATCGTTCTGGTAGTGGCATTTTTTCAATTGGTCGTATTACAACAGCCATTCCCCGATCCTGAGAAGATTTTATTCGGCTTGATTGCCGTAGTATTTGGACTTGCACTTTTTATTCAGGGATTGGAACTGAGCCTATTTCCATTGGGCGACAGTATGGCTGGCGCATTGCTACGTAAAGGTAATCTTTTCTGGTTACTCTTCTTCGCCTTCGCTTTGGGCTTTGGTACTACCATCGCTGAGCCCGCTTTGATAGCAGTCGCTAAAGAGGCTGCGAGAATCAGTGCGGTAGCAGGAGTGATTGAAGATTCCGAGCGAGCCATGGCTGATTACGCCCTGGGTTTACGTTTGACTGTTGCCACTTCGGTTGGTGTAGCACTGCTGATTGGCGTCATTCGGATATTGAAAGGCTGGCCTATCCATTTCATTATCATCGCGGGATATCTATTGATTGTCGTCCTGACCCAGTTCGCACCTATTGAGATCATTGGTGTCGCTTACGATAGCGGTGGTGTCACGACGTCGACGATTACAGTTCCTCTGGTAACCGCGCTAGGGATTGGATTATCGACGATTATTAAGGGTAGAAACCCGATGATTGATGGCTTTGGTTTGATCGCTTTCGCGAGCCTGTTTCCAATCGCATTCGTCCTCGTTTATGGGATGGTTGCCTGACGTGGAATTCCTCGCAACCATCCTGACGACATTTTTGGCAACCATCAGAGATGTAGCCCCGATCGGATTGCTATTGGTATTCTTTCAGGTAATCGTATTGCGTGAACGAGTCCCGCAACTAAAGCGAGTATTGGTTGGATTCATTTATGTTATCGCAGGTTTGGCACTTTTCTTAGTCGGACTGGATCAGGCCCTTTTTCCGATCGGAGAAATTATGGCAACCCAATTAACGGACCCGCAATTCATCATTGGTGAGAAGGCGTCACTTGCAGAAACCGCTACAGCAGTTAGTGACGAATTTGTCGATACGATAAACCGCATCGAATGGTGGCAGTATTACTGGGTGTATCTATTCGCCGCCGCGATTGGCTTTTCTACGACCATTGCCGAGCCCTCATTGATCGCTGTCGCGATGAAGGCGAATGAGTCATCGGGTGGCGCACTGAGCCCATGGGGATTACGTATTGCAGTCGCCATAGGGGTGGCACTCAGTATCGCACTAGGAGCTTTTCGCATCGTGACCGGTACCTCACTCGCTTATTATATGATGGTGGGCTATCTGGTGGTCATCATACAAACGATATTCGCACCGAAGATGATTGTCCCTCTGGCCTACGACAGCGGAGGCGTTACAACATCGACAGTCACGGTACCATTGGTTACTGCTCTAGGACTGGGACTAGCCAGTACCGTGCCGGGGAGGAGTGCATTAATCGATGGATTTGGTCTGATCGCGCTCGCCAGTTTATTCCCGATGATCACTGTGATGGCTTACGCGCAATTATCAGAGCTACGGGGTAAACAGAATCAACAGGAAAGAACCGAGAGGATAACACCATGAAATTCAAACTAGTGCTTGCCATAGTCAGTGATGAGCGCACCGAAATCATTATCGAGCAGGCGCGCAAATTAGGCGCGACAGGGGCAACGGTTATCAAGAGTGCAAAGGGAGAGGGGTTAAACCCTTCGAAGACATTCTTCGGACTCACATTAGAAGGGCAGGTGGATGTCGTATTGTTTGTGGTCGAGGAGCACATGAGTCGAACTATTTTGGAAGGCATTGCAGAAGTCGGTGAATTTGATACAAAAAGAAGAGCAGGTGTTGCCTTACAAATAGATATCGAAGATGCAATCGGATTGAACTCCCAGCTTGAGAAAATCAAAGAAGAAATAGAGGAGCAAATATGAATGACATAAAGTATGTGGCTGTCAGAGATGTCATGAATAACGACATTCAAAAGATAGATGGCATGGCGACAGTTACTGAAGCCGTACAACAAATGCGTGCAGCGGGTTGTGGTTCACTGATTGTCGATAAGCGAGATGATCGGGATGAATACGGGCTGATATCAATTGGCGATCTGGCCCATAAAGTTGTCGCACCAGACTTTGCCCCCGATCGGATCAGTGCTTATCAGGTGATGTCGAAACCGGTCCTAACAGTGGAGTCTAAAATGAATGTACGTTATGCCATCCGGCTATTGACTCGATTTAACATATCGCGAGCTCTAGTCGTAGAGCATGGGCATGCCGTTGGCATTGTCTCATTACGAGATATGGTAATAGCTTACGCGACCTAATTACTCTTGACTAATTAGTCAGTGAGTCTGTTTTTACCAGGCCAAACAATATAGAATCCCTGCTCTAGATTGAACTATCTAGCAGTAATCTGTTCATACATAACAAGAATTATCTTCGGAGTAATACATGTATCGCATTCTGTTTGCCATTTTGATGCTGACATTTTCCAGTTCAGCAACAGCTGACATCAACATCGCTGATTACAACAAGTGCAAAACGATTAGCAGTAGTCTAAAACGGCTGTTATGTTACGATGATTTAACAAAGACCAAGGTAACCGCTGCTCCTGATCTTGTACCAACAACCTCCGCATCCGCGAAAGAGAGCCTTTCCAGAATTGAACCAATTGCAGAAATTGTGAAGGGAGAGTGGCAAGTTAGTGTGGATGAGAACCAGGACGACTTCACTAAAAATCTAGCCACGGCAAGCATCTATGCCACGACCAGTTCACCTGAGAACATCACGCCACGACTGATACTCCACTGCAATAGCCGTAACACCCGACTTTATATCAACTGGGGAACGGCAGTCGGTGATGTCGACCGCTATAATATCTTCATCGACAATGAGAAATTTCCCACGCCTAAGTGGAACACCTCCAGAAACAAGCTAATCACATACTATCCTCGTTCGATTCTGGGAAAAGTTAAGAAGATGCTCCAGGCGAATCAATATTCGGTAGAAATAGAACAGAAAGATGGCCCCAATCTCAAGGCCGAGTTCGATATAACCGGCATTGATGATGCTGTCGAACCAATTCGATATATTTGCGAATGGTAAGGTTTAAACATTCCTTCTAAAAAGTAAACGATTCATCGCATAATTTGCTACTATCTGACTCTTGTTGAAAAACCTGAGTCAGATGTCATGAAAAATTTTCGCCGAATACTTACCTGTCTATTACTATTAACGCTCACCGCCTGTGGCGAAACGCAACAATCTGATTCGGTTGAAAAACCACAACCTGATGTGAATCGTGAGCCACAGCCCGCAGAAGTTACTAATTTCCTACCGACGGGAGTCATTGCAGATACCTTACCTGCGATAGTAGAGGCACTGAATTCAGGAACGATCAGTTCTGAACAACTAGTCCAAGCCTATTTAGATCGTATTGAGCTAGTTGATCGTAGTGGACCCACACTACAGTCTGTATTGAGTGTTAATCCCGATGCACTGGCAGAAGCTAAAAAACTGGATAGGATGCGTGCCGACGGTAATCTGATGGGTGCATTGCATGGTGTACCTATTCTGCTGAAAGATAATATTGAAACTAAAGACAATATACCCACGACGGCTGGTGCGCTCGCATTGCTAAATAACACAACCGATACTGACAGTCCGCTGGTTGCTGGTTTGCGAGCTGCAGGAGCTATCATTCTTGGTAAAACGAATCTCAGTCAATGGGCAAATTTCCGCTCGGAAGATTCCATGTCCGGCTGGTCTGCGCTGGGAGGTCAGGTACGCAACCCCCACATCCTGGATCGTAATCCCTGTGGCTCCAGTTCAGGTTCTGGAGCAGCTGGTGCTGCTTCATTGGCAGCAGGAACGGTAGGTACGGAAACCAATGGGTCAATTATTTGTCCCTCCAATGTTAATGGGTTAGTTGGTTTCAAGCCGACGGTCGGTCTAGTGTCGCAGAAAGGGATCATCCCCATTTCCGAATCACAGGATACGGCTGGTCCCATGACCAAATCCGTGATGGGTGCGGCAATGATGATGGATGCCATGACACAGTCTGAGGGAAGTATTTACTCAGCCTCTCTCAACGCAGACGCGCTAAATGGTGTCAGAGTCGGCATATTGAAGTTTGCTACGGGAAACTACCAGCCTGTGAATGAGTTATTCAGTGACGCACTAGCGGACCTTGAAGCGGCCGGTGCAATTCTTGTCGAAATCGAGGAGCGTCCCGAATCACCTCCAGGACTTGGTGGTCTGGCATACGACCTATTGCGTATCGAATTTAAAGATGGACTGAACAAATATCTGAGTACAACTGATCCAGCCAAGGTCACAACACGCACGCTAGCAGAACTGATTGAGTTTAATATCGCGAATGCTGATGTCGAATTGGCTTTATTCAACCAGTCAATATTTACTGGATCGCAGGCCATGGTCGGAATTGATTCTGATGAATATAAAAACGCCGTTGAGGTTGTCCAGAAAGCGTCACGCGAGGATGGTGTCGATAAACTCTTGAGCGAGAACAATGTCGCAGTATTGGTTGCACCATCGGGAGTATTCGCCCCGGCAATCGATGCTGTTAATGGTGATAACTGGCCTAGTCCTTGGCCGGGTTATGGCTCACCAGCAGCACGAGCTGGTTACCCTCATGCAACCGTCCCAATGGGCGCGTTCAGGAATGTACCTGTCGGTCTCTCTTTTATCGGTACCGCAAACCAAGATGCACAGGTCCTGGCCTATGCCTATGCTTATGAACAGCAGTCAAACCGGCGAGTAACTCCAACCTATTTGGCTACAGCTGCGGCTGATGAAGACCTGGCTAAAGCGATGAAGCCCTATCAACCTAATGAATAAACGGTTCACCAGACGATATTAATTTTATCACCCGGATTAAACCAGTCGACCTGATGCTTATGCATCGGTCGCGACTGGCATAGGTATTCGATGTTGATACAGATCCGATAACTGCTATCTTGCTGAGGCATAGGCCTGTGCACTAGCCAATATGGGAATAGGTACAGCTTATTCTCTTCGGGTTTGATGCTATACAGATCACCCTGATAGTTAAATTCAAAACCACCGCCATCTTTCGGTAAATTATGATAAATCACGCCGCTGATTGTGGAACTGAAGATGTGTTGATGCCAGAGATTGTTGGAACGTTCATTGTTCTGGACATAGATATTCATCTGTATCGGCTTAATACGTGGTGATAGGATATAGTTGTCATTGATCACCTTATCCAATCGTTTTTCAATAGTATCTGTTAGTGACGTATCTTTGTAGACTACGTTGTATCCCACTTGATTATTCTTGTAGGTTGTATCCTGTTCGTCGAGAAATTGCTGCACGATAGCGTCCTCATGTTTTGCAATCTCTTCGCTAATTGGGAAATCATATTCATGTACGAACGGATGGACTGGTTTAAAGGACATATCTTTTCCTGAGACTTTTTTGCAATTATAACTCAGAGACGACTGCGAACAAATCAAACAGATGGCTATTTCCCTGTGGAATGTATACGAACTGGTGTGACAGAACAGACTTGAGTAATCACATCAGACTGTATAATCTAGGCCGTTCCATCGGCATGCAACCGACTGAGTTATGACACAAGAACTAAGCGCGCCTAAAAAGAAGACCCCCAAAATATTTTATTTTATCCTGGTGTTGTTACCGGTGGTGATACTCCTAATGCTGGAGTTTGGACTAAGAGCATTTAACTATGGCGCATCCTACCCATTATTTATTCCTGTGCCACAAGAACAATATGCTGACTACTTGCGGCCAAACCCGCACATCCTAAAACGTTATTTCAGTGATCCGACACAGGCACCGCAAATAGCGCCTGAAAGTTTATTATTCAAGAAAGCAAAAGGTAAAAATACTATCAGGATCGTCGTTCAGGGTGGTTCAACGGCAGCCGGTTTCCCGTATGGTATTTCCGGTTCGCTGGCAGTGCAGATCAAGCAACGCTTCAAGCGTCTTTATCCGAATAAGGAGATTGAAATAGTCTCTACCGCCATGGCAGCCATTAATTCCTACATGATGCTGGACTTTGTTGAAGAAATCATTGCGATAGAACCCGATCTCGTTTTGATCTATGCCGGTCATAACGAATACCTGGGTATTCTGGGAGTCGGCTCAGGATTTACATCCAGCGCTGGCCATGCGACCAATCTGTTGTTTCTCAAATTAAAGGACTTGAGAGTCGTCCAATTAGTGCAACAACTGCTCTCTAGTTTCCAAATGTCTGAAAACAATGCGCTCGATTCTAATTCAGGACCACCCGAGAACAGATCGCTGATGGCGCGAGCCGCCAAAGAGAGAAACATCGCTTTTGACAGTGATTTATATCATGCCGGAATTGCACAATTCAGAGACAATCTGAAGTTAATTCTTGATCAGTATCGTGAGGCAAAGATTCCTGTCTTCGTTTCAACACTGGCAAGCAATGAAAAAGATCAACCACCGTTTAGCTCTGAGCCAGGTGCCAATAACGCCGCCGACTATTTCGCTAAAGCAAAACAATTCGAGATGGATGGCCGCTATGATGAGGCATTAGCGCATTACCAATTAGCAAGAGACCATGACTTACTCCGTTTCAGGGCACCATCGATTTTTAATCAGTTGATTAGAGAGCAAACGGATGGTGATACAGTTTTTCTAGTGGATTCAGAGCAACATCTGCGGAATAAGAGTTCGAGAGGGATTATTGGAGATGAGATGATGCTCGAACACCTCCATCCAAATCGTACAGGGTATTTTCTACTGGCCGACGCCTTTACGAATAAAATTGTGCAGGAGCACATAATTATTGAACCAATACAAGCCGTTAATGACGAGCTTGCGTTCAGAGATAACCCTATAGGTCGTGTCACAAATCTGTTGGGAGAATATACCGTTAAACTCCTCAAGGCCGACTACCCATTTGTCACTGAGAAGCAGGAGGTGACATTGGGTCCAGCAACTTCGTTTGATGCAAAGCGTGCGCTGGACCTTTTAAACAAGCGCAACTGGTTAGAAGTGCATCTAGCCATGCTGGATCATTATTATCAACAGAGGGATGATGCAGAAGCTGCGAAGATCGCTGCCCTGATATCTGATTCATATGTCATGATGGCTGACATCGCTGCAACGGCTGGAAATCTGTATATGTTTATCGATCAGCCAATGATGGCATTGCGCTACCACAAGCGGGCGCTGGCTGTTGAACCGGATAATGTGGCCTACCTTATGGATGCCGTCGGATCTCGAATAATGACTGGTAATCTCAAAGAAAGCTTAACCATTCTAAATAAAGTGATATCTCTGGATCCCGACAACCATATTGCAGTTCAACAACGGGCCAGACTGTTGCAACTAATGAAGCAGTAACGGCTTCATATTTGTCACTTTCCTGCATATTGATTAAATCACAGCAAAAATCACAAGATATGGTGTTATTTAGTGAATTGTTCTGCAGGGACTCATGTCGTTAAAAAATAAGTTACTCTAGTTTGTCAAAAAATGTCCTTAATACATTGAAACACCTTGCAATAGTTTGAAACAACTATCAGCCTCAAACACCTGATATCAAGGCAATCAGTGCTTCTCAAAGCCTATTAATTGTGGTAATTTTACTGCGCTTGCGTCTGCCCCTGCTGTATTTGGGGTGCAGATTTCTTATAAGAAATATAAACAACAACTTTGGGAGTGAATATTTTGAATTCAAACAACACCAAAATTTCTAAAGCTGTGCGTATGGCAATTGTACTTGGGGCTGGTGCTCTGGTTGCAATGCCGACAGCATATGCTGAGGAAGCGGAAGATGCTGATGGTGATGAAGCCGAGGATACCGTTGTAACGATTACCGGTTCTCGTATTCGTCGTGATGAGTTTGCATCACCGTCTCCAATTCAAATTGTTAGTGTCGATGAAGCCAAAGAGTCAGGTATCACAAACGTGGCTGACATGATCCAGCGAATCTCACTGGTCAACGGTCTTCAGATCGATAACACTATTAACACAAACTCAGGTCTGTCTAACGCATCAGAAGCACCTCCAGCCGGTGGTGTTGGTTCTGTAAACGTTGGTCTTCGTGGTCTGGGTGCAGAAAGAACTCTGATTCTGATCAACGGACGTCGTCTGGGTGCATCAGGTGTTCGTGGTGCGCCTTCACAGCCTGACTTAAGTTTGATTCCTATCGATATGGTAGAACGCGCGGAAGTACTTTCTGACTCGGCATCTGCTGTATACGGTGCGGACGCCGTATCTGGTGTAATCAACATCATACTGAAAGATTCTTTCGATGGTGCTCAGGTTAGCGTCAACCTATCTCAACCTTCTGATCCAGGTGGTGAGATTACTCAGGTTTCATTTGTTACTGGTGGCGAAAGTGACCGTTTCAAATTTGTTCTTGGTGGTGAGTACTACAACCGTGAAAGAATTTCACTGGGTGATCGTACAGACTGTATTCAACAGCGTGAGATCGTTACAGACTCTTCACTTGCTGAATTCGGCAACCAGTACAACTTCTGTGACAACGGCTTCCCTGATGATGCGATCATCCTGGGTGACGGCAGCTGGTTATTCTATGAGCCAGGCTCAGCCGGTGACTGGACTAACCCTAACAATGGCCAGAACGTTCCTAACTGGGTGGGTGCTGGTAATCTTCAGGCTGATACCTGGAGTGCTCGATTCCCATTCTTGCCATCAGAGCAGGTTGGTTTTGACAGATATCGTCTGAACCCTGCCTACAATGATGTACAGGAGCGTTTAGCATCTGACCTGGTTCAGCCTGCGACTCGTTTCTCATTAATCACGAGTGCGACTTATGCGCCAGAGTGGGGTGAAGAAGACAACGTAGAAATATTCTTCGAATCTTCTTACTTCCATCGTCACCTGTTAAACATAGCAACTGCCGAGCAGATCTATGTTTCTGTTCCTGCAACATTGCCTGTACAGGTTGGTACCGACTCACTGGGTAACCCGATTTTTGATACAGACGCCAACGGCGAATGGATTACAGCGGCTAACCCATGGAACCCCTACGGCATTGAAGCACTGCCTGTTGTCACAATCGATGGCTTTACCCAGGATCGTGACCTGAGCTTGGATCACTTCCGCTTCGTAACAGGTATCCGTGGTGATATCGGTGGCGAATGGTTCAAGGAAAATGCTTGGACTTACGAACTGGCAGCAAGTTATGACCGTGGTGACGGTATCGTGACTCAGCCACAGCTGGATTCACGTAACTTCGAGAAAGCTCAGAATGGTCAGTACATTGACCTTGACGGTAACATTCAGTGTGGTGGTCGAACCAATACACCGAATGGACTTGGCGGAATCATTAAAGATAAGCCATGTACTCCTCTGAATATCCTTGCTCCAGGTGTCTTCGGTAAGAACGGCATCACTACTGGTTCGTTGACTGAAGAAGAGCTGAACTTCCTGTTGGGTGAGCGTGTCAATGCTACCACTGTAACTCAAGCAATCTTCTCTGGTTATACAACGGGTGATCTGTTTGATTTCGAAAATGGTGGTACAGCGAGTATCGTACTTGGTTTCGAAGCACGTCGTGACCAAATTGAGTCTCAAGCTGACTTCAACGGTGAGAAAGGTTTCTTCATTGCTGAGTCTCCAACAACTGAGGGTCGCACAGAAGGTTCACGTACTATCGAAGAAGTGTTCACAGAGATTAGCTTGCCTATCCTGTCTGACATTGACGGTGTTCATGAGTTAACGGCTGATCTGGCCCTGCGTTATACTGACGAATCAAACTTCGGTAGTGAGCAGACAGAACGTGTTCGTATCCTGTATGCACCAACTGACTGGTTAACATTCTCGGCGGCATACGGTACATCATACCGTGCACCGAATCTGCGCGAGCAGTTCCTAGGTGACCAGACTGGTGGTGTTGGCGGTGGCGCGGATCCATGTCACGCGGCATTCGGTGGTGGTCTGGACGGGGGCGTATACTTCCCTGATCAGGACACTCGTTCACAAACAGTTCTGGACAACTGTGCTCTGAGTGGCGTTGATCCGACTGTACTGGGTACATTGGGTACTACGACAATTCCTGTAGTTATTTCAGGTAACGTGGATACTCTGTCACCAGAAACTTCTGAGCAGACTACATTCACCATGAAGGCTGATGCCTATGAAGGTGATAACGCCAGCTTCAACTTCGCGGTAACGTATTTCGATATCGATATTGAAAATACAATTTCGCAGGTAGGTGCAGCGTACATCATGCGTCGTTGTTATGAAGATGCAGCAGGTCTATCTAGCCCATTCTGTTCACTGGTTGGTCCTCGTACTGCTGGTCTGAGCGATGCGGTTAACCTGATTACCACGGTTAATGACTCATTCGTTAACATCGGTAATGAGACATCTGCTGGTTACGATATCAACACACGTTTCAGCTACATGTTTGAAGACTTCATGGATGATTCTCTAGAGTTCATCTGGACGACTCAGATCACTATTCAGGATGACCGTACTCGTACGATTATTCCAGAAGAAGGTACGGATGATCTGTTAGGTACACATGGTACACCTGAGATGCGTTTTGTTCATCGTATGGCGTTTAACTATGGTGACTTCTCACTCATCTACTCCGGTCGATGGATTGATGAGACAGATTTCTTCACCAGAAATCCTGAGTCTAGTGCCTGTTACACACCTGGACCATCAACCTATCTGTATAGCTTCGCGAACAGACCAGAGACTATCTTAGACTGTGTCGCTGAGTCGAAGTACTATTCAGACATCGCGGTTACATGGACACCTGATGATAGCTTCAGAGCTACTCTGGGTATCAGTAACGTCACTGATGAGGGCCCAGCTCTCGTAAATCAGGGTCGTGGTAACGACCGTGGTGGTCGCATGACTGGTGCTGGTTACGACCAGGTTGGTCAGGCTGTATTCTTACAAGCTACATTTAAGTTTTAAGATACAGGCTACCAAGCCCGCTACCTCGCTGTTACTAGCGGGGTAGCATAAAAAACCCCACTCTTGAGTGGGGTTTTTGTTTGTCTGGCAAACAGTGGTTAGATGTAGAAGGGGTCACTGACAGGCGCACGCCTGGATGATGCGACGTTATTTATGCCATCCTGATGCGATTGGTAGTTTGAGGCACAGCTTCGAATGAATTCGTTCATTCGGCTCATATCTACATGCTTTATATCCGCAGTCGGCTCCTTTAATTTAGCCGGATCAGGGAATACACCATAGCCAGCAAAGAGTATTTGCCAGGACAGGCGATTAAATGCGAACTCATTCTGATATTTCTTAACGGCATCCGTTAACCCATTCGGCGATGCAGACATCCAGCCGTTCACGATATCTGCCACCGCTACCGACACATTCTGATTACGCGCATTATCAATCCAATACTGGCTGTCACTACGAGAATTCATCCGATAATGTGCGACCAGATAATCAGCGACCGCCTGAAAAGCAGCAGTAATTTTCTTATTGAAGCTCGTTTGATGTTGATTGGTAAAGTTGCCATTTTCGAATGCTGAAATAAAATTTCCAGCGGTAGAATAAATCAGATGCAAAGCCATCGCTTCGAGAGGCTCAATAAATCCTTGAGACAAGCCAACTGATAAACAGTTCTTGTACCAGTGTTGTTCGACCATGCCCTGTTGCCATTTAACGAAGCGCGCCTCAATGTCTGAATCGAGCAATCCAAGATGCTCACGTAGTTCAGTCTCAGCCTCATCGTCACTACAGTATCTGGAACTAAAGACGTATCCATTGCCCGACCGATGCTGCAGAGGAATATCCCAGTTCCAGCCATTTTTAAGGGCAGTACTGGTGGTTTGTGAATTTAGCTTATTACCCTCTCTGGGTATGGGCATGACCACTGCACGATCGTTGAATAGATAGTTTTCCAGGCTGTGAAATTTTACGCCAAGCGTCTTCTGTGACAGATAGCCAATGAAGCCACTACAGTCGACAAAGAAGTCGGCCTTAATATCGCCGCCTTCTTTAAAATTTAACTGGGTTATATTCCCTTGCTCATCCTGAAGAACATCGGTGACATTACGTTGCAAATAGTCGACACCGCGTTCTTGTGCTTTCCTGCTCAGGAATTTGCCTAACAGGCCTGAGTCAAAATGGTAACCGTTGGCATGCTCAAACGGGAAGTTAGCACTCGCTTTGGGTGAACACTGGTGTTGTGATAAATAGGAACCGAGAAAAAAATGGTCCGGATGCGCATCGACTGCAAATCCGTGCTTTCTCAGGTGACATTGGTGATCAAACTTGGGAAAAGTTATGTGATCGATTTTGGATGGAAAAGGATGGCAATACTTCTCATATCCTGGCACTTCAGACCAGCCATCGAAGGTAATGCCATTCTTATAAGTTGCCTTACATTCTGGCATCCACTCATAATCTTCAACGCCAATTTCGTTGAAGAAATTCTGCAGCGAAGGGGTTGAGCCTTCGCCCACTCCAACGATTCCGATGTCTGGGGATTCTATTAATGTGAGTTTAATCGGTTTATCCTGCCAACGAGCAGCCATGAGATTGGCAGTCATCCAGCCGGCTGTACCACCGCCGAGTATGACGATTGAAAGTTCTCGATTCATTTCCATTCCTAACGCTTTATATAGTTGATATTGTAGCAAAATTGCAGCTTGAGATTCACTAGCAGTCAGGTTGCGATCTATCGTTTATATAGATTATTTTATAGACGTAATTAAGGTCATTTAAGTAGTGAAGGGTAAAAAACTTATCGCCATAGTGACCTTAAATCACTGATTCCGACAAAAAATACGTTATAATTCAATGCCTAATAACAACAGATAACGGATAACATTTTGTCGAGTCAAACACCAGCCGCAGATCAGAATCCTCAAACGGGACTATTTAATCGCTTCCTTGCAACCGTCGAGTGGTTGGGAAATCTACTACCCCATCCGGTGACATTATTTGCTCTTTTTGCCGTGGGCGTCATTTTTCTAAGTGGCTTGCTGGGTTATCTCGAAGTCAGTGTAGTCGATCCACGTCCTGAAGGAAGTTCAGGACGATCTGCCGATGGCATGATTACCGTTATCTCCCTGATGAATGCAGAGGGAATTCAGCGGATAGTAACTGGCCTGGTAACCAACTTCACAGGATTCGCACCCCTTGGAACAGTATTGGTTGCGATGTTAGGCGTCGCAGTCGCAGAGCACTCGGGGTTATTATCGACGGCAATGCGAGCCCTGGTAATGAACGCTTCAAAGCGGATGGTAACCTTTACAGTGGTATTCGCCGGAATCGTGTCGAACACCGCATCTGAACTCGGTTATGTTGTATTAATTCCTCTGGCTGCGATGATCTTCCATTCCCTGGGGCGTCATCCACTGGCCGGATTGGCCGCTGCCTTCGCGGGTGTTTCTGGAGGCTATAGTGCCAACCTACTACTCGGAACGGTCGATCCATTGTTATCGGGTATTACTGAAGCCGCCGCCCACCTCCTTGACCCGACATATCGTGTTGGACCCGAGGCTAACTGGTTTTTTATGTTCGTATCGACCTTCGTAATTTCAATCGTCGGTGCCATCGTCACCGAGCGAATCGTTGAGCCACGTCTGGGTCCATATGACAACAGTATGGCATCCATCGATTTAGGCGAACAGAAGATGGACAAGCCATCAGCAGATGAGATGCGTGGACTAAAAGCAGCAGGGTGGGCATTCCTAGCCGTGGTGATACTCCTGGTGATAACGGTAACACCAGGTGTCGATATCCCAGGATTCGGTATCCTATTAAATCCCGAGACAGGTAGCATCGCTGGTTCCCCCTTCCTAAAAGGCATAGTCGTCTTTATCTTCCTGTCTTTCGCAGCCGTGGGTTATGTGTATGGTCGTGTTGCAGGTACCATGCGCACCGATCGGGATGTGATTGATGCCATGGCGAAGAGTATTGGCAGTCTAGGGTTGTACATCACCCTGGTATTCTTCGCGGCGCAGTTTGTCGCGTTCTTTAAGTGGACAAACCTGGGAACGGTTCTGGCAGTCAAAGGAGCCGCATTCCTGCAATTCCTCGGGCTAGATGGGCCAGAAGTATTTGTGCTGTTTATTATCATGTGCGCCATGATAAATCTGTCCTTGGGTAGTGCGTCAGCCCAGTGGGCAGTCACCGCGCCGATATTCGTACCCATGTTAATGTTGATAGGATTTGCTCCCGAAGTAATTCAGGCTGCTTATCGAATCGGTGATTCAGTGTCTAACATCATCACGCCAATGATGAGTTACTTCGGTCTAATACTGGCGATAGCATCTCGCTACCAAAAGGATTTGGGCATGGGTACCCTCATTGCGATGATGTTGCCCTACTCGATGCTATTTTTCCTGACCTGGACTATCCTGTTCTATATTTGGGTATTTCTATTAGGACTTCCTGTTGGCCCCGGCTCTGCCACCTACTACGGTAGCTAGGGCTATTTTGTCCGCTGGCTTTGTTGCTGGGTTCGTCGCATAAAAAAAGCTAGGGCTATTTTGTCCGCTAACTTTGTTACTGGCATCGTCACATAGTGTTACTATGCTTCCTCCGCCAGTGCCGCGTTAGCGAAAAAAATTGCCACTAGCCGCTTACTAAGATGAGGTTACTTATTGCGGCGCTTCGGTACTGGGTTAGCGAGATTGTTTAGTGCCGTTAATTTGTGCCTGGGCTTGCAGGAGCGCCTTGAGTTCTCTAATTTCCTGCTGCAGTTCTGTTAGGCTCGGCTCGTCAGGCAGTTCAGCTTCGCGTTCTTTGCGATGCTCTTCTTCGATGACATTCACCACAATTCCGATCACCATATTCAGGAATGCGAAGGCTGATAGGAAAATGAACGTTAAATAATAGACCCAGCTAAGTGAATAGACATCCATGGTCTCATACATCACATCCGTCCAGTCTTCGAATGTCATGACCCGGAACAGGGTCAACATAGCAACCGCGACATTGCCCCAAAGGCCCGGATTAATATCCTCAAATAGGTAACTTCCAATAGCGGCATAAATGTAGAAAATGATGAACATTAACAACATGACATACGCCAGTTGAGGTAATGCCTTAATCAATGAATTGATGATCATACGCAGTTCACTGACCACAGAGATTAGACGCAGTACGCGGAATACCCTCACTAGTCTTGCGAGCAGTGCCATATTGGATTCATCAACC
This sequence comes from Enterobacterales bacterium, assembly GCA_965250035.1. Lineage (GTDB taxonomy): Bacteria > Pseudomonadota > Gammaproteobacteria > Enterobacterales > CAXRAF01. The sequence goes on along the minus strand of OZ252282.1, from coordinate 2,360,078 downwards.
GGAATAAGACTGATAGCAACGACCAGACTATCAAAGACATTCCAGCCATTATTAAAAAATTGCCGTTTGTTTGGTTCGGCAAAGAAGCGGATCAGAATTTCAGCGAGGAAGAATAGAGTAATGGACACATCAAGATAGGACATGACCTGCAATGTTGTCTCGGAAAGGTCATAGGTCTTGAGGCCAATTTCGAGTGCTGAGAGTAGAATGACGCTAATGACAAATATCTCGAACAGTCGGTTGTCTTTGAGTCGTTGTAGTCTCTGTTCTAGTGTCATTCGGGGTGCCTGCGCTGATTTCATTTTCAGCTATATGCGGTCGTTCGCAGGCGATTACAAGTTAGTGGTGAGTGTGCTCAGATCATTTTATAAAGCGTACTGGTTCACATTTTTTGTCAGATTGCTAACATACTATAGTATTGGGCTAGACTTTGTTGTAATTGAATCAGGATTCCGGGATGGAGCAAAATAGTTTCATACATACCGACCCGGCAGCGTTAGAGGCGCTGTTGTCATACTGTCATAAAAGAAAATACCCCAACCGCAAAATCATTATTCAGCCGGGTGATTCCGCTGAGCTTATGTATTACATTCTTGACGGATCGGTTACCGTATCCAGTGAAGATGAGGAAGGGCGAGAAATTGTTCTCGGTTACCTTAACAAGGGAGAGTTCCTCGGTGAGATGGGATTGTTTATGCGACCTGATAAACGCTACGTGACAATCCGTGCCAAGGAGAAGGTAGAGATAGCAGAGATTGGATACCACAGACTCCGTTCGCTACTTGAGAACGAGCTACAACCATACAAGGCGGATATCTTCTATTGCATCGGCCTACAACTCTCAAATCGATTGCTGACCACGCGTAGAAAAGTGAATCGACTCGCCTTCATGGATGTCAGCGGTCGCATCGCACGTACTCTACTTGATTTATGTGCTGAACCAGATGCCTTGACGCACCCCGAGGGTATGCAAATTAAGATTACTCGCCAGGAGTTAAGTCGGATCGCGGGTTGTTCCCGGGAAATGGCCGGCCGTGTGATGAAGAAACTGGAACAGGATGGCATGATCAGCATGTCTGGTAAAACCATCGTCGTATACGGTTCTCGTTGAGATAAATACATTCACGACTAACGACCTTAGCATTGTATTCTCGTCACTGAATTCTAGCGCTGTATAAGTGTCTAGCGCTAACCCTACCGGCATTAATCCTATCAAACTCTAGACTAACCAGTTCTGGCGCATTATTCTTAGAGTGATTGAATCAATATAAGTGTCAGCAATTGGATACCATACTCAATAAGACAGCCGAGATTTTTCAAAGTATTCTCTTATATTTTAATCAGCCCCACATTTGGGTTCAGCTATCTATCATAGCTCTGCTGGTTATCCCCGCGCTCCTGCTGGAAAAGCGGATAGAACCCTTCCTGGTATCTAAAGCCCGCCAGATCCGTAAGATGCCGGGCTTATTGCGTATCGTTATTGCTTTCTTGCACCGCATGGAGTGGGCTTTCTTGATTCTATTTTTATTCGTTGCTTACTTCGTGACGGACGCCTTCAATTGGCCTGAGAGTAATACCCTTATCTACATAAGTGCGGCCCTGTCAGGTTCATGGCTAATCATATCTGTCGCGTCGCACGCAATCCGTAATCGCAAGATGCGCAAAATATTTGCATTCCTCGCCTGGGTTTATGCGGCAGCTGTCATACTTGGAATTACAGATGATGTGGCGATCGCTCTAGATAGTGCTGGTTTCTCTGTTGGCAATTTCCGCTTTTCGATTCTAGGTACGTTACAACTTGGATTCCTACTCGGTGTATCGTTATGGTTATCATCAGCATTTGGTAATTTCCTCGATAAGCGCATTCAGGGAATCAACGAGTTAACGCCTTCGCTGCGTGTCCTACTCGGCAAAATCGTCAGAATTGCCCTGGTCGTCTTTGCAGGTTTGATCGTCGTATCCGGCATGGGAATCGATTTAACCGCCTTGACTGTCCTATCCGGTGCTGTAGGCGTCGGTATTGGTTTCGGCTTGCAGAAGGTTGTATCAAACTTTATCTCAGGGATTATTATCCTTCTGGATCAGTCGATTAAGCCAGGTGATACCATCACACTTGGCGAAACATTTGGTTGGATCAGAGAACTTAGAGCCAGATTCGTTTCTGTCGTAACTCGCGATGGTCGAGAGTTTCTCATTCCTAACGAAGACTTCATTACCACTCAAGTTATCAACTGGTCCTTCTCCGATAAATACGTCCGACTCGATGTCGAGTTCGGCGTATCCTACGATTCCGATCCCCATGAAGTTATCCGCCTGGCGATCGAGGCGGCATCAAGTGTCGATAGAGTCGTTACTGTGGCGAAACAACCGGTTTGTTGGTTAACAGAATTTGGAGATTCATCTTTGAACTTTAAGCTACGCTTTTGGATTGATGACCCACAATCCGGTTTAACCAATATTCGAGGAATGGTGCTGATCGCTCTATGGGATAAATTCAAAGACAATGGCATTGAGATTCCTTATCCACATCGCGAAGTGATTATGAAGAGCCCGCTTAAGTTAGAAAATCCTGACTAGTCTGTCGTTATTCACAACGCGCTTTTCCAGATGGGTCTACCTTACGCAGGCTCTGTCATATAGTCTGAGTTTGTTGATCATGCAGCATTCTGTTGAGTGCTTTTTACATAACTTAAATACTCAATAATATCTCGAGATTCATACAACCATTCAGTCCCTCCATCCGGATCGAGTATTCGCAGGCAGGGTACTTGTTGCATACCACCGCCGGCTACTAACTCAGTACGAAAGTTTGGGTTCTCAACAATATCCCGCATTTCTATATCCAGTCCGAGTTCATCAATCGCATGTCGAACCAGGTAACAAAATGGACATGCCAATTTGTGGTAAAGAATATAAGGTAGTTTTGTATTGGTAGCTTTCATATCATTTCTCCAAAGTTTACAAGGTGCTTAAATTACGCACCAGGACCACAGTCAATGCATCGTGGCGGTGGCTTGTCGCCCATTTCCAAGGCAAAGTTAAGATTTCGCAGCGCTGTTCGCACGCCTTCTTCAATCACTGGATGATAAAAAGGTCGCGCTAACATTTCGCTTACAGTCAGGTTCGACTGGTGCGCCCAGGCCAGAAGATGTGCCAGATGTTCGGCTCTGGGGCCAATCATTTCTGCCCCCAGGAAGCGCCCGGTATTCTTCTCCCCATAAACGCGTAATAAGCCTCGATTGACCAGCATTACGCGTGAGCGTCCCTGACGTCTCCAATCGAGTTCTCCCACTTCATAGTCAACACCAGAGGACTCAAGATCCTGATACGTCTGGCCTACTAACATTATCTGCGGATCAGAAAAGACGACTCCGATCGGAGAGCTTTTCTTGAAACGCCGAATCTGGGGATAGTGGGCCGCGTTATAACCTGCAATTGCGCCTTCATCAGCTGCTTCATGTAGCAGAGGAAACACTGCGTTCACATCGCCGGCAATGAAGATGTGGCTGTTACCAATCTGCCCTGTGTGTAAATCAACTTCTGGTAATCCACGTTCATCTAACTCAATCGATGTATTTTCTAAACCCAGCTTATCCAGGTTAGGCCGTCTTCCAGTCGCGGCCAAAACGTAGTCATACTGCTCCGTGAACGTCTCTCCATTCTTGCGATATTGAATTTCGACGCCATTACCTAAGTGACGCTGTCCGACTATTTCTACATCTGTATGGAATGGGAACTCTTCGCTGAAAATATTGATTGCTTGGGCAATGACATCAGGATCGGTCAGTGGCCCAACAAACTGTCCTTTACCGAATAGAGTGACTTTGACACCCAATCGATGCAGTGCTTGGCCTAGTTCGAGACCTATAACCCCGGCACCAAAAACCGCGACAGAGTTCGGCAAATCATCCCATTGGAATATGTCATCGTTAATGATCAAACGATCACCATAGGCATTGAAAGACTCGTGGATCGATGGCCTCGAACCGGTCGCTATGATGATGCGCTTTGCTTCGATTTCTGTACCATCACTTATCTCAAGGCGGTTATCAGAGATAAAGCGCGCATATCCTCTCACCCGATGGGCTTGTGGCCAATCTTCAACATCATCGATCACGAAGCCGACAAATCGATCGCGCTCAGATTTAACTCGCTGCATCACAGACTGACCATCGATCGTGGGTGGGTCATACTTAACTCCGAATGGTGCTGCATGTTGTCCAGCATGCGCAGCCTCAGCCGCTGCGATCAAAAGCTTTGATGGCATGCAACCGACACGTGCGCAGGTTGTCCCATACTCACCGCCCTCGATTAATACAACCGAGTTGGTCTCTTTCGATACGGCTCGATATGCCCTCATGCCAGCACTACCGGCTCCTATTATCGCAATATCAACCTGTTTTATGTTTGTCATTTTTCCTCTCCAATTGCATTCAAGTGGCCGACCTTTACGTAAAGTAATGCGCCGTCCTCTTTCGTGTAGGGTGTATGTTGACTCAGATGAGGACTACGCAACCAGCTGCCTTTCGGGTACACGCCTAGTTCATCGTAAAAAGTGCCTTCAAGAACTAAAATTTCTTCTCCACCCCAGTGACGATGGGTATTAAATTGAACATTCGGCTCCCACTTCACTAGTGCGACATGCTCATGCTCAAAACCATGCAGTGACATCACACTTAGGCCTGGGATGAGTCCCGGTTGCCAGGCGGCCTGCCTAGTATCAATCACTTTTTTTGACACATCAGCTTCATCAAATTGGTGTAACTTGACAAATATAGTTGCGCCTTCTGATCCTATTTGCGGTGTGTGAGATGTGCCGATAGGATTTCTAACGTAGGATCCTGCAGGATAGTGACCGTGCTCATCTGAAAAGACACCAGCAAGTACTAGAAATTCTTCACCGCCAGAATGTGTATGTTCAGAAAACCGGCTAAATGGCTCATACCTTACAATTGATGTCGCCCGCGCCACTTCGTCACCGATGCGGTCAAGTTTCATACGCTCTACTCCAGCCATAGGTGAGGGTTCCCAATGATAATCTTCCGGCCTCACCACGACGCGTTCAGAAAAATTAGCGTTGAGTGTCGATACATCAGCTGATTTGAACATAACCATCTCCCATGAAATTTACACTAAATCTATCTACTGAAAGATAGATAAAATAAATAAAAAATTTTTACTCTGCTAGCTGGACCAGTGCTTCATCGATAACATCCTGAAGATAGTCCGGGTTTTCCTTGATTCTGGCGATGAGCATGCCACCTTCCAGACTCGACAAATAATGCATTGCTGCGGGTTTTACTTGAACAATCCCACGCAATTGGCCTTGTTTTTTCGCGAGCTCTAGCGCGTTGATAATCCAATCCCTGGTTAAATCAAAAAAGTCAGATAACTGTCGATTCACATTATCAGGCAGCGACAACATGTCACTTGCCATCATGCCACACATACAAAATTTGCCCTCTTTGACTAATGTAAGATGGGCATCTCCAAGTCGACGCAATCGCCCAAATCCAGTTTCTTCTTGATTAGTGATATCCTCAAGCGTTTTTTGGAATCGCTCGACGTATCGTTCTACCATGGTCAAAGCCAGATCCTGCTTGGTCGGAAAGTAGTAGTGGATACTGGACGTCTTAACGCCTACCTCATATTGAATATCTTTATAGCTGAAAGCATTAAAGCCATTCGTTTGGGTATAGCGCTCGGCGATATCCAAAATTTTATTGGCTGTATTATTCAAGTCTTTCATATTAACCACCATATCTACTAGTAGGTAGATTATAGGGGCATTTATTCATTTGTCAACACTATCTACTAAAAGATAGATAATCCATGTGATAATCCATCCAACATCATAAATAAGATTTCAGGCACCAACAGGCGCCTGAATGGATTTAAGTCACTAGATTCCTGGCTGCTTAACTTTTCGCAGATAGGGTTTAATGGTCTCCCAGCCATCTGGAAATTTCTTTGCGGCATCCTCATTCGAAACGGCTGGTGGGATGATGACATCATCTCCATGCTGCCAGTTAACCGGTGTGGCTACCTGATGCCCTGCAGTCAGTTGTAGCGAATCAAGAACTCTTAGAATCTCGGAGAAATTTCTACCCGTTGTCATCGGGTACGTCATCATCAGTTTAATTTTCTTGTCAGGCCCGATGATAAAGACAGAACGCACCGTGGCATTCGCAACGGCTGTTCGTCCTTCAGATGTGCCAGACTCGATTGCTGGTAGCATGTTATACAACTTCGCTACTTCCAACTCGGTATCTGCAATAACAGGATAAGTCACTTTGGCATCAGCAACCTCTTCGACATCTTTTAACCAGTCGTTATGATCCGCTACCGGATCAACGCTCAATGCAATAATCTGGGTGTTGCGTCGCGTGAATTCATCAGCGATTGATGCCATGAAACCAAGTTCAGTTGTACAGACTGGTGTGAAATCCTTAGGGTGTGAAAAGAGAACTGCCCACTGGTCACCGATCCAGTCATGAAAGTCTATGGTGCCATGGGTGGTATCTGCGCTGAAATTTGGTGCCTCATCGCTAATTCTTAAAGACATGTACGTCTCCTGTGCTAGTTAGTTAATGATCGACTAACACTAACGTGCGGATTTACCGCCTGGTATTCAAGGGTATGCGTCAGAGAATAGCAAACGCAATATTTGCATGAATAGTGGTTTCATGGCACCAAACCTGACTGTACTGGAAAGTTCTGCATAGATATGGCTGCAGAGGGATTTGAGTGGTAGATGGACAACGGCCCTAATTTATTGCAGTTGTTATGAATATCCTTTAGGTGTTACATTGATTAAAATTAGTCAAAGGATACCAATGTGAATCAGCCTGCCGATAACCCGATAACTAAAATAATAAGGGCACTTTCTAAAGTTGAGCCTCACGAGATCAAAGCGACAGTCCTGTCATTTTCCCTCGTCATGATCCTAATGGCTTCATATTATGTGTTGCGTCCGGTACGAGATGCCATGGCCAGTGACTGGAGCGATGCCGAAGTTAGCTTATTATGGACTATTAACTTTTTCTTTAGTTTCGCGATTGTGGCGCTCTATGGATTTGCCGCTTCAAAGATTTCTATCAGACGACTAGTACCAGGAGTTTATCTATTCTTCGCCATATCCTTCGTCGTCTTCTATGTGGGATCTTCGTTCGTTGATAACAGGACAATTATCGATAAGTCATTTTATGTCTGGGTCAGTGTTTATGCCATGTTCCCTATTTCAGTGTTCTGGAGTTTCATGGCCGATATCTACAAGAAGGAACAATCCAAGCGACTGTTCGGAATTATTACAACGGGCGCAAGTGTAGGCGCAATGATAGGACCATCTATTCCACTGATATTCTCTGAAATAGGCACCTATAATCTGATGCTGGTTGTTGCCGTAATACTGCTGTTTACACTGCCTTTAATTATTTACATAAGGACGCTTGATTTTACCCAGGGTGAAGAAACTTCTGCTGGTCCTGGCGGTGCGTTACAACCATTGCGCGGTAATCCACTGGCAGGATTTAAGCTGTTCATCACCAATCCATTCCTTCTGGGCATAGGGGTCTTCTTGTTTCTATATACAGGAATCGGTACCTTCATTTACTTCGAATTGAAGAATCTAATGGCGGAGTTTAGTCGTGAGGAGCGCACTGAAATATGGGCTTTCATGGACCTGGCGACCAATACACTGACCCTTGTTGCCGGTTTACTGATCACCTCACGACTCGCAACGCGGCTCGGTATAGGATTTACACTGGCGTTATTACCGATCGTTGTATTCGGTGGCTTGTTATCGGTCGCGATGGTTCCACTATTGTCTGTAGTGGTTGGCTTACAAATCTTTCGTCGTGGTGGCAACTATGCCATCACAAAACCCGCCCGCGAGATGTTATTCACCTACGTCGACCGTGAGACACGCTATAAGGCCAAGCAGGTCATAGATGTTATCGTTTATCGTGGGGGAGATGTATTCTGGGGTTGGGCATTTACCTTCCTCACCGCAGTATTGGGTCTGGGAATGGCTGGTGTCGCACTTGTAGGTGCGGCTATTGCGGCAGTATGGTCCTCAATTGGCTTCTATCTGGGCAAGCAGACAAACAAGATAGATCTAGCCGAATCAAGCAACGACTAGTCTAGTCTTATCAACCGTTCCACGGCAGAAGTCAACTCGAGTAACGTTTGGCAATACAATTTCGCTGGCATGCTAGTTAGCCAGCGTATACACTCTTTCGTTGAATTTTATCACCACAGACACACATCCTAATTATTCTGGACAGTAACATGAACCTAGTTAAACGAATACTCTTCATATCACCGTTAATGCTCATTCTCGCGGCCTGTAGTCAGACAGAGCAAGAACAGAGCGAACCATCAGAAACGAAGCCCGAAAAAGCTACTTCGCAGGTTGAAACTAACGAATCGGATAGTACGACGTTCGATGTCGACTATGAAATGTATACTCTCGACAATGGTTTGAAAGTGATACTCCATGTCGATAAGTCGGATCCCATCGTCGCCATGGCAACCGTAGTGAATGTCGGATCTAACCGTGAGAAACCCGGGCGCACTGGCTTTGCTCATTTCTTCGAGCACATGGCATTTAACGATTCGGAGAATGTTCCTAAGGGGGCTAATCGCAAGATGATCCCAGAGTTGGGCGGTACCCGTAACGGCGGTACCTGGAGTGACGGCACCATCTACTATGAGGTTGTGCCTAAAGACGCTTTCGACAAGCTGTTATGGATCGATTCAGATCGATTAGGATTCATGATCAATACAGTGGATGCTGGCACGTTAGAGCGAGAGAAGCAGGTTGTTAAAAACGAGAAGCGTCAGCGAGTCGATAACCGTGCCTATGGTCATACATCACATGTCATTAAAAAGGCACTATATCCCAAGGACCATCCATATAACTGGACAGTGATAGGGGATTTGGAAGATTTACAGGCAGCGACACTGGAAGATGTCAGAGAATTCTACGATGCCTATTATGGACCAGCTAACGCGACGTTAGTCATTGCTGGAGACATCGATATTGAAGAAACCAAACAGAAAGTGGAATACTGGTTTGGTGAAATTAAATCCGGTCAGGAAGTGGAGCCATTGCAACCACGTCACGTGACCCTAGAGGAAACGAAGAAACTATACCATGTCGATAACTTCGCCCGTCTGCCAGAGTTGCGACTGACGTTCCCTACGGTTGAGCAATTCACTCCTGAAGCCTATGCACTCAATGCGTTGGCATCGATCCTATCGTCAGGAAAGAATGCTGCCTTGTATAAAGCCGTTGTTGAAGAGTCTAAGCTCGCACCAGGCGTTGCGGCATGGAATCGATCGGAAATGCTAACGGGCACGTTCACAATTCGCGTACGCGGTAATGCCGGCACGAAATTGGATGATATCTATGCTGCTGTGATGGCGGGCCTGGCTGATTTCGAAAAAAATGGCTTCACCGATGCCCAATTAACCAAAATAAAAGCAGAGCAGGAAACCTCATTCTATTACGCCATCGAAAGTATTCTCGATAAAGCGTTACAACTCGGTATCTATAATGAACAAGCCGGCTCACCGGATTTTATCAAGCAAGATATTGCGAACATCGTTGCGGTGACCCGGGAAGACATCATGGCGGCCTACAACAAGTTCATAAAAGATAAGCCCGCCATCATTACGAGTTTCGTACCGAAGACTCAGGAGGATTTGATCCTGACTGGTTCAGAAATGGCGAATGTCGTAGAGGAAGAGATCAAACAGGGCGCTGAAGAACGTTTCTTCGAGATTGATAAGGTGAAATTTACCAAGACGCCAACAAAAAATGATCGCAGTGAGCCACCGCTTGGCGAACTTACGCCCGTAAAGATACCCGCAATATGGCATTCATCGCTAGAGAACGGTATGCGGCCTATTGGTATCAAGCAGTCTGAACTACCTCTGGTCAACTTCAATCTGCAGATCAAGGGTGGACAGGCATTGGATCCCAAGGATAAGCTCGGTACATCCTTCCTGCTAGCCCAGTTGATGAATGAGGGAACCAAGAATAAAACCGCTCTCGAGTTAGAGGAAGCGATCGGCTTACTCGGCGCCAGGCTACAAATCAGCGGTAGCCGTGAGGGCATTCAAATTTCTGGTAATACTCTGGCCAAGAACTTTTCTGCAACCATGGATCTCATGCGTGAAATGTTGCTTGAGCCACGCTTTGATAGCAGTGAGTTCGAGCGCCTTAAATCTGCGAGAATTACCAGCATCAAACAACGTCAGTCAAATCCTAATGCAGTGGCTTATGATGCATTTATGAAGCAGATTTATGGTCCCGATCACCTCGCGGGAAGTCTAGTCGGTGGCAACGAATCGACCGTGACCAACATCGAACTCGAAGATCTAAAAGCGTTCTATAAGAACAACCTCACACCAGCAAATGCGACGTTCCATATTGTCGGGTCGGTTGGTGAGAAAGAAGTCAATGAGGCATTGGCCAAACTATCTGAATGGAAGGGCGATGTTATTAACCTCCCAGACCAGCCCAAAGCACGCCAGGTTGAGAAGCCAGAGGTGTTCTTTATTGATATCCCGAATGCCAAGCAGTCTGTCATTATGATGGGCAAAGCTGCGATCCCCTCAGATGACCCGGACTATTATCCAATCGTTGTTGCTAACACCAATCTTGGTGGCGGTATATCGGGACGTTTAGCACAGACTCTGAGAATTCAAAAAGGTTATACTTACGGAGCCTATTCATCATTGTCGACCGCCAGTTCATATGCTGCGCCTTTCCTGGCATCCTCTCAGGTACGCTCTAATGTCACTCTTGAGTCGCTAGAACTTTTCAAGGAATTAGTCGGTGACTACAAAGAAACATTCGGAGAAGATGATCTTGAAGTGACTAGAAATATGATCATTAAGGGTAATTCCAGACGCTTTGAAACATTGGATCAATTACTCGGCATGCTGGTCAATATCTCTCGTTATAATCGCCCTTATAATTACGTCGAACAACAACAGGATTATGTTCAGGCGCTTACTCTGGAGCAAGTTCACAACACCGTCACGAAACACATGGACGAGCAGCAGATGATCTATGTGGTTGCGGGTGATGCGAAAACCCAGTTACCCCGTATCAAGGATCTGGGTTATGGCGAGCCGGTGATACTTGATATCTCAGGTAAACCGGTAGCCGACGAGTAACATCGACTAAAATTTTGGGGCGGTCCTATGGCTGCCCCTTACTTCGCAGAGGCTCGCTCAAGCTTCTCTAATACTAGATTAATGTGTAACTGCAGGTCGTAATATTCCCCCATATAGGACAAGGGCACATCGGTCTGGTCATTGACTTCATTCAACAAGTCAACGACATGTTCCATTTCAGCCTTGATCTGCTCTTCAGTCATCTGGCTAATCTTTGAATCGATCGCTTTGAGCACCTCATACCAACGGAAGATCTTAAATCGTATTCGCCAACGGTAGAGGGGTAATGCGCCCTTTACCAGCGGAATTAATAGAGTTAATAACGGCAGTATCAAGATGATTAGCCGCTTGATAGTGGCGGCGACCGAATAGGGCAATGTTTGTTCTAGCCATGTATCACCAGATTGGAGGTATAATTCGGCATCCTTATCCATGGGGATCTCTACGTAGAGACTATTGGGAAACTCATTCGTTCTCTCGAAAATACCACCCTGTTTATGCACTTTGCTAGCCGTTTTGAGTAATACTCGGACCAGGTCGCGATGTAGTTCAGTGGTAGCAACCAGGTTAGCCGTCGCGGCAATAAGCTCGATCTCTCGGTCGGGGATATTGTCTTGTAATGAGATCATTCCCTCGCCGATTGTTAAAGGGGTGAGATAGTTAAATTGCCGAGAGTAGGCGAGTGCCCTGCGAAAACTCATCAATTGAATGTCGGGATGATTAAACATCTCTTTCAACAGAGGAGAACTGGCGTTCAATACGCTAATGAATGCATCAATCTCCCCATTCTGGATGGCAACAAAGGCGTCACTGGTATTGAGAGAAACAAAATTAGCCTGTTGTTTATCGATGATATTTTCAGCAAAAAGCCGATGCGCAAGTGCGGCGGTACCGCTACCCTGTTCGCCAATTGCAATCGTGACACCCGTTAGATCACTGAGGTAGTCAGCGTTGCTCAATTCCTTGCGGTGGAATAGCCAGACTGGCTCATAGAATAGGCTCGCGAGAGACACTAGTGAAGGTGAAGTCGCACGACTGGAAACACCGCCCTGGACGAAGGCAACGTCGACCTCATTATTGCTCAACTTCTCAAGCGCAGCAATCGAGCCAGCTGTTTCCACGATGTCTAGTTGGAATCCCTCTTTCTGCAACAGGGCTTTGTATTGCTGGGCAAATTCGTAATAAACCCCATCCGCGCGTCCCGTTGCAATACTAATCGTCGTCGGCGGTGCCGGATAGACGTACCTGAATGCGACAACGATTAGGATGATCGTAATCACTACAACAGGAATCCAAATTTTCAGAAATGAGGGCATGTCATCTTCCTACCTTAGGTCAATGCCATGTTCCAACCATCCTTTCAGGCACATGGCCATATGGGTCCAGCCGCCACAGTTGTCATGTGATGCCTTGAGCCCTTCACTATCAGTTCGCCAGCCTTCCTCGCTGATAGTAAGCATTGTATTGCCATCCTCCAATTGTTCCAACTCGAATATTACTTTCACTGAATATGACTCATTGATTGTCTTCTTCCATTCTGCAGAATTAATCGTCAATTCGATCAATTGATGGGGGACGACTTTGTCGACTGTAACCGGCAATTCGGGCTCGTAATGCTGCCAGTGCCACCTGATTTCATGACCTTCTTCCAGATCGCCCGATGTACGATCGGTAAAGTATTTGCATAAAATGTCTCTCTGTGTGATGGCGTTAAATACTTCATTGACTGGCTTGAGGATCTTGGTTTGTACGGTGTAATTCTTAGCCATGGTGATTTCCTTTTGCAGTTTTAGTCATTGTTGGGTACAATACGTTATAAAAATATAACATATAAGTCAATGGCAAAACGTAGAAAAACAATTATTGGCCCTCAGGATCAGGATGACCTTGTCTTTAAGGCATTGTCTGGAAAAGAGCGCAGGCAGATCCTTGACATGCTGCGGGATGGCCCAAAAACCACGGGTGATATTGATCAGCAACTCAGCCATCTTGACCGCACGACCGTCATGATGCATTTACGCGTTCTGGAACAGGCAAGATTGGTAATCAGTAAGAAGCAAGGACGTAGTCGCTATAATTATCTGGATGCAGCACCGATTCAGCAAATCTATGATCGCTGGATAGCAGACTTCGCAGCACCATCTGCTAAGCTATTGAAAAACATACGTAATGATATCGAAGCCGATGATTAGAATCGTTATGCATGAGAATGTAATATCCTAAAAATATCGGCTTAATTGTTGGGCATTCCATTGCCAATCACCCTGCAAACCAGTAAATTACCGTCTCCGCCAATAGAAACTATTGAGAGAGTTGTTGTAATGCCATCCACACTAAATAACAAAACAAATCTGGCGCGTGCTGTTTATGCCAGTCTTTTATCGCTTTCGATCATTACGTCGCAAACATTGTCTGCAAGCCCATCTCCGATCATCAAACCTGGAGCGCCCGGACAAGCGCCACAGGAACTGACCAAGGAAGAAGCGATAAAAATTGCAGATAGTAGCTACTCTCGTGCCGATGTGAAATTTATGAGTGACATGATCCCGCATCATCATCAGGCACTACAGATGGCTGATTTGGTCGCTGAACGAACCAACAATGAGGAACTGAATGATATTGCCGGTCGGATCAGAGCATCCCAGTCCGACGAGATTAAATTTATGCAGGATTGGCTGGCGAGTCGTGGTGAGAAAGTGCCCAACCCCGAGCACCATCATCACATGCAGATGTCTCATGAAATGGCGGGCATGGCATCCCCGGAAGATATGGACAAACTGGCTAGTCTAGAAAGTGTGGAATTTGATCGTCTGTTTTTGAAGTTAATGATAGCCCATCACGAGGGTGCGTTAACGATGGTGGAGGATCTTCTGGATCAACGCGGCTCCGCATATGATACAGCGCTGTTTCAGTTCACCAGCGATGTCGTTAGTGATCAAACCGCAGAAATCAAGCGCATGAATTCAATGTTAGTGGGGTTGAACGTCGATCCTCGCGCTGGCTTGAAACCTGGATTTAGAGATGCAGGCGAAGCAATCCTTAATTTAAAGAAGGTCGCAAGCCTACCAAAACCTGTCGGATTCTTCGATCCGGAAAACCCGGCAGAATTACCTATGGAAATGCCGGCTGACGATAAGGAAAAGAAAGATGATGACGAGGATACAAAGTACGGGGAGCGCGGTTCCTTCCTGAGTTTCTCAAATACCGATATGGCTTTCGCCGGTGATAAGTTGGTTGCAGGTTCCTATCATGGCTTTAATGTTTATCAGCTTGATGGCAATGGCATTCCAGAATTATACAGCTCGATTGTCTGTCCTGGTGGTCAGGGAGATGTATCCATTGTTGGAGATCTTCTGATTATGTCAGTCGAGGAAACCCGTGGACGGGTCGATTGTGGACTTGAGGGCATTTCTGAAGATGTCAGCAAGGATCGATTCCGCGGTCTACGGATTTTTGATATCAGTGATATGAAACGCCCTGTCCAGGTGGGCCAGGTGCAGACTTGCCGTGGTTCACATACTCATTCTGTCGTATCGGGTCCGGGTGATGATGGCAAGATTATTGTCTACAACTCTGGTACGTCATCCGTTCGAAAGTCGGAAGAATTGGCGGGCTGTGTTGACGAAACACCCGGTGATGAGAGCACCTCATTATTCCGCATTGATGTGATCGAAATACCTGTTGCTGAACCAGCCAAATCACGAATCGTTAGTAGCCCAAAAGTTTTCGCAGATATGGAAACCGGTCGAGCGATGGGTTTGTGGCGTGGTGGAGATCATGGCGAGGGAACACAGACCACAGCTAAGACGGATGAATGTCATGATATTACCGTTTTCCCGGCGGCAAATCTGGCAGCGGGCGCCTGTTCCGGTAATGGTATTCTGTTCGATATCAGCGATCCCTATAATCCAGTTCGGATAGATGCCGTGAAGGATGATGGCTTTGCCTATTGGCACTCTGCGACCTTCAATAATGATGGTACGAAAGTTATCTTCACCGATGAATGGGGTGGTGGTAGCCGTGCTCGGTGCCGCACCCAGGATAAGACTAACTGGGGTGCTAACGCGATTTATGACATTGTCGATGGCAAGTTAGAATATCGAAGTCATTTCAAGATCCCTGCGCCGCAAGTCGACGAGGAGAACTGTGTTGCTCACAATGGCTCTATCGTGCCAGTTCCTGGGAGAGATATTTTTGTCCAGGCCTGGTATCAGGGCGGCATGACGCTGCTTGATTTCACTGATTCGGCTAACCCAGTTGAGATTGCGTATTTTGACCGTGGACCAATCAGCGATAAGCATTTGATTGTGGGAGGCTACTGGTCAAGCTACTGGTATAACGGCAAAATCTATGGCACGGAGATCGTGCGTGGCCTGGATGTATTTGCGCTGACTCCTAGTGACTTTATCACTGAGAATGAAATTGCAGCGGCTGAGATTGCTGATCAAGGTGATGCGTTCAACCCGCAACAGCAGTATCAAGTCAGCTGGCCAGCAGAGCCAGTCGTCGCGATGGCTTACCTCGATCAGCTCAAGAGAGCTGAGGCAATTCCAGAGAACTTAGCTAACCAGTTAAATAGTGCTCTAGGTAAGTCTGATTCAGCCCTGAAAGCTGGGAAATCTGATAAAGAGACTGCAAAGACACTAAAGTCACTCGCGAAATCATTGCAATCGGGTGATAAGGCTAAGGCGCATAAGAAGGCGCTTGCGCAAACGCTTACGGATATATCTGAGCGCCTAGGCGACTAGTATCGAGATAACGATCGGGGCTCATCTGCATCCTGCGGATGGGCCCTTTTTTATATTCCAACCATTATGAGTATTGCCTTCCATCAAATATATCAGTCATCTGTTCAATCGTTGAGATGATATAGTTGCGAAACGTCGTCACTCGGGCATTAAACTTTTGTTCAGGATGAATTATCACCCAAAAGCCCAAATCAAACTTAGGGTTCGGTGGACAGAGGCGTTCAAGCAAGGGATCGGAATCGCCGATAAAGCAGGGCAGATATGAAACGCCTAATCCCTCCTGAATTGCGCGATGTGTAATCGCTGCATCGTCGCTGTTAAATTTGAATTGCTTTTGATTAGTCGATTCCCTGGTCCAGTCTCGGTGGAAATCACAGCAGGTTACGCCGATCCATTCTGGCGCCTGATTAGATTGTTGCAGCTGCCGTAAATAATCCTTGCTGGCATATATCGTCGAGGCGACATTAGTCACTTTTTTACCTACCAGAAATTCGTTAGGCTGATTCGTCCATCGAAGTGCAATGTCTGCATCTCGATTAGTGAGGCTGACGGGTTCGTTGGTCGACAGGATATGTAGATCAATCTCTGGGTGCAGTTTCTGAAATTCTGCAAAGACAGGCATCAGAATCGTCGATGCCATGGTGTTAATTGTGGTTACTCGAAGTCGTCCCGTCAGTGGTTCGGAGCGATTCAGGAGCGCGCCGTCCACCTGTATTACTTCAGATTCGACTTTCAGTGCAGCGTGCTCCAGTCGACTACCCGCTTTCGTCAGCTCATACCGCCCTCGCTTACGCCGGACCAGATTGCTACCTAAATCTTTTTCCAGGGCCTTAACGCGTCTTGATATGGTTGAATGTTGTACGTTCAATTGCTTGGCGGCACCAGAAAATGTTCCTGTCCGTGCAACAGCGAGAAATATTTTCAGATCATCCCAGTTCATTATCGCGACCCATTGTGCAAATTTGCACATTATCCGCTAAATATTTGCCAATTGTTAGTAATATATGCACGGTATAAACTCGCTCCACACATGAAACATACAATAAAAGGGGCAGGCACATGAATTCTCGCACTTTTGGACTCATATATGGCGGTCTGAGTTATCTTACTTTTTTCTTAACCTTTAGTTATGCCATTTTGTTTATTGGTAACCTATTCGTTCCGGTTGGCCTCGATTCCTTACCTGATGAGGGAAGCATCGCCTTTGCTATCACTATAAACATCACCCTGATAAGTCTGTTTGGCATCCAACACAGTGTGATGGCAAGGCCCTGGTTCAAGCGCTGGTTGACTCGCTATATTCCTGATCATTTGGAACGTAGCACCTATGTGCTGGTTTCTACATTTTTCTTTTTCCCGCTCGTCTTTTGCTGGCAACCCATCGGAGGCGTCCTCTGGTCTATTCAGGATCCACTTGCTGTTGGGTTGATATATGTAATGTTTGCGATTGGCTGGGGAATAATGTTTCTGGCAAGCTTCCAATTAAATCATTTTGATTTATTCGGTTTACGACAGGTTTGGCTACATTTTCGTGGTCAGAAATATACCGACCTTCCGTTTCAAACGCCCTGGTTATATCGTTATATGCGTCACCCCCTCTATGTAGGCCTGTTAATTGGCCTGTGGGCGGCACCGACCATGACAATCACACATTTCGCGCTCGCCCTAACGTGCACCATCTATGTGCGGATCGGCTCATATTATGAGGAGCGGGATCTCAACCAGCATTTGCCCGAATATGGTCAGTATCGAAAAGAGGTATCAGGTTTCATTCCAAACTTAGTCGCGAAGTCATTCCCTGAATCGACAGAGACCCGGCGGACTCATTAGTGATGAGTCTTCGACTAGTACAGCCGAATTGGCTGTGCCGGGAATTTTGAATTGACACTGCGTTTCATTTCAAACACTGTGTAAACAAGTATTAGGAGTTCTGCTATGTCAACAACAGAAGAAAAGACATATACCGGTGGTTGTAGTTGCGATTATGTAAAGTATCGTGTGGCCACAAAACCACTTATCGTGCATTGCTGTCATTGCAGTTATTGCCAGACCCAGACAGGAACAGCCTTTGCACTCAATGCGCTATTCGTGGCTGATGAGATAGAGTTGACGCAGGGTGAAGTGAAAGAAATCGTGACACCATCGCCCAGTGGCAAGAGCCAGACCATCGCCAGATGTCCGCTATGTCATGTAGCCATTTGGAGCAACTACTATATGCGAGGACTGAGGGAACGGATCCGTTTCCTTCGTGTTGGCACCCTGGATGAGCCCACTGTTTTTCCGCCAGATGTTCACATCTACACCAGTACCAAGCAATCATGGTTCGCAATCCCTGATGGAGAATTATCCGTCCCTGAATTCTATGACATACCAACCGTCTGGGATGCAGATAATCTAGCTAAACTGAAGCATCTGTTCGATGATTTGAATTCAACGAATTGAGACCTTTTTCACGCTAATCTACGTACAAACAGGGTATGTTAGGTCAAAAATAGGGCTTCTGGTGCATAGCTTTGAACGCAAACGCTAAAAAATGGACTATGCTAGAATACTTGATGACGCTTTATTTCTCAGTACAGACCAGTCAGTAGCAGATTTAGCAGGAGCACGATCATGGGTAGCATTATTCAGACAAATACTGCATCGCAAGTTGCACAGAATTCGTTAGTCGGTACGAACAATAGGATCGGGAACAATTTCCAACGCCAGGCCTCTGGGTTTCGGATTAACAATGCCAGCGATGATGCGTCTGGTTTGATTATTTCCAATCAGCTTAGTGCTCAGATAATCTCCCAAAATGTCGGTATTCGTAATGCGAATGATGGAATCTCGGTAGCCCAGGTGGCAGAGGGTGCACTGGACGAAGTGACGAATAACCTACTGCGTTCCAGAGAATTGGCTTTACAGGCTGCTTCAGGAACCAATTCCTCTGAATCAAGAGCGGCTTTGAATGCGGAATTTCAGGCACTTGGTGAAGAGGTGAGCCGTATCGCAGGACAAACAGAATTTGGTGGGCAAAATATCCTTGCTTCTGATAACTCATTTGAAGTGGTAGTCGGTCAGGATGCAGGAGATTCTGTGACGGTAGAAACGCCTAATGTGACTGATATTGGAGCTGCGGTTCAGGGTCAGGATATTCTCACAGCAGACAATGCCAGTGCGGCACTTGATGTAATTGATGCACAGCTCGCCGCGGTGGATGCTGCTCGAACTGAACTGGGTGCGTCACAAAACAGGCTGACTTCAACGATAGCCAATATTCAGAATGTAAATGAGAATGCAGCCGCCTCACGATCGAGAATTCAAGATACTGATTTTGCCAATGCATCGTCTGAGCGAGCAAGAGAACAGGTGTTGCAACAAGCCAATCTGGCGATCCTAGGCCAGGCGAATGTATCTAACCTAGCTGCCTTATCATTGTTGAGTTAATTTGACCTGCGCCATGGAGGATTCAGTTTCTCGATGACATTGAATATCCTACAAGATGGCCGGTGTGCCCCTTTCAGATAACCGCAACTTTGCAGAAATTCCTTGGTAATCTCGCCGCCCGTGAATTTAAAGGTTTTCTTGAATAACTTGACCCACTCCTGAATCTCGAGTGGATGGTTCTCGTCCAACCACTGCTTGAATGAACCCGATTGGCGCTGCAGTTCAAGAATTGCATTCGCATTATGGATGACGGCATTAATCTTCAACTTATTGCGGATGATTCCGGCATCAGCCAAAAGCCTGTCGATGTCGGGTTGTTTAAAATTGGCGACGGTTTCAATATCAAAATCGGCAAAGGCTGATCTGAAATTATCTTGTTTCTTTAGTATCACAGCCCAGCTCAAGCCCGCCTGATTAATTTCCAATATTAGGCGCCCAAACAACTCGTTATCTGAGTCGATCGGAAAGCCATACTGGGTATCATGATATATGGCATGAAAATCATTGGCTGGCAATGTACTTACATAGCCACAATAGGAGTGAGACTCTTCAGCAGGCATTGATATTCCTTACAGTTGTATCATGCGACTAGACTACTGTTGGCTGCGATAAAAAGCTATAGTGATATACTCTTATTTCCGCCATATATCTCCACTAATTATTGGCAGGTTCGGAGCACACATGGAATTAGATCTTTATCAAGTCGACGCTTTCGCTGACAAGGTATTCACTGGCAATCCAGCCGCCGTCTGCCCTTTAGTTGAATGGCTATCGGATGACTTAATGCGACAGATAGCGGAAGAAAATAATCTGTCAGAGACTGCGTTCTTTGTGGCTGAGTCAGATGGTTATCGCTTACGCTGGTTCACACCAGAGGAAGAGGTCGACTTGTGCGGTCATGCCACCCTCGCAGCTGCCCATGTATTATTCAGTCATCTGGACTTCCAAGGAGAGGCGATCACATTCTACACACGGTCTGGTATGTTGGTGGTTTCGAAGTCAGGCAATGGTTATACAATGGACTTCCCTGCATCAGTAGCCGATCCCATTCCAGCGCCCGACATGCTACTCGCTGCGCTCGGCGTTAATTCGGCTGAGGTATTGTCAGCCTATGACTATGTCGTGGTACTCGATAACCAGGCTGACCTGCTTAATCTTACGCCAAATTATAATCGCCTGGCAGAACTGGACCTGCGTGGTGTAGTCGTTACAGCACCGGGTGATACGGTTGATTTTGTCAGTCGTTGTTTCTTCCCCAAACTCAGGGTAAATGAAGATCCAGTCACGGGTTCGGCACACTGTGAACTCGCGCCCTACTGGGCAAAGCGGCTAACTAAATCAAAATTGAGCGCCCAACAACTTTCTGCACGCACAGGGTTAATCGACTGTGAAATTCGAGGAGATAGAGTGATACTCAGCGGAACAGCAACTGATTACATGTTTGGCAAGATATTCCTGTAATTTTTTTCAATTCGTTAAAACCTTTTCTTATCTCCATCAGTATTAGTGTTTGAGAGCAACACTGAGTATGATGAGATAACGTCTCTGAATGGATATGTTAATGATCGATGATAAAGCCCTGATGCTGTCAGTGAAGTCGGGTGAGTTGGATTCCCTGGCGCAGCTGTTTGAAAAGTATCATGTGCCACTTGTGAACTATTTTATTCGTATGGGTAACGGCCGTTCCCTGAGTGAGGATCTGGTGCAAGAAACATTCGTCAGAGTACTAACCTATCGCAAAACCTATCAGGGGGATAATCAATTTTCCAGCTGGTTGTATCGCATCGCTCGCAATACGGCGATTGACTACTACCGAAAGCCAGCACAAAAGCAGGCGCATGCTCATGATAATTTTGAGGACAGCCAGCATAGCGATGATAAGACTCTGACAGAGGCGCTTCAGGAAGAGCAACGACAGCAATTGTTTCAGGAGGCGCTTGCGGCCCTACAACCCGAGCAGCGTGAGCTCATTATCCTAAGTCGCTATCAGCAGCTCAAATACGAGGAAATAGCCGAGCTGTTGGATTGTAAATTAAACACACTAAAGACACGTATGCGTGCCGCAATGTCTGCACTGAAGCAACAGTACGACATGTTAGCAGGAGTATCGATATGACGATTGATGAATTATTGGCACTTAAAACTCGTTGGTTACAGAATCCCGATGATCGAGAAGCACAACGACTCATCGATGAAGCATTAGCACAGATGTCATCAGACCAACGGCTTGAAGCCGAAAGCGAGCTACAGTTTATGACTGATTTCTGGCAGCAGACATCAGCGGAGCGACCAGTACAGCCCTCAGGGCAGCTACGCAGTAATTTTTATCAGATGTTGGCGCAACAGAAACAGGATCAGCGAACTGGCCCCTTAACATTAGTCAAGCAGTGGTTTATAGAACGTTCAAATGCAATGCAACCTGCATTTCAATTCGCACTGGTATGTATCGTTTTTATGGCAGGCATGGGAACCCAGAGCCTCGTGAATTCGAACGATAACAATGCTGTCAACGCGCTCGAGTCCCGGGTAGAAGAATTGAATGTCATGGTCGCGCTGTCGTTACTACAAAAACCATCTGCATCAGAGCGTCTGTCTGGTGTCGCTTATAGTAGTCGCAGTGGTCAGATTACCGATGCGTTGGTCTCCGAATTATTAAAATTACTCGAATCAGACAAGTCGACCGCCGTTCGACTGGCCATTATTGAGGCCTTATCAGACTATGCCATGATTGGATCAATTGAAGAACAGATTTTGGATGCCTTATTGAAACAGGAAAATGTACTCGTACAGATACAGCTCGTCGAGTTACTCAAAAGGCATGCAAGTAAGAACACAATTGACCGACTGGTCGCACTGCTTGACGATGACAGGATCCATGACGAGGTTCGTGATGCCTTTCTGAATCAAGCTGGTACAAATAACATTTAATTATCTTTGTTAAAGAGGAAGTAGCATGAAAAAACTAGCGCACTTTACATCCATTGGCTGTCTTCTGATTGTCATGAGCACATCACTCAGTGGCGCTGCCATAGAGAAAGACTACAGTCTAAAATTGACCCGTCCGGGTGACCCAGTAAAACTAGAGGCAGAAATTCGTTTCGGTTCGATTACGATACAGGGGTACAAAGGCGATACGGTAGAAATCAAAGCATCCTTTAGGGAGATCGAAGATCCGGAGTTAAAGAAAATCATGCCCAAGCGGAATTATTGGCGTGATGACAACGACAAGAAGGCAAAACCAAGGAATAGCGATGGCTTAAAACGAATTGTAAATAACGCAATCCATCTGGACATAACCGAGGATGACAATGAAGTTGAGATTGAGAGCGAAGTTGGTAACCGGTTAATCGATCTATTGATTCAAGTTCCAGTCAAGACAGACGTTGAAGCGGAAATTTATGCCGGTGGTGATATCAGAGTGGAGGGTATTACCGGGACGTTGGAGTTAGGTAATCATCGTGGCGGTATCCAAGCGACTAATATTAATGGTCCTATCGTTGCTGAAACATATCAGAGTGACATCGTCGTGAGTTTTCAAAGCTACAACACGGAACATCCATCTTCGATGACGACTCATCATGGCAATATCGATATTACAATACCGGAGAAATCGATTAAGGCGAATCTAATGGTGCAAAGTTATCGTGGTGAAATTCTGTCCGGCTTAAGCACAAATTTCCAGGCCGCTGAGGATGTCGTTCGTAAAGATGATAATCGCACTGAAATCACGATTGGCGGGGCAATGCAAGCTACGCTAAACGGTGGCGGACAAATCCTGAATGCCCAGACCTATGCCGGAAATATCTATGTTCGTAAACGTTAACGACTGAAAGTGTTCACACCCAACCTGAGGCGACATGTGTCGCCTTTTTTTATGAAGGGGTCTATGATGGTTCTACTTAACCAGAGGAGAATGTTATGGACAGGCGAAAATTCATCAAAGCTGGTGCGGCAGGAACCCTAATCGGCTCTGCAACGATTGCGGCTCAAGCTAATCCAATTGCAACCCCTGCGGAAACAGAAGGCCCGTTCTATCCATCCGTGGCACAGGACGATAAAGATTTTGATCTGACCCAAATTGATGGGCATGCCTCTGCGGCAAAAGGGAAGCACATTTATGTCCAAGGAAGGGTCGTTGACCTGGATGGTTCTCCAATAGAAGGCGTTACCGTTGATATATGGCAATGTAATGCCGTCGGTAGGTATGCGCATCCTCATGACAAGAATCCGGCACCATTAGACCCTGATTTTCAGGGCTGGGGGATTATGGCAACGAACCAGAATGGCGAATTTTACTTTAAGACAGTCTATCCGGGAGCGTACGGGGTTAATGATGAATGGAGCAGGCCGCCACATATCCATTACAAGGTCAGTAAGAAGGGATATGAGGAACTCACCACCCAGATGTATTTTCCCGGTGAACCATTGAATGAAGTGGATAGCCTGATATTGCGTAAATCGCCCGCCGAAAGGGAGATGATGATTTCGAGACTCAGTCGATCTAAGGCAGATACCTATGAGTATACAATTGTTCTAAATAAGGTATGATCGCCTTGCGAAAAATCCTGTTTTAACTTGAATGGATACGAACGATAGAAAATGAAAACTAGAATTAGCATTGTACTGACAGTCCTGTTTGTGTTGGTGGTTTCCTGTACTGACAAGCCTGAAGATCAGCAACAGACGGCTGACGTTGAGAGCACTGAAGTCAAAGAAACGGAAGCGCGACCCGTTCCCGATGGTAATGATTTCCTGATTACTATCAAAACAGATTTTGGTGAAATGAAAGCGATACTCTATGACGAGACGCCAAAACATAAGGCTAACTTTCTGAAACTGACACAAGAAGGTTTCTACGATGGCCTACTGTTTCATCGGGTAATTAAAGATTTTATGATTCAAGGCGGCGATCCGAATTCCAGAGATTCTGCACCAGACCAACGTCTCGGTATCGGTGGACCCGGCTATACAATTCCTGCCGAATTTGTTCCCTCACTGTTCCACGTCAAAGGAGCACTTTCAGCGGCCAGACAATCTGATCAGGTGAATCCGGAAAAGGCTTCTAGCGGAAGTCAGTTTTATATAGTGCAGGGTAAGGTAACTCCTCGTGCCGATCTGGAAGGATTAGATAAAGCTAAAGTGGCACAGACATTCCGTATCTTCATGCGTAACCAGCCGGAGCATCCCCTTGCGTTGGAATATCAGCAAGTGATGGATGAGAAACCGAATGATCAAATGGCTTTACGTGATAAGGTCTTCGCAACTGCCGATCGACTATCTGAGGCATCGGGTGTGTCATTCCAGATGCCCGAGGATCGCATAGAGGCCTACTCTACGGTAGGTGGTACACCTTTTCTTGATGATCAATATACTGTCTTCGGCCGTGTCATCGCAGGATTGGATGTGATTGATAAAATCGCTGCCACAGAAACGGGCATGGCCGATAGACCCACAGTGGATCTGCGCATGCAAATTTCTGTCGAAGAATTGAGTAAGGCTGAAATAGCTGAGCGCTACGGTAACCCCTACTGAGTTTCTACTCGATAATAATTCTGCCTGATTAGCCCCATCATTGAGATGGGGCTCAAGCCTCGGTTAAGCCTTTTTAATGTTGGCGTTGACTCTAAACAGATTGGTCGGGTCATACTGTTGCTTGACCTTGAGAATCTTCGGGAAGTTTTCCCTGTAGGTTGAATTCACCTGTTGTTGTGTGTGATCGAAGTAATCATTGACATAAAATCCGGTCGCCATCGGGGCAACTGAATCGTAGTGGTCATTGATATACTTGATATGCTCATCACTGTCCTCACCTGTTTTCCAACTGACAAATGACAATAAATCAAATTTGGCGTCTCGATGCGCAAAGGCAGTATCTTGATTAGTCAATTTACTGATCGCGCCGCCCATAGCGCCCATATGCACACGAGTTGAGCGTGCCGGGTTTACCTGGAAATTATCGACCAGATTATCGATATACTTATCAGACATCTCTGTGAAGAATCCAGATTTTACATGGCCAGAAAAGGTTCGCGTATCGACGATATCACCGGAGCGCTGGACCGCGACATAATCCATTGGTCCAGCTGCCTCATTGACCACTGTTCCCGCTTTGCGCATCTGTGCCAGATAGGGTTCAAACGCCTTGGCTTCCCCGCACCAAACAAATGATAGATACACGGAGGGGTCTTGACCAATCCGTCCACCAAAACCAGTGCCCAGTCCCAACTCATCAGGAATGGTTTCAATATAGTCAGCGAAGAAGCGTAAAACCTGCTTCGCTTCAGCAAGTGGGAACGACATATATCCTCGAATGACTGTCCTTTGCATCTCATGTAACTGGAACAGGAAGGACGTAACCACACCGAAGTTACCCCCGCCGCCACGTAAGGCCCAATACAGATCTGGTTCATTTTGTGCTGACACTCGTCGTAACTTACCATCCGGTGTTACGATATCCATTTCAAGCACGTTATCAATGGTCAACCCAAATCGTCGTTGTAAGCGACCAAAACCGCCACCCAGAGTCAGTCCGCCGACCCCTGTATGAGAAACAGTGCCTGCCGTGGTAACCAGTCCGTGCGACATGGATTCGTGGTCCAGTTCACCAAGCAAGCTGCCGCCTGCCACGCGTGCCGTTTTACTGAACGGATCGACACGGGCATTACGCATTTGCGACAGGTCAATTTGCATTCCCTTATCACAACTACCTGTACCTGCAGGCGCATGAGCGCCACAGCGAACCGCTAATAATAGAGAGTTTTCTTCGGCGAATTGCACAGCATTTTGCACATCGGCAGCACCCGTGGGTTGCACAATAAAGGCTGGGTATTTGTCGTGTCTAGCACTGAGAAGCCATCGTGCTTCATCATAGGCCTTGCTATCAGGTAATAATAATTTGCCTTTCAGGCTATCACTGAGTTCCTGTAAGGCGGCCTGTTTGAGTGTGACTTCGGCACCATCACCGGTGAGCGCATCGATGTCGCCCGGTATTTTGGTGGGTGAGTGTAAAACTGTTTGAGCTAAGAGATGACTTCCAGGTAGTGACGCTGCTATCCCCGCACTCAGAGATGTTGTTATAAACCTACGACGGTCCATTATTATTCTCCCCTATATGCGATGTGAATATCATACTATGCCCAAGGGAACGGACAGTCAATTGCTTGTCGTTTAGGTGAAAGAAATGACCGGCAAACGCTAAGGAAAGGATTCCAAATCAATCCATAACTCGGGTCGTTCAAGCGGTGCCGTGGCCGGCAAGAGATGGTTTTGTAGTCTGATCACCATCGGCTTATGTGCTGCATATTTGGCGATGATATCGCCAAAGAACTGCATGTATAACGTATCTAGGCTGCCATCTTCATAGGCCCGATTTAATCCGAGTTCGATTTTGGCGGCCAGTGCTTCGTCGCGTTGTGCAACAAAAAAATAATAGGCGGTAGGGTAATAAATCAATACCTTAGGATGAATCTGGATATCGAAGTGTTTGAACTCCTGATAGTCCCCATCAACCTCGAGTACTGAGCGAGGAAAATAGTCAAAACGTTGCTTATCCAGCATTTTGTATAGGGCGCTGTAATTGGTCGCCTTAACGACCTGTATATTGTTTTGCTCCATGACCATCGTGTCGCTCCAGTCATGGTACAAGCCGGGCTTTAATTGTTTAAATTGCTCCAGACTACTGATGTTTTCGAATATCTCAGTACGATCCTTATGCACTAGAGGGACGCGCCAGCCATTCAGCCCCTTTAGTAAAGGAAAGCGAATGGCGCGATAATCCGCCTCTCTATCATGGGTCGTTCCACCAAAGATAATATCGATTCCCTGGCGTTGTTCCATACGTTCAAATGCCCTGATTTTTGGCAGGTCGCCAATGAAATATGAGATTCGATAATCAGCATCGGGTACTTTGCTGAGTGCCAGATTCAACAGTTGCGACTTGTAATCATTTTCCTGTGTACCAAACAGAACAAGTTCCTGAGCGGACACAGCAGAATGCTGCCATAGCAGAAGCAAAAAGAGCATTATCAAGACAAGTGGCGATTTCATATCAATAGCATCCAGAGATGATGCAGGTACCTTAGCACAATTATAACAGTTCGAAGTGACGAGTCGTTCTCAGGATAGGGGTTTTATGAAATTCGTCAACCGACAACTGCTTATCAGCTGATTATCCTCATTATGGATGTCGATGTTCCAGACATGGGTCGAGCGGCCTTGATGCACCACTGTGGCTACTGCCGTGACAGTCTCCCCAACGACGGCAGATTTTATATGATTCGCAGACATGTTTAGACCCACGACGGCAAACGCCTCTGTGCCTACCAGCATCGCACTGGCGACAGAGCCGACAGATTCTGCTAATGCCAGTGTGGCACCTCCATGCAGGAGTCCCATCGGCTGAGTATGGTTCTGCGTTACCACCATGGTTGCCTCTACCCGTTCCGTTTCACACTGAGTGAATTCGATACCCAAGTGAGGCATCAACGTATTCTCACATAGCTTATTGGCTGCGTTAACATCTAACATCATTTTGCCAATGCCTCCCTTACTTCGGTGACGACCATAGTCGCTAATTTTTCAATTAGCCCATCTCCTTCTTCTGCAGTAGCCGCGGCGGGGGCACCAGCATAGGCTTGATTCATACCCATCTGTGTGAAAGTGTTTACACCCTCATTAATCTTGTCTGACAGGCTAATGGGTACCTCTGGCAGGCGATGTTGAATCTCACTATTCACACCCTCCGATCGTGCAGCCATTATAATCGCAGTCTCGTACTGGCCAGCATGACATTCGCCCCGTTTGAATTCATCCGACAGTGTACGTGCCCAACGTCGTTGCAGTGGACAAGCCACTGAGCATTGCCCTTGGGCGAATCGGTCTGCCGCCTTGAGAATTGCCGTGTAATGATCGGGTTCCAAATGGTTGTTGATGAGACAGACATGGTCTACCCCATCCCTTAAGAATCCTGTAACCACAGCCGCAAGATAATCCACTAGTGTTTGCTCTGGAATAGAAATAGCACCCTTGAATCCGCTCGCATAGTCCGTTACGCCATAGGGAACGGTCGGAGCGATGTAGACAGTATAGTATTCGCTTAGCTGAGCGGCGGCTGGTTCGGCACAAGCTTCCGAGATAATACAGTCCGTCAGGAGGCCAAGATGGGGGCCGTGCGGTTCAACGGAACCCACTGGAAGGAGAACGACGACGGGCTTCGGGTCGGCAATTGCTTTGCCTAGTTGTTCTGTTGTCACAGAAGTCAGTGAATAGTCTGTCATTATCGTCTGCTATGCCATGGTTGCGATGAGGTGTTTGCGATCAATCTTACCACGGTCGTTCTTCGGTATGTCAGCAACAAATTCTATCTGACGCGGCCACTTATACATCGCTTTCAGATTCTGGACATGCAGCTGTAACTCTTCAGTAAGATCCTGCTCCCGAAAATCTGACTTAAGAACGACAATGGCTTTCGGTTTGGTTAGTCCATCGAGCTGAAAAGGAATGACAACACAGGCTGCTACCGCTGGATGTTGTAACAGACACTCCTCTATTTCCTGAGGTGCAATCCAACGCCCATTTACCTTGAACAAATCATCCGAACGGCCTCGGAACCAGAGATAACCCGACTCATCCATACGAAACAGGTCACCGGTTCTGCACCAGTGGCCATGGAAGGTACCCCAGCTCTTATCTCTGTTCTGATAATAACCCAAGGCAACACTATCACCCTTAACCCACAACACCCCCGTTTCATTGGCTGGACATGGCTCAGCGCCTGGGCCTTTGGCATCGGTGGGAAGTATTTTTAATTCGTAGCCTTCCACGACTTTGCCGAGAGAGCCGGGTTTGATATCTCCCGGCCGATTTGTACAGTAAATATGAAACATCTCAGCGGATCCAATGCCATCGTAGATGTCGGTTCCAAATTGCTCGGTAAATTTCTCCAGTAGCGTCGGAGGCAGGGCTTCTCCAGCTGAGAGTTGAAAACGCAGACAACCCAAATCTACATCGGGTCGTTCGGTCAATAATTTCCCAAGCATGGTAGGTACATTGGTTAACATCGTGGGCTGATACATTGTAATGGCATCGGCGAGTGCGTCGGTGGTTGGACGTTCGGAGAATAATGCGGTGGTTGCACCAACCGCAAACGGGAAGAATAAATTGGTTCCCGTGGCATAACCAAAAAATAATCTGGGCACACTCAAGGTTAATTCATCTGAACGGTAGCCAATGGTTTGCTTGGCATAAACCTCGGTATTGAAAGCGAAATCGCGATGACAGTGCATAGCAGCCTTTGGACTTCCGGTAGAGCCAGAGGTAAAGAGCCAACAAGCCATATCATCACGATAAACGATGGGCCTAGCGCTGGGTGTTCTTTCACCCATAGAGATGGCAGATGTCAGGGAGACTACATTGCAATTACAGTCATCCAGGCTGTCAGGTGTCGCTACATCCTGCTCAGGATCATCGCCAGTTGCGGTTTCAGGAACCAGCAATATCGTCTTAAGGTGTGGATTTGTTGATAGTCCATTCGCGAGTCTTTCTGCGACGGCAGGTGTGGTGATGAGCGTCGATGCTTTGATGTAATCCAGTACATAATTCAGTTCATCAGTCGGTGCATCAGGATTGCCCATGGTCAATACAGCACCCGCAGTCCAGGTAGCAAAAATAGACCAGATAAAAGGAGGAGTGTCTGGCAGAACAACGTAAAGACGTTGTTCCGGCTGTAGGCCGTTAGTCTGTAAATAGTTAGCAAGATATTGGCTTCTTGCTACGATGTCTTCATAAGTCCACGTCCTATTACCATAAAGAACGGCATCTTTTGACCCGTGCCCTTCAGCAATCCGATCATAGAGAAAATAGTCTGCCAGATTGAACTGCTCTGGGAATGTTACCGTCATCACATCACCTCTCCACCGGCCACAGTGATTGCCTGGCCAGTGACGCCGCAAGCATTGGGTTGGCATAACCAGTCGACAGCATGTGCGATTTCTTCGGGCTGGATTAGCCGTTTTTGAGGATTGTTTTTGACTAATTCATGATGGGCTTCGGCTTGACTGCGTCCTGTCACATTCATGATATTGGCGATGGCCGACTGCACCATTTCGGTGTCGGTATAGCCGGGACAAACGGCATTCACAGTGATGTTCTTGCTGGCGAACTCCAGCGCCAATGAACGCGTCAATCCAAGCACCGCATGCTTGGCTGAGGCATAGGCCGACACGTAGGCTGCACCACCAAGGGCTGCAATGCTCGCGATATTTATCACACGCCCCCAACCCTGTTGCAACATGTCAGGTAGAGCAGCTTGGGTACAATAATGCACGCCATCCAGATTAACAGCCATAATCTCACGCCAATTTTCTGTGGTCTGCTTGAGATAGGGATAACTTCTGGCAGCGCCCGCATTGTTAACGAGTATCTCGATTGGACCGAATGATTTTCTAGCCTCGCTCAAGGCCGACTTAATGGCTGCTTCATCCGTTACATCAGCGCAAACAATGAGTGAGTTAGGTAGTTCTGCTGCTAAGGCCTTCAGTTTCGACCGATCTCTGCCTAGTAGGCTGAGTTTTAGGCCATGCTCGCTCAGCTTGCGAGCAATCGCCGAACCGATCCCGCCACCCGCGCCAGTAATCAGGACATGTTTGTCTTTTATTGTGGTCATACTATGCATTGATTGCCATTTCCGCTGCGCGTTGCAGGTTACGCTCCAGTTGATCAAATCCTGCTTCATACTGTTCCGGGATCTTTACTGCGGTGCCACGATAATGCTGTTGCGCCGCTGCCCTGAGTGTCCAGTTTGGATCCATTAAATGTGGCCTGGCCAGACAGCAAAGGTCGGCACGCCCAGATACTAAAATACTATTCACATGATCGACTTCGAAGATATTGCCCACAGCCATGGTTGGTATATCTGCCTCATTGCGGATCCGATCGGAGAAGGGTGTTTGAAACATACGACCGTACACCGGCTTCCCAGCGACTGCGGTCTGTCCAGCTGAGACATCAATGATATCAACACCGGCCTGTTTGAAGGCCTTGGCTATCAGTACCGACTCCTGGGGAGTGATCCCAAGATCACCCACCCAGTCATTGGACGAAATACGGATAGATATCGGTTTCTCTGCAGGCCATTGTTTTCGCACGGCATGAAAAACTTCCAGTGGGAACCTGAGTCGATTCTCGAGTGAGCCACCATATTCATCGGTACGCTTATTCAGGACGGGAGTAATAAAGGCAGAGATAAGATAGCCATGGGCAAAATGCAATTCAAGCATATCAAATCCAGCCTGTTCGGCGCGTCTCGTTGCTGCAACAAAGTCGTTTAAAATCTGATCCATATCTGCGCGGTGCATCGCGCGAGGGACCTGATTGATTTCAGAGAATGGCGTTTCAGACGGACCGATAATTTCCCAGGAATTTTCTTCCAGAGGTTCGTCTGATTGAGATGCGTGCCAGGGAATTTTAGTTGCTCCCTTGGGCCCAGAATGCCCTAACTGGATACACATTTTTGCATCAGTATAGGTATGTACAAAATCGACGATTCGTCGCCAGGCCAATGCATGTTCATCTTTCCAGATGCCTGCGCAACCGGGCGTAATTTTTCCCTGCTCATTGATATTCGTCATCTCGGTGTAAATGAGCGCGGCGCCCCCTCTTGCCAATGCGCCGTAATGCACCAAATGCCAATCATCAACCAGTCCATCACGTGAACTGTACATGGACATGGGAGAAACGACGATACGGTTTTTTAACACCAGATCACGCAGCGAATAAGAGGTGAACATGGGCGGAATGGGTTTTGCCTCTCCGCCAGCCTTGTAAGCAAAATCCGCTTCAATACTCTCTAACCACTGTTGGTCTCTGAGGCGCAAATTCTCATGGCTCACTCGCTGACTGCGGGTCAGAAGGGCATAGGTAAACTGCTTTAAATCATAATCCAGATAACGTTCAATGTCCTCGAACCAGCTCATGGAATTTCGTGCGGCACTCTGTAACTTGAGTGCCTCAAGCTCGCGTTCATCCTGATAAGCGGCAAGTGACTTAGAAACCGATAAGCCGCTGTTCAGATGTTTTGCCAGACTGATCGCATCCTCAAAGCCTAACTTGGTACCGGACCCGATGGAGAAATGCGCCGTATGTGCCGCATCGCCAATTAGCACGACATTATCCTTTACCCAGTTATGACAAAGTACTCGAGGGAAATTTATCCAGGCTGAGCCACGAATATGGCTGGAATTTGTAAGTAATGTCTCACCATCCAGATGCTGTTCGAACAACTTTCGACAGGTTTCTGCACTTTGTTCATGACTCATATGCTCAAAACCAAATGCATCATACGTTTCAGGCCCGCATTCCACTATGAAAGTCGACAGTTCCTTGTCAAACTGGTAGCAGTGTGCCCACACCCAGCCATGCTGGGTCTCTTCAAAGATAAAGGTAAATGCATCATCGAATCGTTTGCGGGTGCCTAGCCAGACAAACTTATTGGGACGCATCTCAATATCACAGTCAAAGGATTCTAAATCGTTGTTACGGATTTTGGAATTCAGGCCGTCGGCCGCCACGATCAGATCGGCATCGCTGAACTGACTTAATTCATTGAGTTCTATTTCAGAGGAGTAATATTGCACTACACCCAACTCAGATGCTCTGTCTGAGAGTATCTGTAGCATTCGTTTGCGGCCGATGCCAATAAACCCATGGCCACCGGAACGTTCCGTCTGATTTCGGATCGTGACGTCAATATAGTCCCAGTGGATTAGCTCATCGGCCATCGCACTGGCACTGATGGGATCGTTTGCCTCAAGGTTTTCCATCGTCTGATCAGAGAACACTACGCCCCAGCCGAAGGTATCACCAGGCTTGTTGCGTTCATACACCTCGATATGGTGTTCTGGGTTTCTGAGTTTCATAGAAATAGCCAGATACAGACCCGAAGGACCACCACCAATGCAGACAATTTTCATGCTTGGAACCCGATATTACTTTACATGTAAAATATATTACGTTATGTTAATTTACATGTAAAGTATTTGCAACCTATGTACTCAGGAAACACATTGTGCAACTGACTGACCCACATGATTTTGAGCCACAGCATTTCTTGTGGTCCTATGATGATGGCATTGCGACCATCACATTAAATATTCCTCAGAAGAAGAATCCGTTAACCTTCCAGTCCTACGCTGAACTGCGGGATACCTTCCGGGCACTCAAACACAATGCCCAGGTTAAGATCATTATAATTACCGGTGCAGAGGGTAATTTCTGCTCCGGTGGCGATGTGCATGACATAATCGGACCATTGGTTGAAATGGACCCAGACCAGTTGCTGGAATTTACTCAGATGACCGGGGATTTAGTCAAAGCCATGCGTCATTGCCCTCAGCCTATCGTTGCTGCCGTGGACGGGGTATGTGCTGGAGCAGGGGCAATATTGGCCATGTCTGCGGATCTTAGACTCGGAACCCCTGATTGTAAGACGGCCTTTTTATTCACACGAGTCGGGCTGGCTGGCTGTGACATGGGAGCCTGCGCGATTTTACCCCGTATCATCGGACAGGGCAGAGCCTCAGAGTTGCTATTTACTGGTCGAACAATGACTGCAGTGGAAGGTGAGCGATGGGGATTTTACAATCAGATCGTGCCATCTGAGGAATTAGACGACATAGCACGGCAACTAGCCGGCCGCTTGCGTAGTGGACCGACATTTGCCCATAGTATGACTAAGAAAATGTTACACGAAGAATGGCACATGACGATTGATGAAGCCATTGATGCAGAAGCCAAAGCCCAGGCCGTCTGTATGCAAACACACGATTTTAAACGGGCCTATGAGGCATTCGTTGCAAAACAAAAACCTGAGTTCAAGGGTGACTAATGAGTGGACATATCGACACCTCATATTTGAATTGGCCATTTTTTACAGAACAGCACAGGGCGATTGCGAGTTCCCTCGATGCGTGGGCGGATTTGCATGTCAATGAGCCAGAAGCTCATGATCAGGCAACGATTGACGCTGCCTGCCGTAACATGGTGAAAATGCTAGGTAATGATGGCTGGTTGAGACATTCTGTGGCTAATCGTTTCGCAGGTGAGCAACTTGATGTCAGGACGCTATGCTTGATTCGTGAAATTCTTGCACGACATTCCGGAATTGCCGATTTTGCATTCGCGATGCAAGGACTTGGCACTGGAGCGATTAGTTTGTTTGGTTCTGAGTCACAACAGCAGTACCTGAATGACGTTGCAGCAGGCAATAGTATTGCGGCCTTCGCATTAACCGAACCCGATGCAGGCTCCGATGTTGCTGCAATTTCAACAACCGCCAATAGAACCGATTCGGGCTATCTAATCAACGGGGAAAAAACCTATATTTCCAATGGTGGGATTGCCGACTTTTATGTCGTCTTTGCTCGCACTGCTGACACAGGTGCGCGTGGTTTGAGTGCCTTCATAATCGATGCTGATAATCCTGGCCTTGAGATTGCGGAACGCATTGAGGTCATTGCTCCTCATCCTCTGGCGCGACTGTGTTTTAAGGATTGCGAGGTATCTTCAGATGCAAGGATTGGCATTGAGAATGAGGGGTTCAAGATCGCGATGGCAACACTCGATGTATTCCGCACCACGGTCGGTGCCGCAGCACTTGGATTTGCCCGGCATGCGTTAAGCGAAGCATTGCAACGTGCGACACAGCGAGAATTATTTGGTGCTGCAATGGCTGAATTGCCCATTGCCCAGAGTCAACTCGCGGAGATGGCGTTGGATATTGATGCCAGTGCATTACTAATTTATCGCTCGGCATGGACAAAGGATTCGGGAGCCGAACGGGTAACCAGAGAAGCTGCAATGGCGAAATTACATGCAACCGAATCTGCCCAGACGGTCATTGACAAAGCCGTACAACTCTTTGGAGGACTAGGTGTTACCCGAGGGTCTATCGTAGAACAGCTCTACCGCGAGATTCGTGCATTACGGATTTATGAGGGAGCCTCAGAAGTTCAGAAACTAGTCATCGCACGCCAGTTATTAACTGAGGTCAGTGAACAATGAAAATAATCCAACCCCCTGGCTGGCCAAGACCTAAAGGCTACTCTAACGGCATCATCGCGCAGGGTAAGATGCTCTTCATCGCTGGCCAGATTGGCTGGGATGAGAATGAGCAGTTTCAATCTCAGGATTTTGTCGCGCAAGTTGAACAAACACTCAGGAATACAATCGCTGTGCTTAATGCTGCAAACGCGGGTCCTCAACATATTGTTCGAATGACCTGGTACATTACAGAGCGGCAAGAATACCTGGATAATTTAGCTGAGATTGGCGCAGTATACCGAGCGCTCATCGGGAAAAACTTCCCGGTGATGGCAATGGTTGAAGTTTCTGCGCTGATGGAAGAACAGGCCAAAGTTGAGATTGAAACGACGGCAGTAATCCCAGATGAATAACTCTCAGCAACAACACAGTAAAAACTCACTGCGAGCCTGGTTGCAATTATTGAAAACTGCCAAGCGAATCGAGAGTCGGATGAATAGCCACTTTGTGAGTGTGCATGGCAGTAGTATGTCACGCTTCGATGTGTTGGCGAATCTCGCACGTTGTGAGAATCACACCGCATCGACGAGTGAACTCTCTGCGATGCTGCTCGCCTCGAAAGGGAATATTACGCGCCTGCTAGATAGGATGGAGTCTGATGGCCTGATACAAAGAGCTAATAAGCCTGATGATAGGCGGGTGAGTATTGTAACTATGCTGCCGGCAGGATTACGGCTGTTTCAATCGCTTGCCGCGGATCATGAACACTGGATCGATGATTTGTTTCAGCCTTTGAGTAACTCAGAAATCAGCAAACTAAACCGATTGATGGATAAGTTACGCGTTAGAATGGATGCGACTAATTCAGAGCCTCGCCGTTAATTGAAATCAGGCATCTCGATCTGATACTTGTCATAGATCGGCTTTAACAAATCCTTTTCTACCACTGCTTTAAAGCCTTTTGCAAACAACTCGCGTAATAATTCACCGCGCTCAGAAGGAAAGAAGCCGACATATAAATCACTCGACATATCGGTTTGAATAAGATGGATATTCGTTAACAGCTGATTAACTTTCATGTAGTGAGATGCGACATCATGATTCAAGACGGCGACCTCGATTCGTTGTCGCGCGACTAGGTCTAGTAGGTGTTTTTCACCAGCACTAGAAGCGATGTCAGTGGTATTGGGGTTGTTCTGTATGAATACCTCCCAGACACCTGTGATGTCATAGCTATAGCCCTGAACTTTACCTATTCGATAGGCATTCAAGTCCTCTCCTTTATGAATTTTGATATCACTGTTTTTTAATACAGCAAATGCCGTCCTATCTGGAACGAAAAAGTCGGTGTTGAGCAGGAAGTCTTTTTGTTGTGTCGTATTGGCCCCAAGCAATATATCAAACTTACCAGTTTTTACATTATGTATCGCTCTATCCCAACTCGAAGAAACGTAAACCGTTTGATATCCCGATTGCGCAAACGCAGCGGTCGCCACATCATAGAACAACCCTTTGTTTTTATCTGTATGCAGGCAGGTAAAGGGACACCAGCCATCCGATGTCATATAGACGGTCTTGTGATCTTCTTGATTTCTTTTATGTGTGGTGGCGCTGACAGATGTTGAAAACGTAATCAGTAGGATAAACAGTAAATACTTCATAAACTCTTACAATTGATACTCGATAGATCATTGCCCAAAGTGAGTGGGTTGTTGTAAAAAAAGGGCGGCATTATCCATTAAATTCTATTCATTGTCATCTACTGAATGTCAGATATTTGTCGTGTGTATGGTTTTTGGCTTGATAATGGTTTCATAATTAGTGAGGTTGTGTGATGTATAATCTAGTTGTAGCGGTGTCCATTCTTTAATCTGGTCGTATGTTGTCGTGATGAAATTCAAAATATTTATTATTATTTTCAGTAGTTTGATATTAACTGCCTGTGCCAATAGTGATTGGCGTACGGCGAGTCGTGAACCAGCAGGATTGGCCGTAAACCCTCAGGAATATCCTGATGCAGTCATTGAGTTTTATGCTGCAGATGCGTTTAGTTGGCGTGGTTGGTTTGCAGTGCATACCTGGATAGCCGTCAAGCCACGAAATGCAGAGGAATACACCGTGTATGAGGTCGTTGGTTGGCGGGTAAGAAGTGGCCGATCGGCACTCCGGGTATTCACGACCAAGACACCTGATCGATACTGGTATGGTGCCAAGCCGGAGAAAATCCTATTTATATCCGGAGCGAAGGCAGAACGACTCATTCCGAAAATGGAACAGGCAATTGCAAATTATCCATATGCTGATGAATATTCAGTATTTCCCGGTCCAAACAGTAATACCTTTCCCGCCTGGGTAGGTATTCAAGTTCCCGAGCTCGAGCTTGAGCTGCCGTTTAGTGCGATTGGAAGTGGCTACGCAGATTAGGACTTCATTTTAGGTTCGTCAGAAAATCTTCTAGCAACGCATAGAGTTTATTTATCTCAACGGGCTTTGCAAGATGGCCATCAAATCCTGCCATACTGTATTCTGCGACCTCGTGTTCAAGGACATTGGCGGTAAAGGCGATGATGGGTGATTGAAAGCCTTCCGACTTAAGTTTCATACAGGCATCTTTACCATCCATGATCGGCATTTGGATATCCATAAAAATGAGATCCGGCTGATACATCCGGCACAGTTCTATCGCTTCTGCACCATTATGCGCCTCATAAATGGTGGCCTGACTGTCAGCTAGCATCTTCTTTAGCAGCACCATATTCACTGGATTATCCTCAGCAATGAGAATACGCGAATCTGAGATAATCGGGGATCTGATGTCCTGATTGCTATCGATATCCTGTGGCTTAACTTTACTGCGATGCAAGGGTAGTTTTACCGTAAAACTACTCCCCTCATTGGGCACGCTCTCGACATTAATCGTCCCATTCATGAGCTCAACCAAGGAATAGGTGATCGACATGCCTAATCCAGTGCCACCATATTTACGTGTCGTTGAGTTATCCGCTTGCTCAAAGCGACTAAATAACTTAGCAATCGCGTTATCGGACATGCCTATTCCTGTGTCTGTCACAGTCAGCAGGACGTCATTCATTGATTGAGAATTCTTGTGAGGGCTGGTGACCACGCTGAGCTTAACAGAGCCCTGCTGCGTAAATTTTATGGCGTTAGACATCAAATTTAGCAATACTTGCTTGATTCTGACAGGATCTCCTTCCCAATTATCCCACAAATTATCGTCGTATTCGCAATTCAGGGTGAGGCCTTTCTCACTAGCAGCCGGTTGAAAATCAGACACGATAGAATCGATAGTATTTTTCAGGCTAAAGGGAGTGGACTCAAGTTGTAATTTGTTAGCCTCTATCTTGGAGAAGTCCAGGATGTCATTAACAATAGTTAGTAGCGTTCTTGTAGATGTAATCGCCCGATCAATCAATTCCTGATCTTCCGGATTATGATCTCGTTGCGTCAATAACTGAAGCGAACCGTAGATTCCATTCATGGGGGTTCTGATTTCGTGACTCATGTTGGCAAGAAACATGTCCTTGGCGTTAGCGGCCTGCTCGAGCGCTTCGTTGAGATCTTTTAATTCCTGTGCTTTATCCGCAGCTTCCTGTCGCGACTTAGATAAACCAGCGACTTTAAATGCAATGACGACTAAGACATAAATTGACCAAATGGCCACCAGTAGGGTGAATAGCTCATCATCATTGATCCATTTGCCCGTGAGTTCGATCGAATGGATACGCATCATTATCGTTCGTGGTATGCGGCTATCACCAGTCGATATTTGTATGCGTCGTACGTTATCAAATTTAGGCTCAAAGTCCGGCACTCTACCAAGATGATCGAACACCCACCAGGAGGGCAGAAAGAAATCATCTAGCGGCAGTCGATATTCTTTATATTCATTTTCCGGGGTAAGGATTGACATGTTGGCGCGAATGACCTGGTTACCATCGAAGCCTGTTTCATCGTTTTGAAGGTAGACGAGTACGGTATCTCTCAACTCGCTACTGAATTCCAACGCTATTTTGATTTCATCGTAGTCGGAAATATTAAAACTGGCTTCAGCTCCTGCCGGGTATAACGGGATATTTACTGAACAGAAAGGGAAGGTAAATGTAGTCGGCTTGGTGTCGCAGCTAAACTCGATATAGCCATCCTCCAATGTAAGATTACTGATAGAGGTGCCACCATAATCATTATCATCAAACAAGAAGGGTGTATTCGCGACAGGATCAATCTGCAAACGGAGGTTCATACCAAACTGTTGCCATAAATATAAGCCTAGGCTGAACAGTGCCAGTATTAGGAGAAACACATCCGAACGTTTGAAACCTGATATTTGCAACGTTATTTTGCTCGTCAATTTAATTTAAAGTAATTCTTAGAGTTTAGTTAAATTTTAGAAACATAGTAGTTGAATTGCCATAGGATGGGGGTATTTTCGCTAGCGATAGTTGTTTACTGCGATTACAGCAGTGTTGCAGGTCGGGGTCTTTAGGGTTATTCTCGGAACACTTTTTATCGGAACCTGAGTTTACCATGTATAAAATTATCCTCTCTTTCGCACTGTTTTTGATCACCTCAGTTACGATGGCTCATGATTTTTCGACTCCCGAGCAGGCCGTTGAATCATATATGACCGCCGTGAAAACTGGCTCCGGTGAGCATCTGATAATGGCGTTCGATGAGACCGCTACGATTAAGTATTACAATGAAAAATCAGAGCTAAAGGAATATAGCCGGGATGAGTTTGCCAAAATGATTAATACCGGAAACCAGTGGCAAGCCGATATTAAGGTCACTAACATGCTAAGGACCGCCAACGCAGCCAATGCCACCGTTGAATTCACCTGGGGTGAAAATGGCGAGCATGGATATGTCGATTATCTGAACCTCTTATATGATGGTGAAAGCTGGCATATCACCAGTAAAGTTGCCCAATACGTAGCCCGGAAGTAATCAGGGTCATATTTGATTAGATGAGTCCAAGCCGATGCGTGATTTAAAATACCTTGCTGCCTACATCAATCCAGTCCTGGCTGCGATTGGGTTATGGTATGGAGGGGTTCTGGCATGGAGCGCGGTGATCTTTTCGTTTGTCATGATCCCTCTACTCGATCAGATCAGTCCAGTGAATACTGACAACGTGAGCCAGGAGCAGCGTGAGCAGCTGTTAAACAGGCGCATCTTCGACTGGCTACTTTATCTTAATCTTCCAATAGTGTTTGGTGTAGTCGCACTGTTCCTATTTCAATTACAAGCCATAGAGATGACTTTGCAGGCTATGATCGGCAATATCCTGTCCGTGGGTATCGTGATTGGTACATGTGGCATTAATGTGGCCCATGAACTGGGACATCGAAAGGAAAAGTACGAGCAACGGCTGGCAAAAATATTGTTGTTACCAGCACTCTATATGCATTTTTTCATTGAGCATAATCGCGGCCATCACCGCTTTGTCGCGACTGAAAAAGATCCCGCTACGGCACAGAAAGGTGAATGGCTATTCAGCTTTTGGCTGAAATCAATCGTTGGCAGTTTCAGGAGCGCATGGCGACTTGAGGCCGAGCGATTGAATAAGAGGAAGCTATCCTTCTGGAATTATCAGAATCAAATGCTACAGTTTCTGTTGCTACAGGCTGCCTATCTGACCATTGTTTACTTTATCTCTTCATGGACGGGATTAGTGGTTGCATTATTATCTGGTCTGGTTGGTGTTTTACTGTTGGAAACGATAAATTATTTGGAACACTATGGTCTGCAACGCAAACGACTCGATTCTGGTCGCTATGAGCGAGTGAGGCCTTGCCATTCCTGGAATGCTAATTATCAGTTTGGTCGAATCGTGTTGTATGAGTTAACGCGCCATTCAGACCATCATTATCTGGCGAGTAAAAAATATCAGGTATTGGATAATCATGCCGATGCGCCCGTGTTACCCTTTGGTTATCCAGCCATGGTTCTGCTTGCGCTCGTCCCACCGGTATGGTTCATGATCATGGACAAACGCATTCCCGCACAACCGTCAGCTGTCCTGGCTCCATAACCTGATACCACCTAATATTCCGGCAATATTTTCGGTGAGCATGATCTTTTCCGGGAGGTTAGTCTTTATCTTCTTGGCATTACCGCCGCCAATATAGATCCTGGTTGGATTAAACAGTTCGTCTAGTTGACGCAACGCCCGGATGAGCCGTTTCCGCCATACATCATTGCCGCAAGCTTTACGCCCTGCCTGACCGAGGCGTTCTTCATAGGTGTGTCCTTTCTCGAAATTATGATGTCCCAACTCGAGATTCGGTACCAGTTTGCCATCAACGAATAACGAGGATCCGAATCCGGTACCGAGAGTGATCACCAACTCTACTCCCGATCCTTGTATGACACCATATCCTTGAATATCGGCATCATTGGCGACTCTGACAGGAACAAAAGCCATATCCCGGACAGCCTTGGCGAGGTTGTAACCCTGCCAATCAGGGTGCAAATTGGCCGCATTCATCGTAACGCCATCCATCACTACGCCTGGGAATCCGACTGATATGCGATCAAATTGTCCATGCGCATCTAGCTGTGATTCGATGGCTTTGAGAATCGCTGCAGGGACAGCGGGTCTGGGTGTTTCACATCGCGTCCGCTCGGTGACGGGTGTGCCAGATGAATCGAGTACCAGCATTTTTATCTTGGAGCCCCCTACATCAATGGCGAGCGTGAGCGGTTTATTGTTAGTATTAGTCATGTAGCACCTATGTAACCTAATACCAGTATATATCAATCTAATACCAATTTGCGTGTGGCGGCGGTAGTATATTGTGAGCCACATTAGTTAAAACGAATCGAAGCGATGTTATGGGCAAGTATCTATTATTAATCTTTATTTTACTGGCAATGGCGACATATGGCGCTAAAACCGTTGACCCAATTCAACCGAAGACTGGCAATGTGGTGTTTCTGCATCCGGATGGAACTGGACTTGGACACTGGAACATATTACGACTGTTGACCGTCGGGCCTGATGGCATGACACATTGGGATAAGATGGAGCGGCTCGCCGCTTATCGTCCGCACCAGAAGGACAGCCTGGTGACAACGTCACATGCCGGAGCAAC
Organism: Enterobacterales bacterium; assembly: GCA_965250035.1. Classification (GTDB taxonomy): domain Bacteria; phylum Pseudomonadota; class Gammaproteobacteria; order Enterobacterales; genus CAXRAF01. The sequence goes on along the minus strand of OZ252282.1, from coordinate 2,317,561 downwards.
GGTCCATGCCTATGGCAAGAAAGTTCACTTTGACTCCTACGGCATGGATCTGAAACAACCGCTAACTGCTCTATCGGGTAAGCCGATGAGCATAATGCAAGAAGCCATGCATGCGGATATTCGTGTAGGGGTGATTAATACCGGCCATATTGCTGAACCGGGTAGTGGGGTATATCTGGCAAGCGTTGAGTCACGTGCTAATCGAACCGAAATCGCTGAGAAAGTCCTCAACAGCGGTGCCGATTTGATGTTCTCCGGAGGTGAAATATACACAATACCTAAGGGAACGATTGGTTTTCATGGCCAGGAGGGAAGAAGAACCGACGGAAGAAATCTACTCACCGAGGCTGAAGCCGCTGGCTACACTGTTATTTATACAGTCGAGCAATTAGTCGCACTGCCATCAGATGTTGAGAAAGTCATTGGTATATTTGCTGCAAAAGATACCTACAACGCCAAGTCGGAAGAAAGCCTGCTTAAATCAGGCTTGCCCCTCTACAATCCAGGACAACCGACGTTCGCGCAAATGGTTGATGTCGCTCTGCGAATCTTATCGAATGACCCTGAACAGCAGTTTTTCCTGGTAGCTGAGGAAGAGGGAACAGATAATTTTAGTAACAGTGCCAATGCATCGGGTATGGTTAAAGCCATGCAACGAACCGACAGCGCCATAGCGACAACCATGAAGTTCATGGAACAAAGAGCTGTCAAGGATACGTTGTTGATAGTCGGTGCTGATAGTGACGCTGGTCATCCGTCTGTCTGGGCGAATCATGTCGTGCCGAAAGATGTCGAGGTGTTACCCCTTGTCAGTGAAACAGGTGGGCCTATAGACGGTGTGTCAGGACCGGGAACAGCGCCATTCGTCACAGCTCCTGATGCCAATGGAGTGTCCTTCAAATTTGGTATTGCATGGCCATTATCAGATGACAGTACCGGCAGTGTCGTGACCAAAGCCCATGGCTATAAGAGTGATTTATTAGCGGTTAGCATCGATAATACAGCCATTTACAAAATATGCTATGAAGTCTTATTCAATCAGAAATTACCCTGAATAGGAGCGACCTTGAGCCGGCATACCAAAGAGTCAAGTTCACCCATCATTCGACAGGTTACTCCACGAGCCCCGTTACAGTGGTTGGCATCAGGTTGGTCTGACTTTCGTCGCGCCGGGTTACCAAGTGTGTTACACGGCATAATAGTGACACTATTCAGTCTCTTGATTCTCCTATTGACCCCATTTTACTGGTACCTTCTGCCAGGAGCCGTGTCCGGATTCGTTTTGATTGGACCTATTCTGGCTACTGGCCTATATGCGCTTAGTAGGCGGCTTGAGCGAGGTAAGTCAGCTAACTTACGGGATGCGATTAATGCCTGGAGGCATAGTAGTCGATGCGTGTTTAAACTCGGCCTGCTGTTAATCATTGCAGCCACGGCATGGGTCATCTTCTCAATCATAATGTTTAAGTTTTTCATTGAGGTGACCATCAGTACACCCGTCGATTTCTTGCGTTATGTGCTCACCCAAAACGATCTCAATTTCTTGCTATGGACGATACTCGGTGGGCTAGGCTCTGCGCTGGCATTCTCAATAACCGTCGTGTCTCTCCCATTGCTGATGGAGCGTGATGTCACGATGGAGGTGGCGATCCTGACGAGCATCAAGGCGGTTGGTGATAACCCTGTCACCATGTTCTGGTGGGCTGTCATCATCATGGTTGTCACTGGTTTGTCATTCATCACAGGTATGCTGGGCTTTATCTTTCTTTACCCACTACTGGGTCATGCCTCATGGCATGTCTATCGCAATGTGGTTGATGCAGACATGTTACCGTTGCGTCCTCTGGCTGACTAAATGAATACCGGACTCATATCAGAACAGCAGATTGCTGATTTTGGCCTGACATTTGGCCTCACATTCCTCATAGGATTCATGTTATTCATCATTTACGATCTAGCGAAAAAATCAGGTGCAGGTCGGTTTGGTACTTTTATCCTATTCTTCGTGCTCGCTTTCGGTATCTTTGGATTTATCGCTAAGAACGTCATTCAGTGGATGCTGGGACTGTAGTAACGCATCAAAATGGGACTGGGTATTGCTTAAAGACCTCTGTAATTTCGTGCAGGATCTCCTCATTTAAGACCAGTTCATACGCAGCGATGTTCTCGTTCAGTTGTTCTAGGTTAGTGGCACCTATGATGGTAGAGGTCACGCCGTGAAACTGATAAACATATGCCAGCGCCATCTGTGCCAGAGAAATATTATGTCGGCTGGCAATCTGATGATAGGCATCAATTGCTGCCGCAGATTGTGTGGTATTGCGAAATAGTCCATTTCGCTGACTGATGCTCCAGCGGCTCCCATCCGGCATGGCACCATTTCGGTATTTGCCGGTCAGCGCACCGCCAGCGAGTGGCGACCATGGTAGATAGGCAACATCATTCAATTTGCAGGTCTCGATTAAGTGAGGTGAGTCCGGCAGCAGGTGCAGAAGGTTAAACTCGTTTTGAATCGAGACCATTTTCGGTAGTTGGTGTTCCTTTGCCAGGCGTAGATACTCGTGGATACCCCATGGTGTGTCATCGGACAAACCGCAGTAGCGGATCTTACCGGCCTTTACACAGTCATCGAGGGCCATCAGAATATCGAGATGCTCAGCCTGTTCCTGATCGACATCCATCGAGTCGTAGTTAACCATTTGTGGCCAATGACCGCCAAAGTGTGGCCCCGAGCGATTCGGCCAATGCAACTGATATAGGTCAATATAATCTGTCTGTAGGCGTTGCAGCGAGTCATCCAGTGCTGCCTTAACCGTAGCTCCGCTAATCGGCGAGCCGCCTCGGATCCATGGCAAACCACTGCCAGCGATTTTTGACGCCAGTATAATATCTTCCCTACGGTTTGGGTTTTTTGCTAACCAGTTCCCGATGATGATTTCTGTTGCACCGTAGGTGTCTGCTGTAGGAGGTACTGCATATAGTTCAGCGGTATCAATAAAATTGATACCCTTATCGAGTGCGAAATCAATTTGCTCGAATCCCTCTTGCTGCGTATTTTGGCATCCCCAGGTCATGGTGCCCAGGCATACTTCGGATACCTGTAGTTGACTACTACCGAGTTTTACATATTTCACTGTGGCTTCCAGAATCTTGATTCAATATAGATATACTGCATGATAGTCCATCAGGATCATTAATAGAAATCGTAATAACATGAAGCAGAAATACATGCTAAGTTAAGCAATCAATCCTATAAGAAAGTACATCGGAGTCGCCATGAGAGCCGCGTTATACACGGAATTTGAAGGCCCCATTCGAATCGAGAATGTCGCTGATCCTGTCCCACCTCCTGACGGCGTGGTACTGAAAGTCGAGGCGACCGGGTTATGCCGCAGCGACTGGCATGGTTGGATGGGGCATGATCCGGACATCCGACTTCCTCATGTGCCGGGCCACGAACTGGCCGGAACGATTGTTGCCTTGGGCTCCGGTGTCAAGCACTGGACCACTGGCGACAGGGTCACCGTGCCATTCGTAGGAGGGTGTGGTGTTTGTGGACAGTGTCAATCGGGTAATCAACAAGTATGCGATCAGCAATTTCAGCCAGGCTTCACTCATTGGGGATCTTTTGCAGAATTCGTTGCCATTGACTACGCAGATACAAACCTAGTCAGGTTACCAGAGAGCATGGACTTTGTGACCGCTGCGAGCTTGGGTTGCCGATTCGTAACCTCATTTCGTGCCGTCGTTGATCAAGGCAGGGTAGCATCCGGCCAGTGGGTCGTGGTGCACGGTTGTGGTGGCGTAGGCTTGTCGGCAATTATGATTGCATCGGCCTATGGTGCACGGCTAGTTGCAGTAGATATCGATGATGACAAACTAAAATTTGCGCAATCGTTAGGAGCAGATGTCGTAATCAACGCACGAAAAAATGATTCTGTTTCTGAATTGATAAAAGAGTTGACTGGTGGAGGTGTTGCGTTATCAATCGATGCATTGGGTAGCCGCGAAACCTGTGTCAATTCGATCAATTGCCTGGCCAAGCGTGGAAGGCATGTGCAGGTGGGTTTAATGGCCGGCGATCAGTCAAACCCTCACATTCCGATGGCGGCAGTGATCGCCAATGAACTAGAGATCGTCGGTTCTCATGGTATGCAGGCCCATCGCTACGCTGAGATGTTCAATGGTATACAGTCAGGTATGTTAGCCCCTGAGCTGCTCATTGGTAGAACTATTTGTCTACAGGATGCAGTGACTGAACTACCACGAATGGATGCCTTCACTAGCGTTGGTGTAACGGTAATCGACAATTTCTGAATATTATGCGCAACATTAATTATTTTATGATAAACGTAAAATAATAATTGACATACGTAAAATTGCAGTCTATCCTGCTCGTTATGAATATACGCATAAATCTAGATATTGAGCTAGCGAAAAACAAAATGTCATTGACTGAACTGTCACAGAATATTGGTGTTTCGATGACAAACCTTTCGCTGTTAAAAAATGGCAAGGTCAAGGCAATTCGATTCAGTACTCTCGAAGCCATCTGTAAAGCCCTGAACTGTCAGCCGGGTGATCTATTGGCGTATGAAGAGAATGTTCAGTAATCAGGAGGTCTTGAATGACGACTAATCACGTTAAACCAGGTATCGCTGCAATCGCTTTAGCTTTATTGTTCCCGCTCTACTGGACTTTTGCTTTAGTCATCGGTGCTAATGGAACAGATTTCATGGATAGTCTTCGTGCCGACATGTTGGATCTTTCCTTGTTAGATGCCCTGTTCCTGTTAATCGGTGCACTGGAAATTTACATTTACTATAGCCTGGCGCAGATCTTCAAAGAAAGGCTTCCATCACATGCGGCTAAAGTTCTGTTATATGTAATCATCGGCTCTGTTGTCTTGTTTCATGTGACTGTCCTTGCTGATGTATTCCTGGCAGTCATGCAGGGATCTTTGTCTTCGTCGACTATAAACACCATTGTTTCAAGTTCGGTCGTCCTAGCAGTCGCTTCACTAATTATATTTATCATCGCTGGGGTAGGATTGAGTATTGTTATTTTGACACTCTCCGACCTGGCAGAACCCTTGTTAAAAGCATTTGCCATCTTACTGCTCGTGATATGCCTGTTACAAGCGACCGTCTTGTTTGCGATGTTGACGTTACTATTATTCCCGGTAGCGTTGATTTTGCTGGCGGTATATTTCTTCAGAGACCCCGAGACGCTTGAGATAGTCTAAGACTAACTCAAGTGATAGGGCATTCATCATCAGGATCACATTTTAAGATGAACTCACCTGTCACTATTCCACTGTCTACTGTGTTAACCATGACCGAAGTATTAGCATCAGAGTGTGATTATTTGGCGCTGAATAGGAGGCTGAGATAGTTTCTGAATAATAGTATTTGTTTGGGTAGTATGTGTTTGTCATCCAATGCCCGTGACATGATAATTCCGCCTTCAATGATCGAAGTCAGCATGTCCGCAATATCGTCTATAGTCACATCAGCATTCATCGCATATTTTTCACACACCTGGACAAGCTGATCGGTAAAAAGATCTCGCCATGATACCAGGCCCTCAGCGGTCAGTCGTGATACTTCCTCATCAACCTGATTACATTCGTATGTGAACGATGCAACAAGACAACCAGGGTGAGTTTCAGGCAATGCTTCCATACTCTCCGCAAGAAGTTTCACGAAGATCAACATTTGTTGTAGTGGATCATCCGTCAGATCCCGTGCCCTATCGAACAGGCCATTGAAGAAAATGGCATCCTGTTCCAGGTACCGAAGCATGAGATGTTTGGCGAGATCATTTTTGCCATCGAAGTGATAAAAAAATCCCCCCTTAGTAATCCCCGATTGATTAATGATTTCATCAATTGATGTGCCGGAATATCCGTTCGTGAGTATCAGTGCTTCTGCATGTGAGAGGATGGTTTCTCGAGTTTGTTCGCCTTTCATGGGCATAATTACTTTACCTACCGTATAGTTTTTTAAATTTAGTTACCTGATGTGCGGTTGATTTAGCATGCGGCTCATCCCTAAGTAATTGATATAAATGAATTAAATAAGATTTTTTCAAAAAAGCACCGACAGTTCACTAGAATTTCCCTACCCACAAGCCTAGCATACAACCAACTAACTAGTCGGTATTTTTTTACACATTATTATCAATTTACAGGAGGAAATTATGCCAACACCACTCGAGATTTTACTTGATCCAGTATCCCTTGCGGTATTGGGTTTATATGGTGCCATGATGCTTTGGGAAGCGATTGCACCTGCGCGTCAATTACCTAAAATTCGTGGCTGGGTGCCGCGTGCGCTCGGTTCATTCGTTGTGTTTTTCTATTTGTCATCATATTTGCCGCTGTTCTGGGACCCTCTGATCGCGCCATATCAGTTAATGGATTTAAGTCATCTAGGAGCAGTCTATGGATTAGTCGTCGGTCTATTCGTATACAACGCCTTACTCTATCTCTGGCATCGAAGTATGCATGCCAATGATAGCCTATGGCATACATTTCATCAGATGCATCACAGTGCCGAGCGGATCGATACATTTGGAGCCTTTTATTTCAGCCCATTGGATATGATCGGATTTACTTTCTTGGGCAGTCTGGCATTGACCCTAATCGTCAGTTTAAGCCCTGAAGCGGTCACCCTGTTTTTATTCGCAACCATGTTCATGGCAATTTTCCAGCATGCGAATGTGCGAACACCTTCGTGGATAGGTTATTTTATTCAACGACCAGAAAGTCATTCGATGCATCATGGTAGAGGCTTACATAGGTACAACTATGCCGACATGCCTATCTTCGATATTGTTTTTGGAACGTTTAGAAATCCAAAATACTATCGTACGGAAGCAGGATTTTATGATGGCGCATCAACGCGAATAACCGACATGCTGACATTCAAAGATGTATCGCATCCACCTAGACAGGTTTCAGAAAGCATAAACGGAGCGGTCTCATGATGGGGGCAGTCAGACGAACTAACACAGTACAGCAATCATTTCGTCATGCCACCAAAGAAGATGCGGCAATGCTGACCGAACTAATCAATTATGCAGGAGAAGGACTTCCTCTCTACCTCTGGTCACAGATGGCCGAAGCTGGGCAGGACCCATGGGCTATTGGACGCGAGCGAGCCTGCCGTGAAGAAGGAAGCTTTAGCTACCGCAATAGTATTTTGTGTGAACAAGATGGCAAGGTAGTTGCTGGATTGTTGGGATATGCTTTACCATCGAATCCAGATCCGGCTGTCTACGACTCCATGCCGCCCATGTTCGTGCCATTACAGCAGTTGGAAGATCTGGCGCCCTCTACCTGGTATGTCAATGTATTGGCAACTATCCCGGAAGCGCGTGGATTGGGTTATGGCACAGCATTACTTAGTCTGGTTAGCGGACTGGCGAAGGAAGCAGGATGTGAAGGACAGAGTATTATCGTATCCGATGCCAATAAGGGTGCTATGCGACTTTATCAACGTTCGGGTTATATCGAACAGGCGCGTCGAAAGATGGTTAAAGAAGGGTGGCAGAATGATGGAGAACATTGGGTGCTACTGACACAGCCTCATTAAATACTGTTATCACATCTACAGGGCGTGCAATCGCAATAAGGAAGGTCATCGTTATTGTGGGTGTGATATCGTTTATCTGATCGAGTTAGGGAATGTGTGCAGACAGCCAACGCATCATGTTGACAAATAGATTTGCATTATCATTCGTCGGCGATAATGTCACAGGCACTTTTGACTGGGACTTTCCGTCGCTGAATGTGAAGATGAAGTTTCTGAATAATCCTTGATCCGTCGCGATAACGACCTTTCCTTTTCCGAACGTAAAACCTATCATGCCGGCATACTGATCAGACGTCTCACTTGCCATATCATTCGGTGAATAATTAATCGAATTTGATGGAAAGGGTAGAATAACGTCTTCAGGATTTCTAAAGACCGCGGCTCCGCAGAGATAATCAACTTTGTTTACGACTAATGGCCCCTGTACGACAGGGTGACTAGGGTTCAGTGTGTTGTCTTGTTCTGACATGCCAAAGTAATGGGAGCATATCCCGTGTTCAGGATCCGTATAGCTGGGGTATTCTTTACTCCACACATAACCGTCTCTGAATTTAACGTTTAGTGCTTCGAGTATTGGCAAGGCTCCGCTACCACCAGGCCAGTGGCTTAGGGTTAAAAACAAGCCTCCGCCATTGTCTATAAATTTCACGAGCGCGTCGAGATCTTCTTCAGAAACTGGGCTTTTCCAGTAGGTACCGCCGTTAGGCAACTCAATTTTTTTGTTGGGTAGTCCATGGATAATGACGATATCAATTCCGTGTAAATTTTCATGCAATGGGGTGGTTGCTGATGTTAAAACAAAGCCGTCCTTACGCATCATATCCTGCATTAGTTGAGTGCCATTCTCGGTATCCGGAACGGAGTAGATGGTATTGTGGAATCGATCGACCAATACCTGAGTCGAATGAGAGCCTTTCGCTAATGGTTCGAATTCAGGAACGTAGGATGTGAATTCTGCGTCAACGAAAGTGCGATTGATGCCGGCATCCTCAGCAACTAGTCCATTCGTTACGATGATTAACAGTACGGCAATATATACATTCATATTGAAAACCTTTCCCTGCTGCGCTCGACAGGAGGTGTTAAAGCGACCAAAGAATAAATAACATTAATCGAATCGACCAACAAACTGCCTTAACAGATTGTAACAATTGTAGTTGCTCAAGATATTTTAGTTTCACTACCTGACATAGATAATTGTTCAATCTTCAATCCATGGGATAATATACATCATGGCTGAACGAATACTGTTTAAATCGGATCGGGTGGAAGTGGGAGAATTTACCATTACCCCTGATGACCCTGATTTTGATCAGCCGGGTTATGTTGATTCTCCGATCGTCGTGTTTCCTAAGACAACGATCTGGATTGAGCATGAGGACTCTCAGCCATTCGTCGCCGATCCAACCCTGGTTAACTTTTATAATGAGGGGCAATCCTATCGTCGATATGCGATTTCGCAGAAGGGCGATCGCTGTCATTGGATCCGCCTTGATCGCACAGCACTATCGCAAGTCTTTGGTCAAAGCCGTCTAGAGTTTGCATATCAATACAGAGTCTGTCCAGCCAGTGTATTTGTAGTACAGGTCGCGCTAATTCATGATCTCCTCAATCACCAGAAATTAAATCAAGCTGTGATAGAAAACACGGTGATGGGTATTTTTCAGACATTGTTTAATCATCAAATCAATACCGATAACATCACGGCTCAAGCCCAATCAAAACACGTAAGACTGGTTGAAGCAGTGAAGGCCTCACTCCAGCACCAGTTGCATAGTAATCTGACGCTCGCCGAGTTAGCACATATGCATCACACCTCACCCTATCACCTGTCCAGAGTGTTCAAGCAGGTATCGGGTATTGGAATTAATCATTATCGTACCAGATGTCGACTACATCAGTTATCGTTAAAGCTGCATCAAAACGTCAAAGACTTAACCCAGTTGGCACTTGAATTTGGCTTTAGTAGTCACAGTCATATGAGCGCTTGTTTTAAAGCCACATTTGGGATCAGCCCACGGCGTTGGCAGGAGCAATTTGAAGACTCCTGAAAATCGAGCAATTTTTTGATAGTCTTGAGCGCCTGAATCAGTCATCTTTATTAGGTTAATCAGTCATTGAGGCGCCTCCATGAAACCAATACATGCTGGTTCCATTCGGAACCTACTTATCCTATTGATATTCATACCTGCAATAACACAGGCCAATGAAACGAGTTCAGGAAAACTAACAGCTGAACAGATTTCGCAGCAAGCAAATCAGTCCTATGTTGCTCAGCAATGGGCAGATGCCGCAGATAAATACCAACAGGTTGTCGAACACCAACCGGGTAACGAACAAGCCTGGTTTCGGTTAGCACAATCCTATATCAATCTGCAGCAGGGGGACAAAGCGCAACTAGCAAATAATCAACTAAAGGATGCTCGTCAGATCCCTGCTCCTTTTGTGTTATACCAGCAGGCGCAAATCTTGGCGTTACTGAATGATACCGACTCGATGTGGACTACCCTGACGGCAGCGGCTAAAGCTGGCTATAGCAACTTGAATGAATTGACCAGCCGAGAAATATGGTCAGCCTATCGAGATGATGCTCGATTTGAACAGTTGACAAAGCTGGTGGATAAAAATCTTCGACCCTGTATGCACAATGACTCATACCGTGAGTTTGATTTCTGGTTAGGCGAATGGGCGGTCTATACCGATTTACAGCAGTCTGCCCCGCCAGTCGGACATAACTCCATTACTCTGACGGAACAAGGTTGCCTTATTAGGGAATCGTGGAAAAGTGCGAGTGGGGGGACTGGGTTTAGTATGAATTACTTTAATCCGATCCTGAATCAATGGGTTCAACGATGGGTAAGTAATGGTGCGGTTATTGACTATACCGGTGGGTTAGTGAGCGTGGATGGCAAAGAAGTCATGCATCTGGTCGGAAAAATTCATTATGCAGCACCACAGCAACAGCCAGCCATTCGAGATTTTAAGGGCACCTGGACGCCATTAGAGAATGGTGTCGTACAACAATATTTCGAAGAGTCGATCGACGGGGGTAAAACCTGGTATCCATGGTTCAATGGGTACTACTTCAAACTAGAGGGCAAGAATGAAACACCTTAACGACTACCTTGTATTGGGTATATTGACTCTCGTGTTCATCTCATTGCTATCCGAACATGAGGTGGGTGCACTTAGTAACAACTCAGGTTCACAATCTGTTGATATTCATTCAGAATCTGGTGGCAAATTATCTGAGCAACTGAGGCAGAGTATCGTGAGTCAGTTGATTGGACACTGGCGAATATCAGATACATTTCTGACGGCAGATGGAAAGTGGCAAGCCGGGGCGGGTGCCAGTTGGCATTTTTATCCAATACTAAACGGTCATGCCATTCAAGATGACTGGATATCGCCACCCCTCGATGCGCCAGAACCTGCCACAGAGAGACAATATGGCACCAATCTACGAATTTATAACCCCGCTAAAGAGCAATGGGAGATGGCCTGGACTTCAAACCAGGGACCACAAATCACAATGTTCACGGCGAAAGAATCTAGCAGTGAACTCATCATGAGTGGCTTTTATGCCGGTGCGGAATCTGAAATTACGTTTTATGATATCCAGCCGAATCAATTTTCCTGGAAACTGTCACAACAGCAGTCTGATGGCCAGTGGCAGGAAATTTATCGGATTGAAGCCGTTCGGCAGGACCGTTGATTGGTGCTGCCCCTATCTATAAGGCGATAGGAGTTAGGCTGCTTGATTAATTTCCCTAGCGGCTCGGATACCTGATTCCAATGCTCCCTGAATCCAACCTTCAAAGTTTGATGCGTGTTCACCTGCGAAGTGAATGCGTCCCTCAATTTCACTGAGCGCTGCTTTTAATGTCGTCTGTTGTGCCGACGTGGGTGAGGCGTAGGCAGAACCAGTCCAGATTTCATCTTGCCAGGAAAACACATGACTCGTCAGGATAAAGTTATCCAGATTAGGAAATACCTGACGCCAGCGATTATGGACCGATGCGATTTGTTGATCCGTACTGAGTGAATCAAATACTTCTGCTGTAGTGCCCCTTAGATAAGATTGCAGAATGCCACCACTACCTGACTGATTCCAGGTGGGTTGCCAAATTTCCTCATTAAGATTGCTATCGCCCCAACCGTTGAAGTTGTTATCTAACCAGAATCGCTCAGAAAATTGAGTGTATAGTCGATTTGAATCGGTGTAATCGTAATCTCCAGCCGCCGCAGTTCTCTTAGCGCTCGATAGCGCTGGCTCAAAGTCAATGTTTCCCAGCACCGGTATGGGCGTCGTACATAGGACCCTATCGGCAACATAGACATCATCTGAGGCAGTCGTTATGGTCGCATTGATACTATTCTGCTCAATTCGCACGACAGGTGCAGAATAGATGATATTGGATGAGAGTGTATTTGCCAGGGCGTTAGGCAGTTCAGACATTCCTCCAACGATTTTTCGATAGGCGCTTCGATTCACGGAGCCTGGGAAAGGAGGTTGGTTATTATATTGTGCTGCGGCAATTCGCTGGACCTGATTATTGCCTAACAAGAAGAAATCAGAAGATGTCGGATAGAAAGTTTCGAGGGTCAACCCGAAGTGATTAATATAATCCAGTGTTAAATTGTGATTCGATGGAATTCTTGATGCGCCGGCTTCTGTAAATTGTCCTTCGCCAAATGGTGAAAAAAAAGTATTTACTCGACCACCATTTCTTTCCCTGGCTTCTAATATGATCACCTCATGACCTACCTGAGATAATTCATAGCCAGCTACCAATCCAGCAATGCCAGCGCCGATGATAACGACTGTCTGAACGGGCCGACCGCGCTCCAGTACCTGACCTGGACTATCTCCTGCGGATGGGGGTTGAGGTGCTGTTACCGGATTGGAGCCTCCTGATCCACCCCCTCCGCCACAGCCATAGAGGGCTAACACAGAAGAAGATGTGGCCAATCCTTGTAGAAATTCACGCCGATTCATATCGATCGTCAGCGGCCGGATGCTAACTGGTTTTTTACTCGTAGAGGAATTCACACCCTAACGGTATATGAGCTGAGTGTGAATTCCAATCATTGTTTTGTTTAAAAGTATTGCCAACAATCGGGTGCCTACTTATATGGCTCCTCGCTCAGGGTAAATACATCTGCTGAGAAAGTCTGATTGCTTTTAAATGATTCAAACTCCAACAACATGTTGCCGCTCATACGATTGAAAAGATTAACCTTGTAAGGTACACGAACGCCACCTTGCTCACGGAAGTCACTATAGGTAATTTCTATCGGAATTGTGCCAATATCTCGTACTATCAGGCCACCCCGACGCTTGATAACATCGCCTGTTTCAATGTCGACAGCGATTGTAGCTGGTGGTAAGCCTTCCTTTTTGATTTCTACCAGATATACCATGCGCTCGCCACCGACCTTGCGCTTCTCTTTCACTTTTAGGCTGTCATAGTAAGACAACCAGTCAATACCAGCCAGTGGATGCTCATGTTGCATCTGCAGCAGCAGTTCTCCTTGTAATTCGTTGTAGGGTTCCAGTCCTTTGGTTGCCGCAAAATTGCCATTAAGTACGGTAGAGATTTTGCCGTAGTCACCGAAATCGAAATGTTGGGCAAATCGGTCAGTGCCCTCATAGTGCATGATTGCTGTGCCAGTAACGCCAGCCTGTAGCATCGATACTTTTGCACTAGCTGAAGTGGGTCCTGCCTCGTTGAATGCGGCTATCTTCTGCTCGGTTCGCATTAGCTTTAGTATCTCTGCCACGCTCGGCAGTGTTTCTTCAGTAGCATCTTCGACTCGCTCTGCAGTCAAAGCCTTCTGTTTACCACGATAGATACTGACTGTTTCCCCATTGCCACTCTCATCTGTTGAGAATCTGGCACTCAATGCTTCATTTATCCGAAACTGCCTATGCTGGTCGTCATCGGGTAGGCGTAATTCATAGATCATCTCACCCGGAACATCGATAGCAAGTCGGTTATTCTGTATAAGCGCTCTAATGGGTCGTGGTAGATTCGGGTGATTGTAGTCGCCAAGCAGTGGCTCGAAAACTGCGATGTCCACCTCAGCTGGTACAACATAGCCCTCACGAGGGGACTCGAAATCCATACCATTCTGGTGCATGGTTAATAGCATCGCCTGGCCATCTTGATGATCACTGAAAGATACTGCGATTGTGTCTGTCATCTTGAAATACCACTTACCGGACTCATCAGGTCGTTTCAATGCATAGAGTGTCTGACCCGGTACATCGACAGCCAAATCACCGTCATCATTAACCTTTACAGTAAAGATCGCATTTTTGAATGGGCCGAAATTAGCAATGTACCGGCCTGTGTTCTGTGCAAAATCATCTGGTTTCTCTGCTGTAGTTTCGGTTTCTTCTTCTCCCAGCAAGCCGTTCCAGACAATTTCAAGAGACCCTTGTTGTAGCGGCGTGGTTGAGGTATTTGTCAACAACACAAACCCGAGTTTTTCTTCTGGCATCAAGCCGACCTGAGCAGCAAAGCCCTGGATATTTCCACCGTGCTCTAAAACTTTTTTTCCCTTCCAGTCACGGATAAACCAACCTAGACCGTAATCAAACCCCTGGGATATGCCTATCGCAGGACTCCAGATCTGTTCGAATTGGGCTTCAGATAAAAGACGTTTGCCGTCGACCTGACCTTTATTGAGATTAAACTTAAGCCACTTTGCCATGTCGATGATGTTCGAGTTAATACCTCCTGCCGGAGAGATATTATCAAGGTTTTTCATCTCCAGAAGAACGTACGACTCCTCATGTTTATCCCAGCGATATCCATTGGCCATGTTTGTCGCTTCGCTGTTGATGGACGTAGTGGATTCCATCTGCAATGGGCCTAGAAGGCGCTCAGCCAACAAGGCGTCCCAGTCAGATAGGCCAGCAGTCTTTGCCGATGCCATTCCAGCTGCCAGAAACAAGACATTGTTGTAATTGAATCGTTGGCGAAAGCCATCCAGCGGTTCAGCATCGAGCGATTCACGCAGAATCGCCTCACGATCAACCTTACCACTGGCCCACAAGATATCATTCCTGGAGATGCCGCTGCGATGCGATAACATATCGCGTATTGTGAGATTTCCAGTCTCCTCATTCAGATCGGGCTTATACCAGTCAATATAGTCGGTGATCTTACTGTCCAAATCCATCTTGCCTTCATCGTTGAGCATACCGATAAGGGCGGCTGTGAAAGCTTTCGAAGTTGAGCCAATGGCGAAGTTAGTATCAGGTGTGACAGGGATTTTCCCATCCACATCGCGATAACCAAAGCCCTCGGAGAAGATGACTTTGTCATCTTTCACAATTGCCAGTGCCATACCCGGGATCTTCATTTCCTGTCTCAGTGATTCGAATGACGCGGCTACATTCTGCAGCCGTTGTTTTAACTCATCATCCGCTGATAGCGGGTTGAAACTGAATAATAAGCTGCTCACTAAAGCAGCTAATAGGAAATAGATTTTCAAGGTATTGTTCATCACAAAGGTCTCATTCTTGTTAAGCAGTTACTGGATTAGTCATCTATTATCGACTCACCTTACTCCCGACATGTAACAATTTATGTCAGACTGCTTAAAATGATGTTACCTACAGGTCGACAGACTTCACAAACGGCTGTACGCCAATGGATTGCCATAATCGATCGGGTTGATACATCTGCTGCCCCTTAATCACCAGCGTTGTCCTTCGAATCAGGGCCATATCTTCCAGCGGGTTACCATCGATGAGTACCAGGTCCGCAGCCTTACCCACCTCAATCGAGCCGGTAACATTTTCAGCCTTAACGACACGCGAGGCGTCTAATGTCGCCAGCCTAAGGACGTCTGCCTCTGAAATACCGGCCGCAGCGTAGGACTTCAGCTCAGAATGATAGGCAATGCCGTTATAGAAGTCGGTGCCTGGAATCACCTGTACGCCGGCATCATGGAGGACTTTGATCATCCGATTCATGTTGGCAGCGGACTCACTGTATGCATCACGTTCGTCCTCTTCGATTCGTAACATGCCCTGACGAATTCCGCGTTGCACTGTCGGTGGCAGGTGATCTGCGACATCGTTGAATGCTACATTGCTAACGCCCGCTTTGGCATTGAAGGCATAATTAATGATGGTGATGGTGGGATCGACGACAGTGCCTTTCTCCTTGAGTAGGGCGACAAAATCTTTAACTTCCTGACTGCTCAGATCCAGCTTGCCACCTTCTGTACCCGGTATGGTGAAGCGTAGCTTTGAGCGCGTATCAATATCTTTGCCCAGGAAATTAAGGAACAGCATGTTCATGTGTTGGATTTCATCGTAGCCTGCCTTAACGGCCTCTTCTGCTGTCATAAATGCAGGGATGTGGCCACTGATCCGCATACCCCTGGCATGGGCACGTTCGGCCATCGGCTTAACCCATTCCGGATCGATGGAACTGTATAGTTTAACCTGGCCATATCCGCGATCGGCAAACCAGTCGACATGCTCCAGTGCCTCTTCGAGCGTCTTCGCAGTCTTGCTCGATTTCGAGGCGAACGGACTCAGTTTATCGATAAAACCAGAGCGATAAACGGTCGGACCGATCACTTTGTTTCCTTCAAACAATCCCTCGACGCGCATGATATTCTCATGTTCATTTCCGATATCTCTGACGGAAGTTACTCCCGCCGCGATATTCATAATCCCCTGGCCGATACTCAGGTGACCATGCATTTCCCACATGCCGGGTATTAGCGTCTGCCCCATGCCATCGATAATTCTGGCTTCAGTAGATTTCAGGTTACTACCAATCGCAGAAATCTTACCGTCGGCGATCAAAACATCACGTCCTTCAGTTCGGGTACCCTTTTTTACATCCACGATGGCGACGTTTTTGAGTAATAGCTCCGACTCGATGGGGATAGCGAGTTTTGCAGCAAGATCCTCATAGTATTGCTGCTCAGCCGTTTCCTCGACCTCACCCAATGTCTTCAGATGCTTCCGATCCCATCCTTTACGTAGCGACCCTCCGCTAGACCAGTAGGTTGCAAAGCGAAACCCGTTCTCATCAACCCAGATGAAGGATGGATTGAACCCCGTGCCACTGAAGGCATAGAGTGCTAATTTGACTTTCTTATCGCCTTCTACGAGTTCGACCTCATTGAGTCGGGTGGCTGTTAATGTTCCAGAAGGTAGTAGTTCGACAGACCCTTGGTCGACCGCAGTTTTATTTAACAGGATGGTTGCACCGCCCGCTGAGTCTAGTGGTAGATAATAGGCTTGGCAGTCAGACGCGGCACTGCCGGTTTCAGCAGTACTCTTCCAGCTTGCCTCACCGGCGTCGCAACGAAACACCTCTTCAATTTGGGCGCCGAATGCTGAAGTACCTTTGACCTGGAATGATTTCACGTATCCCATTTCATTTACCTCAGTCGTTTCCTTGTAGTCGACGACTCGATTATTCCAGGTCTGATACAATGAAGAAGTAATACTGCTCCCATTAATCGTAATCTCCTGATTACCTGATTCACCGAGTGGATCATAGATGACAAAATCGAGTTGCAGTTTCTCGGCGCTCAGGCTGGCGGTACACAGTATGGCTAGGAATAGAGTGATTATTTTCATGCTAGGTCTCTGATGGTTTTTGTAATCACATAGTAGCAACATGTCAGCAGTTAGACCAATGTGTTACGGATTAATCAAAGATTGCTTACTATCGACGACTATAGGTGATACCTTTGCAAGTCTGTTGATACCCGGATCGCCCAATGCATAAGGACCTCGAGAATATAATTCTGCGTACACTTCAGGCACAGGAAATACTGGATGTTCAACTCATTCAAAACCTCTGGAGTGGCTATGGGGAACTCTCTCGCGTGACCACCGATCGAGGCTCGGTGATTTTAAAGTTGATCATGTTTCCCAGTGAACGTGATCACCCGAGAGGCTGGACTTCGGACATTGGACATGAGCGGAAAAAAAAGTCCTATCGAGTTGAACAGCACTGGTACACAACACAGCCAATGGTGTCTGGTGCACGAATGGCGAAAGCGCTCGCTACCGGAAATAGCCATGGTAAGGAGTATATTTTACTCGAGGACCTCACCGCATCTGGATTTGATATCAGGAATGACATTGGTTGGAATGAAATCAACTCCTGTCTGAGCTGGTTGGCAAATTTTCATCGTTATTACATCGGGCATCGTGATGAGCATCTCTGGCATATCGGTACCTATTGGCATCTGGATACGCGTCCGGAAGAATTAGCCGCACTGTCGGACCAGCAATTACAACAGGCGGCGCCGTTGATTGATAAGAAACTCAACGATGCGAACTATCAGACGATCGTTCATGGGGATGCTAAGCTTGCCAACTTTCTATTTGATGAGAGCGAGGCCGCCGCTGTAGATTTTCAGTATGTCGGAGCCGGTGTCGGCATCAAGGATGTTGCCTATTTCCTAAGTAGTATTTTTTCCGAGGATGAGTTAGCGCAATTTGAACATGAGTGCTTGGACACTTACTTCCGTCACCTGAACTTGCCTGACGTTGAGCAGGAGTGGCGCACATTGTTTCCGATTGCATGGTGTGACTTTTACCGATTCCTACAGGGCTGGTCACCGGGTCATTGGAAAATTAATGCTTATTCCAAAGCAATGAAGGAGAGGGCGCTAGCATGCCTCTGACACAAGAACAAATTGATGCTTTATTGGCTGTCGCAAAAGAGGCCGCACTGGCAGCTGGCACAGTGATCGCCTCTTATGATGGACGAAGTGCAGCTGCAGAGCTGAAGGAGGGGGGCACGAGCATCGCCTCAAGGATTGTCACACAGGTTGATGCACTTGCCGAGCAAGCGATACTGAACTTACTGGAACCAACTCTGGATGACTACGGATTGGGGCTTTTAACCGAAGAAAGCGCTGATGATAAATCTCGATTTAAACGCGATTATTTCTGGTGTGTCGATCCATTGGATGGCACCTTGCCCTATACCCAAAATCGTTCAGGCTATAGTACGTCAATTGCTCTTGTCAGTTTTGATGGCACAGCGATTTTGGGAGTGGTTTATGATCCTGTTAATAAAAATTTGTACTGGGCTCGTAAAGGACGAGGTGCATTTAAAAACGATAAGCCATTGCTGATATCCGTCTCCAACACGGATGTAGCCTTTATCGATGGCCCGGGCGGTGCTGTGATGCAGGCGCTGGAAACTATTGAACGTGCGCCTTGTATTTTTATTAAGAAACCGAAACAGGAAGAGGGGGGTGGTTGCCTGTGGGATTATGCCGCAACGACCGTAATTCAGTCAGAAGCCGGTGGGTACAATGGGACATATAATGGGCAGCCTATTCATCTCAATGCATCTGACTCGGTGTTCATGAATCAGCATGGAATTTGCTTTCATGCAGGATTGAGTGCTGACCAGCGTGCGTCATTCCTGCCTTGAACGATCTGATGGCTTAGACAAGGCCCGTTTTAAAGCATCTACTAGTGTTGGTTCATTATCTATCGCCATAGCTAGGTAGTCTTGCACGGGTCGGTCAATGGTATACACCACCTTGAGTGTTGATTGATCTAGACCGCGCTCTTTAAGTCCTACCTCGACGAGATCCTGCTCAGCGAGGAAATACTTAATCCTGCCCGATACAGCTAGATCTACCACCCGATCGTGAGAGATACCCTCAAAAAGTTGGATATGATCACCAGGTACGCCCGTGGCTTCGAGCATACTGCATTGGATGCCCCCATTCTCACAATAGATAGTGATATCTTCACGCTGAATTCGCTCCGGTGTGATCGCGTCTTCATTCAGTGAAAATATTGAGAAGTGGGTTTCTCTGAGCAGTGCAAGCCAGTGATACTTCTCCTCTCGTTCTGGTGTCCTGCTGAGCGGCATGATGAGAGTGGCAGGTCTCGAGTTTGCAGCGGCAAGTGCACGCTTCCAGGAATAGATAGCATAGTCAGGCGAGCCTAATCCTGCATTAGTGATCAAGTGGTTAAATCGATCCACCAGGGTGCCAACAACTCGGCCAGTGTCCTCATCGAGATAGTGATAGGGGATCGATTCCGGTAATACAAAGAGTAGCTGATGGGGATTGCCTGTAGTCTTACTCGGGTTCTGGTTGGCAGCTTCGTCTTGTGCGAGAAGGGCGGATTTCGTGAGAACGATCAATATCAGCAGAATAATTTTCATTCGATGATTGTGACAAATACCGGATGGGACAGCAAATAAAACCGATGCGATAGTCATGCTATTTCATACTGCAAATCAAGCAGGATTACTCATATTTTAACTTGGCTGATTAACGGGTGATGCTAATGTTCGTAGTCGAATTCAGCGCATCCTTATCAGAATTGGTAATGGTTGAGGCATTGATTCAATTAATGGAATAGATTTTGCTGAGTTTTCTATTTGTATATGAATAAACACGGATACGTGACATAGCACACTAATTATTGGCTAAAGTGACACACTATTTGGAGTTTGAACGATGAAAATAACCACATCTAAGCTGATGTTAATACCGTTTCTTCTGATAACAGCGTTTAATACGTCTGCCGACGAACCGAATCTTTATGATGAAATATTATTCCTCGACAGTCAGTTTTTCACTGCATTCAACCAATGCGATTTAGACACGATGGCTAATATGTTCTCCAAAGAGCTTGAGTTTTATCATGATACAGCTGGTTTAGGCGATTTTGAGTCTAACTTAGTGGCGGGACGGAACTTGTGTGAACGTAATCTTGGTTTGGTTAGAACTCTCGTGCTGGAGAGTCTGGAGGTCTATCCAATCAAAGATTTTGGGGCGATGCAGATTGGTAAACACACATTCTGTCATGAGGTGGATGGAAAGGATGACTGTGGTACGTTTGGCTTCCTACATGTGTGGAAAAAAACAGAGACTGGATGGTTGTTACACCGTGTGATGAGCTACGGCCACTAATATTCATAGAGGGGCGTAGAGACTAGCCGATCAGTAACTTGAGGATCTTCATTTTAAAGGTCATTACACCCAGTCGTTCAGCCATGATAAAGGCGAATTTAGTATAGAGTTTGAATGGCCTTAGCATGACTTTTAATGAGGTTACCCGTCCCTCGCTATCCAAATCAAACAGGTCGATACCTTCAATCGTCTTGCCGTCAATTTCACCTTCGAAAATCATCATTACGCCGCCATCACTGAGCACCGTAGAGCGAGTGTAGCGAAAATCCGTTAGTACTGTGACGACATTTTCTAATACTTTCATAATGTAGGTGCGATCGGTAAAAGGTCTATATGCAACTGGAGAAGTCAGTGTCATATCGTCTGCAAGCAGGGCATCGACTTTGTCAAAACTTCGCTTTTCAACGGCTTCGTGCCAGTTATGAATAAACTCTTGTGCAATTACAGACATGAGATGCTCCTAATAGGTAAATCAATCACAATTGATCTATGAATAATAGACACCAATCGCCTGCAATACAATCAGGATGGGATAGACAATACACCGCTTAAAATGTTATGTTATAACATATCTCGTAATCATGGTTTACCGTATTGGCTAGTACATTCAGGCTCACCTCTTATCTGGATAAGGTGGCAGTGTCGACTTCGACAATCTGCGCCATCCATTGCCTTTCACTCCCAGTTTTATTGGCAGTATTTCCTGCGCTTGGTGCGAGTATTTTTGGTGCTGAACGATTTCATGAAATTCTCTTATGGGCAGTGATACCGATCACGCTTATCTCACTTGGTATCGGCTGCAAGAAACATAGGAGTCTATCGACTGGACTCTTAGGTATGCTTGGACTGCTGGTATTGATTATGACTGCCATTCTTGGTCACGACGGCCTATCAGAGATGGGAGAGAGAGCTCTAACCCTAACTGGGGCAACGATTATTGCGGTTGCGCACTTTAGGAATTATCAGCTTTGCAGGCGTATTGAATGCGATTGTTAATGCAATAAGTAATTACTGAGAGAAAATGATGTTACAAGCTATAGCTAAAGAACCTGTATACAAAACTCGCCAGGCGAAAAGTGCTGCCGAAGCAACGATATTGGCAGATATTTATGATGAAGACGTCAATGTGTCAATATGGCAGCGTGAGTTAACTTCTGAATTAGATATATCGATCAAACAATTCTTGCTCAAACATCCTGATTTTCATACGGCCATGTCGGTTTCACCACAACGGGTTAAGTTCGCTTTACAGGAGGAGATAGGAAGCGTTGAATTTCAGCCGTTGCTGAATGATGTTGAAGAATTAGTGGATATGTTTTCTTGCCTATTTGAGCTATCCAATGTTGGTCTGAGATTGAAAGTTCTCAATTCGGCTATGTGTCCCAAATTCCATGTCGATAAAGTGCCATGCCGGATGGTCACTAGCTACTATGGGCCTGGTACAGAATGGTTACCACATGAATATGTTGATCGCTCAAAGTTGGGACATGGCAGCAAAGGCATGACAGACGATGAATCTGGTTTGTATTCAAACAACAGTTCCATTCACCAACTTAACGTCGGTGAGGTCGCCTTACTCAAGGGTGAAAATTGGACAGACAATGAGGGTGCAGGGTTAGTGCATCGTTCACCTTCCCTCAGCTCAGGTGAGAGGCGGTTACTACTAAGTCTCGATTTCGCTGATTAACAGAGTTAACGCTAGTAGCCGTAGAGATCAAACTCTTCGACTTTTACGCCATCAAGCCGAAACGATGAGCCCCCGTGGACACTGAACGACTCTTCTACTTTGAAGATGCCATAGATCCAGGATGGATTATAGACTTCATCCATTGGCACGGCTTCACGCAAATTCACCGTGACAATTAAATTGGGCGGTGGCGGTGGCACGTGGATGCAAGACTGCCCATCCGGAACTAACAGAAACTCCTCCAGTTTCGAATAATCACTCGAAAGGGGAACGATATAGCCCGGGATCTTGACTAACTGGCCGTCCATTGCCATCAGGTCATCGGGTCCTTTGTTATTCTGATAATCATACTTATATAGCATGTTCCAGCTCAACTCAGGTATCAGATCAGGATTGGCCAATCTGTCCATAATAACAGAGTCAGGAGTCTCTTCTGTCGTCGCCGAGCCCATGTGGAGATAACCATAGGTTCCCAGACCACCAAGAATAACGACAATAACAGCGATAATAATTTTTACTTTCACAAATTCTCCTAGCTTCTTACGACAAGACCATCAGCCAATGAATTTTTATAGGCTCTCCATCCGGGAATGACGCTGGCCAAAATAGCACCCGATAGAATTGCACCAATATAAATGAAGTCCGTCGCGGTTGGACTTAATAGTCCAAGCGTCAGCCCCATCGTCGATTCCAATACCGGCTTGAAGCCTAACAAGCCTAAGTAGAGTGTTACGATCCCGAGTATGATACCAGATAAGGTGAGAATAGTGGCCTCGATAATCAATACCGCAAATACGAATCCGCGTTTGGCACCAATCGAGCGCAGGATGGCCATTTCACGGCGACGTTCATTGAGTGTTGCTACTAATGAGATGATCATGCCAACCAGGCTGACAACAAACACCAATAGGCTTACGACAAAGAGTGTTTTTTCAGCAAAGCCGATGGTCGACCAGAGATCCCTGAGTGTTGCTCCAGGCAAGATGGCCATGAGGGCCTCCTCGGGATACTCGTTGATTTCCCTCTGGATATTGAAGATTTTCATCCTGGACTTCAATTTAACAAAAACAGCGGTGACATCGGATGGCTCTAGATTCATCTTCAACACGTCATCCTGAGACATCTCCTGCCCAGGTCTAGGTGGAGCCCCTTGCTGCCAATCGATATGTAAAGCTTCGATAGCCTCTAAGGAAACGTGGACAGATTTATCAACAGGTGTGCCCGTGCGCTGCATAATGCCAACCACAGTGAATGGCTTGTTAGCATGATCCTGAAATGCCACACGATCGGCTCCATGTGACAAAGTTATCTTGTCGCCCACTGAGTAATTCAACTCGGCTGCAACCTCTGAGCCTAACACCACATCAAACAATTCATTGAAGGGATTACCAGCCGTGAACTTCAGATTCTGATCACCGGCATAGCGGTAGTGCAGGAAGTAATTCTCATTGGTTCCAACGACTCGGTAACCTTTGTGAGAGTCACCTAGTGAGATCGGGATAGTCCAATCGACGTTCTCATGATTATTGATTTCCGTAAAGGATTCATAGGAGATATTATTGGTTGCATTGCCTATTCTGAATACCGAATAGAGTAGCAAATTGACTGGCCCACTTCGCGCTCCTGCGATGAGGTCGACCCCTGAGATGGTCGATTCAAAACTTGCTCTAGCACCAGATTGTATTCGTTCAATACCAAGCAGGAGGGTAACACTCAGCGCAATAGATAGGATAGTCAGCAAGGTAGTCGCTTTACGATTCATCAGACTCTTTCTGGCCACTTTGATTAGCGTCATAGGATGATCTCCTTCTCTTGCTGATCTGAAGGAGTCGCCTGATTGATTTCTTTCAAGGACACGATGCGATCGAAGTGTTGTCCAAGTACCTCATCATGGCTTACAAAAATCAATGTGGTACCAAACTGCTCGCATTCTTCGAACAGTAATTTAATGAAGCTGTTTCTGATATTCGAGTCCAGCGCCGAGGTTGGTTCATCGGCAATGATGAGTTCGGGGCGGCCCATTAATGCGCGTGCCGTTGCCACGCGTTGCTGTTGCCCAACACTCAACTGAGTGACGTTCTTCTGACTCAGCATTTCCGGATCAAGTCGCAACTCTTTCAATAAGCGATTCGCCTCAGCAGTTACCGACTTTGCATTTTGTAGAACATTGGCGTGTTTGCGACTAGAAAATTCACAGGGTAAGACCACATTCTCGAGCGCAGAGAAGTAGGGCAACAGATTGAACATCTGGAAGATGAAACCCATATGGTCACCGCGAAACTGGTCTCTCGCAAGAGGTGATAATTGTGTTAATTCTGTATCCAGAATGGTAACGGTCCCGCTTTGCGGCGTTAGTACTCCCCCAATCAGATTAAGAAGCGTCGACTTTCCGCTACCACTAGGGCCCTGAAGAAAAATGCGCTCGCCAGACTTAACTTGAAATGACTCAATATCAAGTAATGGCTTATCTGAACCAGGCCAACTGAAGACCAGGTTTTCAATCGATAATAGGTTTGACATGGTTTACTGTAAGTTAAATCGCTTAGAACCTGGCGCTATTGTCGCAGAAAACTGACCCATTTCGGTAGCTGCTTGTGCATTTAGTTTTTCCATATTCGAAAATTGTTCGAATGATAGAATCTCGACATAGGCTAATTCATTCATTGCTTCGCAACGGTAGTTATAAACGATATGGAACTCTGCATGGGAGCCGTGATGCTCGTCGTGATGCTCGTCGTGATCTGTATGATGATTAGTATCAAGATCGGTCTCAACGGAACCCATATCATCTGCTTTACAGAGCGCCTCCTCAGGAAGCTTGATGTTTAAATCAGACTTGCTGAGGAACTCAATCGCTGCTTTGATTTGTTCTTTCTGGTCATCTGTCGATGGCTGATGTTCAAACCCAACTATATCGAAACCAGGTATTTCCATCTCGATCATCAACTGATCGTCCAGTGCGACTAGGCTTAATGTGCCACTGCCGTGGACATGGGCATCATGAGACCGCTTTTTGTCATGTCCATGATCGTGGTCGTGATCGCTATCTACGGCAGTAACCCCGATGGTGCTCATACAGAGCAAGAGTGTCACAACAGAATATTTCATTAGTCTCTCCAATTAATTAATCAGCTTCTGGAGCAAACCCACGATTACGAAGCAAAGCGTCGGTGGTTGGGGCCCTACCTCTGAATCCAGTGTAGGCATCGAGGTAGTTCAGAGAATCTCCGCGACTAAATACATAGTTATAGAGCCTGTCAGCTGTTTCTTTATCGAAAATATCGTTTGCTTCAAGGAAGGCATCGAAGCCATCTGCATCAAGAATTTCTGACCACATGTAGGCATAGTAGGCCGAGTGATACCCGCCGGAAAAGATATGACCGAAATGCGTACTGCGGTGGCGCATGATGATCTCTTCAGGCTTGTTTAACTCGGTCAGCACCTTGTCCTCGAATGCCCTGACATCGATATCCTGCACTTCGGTCATCTGATGGTAGGCCATATCAACAAACGCCGAGGCGGTGTATTCAACGGTCGCGAAGCCCTGATTGAAGGTGCTGGCATCCTTGATACGTTGGATCAGCTTATCGGGCATCTCCTCTCCCGTCTTATAGTGGCGAGCAAAGCGCTTTAACATTTGTGGCTGTTCAATAAAGTGTTCGTAAATCTGCGCTGGAAATTCGACCCAATCGCGCGGAGTGTTGGTACCCGCCAGGGTAGGGTAGGTTACATTCGACAGTAATCCGTGGAGTGCATGACCAAATTCATGGAACGTAGTCACTGCATCAGAAAAACTCATCAGTGTGGCTTCACCTTCAGCTGGCTTGTTAAGGTTCATATGGTTAATGATGATTGGTTTAACATCGCCCGCAAGCTTCTGCTGCACACGGAATGAGGTCATCCAAGCGCCGGTACGTTTGCTGCCTCGTGCGTAGTAGTCGCCGAAGAACAAACCGATAGAATTGCCAGCGGCATCCTTGACTTCCCAAACTCTGACAACTGGATTGTATACCGGTATATCATCGCGCTCTGTGAAGCTTAGGCCGAACAATTGATTGGCCACATAGAACTTGGCTTCGATCATGTTATTTAGCTCAAAGTATTGGGCAATCTCTCCCTGATCGAGGTCGAATTTTTCTTTGCGAACCTTTTCGGCATAAAAGCGCCAATCCCACGCCGCCAACTCATGATCAACGCCATCGGCAGCCATTTGCTCTTTCAGCCATGTTTTTTCTTTCTCAGCTTGTTTCAGAGCTGGTTCCCAGACTTTTTGTAGTAGATTCATCGCTGCCTCTGGGGTCTCTGCCATCGTGTTAGAAAGCACATAATCCGAATGGTGTTTGTAGCCCAGCAGTTTGGCGCGTTTTACGCGTAATTGAACGATTTCCTCGACGATGGCTTTATTGTCAAATTGGTTATCATTATCGCCTCTCAGTGCCCAACCATTAAACGCTTTTTCTCTTAAGTCTCGACGTGTCGAATATTGTAAAAACGGCTCTACACTGGAGCGATTTAGCGTAATGACATACTTGCCAGGCATATCTCTCAACTCCGCCTGAGCCGCAGCGGCTTCTCGTAATGACTGCGGTAAACCATCTAGATCAGTCTCTTCCAAGACCATGATGAAAGCCGTTGTGTCGTTTAGCTGGTTTTGACCGAAAGAAGTGGTGAGTGATGAGATGCGCTCATTAATGGCAGCCAACTCTTCCCTCTGTTCAGGTTCCAGATTAGCACCGGCC
This sequence comes from Enterobacterales bacterium, assembly GCA_965250035.1. GTDB lineage: Bacteria > Pseudomonadota > Gammaproteobacteria > Enterobacterales > CAXRAF01. The sequence goes on along the minus strand of OZ252282.1, from coordinate 2,290,595 downwards.
CGGACAAAATCATTGTAGGTACGCTCTACCAGACGAACTTGCTCGGGATTGAGTCCCTTGTCATTCCTTTCGGCGTGAACTTTGGCGATGCGCTCGAATAATGCCGCATTCAGTAGTATCTGATCATTGTTACGAGTCAACATGGGTGAGATGACGCTCTGTAACTGCTGTATCTCTTCATTAGATTCACTACGAGCGATGTCAGAGAATACAAGATTGACACGGCTTAGCGAACTTCCAGCCAACTCCAGTGCTTCCAGTGTATTTTCAAACGTCGGCTCAATGTCTTCGTTGGTAATTGCAGCAATTTCTGCCTGATGCTCTGCAATCGCGGCCTCGAAAGCGGGTAAATAATGTTCCGTTTTAATCTTGTCGAATGGCGGAGAACCAAAGGGTGTATCCCAGGTTTCAAAAAAAGGATTGGTTGCCTCAACAGATTCTTTTGCCTCAGCAACCTCTGTTGATTGCGTTTCCTGTTGTGCAGCTTCTTCTTCTGGTTTTGAACAGCCACTCATTAGTATTGTCGTCAGGGCTAATCCTGAAACGGTCAGGATGTTTTTTCTACTGAGTGTCATATGGTCTCCTCGAGCAATTTATTGTTGTATGTGCAGAGCGATAGGTATCGCATAGAATTTGTTACAATATAACATTATATGTGGTCAATCAGTTAACTTACAATCCAAACAAATTCAAAGATGTAACAAAGGATTCCCTTTGCGATTACACCGATTAGACTTCCTCAGAGGCATTGCAATTCTCGGTATGTTGGTCGCCAATGTGCCGTGGCATGTCGGAAATAGCATGTCTCGTGTAATCGAAGCCGACCTAACAAGTGTCTCCGCCTGGATCGTCCAGTATCTAATCTTTGATTCGCGATTCCTCCCATTATTCTGTTTTTTATTCGGTGCGAGTTTTTTGATTCTGAGAAATAAATACGTGTCATTTTCAGATTTCAGATCCTATTTTCTGCAACGAATGATCATCCTATTCCTGCTTGGTGTTGCACACGCTTACCTACTTTGGCCCGGCGATATTCTCATCACTTATTCTATCTGTGGCCTGTTACTTTTGCTGTTTGAACGCTGCTCAGCAGTTCAACTCATCATCTGGGGAATTCTGTTTAAGTGCGTCAATTTGATTTTCGGACAGTGGCCGGAGGTGTATGACAACACAATTCGAGCATTGTTGTTCTCATGGTGGGTTGATTATGGCGATTCACCTATGACGATATCTGAAGCCTATGCAGGAAGCTACCTTGATTTACTAGAGTATAATGCCTGGCGAAATCAGTTCCTCCAATGGACGGCTTTACCCTATTTTCGGATCTGGAATGCATTAGGATTAATGTTAGTCGGGATGGGACTATTCCGCTTTGGTATCTTACAGGGTGAGCGGCCTGCTCAGTTCTATCGTCAGCTAGTATTAATCACATCACTCATCGGCATTCCGCTGGTGATTTATGGTGTGTTCGCCAGGATTGGAATGAATCCAACCGTTGGGCCCTGGTTGAATTTCACCACGGAACTGCCTTTACACAACATAACCTTCCGTACCGGCTGTACGATGCTGTCAATATCTATACTCAGCCTGGTACATTTATATTGGCATAAGCTGGCTGGCTGGTTCAGGAAAACATGCGAGGATGTTGGAAGATTAGCCCTGACAAATTACCTACTACAGTCACTCGTCCTCCTTGTCATTTTCCACAGTCTTAAGTTGTTACCCTTTGACCAACTCGATCACGACGTCATGCTCCTTCTGGTTATTGCTATGTGGGCAGTTCATATCGTATTTAGTTCGCTATGGAATAAGTATTACAAGCAGGGACCAATTGAATCGGTCTATCGATACTTAGCAACCATAAAGCAGTAAAAGTTATTGCGTTAGTCGTAATAAGCAGTAATCGGCAGGCTTTCGAAATGAGTACTCAGCCAGTTGCCTGGCTGTAATTTTCAGTTACATCTTACTTTATTACCAAGAGCCAGAGTTGTTGTATTTGGTCTGCATAACTATTATGTTATGTTATAACATAATAAGAACACAAATGATCTCGAATAATCACCATGAATACAATAGTTACTACTTCGGCTGCATCGCGAAACGTCATTGTGACATACATAAATAAGCGTCACAGTATTCGGAGTGGGGTGTTAGAGCGTCTAGTTGTGCTATCACTCACATTCTTCCTCGTCACAGGATGTGAGCAATCATCTTCTCCAGTTTCACAACCAGATTTGGCGTCTGCACAACAACTTGATTTCCCCTACACGGATACATTTACAGTATATCAACGGGACGGCTATCACATCGTTGATATGAGTGCAGCTATTGTCACCTGGGGTGGCGAAGCAGAAGGAGAGCGTCAGTCGGCTCGTATCGTGATTGTCCCCAAAGACATCACACCACCAGCGCTAGAAGGTGATCTGGCCAATGCCACACTCGTGCGTACTCCGCTTCAGCGGATAGCCGTAAACTATACATCGATAGAAGCCATGCTAACAGCATTAGAGATCAATGACAGGCTAGTGGCTGTGGGTGGTGGCAAAAGCTACAACGATTCCATACGCCAGGGTGTAGAGGAAGGGCGAATTGCCCAGATTGGTTATGGCTGGCACATGCCACCGATGTTAGATCCCTTGTTGGTGGCAAAACCTGATGCCTTGCTGATGGTGATGGGAGATATGCAACACGCAGAAAGTTATCGGAGGATTTCTGATTTAGGAATCCCAGTCGTGCCGATCTTCCTGGGTGCAGAAATAGACTATCTGGCGGCGGTTGACTACGTCAAACTGGTTGGTCTTCTTACGGGTAAACAGGAGAAGGCGGCGCAATTTGCTGACATGGTAGTGAACAATGTTAATCGACTTAAAGAAGTCGTTTCTGATCAGCCTAAGAAGACAGTTTTGAATGCCTGGTATTCCGGTAGTGGGAAATGGATGGCGGTCGTTAGAAACAAAGATAATAAGTTCATCGAGGATGCCAATGGCATCAATCCATTAAAAACCGAAGATGACATGGCCAAAAGCCACCTGGCTCCGGTTTCGACAGAGTTCCTCGTTACCTACCCAGAACCAATCGATTGTTGGGTAATCCGAGATACACATTCTACTCCTTTTGATGATCTTCAACTAATTAACCAAATTAAGGCAGTTCAGGATGGCTGTCTTTTTGCGGGAGATGGCATGCAAAAGCCTGAGGCCGATGCCTTTGATATCTATGAGACTGCCGTCGTGAGGCCGGATTTAATCTTACAAGATTATGTAAAAGTCCTTTACCCAGAACTCATCGATGAACCATATAAGTATATCCGGCCTGATAAATCTCATCAGTTAAATGAGTGACGATCATGACTAGTCGGGCTTTTTTGAATAAAACTTTGATTACCACGATGCTGGGTGTAGTTCTGGTTTCGACGAGCATTTTCACACTGAGCTATGGGCAGATTTATATTGAGTTAGGCATTCTGTTTGATACGCTGCTGACAGCAGACAATGAATCTGTCTATGCCAAAGTCCTCTGGGATATCCGGGTTCCCCGTGTCTTCACAGCGCTGATAGCGGGTGCTGCCATGGGAATCGCCGGTGTACTGATGCAGGCACTATTTAGAAACCCGATGGCGGATGCCTGGTCATTAGGTCTACTCGCTGGGGGACAACTTGGCGTCGCCCTGGTGGTGACCGCAGCCGCCTTGGCCGGTCCAGCGGCAGTGTCTTTTCTGGAGGTATTCAAAGGTGTTGGGCTAACTACTGGGGCTGTGGTTGGCATTGCATTTTTCTCTGTTGCCATGTTGGCGCTATCGAGGCGAGTCGGTGTAATTACTCTTCTGGTGGTGGGTTTGATGCTTGGATTTACTGTGCAGGGAATCGTTAGCATCGTGATGCATTTTGCCAATAGAATTGGCGGCCGAGTATTCTCAGGTTGGAACGATGGTACCTTTGCTTCCACGACTGCTGATGACTTAGTTTGGATTGTTGTTCCAATCCTATTCGGTGTGATCTTGGCGATACACATCGCCAAAAACCTTAGTAATTTACTGTTGGGTGAGACATATGCGCGTAGTTTAGGAACTGATGTAAAAAGCCTGCGCAGAAAAACACTGGCAGCGGTAGTTTTACTGGTAGCACCTGTCACTGCATTTTGTGGCCCCATCACATTTATTGGGTTAATCGTTCCGCATTTCGCCAGAGCGATCGCACGATCATCAAAGGTTAATTCTCTCATTCCATTAGCCGCACTGTGTGGCGCCTTGTTGGCATTAGCAGCAGATACCATTGTCAATCTTCCCTGGCAGCATCATTTCTTACACTTGAACGCAGTACTCGCCTTGGTTGGTGCTCCGGTTGTGATTGGGTTACTCGTATTCTCCAAAACGGTCAAGGGAGGAGACTAGTGTTAGTTCTGAACAATTTAAGCTGTGGCTATAGTGGGCTAGAAAATCCGGTAGTCAATCCCGTATCAATGCAGCTTGAGGCAGGACAATTTGTCTCTGTGATAGGGCGCAACGGCGCTGGAAAATCTACGCTGATGCGAACCATCGCAGGACTGCAGGATGCGCTGAGTGGTGAAGCGATACTCAATAATAAACCGATCGCACAGATGCAAGCCTCAGAGAGAGCCCGTTTGATTAGTGTTGTGACTACTGAGAAAGTCAGTAGTCCCGGCATGCGAGTCAATGATGTGGTTGAATTGGGTAGGCAGCCATTCACTGACTGGAACGGCAATTTATCTGCAGATGACCAAAAACAGGTGCAAAATGCCTACGACCTTACCAACACGATATCTTATCGTGACAAGCCATTAAATAGCCTATCCGATGGCCAGCGTCAGCGCATTATGATCGCCAGAGCGATTGCACAAACGCCTGTACTAATGATTCTTGATGAGATCACAGCATTCCTGGATTTACCGAGTCGGGTAGAAGTCATGGCAATGCTACGACGATATGCACGCGAAAATCAGGCCATCATTCTGCTTTCAAGTCATGACTTGGAATTGTCACTCGAATTAGCCGATACAGTGTGGTTAGTCGACCAGGCAACGGTCATTGAAGGATGCCCTGAAGATATAATCAATTCAGGTGAAATTGAAACTGCGTTCGATAATCATGAAGTCAAATTTGATCCGTTGGCGAGACGATTTAAGCTTTGCTCATGAACGGGATATTGAAATTTTTCTTCGTATTACTTTGTGCAATGACCGCAACGAATGTAGTTGCTGAGTTACAACAAAACGAACAGACAACTGATTCCTATGATGCTGAGTTCTTTCAGCAATTCAATCCACAAACTGCACTTGATATCGTCAATCAGATACCGGGTTTTACGCTGGATAGTGGTGATAGTGTTCGTGGCTTTGGTGCGGGTGCAGGCAACGTTTTGATTGATGGGAACAGGCCAACCTCCAAACGCGGAGGCATTGAGGATGCCCTACAAAGAATTCCCGCTACTCAAGTTCTGAAAGTAGAACTCATCAGAGGATCTGCCTCTGTGGGCGAAGCCGCAGGTCAGTCATTAGTAGCTAATATCATTCGCAAGCAAACCACCAGTAGCATTCGTTGGCAAGCCGAAATAGAAATCCCTTCGAATGGCTCAGTTAACCCTTCAATTGAAACGACCTATACAGGACATCTGGATGCATGGGAGACATCACTTAAGTTGAATGTACTCAGGGAAACCTTCCCAAGAGAAGCTGATATCGAACGATATACGGCATCTGATGAACTTCTATTTACGGAAATAGAAAGCAGGCCAAGTACACTAACTGATGTGTTCATCTCGGGTGATGCCAGAAAAGCAATTGATGATAAAACGATTCAATTGACCGGCGAAATAGGGTGGAGTAATTTTTTCACTGATACTCGTCGAGAACGATTCGATATGCGAATGCCAGATGATAGTCCGGATAGCATCACTTTATCAGCTCGTGATAGTACCTTCTACGTTGGTGAGTTCGGTGCTGATTACAGCACTCCGTTGTCTGATGGTTGGGAGATGAAACTGGTTGGCTTGGCGACAATTTACCGATGGTGGTTTGATACGAATCTGGATATTGAACAACCAGTCGGTTCCTATGCATCCGGCTCACGCGTCGCCTTCGATGAGAAAACCAATGAACTGATCCTTAGAGGAACGACTACGAACTCATCACAAACACATTTCAGGCCCGAATTCGGCGCTGAAATTGCCTATAACGATTTGGATAGTATCATCAATATCTGGTCGATTAATTCGGCAGGTACTGAGACACCGATACCACTAGCAGTTTCGAGCACCAAAGTCGCCGAGACACGCGGTGAAGTCTTTGCCAACATGCAATGGCTACCCGCGGATAATTTAACCCTTTTAGCTGGTTTAACGGTCGAAGCATCTGAGATAGAAGTCAGCGGTGATGCTTCTAATAAGCAATCGTTTATTTACTATAAACCATCGATAAGTCTAGCGTATGACTTCAGCGAGTCATTGCAAATCAGAACAGCCATTAGACGCAGTGTCGGGCAATTAGATTTCAGTGACTTCGCTTCAACTGCCAATTTGGAAGACGATAGAAGTACAACTGGAAACGCAGGCTTGAAACCGGATCAAACCACACGATTCAATACCGAGTTTAACTACACCTTTTCGCAGAGCGGTAGCTTGAATGTTGAGTTATACCATGAGTGGAAAGATGACGTGCTTGAATTTATCCTGCTGCCCAATGGCGATCAGGGATTAGGAAACGCGGGTGATGCAAGATTATGGGGTTACAGTTTAGTTGCAACTGTTCCTTTGGGTTATTTTATTAGAGGTGCACAGATTAAACTACAGGCTGATGATGTCTCAACCGAGTTTGAGGATCCATTGACAGCGAGTGAGCGCATTTTAACGAATATTTCTAAACCCATCGTTGAGATTGATTTCAGACAGGATTTGCCTGAGCAAAAACTCGCATGGGGACTAGGTTTCAGAGGTGGTCGAACAACATCCTATTACTACCTCAACGACATCGATACTTATCGCAGCAAGTCACGATTCGAAGTTTTTGTAGAATCTTCCTACTATGATGGTCTGACTATCCGATTAGAGGTGAATCGCATTCCAGAAGAAGTCATCGATCGGGAGCGACTCTTCTTTACACCTAATCGCGCAGGGATATTATCAGAGTATGAATTAACTCGACGCACTCGGGGTACGATGGTATCGCTTTCAGTAGCAGGGCAGTTCTGATTTAGTATTGATAAGGAGCCGGTAGAATAAACCTACCGACCCCTCACCAACTTTGGGAAAGGACAATGTTGATCTTTAAAACCTGGTCCTGAGAGTCAATCTGAATTGTCTTGGTACTCCAGGTGTAACATTTGTCGCTGCAGTTCTCGAGCCTGCAAAGTAGAAGTAGTAGTCTTCATCGAACAGATTGGTCACAGCGAAATCAATTGCTGTATTCTTGAAACTGGGCAAGTCATAGGATAAAGATAAAGTTGTTAGGTCGTATTGCCCTGCTTTAACACTATTTGATAAATCGACGTAATAGTCACCATACCATTCGTATGTTACTTTTGCCGATAGAGAATCACTGAAATGATGACTTAGTTCGGTGTAGAAGAGTGACTCGGGAATACCCTGTGGTGTTGTACCTGAAAAATCCTGATCTGGTCCACCAAATGATCCTTCAAACATTAACTCATCCCACTCAGGATTCAGGTGTGTATAGGATGCTGAGAGTTGTGTTTTATCGGAAAGTCGCCAACTGATAAGGCTTTCGAAACCATTACTCGAATATAATTGTCCGGTTGTAGCCAACTGAGGTGGGCCCGATGCATCAGGGTTTGAGATGAATATTCTGCGATCATTTTGCTCAAGATAAAATAGTGCTAACTCCCAGTATAGACTTCTATCATCTGTTTGGCCTTTCCAGCCCAATTCATAACTATCAATCGTAGTTGGTTTCTCGTCTCTGGCGTAGCGGTCTGGTTCCCATTGAAATATGGGACCAAAATTCGAGTTAAAGCCACGGCCATAACTTCCATAGACTATACCGGTATCAGTTCTATATGTGATTGAGGCCTTAGGAGAAACAGCATCGGCGTCACCTGATGCACTCTGAGACACTTCTTGTGAACCGATCACAGAATAGTCTATATCACGCTCAAATTTATCAAATCGAGCGCCTAAGGTGACGGTCAGCCTGTCGGTTACGGCAATTTCATCTTGGACAAATAAACCATAGAATTGATTGTTCGTATCTGCGGCTGTGCGAAGTTGTTCACGGACGAAACAGGTGTTGTCAGGTTGATCATTCGTTACTTGTCCAGTCGAATAATCAATTAAAATGGCGTAAAATCTGAAGTTGCACTCGCCGCTGAAGAAAGGATCTAACTCACCACTCCAGCGGTCCTCTTCATCCAATGTTGTACGTTCCGCACTGAGTCCTGCAATGAGGTTGTGATTGTCAAAACTCCAATTGAAAACCGACTCAAGGAAATAGATATTGGCCTCATTCACTGAGCCAAACCCATTTACCCCCATAATATTCTGGTCAGGATTGAACTCAAAGTAGTCGTAAAAGTTCAGCAGGATATCAGTATCGAATTTACGTGCCTGAAAGGTCGTTTGCGCTGAGAGGTTTTCAGATAATTTACTTTCATATCGGATAGCGCCAATCCAGCCTTCAATATTGTTACGCGTTGGCCTATATCCGAGAAAACTCTCATTACCGCCGACTACGTCGACGATGGTTCCATCCGCGAGAGTGGGTATGACACTTGGAATTTCAGCCTCTCTATCGAACAGAGAAACCCAGGCAGTGAGCATGCTTGAATTATCCAGTTGTATATTCCCTTTGAAGAAGGCGTTCGTTGTTTTGCGTGCGCTGTTTTCCCTCCAGCCCTCATAGTCCTCGGTGCTTAGGCTGGCCAGGATACTCGTGCCACTATCCAACTGTCTTTCAACTAAGGCATGCCCTCGATAATACGCATCACTACCCGCTGAGATTGACAGGTGTGTAGCACCTTCATCAGGATTAACTGTTTTATAGTTTACTGCACCACCGATTGCTCCTCGACCGTACAACGCAGATACGGGACCACGTACAATGTCTATCTGATCGACGATGGCGTAGGGTACCTCATACAATAATACCTCTTCGTCTGGGCCGACAAATGGAATACCATCTACGAGCGCCAGAAAAGTGTCGTTGCCATGATTTCCAGTGATACCCCTGATTGATATGAAAGGGAATTCATCTCCGTCGCCTTCACCTCTACGAAAGAACACGCCAGGTACACCGCGAAACTCATCGGTACCGTAGGTAAATCCACTCTTGCGCAGTTCCTCCATATCTTGAACTGTCACTGCAGCAGGTACCTCTATTAGCGGTTTTTCTGACCGGGTTGCTGTGATAACGATCGTGTTACTTTTTTCGTTATCATCGGATTCTGAACTATCTTCCTGAGCAAATATATTCGTCGTATAACCCATCGAAGTGACGAGTATCATCATTGCGAGCATCTTCATTGCATTATTCCCTAATTCAAATGTTGTGATTATTTTCGTTCTTATTAAATGGAGTTGTTGAACAGCTTGTTGCTGTAAATAGGTTTATCAGGATAATAAAGGATATGTTATAACATAACAATAACTGAATATGTTACGTGATATGTTAAAGGTACTCGCTGTGGGTAGTTAGCATAAAGACTTTGGTAACTAGCCGATTAGATAAACATCTGACGATGTGCTATTTTGCACTCTCAATTAGTAACAGAATTAGAAAATGATATGGATGTTATCAATCGAATTTCCCTACTCGTATTTGTCTTAATCGCTACATGCAACCTCGCCGCAGAGCAGAAATTCAGTAAGCAGGATCTTAACGAGGCCTATAAAGAATATCAGGCAGCCCAGCAGGGTTCCGATATTGGATTGCTGGTCAAAACTGCCAAACAAGCTTCTGAAATAAGTAACGCAGTGCTTGGTACGAACCATAAGACATCGGCTGCTCTTGCGTATAATTATGCGCAGGCACGCAACTTGGAAGAATCTCAGAAATCCCGTTCCGAAAAAGATATGCAAAGCGTGGCTGGACTATACGAGGATGTGTTAGAACTGTATGAAGATCTATACGGTGACAATGCTATTGAATTGATTGATCCATTGATGGATCTGGGTAGGATCTATATTACCGGTTCTTTAAGCGCCCCAAAGGCGCGAAAGCACTACAAGGCGGCATTGTCTGTAGCTGATGAGATCGAAGAGGATCCCAATCTAATCTATGCTAGCTTAGCACTTGAGGCGGGAATGAACCTCTACGCTAAAACAGAGTTGAGTGTAGTAACACGGATGTTGGAGGATGCCCATGAAATATATTCAAAACATCTAAAAGAGGATGATGCCAGACTCGTAGAAGCTGCGTTCTGGTATGGCAAAGCGCTTTACTCAGAGCGTAAACTCAGACAGGCTGAGAAACACTTGGTCACTGTCTATGATGCCTACAAAAACCTTGATAAGCTGAGCGAGGAACGTGCCATGACAACTGCATCCGTCCTTGTAAATATCTATGAGCGCATTGGGGAAAGCGAAAAATCTAATCAGTTCTGTCAGGCAATTGGTGCTGCGAGGCCGTGGTCAGATAATCAGGAACAAAGGCCAATTTTCTTATTAGAGCCAGCCTGGCCTATAAGTGCATTGAGAAATGGCAAGGAAGGGAGTGTCAGAGTGTCATTCATCGTTGACAAGAATGGATTCGTGAAAGATCCTGAAGTAGTAGGCCATGAGGGCTACAAGGGGTTTAGAAAACCAGCCAAAGAAGTCCTCAAAAAATGGCGTTTCGCCCCCAAATTCGTCGATGGTGAACCTGTAGAAGCAAAAACTACTTACACTATGGAATTTGTATTGTCCAGATAGAGTAATCAATGACTCATCAATTTATCTATCCGATTCTGTTAGCGGGATTACCGTTATTGGTAATCAGCTTTGTGCTCTTCGCATGGGGTTATAAAACCAACAGGGTTAAGCCCGATGCAGATATCGTTGATGATCCGGAGGCCATCAGTGATGACATCGATGCTGAAATAAAACGAGATATAACGCGACAGGAGAAGTCTGGCAGCTTCATCTTCGACAAGTGGTTCGAGTTCGGCGGAGGCTTCTACGGCATCATGTGTCTGGTGACCTTTATTCATGTCGAGGCCTTGGATGTTATCGAGCTCAGTTCGGCACTGTTTGCTGTCGAAAACAGTGGTTCGTTGATTGAGTTAATCATCAAATCGATCATGCAACTCATCATGCAATCCTTCATGAATTTTTTCACCGCATTCTTCTGGTGGAATCACTGGGCTAACATATTGCCTATACCCGCTGGGGCAGGATTTACTTGGTTGATTTGCAGTTATGTTGGTTATGTCGTGGGACAATGGTCGGCATTTGCCATTTTTGCTCGATCGAAAATAAACTAAGCCGAACAGCATCAGGCTTACCATCTTCGCTGCACGTTGGACATTTCTACTCTTTGCAGTTAAGTTAAGTGCCCACTCGACAGTAAAACTAAGAAGACAGAGAACAAACTATGCTAGTCCGTATCCTGATTGTTACCAGCCTGCTCCTATTGAATTCTGCGATCGTCGCAGAAACGACCTTTTTAATGGCCAAAGGATATCTTGACGTCGAAAAGAGTAAGTTGATTGAACCGGCCAACCTCCTGGTCGTAGATGGCAAAATTCAGGCGATTAATCCTTCAACAGTTCCAGAGTCAGCGACGGTCATTGATCTGGAGGATAAAATTCTCAGCCCGGGTTTTATGGATATGCACACCCATCTCGATATCGATTTTGAAGGCTCATTCGATTACATCGTGAAGGAAAATACCGGCAAGGGCGTCCTCAGAGGGGCGAAGAATGCTGAGTTAACCCTGATGGCTGGATTCACGACAGTGCGCAATATGGGGCAGGTTCACATTAGTCCTGAGTTACTGAATGTCGCGTTGGTTGATGCGGAAAGAGAGGGCTGGATTCTCGCTCCAACAATCATTCCCGCCGGCCATATGATAACCATTCAAGGAGGTCATGGTGACGTGACTCTGGGTTATAACGAAGGCTTAATCGAATTGGATGCCAATCACGGGATTGTGAATGGGGTCGATGATGTGATTAAGGCAGTACGATATCAGATCAAACATGGTGCCAAGGTGATTAAGATTCATGCTACGGCCGGTGTGTTAAGTCACGAGGATAGCATTGGCGCTCAACAAATGACAATCGATGAGATGCGCGCGGCGGTAGAAGAGGCTCACCGCCATGATTTAAAAGTCGGTGCCCATGCTCATGGAACCGTTGGAATCAAGGCAGCAATAGAGGCTGGGGTCGACTCGATAGAACATGGCTCGTTACTAGACGATGAAGCCATAGAAATGATGATCAAACACGGTGTCTATCTGGTTCCGACCACAGGATTGATCGAACATATCGAGGTCTTGTTTGGCAAGATGGACCCTAAACTGAGGGCGAAGGCTGAGTTTGTCCTGCCCAAGGCTAAAGCGAATCTTGGCAAGGCAATAAAAGCGGGTGTAAAGATCGCCCTGGGTAGCGATACTCCCGTCATGCCACATGGCAAGAACGGCGAGGAAATTGTGGCGCTGGTTGATCGCGGAATGACAACTGGACAGGCACTGCAAGCTGCAACCATTAATGCGGCTGATCTCGTAGGACTTCCTGACCGAGGCGTTCTGAAACAAGGAATGATTGCTGACATCATCGCGCTCAATGATAATCCATTAAAAGATATCAAGGCTGTTTTGAACGTACCTTTCGTAATGAAGTCGGGCAAGGTGGTCAAAAATCAATAGACCAAAAATTACAGAATACGTAATTATTACAAAGCGACAGTCTGAAAAAGAGCATATCAGGCAAGTCGTCAAGCAAGAATACTCCACAATCAATGGGATACATTAATGAAGCAAACGTCGACACTAAACCAAATTATTATCATCGTCATGACATCAATTCTCATCTCAGCCTGTTCATCAGAAGAATCAGGAGAGTCTGAAATGCCAGCTGTACCCCCCGGAAACCTATTAACCAACGAGGCAATATATAAGGACTACGATTTCAATGCTAAGAAACCGGGTTCATTTCGTTGGGAAACCGAAGGGTCAAATTTCACCGCACTTGAAACGGCTGAGGGTTATGAGGATGCCGAGCTAGAGAAGGATCGAAATGGTGACGACATAAAAATTTATGAAGAAATCGTCCAATACGATCCGTCCACGCTTGAGCGTGAGATCCTCATAAGTCTTGAGCAGTTGACCCCTGAAGGCAGTGATAAGGCCCTGGTTGTTGATGATTACATCTGGTCGGAAGACAGAAGTCTCTTGTTAATCTACACCAGCGCCGAGTATGTCTGGCGTGACAAGACTCGTGGCGAATACTGGGTTTTAAATCTGGCGAATGATGAACTCTGGAAGTTGGGCGCCGATGATTTGCAACCTAGCCAGATGATGTTCGGGAAATTCTCGCCGGATGCGACCCAGTTTGCCTACGTCTATCTGAATAACATCTATGTACAGGACCTTGAGACGCGGACGATTAAGGCACTGACGACCGACGCATCGGATACCATTATCAATGGTCTATTTGACTGGGCCTACGAGGAGGAGTTTGGCATACAGGATGGCTTCCGCTGGAGTCCAGATAGCAAGAAGATTGCCTATTGGCAATTTGATACCAGTGCGGCTCAGGATTTTTACATTATAAATAACACTGATTCACTCTACCCAACCATCCAAGCGATTCCTTATCCCAAGGTGGGCGAGGAAAACTCCGCTGCTAAAATCGGTATCGTTTCGATCGAGGATAGCGAAACCGTCTGGGTCGACTTACCTGGTATCGCCAAGGATATGTATATTCCTCGGATGAACTGGGTGAAGGATTCTGATTTGGTATTCATCCAGCAAATGAATCGCAAGCAGGATACCAATACCATCTATTATGCCAACGCCGATACTGGTGAATTTGAACAGGTTTTCGTTGAGCAAGAAGATACCTATATTGAGTATCTAGAAGATCCTGTCTGGTTTGAAGATGGCGAGCATTTCTTATGGCTCAGTGAGCGTAGCGGTTGGACTCATATCTACAAGGTGTCACGCGATGGTCAATCGATAGTCGATCTCACACCTGGCAAATTTGATGTTACCAAGTTCGTCAAAAAGGATGAGGAAAACAATAGTCTGTATTTCATGGCTTCGCCAGATAATGCGACGCAGCGATACCTATATCGAAGAAACCTCGATGGTAGCGGTGAGATGGAGCGTATTACACCAGAGACATTTGCAGGAATGAATCGCTATGAGGTATCCGGCGATGCGCAGTGGGCCATTCATACGCACTCTCGATTATTACAACCGCCTGTTTATAGTCTCATTTCTTTACCCGATCACAAGGTCCATCATGTGCTCGAAGACAATGCCGAGTTGATTGAGAAAATTGCTCAACTTCAGCAACCAGAGGTCGAGTTTTATCAGGTTGATGCGCATGATGGCTGGAGCCTTGATGGCTACATGATGCGACCACCCGGTTATGACAAGAGCAAGAAATATCCGATTATTAATTTTGTTTATGGTGAGCCGGCAGCGCAAATAGTACTCGATGGTTGGAACACACGGAACATTTGGCATCTGATGATGGCACAGAAAGGCTTCGTCATCTCGGCAATTGACAACCGTGGTACGCCTGCACCTAAAGGACGAGAATGGCGTCGTTCAGTGTATGGTAACGTCGGCCCGATTGGGGCGCGAGACCAGTCTGACTCACTCAAAGCAATCTGTAAGCGTTGGTCTTATATTGACTGCTCACGGGTTGGTGTTTGGGGGCATTCTGGTGGTGGTTCGATGACCTTGAATCTTATGTTTAGGTATCCGGATCAGTATCATGTAGGTGTCGCGCGTGCGGCCTATGAGCAACGGCTATACGATTCAATTTATGCGGAAAGATATTCTGGGTTACTCGATGAGTTTGAGGCGAATTATATTGAAGCATCACCCATCACACATGCAAAGAACCTACAAGGTAAATTGTTGATAGTTCATGGCACTGGAGACGACAATGTGCATTATCAGGTGGCCGAGCGACTGGTCAATGAACTGATAAAACATAATCGACAATTTGATTTCATGCCATACCCCAATAGACGTCATGGCATCGTAGAGGGTGAGGGCACATCACTTCATCTCCATACCATGCAAACCAACTACTTTATGGAACATCTAAAGTCCGAGGACTAGCCTGTATGAACTCCGGTGTTACCTCATAGGGAAGACGATAGTCTACGAGATAACACCGGAGTCTTTGCGATATATATCTCGAATAGAATTCTGCCCCAGACAAGGCGTTAATCAGGATTTCGCGTGGTTCTTTGTATGAGCCGATCGAGGCGTCTCTTATTTTCTTGTTGAATCAGCGAGGGATGTAGGTTCATCAAGATATTGAAGAACATAATAATCAACCCTGACCATAGGTTTTGTGAAAGGCCGATATAGAGCGAGAAGGGGAAAACAAACACGAAGCCAATCAGATGACTTATCTCAGCTAGTGTCATTTGATATCGAAGCGCTATCAAATCGACATGCCTGTTTGGCACCTTTAGCGCCGGATTGAAATATCTGAAGAAGGAATTTTTGATGAGCCATTTTACTGCATGAACACCAAGGTAATGGTTCAAGGATTCACTTTTTATG
The DNA here is from genome assembly GCA_965250035.1 of Enterobacterales bacterium. GTDB lineage: Bacteria > Pseudomonadota > Gammaproteobacteria > Enterobacterales > CAXRAF01. The sequence continues at coordinate 2,274,899 of OZ252282.1, read as the reverse complement.
AAGTTTAAGTTTGCCAGATTGTGATACCAGCTGACTCGTATCATAAGGTTGTTAACAAAGATCGCTACAAGCCAGGAAATGAAACAAATAGATACAGCAAATATGATGGCATTAATGATCATCAATTACTCCATGGCGTGATTCATGTTAAAAATCAAGCCAGAACCCAACGCTTATTTCATCGTGAGATGCTGACAATCTTCGAGTTAACATCAAGACGTTCTTTCGTTTCCCCCTTGCGCTGATAGTCGAAATGACTCAGCACGTAACGCATGGCTTCCATTCGAGCCTGATGTTTATCATCACCCTGTACAATGACCCAGGGGCAATGCTCACTCGAAGTTTTTTCAAACATGGCATCCTTGTATTGCGTAAACTCATGCCACTTTGCCTGCGCCTGTGCGTCAACTGTACTGAGTTTCCATTGCTTAAGTGGATTAACTTTGCGTTCATCCAGGCGTCGTTTCTGCTCGTTGTTTCCAATCGAGAACCAGAACTTGATGATGTCGAGATTATCCTCTGTGAGCAGTTTTTCAAGTGCGACGACCTGGGACATGAACAACTGGTATTGTTCATCACTACAGAAACCCATGACCGGTTCCACGACCGCGCGGTTGTACCAACTCCTGTCGAAGAAGCTTATGTGTCCAGGATCAGGTAGATGAGTGATATATCTCTGAAAATACCACTGGCCCATTTCAATTTCAGTCGGTTTGGTTAGTGCCACTATGCGGTAATATCTTGGATTCAGAAACCGAACAAAGCGCATGATCGCACCGCCCTTACCAGCCGTATCGCGCCCCTCAAATATGATCAGTAGTCGACGCTGTGTTTGGTGCAGCCATTGTTGGAGCCAAACGAATTCAGTTTGTAGATTGATATATTCGGGATCCGTTTCCAGCGTATGTATCTGCATCTTAATACCCTTCTCAGTTAGGATAAATCCTGTTCCATTTGTTCGACACTCTGATTGACCATATCAGGCTTATTGAAATAAGCCACGTGATAGACAGCTTCGCCCTCATGCACCAGCGGGATGTTTTGTTTACCGATGATGATACCGGTATCCTTCGCATCGATGGTACCTTCAATGTCACCAAACGGCCCCTTGATTGACGCCAGGCGATCCCCTTCCTGTACCATGTGACCCAAGTCCTTATGGTGCACCACAAAACCACTTTCCGGTGCCCTGATCCAACTACTATGCTTGGCGATGTATGGCGTATTTGCGGATGCCTTTTTACGTGCGGGTAACATATTCAATTGACGCAATACATTAATCACCCCACGGACCCCGGCGTTAATCGCTACCTCGTCGAATCGTAATGCCTCGCCAGCTTCGTAGAGCAGGATCTTGATGTCATGGGCTACTGCCGCCTCTCGTAATGACCCATCGCGTAAATCCGAATTCAGTATGACAGGAACGTTGAAGGCTTTGGCTAGTTCGAGTGTTTCAGGATCGTCAATGTTGGCGCGAATTTGGGGTAGGTTACTCCGGTGAATCGCTCCCGTATGCAGGTCGATACCATAGTCGCACTTACAGACGATCTCGTTGAAGAATTGATAGGCGACACGACCCGCAAGCGAGCCGCGTTTTGAGCCGGGAAAGGATCGGTTTAAATCACGCCTGTCTGGCAAGTAACGGCTAAGATTTAAAATACCATACGGATTGACGAATGGGATGCATATGAGCGTCCCTCTGAGACTGCGCAGAGCGGAGCGTTTGATTAGCCGGCTAATAATTTCGACACCATTGAGCTCATCGCCGTGTATCGCTGCACTGACGAACATAACAGGTCCATCTTTTCTGCCACGTTTCACATACACAGGAATCTTGGTCTCACTCGATGTATATAAGTCGACCATGGGTAGTTCAAGCTTATAGGATATACCCTTGTCGATAGTCTGGTTGGCAATGATGAGATCCATAATTTTTCGATTCTCCGAACGTATCGTCAGTAGTGACGGTTTCTAGTATAATAAACCAGTAATACATGCTGACTACAATAAATATGAAAAAATTCATCCATGTCTAACAACGATCTTCTCATTGTCGGAGCGCTCGAAAATGGCGATCTACCTGAGCTAGACTTGTTCGGAATTCAGATGCGTGTCGATACCGGTGCAGCAACATCCTCGCTCCATGTCGATAACATCGAAGAATTTGAGGAAGATGGTAAACGAATGGTCAGTTTTGATATTCATCCGGATGTTCATAACGTAGATACCACGGTAAGTAAGACCCTGAGACTTAAGGGTAAGAAAGTGGTCAAGAGCTCATCTGCAACCACAGAGAAACGCGTTGTCATCAGGACCAAAATTCGCCTGGATGGGAAAGAATGGCCCATCAAATTAACACTCACAGATCGTTCATCAATGCGCAATCTTATGCTTCTTGGAAGAGAAGCCATGGCAGGTCGTATCTTGGTCAATCCCGGTGAAGAGTTTCTCCTCGATCAGCCGTGACGTTGCTTGGCATCCACACACACTCATAAATGATTAAACAAAGGTTTTTTTGAAATGAAATTAGCTATCTTATCTTGTGCTCCCAACGCCTACAGTACCAAGCGACTAAAAGAGGCCGCACTGAGTAGAGGTCATCAAGTAAAGATTCTGAATACACTTAAATTTGCGATTGACTTGGATCGTGGCAACCCGGATCTTTATTTTAGACAGAAGCAACTGAGTACATATGATGCCGTACTGCCACGGATCGGGGCGTCGTTAACTTACTATGGAACGGCCGTGGTGCGTCAATTTCAGGAGATGGATGTCTTCTGTGCAAATACTGCTCATGGCATCAGCAATTCGCGCGATAAATTACGCAGTATGCAACTGCTCAGTCGTCACCATATCGGTATCCCAAGAACCACGTTCGTGCGTGATAAGAAAGATGTGTTGCCTGCCATCGAACGGGTCGGTGGGGCTCCGGTAATCATTAAGTTGATCGAAGGAACACAAGGAATCGGCGTGCTTCTGGCAGATACTGTGAAGATGGCAGAATCTATCATTGAGTTATTGCAGAGTCAAAAACAGAATGTTCTGATCCAGAAGTTCGTGGCTGAAAGTAAAGGCAAGGACATTCGTGCCATAGTGGTAGGCGATCGCGTAGTCGCCGCGATGCGGCGCGTGGCGCAAGGCCAGGAGTTTCGAAGCAATGTCCATCGCGGTGGGCGTGCCGAAGCGGTCGAACTGACTGACGACTACATTGAGACTGCCGTCCGAGCAACACAAATTATGGGTTTGCAGGTCGCGGGTGTTGATATGCTTGAGAGTAAAACGGGTCCGCAAATAATGGAGGTAAACTCCTCTCCGGGCCTTGAGGGAATCGAAGGATGTACTGGACTCGATGTGGCCGGAGCTATCGTAGATTACATTGCTGCACAAGTGGATTTCCCTGAAATTGATGTCAGGCAGAGACTCACCGTGAGTCGAGGTTATGGCGTCGGAGAGATTTATATACCTGAGGGCTCAAAATTCGTCGGGAAGACCATAGAAGAGACGAATCTTGAAGAGCAGGATGTCAATGTATTAACACTATACCGCGGTGCCAAGGTGATTCCTAACCCTCGAAAGAAGCGCGTACTCGAAGCGGAAGATAAGCTGTTATGTTTTGGCAGAATGGATAACATGCGTAGCATGATTCCGGCCAAGACACGTAAGCGACGTCAGCCGCATATTGAGGATCTTCCAGAGGATCTCCCGTCGAGTAATTCGTCCGAGGATTAATCATCACCTTCAGTATCCGATGATGTCATCGACATAACCTAATACAGGTTTATCATTGTTACGTATGTAGTAACAACAACGTGACTTCTATGAATACTAAGACACAAGACTTTAAAGCGGAAAAAACTTCTGACAAGGTCTATCTAGCACTGACCAGTGAAGATGATGGGCGAGTATGCCGGGATATTCCTGAAAGTGCCTGCGATCAACAACCAGAGAACTTTTTGCGTCATGTGATGAGTTTGTCGGCATTCAAATTTGCTGATGGCCTGGTTGATCCCAAGTTAATACTGACCTGGCTATTTGTTCAACTTGGCGCGACTGCACAACAAATTGGCTATCTGGTACCCATTCGTGAAGCGGGTGCACTATTACCCCAGCTCGCTATCGCACAATGGGTAAGGCGGCGAGATAAACGCAAGCTGGTTTGGGCATTCGGTGCATCGGCCCAAGGGATTGCCTTCCTGGGTATGGCCTTATCGATCCTGCTACTCGAATCGTCGACTGCTGTACTTATGGTCTTGTTGTGTCTGGCTATCATGGCGACAGCACGAAGCTTTTGTTCTGTCAGCTATAAGGACGTGCTCGGCAAGACGATTTCTAAATCAGTCCGTGGTACAGCGACCGGCACCTCATCCTCCATTTCTTCGTTTTGCGTATTCTTCTTTGGCCTTATTCTGACCTTTGTAATTACTGAGATGACCATCAACATGGTCGTCGGTATATTGATTCTGGCTGCCATCTTGTGTTTTGCAGCGGCACTGAATTTCCTAAGGATCGATGAACAGTCAGGTGCAATCGAGGGCGGCGAGAATGCAATCGATGGCATCCTTAGTCGTATCAAGGCAGTGTTGACTGAGCGACAATTCCAGATCTTCCTTTTCACGCGAGCCTGTTTGATATGCACTGCGTTGGCTCCGCCATTCATTCTCATGCTCCCCGATTTCGCCGCGCAACAGTTAGCAGGTCTCAGTGCGAATACAACGGATGAGCAGTTACTGTTCAATGGTGCGGTGGCGCAGGAGTTAGGTTTGCTCATTCTAGCCAGTTCCTTATCAGGAACATTTAGTAGTTACCTGTGGGGTAAATGGACCGATCAATCGAGTCGTCGGGTTCTACTGATGACCTCATTCATGGCGTTGATTATCCACGGATTTGTGGTTTTATCTCTGACCTATCAACCCGACATCTTCACGGCCTGGATGACTACCCCACTTGTGTTGTTTTCACTCATGACTATCCATCATGGGGTACGAATCAGTCGTTCGACTCATCTGGTAGATATGTCCGATGAATCTAACAGGGCGAATTATACGGCAGTCTCGAATACGATCATCGGGATCGTATTGGCAGCCGGTGTCGTGTTTGGCTATCTAGCGAATAGCTATGGCTTACTCATCCTGTTTGGGCTCTTTGCTATCATGGCATTGTGTGCTGCAATAGCTGCCTATTCGTTGGATGAAGTACAGTAAGACCGTAAATGGTTAGCTCTTGAGCCTAGGCGTTCTGGCCAGCATTCTTTTGCGCAAGCCGATGACGTTTTCTTGCTTTTGCCATTTCAGTAATCACAAACATATACAGGCCCGTTAACCAGAGTAAAAACAACACAACGCCTGCCGGCAAGAAGAGTCCCAGTTTTGCCCAGTCAGCAAAAAAACTACCGTCATGAATGGATTCGATAATATCGCTACGTCGTTTGGCGACTTGTAAGACTTCACCATTATGGGTGTCTACCTGTACTTCCCAATCGCTCTTTGAAACAAACTTAATCACTCCTTTATCGGGTTTGAAATCTGCGCGTTTCAACTCGGACCAGGTTGAAAATTCTGCCTGTTTAACAGATTTCGCAGCGAGGAATAATGCTTCGACTGACATACTGGGTACAGATGATTGTTCACTTCCTTTTTGGGTAGGAGGTTGTATCCACTCGACTTCTTTTTTTAACATTAGGAGTACACCAGCCCCAATGATTATGACGAGTGGTATAGCAATCACCAGAGAAGCCCAATAGTGAATCTTCCTTAATAATAGGTTTGTGTTCATCGGCTGCTTCTTGATTAATCTATTTCAACAGGCTCATCTGATGTGTCTTTCATCAACCCCTCAGGGACCCAGGGAGCACTGGCTTTCGTTAATGAGTTTCTGAATTCTGGGAAGTCTTGGTTTAATAGTTTTGTTAAATTAGCTTCCAGACTGTCAAGATCGGCCTCGACGTATTTCATTTGCTGTTTCTGCGTATCTGTTAATCCCCAGGTATTTGCCCGCGCAAATTCAATCATGAATAACCTGGAAGAGACGGTTGCGGGTGTGGCTCCTTTGCCACTGCTAGAAGTCTTACCATTAATGGCTTCTTTGGCAGAAAATACGGCTTGTCGAAGTGACTCGAGAGTTTGCTCAAGATTTGTTCCAGCTGCTGATGAGCGGTCCAAAGCGATTCGGAATGATTTCAACTTGGCTTCAAGATCATCGATTTGGCTAATAGCTGTTGACACTCTGGCTCTTAAATTCTCAACGGCTAGGATCTGTTGAGTGCGTACCTCGGGAGAAACCGATCCCTCAACAGTCTGTTGAAACATTGGCTCGACATTAAAACTGACAGTTTCAGAAAGTTTCCTGCTCGTGCCATTTTGGGTCACTAGCAGTTCAGCCATATAGGTTCCTGGTGCAACTAATGGTCCTACGTCCCCGAAGAAGGTGGGAGCCGTCCCGAGTGCATTGCGTGAAGGATATCTCAGGTCCCAGGTCGCGCGATGTATTCCTTGCTTTGATTCCACAGCAACCTTCCTTACCGTGTTTCCCTGGGTGTCTTTAATCAATATAAATGCCGTTGGCTCGGCCTCTCGAAGTTCCTTCTCGACCACATCCCAGCTTGGATGGCGTGGATAATTGCCTTTCTTTTCGGCTTCTTTCTCCGCATGCTCTCGCTTATCTTTCATCGACTTAAGCCCGTCGCGCAAGAAATAGGTAAAGGTAGCGCCGAACTCCGGGTTATTAGCGCGGTATTCGAAATCACCAGAAGAGTCTGTATGCAACAATTCCGGTAAATACCAGTCAGCGGTACGAGGAGTGAATAACGCAGCCTCTTGCTTGAGTGTTTCCTCAGTTAGGGTACGTAGCGCAGAATAGTCATCCAAAATATAGATACCTCGACCGAAAGTACCTACGACCAGATCACTTTCTCTGCGTTGGATTTTGATATCTCTGGATGCGATTGTTGGGATGCCACCGGCTAGTTCAGTCCACTGTTTACCACCATCGATAGTAAAAAACACGCCAAATTCTGTGCCAATGAACAATAAATCCTTATTGATATGATCCTGTACGATACGCCATACCAGATGCTTGGCGGGTAAGTTTGAGGCAATTGATTTCCAAGATCTTCCCCGGTTCGTGCTCTTGATCAAGTAGGGCTTATAATCACCATACTTGTGGTTGTCTAGCGCGGCGTAGACCGTATCCTTGTCAAATAGATCGGCGCGGATATCGTTCACATAGGCAGTGGCTGGTATCCCGCGAATATCATCCAGCTCGTATTCTTTCCATGTCTTACCACCATCCTCTGTTACCTGAATCAGGCCGTCATCGGTGCCTGCATACAACAGGTTTTCATCGAGTGGTGATTCGGCAATATTCGCAATGGTGTTGTAGTTGGACATGGCGAGTAGATCGAATCCAGAATTAACTGACCATGTCCTGTCCATTACAGGTAGATGTAAGCGATTTTGATTACGGGTCAGATCACCAGAAATTGCCCGCCAACTATTACCCCTGTCATCAGAGCGCCACAGACGCTGTGATGCATGATAAAGCCGTTTGGGATCATGGCTTGAGACGAGTATCGGAGCGTCCCAATTATAGCGCTCGGCGGGTTCTCCCGGACTCGCCTGAGGCATGACTGACACGTACTCGCCTGTCTTCCGATGGAAGCGGGCCAGATTACCTTGTTGGCGTTGGCCGTAGACAATGTCAGGATTACCCGGTTCTGTGGCAGGCTGGTGACCATCCCAATCCAGGATTAAAAACCAGTCATTGTTTTTAGTACCATGTGATTTGGTCGTCCTGGAAGGGCCCCCCTGGGTTGAATTGTCTTGTGTACCACCATAAACATAGTAAAAGGGCTCAGTATCGTCGACAGCAATTTTATAGAATTGTGTTACGGGCAAGTTGGCAATGAATCGCCATTTCTCCATTTCATCCCAGGATTCATAGATACCCCCATCAGAACCGATGAGAATAAAATCCGGGTCGGATGGATGAAATGCGATCGCATGGTCATCCACATGTTTATTTTTTATATTAACTGGCGTCCAGGTTTTGCCGCCATCGTCGCTGTATTTGGTGTAGTTACTCGCGAGGTAAATCCTGTCAAATCGATGAGGGTCGGCAAACAATTCCTGATAGTAGTGAGGGCCAGTCCCGCCGCTGACCTCATCGGATAATTTCTCCCAACTGGCTCCGCGATTGTCAGAGCGATATAAACCACCTTTACGTTCATTTAACTCGATGGCCGCATAGATTACGTCAGGATTAATCTGTGAAATTGCCAGACCAATTTTTCCCATGTCACTTTCAGGCAGTCCTTCCTTAAGTTCTCGCCACGTCTTACCGCCATCATTCGTCACCTGAATGCTTGAGCCTGGGCCAGTGCCCACGTAGGTTGCCAGAGTTCTTTGACGCTGCCAGGTCGCTGCATAGAGTGTTTGAGGATCACGACTATCCATCACCAGTGATGTCACACCAGTCCAATCATCTGTTTTAAGTACGTGCTGCCAGGTCTTGCCGCCATCGGTCGTCTTGAATAAGCCTCTTTGACCACCTTTTGACCATAATGGTCCTTGTGACGAGACATACACTATATCTGAGTTTGTCGGGTCGATAATAATGTCGGAGATATGTTCAGATTGTTTTAGCCCCATATTGTTCCATGTCTTGCCACCATCGAGTGACTTATAGACGCCATCACCAAAACTAATATGACGGCTACCACTGTTTTCACCGGTACCTACCCAGATGACATGTGAATTATTTGGATCGATTGTGACGTCGCCAGTTGAGTACACTGACTCCTTATCGAATAGTGGCGTCCAGGTAATCCCACTGTTTGTCGTTTTCCAGACACCACCCGAACCGACTGCGACATACCAGGTCGCCGGATCATTCCGATCAACCTCAATATCTGCGATTCGACCAGACATATATGCCGGCCCAATGCTTCTGAACTCCATGCCTTTCAATAGTTTTTCGTTCAGTGTCGGTTTCTCGTTAGCAGATACCCAGGTTGTTGTCGCGACTAACGCGACGACGACTAGCCGTTCGATTATTTTTTTCATCATGATTCTCATTAATTATTTATGGTGCACAAGCAAGTGCTGCGCTACTCAGCTGTTTGACGTCTTGTATTTTTCCCACGCCATGAGTAACGCTTGTTCTCGTTCCATGGGAAATGTTTTGCGTTTATTAGTGGTTCTACGCTCGATGGGTTGTTGCATCCACCAGTTAAATGTATCAGTAATCGTTTCTCTAAATGGGCGATTGCTAAAGCCGGATGTGATGGCGCGTTGCTGGCTTAAATTTGTCTTACCGCGCGATTCAAGTGCAAAGTCGTTCGACCACATTGGGAATGGGGTATAGGGGCCGTCAAAGCCCTCTTGAGTTTTTAGGAAGTCGAGCGGCAGCCACTCTACCTGCACTTTTGCCTGACTCAATGCAGTCGAGATCTTTATGAAGTCGCCCCAGGTGTCAGTACGGGGTTTATTGATCATGTTTTGCGTATCAACAATTCTCTGTTCCAGACAGCGAACAGTATGCGTAGCCAAATCACGTACATCGACATAGGGAATATGATTGTCCTGTTTTCCGGGCATTGCCATCGTACCACCCTGCATAGGCCGATCGATATAATGAATGAAGCGATCCGTATGGTCGCCAGGACCGACGATATAGGTTGGTCGTAGTATGGTGTAATTATCAGGAAAATGTTTCTTGACGGCCTCCTCGCAGAGCACTTTGAGTTCACCATAATACTTGCGAGCGTCTTCGATGGTTGGATCGGATATTGTTTTAAGCGGGGCATCCTCGTCCGCATCCAGAATGCTGAAATCACTGTATACAGCAACTGTCGAGATAAACAAATAGTGATCAGCGGATCCCTTAAGTGCAGCAGCAGAGCCATCCACATGTCTTGGTACATAACCTGAGTTATCAATGACTACATCCCAGCGTCGTCCAGTTAACCCTTTTAATCCTTCATCAACATTCGGATCACGGTTACCCACGATAGTCTCTAGCTCAGGAAACAGGTGAGTATTTCTTTTTCCACGATTGAATAATGTTACCTTGTGGCCGCGCGCCAGGCACTGTCTAACCATATGCGGGCCGATGTAGCCGGTGCCACCGAGGATTAAAATATCTAAGGGCTTGTTAGCCTTTTCACGGGCAATTGAGTTGCGTGTCACTGGAAGCGACAAGCTGGCAGACAAGGCAGTTGCACTGGTGATGAATTGGCGACGGTTTTGGGACATGTGGTTCTCCTTGTTTTTTTGCGGAAGCTTAATCTGCGACGTGATCAGGGAAATGCTTCTGCGTGCAGTCTTTGCAGATGCTGTGACTAAAGGAAGAGTCAGTATGACTAACCACGTAATCTTCCAATTGCTTCCACAGCCCCTCATCGTCGCGGACTTTTCGACAGTAGGAACAGATCGGCAAAATTTCTTTTAGTGTTTTAATCTCACTGAGCGCCGCTTCGAGTTGCGCCTTCTCTTGCACCAACTTCTTTTCGACAGATTTTAACTCGGTGATATTGTGAATCGAGCAAATCAGGAAATGATCGCCCGATTCATCGATATAACGGCGCTTACTGGTCTTAATGGTGTGTACAATCCCGCCAACGGTTAGCTTTTCCTCTCTGAGATCACTTTCACCAGTATCGAGTACGTTTCGATCGATTCTCAAGAAATGCTCACGCTCATCATCCGGTACATGTTCAGCAAGGGTGTAGCCGATGACATCCTGTGCTGCCATTTGGAAAATATCATAAAAAGCCTGGTTGGCAACAATCACACGATGATCATTATCTTTAACGAATACCGGCTCTGGTAAATAATCTATAAGTAATTGAAAAAATTGAGGATTATTGATGTCCACTTACAAACGCCTAACCTTGAAATTGAAATGGTCGGAACCCGATTCGGGTGTTGACACACTAACCATAGCAGAAGACGACAGATTATGCTGAACTAATTAGCGACAGTTCGGCTTATTAACCACACTATTATAGTGATTCAAAGCGGGTGGCATGTTGTCCGATAACATCCTGATTCTGGCGTCTGGTGCCGGATGGGTGGACATGAATTCGGGCGGTATCTGCCCAGAGTTTGCTGCTTTCATATTTTGCCAAAGAACAACGGATTGACGTGGGTCGAATCCTGCCTTCGCCATCAAATCGAGCCCGATGAGATCAGCTTCTGTCTCATGGGTTCGGCTGTAGGGGAGAGTGACGCCAAGTTGAACACCCACTCCGAGTGCTGCCATAATGGTGGGCGTACTGGCGACTTCATTTGCTGTCAGGATTTGTGCCACGGCCTGCTGACCTAATCCGATCAGGGCCGATTGACTCATGCGTTCGTTTCCGTGCGCTGCGATAACATGACCCACCTCATGGGCGATAACGGCAGCCACCTGATGCTGATTCCTGGCGACACCAAGCATGCCGGTATAGACACCAATTTTACCTCCAGGTAATGCAAAGGCGTTGGCTTGTTCATCATCGAAGACGACTATTTCCCATTCTGTCGCACTATAACGATTATCCAGTTGTCTGATAACTGATTCTGCAACGCAGGTAACATATCGATTGACATCCTGAGTCTGTGAGACCTTGTACTCTGTTTTCATCGCAGTAAACGCCTGCTCACCGGTGGCTACCAACTGGGTATTAGAAAACAACATGATTTGCGTCCTGCCTGTTGGGGAAGTGACGCAGGCGGCTAATAGCATGGTTGAAATGAGAGTGCTTAGTATGATCGTTGACAGAGAGTGCTTCATGGTAAATCCGTTCATCTTCTTATCATTATTAGCAATGATCTCACCGGGATGATGGGACGTCAAATCGTTAATTCTTGCCACTCCGTTGGACATTTGATGCGACAGGGGGTAAGTTGATTGCACCATGGAATAATGTCAGATATCACTATGCTCAAATACAGACTAATACTTATAACAATTCTACTGAGCCATACATCCACACTATGGGCAGATGAAATTACCCAACCGATCATAAATTTATTTGATGCGATGCGCGCACATGATGCCGATAAAATTCAGGCACAATTTACCGAGGATGCCATTTTACAAAGGGCGCAACCGGATGGGACTGTGCGATCGGCTGATATTACCAGCTTTGCGAAGTCGGTAGGTAATGCAACGAGTTATCTCGATGAACATTTACTCAGTATAGAAGTTAATCAGTCTGGAAATGTGGCGTCGGTCTGGACGCCCTTTGCATTTTATCGTGATAAGCAGTTGAGTCATTGTGGCATCAATAGTTTCCAACTCGTCGAGACGACATCCGGATGGAAAATTCATTACCTGATCGATAACGCCCATCAAGGGGACTGCAAGGAATTCATCAAGCGCCATAAGAAATAATAACAACGATAAGAATAACAATTATGAAAAACACTGGAATAAAGATTGATTCACTCGTTCTGATTTTTTGTTTCATCATCTTTGCACAACTACTCTCTTATGTCGTACCACAGGGTAGTTTTGATCGGGCTCCCTATGCCGAAAATTCGAGCCGCGAAATCATTGTCGCTGGAACGTATGAACGTTTGAGTGAGGACAAACAAGTAAGCCTCCCACTATGGCATTTTCTGAGTGCCTTAACTAAAGGACTCGAAGATGCTCAGGATATTATTTTCCTCATCTTTATTGTCGGTGGTGTCATTGAAATTATGCGTCGTACAGGGGCAATAGACGCCGCTCTAATGTCTGCAGTTCATAAACTCGGTCATCGACCAAGCATTCTGATATTGGGATGTTTCGCGATGTTCGGACTGGGGTCTTACACCATAGGAATGGGTGAAGAGTACGTACCACTGATACCAATACTAGTATCGATGGCACTCGCGATGCGAATGGATGCGATGGTAGCGATGGGGATGGTATGGATTCCTTATGGTATTGGCTGGGGATGTGCCGGTATCAATCCGTTCAATGTCCTTATCGCACAGAACATTGCCGGTGTGCCCTTGACCTCAGGTTGGGAAGTGCGCATTGCCATGATGCTCGCATTTCTAGTCATCGGCTATCATCACCTATATCGCTATATCAAGAAAATAAAGGCTGATCCCGCTGAGAGCTTGGTGGCAGATGTCAGCTATGACGAAGGCTTCCATCCGCCAGAGGATGTCAAGATGAGCGCCAGGCGGTATGGGATTCTATTCATCTTCATGGCTGGCCTGGTATTGTTCGTTTGGGGGGCATCTGAGCATGGTTGGTACATTACTGAACTTAACACAGTATTCCTGGGCATAGGATTATTAACTGCAGCTATCGGTGGCCTAGGTGCTGTCACTACGAGTGAAGCATTCCTTGATGGCGCCAAGGGTATGATTGGAGCCGCACTGATTGTTGGATTCGCCAGAACCATTGCTATCGTTTTGAGTGATGGTCAAATCCTCGATAGTGTTGTCCATGGAGCTGCATTTCTTTTAGATGGGTTGCCTGCAGAAATCACCGGGATTGGTATGCTGCTGGTACAGTCATTGTGTAATTTCTTCATTCCTTCAGGATCAGGTCAGGCATTTGTCACTATGCCTATTATGTCGCCACTGGCTACCTTGACGGACATACCTCAGCAAACAGCCGTTTTAGCGTTTCAATTCGGTGATGGTTTCACCAATATGTTTGTGCCGACCAGTGCATTACTGATGGGGGGACTGGCTCTTGGACGAGTCCCTTATGTGGCCTGGTTGAAATTTGTGATGCCATTGATGCTGAAAATTTTTGTACTGGCGTGCGTATTTATCGTGTTATCGATTCATTTTCCGTTCTGATGCAGGGTTTTAGAACAGTAAAGTTAATTCACAAAACATAAGGTGATGATTATGTTACGGCTGCTGTTAATGATCGTTATCCTGACTGTGACACTCAATAGTCAGGCGAAAACGATACAAGTTAAGCTTGAAACCAACAGAGGGGATATTTACTTTGACCTCTACCCTGAGAAGGCACCAACCACGGTTGCTAATTTTCTAAAGTATATCGATGCTGGCCATTTTGATGGCGGTTCATTTTATCGTGTGGTCCACATGCAGAATCAGGCACAAAACAATATCAAAATAGAAGTCATACAAGGGGGGATTTCTGGCAAGAAAGATGCGCAGTATTTCGACCCGATCCCTCTGGAGCGAACGCGAGTTACCGGCATAAAACATCTGGATGGCACACTTTCAATGGCGAGGCTTGGACCAGATAGTGCGACGGCTGAATTTTTTATCTGTATTAATGCCCAGCCATCTCTCGACTTTGGTGGTCAACGTAATCCGGACGGTCAAGGTTTTGCAGCGTTCGGAAGGGTGTCGAAAGGCATGGATGTGGTTCGAGATATTCAAAAACTTGAGACCGATAACCCCGAAGGCGAGATGGAATATACGAGTGGCCAGATGTTAGTTGAGCCGGTTAAGTTTATCTCATTCAAGCGGTTGTAAACCACCAATCGAGGACTATCAATCATGGCGAAAATTGCATTAGTACAAAGAGCACCGATCGTTCTGAATAAGTCGGCTTCTATTGATAAGGCAGCTGCGATTATCGACGAACTAGGAGCCCAGGATATCCAGCTTGCTGTTTTTCCCGAAACTTTCCTTCCGGGTTATCCAGCATGGATATGGCGTCTAAGGCCTGGTGGAGACTGGGGACTATCAGAAGATCTTCATCGGCGTCTAGTCGACAATGCGATTGACCTCTCTTCGGCTGATTTAACCCCGCTACAGAGCGCTGCGGCTGAAAATAACATGACGATCGTCATTGGCTTGAATGAACGAGATTCCCAGAGTAGCCAGACAACGATATACAACTCAGTAGTCGTTATTGATCATCAGGGTGAGCTAATCAATGTACATAGAAAATTAATGCCAACGAATCCTGAGAGGATGGTATGGGGAAATGGTGATGCGAGTGGTTTGAATGTTGTCGATACGCCAGTTGGAAAGGTTGGCTCATTAATTTGCTGGGAAAATTTTATGCCATTATCGCGATATGCACTTTACGCACAAGGTGTGGAAATCTATGTGGCACCAACCTATGACAGTGGCCCTGGCTCTATCGGTACGATGCAACATATCGCAAGAGAAGGACGATGCTGGGTATTATGTTGCGGTGTTGCGCTGGAAAGGAATGATTTGCCGGAAGATTTTCCAAACAAGACCGAACTGTATCCTGAGGACGAACAATGGATTAATCCGGGAGATTCAGTGGTGATTGCGCCTGGGGGAGAAATTATCGCGGGTCCATTAAATAAAGAGAAAGGTTATGTTATCTGTGAGGTAGATGCCGAAATTGCCGTTCACGCCAGACGTGCTTTGGATGTCGCTGGTCATTATGCAAGGCCGGATATTTTTCAGTTAACTGTAAATAAGTCGAAGCAGAAACATATTGAATTCGATAACGACTAGTCTTCGTTAGATTTATCCATTCAACACAATAGTTTCGATGCGAAAAATTATTCATGTAGATTGTGACTGCTTTTATGCGGCGGTGGAAATGCGAGACAATCCATCGCTCATCGGTAAGCCTATCGCAGTTGGTGGGAGTAGTAGCCGCCGTGGTGTTCTATCGACATGTAACTACGAAGCACGGGCTTATGGTTTGCATTCTGCCATGCCCACAGCCCAGGCACTCAAACTATGCCCCGATGTGATACTTTTACCACACCGTTTTGATGTCTACCGCGAGGCATCGCAACAAGTGAACGAAATCTACCGTCGCTATACCGAAATCATCGAGCCTTTATCTCTCGATGAGGCCTACCTGGATGTCTCAGATGTTGATTTGTTGCACGGCAGTGCCACCTTGATTGCAGAGGATATACGTAGCGCCATCGAGAAGGAAGTTGGCATTACAGCTTCCGCAGGTATTGCACCCAACAAGTTTCTGGCCAAAGTAGCGAGCGACTGGAATAAACCCAATGGGCAGTTTGTGATAACCCCTGAACAAATCGATCATTTTATGATTCAGCTACCTGTCAATAAAATACCGGGCGTCGGCAAGAGTACGATGAAGAAAATGCAAAGATTAGGGATAGAGTCTTGTGCTGATCTTCAGAAGCAGGAATTACACCAATTGATAAAATATTTTGGTCGATTTGGAAAACGTCTGGCTGACCTTAGTCACGGTATCGATAATCGAGAAGTGAAGACATCCAGACTAAGGAAGTCCGTGAGCGTCGAGACTACCTATAGTCAGGACCTCCTAGATGAGGCCAGTTGTCTCGCCGAGCTAGAAAAAATACTACCAAAATTTATACAGCGATATGACAAGGTGAAAGATAAATACTTCATCAATAAGCTGTATGTGAAAATCAAATTCAATGATTTCACGACCACGACTAAGGAATGTCGTGGCATAACAATCGATCCGGCAGTCTATAAGGACCTATTGATTGAGGCTCGGCAACGTAAGTCACTCCCGATTCGGCTCATTGGTGTAGGTGTAGGCTTGATACCCTTGGATACTGACAACACGCAACTTCTATTATTTGATACAGAACTGACGCAAACATTTGAGTAGCTGAACAAGATATAGAATCTTACAATTGGAAACAGACTCTCTGGGTCACTCATGCTAATTTAGATTGAGTGGTAACGTAAGGAGATGTCATTGGACGTTTTAGCACTATTTGCAGGTATCATCATATTCTTGTACCTCATCACCCGTAAGTGGTTTTGGATGAGTTTGCTTATTCTGGCTGCAATTGGGTTGCTATTTACACCACTGGCTAGTGTAATGGCACTGGCGATGCTCGTGGTTGGGGCATTCGTCATTCTACACATTGTATTTATGGCATTGATGTTTATCTTGTCCTCATTGTTCTTATTCAGTTAGCCAACTTAAACGACACTGACCGTTTCATTAAAGCCTGTGAATATATTCCACAGGCTTAAGTAGTACTAGCCTGCTTTTTGCCAGCGCCATTCCATGCCCTGTTTACCCGACTCATCTTCAATTCTTACTACCATATCTTCACCCTCTAGCCGATAAATTATTCTAGCAGGGAAGTCGTGGGCAAGATTCTCAAAAACAGCCGTATTATTTTCAAGAATCTTCAGTTTGAAAGGTGTGGCTGGTTTTCCTGCCGGACTAGCATAGTAGGTGATGGCCTCTGCGGTCTTTTCGATTCTTAAAAATTCGAAGGAAGTCTTGCCATTGGCATGAACGTCCTTGTGCATTCCAATCATCTTGTCACCACGAGTATCTGACCAGGTTTCCATGACGCTCGTCCCGCCGATCTCTGCGGTCCATTGGCCCGACAAGAACGCCAGATCATCCAGCTTAATTTCTTTGCTGTGAAGGGATGATTGGGCAATCATAAGACAAATTGCCGACATGATTAGGAAAGGATGTTTCATAATGTATTCACTCGATAGTTAAAGATACGAGATACTAGTTTCAATAAAAACTGGCGTATTGGAAAAAACCGTCAATTCGACTAGTCGGGCCGATTCAGGTGGAAGTTAGCCATCGTGTCATCAACGAAATAGTATTTGCTCGGTTCTTCGCCAACAAATTCACGAAAGTTATTATTAAAATGTGACTGATCATAAAAGCCTGCCAACTGCGCCAATTCGCTCCAGGGAAGTTTCTGTTTAGACACCAAGCGAAATACATAATTGAAGCGAATAATGCGTGAGTAGAACTTAGGCGACAAGCCAACAAACTTTTTGAAAAGTCGTTCCAATGTACGCTCTTTGATTTCGAGTTCTTCTTGTAATTCAGCGATGCCAATCATACCGTTCGATTGCCTGATTTTCTCGATTGCAAGACGCACAATAGCGGCGTTCTTATCAATCGGTCTGCTACAAGCTATCAGGTATTGATTGAGCTTAGTGATTTTACTTTGATTATCAATGTCGGCACTCAGAATATCACCAAGTGAAGCGAGTTCACGGTCTGGTAATTCCAGCAATCCAACTACCTTATTTGACAGCTGGCTCATATCGATACTAAACAGTTCTGTCAGCGCAGTAGGAGACAACTTAATTCCTATCATGCCAGAGCGGCCTGTGTTCCTAAGCAAAAAGTGATTTCGAATTTGCCCTGCAACCAATAATTTTGGCTGAGTCTCCCAGTCCCCTGTGATATTCACTTGATAGGGATCCCCATAGTGAAAAATAATCTCAGGGAATCCATCTGGCAGAATTTTCTGCTGCGTTACTTCTGCGTCATCGTCTTCTATTATCCAGTAACAGTCGACCAGTGAGTCCAGTTCGCTTGGAGCTTGAATACGATCGTAAAACATCGTCAGTAATAATAGGCCTCAGTTCTTTAGACCTCGGTCTCCCACTGCTTCAAATTCATAAACTCTCGCCGCGTTTTAGGGCCATATGTTTTAAAGTGCGCCGTTTCAAAATAACGTTCATCCTGTTTGGCATGAGCCATCTTATCATTGTTTGTAAACTTTCTGACTTCCTCCACATCAACCCCATATGGCTTAGTCGCATTGAGTCCAAAGATGAGTTTCTTATGCTCTTGCGTCAGTTCTGGATAGCCATACTGCTCCTGGAAAGCTTCACTGATTTGGAACGCACGGAATGCCTGAATCTGATCCTGAGGGGAGCCATACCAGATACTGTCTGTACCCCATAGGATATTTGATATGCCAACATACTTAATAAGTTTTCCTAGCATATGAGCCGCCTGCTCGGGATGTCGCATAAGAAAGCGCCAGGTAGAGCCGAGCTCAGAATAGACGTTACTGGCCGGTTTTATATTATTATCGATCAAAGACTGGATTAAAGAATCTACCCCCGCTTTACCAGAATTCGGTGTGAACGCAGTCTCTTCAACCGACGGATCAAAGCCAGTGTGATAGATTATGAAATTTACATCTGGGAAGCGTTTAGCGACTCGACCGATATCAGTACACAAACTATGTTCATATGAACGCTTGCCGAACGGTATTCCTTTATGGATGCATATATTCTTTATTCCTAAAGCGCGGGCCTTTTCGATAAAGGTGATGCCGACTGGATCATCCAAATAGAAACCATTCCCATCAGGTCCCCACTGGGTGTATGTCTTCCAGGCGCTAACTTTCCACTTTTCGGCCAGTTCGTCCATGCCTTGGATATCACCGTCCTGATTGGGATTCACACGACCATGCAATAACAGTCGACTATCGCCTTCTAAACTATCGATGATTCGGCGTGTCGCATCGGCTTCTTCAATCGTTAAGGGTTCCGCTTCACGTGTCGATGGTACGAAGGATAAAACCATCATGTCGGTATCGCTGTCAACGAACACGTCCTTTACAAACTGCTCTGGCCCGAGACAATTCAGATAACTTCGATCACCGGGCATGTCAGCCAGATCACAAGACGCACCGGGCATGAAAGAAAAGGGTTTAGCGCTTGCGGGTAGATCATTCAGCCAGCGGCCATTCGGATCCACAAAGTGACCTTGAATATCAAAAATGAATTCATCACCTGAAATAGTCGCAGATGCGACTTCATCATCATGAATCGCATCGATACCGACATCGAAGAAACCGCCAGTCAGGCCGTTTTGTGAATTGACTTGATTTGCCGCCATCAGGGTCGTCGCGACGGCACATGGTGTATATAAAAACTTGCGCCGAGTAAGGCCTAATTTCTTACTCTGATTCGTCACAGCCTCTCGGGCCATTTCATTGATGATGTTCTCTCGTTTGGACAGGGTGGGCGGTACGAACTCACCGTTTGAAGTACAGTCCATTTTAACGGGTAGGGCATCTGCATCAGGTGATAAAGGCTTATTCATCTTAATATTCCTCAGGCTGGCAAATTGTCGAGCCAGTCTAGCACAGAAATATATGCAACATAGCTGCCTACAATAGCTGTTACATTTTTTGGAATGGTGTGGCGATTAGATGAGGAGGGATTTGCTTGGATTAATATCCTGCGGCTGCCCGTATCCTGCGTGAATCTGATGCAGCAATATAGCCCCTTTCGACTTTCATAATGGCTTGTCCGCCTCCAAAAAGCAGTCCACGGTTATTGCCCAGAAAGACACGATGTGCAGTGGCAAGGAATGGATTTTGCGGAGCATGGCCCATATCCATAAGTTCCTCTACGATAGACTCGGGTATGGTTGCTTCAAAACTGACATTATTGTCCTCCCAATGTCGAAACCTCGGCGCATCAATGGCTTGTTGTAAGTCCATATCAAATACGATCAGATTAAGTAATAACTGCACATGAGCCTGTGGTTGTTGTGGACCGCCAACGATACCAAAACTAAGCCATGGGCTCTCGGAACCATCGGCATTAGTTTTCGTTACAAAACCGGGAATGATGGTATGAAATGGCCTCCTGCCAGGTGCCACTGAATTGGCTCTGCCTGGAAGCATAGATAAACCGACTCCCCGATTTTGCAGGGCAAAGCCTGTTCCGGGTACGACGACGCCCGAGCCAAATAATCCTGCCACGCTATTGATTAGTGAGACCATATTACCTTCGCGATCTGCAACCGTAAGATAGGTTGTTTCACTAGTCGTTAGTGATAAATCAGGATCGGCTCGAGGCATCGCCACATTTTCATTAATGAGTTGTCTGCGTTTGCTAATCGTGTCGTCGGCGAGTAATTGCGCCGGAGTCACCTGCATAAACTCTGGATCACCGACATAATGTTCGAGATTAGCATAGGCGAGTTTTTTGGCTTCGATCAGAAGATGTAAATAGTCTACAGAATTATGCCCCATAGCGTTTAGATCATAGGGTTCCAACAGCTTTAACATCTCCAATGCCGCAATACCCTGACCATTGGGCGGCAATTCCCAAACTCGATAATTCTGATATTGCACAGACACAGGCTCTATCCATTTGGCCTCATAGTTGGCAAAATCTTCAGTTGTTAGAAAGCCGCCTAACTCTTGTATGCGCGTTGCGATGTTTTCCCCGAGTGAGCCGCCATAAAAGACACCGATCCCTTCGGCCGCAATCAGTTTTAATGTCTTTGCATAATCAGTATTTACAAACCATTCACCGGTTTTTGGTGTGCGTTCGTTGTTTATCAGGAAGGTAGCCCGTGCTCCTCTATCATTACCTAATTTACCTGTTGATATTTCCCACTCGCTGGCGGTAATTTCAGCAATCGGAAATCCATTCTCTGCGAGATCAATTGCAGGTTGAAGTACCTCTGCAAGCGTCATCGTGCCATAGGTTTGCAGTAATTTGTCCCAGCCAGCTAACGCACCCGGCAAGGTGATTGATTGGGCACCTTCGTTAGGTACTTTGCCACGGTCACCTATTTTTTCTTTGGTCATTTTCGAGCCGGCATAGCCACTTCCATCTATACCGATGAGTTTTTGCTCTGACTCTGACCATAGAATCGCAAACATGTCTCCACCGATACCTGTCATGTAAGGTTCAACGACACTGAGTACTGCTGCCGCTGCAATTGCAGCATCAACGGCATTCCCGCCGCTTTGAAGGATATACATGCCGGCTTGACTCGCCAGTGGTTGACTAGTCGCAATAGAGCCATTGGGGGAGTGAACTGGTTGGGCAACATAAGTATCGGACGATGCCCCGATTCCAACTCGGAATGAATAGGCGACAAAAAACGATGCGATAGACAATAACGCAATCACAATCAGACTTTTTACGAAAAATTTCATAACAATTTCTCTAAGACAGTTAAGGGCTGCAACTCAC
This sequence comes from Enterobacterales bacterium, assembly GCA_965250035.1. Taxonomy (GTDB): domain Bacteria; phylum Pseudomonadota; class Gammaproteobacteria; order Enterobacterales; genus CAXRAF01. Next base: position 2,253,255 of record OZ252282.1, on the reverse strand, counting down.
AATTGTTGATATAATGGCATCTTGCCGCACGAGAAAATATCAAAATCTTGTGGTTATCTGTTGCGCGTACCAAAGGACACTTAAGAGGTGCTGACACGAGAATTTACTCAATTCGTTCAGAACAGAGATGGTTCGCTGGACGAGTCACACAGCGATTTCCAGTTTAAACACTGGGCAATGGCAAGTGGGCATAATGTCGTTTACAAGAATGATCAATGTCATACGCTTAGTTTTTATCTCAAAGGAGGTGAGGAGAATAAACGGCTTGGAGAACCAACAAAACTGGGCAAAGCGGGCAGTTTTTGTTTTATGCCACAAGAACAGGATAGCATCTGGGAAATAAAGCAGAACGTTGAGTTTGCCCATATCTACTTCAGCCAGAAATTAGTTCAGAGGTATGCAACAAATAATTTTGATATGGATGCCCGTTTCATTGAACTGAAAGATCAAACCTTTCTAAATGATCAAAAACTACAGGAACTGTTTTTGCGCTGTTTTAAGGCAAATCAGAATCTGAACACAACCTCACTCGTCATGAGAGAAGAGTTGTGTAATGAATTACTTAGTCACATCATCGAAAAATTTAATGTGTTCAGTATCGATACAGCAACAATTAATGGTGGCCTTTCTCCAATTCATCGTAAACAAATTATCAGTCAAATAGTCGAGTCGTTGGATGAAAAGCTCACCATTGACTCCCTGGCCAAGTCGATCAATTTAAGCCCCTTTCACTTTGCAAAGATGTTCAAGATAAGTTTTGGTGAATCTCCCGCCAGTTATATTAATTGGATGCGTGTGCAAAAGGTAAAATTACTAATCAAGAATAAAGTTGGACTAGCACAGATCAGCGCCGAGACGGGGTTCAATAATCAAAGTCACATGACCCATAGTTTTAAACAGCTCACAGGGATCACGCCAGGCAGATATCGATCACATATATCTAATTAAATCTATCGTGTGTTAACGTGATCGGAGCCTAACCAATGCTATTTCAATGAGTTTAAGCAAACGACTTATATGGACATTTAAATTCTGCTGAGGTAATTTGTTGAAACCATTCGACGATTGTACACGTTAGGGGTTCTTCATGAATAAGATAGTCTTAATCCTACTCTGTATTTTCTTACCACCCATTGCTGTGTTTATAAAAAATGGTCTGGGGAAAGATCTTATAATTAACATTTTACTTTGTTTGTTGTTCTTTATACCGGGTGTAATTCACGCGCTTTGGGCGACGAAAACAATCAAGTTCTGATCGAAATTTATTAACCACTCAAATTAAGGATTACAGATGAACGGAAAAATCGTAGGAATTATTCTTATAGCAATTGGTATTGCACTTGCCTTCTGGGGATATGATGTTTATGACTCAGCCACAGCACAACTGGATCGAGCAATCACCGGTGATACGCCCATTGAAGCCTGGGCAGGAATGATTGGCGGAGTCATTTGCATCGTAATCGGTGCGATGAAACTGAAGTAACAATCTTAGAGTTTAAATGATAAAGTTTCGCACGGAGGGGATGTTAACCACTCGTCCAGTGAATACACTGGACTATAGTGTGGAATTTCAGCGTTGTTCAGATGCCTCTGTGACACATCGCTACCGACGCTGGCATACTATTAGCTTTTATCTGAATTCCGATTGCCCAGTACTTCGAACCTGGCGTAATCAACATGACAAACATCTGTTTAATTCCTGTGAAGTAGGAATTTATCCTGCTTCGGATTCGGAAGCTATCAGCTGGCCAGCATATACTGAAGCAATACATGTCCATATCAATCCAGATCTTGTTCAACGGGCGGCGCGCCTGTTAGGTGGGAATGGGTTGGGATACTTGCCACGTTACCTCGTCGTTTATGACAGTAAGCTCTATGATCTAGGTTTGGATTTTTTATCCTTTGACGGGCTAAATAAAAACAATTCACACGCCGATCTGGTCGCAGACATATGCCGACATCTGGCAAGAAACTATGTTCGTCCAAACAATGCAATGACACCTGGACCTTGCATAGGTTCCTTGCAGTTAAGCGAGCTCTTAAATCAGATGCATGATCATAATGCCGTAGTTAATTCGGTCACCGGTCTGGCTGCTATGGTCGGACTCTCAGTCAGGCAATTTTCGGCACTATTTTCCAATGCAATGGGAACCAGCGCCCATGATTATTTACTGCGGAGTAGAATAGAAAATGCAAAACATGCGATTCAGACTTCACCACAGACATTGACAGAAATTGCACTAAATAATGGTTTCTATGATCAGGCACATTTTACCAAGGTCTTTAAAAGCAGAGTCGGTTATACGCCATCTAAATTCAGTTCTAGACTTTGCTGATGTAGCGGTATAGCGACATCGCCGTATTTTACAATTCCAGCGAAACAGCATTTGTTAGCTTGGCTATTTTCCTTGGAGAGAATACCTATGTTAAGACTCCTTATAACAATCTCGTTGTTATCACTTCTACATTCCAATGATGCTGATGAGCGATTATCACCTGCTCTAACAGAGCAAGCACGCACAGTCTCATTGACAATCAAATCTGCCCATCTCAACAAGGTAAGAGATATTGTTATACGCGAGCCCATACAGTCACTTGCCTCAGATAAATCCGTGCTCAATCTGTATGTTCTGGATGCCGATTGGAATTTTCCTCTGATCGCCTCTTATATAGACTACCTGTCGTATTACAACATGATACCCTCCGTTAGAGTCATTGGGATTTACAATGATAATCGTAACAGCGACTTTATTAACACGGCTGACCCACGCTTTCCAAATACGGGCTTAGGAGCAAAATTTCAACATTTCATGGATCTTGAGCTGCGACCTCTGATTGCAAAAAAGTATCCTGCTCAACATAAAGAAATTGTATTTGGTCACTCGTTCGGTGGTGTTGCCGCCATGACACATCTCTTGCAATCACCCAATCCATTTGACGCCTATCTAGCTGTCGGTACGAGTGTTTGGGTTTCTGATTACTGGCTGTTGTCTGAGTTTAAGAAAAATGACAACGCGCAGCGCCTTGCTGAAGAGAATTTATTGTACTTTTCAGTGGCAGAGTTTGATGGTGGTGAGACGGTTCCCAGTAATAAACAACTGGCTGATTGGCTTAAAGCGAATGATGATGTGACATTAGATTGGCATTATGAAGTCATCGAAACATCGAATCATTTTACAGCTGTCATGCCATCATTTAAAAATGCTATTGAATGGCTATTTGATGGATGGACATTTTTAGAATCCATCAAGTCAATAACACCCGAGATGGATGCAAGTGAAGTCAGTAAGCGATTTCAGGAAGCACAGAACAGGTTGGGCTATCGCTTCTGGCCGATAAGCGACCAACTATCGATGTTATCCTTTCAATGGGCATCTAGCGGTAGGGAGGAACAGGCTCTGGTTCTCATGAATGAACTTCTCGAATTTTTCCCAGATGACCCGAGTACGCATTCCATTGCGGCCTATGTCTATTTTGTTCAAAAGGATACTGATCGTGCAAGGCGATATATTAGTCGGGCGATTGCGCTGGGAGAACAACAAAAATACAACCCTAATCGAGTACAAATGTATCGGGATTTTCAACAGCAACTTGCAAACTAGCGCCGACTGTTAAGTCATCCTATTCACCGTATTCTTCAAAATATAATGCAAGGCTAGTGATGGATTTATCTGGCCTTGTGTTATATTCGATGCATCTAAAATCAACAATTTCAGGGCATGGAAAATCAGTACGTAAAACGAATCAACTACACTATTGACTATATTCGTGCCAATGTTGAGAAAGACTTATCGTTAAACGCTATTGCCAAACTCGTTCACTTTTCGCCGTTTCACTTTCATCGGATTTTTAAAACACTCACCAATGAAACACTCAATCAGTTCGTGAGTCGAACGCGGTTGGAACGAGCCGCGACTCTGATGAAAACCGATTATGAACTGCATGCTTTGGATGCTGCATTAGCTGTTGGCTATGAGTCCGCAGAGGGATTTTCGCGAGCGTTTAAGAAGCATTTTGGTGTTTCTCCGGGCAAGTGGGATAGAAACTTGCCATTGGAGGATCGCAAGATCAGTCAAGTCTTCGCTGAATTACCCGCCTATACTGCTGAAGAACTGGAGGCACAAGCTGAGTTTAAAGTTGAGCTGATGGAGCGACTAGAACAACGGATCGCATATGTACGAGTTGACAATAGTTACAGTGATTTTGATCGCATCAAAGCGGCTTATCATCAACTGATTGAATGGTACCAATCCATCGGTGGCAATCCTGAAGAGGAAACCTTGTATGGCATGTCACAAGATGATCCTGATATTACAAGGCTTGAGGATTGTCGCTTTGATTGGTGTTTATCGATTCCATCGGGTGTGCAGGTAACAGGTGATATATCCGTGCGTCGGCTACCGGCTCATCAGTCGGCAGCCATATGCATCAACGGTGATATAGCACTTGAAGATAGGGCGATTCAATATCTCTGGCGTTACTGGTTACCGCGTAGTCAATATCAGCCTGCCAATTTACCAGGTATGGAAATTTATAATGAATTACCGCACCTAAAAAATTGGCAAACCTTTAACATGTGGTGCGCTATTCCAGTCGAACGATTCTAATCAATCTATTGTGGGATGATTCATCCTGAAAGGAGATAAGCAATGCAAGATCTGGGCGTGTTTTCAATAAGTCTAACGGTAAAAGATCTGAGTGTTTCCAGTGAATTTTATCAGAAACTGGGTTTTAAGGTGATCGGTGGGGCGTTAGACCATCACTATCAAGTGCTCGCATTAGGGGATACCCGAATAGGTTTGTTTGAGGGAATGTTTGATAAAAATATTCTGACATTCAATCCGGTCGATGCTCGTGCCATTCAGAAAAAACTGAAGGAGCAAGGAATTGAGCTGGTGCGTGAGATTGAGGATGAGGATGGTGACGGCCCAACGTCATTGACTCTCACGGATCCTGACGGAAATCCTATTCTGATCGATCAGCATGATGAGGAAACCATGCGCGTTATCAATACCAGAGGACGCATTGGCTGGGTTGATTTAACGACAGGTGATGCAGACGAGGTGCGGGACTTCTATCAGGCTGTCGTTGGCTGGAACAGCATTGCTATTTCCATGGGAGATTATGATGATTACTGCATGAGTCGGGCCGATGACACTGTTGTAGCCGGCGTTTGTCATAAAAAGGGCAGCAATGAATCCATGCCAGATGGCTGGATGATATACATCAGTGTTGCAGACTTCGACCAGAGCCTTCAGGCGGCTGAGGAAAATGGTGGAAAAGTGGTCGTAGCAACACGCGGTAAAGCACCGAATCGCTTTGCAGTCATTGAGGATCCAAAAGGGTCCAGGTTCGCCATCAGTGAACAGTAGGACGATAATTCTGATACAGCAACTGCATGACCTGTGTCTATGGCTGATAATTTCTAGCGCGGATAGCCGTAAATGCACCCGTCGATAGACCATTTGCTATGGCGTCTTCTATCCGCCCTTTCATTGACATCAGGGGTGAAGACGTACTGATTGCAAAGTGAAAATCGATGGGTGGCTTCGGTTTATATTCAGCCATTGCTATCTCAGACTGGTGTCCATGCTGTTGTATAAAATCGAGTGCACTCGACTCAACATGTTCAAATGCATCGATGCGCTCCATTAGTAACAGTTTAATCTTCTGCGCCAGACGAGGAACGATTATGACATTCGCTCCCAACTTCTCTAGGGATTGCTGATAAGTTTTTTCTGTTACAGTAATTGCAATCGTCAGGCCACTGAGATCACCTTTGTCTTTTAACTTGGTTTGAGTTCCGACCTTAAAGAAAAAACGACTGCTAGATGAAGTATAACTCGGTTGTAAATATTCAAATTTCCCTTCCGTATCATAGGTGCTGCGCAAGCCAGCCATGATGTCGATCGTACCATTCTTTAATGAGGTGATACGCCGGTTATACGTCATTGGAATAATAACCAGCTTCATATCCAGTTGGTCTGCGAGATACTCAAGATATTGCTCATGAATACCATTACGAAATTCTTCAGAAACTGAAGAAGTTAAGGTTGGTCGGGAGTCATTGAGTTTAGCTTGATCAACGAATGGGTCTATTATGGGTAATGCTGAGAGTGCTACTCCATACAGTAAAAGGAAGAATACCAACCCTCCCTGTATTCTGTATCCTAATCTTGTCGACTTATGCATTGCTAGAGTCGTAAGCATCATACAACCATTACCTGTCATAATAATTACTGGGCTATATCCAGGCCCTAGATTCATACTACCGCTATTTTGAGACTAAGTCGATTGCATCCTGATGACACAAAATCTCCATGAGATTCTAATTTAATTCAACCCTATGCTATATTCATGATAGATATCTAATAGTATTGAGGTTTTTTGCACTCACCATGTTAACGTTTCTGGGCATTGCATTAGGAATTTCGCTACTTATCGCAGGTGGCGCATTATTGGTTCGTGGCGCTTCAGAAATTGCCGAGGGCTTTGGCATCTCACCCATGGTCGTCGGGTTAACAATTGTTGGCTTTGGTACCAGTTCACCCGAACTCGTGGTGAACGTGATTGGTGCTACTCAAGGTGCGACCGAACTTGCATTCGGTAATGTCGTTGGTTCAAACATCAGTAATTTAGCACTGGTATTGGGTGCCGCAGCCTTAATGAGCCCAATCGCCATTCAGGGTGAAGTCGTAAGACGTGAACTACCACTATTGTTACTTGCAACCACCATGATGACGGTATTGGCGCTGGATGGTCCATTAGAAGGAGGGCCGGCGATATTGGGCCGTACGGATGCCATTGTCCTAATGTTAATTTTTTGTATATTCATCTATATCACGGTTCTCGATGCCTTACGATCACGCCGTGAGGATGCGCTACTCAAGAATATCGAAAGCAGCACGATGATGTCGCCACATAGCAAGAGTCGCTACTGTTGGTTAATGGTTATCGCTGGATTCGTTTTGCTATTCGTTGGCGGTGAGTTGACGGTTAAGAACGGTGTTGCCTTTGCAGAAGATTTGGGCATTTCATCCACTGTAGTCGGATTATTTGTTGTGGCCGTTGGCACCAGCATGCCTGAACTCGTCACCTCTGTTATTGCTGCCATGCGAAAAGAATCAGATTTAGCGTTAGGGAATGTCATTGGCTCGAATATATTCAACTCACTCATGGTCCTGCCAACCAGTGGTGTAATCGCACAAATACCCATCCCTGAGGGAGGCATCAGTGATTTAATCCTGTCATGGTTACTCGCCGCGTCTCTGCTGCTTATCTTCTTTTTTGCGAAGGCACAATTGGGTCGATTGCTTGGTTTGCTCTTTATTCTAATCTATTTCGGATACGCGGCTATTCGCATCGTTTATATGTAAAATTAGTGCTCTCTGTAAGAGAACACTAACCTCTACAGCATTTAAACCATATTGTCTGGCATGTCGTCTAATAAGTTATCAAAACAGATATCGCCTGAGACGATGAAAAATACGCTACGAAAACAAATTCAATTCATCTTTGTTATTTCTACCTTGTTCTTCGGTTGCGTTCACAATCTGTACGCAGAATCAGTGCAATCGATTCTCAACTTTGAGTATCAAGGCAATCGAATCAACGGTATTCTCGACATACCCCTGCATGCTAATCCAAAGGGCATCGTTCTGATCATACACGGCTATGGACCGACAGATGCGGTTGCAAGGCAATACTATGCCAGTATCCGCAAGGCGATTGTTAAAGCTGGCTACGGAACATTTATGTGGGACAAAATGGGCTGTGGAGATAGTGAAGGGGAGTTTGATATTAACCAGCCGGTCAGTGACAGTGCTGATGAGGCGATAGCGGCCATTCATATGCTTAGGGAGAGTAATATCAGTGGCTCAAAAGACATTGGCTTATGGGGTACAAGCCGTGCCGGCTGGATTAATCCGCTAATTATCCAAAGACAGAATGATATACGTTTCTGGATTTCGGTAAGTGGTGTGGATGGCCTTGAAAACTGGGGATATTTGCTGAGAGAGAATGTCTTACTTCATTCCAAGTCAGTGGAATACGCCGATATGATTCTGAGCGAATGGTTAGCTGGTAAAAAGATTTTCAATAGTGGCGGTTCTTATGATGAGTATCAGGCAGCAACCGCAAATTTCAGAAAAGATAAATTCGTCCGACGTTGGAATAATAATGAAGAAGTCGGCAGGTTAGGTTATTTCTTCGCTCAGAAGACAGCTGATAAAGAGAACCTTGATCCTGAAACAGGTTTGCCGATTGTCATAGAGAATTACGATAAGTTACTTAGCAATATCGATGTACCAGTTTTGGCGATCTTTGGCGAACTGGACAAGAACGTTGATTGGCAGAAAACAAAACGACTCTATGAACAAACATTTACGCAGCAAGGGCAGCTGACTGTTAAATCATTTCCTGGCACTAATCACAATATGGTCCTGGCAAAAACGGGAGGCTTCTACGAATTTCAGGATAATGACATGAAGTGGGTTTATCCGGATGGTTATGTTGAATCCATCACCGACTGGTTGATGGCATTGGATTAATTGCTGCTAGAGAATTGGCTCCGCGGCCAGCATATCCAGATATACCTGCTTTTCGCGTTCAGAGATTACTTTTGATTGGGCTACGAGCTCAGGCCATTTCGGGTGGGCGTGTAATTCCTCATTGAACCAGGCAGACCTAAGATAGAAAAAATCAATCGGCCTGCCCTTAGCCAGGTTCTGCTCAAACAACTCGATTGCTCTGTCCATGTTCCGCGAGTATAGGGCAAGTTTGATGTATTCATTTACATCGAAAGTTGATTGGTATCCCGCCTGCACTCTTAAGTCCGCACCACGTTGAAACGACTGCAGCGCCTCCTCATAACCCTCCTGATCGCCCAGCAGGCGATAGCTATCGATGATTTCAAAACACACCTGCTGACATAGAGGCGCTTTACTAAAATTCTCGATGGCCGCTTTGAAATTCTGATTTTCATAATGCGCGAAACCTGCCCTTAGATTTCCCATATAGTCATTTTCCGCCCTGGGGTACTTGGCTAGCGTTTCGGAGATGAATAACTCACTATTGCCACTGTATATGTGTCGTGAGGCGGCTAATTCAGTATCAACTAACAATTCCACCAACTGGTCGAGTAATCCAAGGTTTGCCAGACCAGTCCTGACACTTAGTAGATAGAGAAGTGAATTGTTCTTAGCGTAGGTCTTGTGTGAATAATAGACCCCTTCACCATAGCGCCCCATATCCATCAGGATGAGACTGCGTGAGCGCGATGCAAAAAGGTGATTCGGTTGCAGCTCGGCGATTTTATCTGCAATCTCTAACGCCCTATCATACTGCCCAGTGCTGGTCAGAACGAGAGTGTAATTATTCGCTGCCAGCATATTGATGGGATCCAGCCGATAGGCTCTGGCATACATTTCAATCTGCTTGGTTGGATTATTAAGGAGTTCATTACCGTACCAGACATGTGCTAGGCTGTAATTCGGATTGAGTTCAATAGCTTTTTGATAAGCCTCAAGTGCACCATCTATATTGCCCATCTCGGAATAAATTAGGCCTTGAATACCATAATTTTCTGGCATGTCCGGCTTGAGTATCTTCGCCCTGTCTAATGCACTTTGCGCTCGTTCGCTCGCGATGGCCAAGGGAATGTCGCCGTAGTTTAGTTCATTCAGGTAATGAATCACCCAGGCTTTGCCCATCCAGGCTTCAGCATAGCCTGGCTCTATTGCAATGGCTTTGTCTAGCTCAACAAGTGCACGCTCTAAGTCGGCTTGATTCCGTTTCTGTAGCAGGAATCGGCCACGCAAGAAGGCTTCATGTGCGGAGATATCAACCACAGTTGACGTATCGATTGTTATTTCATCGAGGGCTAATTTTTCTTTTAGCGCCATTACTATCGCATTGGAAATCTCGTCCTGGATGGCGAAGATATCATCCAGCTCACGGTCATAGGTCTCAGACCACAGATGCTTATCTGTCTCAGCCTCAATCAACTGTGCGGTGATACGAACCTTATTACCGGCCTTCCTGACGCTGCCCTCCAGAATATTAGCAACTCCCAACTTTTCAGCCACCTCGGAGATATTGATCTCCTTGCCCTTGAAGGCAAAGGCTGATGAGCGTGAGGTGACATGCAGGTTAGGGATCTTGGCTAACACATTAAGAATTTCTTCCGAGATGCCGTCGCTAAAAAATTCCTGCTCTTCGTCAGAGGACATATTGACGAAGGGCAGCACCGCGATTGAAGAGCCGACTGGTTTGACCTCAGAGGATGGGGTCTCTGTGGCTAGTTGTTCTGAACTCTGATCGGATTGGGTAACCTGAGTTACTTCTGATGACTCGGTATCACTGCGATCCATGAAGCGACTCTCGTAGACAAAATAACCCAGAGCGATCGCCAGGAGACCAAAGGTGATGGCATTAATTTTCTTGCCGGTATCGGAGGTAATGGACTCTGTTCGGTCGACCGCGCTCTCGGGCTTGATGCCCTCTGGGGTTAGTTCAAATGCCCAGGCAAATAGTAGTACGAAAGGGAAACCAATCAGGCCAATATAGAAGACGAAGGAATTGACCCACTCGGGTAATAGTAGGGCGGGCACCGCCTGATCCGTCACCTGAATAACAACCCAGGCCAGGATGATATAAGCGGTCCCAACTTTAAAAACATTGCGTCGTTGAAGTTCTTGAAATAAGGACTCTGCCACTAAATGACTCATTATTATTGTCTGCTAATCACAATGTACTGAAATCATGTCTGAACTGCAATATCACTGGCGTAATAGTGAAACTGTTATTGTTCTAATTATTAAGATGATGCGGGTTCCTCAGATGATTTCGACTGTCATGCGGCTACTATAAATCAGGTGTGTCATAATACAATCATATGGTTTCTCTGTGTTGAGGATGCGTAACAATGAACACGATTAAATTAGCAGTATTCAGTAGTAAATCGTATGACATTTCTTCAATCGATCGGGCGATCGCCCGATTCCCGGATGCCAACATAACGCCGACATATTTTGAGACTAGATTAACGTCGGATACGGCAGAATTAACCAAGGGCTTCGATACGATCTGCGTATTTGTTAATGATGAGCTGGACGCTGGCGTTCTGACGACCCTACATGCAAATGGCATCAAAAATATCTGCCTGCGGTGTGCAGGCTATAACAATGTTGACCTTGCACATGCGAATCAGCTCGGAATGAGTGTTGCCCGAGTACCTGCCTATTCACCCGCTTCAGTTGCTGAACACACAATCGCGTTAATCCTTGCATTGAATCGTCATATACACAAAGCATATAACCGGGTGAAGGATGGCAATTTCTCGTTACGGGGGTTAGTGGGTTCTGAGCTACGAGGTAAGACTGTCGGTGTTATTGGCACTGGTAAAATTGGGCTAGCTTTGGTTCGTATTCTGAACGGATTCGGTTGCAACATTATATGCTCTGATCCAATAGAGTCCGAAGAGGTGCTGTCATTAGGAGGAAATTATTGCACGATGCAGGAGATTTTCAGACAGTCAGATATTATCACCCTGCACTGTCCACTCTTCTCTGAGACTCAGCATATCATCAACGAAGAATCACTAAATCAAATGAAAGATAGTGTGATGCTAATAAACACGTCTAGAGGTGGGTTAATCGATACGAAAGCCGTTATTAAAGCACTTAAGAATAAAAAAATTGGTTCATTGGGGCTAGATGTTTATGAAATGGAGAGTGATCTGTTCTTCGAAGATATGTCCATGGAGATTATTCAAGACGATGTCTTCCAGAGACTGCTCACCTTTCCTAATGTGATTATCACGGGCCATCAGGGCTTTTTTACCGAGGAAGCGTTAACCGAAATCGCGGAAACAACGGTAATGAATGTGATTGCTGCTGCTAATGATGAGGTGATACAACAAAACAGTCTGATCAACTTGAGTATGTAGTATCCTCTGAGACTCTGGCGTCATTCATTCAGATGCTGCAAATAGATATTTACTGCATCCTGAACATGACGAAATCGATCACCCCCCAGATGTTTGCCACCATACCAACGCGTCACGACCACGATATGATTTGATAATCCTTCGCGCTCCAGCATGCGCACGATTATATTGCCGGCACCCGACTCACCATCATCATTCTTGATCGGATTTTTATCAACCAGGAGTCCCCAGGTGTTGTGAGTCGCCTTGGCAAATTTCTTTCGTCGACATAACTTTTTGATGAATAATTTCGCTTCATCTGCCGACTGGCACACGCCTCCTGAGACCGCATACTTTGAGCCACGGTCCGTGATAATATTTTCAAGTACCTTCACAACGATTGATTCGAATAGTCTTAGTGATATATGCAGTATATCAAACTCATGACAGGGATAAGCGCATGGTGCGTGCCTGAGCAAAAGCTGATTTAAGCTCGTTATCGTGCGGTATTCTTCAGCGGCGTGTGGGTGAGTTTGTCTTTCATCTGGTCAATTGATTCTCCGACATTCAGATTAATCTCACGATAAAGTGCTTGAAAATGATGATCCGCAACATGACATGCCTGCTTGACCTTTTCTACATCCTCCAACCCCAATTCTGTTAATGAGATGACTTTTGCTCGCCTGTCAGAGTCGCTCACACTTCGGTGGATCAGATTTAACGTTTCCAAGCGATTGATGCGTTGAGAAATCAATTGATGTGATTTATTTAGCTTATGAGCAATTTCAACGGTAGAGAGAGAGTCATAGCATTCCAATAACAAAATGATTGAAGTGCAATTGGACGGTGTGTGTGCACCAAGGTCTATTAACAACTGCGCTCCCTGCTGCACAATGAGGTCGTACAGTGATTTCGCTTTCGACGCCAGGAAGGCTTCACCATAGCTATCATATATCGCTTCTTCACGGGTGTAGTTTTTCATTGGAATGCCTGTTTCTGTTGATTCTGATTGAGCTAGTCGGGTGATTATAATTCAGTTACATTATTTATACTACTAATTGCGCAACTTATTGTATAATTCCAAAAAAACACAACCGAAGTACCAACATGCGATATTTCCAGAACCTTTTGTCACCAGAACATAACCCACTAGCCGTAGTAGATAAAAAGATATTAGTCCGTTCTGTTGTATTCGTTTTATGCCTTCTGATTAGCCTGAAGGCTGTCTTTTCATTGTGGACTGATAGCTATGCAGGAATATTGTCACTACTCATAACGTTCGGATTGACATCCTACTTACTCAAGCGGTGGGGTGTAACCTGGAATCAACTTGGCATCAAAAGGCCCGAATCTCTCAAGAAAACATTTTTCTGGTTCGTACTACTGACGATTGTTACCCTCGCAACCGCATTGTTATCCGTTTACATTGCTAAGAAATTCTTTGTTAAACCCGAAGAATCTAGTCGCTTTATTGAATTACAAGGAAATGTGGCACTGACTCTATGGTGGGTGTTGTTGGGTTGGGTCGTGGGCGGTTTCATCGAAGAGTTGATGTATCGTGCATTTCTCATCAGTGCAATTCAGCGGATCCTTGGCGATCATCTCGTTGCAACGATCATTGCTATCCTAATCCCTGGTCTTATTTGGGCCGTGCGACACATTTACTTTAAAGGGGCATATGGCGCTGTGTTCATGTTTTTTAGCAGTATCGTTTTTGGATTGTTTTATATCCTGTCTAAACGAAACCTTTGGCCGAATATTTTTTTACACGGCATAATTAACTCGTTCGGGTTTCTAAATCGTTTGTAGCACGGCTTATTTCTTGTGATTGATAAAGTCGAACAGATGACTCTTGAGCGTTGTTTTCTGCCGTTCCTGAGTGACATTCAATTGCGACTCGGTTTCCTCGTTCCAGCTATCGAGTAATTGCGTCAAAACATATGCCTGATCAGCTAGACTGTCCAATTCCTCAACAGTATCACGCTCACTCTTGAAGCGTTCAACATCAAAACGACTCGATGCTAATCTGTGATTAGGATATTTGGTTTGATAGGTTGTTATCTTGAAACGGATACTACTGATCACTTGCCTTAGTAATTGAATTTTCGTCGCTAACTTGATCTTGGTAAAATCATGTAGTTCACCGAATACTGTAAATTCGGTGGCAATCACTCGCGCTACCTCCACCTTATCTAACCGTGATGCTGCGAGCGTTGCTGTTCGTGGCTGTCCGTTTATGATGCTCAGCGCTGCGATAATTTCACCTGCTGCAAGGGTGTTTAGGGCTTTGTCACTCGGTTGCTCCTCAGCGAAGACATCAATATGTCCACTAGCAAGGAAATATATCTCCTGACCATGATCCCCTCTTGTGGTCAGTAACTCGCCTTGTTCTAGCGTGATGAGTCTGGAGTGATTCAACAGCATCTCAAACTGGTCTAAGTCAGAGAGTCTCAAATCTTTCAAGAAGTGAATGCCTTCAATCAGAGTGTCCACGACATCATTGCTCAGTGAGCTGATCGGCTGTGTGTCCATGAGTCTCGTTGGTGACCTCGCACGAATGTTGGTGAAATAGTAGACAAGATTGTATCAGCCTCGTCAACTGTTGAAACATAAAAGTACATGAATTCCTAACAGGATAAGTATGAATTCGTGATTGAGCAGATGACAACTTGGCTGGGAAATATTCAGATCTGTCGTATAATGAATATGTTAACTAACAAAACCTCACCATAGGAACCGGGATAACTTCGTTGCGATATCTCACTATCTTACTGATCCTCACTATTCAAGTCTCTACTTACGGCGCTGATGATAAGTGGGTTATCGGTGCATCTAAATCGGGTGTCAGTAAAAAGGTTGTTGAGGCGATTGCGCGTGAAATGCAGTCTACTTATCAGTTCAATCACTATAGTTTCAGTGAACGACTGGAGCTAATGAAAAATGGTGAAATTGATATCGCTGCTGGACTGCTCAAAACAGATCAGCGTGAGGAATATATCCATTTTCTCGAACCATCCTATAAAGAGGCGGCGGATAGAATATTTATTGTCCTGAAAGGCAATCGTTCATTGATTCAAAGTTATGATGATCTGCAATCGTTGCGGATTGGTACGACACATCAATCAAGATATTTTGCACAGTTTGATTCCGATAACAGCCTGCAGAAACGCCCTGAGAATAGTGTCGTCATCAATTTCCTTAAGTTGATTCGTGGCGAAATAGATACCCTGATAATCTCTGAAAATAGCCAGTTTCGTGCGGTAGGTGAGCTTGGTATCAAAGATCTTGTCGAGATTGCAGACTATCGATTCGATAATAAAACACCGGTATACGTTGGCATCTCAAAAAAATCACACCTTATCGAGCAGGTGGAGGAACTCGAAGCGCTAGTCGATGCCATGAAGCAGAGGGGAGAGTTCAGTCGTATTGAGAGTGAACACTATGCTGATATGCTCACGACGAATATATTCTTCTCGCAAGAGGATCAAAGTTATCTGCGTAATAAACGTGAGATAACCGTCTGTATTCAATCCGCAAGACCACCACTACAGATGCTCAGTCAGAATGGTGTTTATGAGGGGTTTGGCGCAGATATTATGACGCTGATTGAAGAGAGAATAGATGTCCCCATCTCAATCGTCGTCAATGATACCTGGGAAAGTTCCTTAGCGTCGTTCACAAAGGGCGAGTGCGAAGCGATTAATATGATCGGCAATACGTCATCTCTGACAGACACAATGGCGTTTACAGAAAATATCATTTCGCAACCACTCGTGGTACTGACCCACGACAATACCTTCTTTGTAGAGGATAGTCGGGACTTGAGGAATCGAAAAGTTGCTGTCTCAGAAGCCTATCTGGTTGATGTTTTACTCACTATGCAGCCTGAACTGGAAGTCGAAGTGGTGTCTGATATTACTGACGGGCTAAAGAAAGTACAGGATGATGATGTATTTGGCTTTATCGATGTGCTACCAGTCATCGCGACGGCGATACAGCGTAACAATTTAATTGATCTCAAGGTGGCAGGAAAGTTAGAGCAAACGGTAGATTTGAGTATCGCAAGCCGGGTTGATGATCCGAGATTGAGCTCCATTATCCAGCGTGCATTGAATGATATCGGAGCAGGCCAAATCGCTGCATTAGAGAGTAAATGGCTCTCGGTTAATTTTGATGAATCTGTTGATTATCGAAATGCGATATATGTCAGTATATTTTTCTTAATCGTTTTACTAATTTACAGCTATAAGAACAGGGCAATCCGAAAAATTAACCATGAGCTTTCGCTGGCAAATGAGAAGATCCAGAGTCAGTTTAATTCATTGGTTGAGGCCAGGAAAAAGGCTGAAGAGAGTGAGCAGGTAAAGATTCAGTTTATCGCCAATATGTCTCATGAAATCAGAACGCCGATGAATGGAATCATTGGTTACCTGCAAGTGCTGGAAGATGCAGATATCGCTGAAGAGCATAAACAGAAAATTGCCGCCATGAGGCATTCAAGTAAGCAGCTGGTGACGATAGTCGATGATATTCTTGACTTAAGTAAGCTCGAACAGGATGGTATTGAGCTGCTTGAGGAACCCTATCCAGTGAAGAAAATGCTGGAGAATATATATGACATATTCCAACCCAGTTTTGCAGCGAAAGGCGTCGCTTTTAAGATTATCTATGATGACTCACTCCCCGAATATTTAGTCGGCGATGAATTACGGATCCGTCAGATCATTACAAACCTCACATCAAATGCGCTCAAATTTACTGATCAAGGTGCCGTGACGATCAGTGCATCCTTCCAAAGTGATGATTCACTATTGAAAATACAAATAGAAGATACAGGCATAGGAATCAGTCCAGATTATCTCGATGAGTTGTTCACACCATTTACGCAAGAGGACGGTCACATTGCGCGTAAATATGGTGGCACAGGGCTTGGTTTAAATATCTCGCAGAAGCTGTTAGATCTGATGAATGGTGAGATTGAGGTTGAGTCAACGCCAGCTGTAGGCTCAATTTTTAATGTATCCATCCCGATGGTAGAAGCAATGATAGAAGAGACCAATGAAATTGCATCATCTTCTGTCGATATTTCAGATATACCTCATTGCACGGTATTAATTGCCGAAGACAATCTGACAAATCAAATGGTCATCAAAGCGATGCTGAAGGCACCACAAATCACGTTAGAGTTTGCAAATAATGGCGAGGAAGCAATCAACATTGCACGAAAAAGAGTGTTTGATTTAATCCTGATGGACATACAGATGCCTGTAATGGATGGTCTAACCGCGACCAACAAGCTTCGGAATGAGATAGGTTTTATTAAGCCGATTATTGGTGTGAGTGCGAATGCGATGAAAGACGATATCGCTAAAGCCGTCGCGATTGGCATGAGTGATTACCTTGCCAAACCAATCATAAAGAAGACCTTGTACGCGAAATTACATCAATGGCTCACCTAGCTTCACCGACAGAGTCAAACGCTTGTAATCCTGTAGACAGGCAATACTGGCATAAGTCATTTTCATGAGAAAACGAGATGAGTTTAATTCTGTTTGCCATCCCATTTTTCATCTCGCTGATCATTATTGAGCTTATTGTCGATCGCGTTAGAGGTACTGGATACTACCGTTTAAATGACGCAGTCACGAGTTTGAATGCTGGCATTCTAAGTCGTGTCACACTCATATTCTGGAAGCTGGCCCCGATTGTTGTCTATATTTATGTCTATCAAAACTTTGCTTTGACTGAACTCCCTCTGACGCCGATCACCTGGATTTTGTCTTTTATCTTGTATGATTTTTGTTACTACTGGTACCACCGTATCAGCCATGAACGGAATCTTTTCTGGGCAGCACATGTAGTACATCACTCAAGTGAAGAATATAACCTGACAACGGCTTTGCGCCAGACCTCCGGTTCATTGCTCAGTTGGTTATTTTATATTCCGATGGCAATCATAGGCTTCGATCCAGTTCAGATGGCAACAGTTGCCGCGCTGAATCTCATTTATCAGTTTTGGGTCCATAGCCGTCATGTGCCCAAATTGGGGTGGTTTGAAAAATGGTTTGTAACCCCTTCCAATCACCGGGTACACCATGCGATTAACGACCAGTATATCGACCGGAATTATGGCGGGGTATTCATTATCTGGGACCGGGTATTTGGTACCTTTCAGGAAGAGTTGGCCGAAATTCCATGCCTATATGGCATCCGTAAACCTCTTAGGAGTTGGAATCCTATCTGGACAAATTTACATTATTATCATCAGTTGGCCAGAGATGCCTGGTACACCAGACGCTGGTCCGATAAGTTAAAACTCTGGCTTGCGCCGACAGGATGGCGTCCAGTTGATGTCTCTGAACGGTTTCCACAACAGGCGTTCAATATTGACGCTTATCAGAAGTTCGATATCGAGATATCTGCCTTTGTGAAAGCCTATGCGCTGGTTCACCTGATAATGATTATTGTGCTGCTAGGCAATTTCATGATGGTAAGTAATACACTAGTTGTAGCAGACATTCTGCTCTATGGCTTTATCATTTATATCAGTAGTTTTTCACTTGGTATGATATTGCAGCAGCATCGTCATGCTATCTTGATTGAGAACCTACGATGCCTGTTTCTAGGCCTGGCTATTCTATTAACCGATTTGCCTGGGACTGTGGTTGCGATTACGATCAGCTTACTTATTATGAGTATGGCACTGAGTCAAAAGCTGATACCTGTAAAAGAGGTAGGTCATATTAACTGATACTCTGCAGTTCTCAATCAGGTTTAAACACACCAATGACTGAGTCATCTGCATTGATTGCAGAGGTTGACTTGTCGTCATCCTGACGCTCTGTGTAGCCGCACATCACACATTCCAGTTTCTCCACACCCTCTTCTATGAATAGCATAACGGAATCTAATGCTTTGCATTTTGGACATTTAGCGCCGGCGATAAAGCGTTTTTTCTCAAGAGCCATAATTTTTTCGATGCTGATTAACAGTTACGAAGTATACCTGAATAGATGATTCACGGATCACGATAATCATCAGATAGATGTCGTTGTTCTGTTCAGTTTAGATTCAGAAAACCTTGTATATGATAGCGCTTATCATGAAATCTGAGGGAGAAATTGAACATGAAAAAATATTGGTCATTGGGGATTATCTTATTAGCGACAAGCATGCTGTATGCGGAAGAGGAAACACAAATTTATCTGGGCTATGGCTTAGGGACAGCCGAGTACATGAAAGGCGCATATGCTGACGATGATAATTTGGAAATGCTCGCACTGGGTTATAAATATAGTGACTTCTACTCGGTTGAATTCAGTTATATTGATTTAGGTACTGTGCGTGACCGTTACTTTCCGTCAAATGTCGTTACTATCACACCGGATATACTTCAGCTCGATACTAAAGCGATAACCATTGCTCCTGCATTTGAGTGGGACCTATCCAGAAACTGGTCTGTGTCCGCTCGAGCTGGGCTTGCGATTTTAGATACTGAAAAGCAATGGTCTGGCGGTACCGTCATCGATGACTTTTATTTGAATGATACAGGTGGCGTTGACACAGATTTCTTTTACGGCTTTAGGTTGCAATACCATCTCAGCGATGATCTGTCACTAGAGCTTAATTGGGATAACTATGATATTGAATCAATCAACGTCGATACAATTTATGCCAAACTGAACTTGTATTTCTAGTGCTAGGGAAATACTATAGCCACGTCACAGGTACTGTTTAGGTGTTAACACCATAAGAGGTTAACATAATTGGGGAAGTGGTAAATCCACACTGGCCTTACAGCGGTAGAGAATTTTTCGAGTCCGAATGCCAGCCTAAATATCTATGTACCGCAGCGTATAAGTGTCTGCGCTGTTAATGATAATTACTACAATCAACAAAGGTACATATTCAAATGTTTAAGCAAAAAGGGATTGCCGTAACCATTGGTGCGGCATTAATCAGTGCATCCGTGTATGCGGATGAAGTCGATACTATCACCATTTACTCAACGGATTCTGAACTCTATACAGACGTTCTACCGTCAGTCACTGTGATAACAAGTGAAGATATTGAGTTAAGTCAGGCGCAAGATCTATTTGAAGTTATTGCGAATACAGCGGGTGTGGAAGTAGCCAAAAACGGTGGGCTAGGCGCGATTGGTAGTTTGTTCCTGCGCGGCCAGAATTCGAATAGCGTAGCAATCTATGTGGATGACATCCGGGTAGCCGCAGATTCATTTGGTAGCCTGAGTCGTAACACGAGTCTGCCTCCTGCACAGTCTGTGGATCGCGTCGAAATCGTGCGCGGTAATAGTAGCGCAATCACCGGGGAAAGTGCTATTGGCGGCGCAATATACATCTATACCAGACAGTACGCGCAGGATGCGACTGAAACGAGTGTCAGTGTTACCGCGGGTGCCGATGAGACAAAAGAACTCATACTAACTACTGGTGGTACAGCCGGAGATTTCGGATATGGTCTGTCTGCCACAGTCACAGACAGTGATGGTTTCCCTACTGTTGACTCATCACAGTTCGATACGGCGAGTAACGAGACGGGGGGATATTCCTCGCAATCACTGTCTGCAACAGTGTCTTATAACATCAATGATGTCACGGTGGGTGCGCGTCTATATCAAATCGACAGTGAGTTTGATTACAACGACACGGACTTTTTTGGTAGTTATATCGATCAAGTCGTTCGCATGACCACGGATAATCTGGATTACTCTGCGTATGCTAAGTACAGCCATGATGCCCTGGATCTGAGTTACACAATCAGTCGTAATGATGTGGAATATTCATTCGATGTTCTTGGTGATATAACCAGCACGGGAACATTCGCATCTCCGAGTGATTTTGTCACCACAACGCATCTTTTGGGTGCAGATTATGCTGTATCTGATAACTATGTCATCTCGGCCTCTGTTAGTGATTCCGATCAGGAATTGACAGTAGATGGTTCCCTGACTCGCGATAGCCGCAATCTGTCACTGAGTAATCGCTGGTTGTTTGGGGCGCTCAATTTGCAGCTCAGTTTGAGTCACGATGACATTACAGTAACCAATCAGAATGCAGCGACGGTTTCCCAGGCTAGTCAGACGACTAATGACTTCTCAGAGAGTAATTATCTGGTTGGCGCCGGTTATCAAATCAGTGATCAGCTAGAACTTACTGTCACGAACTCGACCGCCTTCAGAGCGCCTGCCGTCAGTGAATATTTTCCGGGTGCATTTTGTGGCGTCTCATTTTCCGAAAGTTGCTTCAATCCTAATCTGAAGCCCGAGACCCATGAAACGTCTGAATTAGGTTTGCGTTACGCGTCTGGCAACCTAACTTCACGGCTGGTTTATTTTGATACTGAAACAACGGATGCCATTACTTTTGTCGGAATGGTAAATAATGGTTACGGCAATGTGCCAACGTTAACGAATTCCGGTGTTGAGTTGTCACTTCGCTATCAATGGGATGGGTACTCAGTGATTTCTGCTTACACCATTCAGGACCCAGAAGATGTCAATAGTAGCTCGCCACTGTTACGTCGTGCAAAACAGTTCGGTACATTGACATTTAATAAACAGTTCAATGACTTGAGTCTGGGCGCTAAGTTGACCTATAGCAAGGAGAGAAATGATTTCGATTTTATTTCTTTCAGTCCACAAACACTCGGGAGCTATACTGTTGTTGATCTCCATGGCAGTTATCGACTATCGGAGTCACTGTTGTTAAGAGCGAAGATCAAGAATGTATTCGATGAGCAGTATCAACATGCTTACGGTTTTAATACTCAGGATCGCAGTTTTTGGCTAACACTGGAATATCGAACTCAGTAATCGTAACTCAGTTAATCTCTCGACTGAAATATAGGCAGCAGGTTATCACTTAAAGGTGCTAACCTGTTAAATATGGATATTAGAATCGGTGAGTTTTAGCGAATGGGTTTCTTACTCATCGGTTGAAACTCCCCGTAGGTAAGGCTGCGCCAAAGCCATTCTAATGGCCCAAATTGAAACAACTTAAGCCAGTAATGACTGAACAGCGACAATCCAAGAAACATTATCATTGCGACTAGCCAACCAAGGGCTGGACTGATATCTGGACGAATATAAATGCCAAAGGGATGGATAAATATGAGTATCAGGATACCGTGGGTTATGTATGCAGTCAGCGCCATCCTGCCAACGGGTGAAAACACTCGCGTGATCCAACGCCATCGGTCAGAGTTGCAGAGTATGATCAACACACAGGCGTAGCCCAATGCCAACAAAGGCACTCCGATCGCGTGAAAAGCATAGCCGTAAAATTCTGGTAACTCTAACACTTCGCCCCATTGGGCGACAGACAGGACTTCAAATACGATTCCTGTAGGCACACATACCAATGCGATTCGCTTAACATGTGGAACGGCCTGTCGCGCCCTCTGAATTAACTGATTTCTAGCAATCCATGCGCCAAGCAAAAAGCGAGCTAATATATAAAACGCCAATGGAATCATACCCAGGGCGATAATGTTTTCCTGGATATGCCAGTGTGATAACTGAATTACCCAGTCAGCATAGTTATCACTGAGTAAGGCTTTCTCAAGCATTTCATCCAGCGCATCATGATTAACCCAAGACGGATCAATCAAACCATATGCTAGCTGACTAATGATAAACAGTAACAGCATACCCACCACTAGCATTGTTCGACTCGACACGTCACGAAGCATAAATAGCACAAATCCCAGCAAGGCATAGTCAACCAGGATGTCGCCAGGAAACAGCAGGAATTTATTGATTAGACCGAAGCCCAGCAGGACCATTAGACGTCGTATGTAGAGGCGGTTAAAATCACCGCCCCGGGCTTTAAGGCGTCCCATCTGAACCCAAAAACCAATGCCGAACAGCACCGAGAATAAAGTGACAGCCTTATCGTAAAATAAAACCTCACACAGGAGTAACATGCCGAATTGAAATGGATTCTCCTCCCACGTCGCGTAGACAGTGTCACCCACGGGGTATAGATAGTAGAGGCTGGAAACACAATGGACGATGAAAACTCCAAGCAGCGCGAATCCACGCAACACATCGAGCTCACCTATTCGTTCTGAGGACGAGACAGGGACTGTGGTTGTTGATAACGGAGACAATGATTAGCCTTACTCAGTCCCAAAATCGACTGGACCAGAAAGGTGATTCTTGCGATGCCAGAAAACACTGGCTCTGAATCGAATATTTCGCCAGAAATACTTCGCCCGATTAGCATGCTGTCCTTTGTTGATAGAGACAATGTCACTTTCAACACCCATGCGCTGCTCTACACTGTAGGGTTCAATGCCTGTGACGGAAAGGTTTAGCTCATTACATAACTGAAAATCCCAATCGACAGGCCGGTATATGACTTGCCTGCTAAGTAATTTCTTTGCGGCGGAGAGGGTCAGTCCATAGGCGGCAGCACAGTTCGGTATTTTTTGATAATTTACATGTTGCAGATCATTCGGTAGATCGACCTTTTGATAAGCTAGATCCCCTTCGGCATTCTGTAACTTCACTAACTCCACACGTTTCAACGTTGAAAATGCTTCGATTGCAGCCGGAAAGTTGTCATGGAATAGGACATCATCCTCTAGAATAATCGCACGTTCAATCTGATTTTCGACCATGTGCTGCCAAATTTTTCTGTGGCCCAGATAACAGCCAATTTCGCCCTCCGTCAGGCTGTGACGAAAATACTTCTTATTCAATTCCTCAGAGTAGAGCGCTTTTTCTTCGACAGATAAATTTCTACCATTAACGCCTGATATACGAATACCCTTTAAATCTAACTTTTGTAATTCATCTGTCATAGCCGTGAATCTCTCTGGTGAAGAGTCCAGATTGAGTATAAAAATGGGTATTGGCTTTGTTTCCATTGGGTTCGCTCTAAGCTGTTAATCTACCTGTTGGGTAGCCTGATTGGTTTTTATCCGCTAATAATAAAGGAATTTAGACATGCCCAACGGGCTCTATTATGACAATGTTTGCAGCGGAATGTCTCTATTTTTTCGCGATCGATAGTTTGTTACACTGCGAATAGAATGGTTAAAAGGCTTGGATTTTCTCCTGATTAATTGTTGTACTTTTATGGAGAAACTTTCAAAAATAGTGGATGTGACTCTTGAGCGATACAAAAGAATATTATGGCAATCAGCGTCCTGAGCTAGTCAGACTTGTCGCCCATGAAGCAGCAACAGTTCTGGATCTCGGCTGTGGGCAGGGCGTTATGAGCGCGTCGATTAAGTCAGAGAGAAATGCGCAAGAAATATGGGGGGTAGAAGTCGTTAAGGAAGTTGCCGAAATAGCCAAAGGCAATCCTGCATTTCACAAGGTGTTATCCGGGAATCTAGAAGAGTTAATTGATGAGATACCAGACAACTATTTCTCATACATCATTGCAGGAGATGTTTTGGAGCATCTGGTCGATCCTTGGAACATACTAGCCAAGTTACGCCACAAGCTTACAGATGATGGCACCTTCATATGCAGCGTTCCAAATATCAGAAATTTATCATTCTTTATAAAGTTGCTGTTTGCCGGTCGCTTCGAGTATAAGGATTCCGGTGTGATGGACAGGACGCATCTGCGCTTCTTCGCCAGAAAAGACGTTCAGCTTATGTTCGATGAGGCTGGGTTTAAGGATATTGATATAGGGCCTGTCAGACCTAAGAAGAAACTAATCAAGCGACTAGGACGTGCACTGTTCGGTGATTTGGTAATCAAAGGGTTCCTTATCACTGCCAGAAAATAGAACGACTAAAGTCGATTATCTATGCCAACCGATCGTGGACTGAGCCACTGGCCGCTAGCCAAGCAATGACGATAATATGAAATCAAGTTAAACCATAGGTATCGCTTTGTTTTTAGTTTCGAGGAAGTGAAGAAAATCAGCGATATCAGCATATAGAAGGTAGTCGATATCGTGTCGAGTACGATCAATTCGGTATGCATCAGAAGTCGATGTAATCCGGTGAAGTGTTTGCTGACATATACGTGGTGGGAAATTTTTACTTCACTTTTAGTCAGAGCGCTTATCGCTTCGTTAATGCGACTACTACCGCCATGATCATGCATAATATTTAGCGTCTGGTTCAGGGCGACTTTCCCTCCGAGTAGATGTACTCTCTTGCACAAGTCGGCGTCTTCGCTATACATCCAGAAGCGGGTGTCCCAACCATGAATCTGGTAGAAAGTTTCGCGACTAATCATCACCACACTCCCGGAGATCCAGTCAGGATAGACGATTGCTTTATCTGCTGAGAAGCGCTCATTGATTGCTTGTTTCTTGAGAAGCCTGTGTAGTGCCTTGCCGATCCCAGACTGCATCCCGAATGTGCCAAAAAATCGTTGGATCCGCTCAGGCTTTCCTTGACGATTCGTTTTATTGGTGCCGAGAATGCTATGCTCATCAAGCGTTGCAAATGACGTGAGCATTTCACGTAGTACACCATCAGGTGCTACGGTATCCGGATTTAGAAATAGGAAGACCGGACTAGTTGCCAAAAGAGCGCCGGTATTACAGCCATGGGCAAAGCCGTAATTACCCTCGTTCTTAATGAATCGTACGTCAGGGTAATCTGATACAAATTCGCTCAACTTCGGATCATCTGGATCATTGTCCACCACGATGATATCCAGCTTGAGTCCAGGTTGATGGGCGGGGGATAGGCTCTTAAGACAATTTTTGAGTTTATCCCATGCATGATAATTCACGATAATGATCGAGAGTTCAGCGTTGTGTTCTGGCTGCGTATTCATCAAACTAACTAAGGCCTCTTACTCGAGTGCTTCCTGATAGGTGGTCGACAGCATTGTCCAGGTCTCATCCTCGAAGTGAAACTCTGGCCAGCGTTGTGACTCCTTGTTGAAGGAGCGTTTCAGACGGTTGATGTTTTCCTGTTGCCAGCTAGCCTCTGGCACACGAAACTCACCGCGATCGAAATCAATCAGATAGGCATCGCCCTGATCATCGAGCAGAATATTATTAGCATTCAAGTCGGCATGATATACACCGGCATTGTGGAAAGCGCTGAGGGTCTTGGCAATCGCAACTAACTCTTGATCCCTTAGTGAGCGGGCCTGGCATATTTCACAGACACTCCGTGCGCCCTTGATGGCTTCGGTAATCAGATCTCCGCGATAGATTAATCCAGAAATTCGTACCTGAGCTGCCTTGGGTTTGGGGGCAGGTAGCCCTTGTTTTAGTAATTCATTCAATAGCATGAATTCGCGATAGACACGGGTATTTTTTAATCCAGTGTATAGATACTGGTCATTGAGTATCCTGCCGACTAGTCCACCACGGCGGAAATGCTTTAAAACATAAACTGAATCGCCATAAGCATAGAACCAGGCGGTCGTTCGACCTTCCTTGCTATTCACAATCGCATTCGCCGCATGCCAGTAATCTGGTGAGAACCAGTCTACACTGGCCTCTGACAGATAGGATTCAGTCGTGAGCAAATAGCCGTCTTTGAGTGTTTCCACATGCATAGAGTCGAAGTGTAACCTGTTTTACTTTATTGGTCAGCATTAACCATGGGACGCTTGCAAACGTCATTGAATAATCTATGATTGGCACATGCTAAAGGTTTACAATCCGAGTTGCTGTGTCTGACCAATATCAATCAATCTGCATTTTAAGACTTTCCGCGATCGGAGATGTCTGTCATGCGGTGAGTGTTGTACAGGCGATACGGCGACATTACTCAAATGCCAGAATTACCTGGGTGATCGGAAAAATTGAAGCGCAACTACTGGAGGGTTTACCGGGTGTTGAGCTGGTTGTCTTCGACAAAAAACAGGGCAGGGCAGCATACTCAAGATTAAAACAGCAATTCAAAGGCCAGCAATTTGATGTCCTGTTGCATATGCAGTTAGCATTTCGCGCAAATTTGGCGGCACGATGTATACCAGCCCGTGTAAAAATCGGTTTCGATAAGTCACGCTCAAAAGAACTTCATTCACTATTCATTAACAAACGTATCTCGCCGCAGAGCGAACCCCACGTATTGGAAGGTTTTCAGAACTTTGCTCGTGCGATTGGCGTGCAGTGCGATACGCCGGACTGGGATATGCCATTTGAGGAGACTCATGTCGCCAAGGCAGCTGAACTTCTGCAGGGGTTACAGCGAATTTTTGTCATTTCTCCGGCAGCCAGTAAGGCTGAAAGGAACTGGCTTACGGACAGGTATGCTGCGATGGCAGATTATGCGAGTGAGAAAGGTTTCTGCGTGGTATTAACAGGCGGGCCGACTGAGTCTGAGCGCGCATTGGCAGAAGCGATTATCTCCCATACAAAGGCAGAGATTAGAAACCTGGTAGGACTGACCGATCTGAAAACATTAGTCTGTGTGCTAAAGCAGGCTAGTCTGGTACTTGCACCCGATACTGGACCTACCCATATGGCAGTCACTGTAGCAACGCCGGTAATCGGCCTGTATGCTCATTCGAATCCCAAACGTACGGGTCCATATCGCTATCTCGATTATGTGGTCGAAGTCTACAATAGCAATATTACTCAACAACAAGGTAAACCTGTCGATCAGCTTCGCTGGGGAACTCGAGCTAAAGGAGATAACTTAATGGCTCAGATCACCCTTGAGCGGGTACAGCAGATGTTCGATCGGGTGATAGTAGAACAACGATTGTAGTACTGGTTAGCAATCAGTTGTGATGACAGATATGGGACATTCATTCCCAAAGCTAGCACCACTCCCGGGGCCCCCAAAAGAATCGTAGGTAACATAACAGCCATTCGCGGTTACTGGACCGGAGCCCTGAATGTCATATCCAATACGGGTGTAGCGATTATCGATAGCGGTTGTCATGTCTGCGGTGACAGCCAGGCTGATGTGCTCAGCCATATCAATAGCATCCGCCAGCTCGGCAATACTTTCGGGGCATAAGTTCGAGAACATTACCTCAAAGCGACCTGCATCGGTCTCCACGATGTATTCACTCTGAGCCCCACCGGGATTTGTTGCCTGTGTCGCTAATCCACTTGCGTATGCTTTAGTCTTTACGATTGCGACGGTGGATCGCATTGAACCTGCGATGCTATTTAATGAGGCTATTTTAGATTGACTGGATAAGTCGGAAAACTTTGGAATCGCCAATGACGCCAGAATACCTAAGATGATAATGACCAACACAAGTTCTATGAGTGTGAACCCATCGTGAGTGCGTCGTTTCGCATAGTGTGATGTCAAAATAAATCCTGTTTCTTGCGCTCCATATCAATGCTGCCATTATAGTGTGACACTTAGAAATACATCAATCGATTTGATTGCGTATTAATACATCTGGCAATCATTCGTCGAGAGTATACACCACAATCTCTGCATCGATGCTCGGGTGCTTATAGAAGCCTTTTACATGGTAATCACACTGCTTGGCAAATGCCTTAGCTGGTGACCTGAGATACCATTTTGGATGATAGAAATATTGTAAGATATCACCAGAACGCCGTTTGATTTTTATCGGTTTGTCTGGAGTTCCCTCAAGAATTTCTGACTGTTCTAAAATCTCATCGTGATGCTTGTCGATCATTCGGCGCATCTTCAACTGCGACCGTGAGGCATATAATGACGGCTCACCTTCTGGCCTTGTCTTAAACCGTCGGTGAAGCCACATGTAGTCCTCGGGGTGTTCACGCAGATAATTTTCCAAAAACTGATTCACAGCTTGTGCTGCCTGAAGTTCATCAAATTCGGCAAAGCCTTCGATCTCGGGATGTATTTGGACATGAATTGTATTGCTTTTAAGGTCACGGTAGTGGGTCATCGGTACTAGCCGTGCTTTCGTCATTTTAGTAAATCGGCTCGTTGCATTGATGGTAGCCGCCTTGATACCGAAGAAGTCAGCGAAGACTGAATGCTTGGCCCCATAGTCCTGATCCGCTCCGTACCAGACTATTTCTCCTGACTTTAGTGCCTTAAGCATGCTACGTACATCCTCACGCTCAATCATTCGGGTAACATGGCGTTCCCTACCTATTGTCATCGCCTTTTCAAAATCAGGATTCCTGTTTTGACGATACATTGCAGCTATCGGAACATGGTGGGCAAGTGAGGTTCCGCCTATCTCCAGTGAGGTGAGATGGAAACACAGCAAGAGGATTCCCGATCCTGATTCTTGTGCTCTCTTCAGATTTTCGAGACCATGAATTTGCGAAACCTCGTTAAGCCTCTGACTATCATTATTCCAAATCCAGGCTGTTTCAGTTAGTCCCCGGCCTGTTGATATGAAATTTTCCCGCAACAGCTTTTGGCGTTGAGCGTCATCAAGTTCAGGAAAGCATAACTCAAGATTTCTGGTAGCAATATTACGGCGACTCGTTGCGACTTTTAGCATGAACAAGCCGAGCCACTTGCCCAGTCGTAACACATTCGGATAAGACAATCGGCCAACCAGGCGCATTAAAAATATTAGAACTCGCATCGGGATTTATTTGTTATGAACGACGGCTCATTGTATCCTGAACCAGACTGAAGATAAATTTAGTTGATCACAACACGGTAACTCAGACATGCCATGTCTCTGTGATTTGATGTACGTGTATTGCAATAATAATAATTCGGAGAACCGCTATGCATATACGATATCTTAAAATCATTATCGCGCTAATCGCATCGGCAATGGCATTATTTTATGCCTTGCAGAACATTGCTAATATTGACGCAGCTCACGGCGCGCTGGTTTATGTCTTAAGTGGTACAGGACATGAGGCATATCCCGATACATTTTTCTTTACTACCTCAAATACCACCATTGCCTGGATAGCATTAACGCTAGTACTGATAGGTGAGTTTCTCGCAGGTCTATTGTTATTAAAAGGCGCTTTCGATATGTATAAGTCAGTTGGATTGGAGAGCATCGAGTTCAATGAGTCTAAAAAGTTTGCAGAAATTGGCGCCGGCATTGGTATTGTAGTCTGGTTTGGTCTATTTGGCGTTATTGGTGCTGCGTTCTTCCAGATGTGGCAAACTCAGGTCGGAACAGGGTCCATGAATGGCGCCTTTCAGTATTTCATATCGATGGCATTTACCTTGTTATTCATTCATAAAGCAGACTGATATTGTTCCCCATCAATTCCTACTTAACTATAGATAAATAGAGGCGATCATCAAACTACTCAACTCAATCGGGGATACCCTTGCGACACGACTAAAACAATGGATACCCGATCCGTTTGTGTTTGCAATTCTGTTGACTATTCTAACGGCTATATTGGCAGTCTCATTGACTGATAGCCCACCCAGCAAAGTCGTGGATGACTGGTATCAGGGATTTTGGATGTTGTTGGAGTTTGGGATGCAAATGGTGCTTATTCTTGTGACAGGCTATAGCATCGCACTAGCCCCGATTGTGTCAAAAGTTATCGATAAGTTAGCCGCCATCGCGAAAACGCCGGGTGCAGTTTATGTATCAGTCATGGTGATCGGCGGATTATTCACGCTGATAAGCTGGGGATGGGTTGTCTTAACTGCAGTGCTTGCCAGAGAGCTCGGCAAGCGGGTTGTAGGTGTTGATTATGCTTATCTTGTCGCCTGTGTCTATCTGTCAAGCAACCCATGGGTAGGAGGGCTTTCAAGTTCCATACCACTAGTGCTGAATACAGAGGGAAATTTCTTAATCACGAATAATGTGTTGCAGGATTTAATACCCATTAATCTAACATTGGGTAGTTTATTAAACTATGCCTATCTCAGCATGTATTTCCTGACAGTTCCGTTATTGATGTGGTTATTAAGACCTAACCGAAACTCTGCGACGTCGATGAGTGAATTAATCGAATCGGATCACCAACGAGCTAGTACGGTAGCTGAAGAGGCAGAAGCGCAGAATTTAGACGGCACAGCGATATCTGATCGATTGAATAACAGCATATGGCTACAGCAGATGATCGCCATCGCAGCATTGTGGTTCATCTACCGCCATTTCTCCGCCAATGGCTTTGATATTAATCTCAATATCATGATCTTCCTCTTCATCGCTGTCGGTTTGATTGCCCATCAGACTCCGATGCGCTATGTGGTGGCAATGAAACGCGCCTGCAGCAATGTATCTGGTATCATTTTTCAGTACCCATTCTATGCAGGAATAATGGGTATTATGATGTTTAGTGGGCTAGGGACTATCATCTCTCACTGGATGTCATCCGGAGCATCAATTGAATCGTTACCGTTTCTGGCGTTACTCAGCGGTGCGGCGGTAAATTTTGCCATTCCATCAGCGGGTGGCGAATGGGCTGTCATCGGTCCTGCCCTGACTGATACTGCGCTAACCTTGACAGCATCATTACCTCCCGAGGAAGTCCAATCCTATGTGGCTCGAATCGCGATGGCGACGTCATATGGTGAGACCAGTACGAACTTGCTTCAGCCATTCTTCCTGTTAGCTATACTACCGGTCATGGGAGCTGGGGTACGTATTCAGGCGCGTGATGTGATGGGTTATTTGGTACTGCCTTTCATCTACTTATTTACTGTCACATCTTTGTTAGTGACATTCGTTCCACTGTAGCCATATTTAGCGCAACTGGTAGGCAAGGGCTTCCAGACAGCATAACCACCTTGAGATTCTGGTAGGCAGGCTTTTGCGAATACCATTGATAGTTGTTGTTGATTAAATGTTTCATAGGATTCTAGCAGTCTGCCATATTCTGGGTCAGTATCCCAATTCATGGCATTGAACAGAGCATAGAAAGGTTCTCCTTCGAAACTGAAAGGTGCTTTCATCATTGTACCTTCGTGCAACAGATCCAAAGCCTCTTGTCGCTCACCTGCGAATGTCTTTGCCATTGCGGCAATGACATAATTCATTGGAAAAACATCACCGCTGGCCATGTTTCTTGTCACAATGTCATAGAGTGGCTTAATCAACTCTAGGGCTTTTTGAGGTTGCTCCATTCGATAGGCTATCACCGCTTTACCAATCGTACCCTGGCTAATAACTCTCTCAAACCCAGTCGCTTCTTGAAGAATTTTTTCAGCATATAATTCCGCGTTCTCAAAATCATTCTGAGCCAGGTAGACCCACATCAATAGCGGATCCGTGTAGACGGTCTCAGCATCCTGATGTTGGTTATATGCCTCGGACCAAGGCAAGAGAGCCTCATGATCACGTGTCTCTTGTCGTATGAAGGCTTCGAAGTTTATTGTTGATTTACCTTTGTATGGATTCAATTGTACAGCTTCATCAATTTCGCCCATCATTGCTAAAAGACGCGTTACTACATGGAGAGTGAGACTGAAATCTTCCTCAGCAGCCGCACCTATCAAGGCGGCGTCAATCGCATCAGCATAGCGACCCTGAAACATCAGATACTCTGATTTAGAAAAGCCGTATGTCCCCAGATTTAAAGATTTGATACGCTCTAATACTTGTGCTGCCTCATCGAAGCGCTGGAATCGGGAGTAAGATTTGACGAGATTGGTGGCAATAGATTCCTTCAATGGGTCCTTCGCATGGCCAATGATTAGAGCATCCATTTCGTCTTTCGATTGCATCAAAAGACGATGGCTCATCGAGAGCCAGTTGCGTGCATCTGAATTACTAGGATTGATCGCTAACGCTTTCTTAAACACGTCAATAGAGTCTAGTAACTCTCCACCAATCCGCAGTGCTAAGCCCTTGGCTGCATAACCAGGCGCTTCATCGGGAGCTAGTTCAATCGCCCGCTCGTACAAAGGCTTTGCTAGAGTTAAGGCTTCCTCTCTGGTAATCGATGCCTCGCCATAGCCCAGTCCTTCCAGAATCAGTACTTTGGCTAAATCTGCGTGCGGAGCTGCGAAAGTTGGATCGGCTTCAATGACTTCATAGAACAGCTTCTTAGCGGTTGTTATTCCTTCCTGTGTTCGCTTGTTCAATTGATGTTGGGCGAGTAAATATTTCGTGTATGCTGGCGATTGTTCGCGCTTATGTTGAGTTATTCTAACCTGTTCATCGGGCTTGATGCCTAACTTACCTAAGAGGGCTTCAACAATAGCCGCTGAGATTTCATCTTGAACCGCGAAGATATCATCGAGGCTTCGGTCATACGTTTCTGACCAGAGATGCTTATCAGTATCAGCTTCTATTAGCTGCGCCGTGATTCGAACTAATGTGCCTGATTTCCTAACCGAGCCCTCCAGGACATGATCAACTCCTAACTTGCGAGCGACTTCAGGAATATTGATCTCTTTGCCCTTGAAGGCAAATGCACTTGAGCGTGAAGTGACATGCAAATCGGGCACCTTGGCCAAAACATTGAGTAATTCCTCAGAAATGCCATCTGAAAAGTAGTCCTGTTCCGGATCACTAGACAGATTGACAAATGGCAACACAGCGATAGATGCATTAGATTCGTCGGTGCCGCTATTGGCATCGTTAGTTTGACTGGCACTATCTAAGGCGGTGTCTGAGGTCTGTTGTACGGGCTTTGTAAAGATTGTTTGATAGGCAAGAACTAGCGCCATCAAGCCTAGTCCACAGAGTGTAATAATATTTAGACGTTTAGCCGTATTCTCCGTGATAGATTGCTCCGGGACAACTTCCTTAGTTCTCTTTACGCCTTCAGGTGTTATTTCATATGCCCAAGAAAGAATAATAACGAATGGAAAACCAAGTAGCAGAAGCGCCAATACAATCTTATCTAACCAATCAGGTAACGTGAGTATCGATTCAAACAGGTTGGCAACTTGTATTAACAGCCAGCCCAGAACTATGTAGGCGGCACCTACCCTGAACACATTTCTGCGTTTAAGTTCTTTTATGAGTGTTTCCACTAATACTCCCTGAGATAGGATTATTTTTAACTATTAAAACTCAGCTGAACTTCAGACTTATGTCGCCCAATTGTTGGCTTGATTATCAAGCTATAAGTATTCGAACGTCTTAAAGATAGCATTTCACTATAGCTTTAGGAAGTTATAGAGCCTCAAGACATTAGACGATCATTCATTAAAGAGCCTAATTGAATCAAAACAATACCTGCCTGAATCGAGCAGTTACACGGCACCCATACTCGAGATTGAGTCAAATCATGTGACATGTGGGTGTTTAGTTCAGCTTCTTAATCAAATGGGCGTGCCATCTTTATAGGATCTAAAATATCTTCCAATTCAGCGCGACTCAATGATGTCATTTCTTCTGCGACGTCGATAATGGGACGTTTTTGTTGATATGCCTCTTTGGCAATTTTTGCCGCTCTTTCATAGCCAATCTTTGTATTCAAGGCCGTCGCCAGAATTGGGTTCTGTTGCAACATAGAATCAAGTTTGTCATGGTTAACTGAGATATCGACGAGTGCTTTTTCAGCCATTGCATTTAATGAATCGCTCATCAATTGGATACTTTCCAGACTCTTTTCTGCAATTAGAGGTAACATGACATTTAGCTGAAAATTACCTGACATATTGGCGATGCTAAGTGTCGTGTCATTCCCCAGCACCTGAGTACACATCATCAATATACTTTCTGGGATCACTGGATTAACTTTTCCTGGCATAATCGATGATCCAGGTTGTAATGCTTTTAGTTGTATTTCTGCTAAGCCGACGTTTGGGCCGGAATTCATCCATCTAAGGTC
Source organism: Enterobacterales bacterium (assembly GCA_965250035.1). Lineage (GTDB taxonomy): Bacteria > Pseudomonadota > Gammaproteobacteria > Enterobacterales > CAXRAF01. The sequence continues at coordinate 2,218,740 of OZ252282.1, read as the reverse complement.
ATTCATCTGTTTCGTCACGACAGTCGCCAACACTTTGAGATGTCCATGCATCTCCAGTACGGCATCCTGTGCTGCTATCCTCGTCGCGAGATTTTCACAGGGGGACAATGCAATATTGGTTTGTTTGCTCAAATAGTCACAGGCAATTTCTGGATAACGCTCAGGACGATTAATACCAGTTCCAATGGCAGTTCCGCCTAACGGTAGTTCTGCGAGCCTTCCCGTTGCACTGGCGATACGATCACGACATTCCGATATTTGAAATCGCCATGTGGCTAACTCGTCTGACAGCCTCAGTGGCATCGCATCCATTAAGTGGGTCCGTCCAGTTTTGACGATGGCCTTGTGTTCACCCATGAGACTAATGAATTGCTTATCAAGGTGTTGAAATGCAGGTATGAGCTGCTGCTCAATCGCAACTAACATCGATAGTTGAATACTGCTGGGTATAACATCATTGCTGCTCTGACCATAATTTACATGGTCATTTGGACTCACTGATTCATACTCACCATTTCCTCTTATATGGTCATTCGCGAGTTTGGCGAGCACCTCATTCATATTCATGTTAGAGCTTGTACCCGAACCGGTTTGATATACAGGGACAGGAAATTCAGTCCCGGGACCATTCGCCAGGATTTGATCACAGGCTTTGACGATTGCGTTGGATTGCAATTTAGTCATAGTTTCTAAGTCGCCATTTGCTCTAGCCGCGGCTTTTTTAATCTCGGCTAACGCTAGAATAAAACCTTCGGGCATTGGTTTTGTAGAATAGTCGAAATTCTCAATCGCGCGTTGTGTTTGGGCACCATATAAGGCGTTTTCAGGAACCTCGATGTTCCCCATGCTGTCATTTTCAATGCGCATTTTGCTCATGGTTGGATCTCCTGTGCGAGATAAAGATGCATTCGTTAATCTGATACTGATACATTGCGTGATAAAGTCAAGCAATGACATTCTTGCCCATCTAAGTGATCACAGCCTCAATCCAACCAATATCGCCTTATGAGCGTATAAACAAGAGGCCTGACTTATGTTGTGACCGATAACGACTCGGGTCACATGCATAATTTTGCTATTGTTGTTATATTCTATTGCTCACTTAGTAAGCGGATTTCGTTATGACCAAGCCAATTATCGCCGCCATTTCGCCAAAGAAAGTTAATCTGGAGAAAGACAAAGAATATTATTTTTGTAAATGTGGACGATCGAATAATCAGCCCTTCTGTGATGGCTCACATGCTGGTACAGATTTTACTCCGCAATCTTTTGTTGCTGAAAAATCAGAAGTCGCCTACTTATGCCAATGCAAACATTCTGCAAACCAACCCTATTGCGATGGCACTCACAAGCAGTTTGATGAAGAACAGATAGGGCAGGAGGGCCCTGGTGTTAAAGCAAAAGAAAATGCTGCTCCGAATGCAACTGCCACGAAAGAGGAACCGACCGTTGAGTTTATACATCAACTGGCTCGTGAGGGGTTATCTAACATGGGTCATCATGGCCCGATGGTTTCAATGGGCGTCCCCCGTCATCAATTACCACATTGGGACCAGTTGCAACTTATGGTCGCGCAGATGGCCACAAAGCCATTGATGGAGGATGTGGCAGTCGATACTCGTCTCATCATTGGCCCCAGAGCAAAAAAACCATTGACGCTTGAAATACCGTTATTCGTTTCTGATATGAGTTTTGGTGCTTTATCTGAAGAGGCCAAGATTTCATTAGCGAAAGGCGCGGAACTGGCGGGTACTGGCATATGTTCCGGGGAGGGGGGAATGCTCCCTGAAGAACAACAAGCCAATTCACGATACTTCTATGAATTGGCGAGTGCGGGGTTCGGATATGAAGAAGATAAACTAAAACAGGTTCAGGCGTTTCATTTTAAGGGTGGTCAAGGCGCAAAAACAGGAACCGGTGGACACCTCCCAGGGAATAAAAATATCGGTAAGATTTCTCAGGTTAGAGGCATTGAAGAAGGAAAACCTGCCATATCACCACCCACATTCAAACACTTACATACAGTCGATGACTTCAGAAACTTCGCTGACAGAGTCAGGGAAATTACGGGTGGTATTCCCATTGGTTTTAAGTTAAGTGCAAACCATATTGAAGATGACCTGCAATTTGCACTGGATGCCAGTGCAGACTACATCATCCTTGATGGACGAGGTGGCGGAACAGGTGCCGCACCTGAGATGTTCAGAGATCATATCAGTGTCCCGACCATCCCGGCCTTGGCGCGTGCACGAAAATTCCTGGATCAGAATGGGGCTAGTGATGTGACATTAATCATTACTGGAGGTTTGCGGGTGCCGATTGATTTTGTCAAGGCAATGGCACTGGGAGCGGATGGTGTAGCTGTGTCGAATAGTGCGATGCAGGCAATCGGTTGTGTAGCGGCTAGGATGTGCAATACAAACAACTGTCCTGCAGGTATTGCGACTCAGAAGAAAGATTTACGACAGCGATTAAACATCGACAAGTCATCAAATCAGTTGAAGAACTTCTTCGACGCATCAACACAGTTAATGTCTGTTATGGCGAGGGCTTGTGGCCATGACTCATTATCAAAATTCAATAATCACGATCTTGCTACTTGGCACAAGGATATGGCATCGCTATCTGGTGTCAGATATGCCGGAGTCAGTGACTAGTTTAGTGAACGATTCCCTATAATAAGCTATGAACTAATATGAAAAATACTGGAGACTAATGTGACGCATCAACTGGCTACAAAGAAACAGATTTCCGTCGGCGAAACTCAGGTGAATATGGTGAGTTTTGATACCCTTTCTAAGGAATACGATCTGGATCGTCTGCCTTACTCGATCAAAATTTTACTCGAGAACTTGTTACGTCATGAGAACGAGGTCTTCGTTACTGAAGACGATATTCGTGCTGTAGCACGCTGGGAAACCAACAAGGATATAGAGCAGGAGATTGCCTTTATTCCTGCTCGCGTTATTTTGCAGGATTTCACCGGTGTTCCTGCCATTGTAGACCTTGCAGCCATGCGAAATGCGATGGTGAGACTTCAGGGTGACGCTGAACAAATCAATCCGTTTAACCCTGTGGAACTAGTGATTGACCATTCGGTAATGGTCGATCATTTTGCGACTGCTGATGCCTTTGAGAAAAATACCGCTATTGAGATCGAGCGGAATAAAGAGCGTTACCAATTTCTGAAATGGGGACAGCAATCATTCAGTAACTTTAAAGTGGTTCCGCCCGGTCGCGGTATCGTGCATCAGGTGAATCTGGAGTATCTCGCTCGTTGCGTTTTCAATCAGGAGGTCAATGGTGAGCAATGGGCTTATCCCGATACGCTCGTGGGCACTGACTCACACACAACGATGATAAACGGGTTAGGGATCCTCGGCTGGGGTGTCGGCGGTATTGAAGCCGAGGCGGCGATGCTCGGTCAGCCTGTCACAATGCTTATTCCACGTGTTGTTGGCTTCAAGTTGAGCGGTCGCCTGCAAGCTGGTGTGACCGCGACAGACTTGGTGCTAACAATCACCGAAGTGCTGCGTAATCATGGCGTGGTGGGTAAGTTTGTTGAGTTCTATGGTCCTGGTCTAAAGTATCTAAGCACGGCTGATCGCGCCACAATAGCCAACATGACTCCAGAATTCGGCGCAACGTGCGGTATGTTCCCGTTAGATAAAGAATCCAGCAAGTATCTCGAACTTACCGGTCGTTCTGCTGAACATATTCAATTCGTCGAGGAGTATGCTCAGACGCTTGGTATCTGGCACACAGACGATACCCCCGATGCTGAATACCATGAAAATATCGATTTCGATCTTACAGAGGTAGAACCCTCTATCGCGGGTCCTAAGCGACCGCAGGATCGTATCGCACTGTCAGAAGCAGCTACTAAATTTGAGGCATGGCTCGCTCAGCGGATAAGTATCACTGTCCAGGATCAACAAAATGATTTTGCTGATGAGGGTGGCGTCTCAGCCGATAGTGACGCGACGCAACGCATTCACAATGGTGTCCCCGTTGAGTACAGGGATCAACAATTCGACTTAACGCCGGGAGCTGTGGTCATCGCTGCGATCACAAGCTGTACCAATACCTCTAATCCATCTGTCCTGGTTGCGGCAGGTTTATTAGCACGAAATGCATTACAACGAGGCCTGACAACCAAACCATGGGTTAAGACATCATTAGCTCCTGGCTCACAAGTGGTCACTGAATACCTAGAGGATGCTGGCCTGATGGATGATCTCGAAGCGCTGGGATTCAACCTGGTTGGTTATGGGTGTACTACCTGTATTGGTAACTCCGGGCCACTACCAGAACCTATTGAACAGGCCATTCGGCTGGCAAAACTACCGGTATGCTCGGTGCTCTCCGGGAACCGTAACTTTGAGGGTAGAATCCATTCAGACATCGCTGCCAATTATCTTGCGTCACCACCGCTGGTAGTTGCCTATGCACTCGCTGGTAACATGAAAATTAATATTGCCAGTGATTCTCTGGGAACAGATAAGGATGGTCAGCCAGTCTATCTCAAAGATATCTGGCCTGATGATGAAGAGATTAAAACGGTCGTAGGTCAATGCGTATCTCAGAATCTGTTTACGGAGAAATACGCTGATATCTTCAAGGGGAATGATGTCTGGGACAAGTTACCGATATCCGATGAATCAATTTATGACTGGCCTGATTCCAGCTACATCAAACAACCTCCTTTTTTCACCGCCATGGATCAGTCTGTCCCCGAGGCAACTGCCATTAATAAAGCACGCTGTCTGGTTAAGGTAGGAGACAGCATCACAACGGATCATATCTCGCCCGCGGGTGCCATTGCAGATAACAGCCCTGCAGGTCACTATCTGGTCTCACAGGGAATAGATGCTAAAGATTTTAATTCCTATGGCTCACGTCGTGGAAATCATGAAGTCATGATGCGCGGTACGTTTGCAAATGTGCGCTTGAAGAATCAGTTAGCACCTGGGACAGAAGGCAGCTGGACAACACATCACCCATCAGGTGAGCAGGTGAGTATTTATGATGCTGCCATGCGCTATCAGGACGACAACACCCCGACTATCGTCATCGCCGGAAAGGAGTATGGTACGGGTTCGAGCAGAGACTGGGCGGCGAAGGGGCCATCACTGCTTGGCGTGCGTGCCGTCATGGCTGAAAGCTATGAAAGAATCCATCGTTCGAATCTCATTGGTATGGGCATCATGCCATTGCAGTTTAAAGCGAATGAAGGTGCCGATAGCTATCAGCTAAACGGCGACGAGTTATTCTCTATACCAGTCATACAGCCAGCTGACAAATCAGTGACAGTCAGTGTTAGTGATTCACAAGGAAATGCCAAGTGTGAGATTGAGATGATTATTCGCATCGATACCGAAAATGAATTTCAATACTACACAAATGGCGGCATCTTGCATTACGTCATTCGTAAATTGCTGGACAAATAAATGCGTTAATAGGAAATTCATTGGCTATGGGATTGCGTGTACATAGTGACTGAGGTTTACTTATTGAAAGAAGCATCTGGCGTCCCTTTGAAGCAACCAATGATGTATGGGAATTCATCGGTAATATAGTAGCCGTATTCACCATTTAACATCATGCCATTGCATTCATCGAGATCACCAGCGCCTGGTACGTACTCGTAATCATCGCGGAAGGTCCCATCATAGGAACCACCTGGATTACCATCGCCAGTGGGTCTGTCACCCGACTTGAGGACATAACTCGATGTTGCTTTACGTATCACTCCATTGTCCGAGAAATTAGGCCCATAGATTGGAAAACCATCCGCGGCAAAACCAACAACTGGCGAAGCACGGTCGGTGTTATGTTCATGATAAAAAGCATTCGGCACACCATGATAATGATAGGTTCCGTCCGGTTGAGTATGGGCATTATGACTGTCCATTCTGAAGCCATTGGCTGGGAAAATTGGATCAAATCGCCATGGCTGATTATCGTCTCCACAACCGGTGCGCTCATCGCCGACACCAAAGCAGGCCGCCGCTAACACATCCACCTTAACGCCATTCAGCAGTAGCGCATTATCCGTACCTAAACTCAATGGAGTCGTATCCGCCGCCAAGACTGGTCGAGTCGTTACTTCGTATTGAATATCTTGTTCGGACACCTGATTAGGAAAGGCCTGTGCGCCATCATTGAAATCATGGTTTGGAATCGCATTGGTCTGGAATAAACATTTGTCATCAATGACCTCAATGGTTAGTTCACCGTTGAACATCATCGCGCGATTAACATCGAGGACATCAGAAGCATAGTTTTCAACATACTTTTTACAGTTACGGTTACGATTCACGAAAATTTGATTGCTGATGTCAATTGCATCAGTTGTTGCTTGTCCACGTATGGTTAGCCCAATATTTCTTAAACGACTGATATCGACCTGATAATCAGGGTCCTGACTGACATCATCCATTTCAGTAATAGAATTCGTTAGATCGTATAATTCCTGCGTGCCATCCTGGAATTCTATGAGTTTTAATTGACCATCCGATACCGTCCAGCCGGTAACGTTATCACTCTCAAATTCACTATAGATATGACTTCGGATTACCGTGTCGTCGGCTGCTGTACCATCCAGCAACGATTTAAAACTTGTGCCATTCGATTCATTTACACTTTCGATTCCGAGCAATTCAGATATCGTGTTGAACAGATCTGTTCCAGAGATTAAGTTGTCCTCTCGACTACCCCTATTTTCGATCATGGCTCCAGAGATAGTAAACGGCACACGAATACCTCCCTCATAGAGCGTCCCTTTGCTATGAGACTGTGGAAATGCACTGGTGTCTATAACGTTTCTAGGCGAGCCATTATCCCCGAGAAAAATCACGATTGTATTGCTTAACACATCAGGATCGATTGATGAAAATAATCGGCCAATTTCTGAGTCCATCGCTTCGATTGATGCAAGAAAGTATTCGCGCGGCCGTGTATCGATATCATCATTCGTTCCTGTCAGGCTATCCCTGTTATGCAGTTCGGCAGGCGGAAGATGTAACGGTGTGTGGGGTGCTGAATAGGCCAACCAGGCGAACCAGGAGTTATCTTGATCGTTTATCCAATCAATGGCTAGTTGTGTCACATGAGTCGTGTGATATTCCGTAGAGGTTGACTGGTCGCCATTAATGGTCAGCTCCCAATCATAGTAATCCGGGATATTCGAGAGGTTTCCAGCATAATAATCAAAGCCAGACTCGTTGGGATGAGTAGCGCGGCTGTTTCCTCCACCCAAATGCCATTTTCCAAATGCACCGGTCGAATAGCTTGAGTCATGTTGTTTTATGTGTTCTGGGAGTATGAGGTTTGCAATATCTAATTCAGCAGGGACGGTGGTGACTCCTGAATTGACACCATATAACCCAGTTAATATCATCGAACGCGTGGTGGTACAGGCAGGTGTTACCCAGGCGCTATCAAATACGATGCCTTGCTGCGCTAAGTTATCTAGAGCGGGTGTATTCGGTGTATCCGCCGATAGTGAGTATTGATTGGACGCATCGAGCCCCATATCGTCGGACAGTATAATTAATATATTGGGTTTATCGGTCACAGCTGTTGGGTTAGGTATCACAAATGAAGTACTCGAGACGGATTCATTGAACCCATCTCCATCTACGAACGAGATGGTAACGCTGATTGAGGTTCCTAGGTCTTCCGATGTGATGACATATTGATCTTGAGTGGCATTTTCTATTGGTTGGCCATCTCGCAGCCACTGATATGAGAAGGTACCGAGGCCATTACCATCACTCAAATTTTCAGTAATACTTAGTACCGATCCTAGCGAATTATCGCCAGTTATAGTGACAGTTCCAGTAACTATTGAATTTGTAGGAGCCGGTGGGGTTGGCGTTGGCGATGTGACTTCCCCTGATGAGCCGGAGCCAGATCCCCCGCATCCACTAATAAGGCTGATCACAGTGACTAGAATGATTCTTGGTATATTCAACTGATTTCCTATGTTGATTTTGGTAATGATTAATTTTAAGTATAACGGCTAATTTAAAAGTTGGTTGACAGTTAAGGACAGAATCCAGTGTCTGGCGCACGACGATATATTCAAAACGCCTAGATGCGAAGAAGGTTAGAGTTAATCTGGAGCGAAAAGTCAGGTAAAATTAATGACCTTCCAATAGTGCGAAATAGCGATTGTTAACTATACTTAGGCTATGTTCATATCACATCAGAAAAAAATAATTGTTGCGATATTCTGGTTATTGTTCGCGGTGCTTGTGTATGCAGGCTATCGAGGGGACCATTTAAATAACGAAGGATTCTTTTCTTCCTTAAGGAATGAGATTCAGACAAATCTGCTGATTACTCACGATCAATTGAACTCTGTCCTCTATTCAGAGTTACAGACGATTAAGGGATTGCGCTCAGTAATCGCACTGAACACCGAACTGAGCCAGTCTGACTATAAGATGGCCGTCGAGGCAATCTTTAGTGAAGGGTCGATATTACGCAATTTGGCTGCTGCGCCTGACATGGTCATTCAATTGATGTACCCAATTGAAGGCAATGAGGCGGCGATTGGTTTGGATTATCGAACGGTCCCCAATCAATTAGCCACGGTAGAACAAGCGCGACGCCTTAACAAAATAGTTCTCGCAGGGCCGCTGAATCTGGTACAGGGCGGGGTTGGTATTATTGCTCGTATACCTGTTTTTATAGATACCGGTAGCGGGCGGACATTCTGGGGGATTGTCTCAGCTGTTATTGATGTTGAAGCGCTCTACAAGGAAGCAGGATTGTATGATGTCGATCGATTCCAGTTGGCCATCAGAGGCAAAGACTCTAAAGGCGAAGAGGGTGACGTGTTTTATGGCGATGCCAAGATTTTCGATAACTCACCAGTACTGACCACATTAAAGTTACCTCATGGTTCATGGCAACTTGGCGCCATTCCAAATGGTGGTTGGCCAAAATATGCGGATGATGTCTGGACAGTGCGCCTTCTCATCTTCCTGTTGATAACAGCAGTTATGTCTGTATATGTCGTCATTGCATGGTTATATCAGCAAGCAGATAAAGCAAAACAGATTGCTGAGTCAGCAAGTCAAAGTAAGAGTGAGTTTTTGGCTAACATGAGCCATGAAATTCGCACACCTATGAATGGTGTGGTTGGTATGACCGATCTGCTCCATGAAACAGAACTCAACGCGACGCAAGCTGAATATGTGCACCATATTCGCCTGTCAGCTCAAGCGCTACTCACTATCATCAATGATGTGCTTGATTATTCAAAAATTGAGTCAAACAAACTGGAACTCGAATCGATACCTTTTGATTTTGAATCGGTATGCCATGATGTACTGTTACTTATGGCATCGAGTGCCCATGGTAAAGGGCTCGAATTAATCCTCGACTATAGAGAGCCTGAACACCGGCATATCGTAGGTGATTCTATGCGCTTGCGTCAGGTACTGTTAAACCTGGTCGGAAATGCAGTCAAGTTTACCGAGCAGGGACACATTACTTTGACGGTTTCAAGCCAGATTGCTAGTGATTCATTGATCGCATTGCACATCGACGTTACGGATACCGGAATTGGAATCGAGCCAGAGAATCTGGATAGACTATTCGAGGTGTTTACGCAAGAAGACTCAACCACGACTCGCCGTTTTGGTGGTACAGGGCTGGGCTTATCCATTACCAAAAGCATAATCGATATGATGGATGGGCAAATCAGTGTAAATAGCACCAAGGGTCAAGGGACAAGGTTTACAATCGAATTACAATTATCACAATCTGATGTGACCGAAGCAGCAGACAGCGCGCTTGATTATGCAGGGAAACAGGCGTTGATCATAGAACAGCACAGTGAGTTAAGACAGGTACTCGAAGAAAAATTAACGGCACTTGGGTGCGAGGTAGTTACCACAGCCACGTCCGAGGAAGCCATTGAGAAGCTGAGGCAATCCGAACAAGAAAATATGCGCTATTGTTTCTTGATACTTGATGAAAAATCATCAGAGGACGCTGACGAATCGATATTACATACGGTTTCGGAATTATATCCTCAAGATTCACCGGCAATCATTAAAATGAGTACAATCGGAAGACAAATTCGTTACAACAAGAGTGAGTTTGATGGCTATCTGAATAAACCTTTTAGTAGCGCGACCTTGTATACAACTCTGAATTCAGCTCAGGCAAGTCATGACGAATATCTCAAGTTCTCTCTGGAAGCTGAAGAGAGATCTAGCCGCCATGATGAGACTCACGATAACATCAGTGGTCGGGCTTTACTCGTTGAAGATAATAAGATTAATCAGAAAGTAGCGATGACTATGTTGAATAAATTAGGCCTCACGGTTGAGTTAGCTGAAAATGGCCAGGAGGCGCTTTCAAAAGTACAACAAAATAATCATGACATTGTATTTATGGATTGCCACATGCCGATCATGGATGGCTATGATGCAACCATTGCAATACGCAACTTAGGCGCTGAGTATACAAATTTACCAATCGTTGCAATGACTGCAAATGCATTGAAGGGAGATAAGGATAAATGCCTCAATGCGGGTATGGATGATTTCCTATCGAAGCCCTATCGACTTGAAGAATTAAAAGCAATGCTCTCCAAGTGGATGTAATTTATTCAGGGATTTGTCTTATTCTCTATTTGGTGCTTAAAAACGACTAATGCGGACGTCGTTTCCTGGATGAGTTTGCTTTTGGCCGCGTTTTCCTGGTCGACTGCTTGTGTTGCAGATTGGCATTTTTCTTAGCTAATTTTTTCTTATGTGGCTTTTTCTTCTTCGGCGCCTTTAACTGGGTATCAGGCACTTCATGGTCTGGCTCAAATCCTTCAACAACGACGCGTTTTATTTTCTTTCGGATCAGTGATTCAACCGCTGATAATAGTTTGATCTCATCCGCACTAACCAATGAGATAGCGCTACCGTTTTTTCCAGCGCGACCCGTCCGCCCGATTCGGTGGACATAATCTTCAGCGACTTGTGGGAGGTCGTGATTGATGACAAGGGGTAGATGATCGATATCCAAACCGCGTGCTGCAATATCAGTTGCCACCAATACTTGAACTTTACCGGCTTTGAACTCTTTCAATGCTCTCGTCCGTGCTCCCTGAGACTTATTCCCATGAATGATTCCAGTCGTTATACCGCTCTTATCTAGGTCATAAGCCACTTTATTAGCCCCACGTTTGGTCCTGACAAAGACCAACACCTGCTGCCAATTATTGTGTCCAATCAGATAACTGAGTACCGCGCCTTTACGTTTTTTATCCACTGGATGGAACCACTGTTTGACTGTCGTGGCTGCCGTATTTTCAGGCGTCACTGATATGGTCACTGGGTTGTTCAGAAGCTGTGTGGCGAGTTGCTTAATTTGCGGGGCGAATGTTGCTGAAAATAACAAAGTTTGTCGCACCTTAGGTAAGGTTTTAATCACCCGCTTAATGTCTGGCAGAAACCCCATGTCTAACATGCGATCTGCCTCATCAAGGATTAAACATTGAAGTTTGTTAAACCCTATTGCGTTTCTACTCATCAGATCCAACAACCGACCTGGTGTCGCGATTAGGATATCAACACCACCACGTAGTTTCTTCATCTGTGGATTGATGTTGACCCCACCAAAGACACAAGCACTTTTGATCGACAAGTGTTTACTGTACGTCGTTACTGATTCGAACACCTGTGCTGCGAGCTCGCGTGTTGGTGTCAGGATTAACACAGTCGCCTGATTAGGTTTAGGCTTCGGGTCACCGTGTAAGCGATGTAACACTGGCAAAGTAAATCCTGCTGTCTTACCTGTGCCGGTTTGTGCGCTGGCTAATAAGTCCCGACCATTGAGAACTTCAGGGATTGCCTTTTGCTGTATAGGGGTTGGGTTGGTATATCCCGTATCTTCTATTGCACGTAGCAACTCTGGTATCAGGTTGAGTGAGTTAAATGACATAATTGCTGGGATATATGGTGTTAAGTATGGAGTGGGTAAGGCTCATCTTGAGATGAGCCTTGGAATGAAAGCATTAATGGCCTTTATAGAGGCGTAATGTTCTCAGCCTGTGGACCTTTTGCTCCTTGAGTTATCGTAAACTCAACCTGCTGACCTTCAGCAAGTGTCTTAAAGCCAGAAGTAGCAATTTGACGGAAGTGAGCAAACACGTCTGGGCCATTTTCCTGTTGAATAAAGCCAAACCCTTTTGTTTCGTTGAACCACTTAACGGTTCCTGTTGTAGTAGACATAATAAATCCTGTTTAAACTAATGAATAAATTCAGATCTCAATGGATCCATGTGCATAAAAAACGTGACAAAAACTTAAAAAACAACAGGACGAGGTAACAACGAGAATACAGCGAAATGTAGCAACTAAGGAGTGGAGCGCCTTTTAGCGGGGTGCACAGTACCCTAATTTATGTTGAATGTATACATAAATTTCAGTCAATCATCTCATTTGTCAGTTAGTTATCTCCTCAGGAACAAGTGCCCAAATTCTGAATTCTGTGTTCGCTGTGATATATTCGTTGCTGTTTAACGATTGATCCATTCACAGTAAGCATCGTCATATCGCTGAAATTAACGATAAATCCATTGGAGAGGAAGCTATGAGAAAAATTCTAATTGTCGTCATTTTAATTGCAATCGCTGCAGCGATTTATACTCAACGAGTTAATCAGGATTCCGCGGTATCAGAGTCCAAGCCTGAGTCTGAACCCACGGAACAAATCGCAGTGACGCCGTTAAAATCTGGTGTTAATTTGAATAATATGGATCGCAGTGTAAATCCCGCGGATGATATTTATCGTTATGTACATGGAACGTGGCTTGATAACACTGAAATCCCCGCCGAGTTCTCTAGCTACTCCGTTTATACGGAGGTGTTTGAAGAAGTTGAAAAGCAGTTACGGCAGATCATCGAAGAGGCAGCGGCTAATGCGGCTAATGCTGAACCCGGAACAGAACAACAGCAAGTGGGCGAACTGTATGCGACGTTTATGGATGAAGAAACGATAGAACAGCGCGGTTTGAGTGTTATGCAGGAATACTTCGATAGCGTTGCTGCGATTAGTAATACAGATGAGTTAGTTGATCATATGGTCAGTGATATGAATCGTGGTATGGGTTCCGCACCCTTTGGATACTATGTGTATGGCGATATGCGGAACTCGACGATGAACGCTGTTTACCTGTATCAAAGCGGCATCAGTCTACCGAACCGAGATTTTTATTTAGACTTGGACAATGAACGATTTAAGGCGGCGCGAGAAGCATTGCCAGGCTATATAGAAAGCCTGCTGTCTTTGGCTGGCGTAGAGAATGCCGCAGAGCGCGCCCAGGGGATTATGGCAATCGAGACACAACTCGCTGAATCACAACGCAGCATCGTCGATAATCGAGTTGCCGAGAAACGATACAATCCCTATGCCCCCGCAAAGTTGAGCGAGTTAAATGATCGCATCGACTGGCTGAAGATGATGACAGATTTAGAACTGGCTGGTGAGGAATATGTGATTGTCTCTCAGCCAGAATTCTTCACGGCATTACCTAACATACTGCTTGATAACCCACTGGAAGACTGGAAAGCCTACATGATTTTTCATGTGCTTGATGCATCTGCAACTCATCTGAATTCAGCGGTGCGTGACGCACGTTTTAATTTCCGTGGCCGTATACTTTCGGGTCGTGAAGAGCAAACACCGCGATATCGTCAGGCGATAGGCATTGTGAATGGCTCAATTGGTGAAGCTGTTGGGAAACTCTATGTCCAAAAGCATTTTCCTCCTGAAGCGAAAGCCAAGATGGAAGAGATGGTTGAGAATGTAATCGCGACATTCGACAAGTCGCTCGATACACTCGAATGGATGAGCCCAGAAACACGCCTTGCTGCGAAAGAAAAATTGTCAAAATTTACCTACAAGATTGGCTATCCTGACGTCTGGACTGACTATTCTTCGATTGAGATTATACCGGGTGATCATGCCGGAAATATTATGCGCATACGTGCCTGGCAAGTGGCCGATCAGAAAGCCGATATCGGTCAGCCAGTTAATAAAGATGATTGGGGCATGACGCCACAAACGGTGAATGCTTATTACAGTCCAACCAACAATGAAATCGTGTTTCCTGCGGCGCGTCTGCAACCGCCTTTCTTTCAGTTAGATGCCGATGATGCGTTTAACTACGGTGCGGTCGGTGGTGTGATTGGTCATGAAATAAGTCACGGTTTTGATGATCAGGGAAGTAAGTACGATGGCGATGGAAATCTTCGTAATTGGTGGACGGATGCTGATCGTAAGGCGTTCGAAGAGCGCACGGCAAAGCTAATTGAGCAGTACAACGAATTCGAGCCTATCAAAGGTATGTTTATCAATGGCGCGGCTACGGCTGGTGAAAACATCGGTGATCTATCGGGCGTCACGATGGCTTATAAAGCCTATATCGCCAGTTTGGATGGTGAGGAAGCTCCGGTTATCGATGGTTTTACAGGACCACAACGATTCTTTATCGGTTATGCGACCTCCCGGAAGGGTAAATCGCGTGAACAGGCCATGATCAATCGACTTGCATCAGGCGTGCACTCGCCACTGCCATGGCGAGTGATAGGTATTTATCGCAATATGCCGGAATTCTATGAAGCCTTTGACGTCGGTCCGGAAAATAAACTGTATTTACCGCCCGAAGAGCGAGTTAAATTGTGGTAATGGGCTTTTATCACTTACTGTTTAGCCACTTCAAATAGATAAACAAAACGGTCAGTCTTTCGTCTCATTTCTGGGGCGAAGACTGACATGCTCATATCATCCTCAGGATTACGCAAGAGTTTAGATTCTGATGCCAGAATAAAGCCATTCTTTTCGATGTCCATTTTGGCATAATTGTCCTCCATTCGATGGAGCGTCTTGCTCACATCAACCCCGCTTCCTGGTTTGCTATTATGATCGATGATCAATAATTTCCCCCCGGGTTTCAGTGATTCACGAATTTGATTCAATACCGAATCTACTGGGATGTCCCAGCCCTTATCCTTGTAATACATATCATGCAGACCCAATACGATAAAGGCGTAATCAAATTCTGCCTCTCCGAGTTTTAGATCATCTGCTTCGCTGTCAAGGCGTGTAACATTTTCCAGACGATTATCTTTCAGGCGCACCTCAAGCTGTTCGCTGACATAATTTAAGAACCCCTGATTGTTGTGGAGCACTACCTCACCCTGCGGGCCAACCACACGAGAGAGAATCTCAGTGTAATAGCCTCCACCGCCAAAGAAGTCGAGTACCTTATCACCGGACTTAACTCCGGCAAATTCAATTATTTTCGCTGGATGACTCGACTTGTCACGCTCCATATCTGCTTCAGGACGACCGCCGAGATCGATGTCCGAGGCCGACAACGCGCCTGTAAATGACAATGCAATGAGTAATAATGACTGGTTAATGATACGCATAGCTACCTCATATTTGGGATCTGGTTTCTCAAGCAAATTAGAATATGTTAAATATATAAACTGTGCACACGAAATATGTAACCGCATATAAATCAATGTAATGGCGATAAAGCTTATATTCCTAACAACAATCACGATGATTGCTTTTGCAGCGAACTCAGTCTTATGTCGCATAGCACTCGTCGATCCTGATAATGATCCGATTAGCTTCACTCTTATTAGGCTGTTCTCGGGTGCTTTGATCCTGATACCTGTACTCCTCAGAAGGAAAACCGTCGCTACGGTAGCGTCATCCCATAAACTATACCTGGCGCCACTGATGTTGTTTCTATACGCCCTACTTTTTTCAATATCATACATATCTATGGAGGCAGGCACAGGTGCACTCATCCTGTTTGCATCTGTGCAATTCACCATGATGACCTATGCGTATCTCAGTGGTGAACGTTTAAAGAGGAGTGAATTATTCGGCGTGTTTATGGCTATCGTTGGTTTTATTTATCTATTCTTGCCTGGCGCGACATTACCGCCGTTGCTATCAGCAATAATGATGGTTGGCTCAGGCATAGCGTGGGGCATCTATTCATTAGTTGGTCAACATGTCGGAGATCCGATATACGCTACAGCACGGAACTTCGTATGGACTGTACCACTAGTCATCTTGTTGTTTATCATCGCGCCATTTGAACTGACTCTACAGGGGTGGATGCTGGCCATCATATCGGGTGCTATCACATCCGGGTTAGGCTATGTGCTCTGGTACATCGTACTCAAAGAGTTGATGACTTCGACTGCGGCAATCGTCCAATTAAGTGTTCCTGTGATCGCCATGTTGGGAGGGGTTTTATTCCTTCAGGAAGCGGTCCATCTGAATCTAATCATAGCGAGTATCCTGATTTTAGGTGGTATTTTTATTAAGGCACAATCCAGAAATAGATAGGCCTCCAAACGGGTCAGGCTGATTTTTTTTTGCCAAACAAACCAAATATTTTATCTCTGGTCGTTTGTACGGGTTCTTCTTTCGTGACCACGATCGATGATTCTGTTTCTTTATTCCAATTATTGAGAAGGTGGGTTAATACGAATGCCTGACCGGCCAGGCTATCGAGTTCCTCAATTGTATTTGGCTCTCCAGTATAATTACCGACACTGTGGCATTTTTGCGCTAGACGATGCTCAGGGTTTTGTTTCTGATAACTGGATAGCTTGAAACGGATGTTATTGATGATTAGCTTTAGTAGATGAATCTTCGTTTTGAGTGTCACTTTGCTAAAATCGTGCAACTTGCCAAAGATACGAAAATCTGTAGCAATCAAAACGGTTTTATCTGAGTTGTAAGACCTCGATGCAGCGAGTGTTGCTGTCCTGGGTTGATCATTAATAACACTCAGCCCACCGATGATTTCACCCGTCGCGAGTTGATTGAGTGCCTTATCACCAGGCTCCTCTTCTGAGAACACGTCCAAATGACCACTGGCCAGGAAGTATATTTTTTTCCCGGTCTTTCCTCGTCGAAGTAATACCTCGCCCGGCTCAAGAGCAATCAACTTAGAATGTCTCAGGATTAATTGATACTGTTTGAAGTCAAGAAAACATAGGTCTTTGAAGTATGGGATCTGATCAATCAGCTTCTCTGCTTCAACATAATTTAGATTACCGATTGTTTTAATCTTCATAGTTTTCGATACATTCAGCCTTAGTGGCGGTTAGGAAATATTGTCTTTTTCTGACACTTAGAGTCAATTAGTGAACAATTTTGGGCAGTTATGATTTTACAGGCTACGTAACTAAATTCTGTTAACCAGATCAACTTTTTCAACAATATCTATTTTCCTCCCTTTACTCTACACTCTAAATATTCTGAGAGTAGATAGTGAGAAATACATGCGATTCAACAAAATAATTCAAATTAGTTTGCTTTGTCAGTGGGTCATCTTTACCACTGGCTGTGGTGCCAAACAAAAACCCATTGAGTCCGCGGCTGTTCAGGCAAACGACACATCTTTCGCTCAGCAGGTCGATGAGGTATTTTCACATATTGACACCGCTAAGCAACCAGGTTGTTCTGTCGGGGTTTTCGAGGATGGTCAAATCATCCACAAAGCAGGGTATGGGCTGGCTAATATGGAGCTAAACATACCTCTCGATGGCAGTCATGTTCACAGGATAGGTTCTGTCTCGAAACAATTTACTGCCATGTCTGTATTGCTGTTGGCCGAAGAAGGCAAGATTAACCTCGAAGACGATATAAGATTGCATCTCCCTGAACTAAGAGACTATGGGGTCAAGATCACTATCAACTCCATGCTGGGTCATTTCAGTGGCATGGCAGATTATGATTTTATCTCTGGTGGTAATCGGGGAGAGGTCAAAGATGGTGTGAATCTAAAGTCTGTAGCCGGAGGCCCATTTAGGATTGGCAATGAGGATTACCTGACGATTCAAGAATTCTATGATGTCGTCAAACAGGCCAAGCTACGCCATCAGCCTTTTGAGAAGTTTAACTATAGCAACCTTGCCTACTTCCTGCTTTCCATGCTGATTGAGGAGGTATCGGGTGAATCATTAAGGGAATATGCGCATAAAAGGATATTCAAGCCACTGGAAATGAATAATACCTTCTTCAGCGATGATCCTGTTGAGATCGTTAGCAATCGGGCGAGTGGATACAGAAAAACAGAGGATGGTCGCTATGTCACCGACATGACGAATCTGTTCTGGGTTGGCGATGGAGGGCTCCATACCAACGTTGAGGATATGTTTAAGTGGGATCAAAACTTCTACCACCCAAAGGTTGGAAAGAATCCACAACAGTTGCTTAAACTATTCAACCAGCCGAATAGTGATTTTGATAATGACGGCGTTTTGTATGCAAATGGTCAGTTTATTGATGATTTTATGGGCCGTAACACCTTTACTCATAGTGGCGGCTGGCTAGGTGTATTGACCAATTACCAACGATTCCCTGATGATAAATTTTCAACCGTCGTCTTATGCAATACCACGGAATATGGGCCTGGCGAACTAGCGCGTAGAATAGCCAAGATACGATTTGAGAATGGTTAATGATTTAAGAAGTGTATTTGACGTTATCTCAATTACCCAGTACATTCATTTTATTCATCTTTCACCCTTGTAGGGAAAACCGTTGGCAAACTCATTATTCAAAGAGTTAAAGGACAGAAATGTCATCAAGGTCGTGACGGGTTATTTCCTACTAGGATGGCTAGTCCTGCAAATCGCTGACGTAATAGTCCCGGCACTTAATCTACCTGAATGGACAATGACCATGCTTGTCGTTGTTGGTGCGTTGGGTTTACCTTTTGTGATCTTTATTTCCTGGGCATTCGAGCTAACGCCTGACGGAATTAAGCGAGAGGAAGAGGTAAGAGCCGAAGATTCGATCAAGACCGCCACTGGACAGAAACTGAACCTAGTGGTCATTGGTTTGCTGGTGTTATCTCTGGGATATTTCATATGGGAAAGTCGGTTTAAGCAACCCGACGTGCTATCTGAAACCGCTACGGTCACAGATAAATCCGTTGCCGTATTGCCCTTTGCCAATTTTTCTTCCGATGAGGAGCAGGGCTGGTTCGCAGATGGCCTAACAGAGGAAATACTCAACTCTCTAGCTCGTACCAAAGACATATTGGTCTCAAGTCGCACCTCCAGTTTCAGTTACAAAGATACCACCAAGGATCTCAGAACAATCGCTACTGAGTTAGGAGTGGCACACATACTCGAGGGTTCTGTAAGACGCAGTGGCGACAAGGTGCGTGTCACTGCCCAATTGATACGGGCCAGTGATGATTTTCACCTATGGTCTGAAACCTACGATAGAGACTATCAAGATATCATCCTGATTCAGGAAGATCTTGCCATCTCAATCGCGACTGCGCTCGAGACCGCGATGGATCCGGAAGCACTTAATGCCATGATTTCTGCTGGTACCAATTCAGTAGAAGCCTATGAGTTGTTTTTAAAAGCGCAGTCATTTGCTATGCAGCCACAGGATAGAATTGAGATTCTGCAGAAATCACTTGAAATTGATCCTGAATTTAGTCGTGCGCAAGCCTTACTCTCATTGGTATGGTTCGGGACGTTAGATATTTCAGTGATGGGAGACAATGACTTTCTGCCACCTGGTGATCGACTTGAACGAGCATTTGAAGCCGTAGACCGAGCTATCTCGATGGCGCCGGATCGCGCAGAAACATTATATCTTCAAGCGATGAAAGCCAAGCACAAAGTACAGTTCAGGCTAGCCATTGACTATTATCTTCAGGCCTTGGAACTAAAGCCGAATGATGGCCGATTTCTTGATGCACTGATCGAATTATATATCAAAACCAACCAGTATGATTTAGCGCAACGATATATCGAGGAAATCAGAAAATATAACCCTCAAGATAGCAATTCATTCGTAGGACTAATCATCAACAATTACTGGAGTGGTAATTATAAGGATGCCTCCAAGTTCTCTGACGAGGCGTTAGCAAAATTTCCAGATAATCCATTTTTAGCCTATCAAGCGGTACGGGCGTACATTAGTAATGGAGATCTTGATAAAGCAAAACGCGCGCTAGACATAGTGAAGAACAGTGATATGGCTTTCATCAGTAAGCGCATATCTCAAGCCAGGTATGCCTGTGCAATTGGCGATAATGAACAAGCTAAAATATACACTCAAGAGGCACTATCCGACCCAACGGCTGACTTACCTAACGAGTGGTTACTGGCCCATCTAGTTAATGACCCAGAGAAGGCATATAGGACCCTAAAACCCCTTGATGATGACAATCGATTACTTGAATTATCAAGCATGCTCTATTACCACTATTTTGATGTCATTCGATATCCAAACCTCTATGCCCATTTGACCGAGCAGGGATTCGATATGGATTCAGTCATGTCCAACAGAATGGCCTGTACCAGTGATAGTAAGGAATAATGGTCAGGAGATAGTTTACTTAATTGAATGATGGGGATGCTCAAATTTCAATTATAGAGCCATGTAAACTATCCCCCGATTTCCTATTGATCAATTACCGTATGGATTTCAATAGATACCGTTCCAGCAAGTCTGTAATTTGATACATGGTTAGTGAACCGTAATTTTCCCCTGTGAAGGCGAAAACAGTATCCAGTTCTGGGAAGACATAAATGAACTGTCCTCCATTGCCAGCAGCGAAAAACGCCGAATAGGTATTGGCTCCGACTGTGAAGTTACGGGTCCACCACTGGTATCCATAGCCCTCAGAGAATCCCAATTCGAGTGGGCTATAGGCCTGGATAGACTGTTCCACCCAGGTTTCCGAAACGATCCGTTTGCCATTCCAAATTCCACCATCGAGATACAACTGTCCGAGCTTTAACATATCCCTACCAGATACAAATAGGCAGCAGCCAGTCATAGCGCGATTCGATGGGCTAAAAAGCCAATAGGTGATACCAAAATCAAGCGGTTCAAATAAATAGGTTTCAGCAAATTGCGGAATACTCATTCCGGAGGCATTGGCGACGATGGCACCGAGTGCATGGGAGACCATAGTTGAATAGACGAACTCGGTGCCTGGCTCAGTTGCCATCGGCAGATCAAGTAGCCCTTTCACAAAGTCGCCATAATTCCTATAGAGATAATGCAGTGTATTCTGATCACTTGTTGCTGGGTAATCCCACTCGTTGTAGTCGAATCCGTGCTGCATCGTGAGAAAGTTTTCTATTGTGATGCTGTTTTTGGCATCATTCCAATTCGCATAATCGGAATACTCAGGAAACAATGAATAGACCGGCGTGTCGACTGATTCAATCAGATCCTGATCGACAGCAATCCCGACCATGGTAGCAACAAAACTCTTGGTTGCAGATTGCATGGTGTGAATATTTAGGTCAGTATTCTGAACGGCATTATCATTGGCGTCCAAACGAGTCCTGATTAACTCATCGACCACGAGCAGGCCATTTCTAGCGATTTGAATTGAAGATACATTGATATACTGTCCACTGACAATGGATTCAATGGCTAGCTCTATGTCCGATTCATTGATGTTGGTCTCACTGACATGGGCCGTTTGCCAACCATCGTTGGCTGCCATTGGCGCGGTGTAGTGATATAAGCGACTTTCTGTTTCAGTTGTACTATCGGAAGACGATGTGCCAGAGCATCCTGAACTGATCACAGCGATGAATACGATCATCAGAAGGTGAATTCTCATTCGCTGAACCCTGGTCATTCTTTTCGACAATATGTTAACCATAAGTACCTCGCGAGCCGACCTAGCAATATCATCAACAAGAGGATCAGAATGAGTCGTTCAGATGAGCCACCTCCGGAACTGGTTTGTTCGGGCTCGGGTCTTGGCGGAGGAGGAAGTGCCGCAACAGCCAGATCAAAATTCTGGGTCCGACTGGTCATGCCATCACTTACTGTTCCCGAAATACTGTATGACCTCCCCGCATCACTATTACCAGCAGTGCCAGAGATTGTGTCAGTGCCGTCGAATGATAACCAGGTTGGTAACGCAGAAGTCGTTAACGTCAAGGCATCATCATTTGGATCGGCAAACTCAAAAGTGTAACTATAGGCTGTTCCCTGAGTAGCACTAGTGATTGGATTGCTAGTGAAATAGGGTGCCAGTTGGTCCACTTGAGGATCAGCGATGACATAACTTCTGATCTGTTCAGCGGAAGCAAAGTAGATGCGTTTGCCATCATCCTGAATTGCCAATCCAATCGAGCGTTCCATGCTGGCAATCTCAATTGGGCCATCCTGGCGTCCAGGTGTCGGAGAATCTAATAGTATCGTGGGATTTCCTTCGATATCGATTTCTAGTAAGGCATTAGCCTCTACCGCTGTCGCATAAAACTTATTGTTCAAGCGGTCATAACGAATAAAGCCTATTCCGGGTACGCCCGTCTCGGCAAATAAGCTGATATCACCACTTTGCGTGATTTTATATATATCACCTGTCCGGTAACTGGAAACATAGACATTGTCAGCATCATCGAGACACAGGCTGGAAACATCAATCAGCGCATTTATCTTGGCAAAATTTTCGCTCGTACCATCGGGAGATATTTTAGTAACCGTTGCATCACCAGCATAATTACTGACATAGAGGTTATTACTGGAATCCCAGTCTAATCCGATCGGTTCTCGTACATTCTCAGCGAACACATCTTCTGTCCCATCTGGATGATAACGAACAACTACCCCAGCATTGTACATTGCAACATACATGTTACTGTCACCATCGAATGCGATTCCCGCTGGCCCATTGGGTCCAGCATTTACAACCACAGTCGAGATGCCGGCAGGTGTCGTGCGGTACACGAATCCTTGAGTCGTACTATAGTTCGAGCTATAGATATTGCCATCAGGTCCAATTTCTAGTGCGTCGATTGAAACAATATCAGTCAACGTTTCAACAAAAACATCTGCATGGATGGCTTGAATGAGTAGCATCAGACTACTTATCGCAACTAGTTTAAAAGACAGTCGTTTCATCAGGGTTCCTTCGTGTATTACAGTGTTATTGCTGGCCTATCTGCCAGTGACGATTAGATTTGCGCAACATAGTGAGAAGACACGTCTTGTGCAATGGAACGGACTTAATGATTTACTGATGTAACCTTATGGCAACCTGATGGCATGAATATATTCAAGAATTAGGTGCTGAACGCCTTATTTCCCGCTAGGTAACGACGATTTTCGTAACAGGAAGATATCTGAATTGCCCTGCTGAGTATCATCTAATGCGAGCAGTGTTTTGTTATGATTAATTGAAAACTGTGCGTTTACAGCGGCGTTTGAAGTACTGATTAGTTCAGTTCGTAGTGTCCGACTATCAATAACTTTGATTTGGTGGGGGCTCTGAAAGGTGTCCATAAAGTAGATCCTATCGCCATGCAGAATCCAGCTATTCCATGACTCAGAGTGTAATCGATCCGTGACAAGCTCAGTTGTGCCTTCCAGTATATTGAATCGATGTAATCCATGTTGATAGACATAGGTAAAGTAAATATATTGACCATCATCAGATTCGATACTCTTGCGTACATTCTCCGCCACGAATTCTGGATCAGAATCTGGCATATTTAGCCAATACTTGTACTGTAAATAGCGATCGTTTCTGAACTCACTGTAGTAGATGTAATCATTTGTGCGTGACCAGGTCGGAGCAAAAAATATTGATTCATTGGTATTAGTATCTAGCAATGTCGACAGGTCGCCAGACTGCATATCTAGCAGGTAGATACTTCCTTGTCTTGCAAAGAGAATAGCTTGATCATCTACTGACCAACGAGGACTACTCATCCAGCCCTGTTGTGTGAAATGAGTGAGTTTAAGTTCCTTATTATCGATATGGCGTAGCCATAATTGATTCACACCATCTCGATTTGATACAAAGGCAATTTGATTCGATTGGTTAGCAAAAGCCGCGCTGTAATCATCATAGACGGAGTTAATCGATGTGGCTGCTTCAGTCGCATAATCACCCAGGGATAGAATTTTAATCGCGCGACTTGATTGTGATATTTGCTCAAGTGCAAAGCTCTCTGAGTTTATTGCACTGTCAACAGCACCAATAGCATTCGTTGCCACTAAGAATGGTTTACTGATACCCGTTTTAATATTGAGTTCTATGAGACTGTTACGGCTGTCGCTGTACAATATTGTTTCGGGATCGTTACCCCATGTAATTGAACTCACTGGGTGATCGGTGGTATGGATCTCGATCATCTCCTCGGTGGAGAGATTATAGTGTTGAAAAATAGTACCTTTCAGTCCCTGAAAACGTAGAATAACGACTTCATTCTCAAAGGGTGAGGCTGCAAAGTGATAGTTCCAGCTATTATTCTGCTCAGGTGTTAACAATGTTGTTAAGTTATTCCCTGTAATACTGACCGCATGAACTGACATTCTGGCGGTGTGCATCGATGTATATAGCAGTTTTGTATCATCCGCATTAAACTCCAAAGCAGCGATACCCAATAGGTCACAAATCGCAACCTGCCTGGTATTAGCCAGAGTTAGCTGTTGTGGATCGAAATCGGCAATTTCGACATAACAGGTATCAGAGGTTGAACTTATAAAGGCAAATAAGGTTCCATCATTCGACCAGGTAGGCAAATGATACGTTGTCTTAGGATTGGCCAGGGCGATAGTAGTCGGTTTGAAGTCGCCTGATCTTGTCGGATTAGACGGCTTCGCATCAGACTCTGTCAGGGGTTGGATGAGTACCTGATTCCTTGCCATGTCAGCCGATTGATGAACATAGGCAAGCAAGGAACCATCAGGATACAGAGCAGGTTGAGACTCTAGTCCCATTAAAAAGCTGGCCGGTATGAGATTCACGCTATCGGAAAACTCTACTGGTTCAGGCTCTTGTGTATCGATTGTTTTCTGAATCCAGCCAAAATAAATAACAAAACCGATCACTAGTAGTGACAGTATTGCAGGCATTAGGTAAGTCCAGGAATGAATAGGTTTTACTGGTTGAATTAAGCAGTAGCCTTTCGTCTTGATCGTGTTTATATAAGTTTCAGATGTTGGATCTTCGAGGACTTTTCTGAGTTCTGCTATTGCACGATAAATAGCATTTGTCGAAACGACCTGATTCTTCCAAACCGATTCTTGAAGCTCTTCAATTGATACTACTTGGCCTTGATTCTGACTCAGATAAACCAGAACAGCCATCACCCTGGTTTCAATCTGTTGTTTGGTATCTCTTGTGACAAGTAGATTTTCGTCAGGCCTAACTTCCCAATCGCCTACTATAAATCGATTTTGCGTTCTCATATGCTACATTAGTGGTTTCTGTGATGGCCTTGAACAGTCATTGCAATCTTTTGACAACAGTCGTCTAAAATCATCTAGTCGTCGGTCGCGGTTAATTCTTCTACGAGTCGCTTTAAGCTAGCTAAATGCGGCCCATATTCATCAGAATTTTCTGCAGCTAGTATCCGCTCATACGTCCAAGTGCGATTGGCGCGTCCACCCGCTTGAAATAGTTGTAAAGCGATTTCATATTGTCGTTTACTGGCTGCAAGATCAAATGGACTGGACCCGTGTTGATTGTGTGCGTTCAGGTGCTGGCCAAGCCATTCGGTGTTACTTTCTATACGCAATAATTCAGTAATAAATTTAACGTGGCGTTTCTCTACAGCAATGTGCAAACAACTGTTGCCATTATCGTCGGTGGTCACGGCTTTATTGTCATTTTTAAAGCGTTGAACTAATTCGAGGTCGCCTAGATAGCATGCGCCATTAATCAGTTGTGAGTTGCTTTGAAGTGCGCCATTTGCGAGTAACAGATTCATGCTTTCAAGCGGCTTACCTGTGGAGGCAAAAAGGACTAAATCAATTGGTTTGGGATTTGTGAAACGGTTAAAGATTGTATTGGCAACGCGATCAACTCTGGCGCCGGCGTCGATTAGAGCCTGAATAACGAGCAAGTCAGCTTTTGCCGCAGCTAGGTGTATTAGGGGTAAATCTGATTTCTCATGGTAGGAGGCGTTAGGATCTGCCCCGTTCTGTAGTGCTTCGCGCACAGCCCGATCATCCTTAACTGGACCACGTGCGATGAGTAGCCGTAGTTGTGTTAGCTCGGGATCTTTCCATTCTTTAATTTTATTCTCGGTGGCTGTGTAAAGATTGTCAAAAAAGCCAGCCTCATGAGCCAGACCGAGATGACCAACAGTGTTAATAATAGCTAACAGGATTAACCACGGTTTTCTTGGCCGCTCAAGGAGTGCTGAAATGCTACTGATCAACCAAAGCGGTACGGAAATGAAAATGAAGGCTAATAGAAAAATAAAGCCGAGGGCAATCGCCTTGTCGCCACTACTTTCGGATGCAACTAACCATATGACGAGGAGGACTATCCAGGTACAAAACGATCCGATTGATGTTTTTCTGGCCAAGTTGTTTCCTTTAATTTTATCCATGTTGCAACAAATCCATTCAGAATGATAATTCTCTATCTCTCAAGCACTATTCATTATGGCCTGATTGGAATAAGTAGTTGTTTATATCCATGCTTAGAATAACTACTGACTGAATCGAGCCGAGTACTGCTGTGTAAAGGCTCATTTCTAATATCAACGTTTCAATATTCGCTACATATCCAATTAACACACTGAGAGGGACAATACTGGCAACCGATGTTGCTATCAAGGCTGTCTTAAAATATTGAGTCCTCCAGGCAATATAACCAAGGGTAATCAGCATAAACATGATCGCAGTATTTAATGACATGGTATTGCTTCTACCTTCAGCTAGCTGTTGTTTGACTTCCTCAGTAAAAACAATACTCGTTATGTTTGTGACAGAACCATCTACCAGCAATAGGTTACTAATCTGAGTGATTGAAATTGCTAGAACAATCAGTAGAGTAAACGGCGTTGCGGCAGAAAGAAATCGATTCTGATGACTCAGTAATAATGCGCTGATACATAGAAAACATATGATTGTCAGGGGGTTAGTTGCCGGAGATTCAAACGATGGTCGATAAAAGAACTCTAATCCACATAGGTATCCAAGCAACATGAGTAGCGCACTGAATAGGGTTGTATATGCAATTAAATCACTGACTGTTTTTTTCATGATGTAAGCAAATCCATTAATGTTATCGAGTCTGGCTTGTTTGTTCACGAAGCCATAGTTTCGATAGCAGCTCATTATCATAGTCTATTGCGGCATTATTCACTACTAGTAGATAGTAATCGGCGAAATGGAGAAATAGTTGTGCTACATTTTCATGAAACTTCCAAACTTAACACATGCAGTCTGAGGTCGACTAACTCTTCTTCAGATAGAGAAGACATCTCTAGTGTCTCAATCATTCTTTGTCGTATTTGATGAAGTTCTAAACATTTCTTGTGAACAGTTCCAATCTTTTTGACAATGCTTACCCTCTCGTTATCAACTAGTTCCTTACAAATTTCACACTGCATTTGATACCTTCAACAAAATTCATACAGGGGCTTTGATTCGCCCGATAATTAAAACGAGCGTATTAAACTATTGTTTTCAACCCTGTGCAATATGACTCAAGAAAGTTATTGAGTGATTATTGTGATGTTTGTCACAGAAAAGAATTTTGAACTCCATTAACGAAAAATTAGAATCCTCGCATTCCTTTCGACTTGTATTTGAGCGCAAAAGAGAGTTAACAATATTTAAATGGCTGAGCGTCGTCTCGCTTTATCATCACCTATCGTTACCCTATACTGGCATGAGTACTCGATTCTATTTTCAAATGGGCTTGTGCTATATTCAGTGCCTGATCTCTTTGGGAATACGTAGAACCCATAGGCACGCAGAAAGACCTAGTCCAATAATCATACTCAGCCGGAGAATATAATGCCCACAAACTATGCTTTAATTCGTTCGATACATTTTTTTGCTGGCATACTCGCAGTCATGATTGGACTAAGCCAGTCACTGAATGCTCAGGAAATGAGCAAACCAATCTTGCATGGCAAGCACTGGATGGCAATCACAGGCAAACCCCTGGGAGCTACCGCTGGGGCAAAGATATTCGAAAGGGGCGGTAATGCTGTCGATGCTGCGGCGGCGATGTTGGCAGTGACAGCCACGATGTGGGATGTACTTGGCTGGGGTGGCGAGACTCAGGCCCTAATCTATAATCCTAAGACTGGCGAGGTAATCGGGATTAATGCCTTAGGCGTAGCTCCGACGGGTGCAACACCTAAATTTTTCCGCGATAAGGGAATGTTATACCCACCTGAGAATGGACCACTCGCAGCAGTAACTCCCGGAACCCCCGGAGGCCTGATGACTATGGTCGCGGAGTACGGGAAATTATCCCTGGCTGAAGTCTTAGCACCCGCGATTGAAATGGCCGATGGGTATCCGATTGAGGCGTCTCAGGCAAATAATATGGAGCGTCGCCGTGAGATTCTCGCTCAGTGGCCGAGTTCTAGGGCTGTATTTTTACCTCATTACGATCCAAATAATCCGGATAAGAGGGCCGCGCCCGAGGGCGGAGAGGTCTTTGTTCAAAAAGATCTAGCGAAAACATTACGCAAACTGGTAGAGACTGAAAAACAGGCGCTTGCAGAAGGTAAGAGCAGAAAAGAAGCCATCTATGCGGCCTATGATCGATTCTACCGGGGAGATATTGCGCAGGAAATAGTCACGGGTACCCAAAAGGCCGGAGGACTATTTACCATGGAAGATTTGGATCAGTGGGAAGTCAAGATTGAGAAGCCTGTGACGACCAACTATCGGGGGATTGATGTCTACAAGTTAACGACCTGGACGCAAGGCCCAGTACTGTTGCAAACGTTGAATATCCTCGAAGGGTTTGATCTCAAGGGTATGGGTTATAACTCGCAACGCTACATACATACCCTCTATCAGGCGATGAATCTGGCGTTCGCGGATCGTGATTTCTACTATGGTGATCCCTACAGGGCTCCAGAAGAACCGATTAAAGGACTGCTCTCAAAAGACTATGCCGCGGAAAGAAGAAAGTTGATCGACCCAACGAAGAACTTAACGAACTATATCCCAGGCGATCCTTATAAATATCAGTCAGGTAAAAACCCCTTTCAAGAGTTGCGAAAGAACTGGAAACTCCAGCCACCGGAAGCCGTTGCCGAAGGAGAAGAGGGATTTCAGCAGGCAAGCCTGATGAACTTCGAGGAAGGGTTTCAGGCTGGCACGACCGCAATACAGGCGGCTGATGCCGAAGGCTGGGTTGTTTCGGTTACGCCGTCCGGCGGATGGATACCGGCATTCATACCGGGTGAATCTGGCATAGGCCTGAGCCAACGGATGCAGAGCTTCGTGTTAGATGATGCCCTCAACCCCTATAATGTGGTTTCACCTGGGCAGCGCCCTCGCGTCACACTCACCCCCTCGATGGCACTAAAAGATGGTAAGCCGTTAATGTCATTTTCTGTCCAGGGTGGTGATTTACAGGATCAAAACATGCTGCAGTTCTTTTTAGGCATGGTGGAGTGGGACATGAATGTGCAGGCCGCATCCGACGGCATGGGCAATTTTATCAGCTATCAAATGCAAAGCTCGTTTGGTGCACATGATTCCGAACCAGGTCGTATTCAGGTGCCAAGGGACCATGTGACTCCCTTTACCCGAGCTCGACTCAGGGAGATGGGTTATTCCGTGCAGCTAGTCGAAAGAGTCTATAACCCGACTATGGGGATCTGGTTTGACTGGAAGCATGGGACGATGCAAGGTGGTGCAAGTAATAATGGTGACGACTACGGGATTGCCTGGTAACTAATTTACAATAATATAGTCATTGATCAGTTAATCTATTTGGATAGGGGCCACTCTGAGATAGTTATGCTATAGGTTCATTAATCTCACCCGCCGGCATGCCATGATAAGAACCCTGAGAAAAATCGATCCCTAATGCCTGCACTTGGTGTTGAATAATCTCGTTATGTACGAATTCAGCTACAATCTCAATCCCCAGCCGTTTCGCAAAACTGACTAGCCCCTCTACGATGACATAAGCATTCTGATCAGTGTCGATGACCTTGATCAGACTGCCATCTATTTTAATAATATCTACTTTCAGCCGTAGCAAATGCTCAAAGTTTGAATATCCTGTGCCAAAGTCATCGATTGCAATGCGTGCACCAAAAGGCCTGACTTTATCAATGAAATTCATCACTTGATCGTAATTTTCAATGCCATCCGACTCTAGGATTTCGAAGATAACTCTTGGTCCGGCATTCGTCGATTTAAGATGTTGGATGATCAAATTAACGGTTTGCTGATCATTAATATCTTCGAATGCAAGATTGATCGAGAATTCAAATGGCGAGTCTTTGAAATTCGCAAAGCACTTCTCGACCATCAACCCGGTCAGGCGGCGCTCTAACTTGAGTTTATGAGCGATATCTAGAAAGGTCTGTGGGCTGACTAATTCACCGGACTCATCCTTCATACGCAGTAAACATTCATATTTAGTCACTTTAGCCGTGTGATTCGAATAGATCGGTTGGTAATAGGGGATGAGTTGATCATTGGCTAATGCCAGCTTAAGTTTACTGGCCCAAAATAGGTTATGTTCGTAAAGTGATTCCTTTGATAGATCATCGGAATAGATACAGACCCTTGCGCCTTTTTCTCGTCCACTGCTCAGAGCCAAGCTTGCCTGTCCCAATAACTTCTCTATGGACATATCTGCTGATGGATTATTAATGAAACTGATACCTGCGCTCAGTTCTACCTGAAGTATTTGTTCTTGCCATTGAATCTCAAGTTTACGCATATCGGTAATTATTGATTCGGCAGCAATCATCAGGAATGAATCGCTCTTGGCTTTCAGTCGCAGCAGAAACTCATCCGCCGCTAGTCGATACAAGACACTGCTATTTGGATCGGTGAGGTTAGCCAACTGACCCTCTAACTCTCGAGCGACGGAGTTTAAGACTTTATCGCCACAAGCTTGTCCAAATAGCCCATTCAATTCTTTAAAATCATCAATATTCAGTAATATGAAGCCAGTGCTTTTGTCTAACTCGGCATTCTCCAATAATTCAATACGGTTAAACAATCCGGTAACGGGATCGAGGTGCGCCGCCTGCAAGGCTTGCATCAGTTGGTAAATTTTCCAAATAATACCCAAGGTGAATAATACGAGTAGAAACCCCATGATGATGAGAATAGACAGGTTTGTCAGTCGTAAGGGTTGCAATACGGCATCTATCTCATCTGATGGCACACCAACACCATAGACCATGCCCGAACGAGTCAGACCATGTATTAGTTGATATTGGCGTTGTTCGACTTCAATCCTTATGCGCGTCAATGGAATACCCGTCGCACCATCAGTGACAGTGATCATCGTAGGGAGATTTAATCCTACGACGGCATCAATCAATGCCTGTGATGTCTTAGACTGTGCTATTTGACTAAGACTGGTGAGTTTGCGGTTATTTTTGTCCACCAGAAAAGAAAAGCTGTTGTCTGTAATTTGGGTGTTGCCGACTAACTTGATCACTTCAGACGCAGCCCAATCGGTCGTCACTCTACCAATGAGCTGGTTCTGTGAATTGAACATGGCGGTTGAAATGGTGAATTGAGCCCGGTTTGCCTGTAAATCAAAATAGACAGCTGACCAACTAATCGCTCGATCTTCATCAATTGTCGTGAGATCATTGGTCTCTAGCAGTCGCCGATACCATGGCATATCAGTGTAGTTTTCATCCTGCTTGCCTTCTGACTTGGTGAGTTTTTCGTTCTGCAGTCGGTATCGAATCGATGCGCTTTGGGTATTTTCGGCAAATATTCCGGGTTCAAACCAAATGGCCATCCCAGAGGTATCGTCGTATTCAGTTAAGTGCTCGGCAACGGAGCGAGTGAGTTCGCGCCAAAGCCTTTGTCTATCCGCTTCGCTGGTTGGCTGTTCGTAGGCTAATCCATAATAACGCTCACCCATTTGCGCCAATGTTTTCGTGTGTAATTCTAGTGACTGTTGTTTTGATGTGATTCTTTCCCATCCAGATCGGTACAGCTCATCGATTTGTTCTGAGCGAACCTCTGACACAATACGTTGCGAAAAATCGAGGTTTAGGGTTGATATGATCCAAATTCCAGTAAACAGTATTGAGGCGAGAAGTAAGATTAGCGCCATCACGTTTCTGCGCTCTCGATTAGTTATCGAACGCTTCAAGAAATCAAACGGCTGGACGCTCATTGTCGGCGTGACTGTTTGCGCTCGAGGTCGTTAAGGGCAGCTTGAGCATCAGGATTACCGAGCTGTAGCGCCTGACGATACCACTTTTCTGCAGTTTCCAGAGATACTGGCACATTCTGTCCTAGCTCATACATTTGCCCCATCAGAAAAGATAAGCTAGCCGACTGTTCGGCTATTGGAGCTGCAAGGGCCATGAAATTTTCATAGTCTTCTTCAAGATGAGCGACTTGTGCAATACCTTCGATCGCCAACAGATTGCCTCGTTCGATCATTGGTTGGCACACCTTCTTTGCTTCCGTGTAATTTTTGATTGTCAGCAATAGGTAGCATTCTGAGGCCTGTTGATGATCCTGACTCGTCAGATTGCTAGCCTCATTGTCTGTCATGTTAACTGGGGCATTAGTTTGCATGGCATTGTCGGTATCCGCCTGCGTCTGAAGCCTTGAGACCTGTAGCGGACATGAAAATTGATAGCCAAGACTAAATCGGGCAATCTGGTTTCTATCGGGATTTGAAGTCATGATGCGATTAAACGCTTCTTCGCAACGTTTCTGCTGCTCTGTATAGGCTACTTCGACCTGTCTGGCCTTTAGTTCATTATTCTTATTTCGGAGGATGAAGCGAGTTATCGGGTCTATATAGGGCTGTGAAATGAGTGTATCCAGATCATCGCTATCGAGTCTATCGCCGAACCTGCTCTGACTCGGTTCGCTTGGACTATTCGGTGATTCCAGATTGGTATTTACCGTACTACAGGCTGACAGCAGCATGATAGACATTACACAGAGAATATGGAATGAATTAGCAGATCTGTCTTGATGACTTTCAGTTGCGTACATGGAAACTACCTGGCGACTACGATGCCACTTCCTACTTAACTAAGGGACACTATGTTAAACGCAAAACAGGCTAATAGTCTAATAGAATGTACAAACAGTTTTCAAAACTTGGCTCTGATTAAAACCCCATCAGTCACCAAATATAATCTGTGAATCACTTAATACAGCAGTCTATATCTGGCTTGATGTAAGCTGGGTCCTCTCTTAATATCTTAGCTGCCTGCTTGAATTGAGCGATTATTCGCGGATCAGTCCCCAGACTAAAAGCGTAATAGATATCGGTGTTTAAGAATGCGAGTGGTGTGGCTTTAAATAGGTCAAGTTCAGCAGCATAGTAGCCAATATCGAAATACTTCAACGCGCCGACGCTGGTCACGATAAAATCAACTCTTCCTTTAGTCAGTAGATCGATCAGGACCCGATTGTTCTCCGCAGCAATAATATTGGTGAATCCATTTGCCTCAATCTCTTCATGGTTAAAATCATTTCTAATGACACCGACTCGACTGTTTTTATAGTCCTCTTCACTATTGGTAATTTCGCTGCGCCGATTCTCCAGACCATAGAGATAAAAATCCAAGCTGATGACCGTCTCAAACCAGATGAAACTCTCTTCCCGCCGTTCTGTCCTGGCGATAAGTATGACTAATACATTGGGCGTGGTTTGAGCGATTTTATAGGTTCTAGTCCATGGAAAGACATTATACTGGTAGTCAACGTCCGTCAGTGCAATGATATCCTTGATATACTCTGAGGCGAATCCAGCCATCTCGCCAGTGGCGGGATCGACATAACTAACAGGTCTCAGGCCTTCGGTAACTATCTGAAGTGTGGGTAGATTATCTGCTGAAGATTCGGCTTGTGTAGACGTCCCAAAATGCGGGACCAAAGCCAAAATTAGTATAAAAGCTAGATATCTAATAGCCATCCACGACGCGAAACTGTTAATACAATTGAAATAGCATAGGGATCAAACGATATTTTGTCTAGTCTGCAACTAGGATTGGAGTACTTTATGTTGACGACACGAAATGAATTAACGCGACCGGGCTGACGCTCTATCAGCGTAGTTATTCACGCCAATATGAACTATGATCAGAAATGCAGAAGCTGATAGGTAGATACGTGAAGCGCCCCTTATTACATAATTCACTCAATATAATTACAGTAATCCTGTTATGTCTTGTCCTAGATGGTCCATTCTCGACGTCTGCTAGTGAGCCGGTCTCAATCAGATTGCTTAGTCTTCAAACACCGCCATACGGTTATTATGAGAAGGACGATACTCCGAAGGGATATGTATATGAGCTTAACGAACTAATACTGAAACATCTTTCACCTACCACTGCTGCACACAGTATGGCGCCACTAACGCGAGTGATTCGTAATCTAACTAATGATGAAGCGGATTGTGCCATATTGGCTTCAACTGAGTATGTTAGGACACATTTTAAATTAGTCGCGCCGCTAGGATGGGATCTATCAATTGGCGTATTACCTAGAGATGGCGTCATACTAACCCAATATGACGATTTATATCGTTATTCGATTGGGGTACCGATAGGCGCAAAATTGAGCCATGCCTTTGATCAGGATACAGAAATCAAAAAGGTTCAGGTGACAGGTTATCATCAGGGCGTGCAAATGTTAGCTCATCGCAGAATTGAAGCCATGGCAGGTGCTTTAGAAAGCATTTATTATCTGATTAGTAGTAATCCTGAAACGGCAAATACAACACTGGGTAAACCGCTAATGTTAGATAGGGTTGAGTTTTATTTTACCTGTCGTAAAGATTTTTCCAATGAGGCGCTTTTGGCCAGAATCAAAGAAGTCATAGCCAAGCTAAAACAAACCGGTGCTATTGATTCCATCATAAGGCCATATGTGAAAAAGTAGCGTCCTTAATCTAGCTGAGAAATCACTAATTTCAACAAGCCTAAACTAACGTGCGTTTCTATAAACGAGCCTATAAATGAGATGACCTGATGCTTCATGATGCTTTTCTTCAAGGAACGTGAAGCCATACTTTTTGTAAAAATTTCGTCCGATAATATTCTCCTTAAATACCTCAACCTCCAATTCATCAAATAGTGATTGAGCTTTGTCCATTAATTGAGTGCCGATGCCGCATGCATGACTATCTGGCGACACGAATATGGCTCCGACTTCATTGCCAATTAAAGACAGGAAACCAACCAATTCCTCATGACCATTCTCACCACTGGAATCAATAGCAACCCAGGTATCTGAATTTGGTAAGTATAATTCAGGAATTTCCCTGCGAACTTGAGCGACAAATTTTTCGTTTAAGAATGGATGAGCCAATTCATTTGCGTGCTCCCATACGGCCATCAGTCCAGTCAAATCGTTCTCATCATATTTACGTACTTGTATCGCCATAGCTCAAACCACAAATCATTCATTCATAAAGATGGTTGTAGGCTACAGATTTCAATCTGGATTAGATTGAATAAAAACGACAACATTAGTTTTTCTTAAAGTCACCATAAATATCAATGGTTAGGTCCCTGTTTCGGGCATATTCAAGCGGTGTTTTTCCTATCGCTTGTTTGATACTGCGAATAAGATGAGGTTGATCGCTATAGTCAAATTCATTTGCGAGAGCAGACCAGTTGATTTGTTTGATGTCCTTCTGATGAAGGTAGTCCAATATCTCTTCAAATCGCATAATCGTTTGGCACTGCTTCATGGTTAAATGAGTTACTTTTCTAAAGGATCGTTCTACCGTTCTCTGGGATGTGAAGAGTGTTGCGCCGATGTCTTTGATCACCGTATCTTTCAAAATACTCATGACCCTGATGACTAACTCGCTGTGGTTATCATCAGAGGCACATGCCGTCAGTGGCACTAGCAGTGCGTCTAATGATTCCCTGACTAAATGCGGACTCCGCGAAGCATTTTCCAATATGAAAGATATGTCTGATTGTTTCATATTGAATATATTTGTTACATCAATGGATTTAACAGTATTTAGGTCATGCGGTGTGAACGGGATAGGCAGCGAGTAGAGCGCACCTATTTTAAATTTAATGCCGACTAGTCGAAATGGTGAAGAATGATCCAATTGATAGGTGTTTAGATAGGGATAAATCCAATGCGAATTTTCTGCGACATGGACTGCATTCCCTTGGTCATAAGTTTGCTTGGCATCAGTGATGATAAGCGTTGAGCAATAATCAGGATATAGTTTAGGGAATGACTCTGTCTCATCATTTGCTTCTCTTTCACAGTACCAGTAGCAGTCAATGTATTTAGCGACTAATTCGTTAGATGACGGAAGTTTCCAGGTGCGCATATCTATAATTTATCCTAATCCTGGATCCGGTTGTACGGCAGTACTGTGGAGCTGTCAATGTGAGTAATAATTTTTGTTACATATGTAAACATTTATCCTCAGATCCCTGTGCTATGTTTTTCCACAATTCGTTGCTGCAGCGAATTTTACTTTGCCTTACTTATACATTTGGACATCGTTTAAACAGCGATAAACATGGGGATAACAATGAATACATTTAAGCTTTTAGCTACGTCGTTAGTATTATATTTTGGTCTGTCTGTGACTACTGTTCTAGCCGATAGTGATACACACACATTCAGCTATGAGATGAAAGGAGCGAGTTTCAGTGCATCATATAAAGATGGGGAAATTACCAAGCTAGTTAGGAACAAAAAAGTCGTATACCGCTCAGATCGTAAGAGCAGATTAGGATCTTTGAAGCGGCAGATTAATGGCTTATCGAGTGACATAGAATCGTTAGTGAGTATGGGTGAATCTGATTCAAGTGGTCAGCGAAAATCACTCGAAGAAGAAATTAAGACAAAAATGTATAAGATCACGTTGAAGCTATCTCGACGATAGGAATTCAAGCCTACTAATAACCACAGTTCTTTGGGTTACTGGTCTTTATCTTACGGATGAGATTTAGGTCGGTTTCCCAAAATCCATGGCTCTGCATGTCACTTCGGAACCTCTAGAAATTCTGATTATAATGCCTCATATATCAAGATAGTGTAAGCTAGTACTTCATTGCCGAATGGAGTTCTACATGAGTCATTTTCGATTAATCGCCTTCGTCACTGCAGTAACGCTTGCAGTCGCGCCAACGATATCTCTCGCTAATCCATCTTCAGAAAGAGATGCCCGTCTTCGTGCAGCCGCCGCCTGGATGGACTATCAGTTAAATGATCAATTTATCCCGGGTGGGAGTGTTGCCGTCATTTCCGATCAGGAGCTGGTATGGAGTCACGCCTATGGCTTTTCGGATGTGGCATCTGGCAAGCGCATGACAGCTGATAACTCCTATTCTATTTGCTCTATATCCAAGCTGTTTACATCTATCGCTGTAATGACATTGGTCGAAGAAGGGAAAATCTCTTTGGATGCCCCATTGGCTAAGTATCTGGAAGGATTCTCGATTGCCCCCACTGATGAGGCATTAAATAGTCCTATCACTATTAGACAATTGCTTAGTCACTCGGCTGGTTTACCTCGCGAAACATCCGGGACACATTGGAATGTAATTGAGGATATGCCCACATCAACAGAAGTATTCGATATGCTGAACGAGCAGCAGCGTCTCTATACACCCCATACGAACTTTCAATACTCTAATCTGGGCATGTCTCTCCTTGGCAATCTAGTCGCTGAGGTATCTGGCAAGAGCTATCATGCTTATGTGCAAGACAAGATACTTGGCCCGTTGGGACTAACTGGAATCAGTTCCGAATTGCCGATGGATTATGATGGTGGACGTTTTGCTAAGGGCTATAAGTACCATGATGGTAAAGCTGAACGTGATTTCTGGCCGCCTTATCAGATGAACGGTTATGCTCCTGCTGCGGGTTATGCAGCTTCTGTCACTGATTTAGCAAAGTTTGCATCTTGGCACTTTCGATTGCTTGAATCTGGACAAACAGAAGTGCTCAAGCGAGATACTCTCAGAGAAATGCAACGCGTGCAATTTACTGACCCATATGATCCTCAAACTGCCGATGTCGGGTTAGGGTATATGTATCGAACGCTCGGTGGTGAGGTAGCCATTGGACATGGTGGCTATTGCCCGGGCTATCGAGCCGAACTAGCCATGAGACCAGCGAAAAAATTTGCCATTGTAGCCATGGTTAACACCAATGATGTCAGCCCCTCTGCGATTGCGAATGGAATCGCAGAGATAGTGAGTGATGCAGTGCTAGCCGCTACTGAGGTATCAGATGAGGGAGATACCGTAGACTCTGCAGTTGCCAATCATGATTTATATCAATATGAGGGATTGTACAACGAGAGTGGTTATGATGGTGGTAGCTATTTCGTGCCTTCAGGAAAGGAGCTGGTGCTGATCAGTTTAGCGAGTTCTAACCCTGGTAAGAATGCGACAACTTATGAACATATCCAGGGGGATGAATTCAGACGTAAGCGCAAGGAAGGTGATCTAGGCGAAACCTTAACCTTTAGTCGTGATGCAGATGGGAAGATTGTGAGTTATGCCAGCCATGGTTATGTGCAAAAGAAGGTTGACTAACACCAATATCGGTGGTGAATTTCCTGAGTCAATTGCATTATCTATACTCGCTGAAATTCATGCATTTATTAACCAGGCTTATGGCTCATCACTGAGTGGTGTATTGACACTCTCTCCGGCGGAGCTCCGAGGGGTTGCCTGATGAGTTTGGTAATCGTAATCCTAGCGGCAGGAAAGAGTCAGCGGTTTGATGATACCAAGCAACTAGCAATGATTGATGGTGAATATCTCATTAATCGACAGCTCAGACGGCTTATCCAACTCGGATTCCCCATTTATTTGGTACTTGGCGCACGAAGTGATGAAATAACCTCCTGTATTGATCAGGCGTTACTAGCTGACATTGAAATTATAATTAATAGTAGCTGGCGCGAAGGGATGGGCAACACGATTGCCTGTGCTGTAACAGAAGTTACACAAAATACTGACTGTCGTCATTTGATGATTTGCTTGCTCGATCAGGCGATGATTAGCAAGACAGAGTTAAATGACTTAATCCAACAGTCATCGGATCATGCTGACTTAATTACCTGTAGCCAATATGATGATGTAATCGGTGTACCTGCAATATTCCCCAGGAGCTATTTTGAGGCATTAACGCAGCTCCGAGGTGATAAGGGTGCAAAGCAATTGATAAATAACACCAGACGTAAACATGTTGTCGATATGCCCTCAGCTGCGTTTGACTTAGATACGCCACAACAACTCGACGAGTTAAGTAAATCTTTATGTTAAAACTTAATATCTATAAAGACAGTCTAAATTTTGTTTACAGCTTGCTGTTGAGCAAAGGCAAAATATCCAACAATTAGCGCTATGATAGCGACCAGCCAGTTACCAGTTTCCGTGAGAACGTCTGGAAAAATAGTAAGTACTAACACACTTGAAATAACCCATGACCAATCACTTATTATGATTAGCTGCGCAACCCATTGAGAAATTTCCGCTTTGTAATATAACGAAATTAGCAAGGCGGCAAATAATACCAGGCCGATTCCAGTAAAAAGCAATAACCCTGGCAATGATACGCCGATCATTTGTGCAATTTGGCGATAGAAAACACTAAGAATTATTCCTGATAATCCAGAAAAGAGCGCATTCGCGAGCAAGATATTCTTAAACTGCGCGAGGCTAGTTGTTGGGAGCGATTTATTAAACATAAAAAATACTTTAAAAATATATAGTAACTTTAAAATAGTATAGTTTATGCTAAGCTATATGTCAATTGCAGCGATATATCATACATAACCATGAACAAAAGACGTTACAACCAAAATTGCTCGCTTGCCCAGGCGCTGGATATTATTGGCGACCGGTGGAGTATATTGTTGGTTAGAGAGCTATTAATCGGGCCACGGCGATATAAGGATTTAATGAAAGGGTTGTCTGGAATTGGTACGAACCTGTTAGCAAGCCGCCTAAAAGAATTAGAGTCTGCCGGATTGATTGAAAAGACACAGCAAGCACCCCCATCAGGCTCAACGGTCTATCAACTGACTGAAGAAGGTCAGACGATAGAGCCAGTTGTGTACGAGCTTATCAAATGGGGGTTGCGATTCCCTAATCGATATTCAGATGACAACTTATCACTGCCTGAATGGGACATAGTGGCACTAAAGGCGTTATTTGACGCGAACGCTGCTCAAGATATCAGTGATAGATACCAATTAGAAATAGATGGAGTATCGTATTACGTCGATATCCATCAGGGACAACTAAGCATCAACCTCGGTACCATTGACCATCCGGATATATCAATTCGAACCGATAGAGTCACATTTTCACAGTTGGGGAATGCCATATTTACTGAACAAGCGAAGAATTCAGGCAAGTTAAACATTACGGGTGACCCTCAGGCATTAAATCGCTTTAGAAAGATTTTTTCAGCCTCGAAAGTCAATACGGGATAATCCTGAATTAATGATTAGCCGATATGGCTGATGAACTAGTTACACTCTGCATAGGTTTTCAGATAGTGTTTCAGGCTACAGTGTTCGGTAGTCTCAAACGAGTCTTCGGTTTCTTGTAGTTCAGTGATTCTATCAAGGCGAAATACGCGGTAATCCTGTCGCAATTCACACCAGCTGATTAGTGTCCAAACTTTACCCCAATAAACCAAGCCGAGCGGCCAGATTATGCGTTGACTTTGTTCATCCGTTTCTAATTTACGATAGCTAATATTAATTTTGCACCGTTGTTTTATGGCACTTCGAAGAGCTGGACTATTCTCAACTACTCCGGGTTGTTGATAGTCAGGTACCAGCATGGTCTCCTCAGCAATACCCCGAAGATAGTGCATTTGATCCGGTAGAATCGCGCGTATCTTTGCTAACGCATTATCGGCCGCCTTTCCTAAAACCGGATCACTCCAGCCCTGAACCATGCGAACGCCTAGGATTAGTGCTTCTATTTCTTCTTCATCAAACATGAGCGGTGCGAGCGTACTGCCTTTTTGCAGTAAAAAGCCAACACCTGCCTCACCGCTAATTGGTGCACCTGTTGCAATTAAAGCCTGAATATCACGATAAACAGTCCGCTCACTAATCTCTAACTGATCAGCGAGTGCAGAGGCTGTGATTGCTCGGCGTCGACCTTGCAGCAGTGTGAGTAATTTAAAAAGACGTACACTCTTGTTCATTTAGGGTAGTAGGCACTCGTTAGATAGCATCATTATATCGTAACCAACTCCCCAATGAATCATGCCATCGGTGCAATTGACTCATCCCAGAACATGGCTTCTATTTTGTGACCATCAAGATCTCTGACAAAGCAGGCATAGTAGGCCTCGGAATATTGTGGGCGAGTTCCTGGTTTGCCATCATCTAGCGCACCTGCAGCAAGCGCTGCCTGGTAGAAGGCATCCACTGACTCACGGTCATTTGCAAGAAATGCAACGTGTGATCCATTGCCAACGGTAGCCGGTTCGCCATTGATGGGTGCCTGTATCCAGAATTCCGGAAACTGTTTGCCATAGGCCGTCGCCTTATAATCAGGCTCATGGAAGATTCTTGAGATACCTAGCGTTGCCATGACTTTGTCATAAAATTGAACAGCTGAATCATAGTTGGCTGTGCCAACTGAGACATGAGATAAGATACTTGGGTTTTCTTGTTGCATTGTTATTCCTATATTATCAATTATCCATTGGGTTAGATGATTATATGAGACCCGAGTGACAAAACCTGTCAGGAGACACGCAGACTTATATTCTCGAGTATCCTATTCATTACTGACAGTTTCTGACATTAGCGTGATGTAGAATCACAGCTTGTATGAATGGGGTAGCTTTTAGAACCATTCTTTCCATTATTAAGAGTTAAACAGGAAATGTCTAAATGAGAATGCATTACTTTGTGGTCGGTACAAACAATATGAACTTAGCGAGTAATTTTTACGACCGATTATTCGAAGAGACGAATTTCAAACAAACCTATGCCACAGAGAGAATGGTGTATTGGCAGGATTCTGATTTAACCTCTGCGTTTGCAGTGGCTGAACCATTCAATGAAAAAACAGCATCAAATGGTAATGGCACAATGGTCGGTTTTGATGCAGGTACGGAGGACGAGGTAAAACGTCTCTATCAGCTAGCAATTGATTTAGGTGGAAGTTGCGAAGGGAAGCCCGGGCAGAGAGGCCCAATGTTCTCTGCGTACTTGAGGGATCTTGATAACAATAAGATTTGTTTCTCAGCTCTCTCTATTGATTAGACCGGCTAGCACTTAAACTTTTTTTATAGTGATTAGGTGACATTCCGGTTTTCATTTTAAAAAACCTGTAAAACGTAGCTTTAGAGTTAAATCCGCTCTGATAAGCCAGTTCAATTATTTCCTTTTGGTTGTAGTCTTCATCAGCTAATAATTTTTTAAAATGTTCTAATCGGTAGTTGTTGATGAATTCATTGAAATTTATCTTCAACTCAGCATTGATTACCTGAGATACATGGTGATAACTAAGGCCTGTCTTGGCGACTAAACTTTTTAACGATAAGTCGACATCTTGATGCAGGGACTCGGTTAGAATTAAGTCATCCAGACGTTGCAAGATCTCACGACTTATATTCCTGTTTATAGGTGAATGACGATACTTTTTAGAGATATTGAACATACTTTCGAATGAAAAATGATAGATCAGTAGACTAAACAGGATTATTACTATCGCCAGACCCAATGAATGAATAACTAGCAGGTTCATCAACGAGCTACCATCCATGAAAGCCTTTAAAATCTGAGAAAATAGAA
This sequence comes from Enterobacterales bacterium, assembly GCA_965250035.1. GTDB lineage: Bacteria > Pseudomonadota > Gammaproteobacteria > Enterobacterales > CAXRAF01. Next base: position 2,175,962 of record OZ252282.1, on the reverse strand, counting down.
GCACAGTGCAGTAAAGTAATATCGTTGACAGCAATAGTTGATAACAATAGATTTTTGCCTTCTGTTTCGGATCTATTCTTTTATATGTTGTGATTAAGACCCGTGCACATATGACGCAATATACGACTCGGTGACCGTAAAATGCAATCAAGGACCTCAAATCTGTAGTCGAATATTCTGCAATGTCAGCCGTTTCAAATATCTCATAAAACTGTTGGAGTGCTGCAAGTTTTAAATCAATTGCCATAAAATAAACTGGGCTTTGCAAGATGAAATGCAAGATAAACGGCAGAAAATGTAGAGAATCCAACCATTTGAACCCACGATCTGGATGAGCTAGTTTAACAACGATAAAGTATAGTAATGGGCCATACAAATAGGTTGATACGGGTGCGAGTCCGTAAATAAATGGCATATTTAGGGCGATTCTGGTGTAGAGCAATAAATCATGCCCCAAGGCGAGCATAAGGCTGATTAATAAGGCTATACTCAGCCACCCTTCGACACGTTTACGATGGAACAGGATTAGATAACCAATCATCAGAGTCGCCTGCGAAAGAGCGATAAATCCTAGCAATGATATCCAATTCAACTGATATTCCATAAAGTAATATTATCTGACTGCAATAAAGCGAGTCTCATTTTATCGTATGAGACTAGTGAAGAACTAATCTGAGTTATTTTGATACTCACACTCATTACCATGGAATCGAGTAATTCATGAAAGCACTTATTTTCATCATCTTTGTCTCAATTCAGACCGTCAGTTTTGCGGCTAGCTATTTTCATCCTAAAGTAGCTCCGGATAATAAACACATCAGCTACTATGGTTATGTCGAGAAGACACCGGACTTATTTCTAAAAAATTTAGAAACAGGCAATATTAGACGATTAACGCATACCCCAGATTACTGGGAGATTGAACCTCGGTGGCTAGATAATCATACTCTGCTTTATCTCGCAGGTCCTCATATGGGCCAAATGTTCTTAATGAAATATGACTTGCGAAACAACCAAACCACAGAAGTGACTAATTATCAAGGATATGAGGGTTTGGTCGCCAATATCCCTGATTCTAATGATGTGATTATTTTTCGCAAAAAGAATCGCAAGGACCTAGCGAAATTATTTCGATTAGACATGAGCGACCGTTCGGTATCTCCATTTAAGATCTTAGAAGGTAGTCAGGTTCATGAAATTATTTGGAGTGAAGAATCAATGCTAGCCAGTTTGGACGGCGACTTGTTCTTGGTAAATTTCGACGGGCAGATAATTACCAATCTTACACAATCAGATGCCCATGAATCCTACCCTTCGATTTCTGATGACTTACAAACGCTTGTTTTCGTATCGGATGAAAATAGTAAGAGTGACTTGTATGCAAAAAACCTGATTACAGGAGTAATAATTAGACTCACGAATGATGAATATCCAGAATATGCACCTGAATTAACAAATAAAAACACTATTCTGTATGCAGGTGTAGAAACCGATAAAATGGATATCCTTGAGATCGATTTAAACGGGAAGTTGATTGCCAACCATACCAGGCATGCGCATCCTTAACTTTACTCGAAAGGTAAATATCAATTTCAATCAAAACCTGTCATTACTCGAAAAGGAGGAATTCAGGAAGTTATTGCTATGGATTTCTGGTGGTTATTACCTTAAAAATGGCCTGATTTTACAATTATGTTACCAGCTACATAATAAGCTAATGTCACGTCTGTCACGACTATAAAATAAGGAATAATGCAGCATTATGATTAAACCATCTAAATCACACGATTATCATTTGTGCCCTCCCAATGTGGTGAATAAATTTTTGTGCGTTATTTTCCTCAGCCTTCTGACTCAAGCCATACCAGCATTAGCGGAGGGACAAGCATCCGATGAGAAATCGCCCACACTGGCATTTTTTGAACGAGAGCACAGCATGGCGCCTGTAGATGGGGTGGTCATTTATCTTCTCGCGCGCCAGCATGATCGAGAGGGTAGGCCCGAGGATGCTGTGCAGTGGTTACGTAAGCTAATCCCTCTTGATTGGCGCGATATGGTAGAGCTCGATGACTTTCCAGCTTCAGCAGGTCGCGAAGATTTCAAGGAAGTTGTTGCGACGCTCGCCAAGCAAGCTCATATAGTCAATAACGCACAAGTGATTGCAAAGCTCGAACTGCCAGGCTTGTATCCAGAAGGCACCGCCTGGGATCCGAAACGACGTGAGATACTTCTCAGTAGCGGCCAGTTACGCAAGATAGTCGGCGTGGATGAGGAGGGTAATACACGTGATATTGTGACTGAAGGACAGGATGGTTTACTTGCTGTCCTTGGTATGGAAGTTGATGATAAGGATCAAATCTGGGTAGCGAATGCTGCGGCTCCATTTATGATCAATGCTACAGAGAAAGATACTGGTCGAACAGCTCTCCACGCCTTCAATCTGGAAACTGGCGAGTTAGTTGGTCGCTGGTACTCTGATGTAGAGCCAGGCATGTTAAATGATCTCGAAATTGCCTCGAATGGTATGGTTTATGTTACGGCATCAGTTAGTGGTCGAGTCATTCGACTGGATCCCGCGACGGGCGAGTGGAAGACCGTCAGCGAGGGGTTTGTTGGTGCCAATGGTATTGCACTTTCCGCGGATGAGTCAGCACTATTTATCGCGCATTTTGCAGGAATAACACGGGTTGAACTAGCCACCGGAAATATGAAGGTCATGTCCACTCCCCCGGGAATTGATGTTTTACGTGGTATAGACGGCCTTGAATACTATAACAATGGTTTGATCGCATTACAGAACTTGGCTGGATTAGCGCGTGTCTGGCACTTGAGTCTTGATGAAACGGAGAGCCATCTTGTCGAAGCGACCATACTGGAAGCTGGCAATCCGTTATTCAGGAATCCGACCACGGGTGTAGTCGCCGATCAGTATTATATGTTTATTGCTGATCCCAAGATCGAACGGCCAGAAACAGACCGTGGCCCATCTCCGGATCCAGGGCGATACACACTTATGCGCATTCCACTCTCCGTAATAGAGGACGATAAGACTGCGTCTGATACAGAGAGCCTTCGAGCGGCATCGGACAGCTGGTGGGCGATGTGGAATACACCGCAATCAGTCGATCTTGATCTCGTCGGACGTATTCGTGGCGATGCGATAGGTTATGGTTATTATGGAGATACTGTTCGACAAATTGACGATTTGGATGCCTGGAAAGTACGGATCTCGAAGTGGCTTGCCACGTTAAAAGCACTCGATTATCGACCAATGAAACGTCAGTTTCGTATCCTCGGTGATACCGGGCTGGAATGGGGGCAATACTATGAACGCCAGGTAACCCACGATGGTACAGTCACAAGGGAAGTGACCGGACGCTATAGTAAAACCTGGGTGCGTCACAGCGAGTTAGGTTGGAAAATGGTGTCCTTCCATCGATCAGCATTGCCAATGAACGATTGACGTCGCGGTTTCCATCAGGTGTTCATTATATACAGAGATTCCTCCTCACGCGATTTGCATGCGTATCTAGTGCGCTCGACCCTGCTATGAATCCGCCAACTGCTGGAGAAAATATCATTCTCTGATGGACTTATTTGACCTAACTCGTTAACGTGTTAATAACTCAAGTAGCAGTATTTCTGGAGCCAGTCTTGAAAGTTATTTACGCGTTCGTCACGCTGATTCTATTTTTATCGAGTTTAAGCGCATCTGAGCTACCTGAAATATACATCGTCACCGAAGAAAGCTACCCTTCAAATTATACGGCCGATGATGGTGAAGTGAGTGGATTTGCAGTTGACTACATAAGGCATGCACTCGAACAGGAACAGGTAAACTACGAAATATCTATCTATAGCTGGAACCGTGCTTATAAGATTGCGACTACAAGGGAAAATGTCCTCATCTTTCCAATTGCCCGCACACCTGAACGTGAATCGCAATTCCATTGGCTTCATGACATTTTAACCATTAACTACTTTCTCTATGGTTTATCTTCAAGAGCAGAAGAATTTGGCCAGTCACCTAATTACGACCAGTACACCATTGGTGTTATTGCAGGCGGTGTGACCCAAAAATTAGTCGAAGAACAGGGGTTTACTCGTATCGTCCTCGCTAAGGACTATGTACAACTCAATAATCTCATCAGTAATGATCGTGTTGATTTTATCGCATCAAGCTCATTTGCGATTTTGGTCAGTCGTTATCAATATCCGGAAGGTTTTTTTAAACAATATATCCAACTGAGCGATCGTGAGATAAAGCTTTATTACGCATTAAGCCGTGCCTCGAGCCCATTTGTAGCGGATAAATTATCGTCGGTATTGGCTAAACACGAAGAACATCTCAAGGTTCCACAGTAAGAAAGTCTTGTTGACTCAGTTCTCGCACAATCACTTCCTGGCTAACTTTTGATAGAGTCCCAAAACTAGCCTCATAATTATTAATAAATCAATTAATGGGCCATAACTGGGACACAGTGCATGGTTTGCAATTGATATTATGTCCTATTTTTGGTACATTGGGGAGGTTTAATTCCTTTAAGGTGCCAATAAAGAGTCATTATGACTAATCAAGAATCACATTTGAGTGTTATGAAAGCGTTGGGAGAACAGGTTGCGGCTTACCGATTACGGCAAAACATCACCCAATTAGAAATGGCGAATGAAGCTGGAGTTTCGCGTAAAACCATAATGCGATTAGAAAATGGACAGAGTATTCAATTGGATAATTTCCTGAGAATACTTGGCGCCATGAGTTTACTCGACAATGTTAAGCAGATAATTCCAGCAGTGAGCATCAGCCCAATGCAACAATTGAAGCTACGAGGGAAGGAACGTGAGCGCGCCTCTTCTGCAAAGAAAAACGTCCGAACTACGAATGGCGATGAGCAATGGTTTTGGAAGGATGATGAATGAGTACTGCAAGAGTAACCCTATGGGGGCGTACGATTGGTGCTGTTAGTTGGGACGAAGAACGAGCACTCGGATTTTTTGAGTACGACAAAGCATTCCAAAACAGTGGGGTGCAGCTTTCGCCAATAAAAATGCCGTTAGCAGATAGGGTGTACAGTTTCCCTGCTTTATCGCGTACGACCTTTCATGGCTTGCCTGGAATGCTTGCCGATTCATTGCCCGATAAGTTTGGAAATGCATTGATCAATGCCTGGTTAGCGAGAGAGGGTCGTAATGAAGACAGCTTTAATCCGGTTGAGCGTCTTTGTTATATCGGTTCGCGTGGTATGGGAGCGCTCGAGTACTCGCCAGTTAAGGGGCCCAAAGATCGGACAGCAAAGGCAATTGATGTCGATATGCTTGTGAACCTGGCGAATGATGTGCTCTCCAATCGAGGTACATTTGCCGTTCATTTGGAAGCAAAACAGGCGGTGGAGCGTATACTTCATGTCGGTACATCTGCCGGAGGAGCCAGAGCGAAGGCCATTATTGCCTGGAACGAAAAAACAAATGAGGTGCGTTCAGGTCAGTTAACAGCTGGCAAAGGATTCACTTATTGGTTGATGAAGTTTGATGGTATTGATGAGAATAAAGACAAAGAAGTGTTTAGCGATCCCCGGGGATATGGGCTAATTGAATATGCCTATTATCTAATGGCGCTTGAGTCAGGCATCAATATGATGGAATGCCGATTATTCGAGGAGAATGGCCGTCATCATTTCATGACCAAACGATTTGACCGAAATGAGGACGGTGACAAGTTACATATGCAATCCCTGGCGGCGATAGAACATTTTGACTTCAACAATCCTGGTGCTTATTCATACGAACAAGCCATGCAGACCATCAAGAAATTAGGATTGGGCATGGCAGCCATTGAAGAGCAATTCCGTAGAATGGCGTTCAATATCATCGCCAGAAATCAAGATGACCATGTGAAGAATATTGCCTTCTTGATGAACAAACGTGGTGAATGGATTCTATCTCCGGCATATGACATGACCTATAGCTATAATCCCAACGGTGATTGGACCAATCAGCATCAGATGACGCTGAACGGGAAGCGTGATGGTTTCAATTTTGCTGATTTCAAGACATGCGCAAAGATGATTTCAATGAAAAGAGGTCGGGCTGAAACGATTGTTCAGGAGGTCCAGGAAGCCGTAGCGAGATGGTCAGATTTTGCTGATCAGGCGGGCGTGGCACCTGCTCAGTCAAGCGCCATAGGCAAGATGTTTAGACGTTTTGCGTGAGAACGATCGTTGAAATGCGAACTTGTCACTGCTCTGTCTAGTTATGTAGACTAACTTTCTTTGTTCTAACTATCCTGGACTCTATGTTTAATCTGAAATTAGCTTGGAAACTATTCTGGCGAGATTGGAAAAGTGGTGAACTTCGAATCCTAATCATTGCATTGTGGATAGCGATTGGCGGACTGACTGGAGTAACGCTACTTGTCGATCGTATCGATAGGGGAGTAACGCGAGAAGCCGCACAGGTATTGGGCGCTGATCTCGTCATGAATAGCCCACGTCCTATTGACCGGGTATTCATCGAGCAAGCCCAGACCTTAGGGTTAAAAACATCTGAAACGATGATCTTCTCCTCGGTTGTGGTTGCTGAAGAGCAATTCAACCTGGCTACGATTAAGGCGACTGATGCCTATTTTCCATTAGCTGGCGAGTTATTGATTAGTGATAAACCCTATACCAAGGGCGAAGCTGTTGTTGGTGCGCCTGCAGAGGACGAAGTCTGGATATCAGGTCGACTATTTCAGTTATTTGGATTATCAATGGGTGATACCGTTGAAATTGGTGAACATGAATTCACAGTAACTGGCGTAGTTATTACTGAGCCAGGTGGCCTTAGCTTCTTCGATTTTTCACCAACCATTTTCATGTCGCTAAACGACGTGGCGAAAACAGGAATTGTCCAGCCTGGCAGCAGATTGACCTATATACTTGATTTTGCAGGCGAAGAGTCCGCACTGACTCAATTTAGTGAATGGTCAGAAGATAGACTAGATAATACTCAGAATATTTATGGTGCTGCGGCCGGTTCTCCAGCACTCGGCTCAGCACTCGGTCGGGCAAAACAGTATCTTGATTTGTCTGGTGTCCTCGGACTATTACTTGGTGGAATCGCCATTGCAATAGCAGCGAATCGTTACGCATTCAGGCATTTTGATCATTGTGCATTGCTCGGTTGTATTGGGTTAAGGAAAAATCAAATCGTCTGGATCTATAGTTTTGTCTTACTGCTATCAGGTATCTTGGGTTCATCCATTGGGATTTCGACAGGCTATCTACTCAATGAGTCGTTGGTTTATTTATTGAGTGACCTGTTACCCGATGAGATCCCCGGCCCCAATGTGGCGACATTTGTGATTGGTTTTGTTACTGGGCTGGTAGTCCTTCTTGGGTTCTCACTACCTGCAATTTTTCGAATTCGGTCAATCGTTCCAATGCGAGTACTGAGAAAAGACATTGAACCAATGACAATCAAGAATTGGGTCACTGTTTTGATTGCGATGATAACACTTGGCTTGGTGCTTTTTTGGTATGTACAAAACATCACTTTGGTTAGTGCCATTTTAGTCGGTGGCTCTGTACTTACCGCGATAAGTTTATTGGCCGCCGTTGGTTTTTTGAAACTCGCCGCAAAGTCCGGCAATCAAAGCAGCATCGTATTCAAATATGGCGTAGGGCATTTGCTTCGTCACAAGGGGCCATCATTAATTCAGATATCTGCATTTGGTTTAACACTCACACTAATACTGACAATACTATTAATGCGAAATGAGTTAATAGAAGACTGGAAGGCTCAGCTGCCGGTCAATGCTCCGAATCATTTCATGGTCAACATACAATCAGAGGAAGTTAAACCGCTTCGTGAGATGTTCATGGCCAAGGGTATTTCGTCGGCCGAGATGTATCCTATGGTACGCGGGCGGATAACGGCGATTAACTCGATGTCGCCAGATGAATTTCTAGGGGATGATAAAAACCGGCACAATTCACTAGAGCGTGATCTTAACTTGACCTGGAGCAAGCAATTATCCCCCTCAAATATCGTTGTTGATGGACATTGGGCCATGGACATTGGATCTGAGGTTGTCATCTCTATCGAAGATGAAATGGCCAATGAAGTTGGACTATCAATTGGCGACAAGCTGACATTTGATATTGCGGGCCAGTTGATCACTGCAGAAATAGGTTCTATTCGAAAAGTTAACTGGGATTCATTTGAGCCGAATTTCTATGTCATCTTTAATGATCAGGCACTCATTGATTATCCCTCAACCTTCATTACCAGCTTTTATTTAGCGCCCGAGCAAAAACCATTATTAAATGACATTATTAGAGAATTTCCGACCATCTCGGTGATTGAGTTAGACCTCATTATGGGAGAAGTCCGCGAAGTTCTGGATAAAGCGACAGTGGCAGTTGAAGTTGTCCTTGTGTTTATTGTCTTTGCGGGAATTGCTGTTTTGTTCGCGACTACGCTCTCGTCTCTTGATGAAAAATTATATGAATCAGCCATATTGAAAACGCTTGGTGCTAATCGGAGCTTCGTTCGTAAAACAATTTTAGTTGAGTATTGTATGCTTGGGATCTTATCGGGATTACTCGCCGCCATAGCCAGCGAAGGGTTGGCATTTGCATTGTATGAATATGTGTTCAAAATTGATTGGCAGATTCATCTGTGGCTTTGGGTCTTAGCACCATTCTTTGGCTTGCTTATCATCGTCCCAGCGGGAATCTTGGGAAATCGTCGTGTACTATCTATGCCTCCTAAACTAATCTTGAATGATTACTAGTCGTACAAGGGTACTTAATCGATGTGTCAAATAGGTATTGTTTAGGTAAGTCGTGGGGACAGCTACCTGTCCCCAATTCCAAGGTCGCTAGTTCGCTATGTCATTAATGTTCAAGACACGATTTTGCTGGGTTATCTTGATTTCATCGTTATGTAGTTCAATCGTCATAGAGTCGGTACCATACTTGAATCCATCGATATAAAGTTGATTTGGGCTGGTTGGAATAGCAATAATCTTGGTATCCTTATTCAACACAGACACAGGCCTGTCAAAGATACCCATGACCTTGCCTTCATCATCGAAATGAACTTCCAAATCAATCGCCTTCTGTGATCCAGACACTCGAATTTTTCCTCGCCCAGCCTGTAGATAGTAAGGAACCATATCTTTCACCTCCCCAACTTGATCGAGAATGTCGCTCATACCTATTCTGAATAGGTGCGTTTAGGTTACTAGCTTCATTTCCCAATCAAAATGGCTTGCCATTGACCAATAATTTCCGTGTCTCAAATTATGTGCAATCTCGATAAGGGTACTGGCCCTTGAGCTATTGGGCTCTATTGGAGTGTGCGAGAATAGATCAAATAAATGGGGACTACCTTGCCATTGGATTTGATATTCATTGCCTACGGCAGTTATCGATAATGGTGTATCGGCCATTAGCTCAGCTTGTATGTTAACTTTCTCATGACTCACGGCGGGTAAGTAATTTAGCTCATCACCATCGCGCCACTGCCATATGGATTCTGACCAGCCTTTAAGTAAACCTGCACTCGCACCATATTGATGTACATTAGCGAATCCCTGATTCGTAAGGATGATGTGATACAGGCCACGAGCAAAATCAACACTGATAAAACTAACGTAACCCGCAGTAGCGCCATCATGCCGTATTCTTCCGTGACGGTCATGTAACCAACCATACCCATACCCCATGCCATAGCCAATATCGACGTGATTTTGTAGAAAGAGTCGCGCTTCATGTGTTTTAAAGATCTCACCTCTCAACAGCTTATCCACCCAGATTCGTAAGTCATGAATATTTGAATAGATGTCTCCAGCTCCATACGACCAGGTTGGATGATAAATAGGAGCTTCTGGTTAAACATGGGGTGATAACCAAACTTTGGTAACGCCGTATTATCATCTAGCTGAAATGAAGTATTACGCAGGCCGTGCTTATCAAAAACATCCTGTTGCATGAACGCAAAGTAAGATTTGTCGGTTAGCTGTTCGATGATCGCAGCGAGTAAGATATAACCTGAGTTACTGTAAGAAAATTCGCTACCAGGACTGAATAGCAGTTCACCATGACTAAAACGGCCAATCATTTCTGATAATGATGTTTGCCGTTCCTCAGGCATAAATAGCGGCAAGCCTTGCTCTGTCTGATATACACTTGGAATCCCACTGGTATGGGTCATTAGATGATGAACAGTGATGTTCTCCCACTTTTTATCAGCATAAGTTCCTAAGTAATTATTGATCGGAGCATCTAGTCTAAGCAGGCCGCGCTCACGAAGCGACAGCACGGCGGCCGCGGTGAACTGTTTTGTAATAGAGCCAATATTGAATCGTAACAAATGACTTTGGGGAATTGCCTCACTAGAGATACCGCCAGTTAATAATTTACCCCCGTCACTACCAGCCGCATTGATATATACAACACCACTGAAGCGATGGTGTGTCGAGTATGAGTTGAAATACTCTTCGATATCGGCGTTCAAATGCCCGCTCGAAATAAGTACCATAGCGCAAACTATGCGATAATAGATCGTCATGTTTAGTCTCTCTTTGAATTAAACTAGACTGGATAATAATAAGCAGAAACAATCGAAACACTCGCTTTGGTACAAACGCCAAATAATTGTATGTAAACCATGGTCATTCGTTACGAACAACTAAAATTAGTGATAAACGACTATTCTAAAAATGAGAGGATCTGGCATTTATTCATATGGATTGTTGGGTTGGTGACTCTTAATCTACCTCTCTACAACTTGTCCGTCGGGCCTTTTACGACTGATAATTCGTCCTTACTGGTTGCCTCATTGTATGCTTTACCACTAAACGTGTTTCTGTTTTATGGCAATGTTGTGTTAATGCAACAACATTTGCTGCAGCATCCCATGCGATACTTACGGCATGGTGTTGTTATATTGCTCATTATCAGTGCGATAGAGTCAATCATTGATAGCCTTCTCTATCATTGGTTAATCAATTCACTGACAATTGATGCATCCTATGAGATTGCTTTGGGTAATGTCATTCTCAACCTATTCTTTTTCATGCTGCCTTCCTGGTTATATGGATTATGGCGTGTGCTTAATCAGCAGCATCAACGCACAACTAACATAGAGACAGGTGAGGACTCAGAAACACCAGTGCTCATCCCCGAAGGTAAAAAACAGCATAAACTACTGGTGAGTAAATTTTTGTACGCTAAAAGTGAAGGGAATTATTGCGATATTGTTTGCATAGATAGCCAACTCACTATTCGCATTAGTCTGAATGCATTAATCGCCTTGTTACCAGAACACTGTCTGCAGAGCCATAAGTCTTATATTGTTAACAGTCATCATCTGAATAGCGCAAAGTATAATCATGTCGTTGTGGGTGAACACGAGTTACCTCTTGGCAGGAAATACGCCGCGAATGTCAAATCCTATCTAATTAATCCGTCTACCATAAGTTAGACTTATTGCAGTATCGGGGATATAGTTTCTCGAACAACTATAACAAATGGACTCACCATGAAATCGCTAACCCTTGGTCTTTTACTTTTATTAACTACCACAGTTAATACATATACCGTCACAGCTGAAACATTCGGACATGGTCAGGAAACGAAAAAGCCGGCCTATGATGATGACCTGTTAAAAACACTCGCCTATAGAGAAATAGGCCCCTTTAGAGGAGGGCGCTCGGTTGCTGTCGCCGGCCATGATAATCAGCCCCATACCTATTATGTCGGTTTTACAGGTGGCGGTGTTTATAAGACGACGGATGGCGGTAACACCTGGTCAAATATTAGTGATGATGATTTCAAGACAGGATCGGTTGGTGCAATTGATGTAGCAGATTCCGATCCGAACGTAATTTATGTCGGCATGGGTGAGACCGATATTCGGGGTAATCTGAGTGCGGGTGATGGCATGTATCGCTCATCCGATGCTGGGAAAACCTGGCAGCACATTGGTCTAGGTGAGAGTCGTTTCATCGGCGATATTGAGATTCACCCGACGAATCCGGACATAGTCTGGGTTGCTGTGATGGGAAAGCTTTTTGGCAAAGTAGAGAGCGAAGAACGCGGCGTATATAAAACGACAGACGGAGGAAAGACGTGGCGTAAAGTACTCTACCGGGATGTGTTGACAGGTGCAGTTGATATCGCGCTCGACCCAAACAATCCGCGGATACTCTATGCGGGTATGTGGCAAGCGCATCGCAACGAGTATGAGATGAGTAGTGGCGGGGATAAGACGGGATTGTTCAAAAGCACTGATGGTGGCACAACATGGTCTGATCTCTCTAAAAACCCAGGCATGCCGAAGGGGATGATTGGGAAAATCGGAGTGTCCGTATCTGCAGTCAATTCTGATCTGGTGTTTGCCATGGTAGAAAATGCCAAAGGTGGTGGCTTATTTCGTAGTGAGAATGCCGGGGAAACTTGGAAACGAGTGAGTGCTAATCGTAATCTGAGACAGCGCGCCTGGTATTACACCAAAGTGATTACCGATCCGAATAATGCTGAGGTGGTCTATGTCCTCAATGTTGGTTTCTGGAAATCGATCGACGGTGGTAAGACCTTCAAGAATATTAGTACGCCACACGCCGACCATCATGATCTCTGGATCGCCTCGAATGACTCTAAGAGAATGGTGATTGGTGACGATGGCGGTGGTCAGGTTAGTTATAATGGTGGCGCTTCATGGTCGTCATATCATACCTCTGCCACGGCGCAAATTTATCAGGTAGCCATTGATAACCAATTTCCTTATCTAATCTACGGTGCACAACAGGATAACTCGACCTTTGCCATCATGAATCGTACGAATGATTCAGGTATTACTGAAGAAGACTGGTGGCGTGTTGCCGGGTGCGAGTCCGGTTATATCGCAGTTGACCCTGAAGAGCATGATGTGACCTATGGTGGTTGCTATGGTGGCTATATGTCTAAATACAACGCCAAGCTTCGTGTGAGTGATCGGGTGGATGTGTGGCCAGATAATCCAATGGGTTCTGGCGCCGATCAACTGAAGTATCGTTTTCAGTGGACCTTCCCAATTATCATCTCTCCCCATAATCCGGATGTGCTCTATGCGACTTCGCAATTTGTGCATCGTTCGACAGATGAAGGAATGAGTTGGGAAGTGATCAGTGAGGATCTGACTCGCAACGATAAGACTAAACAAGGGGAGTCGGGCGGCCCCATTACCAAAGACGATACATCTGTCGAGTATTACAACACCATCTTTACCTTGATCGAGTCTCCCATTCAGCCCGGCCTACTATGGGCTGGATCGGATGATGGCTTAATTCATATTAGTCGAGATAATGGTAACACCTGGAAAAATGTCACGCCCAGAAGGTTACCTGAATCAATGATTAGTATCATCGACGCATCACACCATGAGCCTGGAACCGCCTATTTTGCTGCAACCCGCTACAAGTTCGGAGACTTTAGTCCGATGATCTATAAAACCGACGATTATGGTCGGAGCTGGGAAAAAATTACCAGAGGCATCCCGGCGACAGATTTTACCCGGGTAGTCAGAGAAGATCCCAACAAGTCTGGTTTGCTATATGCAGGTACTGAAACGGGAGTGTATGTATCATTCGATGCGGGTGAGAAATGGCAGCCCTTGCAGTTGAATCTACCTGCAACTCCGGTTACTGACCTCGCGGTACACAAACGAGATAAGGATTTGGTCGTCGCGACTCAAGGGCGATCCTTTTGGGTATTCGATGATTTGCCCGTTCTACATCAATTAACTGAGAATATGGCCGAGGAAGGCAACCATCTATTGAAGCCCGAAGATACCTATTTGTATGGCACCTCATTCAAGAGCTCAAACCCAATTGCCGGTGATAACCCTGATTTTGGTGCAGTCGTCTTCTTCAAGTTAGATAAATCTCAGGATGATGAAATTACATTAGAGTTTATCGATCCCAAAGGAGACAGTATCAGGACTTATTCCAGTCAGAAAGATGCGAAAGACAAAGAAGTTAAGCCGTCTCCGTTGTTTTATGAGGAGGAGGGCATCGCGAAGCCATCGGTACTGACAAATAACGCGGGCCTGAATCGCTTCGTGTGGAATTTAGGCTATCCAGGTGTCACGGATCTGGAAGGGCGCCAGATCTTATGGGCTGGAAATACGAATGGGCCAAGAGCTATTCCAGGTACTTATACTGTTCGAATGAAGATAGCCGAGAAGGTGATCGGTGAACAGTCATTCACGGTCATGAAAGATCCACGGCTAGTGGATGTGAGTCAGGACGATCTGCAGGCGCAATTCGATCTGGTTCAGACGATTAATAAGAAACTCGATGAGACTCACATCGCAATCAACGATCTACGTAAATCAGTCAAGTCGATAAAGGAGAAGATGGCTGATCTCGAAGACGAGGATCTGAAGAAGCGCATTAAGACAATGCTTGATTCGCTGTCAGAAGTGGAAAATGCCCTCGTGCAGACCAAAGCTGAGGCAATTCAAGATGTGTTGAATTATCCGATTAAGTTGAACAATAAATTAGCCTCACTGAAGAGTACAGTCGCACAAGGATACGCGAGACCAACAGCTCAGGAGTATGAGGTCTATGAGACCTTGGCAACACAGGTTGATGCCGAATTGGAGAAGTTAAAAACCATCATGGATGGTGATTATGCCGAGCTTAGTCAGTCAATTGGCCTATAGGCAGCCAACAAAACGAGCTACAATAAGTAGTTCAGATTACTCATGCGGCAACTCGCCCGATGGCGTAGACCCAGTCATGATTAGAATATAATCGAATCCAAATACGGCTCGTTTGAGTTCAGGCTTTTGCTTGGCTAGTTGATGATTGATTAACGGCCGTATTGGTTTTGTTGGAATGAGTGTCATACCATTTTCCGCATGGGCATAGAGATCTTCCAAGCCCCTGTGGTATGCATCCTTCGCGGGGGCTTTTCGAAACACCCAATTAACGGGATCAAGAACGGCAACCTGCGAATCGGCACCAGGAAGTACCATCATACTTACGCTGTGGCCACCAACAATCTCTGCCAATTCTGGTAATAGTGTGCCAAGGTCAAAGGTTCTGTTTGAACTCAAGCCACGCATCAGGTGAGAGGCACCAAGCTTTGCCATCAACTTAGGCGGGTTAGTCTCGACTGCGTGCCAATGGCGCAGAAAATTCTGTCGCAATAAATCGACTCTGGCCTGATTCGACTGCCAGCCTTGCCCCTTGACCCAATACTGGTTTATTGACAGGGTTTGTTCTAACTCATCCAGTATCCAATCAACCTCAGGGGTCGGCGCATCCCAGTCAGCCCTGAGTTGGGCTACAAGTTCAGGATCGCCTGAGAAACTGAAGATGAATTGCGGGTTTTTCTTTTCATGATACTGCTGCCATGACTGTTCTGACGCGGCGATGAGAGCATTTAGAGCTGGTATGGCCTTCTCAGGTACATCTTGCTTTTGCAGTAAGCCGAGTAGTTGTCTATCAGAGGCTACCTCGTAGTCCACCCCCCAAAATACATTGGCATCATCGGGGAGGTTAGCTTTAATGTCGACCAACATTTGCGCTTCTTCTGCCATACCAAAAAAAGCGGGTTCTCCTCCCGGTGTTGAGAATAATTTTTGTATGCCAGATAGGCCATCAACAGCAATGGCTTGCTCCATAATTTGTGCTATTTGGGGCGAAACTTCAATGATCAGATGTCGATAATTCTCTTGAATTAGATGATTGAATAATTGGCTAGCTAATTCTGGGTTTTCCGCAATGCCATGCTCTTCACCCAGCAAGAAGAACTGCGCCTTCTTACCTTCGGCAAGCAGTGTTTTCCAAGCTTCGCCCGAGAACTCCTTGTTTTCATATTCCAGCGGCTGTGTGATTTGCGCAATCGTTTGAAATAGCTTGTCCTGTTTGTCATTCGCGAGGGCAGGCATCATGGAAGCAATGATTACTGCAATACAACAAATTAGAAAAATACGTTGGCTCATAGAATACACACCAGATGATCGTAAGTGACGATATGCTGTCATGGCTAATCGATAAACTCAAGTGCACACTTGTTCAGATGGACTTGTTGGTTATCAGTCTACTGTTATTAGGTTGTATGGCCGCATGACAATACCTATACTGTGTCCCATATTTTATACTTTTGACATCTAAACAATGTCAGTCATCTTCTGGAGATATAGATGAAATTTATCAGCACATTGATTTTTTTGCTGCTAGCTACAACACACCTAGTTCTGGCGCAAGACTTTTCGACTGAACGTCTGAGTCAACATATCCGCACCTTATCTGACGACTGGTTTGAAGGGCGAGCCCCTGGAACTTCCGGCGAAGATAAAGTGGTCGCCTATCTGTCTGGCGCCTTCGCGAGTCTAGGACTGCAACCCGCAGGTCAGTTAAGGGAGGATGGCTCTCGCTCGTGGACTCAGGATGTCATCCTGAATCGATCCAGGATGATTGCAAAACCACAGCTGTTTATTACGATGAACGGCAAGCGAATCCCAATGAGGCAAGATAGGGATCTGGCTGTGCGATCGCCTGTGAATGGCATGACTAATGTAGACATTAAAGACACTCCAATGTTGTTTGTAGGCTACGGAACCCATGCTCCAGAGCGTGACTGGTCAGATTTCAAGGATGTCGATGTTTCAGGCAAGGTTATCGTGGCTCTGGTGAACGACCCAGATTTTGAATTGGGCGAAGGGGTTTTCGGTGGTGATGCCATGACCTACTATGGCCGCTGGACCTATAAGTATGAGGAAGCTGCGAGGCGAGGTGCTGCAGGAATTCTGGTAATCCATGAAACCAGACCCGCCAGTTATCCCTGGGGAGTTATTGCCAAAGGCAATAATGAGACGCTCGATATTGTTCATGATGATCCGGCTGCAAAACATTCTGCAATTCAGGGTTGGATGCACGTTGACGTGGCGAGCCAATTATTTGAAGCCGCAGGAATAAGCTATCAGCAAGCAAAGAAAATGGCACAGCAAAGGGATTTTCAGCCGCTAGACCTGGGGGCGACATTTGAGGCGAATATCCAAGTTAAGTATCAGCAGATATCTGCGAAAAATGTAGCCGGTATCCTGCCTGGTAAAAAACGACCTGATGAGTTTATATTCTTCACCGGCCACCACGATCATTTAGGCGTCAGTGTCCCTGATCATACCGGAGATAGGATCTACAATGGTGCGATTGATAATGCCACCGGACTGGCGTTGATGATCGAAATGGCAAGCGCCTTTGCTAAGACTGGTGGTACAGATCGCAGTCTTGTTTTTATGGCAGTAGGCGCCGAGGAAAGTGGCCTACTTGGCACGAAGTACTATGCAGCTAATCCATTATATCCACTGGAAAAAACGGTTGGAGTTATCAACACGGATTCCTTGGGTGTCCATGGAGCAACCAATGACTTTTCAATATCTGGCAGTGCCAAGTTAGGTTTGTTAGATATTCTCACTGAAGAGGCCTTGAAATTAGGCAGAAGTTATTCTTCTGATCCCAACCCGGCAGCAGGTAGTTTTTATCGATCGGATCATTTTCCTTTTGCTCAAGCCGGTGTACCAGCGATTAGTTTTCGTTCTGGCTCAGATTTAATCGACGGTGGAACTGAGCGTGCGGCTGAAATTGCGGCTGACTACTCTGCAAATCATTATCATCAACGTAGTGATGAATGGTCACCGGACTGGGATTTAAATGGAATGGTACGCGACGCAAAACTTATTCAGGCGGTGGCTAAACGACTGGGTAATAGCACTGAATGGCCAAATTGGGCTGAAGGGAGTGAATTCAAAGCGATGCGTGACGCGAGTTCAGATGCGCGAGAGGACAAGTAACTCGAATCGTCAATTTAAACAGCAAGCTATTATCGTATAACGATCACATCATGCCGAGTAATCCTAACGCATTTTGTTAGGATTACTTTTCTGTAGCGCTGGTTAGGTAATGATAAACATCTCTAATCCAGCGTTCTTCATTTCTAAAGGTGTTGTCAACATTATAGGATGACAACTCAGGTCCCAATCCAAGCTCCAGGATCTCTTCCAGAGTCATACCTTTATCATGCATACCTTTCACAATATCCACTGATTTGGATATATCATTATAAAACCTGTCTATATCTGACATACTAATCAGGCTTATCTTATCTGGATGAAAAGTGCTATGTCCCGGTATTACCACGGTATCTGCGGGATAAGAATCGATGATAAATTTCAGGTTGGCTAGGTATCCATAAATATCACCAATATGCTGATCGACGATTGGGTAGCCCCTGGCAAAATAATAGTCACCAATATATAACACCTTTTCCTGAACAAAATGAATTAATTCATCACCATGGGTATGACCGATTCTGTTTGGGAAGGTACGTAATGATATCTCCGAATCGTTAAAGAATAGAGTCAAGTCGTTGTCGAATGCTATATAGGATGTCACTCCCCATTCTAGGACATCCTTAACTTGAGCACGCGGAATAATTACTGTAGCACCATCAGTAAAATCACCATATTGCTCAATATGATCACGATGCACGTGAGTACTTGTAAGATAACGGATGGGTTGATTAAACTGCTTTGAGATGGTGTCGTGAATGAGCTTTGATGTTTGATTGAAATTCGGATCGACCAGCAATACACCGTCACTCCCACCAAAGACAACGGTTGTGGTATTCCCTCTCGAGCTATTAACCCGATAGAAAGATATCTTCTCAGTCACCTGAATGGAATCAATTGAAGGGTTTTCAGAACACTCCATATGGATTGGATTTAAGAAGTAGAACAAACAGCTTAACTGCAAAAAAGCGCGAAATTTCATAGAGGACAAATAGTTGGCTATCGAGTGAATTCATCATATCATTCAGAATAATGTGTAAGACATCGATAAATAGACAGATTATGTCGAATATAAGCCACAATGAAATATCCGCGAATGAGCTAATTGACCGATGGCCAGAGAATCTATTAATCTCGCGATTTATCAATATGACAGCAAATGAGCACGATGCGCCTCATTCACACAACTGGCATCAGATGATTTATCCTAAAACAGGTATGCTTCGGACCCGAGCTGAGAACAGGGAATATTTTATTCCTTCGAATCGTGCGATTTTAATACCTGCAACGATTATTCATGAATCATGGGCGCTCGCAAATACTGAATTTGTGGGGATCTATATCAACCCGACCTATGTTAACTGGTGGTCAGAATCTTGTCGCATCATGGATTTATCACCATTACTTAGAGAACTGACCAATTACATTGCCCAGAAAATTCCATTTTCGGATGTCATAACTAAAGAACATAAGCGCCTGATTAATGTATTTTGTGATCAGCTGGCAATGCAAAGCACAGAGGCGTTGGAATTGATCTTGCCGAAAGATTCACGATTAAAAAGAATCTCGAATACCTTGTTAAAAAATCCTGCCAATAATGATTCACTTAAAGTTTGGTCTAACAAAGTTGGTGCATCGGAGAGAACAATTTCCAGACTGTTTAAAAAGGAAACAGGACTTACATTCATGAAATGGCGGCAGCGATTAAAACTTATCTCCTCCGTTAAATATCTCAAAGAAGGTATATCGATCAAAGAGATAGCCTATCTCACAGGTTACAACTCGTCGTCAGCATTTATTTATAGCTTTAAAGATGAGTTCAAAGTCACACCGCAAAAATATTTAATATAGGTGTGCTAATCAATAAACAGGAATCAGCCATGATGATCAAACAGCATCCACGAACCATGTCAGCATTGGTTGAAAAAATTGTACCAATCATTCTAATGCTAGTCGTTTCAGCTACAAATTTGACAGCTGAAAATGGCTCGCCAATCAATGATCCAGATTTTCAAAGAGTCCTTAATTCAAACTCATATTCATTAACATTGAGGGAGGGTAAACTGAGTGGTACTGGTTTTAAGTGGCTCATTGATCAGGGGAAGGACTCACAATTCTTTCTCATTGGTGAACGTCATGGAACTAGCGAAACGGTTCAAGTTGCCACTGAACTCTACCGCGCATTACTACCGCATCAATACCACTATTTTGCATTTGAGTTTAGCCCGCTGGCAGCGATGAAAGTGGGTGAGATTGTATCATCGGGTAAGTATGAGGCATTAGAACGTTTTCTTACTTCAGATATTGGTTCTGGAGCAATCGCGTTTCTAGGATATATTCCAGAAGCGAAATTGGCTGCTGAAGTGGTTATGACATCACCCGCAGGTAAAGACGCGCTATGGGGGCTAGATCAAGAGTTTGTATTTGGGTTTGCGATGGCACTTCAGGCGATCTACGACAATTCAACAAATGATGAGCAGCGTAACGCTGTTTTATCGCTACTGAATCGAGCAACAGACAATCGTGAGTTGTTGATAGAGATTAAAGATACTGAGCTTGAGACACTCAGGGATGTGATGCTGACTCTTGATCACGATTTAGGTGTATGGATCTCTGAACAACTCATACTAACACGTAAAATTTACGCGCCCTACATGGGAAGAGGTGGCTATAAGGCAGAGTCTCAGATTCTTCGTGAGGAGAATATGATGAGGAACTTCACAAAATATATGCAGAAACACTCAGATGACAATGGTGTGCTACCCAAGACAATATTTAAGCTTGGTGGTTTTCACTCTGGCATAGGGGTTGATGCGGGGTTAGGTAGACTAAACTTTGGCGCAGCTCCTGAGGTCTGGGCGATTACACAGGGTACTTCGGCATTTAACTTGTTTATTGACTGTTACTCTGGAGTGCGACTGGCTTCTGGACAGGACTCACCGAATGCCGCTGGAACGGGAGACCGGTCCTGTAGTAGTCCGTATGGCTCAGTTGATGATAGTGGCAGGAAGCACATATTCGCAAGCCAAATAAAGGCACGGAAAGGCGACGTTTTCTTGATTGATTTAAGGCCACTTAGGGCACGCATTGAGACACTGTCATGGCTTGATTCAGATGTTAAACGATTAATTAATCAGTTTGATGCCTACATGGCTTTACCTGATGTAAACGTAGCGCCAGAATTTAACAATAAATAAACCACCCATCCAGATGGAGAAAAGCATGAAGGGTATATTGACAACGAGTATCGTGTTTTTTGCACTACTTTTGACTAATCAAGCCTTGGCTAAAAGCGAACAAGGCGAATCCAGAGTCGAAATGGTGGGTAATCAGGGCGTTTTGATTGCGCATCCGGTGTATAACATTTGGATTGATTCAGTGTATGAAGAAATCAATGATTGGGACAATTTCACTTTCAAACCAGTCGCTGAAAGACATTCCAAAATGCAGCTTGAATCGTCAAAACCACAGTTATTTTTAACGACCCATATCCATAGAGACCATTTCCATCCTTTCAAACTTGGCAGCTTGCTCGATAAGAATAAACACGCCATATTTATCGGCAATTCTCAGACGAGGGAAAGCATTTTCGAGAGCTATTACAACGAGTTGAGAATTCAAGATCGGGTACGCTCGATGATGGCCGATCAATGGCTTTCACTAGGTGAATCATTCGATAATGCAACAGTTCGTGCACTAAAATCAAACCACTCTAATGCGCATTATAGCTGGGTAGATAACAGCGTATGGGAGGTTAAAACAGCTTCGATCTACTTAATGCACCTGGGCGATATTGATGCGAGCGACGATGTATTGCAATTGTTAAGTAACGTTGAGGGAAAACTTGATTTCCTCATTATCCCATTCTGGATTCTGATGAATGAGGCTCTGACAAATTCATTGCTCAGTAGCGATAAAGTGAATAAGATAATTGTTTCGCACATTATTCCAACACTCCATGATCGAATCGTCCAGGCTGTGGAAAACTATGACAATAAAAAGTTGATCCTTGTACCATATGAGTCGTGATGCCATTTCTGTTACACGCTGCAATTTGAGCACATGCATATCGAACGGGAGTCAAGTTAAGCTCTCGATTGTCCTATTTCTTAGCAGCATTATTCAAATCAATATCGCCGAGACTGTTTCGAATCGAACGACAGCCATAGAGCGATCAGCATTTAATGCAACTTTAGAACAGGAGATTATTGGAAAACTTGATTTAGAGGTTTCTCCCGTTCAAGAGAGCCTGCCATGGTTATCAGCGTTCTGGGCAATGGGTATGTCTCACAGAAAGACTCCCGAAACACTAGCCATCGTTAATGCTGGGTTTAATTATTACCATACTGCGGATGAGGATTTCAAACGCGCCTTATTAGAAGCAGCATTCACCTTGTTTCCAGAGCAATTCAGTGAACAAATCATCAACCTGCTACACCATGAGACGAATACGAAATTAATTGCGATGCAAGCTATTTACCTAAGACGGGCCGGTGTTGTGTACAATTGGGAAGATGTCATTGCTGAAAAACGTCTAGGTAACTCAGACGACATCATACTCAATCGTTTAGTGGTTTACCTTGAACGAACCACACAAGGGGCTATCAGAAAGCGCCCACCAATCGATGCATTGTTTAATCATCAGGCGAGTCACGGTAAACCAGTCATTTACTCCTTTCAAAGAGGATCACGAGAATATCCCGGGTTAGCTATCGTGCAGCATGCCGATGGCTCATTTGCTCGACACGCAAATGGCGTACTAAAAACATTTCCGCAATTAGCGATGGCTGCGTCCAACATGCCCTCTTTTTTAACACATGGCAATACGCCAGAGGGTGTGTATTCGATTCATGGCATAGGAAGCTCAGAGAATGTATTTATCGGACCCACACCCACGATTACTATGCAAATGCCATATGAGGCTGAAGTGGCAAGATTTTTTCATAACGGCAAAATAAACATCGAATGGAGCTTATCTCACTACCTAACATTATTTCCGCATACATGGCGTCACTATGAACCGATTCAAGACACCTATTGGGCAGGCAAGGCGGGGCGAACAGAAATTATTGCTCATGGAACAACAATTAATCCTGAGTTTTTCACAGGGACTAGCTTTTATCCATTTACACCATCATTAGGGTGTGTAACGGGCTTAGAGCTTTGGAATAGCGAGACTGGAATGCGCGAACAATCCTCTCAATCGGATCTGGTGTCAGCCTTTAATAATACCGGACACTCGAATGGGTACTTTTATCTGATTAGTCTCGACGATAAGGAAGCTGCTGTATCTATTGACGATCTGCAATCGCATTCTGAGCAGCTCATGACTTCGAAATCAACGGATGATGTCCTTAACTATTAGCCAGCATCTCGTTCAAGCTTCTTATATTCAGATGCAGTACAGCCGACAGTCTGCTTGAACGCTTTATTGAAAGTTACCCGATTATTAAATCCTGACTCAAGTGCAATTCGTTCAATAGTCCAATTCAATTGATTACTCTCAAGTAAATTAATCGCATGTTGAACCCGGTAACTATTTATTAGTTGATAAAAACTACTGTTGAGTCCCTGGTTAATGACTTGTGAAACGGTATGAGATTTTAATCCAAGCTCTCGCGCCAGCTCAGTGAGTGTCAATTTTGGGTCAAGAAATAATTGTTGTGACACTAATGCCTTTTCAATTTCTTGCGCGATGGCATTTAGGGTAGATTCCGGTAATGCAGAGTTTATATATTGGATGTTTTTCTGATTCTCAGTCAATGAATTTGACACATTTTCCGTCCTATTAGAAGATTCTGCGATCACTAACTCCTCATGAGAGAATACAATCGCCGGATTTTGAAGTCCGCTATATCCCATGGCTATCACGATAACAGCGATAAAAAGTAGCCAGATTTGACTGACGTAGTCTAGTGTTCCTATACCCAAAAACTGTTGGGCAATGAATAATGAGACCCAGATCGATTCCAGGACAATCAAAGCAATTGCCAATGACCGCAGTTGGATTATTTGCTCAGGGCTATTATCCGAGCGAAGATTAGGTGCAACATCAGCGAATCGATTTAATTCCCTCCAGCTAAGTGCCAGATACGTTGTCAGGTGAGCTTTTACAGCTAAAAGAATCATGATTGTTAAAGTAGGTAAACGACTGCTCGTCCCCGAACTCTCTGCCCAGCTGTCATACATGGCAATCTTCAATTCTGCAGATCGAAACACATCTGCTCCATTAAAATACAGCCACATGCTTATCCAGGGGAGGAGATGAAGTAACCATGTCGCTATTTGAAATGGCTCTTTTGCAGCCACGTGTCGGGTATAGGCATAAAAAATGGGCCCCATGACCATGACCACTAATGGCATCAAATCCAACAAGTGAGGGACATAGTGATAAAGACCAGAATAGATAGAGCCTCCCTCAAAGAGTTTGTATGCCAAGATGGCAATTAGGGCAGCGAGCAGTCGGCCAGAATTACCCGATGATGTCCTTCTCCAGAGGGCAATAGCGAGCAGGAGGGCGTGACTAAACGCGATAAAGTAAATGATGCTGATGAAAGTATTATTCATTGGTCAGAGCATACCTTTGTTTGTAGCCAATATGTAAAGCTCAATTAAACTTATCTTCTCTGATAATGGCCAGCTAACGAGTCATGTAAATCTTCATCAAGATTACCCATGCAACTGAGCATAAGTTGTATAAAACGATTATACCAAGTCGTTTGTACCCTGATAGTCGTGGAGATTATAAATGAATCCAACAAAGATTATGGCTGTGGCAATAATAGGATCTTGCCTGCTTTTCAATGAAATTGCCGCTGAAGAAGATCACTTTCGTCACATTATGTTCAGAGAGTCACCTTACGCGCCGTATCGTGGTATTCATCCCATCGATGCTGATACCAGCAGTAACGTTCAGCATTATGAATTTTCCTATGACAAATCCAATCGGTTAATCAGAATCAGTCAAAAGTTCGGAGATGATCTGGTACCAGCTTTCGGGACCTGGGATTCATTCATCTGGTTTGCTGCCGAAGTCAGAATAACATATCAAGATAATAAGGAACTGCATTCCTACTACAATATTGAAGGTCAGCGCACAGCAGCGCATGGCAATGTCTGGGAGGCAGTATATGAGTTAAACGAGGCTGGTCAAAGAGTCGCGTTATCTTTCTATGGTAAAAACAATGACCCTGTCGCGAGTGAGTGGAACATTCATCGCTATGAGTGGCGTCCCAGTGACGATGGTCATGTATTTGAGAAACGCTTCAACTTAAAAGGTGAACAAGAGCAATTGAGGCCAGAATTAGCCTTCCATGAAGTTAAGCTGGAATATGATCAGGATGGTAAGCTCATGTTTATGCGCAACTATGGGCTCAATCATGAACTCATTAATAATCCATCTGGCGCTGCAATTGATCGAATAACCTATGATCTGGCTGGGAACTTCATACGCTGGCAAGTCTACGACAAGGACTCAATGGCGGTTGAGGGCAATAGACCGATGGTTCATATGGGCGAGCACCTTTATGATGTGTATGGTAATAAAATTGGCATGCGTGGATTTGATCGCAGTGGAAACCGCATCCCTTTCTCCTGGGGGGCTATGATGCACCGTACATGGTATGACGACCGCGGAATCAGACAATCTTATCAGTTGACAAACTCTGAAGATGATTTCGATGTACATATTATCTACGACTACTCGGAGGATTTATCACATCAGGTATCTCTGAAGTCTGTAGATCAAAAGGGCGCATTAAAAAATGATCCTCGGTTACGAGGTGCTGCTGAGGTAAGGTACGAGCTGAATGAGGAAGGCCAACCTAGTCCCAAATTCTTCAAGGCTGACGGCACTCCATTAGAGCAAGCGACTGACTAGTTCATCATAAACAGGTCGACGGGATTTATTTTGAATCAGGCAGCCCTCAGCGACTCATATGATGAGTTGCCCTACAATTGTAAGGCGCATTTATCATCTCAACCATCACATCTCTGGGCCGTTGGGAAGTTATTTGATTTGGAGGTTAAGGATTATAAATCCTGCTCTGTATTAGAGCTCGGCTGTGCCAACGGTGGCAATATTATGACAGCTGCAGCGGCATATCCAGAGGCGTCATTTACCGGCATTGATTATTCCAGAGCACAAATTGAGCACGGCAATAAAATCATTGATGAGGCAGATTTAGGGAATATTCAACTCATATGTCAGTCAATCGAAGACATAGGACCTGATTTCGGAACGTTTGACTACATTATCGCACACGGACTTTTGTCCTGGGTGCCAGAGGGTTTGCAACAAAAGATATTCGATATATGTCAGAATAATTTAGCAGATGATGGCTTGGCATATATCAGTTTCAACGCCTATCCCGGCTGGCACTTTGGAGATGCTATTCGACATATGATGCATCTTCACTTGGCCAATCAAACAAATCAACCACGTATTTTTCAAGCACGAAAAGCACGCGATTTTGTTAAATTCCTATCGGATAATTTGCAACCGGATCAATCTCACTTTCAGAGTCTTTTAAAGCAGGAATACGATCTATTAGCAGAACAATCCTTGTCGTATATCGCACATGATCACTTGGAAGAAAACAATCATCCTTTCTATTTCTCTGAAGTGGTGCGAATGGCAGAAGCACGGGGGCTTCATTATGTTATAGATGCAAATATCGCGACAGTTTATGAGGGGAATTATAGTCCATCGGCGCGTACATTTTTCTGTCAGCCAAGTGTAGGTTTAATTGAGAAAGAGCAGTATATGGATATGTTGATGAATCGTCGATTCCGACAAATTATTTTGTCGAAGAAGAAGTCTGAAGGTCCACGAACTATGAATCCAGCCTTCCTAAGGCATTTAGCCTTTACCACAACCACGCGCGAGGCGGGAAATGAAGGTGTTGCTGATGGTATTAAAGTCTATACAGATGGCAGTAGGAGTTTTCGCATACAAGGTGAAGACTCCATTGCGATTATGACTGTCCTAATACAACAAAATGGATACCCGATAGATTTTGATACGTTAGTTAATAAAACCAGCGCAATACAGCAACGACCAAAAGAGCAAATCGAAAATGCCTTATTGAAGATGGCCTATCAAATGATTCAACTGGGTACATGGACATTCATGGCCGACCCGGGGCAATTCGTCACCTTCATTTCAGATAAGCCTCAGGTATGCCCAGTGGTTAGGGCGATGCTGACAAATAATAATTGGTTTAATAATCGTCTGTACTCCGCATTGGAAATACAGTCTCACGAAGCACAGTTCATTAAATACATCGATGGAACAAGAGATTTTCCAAAATTGGTACAAGATGCTGTTAGTGGTATTCGTACCGGAGCGCTTGAACTTTCGAAAAATGGCCATTCTTTATCGACCAGTAATCAATTAGAAAAAGAAGTTGCTGCGATTTGGGAACAGATACTAAAGGCGTGTGCACAACAGGCAATGCTTGTGGCATAGGTCAGTCTTCACTAGAACCTGATTTAGGGACGTCAAATTTCACCCAGAGCTCTTTACGTTCTAAAGGAGTACCTTTTGGGAGCAAATGATTTCCGATATCGATAATGGTGCGATCTTGAAGATTAGCTTGTTCGAAATACCCGCCGTAATATTCATCAAACATCGACTTCAATTCGCCACTCTTTATCATCTTTTCCAAACCATATTCGATACGTTTGGCGATGTCAGGGCGCTTTGGTGTCACAAAAATGTAAAATGGCGCCGGACTATAAAGCGCGATATGTGGTTCGGGTACGAGATTTGGAAATTCTGTCTTCCTTTGCTCAAGTTCATCATAAATTTCATGAACGCCGCGTGGTATATAGTCAAAACGTTTGCCGTGCAACATCTTGAAAAGACCCTCATAGGAGTAAGCGTTAATAACGTTAAAGCCAAGATCTCGAAATAAAATATTTGCCGACCAATTCTTGTGTAAACCAACAACCGACGTCTTTAACTCTTCCAGCGTGTTGATGTCCTTGAATTTGTTTATATTGTCTTGATGAATTGCCAGCAGCCGATAGGCGAGGGCGCCCCGACGAATGGGGATGCGAACTGGAATTGCGATATCTTCCCACTCTTGTCTCGTTACCAGCATGGCGACGGTCAAATGTTTACCTTCTACAAGAAGTTCCATGGTCCTATTATTCGGTAGCAACTGTGGAGCGGGTTGTATCTTGAATGCACCATAGGTATCAGACGATTCTTCGAGCGCTCTCTGTAGTACTTTATAAGGATAAATTGAACGGTTGTCTTTTTCTGAATGGCGTTTATTCACATGCATGATATCGACATCCATGGCAAAGGTAGTCGTTGATAATACTGCCAGAGATATCAATACACTGGTTAAGAATATTCCTGAATTCATTTGAATGTTTTGATATTATTTTTATGCTCAGATGATGAACGCATACATTTCATCTGCAGAACATCATACATTAACTCTAATTCAGCGCATAATTGAATATGAGCATGATAGTTACTACTTTAGTACATTATTTATGCCTCATAAGCTTCTATAGTCGTCATCTAGACAGATTTTTTGTTAAGATAAATACTGACACACGGCTAGTGCCCTAAATATATGAAGGTTTCAAGGTGCGAGTAGTATTAGCATTCGTCACATTTTTAATTCTAAATCAAGCGCATGGACAGAATGATGCGAGTCCCGGTACTGATACCACATATCAGATGACAGCCGAGATCTGGTGCCCATACACCTGTGACAGTAACGCCGAAGATAAGGGATTGTTTGTTGAGGTAGTCCTAGCCGCAATGAACGAAGTCAAATCTAATGCCTCATACACTTCCACTACGAGTCGCCTAAGAGCGATTCAAAATACCATTGATGGACGGGCAGATTTAATCCTGGGCATAGAGGTGGAAGAGTACGACACATTTGATATACAACAAAAGTTTTTCATACTCGATGAATCGGTGTTGATCGTTCGCAGGAAAGATAATATCACCTTATCTACACCAGCAGACTTAGGTGATTATCGTGTCGGTGTTATTACTGAGTACGATTACGATGCACCCGAACAGCCTTGGCTAAATGCCATTGAAAACCACCATAACAAGGTAGAAAGTAGCATTAATCATGGTGAGCACCATCTTTTAAAGTTGCTTCAACGAAATCGTATTGATATTGCGGTTATGAACTATGATGTATCTAAAAATGAACTCATAAAGTTACAACAACAGAATGAATTTGTCGTATTTCGCAAAGACATCGTATATAAAATTTATCCTGGTTTTGCTTACACTCAAAGAGGGAAGGAATTCAAAGACCTCTTTTCCAGAGGGTTCAGTGAGCTTCTAAAAAAAGACAATATAAAGCAAATCTACGACAAGTATGATGTAGATATGCCTGACTTTTCATCGACACGGTAACGTCTACCTCGATGGAATCAATTTTCTATTACTGTTACTTTTTATACACAACTTCACCACCCAAGATGGTCATTTCGACTTCTGTATCCATCAACTTATCATCAGGGACGGTCAGCAAATCCTGACTCAGGATGGCTATGTCAGCGAGCTTGCCTACTTTAATGGAACCCTTGATATTTTCTTCGAAGGCTGCGATCGCATTACCCATGGTGTAACTGTATAGAGCCAATTCTCTGGAAATAATTTCTTGGCCCTGGAAGATGGTACCGTTTGAAAGTTCGCGAGTGACTGAGCATTTAAAGCTGGCGATGGGGTCGATTTCATCAACTGGAGGATCCGTACCATTGGTTGGTGTCAGGCCAGCATCGTAGAGAGTTTTGGCAAGATAACTACGTTCCAGTGTACGATCTTTACCTAGGCGATCTTCAACCCAGGGGCCATCTGAACAGGCGAAAATACCTTGCACGGCTGGGATGACATCATATTCAACAAAACGGGATATGTCGTCCGGGTGGATTACTTGTGGATGCTCGATACGCCAGCGTAAGTCGGTATCAGGATTGGCCTCTTTGATTGCGCCATAAATATTCAGCAATTCCCGCGCAGCGCGATCACCAATCCCCTGTACGGCCATCTGATAGCCATGTTTAAGAGCAAGATCTGCCGATTTTTTAATATCATCAACAGGGACCACGTTTAGACCATGACTTTCCGGAATATCTGAATAGGGCTCGAGTAGCCAGCCGCCATGCGTACCGAGTGCACCGTCCAGGACTTTCTCGCCGATGCCACGCACGGTCAGGAAATTATTGCCGTAACCGATCAGACGATATTCTTCGAGCTTGCCAGGGATAGCAAGCTGTTCATATGGAATATCAAATGCCATCCATAGACGGATGGGAAGGACACCTTCGTCGGCCATTTTTTTCAGAAGGTCGACTTCATCATAGGTGGTTCCAAGATCATGAAAAGAGGTTATCCCGTATTTAAGACTTTCTTCACCCGCGGTGATAATAGCTCGGCGCAGTTCAGCCTCCGCCTGTTCTGGTGTGCGTTGCGCTTCATACTGGGCAAATGCCGCACGAATCTCATCCTGTGCGGCTTCTCGCATCATACCTGTGGGTGTGCCATCTGCTTTAAGAAGGATCTCACCGCCTGCTGGTGGAATGGTTTCACCGTCAATGCCAGCAATGTCCATGGCAGCCTGATTTGCAAATGCGCCGTGTCCAGACGTATGGATCAGTAATACTGGGTTATCAGGGCTTACGGCGGATAGTTTATCGTGCACTGGAACACCATCCACCAGAATATCCTCCTTAGTATCCCATTTGTCCTGATGCCAACCGCGTCCGACAATCCATTCCCCAGGTTCAGCACCAGCGACCGCTCGTTCTACCTTATCCACTATCGCTTGCCAACTAGTATCATAGCGAAGTTCCAAACGATAAAAGCTATCTCCATAACTAGTATAGTGGCCGTGCCCTTCAATGAAACCAGGGATAGCTGTTCGACCTGCAAGATTAATCACTTCTGTCTTATCACCAATCCAGGCAGTAATTTCCGAGCTCGACCCGACGGCGGCGATCTTATCTCCGACAATTGCGATCGCTTCGGCTCTGGGCATGTCTTGCTCGACGGTAATGACATTACCACCCTTCAGTACCATATCTGCGACTGGTTGTGGAGATGGTGACGCAGACTGCGACGATGACTTAGATTGTGAGGAATCATTGCTACATGAAATGAGAAGGAGCGCACTTATTAGTATCGTTATATTTTTCATATTTTTCCTTGTGGCTAAGCCATGGCGACAATTTGATAATAATATCTAATTAAACCTCGAATATGTATTATTGAGGGCATTAACTTCTCTTATTTTTTTATAGGTATCTCTAATGAAAAATAATGATGGCGCCTTATCAGGCGTTAAGGTGTTAGATTTAAGCCGCGTATTAGCAGGACCCTGGGCAAGTCAGACTTTGGCAGATATGGGTGCCAATGTCTTGAAAATTGAAAGGCCTGATGTCGGCGATGATACTCGCCACTGGGGTCCTCCATTTATCAATGACGATAAAGATATCAGTGCCTATTTCAGTTGTGCGAATCGAAATAAGAAATCTGTATTCATCGACTTAAAAACACAAGAAGGTGTTCAACAAATCAAGGACCTTGCTAAAGAAGCAGACATCTTGATTGAAAACTACAAGGCTGGTCATTTAGCTAAGTTGGATTTGGGATATGATAATTTGGTAACGCTAAATCCCCAACTTATTTATTGCTCCATTACTGGGTTTGGACAAACAGGGCCCTACAGTAATAAACCGGGGTATGACCTTTTAATTCAGGCAATGTGCGGTTTGATGAGCGTTACAGGTGAAGCTGACGGGCAACCGCAAAAAACAGGCGTCGCAATCACAGATTTATTTACTGGATTATATGCCAGTACCGCAATTCTGGCTGCCTTGCATGAACGATCTCATTCGGGATTAGGCCAATACATTGACCTGGCACTATTTGATGTTGGAACGGCCATTATGGCAAATCAAGCGAGCAATTATCTTGTCGGTGGACAGTCGCCAAGTCGTTTAGGAAATATGCACCCTAACATTGTTCCCTATCAGAGTTTCGAAACAGCCGATGGCTACTGCGTCATTGCGGTAGGTAACAATCAGCAATTTCAGAAATTTTGTCAGGCGATCGATGCGCATGAATTGGCCTCTGACAAAAGATACACGACAAACAGTCTACGTGTTGAAAATAGAGAGCCGCTAGTCGAGAAAATACAAACGATTCTGCTGACAAAATCCACGAGCCTATGGCTTGATATATTAGAGCAACAGGCTATTCCGAGTGCTCCCGTGAATAATGTTGCGGATGCATTATCTGATCCTCAAATCATACATAGAGACTTACGTGTGGATATGGATGTGCCATCTGGTGAGTCAATTCCCGTAGTTGGAAACCCAATAAAATTTTCTCGCACACCAGTCCAGTATCACACCGCACCTTCAGGTATTAATGATGCTGAGAAAAATACGCCTGATTGGTGATACATGATGATGCAACTCGTATCGAAGAGAATTAATTGGTTCAGAGACTTGAGACAATTTTATATCAGGATACAATAAGCCAAAATCATAACTTTCAGTGGAAATTTTCATGGGCCGAGCCTATCAAAACCGAAAAGAATCTATGGCTAAAACCTCCGATCAGAAAGCGAAGGTCTACAGCAAATATTCAAAAGAAATCTACATGTGTGCTAAAAACGGTAGTCCTGAGGTGGATGCTAACCCCACTTTAGGCGGCATCATTGAACGGGCGAAAAAAGATCAAGTACCGGCACATGTCATTGATAAAGCCCTTGATAAAGCACGTGGTGGCGGCGGGGAAAACTACGAATACGCGCGCTATGAAGGCTATGGGCCCGGTAGTTCTATGGTCATTGTAGAATGCCTGACTGATAATCCGAATCGAACATTTGGTGATGTCCGTGTCTGTTTTACTAAGACCAATAGTAAAATTGGAACGCAGGGCAGCGTTGCCCATATGTTTGATCATGCCGCCATATTCGTGTTCGCTGGTGAGGACGACGAAGCTGTACTGGAAGCCCTTTTAATGGCCGATGTTAATGTTACCGATATCGAGCTGGAAGATGGAAAAATCAGTGTGTTTGCCCCTCAGGTTGAATATGGTGCTGTTCGTAATGCCTTACAGGAGGCATTTCCTGATATCGAGTTTGATGTGGATGAGATTCAATTTTTACCACATATGACTAAAACGCTTGAGGGTGAAGATCTGGAAACCTTTGAGCGGTTTATCGGGTTACTTGAAGACGTTGATGACGTGCAAAACGTGTATTACGACATTGACCTATAATTCTGGAATCTACAGACAAAATTTAGTTAGGTGATATCATGAAACTTTACGGCTCATTACCTTCCCCCTATGTTCGTCGCGTGCGATTATTTATGGCAGAGCATGACGTTGAACATACGATAGAACTGGTCAGTCTGTATGATGATGAAGCGCGGCAGGCGTTTGCTAAGATATCGCCAGTACGTAAATTACCCCTTTTGATCGATGGCGATCAAATGGTGATGGACTCTCATGTGATCCATCGCTATCTCTGTTATAAGTACAACTTGCCGACGCTCACTGTGGCGCAGTCAAATGATTTATCAGTGATTGATGGTGCGCTAGATTCGTTGATTATCCTGTTCTACTGCAAACAATCCGGGTTTGAAGATGATGGCGAACGACTGATTTACAAGTTACAGAAAGAGCGTTTGTTAGATACGTTAACCCATCTAAATAAGCAGGTCGAAGCTGGATGTTTTGATGACTGGAATTATGCAACCATGTCCCTCCTTTCATTGGTTAAGTGGGTGCAATTTCGCAACCTGTACAATTTGGATGGGTTTGATGCACTGATTCGCTGGACAGAGTCACAAACGCAGCACAAAGGTGTAGAGGAAACGCGTCCAGAATAAATTAATCTTAATGCTATCTTAATGCTATCTTAATGATAGTATTAGGCGATTAACAAACTATCGAGCACCAACTAGGATCGACACTAAGTGAAGTCAATAATAATAACTACTATGGCTTTGTTCATGTTCATGCCACTTGTAAAGGGTGTGTATATTGAAAATTTCAGCACTGACTTTGCTCAAGAAGTAGCCTATGAGTTAGACAAACACAATATCCCTGGGGCAGCTTTTATTATTGTAAGCAATAATAAGGTAGTTGCACTTGAGACCTTCGGACATACCGATAAGACTAAAAAGCAAAAAGTGAATCATGAGACGGTATTCCGACTAGCCTCAGTATCAAAACCCTTTGCAGCAACCATCACAGCCATGCTCGCTCAAGAAGAGGCATTGCAACTATCCGATCCGGTGACTAAATATGTTCCAACTTTTAAGTTAGCTACAGCAGGAGCAGCGGAGAAGATACAACTAAAGCACTTGCTCAGTCATACCAGCGGCTTAATGCCAAATTCATATGACAATCTATTGTATGAGAATTGGAGTATGGAAAAAGTCATCGCACGTTTTGACAGAATCACGCCAATTTGTGAGCCAGAGAAGTGTTATGGGTATCAGAATGTGGCGTATGGTTTTTTAAAGCCGGCTATTGAATCGAGTCAATCCAAAACCTATTCACAACTCCTATCGGATAGAATTTTTAAACCACTCGCAATGCATAATGCCTCCGTTGGATTAAAAAGTTTTAATGTTGAAGACAATACAGCCAAACCCCATAAATTGAAAAAGTATCGCAAAACCAATCGGTTTGATGCTGATGGTGAGCGAATTATAGAACGTCTTTGGAAAACAGTTGAAGTCAACGGCGATTATTATAAGGTCCCACCGGCAGCAGGGATCAACGCCAGTATTTCGGATTTAGGTAAATGGCTCATCGCTAATCTCGGATATAGACAAGATGTTCTCTCCGATGAGTTAATTTCACAATTGACGACACCACGTATACAAACCAAAAGAGATTTGCGTAGACGATACTGGAGAGATTATTTAACTGATGCTCACTATGGCTACGGCTGGCGTATTTATCAGTTTGATGACTTACCAATCATATATCACTCAGGTTGGGTATCTGGATTCAGAGCCGATATCGGGTACTCAAAAGAATTAGATATTGGATTCGCTATCATTATGAATGCTGAGTCTAATGTCATCAGCAAGATATCATCTAGTTTTTGGTCAAAAGTAAGTACTGACAAGTATTCAGTCTTACGTAATCATTCACACTCAGACCAAAATACGATGATGACGACTCCTTGAATCTAATCGTAACAAGCGAGCTCCTTTCTGAATTGGTGTGATATATTCATATCAATCCCCTCTGCAAGGAGTTACAAATGATACTTAGACGCTTCATTCAACATATTAAAGACCAGAACTGGTTCACGGTTGGATTGGATCTTCTGGTCTTAATTATGGGCATCTTTTTGGGTTTACAAGCGCAGGGATGGTATGAGGATTCAAAGGATAGAAATGATGAAGCTGAGTTCAAGGTACGTCTAAAAGAAGATGTTGTTTATGTTAATCAAGCCTCGTCGAGAGTTCTTTCTCGGCGATTAGAGACGTTTGATAATTTAAAGAAAGCCGTTCAAAGCCTCCGCTCAAACGATAAGAATTCTACACTCAGTCAAGCTGAATGTGATGCGATCGGTAATTCAGATATTTTGAACATTGTTATTGCAGAACTCCCTTCGATTACTGAGCTACAGTCATCGGGACGGCTTGGCATTATCACTGACGATAAACTCAGAAGAGCGGCAGTTGTCTTGCAACAGCGGATAATCACTCTAAAAGAAATAATTCAGCAGTTTAGCTCGCTGAGCGTGCAGATATTGATTGAGTATCCAGAAATGATCTCAGTTTCCTCAATCTATAATGAGCAGATGAATGAATTCAATTTAAGCACCCAATGCGATCATGTCGCAATGCGTGAAAGTGTCAGTTTTATGAACGCAATCAGCACAAACCTGGATATCTTTGATGCCTATTTGAGAGACGGCATATATCCATGGAGAGAAGCGTTTGAGTTATTGACTCTAATGACGGCTAATAAGGAACAGTAAGAATGATACTCAGGCGATTCATGCAACATTTAAAAGAGCAGAACTGGTTCGCTGTAGGACTGGATATTATTGTGGTCATCGTAGGTATCTTCCTGGGGATGCAGGTTCAACAATGGTATGAAGGGCGGCAGAATTTAGAGAAAGAGGCGGAGATACTTTCTTTATTATTAAATGAGAGCACTCAGAGAATTCAGTACTTCGAAGATCAAATTGCATTTGTTGATACTAAAATTGCTAGTCAAGAAGCCTCTATTCAGGCATTAATCAATGGCAAGCTAGCAGACGATATGACCAATGATGATTTTTCTGAAGGGGTATCTACTACGAGGATCTTAATCAGCCCAACGCCGCCAGAATCCATCTATAAAAGTATTATTGCGACTGGAGAGATAAGGCTTTTAAGAAATAAAGGGCTAGTCCAGGCACTCGGTGAATTTCAGTCACAGCTAGCATCCACACAAGACTATGCGATTCGGTTAGCGTCGACGAATGCTGCTCAATCGGCATATCATCCTGCGATTAAATCAATTTATGAGCCATCGCTTCCACATAAGAGAAGACAATATGCACAATTTGACGACTTGGTTGGCGATGAAGCATTCTTGCGGCAATCAATTGATATATTGCGTATGGTCTCAGTCTTACAGGTGAGACGCACTACTCTGCTTGAGCAAGCCATCGAGCTACATACAATGATTTGTGAGGAGTCTTTGTCGGAGTGTTAACGGCCTTATTACATACCAAGATAGTCCGCTCGGATATGCTTCTCTAGAATGCTAATTTGCGCCGATCAAAGAAGTATGTAATGTTCTAATAAGTATCCAAATGTTTGATAATATGATTGATGCTGTTTTGAAGCTATTTGCAGCTGATCTAATTTTTCCTGTCCAAAATATTTACCTGACTTGATTACAGCAAAAGGTGTTTTAAATGAGTTCAATTCAACTAAAGGATCGGTATCTAATATTAGCAGATCAGCTTTTTCTCCAATCTGAATCATGGCATCTACATTTTTTAACCCCAAGACTCTTGCAGAGTCGATAGTTGCCATTGCTATAATTTGGTTATTAGTAAATCCCAGTAGTTTTAATATATTCATCTCATCAATGAGGCTTTGTCCTGGTATTGTTAATGCCGGTCCAGTGTCTGTTCCTATTACTAAGGGTATTCTACTTTTATGAAATGATTGTGTAATAACCTCTAGAGCTTTATGCTTTTTTATGATCCAGTCTCTGTACTCAGCATTATCTACAGGCTGTAGTTGTTTTTCCCCGATAAATCTTATGAGTGGTGAAATTTTGTTCAAGCGAATCGGGGTGAATAATTGTTGTCGATTTTCCGATGCAAGAAAAATATTATTATAAGCTGTTAATGTCGTTACGATTGGTATCTGGTGTTTTTCAAACAAACTGACTACTTCATCAAATTCATTTAAACCTAAATCGTAATCGAGAGCACTATGGAATATTTCTTCTATGTGTTCAATTGATGTCGGGCCAGTTTCCAATACTTCAGAGAGTTCCATGTCGTAGGGTATATGCCCTGAAAAAGGGATGTCTATTTCGTTTGCAGTGTTAGCTAAAG
Organism: Enterobacterales bacterium; assembly: GCA_965250035.1. Classification (GTDB taxonomy): domain Bacteria; phylum Pseudomonadota; class Gammaproteobacteria; order Enterobacterales; genus CAXRAF01. Next base: position 2,138,541 of record OZ252282.1, on the reverse strand, counting down.
TCAAAAACTGTTCTTTATTTAACCCATCGTAAAATTTAATTAAATCATATCCTTGTGCTTTGTACTGCCTGACTAATGAAGCAACCTCTCTAGCATTATTAACGTACTTATGAAATGGTCCACCATTCGATCCTGAATTAATAGTGGGACTAGCGGTAATTAAATTGGGCCCTATTACTTCATCTCGAGTGATTTGTTCTCGCCACCTAAGATGTATGGGAAATCCCATCATATTTCTAACCGAAGTGACTCCATGTGCCAGGTAGGCAGCTAAATCACTTTTATCAAAAACATGGACGTGCAGGTCAATAAGTCCTGGATATAACCATTTTCCTTGTAGATCAAGTTCATCGACTGACGCTTGATTTAGAGGTTTATCGGTACTTTCAATGATCGCTGTTATGAAGCCATTCTCAATTCTTAGATCATATAGATGAGTGTTGCTAACTTGTGCATTACGTAGGTCTGAAAAGTCTTTCGAGAGACGGGCATTTCTGAGCCAATAGTTACCTGATCTATCGCTCGATAAATTAGTATTCTTCTCAATCAATCTAGCGTAGGGGATGCTTAATATAGCAGAGAATATTGAAAGTACAGTCAGAATTAGGAATAAGTATAATGTCCACTTTATCGCGGCTCTTATCTTGTTCATAGTTAACGCCATTAGAATATAAAATCTAATGGTAGCCTTCTATGTGATGAGTAATCGTCTTAAATCAAGATTCCGTACTAGATTCTTGTATTGTTTGATCATTTTCGCGAAATTGTTTAGGTGTTAGCCCTGTTAGTTTCTTAAATGCAGAATAGAAACTGGACTTTGAGTTGAATCCAGACTTGTATACAACATCAATAATTGAATGATTTGTTTCTCTTGTTCGTAATAGTTGACAAGCCAAACGAATACGATACTTATTTACAAATTCATTAAAATTTAAACCGATAGACTGGTTAATGATATAAGAAACATCTCGGGTACTATAGCCTGTATTATTTGCGAGTTGCCGCAGTGATAAGTTAGGGTCAAGGTAAAGTTCGCTTTTCTCTATAGTCTCTGTGATGTCTATTGTTGCCTGGGTCAGGTTGATGTCTCTAATTTCTCTATTTATTCCCTCCCTCTCAATATTCTGTATTTCGATAGACAGGATTTCATCTGTTTTTGAAATGCCATCAAAAATATCGTCTTGTTCTATCGCTTTCACGGTGATTGCAGACGCAAAGAATAATAATGACAGACTAGTGAGTAAATACATTACATCTACTCGGATATGATAGCCGGTCATATTTGCTAAGAAGCCTAATACTTCAAAGATTGCAACAAGACACAACAGGATTAATAGTTTCTTTAGCCAATTTAATGTCACTAAATCATTAGACTTTGTGTCATTGAGTACTTTTTGAACATGACTCAGTGTTTGAAAAGAAAGTACTAAATATATAGCTAGACTCACAAATACTGATAAATGCACTATTCTGCCGAGTAATTCTGAATAAAACGGAATCGGAAAAACGACAAATGCAGGAACAAAGTGCCACAAATGCTTTCTCTTGAATCCCTTGAACTGATACGCCAAATAGTAAATAAAAAGATAGAAGAGTGGCCCATACAGAAAGGAGAAGAAATGAGTAAAATGAGGGAGTCTAAGACCATATCCTTCACTCAGTATATTATGTAACATGTGAAGAGCTAAGATCGTCATAAAACCAGTTAATGGTAATAGTCTAATGCGTTTCCTTAGCGCGATGACCAATAATATACACAGCCCTAGCAATACGGACTGAAATAACGTAGTAAGGTTATATTCCATAGATACTCATAGTTAGGCTCCGACTCAGGCATCTCATGAAGCCACAGTAATCCTGTATTTTATACTTAAATGAATAAAAAAGTGTCCGGGATCATGATTTAGGACGTAGTGACGCGCCCGAGCATGGTACGATTTCTTGCATGTTGTGCGTATTGTACAGCGCCATGAATTGGTTTAAGTATTCAGAGATGTAAGTTGTTAGAAAAGATATGAGTTTCATATGAACAAATTAGTCCTCAGTGTCGTCATTTTACTTCAATTAACCACATTAATTGTAAATGCTGATAATGTACTTGAGACAATTTTTCCAGATCCAAAACTACGAGCAGCGATCGCAGATAGTCTGAGTAAGCAAAAACTACCCATTAATGAAGATGGACTTAGTCAACTGAAAATACTCCAAGCTAACGGACTAGGTATCGAAGATCTCAGTGGTCTCAGTGTGACAAGAAACCTGGAACGAATACATCTCAGTCATAATAAAATATCTGATATATCTGAGTTAAGGCACCTGACTAAGCTGCAAGCAGTCGTAATAGATTTCAATTTAATTTCTACAATTGAACCATTAAAACCATTAATAGGGCTTCGTTACTTCAATGCGGCAGGGAATAAACTGACTAATGCTGGCATTCTGGCTCAGATGCCAAGCCTGGTAGGTGTCTGGATAGGTGAAAATCAAATAAAGGATATTTCATGGGTTGGTAATCTTAAGCAATTGAAAACGTTAGTTGTTCAGGACAATCTAATTTCAGAACTTGAGTCAATTGAAAAATTAATAAATCTTCGTCAGCTCAATATCTCGGGCAATTCGATCAAAGAATGGGGAGTGGTGAGTGAATGGAAATCATTGGAAATACTTATTGCTAGAAACCTTTCAATTACTAGTGTCGATCGATTCAATGCTTTGAATAACCTAAAGTGGCTCGATATCAGTAACAACCAGATCTCGACAATTGATGATGTAATTCAACTGGATTCTTTAGAACGTTTATTAGTATCGAACAATAAAATCTCACACATTCCGTCAGTAAAAGATAGTAGTCAAATCAAATGGCTAGCAATAAACGGAAACCCAATCGATGATGAGTCGATTCTGAACTATTTACGCTCTGATATAACGCTAACGATTGATGAGAGACAGCGACAACAAATAGACGTGTCTTTGCCTGAATGCAAGGGACAAATTGTTGACAGTGGCTACGTTCCAAAAAGCATTTTTAAAGTGCCGAATGAATGTGATTGAGTGTAATGAATATTCAACACTTAATTTAGCTAAATATCTAAAAAAGTCAGGATCATAAATCGCATGAAAGAATCAAGATTGGATGCAACAGTAGTAGTTATTAAACATATGGTCATGTTGTTTATGTCACTTATCACAGCAAACATATTCTCCCAAGAATCGATGCCTGTGTCTGACTTTGGCGTAACAGTATCTCCTATTGATGGGAGCATTGTTTATTATTCATCCAGGAATAATCCAATACCAGACCTCTATATCAAGACACTGGATGGCATAGAGCGAAATATCACAAACTCTCCAGATAAGTGGGAAATCGAGCCTGCTTTTTCTCCTGACGGAAAATACCTTGCCTATGGCGCTGGTGACTCTATGGGCGATCTGGATCTGATTGTCATGGAAATCGAGTCAGGGGAAAGTCGTAAATTAGCTGGTGGGATAGGAACACAATCCGCGCCAAGCTGGCATCCTTCCGGTAAACAAATTTTATACACTGACTTCGATATGGTGCCAGGAAAGGTTTCGTCTAAGTTAAAAATTGTTAGTTTTGATGGAGAAAATATTGATGAGATCGTAGGTCTTCCGGAAGGTGCCTCATCCTACGCAAACTGGAGTAGAGATGGCGAACGATTTGTGTTTACTCTGCAAAAATCTGAACAACAACCGCAGTTTCATGTTTACGATCTCAGGAATAATACAACAACTCAAATTACCCATACGGATGGTTGGAAAGGCTCACCAGTTTTCTCATTAGATGACCAGCATATTTACTATGTTCAGCGAGATAAAAATAATAATGGCGTATATAAACTAAACCTTCAAACTGGCGTCACACAAGAGTTAACAGAAAATGACGGCAGTGCATTTTTTGTCAATGTAAGCCCTAAGGACGAAGCAATCTATTTTTCTTGGGGAGATAGAAGTAATGGATACAAAATTAAATCATTGAAATGTTGTAGCTGAGATAACAATCGAGGATCTAAATATCTAACTCCATCGAAAGGAGATATCGATATTAGGAACCATCTCAGAGACAACTCTCGTCATGATATTTATATACAACTGCAAAGCATCTAATGATAATTATTACAAATATTAAGGGAAGACAATGCTGACAAAGCAATCTATTTCTATAGTACTAACAATCAATTGTTTACTTAATTTTAATGTCGCCCTGAATGCGGTTGAAATAGCAGAATGTGCACGGGAAATAGAACATCTAAACCCTGTTCCTGCCATACATCACATAAGTCATGTTTTGGATTCAAAGAAAATTGTTTTTATAGGCGAAAGACATAGCACCAACAGTATGCATCAATTGTATGACACACTGTTAGAATCTAAAGAGATACAGAATAAAATTGATGATGTGATGGTCGAATTTTTAAGTTCCTTTCACCAGTCAATTCTGGATGCTTACTTAATCGATTTAAAGCCTATGAGCTTTGAAGAAATTGCACCCTTGTGGAGAGATGTCCCTGGTATATTTCTTGAAGATGGCGACAATATGGCGGCCTATCAATTTATTCAGACTGCCCGATCAGTTAACGAAAAATTAGACAAAGATAAAAGAATCAGGGTGCTCGGTGGGGATAGTTATTTAGATTGGAGCAAAGTAAATAGCCAATGGGATTGGGGAACTGCACTTAATCGAAGGGATAGAAGGTTCCTCGAAGTATTATGGGATGAAGTTATTGACAGGGGGCACAGTGCGATTGCGATACTTGGTCGAGGCCATGTCAAACGCATCGACCCGACGCCTCCTAACTGGATTAATCTTGTTGAGCTAATAGATCAACGATTACCTGACCAAAGTTATGTTATTCATTTGATGTATCCTGAGATGGCAAAAGTTGATTGGCCCGCGCCATCCATTCTATCAGTCAACGATACATGTCTTGCATCACTGCATTTAGAAAAAGACTATCCAGAAGTACAATATGGCGATCAGGTGGATGCTGTCCTGTTCACGGGTAAGAAATTACAATACATCCCCACACAGCCATTCCCGAACGAATTCGTCAAAGAATTGGAATCAAGAAGTAATAGAATTAAATAGTATGAAGAAAAGCTTTCTTTCTTCTTGGGTAATTGAATCTATATAGATGCGATTGCTGAATCAAAATGGAATGCAAAATATCCACTGTCCATAGAAGGTTTGGGATGGTGTATGTCACTTGAATTTAACACTGAATTGCCAACCGTGATTTATCTAAGAGGGAGCATCATTAATGGCCAATAAAAATAGACTGATAGCTATTATCATTTCATCTTATGCGCTTTTGTCATTGCAGTCTGGGGTGTACGCCCGAAATTCGACAAATAGTGTTCCTGAAGATTTCAGTCCTTTATATGGAACGTGGGAAGGTTACCGATGGACAAAGAATCGTGACGGTAGTACTCGCCAACAGAAAGTGAAATTAATTGCCGAAAAACTATTTGAAGGAAATGGAATGCAAGATAGCTGGTATTTCCTTGAGGAGAATGGGGACGTTTATTGGGGGACCACCGTGCGGGCTTGGCAATCCGAAAATAAAAAATGGCAAAATGTTTTTTATAATAACTTTGCTAACGGTCAGGGATTAGGAAAAGCGTTTAACATCCATCGTGATGGAGATTACCTAATTCGTCAAACACCATGGCGAGGAGAAAATAAGTTCGACAGAATCAAAATAACTCAGAAGTCTGATATTGAGTTGCAGTGGCGTGTTGATTTGACTCCTGATGATGGTAAAACATGGGTTGAGGGCGTGGTGCTAATGGAATTAAAGAAGAAAAAATAAATATTCTATTGATTCCGAGAAAGTACCGTTTCAATCCACACTAGCATCTTCTGAGTTAAGTTTGGATCGTGTTTAAATAGTGGCTCGCCATGGTGCCTGCCATTATAGCGAAGGAATTCCGTATAGGTCGCTTCTGACTTTGATAGGACTCTCTCTACGGCGGTTAGGGCATTCTGATCACCAACGGAAGCAATACCTAATATGGGTAGTGATTTTCGATCATGTAGTTTGTCCCAGTTCTCAGTGTCAAACCAATATTCGCGTAAACTTGGAGAAAAGAGTATCAATGCATTGATCTCTTGATTATTCGCCGCCAGTGCAGCTGCCTGACCACCTCCACAACTCGCTCCAATTAACACGCGACTCACAGCGTGTTTAGTAATCGATCGCCACTTTTTATAGATAGACTTTGAGTCAGATTTAATGTGGTTGTTTGATTTAAGATAGCTATCATCAGACCGAGTATTGTATTGTTCCGATGCGCTGTCGTTGTAACCACGAAAATCGACGGTCATAACGTCGATATTATTAGCTGTTAGCTTATCGACCAGTGGACTCCACATTCGTTGATCTCTATTACATTGATGAAGCATTAAAACAGACGCTTTACTATCTTTCACAGGATGGTAATTCCCTGAGAGGATAACTCCGTCTGGCATAGACATTAAAACTTTTTCAGCTGAAATAGGCAGGGATAGACTGATTATAAAAAGAGTTATGTAAAAATTTGAAATCATACCTTTCCTCGGATAAGCGAATTTATCGGGTCAACATCTGACATTATGTCAGAGGAAGACAGGTCACATTTTATTAATATGTAATGATCTATTAACGGTGAACAAAGAATGATCAACCATCATTGTGCTTGAAGGGTTGCTAGTAATCATTAATGTATATTTGTGATCAGTTCATAAATCGTGTGATATATTCATTTATCAATTCGCGAGGAAATTAAAATGATACTCAGACGCTTCATGCAACACATAAAAGAGCAGAACTGGTTCGCAGTTGGATTGGATGTCGTTGTGGTTATTGTGGGTATCTTTCTTGGGATGCAGGTATCAGAGTGGTACGAACATAGAAAAGAGAATGAATTAGAAATTAGTTATTATCAGCAGTTGATTCAGGATCTAAAAATTGATCAACAAGATGGTATGAATGCTGTTCGCTATAATGATGAAAATTATGCCAATGGACAGTATTTGTATAATGCGTTGATAGATTCGGATTTTAGTATTGATGACCCAAACAAAATAGTTGTTGCAATTATGCGTGCAGGTTTTTTATACGAGCCTCAAATTGCTAATCAAACCTACAAAGAGTTAACGAATACAGGCTATTTGAGGCTCATAGAGGATGTCGAGCTAAAGCGTGCAATTGTTAATTATTACGCACGGTTAGAATCTCGCATTCAGTGGAACACAACAGCAAGGCAAGTGCAGGCGATTTACAGAACACATTCAGCTGGTTTAGTAAAACCCGAGATTGTCAGGAAATATCGACTTGACGAAGAGTACTCTTTTAGTGAGTTGGATGCATTAAAACTGTTAGAGTCTGCCAGGCAACGTACTGAGCTGTTAGATATTCTATCTCACATGGCTGATTATCAAACGATGAACAGGAATGCTGGGAAACGTAAGGCCGAAACTGCGCAAACACTCGAGAAGCTGCTAGCGAATAAAATCAGTACTGCAAAGTAGTGTTGATTTAGAGCTTTTAGAAATTGTTAAATGTTAAGCATTTGTACATTCAAAATGTACGAATTTTATCAATTTAAAATGCTGTAAACATATGCTAGATTAATTTCGTGCTAAAACATTCCTACATAATTCTAATGCTCTGCTCATTACCTGTATTTGCTGAATCCAGAACTATTCGACTAGCAGCAGCGGAATGGTGCCCCTATACATGCAGTACAATGACAAACAAAGGGGTTGTTACGGAATATGTTTCAAAATTACTTGCTAAGAATAATGTTCAACTTGAGGTAGTATTTCTTCCTTGGAATAGAGCCATCTCCCAAGCGGAAAGTGGCAAGTTAGATGGCTTACTCACCGCTGTTCATGCTGAGGCTCCTGGGTTAGTTTTCACCAAGGTAGCCACAGCTGACTATCGAAGCTGCATTATGTCGACAATCGAGACAAATAAAATGCTCAGCCAAGAATCACTCAATACTGTTATTGTAGGTTATACGGAAAATTATGGTTACGGGAAAAAGATTGATGCGCTACTAGCTCAGTTAAATGAAGAAATGATCGTAAAGATAAGTGGTAACAATACAACGAGTCGACTAATTAAAATGAACAAAATTAATCGTATTCAATATTTTGTCGAGGAAGAGCTCGTCACGGCATATGAGGCAAATAATTTAAATATTAATGTTACTTCACATATCTGTGGTGAGAAGAATCCATTTTACCTTGCAATAAACCCAGAATCTGAGAACAAACTCCAGTTGATCAATTTGCTTGATGACGAAATTGCAAATAGTCGGGAACTGTTGGATTCAATCTTAAAATCACACTCTCTGTCTACAAACTAATAAATTACTTTCGGCTCCAACCTCTAATAGCAGCATGTCCCCATTTCGGGACAGGTGTCCTCATATCAGGCATCTCTCTTCACAGAATTTTCATCCTCCAGCGCATATCTGTGTCGAGGTCTCGTCTATAAGCCATAATTTCTAAGAATATTTAATGAATAACACTTAGGCGCATTAATTGCATTGAGTTGATCGCATTTATACAACAATCGAAGATGGGAGATAGGATGTTGAAACTACCAACAATAGCCATAGTGTTTTTGAGCATTGGATTAACGAGTGTCACTTCTGGTGAGTCTGTTAAATATACTGAACTTGTGGAGCAAGTTGCGAATAACCTGAAGGAAAATTACGTTTTTCCGAAAATTGGTGCCCAATATGCAAATGGCCTCGAAGAGTGTTTAAAGAATTCGTGTGTTGATGACATTGAGGATGATAAACAACTGGCATCGAAATTGACTGAACTACTTAATGGAATCTATGAAGATAAGCACTTGCGTGTTTTCGCTCCGGGGGAGCGTCCCCAAATGAGACGTCCAAAACCTGCAACTACAGAGGGGAAACAACAGAACGGACTAGAAACGATTAGCAAACAAGAAATTCTTGAAGGCAATATTGGTTACATTAAATTTAATGGTTTCCCAAGGAGTCGTGAGTCTGTGCAAATGACACGAGAGGCTATGATCGCAATGAAAGATACAGATGCCTTGATATTTGATATACGCGATCATCGAGGTGGGACCCCAACGCATATCGACGAGATTGCTGGATTTATTTATGAAGAACCAACTCATATCATGACGATGCAATCGCCACATAGGAATGACGGGAAACCGATTCATCAAATTAGCCAGCCCAATGAGTATTCAAAATACTATCAGGACAAGCCAGTTTATATGTTGACTAGTGAGCGCAGTGGATCGGCAGCAGAACATTTTGCTATGAGTATGAAGGTGTCTGGACGCGGAATCATTATAGGTGAAACAACACGAGGAATGGGACACTGGGGTGGGATTGTACCTCTCGTAGGTGATTTTTCGATGTTCATGCCCATGGGGCGCTCTTATCACCCTGTAAATAAATTAGGATGGGAAGGCATAGGAGTGACACCAGATATCGAGATAGACGAAGTTGAGAGTCTTGAGTACGCCTTAGAGCGAATACGCAGACTTCATTAGGATACTATTTGGAAATGATCATGGACTCAGTAAGAGTAACACTGAGATAAGTGTAATATTTTAGACAAGCTGGGTTCAGAACGAATACAATCCGCACTAATTCATTCTGAATCTGGCATTTCCAGACATAAAGCGCTGTAGATATACATTATGATCAAAATAGTTAAATGGGCATTATTCGTCACACTCATAACATTTGTATTGTTTTATCTCACGGGCGTTTACTTTGTTCAGACAGACGACCGCACAGTACAACCACGGTTAGCGAATCAGAAAATAACTAAAACCATCGCGTTGTTTGGTGCCAGCGGAACTGCAGGGGATGGGATTTTAAAGGCAACACTAGCTAGTCCAGAAATTGAACATATTATTGTTGTGACTAGACGCCTTACTCCAAGGATGGAAGAAGGAGTTGCGTCTGGAAAAGTCACAGTGATTCAGCATATGGATTATTTGAATTATGAAGCAATTATCAATCAACTCGCTGAAATTGACACTGTCTATTGGGCTATCGGCATTTCAGCAATTAATACCGATGAAAAAACCTATGGCATGATTCATACTGATTTCCCCTTGGCCTTCCTCAATGCCTGGCTCACGTCTAACAGCTCCACACCAAAAACCTTTCAATTCATCAGCTCCAGTGATATCTCTGAAGAATCAGATACTATGTGGGTTCGAGAAAAAATTCGCGCGGAAAATACGCTATTTAACTTCGCACAGGATCGAAGACTTAAGGTTATCGCTCACAGGCCTGATTATATCGGTCCAACTTCTGAACAAGCTCATTTGGGGCAAAACATTTTATATTGGTTTTTTTCTCCGGTTGGGGTTGCCATTAAATCTGAAGAGATAGGTATGGCAATGATAGAGATTTCTGCACGAATTGATGCGTTTGAAAATGGTAGTAAGTTTTCTAATCTAGATATTTTGAGGTACAGTGAAGCTTACAAGGCCTTTAGCAAAAATTAACCACGGAGTTTACGGCGTTAATTTAACCTCAATGTAAATATGAGTTAACGCCCTAGTTCAAATCTCGATGACATTAAATCAATTAGATTCATATCCTAAGTGGTGGCTATTCATTGGTTTATTAGTGGCAACGGTAATAGCCCAGTTAGCTAATGTGTATTATCAATCAATACAAGAACAATCAGACTTCGGTAATTTGCTACTTCCAAGCCTCACGTTTCTTGCAATAATAACTATCCCATCATTAGTGATCGGCTTACAGCTAGGAGAGTCAGTCAATGTATCGCTCTACAGGCCTGTTGAAGATCAATCTAGTTGGGTCAAGAGTCCAGTATTATTTCCGATCATCAGCGGCATATCATTAGGAATAGTTCTTCTGGTCGTTAGATATTTCAGCTCACCTTTCTTGCCTGAAGAAGTTCCAGAATATGGATTTCGTGGCGTTATAGGTGGCATATTGGTCTCAATTGGTGCTGCTGTTGGTGAAGAAGTTTGGTTTAGGTTCGGTTTGATGACACTAGTACTCTGGAGCATTAAGAGACTATTTAAGATTAAAGAGTTAACTGATAGTTTGGTCTGGACCGTCATTATTGTGGTTGGCATAGCATTTGGTGCTGCGCACTTTCCACAACTAATTAGCTACGGTGGTGGAACTAGTTTTGCCCTATGGGGAACAATGTTGGGAAATATAGCTGTATCAATGTTATACGGCTGGTGCTTTTGGAAGTACGGCCTGATATCTGCAATCATTGCTCATTTCATACTTGATATCGTGCTACACGTTCTTCCAGCAATGATTTAAATACACCTTCATCAATGAGGTCTCACTTTATGAGAATTATAGGAATACTACTAGTCTGTCTTCATGTCTCTATAACCGCTGGGACTGAGCTAGCCATAGATACAAACTGGAATACTACGCTTCAACAGTATGGGCTTGGTCAAGCCACAGGTGTAGCTGTCGATAGCCATAATCATGTCTTCATATTTCATAGAGCTGATCGCGTCTGGGAAGATGAAATGCCTATTCATCCTATTGCAAAAAATACCATTATCATGGTTGATGTTAATACTGGTGAAAAACTAGCAGAGTGGGGGAATCAGCTATTTATTATGCCGCACGGCCTGTCAATTGATAATGAAGATAATGTCTGGGTAACTGATGTGGCGGGTCACACGGTACAGAAGTTTAGTCACGATGGTGATCTGCTAATGACACTCGGTAATCCTGGCCAATCAGGCTCAGACGCTAAGCATTTCAACATGCCTGCAGATATTGATTTTGATAGTGAGGGAGCTATTTACATAGCTGATGGTTACATCAATACACGTGTCATGAAGTTTAGTGCTAAAGGTGAGTATCTAAATCAATGGGGAGAGCCTGGCAGCGAAGACGGTCAGTTAAGTCTACCTCATGGCATATCAGTTGATAATAATGGTCGGGTTTTCGTGGCAGATAGAGCGAATTCAAGGATGCAGGTTTTCACTACTGATGGTGTATTACTGAAGGTCATCAATAAAGAGGTTGTTGGTAGACCTTATGGTATTGCAAATGATTCAGAGGGTAGTGTGTGGATAATCGATGGTGGTGACCAGCCGGATGAAACCAGAGCAAACATTATTCAATTAAACGAGAGATATGACCCTATTTTAAATATGAATACGAATCACGACAATCATGCAACCATCTTAGGCCATGATATTGCAGTGTCTAATGATGGTCATGTTTTTGTGGTTGATGCATGGGCCAATAGAGTTATCAAATATCGTATTAGTCATGCTAAATTGAACTAACCCAAATCTAACCTGACACGATGAATAGGGATTAATGTCAGATCAAATTTGAGTTAGTAGATATTTAAGATTAGCCCCCACTCGCTGCGGGAGTGTTAATGACACGTATATTATTTTCAAATGCACTATCAATCCGAGCGAGCATGTCTTCATAGTGAATGATACGAGTCTGATCAAGACGTCTACGTTTCTTCAGTGCAGCTTTTAAATCCTTTTCGATTTTGCGCAATTGAAAACGACTAATCGCAGGCACTTCCGTTGACAGAACATTTTCATCAGTACTGTTCATTACTTCTGATAATTTACTGATGAGTGTGCGTTGTAAGTTACGGCGGACCACATCAGATTTCTTATCTGAGTACAATTCAGCAAATACACCTTTGCGAGTATCAGTAAATAAGTCACGGACAGTATATGTTTGATCACCCATTACTTCCATTTCGATCAAGCGCTTGAGACGATCCACCTGCATAATGCGATCCAATGATCCGCTCTGAAAATTGCTGATGCGCTCTACTACATTATTCGAGTCTATGCGTTGCAGTATTTCTTCATTCATCAACCAGTCGGGTGTATCAAAGACATTCTCGTTGAGCCATTTCATTGAGGCTTGTTGTTTATCCCTCGCCACTGGCATGAAGACAGCTCCGTCCTGATCAGCTGTTTTCCTATATTCATATACTCCACCAATGTAAGTGCCAACGTGCCTTGCATACCGGCCAAATTGAGTAATTACTTGTCCGTAAAGTTCCTCTAAATCAGCAAATGGCATTCCTTTGCGGAAAGACCAATCTGGTAGTTCGGGAAGGATTCGTTTTAAATTGGCAAGGCCGAGGCTACTTGCCTCAATCACATCGTCACCAATATCTTCTGTTTGTGCGGATGGATCGGCTGGATTGCCTCGTTGCTGTCCATATCTGAAATGAGGATTATCTGCGCGTTCGACGATCCAATCATTTAAGGTAAGTCGTTCTTCCTCTGCACTATTGGCATCAGGGATTGGTTTGTAACCATAGATCACTGACCAGATGTCATAGGGTCCAATTTTAGGTAGGAATCCCACGCCATCATCTCCAGGTTGGGCGACGTAATTAAAGCGTGCATAATCCATGATCGAAGGGGCGACACCCATGCGTTGCACGAAGCCAGGTGTTCTTAGCTCCTTTACTGTATAGCCCACACTTGAGCCCATGTTATGCGGCAATCCCAGAGTATGGCCGACCTCATGGGCCGATACGAATCGGATTAATTCGCCCATGACTTTGGTATCGAACTTGACGGATCGCGCTTCTGGATTGGCTGCAGCAGTTTGCATCATGTACCAGTTGCGCAATAAGTTCATGACATTGTGATACCACAGGATGTCACTCTCAAGAATCTCACCGGTGCGCGGATCATGGACATGGGGTCCTTGTGCATTCTGAATATCTGTGCTGATGTAGCGAATAACGCTATAGCGCACATCTTCTGGAGACCAGTCTGGGTCTTCCTCCACGGTAGGCGGTTCTTTGGCCATGATTGCATTCTTAAATCCAGACTGTTCAAATGCAATCTGCCAGTCATTAACACCTTGCATGATGTAAGGTTTCCACTCTTCAGGCGTCGCAGGATCAACGTAATAAATAATCGGCTTGACTGGTTCGACTAATTCACCACGCTTCCATGCCTCCATATCTGAAGGCTCTAGTCGCCAGCGAGTAATAAGTCGTTGAGCTTCGGCTTTTTGAGCATCGGAACTGTAATCAATCTGCTGAATAGAAAAATATCCCACTCGGCCATCATAATAACGAGGCTGCATAGGCTCGTCAGGCAACTTGATAAATGATTGATTCATCTCGATAGATAGCGTACCGGTCAACTGGTTTGCTGGTAACTCTGCCCCTCCTGTGTAGGTGAGAACATGTCTGACTTCAGTATTCTCAGGAAAGCTTTTCATCCAGGAGACGAAACTTCGTGATTTATCGAGACTTTTAACACCGAATTGCTTACGAGCAGCCGGTGTTAATGCCCCAATCATAGCGACATCTGTCGAAAACAGCGGAGTCGCATTAATTACCACGCTCGATTTGTCATCGCTCATCGCCTCAACTTTGAATGTCATGATGACAGGTTCAAAATTATTGTTACGTACTGACTTATAAATGGGGTCTTCGTCATTCGCCACGCTATTGTAACTGACTGAGCGTAGAATCACTTTGTTGTCTTTATGCTGCCAGCGTATCACCTGCTGTGGTCTGGATTTCATTCCTGCACCACCAAAATTCAGGCCTTTGACATGCCCTGAAATACGGCTGACGACGAGTATCTCTTGCTCCATCAGTTCCACAGGAATTTCGAAATAATATTTCTCGCTAATTTTATGGACGGTGAATAAACCAGGGTCGCTCAGCGCTTTATCAGTGATAACTTCTGAGTAGGGTTTCGGTCCAGTGTCTTTTTTCTCTTTCGCTTTTTTCGTGTCAGCCTCTTCTTCGGCCGTTAGCAGCGTGCTGAATGTTAAGACAATAAAATACAAGAAATATGTTTTGATGTTTCGCATGTGATCTCTACCAATTTTTCTTTAATCATAACTAAAATTACTAAAATAGAAAACTGACCCTGATGTTCATGTTGAAAATTACATTTAGATACTTCGTGTCTCGATTCTGGATATTGACGTGTCTATGCTATATTTCTCAGACCAATCTTATTCCGGAAATTCATATGATACTTAGACGCTTCATGCAGCACGTGAAAGAGCAGAACTGGTTCGCCGTCGGACTTGACGTCATTGTGGTGATTGTCGGCATTTTTTTGGGTCTACAAGTGACGAATTGGCAAGAACGGATTAATGAAGACAATGCCGCAAAGGAATATCTAAATAGGTTGCATGATGATTTACAAGTAGATTTAGAAACAATCAATCATCGTGAAAAATATTGGACGCAAGTTAAAGAATATAGCGATATTGCATTAGTCTACTTAGAAGCCCCAGAGTTGATTCCAGATGATCATTGGAAATATCTGTTAGCGGTCTTTCAATCGAGTCAAATAACGCCATTTGAGGTAAGAGATATTACCTATAAGGAATTGCAACAAACAGGGCAAATGTTACTTCTTAGGGATAAAGTTCTCCGCACAGAATTAGCTGAGTATTATTCATTTAACAGTGGCGTCGCCGCTGAAACACTGTTACGTGCAATCCCTGCTTATCGGAGCCATGTCAGAGGCCTAATACCAACCGATATAACGGCGTATATTTGGCTAAACTGTATTGCGCAAGATGATATCAATAGTCAGTATTTAATCCCCTGTGATTCTCCAGTAACTGATAAGCGAGCATACGAGATTTTGGCCAGAATACGTCAAGATGATCAGGTGCTAAGGTTATTAAGAACTTGGTACAATACTAATAATTCCGCTATTGGTTTGTTACCAATGGAAAAATCACTAGTAAACAATTTAATTCAGTCGATACAAAATCAGTTATCTGATTAGGCTATGTCATTAACTAATCACTATCGCCCCAGGCTAAAGGGGGCGTTGCAATCGGCTGACTCAAGTCGAATTCAACTCTGAAAAATCTGTCCTCGTGCTCTCTTCTGAGCTCATAAACAAAGCGTTTATTTGACTCAACTTCAATTGCCCAAACATTTTTGGCCGAGGCAGGTAGCATATCGCCAGTGAACTTGTCGGCTTTAAATTCCTGACGGATAGGCGTGCCTTTCATAAAGGTGTCACCGCCATATTGAGTAACAGGATCATCCGATCCATCTGGTTTTCGGTGATCGTGTTTCAGTCGAAGGCCATCGTCAGTTTTTGTAATTACCCAGGTGCGTGAACGATTCTCGCCGATATGGAATGGAATCCGGATTTCAGTCTCTGAGACTTTCCAGATATGCATAATCGCTTTGCCGCTCATAAAGTCTGCATCCGATGGTTCTGTGCCTATTTCTAGTTTACCGGCAAAGGCTTTACCTTCCATTGCAGTAAGTTTATTCCAAAAGATTTGCTGAAAGTCACTTACCTCTTGCGCATAACAAACATGGGTAAATAAGTGAAGTGCTAATAAATATAAGGTGATACGTGTTTTCATATTATTTTTTTATGCAGTGTGTATGTAACTTATTATCATCATTCGAATGGATCAAATGCAACGTTTTAACGACTGAACATCCTAGTGCCTCTCAATCATTATTCTAGTGTAGAATAAAGACAACATCAGCTAACTGACCAACAATACTAGAAAAATGTCTGAAAAGAATTTAGAACTATTATCAGATTTAGTTACTGATGCGCATACCCGAATACAGCAAACGTTTGACAACATTAACCCAATTGTCGGCGTGAGTCGCGGTATGCGCACTGTGGGTATACCTGCAGACGCCATGACGATTGACTGTCTTAGAACTGGAAAACGAATCATCATAATCTTACATGACGAGAGTCCAGAAATTTTACAGTTCCAGTTTTCATACAAAGACAAAGACCCGGCTGAAGAATTTGAGACACTATCAATCGATAAGTTGAGTGAAGAGGTCTTATACAGTTGGATGGCAACCTATTTCAATCAACCTATTTAGTCTCACAAGGACATTTAACATGATACTAAGACGCTTTGTACAACACGTTAAAGAGCAAAACTGGTTTGCAGTCGGACTGGATGTCATTGTGGTGATTGTGGGTATCTTCCTGGGGATGCAAGTCACGGAATGGAATGATAACAGGCTCAATGAACAGAAAGGTGAAAGTTATTTACAACGCATTATTGTCGATCTGGACAAGACAATAGAAATCCAGGATATGATTCAGGCTATATTTTATGAACAGCGGATGGTTCTATTTAATACCTATAAAGACATTCGTAGTACACACGAGATATCAGAAGAACAAATGCCGGATTTTGTTAGTGGCATATCGAACATTGAAATAGGACTTGGTAGTGAAGTTCATCTTTCGACTATCCAAGAGATTCTTAATGCAGGTGATTTGGAAATAATATCTGATGATGATAGTCGTATCGCTATCGGCCAATTTGTTGATCGATATGATCGTCTATTATTTGCATTGAAGAGAAATAGGCAAGACAGCCAATCTTCTATCAGTAAGGTTCTTGCTAAGATAGATCTGGGTTATGGAAAGGCGAATACTCTTATGAGTCCCAGATTAGATGTGAACCAAATACGATCGGACCCAGAAATTTCAGCTATGATCTCAATCATCATGTGGAATCAACATGATATGCATAAGTTATATATTGATATTCACAATGAAGTAATTCTTTTAAGAAATATCATCGCCAAGGCACTGAATAAAGAGCAAATTAGTGAACACTTACATCAAATCGGGCTTGATGGAGAAGGTGATAAAAGATTTTGAGTTTACTCTACATCACCACAAGCCTAAGGAATTCAATATGAAATGTTTTCTCTATTCCGCCATTCTTTATGGCTTGCTGTTGTCCTCAAATATCCTATCAAATGAGATTGAATCTGAACCTCAAAAAGCTGTTTTAATTACCGGGGCATCGAGTGGTTTTGGAAGGGCGACGGCAGAGTTACTAGCCGCGAATGGATATTTTGTGTATGCAGGTGCTAGGAAAGACGAAGATTTAACAGCACTAAACAAAATTGAAAACATAATGGCGGTTCGGCTAGATGTCACGAATAACGAGCATATCTCTTCAGCAGTTAAAACGATTCAAGGAGAAGGTAGAGGATTATGGGGACTCGTGAATAATGCTGGCGTCTTTATGATATCCCCTCTGATAGAAGCAAAAGAAGAGGATCTAAAGTTTCTCTTTGATGTGAATGTCTATGGTGTTTTTAGAGTAACAAAAGCGTTCGCGCCAATGATTCTGGAGTCAAAAGGAAGAATCATTAATATTAGTTCAATCTCGGGCGTTCTATCGGTAGGGACTGCTGGTATCTATGCTGCTAGTAAACATGCATTAGAAGCCTTAACTGATTCACTAGCAGAAGAGTTGCAGCCTTTCGGAGTTCATGTGGCCGCCGTTAATCCAGGGAATTTTGATACTGCGCTCGGTGCTAAACATTGTGCTCGAATCCTGAACGAGAGCGATGATTGGGGTATATTTGAAGACTGGCGTAAATACAATATCGATAGTTGCAAAAAAACTTCAACCGAAGACCCAACTAATAAGCGATCACCAATCATTGTTGCAAAAGTCATCGAGCAGGCATTATTTGAGGCAAATCCCAGGGGTAGGTATTTGGTTGCAACCCAAGGTGGGGCAGGTGAAACGATTGCATGGGGATTGCGTGAGATGTTAGCGCTTAATATTGGGCATGAGCAAAGTTACACGCGTGATGAGTTAGTACAATTTATTGATTTAATGTGGCCGTATATGGATGGCACACAAAAATGGGAAACTCCTGAAGATGAATGGGAATTTCATACTCAATGGGCTGAGAGAAAATTAGATAAATGATTCATAAAATTATTGTATTCATACTGGCACTTACATGTGCTTTACCTATTCAAGCTGAGGTCAGTAAAGAGCAAAAAGATCGGATTGATGCATTGTTTGAACAATGGAACAATCCAGACACACCCGGCGTCGCGATTGGAGTTATTCAGAGCGGTGAACTGGTTTATTCCAATGGTTATGGAATTGCTGATTTAGAGCACGGCGTCCCAATCACTCCCTCATCCGTTTTTTACATGGCATCTGTATCAAAACATTTTGTCACCATGGGTATTTTATTACTAGCCGAAGAAGGAAAGATAGATCTTGATGTAGAAATACAAGAGTATCTGCCTGATTTCCCAAGATATGATGCACCATTAACCATTCGACATTTCATACATCATACAAGCGGAGTCCGTGACTATTTAACACTATGGTCACTTGCCGGGAATAGTTATTTGGATCACATCAGTGATGAGGCTGCGTATCAGATAATTAAAAATCAAAAATCCCTGAACTTTACACCTGGCTCTGAGTATCTTTACTCAAATTCTTGTTATTTCATGTTGGCAATGATTATTGAAAAAGTAAGCAATATGGATATCAACGAGTTCGGAGAAAAATATCTATTTGGGCCACTCGGCATGAAGAATAGTCATTTTCATAATGATGTGAATCATTTAATCAAGAACCGAGTATTTAGTTATCGACCTAATGAAAATGGCTTTGATAATTTAATCATGCGATTTGATCTGGTCGGCTCTGGCGGCCTCTATTCATCTATTGAAGACATGTTTTTGTGGGATCAAAATTTCAACAACAATAAACTAGGGAAAGGAACACAAGAGCTAATAGCGCAAATGCACCAAGAAGGCCTATTAAATAATGGTGAGAGTACAAATTACGCTTTTGGTCTCTCGAATGGTACGTACAAAGGTTTGAAAACGGTCGGTCATGGTGGGGCTCTAGCTGGTTACAGGACCCACTTTTTACGATTCCCCGAGCAACAGACCTCAATTGTTATTCTAGCAAACACAGCATCATTTAACTCGTCACTCAGTGCCAGAAATATTGCCGATATTGTGTTAGCTGAATATATCGAGGATAGTGCTGATTCAACTTCTTCTGGTGCTAACAAGGTAAGCGAAGAGGCTGAATTTATTTCTCTCACTCCTCAAGAGCTAGAGACGTATTCTGGAACATATGTCATAAGGCCTGGAATTGAATTAGAGATTTCAATTGAAAATGATTCACTTAACGTATTGCAAAAGTGGAACGACAATAAGTATGAAATAAAAGCCACATCCGAATACACTTTTCTGATTAAGAATAATACAGCCATATCATTTGCTTTCAGTAATGTCACTAATGGCAAAGCAAACACCCTAACTATCGATCAGGCAGGCACACAGACTGTTACAAGTCGAAAGGCTGAAGTAGGTGATATTAATCTAGAAGAGTTCGTTGGTACTTTTTATAGCGAGGAGCTAAGTGTCAGTTACCAGATTTATTTAGAAGATAAGACATTGAAAACAAGGATCACATTTAATCCACCTACCACACTAGAGCAATCAGGCGTCGATCAGTTTGCAACGTCTAACGGCGTCGCGCTCGATTTTATCCGGACCGATAATAAAATTACGTCCTTTGTCATCGATGCAGGACGTGTTAGAGGAATTGAATTTATCAAGACCGATTCAGAATGAATACGACCTCACAATATACACGATAGGATTTTATTGATGCTCCGTAGACGCTTTACGCAACTTGTATTGAGAATAAACGTAGATGAATAGTGACGTGAGGAGTGAATATCGCTATGTCTGAACAGTGTGAATTATATGGCTGGGATGTCTCACCTTATACGGAAAAAGTTAAGAAATACTTCGAATACAAAGCAATTCCATTCCGTTATAAAAATCCTAACATCATGACACTTTCGCGAAAAATAAAAACTGTTGCAGGTAAATTGATCATGCCTGTTGTCTTTGATCGCGATGGCACCGTTATTCAAGATTCAACCGTGATCATTAACCATTATGAAGAGAAGTTCCCTGATAAACCCATCATTCCTCAGTCCCCTAAGCTGAAAATTCTATGTATGATGATCGAGTTATTCGGTGATGAATGGCTTCCAATGGCCTCGTTACACTACCGCTGGAATTATCCAGAAAACACCGATTTTATTATGTCTGAATTTGGCAGCAACGCGCTGCCGTACATGCCTAAATTTATTCAAACACTCGTAGCTAAGAAACTTGGCAAACAACTGTCAGGGTATTTACCTAAACTAGGTATAACAGAGTACACTATCGAAGCTTTTGAGGTTACAGTTGAGAAGCTATTGGGCTTACTTGATACACACTTTGCAAACCATGCCTACTTGTTAGGAGGGCGACCGACATTGGCTGACTTTTCAGTCTATGGCCAATTGTATGCACATTTACATCGAGATCCATATCCAGAGAATTTGATCAGTAAGCATACAAATCTAATGCGATGGGTAGACAACATACACAACATCAGTACGTCTGATACATCCGGAGAGTTATTTGGCGATGATCTTCCAGAGACTTTAATGACACTATTGAAATTTATGTTTGAATTGCAGGCATCATTGGTACGTCAGAGCATTGCTAGTGTATCTACGTGGTCGATTAATCAAGCACCAGGCACAAGAGTCCCTGGGAGAATTGGTGAGGCAGAAATAGTATTTGAAGGTGTCAAAGGAAAACGTATGAGCACGACTTATCCATATTGGATGTTCCAACAGATTCAAGATGCATTCCTGGCAACGGCTTCTTCAGAACAAGAACAGGCAAGAGGATTGTTACAAAAATTCGATATAGCGGATTTATTTGATGTGCCTCTCACAAATCGAGTTGAGTTGCGAAAAACACGTTTATATTTACTGTGATATATTATTCACACCCCACATCAAGGACACTCAAATGATATTTAGAATATTACTGGTTCTCATAGCTTCCAGTCTTTTTAACGCACAATTAAATGCTTCTGAAATGAAGAAGATTGCTGTTTATGGGGCGAGTGGAAACATAGGTAAGGTTATCGTTATAGAGGCACTTGAAAGAGGCCACAAAGTGACAGGCTTATCTCGAAGTCCTGAAAAACTTGATATCGAACATGAAAATTTCGTTGCGGCGAAGGGAGATCTGATGGATGTCAATTCGCTTACAAAAATAGCTGAGGAACATGATGCGATAGTACTATCTGTTTCTGCACGGGCACCAGATAATAAACCTGAAAATTCCATATTAATTAAATTCACTGAAAACATTCTTGAAGTGTTGTCTGTTTTAGAAAAAAAGCCCTATGTATTGCAAGTTGGTGGCGCAAATTTAGTGATGGGAAGTACGTATAATGAGATCGTCAAAACGGTGAGAGATAAGAAACTAAATGTCCCCTTTGCATTTGAAGAAGGCACTCCGATGCATGCGGTTTTATTGGGGCATCAGATTTCACTGGAGATGTATCAGAAGACTGATCTTTCGTGGACGGTTCTAGCTCCGCCAATCTATGTGCTAGGTATATTCGGCAAACTGGATCATGAAACGACAAAGCCATCTTATCGTATCTCAACAGATGAATTAGTAATTGATAGTAATGGAAACAGTACAATTTATGTCAGGGACTTTGCTAAAGCTGCATTAATCGAGATTGAAAACATGCAACATAACCAACAGGTTTTCACAGTCGGTTATTAATAAGGACCATCAATAGTACTTCCATACCAGTAAACCTTGCCTGATTTTTCTTGACCCATATAGCTTATCTGTTGATAGGCGTGTACACAAAGTTAGTTTCAGTCTCTATATTTCTTCGAGCGATTGAGCCATCTTATGAAGTGCATCAATTGCATCTAAATATGTGTCTACGTTATTCATGTCAATATCAGCTGAGAGAAGTACGTCTGATGAATAATGAGTATCGCTATTTGCAATCCCATATTGGATCGCATCAATTACTTTAGGATCTTTTTGTTCTAACCTCTTTTTCATTGCAAGGGCTGATGAAATTGCCTGATAAAATGAAGCATAGTGAGGGCCATAGAATGCAAATGATTCGCTAATCCATCCATATCTCCAATGCTCATCGATTTTCATATTCGAGTGTGTAAAATACGATCTCAATGCACTTAAGTAGAAATCATTTATATCATTTGGCAGTACAGAGCTTCCCTCCATGATCTTTTGACTTATGTGATCTTCCAACTGAACCATTGCTGCATAATTGATCAAAGTATTCAAAGTTCTAGTTATCAGGTTCGCTAATACTTGCCTCTTTAGCTCAGGAGGATTATTACTATTCAGCATTACATTTGTTTGTAGGAAATGGCCTAAATACCAGAGTGTATTACTATAAACGGGCAAGTCTTCTTCTCTTCTATCTGGAGCATTATCATCCTTAATTTCCGCTAATCCCATCATCAAAAATGCAGCTGAGCTATAAAGTCTAAAACTAATGTAGTCATTACGGTATTTAAATATCGTGTGGGGATTACCACCGCCGACCTGCCAGAAAACCCCGACCGTGTTACTTTTATTCTCACTGTCCAATAGATGCATCCAAGGCATCTCCAATCGTACTGCCATGATATCCCTATACTCAGCACTCACTAACTCGGCCGCTTTCAATGTCATTTTTTTTGCGTAACTTTGATCATAGATTCTATTGTTATCTTTACTTAATGCTCTAAAGTCAGATGGGACTAAATAGGGTTGCATCTTGTATTTCGTCAAAGCGCTGACTATAAACTTAATCTTATGTTTACTTTGCGCTATCGCTTCAAAAATCTGTTTATGTCCATCACTTTCAAAACCATCTTGCAGCACTAATAGAGTATCAACGGAACTATTTAACCCTCTATGCTTTGCGATTAATGCATCCCCTTCGATTCGTCGGGTTAATGCAAGCGCAAATAAATCCTCGTATTTACCTAAATGTTCAAAGTATAGCTTTGAGGCAGTTTCACGCTCTTTTAAACTACCAGTACTTCGAATCTTGGAAAAAGTACTTGGAGTTAATTCTTGTCCATTGAAACTTGGCCAATCTAAATCACTATCGAGAAGTTGCCTGTAAAAGTCATTGGCAGTTCTAGGCAATCGCGCCAAATCTGCAATCACAGACTCAGATTCCGGCAATAATTTATATGGTGCAGCTCTTAGTATTCGGTTAATTCTGCGCTGATGTTTTCGCAAAGGTGGTGATTCATGCAACCAACGAGATAGAACATCGGGCGGTATCTGATTTATAACATCATTGATAAATCCAACTGCCGATTCTACTTGAGTCTCGAGAAATTCACTTTGCTCCATTTTTCTAAGAAATATCTCATTCTTAGTGTCTGTAAAATGTTGTAGAAGACCAACTTTTGCTAATTTTCCTGCCTGACCTCGCAAGATTGATATGTCATCAAGTAAAGTAGCTAGATCATTTGCACTGCTCACCCTGTGATTTGTTTTTTCTATTGCACTTATGCGATTTGTTATTTGAGCAACAGCATCGTCCCAAGATTCTTCTGTCGGGTAGATTTCATCTAAATTCCATCCATGTGTATCGTTGCGGTGGTTTGTCATAGCGCCACTCGTGAAAACTAGGCATGATGTCAATAATATAGTGTTTATAAATCTCATTAAGTTAGCTAATATCTGCAGGAAATTGAAATCGTAGTCTATCCTTAGAGGCGTGATTAATTTGCGCTTATTTGATATGAATTACGCCCTAATTATGCATATAAAAGTTAAAACCTAAGTAAATACCGCAATGAGCCATCAAATCGATAAAATTGACCTAAAAATATTAAGAATCATTCAAGAAAACAATAAAATCAGTGCGCAAGATATTGGAGATACTGTAGGGCTTTCAGCTTCGGCAGTTCAACGAAGAATCACAGCCCTAAAAGAATCGGGCGTTATACTCAAAGACGCAGCCATACTGTCTTCTAAAGCGCTAGGAAAGGACTTAACGTTAATCGTTGAGGTTGCACTTATTAACGAATCAAAAAAAGAAATCAGTGCTTTTATTAATAGAATAGAAAGGGAACCTGCTGTTACTCAATGCTACTATGTAACAGGTCCTATGGACTATGTAATCATTTATCAAGCAAGCGATATGGCTCAGTATGATCATTTTACTCAAGAAGTTCTTTTTGAAAATCCCTACGTAAAGACATTCAACACTAAAGTAGTTATTCGTCAAATAAAAAGCACACACAAGGTACCTATTTAAAATTTCATGCACTAAGTCTCTTGGATTACATTCAAACAGTCTGCCGAATAATTATCTGATTCTTAATCCAGATGTGCCTGTGATATATTGAGTTCACCTAGAACACTCGGACTGTGATAATGAAAACTCTTATTTATATAGGTATATTCCTATCTTTATTCTTATTTGCCCATGATATACACGCTTCAAAAAATTCAGTAACCCATCTAAATACTGATTCACATGATCAATCCATGCCATTTTCTGAGGCTGTTAAAGTTGGTGATATATTGTATCTTTCTGGGCAAATGGGTTTTGTCCCAAGCACGGGCAAATTAGCCCCTGGAGGCATGAAAGCTGAAGCGATACAAACCATGGATAATATTAAAGGTACGTTGAATAGATTAGGGTACGAAATGAACGACATATTCAAATGCACCATTATGATCGCAGATATCAGTCTGTGGGGTGAGTTTAATAAAGTATATGTTTCTTACTTTGAGAAGCCTTATCCGGCTAGAAGTGCATTTGGTGCAAATGGATTAGCTGCAGGTGGTGCCATCGAGGTTGAATGCCTCGCCTATGTTGGTAAGTAATTCGGCCATATTATTCTCAACTCTCTAAGGGATATTCAATGATACTCAGACGCTTCATAGAACACGTGAAAGAGCAGAACTGGTTTGCAGTTGGACTCGACATCATAGTGGTCATCGTAGGGATCTTCCTGGGGATGCAGGTGACTAATTGGAACGAGACGCGTATTGAAAATGAGACGGCAAAGATATACATCGAGAGACTAAAAGAAGACCTCGTTGGAAATCAAAAAGATCTGCAAGAACGTATTACCTACTTCTTAAAAGTCAAAGAGTACGCCAAAGATGCCCTCAATGGACTAAATAGCCCTAAAGAAGATCTAGATAAAGACTTTGTTATTAATAT
Organism: Enterobacterales bacterium; assembly: GCA_965250035.1. Lineage (GTDB taxonomy): Bacteria > Pseudomonadota > Gammaproteobacteria > Enterobacterales > CAXRAF01. The sequence continues at coordinate 2,112,648 of OZ252282.1, read as the reverse complement.
ATATCAAGCCAGTCATATGCTTCCTAGAGAATTGAGTCGCGATACGTATGATGAGATTTTGTCGGTTGGTGCACTAAATACAGAGACTACAATCGAAGTCCGTAAACGTCTTGCAATTTACTACAGAAGTATCGCAGCTCAAGTCGTCAACTTAGGCAGACGCTCTCCCTACAGGGATCTTATTCGAGAGACAATTCCATACGACGCACAAGTTCTCATCAGGGCTAGTTGTGATGACATTATTACAACTGAATCAAATGGTGAGCCAAGAATCGTACTACCCGAGGACTGTGATATTGAAATCCCCCAACCACTTGTAGATGAATCGATTGATGCGATTTTCTCTGCAAATATAAAACCGGAATTAATTCGAAGGCTTTCACTTTTAGACAGCATCTTAGGAAGCATGAGACTGATTCTGAAACGGATAGAGTTATTAGATCACGATCTCACTAAGTGGAAAGAAGCCATCTAAACATAAAATGTATAGAGTAAATCTTGTAAACCCTCTCGTGCTTTTATAGGGGTGATGCAAATAGTTTTATCGCATGGCTTACACATGGCATAACGATGATTTGAGGGATTAATAAAATATCAAGTTGATTTCGTGTGATTTTGAAGCATTAAGTACTGGAGTTGTTTTCCTGCTCGACAAGTTCTAGATAGACTTGTTGATGTTTAAGTTTATTCAGATTCGACATTTCCAATAACTCTTCCCAACGAGGGTGGTTTCTTAACTCAACCGTGACAGGATGCCTGCCATGCAGGATATAGTATGGAATAAGACGATTATCTTTGAGAATGATCTCAAGGTAATTGATCGCTGAGTTATAGTCTTGTCTAAATAGCGCGGAATAGAATCGGGTTGTATTGATAACATTATCAGTACTGAAATAACTATTTAAGTTCTCGGATTCATAATCATTTATTAACTGAATGACCTTATCTTCATTTCCGAGACCCATGTGCAGAAGAATCATATCTAGTTTTCCAAGTAACTCCATATTATCGCCGATATAATATTCGGCTTCCTGATAGTTAAGATTCAGCATCTCTGCTGCGGCTCTGAGGCTTGTGCCCATTACGTCGTTTTCGTCACGCGGGAATTTTTCCCGGACTTCTTTCAATAAACGCTCAAAATCTAGTGTGTAGAAATGCCTTGCTGCTTCATATTCGTCTCCGATGACCAATGCCTGTGCTTGTTCATCAAGCCCTAGTTGAGCAAGATCATTAGCGTAAACAAAACGATTATTGAAGCTAGGATTTAATAAAAATTGTTGTCGTTGAGCGTATATTGCCTCTCCAATGCGTGCTTGCTGGTTGAAAAATTGCATTTTCGTTATGTAGTAAAGTGTAGACTCACCAGCAATAAGATACATTTTTTCCATTACAGCTTCAGCCTGCTCATAGTCTTCATCGAGAATAAGCATGCCGGCATATGCTCTATTCGTTAGTAACGATAATGGATCTAACTCGTAGGCTTTTGTGACGAACAAGAGATGATTTTCGACGGAATTATCTAATAATACGTTTCTATACCATGAATAGGCCATCGATAAGTTGGGGTTAAGTTCAATAGCGCGCTCTAAATATCTTCGAGCCTCGTCATCAAAATTTACTGCTCCAATTTCTTTCTTTCGTGTCAGGATTAATCCTTTAACCGCATTGGCCTCAGCATTATCAGGCTCTAAATTTAGAGCAGTATCAACAGCACGTAAAGATTGCTCGATTGAACTGCGCATCGGATTACTTCCATAGGATGCTTTAGAGCCGAAGTATATGGCTCTCGCCTTTGACTGCCACGCATCAGCATAGGTGGGTTCAAGACTGATTACTTCATCAAAAATTTCATTTGCTTTGGTGACTGATGCTTCCGTACGCTGTTCCAGTAGTTGTCGCCCTTGTAAATAGAGATCATAGGCTTCAAATGCTATTTCTCGCGCAGGCATAGCAACCACATCTACATTCAGGTTTAACTTACTCTTCAACGCTTCCACAATCGATTGCGAGATTTCATCTTGTATCTGAAAGATATTATTGATCTCGCGGTCATAGGTTTCCGACCACAAATGAGCATCACTCTCAGCTTCTATTAGCTGTGCGGTAATTCGTAATTGATTGCCTGCCTTTCGCACACTGCCCTCGAGTATATGCTTTACCCCGAGCTGCTGGGCTACTTCAGATAGAATTATGTCTTTGCCCTTAAACGAAAAAGCCGATGAGCGCGATGTCACTTTCAGATTTGGGATTTGCGCCAGCACGTTGAGGATCTCCTCGGAAATTCCATCAGAGAAGTATTCCTGCTCTTGATCTGACGACATATTGACAAAGGGTAAAACTGCGATTGAAGTTCCAGGAATATCTTCGAGAGATTCTGACGACTCTACGTTAGCATTCCCGCTCTCTGATAGTGGCTCAGCTGGCAACATATTGTCTGTCGAGTAGGTCTGGTAGATGAAATAGCTTAAAGCGACTACTAACAGGCCAATGATGGTCAAGTTCAGAGTTTGTCCTGTTTGTGTCGTTATGGATTCATCTCGTTGAACTTCGGATTCTAACTTGATTCCATCAGGCGTTAATTCGTAGACCCAGGCAAAAAATACGGCGAACGGAAAGCCGATAACCCCTAGGAATAACAGAAATTTCAACGTCCAGTCGGGGAGTTCAAGTATTGGTACGACAACGTCGGCAATTTGTAGTACTAACCAACCAAGAACTAAATAACCGGCGGCTACTTTGAAAACATTGCGTCGTTTGAGTTCAGCGAAGAATGAGTTAGACACAGAAAATTTTGTCTCAGATAATAATTAATCAGATGACACTGTATTCGCTTTAATGTTGGGAATCAATATTTGAGTAATTTGATAAGTAGAATGATACAGTGATAGTGAGAGATATCTGCTGCATAGAATCTATATTCTCTGGAACTATTTATTATATGAATTCTCAAAGGTTGGCCGTATGTAATTCGGATCATTATCGAGTGTGGTGATGGCTTTTATTATTCGCTCAGTAAGCTTGGGCTCGCTCTCATTATTCAGTGCGAAATATATCGATACATTTAATTCAGGTAATTTTTTAACTTTATATAAAGATCCTTCAACTAAGCCATTGCGCTCATCTACCAAGTCCGTATAGGTGTCCCCTTGAACAATAAAGTCTATTCGCCCTCTAAGTAACATCGCCCCACGTTGTCTAATGTTGTTCGATGTAACAAGATTACTATATCCAATTTCTTTCATTTTTTTGTGATTATAGTCGTCCCTTAATACCCCAATGGGGCTATCGATGTAGTTTTGATCATCACGGCTAATTTCATCACGGCGTGACTTTAATCCATAAAGATAGACGTCTATGGTTAGAAAATCCTTCAGCCAGATAAACTTTTCTTCTCGGGGTTCTGTTCTTGCCAGCCCAAAAATAAGAACATTGGGCTCAGAAGTTGCGATTTTATAAGCTCTAGACCACGGAAGCACTTCTATCGTGTGATTGATATTGGCCTGATTGAGGATATCTTTGAGGTATTCATAGGCATAGCCTTTGACCTGACTATCCTCCTTATCGACATATGTCATCGGATACACATCTTCTGTGACAACACGAAGCACGATATCGTCCTGAACTTCTGCAGCAGTCAGCGAACAAAAAGTACTTTTGTATAGGATTAGGGAGAAAAGGATCAAGCGCTTCATTATTTGAGTATAGGCTAAAAGTCGTGGCTTCACTATGGCAAATTTTCGATTACAGAGCTGACTGAGATAGGGTTGTCATTGTCATATCAGTCTTGAATGAAACTGTTAACCTATAACCTAACACGCCAGTACTCATTAGTCAGTGAGTATACAAACGCAATGGTGTATGTGTATTCTTGTATGGTTAAAGTGACAATGAACTACAAAGCCTCGATTGCGGATTTTGCTAACTTAAAATTAGGATCTGCAGCTAAAGATTTTGCAAAATATTTGGCAGCTTCTTCTCTATTGTCTGACAGTAGATAACCACGACCAATCATGTAGTCATAGTAAGCTTGAATATTAGAAGTAGGGCCTTGTTCGATAATTTTTAGTATTTCATCATCCAATTTGGCCTGTAGAATCAAGGCTACATGAGCAGCGATATTCGCCTGTACGCTGAATATATCCTCATTCAACTTATCAGAATACTTTCTATTCCATAATACATCGCCTGTTTTACCATCCAAGATTCGAATGCTGATTTCTAATGACTCATTTGTTTGGATGATTTGACCTTCAATTAAGGCCCTTGCAGGTACCTGATTATTTAAATTTTTAGCAATTTGAAAATCTTCTATTGGAGTCAATTTATCAATTAGTTCTCCCGTGAAGCCCCTTGCGAGTATCAGGTCGTCCTCGTAGGGTGCATTAAATACTGAAACTAATATTCTGGGTTTTTTAGAAGGCTCAGGTTCATATACATAATAACCACCAAGAATTATTGATGTGGCTACAATGATGGATAGCAGGAGTTTTATCCATGGTGAGTGGACATACTTATCGGATTTAAGCTCATGTGCCACTACACTATAGCCAATTCCATGCTCAGATCGCACATAGGCATCATTTCCCGGTTTAACATCTAATGCCTGTCTTATAATTTTTATTCTTTGGCGAACTGTATCGTCACTCACCGAAGTATTTGGCCATACCGTTTTATGAATGTCTTGCAAGCTCAACGAGTTGGGTGCAGCAAGAACTAGTGCTTCAAGCAATTGATAGCTTTTGCCGGTGATTTCTAACAAGTCTCCGTCATCATTAACGACAGTTCGATTATTAGTATTCAGAATATATGGGCCTATCCTGTAACAGCCTAAACCCACACTATTACTGTTAACCTTTTGATTCATTTGTACCTTCACAAATCTTCACAAGTATTACCATGTCTTAATTCAAGCGTGGCGTTATTATTTTATAGGTATTTAACTACCCTTACATTAAGGAATTATCCATGTTACATAAAATATTACCTGTGCTTAGTTTGCTCATCGTTGCACCGGCCAGTTTAGCGTCAGAACTATCACTGAAACACCATTTTAGTCCATCACCAGATGGTAAGTTAATGGTTTTTCATGGGAGAAATAACCCAGCGTTTAATTCACTCTATCTCTCTGATATCACAGCTAACAATACACGCCTATTATTTGGTGATGATAAGACGATCCAGCAAGAACCTCGTTGGTCACCCGATGGTCAATGGATTGCGTTTGTGCATGGAACTGAGTATCAATCTGGTGCACTTCAACTAGCTATGCTAAAGCCAGATGGCAGCAGTTTTAAAGTATTAACCAATACACAAGAAGGCATGGTTAAAGGGCCAAGTTGGTCGCCAGACTCTAGTCAAATTGTGTATGAAATAAGGAATCCAGAGGTCGGAAAATCAACCTTACACATATATGATTTAAATAAACAACAAAGTAGACCGCTCACACAAAATGGCATGATAGTTCAACCCGAATGGTCTCCAGATGGCAAAGCTATATTAACTGTAATAAGGGATTCTGAGATTCCTTCTAACAGCGATATTTGGATACTGTCGGTAGAACACCCAGATCATCGAAGGCGATGGACCACTACTCCTGAAGGGGAAACAATGCCTGTGTGGTCACCTGATGGCGAATCCATTTATTACAGTAGGCCTGCGGGAGAGAATAATCAGTATGATTTATTTCAACTAACGTTTAAAACAGGAATCGTCAAACGTCTAACTGAAACCGAAGATATAAGTGAGTTTTTCCCAATTATGTCTCAAGATAAGAATACACTTTTGTATGACTCCTATCGTCTGCAAGGTAGCACACCAACATCTACATTAGGCGTTTTACATTTGCAGAAGGAGTAGGTTTTGAGCTACCAATATTGTTGATCGGCGCGTCAATTTTCAACATTTATCTGATAGCCTTAAACGAAATTATCACTCCTACATAAATTTATCATTATGTTTCCCCGAGAGTTTCAGTTCACAGCTAGTTTGGCTTTTAGCGTATTTCGTTTATTGTTGGGGATTAAAAATTGATTAAAGTAAAACTATACACGGTGGGTGCATTTATCTCACTTATCATTGCAACGGCTGCAATTACACCGATAAGTGCTAGCTCGATAGATTCTGGAGAGAAGGAAGAAGTCTATCGCAACATGGTATTCCGTGGATCTCCTTATTCCGCCTTGGTCGGTAGGTACCCCGTTTCAGAGGAAGCGATTGGTTATGGCCAACATTTTCGTTTCTATAGAGATACTCAAGGTAGAACAAAACGTATTGAGCGTTGGCTTCGGAAAGCGATTACAAGCGGAGGATATGACCGTTTCGGTGCACTTGCCGGTACTGCAATACTGAAGTTTGAATATAACGATGACAAATTGATAAGGCGTTACTTTAATGAAAATAACGAACCCGTATTGAATTCTTGGGGTGTTGCCATAGAGGAGTTTTCACTTGATGAACGAGGCTTTAGAAAATCTCTCATTTATAAGGACATTGATGGAAATCGTATCGAAGATTCTAGGGGTGTTTGGATTACGACTTGGGACGTAAGTGACGATGGCAAGACTGTAATTGAGGAACGTACTGGTAAAGATGGTACTCCTAAAAGATATAATCAATTCCTGGACTTTGAGAAAGTGAAGATGGTTTTTAACGATAAAGGTTTACGTGTTGCAGCATGGAACATTGATGAAAATGGTAAACCTGCAAATAGCCAATATCGGCAAGTGGCTGGTGTTAAAATCAAATGGGATGTCTCTACGTTAGATGAGAAAACAATCAGTTGGGTAGATGAAGATGGCAAGCCAAAAAATCTATCGCCTTATGATGTTCGACCGGGTGTTTTTGGCTTTAGCAGTGAGACCTATGAGCATGATATGAATGGTTATACAACAGGTTTAATTCAATTTGATACCAATGGCTCAATTGTGACGCTAGAGAATGCCCCTGTATTCGCAAGAACTATCTTTGATTATTATGGATTTCCAACTGATCAACGATATTTTAATGCACAAGGTCAACCTGCGCTAAATCAGGATGGCATTGCCAGGATTGAAATAATCAGAGATGAGACAGGAAGGCCAATACAACTCAGGAATTACAATTTAAAGGGCGAGCTTGAAAATACAAGAAATGGTGGTTTTGCGAGATTTGAATTAGTTTATAAGCCAGATACTGAGATACCTGAACGCACCTTTTTTGATAAAACAGGGAAAGTAATTTCACTCCAGTAAAATAGGACGGTCACGGCTTAATGAAAATATCTGGCAGGACATTTGCTCTTCTTGAATGTTGATATGTCAGTTACTTTTCATCAGCATGCTCATTACAAGAGTCCATATTTTTATTGTGCTGTTCCTCGGTGTTAATCAATAATTAAAGTTTAAGGTATGCCCAAATGACATAATAGACTTTCTTGAGTCGACTGACTTCTGGAATTGCATCGACCAGCAAGCTGTAAAAATCAAACTTCGCTACCGTAGCTATTCTGCAATCAGAAACGCTTTGAAAGCAGTGCTTACAATCATTTAGGAGAGGGATAAGAGCTGGCTTAGCTTCGATAATATTGTTACCTTGCAACGCTATCATGGCAATGAGTATTTTATACACATATTGTTCTGTCGGTACCAGCTCGTAATAATTAATCAAATCTAATTCGCGCTGACTAATGATTTCTGACTTTTTCGCCCGAAAGTATAGGTCCCATAATTTAAGGTTATGAATCCGACTATCAGGTTGTTTGTTCAGACCGCCTAAAACAGCCTTGTGGGCTTCTTCATTCCTTTTTTCATATAGTAAGACAGTCCTGAACATATCATCGACCATCGCAGGTTGATTGGAGGTATCGACACCCGCATCGTACAAAGCAATCAAGCGATCAACGTTATCCATTTCATAGTACAGGTCAATCAGTGACTTAAGCAGGCGTTTATTTGTAGTAATTCGCTCGTAATGTGCATTTATAAATGAGTCATCAGCTTGTGATTTGGCATAGTACCAGTGTTCTAATATGCCATCGACGATTCCAATCCAGACTGTGTTTGAGGTGATATCACCCAGTCGCTGGATTATGCTTTCATACCGATTCTCAGACATCATTGCACGGGACCAGTGATAAGCCTGAGCAACTGGCAGTTCATCTAGTCGCTCATTAAACAGTTCAAGCACGACCCCAGAATCAATGAGTTTAATTAACTGATAATAGGGAGTCTGTATCGACCAGTAATTGTTGACACCACTCAGTAGCATTTCTTTATACCTGGCGAGTGCTTCCTCATGTTGCTCAAGCAGGCACAGGTTTTTAATAATGCGCGCCTTGGCAAATGCAATATCTTCTATATCGAGATGTTTCAGCAACACTTCGTTTGACTTTTGATAGTGTTCTTGCTGAGTCAACTGATCGGCATAGGTTAAAACATTATATTGATCAGTAGGATGAATATAATAGGCCTTCTCCATACACTTGTATGCAAACTCAATGTGCTCTTCGCCACCAATCTCTAATAACTTTTCCGAGACATTACACAGAGCGGCTTCATCGTTTGGGTTGATTTCAATTTGTTTATAACAACTCTTAATACAATCGGCTTTATCACCAATACTCTCAATCCAATCAATCAGTTTGCGCCAGTAATATTCATAGCCACTAACATGAAACAACACACCTTTCATCGTGTTGATAGCCTCTCGACTTTGACCGGTCAATTGCAGTAACTCAGCCTTTAAAAACATCAACTCTCGCGGTAGATTATCTCCCCAAGGAGTGGTTTCAATAACGTGCATTGCCTGATCATAATGTCCGTTATCTATGAAGAGATGGATTTTGTCGGAATAGGCTTTGACCAGCATGGTGTTACATTCCAACGCCTTATCGAGATATGATAGTTTATCTTCATATGTCAAAGTTACTTGCGCCAAATTAACCCATGCCTGAGCTGAATAAGGTTTTTTGTTGCTTAACTCCTTGGCGAGTTGTAAAGGATACTCAGGTTTTTTAAGACGCTTGCTCACATCTTTTAGGGTATTCCAAGCCCAACGATAGTCGGACATATGGGTTACGGCTAGTGTGAGCGCATCGAGGGCCAGCTCGTCAGATCTCATCTTAACGTGAATGTCAGCCAGATAACCGTATAGTGCGGCATCCTCGTTAGAGCGTTTTAAGTTATTTTGAATGACCGCAATCGCCTGCTCATACTGGCCATTTCTGACCAACAAATTCGACAGCTCTTTAGTGACCGTTGACCACTTATTATTAATGGCCAGTGCCGCTCGGAAGCCAGATTCGGCATTGTTGTCGTCATTGAGCAACATATAAGTCTTGCCCAGTTCGTAATGCATTCTGGGTGTGAACGGAAATTTCTTAGCACCTGTTAGTAAATGCTTGATGGCCGTTTCCAGATCGCCAATTTGAATGTAGTAGTAGGCAGAAACGGTATAGCATTGCCACAAATGGTCGTATTCTTCTTGTATGAAGTTGATAAATCCAGACAGGTAATTATGCGCTAATACTGGTTTTGCATAGAACCAGTAATTAGTAATGGCGATGCCAAGGATCGTTTGTGCTTTCATCTGCTCTTCAATGAATGAGAGTTCTGATATCTTTTCTTCTTTTGACTGACAAGCATCCATCAATATAGAAAAGGCATCGTCATCTTCCACATCCAAAGTGAGTACATGCCTGGCACTCTGTTTCGCTTTGTCATTTAAGCCTTGGCGTAAGTAACATTTCGCCAGGATCGTATGATTACTTAATTCATCCCCTAATAACTCACTGGTCTCTCTAGCACACTCCAGTGCTGCTCCAAACAATCCTAGATCGAGTCTGACGTTGATCAGCCGCCTACGGATATAACTATAATCAGGTCGGTTTTTCACATACTTGGTGAGCACCTTCTCCTGAAACACATGATCATTATGCCAGTCGGAAACATACTCCAGTACTTGTGAATTATTGGGATGTTTTTCATACAGCGCAGATATGGTTTCATCTACAGTATTCTGGTCACGGAGCACATTCAATGTATGGAAATAATTGCTTGCTTTCTTTTCGATAAAGGGACTGGCTAGGAAAGCCTCTTTATAAATTTCCATTGCCTGTTGAATCTCTCCCTCTGCGAGAAATCGTTTGGCCTGAATCTGATCATAATCATAAGAACTAAGCCCATTTTTGAGCGAGTCATCGATCGCCTTTAATTCATCGAGCATACCGAATCGTATCAACTCATAAGCGAGATAATTTAACAGCTCACTGTCTTTAGGATGGGCCTTTAACGCATCCATCAAATACTCGAATCCGATATGTTCCTGATCAAGTAATTCGTATGCCTGAAATAAGGTGATTGCAGGTTGTGGCGAACGAACCATGTATTTGTCGTTGCGTTCCTTAAGGAAATCTAATGCCTCATCCTGCCGTTTGATATATCGGCTTGCCTTGAAAAAATTTACCGCATGAGAATCATTGGTTTCATCAAGACAGTGAGCATACAGATAATGCTCCACTGCCTTTTCATAATTATTTTTACCCCAGTAGTAATTGGCAATAGCCTGATTGGCACTTGCACTACGACTGCCATAGCGTTTTAATTTATTGAATAGCTCAAGAGTTAATGATTCATAATCAGTGGAATCAGATATCTGGTTAAATAAGGTTATGGTCAGATCCAGATTGTTATGTTTATCAAGATAGGTTTTCAGATTCTCGATACCTTCACTTCTGCGTCCAAGGTCACGTAAGCAGAAGAATGAGGAATTCAATAAGAACCCTTCGTCAGGAGCTTTCTTCAGCAGCTCTCCATTAATTTTCAGAATCCCCGCATCATCATTATTCGAAATGTAGAGGTCACGCTGGACTCTCAAAGTCAGCAGATGATCCGGAAATTTTTGCTCCAGTGTTGCCTTGATCTCTGTCGCATGTTCAATATCGTTTGCCAATTGTGCCTGCCGGAATTGATCGACCAATTGAAAAATTTCATTCTCCCACCAGTCAAATTGGTCGAGTAGATGAGCCTTATTTTCCGGTACAAAGACCAAGCATCTCGGGCCGCTATAGGCTTCAACTTCAATGGTTTCTTTTGCTAACATCTCGCGCATAAATTCGCAGGATGGATCCATGATGTACAAGGTACCTACTGCCTTGTTGAAACCAATGACTGCCTGCATGTGTGACGAAAATCCATTGGATGTACAGAGAGTATATGGGATATCAGTTTCAATCAGTTTGAAAGCTAGATCCAGATTCAGATTAAATTCGCGATAGACAAAGTTATTATCGCGAAACCATTGACGTTCTTTGGTATCAGTAGTCCCGTCGTAGCAAATTTCGTCGGCAATACTCTTATCCGAGTAATCATAGCCCCAGTATTTTGCAATCGCAGCGATCGTAGTTGGAGCACAGGTCATCGTTTGTTGCGACATAAATGGTACAGGCAATACCTTACGTTCAGTATCTTCTTTTGCGGCGAGAATATTTTTTCGGACCGTACGCCAGTAACCTTTTTTCTTATCAGATAATAGTTCAGCGGCTTTCTGGTACTGATTTTTGTCTATAGCGATTTGAGCTTTGTAATTAGTGATGATTTCATCAAATTCTTTATCTTTATCAACTCTTACCTGTTCAAATCGCTCGATCGCTTTTTCACAATCAGACCATTGATGATTATCTGCACACAAATCGGCATAGCGATACCAGAGATAAGCGGATTGAAATTGCTCGACGTTGTTTTTATAGGCATCAATCGCAGCTTCGATACCCCGTGTTCTTAATAAAGATTCAGTCAGGCAATTTAGAGTGAGCGGGGTTGGCGACTCAGCGAATATTTTCTTAGCTAGATTTTCTGCCTCGTCATCTTGATGCTGTAGCCGCATTAACTTGACTTTTTTCGTCAATGTCCAGGCATCATCCGGATCATAAACGAGTGCCTCAGCAAGTAATTTTTCAGCCTCTGAGTAATTCTTGAAATATGTCTGCAAAATTGACTGCGCAACTTTGAGTAATTGAATGTCTTCTGGTGTCTTATAAAAGTCTTCGTATTCGGTGAGAAACTCCTTGGCTAGAATCGCCCCTCTCTTGTTGAGGGTGTAATAGAACATACTTCCAATTATTTTTAAATTGGTTTTATTGTGGCGCCATAATTTAAGTAGCATGGCATCAGCAGTTCGATCGGCACCCAACTGATTGTAAATGCGGATAGCCACGAGTTTCTTTTCCTCACTATCCCATTCAGCAATCGGTCCCCACTGTCGCTGGGCTAAAGTCAGTGCATCATGACTCAAGCCTTTTCTGCATAATTTCACAATGTCTTCGATTAATTCCACATTGCTTGGGGGTACTTTATAATCCATTTCGAGATGTTCCTATATCCGTATATTATTATTTCAAATTGTTCAGGTTAGCCGCTAATGCTACCAATTGAGCAATGGTTAATGTAGGGTGATAGTGTACTGTCGTCAGGCGAATGATTCGTTTTTTGTCATATTATTAAGTTGGACAATACAGCACCTTATATTGACACATAACTACGAGAGAGGCGAACAGAATAAACTAATAGTAATATTAACAATCTATTTAAATGGAATTGAATATGAAATGTCCAAGTTGCAAATCAAACACACTATTCCCGTCATTTATTGAAGCGAGTTTCCGAAGCCACACGTGTAAGACATGTAAAGGAAACTGGGTGCTCATCGAAGATTATGTCTTCTGGTCAACAAGACAATCATTTAATACACATGTTGAGGAAGTCAGCTTTGACCTCGAGGATTCAACTAAAGCACTTCTTTGCCCTATGACTGGTCGAATCATGATGAAATACAAGATTAACAATCTGACGGATCATAAACTTGATTACAGTCCTAGTGTAGGCGGTGTCTGGCTAGATTCGGGTGAGTGGGAATATCTCAAGACACAAGGATTGGCAAACGCTTTAGGTAGGATCTTTACAGAATCGTGGCAGAGGGAAATACGTGCTGGTAATACTAAGGCAACCTTGGAGGAGTTATATAAAAGTAAGTTTGGCGAACATGATTACCAGAAGTTGAAAGAAATCCGAGAATGGGTTTCTAGTTTAGATAACAAAGAAGATGCAAGATCATATCTGCTATCAAAAGACCCGTATTCAGTGTAGCAGTGATGGACACAGCGAGTGACTCATTTCGATTTTAATTGACATTTGTATGCGTTTGATGCATTATGTATGCATATGTTTACAAACGTTTACATATGCATACATCTTTCAATTGGTGCATACTTATGACAAGTAAAATGGTTTCGCTCGCAGTTAGAGTTTCGCATGAAGATGCTGAATTTATCTCACAACTCAAGATTGAGGGAGCTAAGACTCCGAGCGATAAGATGCGTGCGATTATCGCTGAAGCTAGGCGACGAGAGCTTGGTATACATGACTTTAAAACATCTCTCGAGCTGACACATAATATTTTAGACCCAGTATATTCTAGAATCCGTGAAGCAGAATTAGATAATGAAATGCACTCAGAATTGTTAACCAGAACTATTGAATGGTTACCTGAGATATTGGCTTACATAATCTCTAGGCAAGATGATCTAGATTCTAAAAATGAAAGCAAGAAAGCTTTAAATGAAACAGAAAAAGGTGTCGCAGATCGTGTATTTAGGTTTATGGAATCCACAATGCAAATGGGAGTAACAAAACGTAGCCCCTGTTATAACACTAATACTGTACTAGAGAGAGTAGAGCCAGTATTAGAGCTTTCTCAGATTGTAGAGAGAACATTTAATTCATGGAATAAGGAGAAGTGAAAATGAATGAGTCAATTACTAATCGTGTAGGACGTATCATCAGCGGCAGCGTTAATGCCGTTGTAGATGCAGTTGAAAATGCTGCTCCTGAACTTGTTATGGAAGAATCTATTCGAGAAATTGATGCAGCTATAGATGAAGTTAAGGCAGAATTAGGAAAAGTAGTTGCAAACAAACACTTAGCGAATCAACGTCTAGCTGAAGAGAACCATATACATGAAAACTTGGCTGAGAAAATCGAACTTGCAGTCAAAGAAGGGCGAGATGACCTTGCCGAAGTTGCAATATCGAAGCAGATGGATATCGAAGCGCAAATACCAATTCTTGAGGCGAGCATTGAAGATGCAAGTTCACAGGAAACAGAACTCGATGGTTATATCGCAGCTTTAAATGCAAAGAAAAGGGAAATGAGGGAAGAGTTGATTGCCTATCGCGAATCTCGAAAGGAGGCAGAGTCACTGAGTGCTAGCGGCAATTCAAGTGGAGGTAACAATATTGAAAGCAAGGTTACAAAGGCCGAATCAGCATTTGATAGGGTAGTGGAAAATGCGACTGGTGTATTGGGAAGTAGAGGCTCAGTGGACGCGAAAGCTGCCGCTCAGTTATCAGAGCTAGACGACATTGCGCGAAACAATAAAATTCGTGAGCGACTTGATGCAATAAAAAACGAATCTAAATAAGTTGCAGAATACTATGATTGAATTTCTTACAGCTAGCCAGAATATGCAATTTACTGTGGCGTTAATGGTTATGTTCGGTATCGCTATTCTTGAAGGTGTGTTGACGATCATAGGACTAGGATTCTCTAACATGATTGAATCTATGCTGCCGGATGTAGAATTGGATACTTCTATAGGTGGTATAGAGGATATCGAGGCTCCATCAGCCTTATCGCGGGTACTAAGCTGGATTAGAGTCGGTGAGGTTCCCGTTCTGATGTTATTAGTTATCTTATTAACATCATTTGGCTTAATCGGTATCGCTATTCAGTCATTTATGACCAATACCTTCGGTTTCTTGCTCCCAGGGATAGTTGCTAGTGTAGTAGCTTTTGTAATTTCTCTGCCTGTTCTCAGAGTTTTCGGTGGTTTGTTAAATCGAGTTATGCCACAAGATGAGTCGGAAGCAGTGACATCTGAATCATTGGTTGGAAGGATGGCAGTCATTACTATAGGTACGGCTAGGAAAAACAGTCCTGCAGAGGCAAAAGTACGTGATCAACACGGTACGGCACATTACGTTATGGTTGAGCCGGACCTTGACGAAGAATTTAAACAAGGTGATGAAGTACTTTTAGTTAATAAAGCTGGGAGAATCTTCAAAGTCATTCAAACATCTAATACATCGTTATCAAGCTAATTAGGGAATAGAAACAAGGAGTTAATTATGACAAATATGATCGATATTGGCGTTTATTCAGGGGTTATTCTTGTCGCGCTACTAGTGTTAGGCATGATATTCGCGAGGCTCTATAAAAGAGCATCGAAAGAAGTCTCTTTTGTGCGAACAGGTTTTGGAGGCCAGAAGGTAGTGATGAACGGTGGAGCTTTAGTTTTTCCAATTCTACATGAAGTCATTCCAGTTAATATGAATACTCTAAGACTAGAAGTTCGTCGTGCAAATGATCAGGCATTGATAACGAGGGACCGTATGAGGGTTGATGTTACTGCAGAGTTTTATGTCAGGGCACAACCAGAGTTAAATTCAATCGCTGCAGCCGCGCAAACGTTGGGTACCAGAACTATGGAGCCAGACTTACTAAAGGCACTCATTGAAGGTAAATTCGTTGATTCGCTTCGATCAGTTGCTGCGGAAATGAAAATGGAAGAACTCCATGAGCAACGGGTTGATTTTGTACAAAAAGTACAACAGACAGTAGCAGAAGATCTACTTAAAAATGGTCTTGAACTTGAGTCAGTCTCATTGACTGGGTTAGACCAAACATCACGGGAGTACTTTAACCCAAATAATGCGTTTGATGCCGAAGGTCTCACTCGATTAACGGAAGAAATCGAGCAACGACGTAAAGTGCGAAACGATATTGAGCAAGATACCAACGTCGCCATTGCGGAAAAAAATCTGCATGCAGAACAGCAGCGTCTAACTATCGACAAAGAAGAGGAATATGCGCGTTTGGAACAGCAGCGAGAGATTGAAGTTCGCCGAGCTGCTCAAGCTTCTGAAATTGCTAAGGAACAAGCTCTAAAGAAGAGAGAAGCAGAAGAAGCTGAGATTGTAGAGCAACAAAAAGTCGACACTGCAAAAATTCTTGCGGATCGAGCTGTTGAAGAAGAAAGTATTCGAAAAGAACAGGTTATCCAAGAAAGCGATATATCAAAGAATAAAGCAATTGAAATTGCTGCGATTGAACAACATAAAGCAACAGAGCTTGCAGAACAGGAAAAGCAAATCGCTGTTGCAGAAAAATCGAAGTCTCAGTCGGAAGCTGAAGCAGAGGCGGATGTTGCTCGACAGAGAGCTGTTAAAGAGCGTGAGGCTGTCACTACAGTGAAGGTAACAGAAATAGCTGAGCGTGATAAGGCAGTTGAGGTCGTTAAAGCGAGAGAGGAAGCTGAGAAACAAGCGATTGAAATTACTGTCGCTGCCGAAGCAGAAAAACAAGCTTCTGAAGATAAAGCTGATGCAATTAGAATCATGGCAAGTGCCGCTGCAGAACAAGAACGAATCAATGCTCAAGGTACTGCAGATTCAGTAAAGTTAATCGCAGACGCAGATGAGAGAAGATTAGAAGTTGAAGCAACCGGAAGACAAGCCATAAATGAGGCATCTAATACACTGAGTGTTGAGCAGATTGCCATGCAAGTAAAGCTTGAGTTGCTGAAACAAATGCCAGAAATAATCCGTGAAAGTGTTAAACCAATGGAGCAGATTGATGGAATTAAAATCATACAAGTTGATGGTTTAAATCCTGGTTCAGCACCTGGTGGCGATGGCGAGTCGCAAGGTAATGGCGGCAACCTTGCAGACCAAGTTGTTAACAGTGCATTGAGATATCGTGGTCAGGCTCCGCTCGTTGATTCTTTACTATCTGATATTGGACTTGATGCTAAGAGTCTCGGAGGCTTAGCTGGAGATATTGTTCAATCACCAGAAGATAATTCCAAGTCATAGTACAGGGCACTTAACTACAGCGTCCCAGAGAAGCCCTAATCAATAGGGCTTCTCTAATAACCTGTCAAATATTCGATTGAATACTTTTCCAGTGCTCAGCTAAGAACTAGAAATCAGTTGGATTGATTGAATTCACTTGTTCTAGATTCAACGGTTCATATAGATTTTAATGAGCCCCATCCCTAATTCACATTCTGTGCTTCTGTTAGATGTAATTTACTAGAAATGATGCTCGCCGTACTCTAATTCTCCCAGGGACTAGGTAGAGAGGATACCGAATGATGTCTGGATTCTGATTCCAGATAAGCTTGTGATATATTCACCTCATTCCACTCAATAAGGACGTACATATGATACTCAGACGCTTTATGCAACACGTGAAAGAGCAGAACTGGTTCGCCGTCGGGCTGGATGTGATTGTGGTCATTGTAGGTATCTTTCTAGGGATGCAAGTAACCGAGTGGCAGGCTCAGAGAAATAATGAGCATGAAGCTCAGTTATATCTCCACAACCTTAAGCAGAATTTATTAGAAGATATTCAGTCTCATGAACGAAGAATTGAATCGATGGACGCACTTCTAGACGAAATTTCAACACTATCCGAGGAATTATCTGATACAAGTAATGATCTTAATGAAGTCAAACGAATACCTAGTCTTTTATTAGGCACTTATCCGGTCAGGCTTGAAACAGCCACTATAGAAGAACTCAAGTCAACGGGAAATCTCAACCTGATTTCTAACAAAGTCTTAATTGAAAGTTTGCTCAAATACTATAAAGAGATTGGTGGCACCGAAGAAAACTGGCTTAACACCATGGCTGCCTATTCTCGAACTGAAATCGCCCCATATATTATGAAGCACTATTCGATTGATTATTCTATTAATGAAGAGCTTTCATTCAACAGACAGAACACACAAAAGCGTTTGAACATGGCTAACATGCGAGATGATATCTTTCTGATGAATGCGATGGCCTTTCGTGAATTATCCTTCGCCACAATCAAGGGGATAAGTAGTTCCGCAATTACCCAGGCTAATGACATGATTGTTTTAATAGAATCAGGTCTAAGTGAGGATTAGAAAAATGATACTCAGACGCTTCATGCAACACGTAAAAGAACAGAACTGGTTCGCCGTCGGCCTGGACGTCATCGTGGTCATCGTGGGTATCTTCCTGGGTATGCAAGTCCAGCAATGGTATGAGGAGAGTGAGTTAAAACAGCAAGAGATTAGTTATTTAGAAGCATTACAGGAAGATATTAAACGTTTAAATGAAGTTTTTGATATTAAGATTGAATTTGAAGATAGCCGTTCAAAACTTGGCGGATATATATATGGCTTATTAGAGCAAGATGATTTTATTAATAAAAAAGATGAAATTGCGGCTGGGATGCTTGCACTAACAAATAGACGAACAGCTAATTTTAGCAGTCCTGTTTATACAGATTTACTTAGTAGTGGAAAGCTGACTTTGATCAAAGATGAATCACTAAGAAAAGAGATTATCGCTTTCTTTAGTGCGCTTGAGTTTAATGAACGAGTATTAGAAAAAAACAGCGCACAGTTTGTCGATTCTGGTTTCCATGTATTCGTTTATAAGCATCTTAAATATTACAACATTCATAAAGAAATACCTTCAGAAGTTGCTCTTCCCGCAGACGAATGGGGGGTAGATAGACAGAAGCAATTATTGAAATCTAATGTTATGACAAAAGAGCCACAACTATTAGCCGTAAAAGCTGATGATCCGCTATGGAATGAATTCAAACGAGAAATATCATGGCGTACGTTGTCATCAATATCAGATGGGGCATTCGTAGCTGCAATTAAAGAGAGAAGTCGTTTGCTTACAGAAAAAATTAGCACCTATCTCAGAACACTTCGAAAGTAGATCAGTAATGATTCTCAGACGCTTCATGCAACACGTGAAAGATCAGAAATAGAAAAGCAATCACTTGAGTATTAGAGACTGGCGTTTTATGCTTTTTATACTCGTAAGAGCAGTCACAAAAGCCCGCCCATGTAAGGGCTTCCTACTTAAGGGGAAATAGATGGAAATACCAGTGGGTATTATAGAAAATGGGCAGTTGCAGTTCGATAGCTCAGGTGATTTAAACAGGGCATGGGACCTTGGTGTGTTCTACATCAAACGGCAAGCCACACTGAACATAAACCGAGCTCGACGCTTTTGCAGTGACTTGGTGCTGCCAGGTAACCCATACAGGCAGATCCCCAAGCTAGGTGAACTGGAGGGTTTTATCTCATTAGAGAATAACCAACAAACCAAAATAGCATTACAGCGTAAACATTGGGATGATTACTATCCAGCGGATATTGCAGAATTTGGTCGCGAGCTAGACCAAATTGGCATTGTTATAGTTAACGAGGTGCTCAAGCAATCAGGTATTCCTGAAGCGTTATGGGATAAGGCAAGCGGTGGCTATTCAGGCGGTGATGGTACTTCATTCCTTAACTTTGTTTATTATGATACGACTAACCCTGACCTTGGGTTACGCCCACACACTGACTACGGATTTGTGACCATTCTAGACGCCACAGCCCCTGGACTACAGATTGAAGTCGATGGTGTCTTTGAGGACGTTCCAGTCAAAGAAGATCATTTGTTAATCAACTTTGGCGAAGCATTAAACTACATCACTGCTAACTCAGACCGCGAAGTTGGAGCAGTTAGGCATCTGGTTACTTGCCAGAAATCAGAGAACCCAATCCGTCAAAGCGTCGTTTATTTTGGTAATCCAGCACTAGATAGTATGCTGTATCAATTAAACTCAAGCGGAGACAGTGCAAGGCAGTCTACAGTGGCAGATTTATTTGCTCTGCTTGAACAGCGTCTTACCTACTAATCAGACACTGTTCGATATGCATTAGAAGACAGCGAATTTGAGTTGGGTGGTCTCGGCTAGAACACCCAACTTGAGATTCATTTACACGCTTTTACTGATTATAAGGCCACCCCAAAAGATACTTCTGTCAGCTTTACCAACTTTGACCTCTGAGGTTTGGCCACGGATGAGGTAACTGACACGCCAACCAGAACGATATTGTTTAGTCACCCCAATCCAACCCTCAGCAACAACATTCCTTATTTCATCTGTACCAAAGGTGATTGGACTGTCTTTAAACTGACCTTGTAAAAAAGCATTATAGGCTCTTATGTGGACATTAAAACCACTCCAAAAATAGAACTCATCTGCTGGAATATCTTGTTTTAGATGACTCGATGACTTCTCAGAGTAATCATTAAACTGCGGCCTAAAGGTATACCAGGGGGTAGCATATTGACCGATGCGACCGGACATCCCAACAGATGCCTGAGTAATGTAGCCAAGGCTTAATTGAGTTGATGTAGTGATCTCTAATTTGTGAGCACCATCATAATTAACATGTTGTAGTGACTGTTTTGCGAGACTGTACTTGAAGGTTAACTCACCACCGTCACTAATTTGATTGTCCCAGCCAACGGGTGTTTCGCTACCAAGTGCCTTATGCAAGTCAGTTTGAATTTCACTCACAAGCTTGCTTCCTATCACACCCAAGCTAAATGATGAGATCCACGCCGAATTAGTCGACTTATCTACTGACTCCTGGGTGTTAGATAAATAGAGAAGACTGGCATAAGGACGATCATTAGCTTGATGTTCGACATGGCTAATTTCCTCAGGAGTAAAGACGGTAAAACCAACCTCGATACTATGGAACAATTGATTTGATGGCTTTAGTCGAGACTTAAATCCTGTCCATGAATTAAGCTTTGTCAGGACCGGGTCAAGCGATAATGTATATTCCTTGGCCCGTTTACCAGCCATAGTTAATGATAAGCCACCCGTATAGTCTTTATCACTGCTTCGATATGCAAATAAATCATTGTCGATGTAGAGAGCCCAACCAGCATCGTATGGCTCAACGTCAGTTTCCCATAACCAATTTCTAAATGGTCTCTTTTCAGATTCAATCGTTCCAGTAGGCAGCGCATCTATCTTGTTAATAAAGTTCGCATCATATTCCTCGGGTTTTTGTTCGCCAGTAGCAGCGGCGAATAAAAACGAATTGGATAATAAAATGAACAGAACTAATGTAAATATATATCGAGTCTTTGTGTAAATATTCATAATGTTAATCAGCGTATATGACCGGTCGTCTTAGTTCGGTGTATACGTATTTGCCCTAGTAAATAAAGTTTAAAAATTAAGAAAAATAAGCTGAGATTTGATTGCGGAAATTCAAGTAAGGTTTTTCACTCTTGCTAGCCCTCATATGCATGATCGTTCCTTCCCAGGCACAATGAATGAATTCTGCTAACTCTAATGAGTCTGATTTCGAAGATAATTCATTCCTGGCTTTTGCATCTTCAAGACAAGAAGCGATCAGCCGAACAAATCGTGACATGATGTTATTGATGGTCTCTCGTATTTCTTCATCAGAATCAGCCATCTCTAAGCAGAGATTTCCGATCATGCATCCACCTTCATAATTGCTTTTCACCATCTCATCATTAGAAGCATCGAACCAGGTGAGTAATCGTTCTCTGGGAGATTTGCTGGCATCAGTTAATAACGCCTTGCTTTGACTAAGATCTCTATCTGCTAATAATGTGATAGCTTCAACTACAAACGCCTGTTTGCTCTTGAAATGATTATAAAACGAGCCTTTGGGTACTCCTGCAGCATCTACTATATCTTTCACACCAGTGCCGTTATATCCATGAGTAAACATCACAGTTAATCCTGACTCTAACATGTGTTCTCTGCAGTGGCCTTTTCTGCCCATTGTTTTAGCCTCTTATCATCAATACAATATAATATATATGACCGGTCGTCTTATTTCAACCCTTACTCAATATATTTTTAGTCAGGTAATGATTCTTTACAATCAGACTAAACCCACCACATGACTTATAGATGCTCACCCAAATCCTACTTCAAAGTGGCATCCGTGGTTCCATAGTTTGATTATTGTCTTTAAGAAATGATGATGGCCCCTCCCTGGTACTCCGGATTGCTTACAGACGCATGCCTAATGACTTTACGATTCTGTTTCCAGACAAGCCTATGATATATTCTTCTCAACTCCCTAAATAAGGACATTCAAATGATACTCAGGCGATTCATGCAACACGTGAAAGAGCAGAACTGGTTTGCCGTTGGACTGGACGTCATCGTGGTTATCGTGGGTATCTTTCTGGGGATGCAGGTCCAGCAGTGGTATGAAGACAGAAAGAGCGTGCAGAGAGACGCTCATCTGGTTAAAAATATCGTGGAAGATTTACGTTTGGATACCGTTCACATTAACCGAGCACTGATTCAACTAACCGATCAATTAGAAGTTGCAGACAGTATGCTTGCTAGAGCACTTGATGCTGATAAAGCATTAGATTATCAATCTGCCGGCCTGATTCGTTATTCATCTGATTTTCGACCAATAGTACAACGCAATCACTCTGAAGCCGTAAGCAACTTAAAAAGCGAATATACACGTGAGATTCTTCAGAACTATTTTTTAAAGGAAGACCAGGTAAGAGATATTTTTCTGGAGTACGAATACATTGTTCATCATAAAGTTAGGCCTTATTTACGCGAAGTAGGGATGCATAATATTAATGCTCTACAAGAAGCGAGTGCCGATGCATTAGCACCCGTATTTCTTTTGCCTGAAGTTCTAGATGAACAACTGAATACAGTAAAGTTTCAACAACTTCTATTTGAGCGTCGACTTAAGACAGGAACTTTTAATCTATTGCTAAAAGAGCTACGGCAAGAAAACCTGAAACTAATAGGAGAACTTAGTATAAATAATCATAACAAGCTAGAATTCTCTCCATAAGGACAAAAAGATGATACTCAGACGCTTCATGCAACACGTGAAAGACCAGAATTGGTTCGCCGTTGGACTAGACGTGGTCGTGGTCATTGTGGGTATCTTCCTGGGCATGCAGGTTACTGAGTGGAGTGATGGTCGTAAGCAACTTGAGAATGACACAATTTTTTTATCCCAACTGAACGATGATTTGCTTCTAATCAAGTCTTCACTGCTAGGGGCACAGGAGGCTCACAAGTGGCATTTGAATAATGGACTTGCTGCTTTGTCAGCTTTAGCTGGAGGGCAAATTACTGATGAAAACCGCCAAAGTGTTGAGGATGGGATATTAGTTATTTATCAGTTACCTTTTCCAAGAACCAAACTTGGTAATTTCGGTTTATTATTGGATAGGCAGGTTTCTATTCCAACATCTAATGAGGGTACACGTAAACGATTAATAGAATTTATAGATGAAATGAGTTTTCGGCTTCAAGTCTATGATCATATTAAGTTGTCAGTCGATGCTTCTTTAAGTGTGTTAACAACAAGAGTTGCGGGCGAGGTTAGTGGAGACCCAGTGGTTCCATACATTCTTGATATTGATGCCTTGCGTGGAGACTCTAAATTCATCGCGAGTTTGCAGAATATCGTATTTCGTCACAAATCTTCAGACAGGCAAATAGAACTTATGATTGAACAAATAGATCAATTCCTAGGTGATAATCAATGATACTCAGACGCTTCATGCAACACGTGAAAGACCAGAATTGGTTCGCCGTCGGACTAGACGTTATCGTTGTGATAGTGGGTATCTTTCTGGGGATGCAGGTCCAGCAATGGTATGAGGCTCAAAAAGAGAATGAATTCGAGCAAACTGTATTGATTGAGTTACAACAAGCAATTCAAAGTGATATTGAATATTTCGAAGATCATTTATTAAATTCTAGAAATCAGAGGAAGCGTGAAGCCATCCAATATTTTTCAGATATGATTGAAGGCAAAGATATCGATACTGACCAATTCAGAGGGCATTTCTTTTGGTTGAAATGGCCCAATGGATTCCAGCTTAATGATGGTGCATATGAAAGTATCAAGTCATCTGGTATCAATAAAATATCAAATTCAGAATTAAGGAGACTTCTAACAAAATCGTATGAGTTTGATATTCCTAGGAGAGCAGAGTTCATAAAGCTATCATTTATTGAACTACAAAAAGTTGCAGAAAGAGAACTTCCATATCTGCTGCAGGACCCAGTGCCAGAGATTAATGAAGAAGGATTGGATATAGAGGAGTATCCAATTGAATTTGATGTAAGATCGAATCCTCATTTTTTGCGGTTATTAGATCAATCGATGAGAAGTGAACAGACCTCTTCAAGGTCTTACAAATCGATTGTTAGGATTCTTCGTGAACTGGATGAGCTTATCACCAATGAACTTATTTCCAGTTGATTTGCTAAGTTCACGTTCGATGCTTATCTTAGGAAAATGATGTTGGCCGTTCTAGATAGCGTTTTACGAACCTATTCCGAAATTTTCCGAACTAATCTGAAACTACCGCACTGAAAGCCGATGATTTGTTAGGCTTTTAATTTCCAAACTGCGAAACCATTCTGAACGGGTGGGGGAATGTGGTGGCAGATATCCAACTTTGTATACCTCTAAAGGAGCCTTTAGTGAAATGAAATGATATTCTTGTTCAATTCAATTGAAGATATATAAGGACTAACATGTTCAGGTTCTTCAGAAAAATTCGATACAAGCTACTGGATGAAGGTCATCTGGGAAAGTACTCTTACTATGCTATTGGTGAAATACTACTTGTTGTGATTGGCATCCTATTAGCATTACAGGTAAACGATTGGCAGATTGAAGCCAGTGACGAGAAATTAGAACAAGAATATTTGACTCGTTTGTATGATGATATGAGCCGTTCTTATGACAGGCAATCACAGGAAATCGAAGCAATGAATACTTCAGCAAAAAGCGTTCAGGCTGCGATTAAGGTGCTGATTGATAAAAATCTTACTGATAAGAATCGCAGCGAATTTGAGTCATTATTTAATGCTGCATTCGATGGTGAGTCATTAAGTCATGACATGACTACAGTCAGACAGATATTAGATTCCAATCATTTGTCGGTGTTTCAATCAAGTACTGTGAGGCAGGCGATAACTAACAACTCCCTAAGATATGAGCAGGTATCGAGTACAGAAGCAACAAATGCCAATGTTTTGTATCGAAACTCAGTAGAAGACCTATTAGAGCATATCTCGATTTATCCAGAGACGGGGCAGTTGCTTACAACAAACGAAGATCTTACTGATAATCCATTAATACATAGAAAGCTACATATGATTTCGCGAATGCAGAAGAGTAAAGCTGTGCTCTATGAGCGAATGCGCGAAAGGACTAAAGAGTTAAGGGATATGGTCAAAGCTGAACTAGATAAAAATAATAATTAAATAACTATTAGGATAAAGATAGATATGATACTGAGACGCTTCATGCAACACATCAAAGAGCAGAACTGGTTCGCCGTTGGACTGGACGTCATCGTGGTCATCGTGGGTATCTTTCTGGGGATGCAGGTTACTGAGTGGAATGAGTCGAGACAGAATAGAATTGAAGAGAAGGTTATTCTGCAAAGGCTGCAACATGATTTACGTTTAGACATTGAACAAATGACTGCAGAGATAAACCGCAAAAATAATATGATAGCGGATTATATTTATTGTTTAGATGTGCTCGCTGAGAAGGTTGTAGCAACAAAAGCCGA
The DNA here is from genome assembly GCA_965250035.1 of Enterobacterales bacterium. Classification (GTDB taxonomy): domain Bacteria; phylum Pseudomonadota; class Gammaproteobacteria; order Enterobacterales; genus CAXRAF01. The sequence continues at coordinate 2,087,147 of OZ252282.1, read as the reverse complement.
ATTCGATGAAAAGTTTAAGACAATATTATTGATTGGATATATAAAACAGAATACAACAACGTTTAATGATCTGCAGACATCTGGTCGATTTACCCTCATTGAGAACGATACATTATCTCAAGGAATCGTTAATTACTATCACACGGAAATAGAAGGGTGGTTTTCAGCAGATAGAGACTACACAAGAAGTATTGTCGCGCCATATCTCCTAGAATTTGATTATGCACCTCAAGGGTATGCAGAAGGATTGAGTGATGAATTATTGGCGTTTCGAAGAAATATCAGTGACTATGTTAAGCCTACCAAGTCCTTGGATGCTTACAAAAGCAATTACTTTGTAATAAATGTCTTAAGAGCGAAAATGTTTACTCTCGAGGGACAAGTATACGAAATGGAAAATCTAGTATCAGAGGCGCGCTCTTTGAATAATATGATTGAAGAGCACTTAAAGACTATATAACAAAATCGAGTATTGCCAAAAGTCGTTGATAATAGGGCTTCAATATAGCATGGAAATTAATGTCTGCCCTGAGGATAAATTATATAAAGCTCTCGGAGAAATGATCCTTGCCCCTCCCTGACTCTCCCAATGACTTACAGAGGGGTGTCGAATAACTTCTCGATTCTGATTCCAGACAAGCCTGTGATATATTCTGTTAAACATTAGCTCTTAGGGATCAGTAATGAAAAAATATCTAATATTTCAGTCTGTATTGCTTGTAGTAATATTTCTCACGTCAGCAAATTACGCTGAAGAAAGATATAAGATTGCTGTGATTGGTACCGGGAATATGGGAAGCGCTTTGGGTATTAATCTAGCAACGGCGAAGCATACGGTAATTTACGGTAGTCGTGACCCCTCAAAAGATAAGGTTAGAGAACTAGTCAATCAAACGGGAACAAATGCACGCTCCACAACTCAAAAAGCTGCTGCACAACAAGCTGAAATAATCATACTTGCAGTTCCATGGCATGCTGTTGAAAGCCTTATTCCAACATTAGGTGATTTATCTGGCAAGATTATTATTGATATCACCACTGGTGATCGCCAGGGAGAAGATGGTTATCCAGAAATGGCTGTTGAGACCTCAACATCAGAGCTAATTCAGAAATGGGCACCTGAAGCAAGAATAGTTAAAACACCATTTGCAGGGGCACCTACTGTAAGAAATCCCCTTAAATATGGAGAGCCAGTGATCACTTACTTGGCTGCTGATGATAATGAAGCTAAAGAAATCGTTGCTGAGTTAGCCATTGATCTAAACTTCTTCCCATTAGATGCAGGCCCTCTGAGAATGGCGAGAACTCTCGATCATTTGGCATTTCTATATTTAACTCCAATGATGCAAGGAAGAAAACATATATTTAGACAACTAAATGTCCCGAGAATGGACTCAGTATACTCATGTATGAATATGGAAGGTTGGTTTGAGCCTGTTAAAGATGCAGATAAGCTTGCCCAATTTCCTAATTTGAACAATTCAGAATTAAAGTGCCCTGTAAATTAGTATTAATTAATAAAAATTGAATAATGAGCATTCGGATACATAGGTTACATTTCATTCCGATTACATTAGTTACACATTTTCTGAAATGTCACCCCTGACAATTTGGCCAAAACTGGCTCCAGGAGTGGCTTTCTGATGATATAGGACGATGAAACTCGAAGGGGAGAAATGGTGGCCCCTCCCTGACCCTCCCAATTACTTACAGATGGGATGCCGACTTAGTTCTCGATTCTGTTTCCTGACAAGTCTGTGATATATTCCTCACAACTCTCCCAATAAGGACATTCAAATGATACTCAGACGCGTCATGCAACACATCAAAGAGCAGAACTGGTTCGCCGTCGGACTGGATGTCATCGTGGTGATCGTGGGTATCTTCCTGGGGATGCAGGTTCAGCAGTGGTATGAGGAGCGAAAACAGAGCAACGAAGAGCAGTTGATCATGCAACGCATGCTTGAAGAAACTCAGTCACTCCTAAGCACGCAAACTAAAGAGATTGACGCTATCCTTAAGCGAGCTGAGGTGCTTGTCGGTGCCAACCCAGTGTTATTTTCTCAAGAGCCAATCCGACAATTAACAAGGAGAGAATGCGCTAATGTTTCTGGTTCACACTCATACAGTAGACCGTCAGACGAATTGCCCATACTTGATGAACTGCTGGAAACAGGTCGGTTCGATATTTTGCAGGATGCAATTTTAAAGGCGAATCTAAGATCATATTTACTGATTCGTGAACGTGGTCGGGGATTCTATCAAGAGGCAATCAATGAGTTATTTAGACTACACAGTAGATTTCCTGAACTGATTGTCGTCCGTCGCATGGCTATTACCTCACCTGAAGATAGAAATTGGGGAGGGCTTAGCGGTGATCAGTTTCATTGGGTTCCGGAATGTGATATCGAAAAGATGACTGGGAATACGCAGTTTCTTAATGAATATGTCGATAATGTAAGTCGTATCAATTCACTCACAAGGTTTATGCGCGAACGCATTGTCCAACTTACAGAGATACAGAGAATTCTCAAGGTTGAAATATCTAAGTAAAATTCTGCCGTGTCCACAACGGTATTGACAAGTAAACGTCCAGAAATCCATAGTTCACTGATGAACATATACAAACGTCATCAAATACTTCCTAGGAACATCCAATCTGACTACTGAATTCTGATTCTGAACAAGCCTGTGCTATATTCCCTCTAAGAATATTTCCCCATGGAAGTGTAAGCATCCCCTAAACTAGTACAACTCAGACGTAGAAATTTCTATACTTGAACCATAGGAGTTTTTACGATGAAAAAGCGATTAAACGAATCCCAAATAATCGGGATATTAAAAGAAGCAGAGTCAGGTATTTCAGTACCCGATCTCTGTCGTAAACATGGCATAGGTCAAAGCACACTGTATAAGTGGCGTTCCAAGTATGGTGGCATGGAAGCATCTGATGTAAAGCGACTAAAAGAGCTTGAAGTGTTAAATTGCATTCAAAACTGATCCGGGTTTTGCATTGAAAATTGATCCACCCATGATGGCCTATTATGGCCAAATTTAATTTAAAAAGTCTTTATTTTTTCTGATTCTTTTTCCCTCCTGAAGATTCTTTAAAACGATAACTATCATTCCCAGTTTCAATGATATGACAATGATGAGTCAGACGATCTAAGAGTGCTGTCGTCATCTTTGCATCACCAAACACTTTTGACCATTCAGAGAAATTTAGATTCGTTGTAATAACGACACTCGTTTTCTCATACAGTTTACTCATGAGATGGAAGAGCAAGGTACCTCCGACCTGACTGAACGGGACATATCCAAGCTCATCCAGGATAATCACATCTGTATGGGTGAGTCGGTTAGCTAGTCTGCCTGCTTTACCTTCTTGTTTCTCAAGCTCTAGCGCATTGATCAGTTCAATCGTTGACAAGAACCTGACGCGTTTATGTTCATGTTGGACAGCCTGCACTCCCAGCGCAGTCGCTAGATGAGTTTTGCCTGTACCAGGTCCGCCTACAAACACGATGTTCTGTGACGCATCAATAAACTCACCTCGATGCAATCCTCTGATCAGGGTCTCATCCACCGGAGACTCATTAAAGTCAAAACTATACAAATCTCGATAGGCAGGGAACTTCGCCAGCTTCATCTGATAGGCTATGGAGCGTACTTCACGGTCAGATACTTCCGCTTTAAGCAATGTCTCAAGCACAGGCAATACCTGATGATATCCCGGGGCGTTTTGGCGGTGTAAGTCCTCAACGGCAGCCCTCATGCCATGACACTTCAGTGATTTAAATGTGGTTAACAAGGCTTCAATGTGCACGACGTCCTCCTTGTAGTTGGTCATAGCGTTGAGTGTTGGCTTCAGGCTCGACAGTCAAGCGCAGATGCGTATCAATATGGGCAGGCTCTGGATGTGGTCTATCTGATAAGCGCCCTAGGCAGTTCATTACATGCTGCTTAGAGGTATAGCCCGTTCGAAGTGATTGGTTAATCGCTTCCTCAACGACTTGCTCATCGTAGTGCAACACCAACGCGAGGATATCAACCATCTCTCGGTCACCGCCTTCACGCTTCATCAGTTGACGCTGCAACTCTCTAAAGCCATCGGGCATCTCTTTAAAGGGAGCACCATTGCGCAGTGAGCCAGGTTTGCGCTGAGCCACCAGCAAATAGTGCCGCCAGTCATAATGGGTTTTACCGCGTACGCCATGGTCCCTGACGAAGGAACGCTGATGAGTAGCGATGCAACGCTCCTCAGCAATGAACTCTAACTTATCTGGATATATCCTCAAGCTAACCGTCCGATTAGCAAAACTGGCAGGTACGCTATAACGGCTTCGCTCGAAGGTAACCAGACAGGTAGACGAGACCTTCTTGCGTTGCTCGATGAAGCCATCGAAGGGAGCGGTTATCTTCATTAGTTTCTGTCGCTCTTGTCGCCAGTAACGCTCCACTTCACCAGGATACTCAGGATGTTTGGTCTGACTCCAGAGCTGGATGCAACGCGCTTCTAACCACTCATTGAGCTCATCAAGGGTTGCAAACCGAGGAGCCTTGTTCAGTAGCTCATCACGTCCTGAGCGCACCAGACGCTCGACCTGACCCTTCTCCCATCCTGAAGCCGTATTACAGAAGTCTGTGTCGAACAGATAATGGCTTGCCATGGCTTCAAAGCGACGGTTTACATATCGCTTTTTACCCTTAGCCACCTTATCCACGGCTGTCTTCATATTATCGTAGATACCCCGCTCAGGGACTCCTCCGAACACTCTGAAGGCCTGCTTGTGAGCATCAAATAACATCTCATGAGTTTGAGTTAAATACGCACGAATATAAGAGGCGCGTGAATAACAGAGTTTGAAGTGGGCTAACTGCAGCTTCATGGAACGACCACCCACATGGAGCCAGTGTTCACCCCAATCAAACTGGAATGCTTCACCCGGCTCAAACGCCAAGGGTACATAAGTTCCCTTGTGGCTAGCAGCATCCTTTTGTAGTTGACGCCAGTCTCTGGCAAAGGCTGCAACGCGATCATAGGAACCGGTGTAGCCGAGTTTTATTAGCTCCTGATAGAGTTGTTTAACGGTCTTGCGTTGTTTACGTCGTCGCTTCGCTTCTCGTGCTAACCAGATGGATAATAGCTCAGTATACTCATCGAGCTTTTTTATGGATTTACGACACGGATACTTGGGCTCAACATCTTGATTGTTGATGTATTTACGTATCGTATTGCGGGATATCCCGGTACGCTTGGCTATCTCTCGTTGGGATAACTCATCGCGAAAATACCAACGTCGGATCACGCGTAATAATGACATATCGATCACTCCTAATACTCCTGCGTTCATGGCGCAGGTTTCTATTTAGGGGTGGATCAATTTTCAATGCAAATCGGGCTGGAAGTGGATCAATTTTCGGTGCAAACTAACAGTCAAGCATATGAATCTCCGCTCGATTGTGTGCAGAGCTATGCTCGATATTTGAGTTAGCAATATAGTTCTCCGCACAAGTTAATGTATGCGGTGATTAACAGTTATGAATTGTTCCGCTGATGCGGTGTGAACAGAGGCGTTAGCCCAAATACGGAGTTGTTGTAACCAGATAGACGTCTAAAAAGGTGCAATTCAACTGTGTAATAAACCACCACAGTTAATAGACACAATGTCTAGGTACAATGGTACAGAATATTTTTTTCATGTCAAGCTAAAGTACTGATTTGATTGAAAATATAGAAAATGCAAGTGTCCACTCGTCGAACCTGTCGACTCGACGCCAAATCAGACCAAGAAGCACGGCTAAATCTAATTTTAGCTATCCGTGGCGTCAAGTCGTCAAGTGCGTCAAATCATTTCACAGCTCTTTTTCTTTTCAGTTTTTGAAAACCAAACTACAAAAAATGAACCAAAACAATTCGACGCTCTTGACGACCCGGTTGAGACCATAAGGTTCATGGCAATCGACTAGATTCAGCCAATGGGTTACTTTCTGGGTAACCCTAGCTCCTTCTCTTTTCTGGCCAGAAACTCTCGCAAGTATGACTCGAGTTCACCGTCAGGGAAATCCATCCATTGTGAATCTAGAATGCTGATGCATAGTTGTTCATATAGATCGAACATTTCCTGATTAGTCAGTCCGGCACTATGCCTCTTTACACTTTCTTCGAGACGAGCGCCGACCTCCAACAAGCGTGGATCATTCATGATAGTTATCTCCTGATTAGTAAATTAAAAGAAACGCTTAAGCCAACTGAACCGGCCGATTAGGAGCCTGTATAGGTAGTACACGACTCCCATGATCAGAACGGCGGTCAGAAAATGAAGTGGAAATGACCAGCCGAGCAGTCCTACGATAAGGAAATTCAGAGCCTTCCTGGAACTGGACAACGCGATGATGATCACGATGATCACTGCACTAATCGTCATGACTTATGCCTCAACAGCTTGCTTAAAGTCGCCACGGAAAACTCTTTGCCTCGTTGGGTCCTGAGTCCTCTATGGTTCAGCGCATCAGCAATTGATTGACAACTGCTATGACCTTCATCTTGAATGTGCTGGATAACCTTGAGGATCTTCCGCTTCCATTCAGCCTGAGATTCTGACCTCGCATTGTTAGCAGCTGATACATCCCGGTTGCGTTGCACATCCAAGAATGGATTTCCCAAAACTATGCCTCGTTCCTTCGCCTGAGCCATTGCGACTTTGGTTCGGGTGCTTATCATGCGGGCTTCATGCTCGGCCATTGCGGCCAGTATGTGAATGGTCAACGCATCGACCTCAGGCAAGTCACAAAGCTTGAACGCTATGCCTCGTTTCTGAAGTGACGTCACGAAATGCAAGTCCCTGGACAGCCTGTCTAGCTTCGCGACCAACAATGTGGCGTTGGACAATTCGGCATAGTCAGCTGCTTTGATGAACTCAGGTCGGTCAGTGCGTTTTCCTGACTCGACTTCCTGGAATTCAGCGATGACTTCACCGCCGTATAGATTCAGGAAATCTTTGACCGCTTGTTGCTGGGCTTCGAGACCCAGACCACTGCGACCTTGTTTTTGTGTGCTTACTCGAAAGTATGCAACGTATCGATTGGTTAACATTAGATTGCTCCTTATCAATCCCATAGCGATGCCTGCGACCGAGATCGCATATCGCTAAAGGGACCTTTTGTGTTATGTGAAGTGGTTAAAACGTGATGCTATGACTTAGCTCTGGTGGTTTTCTTGGTAGGCTTTTTTGCGTTGGCCGCTCGTTGCTTCTTGAGCTTAGCTTCCAGAGCCTTCCGCTGTTTCTCTTTCTTGGCTTCCACCTCTGCGACCTCATCGGGCAATGAGACTTTGTCTTTGATGAGCTTAGACATCCGCTTATCGAACTGTGCGAGATCACCCAGACGGTGGATGCGAGAAGAACCATCAACACTTTCAACCAGTCCTTCCTTGAGCAAAGCTGCGCAGAGAAAACCTGGGTTGTTCGAGTTGGATGAAGCATAGAGTGGCGCCAGAACTGATGCAGGGAAGACTTCATCCTCAGGCATAGCTTCCAGAGCGTCGTCAAGGCTGATCCATTCAGAGCTGAAGTGACCGCCTTTGTTGTGGCTGATGCGGAAGTGATAGTGGCCGGAGTCGATTGCGACATTGTAGGTGAGGGGATGTTTGGACTGCATCGAGAGTTTCTTGCAGCTTGATTTGAGTATGATTTGCTTGGACATAGTTTCCTCCTGTGTTTATGGGTATATCCATATAAGATACCCAGAAAGCCGTAATTGGATTGATATTCGACTGATGTTAGGATGGTTATTCTTAGTTAAACAGCAGGCAGATACATGGATAGCAAAGCTGCTAAAAATACCGAATCTAAAATTGAATCCCTACAATCTTTGATGATAGCTTATGTCACAGATGGTCGCACTGAGACACAGCCATATGAATATACTAATTTGTATAATGAGGTTTATTTTGAACTAGAGGATTCTAACTATGAGAATCCAAACCCACATAAGTCGTTAGAGGTATTTTGGTCATATTGTAAATTGCATGAGCTTGATACATACGCGTCAAGAAGAGCATATGTTCGTGAAATTTACGCAGACATTCTGCTGGAGTTGAAAAGAATTCAAAAGAATGGCTCTACATCTAGAAACTGGTCAAAGGCCAACGATGCGCTGCAAGATGAATTAGGCCCAGTCAGAATACAATGGCTTAAAGCAAAAAATTTTGTATATACCACAACACCTGATTTTGAAAATGCAATAAAAGAATCTGTAAATTCTATAGAGTCTACGTTAATGATTTTAATGAACCGGCCTAATGAGTCTCTTGGCAAGTTAATTAAAAACGCTCAATTAGATAAGGATATTGAGAGGCTGATTTCACAAGTATATGGTATAGCAAGTAATATGGATTTCGTTAGGCATGGGGGCACCAGTTCAATGAAATTAACGAAAGCTGAAGCAGAATTCTTTCTAGAATTATCAGCGATAGCGATCTCATATATCATATCAAAACTCAAGTCATAATCATTTACTAGAGACATATGTATGACAGAAATTGCATTTGACGAATCTGGAAATACTGGTGCTGACTTAATTAACCAGGACCAACCAGTATTTACTCTAGCATCAGTACAGATCTCGCAAGAAAAAGCTGATTCGGTAGTTGAGGAGTTAAGATCTCATCAATCACGTGAAGCTAAATTTACTAATTTGAAGAAAAGGAAGTCAGGCAGAGATCGGATTCTAAATGTATTAGCTTCAGAACTACTTGAACAAGAGTCAATTTGCGTCACTTTTATTCATAAACGTTACATGATAGTTAGTAAAATTGTAGACCTTCTAATTGAAACGGTAGCAAATGATTTCGGTGTCGACATATATGAGAATGGCGGAAATATTGCTACTTCTAACCTACATTTCTATTGTATGTCGACATTTTGTGGCGAGGGTAGAACGAAGGTGGTATTGCGTAATTTCGTTGCCTTAATTCGTAATCAAGATGAAAAGTCTATTAGGAAGTTTTACAGATCAGTCGAGCTGCTTGTCGAAAATTGTAAAGACAGTAGTTATGCTGAAAGTTGGTCACCAGTTCTAATGTCTAGAATGATGATTGATGATATTTTAGCGCCACTAAATTTTAACTCGATTGATCCAGCAATTCCTGCCTTTGTTGAACATTGTACTGTCTGGGGAAACCGTCTTAATGAAGATTTTGTAGTTGTTCACGATACATCTAAACCAATTATTCAAGAGAGAGATTTTCTTGAGAGATTAATGGACAAGAGTCAGGAAAAAGTTGAACTCGGTTATGATCGTAGAAAGTTCACATTACCACTACCAGTGCTGGATGTTGTTATGACTGATTCAGTTGATGATACTAGGGTACAAATTGGTGATATTTTAGCAAGTACATTTAGCTTTTGGTGTAATGGCATTGTAGATGATTCAAAACGAAACGATTTCTGGCACGCTTTAAATGACTTGGATCTAGATCGCTTCATTCATAATGCTGTATGGCCAAGCACTGATGTTTCACCAGAGGCTCTGAATACTATCCATGATGGAGGCATCAACCCTGCTGATGGCATGGCAGAATTCCTGCATCGCTCAAGTAATTAAAATAATACTTTTTATCTTAGATGGTTGAGGATAGTAGGAATCGTATATCCAAGATCATCGAAATATTATTTAATCAGCATCGATCTTTTATCCAATCATGAATATGACCACGCCGCCAAGCTACAGACCGTGCACCCAAATTTACAGGCTCGGGAAATATAGAATCGTTAACATACTTGTAGATCGTTGACCTACTCAAGCCAGTCATTTTCATTACTTCTTTGATTCTAATTAGGTCTGTTGGCCTGTCCGGAAAGTCGTCATTAGATCTGGTTTCAATGGCTGGATTCGCTTCTATCTTAGGTTTAAAGCTCTCAGGTATTTCAGATTTTAGCCATTGAATTGTTGATTTGAGGTGATTCAGTTCAGCGATCGAAGCATCAATTCTCATTGATACTGAATCAAGGTGGCGCATCAGTAATTGTTGTCTCATTTGTACACTCCTGTCTATTGTTCTGATATATTTAACAAGTTGTTGTAATCTAAACAAATTTAACTCACTTCAACTATTGAACATTGGGCAAATATGGACAGTAAAGAGAAAAAGGAACTTAGCGAATCTGACATCAAAGCCAAATTCATCACTCCGGCCATTGTGGATGCTGGTTGGGATGAAATGTCCCAAATTCGTCGTGAAGTGACCCTAACTCCAGGCCCTGTGATAGTTAGGGGCAACATGTCTTCCCGCAACAAGAAAAAGAAGAAGTTCGCTGACTACGTGCTTCAGAAGGAACGAGGCGTACCTCTAGCTGTTGTAGAGGCCAAAGATAATAACGTCTCAATTAGTCACGGAATGCAACAAGCATTAGGTTATGCTGAACTTCTTGATGTACCCAGTGCCTTCAGCTCCAACGGTGATGGCTTTGCATCTCACAACAAACAAGCCAAGCCCGGTGAAGATATTGAGACAGAGTTCCCTCTAGAGCAGTTCCCACCGCCTGATGTGCTCTGGAAGCGTTACAAGGATTTCAGAGGCATCAAGGATGAGAACGAAGGTTTAGTTATTCAGCCCTACCATACAGATGGTAGTGGCAAAGAACCTCGCTATTACCAAGTGGAGGCCATCAATCAGACCATAGAAGCAGTGGCCAGAGGTGAAAAGCGTGTTCTGTTGGTCATGGCCACCGGTACAGGAAAGACCTACACCACGTTCCAAATCATCTGGAGACTGTGGAAAGCTAAGGCCGTCAAACGCATACTGTTCTTGGCAGACAGAAACATCTTAGTTGACCAGACATTGGTGAATGACTTTAAACCGTTTGGACAGGTCATGACCAAGATTAAGAACCGTAAGATTGATCCATCCTACGAAATCCATTTAGGCCTCTACCAAGCGATCACTGGTCCCGATGAGGAGCAGAAGATATTCAAATCTGTATCTCGAGACTTCTTTGACTTGATTGTGATTGATGAGTGTCATCGTGGAAGTGCCGCTGACGATTCTGCCTGGAAAGAAATACTCGAATACTTTGACGGAGCCATCCAGTTAGGTCTGACAGCCACGCCCAAAGAAACAAAGTATGTGTCGAGTACAACTTACTTTGGCGATGCTGTCTACACGTACAGTCTTAAACAAGGGATTGAAGATGGCTTCTTAGCTCCTTACAAGGTGGTTCGAATAGACATTGACCGTGACGTACAAGGATGGACACCGCCACCTGGAATGAAAGACGACCTTGGCTTAGAGATCGATCAACGTGTTTACAACCAACTCGACATGGACCGCATACTGGTTTTGAACCAACGCACGAAGCTCGTGGCTAAGCGCGTCATGAAATACCTGAATGCCACAGATCCATTCTCTAAGACCATTATCTTCTGTGAAGACATAGACCACGCAGAGAGGATGCGACAAGCCATCGTCAATGCCGCAGGTGATTTAGCTAAAGACAATCCTAAGTATGTCATGCGGATCACTGGTGACAGTGTTGAGGGTAAGGCAGAATTGGACAGCTTCATCGATCCTGAAAGTAAATTTCCTGTCATTGCCACCACATCAGAGTTACTGTCCACGGGTGTTGATGCCAAAACTTGTAAGTTGATTGTCCTAGACAAGAACATCACATCCATGACCAGTTTCAAGCAGATCATAGGTCGTGGTACACGCATTGATGAAGATAACGGCAAATGGTTCTTCACCATCATGGATTTCAAGAAAGCCACTGAGCTATTCAGAGACCCTGACTTTGATGGTGAACCAGCTGTAATCTTTGAACCCGGCCCAGATGATCCTCCTGTACCGCCTGATCCACCAGACGGCGGTGATGATGACCCCGATGATCCCGGAATAGAAGACCCGCCTGGTATATACAAAGTCCGTGTAAGTGGTGTGGATGCTAAAATCATTAATGAGCGCATCGAATACATCGGACCTGAAGGTGAGCTAATCACGGAGTCTTACAAGGATTTCACGCGCAAACAAATTACTTCTGAGTATGCCTCTCTGGATGACTTCTTGAGTCGCTGGAATGGTGAGAAAAAGAAACAGGTAATTCTGGATGAGTTGGAAGAACACGGCATACTGATTGAGAACTTGGCGCAAGCAATCGGATCTGACTACAGTGAGTTTGATCTAATCTGTCACATAGCATTTGGCCAACCACCCCTCACTCGACAAGAGAGAGCCAACAACCTCAAGAAACGTAATTACTTTGTGAAGTACGGTAACCAAGCCAGAGCGGTTCTAAACAGTCTATTGGACAAATACTCTGACGAAGGTATCGAAAGTCTTGAGAGTGCCAAGGTACTCAAACTAAAACCCTTTGACGAGATCGGCACCCCCATGGAAATCATCAACAATATATTTGGTGGCAAATCCCAATACGAAGCCGCAGTCCAGGAATTGGAAGCGGCACTATTTGAGCAGGACAAATCAGCATGAGCAATGTTTCAGGAACTATTAAATCCATTCAAGACATCATGAGAAAGGATGCCGGTGTTGACGGAGATGCTCAGCGTATCAGTCAGTTGGTATGGATGTTTTTTCTGAAAATCCTGGATGACAGAGAAGCAGAGATTGAATTGCTGGAAGAGGATGAGTACAAGTCACCTATCCCGGAGAATCTCCGTTGGCGTAATTGGGCCGCTGATCCAGAAGGCATCACCAGTGATACCTTGTCAGACTTTGTGAACAATGAGCTGTTCCCAACCCTGAAAGAAAAACTCCCTACAGATGGGCCAGCTGGTAAGCGTGCCCAAGTAGTCAGAACGGTGTTTGAAGATGCCTACAACTACATGAAGAACGGCACGCTAATCCGACAGGTCATCAACAAAATCTGTGAGATTGACTTCAACAACACCCAAGACCGCCACACCTTCGGCAGCATCTACGAACAAATCCTCAAAGACTTGCAGAGTGCCGGTAATTCAGGCGAATTCTACACCCCCAGAGCTGTGACCAAGTTCATGGTGGACAGAGTTGACCCAAAGCTTGAAGAGAAGGTATTGGACCCTGCATGCGGTACAGGTGGCTTCTTGGCTTGCACCATTGACCACAAACGGGAGAAGTACGTCAAGACTCAGGCAGACGAAGCCATTCTGCAATCCTCTATCTTCGGTGTGGAGAAGAAAGCTCTACCTCACATGCTCTGCACTACGAATATGATCTTGCACGGAATTGATGTGCCCACCAACATTCAGCACGACAATACCTTGAGTCGACCATATAAAGACTATGGTGAGAGAGACCGCGTTCACTGTATCATCACCAACCCTCCCTTTGGCGGTACTGAAGAAGATGGTATAGAGAACAACTTTCCGGCCAATCTGAGGACAAGGGAAACTGCTGACTTGTTCATGGCTTTGTTGATTAAGTTGCTCAAGCAAAACGGTCGTGCAGCGGTGGTACTGCCTGATGGCTTTCTGTTTGGTGAAGGCACAAAGACCAGACTCAAGCAAATGCTCTTGGAAGAGTGCAACCTGCACACAATTGTCAGACTGCCCAATGGTGTATTCAATCCCTACACAGGCATCAAGACCAACTTGTTGTTCTTCACCAAAGGCATACCTACAGAGTATGTCTGGTACTACGAGCATCAGTATCCTGAAGGTGTAAAGAGTTACAACAAGACTAAACCAATGCGCTTTGAAGAGTTTCAGACCGAGATTGATTGGTGGGGTGCAGAAGAAGACAACTTCGCCAGCAGAGAAGAAAATCAGTTTGCCTGGAAAGTTTCAGCCGATGAGTTGGCAAAGCGTAACTACAACTTTGACATCAAGAATCCACATGTTGAAGAGATTGAGAATTTAGATCCAGATGAACTGCTTGCCAAGTACGAGCAACAGCAACAAGAGATTCAGGTTTTGAGAGACCAACTTAAATCTATCCTTTCAGATGCACTGACCAGAGAGCAGTAACATGACTGATGTGATCACTGACAATCTGGATATCTGGTCATCAGCTATTCTGAAGAAAAGAACTACAGGTCGTGGAAGCAGCAACAAGATTGAGTTATATGGAATTAAGAAGCTCAGAGAGTTGATTCTTGATTTGGCCGTTAATGGTAGCTTTTCGGAAAATAGCAATTCTGGGTGGGATAAGTGTAAATTTGGAGATATCTTGTCTCTCGATTACGGAAAGAATCTTCCTAAAGCCAAAAGAAGTAATACTGGCGAATATCCTGTCTTTGGTTCCAACGGCATTGTAGGAACACACAATGAATGTGTAATCATAGACCCGTGTATAGTTGTTGGCAGAAAGGGGTCTGCAGGTGCCTTGAATTTGTGCGATAGAGCTGGATGCTGGGTTACTGATGTGGCGTATAGTATTGTCCCACCAGAGAGCATTAATCTCGAATTTTGCTTCGTGCTACTGCAAACGTTGAGGTTAGATGAGCTAGGAAAAGGAATAAAGCCAGGCTTAAGTAGAAAAGAAGCTTATCAACTAGATTTCATCTTACCGCCTCTAGAAGAACAAAAGCGCATTGTGGCGAAAGTCGATGAGCTAATGTCACTATGCGACCAACTCGAGCAAGAGCAGCAACAAAGTATCGAAGCCCATCAAACTCTCGTCAAAACACTTCTTGATGCTCTTACCAATGTTGATTCAATGGAAGAGTTCTCGGAAGCCTGGGAACAGATTTCTGACAACTTCGATGTGCTTTTCACCACTGAGGAAAGCGTTGAGTATCTGAAGCAAACCATTCTTCAGTTGGCTGTGATGGGTAAGTTGGTTGAGCATGATTCAAATGTGCGAAATGGAAAACAGCTACTTGATGAAATAAGGAAGCGTCGAATTACTCAGAAGGGACATAAGAAACTTATTCAAATCTCAACAGATGAAATATTCTTTGAATTGCCTAATAATTGGACATGGTGTCGTTTAGGTGACGTCATGGAAAAGATAACAGATGGAACTCATCATTCGCCCCCAAATACTGAAAATGGTGATTTTTTATATTTGACAGCAAAAAACGTAAAGAATGATGGAGTTCTGCTAGATGATATAACTTATGTAAATGAGCAGGTTCATGATGAAATTTACCAGAGATGTAATCCAGAGTATGGAGATATTCTATATATTAAGGATGGGGCTACGACGGGTGTTACAACAATAAATACACTTAGTGAGCCATTTTCAATGTTGTCTAGTGTGGCATTGTTGAAACCGCCTAAAGAAATCATTAACAAGTTTTTGCTTATTTGTCTTAAGTCGCCTTATTTTTACAATGGAATGCGCTCTGGTATGTCAGGTGTAGCAATTACAAGAGTTACATTGAAGAAGTTGAATAATGCTCTAGTACCTTTACCTCCGATTGAAGAACAAGAAAGAATCATTAGCATGGTAGAAATGTTGATGGATATTTGTGAAGAGATGTTTGTGACTATTAAAGTGTTAAATAATTTAGAGACACAATTAGCAGACTCGATTAAGATTTAAAACCAACGCACATGATTTTGTAAGAAATGGTGGCCCCTGTTAGATTTGAACTAACGACCTATCGATTATGAGTCGAGTGCTCTAACCAACTGAGCTAAGGGGCCACATAAACTTTCACTTGGAAGCCGTCTCATCATACTTAGAGTGCTTCTCTATTGCTACCTATGATCAGATTCTCGTGACGAAATCCTCTGACCATCTTTTCGGAAGAAATCCCGCTGCGTTGCGCTATGGGAGACCCACCGACTTTTACCCCAGACCTGCCGATTATGAGTCGGGTGCTCTAACCAACTGAGCTAAGGGGCCATATATTTAAAATCGAACTTCGAAAACCTAATGCTCGATTGTGCTACGTCATATTCGCTTGAACATCACGTATCTTGTGCTTCCTACATTGAAGCGAGCTTCAATGTTCGCACACGGCCAAAAATCATAGATTTTCGGCGCTCAGGTCGCACAAAGCAGTGCTTTGTATACGACGCTCCCTTCGCCTGAGCTAAGGGGCCATAAATTGTCTATCGAGCTTCGAATCCCTCATGGATAGGGGCGTAAATCTCGTAGACGCGCAAGTTTACGGAATTATTCACCATGAATCAATTCTATTTCATACGTGTTAAGGCGATTCTATAAAATAAAAGGGCTGGCGTGTTAATCGATACACACCAGCCCTTAACTCTAAGTTATAGATACCTCTTTAATTGTGATTTAGTCTCCGTCTAATCCAAGTCATCAAAACGACTAATAAAGTGAAATAGCCAATACTTCCACCCCCTGAACTGGGTTCGGGTTCCTCTGCATTTACTGTGATCGTAAAGTTTCCGCTGGCAGTACTTCCTGCAATATCGGTTGCGGTGATAGTTACCGATGCTGCCGCTTGGGCCGTTGTTGATGAGCCTGTTATGACTCCCGCTGCTGATAACGTAAATGCAGCAGGCAAGTTCGTCGCGCTGAATGTAAGTGAGTCACCACTATCAATATCACTAAAGTAGGCGCTGACATCTAAATTCATGCTAGCCCCAACCACAAGTGTCTGATTCGGGATACTAGCGGTCAGTGACGGGGCATCATTTACGTTAACGACTTCAATATCGAATGCGGGTAATGACGTATCGAAGTAGCCGTTTGATGCAGTAATAACAATGTCAGTGGTTATTCCGACATCACTATTTTCTGGCGTGCCAGTGAGTTCACCTGTTGTCGCATCGAATGTTGCCCAGGAAGGGAGGTTCGTTATGCTGAGCGCCACCGTATTGATGTCGCCAGCATAACTCACCTCTGGGGAGAACTGATACATAGTGTCTTCGTTTATCATGGTGTCTGGACTACCATTAATCTCTGGTGCGGAATTGGGGATTAATGGATTATCGTCATCGCCGTCTGCCACGCCATCGCCGTCCGTATCACTGTTGTTGACACCGGTGCCTGCTAGAAACTCATCCAGATTACTCAGACCATCCGCGTCTAAATCTCCATCGCTGTCATCGACCAATGCATTGAGTCCATTGTTGACCTCAAAACCATCTGGCATGCCATCAACGTCGGAGTCAGATTCTAATGGGTTGGTCCCGTGGGTATTTACCTCAGCACCATCCGTCAAGCCGTCCTCATCTGAATCCGGGTTATTTGGATCCGTACCATATACATTGATTTCATCTTCGTCACTGAGTCCATCGCTATCGCTATCTAAATTAGTCTTCATTAGTCGATAGACGAAGGTTCCTGAATTGAGCCCGCCTGCGCCATTGGCAACGACTTGTCCATCTAAGGTGCCGTCATAGCGGTATCTGAAAACAGCGTTGGCATTGTTTACAAGGAAATGCTCTTCGCCATCAGCCATCATGCCAGTGGGGCGGATCACCGTCACGACGTTACGCAAGAACTCACCGGTCGTTAGGTTAAAGGCCATCACATTATTACTTCGCTCCCCGGTGACGTAAAACTCATTTTGATCTTCACGTAACAGGATGGTCCTTGGGGCATCGAGCCCGTTGGCCCCGGAACTCACGAGTTCTTCAACAGTTTTTGAAGTGACATTTATTTTAAGGATGTTATCACTGTCATAGCCGGGAACGATCAGGTGGCCGTCGGATGTGATCTTCATACCCGCGTCTATTCCAGTGATCTGGCCGTTATTGGCAGCCAGAATATCTTCGACTACTGTCCAGGTTTCTGTATTAATACGAACGATGCGATTTGTACCATAACTGGCCGCATACAAATTACCATCATCGCCTAGTATCGCTCCAGAGGGGGCATCGATAAACGTATCTCCCCCCATGATTACTGTTCCTGATTCAAGAGTCCCTCGGTCAAACTTGAGTAGGCGATCATTACTTTCACTGACCACCAGCACATCACCATCAGGGGCTTCGAGTATTCCGAGTGGTCCCTGAATTAAATTCTGGCTGTCCAGGTCACGGATGTATTCACCGCTACAGCCATCGAATATTTTGACATTGTTGTTGGTCCAGTTACTGACAAGCAGTAACGATGGGCAGGCTGGATCGCCCAGTTCAGCAGCCTGGGCGGTAGCGAGTGAAAGCCAGAGCAGGGCGACTAGTGATGCTATTTTTTTGCACGTAATTCTGTTGGACATTGTGTCTATTCCTTTGTTGTTATAGATCACATGCAAAAATATAGATTCGCTTGAAAAAATACCTCCGTAAGGAGTCTTATTTACCTCCCGATTTCCTCCAGTCGCCCTAGTAAGCTTAATTGCCTCAGTTCGTCGCTACGTTCGAACGAATAGCAATTACTGACTTAGTCGATAGATAAAGGTTGCGGAGTCTAACTCACCCGCCCCATTGGGTATGATTTTATCGCCACTCTTACCATCATAAGAGACTCTAAACACCGCATTCATATGATTTGCGATAAAGTGGTCGTCATCATCGGCAATCAAACCCGTTGGTCTGGCAATTTCCACGACGGTTCTTAAAAATTCTCCGGTAGAGAGGTTATAAGCTTGGATATTATTACTACGCTCACCTGTAACCAGGAACTCATTCTGATCTTCGCGGATTAAGATAGTTCTAGGTGCGTCCAGGCCGGATTCAGATCCTTTCACAAATTCTTCAACTTGCTTGGTCGCAACATTAATCCGTAGGATATTGTCACTATCATATCCGGGGACGAGCAGATGGCCATCCAAAGTCAGCTTCATACCGGCGTCAATGCCTTTAATGTGTTCATTTCCGGCCGCTAATATTGTGTCCTCGATCGTCCATGTCTTGGTGTTCACTTTAACGATTTCATTGGTTCCATAACTTGATACATACATTGCACCATCCTGAGCGATGATTGCTCCGGATGGCTTGTCGATGAAATTATCTTCAATCGCTTCTGTTGCAGGGTCATCGCCCATGACGACACTGCCTTTACTGAGTGAGCCCCGGTCAAACTTAACCAGTCGATTGTTCGTCTCACTGATTACCAGTATGTCGCCATCAGGTGCTTCAAGTATTCCCAATGGGCCACTAATCAGTCCCTGAGTATCCAAATCACGGAGATAGTTTCGGCTACAGCCATCGAATACTTTGACATTGTTATTTTTCCAGTTGCTGATCAGAAGCTTCTCGTTGCATTCCTTACTTGCTGTTTCATCAGCCTGTCCGCTCAAAGGGGTCAAACAAACGATTAGCAATAGCTGAATAATGTTGCGTTGCATAGTCAGTTCCTTATGCTGAATAAAATTTAATCCAGTGTAGCCCGATCAGAGGCAAATATCCTTCGCTAGCACGGTAATATTCCTCCTGATTTCCTCCTTTCTATTCATTTAATCGTTTATGAACTAGTCGTTTCATGCATAATTCACCTATGACTGAACAGCTTAAACAAATTGAGAGATCTTGCCATTTCAGCCAATGGCAATTTGACCCAGCCGATGGTTCCCTGACGTCTGCTTCGCAGTCCCATCGCTTGCAGCCCAGACTCTCTAAGTTACTCGCAATACTCCTTGCTAACAGTGGCGAGTTGTTGAGTCGTGAACAACTTATTGATGCGTTGTGGCAGGATAAAATGGTCAATGAAGATGCTTTATCTCGTTGTATTGCTGAGCTCCGTGCTACGCTGGGAGACAAAACAGGCCAACCCGAGTTTATCGAAACGGTTCCCAAGAAAGGTTATCGATTCCTGCAGCCAATCAAACAAGGTACGGGGCATTTACCCTTTCTGATGCTAATGTTTATCGCTGGTTTAGGGCTCTTCCTGTTGGGACGTTGGCTTTTGCAACCGACCGCAGATATTGCTCCAGCATTAAAGTCGGCCATTATTAGTGCTCAGCGGATCACCACAGATGATCGATTTGAGCGACTACCAAAACTGTCGCAGAGTGGCGAGTTAATTGCCTATTCTGAGCGTCTTGAGGGGCGCCTGGTGGTTCGTATCATCGATAAAACTGGGCAACTGCTTTATACCATTAGAGACTCTGAGGCGAGTCTTTACTCACCCGTCTTCGCACCTGACGACAAGGCTATTTTCCTGGCTGGAATCCACAACAACACATGTAATGTTTATCGTTACAGCATTCCTGAACTAGCCCGCACACCGCTTGCGGACTGCTATCTTCCCAGTACGTCACCCATTCTAGATGTGACTGAGAAGGGTGAAAATCTAGCCTACGTGCGTCGTGATGAGTCAAGTCGTGTAGGTATCTGGGTCCTCGATCTTCAGACTGGTGAACATCGTCAGATGACGTCTCCGCAATCTTCGACGATATTCGATACCAACCCGCGATTTTCAGCGGATGGGCAGACACTAGCTTATACTCACGGCACTTCGTCAGCGCGTGAAATCGCAGTACTAGCCCTTAGCGATCCAGATGCCGTGAGTATACTCACCGATGACAAACACTGGATAACGAGTATCAGTTGGCTTAAGGATGGTAGACATCTAATATTTGATAGCGATGAGGCGGGCGATCGTAATATATGGTTAATCGACACCCAGACGCAAAAGAAAGAATTATTGGGTGCAAGGGATGCGCAGATGCCATCGCTTGATGCAGACAACTCATTACTCACGTTTCTGGATGTGCGATTCAACGCCAATATCTGGGAACTGGATCTCAATGATACGGTTGCGACACCAAAGCGGCTGATTGAATCAATCAAGTATAATAATCATCCTGCCTACTCGGCCAATGACGACTTGATTGCGTTTGTGTCTAATCGCAAAGGCAGAACGGCAATCTGGTTATATGACAACACTTCGGGTGAACAACATTCCTTGCTTGAAATACCCGGACTGAATTTATTTGCTCCGGTCTGGTCAACAGATGGACAACACATCATTTTAGGGTCACGAGGAAAAACTGGGAACCGCTGCTATCATGTCGAGATTGCGACTGGCGTCTATCACCCAGTGGCTGATATTCCTGACTCTCATACCTCCTGTCAGGTTTCAAGCCGCGACGAGATTTATGCGGTAACAGTCGATCCTGAACGTCCTGCTCAGATCCTAAAATTCAGTAAAACGGATGGTGTTTCAGTAATCGTAGAAGGTGAGATGCGTCGTTTTGAACTGTCTGAGTCTGATGATATCGTCTATTCTCATCGCTTTGAAAATGGCCTCTATTTACTCACGGAGGATGGTGAATCTCATGAAGTCATCATCCCTGAATTTGATAGGACATATGATGGATTCTGGACGGTGCAGGGTCAGTACGTCTATTATCCTGAACGCTCTGAACAGTCTGGAATATGGCGCTATAATCTCATCACAAAACAAAAGGAATTTGTGACAGAACATATACCCTCGACAATAGGATTGAGTATCTCCGTAAATCATTCTCATTCGAAAATGTTATTAAGTCGCACCGATAAACGTGAAGCGGACATTTATCTTGGCAAGCTCAATGCGACACAAGACTAAATACGATTCATGACATTTGTCACATACAATTGGTGACAAGCCTCAATTACTAATCGTCTTCTCTTTTCCCATAATAAGCTCACTATCAACTGATTGTGAGAATCACTATGGCCTCGATACCACTGGTTACCGTCTCAGGACTCAACTGCTTTTATGCGGATTATCAGGCATTGTCAGATGTCTCTTTGACTCTCAATGCCGGTGAAATCGTTTCGATCTTAGGTCCGAATGGGGCAGGTAAAACGACCCTAATCAATACATTACTTGGCAAGAAGAAAATCTATCAGGGAGAAATTAATGTCTTTGGCAATCAGCCCGGGACACTGACCAGTAAAATGAAGACTGGTGCCATGTTACAGGTAGCTTCGATTCCCGACAGTATCAAGGTAAGGGAATATATTGAGTTGTTTCAGAGTTACTATCCGAATCCACGCCCCATTGAGGAACTAATCACGCTAGCGGGTCTGGAGGAGATCATCGACTCCTACTCGACAGACCTATCAGGCGGTCAATCGCAACGTGTCTTGTTGGCTCTGGCCCTGTGTGGCAATCCTAAATTACTGTTTCTAGATGAGCCGAGCGTGGGCATGGATATCAAGAGTCGGCATCGTTTGTGGGACGCGATTCGCAGCTTGAAAGCGGAGGGCGCTTGCATTGTGCTTACAACCCACTATCTCGAAGAGGCCGATCAGCTGTCGGACCGGATTATCTTCCTGAATAAAGGGCGAATACGGCAGGAGGGGACACCAGCCAGTATTAAGCAGTCGTTCACGAATCAGTTCATCACATTCACAACGACCCTATCACCCGAGTCATTCAAATCGTTCCCCGCCGTTATTTCAGTCACGACGGAGCAGGGCAAAACGAGACTATTGTCTTCCGATGCCATTGCAACACTTGAGGCTATTTTCAATCAGGGACTGTCTATTAGTGAGTTAACGGTTTCTGGTACTAGCCTGGAAGATGCATTCCTGGCAATGGATGAATCAGAGTCACAAGCAGCGGCCTAACAAGGAGATCATTATGAATACTAGCATTGTTTCGAATCGTCAGAATCTATTGAATATTTATAAGAATGAAACCTGGGTTGAGCTGCTTAAAGTCCTGCGGCAACCCGGATTTACCATACCGTCACTGCTTTTTCCGGTGATGTTTTACGTCTTCTTTGGCGTGGCATTTACCATGGGACCTCAGATGCCATCCTACATGCTGGCTACTTACGGAACATTCGGTGTCATCGGGCCGGCATTATTTTCATTTGGTTTGGGGATCGCGATAGAACGTGGCCAGGGCTGGTTTGATTTAAAAGAAGTATTCCCAATGCCACCGAGTGCCCAAATCATCTCGCGCGTCCTGGTCTCTATGGCATTCGGAGCGACCATCATTGTCACCCTTTTCCTCTGCGGTGCGTTGTTTGCCGATGTGGTTCTCGAGCGCTGGCAGTGGTTGACACTGGCCGCTGTGTTACTGGTGGGTACCTTACCATTTTGTTTAATGGGGCTAGCGCTGGGATTGAGTCTTAAGTCTAACGTAGCACCTGCTGTAGTAAATCTGATTTATTTGCCTATGGCGTTCCTGTCGGGATTGTGGGTTCCGATTCAGTTCTTCCCTGAGTTGATGCAATCGATCGCCATCATTTTACCCGCTTACCACCTGGCACAACTGGCGTTACAGGTGATCGGGATGGATCAGGGCGGATCAACTCTGATGCATCTGATTGTCCTTATCGCATATGCCGTCCTATTTGCTGTGTTATCACATCAGGCCTTTCAGAGAGAACACAATAAATGAAGCGCCTGATATTTCCTGCCATTGCACTGCTATTAGTATTGCTATTCAGCCTGTTGCCTACGCCGCAAGAAAAGCAGGATTCATTGGATGAACGACTCAGTAGCCTCAATGGTGATTTCGTTATTACCAATGTGCGTTTATATGATGGCTTCAAAATAATTGAAAACGCTCAACTAGTGGTTCGCAATAATAAGGTTGAATACATCGGTGAGAAAACCCGCAGAGTCACCGACTTACCTGTGATATCAGGGCAGGGGTTCACTTTATTACCAGGATTGATTGATGCACATACCCACAACTGGGGTGATGCGTCTAAAGAGGCACTGAACTTTGGGGTAGCGACGGAGCTCGACATGTTTACCGCACCAGAGTCTGCCAAACCACATTTCGCGGTACGTGATTCTTCTGCAAACATAGCTCAAGCCGATCTGTTCTCAGCAACCGTCCTTGCGACAGCTCCCGATGGTCATGGAACGCAGTTTGGCATCAAGATTCCAGTGTTGACGGCGGTCGAGCAGGTACCGGAATTTGTGCGTATGCGATTGGCCGACGGCGCAGATTACATTAAGGCTGTTTATTCTTCCACGGATGCGCCGAGACAATACTTGCCTTCCATTTCTCTGGAAATACTACAGGCGCTAGTGACAGAGACCCATAAGCATAATCGTCAATTGCTCGTACACATCAATGATCTAATTTCTGCGAAGGAAGCAATTCGAGCGGGTGCCGATGGTCTGATCCACGCCTTCATGGATGCACCAGCCGATGATGAATTGATTGATTTAATGCGAGAGAATAATGCGTTTATCACGCCAACCTTGACAGTACTTGCCACGATGGCAAGGCAGGGACCGGGTAAGGCACTACTCGAAAATCCAAAGGTCAATCCATATTTAACCGCGGCACAAATTGGGAATCTTGAGTCTGGTTTCCCAGATATTGGCATATCTGACAAGGGATATATCAATGCCGAGTACTCAATCCAGCGACTACACGAGGCTGGTGTGACTGTACTGGCAGGATCAGACGCGCCGAATCCTGGTACGACGCACGGAGCTAGCTTGCATGAGGAACTCCTACGACTGGTCAGTGCTGGCTTAACGCCAGAGGCTGCAATTCATGCAAGCACGGGCGCCGTGGGGCGTGTCATGCCAATCATCGCTGACAGGGGGACATTGCAAAAAGGGAGTGCGGCAACCATGCTACTGGTGCAGGGAAATCCATTTGAAGAAATAACGGCTACTCAGGACATTGTTGCAATCTGGAAACATGGCCAGCGACTGACGCGCCAAAATCGCAATGATTCAGCCAGTAATCAAAATCCTGTTATTGAGCCAATGCTGATCAGCGATTTCGAGAATGAGATTGATGAAAACCGTCTTGTAGTGACAACAGACGCCTTGTTATCCGGTAATTCTACCGCACAGATGCGAATTGCCGCTGAGGGTACAAACCACTATCTGGACTTCAAGGGTGAACTAAAGTCAGGATACATGTTCCCCTGGACAGGACTAAGTGTGGCTCTCACCAATACAGCAGGACAAGTCGTCGACCTGTCAAAAGTATCCTCACTAAACTTTAGGGCGAAAGTCTATCAGGGAGAATCCACTTTGCAGCTGCTGTTGATTCAGAACGGCCGACAACAGCCAGCAACACATGCCATCACGATATCCGATCAATGGACCAACTACAGCATTCCACTCACGGCGATCGATACGGTGGATAGGCGGCAGATCGTCAATCTATCACTGGTGTTTATGGGGGAGATTGGTATGTATAATCTTCAAATAGATGATATAGGACTCGACTAGTGTCAGTAAAAGCCAAACTATTGCAGCTACATAACTGGCTCATCCCTGAAGATGAGCCAATGCCACTTGCCCCCTATGTGTGGCTCGTTAATCTGGCTATCTTCTTCCTCAGTTTATATTTCTATCGCAGCACACCGGATTATCTCTGGCATGTGATACCCGGCCTTCTCACGTTTCTGGCACTTTACTTTCATGGCTATCATGCCAACAGTCGAATGGTGTTGATTGATATCGCATTGATCTGCGTAGTGGGTACGTGGATGACATTTATCACGCCCGGCGCCAGCGTCTTTTTTGTCTTTGCGGCAGCATTCGCCTGTCGAGTGAACAATACAAAACTAGCCTTTATGCTATTGGTGATTATCAGTGCTTACGTTGGTCTGATTTCTTGGTTATTCGAGTTTCATGTGGGATTTTATATTCCGTCCATTATGTTTGTTTGGATTATTGGCGGGATTAATATCTATTCCCATGCGATGTACATCAAGCAGAGGGAAATTCAGCTGTCGAAGCAGGAACTGAAATCCCTCGCTGCGACTGCTGAGCGTGAGCGTATCGCCCGCGACCTGCATGATGTGATAGGGCATACCCTATCTCTGTTGACACGCAAGGCCGAGCTCGCAGGGCGGCTGATCAATCGCGATAATGATCGTGCTGAACTGGAAGTCAAAGAGATCGAAACCATCTCCCGGGATGCCCTGCAACAGGTAAGGGAGGTGATAAGTGGCTACCGGAGTAGTGACCTGGTTTCTGAGCTTGCGCATGCGAAATATGTCCTTGAATCGAACGATATTTCGTTTAATTATGAGCTTCAGGCAAATGAGTTAAATGAAACAAAAAGTAAGGAAATTGCTGTTATTGTGAAGGAATTGGTAACGAACGTCCTAAAACATGCAGAGGCATCACAGGTTCAGGCGACCATTTCACAAGAGAATGACCTATTGCGGCTGATCTTTGCTGACAATGGCAATGGTTGTGAGGAGGATGCCACGCATTCAGGCTTTGGGCTACAGGGTATAGCCGAACGCGTAAAAGCGATGAATGGCACGATTCGACATGGTCTGGATGGCGCTGAATTCTCCAGCCAGATGGCGGTTGGTTTTGGTGTGATCGTAGAGGTACCGCTCCATGATTAGGATTTTAATCGCGGAAGATCAGGCGATGCTATTGACCACATTAGCAACGATTCTGAATCTGGAAGATGACATTGAGGTCATTCATCAGGCGGCGGATGGCCAGCAGGCATTAGATTTTTTGACTGCTGATCAGACCATAAATCTGGTGATTTCGGATATTGAGATGCCGCATATGACGGGTATCGAACTGGCTCAAGCATTGCAAGAAATGAATCACCCGGCCAAGGTAGTTATCCTGACAACCTTCGCCCGTTCCGGTTACTTGCGTCGGGCCATGGATGCCGGTGTTAAGGGGTATCTATTGAAGGACTCCCCAGCAGAGGATCTGTTGAAGGCGATTAAACGCGTCATGAATGGCCAACGGTCCGTGGCACCAGAACTGATGCAGGAAGCCTGGGATGAGCTTGATCCGCTGACCGAGAAGGAGCGCAAGGCTCTGAAACTGGCACAACAAGGGGATTCGACTGAGGCAATTTCCGAAAAGTTACACCTCAGTGAAGGCACCGTGCGTAACTACCTTTCCTCGGCCTCTGCCAAACTGGGGGCGACGAATCGTATTGAGGCTGCCAGAATCGCGCAACAAAAAGGCTGGTTATAACCAGCCTTCCGTACGCTCTAAATGAGAGAATTATTTATCGTCTAGGAAACTACGTACGCGCTCTGAGCGAGTAGGGTGTCGCAACTTACGCAGTGCTTTGGCTTCAATCTGACGAATACGCTCACGTGTTACGTCAAACTGCTTACCGACTTCTTCCAGAGTGTGATCGGTGTTCATATCGATACCAAAACGCATCCTTAGTACTTTCGCTTCACGTGCGGTCAGGCTACCCAGAATTTCGCGTACAGTTTCCTGCAATGATTCCGTAGTGGCATCATCGACTGGTGAATCCATGTTCGCATCTTCGATGAAATCACCCAATGATGAATCTTCATCATCGCCAATTGGCGTTTCCATTGAGATTGGCTCTTTGGCAATTTTCAGTACCTTTCGGATCTTGTCTTCTGGCATATCCATGCGCTCTGCCAATTCCTCAGGTTGCGGTTCGCGGCCCATTTCCTGCAGCATCTGACGACTGATTCGATTCAGTTTATTGATGGTTTCAATCATATGAACCGGGATACGAATAGTACGCGCCTGATCGGCAATAGAACGGGTGATTGCCTGTCTAATCCACCAGGTAGCATAGGTCGAGAATTTATAACCACGTCGATATTCGAATTTATCGACTGCCTTCATCAGACCAATATTACCTTCCTGAATCAGATCCAGGAATTGTAATCCACGGTTGGTGTATTTCTTCGCGATAGAGATAACTAGTCGCAAGTTGGCTTCAACCATTTCTTTCTTCGCGCGACGCGCTTTCGCTTCACCGATTGACATCTTTCGGTTGGCTTCCTTGATCTCGACGATATTCAGGTTGGCCGTTTTTTCCAGATGGATCATCTTACGCTGTGCTCGGATGACATCTTCAACGTGTTCTTCCAGACTCGATGACCATGACTCGCCAGCATTAATTTGCTGGTTGATCCAATCGATATCGGTCTCGTTATTCGGGAAGGTAGAAATGAATTTCTTGCGCGGCATGTTGGCGCGTTCACAGCAAAGCTTCAGTATGAGTCGCTCTTGCGTCCGAAGGGTGGTCATCATATCGCGCATGTGATCGACCAAGGCATCGAACTGCTTGGGAATTAATTTAATATCGAGGAACAAACTACTCAGTGCTTCGATTTGCTTACGGGCACTCTTGTGAGATTTGCCATATTTTTCGATCGCTGCTTCTGTTTTCTCGAACTGCTTTCTCAAGGCGGTAAAATGCTCACGGATTTCCTCTTCCGTTGGCATGGTATTCAGTTCTTCATCGTCATCATCGTCGTCATCATCTTCATCTGCTTCGACGACATCGTCCTCATCTTCCAGTTCTTCTTCAGGTAAGTCAGATCCGACGTGTGTTGCACCGGCGTTGTGAGTCTCATCATCCTCAGTAGCGAAACCGGTGATGAAGTCAGTGATTTTGATTTCGCCAGCCTCGTAGCGATCATACTCATCTAGCACACGCTCGATCGTGCCCGGATATTCTGACAGTGCTGACAGGACCTGTCGTACACCTTCTTCGATGCGGATGGCAATCTCGATCTCACCTTCACGACTTAGGAGCTCTACCGTTCCCATTTCACGCATGTACATGCGCACAGGATCGGTGGTGCGTCCGAAATCTGCTTCTACACTCGCCAGTGCCGCAGCTGCTGCTTCGGCTGCATCTTCATCTTCAACTTGCGTTTCATCAGCCATCAGTAACTCATCCGCATCGGGTGCTGATTCATGGACGGTAATGCCCATATCATTGATCATGCGAATGATGTCTTCGATCTGGTCGGAATCGATCACGTCTTCTGGTAGGTGGTCGTTGACCTCAGCATAGGTCAGGTAACCTTGCTCTTTACCCTTTGTGATGAGTTCTTTCAGTTGTGAGCGTTTTTGTGACTTATCCATAGATATCTAATTTCACCGTTGTGTTACAGATGGCCTGCGCGAAGCAAGCCGGGCATTATATACAATTTAGTCCAAGAAATTAATCTTGAAAGGTCTTGAAACAGGGTTTTTTTCGAACTTATGCGCCATTTCACTTAATTTATCGACAAAAGTTGTCGTAACTCCTGTTTTTCGGGTTCGGTCAATTGGCCATTTTTTTGCCTTGCAACCAGCGCATCGAGCCTTTTTTGCCGTAATTCAACGAACAATTTGCTAATTGAGTCACGAAAGACTTCCGTATGGAGCACTTCGTCCTCAATCATCAAATCCCAACCTGCCAGAGTTGAAAGCTGATTATGTTCTGGTTTATCGCGCCAGTGTTCCAATAGGCTACCGGTTGTTAAATGGGGGTTTTGGTGCAATAAATCAAGCAGTTGTTGCAACAAAGAACTGCCCGGCTGTTCGATTCGGCTGATCCAGTCAGTCGAAGTCACTTCACTCGCCAGAGAAGGTTTCTGTAGCAGTGAGGCAATCATCATCCGCATTGGGGTTATCGCCTTGACGTGACTCGCCTTACTAACGGGTCTACGGGTTTGAACAGCAGGAACTTCTGGCTTCAATCGCTTACTTAACTGGTCTGTGTGAATCGATAATTTCTCTGCCGCCTCATCGAGCACCATATCCAGATAGATTGGATGGGTTATCTTTTCCAGATAGGGTTGCAGGCGCCCAATATAACTACTCTTGGCGTCAGCAGTGGTTAGTTCCTGTCCCTCTGCCAACGCTTCCAGCAAATAGGTCGATAATGAATAACTGTTATTGAGTTCCTGCTCGAATGCTTCCTGACCAATGCTTCTTATGCGGCTATCAGGATCCTCTCCCTGGGGTAGGAACATAAATTTAACCAGTCGATCGCCACGAATATGTGACAGACTTAAATCGAGCGCTTTCCACGCCGCATCTCTGCCTGCCTTATCGCCATCGAAGCAGAACACGATCTCGTTGACCTGTTTGAACAATTCCTTTAGATGATTATCCGTAGTAGCAGTCCCCAGAGTCGCAACGGCATAACTAATGCCAAACTGCGCCAGGGCCACCACATCCATATAACCTTCCACGATTAACAACCGCTTCAATTCTCGGTTGGCTTGCTTGGCCTCGTAGAGTCCATACAGCTCTCGGCCCTTGGAGAAAATGGGCGTCTCGGGTGAGTTGAGATATTTAGGTTGACCATCACAAATTATCCGGCCACCAAATGCGATTACTTTTCCTCTCTTGTTTCGGATTGGAAACATGAGCCGATTACGGAAGCGATCATAGGTCTTGCCCTTGTCATTCTTAACCACCATGCCGACATCGATTAGCTGGTCAATCTGTTCCTGGTTGCGGCCAACATGATTCATCAGTTCATTCCAGGCATCGGGGGCAAATCCAATATGGTATTGATCTGTAACCGCCTTATTGAGTCCTCGCTGTGTTAAGTAGTCTCGGGCCGTCTGACTTCGATTCAATTGACCCGCAAAGAAGTCGCTGGACTGTTGCATTAGCTCATACAAACTCTTACTGACGGTCGGGGCGGCTGACGCATCGCGCGGCACTTCGAGTCCCAGTCTACCGGCCAATTCTTCGATGGCGTCAGGGAAATCGAGGCGATCAAATTCCATGATGAAACTAATTGCGTTACCGGAGGCACCGCAACCAAAACAGTGGTAGAACTGCTTGTTACCATTGACGTTAAATGAGGCGGTTTTCTCCTGATGAAAGGGGCAACAAGCCTTATGGTTTGTTCCTGCCTTCTTCAGTGGTACGCGTGAATTTATTAATTCAACCAGATCCGTTCTGGCGAGGATGTCATCGATAAAGGTTTGTGGGATTCGTCCTGACAAGGTCTGACAGAACTGCGCTTAACTGAGTTTAGATTTGATCAGACCGCTAACCTGACCCATGTCAGCACGTCCCTGTAATTTAGGCTTCAGCATGCCCATGATTTTACCCATATCACGCATCGTCTCGGCACCGGTTGCTGTAATCGCTTCGTCAACGAGTGCGAGTATGTCTTCCTGAGATAGTTGCTCGGGTAGGTAATCTTGAATGGTCTCTATTTCAGCCTGTTCTTTGGCCGCTAATTCTTCCCGACCGGCTTTGGTATACTGATCGATGCTATCACGGCGCTGCTTTACCATCTTGTTGAGAATCGCAAGGACGTCTTCGTCGGTAAGTTCTTTACGACTATCGACTTCCTGTTGCTTCATGGCTGCCATGATGAGGCGAATCGTGCCCAGACGATCTTTGTCACGCTCGCGCATGGCAACTTTCATATCATCTTTAATACGATCAGCTAATGACATCGGCTCAGAGACTATCAGGATTGGAATTGTCGATCAGCTCCGAGAGGAGCCGACCAAGTAATTTAGTACAATCTTACGCGAGATGCGTTTTCGCGCGAGACTTTCTTCATAGAACGCTTAACAGCCGCAGCTTTTTTACGCTTACGTACACTCGTGGGCTTCTCGTAGAATTCACGACGACGTACTTCAGCCAGAATTCCGGCTTTTTCGCAAGAACGCTTAAAACGTCTTAGCGCAATGTCAAACGGTTCGTTTTCTTTTACTTTAACAGCAGGCATTTAAAAACCCTTTAAAATCAATTAGTTAATATATATATTAGGCGACTTCCATCGCGAGGGCGCAATTCTACTCCTTTTCAGGGGCAAATGCAAAGGGGTTGTCGGCATTAATTTGTGCATCAGGCCTCTAATTGAGGTATTCTCTCGCACTACTGAATTCAGGCGATATTCGATGACCAATATACTCGGAATTGAGACTTCCTGCGATGAGACTGGCATTGCCATTTATAATGATGTGAAAGGCATCATTGCCAACGTCATCCACACCCAGATTCCAACCCATGCAAAGTATGGTGGTGTGGTACCGGAGCTGGCATCTCGTGATCATGTCACCAAGATACTCCCACTGGTGGATGCGGCGCTCGAGGAGGCAAAATTAACGGCCGATGAAATCGATGCGGTGGCCTACACAGCAGGCCCTGGTCTTATTGGTGCCTTGCTCGTTGGTGCCAGTGTCGGTAGCGCATTGGCACTCGCCTGGAACCGACCTGCCATTGCCGTTCATCATATGGAAGGCCACCTACTAGCGCCCCTACTGGAAGAACAGGCGCCTGAGACGCCGTTTGTCGCCTTGTTAATTTCGGGTGGCCACACCCAATTATTTGAAGTTCAGGCGATCGGTGAATACAAACTGCTCGGAGAATCAGTCGATGATGCCGCAGGCGAAGCATTTGATAAGACGGCGAAACTACTGGGTCTGAGTTATCCGGGGGGGCCGGCGTTAGCCCAACTTGCCGATCAGGGAACGGCAGATGTGTATCGTTTCCCAAGACCAATGACGAATCGCCCTGGCCTGGACTTTAGTTTCAGTGGTTTGAAAACCTTTGCCGCCAATACCATTGCAGATGCTGATAATTCCGAGCAGGAAAGGGCAGATATTGCCTGGGCTTTTCAAGATGCCGTGAGCGAAACTTTAGCGATTAAATGTCGACGCGCACTTGAACAGACGGGCTTAGCGCGGCTCGTAGTGGCCGGTGGCGTAAGCGCGAACAAGGCGATACGTCAGCGATTACAACAGCTAGCGAATGATATGCAGGCCGAAGTGTATTATCCGCGTCCCGAGTTTTGTACTGATAATGGTGCAATGATTGCCTATGCTGGATATCACCGATTCTGTGCCAAGCAGTTTGCGGGCCTGGAAATCGATGTTAAACCACGTTGGCCACTCGCTGATCTTGAGCCGCTCGGTTAAGAACACTAAAAAAGTTCGATCGAGTCATCGTCCTCAATGTCGGCTTTTGTTGCTGACGCCTGGCGAGTGGTTGTTGTAGCTGAAGGACTTGCGTTAGTGTCATTGGCTGTTTTGTAGCTTTCTATCTTGGTCATCATTTCAGCAGACAGGTTGAAGACCTGAACAGTAGCCGCTGCCACTTCCTCACCGCCTTTTGCATTTTCGTCAGCCATATGATCAATCTGTAATACATTGGCAGATAGCTGGGTTATCTGTTGTATTTGTTTTTGTGCCGATGAGGCGATATCCGAGGTGAGATTATCGAGTTCACTGATATTGCTGACCACCTTGCTTAGGACATCATCGATATTATTTACGGAAGCTACCGCATCATTGGCTTTCTCACTACCTACATCAATCGCTGTGATCGCATTCTGTGCGCTATTCATGAGTTCGTCGACGACTCGCGCGATTTCTTCTGTCGATTCCTGAGTTCTAGATGCTAGAGACCGTACCTCATCCGCGACGACCGCAAATCCACGCCCTTGTTCACCCGCCCGGGCAGCCTCAATTGCCGCGTTCAATGCCAACAGGTTGGTTTGTTCAGCAACTGAACGAATCACATCGACCATGCCGAGAATATCGTTCACCCGTTCATTTAGTAATTTGATGACCGCACCGACCGAGTCGACTTCTTTTGCCATGTCATTAATCTGACTGACGGCCGAACTAACTGACTTTGCCCCTTCCTTTGCGCCTTCTGCGACCTGACTGGACATATCTTCGGCTTCTGAAATTTTGGCGATGTCACTGATTATATCGGTATTCAGACTGTTGAATGCCTGCATGAGATTACTGATGTTCTCGCGCATGGAGAATAAGTTTCGGCTCGTTTCTTCCACAATCACACTGGTATTTTGTGAGGCATCAACCACTTCAGTTGCCGCAGATTTAAAGGCGTTAAAATCATCGCGTAGTTTTTGCATCGTATCGTTAATGTCTTTCGCTATGTTCCCAAGATCGCCTGGATCAGAGATAGTGGCCGTGGAGGTCAGATCTCGCTCGCGGACAATCAGAGTCGTTACCCGATCGATTTCCGTGGTCTGTTCATTACGGCGTGCCAGAGTATGTAGAATGACATAGGTAAGATAGATAGTTAATGCGACAACGAGCAGCTCGATGATGATTATCAGCTGGTCACTGCTGTAGGAATCATTGGCTGTGTCTATGATTTGTTGCAGTAATAGGTTTTCATCGGTTTTTAATAAATCTATCCGTGCTGTGGATGCAGCAAACCAGTCCTCTGCATCGGTCGCCTCGACTCGTGACGGTATACGTGCAGCCTGTCGGAAATCGATAACTCGGGCTTCTTCAGTTGAGTTTTTAAATTGTTGTAGGCTTACTTTAAATTCATCATTGGCGAGTAATTCAGCATTGTGAAAGTAAGTTTCCTGCCGAGTCACTAAGGTAATAAAACGCTGGTTCAATTCATCGGTGAGTTGATTTCCACCAAATACACTATTCAATACGGCGCGCTCAATCCCTGCATTTTCTTTAATACTGGCCAGATTGTAGAGTGTTTCAAATTGCTGGCTGCTAATACGGCTATCAATCTGATCGCTTAATATGGTGGGTAGCTCGAGCATGATGCGATTATTCTCGGTGTAGTAGCTGAGCATATCGCCAATGGCAATGGTCTGATTTGACACCCGTTGGCGGATCGAAGTCAGTTGTCTTAATCGTTGCTGTAGATTGTCGAGGTTCTGTTGCGTCTCACTGTCATAGGTATTGTCTTCAAGATAATCGCTCAGTTCTTTGATGCGGGTGTCGACCGCCAGTCTCTGCGCGGGTATTGCGGAGCCAAAGTTTGCGCCATTGGAGGCGATAAAGCCGGCAGACATGCCACGTTCTTTCTGCATCTCATGTACCAGGCTACTGGTTTTATTGAGCAACTCAGATGCGCGTACCGTGTATGAGGCATCGCTGAGGCTGCTATTCGCACTATATATTCCAATGACACCGACCAAGATGAGTAGTACCACAGGGATGAGGATTAGCACGGATAAGTGCCCTGATAGCCAATTTCGCATAGATTATCCTACCGACGACGTTGTTTTTATTTGTTCGCTATAGTTATTACGCAAGTATAGTGTATTTCGATCACTCGAAGTGTGACATGATGCCCCGCGATGGATCGAAAACTCACTTTTTAAAATTTCTCTCACTACCTTGAAGTAGCTTAGTCACGTTCTCGTAATGACGCAACAGCACCAGGAGGGAAATTAAACTCAAGGGTATGATCGCTTGCGGGAAAGCGTAATAACTCGAAATTGGAATCGATA
Organism: Enterobacterales bacterium; assembly: GCA_965250035.1. Classification (GTDB taxonomy): domain Bacteria; phylum Pseudomonadota; class Gammaproteobacteria; order Enterobacterales; genus CAXRAF01. The sequence goes on along the minus strand of OZ252282.1, from coordinate 2,052,445 downwards.
AGGCAGCGATGATAGCCGAGAGGGACGATGTCCTGGTTAGGGTAAATACTGCGAGCCAGAGCCCAACCAACCCGAGTCCAATCTGCCAATGAATGATCAATAATGCACCCAAGGCGGTCGCGACCCCTTTACCCCCACGGAATTGGTAGAACACAGGAAAGCAGTGTCCAACGAGTGCTGCGAATCCAGCCATGCTTATAATTACTGGATCGGTGACAAATAAACTTGTAAGCCAAACTGGCAACGCGCCTTTGAGCATATCGCCAATCAGAGTCAATATCCCAGCCTGCTTGCCTGCCGTGCGATAGACATTGGTCGCCCCAGGATTTTGCGAACCGACCGTGCGTGGATCTTCTGCACCAGTTAGTCGACAACTGATCACCGCGCTGGACACCGAGCCGATGAGATAAGCAATGAAAATGAGAGTGGCAGTTAAAAAGGACATGTTACGTCATTGTTGGGACACAGTAGCCTTGTTAGAATGGTATACCCTTTCGGCAACAGGCTCAACCGGCAAACCATTCTATGAAGCAACACGATATTGTGTATATAAAGGATCTTCAGGCGTCCACCATTATTGGTATTTTCGACTGGGAACGTGAAATAAAACAGACAGTCAGCATTGATTTGGAAATGGCGACTGATATTAGCAAGGCGGCTGAAACAGACGATATCGCCGATGCTTTGAATTATAAATCGATTGGCAAACGCGTCACTGACTACATCGAGCAGAGCCGCTTTCAATTAGTCGAGACGCTCGCGGAAAATATTGCCCGACTAGTACAGGAAGAGTTCTCCGTTAGCTGGCTAAGGCTGAGGTTATCAAAACCAGGTGCATTGCGAGGCTCAACAGATGTGGGATTAATCATCGAACGCGGTAATCGGGACTAGCTATTCATGACCAGGATCCTGTTAGGCATCGGTAGCAATATTGACCGCGTTGATACGATTAGCCAGTCTCTAACAATGTTGGCCGAAGCACTGGGTAACTTGCGCATTTCACCCACCTTTGAGAGCAAGTCTGTTGGCTTTGACGGGGATAACTTTTATAACCTGGTGGTGGCCGCCGAGACAGATAAGACACTCGAAGAGGTCATTGCTACTTATCGTCAGATAGAAGACGCCTGTGGTCGCGTCAGAACGGGACCCAAATTCGGGCCAAGAAAACTCGATATTGATCTCCTAACATTCGGTGATTTGGTCTGTCAGGAACCAATCGAGCTACCACGCGACGAAATTCTCGTGAATGCCTATGTACTCTGGCCGCTGTCTATTCTTGAACCCGACACAAAACACCCTATTGCTGATTTGTCATATTCAGAATTGTGGCTAAACTATAATAATAAGCAGGCATTATGGCAGGTCGATGTTCCCTGGGACTGATTCTCGTCTTGTGTCGGATGACAATGAGCGGAGCGAATGATTGTGATTTATCCATGGGTTAGAAGCGCAAACACTATTTTCTTTTACCTCTTACCAGTGCTGTTTGTGGTCGGACTGTTTATTGCCTTCTTTACTGACACCTGGCTGCTCGCTTTTTTGCTAGGAGCACCGATTGTTGCCTTACCCATGGCACTGATAAAACTCTATCCCGATGCACCGATAACACGGATTTCAGTAGGCATTGCGGTGCAATTGATTACCGCATTACACATCCAACAGACCGCCGGCATGATAGAGATCCATTTCCAGATTTTTGTCCTGCTGGCATTTCTAGTGTTTTACCGGGATTGGCGCGTAATTGCGGCGGCTACGGGTGTTGTAGCCGTCCATCACATTCTGTTCTACATCCTGCAAACTAATGACGTCCCTGTAATGGTATTTATGGAAGGACGTGTTAGCTTTAGCTTACTAATGATTCATGCGATTTATGCTCTGGTCGAAGGAGCCCTGCTGATGTATGTCGCGATAGGTAGCCATAAAAATGCGGTCGCCTCGCTTCGACTTACCCAGCATGTAGATGACATTCTCAAGGACCCGGAAAAACTGGATCTTAGTATCGAAATTGAGGAAATTAATGAGGATAGCCGTAAATTCAATCAGGTAATCACGGCGATTAAACAACTCATCGCGCAAACGCGCAACGTGGGTGCCACGCTAAATAAAATTTCGATGCATGTTGCGGATCTATCTAACTCCCTATCCGATTCTTTACAGGAAACCGCGAGTCATGTGGACAGTATCGCTTCAGCATCGGATGAAATGTCATCGACCATCGCGCACGTATCCACGAATGCCAATGAGGTGAACAGCACCGCAACAGAAACTAAAGATTTGTCGTCGAACGCCAGGAACATCATTCAAAATTCAAATAACGATGTGACAGAATTACGATCGGATCTTGAGAAGACGTCAACGACGATCAATGAATTGAGTGATAAGTGCGATCGGATTTCACAAGTCATGGAAGCGATTAAAGTCATCTCGGAGCAAACCAATTTGCTCGCATTAAATGCCGCCATTGAGTCGGCGCGTGCCGGAGAGCATGGGCGGGGATTCGCCGTGGTAGCAGATGAAGTCCGTTCATTATCGATCAAAACCCGAGAGTCGGTCGAAGAAATTAGTGAAGTGAGTCAGGATCTCATCAATGATGGTAAGGCCTCCGTTGCACAAATGAAGCAATGTCTGGAATCTGCCGAAAGAGCAATGACGGCTTCTGCTGAAGCCGTGACGATGATTGATCAGGTCCAGGCAGCGATCGCCCGTGTTGAGGAGAGTATTGCTGATGTCGCAGACTCCGCCAAGGAACAGTCCGCTGCGTCAAGCTCCATTGCCTCGTCAGCGCAACATCTTGCCGATCTGTCGCAACAAGAAAAGAATAGTGCACAGGAATCGCTTTCTGAGGTAACGATCCTGCGTCAGCATAGTGAAGAATTGGAGCGACAACTCGCAAAATTCAATGTCTGAAGATGACGTAGTTTATCCTGGCAAGACAATAAAGTTCATAGTGTTCGCCTGGGTTGTTATCCTTTTTATCGCCCTGATGTATTTCACGACTGAGCGTCTGGTCGACTTCGACCCCGATAGCAAACTCCTCGATAGCTCGACTGACCCAGAGTACTTTGCCAGGCTTAAATCCACCCTCAAATCTCGCTATGCTAGTGTCAAAAGCAGAGCATTCCACATCTCTGACGAGAATTGTTTTTGTCAGATGATAGCAGGAGCACACATATCTGATGTTAGTGACATTGTTGTGGAAGAAACCATGGAGAATGTGTCTGTTGCATTAGATGAAGTACCTGAAATAGCTGACTATCTGCCATCGGTACCCGCCATCATTCTATATAATGATCGAGAGCAGCTACTGTACATCGGACCCTATTCGACAGGATATTTATGTACCACCGGTAATGGTCTGGTCGAGGACTTGATACCGAGAATGAACGAACCTGTCGAGCGTTCAGTTGTGATGTCACTCGCCAGAGGTTGCTACTGTAATCTTTAACTCAGTGATTTTCCGCCATCAATCGCGATTATCTGGCCGTTAATATATTTGTTGCTAATCAGAAACCAGACGGTGTCGCTGATATTCTCGACTTCGCCGCATCGACCCAGCGGTATCTGATCGATGATCCTCTGCTGATATTCAGGATCCTCTATTTCATGTTCCGGCCAGAGTATGGCGCCTGGTGCGACGGCATTCGTTCTGACATCCGGCGCGAGTTCCTTCGCCAGCGACTGGGTTAATGCAACCAAACCTGCTTTACTGACCGAGTAGATGGGATAATCTTTTAGTGGGCTTTGCGCATAGATATCGGTAATGTTAACAATACTTCCGTGCTGCTTACTGAGAAGGTCTGCTAGACCCTGGGACAACAGGAAAGGGGCTCGAAGATTGGTGTTTATGATGGCGTTCCATTGGTCTAGCGTCGCCTCTGTGAGTGGTGTTGGGTAGAAAGCCGAGGCATTATTAACAAGCACATCCAGTCGTCCCGAGAAGGGGCCATCTTCTGCCTCTATGACCGAGAGTAATCCAGAGACATCGTAGCTACGCTCTAGATGACCCTGTAGGACATGAGCAGAGTCATTGCGATGCTGATTTAATTCTTCCGCGAGCTGCTTGGCCTCTCGCTCAGAGTTACGGTAATGCAACCAGAGATCAAAACCTTCAGAATGCAATTTTCTGGCTATTGCCTGTCCGATACGGACCGACGCACCGGTAATGAACGCAACGGGATGTGTCATTCTTAATCCTCGAACTTGCAACAGTGACGAACAATCGCTAAAGTGCCTCGCAATTCCTCCGCCGAGTAATATTAGTGTCTTACACCGATCGCATAATGCAACAAATTAAGGTACTGGAACAGGTTCCTGAGCCAGCGCCGTCTGCCATCGATCATAGCGAGCTACTATATCAAAAAATAGTGGCACAGATTAATCGCGAACCATTATCTTTTGCAGAGTATATGCATCAGGCATTGTATGCACCAGGCCTGGGCTACTACAGCGCTGGTGCCACCAAGATTGGAGCGCAAGGTGATTTTATTACGGCGCCAGAAATCTCACCGCTATTCGGGCAATGTATCGCGATTCAGGCAGAGCAGGTATTGAAAGATGGTTGTAATGACATACTTGAATTCGGTGCTGGTACGGGGCGTCTGGCGCTTTCAATTATGCAATATTTCAATCAGACTAATCAGTTACCTGAGCATTATTTTATCCTTGAGCCTTCTCCGGATTTACAGGATAGACAGCGCCAGTTGATTCAACAGGAACTGCCGAATCAGTTTCATCGATTTGTCTGGCTCGAACAATTACCTGACTCGTTCTCAGGCGTTATCGTCGCCAACGAGGTGTTGGATGCCATGCCAGTAAATATATTCAAAGTTACCGAGCAGGGCATCGAGGAAATGCAGGTGGCGCTTAATGAGCACGAAGATCTAGTCACGGATTGGCGTGCTGACGTAAGTCCAGATTTAGCTGACTGGTGGCGAGACCATGGGAGCAAGTTAGGATTACCCGTTGGCTATTCTAGTGAAGTTAATCTGGCGATTCAGCCCTGGCTTACGGCTCTGAGTAACAGCCTTGTCAGGGGGCTAATGCTCGTCATCGATTATGGATTCTCGCACGCGGAATACTATCTTCCGGAGCGTGCGACCGGGACATTAAAATGTCATTACCGTCACCGACATCACGACGACCCATTGGTGTTGGTTGGCTTACAGGATATCACGGCCCATGTTGACTTCACGGCGGTCGCCGAAGCGGGATTGACCTGCGGGCTTGATGTTCTGGGTTATGTCAATCAGGCCGGATTCCTTACGAGTTGTGGTATATTGTCGATGGCTGAACAAGCGTTGCCTGAAGTCACTGAGGATGGTTCTGATCCTGGTTTGAAACAGCAATTACTTCTGGCTCAGCAGATAAAGCCACTAATCATGCCCGAAGAAATGGGAGAGCTATTTAAAGTGATGGCACTAGGTAAAGATATTGATCCTGTTGCAGTGGGTGGATTGACCGGTTTTCGTTATCTTGATCAAAGACGATTCCTGTAAGGTTATTCACCGTGGAATGGCTTGAAGTCACAGTTCTCGCATTAATTCAGGGTTTAACTGAGTTTTTACCTATCTCTAGCTCTGCGCATCTATTATTGCCCTCAAAGTTATTCGGCTGGGACGATCAAGGCCTTGCGTTTGATGTCGCGGTACATGTTGGCTCCCTGATAGCCGTGGTGGTTTACTTTCGTCACGAACTAATCAGCATGACACAAGCCTGGTTCTCAGACCTACCCCTAGTCGTTAAGCGACAGCCTATATCGCAAGATGCCCGATTGGCGTGGGCAGTCATCATCGGGACCATACCAGTTGGATTAGCTGGCCTGTTATTTAAGAGCTTCATTGAAGAAAACTTTCGCTCTGCATTTATTATTGCCATGACGACTATCACCTTTGGTATCTTCCTCTGGCTGGCAGACCGCAAGAAGAATAATAGTCGTGACGAATACCAATTGGATATGAAACGCGTGTTAATGATCGGTCTCGCACAAGCGATAGCATTGATTCCAGGGACATCGCGCTCTGGAGTCACGATGACTGCCGGTCTACTACTGGGTCTGACGCGACAGGCTGCGGCTCGATTTTCATTTCTGTTATCGATACCTGTCATCACATTGGCGGGTGGGTTACTGACCTATGAGCTCATTCAGCAGCCAGAACCCGTCGTATGGACAGACATGGCACTTGGTCTGGGAATTTCGACACTCAGTGCCTATGCCTGTATTCATCTATTTCTACAACTCATTGAACGCATTGGTTTTATGCCATTCATCATCTATCGCATGCTCCTCGGTGTCGCGATCCTAATGATTGTTGGAATTTAGCGGTCAATTAGCGACAATTTTGGACATTTTCGGGTGTTTCTTTTACTCTTAGTGAAAGGTCTCTGATGTACGATGGTGCGTGGATGATGACTCGAATCGACGAGTCATCCTACTAATTAAAATTTCGCCTTCGATAGAAGCCATTTATACTAATATGTAGGGCTAGATAACAGGGAATCTCAATGGCTGAATCTTTGATTGCGGAATTGCAGCGTCGCAATGTCTTCAAGGTCGCAACTGCCTATATCGTGCTTGCCTGGGTTGTAGTGCAGGTGACCGATCAGGCCGTCGACGCTTTCAACATGCCAGACTGGGTCAACACCGTGGTGTTCTTTTTCGGTATTATTGGCTTTCCCTTTGTGATGTTATTTACCTGGGCGTTTGAGTTAACCCCCGAGGGGATCAAGCGGGAACAGGACGTCGATAGAACCCAATCCATCACCAGTGAAACAGGTAAGAAAATCAATACCATTACAATTGGTCTATTGGTAATCGCGCTTGGCTATTTTATTTACGAAAGCCGCTTTCAGGAACGTGCCCCTACTGAGATCGTTGATGCCGGTCAAACCATTGAACAATCAACAGCCGTACCCCAGGATGATTCCAATGAAGTTGTACTCGATTCTGGATTGTCATCATTGCCAGGGTCGTCAATAGCAGTCTTGCCATTCGTGAATATGTCTTCCGATCCCGAGCAGGAGTTTTTCAGCGATGGCATCTCGGAAGAGATTTTGAATGTCTTGGCGCAGATACCTAATTTGCATGTCACGTCGCGTTCCTCTGCATTCTCATTTAAAGGCAAGGAAATCATCGTGTCCGATGTCGCGAGGAAGCTCGGGGTTGCTAATGTACTGGAAGGCAGTGTACGAAAGGCCGGCAACAAGGTACGCATTACCGCCCAGCTTATCGAGGCGGGCAGTGATAAGCACCTATGGTCTGAGACCTATGATAGGGAACTGGATGATGTGTTTGCCGTTCAGGACGAGATCTCCAAGGCAATTGTTGAGGCATTGAAAGACAAGTTGAATCTGGAGCAAGAGATTGAACTAGTCGCTTCGACACAAGTTAAACCTGAGGCACATCAGGCGTTCTTGAAAGGTCGTTCCTTGCTGGAGCGTCGAAATCAGGAAGATCTTGAGCTGGCAATGGCGGAGTTTGCCACAGCCATAGATTTAGAGCCCACCTATGCCCGCGCCTGGATGGGTAAAGCCTGGGCGACAATCTATTTGTCTGAGAATAACTACGGTGACATACCTATGGAACTTGCTCATGAGCAAGCCAGAGTTGCCAATGAAATGGCATTAAAACTGAACCCTAATCTAGCAGAGAGTTATGCTTTACGCGGCTCGATTTGGGGCGATCTAAGTGAGTTTGTCAAGGCTGCCGAGAGTTTCGAGAAGGCGATAGATCTCAATGCAAATTTTGTCTATGCCTATGTCTGGTATGCTGGCGCTCTGGATTTTGCGAAGCCTGAAAGCTTTAATAAGCAAATGGAGTTACGCAAGAAGGCTTATCAGCTAGATCCAATGAATATCCTGACATTGGTTAATTATTCCTATTCATTAATCAACTACTCCGATTTTGATCAGGCGCTAGCCATTGCAGAACGAATTAAAGTGATCAATCCAAAATCACACTTTCCATATCAGATCCAACTTCAGGTCTATAGAGATACTAACCAACTCGGTAAATCCGTTTATGCCATGCGAAAGGCCCACGAGTTATCGCCAAATATAGGTATCTTATTTGATTATGGATTTGGCTTAACCGATTTAGGCTTAATTGATGAGGCAACTGCTCTGGTCGAAGGAACTGAACTGGATATCATGAAATATGCCTTTCAATCGAATATCGAGGCGATGATCACTCAGACTAGACTCACTCTGCCGCGGTCAGAAGATGATAGTTTTGGTAATTTCAGACGGGCTGTCGCTGAGACATTTGCCGGAAATTGCCCTGAGGCGATCGAATATTTCAAGAAAACCAACTGTACTCGGTGTAACTGGCTTCTGCATTGTTATAAACAGGTAGATGCACAGGATGAATTTGAACAGGCCATGGCAATTCGAGACAATCAGATCGATATTATGAAGGCCGCCAACTATGGTCCGCATGCCTATGAGGAATTTGAAGCGTTTCAAAATTATCTCAGAGGTGATGTCAATGCATACATCAGCCTACTGCGTCAGGACGTGCAAAATGGGCGAGTGATGTTTAATACTGATAATAACCCATTGATGACAGCCGTTGCTGAGCATGAAGCGTTTCCTAAACTGATGGAATTATCCGAGCAAAACCGACTGCGTCAGCTTGCTATTTATCAGGACCTCGTCGCTTCTGAGACAGAATAGCGACTATATGACGTGATTAACCTTGGCCCTGCCCAGCCAATGGTTAGTGAAAGTCGAATGCTTATTTTTACTCTTGTGCGCTAGATAGGTAGTGTTGTTTTACTTCTCGGATTGTGTTGGTACGAACAGTGTCGATATGTTGACCTCGTTTCTTGGGCGGTAATTCCAGTAAGTAATTTTGATCGATCGTGATCTGCTCACACGCCTTGGCAATCGCCTCGAAATAGCGGCGTTGAGGATAGTCCTTTTCTTCAAAACCTGTTCTGCCTCTGAAGTCTGCTTCACACACATCCAGGAATTGCGTAAATCGCTCGGGCCGGCGAAAGAAATCGAAAGCCTTAAGCATCTTAAGGATCGTATCTGGGCGTAACTCAAAAGCACGATGTGAATGCAGATGATACTCGGATGCCAGACAGGCAAGTTCCATAAAGCGATTGGGTATTTTGTAACGCTTCGCCAGCGCTTTCACCAGTTTAACACCTGCCTTTTCATGCCCTCGATGTTTGGGCCACTGATCTTCAGGGGTGAGTCCTTTACCCAGATCATGGCATAGGGCAGCAAAACGAATCTCTGTAGATTCTGATATTAGCGCTGCCTGTTCTAGAACCATCATGGTATGTATGCCAGTATCGATTTCTGGATGCCATTGTACTGGGTTTGGGATGCCATACAGAGTATCAATCTCAGGGAATAACTGGGCGAGGGCGCCGGTATCCCTGAGAACAGAAAAATAAATATGCGGTGAAATCTCTGACAACGCCTTTTCTGTTTCTAACCAAACTCGCTCCGGAGTTAATTCAAGCAACTCATCGGAAGCGACGATATCGCGCATCATTTGCAGCGTTTCATCAGCCACCGTAAATCCAAGCTGATGGTAACGCGCCATAAAGCGTGCAACCCGAAGCAAGCGCAGAGGATCCTCAAGAAAGGCATCTGATACATGTCTGATAATCTTATTCGCCAGATCCTTCTGCCCATGATACGGATCGATAATCGTGCCAGCTTCGGTCATCGCGATCGCATTGATCGTTAAATCTCGACGAGACAGGTCTTCCTCAAGAGTGACTGACTCATCAAAGCGGGTATCAAAGCCATGATATCCTTTGCCTGTCTTGCGTTCGGTACGCGCCAGAGCGTACTCCTCTTTTGTTTCGGGATGCAGGAATACGGGGAAATCTTTACCGACTGGTTGAAAGCCTTGTTGTTTGAGTTGGTCAGGTGTCGCCCCAACCACAACCCAATCCTTTTCTGTGAACGGATAGCCGAGTAACTGATCGCGAACTGCTCCGCCGACCAGAAACGTCTGGTAGTGTTTTTTTACTTTTCCCTTACTCATGGCTTCTGAGTATAATGCCTGCTGCAGTGAGAACAAAGCTGATAGTCAACACCAGATATATACATTCAATATTTATTGTTTCTGTTCAGATCTGCAAACATTATGTTTAACAACGAAGAAAATGCACGGAGTTTATAATCATAAATGAGTACATTTGATGAATGTTGTTGAACATAATGATCAAGAGATGAATAGAAAGAAATGTATAATAAATATTTTGGTCTAACAGACAAGCCATTTTCTATTGCACCCGATCCACGTTACCTCTTTATGAGTGAACAACATCGGGAAGCTCTCGCACATCTGATGTATGGCGTTGGAGAGGGCGGTGGTTTTGTATTGCTCACTGGTGAGGTCGGTACTGGTAAGACAACCGTATGTCGATGCCTGCTGGAGCAATTGCCTGAAACTACGCGAATAGCATTCATCCTAAATCCTAAGCTGTCTGCGACTGAACTCCTGTCGTCTGTTTGTGATGAGTTGGGGATTAAACATTCTGATAGTCCGACACTAAAAGAACTCAACGATGCGTTGAATCATTACCTACTTCAGGCCCATGCCAATGGTGAGCAAACAGTATTGATGATCGATGAGGCGCAAAATCTTGAAGCCGATGTGCTGGAGCAAATCCGCCTGCTGACTAATCTGGAGACCAATCAACAGAAACTGTTGCAGATTATCCTTATTGGTCAACCAGAACTAAAAGACCTATTGGCAAAGCATGAGCTACGACAACTCGCGCAACGAATCACGGCGCGTTTTCATCTTCGGACTTTGACAGCAGATGAATGTACCTCCTATATCGCTCACCGCTTATCGGTATCCGGCTATACAGAGCATCTATTCGAAGACAAGGCTATCGCAGAATTATATCGTCGCACGGGTGGTGTGCCTCGACTCATTAACGTGCTTTGTGATCGTGCCATGCTTGGTGCCTATGCCAAGAATAAGAAACGTGTCGATGTGTCGATGATCAAACAGGCCGCGATGGAGATCATGGGAGGCGACGAACGACCCGTGCAGGCGGATGTGATTCGTCCCGATAAGACGCCTGGTGAGGTTTGGAAGTGGTCAACCGTGGTATTGGCGCTCGTCCTGATAGCGACTGCCGTTTTGGGATGGCAACAACAGCAACAGTGGCAGACCGAGTTGGAGAGTATGCAGACTCGAATGGCTGAGGACAAGTCGACTTTAGATAGACTCAGCACACGAAATAATGAGCTCCTCGAAACGGTGACCGCATTGGAAGCCGAAAAGTCAGAGTGGAATCGCCAAGTATTGAGTTTCCTGCCTTCTGAAATTAAACCGACAGATTATCGCATGGCACTGCAGGCTTTAGCGCGGAGTTGGGAAATCGATTATCAGCCCGCTGTAGACGGTGACTTTTGTGCTTACATCCGGCAATTTGAAAAGCAATGCGAAACAGAACAATTAGATTGGGTAGCACTGAACCAGCTTGATCGTCCCGCTGTACTACATCTCAATGGGTCTAGGGGTGAGACGGTGTATGGAACATTAACCCAGATCGATGCACAACAGGTGATGGTTACTTTCGATGGCACCAGTATGCGTCTGGCGAGGCATCAGATTACTCCGGTCTGGAACGGCACAGTGACCTACCTGTGGCGCACGCCGCCGGGTTATGCAGAACCCCTACGATTGGAAATGCGTGGTGTAGCCGTTCAGTGGTTAAAGACCAGTCTGGCGAAATTGGATAACATTGATTTAATAGTCCCCCCCGATGCTCCCTATGATCTGGACTTGCAGTTTCAGGTGAAGCAATTCCAGGAAAAGTATGGCCTAAATGCAGATGCGGTGGCCGGACCGGCAACCCTGATTACTTTGAATAGCCTCATCCGTGATGATTTGCCGACGCTCGCCTGGCAGGGAGAGAGCTGATGTCGTATATCCTTGAAGCACTGAAAAAATCGGAACAGGAACGAAACCCTGACAAGGTACCTGATTTAACGACTCATCATCAGTCCGTGAGTGTTGAACGGCGCTCGACAAATCCATGGGCAATTCCATTGGCGATTCTGATCATCATTAACATGGCCGCGATCTACTGGTTTGTAATCCGAGATAACACAAAACAAGCCGTACCTGCTCAACCTGTCACTCAGACTGATGAACGTGAAGAGCCAAGACAATTGGTGGATTTGAGTGACGAGAAGTTAGTGGCGGAAGATGTAGACCAGCCGGCAGAGGCTACAGGGAAGCCTGCCCCTCAGGAGACGGTAAGCCAACCGCCTGTTAATAGCCCCGAAGCAGCGACAATCTCTCAACCCAATGTGACAGCGACGGCCACAGATTCGTCTGCTGAACAAGTAAATCAACGCCAGGAAATTGTCCGCGAGCCGCTAGAGTTCACGGCCTTACCGCACATTTCTGAGCTCTCCCAGGGCATCCAAAATCAACTGCCAGCAATAAACTTTACTACTCATATCTACGTCAAGGATGGTGGGAGTTTTGTGATCATTAATAATCGCAACATGTCGGAAGGCATGACGATAAGTAATGGGTTTCAACTAGAAAAAATCGTTCGGGAAGGCGTGATATTAAGCTTCAGAGACCGTTATTTCACCTTGAATTCAATGGAGTCCTGGCTGAAGTAATTAGCTCCAGGCATTATCATGTACTAAATTACGCGGCAGCTGATTCTTTATGCTGCCGTCCTTGAGTACTTTTCCTAGCCCTATTGGTTGCCCTGTAATCCGTAATACAACCTCACCCTCTGTAACAGCATGTTGCGTTTGAATATTCTTGCCTTGAAAATATTCGGTCGCCTGCTGTTCGGAAATATCTATGGTCGATTTATTAAACTGCTGGCCGTAGGTCCTAACAAATTCGTGGTCCATTGTGATACCGGTGCCTTTGCGGGATTCATATAATTGGCATATTTTTACGCCACACCTCTGGGACTTCACCGTTTCGAGCTGTTTTGGCAGATTTCCGGAGATCCACAGGGTAAATTTGTTATCGGATTGACGGATGCTTATTTGTTGTGGAGGGAGTTCAAAATCAAAACGCTGCCTTAGATAACTGTATACCTGTTCAAATTGCTTCTTCGTTGGCAATGGTATTTCGTCGCCGGACGAGTCACATACACTAGAGTCCGAAGAGGGTGCTTTCTGTATGGCGGCCACGAAGAATCCCTCCGAGTCAAATACTTCCGGCCAGATGTGTAACATCTTGTCGGTACTAACTTGTCGTGCTTCAGAGAATAAGTCAGACAAGTCCATAAGCTGAGCAGAATCACCAACCGTGCTGAGCAAGTGCTGTACGACAACCTGATTTTCTTCACGGGACAGGCTACAAGTAGAATAGATGAGTCTTCCTCCTGGTCTTAGTAACTGCCATGCAGACAGTATCAGCTCTTTTTGCAGTGATGACAGCTCATCCAGGCTCTCAATCGACCAGTTACTCCATGCCTTAGGGTCCTTGCGGATGGTGCCCTCACCACCACAGGGCGCATCTAGTAGGATGCCGTCAAACAGTGCCGGCAGTGTTTCACTCAGTCGCCTACCATCCCGATGTAGTAGGGCGAAGTCTGCGAGTCCACAGCGAATCAAATTCGCATTGAGCATCTTTAGTCGACTCGATGACATATCATTTGCCACGATATAGCCTTGGCGTAGATAGTTCTGTAGTTGCGATGTTTTTGAGCCCGGAGCAGCAGCCATGTCTAGGATTAGCTCTGGGCTGTAGTTATGAAATAGGGCTCGCACCGGTAACATGGATGTAGCTTCCTGCAGATAGAACAGGCCGGCCAGATGATATATATGATTACCCAACGCCTTAGGGTCTTCGGTTGTTATCCAGAATCCATCATCACACCAGGGGATGGGTTGCAGTCGCCACTGCCGGGATTCACTATAAGCTACAAAGTCTGAGACAGCTATCTTGTGAGTGTTTATCCTTACCGCTTGGCGCGATGGCAGTGAGCAAGTACTGACAAACTGATTAAAGCGATCTGGATCAGGGTGTTGTTGCTGTAGATGATTTAGGACTTGCTCAGGTAATGCAGGACTAGCCACGCACTAGCGCCAGCCATCATCACGGCGACGACTCACGATTTTCGGCAGTAAGAGACCGATAAAAATGCCGACGATCGCGACAATACCACCAGCCGTCAGTAAATCATAACGCGAGCGGTCGCTGAGAGTCTGATTTCTTAGTTCTAATCCCTCATTAGCAAGTTCCAGTTCCGCGATGCGTTTCTGTAGGCGTTCACTGGCCCCTGCGAGTTCACGTGCCTGTAGTAAATCGCCTCGTAGTGTAGTTATCTGGGCTTCGGCCGTTTGACGATAGTTTCGAAGCTCACTACGGGTTTCTGATAACAGGGCATGAACGGGTGTGTCAGCCATCAACAATGCCGTATCAATCCAGACCTCACGACCATCAGGTATACGTATTTGCGAGGCCGCATTTTCAATATCCTCTTGTAACCACTCGACTTGTTCACCGGGTTTAATCGTTCCCAGGATGCGGTAGTTCTTTGTTGGGCCACTGCGGTAGAAAACATCGATGCTATCGGAGATATAGCGCGTTTCAGCGTACAGACTACCAGAGATTAAAGAGATGATGATAAAGAGGCGCAGTTTCACAGAGTGCTCCGGTGTTGTTCAGGGTAATATTTGAATTATAAAGTGATGCAAGTAACGCATCAATGTTGTTACCTCAAAAGGTGGTTATACATCACAATAATTTACTGCTGAGCATTATCCTGAGATATTGTTATTTTATTGCTTGTGTTAGCAGATCATATTCGGTATTATGCGCAACCTCTGATGCGGGGTGGAGCAGTCTGGTAGCTCGTCGGGCTCATAACCCGAAGGTCGTTGGTTCAAATCCAGCCCCCGCTACCAACCTTCCTTCTTATCTCTTATCAACTAAAATTATTTCTTCCATAAAATCAACAAGTTAAGACGATTTGGTTATTGTTTTATATCGCTAGGTATTGCTACATCTCAAATTTATAGTAACATTTTTAGGTACATTGAGACCTAATTGTTACATCGAGGATGTTACATTGCCCCGTACCACAAAGCCTCTTACAAACACAGAAATTAAGAATGCGAGACCTTCTGAAAAGGAATATAACCTTTTCGATGGAGGAGGCTTGGCGCTTCGCATAAAACCAAATGGTACTAAGTTCTGGGTATTTAATTATGCTAGGCCATATACAAAAAAGAGAACTAATCTAAGCTTCGGACAATATCCTGATGTGTCACTCGCAGACGCTAGAGAAAAAAGAGGTGATGCAAAGTCGTTATTAGCAAAAAATATTGATCCAAAAGAACATAAGAAACAATCTGAGCTAGACGCCAAACATACTTTGGAAAGTACATTTGGCGTCGTAACCAATAAATGGTACGAGTTAAAAGCAGAGAGAATTAAGCCAGAGTCACTAAAAAAGATTTGGTTATCTTTTCAGAAGCATGTCTTACCAGAATTGAAAGATGTGCCGGTCACAGAGTTGAAGCCCCGTATGGCACTAAATGTACTAGAGCCCGTTATAAACGCGGGAAAAAATGAAACAGCCAAACGCTTAGCTAGAACAATTAATGAAGTAATGATCGTGGCTTTGGCTATGGGCCTCATTGAAGCAAATTATTTATCAGACCTAACAAAGTTAATTCCATCTCCAAAGTATAAATCTATGCCAACAATTAGGCCTGAAGAGCTACCTCAATTTATGAAGGCTGTGTTTACTGCGAATATTTCAATGCCAACGCGGTGTTTGATAGAGTGGCAGTTACATACAATGACTAGACCTACAGAAGCAGTTACTGCTCGTTGGGATGAGATAGATTTTGAGAACAAGCTTTGGATAATCCCTGCATCTAAAATGAAGATGAACAGAGAACATCAGATTCCATTATCTACATACGTAGTTAAGTTACTCGAGGTCATTCAGGGATTCAGTGCCAAGCGCGAGTATCTATTCCCAGGTTATAAGTCTCCTCGTAGCCATATGAATAGCTGTACAGCGAATATGGCCATTAAGAGAATGGGATATAAAGACAAACTTGTTGCACATGGAATGAGGGCTCTTGCTAGCACCACACTCAACGAGAATGAATTCGATCCAGACATTATTGAAGCTGCACTTGCACATCAAGACTCAAATACAATTCGTAAAGCATATAATCGTGCGATTTATCTTGAACAGCGTCGCGAAATGATGGAATGGTGGTCTAATTTTATATTAGAAGCATCTAAAGGGAGTTTGTCCATTGCCTAATAAGTCCGGAAAACCACCAGGTCTTCAATGGTTTGATAGAGGAGCATATGAAAAGGCCACTTTTAATTTTACAGCCGAACAATGGTCCGTACACCTACTATTCAGATATCAAATGGAACACTTATTTAATCTTCAATTACATACTGAAGAGTGGTGTGCAAAAGTCATAAATGCCTTTTTTCAGGACCCACTGCTAGTTGAGAAATTTTATGTTCATCAGGATAGTAGCGATAGCGTAGTAAATCTACAAACGCTAGGAGAGGCTGATAAGCAAGAATGGAAAAATAGGTTTCAATGGATACTAAACTATAGTGATTGTGAATTCACAGCGCATGACGATAGAAATGTAGCACATAATCTTGGATTAGGGTTTGATAGTATCTGCTCATTAACAATTGCAGATGCTAAGAGCATCTCAAATAATCTTAAGAGATTAGATACATTAGATGGAAATGCGCCTGAAAGTCGTATTTACGATGATGCTCTTCATAATTATGAATACTCTGAACTAGACGGAAATAACAGATCAAGGCACATAAAAAATGAAGCTATAGTAAGCAAAATACTGCCCTCTCACGCACACCTAATTATTAATCTATCCAGATCAAACCAAGAAATTAAAACACAATTTGATACTTGGTTAACAAATTCTAGAAAACATTACGGCTATAAGATCCACAAGATAACGAGTGATAAACTCCGTATGTTGCACCAGAAAAAAGTACTTCAATATATTGATATGTACCTATGCGGTAGGAATTCTGGATATATATGGTCTGACCAAGAATATTACGATGCTTTTTGTGCACCTGATCCTAACGATGTTACATTAGAAGAATTTGACGAGTTATCTGAAAGAGATATTCGTAATGTTTTAAGCCCCATAAAGAATGAAGTCTCAAGAATTCTAGAAATCAATTATATAAACGCTCTTCGTATCGCAGGCTCATTAACACTAAACGGTTAACTAACTGCTTTAGAATAAAAGCGATATTTTCTCAAAGCACTCTATATTTTTCTTAGTATAGATTATGCCTCTTGATATAAGACAAGAAGAGGCAATGTCCGATGATTAAAATTCTTAGAATTAAAGAGGTCGCGGAAATAACGGGACTTTCAATTCCATCTATATACCGACTCGCTCAGTTAGGTCAGTTTCCCAAAAGCATAAAAATTGGCATGAAAGCTGTTGGATGGCGAGAAAGTGACCTTCAGCAGTGGATATTTGATAACAATCCACATCTGGTAGAAGGAGCTAGTGATGAAATGGCTTCTTAGTACCGAAGTAGCGAATGAGCTTGTAAAAGCTCTAACTTATATTTCTTCAGATAGTCGAGATGACTGGATTCAAGTCGGTATGGCTATTAATGATGCATTCGGTGATGCCGGATTTGATTATTGGAACGAGTGGTCTAGGACATCTGATAAATACAATCATAATAGCGCAGTAGCTTCGTGGCGAAGTTTCAAGTCAGGTACTGGTATTAGCATCGGCAGTTTAATCAAATTGGCAAAAGAGAATGGCTATGAAAATAACCTCTCTAGATTATTGAAGTAATTATAAGAGGGGAACTCATGGCTATGAGAGTCAAAAACATAATTGGTAAAAGAATAGAGCTGGGTGGTATATGGTATAAGCTTGACCGACCCATTCCGTGTCCACCTATACCTTTAGATAATGATTACCCTGTTCGAAAGAAGATGTTAACCAGTGGATTGTTAATCACAAAGAGCCTAATCCTTGTTCCAGGGAAAATAGATGATGAAACGACTGCATTTCAAGTCATTGATTCTTCCGGCAATAAAAAGTTTTTATGTGGGTCCAAAGTCTCAGGCTGTGGTTTTATCTACGGTGAGCCTAACAGTGACACTTACTATATTGCCGAAGGTATAGCCACTGCTTCAACCATATATGAAGAACATGGTAACTGTGTATATGCTGCGTTTACCTCTACAAATCTAAAATCCTTGGCCACTAGGCTTAGGGGCAAGTATCCAAAGAAAGACATAATTATCTGCGGTGATGATGATCATACAACAGTGGGTAACCCTGGAATGAAACATGCGATTGCTGCTGCGAAAGCAGCACGTGCAGCTTATACCTTCCCTGATTTCAATGGACTAGATCGCGGTCCCAAAGACTCTGATTTTAACGATCTAAAACGATTACTGGAGGCGCATAAAAATGAAGCAATTGAATGAACTGACAATTTTCTCATCAAAATTTCGGATTCAACTTAATGAAGACAATCAGCATATAAGCAAATGTCCATGTTGTGGTGTCGAAGATGCCTTGATTATTACATATGAGGGTAAGTATTTAATTGAGTGTTACTTCGGTTGTAGTGCTTCTGAAATTAATAGGGTTGTTCAAATACCAGCCGAATTAGTTCAAAACGAATGGTACAGCTTTAGATATAAAATGACACAGTCTGAGCGACTTACAACGACATTACAAAGCATATTTTATGCAGACTCGATGAGTCGTGGTGAAAAAAATGTCATGGTAACGCATGCGTTATTACAGTACTTATCGAGATGTAGTTGAGGTACCAATGTGTCGATACTAATTACTGAAATCCACCGAGAATTTTGTGAGTTTGGTAATCGTGAGGAAACAACTTCTAAAGCTGGGTGTACTGAGATATCTCTTCGTGATGAGCATGGTAACAAAAAAAGCCAATCTACATTATTGATTGAACTTGGCAGCTTAGGAAGACTTTTCCATGATATGAGTGGTGATGCATTCTCAGAGATTAATATTGACGGTGTTATGGCAACAATGAAAGTTCGCTCCAGAGAATATGGAGAGTATTTAGGTAACGCATTTTATGCACTCACTTCAAAAGGTGTAAGTGCTACAGCTATTTCAGATGCAAAGAACACACTAGATGCTAAGGCCAAATATGATGGTGAATGTGCGGTTTGTGCGGTTAGAGCGCATAAATCTAAAAAAATCCATATTGATATTGGCTGTGATAAAAGGCTAATCATTGAGGTTTCGGCAGAAGGCTGGAAAGTCGTCCCTAAGAGTTCAGTTAAATTTGTACGAAAGAGGGGTATGACAGCTTTGCCTATGCCTGCTAAAACTGGTGATGTATCACTGCTAAAAAAGTACTTAAATGTCCGTGAGGGGGATTTTTCTTTAATACTAGGTTGGCTATTGTGTTGCTTAGGTGGTGTGAGGCCTTTTCCAATACTAATTTTCCAGGGTGAGCAGGGGACCGGTAAAAGTACAAATACGAGGGTACTCCGTGATCTGTCTGATCCATCAAGTGTTCCACTTCGTTCGCCCCCTAAGGATGTACAAAACTTATTAGTTTCAGCAGGAAACTCTCATATAGTTGCTATAGACAATCTTAGTGGCCTAAAGAACGATATTTCTGATGCTTTATGTAGATTAAGTACGGGCGGTGGAATTGATGTTCGGGCTTTGTATACTGATGATGAGCAGCATCTGCTTGATATTCAGAAGCCAGTTATTATCAATGGTATTGATGATATTGCTGGACGACCAGACTTATCTGAGCGTTCATTCATATTAAACCTTCCAGTGATCTCTTCAACCAATCGTCGAACTGAAAGCGAGATATGGAGTGAGTTTGAGGCAGATAAACCTGTAATATTCGCAGGCCTCCTAAATGGCTTGGTTTCAGGGCTTAAACACTTTGATCAGGTCACCTTGGCCGAAAAGCCTAGGATTGCTGATGCCGCACATTGGATAACTGCTTGTGAGGTGGACTTAGATATGTCCGGTAATTTTATTGAAGCACACAAAATTAACCAACGTAAGGCAACCGAAGATGGTATTGAAGCATCACCAGTTGGAAGTGCAATACTGGAGTTTATGAAAGATAAGTCCTCTTGGAATGGTACACCAACACAGCTTTACACAGCACTCAGTAATATAGCTAATCAAACACTGACTGATACAAGATCCTGGCCTCAATCTCCTAAAGGGCTGCGAAATATTATCAAAAGACTTATGCCAAGCTTTAGAGTGGTTGGAATATTAATAACCAAAAAGGACACGCATACTCGTGAGTATACATTTGAAAACCATGGAATAAACACGCACCAAGTGCACAAAGCGCCCAAGTATGATTAGTCAACATCAGCTTAAAATTCTTTTTGAATATCGTAATGGCCACTTTATTTGGCGACATGATTTACCGAACAAAGCTGGCCTTAGAAACACTAAGGCGGGTTATCGAGATAAATCCAATGGTGATATATGGATGATTACAATTAATGGCAAGAAGCGGCCTCTACATCGTCTGGTGTACCTTTACCATCATGGTCGATGGGTCAAGCGTGTCTATCATCTAGATGGCAATACACTCAACAATCGTATCGAAAATCTCACGACCAGCCGTCATAAAGCCTATGGTACAAAACTATCCCGTCTTCCAGAGTCCCTGATAACATCAGAGGACGTTAAAGCTGTATTTGATTATAAAGTTGGTGAGCTCTACTGGAAGAAATGCTCTGCGCTCGGTACAGGACGCGCAGGAGGGAGGGCGGGTTACATTGATACACAATCTGGCTATAAGGTAGTAAATTACCGAGGGCGAAGATACCAAGTGCACCGTCTGATTTATCTCTATCACATGGGTAAATATGATGGGCCGATGTATTTCATGGACGGTGATAACATGAACACTAAAATTCAGAATCTCAGTGATATGGATATCACGCGTATAGAGTTACCAGATGGTGACTTTACCTATCTTATTTGATGCTAATGATTATTATCTTCCTTAATAAGTTTGTTGTTGTGGCTTGTTATTTAAGATAAGACTTAGAGAAGTATATTTGGTCAAGTCAGCTAGTTGTGGTAATTCACAAATTAAGCCACGAGCTAACAAACGTGGCACTATTGTCGTAATTATTTGATGTATATGGCTTAAATCCAGTTACTACGTTGGTAACATAGCGGTATTAACTCCATTACACAGTCTTTGCATGGCGGGTTATACGTTTACATTAGGCTCCGGAATTTATAATCAAATGGCCGTATAGGTGGCTAAATGACCAAGTTAACCAGGGCTTATCAATACTGTCCTGACTAATAATCATTGGCACGTTTCTAGACAAGTTTAGTATTATTGAGTCTTCAGTGGATGTTGAGTTACTTATGGAAAACAATCATCAGGAGTTAGTTAACGAAGTCCTTCGCAAGATTGGGCGCAATGTACTAATTATTCAAAGAGTCGAAGGGCTTCTGAAGTTTCTGTTATCACGTTCTGAACTCAAGGGCTCAGCAGCAAATCTAAAATCTGAAGCCAACAAACAGGAACTTAAAGCCTCAAATCAAACTCTCGGAACATTAGTAAAAAACTATATGTCATCTGTTTATGTTGACACTAAAATCGAGGACCAGCCAGATACCTCTCAAGACGGTGAACTAGAGCAAGCGCTATTCGAATTTAAGTTTACAATAAAAACGAATACTGATGAGATTAGTAAGAGAAAAGAAGAATTGCGGGAAATTGTAGAGGCGAGGAATCATTTGATTCATGATATGCTTTTAAACTTTGATCAGAACTCCAGTGTTGATTGTGACAATTTAGTTGATGAGCTAGATACACAATTTGAAAAGTTATCTACAGAGCATGAAAAATTAAGATTACTAGCCAAACAGTTTATTGAGATGAGTTTGGACCTTTTTCAAGAGATGAAAGACAGTAACAGCCCAGATTAATTAGTTAGTAGCGATAATTAGAGTCTTGTTAGTAAACTAATCTATTGAATTTGCTCGATTAGTTATGCACTTATATCTAACAATGTAACTATCAGTGCATCTAAAAGTAATCACCAGGGCATAAAAAAGTAGATGAGCCTCCTTTTCAAATTATTTTCGATCCTGATTTTTATATATACAAACTAATTCCAGACTTGGGGGCTTGGTGGATTTATATAGTTATATATGGGATCTGTATTACTTCACTAAAAAATAAAAAATGTCAAAAAGTAGAAAAGTTGTTATAGATTTTGTTGTGTTCTTTATTTCATTTCATGTATTTCCCCGCTACATTGCTAGAGCACGAACATACGGACAATTTCACCATGATCTCTATCAGTTGTTCGGCACATGCTTTCAAGTTACGCAGTGGTAGGCAAAATTATTGCAAAGGATGTGATACCGTTTCTGGATGTTACTGTAATTTTTCCATTGTGTGCTTCAACTATAGATTTTACAATGGCCAAACCTAAACCAGCCCCCTCGCTTTGTCGTTGTCTGGATGCATCAACTTGGTAAAATCTATCGAAAAGATTATTAAGATGTTCTTCAGGAATATCTGCACCATGATTTTCAACAGTGAGGATGATATTACCATCATCCGAATTTCTTGATGAAATTCGGATTTCTCCATGAGTTGGTGTAAATCTTAATGCATTTGAAAGCAGGTTTGATAAAACCCTACGAATCATAGATTGGTCACACATTAACTTTGTTGGCTGACAGTCAGATATTAAGTGTATTTTCTTATCATCAGCCACTACTTCAAAGTAATCTATCGTAGTTGATATCTCTGTGCACAAATCGATTTTTTGCAACATAGGTTTGACTAGGCCATTGTCACTTTGAGCCAGCCATAGCATTTCGTTAACCATCTTGGCTAGTCGTTCGTGCTCTTCGAGGTTGGAATACAATAATTCAAGGTATTCATTCTGGGATCTGCTTTTACTTAATCCAACTTGAGTTTGAGTTATCAAATTTGTAAGTGGTGTTCTTAACTCATGAGCAATATCTGATGAAAAGTTCGATAATTTAATAAAACTCTCCTCAAGATGACTAATCATTTTGTTAAATGATTCTACTAACTGTCTTAATTCCTCAGGGACTATTTCAGGATCTAATCGAACGTTAAGTCTATCTGCTTTAACTGATTGCAATGTTTTACTTAATTCACGTAGTGGAGAGTGTCCCTGATATATCCCAAACCAAGTTGCTAATAATGTGAAGACCCCTGCGAGTCCCATAATAATTATCAAACTATCTTGGAAGCCACCTAAAAACTCAATGTGAAAATCCATACTAATAGCTGCTACAACGTAAAATACATCTGACTCAATTTGCGTAGATGTTATTATCCCACGGTACGTACTATGCTCATGTGACCAGCTATGTAACTTTGTTTGATTATTAAATTCATACATGTCACTAGAAAATTTCTTCTCAGTTAGATTGTATTCAATAGTGCCGTAAATGAGCTGATTATTAGTATCCCATACTTGAAAAATTATTCCATGATGGCCGGATATAGACTGAGCAAGTTCATTGCGAAGATTCAGGCCATTCTCAGATGCGTTTATCAACCTGGTATTAATCGCTTGCGTAATCACATGAAGCTCTTCAGTATCTTGTTCTACAAAATGACTTTTAACTGCCTCTAGTACTAGTATGGAGATAAATATCATACTGGTACTAATAGCTAGTCCAACAAATATCATCAGTCGATTTTTTAACGAAAGTGGACGCCGTAGCTTATTAGTTGTCATTGCTAATTGCTTCTAGTTTATAGCCCATACCCCTGACGGTATGAATTAACTTTTGAGTATAATCATCATCAATTTTTGCTCGTAGTCTTCTTATAGCTACGTCGATCACGTTAGTATCAGAATCAAAATTCATGTCCCACACCTGTGATGCTATAAGTGAGCGAGGGAGCACCTCACCCTGCCGTCTAACTAATAATTCGAGGAGACAAAATTCTTTATGGCTTAACTCGATTATATGATTTTGTCTAGTAACTTTATGGCGGGTTAAATCCATAACTAAATCTGCAACAGTTAATTGATCACTGAGTATTGGTGAATTTCCTCTGCGTAATAAAGTACGAACGCGCGCTAGTAATTCAGTAAATGCAAATGGTTTTACTAGGTAATCATCTGCGCCCAGTTCAAGACCTTTAACGCGATCCTCGACGCTGTCTCGAGCGGTTAGGAATAAGACTGGAGTTTGCTTACCAGAATCTCTGAAGAGCTGTACAATTTTAAAACCATCAATATCAGGTAACATGACATCAACAATCGCGAGATCTAGTTCCTCGCTCATAATGATGTGCAATCCGTCCAAACCATTTCGAGCTAAAACAACAGAAAATCCAGCCTCATTTAAGCCTTTGTGTAAATAATCACCTGTCTTGATTTCATCTTCAATTACGAGTATTCGCATTTATCGATTTTCCAACTGATAGATAATGTACCTATTAAATATCATTCTTTGAGTTTCATCATCATTTATTTCTTACATTACATATTTGTAATCTTAGGGTCACCTTGGCGTAAGAGGCGAATAGCTATTATATATGTACGAAAAGGGCTAAGACATCTAATTGATTAACACAAAAATTTAATCTTAGATGAAATATGACAAAAATCATACGAGCTCTTCATGATTACGACTTAAGTAAATCAGGAGAACAGACAATGTTAACTAAAATATCAAGAGTATTTGTACTAGTACTTGTCACAAGCTTTATAACTGCTTGCGCCAATAGTCAGTTTTACCATGAAACAATAATGCGAGGTCAAATTGTTGGGTTTGATAAGAACGAAATTGTTGTTTGTATTGGTACGAATGATGGCGCTGATATTGGCCAGGAGTTACAGGTATATCGGTCGAATTGGGAAGATATGTCTGTAGAAACCTTAGAGGGTGCTGAATATAAATATGATTATGTGGGCAAAGTCAAAATTGTGTCTATTGTTAATGAACACTTCGCTCGGGCAAAGATTCTAGATGGTGCATTGAACAAATACGATATGGTTGAATTTTAACCAATTTCGATTGCGCAATCGTCGGTTATCGATGTACTCGGCCGATTATTGAGCGCCCCTCTAATTTAAATATATCTATCTGGAGTCACCATGAAATTATTTTTTCCACTACTGACGCTACTATTTTTGTTGCCTCAGCATGCTTTGGCGAATAATCAGAATACAGAAAAAAAGTTATTAGAACTGATTGTTTATAAAACACCAAGTTGTGGTTGTTGTAAAAATTGGATATCTCATCTTACTAAAGAGAGTATAAACGCTCATCCCAAAAACTATAAGAATATATCTCCCATAAAAATAAAGTATGGAATTAATCCAGAATATAGGTCTTGCCATACAGCAGTTAGTAACAGTGGTTTTATTTTTGAAGGCCATATACCTGCAAAATTTATCAAGAAATTCTTGTCAGAGAAACATCCAAATGCAATTGGCTTATCTGTTCCTGGTATGCCGCTTGGATCTCCAGGTATGGAGCAAGGCACAAGGTTTATGCCATACAAGGTGTTGCTTCTACTTAAAGATGGTTCAAGTACAACATATGCAGAAGTAAGTCGTTATGAGGACCAATTCTGATGTTCTTAAATCGATTTATTTACCAAATACTACTGTTAATTACATCCATTCTGGTTACATATACTGTTAGCGCGCAGAAAGTGATTTCTCTGGAAGAGGCCATTTATTTAGCCAAGCAGAATGATCCTTGGCTACAAAGTAATCGCCTTGAACAACAGGCAATAGAGGATCGAAGTATTGCTGCAGGTACTCTGCCTGACCCCAAGTTATCTCTTGGAGTTGTTAATTTACCCTCTGACACATGGCAGTTTGATCAGGAGGGTATGTCCCAATTCAAAGTTGGTGTATCTCAGGTGTTTCCAAGAGGAGACAGCCTAGAAATAAAACAACAACAACTGAAAATTGCAGCAAATAAATATCCTCTGCTTAGAGAAGATAGAAAAGCGAAGGTAACTAAACTGATCTCTGAAATCTGGTTAGATGCATTCCTTGCACAACATACTATCAACTTGATTAAGAAAGATTGGGACTTGTTTGAACAGATCGCAGATGTCGCTGAAGCTAACTATTCCAATACTGTAGGAAAAACAAGGCAGCAAGATGTCATTCGTGCACAACTTGAGATAACCCAGCTTGAGGACAGACTGACTGTTGAGCAACTAAAACTGGATACATCGATAGCTCGTTTAAATGAGTGGCTACATATATTTGAAAATGATTATTTAGATAGTAGTTATGATTTTGACAAGCTCGAACAATCATTTTTTGTATCAGACCAACTCCCAGTTATTTCTTTAATTTATGAAGAATTACTCCAACAGGACAAATTATCTCGCAACGAACTCGCACATAGACTTGTCTCACATCCTGCAATTATGGCTGTTGAGGTCAAAAAACAAGTGTCTAAAAAAGCTGTAGAACTGGCTCGCCAAAAGTATTCGACACAATGGGGTGTCAATGCAAGTTACAGCTATCGAGATGACATGCCGACAGGAGATGATAGAGCAGATTTATTTTCAATAGGTATTACGTTCGATTTGCCTCTCTTTACTGACAATAGACAAGACAAAGAGGTATCAGCTTCAATTGCTCAAGCTGAAGCTATTAGGACAGAAAAGTTTTTGATGACTCGTCAAATGATAAGCGCAATTGAAAAAGAGATAAAAGAAATTAATAGGCTTGATCAAAGACAGCAGATTTACCAAGAACTATTACTAAAACAAAGCAACAACCAGGCTATTGCTTCCTTATCAGCCTACACAAATGATGATGGCGATTTTGCTGAGGTTGTTAGAGCCAGAATAGCAGAACTGAATGCAAAAATAGCAGCGCTTAAAATTACAGTAGATAAGACGAAATCAATTGCTCGACTCAATTATCTGTTGATTCAACATCAGTCTCCACACTTAAACAAATCACTAAAAAATCAAGCTCAATCAAACGGAGAGTAGTAATGTCTTCTACTGTTAAATTAATTATTGCAGTTCTAGCAGGTGCCGTTTTAGGTGCAGTTTTGCTATACCTTTTCAAAGGCTCGAGTACTGGTGAACATAATCCATCATCAGGTTCTGAGGAAAAAAAACCACTTTATTGGGTTGCTCCTATGGATTCGAATTATCGTCGGGACCAACCAGGCAAATCTCCTATGGGTATGGATCTAGTTCCTGTCTTCGCTGAGGATGGAACAGCAGATGACCATGGTCCTGGTGCTATTACAATAGCACCACATATTGTAAATAACCTTGGCGTTCGCACTACATCAGCAGAATCCAAAAGGATACATAATGAAATTATAACTGTTGGTTATGTGAATTATGATGAGAATACATTAATTCATATCCATCCGAGAGTTGATGGCTGGATCGAAAGACTATTTGTAAAATCTTCTGGTGACCCCGTTGTAAAAGGAGAACCACTTT
Source organism: Enterobacterales bacterium (assembly GCA_965250035.1). GTDB lineage: Bacteria > Pseudomonadota > Gammaproteobacteria > Enterobacterales > CAXRAF01. The sequence goes on along the minus strand of OZ252282.1, from coordinate 2,024,973 downwards.
ATACCTTGTATTCCCCTCAACTTGTTAATGCGCAAGAAGAATTGTTAATTGCATTGAGGAGTAGTAACAAAAGTTTGATAAGTGCGGCTAAAGAACGATTAAGAGCATTACAGATATCTAACGAATACATTGAGAAACTTGAAAAGACCCGCAACGTCCAACAAAGCATCACCTTTTATTCTCCTCAGACTGGCGTGGTTGATGGTTTAAAGGTTAGAGAAGGATTTTATGTAAAGCCTGGTAATACACTGATGAGCATTGGAGATCTAACTTCTGTCTGGGTTGAGGCTGAGGTCTTTGAGCGAGATGTCGATATTGTAGAACTAGGACTACCTGTTTCAATGACATTGGACTATTTCCCAGGGAAAAAGTGGGCTGGTGTAGTTGATTATGTCTACCCAACGTTAAACAGTAAAACCAGAACTTTACGAGTTAGGCTTAAGTTTGACAACAACGACTTAGTATTAAAACCCAACATGTTTGCTCAGGTCGCTATTCATTCTAATCAACCAGGTGAAACACTACTCATTCCGAAAGAAGCAGTAATACGTACAGGTGCACAGGAACGTGTTGTTTTGGCACTAGGTGATGGTCAGTTCAAGTCTGTTGAAGTGCAAATAGGACGTGTAAATGAAGATTACATTGAAATAATAGAGGGACTCGTTGAAGGCGATGAAATTGTTACATCAGCACAATTTTTGATTGATTCAGAATCAAGTAAAAGTTCTGATTTCAAACGCATGTTTCATGAAGTAATGCCTTTGTCTACGTGGGCTCAAGGAGAAATTAACAAAGTCAATATAGAGGACCGCCTTATCAATATATCCCACGGGCCACTAGAAGCGTGGGATATGCCTGGAATGACGATGAATTTTGAGGTTTCAGATGATGTTGATATTGAACAACTCAAGGCTGGGCAAAATTTACATTTTGAAGTAATTCGAGCTGAATCTGGCATGTTTTCTATCATTGAAATTCATATCACTTCCGAACCTGAAATAGAGAATATTAAGCAAGACAATTCTGAATCAGCTTGGGGGCAAGGTGAAATTAACCAGGTTGATACTAAGCAACGATTGTTAAAAATCACACACGGCCCAATTGAAGATTGGAGTATGCCCGGTATGACAATGAATTTCAGTCTTGCAGAAGATATTGACATTTCTACCTTACAACAAGGTCAATTGATTCATTTTCAGGTCAATAAGACAGAGGGTGGCTTTAATATTTCTATAATTCACGTGATTACACCCGATGAACAATCTGAAAACGATTCAAATGGCCATTAGCAGAAGGGAATGTTGAGATGATAGAAGCAGTTATTCGATGGTCAATTAATAACCGGTTTTTCGTGTTACTAGCCACATTTATTCTAGTATCAGGTGGTTTATTTTCACTAAAAAATACTCCGGTTGATGCAATTCCTGATCTATCAGATGTTCAGGTTATTATTAAAACAAATTATCCGGGACAGGCACCACAAGTAGTACAAGACCAAGTCACATACCCTCTGACAACTGCAATGTTGTCAGTGCCTGGTGCCGTTACCGTTCGTGGATATTCATTTTTTGGTGATTCCTTTGTGTATGTCATATTCGATGATGATACAGATCTATATTGGGCTCGCAGCCGAGTACTTGAATATTTAAGTCAGGTTGCACCATCCTTACCAGAAACTGCTCGACCACAACTCGGACCTGATGCAACAGGCGTTGGTTGGGTATATCTGTATGCTCTCATTGATAGAACAGGAAACACAGATATCAGTGAGCTGCGCAGTTTACAGGACTGGTTTTTGAAGTATGAATTACAAACAGTGCCTGGAGTTTCTGAAGTTGCAGCTGTCGGCGGCATGGTTAAACAATATCAGGTTCAGGTAGATCCAGATAAACTGAGAGCATATAACATACCACTAAGTCACATTCAGATGGCTTTAAAACGTGGCAATCAGGAAACTGGCGCATCGGTTGTAGAAATGGCTGAAGCAGAGTACATGGTCACTGCTACAGGTTATATTCAAAATGTACAAGATATCGAATCCATTCCATTGGGTATCAATTCTCAGGGTACACCACTTACTATAAAAGATGTTGCTCTTGTTAATGTAGGCCCACAGATGCGTCGCGGTGTTGCAGAATTAAATGGTGAAGGAGAAACAGTTGGTGGAGTCGTTGTCATGCGATTCGGCGAAAATGCCCAAAAGACAATTGATGGTGTTAAGGACAAATTGTCACAACTTCAGCGTGGTTTACCTGAAGGTGTAGAGATAGTCACAGTCTATGACCGTTCCGGTTTGATAGGTGAGGCAGTTGAAAACCTATGGTTTAAATTATTTGAAGAATTTATTGTAGTTGCTCTAGTTTGTATCGTTTTTCTATTTCATGTTCGTTCGTCATTGGTAGCAATCATAAGCTTGCCTGTTGGTATTCTGGCAGCATTTATTGTGATGTATATGCAGGGAATTAACGCCAACATCATGTCACTTGGTGGTATTGCTATTGCCATTGGAGCGATGATTGATGGCGCTATCGTGATGATAGAAAATATGCACAAGCACATGGAGAGGACACCCCTTACCAAGGATAACCGCTGGCAGATTGTGATGGACTCAGCCAGTGAAGTTGGTCCAGCATTATTTTTCAGTTTGTTAATCATCACTGTCTCATTTATTCCTGTATTTACATTAGAAGCTCAGGAAGGAAGAATGTTCTCTCCTCTTGCTTTTACTAAAACCTATGCAATGGCTGCCTCCGCAGCATTGGCTATCACATTGGTGCCAGTGTTAATGGGGTATTTTATTAGAGGTAAAGTGCTTCCAGAACACAAAAATCCGGTAAATCGGCTGTTGATTTCTGGTTACATGCCTCTATTAAAACGTGTGTTGGATTTCCCTAAAACAACTATCACATTGGCACTCATATTAACCGTTCTTGGATTTTGGCCTGTAGACAAAATTGGTAGTGAATTTATTCCACCATTAGATGAAGGTGATTTGATGTATATGCCTACCACCTACCCAGGCATCTCTATTGGAAAGGCGAGAGAAGTACTTCAACAAACTGACAAGCTGATAAAAATAGTACCAGAGGTTGAGACAGTTTTTGGCAAAGTTGGCCGTGCTGAAACAGCAACTGATCCAGCACCTCTGATTATGATCGAGACTTTTATTCAATTAAAACCACGTGACCAATGGCGAGATGGAGTTACTACTGAAAGTTTGAAAAAAGAGTTCGATAGCCTGGTCAAGTTTCCGGGTTTAACGAATGCATGGGTTATGCCAATCAAAACACGTATCGATATGTTGGCAACAGGTATTAAAACACCTGTGGGTATTAAGGTTGCAGGCGCTGATTTGTCTGTTATTCAAAATATCGGTAAGCAACTTGAAGAGATAATGCAAGATATTCCTGGTACTGCATCAGTCTATTCAGAACGTGTTGCTGGTGGACGTTATTTGAAGGTGGATATTCAAAGAGACCGAGCTGCACGTTATGGCATGAACATAGCGGATATTCAGCAGGTAATTGCGTCAGCCATAGGTGGTATGAATGTTACTCAGACAGTTGAGGGACAAGAAAGATACCCAGTTAACCTAAGATACCCGCAGGATTATAGAGATTCACCTGAAAAATTATCTCGCTTACCTGTGGTGACGCCATCAGGACAACGAATTGCTTTGGGAGATTTGGCAAATATTTATATTGAAGATGGTCCTCCAGGTATAAAAAGTGAAAATGCACGAATTAATGGTTGGGTATTTGTTGATATTGATGGAGTAGATGTAGGAACGTATGTACAGCAAGCACAGCAAATCGTGGCGGAAAATCTCGTATTACCAGCAGGCTATTCCCTTAATTGGTCAGGTCAATATGAATACATGTTGCGGGCCAAAGAAAAGCTAACTTACGTTGTACCTTTAACGCTGTTGATAATTATCGTACTTCTTTATATGAACTTCAGAAACTTCGCCGAAGTTGCTGTAATAATGGGAACCTTACCATTGGCAATGATTGGCAGTATCTGGTTGATGTATTTACATGGCTTTAACTTTTCAATCGCTGTCGGGGTAGGGTTTATTGCATTGGCAGGTGTCGCAGTAGAAATTGGTGTCATCATGCTCGTGTATTTGAACCAATCATATCAAGCCTTGATAGTCCGAAGTCAGTCACAACAGAAAATACCTGATAAAAATGAGCTGAAGGAAGCTGTGTTACACGGTGCCGTAATGAGAGTACGTCCGGTAATGATGACAGCCGCAGCCATAATAGTCGGTTTACTTCCTATCTTATATGGCACCGGAACTGGTTCAGAAGTTATGAGCCGAATTGCTGCACCTATGGTTGGCGGTATGGTCAGTGCAGTGATATTGACACTGTTAGTGTTACCAGCAATTTACTACTTAATGAGAATACGAAACTTAAGAACAATTCGTGGTAAGGCGATTAGTTAGATTTCTTAGGAAAGATGGGAGATATCAATGAAATATATTGTTAAATCAAATAAATCTGTAAAGCAGGCTGTGGATGATCTGCAACAGGCAGTAGTAGACCATGAGTTTGGTGTACTTCACATACATAACTTAAAAGCCACCCTTAAGAGCAAGGGGATAGATTTTGGTCCTGAGTGTCAAATATTAGAAATCTGTAATCCACATCAAGCGAATAAAGTATTAACTCAGGATATGGATATTAACATGGCGTTGCCGTGTCGCATTTCAGTGTATGAAGATAATGGACAGACATTAATCGGAATGTTAAGGCCTGAACAACTTCTAGCGCAATTGTCAGAATCAGACGTATTAGCAGAGGTTGCTCAAGAAGTGGAAGAAACAAGCATTGCTATTATCCAACAGGCCAGATAAGGCTCATGCTGAATACTCAATTAACTAGCAGCGGTAACAAATAGAATTATTAACAGGAGAACAGAGTGAAATTATTAACCACGATATTTGTCTTTTTAGGTGTATTTTGGACTACATCAATCTTTGCGCATGATGATGTTTCCTTACTATCTAGTAGTCCCAAACATAATGCCATGTTAATGCACTCACCAGATGAGTTAAGCCTTCAGTTTAGTCAGTCAGTTCGACTGGTAAAAGTCAGTTTGAAATCGATTGATGGTGAAACAATTCAATTTGGCTTTGAACCATCGGGCAATGTTAAGACAAATTATCAGTGGAAGTTACCTAAATTAAAACCAGCAACATATCAAGTAATGTGGACCATTTTGGGCGATGATGGCCATGCGATGAACAGTAAAATTGGGTTCATGGTTCATTAATCTCATGGAAACTTACTCTTGGAATGTAGTGCTAATTATATCTAAGCTTGGTTTTTATTTAGGCTTAATAGCAGTTGTTGGTCATCTAATGCACCACAATAAAATTCTGATTGAAGTTAAACAATACTCGCCTGAGACTTATTCTGATTATTTGAAAGTTATATTCACATTATTGTTACTAGCAAGCATCTTTAATGTATTTGGTTTCTTCGCATCTGTCGGAGTTATAACAGGCGAGGGACTTTCAGTTTTAGTAGATACTCAAATGATTGAAATCGTCTGGGGAACAACGATAGGTACAGTTACCTTATTGCGATTTATAGGTCTATTACTAGCCCTTACATTTGTTTATCTAATCTTGCGGGTTAAAAGATCAAATGAGCACCATCATCAACGTCTTAGGTTGATTATGTTAGGAGGGGCTTCTGGATTGCTTGTTTACTCGGTTTTAATGACAGGCCATATATCAGTCCTGGGTAATATCGAGCAATTACTTCTAGCTTTACATGTCGCAATTATGTCTTGGTGGTTTAGTGCACTTTGGCCACTTAAGCTTGCGTGTAATAGATGTAATTCAGTCATTCTGATTCCCATGATGGAAAAATTTGGCCAGCAAGCAAGCTATTTAGTCAGTATCTTACTGATAATTGGAATGATACTTTCAATCCTACTATTGGGGTCAATCGTTGAGCTCATTAAAACCCCTTATGGTCAATTATTACTGCTGAAGATTTCAATTGTGATAGCAATCATGATTGTAGCTGCAATTAACAAACTATCGCTTGTACCCAAGTTGAACACTGACAGTGGAAGAAAGCATCTATCGTTTTCTCTCACTATAGAAATCATCTTAGCAATATCAATACTTTTAATAACAGCCTCATTAACAACAATTGTTGGCCCGTCTGGGCAGCTAAACAATTAAGGAACCATTCGATGAACCATGCCATGAAATACATTCTAATACTGTTTTTTCTTCACATTTCTATTGCTATCCAAGCATCTCAAAAGAATGACGAAGCGCAAATTTTAAACATAATAAATCAGATTAAATTTGGTTGGGAAAACGGCGACGGTGCTCCTTTTCTCGCATATTTTCTTGATCATGATGGTGCCAGATATTTTGAGTCAGGTGGTCAAAATGACAGCCTTAATGACTTGATAGAGCATCACGTTGAGCCAGAGAAAGATGCATTAGTTTTTCTTTCCTTGAACTATTCAAATATACAAATTCATATTGAAGAAAATTTTGCCTGGGTACTAGCGGATACCGCAGTTAAGGGTGAAGTTAAAAAATCCGGACGTAGATTCGATAAAACGGGTTATCAGACATTCGTTTTTAAAAAAATAAAAGAACAATGGAAGGTCTTACACACACACTCATCTAGCAGAGATAGAAGATAAAACTAGTGCTTACATAGGTAATTTCGCCATATGTAAGTTAACGACAGACAATAAAACGGAGATAAGTCACATGCACCATTTAAAACTTCTATCGTTGGCAAGTGCAATTGCTCTAATGGGCAGTCAAACACTTGCTGAAGAAAGTAAATCAGGACGTTTTGCCATTGCTGGTTACGGCGATGTCAAATATGAAGATAGTCAAGCAAATGATACGAGTAGTTTCAGCGCTAGGTTTGTTCCAATTTTTCTATTTAGTCTCAATGATAAAACACATATTGAAGCAGAAACTGAGATATCAGTAAACGAAGCTGGAGAGACTGAAGTTGAGTTGGAATATGCTGATGTTCATTACTTCCTGACTGATAATACAACAATTTCTGCAGGTAAATTCTTACTGCCTTTTGGTCAATACGGACCAAACTTACACCCAAGCTGGATTAATCGTTCTGCATTTTCGCCAGGAATTTATGGCGGTGTTGGTGGTCACGGAGGATACCAGCCAATGACAGGTTTATTACCAGTTATGACTGATATTGGTGTGGGACTACAGCATACGATCACCTTTGGTAACAATAAAAAAATCTTTATCGATGTATATGCAACAAACGGCATTGCTGAAGAAGAGCATGATGAAGACGAGCTGCTCGATGATCATGGCGACGAAGAACCAGTAGTTGATGATCATGGTGATGAAGAACCAGTAGTTGATGATCATGGGCTTGAGTTGCCAGAGTTGGCATTTGAAGCAACCAGTTCTGATAATAATTCAAATAAGGCTATGGGTGGTCGTATTGCCATTGCATTTTTACCAGAAATTGAGTTGGGCGCATCATATTACACTGCAAAATATGATCATGAAGAAGAACTAGAATTTACTGCCACGGGATTTGATATTAACTGGATTGGTGAATATCACATACTTAGAGGGGAGTATATTCAAACTGATACAGATGCCTTTGAAGAGCATGAGGATGGCGATCTAGAGCGAATCAATTTTGATCGAAACGGTTGGTATCTTCAGTCAACATTTATGCTAGGCAAATATTTTACTTCGTTACATGGATTTGATCTGGTTGTGGAGTATGCAGAGACTAATAAGATACTTGAAGCTGATAGGTGGGCTTATGGAATCAATTATTGGTTAGATGACCGTTCAGTCTTAAAAGCAACTTACGAAGATACTCGTGTTCATGACGGTGAAGACGATGTGAGATTTGCTATTCAATATAGTTATGGTTTTTAGGAGGTATTAGTCATGAAATCAATAAATTTAGTTTATTTACTTACTATAGTCTCAGGACTGTTTTTTAATCTTAATATTCATGCTGAAGAAGAAATCTCTGGTGCTGAAGTTATTAATAACAACTGTGCACGATGCCATAACGCACGATCACTCAACGAATTTTCGATACAAGAATGGTCAGTCATTATGCCACATATGCGTGAAAAGGCTCACTTAACTGGTCAAGAGACTGAGGCTGTAATGCGATTTATAACCACCGTTTTAGAACCGGCAAATGGAAGTATCAACAGTTCTCAATCTAAGATCAAAATTGAGGATGGCGAAGCTTTATATAAAAAGTTTGGTTGCCAGGGCTGTCATTCCCTAAACAAAATTGGTGGAAAGGTAGGTCCAGAGTTAGACAAGGTAATTGATGCAAAAGGAGAAGCGTTTTTTAAACAGAAATTACTCAACCCGCAGTTTAATAATTCAACTTCACCTATGCCGAGGATGCCCTTAAATGAAGAACAAATAAAGTCTATTGCGAGGTATATAAAAAATAATTAAGGCAATGTAATTGGATAACTTGACCTGTGTCTTAGACACAGGTCTATACTCTAAATCGTTAAGTAAATTTTTATTAAGAGACAACGATGAAAGTCACTGAAATAGCAAAACAGTTGAACACGACGTCTGATACTGTCAGATATTACACTCGACTTAACTTATTGAAGCCTGGAAAGTTAGTAAATGGCTATAAATATTACTCTGACAGTGAAGTTTCACGATTAAAGTTTATTCTGGGAGCCCGACAACTAGGGTTTTCAGTGAAAGATATAAAGCAAATATTTAATGATGCAGATCATGGAAAAAGCGCTTGCCCTCTAGTCAGGACTATAATCAAAAAGCGACTTGATGAAACTGAACAACAGTTCCTGGCTATGTTAACACTCAGAAAAAATATGACAAATGCACTATTACAGTGGGAGAAAATGGATGATAAGGCTCCCTCAAAACATATGGTCTGTCACTTGATTGAGAGCATAACTTCAACCAAATAAATGTGATGATAGGAGATTGATAAGTGGATGAGCAAAGTACGCAGCAATTAATTATTGAAGGAGCAGGATGTGCAAGTTGTGTTTCAAAAATTGAAGGTGCTTTGAAGGCTCAGCATGGTGTCATGAATGCAGAAATGAACTTTGCAGATCGTACTGTGATTATAGCAGGTGAAGCCACAACTAGTGACCTTATTAAAGCTGTAGAGTCGGTCGGTTATAACGCTAAACCTCTAGACGATACCGGTGAACAAGACGTCTTAGATGAGAAAGAGGCTATGGATAAAGCCTATTATCAAAAACTAATGTTACACACCTTTATTGCATTATCACTAGGTCTACCTTTGATGATCTATAGCCTAGTGGTGGGTGAAATGTCAGTCGAATCAGAGCAACAACAACTAGTCTGGTTTGTTATTGGACTACTCACATTCGGCGTGATGTTTTATTCAGGTAAGCATTTTTACATAGGCGCATGGAAAAGTTTAATTAGTCATTCAGCAAACATGGACACATTAATTGCTTTAGGTACTGGAACTGCATGGTTATATTCGATGGTGGTTGTATTTATTCCGGATATAGTTCCGCTGATGGCGCGTCATGTTTACTTTGAAGCAACTGCTATGATCATTGGCTTAATAAACTTAGGACTAGCTCTGGAAATTAAAGCTAGAGGGAAAACATCTGAAGCTGTAAAACGACTAATAGGATTGCAAGCCAAAACAGCGACTGTTTTACGTGATGATAAAGAAATTGAGATTGGTATTGAGCAGGTATTACTAAACGATATTGTCAAGATCAGGCCTGGAGAAAAAATTCCTGTTGACGGCAATATTGTTGAAGGTAAATCTGTTATTGATGAGTCTATGTTGACTGGCGAACCGATACCTGTTGAGAAGTTTCCAGATGATGAAGTAGTTGCAGGTACCATAAATAAATCGGGTATGTTTTACTTTCGTACAACGCGAATTGGTAAAGATACAGCTCTTGCTCAGATTATAGCTATGGTTCGAAGAGCACAAAACTCTAAACCACCCATTGGTCGATTAGCCGATGTAATTTCTGCATTTTTCGTACCGGTGGTGATGATTATTGCGATTCTTAGTGCTTTGGCATGGCTGAATTTTGGACCTGAACCGGCTATTGCATTTGCTATCGTCTCAGCTACTACAGTGCTGATTATTGCTTGTCCTTGTGCATTAGGATTAGCGACACCGATGTCGGTTATGGTGGGTGTTGGAAAAGCAGCTGAAGCTGGTGTGTTAATTCGAAATGGTGAAGCGTTACAGACTGCATCGAAGATCACCTCAATGGTACTGGATAAAACAGGAACTATAACTTTAGGTGCGCCAAAGGTCACTGATATTTATCTGGTTGCTGAAGGCCAGGAATCTGAAGTATTACAACTAGCGGCTAGTCTTGAAAGTGGTTCGGAGCATCCATTGGCACAAGCTGTTGTTGAAAGTGCGATTGAGCAAAATATTGATATCCTTAAAATTGATAATTTCAGTGCCATTACTGGACAAGGAGTGATGGCTACTTGTCGTGATAAAGCATTATTGTTTGGCAATGATAAGTTGATGTTGTCAAATGGGGTGAATTACAAGTCTCATAAAGAACAAGCTAGACAGTTTGCAAAGCAGGCTAAAACACCTATGTACTTTGCTGTTGATGGAGAATTACAAGCTATCATTGCAGTGACAGATCCTGTTAAAAGAGGTTCAATTTCAGCAATCTCTCGACTCATAGACAAAGGCATCAAGGTAATTATGCTGACTGGTGATAATCACGATACTGCAGCAGCTATTGCTTCTCAGGTTGGTATAACAGAATATTTTGCAGAAGTGTTACCTGAAGATAAAGCCGATAAGGTTAGAGAGTTACAAATTCAAGGTGAAATTGTGGGTATGACAGGAGACGGTATTAATGATGCTCCGGCACTTGCACTCGCTGATGTAGGGTTTGCTATTGGTACAGGAACTGATGTTGCCATGGAAAGTGCAGATGTAACATTAATGAGAGGATCGCTTCACGGTCTGGTGGATGCTATCGCTATCAGTCAAGCAACGTTAAGAAACATAAAACAAAACCTATTCGGTGCCTTTATTTATAACGTAGCAGGTGTGCCTATTGCTGCAGGTCTCTTATATCCGTTTATGGGATTATTATTAAATCCGGTAATTGCTGGCGCTGCGATGGCATTTTCTTCTGTAACAGTAGTTTCAAATGCAAACCGCCTTCGATTGTTCAAATCACAATCAGGTAAGGAGCTAAACCATGCTAATAATTAATATTGTTGGAATAATATTTATTCTATTGATCATCTGGTGGTTTTGGATTTATCAACCTGAAACTCATGAAGTGGACAATGGGAAAGTGGAAATAATAGTTGAGAATGGTGTTTATTCTCCGGCTGATATTTCAATAAGCAAGAGAAAATTAATCACTTTGAATTTTACACGCAAAGATGCATCACCGTGTGCTGCTACTGTAATTATCCCAAAGCTTGATGTGAATAAAGAACTATTTATGAATGCAAAAAGTTCTGTGGTCCTATCAGATATAGGTAAAGGTGATTATGAGTTTCATTGTCAGATGAAAATGTACAAGGGTGTACTTCACGTGACGTGAAAATGACATATTTGAACGGTATATCAATAAGAGATCCAAGCTAGAACTTGGAACATAATAGTATGAACCAATTGACTTAGTAAATTGAAATTAAACCAGGAGATGAAAATGAAAAACCTAATATTAGTAGTAATTATCACACTTATTACACAATCCAATTTGAGCATGGCTAGTGAGCATGGCAATCATCAAGCTATGCATAATAATCATGAATCAAATTCAAGCTCGATGATGGGTAATGATTGTATGCAGAAAATGCATGAAAATATGGCGTCAATGAAAAAAATGATGCTACAGATTCAGAATGAAGAAGACCCAGTAAAAAAACAGCAGATGATGAAAATGCAGATGATGGAAATGCACGGCAATATGGATATGAAGACAATGAAACAAAATATGCAGATGCGAATGAAAAATATGGAAGAACATATTAGCTTAATGAAAATGTATATGAATCAAATGGAAGAAAACACATCTGAACATGAGTCTCAAACTGAGCATAATCATTGATACTATTGAAATAGTAGTTCTTCAGAGACTGGTAGTTGGTGAATCACTTACATTGTGGTTCATCAGCCATGATTTGAATGCTAATCATCATGAAGAATTAAAATAAGCTAGGCGATTCCTTCGTTGAGAACACAGCAAAAATAAGTGCCTGAGTGACGGCTATATCCAAGGAATGAAAGGTGGTGGAGACTAGCAAAGACGGTGCAGGAATGACATTGCAAGGTGAGTCAGCGTGAGCGTCATATTTACAAAGACTGGAATTCGACTGGAATGGTTAGGCTGATGAATGATCATAAAAATCACAATTTTATTCCGGCGTTGAAGTATCACATGCTCACACCCTTTTATGATACGGTTGTTCGTTTAACCACAAGAGAAATGGTATTTAAAACGAAGTTGGTCAATCAAGCGGTATCAAAGCCTGGAGAATGTTTGCTTGACCTTGGTTGTGGGACTGGCACGTTGACTAAAATGATAGCTGAAAGCGTTCCTGAGCTTCACGTTGTTGGATTTGATGCTGATCCGGCAACACTTAAACAAGCACAAAAAAAGCTATCATCCATGGGTGGTCGCGTCACCTTGCAACAAGGTTTCGCACAACAGATTCCATTTAGTGCGGACTCTTTTGACATAGTGGTATCAAGCCTGTTCTTTCACCACCTATCAAGAGAACAAAAAAATGAAGCCCTGAAAGAGATTTTCCGTGTATTAAAGCCTGGAGGACGGCTTCACATTGCAGATTGGGGGGAGCCATCGTCCTTAGTTCAACGGATACTGTTTGTATTCGTTCAACTTCTTGATGGATTTGAAACGACTCAAGATAGCGTTGAGAACGCCTTGCCGAAATTAATAAAAGACTCCGGATTTATTCAGGTCGACAATAAAGAATATATTCCGACAATTTTAGGCACTATACGGTTATTTCAAGCTACAAAATCTTGATAGAACAGTTGAGTTGAGCGCATGATTATTGGCTCAGGTATGCATAAGTATAAAGTACACCAAATAAAATAGGTTGATGTGCCAAATAAATAATCAGAGAGTTTTTACTCAGGAAGACTATCTTATCAAAATACTTTGGATGCTGATCGGTGATTTTCTGAAACACTGGCAGATGACCTGCCCATATTCCCAATAGAGGTAATGCTAACCAGGGGAAGGGTGTTACAAGATCCACGGTGTACGAAGGAAGGCTATTCTGAATATAGGTAAACGGCCAGTTACCGGGAATATCAAATAACCAGTAACCAGCCATAAACACTGCCGAGAACGTCAAACATATGATTGGCTTGTTGACTAACCAAACACAGACTAATGTCGCAAAAGCAATGAAATGTAAGATGCCAAAATATACCCAGTGATTCGGTGTGGTCACCATGGAACTGAAGGTCACAAGCAGTGATGCGAGAGTCAGTTTTAATAACCGTTTACCAAAATGTGCTAAAGAAATATGATTCTGGTAGGCATAAACAAGACTCACACCTACCGAAAATAAAAACATACTAACGATTAATGCTCTGAATTCCCGCCAGAAAGGTCCATGTGGTGTATCTACTGAGATATAGCCAAAAAAGTTTAAATCCCAGAAAATATGGAACACCACCATAAATACTATCGCGGTTGCTCTAATGTAATCTATGAGGGAGTTTCTTAGCATTAGTCTTGAGATTACTTTGTGCACATCTGGTTGCTGAATAGTCTAACTTCATCATTTTTATCAAATGACAAAATATTCTGAATATTTATACAACATTCTATAGAAGGGATTTAGGATTAGCGAATCAGCTGTATTCGATATACACCCAGAGAATAATAGTGAGGCCCCGCCCTGACTCTCACTGATACTCACAGAAGAGCTGTCGACTGACTTTCAAATCTTATCCTCACCTGCTGTCTTGTAAATTTATAACAGTTAGTTAAATAGGGAAATTAGTTTGGACTTTTTATTTTTTACCCAGTTTACTTGTCAATATCCATGTACTCCAATAAAACTTTAAGCATGTAAATAATTTAATATTCCACAGTCCTTAACGGTTTTATCTTCATCACATGCTGACGCCATATTTTCGAGTGATGACTTTAATTCTTTTAGCTCTTCAATTCGAATAATGACATCAGATAAATGCTTTGTTATTAGTGTATTGATATTAGAACAACTCTGATTAGGTCTCGACCTACTATCGATTAATGTCTTTACTTCCACGATTGACATATCTAAAGAACGACACTGTTTTATGAACATGAGTTGTTCAAGAGTTGCTTTGTCGTAAACACGATAATTACCACTTGAACGCCTTGGTTCAGGTAAGAGCCCCTTTTTTTCATAAAAACGTATAGTCTGGACACTACAACCTGTAGTTTTTGAGACATCACCAATTTTCATTTTTTTCTCCTAACCATTGACTCTATACCAAGTATAGACTTTATACTCATAGCATTGATGAGTAAAGAGAGAATTACCATTGAGCGGATGTGGGTGCGAAGTTGAAATAAGAGACCAGTCTCAGCGGCAGGTTTTGTATTGGCTTTTGGGAATAAACGCGACAATGTTTGTTATTGAAATAGGGATAGGTCTGATTGCCGATTCGACAGCACTGATAGCCGATTCTCTCGATATGCTCGCAGATGCAGTTGTCTACGGGGTTGCCCTTTATGTAATAGGTAAATCTCTATTACATAAAGCGAATGCTGCTAGAATTAGCGGGTATTTTCAGATGGCGTTGGGCCTATTGATTATCGTTGATATTGTAAGGCGGTCAATTTACGGTAGCGAGCCTGTATCAGTGTTAATGATGACGATGGGGGCAGTTGCACTGGTTGCTAACGTCATTTGTCTTGTGATCATACGCAAACAAAAAGATGAAGAAGTGCATATGCGAGCAAGTTGGATATTTTCAGCCAATGATGTGATTGCCAACTTGGGTGTTATCTTTGCTGGTGTTTTGGTGTTTTGGCTCGAATCACGATGGCCAGATCTTGTTATCGGACTGATAGTTTCCTGTATAGTGTTACGTGGTGCAAAAATGATCCTCGAAGATGTCCGGAATGAAACGCAACAAGCACTTAGTGAGCAAAGTTGCTAAGAAAATGTCAATTTTTACTCGCACATCAAAATTACATAAGTTATCGAGGCTACTTATTATTTTGCTCATATGCCAATCAGGATTTTCGTATGCAACTCAGTGCAATGAGTACCTGTCAGTGGTATCGTCAGCTCCAGAACAACCAATGTCAATTAGCGCATATGACGATACAGCAAGAAATGTTACAGCTAATGATACGTCGAATGAAGAAACAAACTGTTCCTATTGTGTGCTGTGTAAATGTGGCCACATTAAACTTTTAGTTCTACACCTAATTCATAATGAAGCAAAACTGTTATATACCAATCATTACGACTACTTTCGCAACAGCTCTGATACTCCTGTAGAAGGACTATTACGCCCCCCTAAAAATTAATCTAACCCATTCTTTTCGTGTGCATGATTGTTTTTCATGTACTGCGTTATCTTATGAACAAAAGGTTAACTTATGAAAGCTTCACGCCCTCTGGGCCATAAAAGATTAAACACAACAGGTCTGATACTCATGCTTTGTGCTTCGGTGACAATGAGCGTATCTATTCAATCAGCTGATGCGCCTGTGTCTTCAATCACACTAGAAAATGCGCTTAAGCGAACATTATCAAATAATCCAGAGTTACTGCTTTTTGATTTTAAGTCTGCCTCTTTAGATGGTGAATCAAAAACGGCTAAATTAAACCCTGAAATGGCAGCTGGAATTGAAGTTGAGAATGTATTGGGTACAGGGAAATTGTCTGGTATCAACGATGCAGAATTGACGCTGACGTTATCCTCTGTCATTGAGTTGGGCGATAAAGTCAACAGCCGTATAAATGTAGTGACTTCGAAAAAAGCACTGCTACTCGCTCAACGACGCATTCGCACGCTAGACATATTAGGTGAAACAACTCGACGATATATCAATGTCATTGTTCAACAGGAGCTGTACAAGGTTGAGCAGCGAGCAGAAATGCTGTCTCGTAAGATGCTTCAAGCTGTTTCGGTTAGGATTGATGCGGGAGCCTCTTCGCCACTTGAGAAAAAACGTGCAGAATCAGCTTTATCGCAAACTCGTTTATCTTTATTAATAAGCGAGCAAAAGCTAAATGAGTATAAGCGCGACTTGGCCATTATGTGGGGTGAGAACATCGCCGACTTTACAGTAGTTGAAGGGACACTTTTATTATTTCCGAACTCACTGTCACTTGAAAGCATTCTTTCAGAGCTCCAAAGCAACCCTCACATTTTGCTTTATGCTGAGAACTATCGTGTGCAAGAGGCTCGGTCAAGAGTGACACAGGCTAACCAGCAGTTTGATATTACCTGGGAAGCAGGTATCCGAAGACTTCAAGGAATTGATGACACGGCGTTTGTCGCAAGTATTTCTGTGCCATTCGGTACCAAGCAACGGAATCTAGGTGAATATGAAAAACAACGAGCATTGCTTGATAGTATTTACTATCAAAAACAAGCGAAATTACGACAACTCACCCGTCAATTAAATCAAGTTATTAGCGCAAAAGACCAAGCCTTACTGACTGTAACAACCCTCCAAGACAATGTGGCGCCAACTTTGGAATCTGCATTGAAATTGGCGCGAGAAGGCTATGAAAGTGGTCGCTATAACTACATAGAGTGGATGACAACGCAGCAGCAACTTATAGACATGCAACGAACATTGATAAAGGCCGCAGGCATAGTCCACCTTCGAAACGCAGATTTAGAGGCACTTACAGGGTTACCAATTTTTACTAAGTCGCCTTTGATTTCTGCTCAATCATCAGAATTATTAGAGAAAAGATAATGAATAAATCACAATTTAAATTACACTCAAGCACGCGTGACTTGCTCGGCATGTTAGCTATGCTACTTACTTTATTATTGCCTACAGTAGCCATGGCTGATGATGACGATGATGAAGAGGAAGAAAGACCTGAGTTTGTCGCATTATCACAAGATCAAATGCTTCAACACAATATAGTCTCTGCGACAGCCGCGCCAGGTACATTATCACTCACAGCCAGAACGTTTGGGCGGATAGTTCATGATCCTGCATCACTGAGCCATATTCGCGCCCGCTTCGAGGGTATTGTAAAACGTATTACGGTCAATATAGGAGATTATGTAAAAAAAGGTGACATACTTGTAATCATTGAGTCAAATAAGAGTTTAAATCAATACTCGATCATCTCACCTTTGTCTGGAAAAATCATAGCTAGACACGCAAACGATGGTGAATTCACCGACGGGCAAGTACTACTTTCTGTCGCTAATTACACTCGGGCAGTAGCACAATTGGCTATTTTTCCCAAATTACGTCCTCGTATTACGGCTAATATGGAAGTCATTTTAAGTCTTGATGAATTGCAGCAAGAATCAAGTATAAGTCACATTTCGTCCTCACTGGATAACAAACCTTATTCTATCGCTTATGTAAACGTTGATAATGGCAGTGGCTATTGGCCTCTAGGCTCTATGATACAGGGTGATATTCAGATTGGTTCCCTGGAAGTCGAACTGGTTCTCCCCAAAAGCTCAATACAAGAGCTAGATGGGCAAACGATTGTGTTTGTACAAGAAGGAGAGCGATTTTATCCCCGTCAGGTAGAAATTGGCCGAAAGGATAGTCGTTTAGTAGAGATTGTGAAAGGGGTTCAAATAGGTCAGCAGGTTGTCGTAGAAAATAGCTATTTACTGAAAGCTGATTTATTAAAAATGGAGGCTGGTGATGACGACTAACTACATGGACCTCTATAGTCAAAAAGAAAAGCAACTCTGTAAAACAGGTGAGGTGAGAGCATGATAACATCGATACTCCGCCTTTCCGTAGAGCGCCGTGGTGTAATGATGTTGTTTGCACTATTAGTCGCCTTTTTGGGTATGTACAGTTATAAGCAATTGCCTATTGATGCAGTGCCCGATATCACAAATGTGCAAGTGCAAATAAATACCTCAACCCCTGGTTACTCGCCATTGGAGACTGAGCAACGGGTAACATTTGTTGTCGAAACATCGCTGGCCGGTTTGCCAAATTTATCTTACACCCGCTCGCTATCACGCTATGGTTTATCGCAAGTAACTGTCGTGTTCAATGAGGGGACTGATTTATATTTCGCGAGAAATCTCGTTAACGAACGCCTAAATGCCATCACTGCATTATTACCCACAGGTTTAACACCCAAGATGGGTCCCATT
This sequence comes from Enterobacterales bacterium, assembly GCA_965250035.1. Classification (GTDB taxonomy): domain Bacteria; phylum Pseudomonadota; class Gammaproteobacteria; order Enterobacterales; genus CAXRAF01. The sequence continues at coordinate 2,006,611 of OZ252282.1, read as the reverse complement.
GCCACAGGCCTCGGCGAAATATACATGTACTCATTGAGTTCAGAGCCTCAGGCGCGACAAGACAACGGCAAACCATATGATGCTATGGCATTAAGAGAGATCCATGATTGGGTAGTTAAACCACAATTATCGCTTGTTGAGGGAGTTACGGAGGTTTATGCGATAGGCGGATTTGAAAAACAATATCATGTGAACCCAAATCCACTCGCAATGATAAACATGGGTATTAGCACAGATGACCTAATCAGTGCACTTGAGCGCAACAATGCTAATCAGGGGGCTGGATTTATAGAACATAATGGACAACAGGTTCTGATCAGATCTGAAGCGCAATTAAGGGGTATTAACGATATCGGAAAAGTGATTGTTAAAATCATCGATGGCGTTCCCGTAAAAGTTCAAGACATTGCAAATATCAACCTTGGTAAAGCGCTTCGTTCAGGAGCCGGAACTTTAGAAGGTCAAGAAACAGTGATTGGAACGACAATGATGTTAGTGGGAGAAAACTCTCGCACGGTTGCAAAAGCTGTAGACAAAAAGCTTGAGGAAATCAAATCAAGCTTACCTAATGGGGTACTCCTTGAAGCTGTTTACGACAGAACAAGACTAGTTGATAAAACCATCGACACGGTGCAGATAAACCTCGTTGAGGGCGCGTTACTTGTCATAGTTGTGTTATTTGTATTGCTTGGGAATGTTCGTGCTGCGCTAATTACAGCCGCAGTAATACCCATGGCCATGCTTGCCACTATTACCGGGATGGTCAAAACTGAGGTGTCTGCTAACTTGATGAGTTTAGGCGCATTGGACTTTGGCTTGATTGTTGATGGCGCTGTAATCATTGTTGAAAACTGTATCAGGCGATTATCTGAATCCCAGCAACGAAACGGCGCAACTCTTGCTCTCAAAGAAAGACTGAATGTTGTATATGAAGCCACTAATGAGGTCATACGACCAAGTTTGTTTGGCGTATTGATTATTACAATTGTTTATATCCCTTTGTTCACTCTCACTGGCGTCGAAGGCAAAATGTTCCACCCGATGGCTTCAACCGTGATCATGGCACTACTTGCTGCAATGGTATTCTCTTTTACAGTAATTCCTGCTGCAATAGCTATTTTTATGAAAGGTAAAATTAGCGAAAAGGACAACCGGATTATTACTGGAACAAAAGCTGTGTATCGTCCAATTTTGATGGGCGCGCTACGTTTTAGATGGATTGTATTATCAGGTGCGAGTGCATTAGTTGTTGGTAGTCTATGGATGGGTAGTAAATTAGGCTCTGAGTTCATTCCACAACTCAATGAAGGTGATATATTAGTTCAGGCAATAAGGATACCTGGGACGGGGCTAGAACAAGCAGTTGCGATGCAAAAAACACTTGAAGTGAAGCTTATGCAGTATGAGCAAGTGCAGACGGTATTCGGTCGAACTGGCACTGGTGAAGTAGCCACAGATCCTATGCCTCCAAACATTACTGATACTTTTGTTATCTTAAAACCTAGAGACCAATGGCCCGATCCATCAATGACAAAAGCAGACCTAGTTGAAAGGCTTGAAGAGGATTTGTTTGCCTTACCGGGTAATAATTATGAATTTACCCAACCTATTCAAATGCGGTTTAATGAGCTTATAAGTGGCGTTAGAGCAGATTTGGGAATAAAGATATTTGGAGACGACTTAGATACACTCTTTGTATCTGCTTCTGAGATACTATCCGTTATTTCAACAATTGAAGGCGCTGATGATGCTAGGCTTGAGCAGGTCGAAGGGATTCCAATCTTCACAGTCACCCCGAAGCCCGAACAATTAGCACGCTATGGTTTAGATGTTACCGACTTGCAGTTATGGCTCAATGCTGCGACAGGTGGTAAAACAGCTGGTATGATTTTTGAAGGCGACAGACGCTTTGAAATTGTTGTGCGATACGCCGACAGCATTCGAAATGAACTAACTCAGCTTGAGACAATTCCCATATCCACGCCCACTGGTGAGCATGTACCTATAACCGAATTAGCCACCTTGGCATTTAAAAAGGTTCCCAATCAAATTAGCCGCGAAAACGGTAAACGAAGCATTGTTGTCACAGCCAATGTGCGTGACAGAGATATTGGCACTTTTGTTAAAGAAGCTCAGGGGAGAATTAAGGATGAAGTAGATTTACCTGCTGGTTATTGGCTCGACTATGGTGGAACTTTTGAGCAACTTGAAAGTGCAAGCCAACGATTGACTATCGTGGTACCAGTTACGTTATTTGTGATTGTAACAATTCTGGTTATTGCGTTTGGTTCAATACGCGATGCGTTAATTATATTCACTGGTATTCCTTTGGCATTAACAGGCGGTGTAATGTCTCTTTGGTTAAGGGATATGCCATTGTCTATATCCGCATCGGTAGGGTTTATCGCATTGTCAGGTATTGCCGTGTTGAACGGATTGGTGATGTTATCTTTTATCAAGGAACGTCTTATTGAAACTGGAGATCTGATGAAAAGCATTGTTGAAGGGGCACTTATTCGTTTGCGTCCAGTGTTAATGACAGCACTAGTCGCAAGTCTAGGATTTGTGCCTATGGCGCTGAATACGGGTATAGGTGCAGAAGTACAAAGACCGTTAGCCACAGTTGTTATAGGTGGGATTATATCTTCGACACTTCTCACACTTGTTGTTCTACCAGTTCTTTATCGCATAGTATATGCAAAACAGGAAGATACTCTTCACTAGCGATGGATGGGTAGATGAAGTAATCAATGCTTATTGTGGGTCGCTTAATCTTTTATAATTATTAAAGATCATAACCTTAAATTTTCGATTGGCTCACTATTTTTTCAATTTAGGATGGCATCGAATTTATAGTGAGTATCATAGAATGTTGAAAAGTAGGGCATTTGTGTCTTAGAAAAGCTAACTGCGAGCGAAGAGGGAAATCAGTTTGGGCTTTTCGAACTGTAAAAGTTAAATTGACAGAACCATATTTAGATTAGATGTGGTCTAGATTCTAATTCCTTTAGAAAATTTGGAGAATATTTGTATGAGTTACTCGTTTAGTACTACGGTCAAAGGTGATTTTGATTCAGTTGAAAACCTTGTAAGGGAAAAATTACAGGATAGAGGCTTTGGCGTTCTTACTGAGATTGATGTAAGCGCTACGCTAAAGAAAAAGATTGATAAAGATCTTCATCCTTATAAAATCCTTGGCGCCTGTAATCCAGGATTCGCATACCAGGCTATTCTGGCCGAAGAAAAAATTGGTGTAATGTTACCTTGCAACGTGCTGCTACAAGAAAAAAATCTAGATGAAATTGAAGTTTCAGCGGTAGACCCAATGGCAAGTATGCAGGCCATTCAAAGTGAAGAACTTGGGCAAGTAGCTAACGAGGTACAAGGACTGTTACGGCAAGTTATTTTGGACATAAGTCAACTTGACCTCTAACAACTATTGAAAAATAAGGTGTTTGTTTTATCTTTGCTAAAGATCATAACCTTAAATTTTCGATTGGCTCACTATTTGTTCCATTTAGGATAATATCGAGTTTCTAGTGAGAATCATAGAATGTTGAGAAGCTGTGCATTTGTGTTTTGGAAAAGTGTAGTGGAAGGTAAAGGCCTAAATCTGTATTGGACTTTTTAATTTCTGAAAGTTAACTTGTTTGTACCGGTTTATATTTCAAAGATTTTAATATCACATGCAGCCTACTATTTGGTTAAAACCTGGAGTACTGATTATTTATGGCGCATCACTCGATGCTGACGTCCACAAGCATCGCGCTATTCAAGTTGTGTGGCCAACTGACGACTCGCTATGCAGGATTAATAGTGAGGACTTTTGGGGCCCATTGATAATTAATTCTGGAGTCGAACATCAGCTGAAAATGGGATCAGGTTGGATTCTGCTCGTTGAGCCAAAGAGTGATCTAGGAGAAGCACTAAGCGATCTTTTGGCACAGAATCAAACTTTAGTGCTTGATAACATTTCTCACCTTAACGACGAACAACCTTTATCCACTGATGATCCCAATGAGTTACTTTCTCCTCTATTTGAAGCATTGAGTTTAGACTTAGATTTCGCAAACACAACGAGCCACATTTCAGATCACCGTATCCTCAAACTACTTTCAAAGCTTAATAATTGTTTACCAGGTGAATGTCTAAAGCCGACTAGCTGGAAAGCAACTGAGGTCGCAGACAGTCTTCACATGTCTGAAAGCAGGTTTCTCCATTTATTCAGTGAACAAATGGGGATCGCATGGAGGCCTTTTCTTCTTTGGCATCGTATGATTTGTGCCATCAATGCGGTTGTGAACGGTTCTTCTGCTACCGATGCAGCACACCTAGCTGGATTTTCAGACAGCGCACATTTAAGTCGTACGTTCCGAAACTTATTTGGTATGTCAATACGTGAATCTCGTGCTATGTTCTCAAAATAGTTAGCAGGTTTATTCAATTTTCTTCAGGCTTATGACGTTAGTATTCGTCTATACCGACTAATGAAGGAGAGCAACATGAACCAACTTACTAGCGAATATTTATCAAAGACACCAATGTTAGATTATGAGGATGAAAGAATTCAGATACTGGTCACTCAACAAAAATGGAAGCAGCTGTCCCAATATGAGGCGATTGGTGCCATTTATACCTTTGTTCGCGATGATATTTTATTTGGGTACAACAAGGATGACCGCCTTCCTGCGAGTGAAGTCTTGAAGGATGGCTATGGTCATTGTAATACCAAGGGCACATTACTAATGGCTCTTCTCAGAGCAGTTGGCATCCCTTCGCGTATTCACGGGTTTACGATCTATAATGAGCTGCAAAGAGGAGCTATTCCAAATTATATTTTTGCAATCGCTCCTGACCGTATTATCCACAGTTGGGTTGAAGTGTTCATAGAAGACAAATGGGTAAACCTAGAAGGCTATATTATCGATCGAGCTTACCTAAATAAAGTACAGCAACACTTTGGCAGTCAATGTTCTGATTTCTCTGGGTATGGTATCGCAACTAAATGTCTACAAAATCCGGAAGTTAATTGGGTGGGCAAGGATACCTATATCCAGAAAGAAGGTATAGCAGATGACTATGGTGTTTATGTTCAACCGGATGATTTCTATGGGAAATACGGGACCAATTTATCAGGAATCAAAAAGCTTCTATTTCGCTTCGTAATCCGACACTTAATGAATTTTAACGTGAATCGTATACGATCAAGAGGTCTTGGAAAATTATTAACAAATTAAAACCAAGATCGGGAGTTATGGTGAGAAATTAAAACTTCCATCCCAATGATGATTTGAAATGGAAGTTTCACTTAACAAGGATTAGCTCTCTAGCGAGATAACTCTTCGATTTTCTTCCTGGAAAACCAGCCAAATAAAACTGGCAGAACAAATAAGGTTAGTAAAGTTGCGGTTATCAAGCCACCAACTATAACGCTAGCTAATGGTCGTTGAATTTCAGCACCCACACCATTAGACATTAACATTGGGATTAAACCTAATGCAGATGTAATAGCCGTCATTAGTACTGGCCTTAACCTAGAGGTTGCACCTTCAAAAACGGCTTTCGATGTTTCTACCCCATCTTTGATACGTCGATTAATGCTTTCTACCATGACAACACCATTTAAAACTGCAACGCCGAATAAGGTAATAAAACCGACTGAGCTAGGTACTGAAAGGTATTGGTTTGATAAATACAGTGAAAATACCCCTCCAATAACAGCAAGCGGCACGTTTACTAATATCAGCATAGCTTGACCAACTGAGCCAAACGCAAAATAGAGTAATAGTGCTATCAATCCCAATGATAAAGGTACCACAATGGCTAATCTTTTTTGTGCTCGTTGTTGACTTTCAAACTGGCCACCAATAGAAACAGAATAACCTGATGGTAATTCAACCTTTTCCGCTATCACACCTCTGATATTAGATACAACGCTGCCCATATCTCGATTCTGCACATTTGCTTGTATGACTACGCGCCTTTGCACATCATCTCTTCTTACTTGCGGAGGGCCAGATTCTAAGGAGATAAATGCTACATCACCTAAACGTACCCAAGCACCTGTTGGGGATTGAATTCGAATATCTGAAATTACTTCTTTATTTCTTCGATATTCTTCTTCAATGCGTACGTAAATATTATAACGTTCATTACCGTTAATAATTTGACCTGCTTCAGCCCCACCTATACCGTCTCTGATGACCTCCATAATGTCGCTTACAGAAAGACCAAATCGTGAAAGTTCTTGCCTATTCGGTTTAACGACTAGTTGAGCTTCTCCCGCAATTTGCTCAAGCGCAACATCTCTGGCTCCTTCAACACCCTTAAGAGCTGTTTCAATTTCTTGCCCCTTAGTGGCTAAAATATCAAGTTCTGGACCGAATAATTTTATTGCTAACTGAGCTTTAACCCCAGATAACAACTCATCAACACGAGTCGCAATAGGTTGAGAAAAGTTAAGTAGTAAACCTGGAAACTCTTCTAATGATCTCTCCATTTGTCCTTGAAGCTCATAACGTTCACTTGCACTCGTCCATTCGGTTATAGGTTTTAAACCAATATAGATCTCGATGTTATTTACAGGCTCTGGATCACCACCAATTTCTGCTCGACCTATCCGACTTAGTGCATAAGTTACTTCAGGAAACTTCATTAATTTTTCTTCTAAAATCGGGGCGACCGTTAGGGCTGTCTCCAAGCTTGAAGATGGAGCAAGTGTCACTCTTAAATTAATTGTACCTTCTTCTAATTCTGGAACGAATTCAGTGCCAATAAACGGAATAAGACTAAATGCCGTGACGACTAATAGAATCGATGCTGAAATAATCAACTTGGTACGTTTTAATGCAAATATGAGGCCTTTTCTATAGAGTTTATCTAGTGGTTTTAGTACAAAGCTTTCTTTCTCTTTTACGCCGGATTTGAAAAGATAAGTAGCCAAAGCAGGCACCACAAATAATGCGACAATGATGGCAGATATAACCGCTAGGATGATGCTTATTGCCATAGGTTGAAAGAGTTTAGCTTCTACTCCTTCAAAGCTAAATAGTGGGGTGAATACAACTAAGATAATAGAGGCAGCAAAAAAAACTGGACGAGCCACTTCTTTGCCAGCTTGCTTGAGACGTAATTCAATTCCGTGATCATCATGAGTAACATCGAATGGGTCTTTGTCAGACATAGGAACTCTAGCTTGAACACTATCTGAGTGAGTTGGATCGGGCGTATTTAAGTGTTTGAACATATTTTCAACCATCACCACAGAGCCATCGACTAACATACCAATAGCTACGGCAATCCCACCAAGAGACATCAGGTTGGCAGATATCCCCCACCAAGTCATGATCATCAAAGCGAGACCAATTGAAATAGGAATTGAGATTAAAACAAGGAACGTTGCGCGAAGATTCATTAAGAACAGCGCCAGCACAATGCAGATGAAAACAAAGGCTAACGATAGGGCGTCGACGACAGTACTAACTGCTTTCTCTATTAAGTTTGCCTGATCATAAAAGGGTTCAAAGCGAACGCCTTCAGGTAGTGCTTGTTCAATCAAAGGTATTCTTGTTGTGATGCCATCAATCGTGGCTTTAGTGTTTGATCCCATGCGCTTCAATACAATACCAGAGACAACTTCACCTAGGTTTTCGACTTTACCATTTGATGTTTTACGAGTCATAGTGACAGCACCTTGACGAATTTCACCACCCATCTCAACTTTTGCAATATCAGAAACTGTAACAACTGTGCCACCGACAGTTTTTACCGGTACCTGTTTAATATTGCTAATTCCTGCTTCCCCACTTTCAAACCAACCAGTACCTCGAATCACAAGCTGTTCTTGTCCACGATTCATGTACCAGCCACCAACATTGGCATTATTGTTATCTAGAGCGCTAACGATATCTTCTTGCGTTAGGTTATAAGATAAGAGCTTGGATGGATCGATATTTACTTGGTACTGTCTGACTATGCCACCAAAAGAGAGTACATCAGTGACGCCATCCACAGGCATTATTAGTAACTTTACTATCCAGTCATTGAGACTTCTAAGTGCCATAGCATCATAGCCGGCATCTTTATCTGAAATAAGCAAGTACTGAAAAACTTGCCCCAGACCGGATGTATTTGGCCCCATCTCAGGTGTACCAACACCATCAGGTATTAACTCTTTTGCTGCTTGAAGCCGCTCAAATACCAGTTGTCTTGCAAAGTAAATGTCCGTATTTTCTTTAAATACTACTGTTACACCAGATAAACCAGTTTTAGAAATTGAGCGTACTTGCTCAACATCAGGTAAGGCATACATAACTGCTTCAATGGGATATGTAATTAGTTGTTCAACTTCCTCTGCAGCTAACCCTGGAGCTTCCGTATTCACAGCGACTTGAACATTGGTTACATCAGGAAAGGCATCCAGGTTTAATTTTGGGATCAAAATAATTGCTCCCACAATGGTCGCAAATAGTGCAATTAATATTAATAGTCTGTTATTAACAGACCAATCTATTATTTTATTAAACATTATCGTGCTCCTTAGTGGTTATGCGGATCAAATCCGCCTTTCGCGATTTCAGAAGCAACGAAAAATGCGCCTTTGGTTACAATTCGCGTACCACTTTCAACACCAGAAATTTCTCTAAAATTACCAAATGAACGTCCTAATACTACTTCTACGGTTTTAAATTCTCCGGGATGCTCTTCAACAAATACTGTCCAATCACCATCAGCACTGCGGATCAATGCTTCCTCTGGTACAGCTAAAACTTTCTCATTTGTAATAAACTGAAAATAGACTTTTACAAACATGCCCGAATGGAGTTTGTCGTCAGTGTTTTTAACGGCCAGTCTTATGATTCGTGTACGGGTGTTGGGGTCGATTGTATGCGCTTCTTGGATAACGTTAGCGTTGTAACTGTTACTACCAAACTTAACGATTGCTTGTGAGTCAATTGCAACATGAATTTCTTTATTAGGTGAAACTTTGGCTTCTACCCATAGCAGTTTTTCATCAGCCAAAAGCATGACATTATCTCCGGCATCAACACGCTGCCCTTGAATAAAATCATCTTGCAGTACGACTCCTTCACGCTGGGCTGTTAATGAATATTGTCCAAAAGCTTTAATGTCTTTATTGGAAATATTATCTATTGCTTCTTCAGTTAATCCTAGGGCGATGAGTTTTCCATAAGAAGCATTGAAAGTCGTTTCAGCTTGTAACAATCGGCTTTCACTAACAGTTTTATTTCCCAGTTGTTTTACTCTTTGCCACTCAGTAGAGGCGATTAAATAATCCGCTTGAGCTTGTGCCATTGCTTCACTAAATAGTGTGACTAACTTTTGGTCTTTTTCTACGTGCTCCCCTAGTGCCGCATGACGACTTATTATTACTGACTCGGTGCGAGGTGATACTACATAGCTCGTATAGCCATTAGCTTTTATTTCTCCTGGAGCATATATCTTGATAATTTGATATTTAGGGGTGACACTTTCTATCTGAATTTTAGCAAGCGATATCTTTTGGGGACTCAGAGTAAGGCCTTCTTCATGGCTTGCTTCGTCATCTTTATCGTCATTTTCGTGTTCATGTTCATCATGAGTTGCATCTTCTTGCTGATGTGATTTTTCTTCTTCTGTATGATTATGAGTCTTTTGGATTTCTTCAGAAGACCTGGTGTTAGTTTTTGACTGTATTTGTTCTGCTTTTAGCTCATAACAACTTAATAAAGACGTTATCAGAGACAGGCATAGTCCTGTGGTTTTTATATATTTAAACATAGTGTTCTCAACTTATATAAATTAATAAGAATCAACCTCTTTATTCTGACAGAGGCTATAAAGGTCATTAATAATTAAATAAATTAAGAAATGGGGGGACGAAGTATAGTGTGTAAGCTTTTTTTTATGTTATCCAGCTGATAGGGGACTCTATTTATTGAATGTATCTTAAGAGAGCAGTTTGAATTACTAACTAATACCCATGACAGATGGCTACCACTGCAATGCCCACAGTGGTGACAATCGTCAGGATTGTGGTCTCTATTCTTGTTATCATTGGTACCTTGATCATTCGTTTTAGACAGGCGGTTATCATGCTCGGCATGATCATGTTCATGTTGTAGGTGCTGTGAGTCTATTGAATGAAAATCTAATGAATTAGCGACAGCAGAAAATGACTGAAATAGAATCAGCATTATCATGATGTAGCTTGTTCGTTTAAGTATTTTCATCTTGTGTAGTCTATCAACTACCTTACGCCTCGTCACGACATTGTTCATCTGCAAACTCAAACTCGACCGTTGTATGCTCAAAGTCGTATTTTTTGAGTGATTGATGTATGTCATCTTTGAGATCTTGGATATGTTCTATAGACACCCCTCCTGTTAAGACTAAGTGAACTGTCATGACATTTCGCTCACCATCTAATGACCAAATATGTAGGTGATGTAAGTTACTGATGTTCTCGTTTGATAACAAATCATCCCGAATACTTGCTAGTAGCTCATGGTCAGGGGTTGCTTGTAAAAACAACATTAAGGTTTCTTTTAAGTTTCGAATAACATTAAACAGAATAAACAAAGTAAATCCTATGGATAAGATAGGATCTAGTATTGGCCAAGGCTTGAACATCAATACAACTGACACAATAAGAACAGCCACCCAACCGAGAACATCTTCTAGTAAGTGCCAATTGAGCACGCGCTCGTTGAGTGTATTCCCCTCACTGAGTTTATAGGCAGCATAACCATTCACAGCGATGCCAAAAATGGATAACAACAACATCCCTTCAGCATGAGGCATTTCAGGCTCTGACAGTCTTGGAATGGCTTCAAATAATATCCAAATGGAACCAATGCTAAGCACAACACCATTAATTAATGCCCCAAGTAGTGAAAACCGTTTATACCCGTAAGAGAATGTTCGATTAGCATCTTTATCACTGAGCTTGTTTAAGCCCCATGAGGTGCCGATAGACAAACTATCCCCTAAATCATGAACTGCATCAGCCATGATCGCAGTACTATTGGTCAACCATCCGCCGATAAATTCAATAATGGTGAACGCGACGTTTAAGAAAAACGCCCACCCAATACGCTTAGATGCATCGCTAGACTTACCATGTGAATGGCTGTGACTATGATTGTGACTGTGCATGTTTTAGATTTTAACTACACTTTCTAAATTGATGAATGAAACCATTGTAAAGTCTATTCATAGTATAGAGTCAAGCTATCGCTATCAATAAGATGAGAACAGGTGTTTTAGTGGGTAATAAATAGGGCTAAGTATCCAAACAATCCCTTTTTACCGAAAGTGTTACCCATGTATTCGGTATAAAGTGTTACCTATGTATTCGGTATACACCCCATTAATTGATGGTGGCCCCTCCCTGACTCGAACAGGGGACCTACCGATTATGAGTCCAGCGGAATCCGTCAGTAAGCCTAAGAAAAATAACAAGAAATGTTTCTCCGGTTGCGATTTCCGATCGATCTCCGATCACTTCCGATCAATCGACATTTTCGGGATTCAGTAAGTTGAAGAAACGTAATGAAAATCTTGTTCCGATCGTTACATTCTTCCGATCCGGTGGTGAGAAAGGGATGCAGCTAACGGAATTTCTGTAGTCATTAAAAAAGCGCTAATGATGATAGTTTAGTTTGAAAATCTGATGCTCACATAAGACATATTAAACTTGCAATAGTAATTAACTACTACAGCAGCTGTCACCTTCTTGAATAGGAGGACAAGGTACATCTGCATACGAGCAATATACACAGCAATCTCCGGGCAACGGCTTCAATATTGCGGAACATCCTTTGCAGTCATAGAAAAATTGGCAGGCATCAGTCGGCATGGTTTCAGTTTCAACATGACCACATTCAGGACAGGTAATTGTGGATGTTAGAATAATATCAACCATTAATCGTTGTCTTTGCTCATGTGTACTGCAGGAAAGCCCGCGTTTTCAGTTGCCGACATTAAATCTGAAACATTCAGCTTTTCATCATCGAATGTGACTATGGCTGTTTTATCATCAAGACTGGTAACTACCTTATCAACACCATCAAGGTCATATAATGCACCTTTGACAACAACAGGGCAGGTAGCACAGTTCATTTTAGTTATCTTGAATGTTACCGTTTCAATTGCAGCATAGGTAACTGTGCTCATTAAAGATATAGCGGTGATAATAAATAATTTTTTCATGGGTTTTCTCCTCTAGTCACCTATAAGCATAGGCGCAATGTATGGGAATAGGCTTGCAATAATAATTAATATTGTTGTTGCCCATAGAGATACTTTTATTGTTTTATCCGATATAGAACGTTCACATAGTTCGCCCTCTTCACAATCCTTTTCCTTGCCATAAACATAATAATAGCCGGCTGCGAGAAAAATGAATGATACCGCAACAAAATATGGCTGATAGACTGCCATATCAGTCAGGTTACCAATCCATGCACCAGATATGCCGAGAGAGAAAAGTACAAGTGGTAAAATACAACAGGTTGATGCTGCAATACCGCCTGCAAATCCACCGGCAATAGCTAACCAGCTTTTATTATTTGATTTAACGCTCACTTAGATTCCGTGTAGGCACCCCAGATACGTTCTGGAATGAATGTTAGTAGGACTGCAAATAGGGTTCCCCAAACAATATTTGTCAGGTCGTCTTGACCGAAGCGTAGTAGACCAAATCCAAAAATGAGTACCAGAATCGCTCCAATAAGAAAAATTGGGCTTGAATAATAACAATGTCGCCGATGACAACGTCGTGCATTTATATAGCAGCTTATACCCATCCATATAAATGTAGCAGCAATTACAATAGTAGCCAGCCAGTACGGCATATGGATAAAATTTGTACTTGTCAGAATAAGCAGAGGAACTCCCCATGCCATCATAAAGTTGAGTGGCTTTACAACCAAGTCATTATCTCTATTCTCTTGTATATTCATAACGCCTTATTAGTACTTAAACTAATGTTATAGCGAGTATAATATCTGTAGCTACTACAGGTTCAAGTATTATTTAATATAAGGTGAGTCAATTATGGGAATTGGAATTGGTAAAGTTTCTGAGTTAACGGGCTGCAATATAGAGACAATTAGATATTATGAACGAATAGGTATCGTAGAAGACCCCGGAAGAAACCAAGGTGGACACCGAGTTTATGCAAGCGAACATGTGAAGCAAATACGTTTTATTAAACGTGCACGTGAATTAGGTTTTAGCCTAGATGATATACGTGATTTATTAGCCTTATCAGGCGATACTGTGGAAGGCTGTTCTTCAGCACAGCTAATTACAGAGCAACATCTAAAGCAGATTAAGGATAAAATTGCTGATTTACATCGTCTTGATAAAGTTTTAGTGAATCTGGCATCACTCTGCAGTAAGGAGCAAAAAAGTTGCCCAATTCTTGATGCACTTACGAATGAATAGGCGCATTACAATATATCATTTTTAACCTAGCCTAATAATTGACAGACCACTTTGTGACGAAACTGTTAACTATGTATTCGGTATACACCCAAGAAATGATGGTGGGCCCCTCCCTGACTCGAACAGGGGGCCTACCGATTATGAGTTGGGCGCCCTAACAACCTTTGGCGCATATCATAGTATTTGTATTAGTATAGATGTTGCAGTCCAATTAATCATGGGAGGATTTAGTTAGATTCAATTTAGTTTTAACTCAACACCCATAGATACACCAAATGATACATTGCAAAAAATGCATTAATATTTAATACATATTAAACAATAAGATAATAACATATATTAGATCCAGCCCCCGCTACCAAAATCCTTATTTTGATGTCTCTTACAAACTTTTGAGATAGCAAAATAAGGATTTTTTTATGCGTGGATGGAAATGGAACCAACGCTATGGTTCACAAATTTGCCTGGAGCAAATTTGAACGCGCTTTAGCGCGGCCCCGAAGGGGTGTAGGGCAGGAGGCCCGGAATCAATCCAGCCCGCACAGCGCGGCCCCGAAGGGGTGTAGGGCAGGAGGCCCGGAATCAATCCAGCCCCAGAAGGGGTGTAGGGCAGGAGGCCCGGAATCAATCCAGCCTGTTATTATCAATTTTTTAATAGGTCGTGCGCAAGCTGCCCCAACTCTTCAATTGCATTGGCAATCCTATCCGACCAGGGTTCACCGTAGCTGATTCGGGCGAAGTTTCGAAATTTCTTTGATGCAGAAAATATCCTGCCTGGTGCAATGCAGATGTTTTTTTCAGCTGCACGATGAAAAAGTTCCGTCGTATCTAACCCTTTGGGAAACTGCACCCAGAACACACTGGCACCCTGTGGATCTGAAATACATGTTCCTTCTGGAAAAGCTTTTAGCATTAAACTTGCCATGCGTTCTTTGTTAATTCGCAACACATTTCGTAATTGACTCACGCTGCGGTCATATGCCCCGCTACGAATAAAATCAGTCATCACCCACTGATTCAATAAGGAACAAGAACAACTCAAAGCGCGTTTAAACCGCTCTGCACGATGAATATATTTTTCAGTAATCAGCCAGCCAATTCGATAGTTTGGAGAGGCCGTTTTTGAAAAAGAAGAACAAGTAAGTACTAGTCCTTTGGTTGACCAATGGGATGCTGGCTTCGGCCGTTCACCATTGAAATATAAATCGCCATAAACATCATCTTCAATGAGTGGAATGTTGAATGACTCAACAATCTCAACCATGCGCTGACGGCGTTCATCATTCATGTAGGACCCAAGTGGGTTGTTGATTGCAGAAGAGAACATACATGCGGTGACGTCATTGTTTTCCAGTGCCATTTGTAAATCATCCAGACACAATCCCGTATTGCTGCAGGCGGGTATCTCTAGTGCCATCATGCCGAGGTTCTCAATGAGTTCAAGTACACCAAAATAGGCAGGGGATTCAACTGCGATGACGTCACCAGGCTTGGCGACACAGTGGAGTGCAATGGTTAAGGCTTCCTGTGCACCATTGGTAATGAGAACGTTATCTGGATCGACATGCAGACCGAAGTCCAAATGCCGGTATGCAATCTGTCGTCGCAACTCCTCATACCCAATGACTGGTGCATAGCGATTCACTTTGTCGCCTGCTTGGGTGATCGCTCGTCTCATCAGTCTTCCTAATGCTTTGTCACTAGGATAAGCAGAAGCAGGATTTGCAACTCCCAGCGAAACCATACCTGGGGTATAGGCTACCTGATACACCTCTTCAACTAACGTCTGGCAGTTAACTGGAACAGGTCTGTTCGCCAGTCGACTCATTCTTGGTTGATTTATTTCGGAAAGTACAGCGTTTAGATAGTAACCAGATTTTGGCCTGGCAGTA
Organism: Enterobacterales bacterium; assembly: GCA_965250035.1. Lineage (GTDB taxonomy): Bacteria > Pseudomonadota > Gammaproteobacteria > Enterobacterales > CAXRAF01. Next base: position 1,991,267 of record OZ252282.1, on the reverse strand, counting down.
ATAAATCCCAAACGTTCTAACTCAATATAGGCCTGTTTAACCGTTGGGATGCTTATGTTGAGTTTGTTACTCAAATTACGCAGAGAGGGTAGCTTATCACCCGGCTTCAGCATCCCTTCTGACTTCATTTGTTGTATTAGTGAAACAACCTGCTGGTAGAGGAAGTTTTCAGATTTTTTGTTAATTGCAACGGGCATAATTATTCAACGTCATTAAAACTGTATAGGTCGTATTTCTCAATTTCTGTATATGTTAAGTATACAAATGATAATTATAATAGCAAGCCTTACTCAGGATATTTGGGAGATGGCTATGAAAAATACATTCTTATACATCATCACAGTTCTCATTTGGGGATCGACTTGGATTGCCATTGAGTTCCAGATCGATGAGGCGCCTATTCAAGTCTCCTTGTTATATCGTTTTGCACTAGCAGCCGCCATAATGTGGTTATATTGCCTTGTGCGTGGTGTATCTCTATCGTTTAGCCGAACCGAACATTTCTACATATTTTTACTCGCACTGTTTAATTTTAGCTTTAACTATCTGATTTTGTACGAAGCACAAAAGTACCTCGATTCAGCCATGACATCGATCGCTTTTTCTACCTTATTGTTAGTTAATATCATTAACACCAGATTATTCTTTGGTAAACCAATCAAGCCCAGGGTTTATGCTGGTGCAATCATCGGTATCATAGGCCTGATCACCTTATTTTGGCCAAATCTGACAGCAAATTCTGTTGATATGCTCATGCTCAAAGGACTTGGACTCGCAGTTGGTGGAACGTTGGTTGCTTCTCTCGGAAATATGGTCAGTTACAGGAATACCCAGAATGATATTCCAGTGCTTGCAGCGAACACTTGGGGGATGTTTTATGGCGCGCTTACTATGCTTATTATGGTTGTCTCACTCAACTTATCGTTTGTCGTACCTGACTCATCAAGTTATTGGGTTTCGCTAGGTTACACAGCCATATTCGGAACGGTTATTGCCTTCGCCAGTTACTTTATTCTGTTAAATGAGTTGGGGCCAGAAAAGGCCAGCTACGTGATCGTACTATTCCCAGTCGTTGCGATCATAATAAGTGTATTCGTCGAAGGGTTTATTCTGACTAACTATATAATTGCAGGCTTTTTGTTAATCGCTCTCGGCAATCTGGTCTTGTTAACCCCGTTGGAAAAGATTTCTTTGCGAGCAATGAGACTCAGATACAATAAAATGCGTACTTAGCGAAACTTGTTTAGAGAAGATGCTAAGGGCGATGCGATTTGTACGATAATTTTTTTTGCTTGGAGATGCATAGGCTAGGACTTACTCTTGGCGTAATGCAGCGCTTCAAGCATTAGATTTTCGTACTGATCTTCGTAGCCTTTGGGTATAACGGCCCATTCTTTGAATTTCTTCTTTGTGAAATTAAATTCTCTGCCAATACCCTCCTGAATAAGTTCCAATACTCGAGATTCTGGAACCTTTACAATTAGCGCATCCTCTCTTTCAAACATCATTGTAAAAAATTGCCCTTTATAACGGAGGCATCGTTTTCCCATCATGGTTGATTGTTCTGCGTCATAAGACGCTACAAACTTAGCCATAAGTTTTTCAAATGTCAGCATATACAAGAGTTCCTAATGTATTCATGGAGTTGTGGGTTATTATCGAGTTTGCGCGGGCCCATGAGCATGCCCTTTAATCCATTTAGTTTCAAACTAGCTAGCGTGAGTGATTCATCATCAGAGTCAAGCAACTTTGTGATATCAGTAAATAGCATAAAACGCTTAACACTAGGCTTGGTTGGTTCGATTCTTTTAATGTACGGCTTGCTGTATTTGCTTACGATGTCACTCGATACGTCAGTTTCAGTTACGGTGCAGATGTAGCCTATTCGTTTATACGGAGAGGCAAGGTAGAAATAAACGGTATCACCGACCTCTACTTTAGAGTTTATGGGCCATACAGCTTCATTTTCTTCAAGGGCTGACAATACATCATAGTATTTTATGTTCGCAGGATAGAGCCAGTCGGTCATACCGTTTTCCTTTCTAGTTATGCAGGCATTTCAATCATTTCTGAGACTTCTAAAGTCCCATCCATGAGATGAATGTGTGGACAATCTTTTAAAAGTTCGAGGGCCTGCTCCATAGGGTCGGCTTCCAAAATAGAAAACCCTGCGATCGGCTGAGGTGATAGCTGGTTGGAAATTCCGTCTTTTGTGAGAACTTTTGTGATACCTACTGGCGTACCGGGATTTATGAGTGCGCTGCCTAGCCCGGCTGCCCATTTCTTCCAGTCCTCCATGTTTTTTTGTCCTTCTGCTGGCGAATCTGGTTTGTTTCCTCCGTGATATGTAAATATAAATTGTGGCATGATAGCTCCTTCCTTTTATGATAAATATTTTGGTCGAAATATGTATCCAAGGGCAATTCCCGTTAGAAAAAATTGCACAAATTGAAAAGCAGTGTGATAAATGAGGAACGGCACGATTGGGGTGATGGCAAACTTAGCAGCTGTTGCAAACCCCATTGCGGTATAAACCATCAAGCCGACAATCAGATTGAAAGTTACCCCTTTTTTGATTGTACTTTTCTCTCCATTCAAATAATGTGGATATAGATAGCCTATAACAACACCCTGAATAAGGATTGCTACTATTCCTAACATCATAACGGGTTCCGCACGTTGAAATGCATTCCACTCGACATATAAGTCATGAAACCACAACATGTGCCATGGATATGCCCAGCCCATAGTTATAACGAAATAGGCCAAGGTGAAAACTGACAAATTTTTCATTATTTCCCTCCTATTAGTAACTGGTGGACCTATTCCCATTCGATTTATAATTATATTTATATGCTAGGATCTTTAGGGTGCGGAGCACCAATGCCCGTTTCAAGATATTGCTTCAAGCTGATCACTAAAAAGTAACCCCATTTAGCATTGCAATGTTTATAAAAATCATCGATTTCAGGCCATCCTACATGAGAGAAATCTAAGCTTGAACCGTTTTCATTTTCGGTTATAGAGAATGTGAATTTACCTTTTTCTTCCCAAGGGCCTGCTGAACACTGCCACTCAACTTCTTTGTTTGGAATTACAGATAGCAGAGACATAACTACTTCGTGTTCACCACTAGGACCAAAGGAAAAGGTAATGCTGTCTTTTTGTTGCTCTGCTTTTGTCCACCAGCTTGATAAGCCCTTCTCTGTTGTTAGAGCCTGAAAAACCTTTTTTGGCGATACTTCAATATTAATTTTAAGAAAGATCCCGTGCATTTATTTTCTCCTTAGAGGTGTTTATAGTGCATAATACACCAAAGGGTGTATTAAATAGTTAAAAAAATAGAACCCTATTTTGTTACCGTTTCATCTAGTGTTTTTTAGAATTATCCTTTTACGAGCAATTGGTGAAGCTTATCCAATGTACCGGTCCACCCAGCGCGGTGCTTCTCGCACGATTCATGATCCGTGAATTTCTGATGCGTTAGTGTCATTTCAGTCCCATTCTCAACTTCGATAAAATCAACGGTCACAAGGGTAACGACGCCAGCTTCTGGTAATGGCTCTTCCCAAATCCAAGTAAAAACTAATTGCGAGGGAGCAGTGATTTTTAAATACTTTCCATGTACGAAGCTTCGCTGATCGGCGCAATTTTTATCATCAAACCCAAACCTGTAGTGCCCTTCCCGACTAGGATCGACTTCAATAAAACCTAAATTTATGTCCTGAGTTGGTCCCATCCACTTTAAGAGATGTTCTTTATTCAACCAGGCATCAAAGACCAGTTCCCTTGGAAATGGAAGTGTTCTTTTTATAGTAAGTTCTAGCGTACCTTCTTTCGTAAGTTCAGCTGTCATTTTCCCCACCTATACTGTGTAAATACTCCTCAAGCGCATCGAATTTCTGATTCCAGAACTTTTCATAGCGTGCAACCCAGTCCATTACATCCTTCAACGGTTCTGGCTCCATATGCAGGCGGTGAGTACGACCTTCTCTATGACGCGATATCATGCCTGAACGTTCAAGGATGTGAATGTGTTTTGTCATTTGTGATGGCGTTTCACCCAGTGGCTCGGAAACCTCCGCCACGGACAGGTCACTTTCAGATAGTTTCTCAATGACCATTCGCCTCACTGGGTGTGATAAGGCAAAAAACACATCATCGATTTGTTGTTCTCTTACGAAGTTCATGACTATACACTATATGGTGTATTATTATTTTGCAACTGTTTTTTCTAGAATATGTTGTGTACCTATTTTTAATTAGAAGATCGTTATCTTTGCAGCTAGTATTACTCAGGAGAGAACACTTTTCCGATATTCTTTTGGCGTCATTCTCATTTTTTCCTTGAAAACCCGATAGAAAGTCGCTTTCGAATTGAATCCGCTCTGGTGTGCTAACTCCAGGATATCTAGCTTGGCATTGTTTGGCTTCTTAAGTGCGCTGAGTACGTGATTTAGCCGATATTCATTAATGAAGTCATTAAAACTGAGTTCCAAATGGCTATTCAATACCTGTGAAATTATTTGGGCAGGATAGCCAGTGTCATCAGAAAGTTTCGTCAGGTTGTAATCGTTATCAATATACCAGTGATTTTTTAGCATTGAACTTTGTAAATCTGATATGACCTGTGCGCTAACATCCTTATCCAGTTTGCTTTGCTTATATTTCTCAGTGCTTTTAGCTGAAAAAATGTCACTTAGTTGATAGCGGAAACATATGACCGCCATCGCGAGAATCATCAAAGTTAGCGAAATTGCATTCATAATCATCTGTAATGTGATAAATGACTCATATACAGATGAGTTATATTTCGATATTTGCAGTAAAAGCCAACCGATGGTGTAGGCCGGAATGATTACAACTAGTAACCGATAAATTTGTTTCCTACCCGCTAACGCATGCCTAAATCGATGACGATTGCGAATTAGCAAATAGAAGACGAGAAAAATGTATATAAATCGATGGCCGTAAAAGCTGATTATTCCAGTAAATTGACTCAGATCAAACGGGCTTAACTGCAAAAACTGGTCAGTATTTTGATAGTAGTAATGCAGGAATGCGAGTTTCTCATCCAGCGGTTTAAACACACTCGGTATTCGATAGATAAAGTGAATAACAAATGGTAGGAAATGTAACGCATCGATCATTCGATGTTTCCGCTCTGGCCAGACAACTTTCAAACCCAGTAGAAGTATCAGAGGACCTACTAAATAAGTTCCAAATGGACCTAAACCAACGATAGTGGGTACATACATTGCCAGTCCGCTGTATAACAGCACATCGTGACCGAGTGCTAGATACAAACAAAAAAGAAAAATAGATATATTCCATGCCGTCAGACTACGGAAATTAAATAAGACCACAAATAGCCCAAGCAAAAATGCTTGTGCGATAGCGATTAAGCCAATGACAACAGTAATGTTGATCGATATCTGGGCGTCCATAATGATTCTAGTGCGTCACAACTGATTCTACTCGCTATTTTTTTACAGTCTCAGGGTCTCATATTCTTGGATGAGACGCCAAATACGTTTGTTAAGGATAAATTTCTTTTATTGATTTGAATAGGAATAGGTACATCATGAATAGAATGAAATTTGTATTAATAAACTTATTAGTGACGTTTTGCTTAAGTTTAAACGCGGTTGAATATGAAGGTGAATATAGCCCAATATTTTCTCCAGATGGAAGATATCTGGCATACCATAAAAACTCAGATTCCATGCATTGGGATATTGTTGTTAAGAATCTATCGACAGGAGAAATAAAGCAAATTACAAACTCCGATACCATGGAAGTAGATGCTTCATGGGCTCCCGATGGCAAGTCCCTGGTTTATGCCAAACGCGTGGGTAGTGAATGGGATATTTACCATTATGATATGACAAGCAATCTGGAATCTTCATTAGTCGTACATGAAGCAAGAGATATCAAGCCCATATACGCACCAAATGGAAAATCAGTTGTATTTTTATCCAAACGAAATGGCTCGCAACAGCTGTATTCAGTGAATATTTCGACGAAAGTGATTACCCAACTGACAGATTATCCAGATGACATCAATCATCCTGCCTGGAGTCAGAATGGCAAATACGTAATTTTCGATCGCTATTTTCCATATCAAACTGGAGAAGGTGGACGGAGTAAAATATTCACACTAGATCCTGAGAATGGAGCGGTCGAGCATCTCTACAGTGGGCATGGCAGTTCAATTGCAGGTCAACTGATAGGTAGAGAGCTCTTCGTTAGTAATAATCGGCATGGCAATTGGGACATCCTTAAGATTAACTTAGATACTGGGGAGGAGTCCATGGTCACTGATAGTACTGATAATGAAATGAAAGCGGTGGTATCCCAATCAGCAGGCATGATGGCATATTCCAAAGCGGATCAGGATGGCATCTACCGGATCACAATGATGGCGCTGGAGTAGCGTCTTGCTAGGCCTTTGCCTTCGCATTACTAACCAACTTCTTCTTTATGAGGATGGTTAATGCGCCAACGAGAAATCCGGGAACAATCTGTATCAAAGAGCCATAGAATAATTGGCCGACTAAAGCTTGAACCCAATTGTCGAAAATATTGTAGTGAGTCCCAATTTCCCAAGTGGTATCGATCCACCATAAGATAAAAACCGGAATCCTAGAAATAGGTGCAAATATTACCAGACTAAACAGCAACACGAGGTAAGGCTTAGCTTGGCAGTAAATTTAAAAGCCCAGTAAACAGATACTGCCATGGTAAGCCACAGTAGCCCAATAAGGAAAATTGCGCCTTCGGGCAGACCTAGTAATTCGAGCGAAAAACGTACTGGTGTGACTATCATGGCGAGCACTATTGGCCACTTGGCCAATGATAGTGCACTACGCCAAGTCGTTATTGATAAGGCATCGCGCACTATACAGTGCCGGCATCTTCTTTTAGCAGCAATACCGTTAGGTAAACGACAACAAAAGGCGGAATTAATGACAGTAAAAAACCAATGATCGCAGCCTGTTTGGCATCATCAGTACGACTCAAACCAAGTTTGTAGCTCATGTAAGTCATGCTAGAAATAAAAAACAATGCCGTTATAGCGATAATTGCTGACCACATATTGATTCCTTCAGTGAGTTGATTGGTGGCTATCTTAGCCAGATGTTTATCGATTATCAATAAAACATTGTTGTTTAGCGATAATAATAATGTATATAATTGTTTCATCTCAACCGAAAACTCACGTTAATATGAGCTCTGGTATAAAAATTAACTTAGACTATTTATTGTTAAAGCAAAAAATGACTCTGACAGAGCTATCTGCCCAAGTAGGTATATCACTTGCTAATTTATCAAACCTCAAGTGCGGCAAAGCCAGGGCGATTCGCTTTTCTACATTAGTGGCGATATGTACCGCACTAAACTGCGAGCCCGGTGATTTGTTAGAACTTGAAAAGACAAGCTCTTAGTAGTGATTGTAGAAAATGAAGTCGCTCCTTTCGCCATTTATCGAGAAGCTTCCGCTGTACTCTGATAGACTTCAAACCACTTGGAATCATTGACACCGCGAACCATTAGCCATAGCGGTAACAGCAATTCGCCGAGTGAAGTGAACACACTGATAGATGGCAATGATAATTCTGGTAATAAGAAGTAAGACACCAGATCAAACATATAACCAAAACAGCCGATGATTAATAACACGCCTAAAATCTTCGGCAAGAAAGTCGATTTATATATCAGCAGTCCCATTGGCAACAACCATAGTCCCCAGAAGAAAGTCGCGAGTTTTATACCAAACTTATGTAAGTCATTGAACAAGAAGATCATGCCCTGGATCTGTTCGTTGGAGAAACTTTGTAGGTATTCCGGGTTCTTGTTTATTAACAGCACTGCCAAATGATTGAGCTCGTTGAATATCGTTATCGGTACCGAAACGACAAATAAAAGTACCATCATAAATGCTTGATTACGGTTGACCGGCTTAAGCAGCTTATACAAGTACAAAGCGATGAAAATATTTATAATCTGCAAAATGATGGCGCCCAAAATACCTAAACGAAATAACGGTTCGAGTGCGCTTAAATTGGCCATGGTCGCCGAAGCATCGCCATATATGAATATCTGCTTCGGAACGTACATTATGCTGAATATGCCTAACGGGATAATGCTGAAGTACAAGGCTCCGGTAATTCGTGCCAGTCTACTTGGATTGATGTCAGTCGCTGTAGTCAAAATGAGTTCTCCACTTTACGAAGTTTAACGAAGGCATAGCTTTCCCATCATGGCCGATTGTTCTGCGCCATACTATTATTCGAATTTAGTTGTGAGTTTTTGATATGTCAGCATAACTAAGACTCCCTTACATTTTCAGGACAGTTTACCTATATCCCTCGTAATTTGCCCAACCTTTAGGTAAGTCTCAATCTAAGTTTACAACTTAAAGCAACCTCCGACTTATATATTGGATGTGGTATTACCCACAGAACCAGTAACACTTTTCTAGATAAGGTGGTCTATGTCGGAATTTAACATTAGTCGTCGGGATTTTCTGAAGTCATCCGTCATCGGCAGCAGTATGCTGTTGACGATCCAACTCCCTGCCGCTGGTAAAAATAGTAAAACAAACAAGTTGTCTGAAGATTGGTGTGTGTATGTACACATCGATCAGGAAAACCAGGTGACTATATATTCTCCTGTGGCAGATGCCGGTCAACATATGAAAACAACAGGCCCTATGATCCTCGCTGAGGAAATGGATCTTGATTGGAGTCTGACAAGGGTGGCGGATGATTGTCCTACTTACCTGATGCGGAACGCCGAAGGCCGGCTTGGTTATAAATACTCCAACATGAGCACGGGTGGTAGTCATGCCGTAAGAAGAAACTGGGATTACATGCGCCGGGCAGGTGCTACTGTGCGTCAGATGATGCTCGAGGAGGCTTCCGAGTTACTGAAGGTTCCAGTAGACAGCCTCAAGGCATCAATGAGTCATGTCATTCATGTCACCTCTGGAAAGTCGATTAGTTATGGTTTGCTTGCACAAGGCGCTGCAAGCAGAAAAGTCGATACCGCTAATCTTAAATTAAAGTCAGTTAACGATTACCAGATTATGGGCAAGGATGCGAAAACTGTCGATTTAGAACAGATTGTTACTGGCAAGCCCCTTTACGGATTAGATGAGGACTATGACAACGCCGTACAGGTCGTTATTCACCGTGCGCCCTGGTTAGGTGCCACGGTTAAAGGCTTTAACAAAAGTGCTGCGATGTCTATTCCGGGAGTAATTGATGTCATTAAGATAGATCGACATGTCGATAATGCCGGCACGCCTTATGAGAAACAAATTATATCTGCTGGTGTCGCTGTCATTGCAGAGAACCTCTGGGCTGCGATCCGGGGTAAACAGGTACTAGCAACTGAATGGCTAGAGGATCCGGCTTTCAAGGATGAGAATTCTGAAGCACAGCAGGTTCAATTCAAGCAGTTGGTGCTTGGAAATACCAAAGGCACGATCCGAAATAATGTCGGGGATGTCGATGCAGCGTTCACCAGTTCTGAAAAAGTACTGGATCAGATCTACGAGTTACCCCTGTTGGCTCATGCCTGTATGGAACCCTTTAACTGTATAGCTGACATTCGTGAGCACGATGCCACAGTCATTGTGGGTCATCAGTTTCCGGATATCGTGGCCAGTGAAGTGGAGCGATTTACCGATATTGATGGCCTTAAAGTCGAGGTGATTAATAAAAGAATGGGTGGTGGTTTCGGGAGACGGTATGAACGAGATTTTGTTCGTGAAGCAGTATTCCTCTCTAAACAACTCAAAAGGCCCGTTAAGGTTACCTGGATGCGCGAAGATGAAATTGAGCGCGATTATTTTGCACCAGCTCATACAATTCGAATCAAGGCAGCGCTGGATAAGGACAACAAGGTGTCGGCCTGGTATCACCGGCAATCTCAAACAGCAGGCGGATGTCGGGATGAATGTTTTCCGGCAGATCTAGTCGAGAACTACAGGACAGAAGTCATTGATAGTGGTTCGCGGATCCCAACGGGGCCTTGGCGCGGCCCAGCGCATTTGCAATGGACGTTTGCTGTTGAGTCAATGACAGATGAACTGGCATATCTTGCTGGTGAAGATCCACTCGATTTCAGATTAAAGATGCTCATGCCTCATAAGGCCTACGAGTACAAAGGCTTCGGAGCGACCTTGATAGATTCTGGGCGCATGGCTAAATGTTATGAATCTGCAGCAAAGCTGGCTGGATGGGGCAGGAAACTAGCCAGGGGTCACGGTCTCGGAATCGCGGGGCATTTTACTTTTGGTTCTTATGCTGCCTTCGTGCTAGAGGTTGCTATCGATGACGATGAACAACTGATCTCATGTAAGGCGTGGGGTGCCATTGACTGTGGGTTCGCGATTAATCCCAATCATATCCGTAATCAGATGGAGGGCGGATTCATTGAAGGATTAAATGCCGCCTTGTTCAATAAGATTGAGGTTGAACGAGGTCGCGTGATTAATAATAACTTTCATTCGTTACGCTGGATGAAGATGCGCGAAGCCCCCCTGACGGTCGAGGTGGATATTATTAACAATGATTATCCGCCAACTGGTGTCGGCGAGCCGCCAACGGCGCCTGCTGCCGCCGCGTTAGCGAATGCAGTTTATGCTGCGACTGGAAGGAGAATACGCAAGCTACCAATGATGGCTGATCTCAAGGTATAAGGAATAGAAAATGAGTATTAAATTTACCCTGAACGATAAAACGATAGCGCTTGATGATACTGACATTTCGAGAGTATCTGGAATGCCGTTATTGTGGTTTCTGCGTGAAATGAAAGGCCTGAAAGGTACAAAATTTGGCTGTGGAATTGGACAATGTGGAGCCTGCACTGTTCACCTGAATGGTCAGGCTGTACGATCATGCACGTTGATGATGGATCAACTCGATGGCGCTGCTATTACAACCATCGAAGGCTTAGCTGATGCTGATGGCAACCTCCATCCGGTACAGGAAGCCTGGATGGAAGTCGATGTGCCCCAATGTGGCTATTGCCAGGCGGGACAAATTATGGCGGCCACCTCACTACTACAAGAAAACCCAAATCCTTCTGATGAATACATCAATGAACACTTAACAAATATATGTCGATGCGGAACCTATACGCGGATCCGGAATGCGATAAAGATAGCCTCAGAAAAAATCCAAACCAGCTAATTCCCCACATAGAATCGTATGAGTAATCATCTACTATCACTACTCAATGCCTGGAGAACAGCCCCGTCTCTTGGATGGGTAATCGGGACTATATTCAAAACCTCTGGTTCAGCATACCGTAAGGCTGGTGCGATGATGCTAATTAATTCAGATGGCCAATATTACGGCATGTTAAGTGGTGGTTGCCTGGAGTCTGATATCGTCAGGAATGCGAGAAAAGTGATGGCAGACAGTAAGTCCAGAGTATTGGTCTACGATAGCACGGATGAAGACGACTGGTCCCATCAATTGGGTATCGGTTGCGGTGGGCGCATAGAATTGTTACTTCAACTTGTGCAGGACAGGTCGAGTCTAGCAAATATGATCGCTGCGCTGGAATCTCAGGAAGCTGGTTTTTTTGCTCAAAATCTAAACAGTAATCAATTCGAATTTAGCCTTGATTCAACTGCCAGGAATCAACATCCACGTATCATCTCAAGAGACGGGCAGGACTGGTTACTGTCACCAGTCGTACCTGAGCCGCACTTGTTAATTATCGGTGGCGGGAGAGACGCACAGCCCGTTGCGCAACTTGCGCAGCTGCTTGGATGGACAGTTTCTGTGACAGACCCACGACCCGCAAATGCCCGACCTGAGTCTTTCCCCGGAGGCGTCAGTGTCTTAAATACCATAGGAGAAGAATTAACTCAGTACATGGTATCGACTCGGGTAGATGCGGTCGTGGGTATGTCACATAATCTAACAATTGACGCAAAAGGATTGCTAAGTTGTCTTAACACGCCTATCAAATATTTGGCTTTGTTGGGCCCAGAGCACAGGTACCATGAAGTCATGGGTTTAGCAGGACTAACAGCTGAAAAATTACCATGTCAGATTTCCGCACCAGCAGGGGCTGATATAGGTGGTCACTTACCAGAAAGCATCGCGCTATCCATTATTACCGAATGCCATGCCATTCTTCATAAAGCGCAACCACAGCTACAGCCGTTTCTCCGGGCGACCTCACTATGTAAACCTGCATCAAGTTTATCAAGCAGGCGAGAATTAGCAGATATAAGACCTTCCTGAATACGTTCTTCAAGTGAATCATGTTGCTAACAAATAAATAATCATCGGTATCCAATATGAAAAAAGTATTAGTCCTATTACTTCTTGTTTCGGGCGCGACGCATTTTGCTCAAGAAAGACTTAGCCGCGCAACATTCCTAGGAATTGCTCCTGAGTCAGCTGCAGCTGGTGAGTTGGTCGTTGTCAGCCAACTATTTCCAGGTGGCACTGCTGATGTTTTGGGGATTAAGGTGGGTGATGAAATCCGCTCGATCAATGAACGGCCAGTCACCGACTTTAACAGTATGAGGGCTATCCTCTCAGAAATTACGGAAGGCATGGAAGTAAGCGTGGTGGTTGCTAGAAAGAAGAAGTCACTCACATTAAAAGGTCAGGCCGTAGGACGTCAAAAAGAAACCGCTGCGAATGCGTCAGTACAGTACGGAGAATTCGAGTGGCAGGATAACATCATTCGCACCATCACATACTTACCTGACACGCCTCGGAAAGATAAGGCTGGCGTGATGTTTATCCAGGGGTTTACATGTGACTCTATTGATTATGGCATGGTACCTAACATTACAATCAGCCAGTTACTGCGGCACTATGTCGCCGCTGGATTTACGGTATTTAAAATGGAAAAACCCGGTGTTGGTGATAGCCTCGGGCCGAGAGATTGTATGGATTACGAATTCAATTATGAGAACGCGGCATTCCACGCTGGGCTGGCACACTTCAAATCATATCCAGAGATTAATCCCGATAAAGTATTTATTTTTGGACACTCTCTAGGTGTCCTGCATGGCGCGACGATTGCAGCTAAAGGGAAAGCCTACGGCGTGATGGGATATGGTGGGGTATTTAAAAACTGGCATGACTACATGCAAGACGTTTTCAGCAAACAATCAGTTAGCTATTGGGGAGTTTCTGAAGAGCAGGCACGAGATAACCTCGAGTTGATTAAACCATTACTCAAAGACTGGATGATATCTGACAAAGACTGGGCAGAAATACTCGAAGAACAAACGACTAAGGAAGTGCTTGAGAGTCAATTATTGGTGATAAATGGGGAACAGGTGATGGGCAGGCATTACAGTTTCTTTCGAGCAATTAGCCGACATGACTTCCAAAACGATTGGGCGAACAGTCAAAGTCATGTATTGATGATGCATGGTGAGTATGACATTCAAACAGTCGAAAGTGGCTGGCAGGATGATATTGCAGAGCACGTTAACCGCCATCGTCCCGGGACCGCAACGGCGATGTCATTTGAGCGAACCGAGCATGCTTTAATGCAATATCCATCAGTTGATGCTCTGCTGGAGGCGATGGCAAATCGTCAGTTTAATCCGGCTGATCCGGGAGAGCATTACAATTCTGACATCGCTGAGGCCTCATTAGGGTGGATGCAAAAACTACTGGCAAACTAAAAACGACTTTAAACACATGTGTAAACACTAGGGAACACTAAGAATGAAACATTATTTAATCATTCTCTTTGCGCTAATTATTGGTAGCGTTAATGGGACAGAATCAACGGGTAATTGGAATAAGGAAGAACAGGAAATCATCGAGTTAACTCGTTTTGTTGCGCTGGCTCCTAAAGCGATCGGTTATGAGGCCTATACTGAGATGTTTCATCCAGAATTTACGAACTGGTATATGAAAGGCAATCAGGAAAGCCTGAGAACGCGTGACCAGTATCTTTCACTAGTTAAATCATGGTTCGAGGCGGGTAATTACGCCACCTTTAGTAAGGTCGTACCGATTAGTGTTGAAATATTCGGTGACGTGGCTTACGTTCGCCAGTTAAAGGAAGAACACTTCCATCATCCCGACCAGGCGCCAACAAAGTTCGTCGGACAATTCGCGAGTCTGATGAAAAAGCACAAAGGCAAATGGACATTTTATCGAACCTCTTTTCAAGAGCGATACAGAGGACCGTTGGAAGGATCTGATATCTCGTTATAGAGGTTATGTTTAATTTGAGTGGTTAGTAGGCTAATCTTTTCGGGTAAAACATCAACTCAACACCGCAATTCTCGCTTTTTTATAGTATGGTTTATCTATGAAATTACTTAATGGCGGCGAACATGCGAAGAAATTATCGAACCCTCATCCTATTTATCCTGGGCACTCTTTCGATATTTGACCTGATTGCCAATGATCAGGTCACTATTTATCGCGATGCCTGGGGTGTTCCCCATATCCATGGCAAAACGGATAAAGATGCCGCCTTTGGTATGGCATATGCCCAGGCTGAAGATAACTTTGCGCAGCTTGAATATAACTTTATCCTTGCAATCGGTCGTTCGGCAGAACTATTCGGCGAAGAAACCATATTATCAGACTGGGTCGTACATTCATTTGAAGTGGTCGAGTTATCGAAGCGAGATTATGAAAACGCATCGGCTGATGTAAAGGCATTACTGGATGGATATGCTGCTGGCCTTAATTATTATTTGCAACAACATCCAAATGTAAAAACCAGACTGTTAACTCAATTCGAGCCTTGGTATCCATTAGCACTGATCCGTCGAATGTATTATCTCGGTGGATTTCTGGGGCGACTTAATTTCACTACGGCTGAACGATTATCCGCATATAATCAGATCAATAAGACTCAGTTAGAAGTCGCACAAAATGAAATACCCTTCTATCCCAAGGAAGACAGGCAACAGTTTGGTTCAAATTCATGGGCTGCCACCGGGTCTAAAATTGAAGGCACAGGATCCTATCTGTTCATCAATCCCCACTTGCCAGCATTTGGTATGGGACAGGTCTATGAAGCCCACTTGATCTCAGACAGTGGATGGAATTTTTCTGGTTACAGTCGGTTCGGATTCCCACTAGTGTATGTTGGTTTTGGTAAAAATCTCGGCTGGGCTAGTACCGATAATTATGGTGACCAAGAAGACGCATGGATTGAACATTTCAACCATGATACGGACCCGCTCTCCTATCAATACGGGGATGGTTATAAAAAGGCGCGTATTTGGTCAAAATCAATCAAGGTTGCCGGGAAGGGGGAGAAAAAGCTTACCTTCATGAAAAATCACCGTGGACCCATTGTCGCGTCACGGGATAACCACTTCATATCTGCACGACTAGCTACCTATGAAGAGCCGGGTTGGCTTGATCAGTGGTATGACATGACTAAGGCACAATCCTTTCAAGAGTTTCAGCAGGCGGCTTCAAGGTTAAAAATGCAGTTTGGTAATTATATGTACGCAGACCGAGAGGGTAATATCTATTTCGTCTACAACGGCGCCTTCCCCAAAAAGTCGACCAAGTTCAATTGGAATCAGCCAGTCGATGGACGATTGCCTGAAACTGACTGGCTGGGTTACCACAGCCTTGATGAGATCCCACAGGTCCTGAATCCTAAATCACTTTGGATGCAGAATACCAATACCACGCCCTTCATGACCAGTATGAGTGAAAGCGATCCTGAGTCGTCGTCCTTCCCATATTATATGGTCCGAGAGTCTGACAATGCGCGTTCAAAAAATGCCAGGCGTATCCTTACCGCCAAGGATAAGTTTTCGTTTTCAGAATGGGAATACCAGAGTCTCGACACAACTCTGATGCAGTGGCTAGAAGATAAGGATCGCCTAATGAGGGCGTATTCAAACTTAGAAGGACAGAACAACTATAAAAATGAGCTAGAAGCTGTAATTGAAATGCTAAGTCAGTGGGGGGGCGAGTCGTCACTTCAGTCAGTTGAGACAACTCTCTATGTCGAATGGCATGATGCCCTCTTTACAGGCAAGCCGAGGGGTTACTCGCCATCCGATACAGAGATGCTCACAGCCTTGGTTGATGCTAAAATCTTCCTGGAAAAGAATTTTGGTGATTGGAAAGTTGCATGGGGCAAAATAAACCGAGCTCAGAGAGCAGAGCTTGATGAAAAAATGCGACCGAAATTTTGTGACCAATGTGACAGTATCGGCAGTCCCGCTGTACCTGGCTGGGCAGGAGGTAGCCTTATCACCTTTAGTCGTCGGCAGAGTGACTTGAAATATCGATATAAGAACGGTGGCAACTCATACACAGCCATTATTGACTTTCCCAAGGACCCATCACAACCGATCAGTGCAAAATCAGTCCATGTGTTTGGCGCCAGTAGTGATCCGGAATCGAAGCATTTTATCGATCAGGCAAACCTTTTGGCCGATAAGAAATATAAGCCGGCCTGGTTAAGTTTGAAAGATGTTAAAAAGCATGCGCAAAAGGTTTACCATCCAGGACAAGAATGATGGTGATTCAGTGGTTTAGCGTGGGGCTTCTCTTCGCTTATTCATCGACCACCAAGCCATTCTTTCGGGCGTATTCTGCTAACTCCACCGCCGAATTCACCTGAAGCTTTTTGAAGATATTACTGCGATGATTATCAACCGTTTTGGGAGAAATGCATAATGTGGTTGATATCTCATTATTGCTGGCCCCTTTAACAACCAGTGAGACTATTTCCAGTTCACGTTTGGTGAGTAGCGCATCCAGATGTTCAATATGCTCCCTGACAATGTCTGACATCACAATCTCGCCATTCATAACTTTATTTAGACCATTGATGATGTCATCCATTGAGCCATCTTTGAGTAAGATGCCATTGACAGGGATGTCGAGAAGTTGTTTGTATAATGATCCTGAAATTACCCCCGTGAGAATGATGAATTTCACCGATGGTCGGAAGGCTTTAATATCAGCAAGCACCTGAGTCATCTGGCCTGTTGGCATATTGTAATCACTGATCACAATATCAGGATGATGTGCCTTTACAGCCTCTTGAAGCGACTCAGTGTCGTGCGCTTCGGCTACAATGTGGAATGCATCATTGCCTTCGAGTAGCAATCTTAAACCATCTCTAAGTAATTGATGATCATCAGCAATGACAAGCTTCGTTTTATGGTTGTTGTCTGACATTTACCAATCCAGTCGATGAGTCTCTGGGAACATAATCCTAATCAATGTACTGTTAATTTCCTAGTAGTTTTCGTAACTAGCTAAATTGTTTGACGCGTTGAGTATGTGTCTTCTTATCAGATGCCTCTGCCACCTCGGCATGTGGCTGGTTATATAATTGATTTAGCACCGCTAATAGATGTTCACCTGCATTCGGTTGGTCAATACTGACTGAAGGAATCGCAACGAACTGATGTTCGATTTGATTTTGCTTAATTGAATCAGTAAATATCAGGATCTTAATCAGTGGTTGAATTTTCATGATTGATTGAAATAAATCATTCAGGTTGGCCGCTGGGAACTCACTATCACAAACGAGTATGTTGGCTGGAAATGTTGCAACAACATCTAGCAATGCTTGTTCACTATCAGCATCCATAATCAGTTTGTAAGTGCCTGATGAATTTAACAACAGATGGATACTCTCGCGTAACATATGATGCTCACAGGCAATAATAATTTTCATGTTTCCGACACTCAACACTAACTTTCTGGTGATAATTCGTATTAGACGCCATATACGGCTTAAAGAACATAGGGCGAATCCCTCATTTTAAGTGAAGAGATACGTATCAGGTGCTACCTGGTTGACTACAGCCGAGAATCTTTGAATAGGGTATTGATCGTCGACAAGAGTTGGCTCGAATTGACAGGTTTATGTAGTGTGACTATTCCGGCCTCTTTGAAAGCAGATAATGACTTTGGTGAAGTGTCGCCAGTGACAAGTATTGCTTTAATGTCTTGACCATGTTGCAAGCGAATTTCTTCTATGGCATCGATTCCTTTCCTGTGCTTACGCAGGCGATAATCGGATATGATTAAATCCGGTGCACCTGATTTTGCTAGCAAGGCAATGGCTTCATCGATATCTCCAGCCGCACATACAGATCCGCAACCCGCATCATTCAGGAACATCACCATCGCTTCACGAATTTCTAATTCGTCATCAATGATAACGACGCTTAATTCAGATAAATCTAGCGATACTGGCTCATTGATATCAGATGTATTTAGCGCCTGATCGGTGACGGCTTTAGGAATATCGAAATAAAAACAGGCACCTTGGTCGGGGGGCGAATGCAGCTGTATTTTTGCGCCAAGGATATTCGCCAGCCTGGAACATATTGCTAGTCCTAATCCGAGTCCTTTCGCTCTGTCGCGCTCAGGATTATGAAGTTGATTAAACTCCTCAAAGATGTGTTTTTGCTGATCGATTGGAATACCTCTGCCTGTGTCAATGACACTAATTGTAATCTTCTCTGATTGTTCTTCAGCCTTGACGGTGATGGTGCATTTGCCTGCGTGGTCAATGGCATTTGATATCAGGTTCGACAGGATTCGGGTGAGTATCATGGGATCGGTATCGATGTGAATCTCCGGTGCATCTGCAACAAGTGATTGTTGCTGAGCTTCAGCTTCAGGCTTATGAAGAGAAACCATGGAGTTAACCAAACTCCGGAGATTCACGGACTTGGGATAATAGTCAATCGTACCCGCGTCAAGATTCGAGATATCTAATAAGCTATTAAACAACCCTTGTAGACTGCTCGCGCAACTAGAAATGCGATTTACCATTTCTCGTGTTGTGTCGGGCATATGCTTCTTCTTCAGCATTTCGATATATAAGTTCATCGCGTGAACAGGCTGGCGCAGGTCATGACTGGCCGAGGCTAGAAAAATAGTTTTACTATAATTCGCCTGATCTGCCTTATCTTTTTCGTCCTGAAGCTGGTTCATTAACTCACCATATTCCAGTTTCAAACGAATCACTTCGTCAATCGAGCGGGCATTTTTTTGCAAGGCGACCAGGCAGAACACCATGGTTAAAACGATGGCGATCGCCCAGACATCAGTTTGTGGATTCGGATCCATGATTAACTGACCAATTAACAGACTACTGGCAGGTATGGCATAGGCAAACCACATCCGACGATAACATGAATAGGTCACCGACTGGCCAACCATGATGAATGTGCTAAAAAAGTAAGCGATGATTATCTGGCTTAGACTATCGTTGCTTATATCAAGGAATAAAAGGGGGACTGTGCCCCAGGTTATACCGGAAAAAGAAACGTGGGCCATTGCCAGCCATGCCCAGGGGCGGAGTGAATGTTTCGCATTCGCCGCTTTGCGGCTAAATAACTTACCGTGCCAGACTCGTAACAGACTCGTGGCAACCACAACAGTCATCCAGCTGAGTAACACGAGTTTGGAATTGGTTGGCCACATCACATAGACCATTAAAAATGATACGGCGAAGGCGGTAAATGCATGCGTGACAAACGTTTGATAGATGAGGCCAATACGCGCATTTTCCACGGTCACGTCACTTAATTCGATGACTGGTTCTGCTGTTTGTAGTGATGATGTCAGGTTCATAGCAGTGCCTTAATTACCGCTTGTTCTAGTTGTTTGCTATGAATTGGCTTATGAAGCAAAGTAAGACCAGAATCTTTCATACTGGTTAATGATTCAGGCGCCGTATCGCCGGAGATAAGGATCGCCCTGACCGGGTATCCCAAACGGTTAGAAATTTGCCGGAGAACATCTAATCCTGTCAGGTTGTCTCGTAGTCGATAATCCGATATCACTAGATCGGGATAAAATTCATCATCCATTGCCTGCATCGCCTCCTGATCGCTACTGACAGCAGCGATTTCTTGGCATCCCCAAGACGCCAAAATGAGTGGCATCGCATCCAAGATATCCTGCTCATCATCTATGATCATGATGGAGTAGGGCGCTAAATCAGAGGCACCTAGATGATTTTGCGAGAGCTCAGCAGGTTCTTGATGTGCGTTATATTCTTGTTGATTCGATTTAGGGACCAGAATGGAAAATTTGGACCCTTTGCCCAGTTGTGATGACACTTCAATTCTGGTGCCTAAGAGGGTTGCCAATCGTTTACAGATTGCCAAGCCCAGTCCTAGTCCTTTGTTTCGATCGCGCTCAGGGTTATCCAGTTGTTTAAACTCATCAAAAATTCTTTCTAGATCGTCAGCAGGAATGCCTTTTCCCGTATCCTCAATAGTAATTCTTACCTGATCATCACAGGCTTCGCTAAGGAGTGTGATTTTTCCTGATTCAGTGTTGTTCACGGCATTATTGATCAGATTACTGATGATTCGTGTCAGGTAGACAGGATCGGTCAGTATAAATTGTTCATTTAGGTCCGAGGCAATGGTCAATTCTTTCGCTTGCGCATCAGGCGTATAAACCTCGATCACTTCCTCACAAATTCGATCGAGTTTCACGGGCACCACGTTGATGTCGATCGTGCCAGCATCGAGCCTGGATATGTCTAACAGGCTGTTAAATAAGGAATGTAGGTTATTCGCACTGTTTGCGATTCGAGTAATCAGGTTGGATACGTCGGCTGCTAAAGATTGTTTCTGTAACATTTCAATGAATAGGTTCATCGCGTGAATCGGCTGTCTAAGATCATGACTAGCCGATGCGAGGAACTTAGATTTGTTAAGGTTGGCACGTTCTGCCTTATCTTTTTCAACCTTTAGTCGCGTCATCAAATGGGCATACTCATTCTTGAGTAATGTCGTTTCCTGTAATGACTTGTGATTTCGATTCATCATGGAGAATAAAAAGAAGTTGAACAAGAAGAGGTACACAGCCATCATATTCGTATCATCAACCGGACTACTGAATAGCACATAACACATCGCCCCTGTGGTTGGGATGACGAAGGCAAGCCACATCGAGAAAAATGAATAATGCGAGATGGTAAAACCAATCATCCCGGTTATTGCAAAAAAGTATATCGCCAGTAAGGTTGAAGCTGGTGTGGTACTTAGATCGGTGTAAAAGATAGGCAACGCGGCCCACAATAGCCCATAGGCAAGCTGTATATAAAATGATTTATTCGCCCAAGATATATACTGCCGCTGCTCTGTTTTCTCTTCGCGACTAAATTGTCGATAGCTATACAATCTGATAGCGATAAATGCAAAATTCAAGGCTAACCAGGAGAGTAATTCGTAAGCATATTTGTTATTCCATATGGCTAGCACGACCAGTGATGAAATGATGAAGGCGGGCAAGAGGTTTGCCAGAGTATGGTCATAGATTGCTGTGACTTGTGCACGAAAGATCTGTTGCGCGCTATCTGCATCTATATTCATTGAGCTTAAATTATGTCCGAGAGTGCCATAGTGTAAACCACTCTAATGAATTTCCAATCTAAAGCAAGTACTTCGCCGTTAATACATAGTAAAAACCAAATATCGCTCTAATCGTGCATAATTGAATGGTATGAAGTCACGACATTTTGAGTTAAGCTGAGAAACTCATCGTCTTTTATTACATATATCAGTCCGACTAATGAACATTTTTAAGCCACTTATAATAACGATAATCCTGGGCCTAACGACTTCTGTATACGCCGCCACTGATCGGCTAGTGATCGGTACACAATATATCGCCATGCCGCCTTACATAAATATCGATGAGGCAACGGGTGATGTTAGTGGCCTGATTATTGATGTACTCAGTGAACTTGAAAAGGAATTAGAAGTTGAGGTTTCAGTAGTTACCCTGCCTCATGCAAGAGCTATCAGAGACCTCAAGTCAGGAACAATTGACGGCTTTATTGCATGGTCATGGAAGGATGAACGAAGTGATTTCGTAAGCTATCCCATGAAAGATGGACAGCCCGATCCATCCAGGAGCGTCTTCACTGAATCGTATGTTTTATATACCTTAAAATCGTCGGGTATCAGTTGGGATGGCGAAAAGTTTAATAAGAATGATGTGACTGTTGGCGTTAATGAACTCTACTCTATTTATGGTGATCTGAAAGAGAAAGGACTACGATTGGATGGTGCGAAGTATGACACCAGAACGAATCTAGAGCGGTTACTCATGGGCAGGATTTCTGCGGCTATCACGCTGGAGTCTATTGGCGATAATGCGATTCAATCCAATGACAAGTTTAAAGAGAATATTATTAAGTTAAGCCCAGTCGTCATCACCAAAGCGTATTATCTTGTCTTGTCACGACCTTTTGCTGAAAAGAATCCAGAAGTTGCTGAAAATATATGGAACACAATTAAACAAATCCGTTCAGACTAGCCATCAACCCAACCGATATCCACCTACTAACAGACACAGTTTATTTAGCTGTCCTTTTGATTCTTACTCCCTGAAGACAAGCGCATAGGGGATTCACCCTATTTCTCGGTAAATTATCCTATGTCATGGCTAAAATAAGGGATTGACCCTATGTGAATTTCTCACGTTTAGCTATTTAATGGCCGCCACTTAACGAGCTATTGGCACATTTGATAGGTGGAGATACCGATAGCACGACTCAACTAACTGGAGTTTTGACTATGAACACATTAACCAAATCAATTGTCGTAATCGCTATTGGCGTTAGTTTTTCACTACCTGCAATGGCAGACACAACCTTTGAGAAAGAGAAAATCAAGACGCTACCGACGGCGAAGGAATTAAAGAAGCCTAACAATAGCAATGGTTGTTTAAACTGTCCTCAAAAGTCAGGCATGAATGAAAACAACAAAAAGAAGCCACTAACTGCTGCTGATCTTAAAAAGATTATGCATGGGAAAGGCATGAATGAACAAAGAAGCGCTACGCATAGCAGCGGTAAAGACAATAAGCGAATTCCAAAGAACCTCAATATTAATAAAAACAAAGACAACGGTGGTTTTGAAAAAGCAAAAAGCCAAACGTTACCCAGTGCCTCGACACTAAAAAGGAAGCCCGTTAAAAAGACAAATTCGAAAGAGCCTAGCTAAGTCTAGCTTCTTACGATGAGAATAGTTTAGTCTCTGCATTAGACATTACCCAGGACAGGATCCTTGATCTAGGAACGGATAACCAGGTAATGGCAGAGACTAACTTATCTACCAACCTATCTGTGCAATTAGTTTAACGGCACACCGAGTGAGCATGATGCGTGAGTGACATTCGTACGTGTCGTTATATAATCGAGTTATAGAAAATAGTGATGAAGGGTTAAGATGTCGCCACGAAAGCTAGTCGTTAGTACAGTTCTGAGTCTTACCTTTATCACTGCTTGTGGCTCAGATGATACCGTACAGGAATCGTCCAACCAACCGCCTACCATTCGGATATTAAATACCAGTTGCTCGACGAGTTTGATCGATAATACGTGTCGCGACATTGGCTTACTGATCATTAACCTAACTGCAAACGACCAGGATAATGAGTCGCTGACGATCAGTGGCAACATTTCATCTGCGAGTCTTTCCGAATCCAGAAACATCAGCGCTGAGGCAGATTATTGGCAGGTCGATCTTAACGGCTTTGGCGGTGTTTCAGATTTGATATTAACGGTTACTGCAACCGATCCCAGCGGTGCTACCGGACGCAGCGAGATAAATGTGGGAGTCATTGATGAGAATCAACCACCCGTGTGTTCTGATATCTCTCCTGTCCAGGATTATATTAATGATCAACCTGCTAGTACCATTGAGCTTATCGATCCCAGTCGTTGCGAAGACCCAGAACTGGACCAGTTTGAACTACTCAATAACACACTTGATATCACACTTGATGGTGACTACAGCCAAACTGTCACAGTGATTGACGATTACGCCGCGCAAACATCCTATAACTTTAGCGGGACCATCTCACCTCGTGATTTGACAGTTGACGAAGTGAGTAGCGAATTGATTCGTAGTCCGGATGCCATCGGCGCGACTGATTGTTTTACCCCAATCAATCCGATTTATGATGAGATTGTCGTTTGTGACTTTGCTGGAGAGTGGCTAGGAATTCAGTATGACTCTTTGATAGACACAAGTGGCTTCGACAATGTCGCACCTGCCAGCTCAGCACAAGGATTTAGTAATCTTCCATCCGGAACTAGTCTCATTGAGATATTGCAGGGCTACAGTAGACCATCGCTTCCGGATAACCAGGTCGTTAACAATCCCGGTTCGAACGATATTGCAATCACGGCGACTATTGATAGAGATCCTACCGGTGGTTACAGTAACTTTAACCTTTCTGCTTCCTCATTTAACCTTGAGGGGGCCAGTAGTGAAAATTCAATCATCAGCTGTGAAAACGGTACCTATTCGTTACCTGTGAGTCAGGTGACAGGTACACGTGGCTCGAGCCATACGATAGATCAGAACTTCGTCGAAACAATTGGGTCAAGTATTAGGATCTCAAATTGCATTGCGACGAATCAGAATGGCCTAACAACGTTGTTAGAAGGTGATATCGATATCACAGTGAATCAAGTGACGAATAATAACCCGATAATAAATTCTTTCTCCGGCATTTCATCTGGCTTTGAGGGGGTTAGGACCATTATCGCGAATGTCACAGATGTCGATAGTAATTTAGATAGAGTCACCTTGCGGTATCGTATTGCCGGCTCAATTGCGGCATGGACTGAAGTACAGTTACCTAACATTGCCACGACGGATAACTTTCAAAACACCGTCTCATTCGCCTATCAATCGAATCTGGATGATAGTGGTCTGATTGAATATCAATTACTCGCCGATGATACGTTGGGTGGACGAGCGACAAGTGCCGTCTCTAGTGTTTCATTTAACGCCATTGAGGCAACTGCTCAAGCGATTATCGAAGATGAAGTAACCAATGATCCTCTTAAAATTGTGAACTGTTTTGATTGCACTATTCTGGATGCTACCGGTAATGTATTAGGTCCATTTGATGCTGTATTTGCCGATGCATCGGGTAACAACCAGGTTTATGAATATAACGGCGAGGGAAGAAGTGCCGCAGATATGACGAATATTGCCAATAGTTTGACAATGAATGGTTATAGTTTTTACGAAATACCAATTTCAACGGTGGCTGTTATGCGAGCCAATATACAGGCGAATTAGTCATGGGATTGAGGACAGCCATTGTGCGACTTTACTACCTAACAGCAAGACAATCTCTTCACACAGTCGTGTTGGTCGTGGTTATGATATTGTCAATGTTGGCAACTAGTCCAGTCAATGCCCTTGATCTCGAACAGGAAGTTCAAGATGAGCCGATTGCTGACCATGACACAAACCAGAGTGTCGAGGTATTAGCCGCTAGCAACGACGGTTACTTTCTGCCGAATGAGGCCATCCAAATACTCATCCCCAACAAGGTGTCCTCGGGATGGGTCATCGAGTTAGATGCCATTGACATTACAGAGATGATTACCCTCGAAAATCAGGTGGCGACGTATGTTCCGGTACAACCACTGACGGCAGGAGAGCATGTACTTAGCATTTACGAATATCTTGCCGATGGACAGATTATCGACCATGGCACCTGGCTATTGGAGGTCAAGTTGCCTGAGGCTAACGATGATTATGCGATAACGGCTGATACGCAAGTGACGGTGAATTACCGACTCGCAGAAAAGAATATTGGTAATCCTGCTCCCGATGCCTATCAAAGTGAGGCCTATAGTCAGATTGCGTTCAGTAAAACCAAGGACCAGTGGACTGCAGAGGGTGCATTCGATTTGTATTACACCAGTTTAGAAGCCAACCGTCCAAGTGAGCGTACCATTGAAAACGGTGAATTCTATTTCACTATCGGCAATCCTTACTTCAAGGCAAACATCGGCCACCAAACGGTAGCCAGTGGTAGTCTCGTCATGGACGGTTTTCATCGAAGAGGCATCTCTCTGGAGGGTAGATTGCCGACATTGAATACACAGGTAAAGGGATTCTCACTCTCAAGCGTCAATGTCACCGGGTTTGGTAATGGGCTGGGTATATCAAATTCAAATCAACGACTGGAAGGCTACAGTGTTAAATCGAGTCTGTTCGCCGATGATCCTGATACCTTTAGTTTATCAGCAACCTGGTTATCGGGTTCTGGTGATGATGCCGGGAGCCTAATATACAATGTAGATGACTTCAGCGTGATCGCCAATAAAGGGAATGCTCGATCAATTACTGCTGAGAGTTTATTGCTAGAAAACCGCCTTCGACTAAAAGCAGAGTTCGCTTCTAGTGAGTATGACTACGACCCACTTGATTCGTTTCCTGCTGACAAAGATAACGCACATGATGTGTTAGTCACCTACAGCGATATCACTGAATCGGGAACCTCCTGGAATATCGGGCTGAATCAGCGTCAAATAGGCACATTTTTTCGCAGCTTGGCCAATCAGAGTTTACCGAGTGACAGAGCGGTTCAAACCGTATTCGGCGGGGCACAATGGTCAACTATCGGGGTGCAACTCAATATAGAAGAGCAGAAAGACAATATCGAACGTTTTGACTACCTTCCTCAGATAACCAGTGACCTGCATAGCTTGAACCTGAATTGGTCGCCTACGGTTGAGACAACCGACAACTGGTATGGCACCCCAAATTTTAGCGCTGGTTTCAGTAACCAACGTCTGGAGCAAACCTACACACCGGATGATTTCTTATTTGCTGCGACAGATAATGAAGTGGATGCATATCAGCTTTCGAGTACGTTCAGCTATCCCAAATCCAGTTGGGGGGTGAGCCTCATCAACACCGAATTTGTGGATCGTAGTTTTCAACAAAATGATTCAGATACGATGAGTATCGAGTTATTCAGTGACTTTCTTATTGGTGAAAAATTTAATGTGAGCCCATCTATTCGAATCGATCGCACCGAGGATTTGGTCCTCAATATTTCTGCATCCAGTGTGATCTATTCGCTACAGTCTGTATTCGTATTTGAACCAGAAAAACTCGATGGTTCGCTCAGTGTTGTCTACAGTGACAACGAATCCAGTGATTTATTTACTGATGATGAAAATATGTTCATCAATTTCGCATTGAACTGGCATATCCGTCCCGCGGGTCGTAATAGCTTTGGCGTAGACCTTGTCATTGGTGGTATGTATAACGATTTCAAGGACCGTTCGAATGTGTTTAATTCACTCGAAACAAATCAGGCGTTTATTACGCTCACCCTGCTCCTGCCAAATCGAGCAGGCGCTGCGCAATAAGGACTATTAAGAGGAAGGCTTCATGGAACTTACATTTAGAAAAAAGCTAACCACCTTAATGGTGATCCTGTTACTTTTTCCTGCTGTGCCGGTGTTTGCCGACATAACTTCAGTAACGGTCAGTAACAATCCATCGCGTGTTAGTTTATCAGCAACTGGGCGTAGCCAATTGGTATGGAATGTCACAGAAACGAATGGCAATGGCCGTCAGGTGACCGTTCAATCAACTCGTGGAACATTCCTCACACCAGATGGCGATGTGTTGGGTGAAAACGCACGCCCCTTGACAGCCACACGCCTGACACAAATTAGAACGAATACGCTCTATGTATTCCGTGAGAATTTAACGATACCGATTTCAGTCATCCGTGCTGCACAACAGCGAGGATTAAGCCGATTTACATACGTACGAGCATTTAATGATTCGATTAGTTCATCGAATGTAATGGCTGTTGCAAACTTCTCAATTAGTGGGAGCACCATTGCTAGCGAGTTAATCATAAGACGAATCCAAATGGAGTTTGATGGTGGTCGAACAAGTGAAATGATATCTGCTGGAGCCCAGCTTCAGGCAAGGGCTATTGTTAGTTATCAGGGAACAGGGCTCCTGGAGTATAGTTGGGAAGTGGCGGGGCCTCCAAGTACGCGAAGTCAACCGGTATTCGTACCCATCGCTAATCGTAAACAGTTCCTACTTTCGGGTGATATAGTCACACTCCAGTCACCCAATCTAAACACCGAGATCAGTGGCAACTATCAGATTCGGCTCAAAATAGTCAGTCCGCAAAGTGGAAATGAGTTGCCAGTACTACGCTACACTGTGAATCGTAGCGGCCAGTCACGCATGGCATCCGAACAACTGGATGTACGAATACAACAGCCTTTAGACGGGGGATTCCTCTCGACGCAAACGGAGTTCGCATGGGAAGAGGTTCCGGGGGCAACCGCTTATCAATTAGAGATATATGCTCGTCCGATTATCGATAATATGCTGGCCGCAGAGAGAGATGCTCCGTTGACAGGACTGGTCGTTCCGGCGAGCAAAACGACTGTCAAAATTGGCCGATTACCTAGAACTCACCTGCAGCCTGGTACAACCTATTATTGGCGCGTCATTGCTCTGTCTGGAAATGGACAGGTGTTAGGAAAAAGTGATTTCAGGACGATTAACTACTAGCGAACAATCGGATTTAATCATGGAGCCGGTGCGATACTAAGTGCCGTTTGATGTCCTAGAGGAGGCAGCTCTGTTGCTGGACATGCGATGTGAACTGGGTTTATAGTGAAATAGCACCAGTATTTTTTATAAAAACTGTGGAGGTGGATTGTATGAAAAAGTTAGTGATATTGATGGCGGTCATTTTGATGAGCGTTACTGTCATGGCCTGGCCCCTGACTGGCTACCTAAAAATCGATGACATCGATGGTGAGTCACAAGCCAAGGCTGCAGCCAAGATGGGTTACAAGGCGTTATCGCGCAAATATAAGGTTGTCCAGGTGGAAGATGGCAAGGAGTCTAGCCTTGAGCCGGGTTACTACCTACACCCTAATGGCAAACTCCTAAGGATAACCGCAGCCAGACATAAACAATGGATACCTGTGCAGTCAGTTTCATCAGCAACAATTAGAAAGGAAGTGCAGAGAAATAAGACAGTCACTCGACCCATTGATGCCACGAGTGGCATGTCGACGGGTAAACGTGACGCCGCAACGGGATTGCCAACTGGTAAGCGCCAGCATAAGGCGATAACTATCGCCAAAGAATTATGCGTTGATGGCAAGGTGACCGAGGGTCAGTATAAGGGCAGGGGATGCACTCACCGCGGTCATGTCACCGTACTGAAGTAATAGAGATTTTAAGCCGCCGCTAGTATTAACTGACACTGGTGGCGGTACTTCTATCAATTAGCTAGCCTGGCCTCGTGCCTAACGGCTAGCTAACTTACAACCAAAGTTGTTTATTCTTATACCTCTGCAGATTGGCGGTTAACGTTGATGTATCCGCTTCCAGATCCTCGGCTTCCTCAAGCGCATCTTCCTGATATGAGACGGCCTTTTTAAACTTGCCCATTCTGGCATAGGCCGCTGCTCTTACCTCATCAGGGGTGATTGCATCGGTATATTGTCTTGAATTCGTTAATTTGGGCAATAGTTCGAGCGCTAATTCAGGATCGGATACTTCTTCATGGGGTGATTTAACTAGCATCCAAATATATGCCAGTAATTTTCTCGATGGTATCTTGTCGATATCTGAAAAATACTCTTTGGCTAGAAGCTGCGACTTTAAGTCATCTTTTCGGGTAAATAACTCACCAAGCAACAGCCTCGATTGTTTTTCTCCTACTGCGGCGGCTTTATTCAACCACTCAATGCCTTTTTCAGGTTCTGCGAGGCAACCATGGCCATAAATTAAGCGCTTGCCCACTTCGAATTGTGCTTGAGGCATGCCCTGAACCGCTGATTTAAGGAACCATTCAGCCGGGTTCTCTACCTGTTTCAATCCCACTTTTTGTGCTAAATAGCCTAGTTTATATTGCGCAATCGCACTTCCTTTTTCCGCAGCAGCAATTATCTTTTGCAGAGCATCTTCCTTAATCGAGATCGGATTCGCCTTGTCGATCTTATATTCCATCGTATAGGTAACCATTGATTGCATTATAGGATTACCTTCATCATCTAGCGCCGGTGTGAAGCGCCATTTGGGAATCACTTTTAGCGCGCTAGCATCGAATAGGTTTTTAGGGAGAGACTCAACAATGGTGATATCGCGTGGGATGCCGTTCTTATCAACATTAAATGCAACGCGAACCCTTCCTTGAATACGCTGCTTTACAGCAACTCTGGGCCATTTGGGATCGACTAGTTTCACAGCTTCCGCTCTGCTAGAATATCGGCCTTTTGGTTTTTTCAATACTGGATAAAGAGACTCGAGCAGGTTGCCTGTCGAATATCTTCCCGCCAGATCATCGTAAACTGCGTCGGCCTTGGATTGATCCTCGATTTGATTAGCGACCGATTCAAAGACATTGCGATGACTCTCATCGAGGGAGTCACTCTCAGTTGCGAGTTTCAGCCAGGCATAACCTGTGTAGATATCCTGTGGCACATACTCGCCATTGAAGTACATGACGCCTAGATTAAACTGAGATCGCTTCTCACCCAACTCAGCCATCTTTTTAAATTCATCATAGGCTTCTTTCAGCTGACCACTACTGTAGTTTTGCATAGCTGAAACAAAATCAGCTGCAGCATTCAGGTGCAGAAGTGGGATAAGTAGGAAAAGGAATTTTTTCATGATGCAATCCTTGCTTTTATGGTTATTGTTTCTTTACCAGGAAGAAAACTACACAATTACAGTGCAGCTGTCTAGCGCTCTATTGATCATGATACATCACGATGAAAGATCAAACACCTCAGTGAAGGACTGTTTTACTAGGGCTAATTTCCTCCGTTCCTTGGGATTCTTTTTGTAGGCGAGCGACAACTTAAATCGATAGGTCATGTGATCTTTATTCAGAATTTTTAACTCGTCGTCGATATAACTCAACGGGAAGTAACCGATATATTTTCCAGATAACAACAAAGCGCGTCGTGTATCGAATTGATAGGCTTTTGCGAGAAGATTTAATTTATGCAACTGCTCTCGACCCTTTGAGTCAATGTTTAGTCCGGGATGTATGGCAGGATAGTTTGCGAGCTTAGCAACATCAATGTCAGATTTTTGCTGGTAAAGATCGTGTGATTTGCTGCAACATAAGTACATCGGCTCTTCAAATAGGTTGTGATATTCAAGCCCTTCAATCGGTTTATAGGGAGGTAATATTCCTGCATGTGCTGCATCATTGAGAAGCGCTTTTTCAATATTCTGTAATGTATCTCCATCAAGCACCAGATGTAAATTTGGCGCACTGGAGTTTATCTTTTCAATCACTGAAGCCAATTGAAGCAACTTAGTGTCATCGAGCTGATCGGAACAGAGGATAACAATTTCACCACTGAGCTCTTTACTGAGGGATTGCACTAGATAGGAGAATTCATCATGGGATTCAAAGAGTTTTAATGCGGCATTGTATACATGCTGACCCTCTTCGGTTAGTTTGAATCCTCCTCGACCGCGGTCACAAAGACGCAAATTCATACGGGTTTCAAGTGATGTCATGTGGACACTGATCGTGGAGCGAGTAATCCCTAACTCACCTTCTGCCGCTGTGTAGCCATTGTTGTCGACGACGCCGATGAAAATTCTCAGTAGCCTTAAGTCATAATCGGTAACGGGTTTTCCCATCAAACTTAGGTTTAACATTGTTTGACTCCTGTCAAACTATACATTGAATGTTTAATATTTAAGCAAGCAATGAATTGTTATTCAATAGTTACTTTCAAATAGTACAGATTGAGTCATGAATCAGAATACATATGAGAAATTGATATTTACCGGCCAGCATATCAACGGCCAGTGGTTGCCTTCTGAGAGAACCTTCGATGTCTTGAATCCAGCAGATGGGTCAATCATCGCATCGGTGGCGGATGGCGGAACTCAGGATGCTGAGCAGGCATTAGAAGCTGCCAAGTCCGCCTTTCCTCAATGGTCGAACATGCCAGCGAATGCGCGAGCAAAGTTATTAAATAAGTGGTATGACCTATTACTTGAAAATAAAGATGACTTAGCGAGAATACTCACCCTTGAGCAGGGTAAACCACTTGCTGAGGCAGCCGGAGAAATACTCTATGGTGCTGCATATATTGAATGGTTTGCCGAGGAAGCAAAAAGAGTCTATGGCGACACAATACCAGCACCATCCGGTGATAAGCGTATTGTCATAATAAAACAGCCGGTAGGTGTCGTCGCCGCGATAACCCCCTGGAATTTTCCCAATGCCATGATCGCGAGAAAAGCAGCTGCGGCATTGGCAGCGGGGTGTACGTTTGTCGTGAAGCCGGCAGGTGAAACTCCCTTGTCGGCATTGGCCATGGCTGAACTCGCACAACAAGCAGGGATACCAGCCGGTGTATTTAATGTCATAACGGGTACTGATTCACGTGCGATCGGGGAGATCTTCACCCAGCATGAAGATGTCGCTAAGTTTACTTTTACCGGTTCAACGGCTGTCGGAAAAACACTGATCGCGCAGTGCGCGTCAACGGTAAAGCGCGTTTCAATGGAGTTAGGCGGTAATGCACCGTTTATTGTGTTCGATGATGCCGATATTGATGCTGCAGTAGCGGGTGCTGTTGCATCGAAATATCGTAACGCGGGCCAGACCTGTGTCTGTACCAACCGCATTTTTGTCCACAAGGACATACAGAATCAATTCACTGAAAAGCTCGTCGATGCCGTTAAGAGGTTAAAAATCGGCAATGGATTGGCGGATGGAGTCGACATAGGGCCTCTGATTAATGAAGGGGCTGCGAAGGATGTGGATGACTTAGTTCAGCGCTCGATCAAGCAGGGTGCAGTATTGTGTACGGGCGGTAGCAGTGGACAGTCTAATCCCAATTTCTATGAACCGACCATACTATCGAACGTCACGAATGACATGCCCATTGCTAAGAATGAAATATTCGGCCCAGTCTCCGCGATCATCCCATTTGATACTGAGGAAGAGGTGATTCGGATTGCGAATGACACAGAGTATGGCTTAGCGGCCTATTTCTATTCGCGTGACATCGGCAGAATTTGGCGGGTAGCCGAAGCCTTAGATTATGGCATGGTCGGAATTAATGAAGCGATCCTATCGAATGCAGCCGCACCGTTTGGCGGTGTCAAAGAGTCCGGAAACGGACGTGAAGGGTCTAAGTATGGCCTGGACGATTATTTAAATATTAAGTATCTGTGCCTTGGAGGTATCGACAAATGAACAATCTAGTACATCAAGTAACATCGCTACCAAAAACAAATGCCGGCTTACAAGACAGGAAATTGAGGGCATTTCCCAGGGGGCAGGGCAATGTGTATCCGGTATACATCAAGAAAGCCTGCAATGCGGAAGTGTGGGATGTTGAAGATAATCGGTATATCGATTTTGGTGTGGGGATTGCCGTTTGTAATACCGGCCACAGTCATCCCGAGGTAGTCGCTGCAGCCAAGTCACAACTCGATAATTTCTCCCACACCTGTGTCATGGTGAATCCTTATGAAGTAGCTGTCGAGCTGGCAGAGAAATTAACAGCAATCGCACCGGGTAACAGCCCAAAGAAGGCGATGTTCGTTTCGACCGGCGCCGAGGCCGTTGAAAATGCGATAAAAATTGCTCGAGCCAGTACCGGACGTCGTGGCGTTATCGCATTCAATGGTGGGTTTCATGGGCGGACGAATTTGACAATGGGACTGACGGGAAAAATTACTCCCTATAAAAACTTGTTTGGTCCTTTCCCAGGTGAGCTTTTTCATATCCCATTCCCAAATGAGCTGCATGGCGTTAGTGAGAGTCAGTCGCTTCATGCACTGGAAAATATGTTCAAAGTAGACATCGCTCCAGCCGATGTGGCAGCCATAATTATTGAGCCAGTCCAGGGCGAGGGCGGGTTTTATGTTGCCCCGGCGAGCTTTATCCAAGCTCTGCGAAAATTATGCGATCAACATGGTATTTTGCTGATTGCCGATGAAATACAAACTGGGTTTGCTCGGACTGGCAAGATGTTCTCAATCGAACATGCCGAGGTAGAGCCGGATTTGATAACCATGGCAAAAGGCATTGCGGGTGGATTACCATTAGCAGCCGTGGTGGGCACAGAGGCGATCATGGATGCACCGTTACCCGGTGGTCTGGGCGGTACCTATGGTGGCTCGCCAGTGGCTTGTGCAGCAGCACTCGCTGTACTCGAGGTCATTAAAAAACAGGATCTTACGCGTCGTGCTCAGGAAATAGGTAGTAAATTTCACCGACACCTGACAAAGCTACAGGATGAATTTCCAAATGAAATTCTCGAGATCAGGCATCAGGGAGCGATGATTGCGATTGAGCTGTTTCATGATGCCGATCCAACTAAACCAAATACAGAATTAACACAAAAACTTATTGCCAATGCAGCTTCTCATGGCTTGATACTGCTTGCCTGTGGTTTTTACGGGAATGTTATCCGCTTCCTGCCGCCACTAACGATTGAAGATGACGTAATGGCTGAAGGTTTAGAGAAATTTTCAGTATTATTTCGCTTACAAGTAAGCTAGCCAGTGGACATAGCTGATGGCTGTGGAGACAGATTTTCCTAAGGTGGATTGAGATGGTTAATGCATCGACTGTATTACAGGATGGACTTTTGAAGATCCAAAAGCTAAATTGTGACATCTGCTTAGGTAGCCGCGATTGAATAGATACAATCTATGACTGAAACACTCATTTTTCTCGATCCGAAAAGTGGTTTGAATTTACAAAGTCAAATCAGGCAAAAGCTGTTAGAGGGAATACAAAAAGGGACTTTGATCCCTGGTAAGAAATTACCTTCATCCAGAAAATTAGCGGAACAAATAGGTGTTTCACGTAATACCGTTACATTGGCTTATGAGCAACTAATCGAAGAAGGGGTGCTTGTCAGTCGTGCACGCAGTGGGATTTTTGTTGAAGAAAACCTAAACAATCAACATGTTGGTTTTCAGGCATCGGACCGGAAAAAATTAGATACCGAACCGCGTTGGCGCAAGCGTTTCCGTACAACGATTAATACCGACCACTATTACACTCCCGATGATATAAATGATGCCAAATATCCTTTTGTCGATGGATATTTCGATTCCTCGCTCCTGCCAATCTCGCAGTGGCGCGAAGCGACAAGGATGGTACTGGGGAGTAAACAGCTAGAGGAACAGTTACATTCATCCTATGCTGATGATCCTAAGTTGCTCCACGAGATTCGTACTAAAATACTCCCGCGCAGGGGAATCAACGCATCAGATGATGAAATATTGGTTACTGTTAGTCATCAACAGTCACTCTATCTCTTGACCGAACTACTCGTGGATCACACGGTTCGTATTGCGCTTGAGGAGCCTGGGTGCTACCGAATGCGCAGCCTGTGTCAGGATCGTCATGCGCAGATCTGTCTGCAAGAAGTTGATGAAGGCGGTTTGGTCATTGATGCGGATCTGGACTCGACTGACATAATTTATTCAACGCCTTCCCATCAAAATCCCACCGGGGTGACATTACATCAAGACCGTCGCAATGCCCTCATACAAAAAGCAGCACAACTCGGCCAATTAATCATCGAAGATGATTCTGTGTTTGAGAGTAACTATATGGGCAGGCCGAATCCTGCCTTGCGGAGTATGGATGCCAATGACAGGGTGATCTATATTTCAGCCTTGCCAGCATTGCTTAAACCGGGACTGGGATTGGGGTTTATCGTCGCCTCGAAGACCCTGATAAGTGAACTGAGAAAGTTGCGTCACGTCATGACAGGGGTGGTACCCCTGACTAATCAGAGAACGGCGGCCACCTTTCTGTCACTAGGACATTATGACGCACTAATGATGAGGATGACTAAATCCTTTAGCGAGCGATGGAATGCCTTGCGCAACGCCCTGTTATTTTATCTAGCACAATATGTCGTTACCATGCCGAATCAAGGCGGTACCAGCTTCTGGGTTAAAGGACCTGAGAATATCGATATGGATGTATTGTATCATCGTGCCAAGTCGGAGGGTGTGCTGATAGAGCCGGTGTATCATTACTATGATAACCCCCTGAAAGCCGGACCCTATTTCAGGATGGGTATCACGTCTATCCAAGTACATGATATTCGTAAGGGCGTAGAAATATTAGCTAATCTGATATTAAAACTTAATAAAGAATATTCTCAAACAATTGACGAATATGAATCCTATCGACTGGACTCACAATCAATCAGAGAACAGATGTCGGATATCACTATGATGTTAACGACCGTTTATGGTGAACCCAATACGATTATTCTTCATGCTGATGGCACCATGACTGGGACTTGTGGTCATCATGATGAAGAACAGGATACGGGACGCTGGTGGGTTGAGGGTGATTATTGGTGTCGACAGTGGAATGAATGGGCCTACGGAGAAGTTTCCCGACTTCAAGTGGCGGTGAAAGAAAACAAGATACGCTTCTTTAGACCTTCCGGTCGGTTCATCAATATTGCTGAAATTTTATCTTAATTGCTGTCATATCATAAACTGGCACCTTAAGTAGTTCACATCTGGCACTATGGAATTCAGGAATTGATCATTAGGATACCTTCTGAGGTTTATTCAGGAGGCATCTATGTCGTATTTGTCGGTCGGCGGACTGCAGTTGGAAATTGCAAATGGCAATAATCTAGATCAGATAATCAAAGAAATAAAAATTGCCAAAGAGCGATTTCCATGGCTGCAAATGATCGTAATCCCGGAGCTGGCATTATTTGGCTCAGAGGTAGAATTCGCAGAGCCGTTGCCAGGTCATACCGAACAATCCCTGCAAACCATTGCGCAAGAATTAGGCATCTGGTTGTTACCGGGCTCGATGATGGAAAAATCGGGCTCTAATGTCTATAACACCATGCCTGTCATCAATCCTGAGGGTGAGGTCATTAGCCGCTACCGGAAGATTTTTCCCTTTCAGCCATTCGAAGAGGGCGTAACTCCAGGCAATGATTTTTGTGTCTTTCCTATCAAAGGTATCGGCCAGGTAGGTGTCATGATTTGTTATGACCTCTGGTTTCCTGAGGTTGCAAGGGCATTGGTGTGGCTTGGGGCGGAGGTCATCATCTGTCCTAGTATGACGAATACCATTGATCGGGATGCCGAGTTGGCGATGGCGCGAGCAACGGCCATCATGAACCAATGTTATGTCGTAAATATGAATTGCGATGGGCGAATGGGAAATGGCCAATCAGTAATCACAGGTCCAGACGGCAATGTGATATGCAAGGCTGGAAGCGGTCACGAGGTACTCGCTGTCGATCTTGATCTTAATCTGGTCCGCAGGTTCCGCGAACGCGGAATGCATTCACAGGCACAAACACTCAAGAGTTTCCGTGACAGTAACATTAACTTTCCGCAGTACCAGCGTGGGCATGCTAGCTCACCGGCCATGCAAGCACTCGGCGAACTTAAAAAGCCAGCAGCTGACGAGAATCCAGAGTGAATAACTGGACCAATGAATATGTATCATCTGGCACTACATTGAGCAACTGGACTCATGTATTTTTTTAATCGTAATTATAATAAAAGTGGAGCTATCCCATGTCGACAAATCATAAACTAACACGCAATACACTGGCTGTAGCAGTATCAAGTGCTCTGGCAATGACACCAGCTACCATAGTTTATGCCGAAGAAAATCCCGATCAGGAAAAAGACGAAGTGATCACGGTGACGGCCAATCGACGTGAACAAACCTTGCAGGAAATACCCTACAACATTTCCGCGATCTCGGGTGAAACCCTAAGCGCGAATCAAATCGTATCGCCAGCTGAGTTGATGCGCCAAATGTCGGGTGTAACCGTCGTAGACCGCGGACCCAGAAATGCCGGCGTAATCAACGGAATCAGTATTCGTGGGATGAATGTTGATAGTTCAGCGCTGGGTGACTATGCGTTATCAACTGTTCCAACCGTTTCAACCTACGTTAACGATACGCCGGTTTATGCCAACTTCATGCTAAAGGATGTGGATCGAGTTGAGGTGTTACGTGGTCCTCAGGGCACCCTCTATGGTTCGGGCTCCTTGGGAGGCACTGTAAAGTACATCATGAATCGCCCCGATCTTGCTGCGGCATATGGTGTGGTCGAAGGTAGCTATAGTGTGACGGATGATTCGGATGGCAATAACTGGTCGACCGACGTCGTTGTCAACGTACCTCTTAGTGATAGCGTGGGAATTCGACTGGCGGCTGGGATGATTGATTATGCCGGTAGTATAGATCTACCCAATGCATACGAGATTGGGTCAAATGGCTTGCCGGTTGCGCCAAACGGACCAACTGACACGGCCGCTGTGTACACAAGGGTTGTAGACGCAGATTCCGCTGATATTAGTTATTACAGGGCATCGCTGCTCGTTGATAATGACAACTTCAATGCCCTCTTAACGGTGATGAATCAAGACAATGATATTGGCGGTCGACGTCATCGTACCAATGGCCTAGATGGCTGGGGAGAAGCCTATGGCGAGGCTGAAAATGGTTCTATTCAACGCGAGCCGTCAACGAGTGAAGTTGATTTAGCCTCATTGGAATTAGACTTCGACTTAGGGTTTGCCACCCTGACCAGTAGTACCTCAAGCTACGAAACTGAGGGGGAGAGCGTCTCCGAAAACACTGGTTTTTATGCCCAGCTAGGTTGGTTATCGGCTTTTTACTATAACTATCCACGCCCAATGGCCTCTGCCGTTCGAACCTACGAGGATGAAGCGTTCGTTCAGGAACTTCGCCTGGTGTCTAACGGCGATCAGGACATCGACTGGGTCGTAGGTATCTTCCACAGAGATAATGATTTGACGGCGACTCAGGATAGTATTTTACGTGGTTTTCAACTCTGGGCCGATACAGCCTGGGGGCCAGGATTTGTAGTTAACGACAATGATTTTGCCTACACTCGTGTTGAGAATTTCACTGAACAAGCTTTGTTTGGTGAGCTAACCTTCGATCTGAGCGAGGACCTTGCGGTCACTCTGGGGGCCAGATGGTTTAATACTGAATATGAAAATCAAACTGACATGATGGTTGGCTTGTATACCAGCTTCAATGTCATGGATCAGGCGCTGTTCGAGGGAGACGAAGATGATACGCTTTTCAAAGCGAACCTTTCATATGACCTGGCTGATGACAAAATGCTCTATGCCACGCTCTCTGAAGGTTATCGTCGCGGAGGATCTAATGCGGTGCCTTTATCCGGTACATTCGCTGAAGATCCGGCATGGCAGCAATACGATCCAGATAGAACATTAAACTTTGAGCTTGGTTTGAAAGGCAACCTGGAGCAGGGCCGATATAATGTCTCGTTTTTCTATGTTGATTGGGAAGATATTCAACTCAATACCGCAACGACTAACTGGGCATTTTTTGCAGCTCAAAACGCGGGTGCGGCCACTAATATGGGACTGGAAACCGAGTTCGACGGCTACTTCGGTGAGGGTTGGCACTACACGATTGGCTATACCTATTTACAGGGAGAGCTCAGTGAGAACATGTATGCCCCGAATGATGTGAACCGAACTTCGCCAGTGGCTACAGACGGTACACGCCTACCGGGCCAATCGGATCATACCTTCTCGCTATCGATCGACCATACACAGAGTTTGTCAGGCGGTGTCGACTGGACAAACCGGTTTGGACTTTATTATCAGTCTGATAGTGAAAATGCCATTAACGAGTCAATTCGGTTCAAGCAGACACTCGATAGCTTCGCGATACTCGATTTTAATTCGACCTTTATGAAAGACGACTGGTCTGTTACGTTGTGGATCAAGAATCTAACCAATGAAGCCGGTGTTACTGGGGTATTCAAAGAAGAGTATATGGGTACCTCACCTGAGCAAAACTATTTTGGTAATGGCTCTAAAGAGTTATTATCTCAACCTCGAACAATAGGTATCACCGCTCGATATCACTTTGAATAAGTGACAGGTGATACGCCATCAATGCAGTAGATTGAGTGGAGAGGTTAATGCAGAGTCACCAGCTAAACGAGGTAATAGCGCTTGTAAATCAAGGTGAATCCGAACGAGGGCTGGCACTCTGCAAAGACTATATCAACCAATGGCCGGAATCCATTCCGGCCATTATTTTATGTAGCAAGCTATTGCAAAAGCGTGGCTTGTTTCAGGCGATGCTTGACGTTGTGAATACGGGTCTTGAGCGATTGCCTGAATCACTGGAATTGCAATTACGACGGATTGAGTGCCTGCTATACAATAATGATGTTCGGCAGGCGATACGGTTGCTTGTGCATATTGAGTCTGAGACTTCAGATGCTGTTGTTCTGGCACAGATTGCAGAATCCTATTTACACTGTAGTGACCATGAGAGTGCTGCGAGATGTTATGCAAGGGCCGCACAGCAATCCCCTGCCAATACGGAAATATTGTTTAACCTGGCATCGGCTAACGTATCTCTTGGCGAGTTCGATCGGGCAGAGCAAATCCTTACTAACGTCATAACGCATAAACCTGATGATTACGACGCCTACTATAATCGGGCGACCCTTCGCAAGCAGTCTGTAGATGATAATCACATCAGCGAGATGCAACGACTTCTTGACGACCTGTCAATTAATGATAAGGGGCGAGTTGCTCTGCATTACGCATTAGGGAAAGAGTATGAGGATCTAGGAGATTATCGAGCGGCCTTCGAGCATTGGCAGCAGGGCGCTACGGCCAGGAAGCAGCAAATGGCCTATCGAGTAGAGACAGATCTCGCGGCGATTGAAGAAATAAAGCAGTCCTTTCAAAACCCATCTTCGGGGCCGTTAATGACTCAGAATTACGATTATAAATATGACACTACAACGCCTATCTTTATTGTGGGATTACCACGTTCTGGCACGACATTAGTCGATCGTATATTGAGTAGTCATTCCGATGTAAACAGCCTGGGTGAGATTAACTCCCTGGCATTTTCTGTCATCAAAGCAACTGGCGATCACGAGAATAAAATCGATCTCATTCGACGTTCGGCACAGTGTGATCGAAAGGAGTTAAAAAATTACTACATTCATGGGATAGAGAGTTTTGATCGTGCTAGTCAGTATCTAATTGACAAAACGCCGCTCAATTTTCTCTATTTAGGCTTAATTGCAGAAAGTATACCCAATGCAAAGGTTATTCACCTGCACAGACACCCACTAGAGTCGATAATAGCCATGTACAAAACACTCTTCAGGATGGGATATCCTTTCTCATATGATTTGACAGATTTAACCCGCTACATCGTTGCATACCGTGATCTGATGACCCACTGGCGGGCTCAATACCCAGATTTTATTTACGACCTTTCCTATGAGGAGTTGGTATCTAACCCGGAAGCGGAGAGTAAGCAATTAATCGACTTTTGCGGGTTGCAATGGCAACAGGATTGTTTGAATTTTCATAAGAATTCAACACCCTCCGCAACGGCTAGTGCGGCACAAGTACGCCAACCCATCTATACGTCGTCAGTTAATAAGCGACAATACTTCGAAGGTCAGTTGCAAGCAGTCCGTCAATTTTTTCGAGCCCATGGTGTTGATCTTGCACAGTAGAATTTGTCTTTTCTGTTTGGCTTTGTCATGGCTATTCAATCCGATAGTGGTTGCTGCCAGTGAATTGACTGATGTCACTGAACTGATGCCATTATCAGACGCCACTACTGAAATTCATCATAAGGTTGCGCCCGACGAGGCCTATCAACTTGAAACATTTAGATTGGAACCAAAATCGCTGGCATATCTGAATGTTGTAGCAGACCGATTCGATAGTTTCAGCAATAGGCGGCTAGCATTATCTAAGCTGCCTGAACTCAATATCACTTTGATAACTCAAAATACGATATCCCTCCCTCTCAGGCGTGGTATCCAGCCAATACGGCATCAGTATTGGGAGTGGATGATTGAACCTGGCAGGGTGACTGTTACGGACGAGCAAAAACAATATGTCTTTCCCATTGCCCTATCGGAACGAAACGCCAACTGCACCCACAACGGCCTATTGGTGATTCATGAGAAGAAACAAACCCTTGAAGCAACCTTGCAGATAGCTGCTGAGACCTGTGCTTACTTAAAGTTTGATCTCGAATACCAGTTTAAAGTGAGTAGGGAGTCGAGCCCTGTAGTTAACTCAATTAGCAAGCAATTGATCCGAGACTATCTGACTGATTATCAAAGCGAAATAACGAACCGTCAGCCAGTCAAACCAATGACTGAGCTTGTAAAAGAGCCGCATGCTTTTGATTCAAATGACATCACCATTCAAGGGCTGGTATATGACGGCGTGACCTATATCAGTGATTGCGACTATAGGGCTGGTCAGTACCCATTTTGCTCAGAGATGATTATACCGTCCTACTCACTCGCCAAGTCGATTGTCATCGGCATGGCATATTCTTCCTTAATGGCGCAAGACGACCAGATTGGAGCGCTGACAGTGTCCGATTGGATTCCTGAGTGTGGTGATCGTTGGCGGGACGTCACATTGGAACAACTGGTGAATATGCGAACTGGCTTTTATGACTCCGATGAGTACATGATGGATGAAAGTAGTGCCTCTTTTTGGCAATTTTTCTTACTTCAAACCGCGGCACAAAAAATTTCTTTCGCCTGCGACCATTTCCCCAAGCGAGACTCAAAACAACCGCCCTTCGTCTATCACAGCTCAGAGCATTTTCTTGCCGGCCTGATGATGCAACGTTACTTACAACATCAGACTGCGAATGATACCTATCGACTATACGAGGATTATTTAGTTAATGAGGTTTATCAATCCCTTAATCTAACCCGCATCGCACAGTTTATTAAAAAGACGGCAGGGGCGTCGGCTGTGCCATTTTCGGGATGGGGGTTAACAATGACTTTGGCTGATTTCTCTAAACTCGCCAACTTCATCAACCACAACCGATCACCCTCACTCGCTAAACACGACAGAGAAGGCGCGTTAGGTTATCAGGACGGTTTCTGGCTATATCAACAGAAACAACCACGACCATGCCAGGAAAATCCAATTATTTTCATGTCTGGATATGGTGGGATCAGCGTCGTCTTTGCGAAAGAGTTTACTTACTTTGTCTTCCGTGATGATGAGCGTTTTAATTGGTTGAAACCATATAACTCATTGTACGACAAGCTATCGACATGCAAGGAACCATAAGATGTTAGAACAATTAAATCGATTGACCGTCTCAGAATCGGGCATGCCTTCCAGAATCTTTTTGGCATTCCTTGCGACCGCTGGTTTCTTCTATGTGAATATCATGCCGGCATTGGTCGACAGCCTAAAGGTCGTATTAGACTTCACCAACAGTGAGGCGACTCAGGTTGGTTCTGCGAATGTCTATGGCGCAGCTGCAGGCGCGTTTGTTGTCATCTTCGTGATAAAGAAGCTTAACTGGAAAACCACGTCCGTTGCATTACTCACTCTTTTGATAAGTATCGACCTAATCTCGCTACTCGTCTCTTCTCCCATGGCGTTAATTGGCATCAGACTGCTCCATGGCTTCTTTGGTGGCTGTCTGACAGCAATCGCATTCTCTGTTATCGCAAGGCAACAGGAGCCAGACAAAACGTTTGGGGTTTTGCTTGCGGTGCAGTTCGGCCTCGGCGGGCTAGCTGTAATGCTAATACCCAAGTGGGTCGAACTATTTGGAATGCCATTACTATATCTGACACTGGTGGCCTTCAGTGTCGTGAGTTTACTGATGCTGTCGCTGCTCGGTGACTATAAACCAGTCAAGTCTGACGATAGCGATGACCAAGAGGTCAAACCTTTTGCCGTCAAGTTAACCATGCCTATCGTTTTGGCGTTACTGGCTATCTTTCTGTTTCAGGCGGGGAATATGGGACTGTATGCAGTCATCATTGGATTAGGAAAGTTTTATGACCTGGAAGTTAATTTTATCAGCGACATTCTCGGTATAGCGGCCTGGATAGGAATCGCAGGATCGCTATTGGTTGTGATTATGTCAACGCGATTTGGCTATTTGTTGCCACTAGTCGTTGGCATCGTATTAACCATCAT
The DNA here is from genome assembly GCA_965250035.1 of Enterobacterales bacterium. Taxonomy (GTDB): domain Bacteria; phylum Pseudomonadota; class Gammaproteobacteria; order Enterobacterales; genus CAXRAF01. Next base: position 1,947,433 of record OZ252282.1, on the reverse strand, counting down.
CGGCAACTGGCTGCTCATTTTCTCAGAGATACAATTGATCTTTATCGTCGCGAATGTACTCGTCGGAATCACCTGGGCATTCGTAATTCCATATATGCTTGGCCTTATTTCCCGGTTTGATAGTTCTGGCCAAATGGCAACGGTCGGGGGATTTGCGTCTAAAATGGGACTTGCCACTGGACCAATGATTATTGGCGCAATTTTGGGTACTGATCAATATGAACAGGCCGTCTATTGGGTAGTCGCGAGCCTCGTCGTTTGCTTGGCTGTTGTGCTTATTCCTGCGCGATATCACGATCACAGCCTCAAAAGTTCTCCAGAGCCAGAATAACGACCTGGTATCCCTCTCAGTATCGTTAAACCGTGAATATAGCCAAGTTTACTGACATGGATCAATGTTCATCGTTTTGTCATAGGTAAACTAGAAACCACGATGAAAATTAGTGCGTTCTGCGACTCTAAATAAACAATAAAAATCGACTACACAAAGGGTTACAGAATATCGTTTAACTAATAATGTGGAGATAGTCATGTCAGAACTTGGTTCATCTGAGTCAGAAGAACGGCGTCATGAGAGAAATGTCTTTTTATTTCTCACTATTTTTCTGGCACCGATACTCTCCGTCATTATCGTTGGCGCTCTGGGATTTGCCATTTGGATTAGCCAGATATTAACTGGGCCACCAACGGGTTAGTCGGTGATGATCTATGACTAGTCATCAATCAGTTGATCTCAAACGTCGTAGCTTTCTTACGGGGCAGACAAGGCGGCAGCTAGAACCAGTATTCAGATTACCCTGGGTTCGTGATGAACAAACCTTTATCAGCCAATGTACCCAATGTCAGCACTGTGTTGATGCGTGTGAGACACACATCATAAAACGAGACCCGCTTGGATTTCCCTATGTCGATTTCAAGCAGGGGGAATGCACCTTTTGTGCACGATGTGTCGATACTTGTGAGCAGGATATGTTCTTAGATCACAAAAAAACGGCAGCTTGGAATACATATATCCAAATCAATGAAACATGCCTCGCAAACCAGCAAGTCTACTGCCAGAGTTGTCGCGAAGTCTGTGAACAAAGTGCAATCACATTTCCATTGAGTATTACATTCAGTTCACCGCCAGAGATTAATAGCGATTTATGTAATGCTTGTGGCGCTTGCATCTCGATATGCCCACAAGACGCCATCGTCCTATCACCGAAGAGCGACTCAAATGATGACTAACAAATATCACATCGCAAGTTTTATTGCACAAGGAACAGCGCAGGACTGCGAGTCAATCGCTCGATTTATTGCTCAGCAAGAGGGCGGTGAAGTCCACGCGATTGGCGACAACGGCAAAATTATATTCACCATTGAAGGTGACTCACATAAGGCGATAGACCAGAGACTCGCTCCGATTCATATGAATGAGAAGGTGCATTCGTTATCTCCTGTTTATCATGAGTATGTAAACGAATGATATTGATAGTCAGTTCAGCATTAGATAAGGGTTAATAAAATGACAATCGATCGAAGAGAATTTATCAAGGCCAACGCAGTCGCTGCAGCGGCATCTGTTGCTGGAATCACCTTACCGGTAAACGGCTCAAACCTCGTTACGGATAGTGACGTCACTAAATTAACCTGGGATAAGGCGCCCTGTAGATTTTGTGGAACCGGCTGTAGTGTGAATGTGGGTGTATTAGATGGCAAGGTTGTCGCAACTCACGGCGATATCAAGTCCCCAGTTAACCGCGGATTGAATTGCGTTAAAGGCTACTTTTTATCCAAAATAATGTACGGCAAAGACAGACTCACGACGCCCTTACTGCGCATGAAAAATGGCCAGTATGATAAAGAGGGAGAATTTACGCCAATCTCCTGGAAGCAAGCCTTCGATATCATGGAAGAAAAAGCCAAGGCCACCCTGGCAGATGTTGGACCGACCGGCGTGGGTATGTTTGGCTCGGGGCAGTGGACTGTATTCGAGGGTTATGCAGCGTCTAAGTTATATAAGGCCGGATTTAGAAGTAATAACATCGACCCCAACGCCAGGCATTGTATGGCCTCTGCAGTGGGTGGTTTTATGCGAACCTTTGGTATTGACGAACCAATGGGCTGCTATGATGATATGGAAGCCACTGATGCGTGTGTGTTGTGGGGCTCAAATATGGCTGAAATGCACCCCATCTTGTGGACAAGAATAACTGATCGTCGGTTAAGTGCACCCCACGTCAAGGTTGCTGTTCTATCGACCTATGAACATCGAAGTTTTGAGCTGGCAGATAATGGCATGATTTTCACGCCTCAAACCGATCTAGCCATACTTAATTTCATTGCAAATCACATCATTCAAACGAACCGGGTCAACAAGGATTTTGTCAATAAACATACGCGGTTTAAACGCGGGAATGATGACATTGGCTATGGCCTTAGGCCAGAACATCCGCTAGAGCAGAAAGCGAAAAATGCTAAGAAAGCCGGCGGAGCGACTGATATCGGATTCGAGGAATATGCCCAATTTGTCAGTGATTACACACTTGAATATACCTCTAAATTATCGGGCGTACCCGAGAAAAATTTACTCGATTTAGCTGAGCTATATGCGGACCCTGATATTAAAGTTTGCTCATTCTGGACCATGGGTTTCAATCAACACACGCGTGGTGTGTGGGCAAATAATCTGGTTTACAACATTCACCTGCTAACGGGTAAAATTTCAACCCCAGGTAACAGTCCCTTTTCGCTCACTGGCCAACCATCGGCCTGTGGAACCGCTCGTGAGGTGGGCACTTTTTCTCATCGCTTACCAGCCGATATGGTCGTAGCGAACCCCAAGCATCGTAAATTCTCAGAAGAGAAGTGGAATATTCCTTATGACATTATCCCAGCTAAACCGGGATATCATGCTGTGCTACAAAACCGCATGCTTCGTGATGGCAAATTGAATTTCTATTGGGTGCAATGCAATAACAATATGCAGGCTGCGGCAAACATGATGGAAGAAGGGTATCCCGGTTATAGAAACCCTAAGAATTTCATCGTCGTATCCGATCCTTATCCAACGGTAACCGCTCAGGCGGCTGACCTCATTTTACCGACCGCCATGTGGGTCGAGAAAGAAGGGGTTTACGGTAATGCTGAACGCAGAACCCAAGCCTGGTATCAGATGGTGTCAGCGCCTGAGGGTGCACGCTCGGACCTGTGGCAAATTGTGGAGTTCTCGAAGCGATTTAAGACGGAGGACACCTGGCCGGCAGAAATTCTGGATAACAACCCTCAGTATAAAAACAAAACATTATTTGATGTCTTGTTCGCTAACGGAAAGGTTGATAAGTATTCGTTGGATGAGATACCAGACGATCGACTGAATGATGAGGCCCGCGAGTTTGGTTTTTATATTCAAAAAGGCTTATTTGAGGAATATGCCGCGTTTGGTCGCGGCAAGGCTCATGATTTAGCCCCGTATGATGTCTACCATCAGGTACGTGGACTACGCTGGCCAGTGGTCAATGGTGAGGAAACCTTATGGCGTTTTAAGGAAGGATACGATCCCTACGTCACTCCCGGCAAAGACTTCGAGTTTTACGGTCATAAAGATGGCAAGGCCGTTATTTTTGCCCTGCCATATGAGCCCGCGGCTGAGGAGCCAGATGATGAATATGATCTCTGGTTATCCACCGGACGGGTTTTAGAGCACTGGCACTCAGGTTCAATGACACAACGTGTCCCTGAGTTATACAAAGCCATGCCGGATGCGCTGATTTATATGCATCCTGACGATGCAAAAAAGCGCGGCTTGCGGCGAGGCGATGTGGTCAAGATAGTCTCGCGTAGAGGCGAAGTTAGTACTCGAGTCGAAACCCGCGGTCGAAACAAACCACCCATTGGCCTGGTGTTCATGCCATGGTTCGATGCAAGCCGTCTGGTTAATAAGGTAACCCTGGATGCCACAGACCCGCTCTCGAAAGAGACTGATTTTAAAAAGTGCGCTGTAAAAGTAATCAAAGCATAGGAGAAGGAATGATGAAACATAATCTGATATTGAATATCTGTGCTTTTACACTCGTTGCTCTCTTGGGGTCGCCAATCGTTGCTGAAGAAGTTGCGACGCTTCGCAAGGATACGAAAATTACCGAGCAGAAAGAACCGAACATCATTTATAAAGAGGTCAACTCTGATATCAAGAAGAGTCGGAATTATCCAATGCAGCCGCCGATCATTCCACACACGATTCGTAACTATGAGGTGAATTTAAACACCAACAAATGTATGACCTGCCATAGTCGCCACCGTACAGAAGAATCTCAGGCACCGATGATCAGTGTGACTCACTATATGGACAGGGACGGTAACTTCCTGGCTGAAGTGTCTCCTCGGCGGTATTTTTGTAATCAATGTCATGTCACCCAGACGGAAACGAAAGAGCTCGTCGAAAACACCTTTGTTGACATGCACAACATCATTAAAGAAAAGCAAAAAAATAAGTAAGGCTGCTCGATGCAAATGATCAAAAACATTTTCAAGAAGACATGGCGAATACTCTCCAGTCCAAGTAAGTATTACAGCCTTGGATTTTTAACTGTCGGGGGATTTATCGCGGGTATTATATTCTGGGGTGGATTTAATACAGCGCTCGAGGTGACGAATACGGAGGAGTTTTGTATTGGCTGTCATGAAATGGAGGATAATGTCTACGAAGAATTAAAGACTACGATTCATTATACAAATCGCTCCGGTGTGAGGGCGACTTGTCCAGATTGTCATGTGCCCCATAAATGGACTGATAAGATTGCCAGGAAAACACAGGCGTCAAAAGAAATCTGGGGTAAGGTGTTCGGTACCATTAATACCCGCGAGAAGTTTTTAGCCAAACGGAGACAACTCGCCGAGCATGAGTGGGCTCGCTTAAAAGCCAATGACTCACTTGAGTGCCGAAATTGCCACAACTTCGACTATATGGATTTCACATTACAGAGCGTCAGGGCCTCTGAACAACACGCAAAATTTCTCGAAAGCGGCGAAAAAACCTGCATTGATTGCCACAAGGGAATCGCCCACCGGCTACCAGATATGACAGGGGTAGAATAACTTATCAATATTATTTCATCGTCTTTAGTCCCTTAGGGCTTGATTGCGAGGGGTACTAGATATAGTATCCGATTTGATTAGAAACTAGCTTATATTGTGTTTCTATTCGAATGACTTACACTCGCCAATCAGAGGAACTATTGATGCTAAATTGGGATTCACTATCAGATAATAAAAATCAGCCGAGCAAAGTAACACCTGACCAGAAAGCTGAGCTGCCCACTGATAGTAACAATCAACCTGATGCTCCAATAAACGCATCCGCTCAGCGAACCCAAGGGACCGAAGTTCCTGATGCCAGTGCCAGCCTAGAGCCAGTGCGCGTTGAGGATAAGCGCGTTATCAATGGTTTGAGTGATGTTAATCAGTTAGCGCCATTTAAGTACCCATGGGCCTGGGACTTTTTCTTAAATGCCAACAAAAACCATTGGACACCACAAGATATCAGCATTACTCAGGACATATACGACTTCAAACATAACCTCAATGACAATGAGCGTCACGTATACACCAGTATCCTAGCGTATGTCGCGACGTCAGATATCATCGCGATGCGAAACATTGGATTAGCGGTTATGGAAAAAATGACTGCACCTGAGTTACAAATCTATCAGGCTCGACAGATGTACGAAGCCTCGCTCCATTCCTGGACGTATCAGCATTGCATTGAAACACTTGGGTTGGATCAGAGTGAAATCTACAATCGATACCGCGTGGTGCCGGCAATCAATAAGAAAATTCAGATGACAAATCGCCATTTGAATTCAATTCTAAGAACGGATATCGACTTCAATGATCCGGCAGAGTTAGAGAATTTTGTCATGTCTTATCTCTTCTTTGCGGCGATATTTGAGGGTATTTGGCTGTATCATGCATTTTCACCCGTGTTTTCAATCCAACGACGCGGATTAATGGAAGGTACATCCAAGCAAATGCAACACATCATGCGTGATGTATTCATGCACACCAACTTCGGCGTCCGAGTGGTATCGCAAATTATTATGGAAAATAATCTCAAGCTTGATGTCAATGCAATCAACCAGATGTGGACCGAGGCAGAGGAATGTGAACTTGCATATGCACGCCATCTACTGGAGACTCCGCTGGAAGGCTATACGGCTGAAGAACATATGCAGCAATATCGATATATCGCGAATCGTCGTGCGCAACAACTCGGTCTCGAGCAGCCGTACCCGAATGCGATCTGTGCACTACCATGGTTAGACGATCAGCCGAACATTAGCAATGAGCAAGACTTTTTTGAAACCCAAACTGGCCATAACCAAACCGGTGGCGGATTAAGCTGGGATTAATAATTGATTACATTTGTTAGATTCACTTGTTTAGGTAATTTTGACAAACTAATTCCCATAATTTAACTAAACTCAATACCCTGAGCGCTCTTTGCGCATTGATGCCAGATACTCTGTATCTGAGGTGACTCAAGGCCACTTGAATATGTTTGAGGAAAGTCATGAACAGTCCTAACCTTATACAACTCATAAAAGCAATTAGCCTAACTAGTCTAGTCTGCTTGTCTGTCGCAGGAATTGTCGATGCCTCTGAGGCAACAGACCCCGGGCTGCCAGACAATGAACAGCCTGGTGATAAGATTTTGGAATCTTTCGAAGAACAATCGAATGAAGAGATCTATGATGAGCTTAAAAATGATGACGAAATTATAACCTTTATTGGAACAAAACCGATCGGCTTCTATCGCAGACAATCACAACTGGCTGAATTAGACTTTTATAATAAATTTAATGATTATGTCACCGAAAATAAATTTAGAATCAAATGCAGAAAAGAGAGTCCTCTCGGTAGTCGTGTTCAGCAGACCGTGTGTTATCCACAATGGCTCTTGACAGCCATCGCCCGTGAATCGAACTTTTCTCGAACAGCGAATCTTCCACTGCCAACATTTAAACAGGTTCAAGATAGAAACGTTGACGATAAAGAAGCGTTCGCCAAATACTCAGAAGAGCTCGTGAACACGCATCCAGAGTTGAAAGCTAAGCTCATTGAATTTGGTAAAGCTAAGAAGGCCTACGACGAGAGTAAAGCAGCCGTATTGGAATAAAGGATTGCCAAAATCAGCTGCTTGTGCCTGTGATCGACTCATCCTAAAGAGGATTTCATTCACCACAATCAAAGATTGCTACTGACTATTTTCTGTAGAAAGTGCAGAATAGTCTACACTATTATTAATCACAAACGTCAGTAGTCTCAAGTATGTTGGATCAGTCAAAAACATATCAATATCATCTAGCCGATCAAGTAGCTGAAGATATCGATGAGCGCACTGTGAATGGTGTCTATGTTTATTTTCTGGCATGGGCGCTAATTGGCGCAGGCACGGGATTCTATAATTTGAAACCTGTCTTTTTCTGGTCTGTATTAGCGATCCTCATAATAGCGAGTATCTTTCGACTAATCAGTCAACGTTATCTGCGCATTAATCAGCATCTGAGTAAGTACAGAACCGTTCTACAGTTTGTGAATGTAGTGATACCGATTTCTGTTTACAGTACGATCTTCTCGCTGACTATCTACTCGCCTGAATATGAGCCAATATTTCTATATGTGCTGATGGTCGTTTTCGCATTGTTGAGTGCAGGATCATCTATTTTTGCACCACTTAAAAGCTTATCGCTCACGTACATTATCGTGTTGACGGTTCCACCATTACTTGCCGCGTTATTAAGTGAGAGTAATAAGGTTCTTGAGGCGATGATGCTTGCTCTGTTTGGCTGTTATATGGTGATGCAAGCCGGTCGCTTAAACAGAGAGTATATGACCTTGATAACACAGCAGTACCAATTACAACAACTCAACCAGCAGGATGGCTTAACGGGAATTGCAAACAGGCGCTGTTTCGATGAGTCGCTATTGAAATGCTGGAAAACGTTGAGTAGAACCCGAACACATTTAACTCTGATTCTGGTTGATATAGATAAATTTAAAGAAGTGAATGATTGTCATGGGCACGCAGCCGGCGATGATGTCATCATCCGGGTCGCGAATATTTTGAAGGCGACTTGTCAGCGGGAGACTGATCTCGTCGCGAGAATCGGCGGAGAAGAATTTGCCGTATTGATCACCACGGACAAATTCGAAAAAGTGCTAGTCACTGCTGAAAGGATTCGTAGTGAAGTTGAGAAGACACACTTCGAGGCCGATGGGCAGGGGTTCAATGTGACGGTAAGTATGGGGATTGTTAATACAATGCCGGATATGAACAAGACCACGACTGAATTATATAAAATGGCCGACCGCTGCCTCTACCGAGCGAAGGAAAACGGTCGTAATCGTATCGAGTATGATTCAGGCGATGTGGCAGCGATTGCCAGTTGAGTGTACAGTCGATCAGCTAGTGTGTTTGAATTCGATATAGTACCCTCATAAATGCGTTCTTCATGCTCAGGTCTCCAAAGCGCCAGTCATTCTCGTGATTGCTACCGGTTCGTTTTGCGATAAAACGACCAAGATCAAATGTTTCTAAGTTGAGGGATTTAACCTCATCGATCAGACTTTGATCCAAGATGAGAATTTTTAAGGCAACGACTTCACTAACATCGGCTGTCCATAGATTGAATTTACGCATTAATTCAATATCATCCTCATCAATGTTGAATACATGCAGTTTCAGAATATCGCCAGCATCCAATACATTAAACCCTTTGTCCCGGTAGCTATGAATGCTTCGAGCGCTGACATTGTGAACTCGCATAGCCAAATAGTCATCGCCATCCAGGTTCCTCAGGTTCGTGTTATTAATCTCATCAATATAGGCTTCGTTCACATTGTGTATCGCATATCCGAGCATCTTATCTTCGGCATTTCCCGAGATATTAATGGGTAAATTCTGAAACCAGGCGACATATTCCGAGCTGATATTATGAATTCGAAACGCCAGTAATTTCTCTGCGCTAATATCATAAAATCCAGCTTGCTGAATATCTTGGGCATACTCGGATGTGACATTATGAATTCGGAATGACAATAGTAGTTCATCGGAGATGTTATCGTAGCCCAGGTTCTTTATGTCAGTAATGTAGCTCTGTGTGACGCCATGAGTTTTAAATGCATCATATATGTGCTGCTTTACATTAACATCGTGAGCGCTAATACATTGCATGCCTAAAAACAGCACCAGGCCGTAACCCAGTCGAATAGTTATCTGAAAGAAAGCGAATAGTTTCATAGCAATACCCTTTTATGGTAAGTGTGTATAACTGACTATTACTGTTCGAAGTACTAAAAAGTTTTGCAAAGAGATAATATACAGCTACGCAATTACGAAGCCCTTTTGTTATAATCCTGCGCACATCACCAACCAAACCGATCGCATGTCATCCCATTCTAATAGACCTTTGGAGCAAACTGACCACACTCTCGATGTTCTGGGACTACGCTGTCCGGAACCACTGATGATGGTACGCATGACGATGCGTAAAATTGCCGTTGGCGAAACACTATTGATATTGGCTGATGATCCGGCGACCACCAGGGATATCCCCGATTACTGCCGCTTTATCGACCATGAACTCATGATAGCTGAGACAGAGACAACGCCTTACCGATACCTCATACGCAAGCAGCACTAGGTTTATCGAGCGCAGGAATTCCGGCAGGGAGGCGTTAGCGGCTTCCTAATTTGGCCTATTCAACAGGTCTGACAAATTTCAGTACCATTCGGTCGGTCCGATCACGCCTTGTTTGCGAATCTCTGGTGAAAGGATAATCCCGAGTGTCTTCGGGGTGTGCCAATAGGTCAGAATCGGTCTCGAGCACGAAGCCGGCTTGAGTGATTTCATCAATCACAGTTTGTTTGTCAATCCGGTGAAGATCCTTCACATGCTGAATCCCGGTACCTGATTTTGCGCTATGATCAATGACTAGGAATACGCCGCCTGGTTTGAGTGCGTTAAATATTCTCTGATTCATCATTTGACGATTAACACCTTGCCAGACCGTGTCATGATAAAACAAGACCATCAATGCAGCATCCACTCCAATCCCTAATTTAATGGTGTCTAATTCATCGATATTCTTTTCAACCACGCCTTGCCAATGGGGTAATTTAAGGCGCGCAGGCCAACCATTCTCTTCATTGGTGAAGAAGGCTGCAAATCGGTTCATCACATAGGGTGTATTATTGGCGATAACTGTACCATCTGCCCCGACTAGATTCGCAAGAATATCGGTGTAGTAACCTCCACCAGATGACAAATCAGCCACCTTCATACCGGGCTTTATTCCAGCCAAGGCAAGTATTTCGGCCGGTTTACGAAACTCGTCTCTGACGGTTTCTGACGCAGGCCTCGTTTTTGCTGCTACGGCTGCTTTAATTTCAGGTGTTACTTCTGTGGCATAGCTAATGCCAGAAATACACAGTAGCAGGGTGACAATAATCGTTTTAATTTTTAACATTGGATTATTCCTTGTCTGGAGATGTTGAATTTGCCAAGCTAAGTTTAATGAATAGGCATTTATCAGCCCAAATGCAGAAACGGGCATTGTTGTGTGCCTCTATGTACTGTAAACTCCGCAGCCTCTCAAAATTGGTGGTCAGCACGCCACTCTCAGGCACACTGCAACTGACTACCTCTGTTGCATGATGCCACAACTTAAGTGCAAATAATCAGGAAGCAACATGATTTTACATTCTAAAAAGGTTGATTGGTTGGGCAATATCCGTGGTGATATTCTGGCTGGTCTGGTGGTGGCACTTGCTTTGATTCCAGAGGCAATTGCTTTTTCAGTGATTGCTGGCGTCGATCCCAAGGTTGGCCTATATGCGTCATTTTGTATCGCGGTAGTTATTGCTTTTGTTGGTGGTCGACCAGGCATGATTTCTGCGGCCACAGGTGCCATGGCCCTACTGATGATTACTCTGGTCAAGGAGCATGGTTTACAGTATCTACTGGCAGCAACCCTGCTGACCGGAGTTTTGCAAATTATAGCGGGCATGTTGAAACTGGGATCGTTGATCGATTTCGTCTCACGTTCGGTTGTTACCGGTTTTGTCAACGCCCTGGCAATCTTAATCTTCATGGCTCAACTGCCCGAGTTAACCAATGTGACATGGCATGTCTACGCTATGACGGCTGTTGGGTTAGGCATCATTTATTTGTTTCCTCACCTGCCTGTCGTTGGAAAAGTGATTCCATCCCCACTGGTTACAATTATTGGCTGTACCCTGTTTGCCATCATAACTGATCTGGATATCCGTACAGTAGGAGATATGGGTGTTCTGCCGGATACCTTACCTATTTTCCTATGGCCTGAAGTCCCCTTGAATCTGGAAACTCTTGAAATAATATTCCCCTACTCAGCGGCACTTGCGGTGGTTGGTCTGCTGGAATCTTTGATGACTGCGACCATTGTGGATGATTTGACGGATACGTCGAGTGATAAAAATCGAGAGTGTAAAGGTCAAGGTATTGCCAATATTGGAGCCGGCCTGTTTGGAGGCATGGCAGGTTGTGCCATGATTGGACAATCCGTGATCAATATAAAATCAGGCGGGCGTGGTCGATTATCCACACTGGTTGCGGGTTCTGTTTTACTCGTACTGGTTGTTTTTATGAGTGATTGGGTTGCGCAAATTCCAATGGCAGCGTTAGTTGCAGTCATGATCATGGTATCCATCGGGACATTTGATTGGGAGTCTATTCGTAAGTTAAAAGTCCATCCTATGTCCACAAATATTGTCATGATCAGTACGGTCGTGGTGGTGGTTTACACTCATAATCTAGCCTACGGAGTTTTCGTTGGCGTATTAATGGCCTCTTTGTCCTTTGCCAATAAGATCAGCCATTTCATGTATGTAGAGAAATCTCTCTGCGAAGATGACCATATCAGAACTTATTCAGTTGTTGGTCAGGTCTTTTTTCACTCGGCGAGTCGATTTTTGAGTTATTTTAACTTCAAAGAGGCAGTCCCCAAGGTGGTTATCGATCTGTCGCGCGCCCATTTCTGGGACATCTCTGCCGTACATGCACTAGATATGGCAGTGATCAAATTTCGTAGAGAAGGTGCCGATGTTGAAGTGATTGGACTGAATGAAGCGAGTGAAACGATCATTGATCGGATAGGCGTTCACGACAAACCAGAACAGTTAGATAGAGTCCTTGGAGGGCATTAAAATGGGAAATAATTCAGAGCATTTTGTACTTTCCTGCATTGACGGCTCGGCGTATAGCAAGGATGTCTGCGATTATTCAGCCTGGATCGCCAGGGTTTCAGATATACCGCTGAAGTTATTGCATACCATCGAACCGAGTAGTGCGCCGGTCGTTTCTGATTATTCAGGTGCCATCGGATTGGGAGCCTCGGAGGAATTGCTGAATGAACTGACTGAAGCTGAACAGGAGCACTCTCGCCTGCTAATCCAAAAGGGTGAGTTGATGTTACAGGCCGCCAGACAACGTGCTGTCGACTGTGGGGTCGAAAAGGTGATCACACGACAGCGACATGGCACCTTACCGGAAGCACTCGTCGAACTAGAGTCACAAATCCATGTCCTTGTGTTGGGCCTAAGGGGTGAATCTCATGAAGCAGATAAGGTGGGTGTTGGTGAGCAGCTAGAAGCGACAATTCGTGCGCTGCATAAGCCAGTGCTGGTTGTTAATCGTGAATTTTCAGAACCACAGAAAATTATGCTGGCATATGATGACAGCGAAGGGGCTCAAAAAGCGTTATCAATGATAGCAGAGGGACCGCTGTTTTATCATATTCCTTGCCATATTGTGTATGTAGGCGAGGAAAATTCCACCAGTCGAGCAATGCTTGAGGATGCTCAGTCTCAATTACAGGAAGTGAATATACAGACAACGACGGCCATCGTTCAGGGCGAAACTGAAACAGCACTGACTGATTATCAAAGGGAAAATAATATCGATTTGATGGTGATGGGAGCTTACAGTCATAACCTGTTACGCAATTTCATATTGGGTAGTTTTACAGCCAGAATGTTAGCCCATACCCGCAAGCCCCTTTTGTTGTTGAGATGAAGTGTTACTACGATAACGTATTGCTGAGGAAAAGCATTACCTAGATAACAGAGGTATTTCCAATCGACGCTGTATAGGTGTACATTTTATAGTCTACGCAAACATTTATGTGGAACGGTGGGGGCAATAATGAAATTTGACGTTCAGAAAAGTACAGTAATCGATGCACCTTTGGCAACAGTTCATGATCTTGTGGCGGACTTCAATAACTGGAACTCCTGGTCTCCATGGACAATTATTGAGCCTGAATGTTCAGTAACAGTTGAAGGTACGCCCAAACAGTCTGGTCACGCTATGCAATGGGATGGCGAAGTGATTGGTTCTGGTAGAAACACACTGCTATCCAATAGCATGCAGCAGTTAGATTACGATCTAGAATTTTTCAAGCCATGGAAATCGAAGGCGACCGTCTCCTTTCACTTCGAAGACCTTGGTCAGCAGACCAAGGTTACCTGGATCATGAATTCGAGTATGCCGTTGTTTTTGTTTTTCATGGTCAAGACGATGAAAAACTGGATCGGCATGGACTATGACCGGGGCCTTAGGATGCTGAAAGAGATCGCCGAGAAAGGCCATGTCAATTGCACAACGACCAACAATGGGATTGTTGAATATCAGGGTTTCTCCTATGTTGGAATTAAACGCTCGGTGGCATTCGCCGATATGCCGGAAGCGATGAAGCAGGACTTCGATAAACTTGTTCAGGATATCGTCATCGAAGGTCAGAAGGGGGCTCAGCACTGGGTTTGCATATACCCAAAATTTGATATGAAAAACATGATAGCTACCTATATTGCAGCGGTATCAGATGAAGATGTCGGCGACCTGTCTTTAGATAGTTCGTATATCCGTGGTTCGATCGGCGACTCGAAATCCATGGAAATTAAACACGATGGTTCCTACGATTTTCTGGGTAATGCCTGGTCAATGGGTATGATGTATATGCAAGCTAAAAAGCACAAGGCGAATGGTGATCCCTTCGAGCAATACTGGAATAGTCCAATGGAAGTTGCTCCTGATGAGCTAAAAACCAGTATCTACTTTCCAATTAAGTAATCGGATTGTCTTGTGAGTCTGCCGTAGTAGCGAAATGTGTCATATTACACAGACGGTTGTGTTCCTTTTTGTTACATTTACGATTATGAACCCGATCTGATTTCTGCGAAAATAGAGGCTGTTATGAAAAATTCCTTGTTAAATCAGTCTAGCTGGCAGCGCCTAGTGGGCATACCTACGCTCCTACTTGGGTGTATCATTTCTTACAACTTAATCTATGCCCACGGTACCGAGCACCCCAGCCGTTTCATCGCTCCAGACGGAGTCGACGCTGGAGACTGCACGGACTCACACAATCCGTGTCGAACATTGACCTACGCGGTCGAGTTATCAAGCAAGGGAGACACCCTGAAGATCGCCGAAGGCGAATATTTTAGCACCGGAATGGATGCTTTTTATCTGCTTAGTGGGATGGTTAATATTGAGGCCGGTTATAGCCGGAACGATCATTATCAAACACGTGATGTCAATCGGCATCAGACGACATTTTATGGTATTCCACAGGATTACCGCGCCAGGGTACAGGAGATGGGATTTCAGGCGGTCGGTGATGCGAAAGCGAAAGACATCAAACTCTCCGCTGAAGAAATGAAAATGATTGGCAGCTTTGAATCTCTGAACAAAAATAATCAGGTATTCACGGCTTGTGAAAACGGTTTTGCTGGCCAGTTTGAGTGTAACCGCATCGATCTCCAGGCACGCATGCCTGCCTCTGCGATGCATTCTAATAATCCAGCCTTAAATGATATATGGGGCTTTGTCGATCTTAATGATGATCAAGAATATGCACTCGTCGGACTATCGAATGGTACTGCCGTGGTAAATATCACCGACCCAGAAAATCCTGGGTTGGTTGGCCATGTACCCGGATTCAACTCGACCTGGCGCGATGTTAAGGCCTATCAATATTTCGACACGGCTGACAATGAATACAAGGCATACGCCTACGTAACAACCGAGGCCAACCAGGGTATGCAGATCATCGATCTTACGGATCTGCCCAATAGTATCTCACTCGCCGCAACCATTACCGAATTCAGTAGTGCGCACAATATTTACATCGGTAACATCGATTACAGTACAAACATGGCGTTACCGGGTATGGAAGCATTTATCTATGTCTCAGGTAGCAGCCGGGGTGGTGGTGCATTCCGGGTCTTTGATCTGGTCGATCCCGTTGCACCTGAACTCGTGAGTACTGCGCCAGCCGGTACCGGTTATGTTCATGATGTGACATCAATGGTGATTACCGATTCACGTACCTCGCAGTGTGCGTTTAATCATAACCCCTGTGAATTGCTCATTGATTTCAACGAGGATGCCGTCGAGATCTGGGATCTGACTAACAAGGATTCGCCTTTCAGAATTAGTAGTACGACTTATAGCAATGTTGGCTATACCCATTCTGGATGGTATAGCGATGACAAGATGTTTGTCTTCATTCAGGATGAGACGGATGAGGTGAATTTCGGTAGCAACACGGTTCTGCGTACTCTGGATATCTCGAATCTCGAGGCACCTTTCATTAGTAATGTCTATAGCGGACCAACACAAGCAATCGACCATAATGGCTTCACCTTGGGCGATCACTACTATATGTCTAACTATCGTCGAGGATTGTCTGTACTTGATGTCAGCGACCCAAATCAGCCGCTCGAAGTAGGATTCTTTGATACCTATCCGACACCTTCCGCGAATACGCCAACCTTTGCTGGAGCCTGGGGTACCTATCCTTATTTACCGAGTGGCAATATACTTATTTCCGATAGTTCCTATGGCCTGTTTGTTGTCACCCTGAGAGAGACGACTGCCGCTGGTATCATTGGAATGACACTTGGAAACATCAGCACCAGCGAGAGTGCCGGTTCTGTTGCGGTTGAGGTGACACGCACAGTTTCTACTAGCGGTATGTTAAGCGTCGATTTCAGCACAGTCGATGGCAGCGCGCTAGCTGGCAGTGATTATCAGGCAGTCTCAGGTACGCTCGAGTGGGCAGATGGCGAAGGTGGCAGTAAAACCATTACGGTGAACTTGATCGATGATACGAGCCAGGAGGTGGCTGAAAATTTCAGCGTTCAGCTAAGTAATTTTTCGCAATCAGAGGCAGCTGGATTAGCTGAAACCACGATCAATATTGCCGCCAATGATGCCCCAGTTGTTGAGCCAGCCCAATCAGGCGGTGGAGATGGTGGAGGCAGTGTCGGTTATATATTCCTTCTCATACTGATTTCCGCGAGCGTGTTAAGAGCCTGCATCAGCGGAGAGAAACACAAGTAGGTAGTGAACAGGACACATTAAACCAATTGCTGTGATTCTACGTATGACTTAAAACATCCTAGTCATCAGAATCACATGACCTCAGCAAATAAAATACGTATCTTCATTTTCTGTTCGCTATTATTGTCAATGCTAGCGTCTTGTGGAGGCGGAGGTTCCGGAGCTGCTAGCTCTGATACGACGCCGGCCGGTGATCTGGCATCAGATACCGTGCCTCCTGTCATTACGCTGAATGGTCCACAGTCGATAACTCTCTTACGGGGTGAGGCGTATATCGAGTTGGGTGCTACAGCGACTGACAATGTCGATGGGCCTGTCGCAGTGATTATCACGGGCACTGTGAATTCCGATGTTGTTGGAGTGTATACAATCACTTACTCTGCTCGAGACACAGCCAAAAATAGAGCGACAACGACCAGGACAGTCACTGTAACAGCCAATGGTACCGCCCAGTCATCACGATTTATACCAACCAAATTAACGATCTCACAGATAACACAATATCCAGCGAATCAATTCGGTGTGGAAGCCGATCTTAATAACATTCTGACACTGACACTATCGGATCTGAATACTGATATTTACGGTGGGACATTCATTACGCAGGTTATTTCTAATCATCGACTGCAAGTTGATACTGCGATCAGAAACATTTCCATTCAACTACAACCAACAAATGACCCCGAGACGAATCTGCACGAGCCGACAGAGTATGGTTACATCACACTAGTCGACAGCGAGCATTCAACCATCTTGATCGAGGTGAGTGGTCGATTTTTTACCAAGCCTCTTGAAAAATAAAGTGTGAATTCATAGATAAATAGCGTCGCGTTAACCGCTATCAGATAACTGACTTTAAGTGTTTTTGTTGTGTAACTTAGCATGGGAAATTCATATGAAGACGAGAATTGTATTGTGGGTTGTATTATTTTGCGTGGTGCTATTTAATCCGCTTCAAGCGGCATTACCGGACAGGACGGCCGATGGCAAGCCTTTTCCCTCGCTTGCTCCGATGATTGAAGAAGTCCACCCTGCCGTCGTTAACATTTCGACCTATTCAACCGCTCAACAGCGCAATAATCCGCTGCTAAATGATCCTTTTTTCAAGCGTTTCTTTGACGTACCTGAGCAGTACCGTCAGCAGCCGCGTAAACGCCAGTTGAGTGCCGGATCAGGCGTCGTTGTCGACGCAAAAGATGGCATCGTGATGACTAACTTTCATGTTATTAAAGGTGCGGAGGAGGTTCGTGTCTCACTGGCTGATGGACGCAGTTATAAAGCGAAAGTGCTGGGTGAGGATCCCGACCTTGATATTGCGATACTCGCCATTGAGGCGGATGATTTGACAGAAGTTTCGTTCACCGACTCCGATACTGTCCGGGTCGGTGATTTTGTCGTGGCGATAGGCAACCCATTTGGCTTGGGACAGACAGTCACTACAGGCGTTGTGAGCGCACTGGGACGCTCCGGCTTAGGTATTGAAGGGTATGAGAATTTTATTCAAACGGATGCCTCGATTAATCCTGGAAATTCTGGCGGAGCACTCGTCGATTTGGCCGGAAATTTAGTTGGCATTAATACCGCAATAATTTCCCCTGCCGGTGGTAATGTTGGAATTGGCTTCGCGATTCCATCCAATATGGCCAAGGCCAGTATGGATCAAATCATCAAGTATGGTGAAGTGAGGCGAGGTCAATTGGGCGTGGGCATTCAGGACATTACCCCAGACTTGCGCGAGGCATTCGATATTGAGAATGGCCAACTCGGAGTCCTCATAAGTAACGTTATTGTGGACTCTACTGCAGACAAGGCTGGGTTAAAACCTGGTGATGTGATTATCGCTGTTGATGGCCAGAAAACCTCATCAACTGGACAGTTACGTAGCCAGATTGCGATGCGTTCCATTGGCGATGAGATCGAGTTAACAATTATTCGCGAAGGCGACAAGAAAGATATTAAAGTCGAGGTTGGCAAACCACAAGCGTTCGATGAGGTTGATGAGAATATTCACAGGCTACTCAGTGGCGTACGGTTTGAAAATGATCCAGACAACAAGGGTGTCAGGGTGACGGCCATGACGCCTAATTCGAATGCGGCTTATCGTGGTTTACGTGTTGGTGACCTAATCGTTGCAGCCAATCGCCAAAGGGTAACCGATTTGGAGTCTTTTGCCGGTGCACTCGCTCGTCGAGATGACACGGTGTTGCTACAAATTAATCGCCAGGGTGGCTCGTTATTTGTGGTGATACGCTAGTGACTGTTTTGTGCTATATTCCATGAATTACGAGAGGTAATTCTGTATGACGGAATCTGGCACAAGGCTAGGAACAATGACTAAATGGGCGCTCAGAATAAGCTCAACTCTGCTGGTGTTGTTGGTATTCGGTATTGGATATCTGGAACCATTACAACCCGTGAAGGCGTTTTTAACTTCTGAGCCCCTGACGTTCTCCATTTCTGATAAAACCTTTTCTGCCTATCTCATTGTCAAGGGATTGATCCTAATAATTATCCTATTCTGGCTAACGGGGATTGTCTCGCGGTTTGGTGAAAACAGAATCGAAAATCTCAAGGGCATCAATCTTAGTAATAAATCATTGATGATCAAGGCCTTCCACATCGCCATTTACTTTGTGGCTTTCCTGGTTGGCATGGATTTACTGGGAGTCGATTTGACCACACTGGCCATCTTTAGTGGTGCAATCGGTATTGGTATCGGTTTCGGCTTACAGAAAATCACTTCCAACTTTATCAGCGGCATCATTTTGTTGTTCGAAAAATCCGTTGAAAACGAGGATCTGGTCGAACTGGCCGACGGTACGGCGGGTTTCATTCGGCATACCGGTGCGCGTTATACCCTCGTTGAAACCTTCGATGGTAAGGAAATCATGATACCGAATGAGGATTTCATTACCAACCGCGTCACCAATTGGACCTACAGTAATAAAAGTGGCCGAATAGAGATATTAATCGGGGTCTCTTATGACTCAGATATTGAAAAAGCGCGCGAGCTAATCCTTGAATCCGCAGTTGAGCATCCCCGCTGTATTACCGAGCCCGCACCAGCCTGTTACTTAACTGAATTCGCTGATAGCTCGGTCAATTTCCAGCTCTTCTTCTGGGTGTCAGATGTTACCGAGGGAAGATTAGAACCCAAGAGTGATGTGTTCCGCAGTATCTGGCGTAAATTCGCCGAACACGGTATTTCAATTCCATACCCACAACGTGATTTACACATTAAGAACCCTGAGGATCTGAAATGAGTGAGCATATATTACTGGCCTATTCCTTCGATGGAGATGGCAATGGTGAGTCATTATTTGGTAATGAAATAGCCGATGCAGTAAAGTCAACCGAGACACTATCCTGGGTTCATCTGGATGTCAGTCATCCGGATACCGCCGGCTGGTTACGCGATAATACCAGTTACCTGGATCCAGTCATCCTGGATGCATTACTCGAGGAAGAGACACGGCCACGAATGACCCAGTTCGGAGATGGCATTGTCTTGATTTTGCGTGGTGTGAACCTGAATGAGAATGCTGATCCTGAGGATATGATCTCAATTCGTTTGTGGGTCGACCAACATCGAATCATTTCAGTACGAAAGCGAAAATTAAAGGTGATCACTGATATTCAGGAAAAAATAGCCAACGGCCAAGCGCCAAAGGATGCGGGTGATTTCGTCTGTATGCTCAGTAATGGCTTATTTGATCGCATGGCGCCCGTACTGGCGGCACTCGATGATGCGACTGATAATATCGAGGAAAAAATCCTCGAAAACGCTGATACCGAACTACGTCATGCCATCGTGGATGTTCGAAAGAAGGCCATCATGTTTAGACGTTACATGGCCCCTCAACGGGATGCGATTAGCCTGTTAAAACAAACAACGCTGGAGTGGATATCGCTCAGACATAAGTCGCAGCTGCAAGAAGCTAACAATCACGTGACCCGCTACATCGAAGATTTGGATGCCATCAGAGAACGTGCACAAATCATTAAAGACGAGTTGGCGAATATTATCGCTGATAAGCTCAATCGCAATATGTATGTGTTATCGATCGTGGCGGCAATTTTCCTACCGTTGGGCTTTCTGACGGGTTTACTTGGAATAAACGTGGGCGGAATTCCAGGGGCAGATAATACCGACGCCTTCATCATCTTCTGTGCCATATTGACCGTCGTGGTATTGATTCAGGTGATCGTCTTCAAGATGAAGAAATGGTTCTAATTAGCCGAACCTGATTTAATTTACTATTCTCGTATATCGTCTATGCTTAGAGGTACATTCTCTCTGGGCCTATTCTCATATGTTGTCAAGTTTCTTCCGAGGCGACTACATGCCTCACGGTCACTGTTATTTATGGCAGAAACACATCCTCTTTACGCATGTAATTTCTGATGTCTTAATCGCACTCGCCTATTTCTCTATCCCGATTGGCATTATGTTGTTTATTAACGGCCGTAAGGACATAAAAGACCGTAGCATTTTCATCCTGTTTTCCCTGTTTATTGTGTCCTGTGGTATCACGCATGTTTTTGGAGTCTGGACCATCTGGGAAGGTATCTACGGCGTCCATGGGCTGGCCAAAGCGGTGACAGCGTTCGTTTCCGTTGTGACGGCGATTCATGTATTCCGCCTACTGCCGAAGGCAATCAATTTCCCCTCTCCGGAGCAGTATGAGGGCGTCATGTCTCAATTGAGTATCCAATCCTCCGAGAACGCCGAACTAGTGAAAGAGCTAGAGAGTCAAAAACTTGCCATGGTCATGTTAAATGCTTTACCGACCAGCACGCTACTCGTCGATGAGAATGGTGCCATCATGCTAGCCAATGACACCACACAATCGGAGTATGGTTTTTCGGCCGATACGCTGATCGGTCGCAGCTTGAATGATTTCTTCATTGCCACAGATATCCGCTTTAACGAGTTACTCACCGACTATATTCGTACTGGAATACGAAAAGGGAAGAAGATGTCATTTAATGGCCAGATTCGATCCAGCGATAGCAGCAAAATTCCGGTCGAACTAAAGCTATCTGCCATTCATTTTGAGGACCAAAAATTACTCCTCGTAACGATCAATAATCTGACGGAGTTAAGCGAGCTGAAAACCAACCTGATCAAATCACATCAGCAATATGAACGATCAATCAATGCGACTGAAGATGGTATATGGGAATGGGATATACGAAATAATAATTCACTCTTGTCCCCAACTTTCTATGACCTGTTAGGAATAGATCCAGCAGACCAGGCGGGTTACGATGATTCAGAACATGTGGATTTTGATCGTTGGTTTGATCACATCCATCCGGATTACCAACCCGTCGTTCAGCAGGCGATTGATCACCATTTTGCCAGCAAAGAAAAATACTTCGTCGAGTATTTGGGCAAAGATAAACATGGCAATTATGGCTGGTTTCAGGCAAAGGGTGACAGTACGTTCGACAGTGATGGTAAGCCACAGATTATGTCGGGTTCATTACGAAATATTGATGATCAGAAAGCCGTGGAAGTTGAATTGGATCAGCAAAAAGACTTCCTGGAGAATATGATCAATAACGCGGTATGCGGCCTGTATCTCTACGATATACAGGAACATCGAAATATTAAGATCAATCAACGCTATACTGAAATTCTCGGTTATGACCTCGAGGCGCTCGAAGCGATAGACGACTTCAGTCAACTGTTCCATAGGGAAGATAGAGACAGAGTATTTAAGCACATTTATGAGGTGATTAATGGTGATGAGGGTGACAGGGTGCCGCTGGAGTATCGCTTTCGTCATCAGGATGGTCACTGGGTCTGGTGTTACTCATATGATGCCGTAATCAAGCGCGATGATGACGGTAATCCAGTCGTTATGTTAGGCACATTCATTGATGTCACGGAACGTAATGCATTGACGGAAATGCTGACCGAATCGAACCAATATCTTGAGCGATTTGCATTTGTTGCCTCTCATGATCTTCAGGAACCGCTGAGGAAAATAACCGCCTTCTCCGATTCCTTGACGGAAAGTTTATCGGATAAACTCGTCGATGAATCGGAACGTTACGAATTGTCCCGCATCAGTGATGCTGCCTCACGTATGAGAACCATGATTCAGGACCTACTGTCCCTATCAAGGATTAACCGCAAGGAACTGAATATTCAATCAGTTGATATTGCTGATCTGGTGTTCGAGGTTTTACATGATTTATCGTTCATCATTGAAGAACGTTCCGCGAACATACGGACCAACTATCAGATTCCTGAAATTCATGCGGATCGCTCACTGTTTCGTCAGGTATTACAGAACCTAATCCAGAATGCGATCAAGTTCACACCTGAAGCAAGGATTCCGGAAATAATTATCGATGTAGCGACAGATGCGCAAAAATATCGTATAACTATTACAGACAACGGTGTTGGAATCGATGAGCAGTACTGGGCGAGTATTTTTGAACCATTTCGACGACTGCACAGAAAGGATGAATTCGAGGGGAGCGGCATCGGCCTTGCCCTGGTTAGGCAGGTGATGTTTGTCCACGATGGCACTGTAAAATGTATTTCTTCTAGCGAGCAAGGTACGACATTTTTACTGGAATTACCGAGGTTGAATGATGGCTAGCATAGTGATTGTTGATGATGATCAGGATGATATCTATTTCTTCAAAAAGGCATGTGATCAGTTAGTTCCACCACCCGAGGTGATCGTGCTTCATGATGGCATCCAACTGCTAGAATACCTGAAGATCAACTCCTGTCATGAATCCGTCATTCTGCTGGATCTAAACATGCCCAAGATGGGTGGAATGGAAGCATTAGAAGAACTTAATCAATCGGGCCGAATTAATGAGTTAGTGGTTATCACCTACTCAACCTCAAATCATGATGAAGAGATCCGGAAATGTTATGAGCTTGGCGTAAAATCCTATCTGACCAAGCCAGACAATAATAAGGAGCTGGCTGATCTGGTTACGGTACTCAGTAAGTTTTGGTTTCAGATAAATCAGATGCCTAGTTTGGAACAATCATGACAGCAAATTTGCAAGGTGATATCTCCGTATATTTGGTCGAAGATGACCCGGATGATGTGTACCTGGTTAAGAAATATCTTAGTAGGGAAACAGATTCAAATTTCAAGCTCTCTCACATCAACTCTCTGGCTGAGTTACAAGAGAAGCTAGATAGTTCTGTTCCCGATATCGTGTTACTCGATCTTGGCTTGATGGAGTCTGTCGGGATTGAAACGTTAGAGCAAGCAACACAAATCCTGCAGGATATACCCATCATAGTGCTGACTGGATTCGATGAAGAAAAATTCGGCAAAAGAGCGATCCAACTGGGTGCGCAGGATTATATCCCCAAGAAAGAATTAAACGAGAATCTGCTGAAGCGCATGATTGGTTATGCACTGGAACGCAGAGGGTTTGAAGCACGCAAGATGAGCACATTCGCACAGATTGTCGAGGACAGTGACAACATCGTTATGGTGACGGATTTGCAAGGTAACATTGAATTCGTGAACAGCACGGCTGAGCATCATTATGGCTACAGCGAATCGGAATTACTCGGTGCCAACATTAGTATTCTTAAATCAGATAAACACGATGATGAACTCGATACCAGAATGTGGCAGGCATTAAATGCTGGCCGTCCTTTCGATGGGGTGTTCATTAATCAAACTAAACATGGTGAGTTAATCTACGAGAAGAAAAAGATCAGGCCACTGGCGGTCAAAGATGAAAAAGCCGAACACTTTATTTCTATTGGCAATAGCATTAGTGAGTCTATCACTGAAATGCAAGACCGATTAACCATCATCCGTAGAGTATCCAACTCGATCCAACATCGCTTTAACAACATCCTTCAGGCTGTCCTAGGCGGGGTTCATCTTGCTAAAACGAATCTCGTAAAGGGCGATATTCCGAAAGCCGAGAAGATGCTTGATAGTGTGTTGACTTCCGCAAATTATGCAGCGGATATTGTCAAGAAGGTGAGTTTGATTGGCGATGTCCAAAACGAGAAGGTAAGTATTGAGGATATAGGTCAACTGGTAAATGACTGTGTGACCGTATGGCAGGGCAAGTTGAATAATTCTGTCAAGCTACGCTTTGTGTCTGAAGACAACTTGCCGGATATTCCGGTGATTAAGAATCATGTCATGATTGCTGTTGATGCGTTGATTGATAATGCGATAAAGGCAAGCCCAGAAGACTCAGAAGTCCTAGTAAACGTCTCATCAAGATTGTCTATATCAGAGATCTGTCATGTCACCAAGGAAGTAATTAGTGGCCCGCAAATTGTCATTACAGTTCAGGATCACGGAGTGGGAATCGCTCAAGAGTTGCAGAAGGATATCTTTGAACCGTTTTTTACAACAAGCCAGGACTCTTTCAAAGCGACCGATAATACCGGATTGGGATTATCGATAACCCGCAATGTCATGCATTCACACAGCGGTCATATACAGCTTCACAGCAATCCAGGCAATACCAGAATTAGTCTTTTATTCCCGGTCACGCATTAGTGTCAGGCCGACATGAGTCCGAACTTATTTCGGTTGTCTCCGCTGCCAATTTCTTGCCTCATTCGTATTACCTGCCATGGTCATGATCTGCGCCATGCGACGATAAATGAGCGGAAAGTCTTTATCGAGCCCGCGTTGTATCACCCGGTTTGCATAGCGTTGGGCATCACCAATATAACGATTCAAATCGCGTGATCTATTATTATCCCGTGCATATTTTACCAGAGTGCCATAGGCCCTGAGACAAGCGCCTACTTGATCAGGATAGTCGTTGATGACGCCAATCAAATACTCAGTACCCTGGTCATAATCACTCGCTTTGAAATGCGTCAACCCCAACAGAACCCTGGCGAGTGATTCTTTGGTCTCATCGCCGCGGCTAAAATATAATGATTGTTGCAGGTGATAGATTGCTTCACGATAACTTCCTTCTCTAGAATAAGTCTCAGCAAGATTCATATAACTCTCGTGATTGTACGGGTACAACTTCATGAGTTCCTTGTAGTGAAACTTGACGGCTTCATAATTGCCTAGATGACGATTAAGTGCGGCCAGTTCGAAATGGATTTTCCAATCTGCATTCCCCGATGCGACCAGTGGTTGTCGTCGTCTGATCACATCAGAGGGCGTCCTGACCTGATCGATAATGGATGCTTTACGCTGCCGGGTGAATTCCAGCAATTCTGCTGCATTGGACTGCGTTGCGAAGGGTGGCTTGCTTACCATGCGTTCTAGTCGTTGCATCACTTCAATCGTTTCATGATTTGGAAAGCCGACCCATTCAGCAGCTTGGGTCATCGTCAGGGGACTAAATTGGGTCGTTGATGCGACCTGTCTGATTATGGCTCGTGATATTTCTGTTGCGAGCACATGGTTTCCCGAAAAGTCAAAGTGGACATGTTCGTGTAGTAAATTCCATCCGGGACTCGCAGGTGAGCTCGCTTTAACGAAGGCGGTAGCATTGTCCACAAACTTGATGGCTTCTTGCTGGTTTTCCGCGACCTCGGAAATGATTTGATTAATTCGAGTACTGGATCGAAATCGAAGGGTATCCAGATCCAATGCCCGCTGATAGTGTTTGCGCGCCTTATCAAACTGGCGCACATTGTCATAGGCTGTGGCAAGCATGAAGTGGCTATCAGCAAACATCGGATCGATAGCAATCGCCGACTCAAATAGCTGAATCGCGTCGAGCCAATTATTGGTGTTATATGCAACCTTTGCCTTGTCAGTAACCTCGTTCCACCGGGCCAGCATATCATCCGTTAAGTCGGCAGAATGAGCAGAACCAAATGGCGCTGAGTGGCGCAGGTTCACTGGTACTGTCGATAATATGACCTGAATGTTTTTTTCCTGAAGGGTTTCAATAATGTCCTTTAGGTTCGTTTTGTAGTGGCGATAAACATGGTCGAGTCGCGGATCGTCTTCTGTCACCTTGTATTGGGTAAACATCTGCATCCCCTGCCATTCCATATCCGTTGCTTCGACCTCAGTGTTTTGGCTCATTTGAATCAGGCTGGCCAGTAGTTGATATATCCGGCTGCGTTTCAACGCTTGTATCGTACGAATCAATGTCATACTGGCCGAAAAATTTTGACTAAAAGTACTCGGGCCATAGGGGCCGACCACTTCATTATTGCCCATCAAAATGACCGCAAAGTCGGCTGAGTCCTCAGGAATTCCTTTAGCGACTTCATAGACCACATGGGAGTTGACGGAGGTCATGGCGGTGTTAATCACTTCAATTGTCTTGTCGGGGAGTGCGGCACGTAAATGTGCGCTCAAATGCCTGTCCAGACCGTGATTCACATGGGGAAATCCTTGCGCGGCTGAGCCACCTAGAATAAAGACTCTAATCTGATCTTCAGTACGCTGTGCACTGAAAGTATTATTGAGTGGGCCGACACCTAATGAAGGAGGATAAAACTGGTTGGCAAATTGTTTATTATCCTGAAAATGCTGCTCGCCGTTGATTTCTATTTCATGGAAATAATCATAAGAGGTTCCAATGCCGGCCAATCTTAAACCCAATTCAAGCAGTGTAAGAATTAACAACGGAATGACGACGACCGCTATAAATGAATAGAGTACTTGTTTTCTTCGGGTCAACTGCATCTATTGAATGAGTCCATGATTTAAGTGAATTCAAATGGTGTTCGTTATCAATGAGTCGATAACTGCAATTTAATATAGCCTGAAGCGAATTAATTTGCAGTATTTCCAGCTATGCATTTTCATATGATTGGATCTGATAAGTAGAATGGTTACTATTAACATCTGTTATGTAATGAATTATACCTATCTGAATGACCAATATACTTGGAATCTCTGCCTACTACCATGATAGTGCTGCCACAGTGACGGTTGATGGCGAGATCGTTGCGGCTGCCCAGGAAGAACGATTTACTCGCCTGAAACATGATCCTAGGTTTCCAAGCAAGGCAATACTTTACTGCCTGAAAGAAGCGGGTTTAAAGTTAAGGGATATGGATGCCGTGATTTTTTATGATAAGCCCATGCTCAAATTCGAGCGACTACTGGAGACTTATCTGGCATCTGCACCGCGCGGCTTTGGTTCATTCCTGCGCGCCATGCCAATATGGCTGAAAGAGAAGCTCTATATGAAGACCATGTTGCGCAATGAATTTAAAGCGCTCATGGAATTGGAGGAGCCGGGCTCGACAGAGGGTAAGAAGAAAATTGAATTTCCCCAATTATTATTTTCACAACATCATCAGGCACACGCCGCATCGGCATTCTATCCTAGCCCTTTCAAGGAGGCCGTCATTCTATGCCTGGATGGCGTAGGGGAATGGGCCACTTCATCGGTCTGGCATGGTAAGGATAAGTCACTTAAGCCTCTGTATGAGGTCGATTTCCCTCATTCGCTGGGATTATTGTATTCGTCATTTACCTACTATTGTGGATTTCGGGTAAATTCTGGGGAATATAAGCTGATGGGCCTCGCTCCATATGGGAAACCAATCTATAAAGACCTAATTTATCAGCATCTGATCAGTGTAAAAGCCGATGGCAGTTTCGCTCTGAATATGAAGTACTTTGACTATCCGGCGGGATCAGTGATGACGAATAGGGCTTTCGATAAGTTGTTTGGTGGCCCTCCAAGACCCGCTGATTCAGAGATGACACAAAAGGAGATGGATCTGGCAGCATCGATCCAGAAAGTCACTGAGGAAGTCGTTTTGAAAATAGCCCGATTTGCCCATCAGGAAACAGGATGTGACTACCTGTGTCTCGCTGGTGGCGTTGCCTTAAACTGCGTTGCGAATGGACGCCTTGAGCGAGAGGGGCCCTTTAAATCGATTTGGATCCAACCTGCTGCCGGAGATGCGGGTGGTGCATTGGGTGCCGCTATGCTGGCGTCCCACCAATATTTCGATCTGCCTCGCAAGCGACTCGCGGCAGATGAGGCTGATCAGATGTCAGGTGGGTATCTTGGGCCGGCATATACCAACTCCGACATTACCCAATACCTACAACAACGAAATCTCGACTATGTGGAATTTCAGGAAGACGAGTTAGTCAACAGGGTAGCAGAACTGATTAATACGGGTTCGGTGGTCGGTTGGTTCCAGGGCCGAATGGAGTTTGGTCCCAGAGCGCTCGGGAATCGCTCTATTATAGGCGACCCCAGAAATCAGACGATGCAGAAGGTGATGAACTTGAAGATTAAAAATCGGGAATCGTTCAGGCCCTTCGCCCCAGCGGTGTTGGCTGAAGATGTGATTGATTATTTTCAGCACCAGACTCCTAGCCCATATATGTTGCTGGTGGCTGAGGTCCAAGAACGCCTACGGTTGGACGATGTGGATGATACCGTTCAGGGGTTCGAGAAGTTGAAGCAAAAACGTTCCGAGCTACCGGCCATAACTCATGTCGACTACTCTGCTAGAGTGCAAACGGTGCACCGGGAAACAAACCCCCGTTTTCATCAATTGATCAGTGCATTCAAAGCGTTGACCGGTATCAGTGTACTGATTAATACCTCCTTCAATGTGCGTGGCGAACCTCCCGTCTGCACTCCCGAAGATGCGGTGCAGTGCTTTCTCGCCACCGAAATGGATTATCTGGTAATGGAGAATGTGTTGTTGCATAAGGCATCTATGCCAGAAGCTGAGATACGCATGGCTCAAAAACGTAGCTTCGCTGCAGACTAGGAAACTGTCGATATGATTATCAAAGTGACTGCACAGGATACTAAAGAACTACGCTCATTTGCGTTGGTGATGATGTGGGCGATCCCCTTATTATTCATCCTGATTATTCCTTGGCTATTCAGTACGACAGCGAAGTATGAGGTACTATGGCTTTCTGTAGTGTTAGCTATTTTGTATGTCCTGTTCCCTAAAGGCATCTATCCGTTCTATCGAATTTGGATGTTTATTGCAGGGATTCTAGGTTGGATTAATACCCGCCTACTACTCGGGATTGTATTTTACCTCCTAATTCTCCCCATCGGGTTTGTTATGAGAAGCTTTGGTAAGTTAAACTATCGCGCGAGAATGCGAGAAGATGAATCGAGTTATTGGATCAAAAATGATGAATCTCTCGACAACGACTACTTGGAGCGACCTTTTTAACATGATGGAATTTTTGACAGACCTCTGGGATTTCTTGAGAGTACGTAAGAAAATGTGGCTTCTGCCGATATTTATTGTTCTGGGCCTGATCGGTGGTCTGATTGTCGCAACGCAACAGTCGTCTCTCGCAACCCTGATTTATACGTTATTCTAATCGGCTGAACGTTAATCAGTTTCTGTGGTTGAGTTTGAGTAATGCCGCTAAGAGCCAATAAGTTCTATTTACTGGGGATATTCTTCCTGGCATGGGTACTGGCCTTGATATTGGTGCCCTTATCAGCTGATGAGTTGGCTGGTTATTTTTCATTCGCATTCCTCGGCCTTATAGGGGCCATATTTGCCAACTCTACCGGCGCCGGTGGTGGTGTCGTTTTTATCCCGATGTTTAACCAGTTAGGATTTACGCCAGAGCAGGCTGTCGCAACCAGCTTTGGAATTCAGAGTTTTGGTATGACGGCTGGTGCGATAACCTGGTTTCTTCATTATCGTAAACATACTTTCAATCTGCAGTTGTGGGCCCCAATCGTCCCAATCATTCTAATAACCAGCCTGTTTTCTATCGTTGGTATCTGGATCGTATATGGCCTTGGACAAGCAATTCCCGCTTCTCTGAATCTGGTATTTTCGATCTTTTCCGTGGTGTTAGGACTAGCGATTCTTGTCACCGTATACTTCAGCGGACGCGGCAGGGAACAGTCGATACTCCATTGGTTTGACTTGCTGGCGATCGCACTCATTGGTTTTTTCGGTGGCATCATAACCGCTTGGTTATCTGTAGGCGTAGGAGAGTTGCTCGCCACCTATCTCATTCTGCGACGATTCGATATCACGATGGCCATTGCGGCAGCAGTTATTGTGTCAGCTATTTCCGTTTGGTCAGCGGTGCCTCAGCATGCCTACATTAACCCGGTTGTCTATTGGCAAGTGGTGATATTTGCCGGACCAGCAGCCGTGATCGGTGGTATCTTCGCTCGTACCCTTGTCGGTTGGTTATCTGCCAGGAAGCTGAAGATATTCTTCGGTTGTTGGGTGCTGATAATGGGACTGTCTGGGGTCATTGAGATTATCATCTAAGATATTAGTACTTGATTTTTTTACCATAAATCAGCGTAATATATGCCATCATCCATTCTCAGAGGAAGCCATGAAGCGATTCATCCTTGGTCTATTATTCTCATTAATTCTGTTTTCTCCCCATGTCCTTGCAGAGGATCAAACATTGAAAGATAAGGAAGTACTCGCAAAGATTACCTATCCGGCAGCTAATCTGGCAGATGATAAGTATGTGATTGGTCCAGAGTGGACGTTGGTATGGGCGGATGAGTTCGATGGTGATGAGTTAAATATGGCCAATTGGAATTATCAGGTTGAACCGGCGGGGCGCTTTAACAATGAATGGCAACGTTATGTGGAAAGTAAGAACAATGCCTATGTTGATCAAGGCTGCTTGGTGATTAAGGCGATTCATGAATCGCAGGAGCATGGATCAGATCAGTATACGTCAGCCAGGATGAATACTGCCAATAAGCATGCTTGGAAGCATGGTCGTGTTGCCGCTCGAATCCAGTTACCCTATGGCAATGGCATGTGGCCTGCATTCTGGATGTTGGGGGCAAATATCGACGAAAATGGCGGGGATACTCCCTGGCCACAGACTGGTGAAATAGACATCATGGAATTCTATGGCTCGAAGGATAATGCAGTTATCGAAGCTAATATTCATTATGCCAACGAGAATAACAAGCACGAGTCCATGGGGGCGGTAAAAGTAGCGCTCGATGAAGGTATATTTGCGCATAACTTCCATGTCTTCGAGATGGAGTGGGACGCCGATAAGATTATCTGGTATCTGGATGGTAAGGAGTATGCGAGACAATCGCTCAAAGCAGAAAAATATTCAGAATTTCATCAACCGTTTTTTATCCTGTTGAATATTGCTGTCGGTGGCGCCTGGGCGAAATACCCCGACGCATCAACCGTATTCCCTCAATTTATGTATATCGATTGGGTTCGAGTCTACCAAAAGCAATAAAAAATGCGCTCAAGAGCGCGACCTGGGTCACGCTTTTGACAGTTTGTAGATGTGGGAGAGCAGTATAAGGGATACAATATAAGTGCATAGCTGTGCCTGAGTACTATGCAATTCAGGCATCACAACCTTGTTGAAGTGTGGTTTGGTTTTTGGAAAGACAGCGTGATTAAGCAGATTCAATATCAATATATCTCTAAATTAACCTTGCTGGTTACCCGGCTGCTTAAGTATGCCGAAAGTCTATTGCCCCTGGATTCGGAAGAGGATGAGCAGGATACCAGCCCTGATTTTCTTGAGTCATCTCCCGCTACACGACCACACCTCGATATTCATAAAATTGAAAATGACTTCATGTCGGAAATGAATCGCATGTTTGCGAAGTTATTGCCTGCCAAGGGTACGCGCTTGAAAGAACATGACTTACATTTGGCCGATCTTTCCCTACTCGAAGATGAAGAATTAAAAGAAAACATCGTAATCGACTCAATCGTGGCCAAAGCAAACCTGAAGAATGAAGTAGAGTTAAAGCGTCTGTCTCAGCGATTGGCGACAATTGTGACGACCGCGGAAGTCGATAAGAAAATGAACCCCTTTCGTCCGCGTAACATCTGTAAGTGTTTCCAGCATGCGATCAGGCATACCGATTTGACCACCAAGCAGCGCATTTACCTCTACGAACGGTTTGATAGCGTTGTCCTGTTTGAACTTGAAGAGATCTTCAAGAATATAAATGAACAGATGAAAAGTGCAGGAATATTACCCGAGCTTGAGGAAAAGCCACAGGTCGTCCATACCAAATCGATTGATCGACCACGTTACGACGATAATAAAACCAGAGTGGATCAGGCAGATAAGAGTGAAGATCTGCTGGGTGCGTTACAGGGGCTCATGAAACAATCCTCGAATCAGGCTCAGTCTTCGGCCCAAACGGTTGTCACCTCAGCGGCAAACATATCGACGGCCAATGGTAATGTGTCAGCCACTAGTCAACCCATAATGCAACAACAGGGCCAAGGAACCGTTTCATCAAACGCACCCGTGGTCGAAGTCAATCAGTCGACCTTGATCCAGGCGCTGAATGAAGTACAGCAAATGCACGTTGAGATAGCTTCTTTGAGAGAGGCGCAGCGTCATGTGGGTTCAGTCAAGACCAAGTTAACCAAAAGTATTCAAGCATCGAATCCGCAACTCAATCAACGCATAGGTTCTGATAGTGAGAACGTCATAGACATCGTCTCGATGATTTTCGATTTCGTGTTTGACGATGATAACTTGCCCGATGAATTCAAAGCGCTAATCGGCCGTTTACAGATTCCGATTATTAAGGTCGCTTTGCTCGATCCTACTTTCATGAACATGGGACAACATCCTGCGCGTAGACTCGTGAATAAGATGGCTCATGCCTGTGTCGGCTGGTCCGAAGAGCAGGGCATGGGTCTGAAGGAGAAAATGACCGAACTAGTGAATCGAATCGTCAATGAATTCGATGATGATATTCAGCTGTTCGAAGATGTATTGCAGGAGTTCGTTGAGTTCTATGAAACCCATAATCACCGAGTCATCCTAATTGAACGGCGCCTGAAAGAAGCCGAAGAGGGCAAGGCACTGCAAGAACAGGCGATGCGTCAGGCTACCTCTGCTATTAAAAAGATAAAATCTGGGTATGTATTGCCCGATAGCGTCGATCGTTTCCTCGAAGAAGATTGGTATAACCTGATGACATTATCGTTTCTGCGCGAGGGTCGTAGTTCGATGATGTGGCAACAGTATCTGGACACCGGTAAGGCACTGGTTAAATCCTTGTTCCCAATTCGTTCCCAGTCGGACAGGGCAATTCATAAGCTTAAGGCAGCCGATCTAATTAATGAGTTGCGTAAGGGCCTTGACGTACTAGGACAGGATGAATTCGAGAGTCGGGGACTATTTTCGGAACTAAATAAGCTACATGACAATGTCAGAGACGGCCAACGAGTCATCTCTACCACCGTGAATCCAGACGCCGATACTGAGGAACTAGAGTCACTCGATGTGGATCTGGAAATCAATGAAGATGATGAATCCGCTCGTGAGGTCGCAGCGAACTATGAATTTGCGGGTGATGTAGAACAAATCGATATCACGGAAACACCGGAAGAGGATGATTCTGAATTACAGGAGTGGCTAAATGTCGTGACGACTTTGCAATCCGGGATTTGGTTCACCAGACACGTTGAAGCAACAGAAACTCGATGCAAACTCGCTGCCGTCATCACCACCGTGGGCAAGTATATCTTTGTTAACAATGCCGGCCGAAAGATTGACGAATATACAAAATTAGAGCTCGCTACGGCGCTCAAAGATAAACAACTCGTACAGTTGGATGATGGCGCTCTATTCGAACGCGCGCTGAAGAAAATAGTAACCAACTTCAAAGAACGTCAGTACGAGACCGATAAAGAGTGGCAGTAATACAGATTGACTTGTCGATGAGATTCTTTGCTGACTAGCTGTCATCGTCTATCACTCCTACACAACCAATCCTGTTCCAGATTAAGTCTAATAAATGATTATCATACTGACTGGATCCATGTTTCCAGATTGTTCTGCTATACTCGCATCAGGTTTATCAGTGGGAGTTTGAATGGAATTTCAATGGGTCGCCATTGCGATGGGAGATATCAGCTGGCTTGCTATCGCATTTGTCATGGGATATCTGGCTCATCTGCTGAAATTACCCCCACTCATCGGCTTTCTCTGTGCTGGATTCGTGCTAAACGCATTGGGTTTTAGTGGAGGAGAAATGCTCAATGTGTTATCCGATCTTGGCATCACCCTATTGTTGTTTGCCGTTGGTTTAAAACTCGACATAAAATCCTTAGCTAAACCACAGATCTGGGGTGTGACATCACTTCACATGATGAGCACAATCGTCTTCATCACCTCGATCTTATTCCTCCTTAAACTGGTCGGCGTGTCGATGTTGGTGAGTTTGACACTACCTCACATGATTCTGATTGGTTTCGCCTTAAGTTTTTCCAGTACCGTTTTCGCGGTGAAGATCCTCGAAGAAAAATTTGAGCTGGCTTCGATGCACGGCAAGATTGCAATTGGTATTCTGGTCATGCAGGATTTGCTTGCCGTTCTGTTCCTGGCGGCGTCTGAGGGGAAATTACCTGTCTGGTATGCCCCCATCGTAGTCATTGCCATCATTCTCGCTAAACCATTGATATTTAGGGTCATTGTGAGCGTTGGTTATGGCGAACTGCTTATTTTGTTGGCGTTAATACTTGCTATTGGTGGCTCTACTGTCTTCGAAGCCGTGGGGATCAAGGATGATCTCGGTGCCTTGTTTATGGGAGTACTCATCGCGAGACATAGTAAAGCCAAGGAAATGGCCAAGTCGATAATGGGCTTTAAAGATATTTTCCTGGTGGGCTTTTTCCTGACCATCGGTATGGCAGGTACTCCGACACTAGCCGTTGTCGGCATGGCGATACTTTTGTTACCTCTGATTCTGTTTAAATCGCTGTTATTTTTCTGGCTTATGACGCGTATGAAAGTGCGTTCCAGACCTTCATTTCTGGCGAGCCTGACTCTCAGTAATTACAGTGAGTTTGGATTAATCGTGGCTGCAATTGGGGCCAGTCAAGGCTGGATAAGCAACGACTGGTTACTCATCATAGCGGTCGCCCTGTCATTATCTTTTATTATTCTTGCACCATTTAGTCGAAATGATCATGCATTGTTCGCTAAACATCAGAACTATCTCAATAATTTTCAGCGTGAAGAACGCATGAAAGAAGATGAAATGCATGACAGTCATGGCGCCTCGTTAGCCGTGATCGGTATGGGCAGAGTTGGTACTGGGGCTTACGATGCGCTGTGTGATATACATGGAGATTGCGTGATTGGAATCGATTTCGATCAGGTACTGGTCGATAGGCATCTCGATAAAGGACGTAATGTTATTCGTGGCAATCCGTCAGAGGCTGATTTCTGGGATATGTTTGTCGTGCCACCGCGATTTAATTGGGTACTGATTACATTACCACTGGGTGAGATTGGTCTTGAAGTAGTCGAACAAATTCGCAAACATGATGAAGATATCAAAATCGCTGCTACCGCACGCTATCCGAAGGATGAGGAAATTTTACAAGAAGCTGGTATTGATGAGGTGTTTAACATGTACACCAATGCCGGCCTGAGTTTTGTGCAATATATTCTTAATCAGAACGAATTAGACTCGATGAACGATTCTTCCAACTAACCTAACCAGAGAGAACACACATGCCCTCGCAACTAGAACAATTAAAAGCTATGACTACCGTGGTCGCCGACACCGGTGATTTCGAATCTATTCGGGAATTCAAGCCGGTGGACGCAACAACAAACCCCTCATTACTATTGAAGGCACTCAGTGATGAAAAGTATCAATACCTCGGCAAAGAGGCGATTGCCTGGGCAAAAGAAAATCAGTCGGATGACAACATCGCTTCCTTAGCCGCAGATAAATTGGCCGTATTAATCGGTTCAAAATTAATGGATTCAGTTTCTGGTTATGTCTCAACTGAAGTCGATGCCCATTTGTCATTCGATACCGAGGGAACAATCGCTAAGGCTCGCTCGATTATTGATCTCTATAAGGCATCAGGATTAGACCACGAGAGAGTATTGATTAAAGTCGCAGCGACCTGGGAAGGTATTCAGGCTGCTAAAGTATTAGAGGAGGAAGGTATCAAGTGTAATCTAACGCTGATTTTTTCATTTGCTCAGGCACGTGCCTGTGCTGATGTAAAGGCATACCTCATTTCCCCTTTTGTCGGTCGAATACTCGACTGGTACAAAAAGCATTCTGATCAGACCGATTTCTCAGGCAGTAACGATCCTGGGGTTCAGTCGGTGACAGAGATTTATCGATACTTTAAGAAGCATGGTCACAAGACGATTGTGATGGGTGCCAGTTTCCGCAATATTGGTGAAATTCAATCTCTGGCTGGCTGTGACCGACTTACCATCAGTCCCGACTTGCTAGCGGAACTGGAAGCAAACCAGGAACCATTAGAGCGTATGTTGAAGGATGATGGCGCTGTGGCCGATGCTGAAGCTCAGCTGACTGAAAATGAATTCCGTTGGATGCTGAATGAAGATCCCATGGCGACGGAAAATTTAGCTACCGGAATTCGTAAGTTTGCGATTGACCAGCGCAAGCTAGAAGATCTTTTGCTCAGTCTTTCCTAATTGAATCAGGCGATGGCACGGTGTCCTAGAATCAGGGCACCTGCTAGCGCATCCCCTTTCGATAACGCAAGCCAATCATTCTTGGCAGAAGGCAGTTTTGGGTAGATATGTTCTCCCAGACCACCCGTGATGTAGACAGGTAGACCAGTGTCACCTCTGGCAAGTAGAATTAATGCTTCGATCTCATCTACCGTTGACTGCACAAGACGCCGCGCGAGTTCAGATGTTTCGATTTCAGTGACGATAATCGGGCAGAGGCTGGCAAAATCTCTCGCACTGGCTTCCTTTACCCATGCCAGGATTTGTTGTCGGTCATGTCCAATCACATCAAATGTTTTGCTAATCAAATTATCTTTTCGGTTGCCCTTGTCAAATTCCAGTAGTGCTGCAGTGACAAGCGCTCGTCCTAACTGAGCCCCACTACCTTGATCACCAACGCGAAATCCCCAGCCACCAAACTGCGTGATAGTGCCATTCGATTCACAGCGCATTGCGACCGAACCTGTGCCAATCGCAACAACCACACCTGGCTCACCCGATGTCGCCCCCATTAGTGAGATGTAAGCATCCGTTTTGATTATCAACATACCCAGGTTCAGATCAGCAAGATATGATTTCAATTGTTCCAAATTTGCCTGATTCTCTGCCCCCGCTGCGCCGCAAACGACACAAACCCGATTCGAATCAATCTGGGCTAGTGCCAGAAGATCATTGATCAGATCGTGAATAGTTCTGCAAGCCAGATTTGTATCATTGGTCAAGGAGGCCGCGCCTGCTCGAGCTTCATGCGTCCTATCAGCGCCCATATCGATCAGGCGACCGATAGTTTTACTGGCCCCCGCATCAATACCAATCAGACATGTTATTGTTGAATTTGACATCGAGTATGTGCATTCCATTTTGTCGTGCGTGATCGCTCCCCAGACCAACGCAGATCAGTATGTATCATCTATGCTTATCTTACGATGCCCAAACTGGCAGGTAAACGGAATTGACATTAAATATTCGGTATTTCCGGGCTATCCGAAGCCATATTTGGTGAATTATCTCATCAGGCGGTCATGTATCTTACTATCAGTCCGGTTTATCGAATCTACTCTGCTATTATATTGATATTTGTATGGTACAAATCTAATCTTCAGGCTCGAAGATACTAATTATTAAAATGAATAATCTTTGAGGTAAGCATCAGACAACCGCTGCAATAACAAAACCCATTTAGCACGCTGATGATTGTTCACCACAACAATGGTCGTTAGACCCCTAGCATAAAGAAACTGAACAATATGAATACTAAACAAATCTGGATGGGTGACACCACACTGATCAACAGTACACCGGAAGTTCAGGGCAACTTCAAATCCATCGACGGCGAGCGATATTACTGTATCAGTCACTATGATCAAATGACTGACTTCTTTATGACCATCGTAAGTCAGTCAGATCACTGGATGTTCATATCCAGTAATGGCTCACTTACAGCAGGTCGAAAAGATCGCGATAATGCATTGTTTCCCTATTACACGGATGACAAGATCCATGACTATGCCGGGATTACAGGCAGCAAATGTCAATTTCTCGTACAAAAGGATAATCGCGTCAATCTTTGGCGACCATTCAATAGAGATTTGGATGGTATCTACGAGACCGAACGAAACATCTACAAGAGCGTCTATAGCAACAAGTTGATATTCGAAGAAATTAATCATGATCTTGGATTGTTGTTCAGTTATGGCTGGTATAACTCGGATCAATATGGCTTCGTACGTAAATCCTATTTGCGCAATATCTCAGATGAGCAGGTATCCGTTTCCCTAATGGATGGTGTCGCAAATCTGTTACCGTCCGGAACCGGTTATGACTTCCAGAATGAATACAGTAATTTGCTTGATGGCTACAAAAAAAATGAATTACTGCAGCCAGCTAACCTTGGTTTGATTATGCTCAGTGCCATTCCTGTCGATAAGGCTGAGCCGAGTGAGTCTTTGCGTGCTAATACTGTGTGGGGTGCCGGACTAGAAAATGCAACTATCCAGTTAAGTGATACCCAGTGGCAAGCCTTCGCACTTGGACATGAGGTACGTACTGAAACTGATGTTAAGGGCAAACGAGGGGCATACTATCAGTCAGCAACACTTTCCCTGGCGCCTGGTGCAGACAAGCACTGGCTTTTAGTCGCAGAAGTAAATCAAAATGCTTCTGCGGTGGCTGATTTAAACACTGAGATTCAAAATAATAGTCACATTATTGCCGATGTTGAGGCTGACATTCAGCGGGGGACCCAACGTCTGAGAGCACTGGTTGCAAGCGCCGATGGCCTGCAGACTACCAGTGAGGAGCTGTCGGCCAGCCGCCATTTCTCAAATACGCTCTATAACATCATGCGAGGTGGTATCTATCTGGATAACTATCAGATCGATCGCGACGACTTCGCTGGTTTCTTTCATCAAGCCAATATCAGTCTAAGTGGCTGCTATCAAGAGTGGCTCGCAGAGTTGCCTCAGAGTTTTTCGCATAAAACACTGATCGCACATTGTCAGTCGACAGAAAATTACGACGTAATGCGTCTCGGGTACGAGTACCTGCCACTGACCTTCAGTCGTCGGCACGGCGATCCGAGCAGGCTTTGGAACCAGTTTTCTATCATCACCAAGAATGAAGATGGTTCACCGGTTTCTGATTATCAGGGTAACTGGCGTGACATTTTTCAGAACTGGGAGGCGCTGAGCCTATCATTCCCAGATTTTATCGAGAACATTATCTGTAAGTTTCTTAATGCCTCAACCGCGGATGGTTACAACCCATACCGCATTATGAAGAATGGTATCGATTGGGAACATCCCGATCCGGATGACCCATGGGCCTACATTGGCTATTGGGGCGATCATCAGATCATCTACCTGCAGAAACTGTTGGAGCTGTCTGATCATTATCATCCAGGTAAGATCGAACAATTCATGGCAGAGGATATTTTTGCCTATGCCAATGTGCCTTATCGTCTGAAGACCTATGCCGAAACCGTAATTGATCCGCAGAATACGATTGATTTCGATGATGCGTTGCATAACCAGATCATGGCTGCTGCCAAGACAGAAGGTTCGGATGCGAAGTTAATCAAAGACGCAGAAGGCCGCGTCTTTCGTGTCAATTTCTGCGAGAAGGTCCTACTAACATTACTCACCAAGATGAGTAATTTCATTCCCGATGCCGGCATCTGGATGAATACTCAACGCCCGGAATGGAATGATGCCAACAACGCACTGGTAGGTAATGGTGTCTCGGTTGTGACATTGTGTTATGTCAGGCGATTTATCAAGTTCTGGATTGAGCAACTCAAAGCGATGTCATCAGAGCAGTTCAACCTGTCTGAAGAAGTCCTGGATTTCCTACAACAGACACATCTGGTGTTTGTTAAGCATGCAGGAAAAATAGCTCATGGAGTGACTCCTGAGCAACGCAAGCTGGTTATCGATGGCCTCGGAACCATCGCGACAGACTACCGTGAGAATATCTACAATAATGGCTTTAGTGGTGCCAGAAAGACACTTGAGAAATCGGAATTACTCAATTTCCTGCGTATGATCCTGCCCTGTGTCGATGCTTCAATTCGTGCGAATCGACGAGAAGATGGTCTGTATCATGCCTATAATTTGGTAGCTTTCAGCGAGTCCGAGGTCAACATCCGCTACCTGTATGAGATGCTGGAAGGTCAGGTCGCCGTTCTGAGTTCTGGACTTTTGACAGGCACCGAGAGTCTTGATGTACTCAATGCGCTGAAGTCAAGTCGTCTGTTCCGCGAGAATCAGTACAGTTACCTCCTATATCCTGATAGAGAACTGGCTCGCTTCAATGAAAAGAACAATATTCCTACAGAGGCGGTTGAAGGATCTGAGCTGATGCAGAAATTGCTCACGGATAAGTTGAATACGATCGTACGTAGCGATTCTCAAGGTCAGTATCATTTCTCTGCAGAGTTCCATAATGCCGACTATCTGGCCGAGGCGTTGGATGCGCTGGACAAGGAGGCATTTGGTGCGCTGGTTGAATCGGAACGAGAGCAGATCCTGGCAGTCTATGAAGACATGTTCGACCACCAGTCGTTTACCGGTCGCTCAGGCACCTTCTATGCCTATGAGGGGCTTGGCAGTATCTATTGGCATATGGTGTCTAAGCTACTGCTGGCTGTGAATGAGTCATTCTATACAGCCTGCGAGGATGGTTCTGACAACAGCATCCTGGCACAAATTAAGGCGCACTATTATGAAATCAAGGCGGGCATTGGGTTATTTAAATCACCTGCCTTGTATGGTGCGTTCCCGACAGATGCCTACTCACATACTGTGCGTGATGGTGGTGTCAAGCAACCCGGTATGACGGGACAGGTGAAGGAAGATATTATCTCTCGCTTAGGGGAACTGGGATTGTTTATCAGACAGGGTGAAATCCAGTTCGATATGCGATTGATTAATCAGAATGAATTTTTGGAAGAGGCGGTAGCAGTCGAGTTCGTTGATGTACAGGGAAATGCGAATGTCATCCAACTCCAGCAGGGACAGTTGGCGTTTAACCTGTGTCAGGTACCAATTATTTTTAGCCTTGCCAACCAATGGCAAATATCAGTACATAAAACAGCCGGCGATGTGATTGAGCTATCCGGGAATAAGGTTCCGGCAGATCTTTGTCGTTCGCTGTTTGAAAGAAAGGGCGAGATTAAACAAATAAACGTGGCCGTGTCATTGGCATGGCAGGGGAGTTAAATTATGGGCGCGCGATCAAGAGGCGATAAGCACGTATTATCATTATCTGGCGTTGATATTTCGTCAAAGACTTACGATGAATTACGAGACATGTTCAATACGGCAATGGAAGGCGGCATGCATGGGCTGTGTTTCAGCCCCTATGTGGAAGGTCAACAACCCGGCGATATCCTCACTGAAGCACAAGTACGCCGGCGACTAGAAATCATGGAGCCATATACTCACTGGGTTCGCTCGTTCTCAACGACCGAAGGAAATGAACATATTCCAAGGATTGCTCACGAATTGGGCATGAAGTGTCTGACTGGTGCCTGGTTAAGTTCGGATCTCGAGAAAAACGAGGAAGAAATTAATGCACTAATCCAGCTAGCGCAGGAGGGAGTTGCCGATATCCTGGCTGTGGGGAATGAGGTGTTGTATCGCAAGGAGTTAACCGAAGCGCAAATTATCGAATACATACACCGTGTCAAGGCAGCCTGTCCAGATCATGAGGTGGGTTATGTTGATGCGTATTATGAATTCGAGGCCTGCCCCAAAATTACCGATGCCTGTGATGTCATTCTGGCAAACCTCTATCCATATTGGGAAGGGTGTAATTTAAATTATGCACTTCCATACATGAAAGACATGTATCACCGTTGTGTACGAGCCGGTGGTGGCAAACGGGTTATCGTTACTGAAACCGGCTGGCCTAGTCAGGGTGCTCTGTTCTATGGTGCCGAGCCTTCTGCGGTCAATGCGATGAAGTACTTCATAGATACCCAAATCTGGTCTTCTTCCGAAGATATTGAAATATTCTATTTCTCATCGTTTGATGAGGCATGGAAAGTCGGTGCAGAGGGGGATGTCGGTGCCTATTGGGGACTGTGGGATATGAATGAAAACCTGAAATATCAGTCCTGATGAATGCACTCGATCGCTATCAGATCGCTTATGAACCAGCGATTTGTTACTCAGGGTTCCGTGAAGGCCAGGTACCTGGCCAATCCTATCCGACATACGAGCAAATCAAGGAAGACCTCCTGATATTGCAAAAGAAATGGCGCTATATCCGCCTATATGACTGTGATCAGCATGGCCAGATGGTCTTGAATGTCATCGAGAAAGAACAACTGGACATGAAAGTCATGCTGGGTGCATACATTGGTGCCGAGATGAATAATTATGGCTGTCCCTGGGCATCAGGTGGTTCCTACACGCAGGATGAACTTGAACGGAATCGATTACGAAACGAGGCGATGATTCAGAAATTAATATTTCTGGCGAATCGCTACACAGATATTATTCATTCGCTCTCCGCGGGAAATGAGGCAACCGTTGACTGGACTGACCATTATGTTCCTGTGAGTCGTGTGATTGAGTACGTAAAAAAAATTCAAAGAGCAACTCGCCAACCGGTGACGTTTTGTGAAAATTATGTGCCCTGGCTGAATAAATTAAAACCCTTGGCAGAGGTGGTCGACTTTATCTCAATACATACCTATCCGGTATGGGAATATAAGAAAATCAAAGATGCGATAAAAGTGACAGAGCAAAATTATTATGACGTGGCAAAGTTGTATCCTGACACCCCCGTGGTAATCACAGAAGCTGGCTGGACCACAAATTCCAATGGCCGTGGAATTGAACCAGAAAATGTTTGTGAGCAGCGCCAACAAACCTACTATCATGATCTGATGGCGTGGTGTAACAAAGAGCAAATTTTGTGTTTTGTGTTCGAAGCATTCGATGAGGTGTGGAAAGGCTCACCCGATCCAATGGAGCCTGAGAAGCATTGGGGCTTGTTCACTATCGACAGAAAGCCGAAAAAAGTAATGCGCGCCGATTATCCTGAATTACTCTAGGCGTTCATCGTTAAGTCTCTACAGAGACATATCAGTCATGAGGTATCAATGAGGACGGACTACTCGCCAACGATTATTCAGATAACGGCTACCTCAGAAGCTGGACTCAAGCAGGCATCACTCCCCCCGATTAGTTTTAGCAATTCTGAGGCGCAATCAACTACGATACTTGAGATTTTTCCACTTCGCACGAAACAACAGATGCAGGGGATTGGTACATCGTTCACACAATCATCTGCCTTCGTTTTAGCCCACCTTGATCTCGACGTTAGAACTCAGGTTATGCGTGCGATTTACGCGCAAGAAGGGGCCAACTTCCCACTCGCCAGGACCCACATTGGTGCGTGTGATTTTTGCGTGGATGGCAAGTATTCATTTGCCGATGTTGCCGATGATTCTGAACTTGAACACTTCACAATAGCGCCTGACTTGGCACCATTTGATCAGCAAAGGTTTCCCGAACTGCTAGACCCATCATTCACACTCTTACCGATGATCAAAGCAGCCAATGAGATTAAAAAAAGCCAGGGCGATGAGACGCTGAATATCATTGCATCCGCCTGGACCGCGCCTTACTGGATGAAGACCATTAACGACTGGAACATCAAGGCTGACTATGAAAAGGGCATCATTGGTACCGGGGGTGAGCTAAAGCCAGAGCATCAGGCTACCTATGCCAGTTATCTGATACGCTACCTCGATGCTTATGCCAGTGAAGGCGTAGAAATATCTGGTCTTACACCCGTTAATGAGCCCCATGGCAATAATGGTCAATGGGAGAGTATGAATTTCACACCAGAGAGTCAGTGTACCTTCATCAAAGATTTCCTTGGTCCCGCACTCAGTGATGCGGATTATAACGACGTTAAGCTCCTGATTTATGATCAGAATCGCGATGGAATGGAAGAATGGGCAGATGCCATTCTGACCGATCAAGATGCCGCCCAGTATGTCTATGGAATTGCGGTTCATTGGTATGAAAGTACCGTAAAAGTGTATGAAGACACGCTAGATGCCGTTCATACGAAGTACCCTGAATTTGACATAATACATACAGAAGGCTGTATTGATGACCTTGGCAAACCAGCATCCGAGGGTATTTTAGAT
Source organism: Enterobacterales bacterium (assembly GCA_965250035.1). GTDB lineage: Bacteria > Pseudomonadota > Gammaproteobacteria > Enterobacterales > CAXRAF01. Next base: position 1,902,923 of record OZ252282.1, on the reverse strand, counting down.
CCCGCAGGTTATCAGGAGTCAGATTGGTTTGCGAATGATGCTTTCTGGTGGAATGAAAACGCCACAGACTGGGCCTATACTGCGGTCTGGGCTAATGCAGATGATCACCCGATGTATACACCAGTGCATCGATATGCCAGGAACATCATCGTCAGCTTCAATCACTGGATGTCGGGTTGGATTGATTGGAATATTGTTCTGGATGCAGAGGGAGGCCCGAATCATGTGGGCAACTTTTGCGGCGCTCCCATCATGATAGACACGCTATCAAAGGAGGTATACTACACCCCGATTTATCATGTGCTGGCGCAAATTAGCAGGACAATTAGACCGTGTGACCATGCCATCGAGACATGTCTGCTATCTCCCGGCTTGAGCGATGATGCGGTCCATGCCTGTGCCACGATCAACGATGATAATATTATCGCCGTACAGATACTCAATACCCTCAAGAAGCCCGTTGAACTCAGTATGAAGCTTGCTGATATGGTGGCTGAATTGACACTACCAGCCAATTCAGTGGTTACACTGCAAATAGACAGCTGTCCTGATTAAGTAATATCATTTGCAAAAATTGATTGGATCGACCGGTTGAATATGAATCAAACCTGCACTAATTGTGAAACTGAATTAACGGGCCCCTATTGTTCAAATTGTGGTCAAGCGGCAAAGGGCAGACGAGGAACTTTTCTGCATATGCTTGCTGAGGCGACAGAGGATGTCTTACGCTTCGATTCGAAATTTTATCGCAGTATCCTCCATTTGTTACTAAAGCCGGGCTACCTGAGTTGGCAGTTTATCGTTGGCAAACGCGTCTCAATCCTTCCACCGATCAGGATGTATCTGGTAATCAGTCTTATCTTTTTCTTTGTATTTGAAATCCCCACCCCAGATGTTCGAGAACAAAATGTCTACCTTGGCAACGTATTGGTTGGCAAAGAAGAACCCGTTCCGGGCCAACCCTATTTTAGTTTAATTCGTTTTGATGAAAATGATCCGATATTCGGACAATGGCTCAAGGGTTTCATGAGTGACAATTTAGAATCACTGAAAACCCAAGATCCGCAAATGGTGATTAATCGCATTTTTAAAGAGCTTGAGGAATTAGTTCCTCATGCATTGATTCTGTTTTTGCCGGTCGTTGCGCTCATTTTAAAGTTATTTTATTTATTCAAAAAAGCGTTATATTTCGACCATTTAATATTCTGTCTTCATTTTCAGAGTTGGTTAATGATGATGATTCTAATCATTTACGGTCTGACACATTTTGATGTTAGATTCTCGGCGTTGAGCATTGTGTTGCCCATTTACTTGGCGCGGGCTCAGAAGGTTGTTTATGACCAGACCTATTGGTTAGTCATTCCAAAGACGTTAATACTTATATTGGTCTATTTCGTCGCGCTGACGATATTTGCCTTACTCTCGATAATGTTTGCTATTGCAAGTGCTTAGTCAGTGGTAACTAAGAAAGGGATATTGGCATGGCCTACGTGTCCCTGGCCATCACTCACATAAACGAACAATCGGTATGCACCTGGTTGATCGGGCGCGATGACCTGAACGCTATTGTTCTTGCGGACACCGATTGCATCATAGATGTTACCAATATCCTCTTCGAAGTCACCGCCCTTGGCATCGGAATCTGATTCCGGTTTGACCTCCCAGCGGTAAGACAATTTATCTTTATCAGGATCATACGACTCAATAACCGCATGATATGTATGACCTGACGTCAGCCTGATTTCCGCTTTGTCTATTTTGCCATCAAGAGTAAACGCCTTAATCTGTGGACTACGATTCTCTGGCCAGTCACCGGTCCAAAGCCTAGTCATTACATCGATAGCCTCAGTCTTCTCGTTTTTATCCGTGAACAAACCAAACCAGGTCGGCGTTCGTTCCTGCTTCTGACCCCAGAGGAAAACATAGTTACCTATCAGGATGTCACTTACAGCGAGTATTTTCTGATAACTCTCATAATAGTTTTTCGCTTTGGCGGAGCTGTTCATCTCCAATGGGGCATTCCATTTCGTCGATGGCATTTCCCAGAAGCCTATTGCACCCCACTCGGTAATCATTATGGGCTTGGCGTATTTTTGTTCTTTGATGAATTGCGGAAGGTTATGAATCTGGCCATAGACTTGAAAACTGACAAAGTCCAGTGCCGGAGCGCGAGCATTGACTTCACTGAGCACTTTTTCATTTAAGCCAGTGAGTGTGGTAGTGGTTGGGTGATTCGGGTCGATCTCTTTGATCATTTCTGCAACGTCATTTACAAAATCGTATATCCGGAAGTCCTCAATTGCGTGATCCAATTCATTACCAATAAACCAGGTTAACAGGGCAGGGTGGTCTTTAAACTTCATCACCTCCGCCTTCAATTTCGCCATCAACTTGTCAGTGAAAGCCTTGTCCCCATAATCATCACCCCATCGCGCAGCAGGCACGGGTAAATTAAGTGATACGGATATTCCCAGGGCATGTGCCTCATCAAGGAAATCGATCATGGATGCGCCATCGGGCCGATAGGTTGCCCAGGTGCGGATGGAATTTCCCCCATGTTGTTTCAACACAGATAAGTCATCCTGAGTATAACCAGCGCCATTGATCGGGTATGGCTTACCCCCCCTGTATAAACTATAGCTACCATCTTTCAGGATTATTTCGACTTTTATTGCCTCAGCATGAACTCGCAGTGACGTAAGTGATAATCCCAAAATTACCAGTGAGGAAGTGACGATGTATTTAAGTAGCCTGTTCAATCTGTCCATTGTTCACTACTTGGTCTTCTCGTGTTTTACCCAGTCAACTTCCATGACCCATTCGCCTTCCATCGGGGCATCATTAATTTTTGCGAAATTTAAAATGGCAAAGAATGGCTCTGGTAGATCCTTGGCGTATCCAACATTGCGATGCACTTCCTTACCATCCATCCGAAAAATGATGTCATTACCCGACCACTCAGCTGAGTACTCATGCCAGTCGCTGATATCAGCATCGACGACTTTCTGTGGTGTAAGCCAGTCACCTTTATCGCACTCTCCCTGGGATTTAATGACACGAACAGCATAGTGTCCCGGCCCCCCTTCGCCATGATGTTCGAAGATATCTACCTCGCCAGATCCCAAGAGTGGCCAACAAACGGTTTCATCCGGTTCCTGTACCGGGGGCTCATTGTTACGTGCACCGAGTAACCACCAGGCCGGAAACATACCGTTCTGACCAGGGTCATGAATTCTGATTCTGGCAGTCCACTTGCCACCAACAAACTCCTTAAGATTCTTCGATGCTATTCGACCGGCAACATATTTTGTAGGAGGATGCTTCTTGCCATATTTATCCATGTTGTCGCAATCAATTTCCTGACCAATATTGATGACCTTTAATTTCAGTGTCCCCTCACTGACCTCGCGCGTACCATACTGATTGTCACGCACATAGCAGTGGGCTTCGTTATTGACCCATAAAATTTGGTCCTGCCAGTTCTCTTCATTGAAGCTGTCAAAATCATCAAAAAAATCGATTTCCCATAATATGTCATTCGATTTTTCATGATGATCGTCAGCGGCAATTGGCGTTAAAATTGAGAAGATAATTAAAATCTTTAATATCAATAACTTATGCATATCAAATCGCTCGTTTACATGGTCGCAGCGGTATTAATGGCCGCAAAAATATAGAAAAATGTTGATCTTGACCCAAGACTCCTTTAACTTATGTAAGCGCTTACATTGCTGGTTACACCTATTAATATACAAAAATTAACCAAGGAGCTAAATGCTTAACATGGCTATCTCGTCTCGTGAAACAACCGTTCCATCGCATTCCGAGAAAAAATCGGCGAGCTTAGCTATTTTCTGCCTTAAATTTGCTGGCCTAATGCGGGTGCTAGACGCGTGAGGGCTTTTGTATTTAAGCAGCAGCTAGTCGCGCGAGGATTGTTCTGATGGCAACGATCTATGATGTATGTCGCGAAGCAGGGGTATCGATGGCGACAGTTTCCAGGGTAATTAATGGCAGCGAGAGTGTCCGCCCCAGCACGCGTGAAAAAGTCATGTCAGCGATGACACAACTCGGCTACAGTCCGAGCAGCATTGCACAATCTCTGGCATCGAAACTCACTAACAGCGTCGGAATTCAGGTATCTGAATTAACCGGTCCCTTCTATGGCCCGATGATGTCGGGGATCAATGAAGAACTCCATCTGGCAAACAAACAAGGTCTGATCACATCTGGGCGCTCTGATCTGGAACGTGAAAAACAAGGGATTGAGGCGCTGATAAGACGACAATGTGATGCCCTGATTCTACATGTTGAAGCCGTTAGCGATGAGTACCTAATCGAACTAAACAAACGCAAAGTGCCATTTGTTCTGGTCAATCGATATATTGACGAAATCGCTGAGCAATGTATCACATTGGATAACTTACATGGTGGATACATCGCGACTAAACACCTGCTCGAGTTGGGTCACAGGGACATTGCTTACGTCACCGGCCTGATATGGAAGACAGACACAGCCGATCGTCTCAGTGGACATAAGAAGGCGCTGGAAGAGGCGGGCGTACCATTTAATGACGCCCTCTATTATGAAGGGGATTTCACCAGAGAATCAGGAATTGCAGCTGTTGAACAGTTACTAGAATCTGGACAGCATTTTTCTGCTATCGTCTGCGCCAATGACGAGATGGCCTCTGGTGTATTGACACGAATCAGGGAAGCGGGATGCCAGATTCCAGAAGAGGTCTCGGTCATGGGGTATGATGATATCAACCTGGCTAGTTATCTCTATCCAAGACTTACGACAATTAAATATCCCATCGAAGAGATGGCTGCTATGGCAGCAAAGTGGGTGCTCAAGAACGTTTATCAGCAGGAACTGGAAGTCATACGTTCTTTCACACCGAAATTAGTACTGCGAGACTCATGTGTTGAACGTCGGGTTCACTAATAGGTCAGGGCAGTTACAATGAATTTAGTACTGAGTATGACAAATAATTTTTTACAGAGTCGATTTTTCCAGCAATTTGATTTGGCAACTCAGAGTCAGCAATCACTGTTCTGGATTTTACAATTGCTCGGATGGGGCGCCTATTTTATTGTCAGCAGCCTGACCCTGACTCTGTTCTATAATGAGTTATCCTTTACCTACCTTGCCTATAATGCCGTTCGTGCCGGTTTGGGCATAATATTGACGTTGCCGCTACGGTTCATCTACGCAAAACTCTGGTCGAAACCGATCATCATACGTGTCCTGTTAGTTCTACTAAGCGCAGCCATGTTGTCTGTCATTTGGACCTTGTTGAGTATTGAGGCTTATCAAACGATGACAGCGCAGTACATCGCAATGTCAGATTATGGTGGTTGGATCTATTCCTCATTCTTTATCTTTATTTCCTGGGCGGCACTCTACCATGGCGTAAAGTACTACACCTTGCTACAGGATGAACATCGCAATCTCCTCAAGATGGAGGCGGATAAGCAGCACCAGCGCTTCAAGCGTAGCGAGGCTGAGAATCAGGCAAAACTAGCTAAGTTAAAGTTCCTGAGTTATCAACTCAACCCGCACTTTCTGTTTAATACCTTAAATTCTATCTATGCCCTGATTGATGTTAATTCTCCGGATGAAGCTAAGAAAATGGTGACTCAGTTGAGTGCATTCCTGCGTTCATCTTTGAAACTTGGCAATGACATATTGATCCCTCTTGAGCAAGAGTTGGAGACTCTGCAAAGATATCTTGATATTGAGAAAACCCGCTTTGGCGATCGATTGAATTTAGAAATGGATATTGCAGATGACTGCTTGGAGATAGATATTCCTATCTTCTTGCTGCAACCACTCGTTGAGAACTCCATTAAGCATGCCATTGCACAATCGATCGAGAACGGTGTCATCCGGGTAACCGCACAAAGACAGGGCGAATTTTTGAATTTGGCCGTGGAAGACTCCGGCTGTGAAACGAATAAATCCAATAATTCCCAGACTAAACACACAGGAATTGGAATCAAGAATACACAGGAAAGGTTGTCTGTAATATATGACGATAACTTCGTGTTCAAGACCTCTGAATCGAAGCTGGGTGGCTTTAAAGTAACCATACAGCTGCCGATGCTCGCCAAGGAGATTGCGCATGAATGAGTTAACTGCGATCGTGGTCGATGATGAGTCACTCGCACGGGATCTGATGCATTCTCATTTGAGTAAGATAGCGACAGTCGATGTTGTTGAGACCTGTAGCAATGGAATCTCGGCTCTGCAGGCGATATTGAAAAAGGAACCTGATGTCGTGTTTCTTGACGTTCAGATGCCGGGTTTATCAGGTTTTGAGGTAATCAACCTATTACAGTCTGATCAGACCCCTATGATCATATTTACCACAGCCTATGATGCCTACGCCGTAAGAGCATTTGAATTGAATGCCGTCGACTATCTTCTCAAGCCTATTGATCTTGATCGACTGAAAGAGGCTGTTCAGCGAGCGTATGAACGTAAATCATCCGAGCAGTTGATGAACGAGAAAGATAAATTACTCAGAGCTGTAAATCATATTAATTCTGATGGTAGTGGCATGGCTGAGGACAACTCTATGCTGGGTAATGGGAAATTGGCCGTTAGTGACTCAGGGACGACCAATTTAATCCCTTACGAAGATATTGAGTGGATTGACGCGGCAGGTGATTACATGTGTGTGCACGCAAATGGCATGACACATATCATACGCAGTACGATGAAAAATTTAGAAGAGAAGTTGTCGATGCCGTTTTTCAAACGAATACATCGATCAACCATGGTGAACTTCAACAAGGTGACAAAGATAGAAAAGCTGGCCAAAGGTGAAGCTTTACTCTATACAGAAGAGGGAACGTCCCTTAAAGTTAGCCGAAATTATCGTGCGTGTCTGGAGCAGATTCAATAACAGACTGATATCCTGAAATAGCTAATTATTACCGCTATTACAGCTGTTTAAAGGCAACATTCAAAGTGGAACACAATTTATCTTCCACTTTATCGCAAGACGAAACCAACTCATCGCAACACTATTCTGTTTGCCGCTCTCCTATGCGATGGTTGATGCTGAAAAAACCTATAACAACACGATCAAGGTCATACTAACCATGCAAAAGAAAAATCTTCTCAAGAGTCCAATCGCTAAAGGAATATCTATAGCTCTGGGCGCGACTATCATGAGTCCTCTTTATGCAGATGAAGCAGAAGAGCAAAAGTTTGCTGAAGACAGCGCACCGGCGGCTGAAGAGCAATTTGAAGACGAGGGTACGATCGTCATCACAGGTATCCGTGGCAGTTTGATGAAATCGATGGACACGAAGCGTCTCTCAGCAGGTGTTGTTGATGCAATAAACTCGGAAGATATTGGTAAATTCCCAGATACCAACCTGGCGGAATCCCTGCAACGTATCACGGGTGTTTCAATTGACCGTGTTAATGGCGAGGGCTCTCGAGTCACGGTACGTGGTTTTGGTGCGGACTTTAACCTGGTAACCCTAAATGGTCGTCAATTACCGACTAACTCAGGTCTTGGTCGTTCATTTGATTTCGGTGATCTGGCGGCAGAGGGTGTCGCTGGTGTTGAAGTCTATAAAACAGGTCGCGCTTCGGTCCCAACGGGTGGTATCGGTGCAACCATTAATATTAAATCTGTTAAGCCCTTGGAGGCACCTGGGCTTAACGCCAGTTTTGGACTGAAGGCTGTAAACGACACCTCGACCATTACCGGCGACAAATGGACCCCTGAATTTTCAGGTATCTACAGCGATACATTCCTGGATGATACCTTCGGCGTTGCCGTGGTCACCAGTATTCAGGAGCGAAATAACGGAGCGCAGGGTGCCAGCGTAAACTTCTGGTCTGAGGTAGAAGCATCGGCAATTCCAGATAATGGTCGTATGACGAATCTACCATCAGATGGTGACATCATCGCGATTCCTCGAAACATTGTATACAGCTTGTCTGAAGTAGAGAGAACGCGTACTAACACTCAGGTCACCTTACAGTATCAACCAGAGCCAGAATTCACAATTACTCTCGATTGGACCTATGCTGAGCAAGAAGTTTCTAATAGCTTTAATGATGTATCATTCTGGGTTGCTCAATCTCCAGATGAGGCAGTCTGGTCAGACGGCCCCATAGTGACGCCACTGATTTATCGTGAAGACAACCGCGAGCCGGACTTCCCACACGCAGCGGGTGGTGGTGCATCTCGCAATGAAATGAATTCTATCGGTTTAAATCTCGAGTATGAAGTAGCTGACGGCCTGACCTTGAGTCTCGACCATCATGAATCGGACTCAAAGCGTGAACCTAATGACCTAATCAGAGGATCTGCATCCAATCTGACTGTCGCAGGATTACGAGGTCAGAGTCGTGAAACGACCATTATTGATTTTAGTGGTGACATCCCTGTGACCAGTACAACGGCCAGTGATCCATTATCGCCAGATGATATGCGATTAACTGGTAGTGTGTTCCAGAATTTCTGGGCCGAGATGAATATCGAACAGACGCAATTTTCAGGTACCTGGGAAATTGATGCGGATCAGACAGTCAACTTTGGGGCAGCCGTGTCCAAGGTCGCTAACTTCGAAGCAAGTAGCCTGGTTCAGCGTAATACCTGGGGAAGACAACAGGCCAGTGCGCTCGGTACGATGACTGATTTGATGACGCCCGCAAGCCTGTCGGGAGTATTCGATGCATTCAACTCCGGTGGCTTGATTAATAACAATTTCTTCACATTTGACTATACGGAAGTTGCAGCGCGAGCCGCATTTCTGGAGTCGCTCGATCCTAGTAACCCACTATACCTGGCCCCTGACGCTGGTAACCCACTCGGGTCCTGTGGCAACGGCTTCTGCCCAGACTTTGATCAGGGCTTTGGCAATAACTTCCTCGAAGAAACTAACTCACTCTACATCCAATACAACCTGATCGGTGACATTGGTGATTATCCATTCAATTTGATTGCCGGATTGCGTTGGGAAGAGACTGATGTTCTATCCAGTTCGGCTTCGAGAAACTACGTTAGAGTCGAATGGGTGGCGGCCACTGAGTGGATAGCCCGTGACGATGGCACGGAGGTACCATCCGGCCTAACCGCATCCTATGATAATGTATTGCCGAGTATCGACTTTGATATGGATATTCGTGACGATATGAAGGTTCGTGCTTCATACAGCACAACCATTGCCAGAGCGGGCTATGGATCATTAATTGGCAGCTTAAACATCGCTAACTTCATTCAGTACAATAGCGCCGGCCTGTATCGGGCAACCGGTAGTATTGGTAACCCAGGACTACTGCCATACGAGTCAGATAATATTGACTTGTCTTACGAGTGGTACTATAGCGATGCTAGTTATTTCTCGATTGGCTACTTCGATAAGACGGTCTCGAATTTCATCACCAATACGGTACTTGAAGATGAGGCGATTTTCCCAGACCTGGCTTTCCCAGGATTCGGCCCGCTATTTACGGATGCGATTGCTGCGCTGGGTGGTACACCATCTAACCAGGAAATTCGTGATTGGATCTTTGAAAATCGCCCCGGAGCGCCTGGAGTTGATGCGGTCAATGGCATCATCACTGGTGTCGTCGGTCGAGATGCACCCGCAACGTTTGACCTTTCCACCACAATCAACTCGGAGCAAGAATATGAGATTGATGGTTGGGAGATTGCGTTACAGCATGATTTCGAGGATACCGGATTTGGATTCATTATCAACGCGACCTTTGTAGATTCTGAGCAGCAATTCGACCGCTTTAGAAATGAAACTCAATTTGCGGTAGCTGGTCTGAGTGATACGCGCAATGTTATCGCTTATTATGATCAGGATGGCATACAGGTTCGTCTGGCATACAACTGGCGTGATACCTGGCAGTCATTTGTCGGAGGACCGCAGCCAGGTTATGTCAATGCCTATGAACAGTTCGATCTGAACATGAGTTATGACTATGATTACGGCTTGACCTTCTTCTTCGAAGCGATCAACCTGTTTGATGCAACCACGCGTGGATATGCACGTGATTACTATCAAATGGCTGGCGTAACTCAGACCGGACCAAGATATAATCTTGGATTCCGCTATAGCTTCTGAGAATAGTCCTATAGCATAATGAAACTCACCATGGCGATGACTGCTATGGTGAGTTTTTAATTTTTAGGCCAAATGAAATCGTTAATTAGTGACATAGTAATCGTCGGCGGAGGAACCGCAGGTTGGTTGACGGCTTCTGTTCTGGCTGCACATTTCGATACCACATCAGGGTATTCAGTTAAGCTGGTCGAATCGCCTAATATCAAAACGATTGGTGTCGGAGAGGGCACCTGGCCCACGATGGCGGCTACCTTGCGTCGTATTGGTATATCCGAGGCACAGTTCATCGCCGAGTGTGATGCCAGTTTTAAGCAGGGTTCACGCTTTATCAATTGGAGTAAAGGCCAAGGCGAAAGCTACTACCATCCATTCTCATTACCCATTGGATACAATGACATCAATATTGTTGATCATTGGCTCGATGCCAAGTCCGATGTTCCATTCGATGCATTTGTATCGACTCAGGTTGGCGTCTGTGATCGACACCTTGCACCTAAGCAGGCCAACACACCAGAGTATGCCAATGTCGTCAATTATGGTTATCATCTTGATGCAGGGAAATTTGCTGCGTTATTACAAAAGCATGCAACGACCCATTTGGGAGTGGATCATATCCTATCGGATGTAGAGCGTGTTCAACTGGATGAACAGGGCAATATCTCTTCGATTAGTACCTCCGATAAACAAACGATTACAGGCGACTTGTTTATTGATTGCACTGGATTTCGGTCGCTGTTACTGGGCCAACATCTCGAAATTCCCTTCGAAAGTTACCAGAATACGTTGTTTAATGACCGTGCCATAGCCTTCCAGGTTCCACATGCTAATGAGATGGTTGATATCAATTCAACCACCCATGCAACAGCCCATGCGAACGGCTGGATATGGGACATCGGATTGCCAACACGGCGTGGTGTTGGAATTGTTTATTCCAGTGCCTATGGCGATGAATCACAGGCATATGCCACCATAGAGTCTTACCTAAAACAGCATATGCCTCACGCTGATTTAGCTGAACTGAGAGCCAATAAGATAAACATCGATCCGGGACATCGTCAGACATTCTGGAAGGGTAACTGTCTCGCTATCGGCTTATCTGCTGGGTTTATTGATCCTTTAGAAGCAACGGCGATGGTACTGATTGAATTCTCAGCGAAATTTCTCACCAACAACCTTCCAGCCACAGTTACTGATATGCCTTCGCTGGCGCAAAAATTTAATCAGCGTATGCATTTGCACTGGTCAAATATCATTGATTTTATCAAGCTACATTATGTCCTTTCACAACGGACGGATAGTAATTACTGGTTAAATCATCGCCATGAAAGTACAATTCCAGCTTCGCTCAAAGATGCGTTGGCAATCTGGAAGCACAGGGCTCCCTGGCATGCTGATATCGAAGTGGCAGAATCTATGTTTCCGCCATGCAGTTATCAATATATTTTATATGGCATGAACTATTCTACAGTAAATAGCCTTGCGACTAGACGTCTAGCCGATCGCGAACGTGAACATATGGCGAAATTACAGAACAAAAAAGATGTTGAACAACAAAAGCTGTATCAACACCTCCCGACGAACAGGCAGCTATTGCATGATATCAGGCGGAGTTGGAGCAGTAGGGCACAATAATGAATTCCTATCAGTTACTGAATAATATTGAACATTCAAAAATAAAAATAAACCAGACTCGAAGCGCGGAACTTGGCGATAACATCATGTTCTCGATGACCTTCCCATTTGAGTTTCGTTTGGTGATGTCTCACTATCCAATACTCATCTATCAAGACAAAGAGTCTGACAAGACATTTCCTATTGCGCTATATGGTTTTGAAGAGAGGGAAAATCTATTCCTGGACGAATCTGGCTGGAATGCCCGCTATCTTCCGGTGATGGTCAAGCGGCAGCCATTTTTAATTGGTTTTCAACAGCAGCCTGATTCAGATGAGAGAGCACATGTCATTACCTTTGATCCTGAACATCCCAGAGTGAATACTGAAGAGGGTGAAGCAGTGTTCAACGAAGACGGCTCTCATACGCCGTATTTGGAGAAGGTGATTAAGATGCTGGAATCGATGGATGTCGGAAATGCCCAAAATGAGCTACTGGCACAAGCGCTCAAAAAACATGATTTGCTCGAGCCATCTACCATTGCCATCACATTAAAAGATGGCTCTAAATTCGAACTCGTTGGGTTCAGTACGATCGCAGATGATAAGTTTGAGGCCTTGTCTGCTGAAGCACTCGGAGAACTGAATCAACAAAAATTACTGATCCCAATCACCATGATCATGGCATCTATGTCGAATCTCGGTAATCTGGTCGATATGAGAAATGCTAAACTTGACTGATACCTGATGACTGAACACAGTGCCAGCCCGATTGCTGAACGATCCTGTGAGTCTGGCGTCATACCCACCGATGTCTTCGGTTTAAATACGCCACTGGTATTACGCGGTCTGGTTAAACACTGGCCAGTCGTCAAGGCTGCGAATAAATCGGCTACGGTTGCTGTCGACTACCTCTTGAGTTTCTATGATAAACAGCCGGTAAGGGCCTTTCTGGCAGAACCTGAGACCTCTGGCCGTATTTTCTACAATGAGGCTGTCGATGGCTTTAACTTTATCCAGTCAAAAGTGTATCTCGATGATGCACTTAACAAGATTCTGGAAATTTCTGGATCTCATGAGAACCCGACCTATTATCTTGGTTCTCTGGAAATACCCGAGACATTGCCGGGATTTTTGGAGCATAACGATCTAGCCATCGATTTCAGCCCGATTCGCAAAAGCATCTGGCTGGGTAATCAATCGCGTATCGCGCCCCATTTCGATTTCCCAGATAACATTGCCTGCTGCATCATTGGCAAGCGAAGATTTACACTTTTTCCACCCGAACAACTCGAGAATCTCTATGTCGGACCAATTGACCTGACGCCTGGTGGTCAGCAAATAAGTATGGTCGATGTGAATGCACCGGATCTGGATAAATTTCCGAAGTATGAAACGGCAATAGGGGCTGCGTTGACAACCGAACTACAACCCGGCGATGCCATTTATATCCCGAGCATGTGGTGGCATCATGTGGAGAGTCTGAGCGACGTCAATGGTTTAGTGAATTTTTGGTGGCGTGACACTCCGGATTATCTCGGTGCACCTAATCAGGTGTTATTACATGCCATGATGACTTTACGAGAGCTGCCCGATCGCCAGCGAAATGCCTGGCAGAATCTACTGAATCATTATGTATTCGACCAGCCTGCAGATATTTATGAACATCTTCCAGAGGGGGCAAAACAGCGCCTGATGGATATGAATGAAAATACCGCTCGTAAGATACGTAAACAGTTGTTAAATAATTTGAAATAATATGTCTGATGAGAATCTGGTAACTAAAATCGTCATTGCCGGTGGTGGTACAGCGGGCTGGATGGCCGCGGCAACCATAGCAGCCACTATTGGCAGGAGACTGGATATTTCTCTAGTCGAGTCTGATGCGATTCCCACGGTAGGCGTTGGGGAGGCAACTGTACCCTCATTACTATCCATTCACCAGTTACTGAATATCTATGAAGCGGACTTCCTGAAAGCCGTTAACGGCACTTATAAACTTGGCATAGCCTTCGAAAACTGGACTCGACTCGGACATACCTACTTCCATTCATTTGGCAAGACGGGCCTATCCTGCTGGGCCGCTGGTTTTCATCATTTCTGGGTACGCGCTCAAGAACAAAAAATGGCGCGTGATTTTGCTGAGTATAGTCCAGAAACGATGGCTGCAGCGATGGGAAAGTTTGCCCATACGAAAGAACACCAATTACAGTACGCCTACCATCTCGACTCCGCGGCTTACGGCCAGTTCTTACGTGCCATTGCTGAAAAGCATGGTGTGACTCGCGTCGAGGGAAAAATCGATTCTGTTAATCTGAATTCCGAGAGCGGCTACATCGACTCTTTGACACTCGAGTCAGGTCAGCTCCTGGAAGGTGACTTATTCATCGATTGCACGGGTTTTCGATCACTACTATTAGGTGACGCACTTGGTGTGGGTTATAACGACTGGAGTGAGTGTTTACCTGCCAACGCCGCCTACGCAGTACAGACAGAATCACACAGACCCGCCGTGCCTTACACCCGTTCAATCGCTTTAGATGCGGGTTGGCGCTGGCAGATTCCTTTGCAACACCGGGTAGGTAACGGTGTCGTATTTTCAACCAACTTTAAAACGGAAGAAAGTGCCCTTGATGATCTGTTACAAGGTATTGACGGTAAGCCACTTACTGATCCACGCCTTATCCGTTTTACTACAGGTCAGAGGAAAGAGTTCTGGCACAAGAACTGTGTGTCGGTCGGACTATCGAGCGGTTTCATCGAACCCCTGGAATCGACTAGTATTCATCTGATCCAGCAGGCGATTATTTGGCTCATTAGCCTATTTCCAACGGCTGGAATAGAGTCAACCACCATCAATCGATTCAATCAGCAGATGACTCTGGAGACAGAAACCATCCGGGATTTTATTGTGCTGCACTACCACCTTCAGGAGAGAGACGACCATGAATTTTGGCGTTATCTGCGAGAGATGAAAGTCTCTGACCGCCTGCAGCAATTCCTGGAATTATTCGAGAAGAATGGCACGATCGTTGAAGAGCAGGACGACTTATTTGCAGAGAGCTCCTGGGTCCAGGTCATGATGGGGCAGGGCTTAACACCTAAGCAATATCATCCAATCGTTGACATGATGAGCGATCGTGAACTGCATCAATTTATGAAGCAACAACATGCGAACGTTCAAAATCAGCTGACTAATTTACCGCAACACCACCAGTTCATTCAGCGTTTCCTGGCGCAATCCCCCCAACGTAATTGATAACAAGGCATAAAAAAAGGTGTTGTTGCCAACACCTTTTTTAACATTGAGGCCTGTAGCACAGACCTCACCGGAACAGGTCGTCATTGTTTGACCATCTTAAACCGCCACCAGACACCAGTACCAGGTTCTATATCAAGAATCATGGTATTTGCGTCCTCAAACATGACCTGATATGTCACGGTAGGCGCTTCGAAACCTGGATCAACCGAAGCACCGATTTCACCATCGTTTCGCGCCTTTGGTATACCCATGAATGCACCAGCACCATCGAGTGTCAGGGTGCCCGTATCAGCATCAATTTCAGTATAAGACCAGGTAGCATCCATGTTGCTGCCATCATATGGAGCAACTGGTGTTCCACATTCTTCACCAGCAACGCCTTGCCATGCTTCTAACCATGTTTCTGAACCAAGGACGTTTGTGAAACTGCCATCGCTACTGATTTCATAGGTATCATCATAGAAACATGATCGCGTGGTAACACCGGCATCATCGATTGACCACCAGCTGATATCCCCCTGAGCAGGGCCGACACCGAGTGATTGGGCTTCTGGAGCCACAACCCAGGTACCAACGACTGGCTCAGCATCACCTAAGGGTGGTGGTTGCACCGTCTTTGTCATCAGGAAGCGCCACCAGACGTTTGAAGCAGCACCTGCTTCGATATCAAGGATGACATTATTATCGTCTTCCCAACTCACCTGATAGGTCACATTTGGCGCTTCAGCACCAGGCGTTAGGCTACCACCTATCTCGCCGTCATTTCTGGCTTTAGGGATACCCATATAGGCGCCTGCACCATCAAGTGTCAGGGTACCCGTATCAGCATCAATTTCTGTGTAAGACCAGGTTGCATCCATGTTAGTGCCATCATATGGCGCGACTGGTGCACCGCATTCTTCACCTGCGACACCCTGCCACGCTTCGAGCCATGTATCTGCCCCGAGTTCATTGATGAAACTGCCATCACGGTCGAAGCTATATAGGTCATCATAGAAACATGATCGGGTATCAACCCCTGCGTCATCAATTGACCACCAGCTGATGTCACCGCGTGCCGGGCCGATTCCGAGAGAACCGGCGACAGGTGTCACCTGCCAGCCACCAGCGAAGGTGCGCTCGGGTACACCGCCGCCTGAGTTTGGATCGGCCGTTTTATTGAGGGCGAATCGCCACCAGCGGCCTTCGCCAGCCGGATCGGTATCGATGGTCAGAATCATGCGATTGTTTCCGACTTCCTCGAGGTTATAGGTGACAGAGCCAGGAACAAATGCATCTTCATCCAACTGGCCATTGTTGACAGCCTTAGGTAATCCGATGAATGCACCTTCTCCGTTTAGCGTTAACGTACCGGCATCAGTGTCATACTCATAGGTGTAATCCTCTGCTGCACCATCATGAGGAGGTACGGGCACACCACATGCCTCTGCCACGCCACTCTGCCATGGTTCTAACCATGTCTCATCGCCGAGATCGATCATGAATGAACCGTCACCACCAAAGATGTAATCATCGTTGAAGTAACAGCCACGAATCGTTAGATCCTGTGATGATGTAGCGAACCACTCGGTGCTACCTTCCGTTGGACCTACGCCCAGAGAGCCGGGCTCAGCAGCCATACGCCAGGTGCCTTCCAGTCGAAACGGACCGGTAATCACAGGTAGCGGGACATCTGGGGGAATCAATCCACAATCGCCTTCGCCAGGGATACCACAGCTCAGGGTGATGTTGTCTAGTTGAACACTTGCAGCACCTGTCGGTTCGAATACAAACAGGTTAACGAGTTCTGAGGTGTCGATAGGATTAAATCCGTCGCCTCTGAATGCATTAATATCGTTCACTTTCACACTGATGGTGTGCCATTGACCGGTTGCATAGTCATCAAAGTCGAACGCAACTTGACCTAAATCAGGGAAGCCACTATCCATCTTAACGAGGAATTGAGATCCTGCGTCTGCACTGTTTATCAGTATATCAAAACGAATCTCGCCGGCACCTAATTCCAGAGGATTTGGGTTATTACCCATTCCGAACACGCCCAGCGTGTCGCCATCATCTGGCGTCAAATAGATGTTACCACCACCCGTTGATACCGCTTCAATTACGTTACCGCGTGAAGTATCTGCAGCAGCAACTACCGAATATGTCATCGCTCCATTGTTATCGAAAGAGCCAATCTCCAGCTGACGCTCGAAGATGTCGCCGCCAATGTTCCAAACAAATAGGTTTGGTTCATCGATAAACAGATCGAACGAATCAGTGAAAGGGCGATTGGGTACGATACGTCCTGTGTCATTCGTTCCTTCAGGAACAACCGTCGGATCGACGTTTACATTACAACCATTTCCACCGGGAAGGTCGTAAGTACAACGATAGACGCGAACATAGTCGACTTCCATTGAGCCCGGTAGGTTAGCTTCATTTACGTTAAACCCGGTTGCAGTACCTCCAACCGCGACATTGAGGATGATGTGAAAATCAACGTTAAACGGTGCACCATCAGGGCCTAAAGTATAGCGTTGTGCTGCATCGTCATAGTAATAGCTGTAGTAGCTCTGATTGGTAATCGTCTTGACGTGGACGTCATCGACGAAGAAACGAAGTTCTTTTTCTTCCCACTCAACGGCATAAACATGAAAATCTGTGGTTGCGTCAAATCCTGATAGTCTGGTCAAGTCAGCATATCTCTGATTGACACGTTGTTGAAATGCAAATGGGAAACCGTGGTAAATGGTCGCTCCGGTAAAATCGAGATTGGTGCCAGTATTCGGATTAATGGCTTCGAAGATATCAATCTCACCCGTCGCGGCCCAGCCGTCAGAGCCATAGGGTGAATCAGTTGACAACATCCAGAACGCTGACCATAAGCCCTGTCCCGTGGGTGCCTTGATTCTGGCTTCAACACGACCATAAGTAAAATCGACCTTGTCTTTTGTAGTGATACGTGACGAAGTGTAGGGGAAACCAGCCACTCGCTCTTCGACTTGAGCTGTGATTTTAAGTGTTCCGTCTGATACTTCTACATTATCAGGTGTATACCATTGAGCTTCCTGATTACCCCAACCTTGCAGGCCTCTGTCTGAGCCATCACCCAGATCAAAGTTCCAGTTCGCCGTGTTGAGTGTTGTACCATTAAATTCATCACTCCAGACTAGTTCCCATTCTTCGTCAGGAGCCTGGAAGAACGGCTCTGCTTCGATCGGGTCTTTGGTCTCGCCTACGCCACCACACGCAGCAACAAGCAGACCTAAAAAGCCTGTTAGTAATAATTTGGTTAATGATCGTATACGGTTAGTCATTGTTATCCTCGTTTCCGAATTCTTTTTTTGCAGCCTCTTTATTTCACATGGGTGCGTGCAACGAAAGTTAAAAACGATGTAATGGATTTCTAACAAGATAAGTCGGAAGTCTGTCGTAATTGACTGATATTTTGACCTATACAAACACTCTGACAACTGCTCACCCAAATGCTGATAATCATGCCGTGAAGTCACGAGATTAGCTTGTTGTAGCCAATTGTATCATTCCTAAGATCGGATAGTTCCTTCTGCCAACAATGTGTCTTGATATGACCTTAGCCAGATAATTATTTAGAGGTTTTCTGTGTATTTCTTGATGGCTTTGGAAGTGGGGGTGCTCATCTGACGATAGATTAGCGTCGCTGTGATGAGTAGGGTTGTGACAAGGCAAAATACGGGTGACACGAATAAGGCAATACAGGCGATGGCGTAGTAGTAGCCGCGAATTCCAAAATTAAACGTTTTAAGGGACTCCGTAATGACCGTCGTCGTACTATAAATCAGTTCATCCAATTGCTCCTGACTATCGGGCTGTTCTGGCAAGGCACCGATCAGTGCCAACGAGTACAAGAGTTTCCGAATGGTGTAGGTAAATGAGAAGAAGCATATGGTTAACACAGCGGTAAGTATTACATAGTTGAAGATAAATAATTCTTTAGAGGTTTGCTGGATGAAGTCAAATTCAATGACTGCAGTGTGAATATCCTCCAACTTAACAAATACTGTAAATATTCCCGCCAGAACAATCAGCGTTGCAGAACCAAAGAACGCCACAGAATGCACCACATGACCAAGCATAATGGCATCAAATGGGTTGCCTGAGCGGGATGCCATTTGCTGAACCCAGGTTCTTCGCGCAAGACTTAATTGAGTATTTAACGGGTCGACACCAATGAGTCTCAGAATCAGTGGGTACGCCAACCAACTAAAGAAGATAAATAGAATCGCAATCAGATGGATTGGCGTAAGGTCTTCAGGAATCATGGTTCTGCTAACGCTTATCGGTGTCAGGGAGTCGGCCCAGTAGACATCTGGGACTGCAAGTAATTTTGCATGCCAATCGTCTTGATCAGTCTGAGCTGTTGTTCCAACCAGTAGGCATGATCCATCTCTGAATCGTCCAGTAATTTTGTCAGAATTTCTCTCGTGTCATAATCCTGAACTTCTTCACAGACCGCCATCGCTTCTTTGAGCATATTGATTACGGAATATTCCACGTTTAAATCATTCTGTAACATCTCAGTGATCTCAGTCCCGACCGTGACACTATCCTGTTGGTTGAAATCGGGCGTGGTTTCAAGGAACAACATGCGCTCGATCAAAGCATCGGCATGCTCAGTCTCTTCTTCCATCTCATGATCGAGCCGTTCGTAGAGGGCATGTAAGCCCATATCCTTATAGATCCGGGAATGAGCCATGTATTGATCCCGGGCAGCTAATTCACAATTAAGCAATTTCTGTAGATGCTGTAATACTTTTTCGTTACCTTTCATTGCTATTCTCCCATTTGTGACTGGAGATAGTTCTCCAGGCCGGTATTTTCAATCAACCACTGTTGTGTCTCGATCCAGTCGATGAACTCCTCAGTTTCCTCGAGTATTTCTGTCAATTCATCGCGGCTGACAAAGTCTTTCTCGCTCTCGCACAGGGCAATAGCAGACTGTAAATTCTTGTGATTACGGTTAAGCGTAAACATGTCGCCTTTGAGCATCTCTGGCACATTCTCACCGATCATTAACTTGCCCAAGTCCTGCAAATTAGGTAAGTCCTCCAGGAATAATATTCGCTCAATCAAATCGTCTGCCATTTTCATGGCCTTGATAGATTGTTTATATTCATAGTCATTAAACTCTGCCAACCCCCAGTCCTTTGCCATCCGCGCATGGAGAAAAAACTGATTAATGGCGGTGAGTTGATCCTTTAGACAACTGTTCAGCGCCTTGGTTATCTCGGGGTTCGTCTTCATGATGTTCTCCGCTAGCTTTTGTATATACAGGTATTATTGAGGCAACTTATGCACTTCCTTGCCTTTTATTGCTGACATTCTACCGTATCGCATATTGTAAAAAAAGCTTATATTTCAACAATTTAAGTTATTGATAATCATTATTGCTCTCAATCAAATTATTTATTGCTTATGGTATTGATAATCACTCTCATTTGCACTAAAATAATTGTCGTAGGAGATATATCAAATGTATGTTTGCAATTGTCACAAAGTTACTGAACGTCAAATTACCCAGGCAATGGACCAGGGCGCGAAGACGTTGACAGCGATTCAACTCCAACTAAAGGTTGGAACGAATTGTGGTTCTTGCCTCGAACATGCTCAGATGGTGATGCAGGAATTCAATGCTAAGCCATCGTTATTCAACTACGATCTCGCGACTCAACTGTCGTAATCCATCCCTGCTAGATATCCGATACTACGCCCTTATGTCAGTACAGGGTCTTGCGTAGGACGAACAACTATTGTTATAATTCGCGCCGGTCATGGGCTCCCTCTTAGGATGAAAGTAACATGACCATGACAGTGCTGTTTTTACTGGGACCCTTCTAGAAGAGTTTTTTTATTTCTGTAAAACGCATCTGGGGCATGAAGTAATAGGCCCCGTTTAGAAAATTGAATCACTAAACGAGGCCAGATTGGCCTTTTTTTTTAACTGCATTGAGAGAGACTTTTGGCACAAAACAAACAGCTAAATGCGTTATTGCAACCGGTCGTAGAATCGCTGCAATTCGAATTTGTGGGGTTAGAGTACCTGTCAGGTGCGAAGCCGCCTGTTTTGCGTGTTTATATTGATCAGGAAGCGGGCATCAGTGTCGATGATTGCGCTGTTGTCAGTCGGCAGATAAGTGCCGTATTGGATGTAGAAGATCCGATTTCAGGGGAATATAACCTCGAGGTGTCTTCGCCGGGTTTAAACCGGCCTCTATTCATTGCTGAACACTTTCAAGCAGTTATTGGCGAACGCATTAAAGTACAAACCAGAATCCCAGTAGATGGCAGAAGAAAGTTTACTGGAACATTAGAACATGCTGACGATAGTCAGATAACAATGGCAATAGATAATTCACAAGTTACCCTGTCTATTCGTGATATAGAAAAAGGGAAATTGATATTTGATCATAGTCGTTAAGGCGACTTGATTTAGTTGAGGCAGACTTTATGAATAAAGAAATTTTATTGGTTGTTGAGGCCGTATCCAATGAGAAAGACGTCGAAGCAGACGTTATTTTCGAGGCCCTTGAAGCCGCACTAGCGATGGCGACCAAGAAAAAGTATGAAGGTGATATCGAAGTTCGTGTAGATATCGATCGCACCTCGGGCGAATACGATACTTACCGACGTTGGGAAGTTGTCGAGGACACCGAAGAAGGCCTCGAATTCCCCTATGCTCAAATAGGTCTGGAAGCGGCTCGATTATCTGAAGAACGCGATGATATTGAAATAGGTGACTTCGTCGAAGAGCCGATCGATAGCATCGAGTTTGGTCGAATTGCTGCCCAGACTGCGAAACAGGTTATCGTCCAGAAGGTTCGTGAAGCTGAGCGCAAGAAAGTATTCGATGCCTTCAAGGATCGTGTCGGTGAGTTGATTATCGGTGTCGTGAAGCGAACAACACGTGACAGCATCATCCTGGACCTGGGTAATAATGCCGAAGCAGTCATTCCTCGTGAGGAAATGATGCCTAGAGAAACAGTTCGTCCGGGTGACAGAATCCGAGGCCTACTGTTTGATCTGCGTCCTGATGCAAAGGGACCACAACTGATTGTTAGCCGCACACACCCGCAAATGCTAGTTGAATTATTCAAGATTGAAGTACCAGAAATAGCAGAGCAGTTGATCGATTTGAAAGGTGCAGCTAGAGATCCTGGCTCGCGCGCTAAAATTGCCGTGAAATCAAATGATCAGCGAATCGATCCAGTCGGTGCATGTGTTGGTATGCGTGGTTCACGAGTACAGGCTGTTTCTGGGGAATTGGGAACTGAACGGATTGATATCGTGTTATGGGATGATAACCCAGCACAATTTGTCATCAATGCGATGGCGCCTGCCGAAGTCAGTTCTATCATCGTCGATGAAGATTCTGGTGTTATGGACATCGCTGTTGAAGAAGATCAATTAGCTCTAGCTATTGGTAAAAATGGCCAGAATGTCCGTCTTGCCAGTGAATTGACTGGTTGGCGTCTGAATGTGATGTCGGTCGCTGATGCTGAGAATAAGACAGCTGAAGAAACGGAAGGACTACAACAGGAGTTCATCAAGCAATTGGATGTTGATGAAGAACTTGCACTGGTACTGATTCAAGAAGGGTTTACTAGTATCGAAGAGATTGCCTATATTCCGCAGTCAGAAATGATGGAAATCGAAGGCTTCGACGAGGACTTAGTCGAAGAACTCAGAAATCGCGCTAAGAATGCGTTACTCACCAAAGCGCTGGTATCCGAAGAAAAACTAGAAGCTCAGGAACCTGCAGAAGATCTGCTGAATATGGAAGGCATGGATCGTCATCTTGCTCTGTTACTCGCGAGTAAAGGAGTAGCAACTATGGAAGATTTAGCAGAATTAGCTGTCGACGACTTGATAGAAATCGAGCAGATGGACGAAGAGCGAGCAGCACAACTTATTATGACCGCACGTGCACCCTGGTTCGAGGATGCTGAGGGAGCATAACGGAGGATTTATTGATGGCAGATATTACAGTAAGTGACCTGTCCAAATTAATTGGAACTGAAGCTGACACACTGATCGGCCAATTAAAGGATGCCGGAGTTAAAGTAAAGTCGGCTGATGACATGGTGACTGATGAGCAGAAGTCACAGCTATTGGCGCACTTGAAAAAGAGTCATGGCGAGACTGAGTCTACTGAACCCAAACGCATTACCCTGAACCGCAAAAAGAAAACGACCTTACAGGTTACTGGTTCGGCGGGTAAGAATAAAACAGTTAATGTTGAGGTGCGTAAGAAACGTACCTACATCAAGCGTAGCGTCCTGGTCGAGAAGGAACAGGAAGAGCAGGAGCGACTCGCTGCAATCGAGGCAGAAAAGCGCGCTAAAGAAGAGGCGGAACAAAAGGCTAAGGATGAGCAGCTCGCGGCTGAGCGCGCCGCTCAAGAAGCGGAGCAAAAGCAGGCTGAAGAAAAGCAGGCTGCTGAGAAGGCTGCACAAGAGGCCGCCGAACAAAGTCAGGAAGATGCCGCAGCGGAAGCAGCACGCGAGGAAGCTCGTAAAGCCGCTGTGCGCGAGGCTGAGGAAGAGCGTCGTCGTAAACAGGAAGAAGAACAGAAGCGCAAGCAGGCGAAGACAAAAGACGATGGCAAACGTTCTCGAAAGAAACGTGGTCGCCAAACCCAAGACGATTATGAATTGCATTCTCCTCGTCCAGCCAGAAAAGCGAAACCTCGTCCGCCAAAACCGGCAAGAACCCCGAGTGCTCTGCAACATGAGTTCTCAAAGCCAACAGCACCAGTAATCAAAGAAGTTGCTATTGCAGAAACCATCACGGTAGCTGAGTTAGCACAGAAGATGTCAATCAAGGCCGCTGAGGTGATCAAGGTGCTGATGGGACTCGGCGTGATGGCGACAATCAATCAGGTGATTGATCAAGAAACCGCAATTTTGGTTGTTGAGGAAATGGGGCACACTCCTGTTACTTCAGATCGTGGTGATGTTGAGCAGCAGGTATTGAATGAGGCTGCACAACAAAGCGAAGAGGTTGAAGAAGAGCCACGTGCACCTGTTGTTACCATCATGGGTCATGTTGACCACGGTAAAACATCATTACTGGACTACATTCGTAAATCAACGGTAGCCAGTGGCGAAGCGGGTGGCATTACACAGCACATTGGTGCCTACCATGTTGAGACAAATCTTGGTGAGATCACCTTCCTCGATACACCGGGTCACGCGGCCTTTACTGCAATGCGCGCACGTGGTGCAAACGCAACGGATCTGGTTATTCTAGTAGTCGCTGCTGATGACGGTGTTATGCCTCAGACAATCGAGGCGATTCAACACTCGAAGGCGGCTGGTGTCCCTCTGATTGTTGCCGTGAACAAAGTCGATAAGCCAGAAGCCGATCCCGATCGGGTCAAGAATGAGTTATCGACACATGAAGTAATCCCAGAAGATTGGGGTGGTGAACATCAGTTCGTGCATGTATCAGCTAAGACAGGTGAGGGAATTCCTGACCTACTGGATGCCATCAGCCTGCAGGCTGAAATACTGGAACTGAAAGCGAAAGTCGATTGTCCGGCAGAGGGTGTTGTCATCGAGGCGCGCCTGGACAAAGGACGTGGTCCGGTAGCTTCTGTTCTGATACAACGGGGTACCTTGAAGCAGGGTGATATCCTGTTAGCTGGCGAGCATTATGGTCGAATTCGTACCATGATTAACGAAAATGGCACTCAGTTGGATTCGGCGGGACCTGCGATCCCGGTCGAAGTTCTCGGACTATCAGGCGTCCCTAAAGCAGGCGACGAAGCCACTGCAGTTGCTGATGAAAGAAAGGCTCGTGAAGTTGCTAACTATCGTGCGAACCGTGAGCGAGACATTAAACTCGCCAACCAGCAGAAGAGTAAACTCGATAATATGTTTGCGACCATGGAAAGTGGTGATATCGATACCTTACCTCTGATTGTAAAGGCTGATGTTCAGGGATCGGCAGAGGCTCTAAATGAAGCGCTTACCAAACTATCTACCGACGAAGTCCAGGTGAAGATCATCTCTTCGGGAGTAGGTGGTATCACAGAAACTGAAGCGAATCTTGCAGCAGCATCGAACGCATCAATCATCGGTTTTAATGTTCGTGCAGATGCAACGGCACGAAAAGCCATTGAAAATCAGGGCGTCGATCTTCACTACTACAGCATCATCTATGATGTCGTCGACGAAGTGAAAGCTGCGATGAGTGGGATGTTATCGCCTGAGATTTCTCAGGAAATCGTCGGACTGGCTGAAGTGCGTGATGTATTCCGTTCGCCTAAGCTTGGTTCCATTGCCGGTTGTATGGTTATCGAAGGCCGTGTCAAACGGAACAACCCGATTCGTGTTTTGCGTGATAATATTGTTATCTACGAGGGCGAGCTGGAGTCATTGCGTCGTTTCAAGGATGATGTCAATGAAGTGCGCAACGGCATGGAGTGTGGTATTGGCGTCAAGAATTACAATGACGTTAAAGTTGGCGATCAGATCGAAGTTTACGAAATCAAAGAAACACAACGTACTCTGTAGGTAATTACATGGCACGAGAGTTTAGTCGACCACAGCGCGTTGCAGAACAACTGCAACGCGAGCTTGCGATGATTATCCAACGTGAAGTCAAGGATCCACGGCTTGGAATGGTCACAGTCGCTGCTGCCGATGTATCAAAAGATTTATCTTACGCTACCATCTGGGTGACTTTTCTTGGTAAAGATAGCCCAGACGAAATCGCTGAAGCACTGGGCGTACTGGCTGATGTCAGTGGCTATTTGCGTAGTTTGCTCGGTAAGCGAATTCATATGCGTCACACACCGGAGCTGCGTTTTAAATATGACGAAGCACAAGCGCGTGGCAGGGAAATGTCATCTTTGATCAAAGAGGCTCGGCGACGAGACTCTGATTACGACTAGTCTCCTATGGCTCGTAAGCGCCGTGGTCGCCCAATCAGCGGCATCCTTCTGGTCAATAAGCCTCAGGGCATCACATCGAACCGTCTGTTACAGATGGTCAAGCGACATTTTCAGGCAGCTAAAGCGGGGCATACCGGCAGTCTGGATCCACTAGCTACCGGACTCCTGCCCATCTGTTTTGGCGAAGCAACCAAATTCAGTCAATATTTACTCGATGCCGATAAGACTTATCGGGTCTGCGCGAGAATGGGTATCAGAACGGATTCTGCGGATGCCGATGGCGTGGTGATCGAAACTCGTCCTGTCGATGTTAGCGAGCAACAATTTGCCAATGTCTTAGAACAATTTACTGGGGATATCATGCAAGTTCCCTCCATGTTCTCAGCACTAAAAAAAGATGGCCAGCCACTCTATAAACTGGCTAGACAGGGAATAACAGTAGAGCGTGAAGCCAGACCTGTAACCATCTTGAATATCGACTGTCTTAGTCTGACTGAGGATAAGTTCTGCCTTGAGGTACATTGCAGTAAGGGTACCTATATTCGTAATCTCGTTGACGATATTGGGCAAGCACTGGGCTGTGGTGCCCATGTTATTGAACTGGAACGGCTGACCTCTGGTCATTTTACGTCTGACCAATGGCATGACTGGGAATCGATCGAGTCTATCAATGACTTCGCCGAGTTGGATGCCTTATTACTTGCTGTTGATAATATGGTACCTCAGCTCCGTTCGGTCGATTTGACGGCCGAAGAGGCACATTATCTACTCCATGGCCAGCCCATCTGGATATCCGGATTACCTGATTTAGCCGATGATGAGCTGCTCAAAATTTATGATCAAGAAGGCCATTTCCTGGGATTGGGACAATTGAATGATGACGGTAAATTTGCCCCAAAGCGCCTAGTCGCCCAGACCATCTAATATTCATCGTCTGTCATTACTTTCAGTTATCACAACGGCGTTATATGATGCTCTACAGGCAAAATATTCGTGGAGATTTCTGCAATGACTCAATCTGATACAACGGGCCCACTACCAAAGCTTCGGCGCATTTTTATCGCCGGGATTCTGACTGTTTTACCCCTGACACTCACAGTGATGGTGATTGTCTGGCTAGTCGAATATGTGCAGAAATTTCTCGGTCCGAGTAGTTCTTTCGGCCAGTTTATGGAATCGATTGGTCTGCAATTTGTTACTTCTGTCACGAGTGCCTATCTGCTGGGGTTATTGCTTATCATAGGTCTGATATTCGTGTTGGGTGCCCTCGTTGAGGCGGGTATGCGTAATCGCCTGCAGAATCTGACGGATAGCATACTCAATCGAGTACCCTTTGTAAGATCTGTATACAATGCGCTAACAAAGATCGTGCGCATGTTTGATGGTGACGACCAGGCGGATCTTAAATCGATGCAGGCTATCATGTGTTATTTTGGTGGCAATAAGCAGGGGTCTGGCGTCCTTGCCTTGTTGACGAGCCCCCAGACCATCAAAAAGAACGGGATTGAATACTACAGCGTGCTCATCCCAACGGCGCCTGTGCCAGTTGGCGGTGCAATCCTGTTTGTACCAGTCGACTGGGTTGAGACGGTCGATTTCAAATTCGATGGCTTATTGAACATATACATGTCAATGGGTGTTACATCACCGGAGTATTTTAATAAGCCGCCTGCACCTGCCAATTGATGGGTCAAATATCAGTATCGATCCTACAGCAGATCAGTCAAGGCAATACCAATACCGATCCGATGTTGTGAGTGGTTGTAGTCGATCAGGCTCTCACCATAACCACCGAAATACTGCAGATAGCCGCGCAGGCGTCCTGAGATGGGAAAGGTGACACCTAATTGGGCACCACCACGATTTGTTGAAAAGTTCTGATGTCCAATCATGTGAAACTCATACTTATCCCATTGGTAGGCGAGTCCCAACTCGAAGTAGCCCATGAACTTGTAAATGTCCGGATTATCATCACCAGTCGCATCCAGAGGCCCGGTTTTACGACTCTCGGGTATTCTGTACCAGGGTTTGAATGATAGTGCGAAATCCTGATACTCGAATAACCAGTTAAAATAGAGTCTATTCCAACTTCGTGAGAGCCCCAGGCTGCGACCATTGGATTCATGTTCCAGCCCAATCATAAAGGCGGAGTTCGTTTGACCGACTGACAAGGCAAGTGGCGTGGTGTAGAAAATTTCAGGCTGGTAATTCGTCTCCCTAAATGGCTTGGAGATATTATCCGAATAGACTTGCCACCAGGATTTCAGCGTGAATCCGAAATACAGCTTGTCGTCCTCGATAAATAAGTCTGAGGTATTAAGTGGCACCTTGATGCTGAGTTGCAATTTGGCTTCAGTATCTTCTAGATCATTGATCCAGTCTGTCGTATCGCGATAGGGATCGCGGTGAATATCACTGGTCACAGTGGCGGGTAGGATGTAATTCATCTTGTGGGGTGTAATCACATAAGGATTGAAGGCAGTGGACTCTTCTGCCTCGGCACGCTTGGATATCACACCTGGAGACTTGGTGGAATCACTCGGTAACAAGGAAGATAGCGAGGGTTTTTTTTCTGTCGTTTGTTCCTCGACAGCTGGTGCATTGTCTGCCTCGGCCTGTTCTATCAGACGCGTTGCACATTGGGCTTTTAGCTCAGCAACTGTGGTTGTATCATGGGCTGTTTTCATGGCGTTAGTCATGCACTCGAGCAGTGCATTCTTTGTAATGCCTTTAACTTCTTGTGCCTGAAATGAAGGGTGTAAGAAGAATACAATGAGTAATGCTAACGCCGTATGTTTCATTCGCTAAATAGCTATAGTCTGCCCGAGGCCTATACTATAATTGAAGCTTGGTTCGAGAACAAATAACAATCCATGACTGATAAATATAGTGACTTTACTGAGGATGCTGAGCGCGTAATCAACGCGCTGGAAATGTTTTTACAGTCTAGCATCAAGGCTGATGGACCGGTTATCAATCAAAAACCAATGGCTGAACTGATTGAACAGTTGAATCTGGAACAGCATCTTACAGAGGGGTCGTTAACGGGTGATCAACTGGGTGAATTCCTCGTTGAATACCTTAATCAGTGTACCAAACTGCATCATCCTGGCTTTCTCGCACAACAGGTAGCACCCAGCCACCCTAATGGTGGACTCGGTTCTCTAATCGATGGCGTTACGAATAACGCGATGGCAATTTACGAGATGGGGCCATCGGCATCAGCGATAGAATACTTCATGTTGAACTGGATGCTGTCTCACGTTGGCTGGCGTACTGTCAGTCCAGACAGTCAACTGAATCCACAATCAAATCATGCAGGTGGCACATTGACCCATGGTGGGTCACTCGGAAATTTGACCGCATTGCTGGCCGCTCGATCGGCCCGATTCCCGCAGTCATGGCAGGAGGGAACGCCAGATAATCTGGTCGTGCTAGTGCCAGAACAGTCGCATTATTCGTTGAAGCGAACCATTGGAATGTTGGGCATCGGAACCAATAATTGCCAGGTGATACCCGCAGACGACGATGGCAAGGTAGCGCCTCAGGGGCTAGAGCAACTGATTCGGCAACTGCAAACTGAGGGCAAGCAGATTCTCGCCGTGGTTGCGAATGGCTGTGGCACGGCGGTTGGACTCTATGATGAGATTAATCCTATCGCTGATATCTGTGAAAAGCACGGGATCTGGCTACACCTTGATGCTGCACATGGGGGAATGGCACTGCTGAGCAAGAGATATCGACACCTATTCAGCGGGGTTGAGCGGGTCGATTCTATCGTCTGGGACGCCCATAAGATGATGATGACGCCAACGCTCTGTGCTGCCGTATTAGTCCGGGATCATCGCCATCTGGATAATGCATTCCAGACTGAGGCGAGCTATCTCATCCATGAGAAAGACCAACCTGGCTTCGATTTCTTGTTACGTAATCTGGAATGTACAAAAGCCGGACTGGGCTTGCGATTCTTCATGAGCGTGGCTGCCCAGGGAGAGGCGTCACTAGTCCGCTATTATGAAGATCTAGTACAGCTTACCGAACGCATTGCCGCCTGGATTGCTGAACAACCCGACATGCGTCTGGCGGTGCAGCCCGAAACCAATATCCTCTGCTTTCAATTGACACCAGATGGCTATGCAGACGACCAATTAGCGAAGTTACAATTCCAAGTACGCGATGAATTATTACGCGAGGGCAATTTCTACATCTCAACCACCGAATATCAGGGTCACCGCTGGCTCAGACTCGTCATCATGAATAGCAATACAAGCTGGCAACACCTGATGGATCTAATGACTGCACTACGAAGAATCAGTAAACAACTCAGTTGAGCTTGCATTGTAGATAAGCTAACTGGAGACGCGACGAGTACATCCATGTATGCTCCCTTACGGCATCCTGCCTTCAGAGGCTCCTGTTATCTTATCTACAACACAAACTCTTTGTGTATGCACGATTGCGTGAATTTGTACTGTAGAGTTGAAGACTTGAGTATGTCCCTTTTCGAATGCTTCCGCAGGGCTGAGAAAAGGGACTAGCAAGGAGTCAACTCTTGACTGCTATAACTATCGAGGAGTGGTAAATTAGGTAGGTTATTATCAATTTATTCGAATGAAGGCTGTATTATGAACATTTCATGACGAAAAGTGCTGAAATCCTTGCTGTTACTGGTGCCTTTCGTTACAATGCGCGTCCTTGATTCTGGGCTGAGTTAGTGATCGGCTGGAATCGTTAATATTTAGGAGAAGACAATGTCACTAAGTAACACACAAAAAGCAGCAATTGTTGCTGAACACGGTCGTGGACCAAACGATACAGGCTCACCAGAAGTACAGGTAGCCCTCTTAAGTGCCCAGATTAATCATCTTCAGGGCCATTTCAAAGAACATAAGCATGATCACCACTCTCGTCGTGGTCTGTTACGTATGGTTAGTCAGCGCCGTAAGCTACTGGATTACTTGAAGCGTAAAGACAGTAGTCGTTATTCCTCATTAATTGAGAAATTAGGACTTCGTCGCTAAGTCGTTTTATAAAGGGGGCACACGCCCCCTTTAGCATATCTAGGTTAGTGCAAAATTAACCCAATATGCATAGTAAAAAAGTGTTGTAAACGTCCGGTCCTAACGTGGCCGAGTAAAAAGAAACAAGGAAATATTGTGAACTTAATAACTAAATCATTTCAATTTGGAAACCAAACTGTCACCCTCGAAACTGGAGTAATAGCTCGTCAAGCTACAGCCGCTGTAATGGCTAGCATGGGTGATACCACCGTCATGGTAAGTGTCGTAGGCAAAAAGGATGTCAATCCAGACCAGTCTTTCTTCCCATTGACTATTAATTATCAGGAAAAAGCCTATGCTGCTGGAAAAATCCCAGGCGGCTTTTTCAAGCGTGAAGGTCGTCCGACAGAGCGTGAAACACTCATCTGTCGTCTCATGGACCGTCCACTCCGACCACTGTTTCCTGAAGGCTTCATGAATGAAGTTCAGGTTATCGCTAACGTAGTATCGATGGATAGTGAAATCGAAACAGACGTCATTGCCATGCTCGGTGCTTCTGCCGCAATGGCTATCTCGGGTATTCCTTTCGCTGGCCCTATCGCTGCCTCACGAGTCGGCTTCAAAGATGGTCAATACTTGCTCAACCCAACCGTATCAGAGTTAGCCGAGTCAGAATTGGATCTAGTCGTTGCTGGAACCGACAAGGCGGTACTGATGGTTGAGTCGGAAGCAAAAGAACTCAGCGAACAAATCATGTTGGATGCCGTGGTATACGGACATGAGCAGATGCAGGTAGCGATTGATGCAATAAAAGCGTTTGCTGCTGAAGTAGGAACGCCAGCATGGGATTGGACTGCACCGCAAACTAATGAATCTCTCTATACCCAGATCAAGGAGCATGCAGGTGAGCAAATCAATGCGGCTTACCAGATTGCCGACAAGATGGAACGTTATGCACGAATCGGCGAAATTCGTGAAGCGACCATTGCTGCCATCGCCAACGAAGACAATGAGTCAGAAGTTGCCGAGTTATTCCATGATCTGGAAAAGAAAACGGTTCGCCAACGCGTTATCAAAGGTGAGCCACGTATCGATGGTCGTACACATGACATGATTCGTGCGCTGTCTGTCAGCACTGGCGTTTTGGCTCGTACGCATGGTTCGGCGCTATTTACACGCGGTGAAACACAGGCATTAGTCACAGCGACACTTGGTACTCAGAAAGACTCGCAGATTATCGATTCTCTGGCTGGAGAGTACAAAGACTACTTCATGTTGCACTATAACTTCCCACCTTTCTGTGTGGGTGAGACTGGCTTTATGAGTGGACCAAAGCGTCGGGAAATCGGCCATGGCCGCCTAGCGCGTCGTGGTGTGGCAGCTGTTCTGCCGACCATTGAGGAATTCCCATATACAGTCCGTGTTGTATCAGAAATTACTGAATCAAATGGCTCTAGTTCAATGGCCTCTGTCTGCGGAACCAGTCTATCTCTGATGGATGCGGGTGTACCTATCAAGGCGCCTGTTGCTGGTATCGCTATGGGACTCGTAAAAGAAGGCGAAGAGTACGTCGTTCTGTCTGATATTCTGGGTGATGAAGATCATCTGGGTGATATGGACTTCAAAGTCGCTGGTTCTGAAAAAGGTATTACTGCACTGCAGATGGATATCAAAATCGATGGTATTACCAAAGAAATTATGCAGAAAGCATTGCATCAGGCGAAAGGCGGAAGACTGCATATCCTGAGCGTGATGAATCAGGCGATTGAGACACCGAGAACTGATATCTCACCATTTGCTCCTCGCATTACAACCATTACGATTAACACAGATAAAATCCGTGATGTCATTGGTAAAGGTGGCGCGACGATTCGTTCTATCACCGAGGAAACCGGAGCAACTATCGAAATAGAAGATGATGGAACGGTTCGCATTGCGGCTTCTGATAGCAACGTTACTGCGGCTGCCATTAAGCGTATTGAAGACATTACACGTGATGTCGAAGCAGGGCAGGTCTATGAAGGTGTCGTTGCACGACTAGCTGATTTTGGTGCTTTCGTTACTATTGCACCAGGAAAAGATGGGCTGGTTCACATCTCTCAGATTGCTCATGAGCGTGTGAATAAGGTTGCCGACTATCTGAAGGAAGGTCAAAAGGTTGACGTTAAGGTTCTAGAAGTTGATCGACAAGGGCGGATTCGTCTGAGTATGAAGGCGCTACTTGATGCACCTCAAGAGGAGGCTGCTGAGCCAGCGTCCGAGCAGGAGCCTAACGGGAACCAATAAAAACACTGTTACATCTTGCTAAGTGTAAGCCAACAAGTATTCTGCTTGTTGGCTTATTTTTTTTCTGGAATTCGGCTATTATAGCGGTTCTCAGCGAAGCATATGGATAGCCTGTGACAGCACCGTTCATTTCCAAAATAATGAATGCAATTCGACAAACTGCTTTTCATCTAGCACTGGCATGTCTTTTTCTAACTGCCTGTGCATCGGTTCCGGAAGAGCCGGTCAGTTATGATAGCCAATACACGCCTGAAGAACTGCGTGACGACTTAAAGTTTATCGATCGCAATTTACGCACGATCCATCCTAACCTATTCAGCCGCTTTACCGAGCAGGAATATTTGAGTGCTTATGCAGATACCTTTGCCGCATTATCAGGTCCGGCAAATCGTCGTGAGTATTTCACGGCCATCGCACCACTGTTGGCAAGCTTTCAAGATACTCATATCCAACTCCAGCTACCTGTTGAAGAATTCCAAAAGTTCACGACGCACCAGGGGCTGTTCCCGCTTAAAGTACTCATATCGGACAAACAATTTATTGTCATTGCTGATGAGCAGGATTTACCAACGATACCCGTTGGCGCTGAAATTACTGCGATCAACGACATGCCAATTAATGATCTCTTACCCAGGTTAGCGCAATTGGTGCCCTCAGAAACTGAGACCGGAAGACTCAGACTAATTCAGGTACATTTATCAAAGCTGTTATGGGCGGTTTTCCCGGACCAAAACGAATACCGTATAAGCTACCGCTGGCGGAATCGTGAGTTTAGTGAACAGTTATCGCCAGAGCTCACACCGATTCAACCTCAGCTTGAGGAGCCGGAGACGAGTCCAGCCATTGTGTCTAATTATGGTTCCCGGGATTTGGATGCTTCAACCAGCCTTCTTTGGTTAAACGACTTTAACGAAGAATATTCGGTGTTTGAGGAGTTCCTCAATCATTACTTTACCGATCTTCGTGAACGGCAGGTGACATCTCTGATTCTCGATTTGCGATATAACCAGGGAGGCTTAACCGACAACCTGAAACTATTGTTATCCTATTTGTCGCCCAGACCAATACACTGGGCGGAGCGCGCACGCCTAAGAATCAGTGAAGAATTCAAGCGACAACACAGCCAACTTGTTGACTCGACTAAGAGTGATAAATACACGGCCTATCTTGGTTGGTTACCGATGGAATACCTTAATCTCTGGCAGTGGGAACTACTCTTTAGCTCAGAAGGAGAAGTGTTAGAAACCAATATTGATCCCTTGATCGAGAATCAGGAAATGCACTTTCAGGGCAACATTGTGGTACTAAGCAATGGTTATTGTTTCTCTGCCTGCGCCGCTTTGTTGTCTAATCTGCAAAGTCATCAATTAGCTACCATAGTGGGAGAATCACCCGGTAGTTTTGTTGGCAGACAGTTTGGCTATCCAATCCAGGTGAAATTACCTAACACCGGCCTGATGCTTAGCCTACCAGCGATGGAAATCGTGTTACATGAAGATGTGGGTTTAACTAAGAATCTTGACCCAGATTATCCGGTGAGTCGCAGTCAGGAAGATGTGATCAATGATGTCGATGTCGTGCTAAAGCGTGCCCTGGAGTTATTTCAATAATTTGCCATGTGAAGAATCTGGTAGTATTTTGATATTAGACTAAGCTTCAGAAGTAGTAAGACCGATAAAACCCGGAGTAGTGTGATGCAACAGTGGCTGAACGCACGAAGTGCCAAGTTATTGGAAGAGTTAAATAAAATACCGTTCACGGATGATGCTGAGGACGTCAAATTGAATTTGATACGCGCAGCCATGCGCGAAGTCTCGGTGGAAATGTTTCAACGTGCAGCTGATAACTCCCGTAAACAGATCGACACGATCAACAAAGAGGCGGTGGCTGATCGAGTTGATGAGGTTCAGGCGAAAAATATTGAGAACATTCTCGGCGAAACTGAAGCACTGCTAGCCGAAGCCGATGCTGAACCCTCTGCCGAACAGGCACCAACTGATAATCCGGCTGGTGGCATGAACTCAGCACTCGGCGTAGCTCGTCAGGAACCGGCTCAAACTGATGAGTCAACTGAATCAGCTCAGCCGGCTGCAGATGATAAATCATCGAAATCAGACGATGGTGAGGAAAGCCCTAAACTAAAGATTACCAGCTCTGTAATTCGCCGATCGGACTAAGCTAGACTCACACCTTGTTGTAAACTGTCATTTTCTGACATTTTGGACCTATTTCGTTCTGTTTTTACTCGTTTTTCTCATTCAAAGTGGTAGAATCTCGCCCCTGTACAAAAATAGACCAATCGAGTGAAAATAATGACTCAGTTTGGGCTATCGGGATGTTCAATCGAAGCGTATATGCGATATGACTAAAAAGCTGTATATAAAAACCTGGGGTTGCCAAATGAATGAATACGATTCAAATCGTATTCAGGACCTGTTGTCTAAGACCCACAAGGTAGAGTTAACTGATGATGACTCTGCGGCAGACATTCTGGTGTTAAACACCTGCTCGATCCGTGAAAAAGCCCAGGAAAAGGTATTTTCACAACTTGGGCGCTGGCGCAAACTAAAGGAAAACAAGCCGGATATTTCCATCGCTGTCGGCGGTTGTGTTGCCAGTCAAGAAGGTGAAGCGATCCGTACTCGAGCCCCGTTTGTTGATATCGTGTTCGGCCCGCAGACACTGCACCGCCTGCCTAATATGTTGCAACAATCGCAAGAGAAGGACATGGCCGTTGTCGATGTCTCCTTCCCCGAAATAGAAAAATTCGACCGTTTACCCGAACCCAGCGTGAGTGGACCCTCGGCCTTCGTATCAATTATGGAAGGCTGCAGCAAATACTGTACTTTTTGCGTTGTACCTTATACCCGAGGGGAAGAAGTCAGCCGTCCCGTTGATGACGTGATTGCTGAAGTTCACCATCTTGCTCAGAAAGGGGTTCGAGAGGTCAACCTGCTAGGACAGAATGTGAATGCCTATCGAGGGGCAACTCATGATGGCGGCGTGATGGATCTAGCTGAGCTAATTACTATTATCGCCTCGATAGATGGGATTGGACGGATCCGTTATACGACCTCACATCCTGTGGAGTTTTCAGACTCACTGATAGATGTATATGCTGAAGTGCCAGAATTGGTTAGTCATCTGCATTTGCCTGTCCAGAGCGGCTCTGATCGTATTCTCGCAATGATGAAACGTGGTCATACGGCGATTGAATATAAGTCGAAATTACGTCGATTGAGGAAAATACGTCCAGATATTTATCTGTCTTCGGATTTTATTATCGGATTCCCGGGCGAAACGGATGCTGATTTCGAAGCGACGATGAATTTGATTCAAGAAGTGGGATTCGACATGAGTTTCAGCTTCATCTACAGTGAACGCCCCGGAACACCCGCGGCTGGTATTGTTGATGATGTTCCTCTCGAAGTGAAAAAGCAGCGCCTACAAATACTTCAGGCCAGATTGAATCAGCAGGCACAACAGTACGCACGACAAATGGTCGGTACCCGACAAACACTCCTGGTAGAGGGGCCATCTCGAAAGGATCCTTCTCAGCTTGCAGGACGAACTGAGAATAATCGGGTCGTGAATTTCGTCGGTAACCCCTCACTGATTGGTGATTTTGTCGATGTTGAGATCACTGAGGCATTACCAAACTCGCTACGAGCACAATTGCTGGAAGAAGCGATTACGCTATGAACGCACTTTTCAGCCTGGATTTTCAGCTCGAGCCACATGATAACGAGCGATTGCAACAATTGTGTGGTGAACATGATGATCACCTCAAGCAAATTGAGCGTAGATTGGGCGTGGAAATCTCTTCGCGTGGGGTGAATTTTCGCATTCTGGGTACCCAACATATGGCGGAGTTAGCCCGTAACATCATCCGCAGTTTATACCAGTCGACAGAGTCTGATAGTGATCTGGCGGCATCTGATGTTCATATGCAAATTCAGATGGGTCTTGGGTCAGAAGAAGCCCCCGACGTCTCGATGAAAGAGATTACCATTAAAACCAAACGCGGCATGATTAAACCGAAAGGTGGCAATCAGTCACTCTATATCCAACAGATTCTGGATCATGATGTCAGCTTTGGTATCGGTCCGGCGGGTACTGGAAAGACCTATTTAGCAGTAGCTGCGGCGGTTGATGCATTAGAGCGACAACAAGTTAGGCGTATTGTATTGACGCGACCAGCGGTCGAGGCTGGTGAACGGCTGGGCTTTCTGCCGGGTGATTTGACCCAGAAAATTGATCCCTATTTGCGACCGTTATATGACGCCCTGTATGAAATGTTGGGATTTGAAACAGTCGCCAAGCTGGTCGAGCGAAACATTATTGAAGTGGCTCCCTTAGCCTACATGCGTGGCCGGACTCTGAATGATGCCTTCATCATCCTGGATGAGAGTCAAAACACCAGTAAAGAACAGATGAAAATGTTCCTTACCCGAATAGGATTTCGATCCAAAGCCGTTATAACGGGCGATATTACCCAGGTCGATTTACCGCGTGGCACAACATCGGGATTGCGACATGTGATTGATATTCTGAAAGATATCAAACAAATCAGTTTTACCTTCTTCAGTGCCCGGGATGTCGTGCGACATTCCGTTGTACAAAAAATTGTGGAAGCCTATGAAGCTCGCGACGAGGGGCAATAATGCCAATTGATCTTGATGTCCAGCAATGGCATTTAATCGAAGAAATTCCTGATAGTAGAGACATAAAGGAACTGATAAACGACGTGCTGGCGCTCGTCGCTGACGACAAGAATTACAGTTGCACAATACGGCTGGTTGAAGCCCAAGAGAGTGCTGAATTGAATGAGCGTTATCGCAATAAAACTGGTCCGACTAACGTTTTATCAT
The DNA here is from genome assembly GCA_965250035.1 of Enterobacterales bacterium. GTDB lineage: Bacteria > Pseudomonadota > Gammaproteobacteria > Enterobacterales > CAXRAF01. The sequence goes on along the minus strand of OZ252282.1, from coordinate 1,864,869 downwards.
TTCCATTTGAGGAGATCCCTGGTGTCGAGACGGATTTGCTTGGTGATCTACTGATTTGCGCTCCCGTCGTACTGAGTGAAGCGAAAGAACAGAATAAGCCGGTCAAGATGCACTTTAGTCATATGGTTGTACACGGGATATTACATTTACTTGGTTTTGATCATCAAACGCCAGAGCAGGCGGAGATAATGGAAAATTTGGAGATCGCTGTGCTAAAGCAACACGGTTACCCAGACCCATATAGTATCCCAGAGGGTACTAACTGAAGAACAGCCTGAGCAATCGACCAAACCCGATTGCTGATGTATACTTTAATTGTTTCGTAATAGAGGAACCAACGAACTTGAACACTGACGATGCCGATCAACCTCCCTCGCCCTCCTGGCGAGAGAAGATCACTCACTTTATAAAGGGAACTCCCTCAAGTCGCGAAGAGCTGACAGACGTACTGCGCACCGCGACTGATGACAGCATTATCAACGATGATTCACTAGCTATGCTAGAAGGCGCTCTACAAGTGTCTGATATGCAAGCACGCGATATTATGATCCCACGCTCACAGATGGTCGTTATCGATAAAAATCTCAGTTTTCTGGAAATTTACGATATTGTCATTGAGTCAGCCCACTCGCGTTTCCCGGTTATCGGTGAAGACCGAGATGACGTGCAGGGTATCTTACTTGCGAAAGATATGCTGAAACTATTGCGTCCCGGAACAGATGGTCACTCCTCTACCGATGAGTTACTCGCGAACCTGCGGTCTGCCGTGGTTGTTCCTGAATCTAAACGTCTCGACGTGTTACTGAAAGAATTTCGAGTCAATCGTAACCATATGGCCATAGTCGTGGATGAATATGGCGGGGTTTCTGGCCTAGTAACGATTGAAGATATCCTGGAGGAAATCGTCGGGGAAATAGAAGACGAGACCGACATCGATGATGAGACAGAGATGATTTCCGAGATCTCTGAAAATACCTGGTTAGTTCAGGCTCATCTGGATATTGATGACTTTAATCAATATTTCGAAACAGAGTTCTCAGATGCAGAATGTGACACCCTCGGGGGGCTTATGTTGCAATCGTTTGGGCATCTTCCTGCGCAGGGCGAGACGACCTCCATCGAAAACTATCATTTTGAGATAGATCATGCCGACAACCGCAGGATAATCAGTATACAGGTTAGCAAAAAACCATACACTGATTCACAGACATCTGACTCTGCCGCCTGATTTTATTGGAGTTTTTCGTTGACTACTCCTGACAGTTGGATAAAACGAAATCGTTACACCGATGGGTTTATTCAACTACTGGCAGGCGCTAGTCTGGTGTTTGCTTATGCACCATTTGGGCTCTGGTACCTTATCTTTCCAGGGCTCCTGATTAGTAGCTATTATTTACGTGAGGCGACACCCCAACAGGCCTTATGTCAGGGCTTGTTTTTCGGCTTGGGTTACTTCGGTGCCGGTATGTCATGGGTGTATATCAGTCTGTACTATTTTGGTGGGACTGGTGTCGTGCTTGCTACGATATTTACATTTGGCTTTGTCGCTCTGCTCGCTACCTTTCCAGCATTGTCATATTATCTTCTAACACGCTACTTTAGATCGGTTTCAAGTGGTTCATTCTGGCTCATTGCCTGGCCACTTTGCTGGTTTCTCATGGAATGGACGAGAAGCTGGATATTTACAGGACTGCCATGGCTAAATATCGGTCATAGTCAATTTTCCGGGCCATTGTCGCTGATAATGCCTGTGTTGGGGGCTGACGCTGCGACCTTATGGGTACTACTGATCGTTGGCATGATTCAACATCTCCTGCAGTCGGGAAGAAGATTCGTGGCTGGTTTCGCAGTTTTGTTTGTTGCCCAGATTATCGTATTGGATATGTTGCGCAAGATCGAATGGATCAAGCCAACGGGTGAGACCATTTCAGTGACAGTAGTACAACCAAACGTCGCTCAGGAAGATAAGTGGGAGGCTGCCAACAGGATCCGTGCCATGCAGGATCTGTATGACATTACAGAGGGGAACGAGGATGATTTAATCGTCTGGCCGGAAGCAGCCATACCCGCACTACCAGAGCAGGTAATGGACTATATCGAGTTAGTGAATGCGTTGGCAGAACAGCAACAGCAGACCATTTTATCCGGCATTCCGGTTCAATCCGATGATCGTTATTACAATGCGGTGCAACTCTATGGGACAAGTTCTGGCGAATATCATAAACGACGCCTGGTCCCATTCGGGGAATACGTGCCTTTTGAAGCACAACTAAGGGGGCTAATTGCCTTTTTTGATATGCCGATGTCGTCCTTCAGCAAGGGCGAATATGACCAACCTCGGCTGCAAGTCGATGAACATCAGATTGCCATGGCAATCTGCTATGAAATTATTTTCACCTCAATGGTTGCCCAGCAAGTCGATGGGAGTGATTATCTTGTCACCTTGAGTAATGATGCCTGGTTTGGCAACTCTCATGGTCCACAGCAACATCTTGAAATTGCACAAATTAGGGCCCTTGAGTTTGGTATACCGATTGTTCGCGCGACCAACGATGGCATCTCGGCTTTCATTGATGCCGACGGCACATTGATAAAATCCTTAGGTAAGGGTGTTACGGGTACATTGCGCCATGATCTGGAACTTTATGATGGTCAAACACTGTATCGTAGATTGGGACCATTCTGGGCGTTGGCAATAAATTTCGCGCCGTTTCTGATCGGCGCACTATTCATATCCCTTCGAAACAAAAACAGACATGCTGATTTCTGATAAGCATAATTTTCTTTTCGTACATGTCTCGAAAACTGCGGGAACGAGCATGTACAGAGCCTTGCAGCCATTTGCGAATGCCAGGGATACGAGCTTTTTGAATCGCGTACTGAGCAAGTCCGGAATACGGCGTAATTATCGCACGCGTTATTTTGCCATTCATGACACGATATGCGATGCCATTAACTATATCCCAGCCGATAAATTCGCAACCCTCTACAAATTTGCGTTCGTACGCAATCCATACGACTGGATTGTTTCAATGTATTGCTACTTACAGCAAACAGAGAGTCACCGCTATAGTAACTTGATACAGCAGATGACATTTTCCGAGTATCTTGATTTTGAAATCAAACGCAACAAGCGACACCAGCACGAGTTCATTTGTGATGCGTCTGGTCACCTTGCCGTAGACTTTATCGGTAGGTTTGAACGACTCGATGACGATTTTACCCAAGTGATGAATAGGTTAGGACTGGATGTGTCGCTACCCCATATCAATGCATCCAAACGGCGAGATTATCGAGACTACTATGACGATGAGACCCGGGCTAAAGTTGCAACGCACTGGCATAGAGACATTAGCCTGTTTGACTACCAGTTTGAATAGTTTAAGCTATCCATATGAAACAGATCATCTTTGTCAGCCTACTATTGTTTTCATCGACCACAATCGCTGAAACATACACCCTGTATTTAATTCGTCATGCAGAAAAAGATCTCACCACTAAAGTGGATCCCGACCTTACAAAACAAGGTAGAGAAACCGCTGAAAAATTAAAGCAGTACTTTCATCAAAAATCATTGTCCATGATTTATAGCACAGATTATAAGCGTACCCGACATACCGCTAAGCCTGTCGCCGATAATCTACAGCTGGGTATTACCCTTTATGATCCGCGTAAGCTGCCTTCATTTGCAAAACAGCTTTTGTCTGAGCAGAAAGATGCTCTAATTGTCGGGCACAGTAATACAACGCCTGATCTGGTTCGACTCGTTGGCGGCGAAGCTGAGGCGATGTCAGAAGAACAGTACGGCGAATTATTTATCGTGACGATCGATACAGCCGCTGATCAGGTCAATACACAAAAGATAAATCTCTAGTCGCAATAAAAAAACCGCAGCGAACTGCGGTTTTTTATGCTGAGCTGCATCAAGCAGCTGGGTATAATCACTAGTGTGCGATTTAATCTTCTTCGTTGTCCCACAACAGCGTTGCTTGAATGAGTGGGGCTCCCGCTTCACCATCACCTGGGTCGCGAGCGATAACCGTGTAGTTGTTACCAGCTTCTATAGAAACTGGTCCTACAGCTAGTGCGACAGTCGTCGGATCGCCAGCTGCTGTGACTGTGATGTAGTAATCAGCACCGGGTACTACGACCTGGTCTGTAAATTCACCATATGCCAGGTTTGCGATCGCAGGCGCAGCCATTGAGATGTCCGCAGTTGGAGTGAGGTAAATATCGACTGGAATGTTCTCAGCGACGAAATACGATCCGTGAACAACCCGAATGAGTGAACCTGTCGCCTCAGTCCGTCGATTATCCTCTGTCAGGAGTAATTCAATGGTGTTGTCTGTGATTGCATTCAGGCCACCGATTGCAATCGCTGTATAACTTTTACCCTGCTCGAGCGTTGCATCGACATTAATGGGGGCGATTGAGTTATCGACATCAGCGGCGACAACGATATTGTAGGTACCTGCCGGGGCAGCAATGTCCTGATATTGTGAGGCCATCGGAAATGGTACTGCGTCAAGAACTTCTGTTCCATTCACCAGGATGTCTACTTCTGGTGTATCAGCTGAGTTATGTACGACGCGTACCTCAGCACCAACACTAACGTCATATGCGATTGCAGATGTGCGATTTGCTGATACAAGCAGATTAACAGGCACGTCACTGATTCCAGTGGTATTTTGAATGGCCGATACTAGCAAATCATCACCACTACGCACTTCTAAGGTGGTGTCGTAAACGACGACATCTGAATCGTTGCCTGTGATGCGGACACGATATGAACCGGCAGCTACTTCAACGGGTCCGGCGATATCGTCGCCAAAGTCAGCATCTATTTTCAGAGCCTCAGCTAAAGTACCGTCAGGAGCACCAACATAGATGTCCACGTCACCCACTGCAGGGGCTGCGTGGAAAACACTAACCTGCGCATCAGTAGCGTTCAGTGGGGTCGTGTGCAATTTGGGTTTGATATTGAGCATGCTGTTAGCATCAAACGTTGTGTCATACGCGACGACATCGAGTCGTTCACCTTCAACCAATGACAGTTGTACTGGACCGATTACACCGGGTAACTCGCTACCATCTGGGAGGATTGCTCTAACTTCAACTGTTGCTGTACCGGCTTGGAATGCAATATCGCCGGAACTTACACCAAACGGAACGTTCGATAAAATTACGTTATCATTCACGTACACATTAACTGCTGGTGCATCAGGAGAGGCATGCGTTACTCGCAATGCAGAGTTCAATGCTGGCTCGGGTGGTGTTTCGTTAATGGGTGGCCTGACGGGGTTGTCGCCGCCACAGCCGATAAGTGCAAACACGGAGATAAGACCAAATAGGGCTAGTTTTCTATTAATCATTACATTTCCTTTTTTTCCAGGTTGGATGCATCAAATTACGACTACCGAATTGCCACAGATCGTGTTCGACTTATTCGAACATTCTAAATATTCGAAACAATGATTCGAAAGCGTTAGGGAGTTAGCTGCAAATACCAGTGCGATAAAGGAATCGTTTTCTTTGTGCCATGGGCTGTGTTAAAACAGACAATGCCCAAAGCAAACCTGGTAAGCATCAGAGCTTCATGTCAACGAAAGCATCAGACCCATATAATCTAGAACGATACAAGTCCGCGCAGGACGTCTGCTATCATCGCGTCAAGGCTGAGTTGCGAACTGGTAGGAAAACCAGCCACTGGATTTGGTTTATATTTCCACAATTCCAGGGATTGGGTCATAGCCATATGGATGCGAACTATTCCATCAAGTCTAAGGAGGAGGCAATCGCTTATTTAGCTGATGGCCTATTGGCAGGCAGGTTGTACGAATGCATAGATCTACTGCTCGATATAGAATCAGACGAGATTAGCACTGTGATGACTAGTCCCGATGATCTGAAGTTGCGCTCATCAATGACCTTATTTGCTCAGGTGGCAGACAATCCATCTCCTTTTAAACAGGTCTTAACCAAGTATTTTGCGGGCGATACGGATCAACTGACAGTATCCTTATTAGGTCGCCATATATGATATTATCACCAGCATAATAATTCTGCTTTTGTGTAAGACCAATGAAAATTACATATCCTGAGTTCAAACAGGCCAGAGTATTGGTGGTCGGTGATATAATGCTTGACCGCTATTGGCACGGCGCTACGTCAAGGATCTCGCCTGAGGCACCAGTGCCAGTTGTCAAAGTAGACACGATTGAAGATCGACCCGGTGGCGCTGGTAATGTCGCATTGAATGTGGCTTCTCTAGGTGCACATGCCTGTCTTGTTGGCATGACTGGAGCTGATGAAGCATCATACGCTCTGGAACAGACCCTAGGCTCTGCGGATATCAATTGTCAGTTTGTTCGTGATGAGTCGGTAGCCACCATTACCAAATTACGTGTCATCAGTCGACATCAGCAACTCATTCGCCTCGACTTTGAGGATCATCGTGACAATTATGCAGAAATTTCACTCGACGAAATCGTAAGTGCGAACCTCGGCGATATCAACCTGATGCTATTATCAGATTACGCCAAGGGGGCATTGCGCGATCCTCAGCCGCTCATCAAACTCGCACGGGATAAACAGATCCCGATTCTAGTTGACCCCAAGGGGAATGACTTCAGCCGCTATCGAGGGGCGACACTCCTCACACCTAATTTCAGTGAGTTTGAGGCCGTCGTGGGCGAATGCCGTGACGAAAAATCAATTATCGAACGAGCGCTTAAGCTAGTTGATGATTACGATTTAAAGGCATTACTCGTCACGCGTGGCGAGCACGGTATGACGCTAGTGCAGAAAGGGCAACAGGAGGGACATCATTTTCCCGCTAAGGCGAAAGAGGTTTATGATGTGACCGGTGCCGGTGATACGGTTATCGCTACACTCGCATCCAGTCTGGCAGCTGGTACTGATTTAGTCACGGCGACTGCAATTGCCAATCTAGCTGCTGGAATAGTCGTTGGTAAACTGGGCACCGCTGCAATCAATCGAGTTGAGCTCAAACGTGCCACCATGGGTGATAGCGAAACAGGCCTTGGCGTCGTATCAGAGGAACAACTCCACTTCGCGATGGCGAGTGCTCGTTCCGATGGCGAGCGGATTGTCATGACGAATGGCTGTTTCGATATCTTGCATTCAGGCCACGTACATTATTTGAAACAGGCAAAGGAATTAGGTGATCGGCTGGTCGTTGCGGTGAATGATGATGAGTCGGTCACGCGTCTGAAAGGTCCCGGTCGTCCAGTAAATAGTATCGATCGCAGAATGGCTGTCCTGGCGGGTCTGGGAGCCGTCGACTGGGTCGTTCCATTCACTGAAGACACGCCTGAGAGAATTATCAGTCAATTACTCCCCGATGTTCTGGTCAAGGGTGGTGACTATAAAGTAGAAGAAATTGCAGGAGCTAAACAGGTACTCGCAAATGGCGGCGAGGTGAAAATCCTCGATTTTGTTGCGGGTGTGTCAACAACAGGGATCATTGATGCTGTCGTAAATAAACAGGGAGATGATGAATGATCATCGTTACCGGGGGCGCTGGCTTCATTGGTAGTAATCTGGTCAAAGCGCTCAATGCCAGAGGGCGCAAGGATATTCTGGTTGTCGACGACCTCACTGATGGCCACAAGTTTGTAAATCTGGTCGATTGTGAAATCCAGGATTATCTCGATAAGGATGATTTCATTGCCCGTGTTCAAAAGGGCTATCGTTTTGCCCACATCGACGCCATTTTTCATGAGGGAGCCTGCTCGGCTACAACAGAATGGGATGGCAGATTTATGATGCAGAATAATTATGAATATTCTAAAGAACTCCTGCATTTCTGTTTGGATGAATCGATTCCATTTCTCTATGCATCGAGTGCTGCCACCTACGGAAAGACCGACACCTTCATCGAGTCCCTCGAATATGAGGGGCCATTGAATATATATGGTTACTCCAAGTTTCAATTTGATCAATATGTGCGCGCAATCTGGTCAAAAATAAAATCCCAGGTAGTGGGATTGCGGTACTTTAATATTTATGGGCCGAGAGAACAGCATAAGGGCAATATGGCCAGCGTTGCTTATCATTTTAATAGCCAGATTTTAGCGACGGGACGATGTAAGCTATTCGCCGGATCGGGTGGCTATGGTAACGGGGAACAGTTGCGTGATTTTGTCTTTGTCGATGATATCTGCGCTGTCAACTTATGGTTTATGGATAATCCGGACCTGTCAGGTATCTTCAACGTCGGAACTGGCAAGGCTCAGACATTTAATGATGTCGCCAATGCTGTGATTAGCTGGCATGGTAGCGGAGAAATAGACTATATCCCATTCCCTGAGCATTTAGAGGGAGCATATCAGAGTTACACTCAGGCAGATATTACCCGGTTGCGTAATGCCGGCTATGACAAACCTTTTGCCTCCGTAGAGGAAGGGACTCGAAACTATCTGGACTGGCTCAACAAGAGAAACTAGGTTGCCATGGAACTACTGCTATTTTTCCTGATCCTCGCCATTGGCGTATCATTCATGTGCTCAATTCTTGAAGCGGTGTTATTGTCAATCTCTGATTCTTACGTCGCCATGCTCAGCGAAGAAGGTGCTCCGTACGCGGCTGCACTGCGCGCTTTAAAGGATGATATCGATCGCCCACTGGCTGCCATACTTAGCCTGAATACGATCGCACATACCGTGGGTGCCGCTGGCGTTGGGGCCCAGGCCCAAGTCATTTTTGGTGAGGCATCACTCACCATTGTCTCAGCTATCCTGACACTTCTGATATTGTTACTGTCTGAAATTATCCCCAAGACCTTGGGTGCCCGATACTGGCGTCAATTAACTCGCCCGGCGGTAAAGTTATTGCAGATATTAAACATCCTCGTGGCCCCGCTGATATGGCTTAGTCTAAAAGTTACCCGACTGATGGGTAATTCAGCCCATTCGATCAGTTTCAGTCGTGAAGAATTTGCTGCCATGGCCAGCCGTGGGGTCGAAGAGGGTGTGCTAGAACCAGATGAAGCATTGACGTTCAAGAATATGATCTTCTTTGAGTCTCTGACAGGGCATGATGTGATGACACCACGAACGGTTGTATTTTCATTGCCAGCAGCGATGAGTGTCGCTGATTCTGTCAATGAGATAAGCCTAAAATACTTTTCCAGGATTCTAATCTATGGCGAGGACAATGAAGATTTATTGGGTTATGTATTAAAGGTTGACCTACTTGTCGCTGCCTGTCGTGGTGAAAGCGATAAACAGTTGCGAGAATTTAGTCGTGATTTGTTGATCACATCAGAATCCTTATCGCTAAAAGAACTCTTTGGGCGCATGATGGAACGTCGTGAGCATATCAGTGCTCTAATTGACGAGTATGGTGGTTTCTCAGGTATCGTGACAATGGAAGATATCGTGGAGACTCTGCTCGGTCAGGAAATCATGGATGAATTTGATAAAAGTGAGGATATGCAGTTAGTCGCGCGTAAATTATGGAAAAAAAGAGCGCTCAGAAATGGCGTCATATTGGATGACGACGATAATCTGACGACCTGATATGGCCACCTTTCAACGATGGCTCTATAGCCTAATCTTACATGTCGTCATCCCAATTGAGCTAATCAGGTTACTGGTTCGCAGTGTCAAAGTACCAGAATTCAGGGCGCGTTGGGGTGAACGTTTCGTACTCACGCTGCCCGCAATCCAGGGCGACGTCATCTGGTTTCATACGGTTTCGGTTGGAGAAACACTCGCTGCACTCCCTGTAATCAGGGATACACTGTCGCGTTATCCGAACAAGCGTATTCTGGTAACCACCATGACGCCAACAGGATCCGAGCGGGTCAAGGCGCTGTTGGGGGATAGTGTGAGTCACTGTTATACACCCTATGATTTACCTTTCTCAATGAAACGTTTCTTCGCCCATGTTAAGCCGCAATCACTATGCATCATGGAGACAGAACTATGGCCGAATATGCTTCACTATGCCGCACAATATGGAACCTCCGTCATTCTGATGAATGCGCGTATGTCGGATAAGTCAGCCAGAGGTTATCGGCACTTCCCTACCATGACCAGAGATATGTTGCATAAAATAAGTCATATCGCAGTTCATAATCATGCCGATGCAGAGCGCTTTATGACGATAGGTGCAGACAAAGAAAAAATGAGCGTCACGGGGAATATAAAGTTTGATATGACAGTCCCGAAAGACATCGATGTTAGTGCAAAACCAATCGTAGATAGCCTGAGTGGTCGTCCCGTATGGCTAGCTGCCAGTACCCATCAGGGTGAAGATGAGATTATTATCGAAGCACATCGCAGGGTGATGCAAAATCATCCAGATGCCTGCCTGATTATTGTGCCACGACACCCTGAGCGGTTTGAAGCGGTATATCAACTATGTCACCAAATGGGCATGTCCGTGAGTCGCCGATCTGAGTTACAACAGCCGACCGAAGCTGTTTTCCTGGGCGATACAATGGGTGAGTTACTGGTGTTTTGTTACGTCGCAGACATGGCGTTTGTGGGGGGTAGTCTCATTAATCGCGGTGGACATAACTGCCTCGAGGTTTCAGCACTTGCGAAACCAGTGATGTCCGGTCCCCATGATTTCAACTTCGCTGAAATTAATAAACAGTTGAATCAAGAGGGTGGTCTGGCGTACGTCTCTGACGCAGCGACTCTCGCCCAACAAATCCTTGACTGGTATTCCGATACAGAAGCTGCACGGATGGTGGGTCAAAATGGTTATCGAGTGGTAGAGAATAACCGGGGAGCGCTGAGCAAGTTGGTAGAACAACTCGCTCAGCATCTGGTTTAGTGCTGACGATTACTGAGCTGGTCTCTCAATCCAGTTATTGACCATATTCAAATCATCATTTGTGAGTATGCCTGCAGCCTGCTTGAGTTGTAAGATAGCCAGGACATAATCATAGCGTGCATTAGCAAGGTTGCTGCGAGCACGATACAGGGTACGAGTGCTCAACAATACATCGACGATGGTACGGGTACCGACTTCGAATCCTGCTTGAGTGGCTTCAAGTGCGCTCTCTTGTGAAACAACCGACTGCTGCAATGCTTTGATAGAGGCTATGGAAGCTTCGACACCTAAATAGGCTGAGCGAGTATTTCTCACTGTGCTGCGCATCGCGGATTCAAGATCATAGGCGGCTTTCTTGGCCAGGGCATCGCTTTGACGCACACCGGATTGAGTGTTGCCACCTGAGTAGAGCGGAATGCTCACTGAGATACCCGCATTCAGACCATAACGACCTGCAGGGAAATCAACGCCGGCAATATCTGTTTCTGAGTCAGAATATCTGGCACTTAAATCAACGGATGGTAAGTGGCCACCGAAGTTACGCTTCACTTCCTGTCGGGCGATATAGAGTGCCATATTGTTAGCGATGACATTCAGATTGGACTCTCGGGCTACCTGAACCCAGTCATCAATTCGCGCGGGAGCGGGAGACTCGAGTGGAATCGAAGTCTGTAGCGCGTCGACATCATGATAGCGACCGGTGATCTCACGGAGTGCTTCGTTGGCATTATCTAATTGGTTTTGTGCAGAGATACGATCAGCTTCTGATTGGTCAAATTCTGCCTGTGCTTCATGCACATCAGTAATTGCAATCAAGCCGACTTCATAACGCTGTTTTGTTTGTTCGAGTTGTTGTTGAATTGCTTCCTGAGCGGCTTTAGCAAATTCCAGGTTATCTTGTGCACTGAGTACATCAAGGTATGCACGGGATACCCTGACAATAAGATCCTGCTGCGCAGATCGGAACTGAACTTTTGCCTGTTCGACGCGTTTTTGCGCCTGATCATAGCCAACCCAGACTGAATAATCATAGATGCTCTGCCTCAAGCTAATAGCCCAAGTCTGACTAGTTTCTTCATCGTCTCGTACGAACGCCAAACCCGATGAATTTGATTTTCCGTAGTCGTAAGAATAGCTAGCATCAAGATTCGGCAGCAAACGTGAAAGTGACTGATTTTCACCTTCTAAATTGGCCTCTAGTTGTGCACCGGCACTTAAAAATATCGGATCGTTATCCACCGCCATGCGATAGATATCCAGTAAGTTCTCTGCCTTTACAGTTGTGGTAAGTACCGCTGCCAATACGCAAGATGAAATCATTGGTTTGAGATTCATGCTAAATTTTCCTTTCAAATTTTCGATATATTGCAACCCTGGTCGCTATGACTAAGCTTGTCCATTCAAGAAATGCAAAATGTATGCCCCAAACGGATGTCACCTTATTGCTGATGTTACCAGATGTTAACTAATTGAAATTAAGACAATTAGTCGTTTACATATACGCTTCTTCGTATCCTGATATTGTCTATTCGACAAACATTTTTTTAGAACAGACGAATTGATGGTGAAATAGACCGCTATTAGAAGTGAAACTTTTCAGCTTCAGGGGCATTGGGAATTGATGGTGTGATCAACTCAAATAAACCACTGTCTTCCCAACGGTCTTCACTTTGTCGCTCTATTAGCACGGCTTCCATAGCGGGTGGTTTACCCAGTATGCAAAACATCTTACCGCCGATTTTTAATTGTTCCTTTAACGATTCTGGCATCACTTCCATTGAACCGAGTATAACAATGACGTCATAGGGTGCTTGCTTATCGTAGCCAAGGGCCGGCTCAGCACAGCTAACGCTGATGTTATTCAGGTTGAGCTTAGCAAACAGATCCGATGACACATCGACGAATTCCTGGTAGCTGTCAATTGCAATGACTTCGTTGGCAAACGATGCCAGTAATGCAGTAACGTACCCAGTAGTCGAACCCAATACCAAGACTTTCTCATGTGCCTTTGGCTTTATTGCCTGAAGCAGTCTTCCTTCTTCTTTAGGGTGTAACAGGTGACGGCCATCACTTAATGGCACTGCAATATCTGCAAAGGCCAGTGCCTTATAGGCATCGGGCACAAACAATTCTCTGGGCACGGAAGACATAATATTCAACACATCATTATCCAGTACATTCCAGGGTCGGATTTGCTGTTCGATCATGTTGAAACGCGCTTTTTCAATATTCATATAACAATCTCTCAGTCCACCAGCCCCGAGTATGTGAAGACTAGTGTCACAGTGGCAAAATAACAAGCTGGCAAGTGTAACAGTTTATGATACCTCACCAGATATACTGCAAAGCATTAGCCGCTATTTTAACTGATTTCTCTCACGATGATCACCCCTAACTGGAATGATCATCTATCATCAACGAAATAGTACGAGAATTTACCTTCCATGGTTTATATAGACGTACGGTTTGCAATAATGGTTTGCTAGAGTTAGTTTTGCAGATTCGCTATTTCGTAAACAATTGTTAACCATATGAATACATTTGATCATGATGATTTTGAGATACTGGGTAAAGAGCGAGCATTTCAGGGTTATTTCGCTATTGATACCTATCGCCTGAGGCACAAGCTCTTCGCTGGTGGCTGGAGTGAGCCATTCCAACGGGAGCTGTTCGAGAGAGGCCATGCGGCTGCCGTGTTGCTATTCGATCCTATGCGAGATGAAGTGGTGTTACTAGAACAGTTTCGCGTCGGAGCCATCACGTCGGATGTTAGTCCATGGATGACTGAAATCGTGGCAGGTATCATTGAGAATGACGAGTCCGCAGAGGCGGTCGCCATTCGTGAAGCGTATGAAGAAGCGGGTCAACGAATCAGCGAGTTGCATTTTATCAGCAAATATTTCTCAACTCCGGGAGGCAGTAGCGAATCGATCACATTATTTTGTGCTACGGTGGACGCAACTGATGTCACTGGTATTTATGGTCTCGATAGTGAACAAGAAGATATCCGGGTTTTCACTATGACCTTGGCCGAAATCAGAGCTGGCCTCGACTCAGGGGCATTCGAAAATGCGACCACAATTATTGCTTTGCAATGGTTATTGTTGAATCGTGATAAATTCGTGACAGCCTGATCAGATATCGCGACCCGGCTATCAACAGAGGCGAATTGACATGGTATCATGTGATCGGTTTCTCGTTTTATTACTAAAAATACAGCCATTATTCATTCTGCAGGCTAAACAATGCCGTCATTAAACTAGGAGCATCATGACTCGGGAAAAGTATCAGTATCCCTTTACACAATTCATGCAACAGTGTGAGCTGAATTATAGCCTGCTGTGTCGCTTGATTAAGGACTGGGATGAGTCTGAGACTGCCGAGATCCGCCTCGATGATGAGAGCTTGATTCGTATTGAAGTCAAGGAAAGCCATAAATACACCAGTTTTCTGCAATTGAAGCACGTCTTCGCTGATGGTTTAACAACAGTACTCGATTTTGAATTGAATATCCGCCTATACCATGATGCACGGCAAGCTGAAGTTTTTACGGCAGATGGCAGAGCGATTCAAGCTCGACTCGGTTATCCAAACCGCCTAATGCAACAGCGTGATGAGAAATCGAATTTGAATCATTTTCTTGGTGATCTCCTACAACATTGCCTACTTCGTGGTCGGACTGTAGAGGAGGTCATTTGAATCAACATCATTGGGATGACGCCCTGCTGTCACTACAACCGAAACGCGAATATGGCAAGGTATTACAAATCACCGATCCGCATATTTTCGCTGATGATGATGGCTGCCTGCTTGGTTTGAATACCCGGGATAGCCTCGCCGCTGTCATTGAGGATATTAAGAAGCACCACCTGGATAGTGATCTGATATTGGCAACGGGTGATATTAGTCAGGACCACAGTAAAGCATCCTATGACCATTTTGCAGAGGTTATGGAAACACTCGGGATACCAATCGGTTGGATCCCGGGTAATCATGATACATCCGAGTATATGGCAGATTCTCTTCAAGGAGAGCATTTTGTCAGCAATAAGCAGATTGTACTGGGGGACTGGCATATCATCTTGCTAGATTCCAGTGTTGAAAACGCGGTTCATGGTGAACTCGGCAGAGAACAGCTCGTATTCTTACGCGACTGCCTGGCGAATAGTCCAGTTCAATTCGCAATTCCCGTTTTACACCATCATCCTGTTGATATCGGTTGTAAGTGGATGGCGCCTATCGGATTGCATGATGGGCAGGCACTGCTTTCCAGCCTGTACGGCTATCCATCAGTCAAAGCACTCGTTTGGGGCCACATTCATCAGGATTATGATGCCACATTAAATGGTATTCGAATGCTTGCATCACCATCGACTGCTGTGCAATTCAAACCCGGCTCGGATGATTTTTCTGCGGGTGAGGAAAGTCCAGGTTATCGGACAATGCTGCTCTATCCTGACGGCAAAATCGAGACTGCAGTACATCGTATCGATCATATTGAATTTACAGTGGATTATACGATCAAAGGCTATTAAACTTAGGAGATTCTCAGTTAGATCACTCCATAAAGGTTAGCAAATTATTGCATGACGAATAACAACTATACCGCAGATGCAATTGAAGTACTGTCCGGTCTGGAACCGGTTCGCAAACGACCGGGCATGTACACAGAGACCAACCGCCCCAATCACCTAGCTCAGGAAGTCATCGACAACAGCGTGGATGAAGCACTGGCTGGTCATGCTAAAAATATCACGGTCATCTTGCATGAAGATAACTCACTCGAGACGATTGACGATGGGCGTGGGATGCCAGTGGATATTCATCCCGAGGAAGGTGTACCCGGAGTCGAAGTTATCATGACTAAACTGCATTCTGGCGGCAAATTCTCAAACAAGAATTATCAATTTTCTGGTGGCTTGCACGGCGTCGGCGTATCGGTTGTAAACGCCCTGTCAAAACGTCTGGAAGTGCGCGTAAAACGCAATGCACAGGAATATTTTACCGCCTACGAGAACGGCGATAAGGTTCAGGAACTGGAGGTCATTGGAACGGTTGGTCAACGGAATACCGGTACCTCAATCAGGTTCTGGCCAGATGCTAGTTTCTTCGATTCGGGCCGCTTTTCCGTCTCATCGTTAAAACATGTATTGCGCGCCAAGGCAGTCCTCTGTTCGGGGTTGCGAGTCCGGTTCTTCAATAATAAAAACGATGAAAAGGAAGAATGGCTCTTTGAAGACGGGTTACATGATTATTTGATTACCGGTTGTGCTGGTCAACCTTGTTTACCCGATGAGCCATTCATTGGCACTATGTCTGGCGAGGAAGAGGCTGTCGACTGGGGGCTGTTCTGGACCACAGAATCTCCTGCGATCATCACTGAGAGCTACGTTAACCTGATTCCAACTGCACTAGGGGGAACTCATGTAAATGGATTGCGTACCGGTTTATTAGATGCCATGCGTGAGTATTGTGAGTTTCGCAATTTGCTGCCCAGAGGCGTTAAGTTAACCGCGGATGATGTATGGGACAAACTCAATTATGTGCTGTCGGTAAAAATCACGGATCCACAATTTTCGGGACAGACTAAAGAACGTCTATCCTCCCGATCCTGTGCTGCGTTCGTTTCTGGCGTGGTTAAAGATGCCTTTAGTTTGTGGTTGAATCAGCATGCCACATTAGGAGATCAATTAGCAGAAATCGCGATAGCCAATGCACAAAAGAGACTTAAAGCGAGTAAAAAAGTTACGCGCAAGAAAGTGACATCCGGACCTGCATTGCCAGGCAAACTCGCTGATTGTATGGGTGAAGACCCGATGGCTTCGGAACTGTTCCTCGTGGAAGGCGATTCTGCAGGCGGCTCTGCTAAGCAGGCGCGTAACAAGGAAACGCAGGCTATCATGCCATTACGTGGCAAGATCCTAAATACATGGGAAGTGGATTCCAGTCAGGTTCTGGCCTCTCAGGAAGTGCACGATATATCAGTGGCGATGGGTATCGATCCGGATTCGGATAATCTCGACAATTTACGCTATGGAAAAATTTGCATTTTGGCCGATGCCGACTCCGATGGCTTGCATATCGCGACGTTGTTGTGCGCCTTGTTTGTGCGGCATTTTAAGCCGCTTGTAGCTGCCGGACATGTCTTCGTGGCCATGCCACCGTTGTATCGAATCGATGTTGGGAAGCGTGTCTTTTATGCCCTTGATGAAGATGAGAAGCAAGGCGTACTAGATCAGATCAGTGCAGAAAAATTGCGTGGCAAGGTCAATGTTCAGCGCTTCAAAGGGCTAGGCGAAATGAATCCGATGCAACTCCGTGAAACAACCATGTCACCCGACACGCGCAGACTTGTCCGTCTGACCCTCGATAATGAGACTCACACGATGAAGTTGATGGATAAACTATTAGCCAAGAAGAAGGCCGCCGACCGTAAGGAATGGTTAGGTAAAAAAGGCAATCTGGCAACAGTATAGGTTATATAGAAAATGACAGATCATATTTCGTTTGATATGGACGGTATAGAAGAGCGATCCCTGGCTGACTTTACCGAAGAAGCATATCTCAACTATTCAATGTACGTAATATTAGACCGAGCTCTGCCGCATATTGGTGATGGTCTAAAACCGGTACAACGCCGGATTATCTATGCTATGTCGGAACTTGGACTGTCATCGACGGCCAAATATAAGAAATCTGCCAGAACTGTGGGTGATGTTTTGGGTAAATTTCATCCTCATGGTGACAGTGCCTGCTATGAGGCCATGGTGCTCATGGCACAGCCATTTTCCTATCGCTATCCACTAGTCGATGGTCAGGGAAACTGGGGTGCGCCAGATGATCCTAAATCATTTGCTGCGATGCGCTACACTGAATCACGACTGTCAGCCTACGCTAAATCATTACTGCAGGAACTAGGTCAAGGGACTGTCGACTGGGTACCCAATTTTGATGGCACGATGCGTGAACCGTCAATCCTGCCAGCCCGACTGCCAAATTTGCTCCTCAATGGAACCACGGGAATCGCCGTAGGTATGGCTACGGATATTCCCCCGCATAACCTACGTGAGGTGGGTCAAGCCTGCTGCCATCTGCTACAGAACCCACGGGCAACAGTTGAGGAAATCTGTGAAATTATCCCCGGACCTGATTATCCGACGGATGCGGAAATTATTACACCGAAGGCCGAATTATTGCAGATGTATGAGACGGGGAAAGGCAGCATCCGCATGCGGGCAACCTATGTTAAGGAAGATGGTGATATTATCATCACGGCGCTGCCTCACCAGGTCAGCGGCGCCAAGATTCTGGAACAAATCGCCGCCCAGATGCAAGCCAAGAAATTACCCTGGGTAGCAGATTTACGTGATGAGTCGGATCATGAAAACCCAACGCGGCTGGCCATCGTTCCCCGCTCGAATCGTGTTGATATAGAGCAGTTGATGTCGCACCTGTTTGCCTCGACTGATCTAGAGCGCACCTATCGCGTTAATGTGAATGTCATTGGCATCGATGGCTTACCGAAGGTTAAAAATATCCGAGACCTTCTCAAGGAATGGCTTAGTTTCCGTATATCGACAGTTCGTCGGAGATTACAATTCCGCCTGGACAAGGTCCTGGAGCGACTCCACATCCTCGAGGGGTTATTGATTGCATTTCTGAATATCGATGAAGTGATTGCAATTATTCGTAGTGAAGACAAGCCTAAACCCGTGCTAATGGAGCGCTTTCAACTGACGGATACGCAGGCTGAAGCCATATTGGAATTAAAGCTGCGTCACCTTGCTAAATTGGAAGAGATGAAGATTCAGGGTGAACAAAATGAACTCGCACAGGAACGCGACCAACTTGAGTTGCTACTCTCATCCGACCAGCGCCTCAAAACCTTGGTCAGAAAAGAAATCGAAGAGGATATCGAAACCTATGGCGATGCGAGACGCTCACAAATCACGGTACGTGAAGATGCTAAAGCACTCAGCGAATTGGACTTAACTCCCAGCGAACCGGTGACTGTTGTGTTATCTGAAATGGGCTGGATCCGCTGTGCCAAGGGCCATGATATGGATCCTACCCAATTGAGTTACAAAGCGGGTGATAATTACCTCGATTCAGCTCAAGGGCGAAGCAATGCATCGGCTTTCATTCTCGATTCTACGGGGCGCAGTTATGCAATCCTGGCCCATAGTTTGCCCTCTGCCAGAGGACAGGGTGAGCCATTGTCCGGACGATTGAATCCTATCGCCGGTGCTTCATTCAAGGCCGTGATGATGGGTGATGATAATCAGCAGTATCTCTATGCCACCGATGCAGGATATGGCTTTGTTGGAACCCTTGGTGATCTGTACACACGCAATAAGAATGGCAAGGTTGCTTTGAAGATCCCACCAGGTGCCGAGGTGCTTAAGCCAGTCCCTGTGAGTAACTATGACGAAGACATGATAGCGGCTGTAACCAATGAAGGACGATTACTTATTTTCCCGATTAAGGACTTGCCGATACTTGCTAAAGGTAAGGGCAACAAAATCATCGGTATTCCAGCCAATCGAGTCAAACTACGAGAAGAGTTCGTAGTCGGAATAGAGGTGATCGCGCCGGACCAGAGTTTGACAGTATACAGTGGTAAGCGTTACCACATACTCAAGCCTAAGGATATTGAGCACTATCGCGGTGAACGTGGTCGCAGAGGGAATAAGTTACCCCGTGGCTTCACTAAAGTGGATTTACTGAGCCGAGAATTACCTAAACAAGCGGATTAAGCCGAGTGGCATGCTAGTTCTCAGCGTTATGCATCATGACCTAGTAGATAATTAGTCCAATCCTTCTGGCGTAGAAACAGGGCATAGGCTTCCTGACTCATTTTATCCAGACCGTACCACTGGTCGAAATTCTGAACAAGGAGCAATTGCGCGGTGGCCTGTAGGTTGGGCACTAGTGATTCATGGATAAATAGCTGGTGTTCAGAGGGATCTGGTAGATTATGGAATTGCGTATCGATCGGGACCGCGATTGGCATGCGTTGTCGATGCTGCAAAATAATCCTTTCCTCTCTAAGAATATGGGCGTTAACCTTTATCCCTAACTCATTCAGTTGATCAATGAGTAACAGGGCACAACTAAGGGCTCTGAACTCAGGGTTTTCAATAGAATCATCCATCCCAAAACAGGCAGTCGCTGTTATGCCATCAAAGTGCAATAGCATACCGGACTGACCGTGAACTGATACCAGGAGTCTACGATCGAACTCGCGTAGGATACTCACGATGTGAGTCTCACTGAACATTTCATATTTATTCTTCATGTCTAACGAAGTGATATAGAGGACGACGACCTCCTTCTTCATCACATTCGCTTCTACGGCGAGTAGTTTATGGATCCCGGCGGATTCAATTTCCGAGATAGGGGCAGGTGATTGATTCATGCGACCCGATCGCTGGAGCATGTCTTTCAATTCTTCCGCTACATTAAGGGATTCGACCGCATCGGAATCGGGGGCCTCCAGTGGGAGTGAGAAGAGGCGATTGATTGGACGGGTGAGCAATCTAGCGAGATACCAGGCGAGTATAAACGCAACAATCATCAACACAACTGCCAGTAGTGATAACTGATTCATAAACGCCTGAATCGGTTCTTCCTGATCGCGACGATTAAGCGTTATTTTAAGGATGCCCACGCGTTCCTGATCGATGTCAATATCGTGCAACAAGGTAATCAGCTGAGATTTATCTTCAAGCTGGGCTGTGTCGCTCTCCACTGATGTTTGCATTAATCCGGATTTATCAAACAGGATAGCGGTTTCAATAAGGGGCGATTGCACCAGTCTCTGGAGGTATCTCTCTTGTTCTTGCTTATTATTGGTGACTAGCATTTGGCCAAGATCATCACTGGCGTACTGTGCCACACCGTAACCATAGTTCCTGGCATTATCAAACAGATGCCCCTCGAGCGTTTTCTCGAATACAATCCAGAATATGCCAAATACGATGATGAGCATGAAGGCGAGGCTGATGGTCACGTGCTGCTGTAGCATTAACAGGGCATTTGCCGCTTTACGCCACACGGTTTGTTGTATGTTTTTTAGTCGATTATAGGACTCACTCATCGTTATCGTCTGGTATCGTTCTTATTGTCATCGGTATAACTGTTTCCGATAGTATCAAATATTTAGTTCAAAGAGCACCTGAGCGGTATCATCTGATGAATTCTATGGTTTGAATAGCTACAATAGCGATTGATATTATCGCAAAGACACAATTATGAATTTTCATCTTTATCTGGTTGGTAACCAGCCGATCGCTAATAACGCCTGTCAAAGAATTCTATCCCAACTGGTGAATAATGGATTTCAACTGAGTGACCCAGACGAATTCACTTTTTCTCCGCCTCGCACAGAAGTTCTTTTTGAATCTGATTTGCCACGCTCTGAGCTCAACCGGCAATTACATCAGGCGTTACGCAATCTTCCGCTTGAGGGGTTCATACTGGCAGATACCAGTGTGCTTAAACCTGAACTCATCATTATGGACATGGATTCGACGTTGGTTCAGGCAGAGACGATTGATCAGATCGCTCATCATGCTGGAAGAATGGCCGAAGTATCTGCCATCACTGAAGAGGCGATGAGGGGTGAGCTGGATTTTGTACAAAGCCTCAATAAACGTGTGGCGATGCTAATGGGGATTGATCGGGTGCAACTCGACCATGTACACGATGCACTGCCTCTCACTTCAGGTGCGGCAGATTTAATCACAGCTGCACAAAAGAATCATTGCATGACAGTCCTTGTTTCTGGTGGCTTTACCTACTTTGCTCAACCAATCGCAGACAGGCTTGGAATTGATGAGGTGTATGCAAACGAACTCGAATTTGCCGAGAATAAGCTAACAGGTCGAGTGGTAGGGACGATAGTAGACGCTGAATTTAAACGCGATACCCTGAATCGACTTATCGATGAACAGAGTTTCTCTAGAATGAAAACTATGGCAATAGGAGACGGTGCGAATGATCTTCTGATGCTCGCAGATGCAGGTTTAGGTATCGCATTTCATGGCAAGCCAAAGGTTCAACAAAAGGCTGATTCAGCGATCAATTATTTTGGTCTTGAAGCAGTGCAATGGCTGTTAGGTTGGTAACTTCAGGCTGACTTTAGAACAAGCTATCTTCGAAATTGAAGTCCATTTCCGTGTTCGGCATTGCGATGTAGCTACCGCTGATATGATCCGCATTCATTGGCCAGATCATGGCTAGACTACCGGCATCCGCAAGGTCAGGGACGATGGAATTCAGCTCATTATCACGAGCGAATCTCAGTAGCTCTGCCAGGCGTTCCTGAGAAGCCGTGTTTGACAGGAAATCAGCCATGAGGGCGTGATCGATGGTTAGCCACTGGACATTCTCTAGGCCCAGATTATTGAGTAAATCATTCGAGTTGAGTGTGCTACCGTAATCTCCCACTGCGACATTGAAGCCAGCACTCTTCATCGCTTTAAAGTGATCGATGCTTTGTTTCAGATGCGCGACGACATACTCTTCATTAAATTCGAAGATGAGTTGTTGTCTGGGAATGTCGGCATCACCAATCATCGCATTTATTTTGCTCACCAGTTGTTCATCCAGAATCGATGCCGGCGTCAGGTTGAGTTTGATGGTCAGCTCAGGACTAGTCGCGACGTGTTCTTTGAAAGCCTTTAGCGTCTCTTCAATCATCCATAGATCAAGATTCGCGGCAGTTTCTGTGCGGAGTCCAATATTGAATGCATCGGACAATTTCTCGATGAGTTCGGGTTCCTTCTCTACGCCGATACAACCATGATAGAAGGTCCCTACAGAGCCCATGAGTTTCACGATGGGCTCATAGAGAATGGCTAATTTGCCGTTCTCCATAGCTTCCTGAATTTCCACTGCTGTTTGGGCATCCTCACGATTATCCAACTTGTCGAGGCTCGCATCGTGTACTTTAACCTGATTGCCACCCTTGTTGATTGCTCGGGTACAGGCAAAGTGGGCATTACTCAGGATTTTGTCACTGTCTGGTGATGACTCGGATACCGTAACAACCCCAAGACTTGCAGTATCCATTTGTGTCTGTTGATTCACTTCAAACATTTTCTCGGCAAATGATTTGCATAGGGTCTCGGCTAGAGTCTTCGCCTCTTCCGGCTTGTTAATATGTATCAACACCGCGAAGTTTGAATCACCAATTCGTGCGACGACAGAATCGTCAGGGCAAACATCAACCAGCCATTCTGCTATTTGTTTAATGTAAGAATCAATAGACCCGATCCCGAAATCTTCCAGGAATTTCTCGAAATGATCGGGCTCCAGATAAACTAGGGAAGATAGGCTATTTTCATTCGATGCATCTTCTTTCGCTTGGTCGAGTGATGCATACAAAAATTCTTGATTGTAAAGGCCAGTCAGGCGGTCTTTGAGACTCAGTTCCTTAAGTTTCTCCTGCAGAGCCGCATCATCCGCTTCGGCCATTTTTAAATATACCTGGGTACAGTTTTCACCATCGTACTGTGAATCGGTCAGTGTCATTGTGGCATCGAACGTTTCCCCTGATTCTTTCAGGCCGTGAAATGAGAACTCTTCAACTGCCTGACCCTTGATGTGGGCTTTTAACAGGTTGCGAAACTCTTCCTGATATTCAGAACTAACCAGATCGATGATAGGGATACATGCCAATTCATCCTCATCTTCATAACCAAACAATTCCATATAGGCATGATTGGCATATATATGCATGCCATCGGTGATGTAGGCGATGGCATCACGTGAGCTATCGAGAAGTAACTCATTACGTTTTTCGATTTCACGTAAGGTGTTGCTGGCTTGTGAGCGCAGTTTCTTTGCCTCGATGGCATCAAGCTCACGCTCAACTACCAGGCGAAAATATTCATCATTATCCGCTGGGATGACATCCTGCATTCCGAGTCGTAAGGCTTCAAGAGTGCGTTCAACACTATAATTTTCCGTGGTCATGACAAAGGGAATCTGGCGACCGTAATGCTGTACAATTTTCAGGCAGTCTTCTGCTGATGGTGAATCGAGGTTGTCTCGGACAATGAACAAATCCCAACGTTGCTGCTCTAGTGCCGCTTCTAGTTCATCGGCATTAGTAATTTGCGTTGCACGTACAGCGTGGCCGTTATTGCGTAAAATATTGATCGTTTGCTCAGCCTCATTTGATGAGGGGTCGCGGATGAGCATATGAATGGTACTAAGTTTCTGATTCACGTTATATCAGCTTCCATACAGCATCGAAATCGTCATTCTTGTCTTTCATATCTCCGTCAGGAGCAGAATCAAGTATCTCGTACGTGAACTGTTTAAAACTATGTCCAGAGGCGACTTCATTTAACAGCATTAGATCCTGCGTTCCTTCAGGGGTTTGAATTCGGACTTTAGCCTGCTCTCTGAATGGTAATATCGATGTCAACAAGGTTTCTGGTTGACCGATACTCTCAATCGCTGGCAATTGTAGCGAACGTTGATAATTGTTATCACTAGAGTGACTAGTACGTAACTGCGCCCTGACAGGAGCAGCATTTGGTGCGATTAGTTGTACTCCGAGTTCTAGCTCTCCGGCTTGTTTTCTTCGCATCCACCGAATGGTACCGATATTCCAGTGAATTTGATCTTCCGTATCATATTCCAACAGGCCGATGATCTCACCTGTTTGCGTTTGTTTGGGTAGTGGTGCATCCAGTTGTAAGCAAAAGCCGCCGGGTGAGATATTTATAATTGTGGCCTCTTGCGTGCTGTAGATTGAGTTACTCTCTTCAGAGCTATTCTCCATAAATTGGTACGGCACTTTTTCGTTCTGCTTATCCTGTACCGCCTGATTTCTATACAAAGCATCCCACATGCTTTTGTCTGACATCGTTGGTGGGGAATTTTCACGTTTTGGTAGTAAACCTGGCCTAGTGACCATGCCGTCATCTTCGCCTAAAACCACGGCGTTCTTTAGGCTTCCCTCAAGCGAGTCGATCAGCTTATCTCCAGTTAGCTCCTGATATTCGCTTTCTTCACCATACAGGGTGGTGTTAATCAGGTAATGACTCGCAGCGAGTCCGACCGTCACTGTGAGATGACCGCTGCCATCGACACGGGCAAATGTCCGTGTGGTCATCGTGCCCCAGGAGTTGAGCAGATGGCGTTGGGTCTGATCATCGAGTTTCAGTAGTCGTTGTTCTTTTACCTTATGCTGTAATTCCTGTTCCAGCGTCTCAATGACTTCTGCGAGTGAAATTCCACGATAATGCCCTTTGATTTCATTATTCATCAGACTCTGGTGGAAGGGGCCCGAATCAGATTTTAGATTAACCAGAAAGTCATGCTCAGCATCCGGATCTGAATCGATTTTCACCAGCCTGCTTGCCTTGCTCATAGAGGAGGCAATCTGAGATATTTCCTGTTGTCGCAACTGGTTAGGATTAACCGTCGCTAACAGGAGGATATTTTTATAGGTAGCCTTGATGCACAGCTTTAACTGTCCCAGGTTGACAGTCTCGTCATGAAATTGATTCTGTTCGGCCAATTGATACAGAAGATGAATCTCGTGCCACATCCCGGTTGGTAAATCACGATATAGCTGATAGCAACGTGTCTGAATTTTGAAGAAATAGTGCATGCATGCATTGATTGCCCTGGTAAGCAGTTTATTTTGAAACTTCTCATCGATGATTAGATCTTCGATGATCGTTTTATAGGCAATGGCTATTTCAACATCTAATGCTTGTGAAAAATTGGCAATCTTCTGCTGCTTATTGCTCAGGGCTACGGTGGTACCAATGTAATGCTTGCGCATCGAGTCAGTGATGAATGACGAAGTCTCTGAAATAGAAGCGATGACGCAATTACGCTGTTCGGGTGATAAGAGCAGCTTATTCGAGTCATGAATGAGTTGATAAATCTGGCGAGACGTTTCGCCGATATTCGCTTTTGGTAATGCCGCAATCCACTGACTAAGGGATTGCGTCGAATATTGCTCAGGGTTTGAAACGGGTTTGCGTTCCCTGATACCGAGACCGATGCTTCCTTTAATTAACACGTTTTGTCATTCCTACCATTGATTTAATCAAACTGTAACTCGGCTTTTAGGTGTCATTTAAGTGTAGCAAAAAAATCCAAATAGTGGCATAGACTGTATGGTTAAATTTTATTGCAGATGCGATAAAGACTAGCGGCGCGCGACACGGCAGAGCAACTGCAAAAAAGTTGTCTCTGGTTTTAACACTTCTGATTGTCCTGATGTTACTATATGCCACATACAATTAGTTGTCTGAGAAATCTTAGTTATGGCCAAATATTCCACCAATGAATTCCGCTCAGGTCTAAAGTTATTACTTGACGGAGACCCCTGTATGATTGTCGAAAATGAATTTGTTAAGCCAGGCAAGGGCCAGGCATTCAACCGTGTCAAGATTCGTAACTTACTGACTGATCGAGTTGTGGAGCGTACCTTCAAATCAGGTGAATCTGTGGATGCTGCTGATGTGATGGATGTCGAAATGCAGTATCTCTATAACGATGGCGAGATGTATTATTTTATGGATACGGATACGTTTGAACAAATCGCTGCAGATGCCACCGCAGTGGGTGATAACGCCAAGTGGTTATCAGAACAGGACATATGTGGACTTACCTTATGGAATAACTCACCCATTGCTGTTACGCCACCGAATCATGTGGTGCTGGAAGTGACCGACACCGATCCGGGCGTACGAGGAGACACATCAGGAGGAGGGAATAAACCTGCCACCCTGAGCACAGGCGCTGTGGTAAATGTTCCCTTGTTTATCAATATTGGTGACAAGCTGAAGATTGATACTCGCTCAGGAGACTATGTCGCTCGCGCCAAGGAATGAATCGGAACTCGGCTCAGGACTGGCTACCGACTGCAAAAATTTCGAATTTGCGTGAGCGGTCTATCCTAATTTCACAGATTAGGAGCTATTTCGCTGATCATGGCGTACTTGAAGTAGAGACACCGGTCCTGAGTGCTGCGACTGTTACCGATCCCCATTTGGAAGCGTTTCAAATCCAAGGCAAATATCTGCAAACTTCCCCGGAATACGCGATGAAGCGTTTACTGGCAGCCGGGTCGGGAGATATTTATCAGTTAGCAAAAGCATTTCGGCAAGACGAAGTCGGTAAATTTCATAATCCTGAATTTACCATCCTGGAATGGTATCGCATTGGTTTCAGTCCAGAAGACATGTATCAGGAAATTGAAGCATTACTGAAACTTACGCTTGGTGTCGATGATATTGACAAAGTCCGATATGCCGATCTGTTTGAAGAGTTTTTAGGTCTAGATATCCATCACTGCACGGACTCCGAGTTATCGCAACGGGTCTCCAATCACTGTCATGGACTGCAACTTAGCGATCGTGATGATTGTCTGACCACCCTGTTTGCCAGTTGCATCGAGCCGAAAATTGCTCAGACTAATCCTTGTATAGTCACTCTATTTCCTGCCTCACAGGCGAGTCTTGCGCGACTTGAACCGGATGATCCGCGTTTCGCCAGGCGTTTTGAAGTCTATTTTAAAGGGGTTGAACTCGCGAACGGATTTCACGAGTTGAGTGATATTGAAGAGCAAGCGGAACGATTCCATAGAGATAACTTGAAGCGTCGATCAGCGAACAAGACTGAGAAACCAATCGATAATCGGCTACTCGATGCGCTTAAGTCAGGTTTACCAGACTGTGTCGGTGTGGCATTGGGTATCGATAGACTTGTTATGTTGAAACTCGGCTCTGAATCGCTCAGTGAGGTCTTGACATTCAATTACCACAACGCCTGAGCTATGTTGTTATGTATTCTGCCAATTAGCGATTCCCTGGCCCATACGCAACGGGCTTCCAGTCGCGAGTGACTCCTGCCAGACGATAGCCTCGGGTGGTGCCACCATAATAACGGTTGAGCCTAATTTAAATCGTCCTAACTCGTCGCCCTGCTTAAAGTGGATTGCCTGTTCTGAATATGACCAGTGATGTATTGCAGGGCCTACGGGTGGCGTAATGATTCCTGCCCAAACAGTTTCTATACTTGCCACGATGGTCGCGCCGACGAATACCATTGCCATTGGACCTTGCGCCGTTTCCAGGTATACCACAAGCCGTTCGTTCCGTGCGAACAGGTTAGGAATCGTCCTGGCTGTCATATGATTGACCGAGAAGAGGTCACCTGGAATATATGTCATCCCCGTCATTTGGGCATCCACTGGGCAGTGGATGCGATGATAATCTTTTGGAGAAAGGTATAAGGTTGCAAACGCGCCATTCTGGTATTCCGCAGCCATTTCGTCGTTACCCAACAATCTTGACAGGCTATAGTCATGTCCTTTGGCTTGCATTATTGCATCTGATGCGATGGCTCCAATTTGACTCACTTCACCATCGACTGGACTAATGATATGGCAGGAGTCATCGAGTGGTCTTGCGTCTGCTTTCAATGCCCTTGTGAAGAAGTCGTTGAAGCAGGCGAAGTCTTTAAGTTCTGGGATTTCGGCTTCAGACATATCAACTTGGTACTTCTTTGCAAACCAACTGATGAAGGCGTTTTTTAACCAGATCGTTCTGGACTCCGCCAGGCGACCAACCAGTCGGCTCAACAGATGTTTTGGCAGAACATATTGATAGGCTGTTTTGTAGGTTTCCTGCGCCATTATTTTATCTCATCAGACAAGTAGGGCGCGATTTTAGCCCACTATCTGCTAGTTGTCAGGTGAATATCACCGTTATCAGGAATATAACGCCATTAATCCTGGGTTGCTTCATTGTAAAAATGGCAGTAATTATCATAGCGTTGCGCATGAATTCTACCATCTTCTAACGCAGCCTTAATGGCACAGCCGGGTTCTTTAATATGTTTACAGTCGCGAAACTTGCACTGATCTGACAGTTCGGCTATTTCAATAAAGCCAGCACATATATCGTCGATTTCCAAATGGTCAACTCCGAATTCGCGGATTCCGGGAGAGTCAATCAAATACGCATCATCACCGACACGATAGAGTCTGGACGTCGTCGTCGTATGAGTTCCCAGACCAGAATTATCCGATAATTGCGAGACCTCTGTGCCCGCTTCTGGAATTAGCAAATTAACGAGTGATGACTTGCCGACACCGGATTGACCGACAAATACTGAGGTCTTCTGTTCGAGTTGTCGCATCAGGATATCGAGATTAATGTTGGAATTACAGGAGACTGTGATGACGCGATAACCAAGGTCTGTATAGATTGCCATCTGGTCGTGGATAGCATCATCCGAATCAATGAGATCCTCTTTATTGAGAATGATTACGGCATCAATACCACTCTGTTCAATGGCGACCAGATATCGATCAATAATTCGATGCGAATAGGGCGGTTCGACGGCCGTAACAACCAATACCTGGTCAATGTTAGCAGCCACAGGCTTCAGGCCCTGATAGCGTATCGGACGCATTAGAACTGAACGGCGCTCGGCAACGGAAGTAATGACTGCGGTTGTCTCTTTATCATCGGCAGGCACTGATTCCCAACAAACTCTATCGCCAGTAACCAGGTCACTCAGAGCTCGTCGTATGTGACAGCCAAATAACAGACCATCATCGCTCTGGACTTCGGCGCGGTTACCGTAACGACTGACTACGATACCGGATTGTTGTGTAGCTATGATCGAGCCCTCGCGTGAAATGTCATTAAAATCATTCTTTCTACTATCGTTACATCAGGGTTTTAAACCTTACACTTTGTCGCTACACTGCACAATGCTATTGGCTCTATCGCCATTGAAAATATTCATTGAAGACAAGGAACTCTAATGGAGAATTCAACACAGATTGATAGTACGAACCTGATATGGATCGATCTGGAAATGACCGGCCTGATCCCGGAATCTGATGTCATTATTGAGATCGCCACCATCGTCACGGACAAAGAATTGAATATTTTGGCTGAAGGGCCAAATTTAGCAATACATCAATCTGATGAGATTCTGGCCGGTATGGACGAGTGGAACACCAGTCATCATGGCGCTTCAGGATTAACCGAACGCGTACGTAAGAGCGAGTACAGCACTGCCGATGCGGAACGTGAAACGATTAGTTTTTTGCAGCAATGGGTACCTGCTAATTCTTCCCCGATGTGTGGCAACACGATTTGTCAGGATCGTAGATTCCTGGCGCGTTACATGCCCAAACTAGAAGCTTACTTTCATTATCGACACATTGATGTCTCGACTTTGAAGGAGTTAGCTAGACACTGGGCGCCGCAGGTCATGGCAGGTTTTAACAAACGAGGGAGTCATCTAGCCTTGGATGATATACGCGAGTCGATCGATGAGATGATTTACTATCGCAAACACTTTATTCGTTACTGATTCCCTAATCTTCAGAAACAACCTCATGTTCCCTGTTCGGGGCGACTAGCCAGTGTAACAGCCATGTAATCACGGGCAACAGTCCCATCAACTGTAGGAAATCTATCGCTACTGAGTAGGAAGAGAATAGTTGACGCATGCTGGTACCGAATCCGTATTGAGAAACCGATGGATACAGGTTGATAGCGACCAGTATCGTTGCCGCGATGAATGCCATAAGTATCGGCCTGGGAGCGAATCGACACAGAAACAGACCGCATAGAATACTGGCTCCACCCCAAAAAAATGTCTTGCCGGGATGCCATTGAACCTCGTCACCAAATACAGAAGGGATCCAGTCATTACTGTTGCTGAACAATAATTCCATATAGGCGTAGGAAGTATTCAGCAACAAGACTGAAACGAGGCAGAGTAATATCAGATCGAGAAACTTCATGAGACTCCTGCTGTCATACAATGGAAGTGTGTACTCCTAGTAAAACATATTGTATGGTGCATTTCTCTAATTGAATTGAAATAGTGGCTACTCCATTTTCATCACTAGATCCGTAAAACATGAACCTTACTAATTAAGAATGATCATTCCGTGAATACATTAGCCTACACAACCGAACCCACATATCTTGCAGACGATGTTAAATTGATTGAGCGCAGAGCCTGCAAATTAGAGGGTTATGACTTATTTGAATTGATGCAACGCGCTGGTAAAGCAGCCTGGGAAGACCTCTGCGACAGGATGCCAGACGCCCAGGTTATCAAGCTCGTGGCTGGAGCCGGAAATAATGCCGGGGATGGATTTATTCTAGCGATTCATGCACTGCAGGCCGGTAAGCAGATTGAAGTGCTCACCGTGAAACCTGAGCCTTCTTATCAGGGGGACGCTGAATCTGCATTCGTGATGCTTCAAGCTGCTGAGGTGACGGTAAGGCCATTCGCGAAGAGTGCACTCGCGGATGCCGATGTCGTCGTTGATGCGATACTTGGTACAGGATTGAATGGCCCACTGCGGCAAAACTATCTCGATGTGATTAATGCGATCAATGATTGGCGCGATTCTGGATCAGGATTAGTTTATTCTCTTGATATCCCATCCGGCCTGGAAGCCGATCGTGGTACGGTCAGCCCAACGGCGATTCAGGCAGATTTTTGCCTTTCGTTTATCAATCTCAAGCCGGGTATGGTGACAGCTCAAGCCCGGGAATACTGTCCAACCTGGTCAGTTGCTGAATTAGATGTGATACCAGAATCCAGAGATGACTTTTCTGTCGTTGCCTATGTCGATGATGCACTAGCATTGATTCACAGTTTGCCTAGACGCAAGCAAACATCACACAAGGGTAGTCATGGGCACCTGTTGCTCATCGGTGGTGACGATGGTTACGGAGGTGCCATACTAATGGCGACTCAAGCTGCAGCTAGAATAGGAGTCGGTCGCTTTACTATTGTCACTCGTGATAACCATATTGCACCTTTCCTGACACAGTTCCCGGAAGCCATGGTCCGTAGTATCGATGATCCTGATTCTTCTGAATTTCAATCGCTGCTCAAGGCTGCAGACGCTATCGTGATTGGGCCTGGCCTTGGGGCCAGGGAGTGGGGAAATGGTCTCTTGAAGGCCTGCTTGAATGCGAGTTGTCCTATCATTATTGATGCCGATGGCCTGAACCATCTGGCTGCGAATAAGGTATCCAACGACAATTGGATCCTGACGCCGCACCCAGGTGAGGCCAGTCGCTTGTTAGCCAGGGATACCAAGGCAATTGAAGCTGATCGCTATCAAGCCATTAATGATCTGCAGAAAAACTATCAGGGTACTATCATTCTCAAGGGAGCGGGAACGCTGATTAGCGACGGAAATCACACAACGGTTTGTTGTGATGGTAATCCGGGGATGGCGACTGCTGGCATGGGGGACATTTTAAGTGGCATCGTGGGATCACTACTAGCTCAGGGAATAGCACCGTTTCTGGCGGCACGAATTGCCGTGGCATTGCATGCTAAGGCGGCGGATCTGGCTGCTCAGGAGGGTGAGACCGGACTGCTGGCAACTGACTTACTAACACCACTGCGGCATCTCGTTAATTCACATGATTGAGTTACAACTAAATCTCCCAGATGAGGACGCCACGGAACAGTTTGGGCGGCAGATAGCAACAAGGATGACACTCCCGTTCACAATTTATCTGCGCGGTAATTTAGGGGCCGGTAAAACCAGACTTAGTCGGGCAGTATTGCATGGCCTGGGTCATGAAGGTGTCGTTAAGAGCCCCACCTACACACTGGTTGAGCCTTATCAGCTGAACAAGATCATGGTGTATCATTTCGATTTGTATCGCCTTGCTGAGCCATCAGAGCTCGAGTACATGGGCGTCAGAGACTATTTCACTGACAATGCATTACTATTGGTCGAATGGCCCGACCGTGGGAATGGCTTTATGAAGGCTGCGGATCTCACGATTGAGTTATCATTTGCGGGTCATGGGAGAGACTGCCACATCATGGCGCATTCGAGAGCCGGAGAGGAACTACTCCAAGACTTAAAGCAAAATCTTTAAAGTCAAGCTAAACTTGTGATTTTAATAATAATTTTGTATTGTATTAGGGTTTCTATTTTGAAACCCAATTGGGTGTAGACCAATGACGCTGGATTCGGCCACTAAAATCAACAAAAAGTCTATTATTAACAATTGCTTAGCATCTATTTGCCTGGTTGTCCTTTTATTTGAGTCGATAACATTTGCAGATTCCAGTGAGGTTGAAGGGATACGATTCTGGCAATCTCCGACCAAGACACGCGTCGTATTTGACATGAGTGCGGCACCGGATCACAAGCTGCTCACGCTCAAGAATCCTGATCGAGTGGTCATTGATATTAACGACGGTCAATTGGCCGTTGATCTAAACAAAATTAACATCAATTCAACACTGATAGACCGTATTCGCAGTAGTTATTCCGCCGATACCGGCAAACTTCGGTTGGTGTTGGACTTAAAACGCCAAGCGAAACCAAACAGCTTCACACTAAAGCCAATCCAGAATATCGGCGATCGTCTGGTGTTAGATCTGGTCGAAGACGAAGCGGAGATGGTCACCCAACGAGCAATCAAACGCGCAGCCGACCTAAAGAAAAATAACATACTGGTAGTCATTGATGCCGGGCACGGGGGGGAAGATCCCGGAGCGATTGGCACCTTCGGGACCTATGAGAAAGTCGTTGCACTGAACATTGCAAAGATGGTGGCTGATGCCATAAACAGCCAGGCCGGCATGCGAGCAGTGATGAGTCGGACTGGCGACTATTATTTGAGTTTACGCAAACGGACCGAGATTGCACGGGCGAAAGGGGCCGATCTATTTATTTCTATTCATGCGGATGCTTTCCGCGATACTCGAGTTCGTGGAGCCTCGGTGTGGGTGCTTTCTGAAAAGGGCGCAGATTCTGAAGTCGGTCGATGGTTAGAGCAACGTGAGAAAGAGGCCGACCTCCTGGGTGGTGTTGAGAGTGTGGCTCTGGATAAATACGATGCTGATGTTGCAGAAGTCTTATTAAAGATTCAAACCGAACATTCAGTGCGATTGAGTCAAACAATTGCGCAAAATGTGATCAGTGAACTGGCACGTTCAGTGGTAGTCCATAACGAGAAGACCAAGAGCGCGAGTTTTATCGTTCTCAAGAACCCGGCGGTACCATCTATTCTGGTAGAAACCGGATTTATATCTAACCCTCAGGATGAGCAAAACCTGCGTAAGACGAGTTACCAGCGCAAAGTCGCCCATTCAATTGTGAGAGGCGTCCACGACTATTTCACCAGTAACACCCCAATCGGTGTCAGGATGGCGCAGTTGGATTTGGGAGATACAGGCCCGATGACTCATCGCGTTTCCCGAGGCGATACACTGTCAGGTATCGCTCATCGCTATGGTGTCTCTATGAAGCAATTACGTCGCACCAACAAGCTCAAAGGTGATAAACTACTCATTGGAAAGAATCTGATTATACCTATCTGATACACAAGAGTAGATGAGTGGCTGATCCCGCGACCCAACAACGTCCAATCATTCAATTAAGTAAACAACTTGCCAATCAAATTGCGGCGGGCGAGGTTGTTGAACGGCCCGCTTCTGTCGTGAAAGAACTGGTCGAAAACTCATTGGATGCTGGCGCAACACAAATTGATATTGAAATCATCAATGGCGGCAAACAACTCATTCGGATTCGAGACAATGGAACAGGGATAGCTAAAGATCAGCTTTCACTCGCACTGTCTCCACATGCCACCAGCAAAATTGTTTCCTTAGATGACCTGCAATCTCTCGCCTCATTTGGGTTTCGTGGTGAAGCGCTGGCCAGTATCAGTAGTGTTTCCCGATTTCGCCTGACATCGAGGACAGAATCGCAGCAACGTGGCTGGTGTGCGATTACTACTGGAGATGAGATGCAGGTGACACTCTCACCTGCACCCGCGACAGTCGGTACTCGAATCGACGTCGAGGAACTGTTCCATAACACACCGGCACGACGGCGTTTTCTACGCACGGATAAGACTGAGTTGTCACAAATAGAGACCGTGGTCCGTCAGGTGGCGCTCGCACATCCCGCAGTAACCATCACACTGAAACATAATCAACGGGTGCTGAAACGTTACAAAGCAGCCCATGATTTACCACAGACTGAACAGCGGCTAGCCGTCGTTTGTGGAAAAGACTTTGTCAGGCAATCGGTGCGAATCTCAGTCGATCATGATCAACTATCTCTCACAGGCTGGATTGGCCTGCCAGAATATCATCGCAGTCAAACGGATGGACAGTATTTTTTCGTCAACAACAGACCTGTCAAAGATAAAGTATTAAATCATGCGATTCGCGAGGCCTATTATCCGCATCTCCCGGAGGGTCGTTCTGCAGCCTATGTCTTATTCCTAGAATTGCCGGCTTCACAGGTCGATGTCAATGTACATCCAACGAAACATGAAGTCCGATTTCATCAGGTTCGTCAGGTTCATGACTTCATAGTACAGGCGTTAGAACAGTCATTACATCAAGGGATTGCACTGGTAGATGAAGAAACTAATAGGCGTGAGATTGCTGAGTCGACGGCTCATAACTATCGTAACGACATTAGGGATAATGACGAACAGAAGTATAGCTCTTATTCAGACTTTATCCGATCGGCGTACCGTCATAATGCAGGCGATCAATCCGCTGAACGACTCGCAACGGGCGAAACACAATCTATTCTTGTGCTCGACAATCAACGCCTTCTACTCGTGCAGGATACGACTGTCGTATTCATGAGACTCGACGCATTGTTTGATTTTTGGTTAGCTTTAGCCGCCCCTGATGGGACGAGCAATAAATTATTGTTTCCCCAGCATGTTGTGACGAATCAGGTTGAGAGTCTCCAGCGTCTATCGGAAGAATTCGCGCTTGAACTACATGACCAGCAGCGACAATTTAAAATCTTGTCCGCTCCTGCGAACTGGCAATTACCATACCTGCACAGAATAATTGAGGATTATCTGCACTTCACGCAAGATCAACCAGAACAACTGCGATTAGATTGGGTTACTGATTTCATCGCTCGCTATGATTGTGGTGACATTCAACTGACGCGCAGTATCCAAGAATTAGAGGAATATTTTAGTGGCTCAGCCTGAAGTGATTTTTATCATGGGGCCAACAGCTGCGGGTAAGACCGATCTGGCTATGCAGCTATATGATCAGATACCCTCCGAACTCATCTCTGTCGATTCGGCACTGGTCTATCGGGGTATGGATATCGGTACGGCAAAACCCAGTACAGATGAGCTCAGGCAATATCCGCATCATTTAATTGATATCTGCGAACCGGATCGTCCTTACTCTGCTTCCAAATTTCGCGAGGATGCACTCGTACTTATCAAGGATATTCTTAGCCGGGATCGCCTCCCGATTCTGGTTGGCGGCTCAATGTTATATTTCAAAACCTTACTCGATGGTATTGCCGACTTGCCAACGGGTGATGACACGGTCAGAGAAGCTATTTGTCGCGAGGCAAAGCAGATTGGCTGGCCAGCGATGCATCAACAGTTGGCAACGTTCGATCCTGTTGCGGCAGATCGGATTAAGCCGGGAGATAGTCAGAGGATTCAGAGGGCAATTGAAGTCTACCGACTAACCGGAAAAACACTCACAGATTTCCATGAACAGCAACAGGAACAGCGCCTACCATATCGCGTTCTGAGTATTGCTATATCACCGGGCGAACGGACGGTCTTACGTCAGCAGATTCGCAAACGATTCATGACGATGCTTAACCAGGGATTCATTGCTGAGGTTGAGTATTTAACAAATAAACGACAATACGAATCCGATCTCCCTGCGCTCAGGAGTGTTGGATACCGTCAGGTGGTCGACTATTTAAATGGCATCTACGATTACGACACGATGATTGAAAAAGCCGTGGTGGCCACTGCCAGACTGGCAAAGAGACAACTTACCTGGTTGCGCAGTTGGCCTGACGTAATCTGGCTAGAGTCCGGTGACGAGTCCAATGTGGATCGTGTCAAGACGCTACTTTAGTCGTAATTTTGCAATTATATCGACATGTTTTAGTGACATATTCGCATCTGTATCGTATAAATATACTTGTGGTATTAAGTTTTGTTACTATATTGCCAATACTACAATATAAAATTTACTGCGTTATTTATTAAAAATTGAGGCTCATTAACCAGCTTTTCTTGCTGTCTCGACTGATAAAAAAAATAAATAATAATAAAACTAGGAGTTAATGATGTCTAAAGGTCAAACCCTCCAAGACCCATATTTGAATGCGTTAAGAAGGGAGAAGATTCCAGTCGCTATTTACTTAGTCAATGGTATCAAGCTACAAGGGCAAATCGATTCATTCGATCAATTTGTTATTCTGTTGAAAAATACAGTGAGTCAGATGGTTTATAAGCATGCCATATCAACGGTTGTTCCGGCACGTAATGTCAAACTTAGTCCAGCGGGCGATAAGGACAGCTCTGAGGATAGTGCTGGCAATCACTAGCCGCATCACATTTAACAATATCTATACTCTCTTCCTGTGAGATAACCACTAGTTATGTTTGATCGTTATCAAGGCGGGGAGAGAGCCCTGCTATTACATATTGATTTTCAAACGATGGATGCTGAAGAAAATCAGGCGCAGGTCGCTGAGTTTGTTGAACTGGTGACATCGGCTGGCATCCAAGTCCTGGATTTAATTACAGCCAGACGCACAGCTCCCCACGCAAAATATTTTGTTGGCAGTGGCATTATCGAGCAACTGACCGATCTCGTAAATTTGCACGAGGCTGATGTCATTATCTTCAATCACCATCTTTCGCCGGCTCAGGAGCGCAATATTGAGAAAGCGTGTAAATGCCGGGTCGTGGACCGCATTGGTTTGATCCTTGATATCTTCGCTCAACGCGCATCAACTTATGAGGGCAAGTTACAGGTTGAGTTAGCTCAATTGCGTCACCTTTCTACTCGACTCATCCGAGGCTGGACTCATTTGGAACGACAGAAGGGTGGCATCGGGCTGCGAGGCCCTGGTGAAACCCAGCTAGAAACTGACAGGCGGCTGCTCCGTGGACGAATTGACGCGATTGAAAAGCGACTCGCTAAAGTTTCGCGCCAGCGTGAACAGGGCAGGCGGTCACGTAAAAGAACTGAATTGCCGACGGTCTCTGTTGTTGGTTATACGAATGCGGGTAAATCAACCTTATTCAATGAGTTAACGGAAGCCGATGTGTATGCTCAGGATCAATTGTTTGCGACGCTGGATCCTACGCTGAGACGATTTCAGGTCGCTCCTGGGCAGGATGTCATACTGGCTGATACGGTAGGGTTCATCCGCGATCTACCCCATGATTTGGTCGCCGCTTTCAGGGCGACACTCGAGGAAACTCAGCTGGCTGATTTACTATTACATATCATCGATGTATCCGATCCAGCCTGGCAGCAAAAACAGGCCTCAGTCGAACAGGTACTGGAAGAAATTGGTGCCCAGGATGTCCCCGTACTAAAAGTGATGAACAAGATAGATGCCACCAATGATCTTCGACCTCAGATTCTCAGTAATGATGAAGGTGAGCCTGATACGGTCTATATTTCAGCAAAGCAAAAATCGGGTCTTGAGTTGCTGAGCAAGGCTATTGCTGAATTGGTGGCGCGCGAGCGACTGCAGCTCACACTCAATTTACCTCCCAGTGAGGGGCGGATCCGTGGCTTGTTATTTGATCTACAGGCGGTGAGCAACGAATCAGTCGATGCACAGGGTAATTTCTGTCTGAATATAGACATTTCCTTATCCGACTGGCGCCGGTTACAGCAAAAGCTCGAGTCAGACATCGAACAATATGTTACGTCTTAAACCTTGAAAACTCCTTGCTTATCCACATATCAATAATCACAATGATACCTCGGTGTTATGACACCCTGTGTCAGTATTTAATCACAGAATCTATTGTCTCTAGCCAGTCTGATCTCACGTGTGACATCGTATTGGAGTAGAGATTTACAATTTGTAGTTAACCTGTTGGAGATGTTCAATGGCCTGGAACGAACCGGGAAAAGGAAACGGGGATAAGGATCCCTGGGGTAATCGAAATAATCAGAATGGTCCTCCTGACCTGGATGATATGCTTAAGAAGCTCTGGAATCAAATTTCCGGAGGCGGGAATAAACGACCGGGTTCTTCGTCCGGCAAGTCGCAATCACCCTTCTCCAAGGCGACGATGATCGCTCTCCTGGTGGTTGTATCGGTAATCTACATTGGTTATGGATTTTATACGGTCGACGAGAAGGAACGAGCCGTCGTCTTGAGATTTGGAGCCTATCACACGACTAATGGTTCGGGTCTGCATTGGGCTGCTCCCTTCATTGATACGCCTATCAAGGTTGATATCAGCTCCATCGAACGTACCAGCGTTGATGCGACCATGTTAACCAAGGACGAGAATATCGTCATCGTACGTCTTGGCGTGCAGTACCGCATTGAGAGCCCAGAAGATTATCTGTTCAATGTAACTTCACCTGAAGACACCATCACAGAAGCAGCAGAAAGTGCCCTACGTCAGGTAGTGGGTAATTCCTTGATGGACCAAATCATCACCACCGGTCGTGAACAAATCAAGTTAGAGACCCTAAATCAACTGATGGATATCATGCAGCCCTATGTTACTGGTCTACAGATTTCCCAGTTAACGCTGGAAGAAGCGACGCCACCTTCACAGGTAAAGGCAGCATTTGACGATGCTATTAAAGCGCGTGAAGACGAAGAGAGACAAATCAATACGGCACAAACTTATGAGAACAGAGTCGTGCCCGTTGCAGAGGGTAATGCTGCCCGAACGATTGAAGCAGCACGAGCCTATGAGCAGTCGATCATTGCTCAGGCCACTGGTGATGTAGCCAAGTTCAACAAGCTGTTGCCCGAATACAACGCCGCACCCGAGGTGACGCGTCAACGACTCTATCTTGAAACCATGGAACGGGTCTATGGCAACGTCAATAAGGTCATCGTTGATGTTGAGGGCGGCAATAATATGATGTATCTACCGCTCGACCAGTTGATGAAGAAACAGCAACCACGTAGCAATCAAGCTACTTCAACGAATAACCAATAAGGAGAAGAAACATGAGTCCTAAACAAACCTTCTCTGTTCTACTTGCACTAGTGGTGCTGGTGGTCGGTGCTAATTCTATTTTCGTCGTCAATCAGTGGGAAGCGGGCATCGTGCTTCGTTTCGGTAAGATTCACGGCCTCGAAGAAACGGGCAGCGCAAAAATTTACGAGCCCGGTTTGCAATTCAAAATTCCATTTATCGATCGGGTAGCCAAGATTGATACTCGAATTCAGACGATGGATAGTCGTCCGCAAGAAGCATTGACTAACGAAAAGAAAGCACTGGTTATTGATACCTATGTCAAATGGCGCGTGACAGACTACGGCCAGTTCTATCTGCGAACTCAGAACGACTTCAATCGTGCTGAGAGCCTGTTAGAGCGTCTTGTTAATAACGACCTGCGCGCAGAGATTGGTCTAAATTCCGTTAAGGAAACAATTTCTGGTGAACGCGAGCAGATGATGCTTAATGTGCGAGACAATTCCAATAAATCAGCCCAAGAATTCGGTGTCGATGTTGTGGATGTGCGTATTAAGCAGGCCAATTATCCACCGGAAGTCAGCGAAAACGTATACGAACGCATGCGCTCTGAGAGACAGCGAGTAGCGACGGCATTCCGCTCTAACGGCCAGAAAGAGGCTGAGATCATCCAGGCATCAGCCGATAAAAAATCGACCATCATCAAGGCAGATGCGGAGCGCGATGCGAAGGTAATCATGGGTGAGGCGGACGCCAAAGCAGCAAAAATTTATGCAGATGCGTATGAGCAAAATGCCGAATTTTTCTCCTTCGTTAGAAGCCTGCAGTCCTATGAACGGTCTTTCACTAATCAGCAAGATATCATGGTGATACGTCCCGATTCAGATTTCTTCAAGTTTATGAAGGATATCAATGGCGCCAAGGAATAGCATTAATAGGCATTCGACTAAACCCGGGTTATGCCCGGGTTTGTTGTTTAAGGTGATCATTAAATGGATTGGCTAGACTTTCTAACAGCGTTAGCATTGGTGTTGGTTATCGAGGGGTTAATGCCCTTTATTCATCCCTCTGGATGGCGCCAGGCCCTCGCTAAACTTATTCAGTTCAATGATAGACAACTGAGATTCCTAGGAATTACATCCATAATAGTCGGTTTAATCATTCTGACGCTTGTCCGATCCTAGGAATTTTTTCCGAATTTAACTGATTTTTAGTCTCAGTCCGAGTAGAATGCGCGGTTTCCCGTTAAACTTTCAATTTAAGCCAAAGAGGCAACTGATATCATGGCCAAAAGTGTCGTAGTTCTTGGATCCCAGTGGGGTGATGAAGGCAAAGGCAAGATTGTCGATTTACTGACAGAATCGGTTTCACAAGTAGTACGCTTCCAGGGTGGACACAATGCGGGTCACACGCTGGTAATTGATGATTTTAAAACCGTACTACACCTCGTACCATCAGGCATTTTACGTGAAAATGTTCAATGCATAATTGGCAACGGCGTCGTCTTATCTCCAAAAGCATTACTGGAAGAGATCGGCATGTTGGAAAAAAGTGGTGTGCCGGTGAAGGAACGATTGCTTATCAGTCCAGCCTGCCCTTTAATCCTTGATTATCATGAGGCACTCGACAAGGCGCGCGAGGAGAAACTCGGGAAACGTGCTATCGGAACAACAGGGCGTGGAATCGGTCCAGCCTATGAAGATAAGGTTGCTCGCAGAGGATTGCGCGTGCTTGACCTGACCAATCTAAGTCAGCTTCGTGAAAAGCTCGAGGTAATACTCGAATACCACAACTTTGCATTGCAAAACTATTATCACGCCGACACAGTCGATATCGATTCCCTAATGACTGATATAGAGCGATATGCCGAAGTGCTAGTCCCTATGATAGCCGACGTCAGTCAAATCCTACATGACTCCCGTACTAACGGTAACAATATTCTGTTTGAGGGCGCCCAGGGAACCCTGCTGGATATTGATCATGGAACCTTTCCTTTTGTGACTTCGTCAAACACCACTGCAGGGGGCACGGCAACCGGGACTGGTGTTGGCCCACTAGACATTGATTATGTTCTTGGCATTACCAAGGCCTATACGACACGTGTCGGAAGTGGACCATTTCCGACTGAGTTGTTTGATGAGGTTGGTGCCCATATTGCTAAAGCGGGACATGAATTTGGAGCCACTACGGGGCGCCCCAGACGGTGTGGGTGGCTTGACGTGGTTGCCTTGAAACGGGCAATCCAAATCAACTCTATTAGCGGCTTATGTATGACTAAACTGGATGTTCTGGATGGTCTAGAGACAATTAAGCTAGCGGTTGCTTATGAGCGAAACGGTAAACAAATATCCAATATGCCTTGTGGTGCTGAAGAATTTGATAGCGTGTCACCAGTCTATATTGAAATGCCTGGCTGGTCTGAATCGACGGTTGGAAAGACCTCGTTCGATGACCTACCGGCCAATGCTCGGGCATTCATTAAGCAGATAGAAGAGCTGGTAAGCACGCCAGTTGATATCGTATCAACCGGTCCGGAACGTAACGAGACGATTGTCCTACGTCATCCATTTGATTAATCGTACACATTCAGCACAGCGGATGTGTGCCAGTTAATATCTTCTAACATATTCTGTTTGCAGTTGTTAAACTGAACGCTTATAACTCTGTCACAAGCTGATTTCTACAGGGAATACGCGATCGCTCAAGCCCACACAAATCAGCAACGAAACAATAACAACAATCATTCGACTTAAGGAATCAATCATGGCGAACAGACGGCACGTACTTCAGTCAGCGATGGCATTATCTGCTGCAACCTTAACGGGTCTATCTCCACTTCTTGCTCAGACCTCTAATGTCTCCAAGGCGGCTAAACCGCTTAAAATCTTGTTCCTTGGTGGAACAGGATTCCTTGGCCCACATACCGTTCAATACGCTCTCGATAGGGGCCATGAAGTAACATTATTCAATCGCGGGAATTCAACTGAGAATCTGTTTCCCGGAATCGAGAAATTGGTTGGCAATCGTGATCCCGATATTGATGCCGGACTTTCAGCACTCGAAGGCAGAAACTGGGATTGTGTCATCGATACATCATCCTATGTGCCCAGGATCGCAGGTGCCTCTGCCAAATTACTCGCAAACCAGTGTCAACAGTATCTGATGGTTTCAACCATTTCTGTTTATGCCGGCTTTAGTCAGGTTGGAATGAAAGAAAATGCGGCCGTAGGCACGCTGGAAGATGCT
Source organism: Enterobacterales bacterium (assembly GCA_965250035.1). GTDB lineage: Bacteria > Pseudomonadota > Gammaproteobacteria > Enterobacterales > CAXRAF01. The sequence goes on along the minus strand of OZ252282.1, from coordinate 1,821,823 downwards.
ACTGTAGAGACTATCGATGGTGCGACATATGGGCCATTAAAAGCATACAGTGAGGCGGCTGTAACTCAGCACTTTGGCAATAGAGCAACAATCGTTCGCCCTGGACTTATCGTCGGCCCAAGAGACAGAACCGATCGCTATACATACTGGCCTGTGAGAGCCTCTCGTGGAGGTAATATGTTATGCCCAGGTGATGGCACAGATAAGGTGCAATATATCGATGTTCGTGACCTTGCCGAGTTCATGGTTCTCTGCGTAGAGCAGAATACGACAGGCATATACAATGCCGTTTCTGATAGTAATCAGGAAACGGTCAAGGATATGATCGACACCTGTCTGTCAGTCACCGATGCAGATACCAACCCCGTGTGGGCCGATACTGACTTCTTGACAGAACAAGGGGTGAGACCGTGGGCCGATATGCCGGTGTGGGTTCCTAATCAGGGTGAAATGGCTGGTATGACTCAGGTAGATGTGTCTGCCGCTTTAGCAGCCGGCATGAAAATACGTGATCGTAAAGAGACGGCACTTGATACCTTAAACTGGTTTAACACGCTACCTGAAGAAAGGCAGATGGCGACTCGTGCCGGTATGAAGATGGAACGTGAACAAGAAGTATTGAACGAATGGTTTAAACGTCAGGAACAGTCGACAGAAACCAGCTCTACTGACACTAACTCACAATCTTGACAATCTATTGGCCTGCAATCTCAATGCAGGCCATTGACTCCTCCCGATAAAAAATCCGTAAGCATCCCGGCAAGTCTGATACACTGAAACGTAATAACAAAGAAGTAACAGAAAATTCATGCAACACTTTGACCCAGCCCTCGACCCAGAGCGCAATCAGGAAGCTGATTCTTATGCTAATCCAATCGTAAGTAGGACTTATATCCTATCTTGTTTAAAGTCTCTCAAAGCACCAGCGACGCTTGAGGAATTAGCCCTATCGTTTGGATACCAGAATGAAGACCAGGTTGAACTGTTACGGCGGCGATTACGGGCCATGGAGCGCGATGCTCAACTGCTGCGTGACCGAAAGAATCGTTATGCATTGATTGATTCTTTGAATCTACGCAAGGGGCGGGTAATTGCCCATCGTGATGGTTATGGCTTTGTCACCTTCGAGCAAAACGATGAGGATTGGTTTGTTTCGGCAAAGCAAATGCGCAAGGTATTCCATGGTGATCGAGTTCTCGTGAGACCGGATGCCCGTTCATATCGGGGAAAACAGGAAGCGTTTATTGTCAGGGTGCTTTCAGAGCTCGATTTACAAATCGTCGGTCGATTTCATACGGAGGCTGGCACTCATTTTGTCATCCCTGAGGACCCCAGATATCCAGATTACATACATATTGATCCGAGTGCCTCGGCGTTGATGCCAAAAGAAGGACAGGTCGTCGTGACGGAGATAGTGAAACGACCGACCTCGCAGTTTCTGGCCAGTGGGATTATCAAGGAAATTCTAGGGGATCATCTTGATCCCGGCTTGGAGATAGAGGTCGCAATAAGAAATCATCAGATTCCACACGAATGGCCTGAACAGGTTCAGAAGGAGGCAGGTAATCTCGATGAAGAAGTTGCTCATGAAGATATCAGCGGGCGAATCGATTTGCGTGACATGCCACTTGTCACGATCGATGGTGCGGATGCCAAGGATTTTGATGATGCGGTCTATTGTGAAACCAACACCAAGGGCGGCTGGACCCTTTGGGTAGCGGTAGCAGATGTCAGCCATTATGTCACTGAAGGGAGCGCTCTCGATGGGGAAGCGCTTCAACGTGGCAATTCCGTGTATTTTCCTGGACGAGTAGTGCCCATGCTACCAGAGGTGTTGTCAAACGGCCTTTGTTCGTTGAATCCTGAGGTGAATCGTCTCTGTATGGTATGTGAAATGGAAATTGATGCAAAGGGAGCCTTGCAATCGTATCGATTTTATCCAGCCGTTATGCGCTCACATGCACGCCTTACCTATGATCAGGTGGGGTCGTTGTACGAAGGTGATGTGGCAATTCGCAAGCAACTGGGCGATTTGGTAAATCCGCTATTGCGACTTCATGATCTGTTTAAAACGCTTAATCGCTTACGTAGTACACGCGGTGCAATCAGTTTTGATAGCAGTGATTCGGTGATTGAGTTTGATGAACATCGCAAAATCGCCAATATCGCCCCCTTGGTCAGAAACGATGCCCATAAAATGATCGAAGAATGTATGATTATGGCAAATGTCGCTGCCGCCAAATTCTTCAATGATCATGAGCTAGCTGGCATGTATCGAGTCCATGAGGGACCGGGGGCCAGTGCTCAGGAAAGTTTGCGAGAATTTCTGGCCACCTTGGGTTTAATACTCGGTGGCGGAGACAGCCCGGAACCGAATGATTATCAAGCGCTGATACAACAACTGGAAGGGCATCCAAATGCTGCTCAGATCCAGATGATGCTATTACGCTCTCTTAGTCAGGCCAGGTATTCACCGGATAATCTCGGCCATTTCGGTCTGTCATTACCCCTATATACACACTTCACATCACCAATCCGACGTTACCCAGACTTGATTGTCCATCGCCTAATAAAAGCTAGGCTGGCGCAAGTCGATAGCGAACTCATTGGAACCGATACGGGTGTTGCCTATGGAAATAAAGCCCTGACTGAGGTTGGTGAGCAATGTTCGATGACAGAACGACGTGCTGATGATGCGACTCGGGAAGTGACAGCCTGGTTGAAGTGTGAATTCATGCTGGATCAGGTTGGCAAACGGTTCACGGGAACGGTTAGCTCTATTGCAGCTTTTGGTGTATTCGTCAAACTCGACGAATTTGATGTTGAGGGGCTAATTCATGTAACTGACTTACCAGGCGACTACTATCACTTCGATCCCGTCTCACTGACATTAACAGGCGAGAGAACGGGCGAGTTGTATCAAATCGGTGATGCAATGGTTATCGAAGTCAAACAGGTCAGTCTCGACGACAGAAAAATCGATTTTAATGCGGTTGAGCATCATATGATGGGACGCAAAGATGCCTTCATTAGCGCCAAACCGAAACGTAAGACCCGCAAGACTTCTAAAGCGGTACAAAAGAAGCGATCAGATAGCCGCGGCAAGACCAGGCAACGTAAAAAGCGAAACAGGGATAAGAAACGATCATGAAAACAGAGATTGTTTATGGCTTACATGCTGTTGGCTCGCTGATCAAGAATCGTCGCGAAGATATCATTGAGCTTCATGTGCTGCGAGGGCGTCATGATAAGCGGCTTCATAATTTGTTACAAAGATGTAAAGGCATACCTCAGACCCTGCAAACGCGTAGTAGCCTGGATGAAATGGCAGACTCCGAGCAACATCAGGGAGTCATCGCTGTGGTGCAGACAACAGCTAGTTCAAAGGCCAACTTAATTCCAGAATCTAACCTTGCGGCCTATCTGAACAATTGTAATCATGCACCATTAGTTTTAATTCTGGACGGTGTAACCGATCCGCATAATTTTGGCGCCTGTTTGCGGTCAGCCGATGCCGCCGGAGTCGATCTGGTGATTACGCCCAAAGATAAGTCTGTCGGCTTAACCCCCGTGGTTCGTAAGGTTGCCTGTGGTGCGGCAGAGGAAGTCGGTCTCTGTCAGGTCACGAATTTGGCTCGTACCATGGAGACGCTGAAGCGCAATGATATATGGATTTATGGTGCTGCCGGTGAAGCCGATCAAACAATCTATCAGCATGATTTCAGTGGCGGATGTGCAGTTGTGATGGGGGCCGAGGGTCCTGGCATGCGTCGACTCACGAAAGAAAAATGCGACCACCTGTTCCATATTCCTATGCATGGATCTGTCTCAAGTCTGAATGTATCTGTTGCCACGGGGATCTGTCTATTTGAGGTGGTACGCCAACGCCGAAGCTAGCCTCAGCTATAATTTTGCTTATAATAATACCCACTTCCATTACTAATACTCATGGTCGCGATATCCGATGAAATGCTTATTGTCAGCTAAGATACTTTTCTATTCTGCACTGATATTCAGTTCGTTAGTAACTTTCGAAAGCATTGCAGATTCAGATGACACTTTGCCAGAAGAAGTTTGGATAAGTTTTGATTTACAAACGCTCGTATATCTAAATGAGCATCATCCCGATCTACTCAGTAGCAATGCAAAGCATGCCAAAACTACTGGGTTAACAGAACTCTATATTGCGCCCATTGCGACTGAAAAATTATCTGCACTAAGCAGCATCATGCACGAACAATTCCATCGATGTGGTGGATTCTTTACGCATCCTAATGAAAAAGCAGCCGTTGATTCATTCAAGGCGAGAACTAAATCACAAGCCATCGTTAGTTATGATATTGATAATCCAGATGCGGTCTCTGCACTAATTTCACAACTCTCGTTAACGACCATGGAAAATGTGGTTGAACAACTTGGGAGTTACTCTTCGCGATATTACCTCTCAGACACAGGCGTCTTAGCGGCGCAATGGCTCAGAGGCCACTGGGGAGCGTTTGCCGATCAGAGAGCGGATATAAGCGTTGATTATTATACGCACCAAGGTTGGCCTCAACGTTCTGTCATGGTCACCATTGAAGGTAGCACCTTGCCAGAAGAATATGTCGTCATTGGTGGTCACCTGGACTCAATTAACAGAATATCACCAGCAACGAATATTGCGCCCGGAATGGATGACAATGCGTCTGGAATTGCTGTCATTACTGCCTTGTTGGATATGATGGTCAGTTCGGATTTTTATCCAAGCCGAACTGTGGTCCTGATCGGATACGCTGCGGAAGAGGTTGGCCTGCTCGGTTCGGCTGATATCGCCAGGGACTTCAGGAACAACAACAGAAATGTGGTTGGGGCTGCTCAATTCGACATGACTGCCTATTTCGGCACGACGACTGAAGATGTTGTCTTCATTAGTGACTTCACAAATGCGGCTCAGAACCAGTTTATGGCATCACTGCTTGATGAATATCACCCGGATATCACCTATGGCTTTGATGTCTGTGGTTATGCCTGTTCTGATCATGCTTCATGGCACAGAGAAGGATTTAGGGCGTCGTTCCCCTTTGAGGCACGATTTGATGATTCTAATTCGAGAATTCATACCGGCGCTGATACGGTTTACGACCTCTCGCATATGTCTAAGTTTGCCCGACTTGCAGCGACCTATGTGGCTGAACTGGCGAAGGGGAGGCACGGGGTAGAAAATATCAATGATGCCATTGGATTTAGTGATTCCAACCTCGAAGTGACTTCTGGCCAGACGGTGTCTTTGACGATCCAACGTTCAGGCCTCAATAGTGGTACTGTGACTGTAAATTATGAAACAGTGGCTGGAACTGCGGTTGCCGGTACCCACTATACTGCATCTGCCGGTCAGTTATCTTGGGATGCTAATGATCAAGCATCAAAAACCATTCAGATTACTACTCAGTCCAGCAGTACTGATCGTCAGTTTAGTGTCCAGTTGTCTGCTCCCTCAGTAGGTGCTGTTTTAAATAGCAACAACCGGATTGATATCACTCTCAAGGCAGCAAGTCAGCCGGCGCCTGCCCCTGAACCTTCATCCTCATCGGGTGGTGGAGCTACCAGCAGTGCCATGATACTACTGATAATACTCGGTTTAGTATCCCGCAGACGAAAAACCAGCTGTTAATCCTTGATAAGTCAAGGACGACTCTATATAATCGCGCATCCAAACTGCCAATCGGTCACCGATTGGTAACTACATAACTCCTTGCTACACCGCATGAGACGGGTGGCTGGAACCAAGAGGAGCCGCATATGCGACACTACGAAATAGTATTTCTGGTGCATCCTGATCAGAGCGATCAAGTGCCAGGAATGATTGAAAGATATACCGATATTATTAGCAAAGCGAATGGCACAATCCATCGTCTAGAGGATTGGGGACGTCGCCAACTAGCATATCCAATCAACAAGGTACATAAAGCACATTATGTACTCATGAACGTTGAATGTACTCAAGAACCCGTGGATGAACTGGAAGAAGCGTTTCGATTCAATGACGCCGTTATCCGTACCATGGTTATTCGCGTAAAGGCAGCCGTTACTGAAGCCTCACCTCTCATGAAGCAAAAAGATGAGCGCAAAGATAGCGAGCCAGTAGCAGAAAAAGCTGCCCCTGCAAAAGAAGCTGAAGAAACGAAAGCAGAAGAATCAGAAGCAAACGCTGAAGATGGTGCTGAATCAAATGATAGCGCCGAAGATGATGCAGAAACAGAAGAGGCAACTCAGGCTTAATCCTGAGGTTGATAAGGAGAAATAACATGTCACGCTTTTTTAGAAGACGAAAGTTTTGCCGCTTCACAGCTGAAGGGGTAACTGAGATCGATTATAAGGATCTCGCCACACTTAAGAATTACATCACAGAGACTGGAAAAATTGTTCCAAGTCGAATCACCGGTACCAAAGCCAAGTACCAGCGTCAGCTGGCGCGCGCAGTCAAGCGTGCGAGATACCTTGCTTTGCTGCCATACACTGACAGTCACGAGTAAGAGAGGGTTATTAAGATGCAAGTTATTTTATTGCAAGATATTCGTAACCTGGGTTCTCTGGGCGATCAGGTTGAAGTTAAAGCCGGTTATGGCCGTAATTTCTTAATCCCACAAGGCAAAGCCGTTCCAGCCAACGATGATAATGTGAAAATGTTTGAAGAGCGCCGAGCTGAGCTAGAAGCCCAGGCGAAAGCAGAGCTGGAAGCCGCACAAGCACGTGCAGCCTTGATGGTTGATTTACAGGTGACTATTCTGGCCAATGCTGGTGATGAAGGTAAATTATTCGGTTCTGTTGGTACTCTGGATATTGTTGAAGCCGTGAACGCTAAGGTAGAGGTCAATCTCGAGAAAGCCGAGTTAGCAATGCCTGATGGACCGATTCGAAGTACTGGAGAATACGAGTTTACAGCGACGCTGCATTCTGATGTTTCAGCCGATATTAAGGTTGTCGTAGAAGCAGAAGAGTAAACTTCGTTGGAGTAATTGATAAATTACTCTGATAAGGTAATATTAAACGCCGTTGAGCATTTGCCCAGCGGCGTTTTTTTTCGATTTAATCCTTAGTGGTAAGCTCCAAGGACATTGATGTGGCAAATAATAGCACTTCTCAACCAACTGAATTCAAACTTCCCCCATACTCACTAGAAGCAGAACAGTCTGTTCTTGGTAGCTTGATGATGGATTCTGAAGCCTGGAACAAGGTAGACGACCAGCTGGTTGAAGCCGATTTCTATCGCCATGATCATCAGCTTATATTTCGTGCCATGGCCAGTCTTGCGCAAGATTCCAGCCCCTTGGATGCTATCACGGTCTCGGAGTATTTGGACCGCCATGGTAATAGCGAAGAGACTGGTGGGTTAGAGTATCTTGCCGATCTGACTAAAAATACGCCGAGCGCAGCGAATGTTAAAGCCTATGCCGGCGTTATTCGTGAACGTGCACTGGTACGTGAAATGATTGCTGCTGCCAACGAAATAGCCGATGCTGGTTATAACCCGGAAGGACGAGAGTCGAATGAACTGATAGACTTCGCGGAATCTACCATATTCCAGATTGCCGAAAAGCGCACTAAGCAGGGCTCTGGACCGAAACCACTTAAACCACTGCTCGATTCGACGCTGGAACGAATCTCAGAAATGCAGAAGGCTAAGGGAGGTGTTACTGGAACGGCGACCGGCTTCACAACATTTGACAAGATGACAACAGGACTACAACCGGCAGATTTGATTATTGTCGCAGGTCGTCCATCAATGGGTAAAACCACCTTTGCTATGAACATCGCCGAGCATGTTGCCTGTTCTAATGATGTTGATAAGCCGGTGCTGATATTCAGTATGGAAATGCCGGCAGAAGCGCTGATCATGCGTTCGTTATCATCACTTGCCCGTGTCGATCAGAGTGCTATCCGTTCTGGACAGATGAAGGATCAGGATTGGGCTCGGGTCATCAGTACATTCAATATATTCAAGAATCAAGGCAAGATGTATATCGATGACTCAGGTAACCTCAGTCCGTCTGAAGTTCGCTCAAGGGCGCGTCGTGTTGCCCGTGAAAATGATGGCCTTTCCCTTATCGTGTTGGATTACTTACAGCTGATGCACGTGCCTGGTAAATCTGATAACAGGGTACTGGAGGTGTCTGAGATTTCTCGCTCACTGAAAGCATTGGCGAAAGAACTCAGTGTCCCTGTGATTGCACTGTCACAGTTGAACCGCTCGCTCGAACAGCGCTCTGATAGAAGACCTGTCATGGCTGACTTACGCGAATCCGGAGCCATCGAGCAGGATGCCGATCTGATCACCTTTATCTACCGGGATGAAGTCTACAACAAGGATACTGAAGCGAAAGGGATGGCTGAGATCATTATCGGTAAGCAGAGAAACGGTCCTATTGGTACCGTGACACTGACCTTCCAGGGTAAATATACTCGATTTGATAACTATGCTGATCCTGAGATGCATGAATTATGATCACTCAGCTAGATGTACGTTCGCCCCACCAGGGTTTGCATGAATTTACCTATGACGTACAAAAAGTGATTCGGGAGTCCGGGGTTAAACAAGGACTCTGCACACTGTTTATCAAACATACGTCTTGTAGCTTGACGATCCAGGAGAATGCGGATCCCAGCGCTCGAACAGACCTAGAAAACTGGTTAAACCGCCTGGTCCCTGAGAACGACGCCCTATACACTCATATAATGGAAGGGCCAGACGATATGCCGTCGCACATCAAAGCCATTTTAACATCAACAACCTTGTCAATCCCGATTGACGAAGGGCAACTGGCATTGGGGACCTGGCAAGGTATTTATTTGTGGGAGCATCGTCATCACACTAGCCAGCGTAAAGTGATTGTTCACATATCCGCTGATTGAGCATGGTCGACAGAATGAACCGTACCTTTTGTGTTGCACCAATGCTCGATTGGACCGATCGGCACTGTCGCTACTTTATGCGTTTGCTGTCCAAGCATGCTGTACTGTATACCGAGATGATCACGACAGGCGCATTAATTCATGGTCCTCGCGATCAACTGCTGCGCTTTGATCCACTCGAACAACCCGTAGCTGTTCAATTAGGTGGAAGTGATCCTGCTGACTTGTCTACCTGTGCGAGAATGGCGGAGGATGCCGGATATAGTGAAGTGAACCTGAATGTCGGCTGTCCCAGCGATCGAGTACAGTCTGGACGATTTGGCGCCTGTCTTATGGCAGAGCCTGGCTTGGTTGCAGACTGCATGGCGGCAATGATAGAAGCAGTCGATATCCCCGTGACGATCAAATCAAGAATTGGCATCGACAGAAATGATTCGTTAGATGAGTTAACGAGATTCATCGCCACAGTGCAGCAATCAGGTTGTAATACATTTATTATCCATGCACGTAAAGCCTGGCTCGATGGCCTGAGTCCGAAAGAAAACCGAGATATTCCACCACTGCATTACGATCGGGTTTATGCCATCAAGTCTGCCTTTCCCGAATTAGAAATCATCATCAATGGCGGTATACAAGGACTCAATGATGCCCAACAACATCTCAATCGAGTGGATGGTGTGATGCTTGGGCGAGAAATTTACCACAATCCATTTCTACTGGCGCAAGTGGATGAACTATTTTATGGTGAAGGTAAGAGTGAAATTAAACGCGAAGATGTCATTCGTCAGTTGCAACCCTATGTTTCAAAGCATTTAGCTGAGGGAGGCAAACTTAATCATATCAGTCGTCATATCATCGGCCTGTACCAGGCTGTACCCGGTGCCAAGATTTGGCGCCGTTACATTAGCCAAAATGCGCATAAAACGAACGCCGATTTTAATGTTATATTTGAAGCGCATGAGTTAGTCCGTCGCGAGCAGATCCGAGTCTCAGAACGCGAGAACCCACTGGATGGTGAAAATTACTAAAGATTGGCTAATCAGCGCTATTTAGCAATTTAAAAAATTCAACCTGTAAGGCAAAGATCAATCAAATCAATGCCTTACCAAGATTCCAATTATCTGGCACGAATTCTGTATATCTCTCTATAGCAAATCATTAGATTTAATTAGAGAGGAATCAAAATGGGCATATTTACACGTTTCGCAGATATCGTTAACTCCAACCTTAACGCCATGCTGGACTCAGCAGAAGATCCAGTCAAGATGCTGAAAATGATTATTCAAGAGATGGAGCAGACATTAGTTGAAGTTCGTTCGGCATCAGTTAAGACAATCGCAGATAAGAAAGAGCTACGCCGAAGAATTGAGCAGCAAACTCATTTGAGTAAAAACTGGCATGAAAAAGCTGAGCTCGCTATCAGTCGAGGTCGTGAAGATCTGGCAAAAGCAGCCCTACAAGAAAAGCGTGATATTGACGCATCGATAGAAGCACAGGAAAAAGAATTAGCGCAACTAGATTCAGCGCTCGAGAAACTCAATCAGGATATTGGTCACTTGCAGGAAAAACTGAATGAAGCAAAGAGCCGTCGTGAAGCGTTCAATCTTCGTCAAAAAACGGTGACTAGTCGAATCAAGGTAAAGTCTCAACTTGACAACTCAGCGATTGACGATGCACTCCATAAGTTCGATGCATTCGAACAGAAGATGGATCGACTGGAAGCTGAAATTGAAGCCTTTGATTTGGGTAAAGGGCAAACTCTCTCATCTCAGATAGATCAACTAGTCGTTGATGAAGAGATTGAAAAAGAACTGGAAGCTCTGAAATCCAAATTCAAGAAAGCTAGCTAATTCTGATTAGGAGATAGCGATGAAATTTAATGATAGAAGTCGTGTTATAGGTCGAGATAAATTGTACCGTAACAGTCGCCGGGCCAAGCTGATGGGAGTTTGTGCAGGCCTGGCAGACTTTTATGATATTGATCGAAATATGGTAAGAATCGGTACAATTTTACTCGGTTGGTTTTTTACTACGCCAGTGTTGTTTCTCTATATTGTAGCGGGACTCGTATTACCCAAACGCCCTGACTGGAGCTACTACTAGATCTATTTCTTCCCCTGGCTTCGTTAAATGCTCCTGAAATAGTCTTACTATTCTGCCTCGCATTTGCCTCGCCAGGAAAAGAAATAGATTCTAGTAGATAAGAAATTGGTAATTTCTTCTGGCATTGTTGTAAGTACGTCAAATAGATTTACTATTCTTCCTTACTTACGCCGCGCCAGAGAAAGAACTAGCTTGTAACAATCAACTTATTTGTCTACATATGAGTCTTGAATCAGCTACAATTATCCCAATACAGATCGTAGTAACCAATTCGAACCGGAGTTTACCTTGACTGATACAACTGCAAATCCAACACCACCACCGTCGTCTGTGCTAGACGAGGGAAATGGTCGAACCAAACTCATCGTCTGGTCGGTTGTTGCACTGGTATTTCTGGGTTACCTGCTCGGTGTCTATTGGAGCTTCGAACCCGAGCAGCGAAGATTGACGAACGAGCCCAATCAGGTTCGAGGTGTTGAGCTCGTCGATAGTCTGGTCTATGTAGTTGATACACTGCTCGAAAAGCCAGGTGGATTTCTTGGCAATGATGTCCTTCCTCCGACTGTCTTTCTGGATAATATGCCGGCTTTCGAATACGGCGCTATCGTACAGGCGCGCGATCTAACACGAAGTCTGCGCAAGGAATTTTCGCGATCTCAATCGCAATCGCTTGAGCAGGAAGATTTGCGAATCGCAGAACCTAAAATATACATCGCTCACAAAAACTGGGCGTTACCCAGTGCTGAGGGTGAGTATCGAGATAGTGTCGATGCACTCATTCGATACCGTGAAAAATTATCTGACCCGAATGTCACTGATGCACAGTTTTATGCCAGGGCAGATAATCTACGTGAGTGGTTAGGGGAAGTATCGAATCGTTTGGGATCATACTCACAACGTCTCTCAGCTAGCGTTGGGCAGGATCGAGTAAATACTGATTTAGCGGGCGATATTGCGGCAAGTCAGTCGACATCGACTACCTCATCAGTGATGGTAAAAACGCCCTGGCTTGAAATTGACGACGTCTTCTATGAAGCACGCGGAGCATGTTGGGCCTTGATACAGTTTCTCAATGCTGTGGAAGTGGATTTTGATGATGTATTAGCAAAGAAAAACGCTCAGGCGAGTTTGCAACAAATCATCCGTGAGTTGGAGACAACGCAAGAAACTATTTGGAGTCCGATGGTTCTTAACGGTGGCGGATTTGGTTTTGTTGCCAATCATTCGTTAGTCATGGCTTCATATATATCTAGAGCAAATGCAGCCATTATCGACTTAAGAGAACTACTCTCACAGGGCTAACATCACAGCCTCATCACAACTGGAATAATTCTGATTATTCCAGATTCTCATTATTTCCTGTAAATAAATGTAAACCTTTCTCGATTTGAAGGCGTCAAATGAATTAAAGTGATAGCCAGAAATCCAATGGTGAGATTATAGCGACTCAAGTGACAGCATTGTCTGATTCAGAACAATCACAGGATGAATTGATTGCACGTGCGAAAGCAGGTGACACCGCTGCCTTTGAGTTATTGTACCGACGCTATGTGAATAAGGTATACAGCCTTTGCTATCGTATGACTGCGAATAAGGCGCTTTCTGAGGAGCTAACACAAGAGGCATTTATTCGCGTGTGGCAGAAGCTCGATCTGTTTCACGGTGATAGTAGCTTTGACACCTGGTTACACAGGCTTGCAACAAACGTTGTGATTAGTAACATGCGGCGCAAAAACTTGATTGATTTACAGGATGATTTCAATGCCATGCTGAATCAGCAAGCCGACCGCAACTCAGACACCGGAGTTGGAATGGATTTGGAGAGCGCTATTCTTAAGTTACCCTCAGGTGCACGCCAGGTATTCGTGTTACATGATGTGGAAGGCTACAAGCATGCTGAAATAGCTGGCATGATGGAAATCGCGATAGGGACATCAAAAACTCAATTACATCGTGGTAGAAAGCTACTACGGGAGTGGATGCAATGACGAAAGATACAGATCAACCAATCAGTTCGCTTGAGGAGCAACGCATTGTCAAGGCGGCTCAGGCTCTGGACCCAATTTACGAGCCAGAGCGCGACCTCTGGCCTTCGATCGAGCAGCAAATTGCTGATAACAGAACTGGCATGACGCAGATTCCGCGTTGGGTGCCACTCGCACTCGCTGCTTCATTTTTACTTACGGTCGTCTCTTTGGGATTCTCGACACATTTATACATAAATCAGAATCAAACCATTCCGAGTGATATCGCATCTAATGATTATATAACCAGTATCGAACAACCATATATGCTCGCAAGAGCCTCATATTTAGAAGAGATGGTCGTTCAGGATGAGCAGTTTAGTCCCGAAATTCGTCTGGTATTAAAGGAAAATTTAAAAATTATTGACGATGCTATCGCCGAGATTCACCTGGCTTTAAAACAAGATCCTGAGAATGCACTGCTAATTGGCAAGCTCATTCAAACCCGGGAACAGGAAATGGCATTCTTCAGACAGCTTACGAAACGTCGTACATCGACAATATAGGAGTAACACGATGAAAATTAAATTATTAGCAGCTCTGGCTTTATTGATGATAGCAACCCAATTGTCAGCAGGACAGAAAGTTGATAAGAGCCTCGACGTCGATGATGACGGTGTAGTGCAGATCGAGAATGTGCGTGGCATCGTTCGTATAGAGGGCTGGAGTAATGATCAGGTAACGGTCAAGGGTGAGTTAGATGATATGGCAGAATCCCTGGTCTTCGAGACTAACGGTAAGGTCACTACCATCGCGGTCAAAATGCCACGTGGTCGAGTGAATAGAGGCCAAGGGTCAAATTTAATTATTCAAGTTCCTTTCGATAGCCAGGTCGAATTTGAAGGCGTTAGCTCAGACATTGTCGCTGAGAAGATTCGAGGTGGAATTGATCTGGTTACCGTGAGCGGCGATATCGACGTTAATGAAATTGAGGAAAAGGTCTACGTCAAAACAGTGAGTGGCGACTTGACCATAAAGGACTCTAAAGGGAAATCGAAGATGGCGACAGTAAGCGGTGATATTGTCGCTGATATTGATAGCGCTGATGTTGAAGCGACTGTAGTTTCTGGAGACGTCACATTACGCCTGGAATCATACAAGCAGTTGAGTGCCAGTACTGTCAACGGCGATGTCTACATCTCAGGCACTCAGCAGGATGATGGTAGCACCTCGATTAGCAGTGTTAACGGCGATATTACATTAAAATTCAATGACTATTTGAATGCCCGAGTTAATGTTAGTACAGGCCCTGGGGGCGATATTACCAACGATCTGACCTCAGACCCTGTAAAGGACATATTCCCAAATCAGCAGCAACTAATCTGTACTGTCGGGAATGGCGACGGTAAAGTAGTTATCTCAACAGTCAACGGGTCTATAGACTTAAAAGGTGCTTAATTTATTTCATAGGTTAAGAACTTTTTGCCACAGTTTACGTCTTAATATATATGGGGGCCTAGGGCCCCCATTTGATGTTATAAACGTTTACATCTTTTATCTGGGGCGATAACCCGTTTGTTGTATACTTTGAGATTGCACGATTATTTTATCGGGCATGTGGCTATCAGTAGATATTTGATCTAAATATTATTTACACACCTTCCATGTTTCACTGATAATGTGAGTCATGCGAGCAGTATTATAAAGCAGGGGTTGTAACACAGTGTCAAAAACGAGTTTTCAGAAGCTTGTTGAGGAACTTCGGCGTCGAAGGGTATTCAGAGTTGCCACTCTGTATGTCGTCTCTATTTGGCCGATCCTGCAAATCATAGACATTCTTTCACCAGCACTTAATATTTCTGATGGTACGATGCGTGACCTACTGATGTATTTTGTACTCGGATTTCCTGTAGCAATCGTCATCGCCTGGTTATACAACCTCACACCAAAGGGGCTCGTTAAGAATGATGGCAATGAGGAGGCCGCCAAGGAAAGATTGTTTGGCAATCGACTCGAATTGGCTATTATTTTCGTTTGTGTGTCATTTGCCATCGTTTTATTCACCTTTCAGGACTCGCTGTTTGAGCCGGTACAGGAATCACAATCCCTGGCACAGACATCAGGTCCTCAACTCCAGCAGTACAGTTCCATTGCCGTATTGCCGTTTGTACCATTCAGCGACGATAAACAGGATGAGTATTTCGCAGACGGGCTGGCTGAAGAATTACTCAATGTACTGGCGAAGATTCAGTCGCTACAGGTCGCTGCGCGAACCTCTTCTTTTGCCTATAAAGGAATCCAGTACAACATCCAGAAAATAGGACGTGAACTAGGCGTTGATGTGATACTCGAGGGTAGTGTTCGTCGCAATGACGTCGACAATACGGTTCGTGTCACGGCGCAGTTAATCGATGTACGAACTGGTAGCCATCTCTGGTCAGAAACCTATGATCGTAAGTTCGAAGATATCTTTCGTATCCAGGATGATATTACCCAAGCTGTGGTAGGTGAACTTAAAATCGCCCTCTTAGGAGAAGAGAAACAACAATTACTCGCACATGATACTGCAGATTTAAATGCCATAATGGCCCATTCAAAAGGCCGTGAAGAAATGGTTAAACGGACTGGCAGTGCAATTACACTGGCCAAGGAGTATTTTGAGGAAGCGATTGCGCATGACTCGAACTATGCGACTGCTTATGCCAGCTTAGCAGAGGCCAATATCTTGATGATCGACTATGCCAATGCCGATCGGGAGGCTCAACTGGCACTAGCACAAGAGGCTGCTGATAAGGCCCTGGCATTAGATAATGATCTTGGACTTGCCTGGGCAGCACAGGGACTTGTGTACATGGCACAAGAAAAAAAGCATGATGAGGCTCGTAAGGCCTTCGAAAAAGCAATTAAATTGAACCCAAGTTATGCCATGGCATATATGTGGTATGGAACGCTCCAGGACGATTTTTCTGAGACCACGAGACTTTATGAAAAGGCGTTCAAGCTGGATCCAAAATCACCCGTGGCTGGATTTAATTATGCTAATAATTTAATCATGTTGGGTCGCGACGCAGAGGCCATGGATGTGTTCTCCAGTATGGTTGATGCCGATCCATTCTATCCAAATTCATATTTCCTCGTCGGTCAAATTAACACTCTAAACGGGCGACATGATTATGCAATTGAGAATTTTGAGAAAAGTTTTGATCTAGGCGAACAGGCTAAATCGGGTATGTACCTCGCTAATTTATATACCGATCTCGAAGAGCTTGATAAAGCCCGCCATTGGATGGAGTTAGTTCCCAAGAATGACTACACTCATCACGCATTCAGATGGTTAAATATTACACACTTGGCGGTTGAGGATAAGTGGAATGAGGCGAAAGTTGAATTACTCAAGTTAGCGGTTCCTAAAGATCAGAATAATGTGAAACAACAAATGGACGCACTGGTTGCGAACTACTATCTAGGTCGACTGCCCGAAGTTATTACGGCCTATGAGAATGCTAAACCAAACCTGACATTTGATCATAAATTGGTTATGAACAACCGTTGGCTTGGCAATCTAACCTACGCAGCCTATGCCTATCAGCAGTTAGAGAAAAAGGATAAAGCTGAGGAGTTAATTAGCGAAATTCGTGAAATCTTCAGTGACTATACCGAGAATGGCTATCGAGTTATGGCGACTCACTGGTACTGGCTCGGCCTCATTGATGTTATTGAAGGCAACGAGGAGTTGGGTGTCGTTTCAATCAGAAGAGCTGTGGATCAGGGATGGATTTTCAAGTGGCAGTTTGAGCATGAGCCGATTCTTAGAGAATATATCCAGCAACCCGAATTCATAGAAGTTCGTCAGTCGCTGAATACTCGGCTTAACATAATTAAAGAACAACTAGCTTACAGAGCTAAAACGGCAAGCCTCTAATCACTCGTCGGCAAACTATCCCTGCGGCTCATCAGTTACATTCAAAAAGCGTTCAACTGATTCCAACACTTCAGTGCGGGCAGATTTTGCATCATACCAGCCGTCAATCTTAACCCACTTGGTTTTTTCCAGATCTTTGTAATGGGTAAAAAAGTGCGTAATCTGCTCAAGTAACATCTCAGGGAGATGTGTGTATTCTGTCATTCCCCGGTAGTCATAACACAAAGCATCTTCAGGCACGGCGAGCAACTTGGCATCGGGACCAGATTCGTCACTCATCTTCAATACACCCACAGGACGACAGGGAATCACCGATCCAGGTACAACCGGGAAAGGGGTTGGTACCATGACATCCACAGGGTCACCATCTTCGGAAAGAGTGTTTGGAATGTAGCCATAATTCGCCGGATAATGCATGGGAGCCGAGAGAAAACGATCGACCAGCATAGCACCTGATTCTTTATCTACCTCGTATTTCACAGGATCTGAGTGAGAAGAAATCTCGATAATAACGTTGATACTATGGGGGATATTCTTTCCGGATTTAACTAATTTCAGGCTCATAATTTATCCATTCTGTGTCTACGGCGATAAACGGGGGGCAATTATAATGAGATTCCACTCAGAAACAAAGTAAACGATCGTCTAAGAGCATGAAAATCCACCTAAAATAACGTGATTTTCACTTTTATTTGCTGAAAAACTATACAAGTTATCGCCCATTCATTACACTCCCTACTGATTTTTCAGGTGGTTGCATGAGATCTTATAAAAACAGTAACTGCCTTCTACTACCCTAATTAATAACAACAAACGGATAATAATATGCTTGACCAACTCATCATACCACCTGTCCTTGGTATCGTGGGCCTTGTTGTAGCTTTCATCATCTATGGAATCATCAAGAAGTCTCATGAACCAAAAGACAAGATTAAAGAAATTTCGGATGCAATCCACCAGGGTGCTTTGGTATTTATGCACCGTGAGTACAAGATGCTCGCGCTATTTGCGGGTGTTCTGATAATAGGATTAGCGCTTTCACTTGGTAAAAATACGACCATCGCGTTCATTGCAGGTGCTCTGTCCTCATCACTTGCGGGCTACATTGGCATGTACACGGCTACAAAGGCAAATGCCAGAACGACTACAGCAGCTCATGAACACGGACCAGCACAGGCTCTTACCGTGGCATTCTACGGTGGTTCGATTATGGGTCTCGCTGTTGCTTCTCTTGGACTGTTAGGCCTTGGTACGTTGTATTACATGTATGGTGGCGATCCTGAGACAGCACATACCCTACATGGATTTGGAATGGGCGCATCTGTTGTTGCTTTATTCTCTCGTGTTGGTGGTGGAATCTTCACAAAAAGTGCTGATGTCGGTGCCGACCTAGTAGGAAAGGTAGAAGCCGGTATCCCTGAGGATGATCCACGTAACCCAGGTGTTATTGCGGATAACGTCGGTGACAACGTGGGTGATGTTGCGGGTATGGGCTCTGATATATTTGAATCCTACTGTGGTTCCATGATTGCGAGTCTGACCATCGCGTCGACCATGACTACCTTTACTCTGGGTTCACAAACTGCCCTGATGGCATTACCTCTCGGTCTTGCTTCAGTTGGCCTGATTTGTTCTATCATCGGTATTGTCATCGTGAAAATGATGTCAAACAGTAGTCCTGAGAAAGCATTACGTGCGGGCACTATGGGCGCGACTCTGATTTTCATTGCTGCGGCCTATGTCTTCATCGATATGGAAAGCATCAGCATCAATATCTGGTATTCCGTACTTGCTGGAGCTCTTGGTGGCATCATCATCGGTCTCGTCACTGAATATTACACGGCTGCAAAACCTGTCAGAGATATTGCTAACTCTGCTGAAACGGGTACTGCAACAGTCATGATTACGGGTTTATCCGTCGGTATGCAGTCGGTTGTAATACCGATTCTAACCATCTGCTGCATCATTTTTGTATCGACACAACTTGCCGGCCTGTATGGCGTGGGTATTGCTGCGGTCGGTATGCTTGCTACGGTTGGTATCACGATGGCCATTGATGCTTATGGCCCTGTGGCTGATAACGCCGGTGGTATCGCAGAGATGGGTGGTCTGGGAGAGGATACTCGTAAGATTACTGACTCTCTGGATGAGCTGGGTAACACCACAGCGGCTATTGGTAAAGGATTTGCCATCGGTGCAGCTGCGCTAGCTGCTCTGGCGATTATTGCCGCCTTCATTGAGGTCATGATTGCGAAAAACCCTGACTTTGCACTGAAGTTAGATGATCCGATGGTTCTCATCGGTATGTTCATAGGGGGTGTATTGCCATTTATGATTTCATCAATCACGATGACAGCTGTTGGTGACGCTGCCTTTGAAATGATTCATGAAATTCGCCGCCAGTTCAAAGAAATCCCTGGACTGTTGGAAGGCAACGCCGCGCCAGACACTGACAAGTGTGTTGATATCGCGACAACAGCAGCTCTCAAGAAGATGATACTTCCTGGCACAATTGCTGTTGGTGCACCAGTTACCGTTGGCTTCGGTCTTGGTGCTGAGTCACTCGGTGGTATGCTTGGTGGCGCGCTACTCGGTTGTGTTCTACTTGCACTGATGATGGCTAACGCTGGTGGTGCATGGGATAACGCTAAGAAATATATCGAGAAAGGCAACTTGGGCGGAAAGGGCTCAGATGCTCACGCAGCTGCGGTTGTCGGTGACACAGTAGGCGATCCCTTCAAGGATACCTCTGGCCCTTCGATGAACATCCTGATTAATGTAATGGCGATTGTCTCTCTGGTAATTGCTCCTTTACTTTAATCGACGTATCGGAACTAAAAAAGCCGCTCAATGAGCGGCTTTTTTTGTCACGAGAAATAAATGCCTCAGATTTTGAAAGTCTTCTTTAGCTTCTTAGGCACTAGAATATTCTTCAATCTAACGTACTGCGGCAAACCATCCTTGTAGGGGGGGTAATCTTCACCCGCAATAAGCGGTTGCAGATATTCGCGACACGCATCAGTGATATGCATACCATCACGACTGATAAACTTCCTTGGCATCATCTTTTCAACGTTAGCCACATCTGCCAGATTGGCTTCTCCGATAGTCCAACTATACTTTTTGGTTGCTTTACGGACTATGACAGGCATTCGGGCATTTTTTCCCTGAATTGCTAATTCGACAGCTGCTTTTCCCATCGCGTAGGCTTGTTCAACATCGGTCGCACTGGCGATATGACGAGCAGCACGTTGAAGGTAATCGGCCACAGCCCAGTGATACTTGTAGCCAAATTCCTCTTTAACCATGTTTGCCACGACAGGTGCGACACCACCTAATTGCTTATGCCCGAAAGCATCAACGGTACCGGAATCTGCGAGGAATGTGCCGTCGGGATAAGCAGCTCCCTCTGAGACTACTATTGCGCAATAGCCATGTCGCTTAACTGTTGAATTAACTTTCTTGAGGAACTTTTCTTTATCGAATGCGATTTCTGGAAATAGGATGATGTGGGGAGCGTCACCTTTTTCCTGAGCAGCCAGGCCGCCAGCTGCTGCAATCCAGCCTGCATGACGTCCCATCACTTCCATAACGAATACTTTGGTTGAGGATTCTGCCATGGACTCAACATCAAAACCTGCTTCTAGAATTGAAACAGCGACATATTTAGCGACCGAGCCAAAACCAGGGCTGTTGTCTGTGATCGGGAGATCATTGTCGACAGTTTTAGGGACGCCAATACAGGTTATAGGGTAATCCAACTCTTCGCTAATTTGTGACACTTTGTGCGCAGTGTCCATTGAATCACCACCGCCATTATAGAAGAAGTAGCCAATATCATGTGCTTTAAATACTTCAATAAGACGCTCATATTCGGCCCTGTTATCTTCAATGCTTTTGAGTTTATATCGACAGGAACCAAAGGCACCCGAGGGTGTATACCTTAAGCCGGCAATTGCAGTTTTCGACTCTTTTGAAGTGTCATAGAGCTCTTCTCTAAGTGCACCGATGATTCCATTTCTACCGGCATAAACTTTACCAATTTTATTTTTATGTTGCCGGGCTGTTTCAATGACCCCAGCTGCACTAGCATTGATTACGGCTGTTACTCCGCCCGACTGGGCATAAAATGCATTTGCTTTGCGATTTTTCATCCTGATCCTCAAACGAGATTATTGCTGACTCAATCATAGCCTGAATTTAATGCTGACCCAAATAACAAATGCAGGAATCACTAAAATTGACATAATTGTGAAACCTAGTATTAAACCACGCGTTGCTTTCATCAGCCCCAACTGACAGGTATGATTAGACTCTTGATTTTTCTTTGGCAGACCACATCTTAGTCTCCATCATAAGAAGGGATAAACGTGCGAGATAACGAAATAACAATTGCAATTACTGGTGCTTCTGGCGCTCGTTATGGCATACGTTTGTTGCAGTGGATTTGTCAATCAAAGATAAAAGCGCACCTGATGATCTCAGATGCCGCGCGCGTGGTTATGGCGACTGAAGAAGCCATCGATATTCCCAAGAATCCCGCCAAACAGAAAGACATGCTGATTAAGCAGCTAGACATTGAGCCTGAATATCTTGAATGCTGGGCTCATCAAAACTGGTCATCTCCGGTGGCGAGCGGATCCTCGGCTCCATCCAAAATGGTGATTTGCCCGTGTTCTACTGGCACGCTATCTGCCATTGCTACGGGGGCTAGTAATAATCTTATCGAGCGTGGGGCTGATGTCGTACTAAAGGAACGTGGCAAATTAATCGTCGTGCCGCGGGAGACACCGTACTCATTAGTCCATATTGAAAATATGAAACGAGTAACAGAGGCAGGAGCGATTGTGCTACCCGCCAGTCCAGGTTTTTACCAAAAGCCTGAATCTATTGAGCAACTTATTGACTTCATTGTAAGCCGCATACTGGACAAGTTGGAATTAGGTAATGACTTGTCTGAGCGTTGGGGGTATTTGTCGGATAATAAATCCTGACAGGAGAATTCATGAAAGCCTTAGAAATAACAAACCTATCCAAAACATATGGCGGTAACGTAGAAGCCTTGAAAGGCATTAATCTCTGCGTCGAGCAAGGTGACTTTTTTGCTTTGCTTGGTCCGAATGGTGCTGGTAAATCGACGACGATTGGAATTATTACGTCACTGGTAAATAAGACGGAAGGGCAAGTTAAAGTCTTCGGGCATGATATAGATACTGACTTGACAGCAGCTAAGAGACAGTTGGGTTTAGTGCCTCAAGAATTTAATTTCAGTATGTTCGAGAGAGTGATTGAAATTGTCGTCAATCAAGCTGGTTACTATGGTATTCCACGTAAAGATGCCTATCTGCGGGCAGAGGTTGTCTTAAAGCAATTATCTTTGTGGGATAAGCGAAACAGTCGAGCACGGGAATTATCCGGTGGCATGAAACGTCGGCTAATGATCGCGCGTTCTCTAATGCATGAACCAAAGCTGTTAATACTTGATGAACCAACAGCTGGCGTAGATATAGAGATACGTCGATCTATGTGGGAATTTTTGACTGAGCTAAATGAGCAAGGCACGACGATTGTATTAACCACGCACTATCTCGAAGAAGCAGAAAGTCTATGTAGAAATATAGCGATTATCGACGATGGCGAAATCGTTGTCGATACTGATATGAAGAGCATTATCGCTGAGCTTGATGTTGAAACGATTGTGCTGGATACATCTGATATTCAGGATGTCGAACTTCATCTTGAAGACTACGTTATCAGAAAAAGAGATAATACGACTCTGGAAGTGGAGATAAAAAAAGGGACTGGCGTAAACGCCTTATTTGACTATCTCACTGCAAAAGGAATAACGGTAGATAGCCTAAGAAATAAAGCGAATCGCCTTGAAGAGTTGTTCGTACGACTGGTCGATAACAATAAAGTTCAGAACAGAGATGGTCAAGCAAATGCATCCTAATATAATTGCGCTGAAAAGTATTATTCATAAAGAGATTTCACGATATACGCGGATTTGGGTGCAAACCTTATTGCCTCCCTCGATTACTATGACTCTATACTTTGTCATTTTCGGCAACCTGATTGGTAGCAGAATTGGACAAATGGGCGGCTACTCCTACATGGAATTCATAGTGCCAGGGCTGATTATGATGTCAGTTATTACTAATTCATATTCTAATGTGGTGTCATCGTTTTTCAGTGCCAAGTTTCAGCGCTCCATTGAAGAAATGCTCGTTTCTCCAACACCGAATATCGTTATTTTATCGGGTTATGTAATTGGAGGAGTGAGCCGCGGAATGCTCACGGGTCTAATTGTGACGACAGTCTCTATGTTCTTCGTCGATATCAATGTTCACAATCTATGGTTATTGATTGTTGTGGTGATTTTAACTTCTATCATGTTCTCGTTAGCTGGTTTTGTGAATGCGGTTTTTGCAAAGACTTTTGATGATATTTCAATCGTACCAACATTCGTGCTTACGCCACTGACATATCTTGGCGGAGTGTTTTATTCCATACAATTATTACCTGAGTTTTGGCAAACACTTTCGATGGCAAACCCTGTTCTCTATATGGTCAATGCTTTCAGATTTGGATTTCTTGGTACGTCAGATATTGATATTGGTATTGCCATCGCATTGATTCTTGTATTTATCATTGGATTAGGTAGTTTAGCGATGTATCTATTGCGCAATGGGATTGGTCTGAGAAGCTAAAATTAGCATTCAAAAAAGCTCCTCTTGAATCTCATAGGCCACGACTTTCTCTTTCTTAGCTTTGCTTGGTGGACAGAGTACGCCATCATTCATGCGCCATTTGCAGCGCTTCTGTAGTACAAACGGTACCAATATTCTCGATGTTTTGTATGCGAGATCAACCTCGTTCTGCCTAAGCTTTTGCCTTACATCTTTAAGGATAGTTTCTGACGTAATATCACTTCTGCGATTTTTTGCGAGACTCAAGGTCGCAATAAAGATGCTCTGAAGAATGGCATCTTGCTGTAGCCAGATGCTGTCTTCGAGGTAGATGTACTCGCCACTCTTCTTTTCAACGCGATTAATCAGACCAAGTCTACAAAGGTTCTTCATCGCCTGAGAATACTTGCGTTTAGCGTTTAACAGATCTTCTTCTTTAAAGTGCTTGCAGACACATTCATAGAGTTTGACATTCTTCCCACTCGTACTGGAGATGTGAGAAATTTCACTGATAATGAATCGCTGCCAGAGGTTTGTAATGCCGAGCAGTTTTAATTTACTTAAGATGATATTGCGCTTCAATGATAAAGCCTAAGCATTGTTTTCACTGGATTGACCACGTCGAGCTTTTTGTTTAGTCTGCTTATAACGAGTGATGTTACCTAACATGACATGGAGTGTCGAGTCTCTACAATGGCAAAAATCCTATTCATTATTTGTCTCCTTCTTACGAGCACTAGCACAGCAGATACTGACTATACGCTCGAATCTCTATTCAAAAACGATTTTGACTATTTCACGATTGAAGATGGTTTGCCTGAAAATGCAGTACGCTGCATGGAAAAAGATCAATACGGGAATTATTGGATTTGTACTAACGCTGGCTTAGTTAGATATGACGGTTATGAGTTTGAAGTGATCACCCAAGATCATCTCGGGAATGAGATCACAGACCTATCAGTGAGAGATATTAAGATTGTTGAGAATATTATATATATTGGCACACGCGGAGGCTTATATAGCTTAAATTTATCCACCGGTCTAATCTCAAATATAGATTTATTCGGTAGTGATAGCAGGTATGTATTAGAACTAAAGACTCATAATGGTTTCATATACGTTGGTACAACAACAGGTCTGTATTCATATAAGAGTGGTATAACTAAATTAGTGATAGCTAACCATTCTATTCGCTCATTTTTTATCGATGATCGTCAATTAATAATTGGTTCAATTGGTAAAGGATTAATTAAATACACTCGAGTGGATGAGTCATACGTACACAAGGAAATAATTTTATCCTTCGGAAATACGGTAATAATTGAAATTAAATTAATAAATGATGAATTTTATATCTCAACACATGGCGATGGGCTTTATATATATGATTATGACTTCAATAATTTAAATCATCTCAAGAAGTGTGACTCTGAAAATTGTATAAATAGTGATTTTATAGCTTCAGTTAGTCAATTTGATCAGTCATTAGTAGTGTCGACAAGACAAGGTTGGCTAACTATGAGTGAGGATCATCTAGTTTTGAGCTATGACCATCCTGTCAATTATATAAATCATGAATATATATCGAATGAGTTGCATTTCGTAAGAGAGTTTGACAACCACGTATGGCTAGGACTTCATCCTGGTGGACTAATTCGACTCAAGAAAAATATCAATGGAGTAAAAGTATCAAGCGTTCTTTCGTCAAACGGAAATGGCCCTAAATCGGGAATATATTCAGTTGTTGAACATGAGTCTGATGTTTATGTTGGAACATATTCCGGACTGTATAAACAATCAACAAGGGATACTAAATTCAAATTACAAAAAGCAGTTTCAAGCAATATACGAATTAATGCGATGTGTGTACTAAACAGAGATTTCATTCTCATTTCGTCTTCGTCTGGTGTATATAAATATGATCCCGCTCGTAAAACCTCAGAAATTCTCCAGGGGATTGATGTAAATGATATATCTCTTAGTAACTTATGTACGGATGATTATGCGTATTTCTCAATAGTTGATAGAGTCGGATTGGTTCTTGGAGATAGTGTAAACATTTTTATTCTTGATGAATTTAATGCTGTAAATACAATATTAAAAATCCATAAAGATGGAAAATATTTATACATTGGTAGTAGTAATGATCTATACCGATACAAGATTTTGCCCAATCTAAATTTGGCATTTGATAAAAAGTATGACATTAACATGCGCATATCAGATATTGTGGCTCATGATGAACAGATATATGTATTAGCGGGAAATGAAATCCTCCAAGTTGATAAGATAAAATCATTCAGTATCCCGCTTGAGCTTCCTCGATTTCTATCTGCGATAGTGCCATATGGATTGGAATTGATTGATGAGCAATTGTGGGTCTCTTCTAATAATGGACTTATCAAGATAACAGGGAATAAAGAATATCATCAGTACTTACAATCACATGGATTAGGTGACAAAGAGTTCAACTTCGGCGGATTACTCTATCAGAAATCAAGCAATACTCTATATGCAGGAGGTCAGACAAGTTTAACATCTATAGATTTAAAGCTATTTCAAGAACTACCCAAACATCAAAATATCCTTAGCAAATTAACAATAACCACAGAGCTTGGTCAGATTCTTTCTCAAAGATTTGATCAACCTGAACAAATTCAAATGCATGAAGGGCATGCTTTATACTTGGACCTTGGTCATTTAGATTCTCCAACTAGAACCGACTCAAATTTCTACTATGAAATAAATTATGCTCTTAACGATATTCTTATACCTCTGGATACAAATGAAAGGAGGATCACGTTGGTTAACGTTGGTGCTGATGATTTTATGCTTGAATTACCGTTTTCAAACTATTCGGTTAATGTTGATGTAATCCCATATTTTTGGAAGAGATGGTGGGCAATAGCAATATATTTTACTTTAGCTTTTCTAGTAGGAATATATATTTTCAGACATTATAGGGCTATTCAGGAATCGAAACTCAATGAAGCTATCATAAAGAATCAACTAGACTCAAAGCGGCAGCAGTTAGCCAGTCTATCTCATGAATTACGAACGCCATTAAATTCAATAATTGGGATTCTGAACGAATCTGACCTCAGTGGTCGTAACCGTGAATATTTACTCAGCTCGTCAACCTTATTAAGGTCTCTCATTGATAATGTTCTAAACAATGCATCCGATGAAGTCGGCAATGACTTAACAATTATAAATACCCCCGTTTCAATCTGTGATTTGGTCGAACATTGCTTGAGAATTCTAGAGCCATACCTGGACTCATCTGGAATTAAAGTCAGAGTCAATATCGATGCGTCTCTTCCAGATAAAATCATGACTGATGGAGTGAAAATCCAGCAGGTACTAATTAATTTACTAAAGAATGCGATTAAACATGGTGAATCAACAACCGAAATCGCAATAGCCTTAGTAGCAGATCAATCTGTTGTGAAAATTTCTGTAACTGATAACGGTGTAGGTGTACCCAAGGAGTTTCACGATAAGATATTCGAAGTGTTTCACAAAGATTTGAGGCATTCGTCAGGCTTTGGTCTTGGACTACACATATCAAAAGTCATTTGTATTGCGATGGGAGGCGAGCTGGATATTGATCGCAACTTCGACCAAGGCGCAAGATTCCTCGTTAGCTTCAAGTACGATCGTATCGATGAAGACTTGATGATAGATACTACTGATGAGAAGAAAATACGAGAACAATGTAAATCAGTTTTAATTTTAGAAGATGACCCGTTAAATGCTCATGCTATAAAATTACTTTTAGATAAGCTAGAGCATAGTGACTATTATATATGTAAATCCTTAGCTGAATTTTATAGTCAGTATTCAAAAAGTGTTGATGTATTGCTTTTGGATCTTAATTTTGGTGCAGAAGTAAATGGTTTACAGTTAGCAAAAAAATTGAGGCAACAGGATTTCAAAGGAGACATATATATACATTCTGCAGAAAATTCCGAGGAAATTGTTGAACAGTCTCAATCCTATGTGACGGAGTACATTATCAAACCAGCTGGTTTATCAGTTCTTGAGCGCGTAACATTTAACTGGTCATGAGCGAAGATCTTAATTTATCTAGTTCTCTTATCAGTAGTTCTGTAATTTCATTTAGTTGTTCTTCGAGATACTCGGAACTTGTCGATTCTGCAACGTCCTTTTTTAAATCGCTTATCATCTCTGTGATTTCGTATAGATACAATAAATCAGTTCCTCCTTTCATTCGATGAAGCTCTTCAGAGAGCTCTTCTATAGTTAACTCCTGATAGTTAATTACGAATTTATTGAGTTGGTTCTCAAACAGGGATAACAAATCAAGGATATCCTCATCAGAATATCCGTTAGCTTGTAATTTTATTATCGGATTATTCAACACAAATCCTTTAAAAACATGAAGTTATGTGTGTCTCTTTATACATTTTATAGTATCATATTACGTATGGAAAAACGTCTAACAACCAGATTAGTTTGCAAGTCACTGATTTTGATGGCTTTTTTGCAGTTTCAGGTGTTTGCAAACAATCATCAACAGCATCCACTAAGATTCAATCATTTCGAAGATTATGACTATGGGAATCCTAGGACAATGACTATTGATTCATTTGGTTTCTTATGGATTGGTACGCAAGATGGTTTATTAAGATTTGATGGTCATAAGTATATTAACTTTACGCCAGAGAACGACGTTTCAGGAAGTATATCTGGAATAAATATAAGGAAATTATATTTAGATAGTAAAGAGCAGTTGTGGATTGGCACTACTAAAGGCTTGAATAAATTCAATTATATCAGTAACTCGTTTACTAAGGTAAAGCTGAACGATGCAGAGTACGTGTATGATATATTAGAGACAACTGATGGAGAATTATGGATTGCCACTAAGAATGGCCTGCACGTGTTGCAGTCAGGTGGAGGAAGCAAAGTATATAACAATTTTATTGCTGTTGATGGTTCACAAGTAGATTTAAATTATATTCGGAAGATTCACCAAGACTCTGATGGAAACTTATGGTTTGGTACACGTGGTCAAGGTTTATTGAGACTAGACCTAATAGATAACACCTTAATGCAACACACTTTCCCAGTTGATAAACGTGAACTAATTATTAGTATTTCTGATTATACTCAAGATGAGTTATTACTTTCGACTTATACCGATGGTATATATATCTTTAACAAAGGTTCAAATACGGTTGAAAAATATGATCTAGATGGAATTGAACCTACAATTCGAGAAGCTATTAAATCAAAGAATAATAAACACTACATAGCTACTGAAGATCATGGAATCCTAGTAGTTGAAGAATCACTGAGTGAAGTTACAAGAATTTCTGAGAATCAAATTTATGATAATCGCTCATTATATAGTGATAATGTATGGAGTTTATTTGAAGATAAGAAGAATAACATCTGGGTTGGATCAAAAAATACTATCTCATCAGCTTCACTAAATACTCATCTTATTAAGAATTATTTTGTAGATAACACTTCAAATGGTCTCTCGTATGGGAATATCTATGCAATTACTTCTAATAGTAAGGGTGAGTTATACTTCGGAAATTCGGGGACTGGGATCGATAAAGTTCTTACAAATGGTGTAATTAAAAACTTACCATTAAATAGAATTACATCAAATACAGATTCCACTAGCGCTAATGTAAGTGCTTTATTAATGCTCAACGATAATCTATGGGTTGGCTCTTCTGATGGGTTGCTATTCAGCAGTGACGAAGAAAATTTCCAACAGATATTAATCTCAGAATCAAATAACAATGTTATTTCTCTCTACGCTTTGAATAGTGAAGAGTTACTGGTTGGCACGACTGATGGACTTTTTTTACACAGCATACAAGATTCAGGATTTCAAAAAATTGATACTCTGGGCAATGAAGCTATCAGAGATATTCATTTCGAGGATGGTAAGTTATGGGTTGTTTCTCGCAATGGACTATTTGAATTAGATGCTAAGTATAATTTATTGAGACATCATACTGCAGATTCTGAATTGATATCTACAGAGTTGAATTTACAAACTCAAAGTTCAGATCTGAAAATGCAAAACACTAATGCAATGGTGTACATAGATAAAAATAGAATAGTTATAACTTCATCAGAAGCTGGATTAATAATCTATGATCCTGAAAGTAATAGTATTGTCAGTAGATTTGATGAGGCATCTGGTCTGCCGACAAGCATTGTATATGGTGGTATTTTAGATAATCAAAAAAATCTGTGGATATCTACGATGAAGGGCTTGTCTAGAATTGATCTGGATGGAGCTGAGGTTGCTTCATTCCATGTAGAAGATGGAATCCAGTCAGAAGAATACAATATTAATTCAGTATATAAAGATTCATTAGGTCGGCTTTATTTCGGTGGTTCTGGTGGAGTTACATCATTTAATCCTAATCGATTATCTACTTTGATACGAGATCTTACTCCTCCCAAGATGATATGGAGCCGTTTTGAAACAGTTGTTGGAGGTCAATATGTTCCTGGATTGCCAACCGATAGTTTAGTAGAAGGCTCCTTAGATAGTGATGTTAAGTTCAAGTTATCATATGATGATATGTCTCAGATAGAATTTAGCACGAATAATATCTTAAAGTCAGACTGGATCAGATATCAAACTCGACTTAGCACCAATGGTAGTGACGCAGAGTGGATTGAAATAAGAAATGATGATCGACAATTAAAAATCTCGTTGTTACCGCCTGGAACGCACAGGTTTGATGTCAGGGCATCGTTTAATGGTCAAATTTGGTCTAAACCTCTGTCTATGCAAATTGATATTACTCCACCTCCATGGCTAACATGGTGGGCATATCTAAGTTACTTCATTATTTCATCAATGATTCTTGGTTATTTCCTACGCCTACAATACCAAAAAAATCAGGTTAAGCTGCGTTCACAAAAGTTAATTAAAGACAGTGAGGAAAGACTTAAACTTGCATTATGGGGTTCTCGTGACGAATTATGGGACTGGAATATAGTCTCGGGCAAGATTCACCGGTCTAATACCTGGGGAATATTAAGTTTTCCCAAACGTGAGACTGACGAGAGCGGACAAAACAGTATTTTTCGTAATATTC
This sequence comes from Enterobacterales bacterium, assembly GCA_965250035.1. GTDB lineage: Bacteria > Pseudomonadota > Gammaproteobacteria > Enterobacterales > CAXRAF01. The sequence goes on along the minus strand of OZ252282.1, from coordinate 1,791,153 downwards.
ATCCCAAAGATCTACCATCTGTTCGTGCAGCACTCGATGATCATCGCAATGGATATACTAGTCACTATGAGGCGACCTACCGCATTAAAGACAAGGAAGGAAACTGGATCTGGATTCTGGATCGGGGAAAGATTGTTGAACATGATGCTGAGGGTAATCCACTGCGGATGTCTGGTACTATTCGTAATATCTCTGAAATTAGAGATACTCAGGAGCAACTCGATCTTATTGCGAAGGCATTTGAGAATACCTCTGATGGCGTTTTTATTCTGGATAATCAATTTAAGTATCAGGCTGTTAACAGGGCGTACGAAAAGATAACTGGATACAAATTTAATGATAAGAAAGACAAACTTTTCGACATCAGAAACAACAACACTACTACAAAAGATATTTTACACAAGGTACGCCAAGCGTTGGTATTAGAAGGCGCCTGGCAAGGTGAATTAGAGGATACCAGAGCAAACGGTGAAAGCTATACACTCGAGTTGAAATTAGACGCCGTGAGAGACCGGTTGGACGAAATCACCCACTTTGTAGGAGTTTTCTCTGATATTACCTACCGTAAAAAAGCCGAGCAGGATCTGCGCCGCATGGCGAACTATGATCAGCTAACTGGCTTGCCCAACCGCTCACTTTTTCAGGATCGTCTCAAGCATGCCATCGATATTTCTGATCGTAACAATAAAGAACTAATCCTGTTGTTTATTGATCTGGATAATTTCAAGATTGTTAATGATTCTTTGGGTCATAGCATCGGCGATCGCCTACTAACCAAAGTAGCAGAGAGAATTTTAGCATGCGTCCGTAGTAATGATACTGTCGCGCGTCTAGGCGGTGATGAATATACTATATTGCTGGAACAGGTCGAGGGATCATTCGTCGGTACTCGTGTTGCTGATAAGATATTAGATGCCTTATCAAGGCCATTTCGTCTCCAGGGCCATGAACTCGTCATCAGTTGTAGTATTGGAATAGCCATGTATCCGGATGATGGTGCGGATGTTGAGACATTGTTACGTAATGCCGATACCGCCATGTACTCGGCCAAATATCAGGATAAAAACAACTACCAGTTCTTCACAGATTCGATGAATAAGAAGGCGAACAGCCGTCTTGAGATGGAGCATGAGTTAAGAAAGGCCATCCCTGCGGGTGACATTAAGGTGGTTTATCAGCCGAAAGTCGATCTGAAGTCTGGTGAGATTATCGGTTGTGAAGCACTTGCAAGGTGGCATCATGCAGAAATGGGATTCGTTTCACCACAAGACTTCATTGCCCTCGCTGAGGAAACCGGCTTGATCTATGGTTTAGGTGAGTCGGTATTACATCAATCCTGTCAGGCGACGGCTAATTGGAAACGTAATAATAGCTATCGTGGTCGTACAGCGGTCAACTTATCAGCTATCCAATTCCGTCAGACTGGATTGATTGACTCTATAGAAACAATTCTAACGAAATACGGCTTGAGCGGAAGTGATATAGAGCTGGAGCTTACCGAGGGAATGCTCGTAACTAACCCAGATAGCGTTAATCAAATAATGTCCGATCTGCGCGCCAAGGGTTACCATCTGTCTATTGATGATTTCGGAACAGGCTATGCGTCTATGGCACAGCTGAAAAAATTCCCGATAAACACACTCAAAATAGACAAAACCTTCATTGATGATTTGACTAACGACGAGCAGGATGCAAGCCTGGTCAGGGCGATATTAAGTCTGGCACATAACCTTAACCTCGCGACAGTCGCCGAAGGGGTGGAGTACGAGGAGCAGGTGAGGGTATTGTCCGACATGGGCTGCGACAATATCCAGGGTTACGTCTACAGCAAACCAATATCTGAAGAAGATTTCGCTACACTTCTAGATAAAAAATTGACGCTTAATGACATCATTAAACTCAATAACGAAAAAATCATCAATTTCCCCGCCTGATCTGGCATTTTTACGTCAATCCTCTGACGAACATCCACTAATCCGTCAAAAAGAAACGGTTTGAATCTATTTCTCCGCTGATATTGTGGTCCTGTCCCAGATTAGGGGTGGGACTAACGATCGTAAATATAAAGAGGAGTAAATCATGATTGAAGCAATAATCAGTCTGTTGGCATTAGTTGGTTTTGACAATGGTCAGAGTGGAGACCCATCAAAGTATTCACAATTACCAGAAAGCAAACCCGAGATGATCCGAGCCATTGATAGCGTTGAGCTGAAGGGTTTTGATAATCTCGAGGTACAACAAGCCGACGAATGGTTTGTATAAAACCATTTTACTAATAATAATATAAACCTCAATTTAGCCATTGGTCTTGTATCAATGGCTTTTTTCTTTCTAATCTAACCGCTGTTCTTTTAAATCAATTTGGGATTGGTTATAGTGCCACAAATCTATTAAGGAGTGGCCCTTGAGTAATCTTGTCAAACAAATCGAAACCATGCTGCAACTGCAGGAAGCCATGAATGTGAAAGTGAATCCCGACTGGCGTAATCAAGGCTTCGAATGGTATCGGGCTATTTGGATTGAATGTGGAGAAATGCTGGATCATTATGGTTGGAAATGGTGGAAAAAGCAGGAAATTGACCTGCCACAAGTCCAACTGGAGCTTGTCGATATTTTTCATTTTGGGCTGAGTTTACATCTGACCAAGAATACCAACCACCCAGACTTAGCCAAAGAAATAGCCGATCAGATGGATACCATTCTTGATTATGAAGACTTCAAGCTTGCTCTGGAAGAGCTCGCGGCTGATGCTGTCGCTAGTCGTAGTTTCAACGTGTCTGCATTCGCAACCTGCTTAACGCTGGCTGAGATGACGACGGATGACCTCTTTAAGCAATACGTTGGTAAAAATACATTAAACTTCTTCCGACAGGACCATGGCTATAAAGAAGGCACGTATCACAAAGTTTGGCAGGGAAGAGAAGACAATGAATATCTAGTAGATATCTTAGCTAAGTTATCTCCTGATTCTGATGACTTTCAGAGCCAGGTGTATGCAGGATTAGAACAGCATTACCCAGCATAACTATATTGCATAAATGGTTAACATAACGCATAACAGTACATTCCTGGTCGATAGTAATGCCTATATGTACCGATTCTTCTATGGCACAGAACCGCGACTAGATCCTGATAATAATGCCGTGAATGTGGTGTATTCCTTTATGGGCTATGCGCGCAGATTAATGCAGCAGTATAAACCAAAGCGCATCGTGTTTGTCTTTGATGCACATGGTACAAACTTCCGCCACGAACTCTATCCGGAATACAAATCACACCGTGATCCAATGCCTGAAGATTTATCGTGCCAGATCGAAAACATTAAGCAAGCGATCAGTTTGATGGGTATTCCAGTCATGGAGGAACCCGATGTCGAGGCAGATGATTGTATCGCATCACTTGCTAAAATATTCGCCTCGCGTGGTGATAAGGTATACATATTCTCGCGAGATAAAGATTTGATGCAATTGATAAATAATCAAGTATTTATGGTTGATGAAAAGAAGCAGCAGGTGATTGATAGTTCTGTTGTTCAGGATAAATATGGTATCGAACCCGAGAAAATTGTGCAGATGCTCGCATTAATGGGAGATGAGGCAGATAACATTCCCGGTGTTGATGGTATAGGTGCGATTACGGCAGCAAAGTTGATTAATCAGTGGGGCAGTATCGATAAGATAATTGAAAACTCGCACTGGGTAAAAGGAACAGTCGGTAATAAGATTCGCAAAGGGGTTGATGCGTTGAGGCTCAGTGAACAACTGACAGCCCTGAAAACCGACCTCTATGAAGATGCGATCACTAGTTCCCTAAACCTGTTAGCAGAAGATAAGTATCAGGTTTATCACTTCTGTCGCCGACTAGGCTTCATCTAAATGATCATTCCCCATACTGAGATCGCCGAATCCACCTTGAATAATCTCGTAAAAGAATTTGTCCTTCGCGAGGGTACGGATTATGGTGACACAGAAGTGCCATTAGCAACAAAAGTAGAACAGGTTCTGAGTCAGATAAGAGAAGGTAAGTTGGTAATTACTTACAGTGAAGAATATGAATCTATAGATATCACTCCAATCGAAAAATTCAAACAAGCCGATTAGTAAGCGAAACCACAATATTGGTATATACTTATATACAGGCATTAATCACGTTCTCTTCCAAACATTAGTAGTATGAAATCACTCTTTAGTCTCTTGATTATCCTATTGTGCTGTAATGAAGTATCGGCGCAGATCTTTATATGCGTGGATGAGAACGGTCGCAAGCACTATTCCGACAAGCGTTGTCCTGTGAAGAAAACGTCCTCTAATAAAAATAACTCCGCCACAATCAATCGCTTTGGCAAGCTAGAGATTCCAGATGCAGTAAAAGCCTATTCAGTTGCAATCAGAGTCATCAAGGAAGGCTTTTCATTCCTGGCGACACGCGAGCCTGAAAATGCAGAGTATGTGAACATTTATCGGATGGTTGCTCGTGCAGAACGCCGACACCTCGATTTCATAGCTAATCCGAGTAGTGACCGGTTTCAATCCTATCAACCATTCAATCGAGATGATAAAAAAATAATCATCGCTTCGCTGTCGAATGCTTGCCGTATAAGAGGTTACTTTACGATATGTTCCACCATTGAGGGTAATCCGTGGTTATCTGAGGAGGAGTTACGCCACCTAACAGACAATTGGCCACGAAGATCGCTTGACGGCTCTGCTGACAGTAGCTGTGACAAAGCGACGACGGCAAATACTGGCGGCGTCATAAGTGATAAGATGATGCGTTATTTTTGTGAGAAAGAGTCAAACGGATGACCAGTCGTCTGGTCAGAAAAGTAATTGAACTCGTCATTCATCTATTTCTAGTAGTCGGAGTGCCGGTTGTTTATTTGCAGCTTACGACGGGTTTTGACGAGTATCGCCTTCCAGAAAAGATGCCTATCGTTTATGTGTATTGGCTCGCGTATATTGCTCTGATAGCGGTTATTTATGGTCGTATTCAGAAGAATAAAAAGTATAAGTCACCAATCTCCAAACGTCGTGATCGCTGAGTAGGGTCTGCCTACACATTAAATCGGAAATGGATAACATCACCATCGGCAACGATGTATTCTTTCCCTTCGAGGCGCCATTTACCAGCTGACTTTGCACCCGCTTCACCCTGATGTTCTATATAGTCGTTATAAGAAATAACTTCTGCTCGAATGAATCCTTTTTCGAAGTCAGTATGAATTTTACCTGCTGCCTGTGGTGCAGTAGAATTTTGCTTTATGGTCCAGGCTTTAACTTCTTTTTCACCTGCTGTGAAGTAGGTGTGCAGACTGAGTAGTTCATAGCCAGCCCGAATGACGCGATTCAGACCTGGCTCTTCCTGGCCGATCTCTTGTAGAAATTCGATCTTATCATCATCATCCAGCTCAGCAACTTCTGCTTCGATAGCTGCACAGACAGGTACAACCATTGCCCCCTCTTTGTCAGCCAGTGATTTAACTGCGTCAAGTAGTGGATTATCTTCAAATCCAGTTTCGTCGACATTGGCAATATACATGGTTGGCTTATTCGTCAGTAGTTGCATACGTGATAAGACTTCCAATTCCTTTTCGTCCAATGACAGCATGCGAATAGGTTGCCCCTGATCGAGTTGCTCTTTTAATTTTTCATAGACACTGATTTGAAATAGGGCATCTTTATTCCCCGTTCTGCTTAACTTAAGCGCTCGTTGGTGTTGCTTCTCAACAGATTCATAGTCAGCCAACGCGAGTTCTGTGTTGATGACCTCAATATCGGATAAGGGATTGATTTTTCCGTCTACATGAACAACGTCATCATTCTCAAAGCAACGTACAACGTGAGCAATAGCATCGGTTTCTCTGATGTTGGCAAGAAACTGATTACCTAATCCCTCACCTTTAGAGGCGCCAGCAACTAAGCCAGCTATGTCTACAAACTCCATGGTTGTAGGAATAATCTTTTGTGGATTTACTATGGCAGCAATGGCATCCACTCGTGGGTCAGGGACTCCGACAATTCCCGTATTGGGTTCAATTGTGCAGAACGGATAGTTTTGTGCATCGATGCCAGCGTTTGTGAGGGCGTTAAATAATGTCGATTTCCCCACATTAGGTAGTCCGACTATTCCACAATTAAATCCCATTAAAGTGACTCCTGCGTGTGTAATGCGTTCATTGCTTGCTCCAGTTCGCCCCGAACAATCAGATCCTGATAGCGACTAGCTTCATCAAGAGCCTGCTGAATTTTTAATTTATCCGATGCCGAGGGGGGCTTCAAAACATAGTTATGTACCTGAGACTTGTCACCGGGATGTCCAATACCGATTCTCAATCGCACAAAGTCCTTTTGGCCTCCGAACTTTTGTATGATATCTCGTAAGCCATTATGACCACCGTGGCCACCCGCAATTTTCAATCGGCAGACTCCTGCAGAAAAGTCCAGTTCATCATGGGCTACGAGTATTTCATCAACGGCAATTTTATAGAATTGGCAGAGTGCCTGGACAGCTGCACCTGATCGATTCATAAATGTTGTTGGTATGAGTAGCTGCACATTCTGATTGGCAATGATTGCCTTGCCAGCAAAACCATGGAACTTTGACTCTGCTTTGAGCTCAACCTGAGATTCCCTGGCTAGTTGCTCAACAAACCAGGCGCCGGCATTGTGGCGGGTATTTTGATATTGTGGGCCGGGATTACCCAGCCCAACAATGAGTTTGATGGTACTCATGTACCTTAAACCCTAAAGGTTCTGAAGCTTACTCTTCAGTAGCTTCGTCGTCGCCTGCATCAGCGGCAGTATCATCAGCGACATCAGCTTCCTCACCTTCAGCCTCTTCAGTAGTCTTTGAGACGGTGCGGTGTAGAACGCTAACAACTGGTAGATCATGGTCATGCTCATCACCATGTGACAGAGCGACAGCTTCAACGCCTTCAGGTAGTGTTAATTCTGAGATGTGAATGCTATCACCAATATCCAGTGCTGCTACATCAACTTCGATGTACTCAGGTAGATCTTTAGGCAAACAACTGACTTCAAGTTCATTGATCTGGTGAGATACGATGCCACCTTCTTTGAAGCCGACACAATCGCTTTCGTTGATGAAGTGCAGAGGTACGCTAGTAGTCAGTTTCTTACGTGAGTTGATGCGTTGGAAATCCATATGCATAATCTTAGGCTTCCATGGATGACGCTGAATGTCACGCAGGATCGCACGTTGCTTCTTGCCGTTTGCGACGAGAGTTAGGACTTGAGAGTAGAATGCCTCGTGTTCCAAGTGTTGAATAACCTCATTGTGATCCAGGATCAACGACTGAGGTTTCTTTGTATCACCATATAGAATGGCAGGGACTTTCCCTTCGTGACGCAGGCGGCGGCTCGCTCCTTTTCCCGATTCATCACGGAGTTCAGCATGTATAATAAATGGTTCAATTTTCATTGTGCTTCTCCAAAATATGACCGTTAGGTCGTAAAAAACTCAGGATCCGCGACCAGATACCTGAGTTCGTTTAATGCTCAAGTGAGCAATTTAATAGACTAGTAGGTTATCCTGCTAGTCAAGAAACATTGAGCTAAGGGATTCCTCGGTATTAACCCGACGAACAGCCTCAGCCATCATATTAGCCAGACTAATCTGACGAATCCTGTCACAGGCACTGGCCTGTTCACTGAGAGGTATCGTATCTGTAACGACTAACTCATCGAGTTCTGAGCCACTGATATTCTCAATCGCACGACCCGATAGAACTGGGTGTGTACAATAGGCCAATACTTCTTTAGCCCCTTGAGATTTCAGCGCGCCAGCAGCTGTGCATAGTGTGCCTGCTGTATCGACAATATCATCGACGATGATACAGGTCTTACCCTCAACATTACCGATAATGTTCATAACCTCGGCCTTATTCGGTCCGGGCCGTCTTTTGTCGATAATTGCTAAATCGATATCATGCAACCGTTTCGCGACTGCGCGGGCTCTGATCACACCACCAACATCAGGTGATACCACGATCGGGTCGACCATTTCCTTCTTGTTGATATCGTGGAGCATGATCGGCGTACCGTATACGTTATCAACCGGAAAGTCGAAGAACCCTTGAATTTGATCGGCGTGTAAATCAACAGTTAATACTCTGTTGATACCAACGATCGCTAACATGTCAGCGACTACCTTAGCACTAATTGCCACTCTGGCTGATCGCACACGACGATCCTGACGTGCATATCCGAAGTATGGCACTACGGCAGTAATTCTCGCGGCAGAGGCACGTCTCAGCGCATCGGCCATGATAATCAGTTCCATGAGGTTTTCGTTTGCGGGGGTACAGGTCGACTGAACTATAAAGACGTCCTGCCCACGAACGTTCTCGTTGATTTGGACGTTTATCTCGCCATCACTAAAACGTTCAAGTGTCACATCCGAGAGCGATATACCTAGATATTTTGCAATATCCCGAGCGAGTTGTGGCGTTGCATTGCCACTGAAAATCATCATGTCTGACATGGTTAAAACCGATATCTATTTAGTACAAAAAGGGCGTAATCTCGCGAATACACCCTGAAAGATGGCTGGGACGGGAGGATTCGAACCTCCGAATGACAGGATCAAAACCTGTTGTCTTGCCGCTTGACGACGTCCCAATAATTTCTTTAATCCTTTACCTGAAAGTTTAGGTACTAATCCTGCTGTGGATTTGTACCGCTTGATTTGTTACGTGCTTTAGCAACAAAACAATTATAACTGTCTGGAACAAGCTGTGCTATTTTACGTGCTTCTTTCTCATTTTTAAAGGGAGAAAAAACACTAGCCCCTGTTCCTGTAAGTCTTGCAAGACCATGATTTGAAAGTAGTTTTAATGCAGAGTCAACTTCAGGATAGCTGTCTCTAACCACTTGCTCACAGTCGTTACTGTAACCAGCCAACTGGTCCCAGGTCAAAGGAGCGCGTATTCTGAGGCTTTTGCTATTTCTTGTCAATGCTGGATGCGAGAAAATTTCTGCCGTATTGACTGATATTTTGGGAGTGACAATCAAGAACCAATCTTCAGGTGGTTCACAGGGTGTCATGCGTTCCCCGACTCCTTCAGCAAAGCAGGCTTTCCCTGCAATGAAAACAGGAACATCTGCGCCTAACTGTAGTCCCAGTGTCAGTAACTCCTCTTGCGTAAATCCTGTCTGCCAAATCGTATTGAGTGCCATCAATGTCGTTGCGGCATTACTACTTCCCCCACCCATTCCGGCGCCCATTGGGATATTCTTTTTTAGTTGAATATCGACCCCCATAATTCGCTTATCTTTCGCATTACTTTTAATCACATGGGCGGCTTTGAGAATTAAGTTGTTCTTGTTTTCTACGCCGAATAGTGGGGTCGTTAAGTTGACGGTATCATCATCGCGATTTGTGAAGATTAACTCGTCTCCAAAATCCAGGAATTGAAACACCGTTTCAAGGTTATGGTAGCCATCGAATCTTCTGTCCAAAATGTGCAGAAACAGATTGAGTTTTGCGGGTGATAACCAGCGCTGTGTTATAGGGGGAGCCATTCTTTAACTGCCAGTTTTATCGTTTCTCTGCTATTAGTGACTGTCACTCTGGAGGGTAAGTATATCGAACTTACATCCTGGAACTTTTTATATCGTTTATAGTTAACTCTCCAATCTAGATAAGACATACCAATGATGAAGCCATCGTCGTCAAGGATTATGCTTTTTTCGGTGCTTTGTGTGGGGTAGGCCTTAATCCAGTCATTCAGCAATTCCACAGGAATAGTAAAGCCGAGTTGCGTCCACATTAATGAGTCTAAATCACGTGCCGTAATGGGTTCTTCATCGCTGACTGTCAAGAGTGTCCGCTGAGGTGTTATCTCCAGTATGGCGTAGGTTTGTCCCAACATACCAGTGATTTCGATGCGCTGATAATTAATCAGTTTTCGCCACTGAAAACTCGCTGAGAAGGCTTCTTCACTGGTTTGAATCGACATGCGCCCATTCACTTCCCAATTTTCTAGGGATTTCAATGGCATGAGTTGGTCGCGATAATCATATGATTCTGGTATCAAGACTGGCTTCTCGGCACATCCGCCCAGGATCAACATTAATAGGATAATTACGACTCTAGTCATCTGTCATACTCACCATGTAATTAGATAACCTCACATCTAATTTTTTCAACGCATTATTATCCGGAAATGACGACAGTGCTTCTGCCAGAAGCGCTCTGGCATCCTCTGTCCTGTCTTGCCTGATATATAACTCGATCAAATGTGCTTTAATTGCCGGATCGTTACTGATTTCATTTGCCCTGTTCAGCAGGCGTTCTGCTTCATCTAGTTTGCCTTCGCGATATCTTAGCCAGCCAAGGCTATCTAAATAGGCGGCACTATCGGGTCGCTGTTCCAAGGCTGCTAATATTAACGCTTCAGCACGCTTGTAATCCTCACCTTGCATGGTCAGAGTGAAGCTCAACGCATTTTTGACATCATGCCTGTCGGGTTGTTTCTCCAGCAAATCAGTTAGCAGTGCGATTGCTTCAGAGTAGTTCTCGGCTGTAGCATTCGCCAGGGCTAACAGATACTGGTAATCTTCAGTATCCTTCGTAATCACATTCTGCATAGAAAGGATCTTTATAGCCTCAGCGCCATAGTGTTGCTCAAGTAGCCGGTAGATAGTCGATTTGACTAACTGTATCTGCTGACTGACCTCGACGATTCCGTCTAGACTTGCCATCAAATTTGCATCAATGTGATCAAGATAATTTTGATCGATAAGCCATTGTACCCTCAATATTTGCAGTCTTAGATGGTTTGGGTAATCATCAGCGAGCGACACCAGCTCTTGTGTAGCATAGAGCTGTTCATCTGCCTGGTCATATAGGTCTATTTGAACGAGCTTAATTGTCATGCGCTCTTCAGGTAACTCATCTAATAAGTCATAGAGACCGTTGATGGCTGTTTCTAAATCATCTTCTGCAATTAATCGCCAGAATTTCAGTTGGGCTGGAAGATACTCCTCAGACGCTTCAACTGAGCTAAGGTATTTGAGAGCCTCATCTGGCTCTCCCATTTCGATTGCTATCAATCCAAGATAGTAGAATGCCCTGTTTCTAAACTGCTTGCTAAACAGTGTTTGTTCGAACCAGTGGCGACTTTCAGCAAATCGCTTTAGGGAGTAGTAACTGGCTGCAAGTAAGTACTGCACATTACGATTTTTTGGTGCGCGCGCATTAATGATGCTGAGTTGCTCTATGGCCGATTCATACTCGCCTGAATCATAGTAAATTCCTGCAAGTTCATATCGAGAATTATCTGCTCCTGGCTCTCGTTCCAATATCGCCTGATATAATGATTTTGCTTTTTCTGCATTACCAACTTGTACATATAGTCCGGCCAGTGTCTGTTTGGCGCCTAGATTGGGAATGGATTTTAAGGCCTCGTAGCATTGAATTGCTGTGCTTATTTCCTCCGTTTTAGCTAATTGATAGCAACGAAACTGTTTAAGCGATTCTAGGCTATCGTCAGCAGCGATCATGCTCTCGACTAGTTGCACCGTCTTTTCTAAGCTCAGACAACGGGTCAGATCACTGAGATTTGGTTCACCGACCTTCTGATGTAATAGCTTTGATAGTGTCGCGACTGAGCTCTTATCATCGCGACAGAGTTGTTCTCGAGCTAAAGCGGTTAAGGCTTCATGTGATGTTGGGTTCTCTCGATGCCAACGTTGAATGAGTGTATATCTGAAGTCTGCATGTCTTCTTGCTTTTAATAGTTTAATAAGACGCTCATAAGTATCCTGGTTTGCCCCGGCTTTCACTATTTGGTTGATGTATTCATAGGCACGTTCATCTTGCGAACGTTTGAGTGCGATCTCGGCCAACATGTAACTGCTGAGAGCGGGATTCGTTGCCGTTGTATTTTTCCTGTCAGCGGCACATCCTGTAGCACTTAGACAGTAAACGACCAGAATCAATATGCGTGTTACGACTAGTGACTTTTTTGTATTCGGAGTTGGCAACATATTTTGATGGCCTGAATGATACTTTATGAGCATGAGAATATGACTCCAAGTATCGCATATTTGCTACAGTTGATATAATAACCGAGACGTTTGAAATTAAAAATAGTTCAATGACTCTAGTAGCTTTAGGTATTAATCACAAAACAGCGCCAATCAGTGTGCGGGAGAAAATCGCATTTTCTCCGACTGAGGTACCTGAGTCACTCCAGGATATTCTTAGCTTACCGTACTCATCTGAGGTTGCACTGTTATCAACCTGTAATCGGACGGAGCTATATCTTAATTTGGACAATGAGGATTTAAGCCATATTTTTAGCTGGCTTGAAAAATATAAATCTCTGAGTCGAGAAGAGCTGGATTCCCATCATTATCTGTACCAAGGCGAGCAGGCGATTGCACACATGATGAAAGTCGCCTGCGGGCTAGACTCTATGGTATTGGGTGAACCTCAGATTCTTGGACAGATGAAGCAAGCGTTTCAGACTGCGAGAACCACTGGAACCATTGGCACCTTTCTGGACAAAGGTTTCCAACAGTCATTTGCGGTTGCCAAAACAGTTCGAACCGAGACAGATATCGGAGCGAGCGCGGTCTCGGTTGCATACTCTGCCGTAAGCCTAACCAGGCGTTTGTTTAGCCGCTTAGATGATTTAACGATCATGTTCATCGGTGCAGGAGAAACTATTGAGCTTGTCGCTAAACACTTTAGTGACACAGCACAAATGAACATGATCGTGGCAAATCGCTCAAGAGAACGAGCATCCGTATTGGCAGAAGAACATGATGCTGAAATCATTACCCTGACTGAGATTCCAACCCACCTACACAGAGTAGATATCGTCGTATCATCCACAGCCAGCCCATTACCAATCATCGGCAAAGGTCTGGTAGAGAGTGTCATCAAAGAACGTAAACATAAGCCAATGTTTATGATCGATCTCGCTGTTCCGAGAGACATTGAAATGGAAGTCAGAGAATTGGATGATGTGTATCTCTATGATGTAGACGATTTACAGGATATCATTGAGGAGAATATGCAGGTGCGAGAGCAGGCTGCAGAAGAAGCTCGGCTGATAATCTCTGAGCATAGTGAGCGTTATATGAGCTGGTTACGTTCGCTCGATGCAGTTGCAACCATCAAGACATTTCGTAATAAATACCAGTCACTAGCAGAACAGGAACTTAAGCGAAGTCTCTCGAGATTACAACAAGGTGAGACTCCTGAAGCTCTGTTGAAAGAGTTGAGCCACAGACTAACCAATAAATTCCTTCATGAGCCAACCAGACAACTTACCGAGGCAACCGGCAAGGGTGAAACAGAATCATTACTCGTTGCGCGAGATCTGTTTTCTCTTGAGAAGAAAAAAAAGTAGTAAAGCCATATGAAAAAATCGATATTTGAAAAACTGCAGGTTCTCGAAGAGCGGCATGAAGAAGTTGGTCACCTGCTGGGTGATCCGGAGGTTCTATCTGATCAGAATCGCTTCCGGGATCTATCACAGGAATATTCAAAACTCGAAGAGATCGTAAAGACTTTTACCAGTTATCGCGAAGCACAGGAAAACCTGAGCTCTGCTGAGGAAATGTTGAAAGACTCGGATCCAGATATTCGAGAGATGGCGCAAGAAGAATTAAAAGAGTCGAAAGCAACCATTGAGGATTTAGACGTTTCTCTGCAGACATTGCTGCTACCTGAGGATCCCAATGATAGTAAGAATACATTCCTCGAAATAAGAGCTGGGACGGGCGGAGACGAAGCGGCCATATTCGCAGGTGACCTGTTCCGAATGTACAGTCGATATGCAGAAAAGTGTCAATGGGCATTGGAAATTCTCAGTCAACATGAAGGGGAGCACGGGGGTTATAAGGAAATCATTAGTCGAGTCGTTGGCACAAATGTCTATTCAAAGTTGAAATTTGAGTCGGGTGCTCACCGAGTGCAACGTGTCCCTGAGACTGAATCTCAGGGCAGGATTCATACCTCTGCCTGTACTGTAGTCATCATGCCAGAGGCTGATGAGGTAGACGCCCCGGACATAAACCCGGCTGATTTGCGAATTGATACGTTCCGCGCTTCCGGTGCCGGTGGTCAGCATGTAAACAAAACCGATTCGGCTATTCGCATCACCCATTTACCCTCCGGTGTTGTGGTTGAGTGCCAGGATGAGCGTTCGCAACATAAAAATAAAGCCAGGGCTATGTCGATGTTAGCGTCAAGACTACTCCAAGCTGCCGAATCGGCACAGCAAGCTGAGCAAGAAGCAACGCGTCGTAATTTGGTTGGTACAGGCGATCGCTCGGATAGAATTAGAACCTATAACTACCCTCAGGGTCGTGTTACGGATCATCGCATCAATCTGACCCTATATAAATTGGATGAGATAATGGAAGGCGATCTTGAGCCGATATTAGGCCCTCTGACTCAGGAACATCAGGCCGATCAGTTAGCACAGTTGTCTGAAGGTGATGATTAACCCATTAACTTATGACAGCTGGCTCAAACAAGCCAGCGCGTCATTAGAGCACATCACAGAAACGCCGAGCTTAGAGGCTCGGATGTTGTTAAGCCACATCCTTAATGTCTCAGCAACCGCGTTGATTACCTGGCCGGAACGTCAAATTGAACCATCAGTAGTATCAGAGCTCTCGCAGAGTTTGAAACGTCGACAGAATGGAGAGCCCATTCAGTACATAATAGGCAGCACTGAATTCTGGGGGCGTACTATAGCAGTTAATCCTGATGTACTGATTCCACGGCCAGAGACTGAAACGCTAGTTGAGTTGGCAATGGCTAAAAATACAGAGCAGGCGATTGATGCACCTCAGATCCTGGATCTGGGTACGGGTAGTGGTGCCATCGCGATAGCGCTAGCATCAGAGTTGCCTGAGGCAATGCTCACCGCTGTTGATATATCTGAATCAGCCCTGCAGGTGGCACGAGCTAACGCCGATAGAAATCGGATAGAGAATATTAATTTTTATCAATCGGACTGGTTTTCAGCTGTCAATGAAACGGAGCAATTTGAAATCATAGTCGCTAATCCGCCATATATTGCCGAAGATGATCCCCATCTTGAACAGCTCACTCATGAACCAATGACGGCATTGACTGCTGATAATAATGGGCTAGCCGACATCGAGCATCTGATCATGCGTTCGACTGGTTACTTGAAACCAGATGGCTGGTTGATTATCGAGCACGGCTATCAACAGGGAGCCGATTTACGACGCCTATTCAAGGAACATAGCTACCGTAGAATTAGTACGACAACAGATTTAGCTGGACATGAAAGGATAACTGCAGCGCAGAGACCCGAATGATGCGACTGATAGCGAGAAACGTATGAATGATACCGATTTAGAGCGCTATAGCCGTCAATTGCTCCTACCTGAGATTGATATTGAGGGACAGGAAAAATTACGCGACAGTGCAATTATGGTTATCGGTGCGGGAGGCCTAGGAAACATGGCTCTTTCTGCATTGGCTGGGGCTGGTGTCGGTCAATTAACACTCTGGGATGGTGATGTTGTTGAATTATCAAATCTACCCAGACAACCTCTCTATAATCAAGCTGATGTGGGGAAACTGAAAACGACAGCGGCTCGTGAACATTTGGCTGCGATGAATGCGACAACGATTACCTATCCACATGGCCGTCTGGAAAGTATGGAGCAGGGGCTGACGATAGCGAGAGAGCACGATCTAATATTGGATTGTAGCGATAACATCAAAACACGCAAAATTGTCAATCAAATCGCTGTGCGGAGTGCTAAGCCACTGATTGCGGGAGCTGCGATAAAATTCGAAGGTCAACTGATGACATTTTTGAATCAAGGTGGAGCCTGCTATGAATGTTTGGCCACCCAGATTCCTATTAAAGATGTGGCATGCAGAGATGTCGGTATATTAAATACTCAAGTTATGATGATTGGAATCATGCAGGCTCATATCGCCTTGAAACACATACTCGATATCCAGGCCATAGTTGATGGTCAGTTGATTATGATGGATGGTAAACGAGACATGTTTCAGACATTTAAGGTGGCGAAGTTGTCGACATGTCAGACATGCCGCTGAAATAGTCGGTTCGATATAACTCGTAGTACCTCAGCCACTCATCGAATAGTTCACGTTCATCAATAAATTTCAGCCCCACTTTTTCCAACACATGGCATGATGCCGAGTTCTCGGGCATTGCAATACCAATAATTTTAGCTAGCTCGAGTTTTTGAAAAGCGAAATCTAACATCGGCCAGCACGATTCTGTCGCAAGGCCATTGCCCCAGTACTCAGGAAACATGCGATAACCTAAATCAGTCTCATCTATTTCCGGTAAATACTTCAAACCTGTAAATCCAATGACCTCATTGGTTGTTTTCAGGACCATGGCATGACGGCCGTACCCCGTCTTTTCATAGTCACCTAGGGGTGCCGTACGCATCTGTTTCAGGACATCCTTATGACTGAGGTCTGGATCCAGTCCCGTGCCGATAAATCTGATGATATCGGGATCTGATGTCATGCGATGAAAGGCATTTACATCAGTTTCATTGAATGGCCGCAATACAAGTCGATCCGTCTCATAGATTGGCATTAGCATGAGTGTCTCCGGCAGAAAAGGTGACTCATTATGCCGTTGATTTGGCAAATGATGGTTTATATTCTATCGTTAAACTAGTCGTTTAGATAACAATCCTCTCATATTTCATGAGGTAAACTTGTCATAAACACTCTATAATGCACACTTTTGCTCACAGCCAGTCGGGAAATCGTCAATCATGTCAGGAGTTCGCATCATCGGTTTCATAATACGGTCAGTCATGATGGGCATGATTGCTGCGATTTTCTTGTTTTTATTCTTCCCCGAATTATTAAAGCCGATCACTCAACCTAAACCAGTCGAGATTGAGACAAAACCCAAGTTGGCGTCCTATGCGAAAGCGATTGAGAAAGCATCTGATTCAGTCGTCAATATACGTAGATTCAATCTGGAGACAAATTATTTCTATCCCAACCGCTCGCAATTAAGAGTCAGTGGCGGCTCTGGAGTCATCATCAGCGATGTCGGCTATATCGTTACGAACTATCATGTGATCGCAGACGCTGAAGAGCTCACTGTAGAATTGAAAGATGGTCGAACTGCCATTCCGCAGGTTGTAGGTTATGATGAGGCGACTGATCTGGCAGTACTAAAAATTAATCTCGATACGGTCCCATTTGCCATTCTGAATTCAGCCATCAAGAGCACGATAGGCGACCTCGCATTTGCCATAGGATATCCATTCGGTGTGGGGCAAGTTACGACTATGGGTATTGTTAGTGCAACTGGAAATCAATTCAGAGTTGCCGAGTATGAAGACTATATCACGACAGATGTGAGTACTTTTCCTGGAAATTCCGGCGGTGCACTTATCAATAGTAACGGTGATCTTATTGGAATTATTTCATCCAGGACGGAGAACTCTGCTATGAGTTTCGCTATTTCAGCTCAGCTGACCATGGATGTTGTAGAACAGCTCGTAACCAATGGTCGTGTGATCAGGGGATGGTTGGGTTTTGATGGCAGCCCTCTCAATTTGGCGGGAAGGGAAAAGTATGGTCAATCTAGCTATATAGTCAATGCTGTGTCACCCGATGGCCCTGCGGATAAAGCGGGTATGCAAGCAAACGATATCATCACCGCCATTGATGGTCGAATTCAGGAAACGGCGATTGACTTACGAATGCTTATTGCCTCGTACGAACCAGGTAAAGAAGTTGTACTTGATGTTATTCGAGGAGAACAACAGTTATCATTGCCGATGATCGTGGAAGAGCGTCCGGAAGACGTTAACCAGTCCCTGAATACACTCAACCGCTAGGTGAGTTAATCCAGTCCTAACCAACCTGTAGTTTTTGAGCTGTTTTCCACTCGTCCTGGGTGTAAGTTTTGATACTTATCGCATGCAATTCGCCAGATGCAATTTGCTCGTTTAGATGTTGGTAGATCATCTGTTGTCGCTTAACCGGACGAAGACCTGTAAAACTCTCTGATACCACCGTGACCTGAAAATGACTCCCATCACCAGTACATAGAGGTATCTCTGCATCAGCGATATTACTAGATAGGATGGTCGAAATTTCTTCTGGCGTCATGGTCTCACTCTCGTGGCTAATCAATTAGTCGGGTGTATATGGTACAGGGTGTTCAGTTGGATTCAAGATGTATCACATCATTCAGCTCTGACATATCAACGAGCTGAACGACCTTATCCGGACAATTCGTATACCGGATAGAGCCGCCGGCTGCTTGCTGGCGCTGACTCAAGTTAATCAGGAGAGCAAGGCCGGCGCTATCGATACGTTCGATTCCAGATAGGTCCATTTGGTAATCCCGCTCGGCACCTAATTTCAGCGTCTCACGACACTCATCAGGCACTGTTGTCTGGTCGAGATCACCCTTGGCGACAAGCTGATCGGTTACCACATCGTGTGTGATCACAGGCATTAGTTATTTTCCGATTCAGTCTGTTTGTATTCTAGTTTTGCAATGACCGTATCCAAACCATCTCTAGAGATACTGTTACCAAATTGTGTACGGTTACTGATCACTAGACTAATGCCTTCAATAACAACGTCGATAATTTTCCAACTATCTCCACTGCGCTGCATGACATAATCAATCGGAATAGGCTGTCCTGAGGCCAAGTTTAATTTGGTTTTGATTGTGACGCGACGCTCTCCGTCAAACTCCGGTGCAGACAGATAGTCAACCGTTTCATCTTTATATTCGGCGAAGGCGTTAGAATAAAAGCGAATCATGTAACCCTTGAATGCTTCAGCGAATCGTTCCTTCTGCTCATCCGAGGCCGATCGCGCGTATTTGCCCATTACCTTTCTGGCTATCGTATTCGAGGCAATATGCGGGACCAGGACACGTTCTACGATGTTATTTACGATCGATTTATCGTTCGCGATTGCCTCTCTATTCTTCCTCAGCTCAGCCATCATTTCTTCAGTCGCTTCCTGAATAATGACTTGTGGATTACTCACATCGGCATACAGTGCTGCTGTCATGCCGAGGCTGAGCAGTAGTATTAGTTGTTGTAGTCGCTTAACTAGTTTCATTGTATTGCCTCTATAGGTCGTTGCTTTCATTGAACAGGAACTTACCGATTAATTCTTCGATCACCAAGGCAGACTGGGTGTCATATATACGATCACCGTCTGCCAGAATTTCATCATCTCCACCAGGAGATAAAGACATGAACTGCTCACCCAGCAATCCAGCGGTTAGAATCGCTGCTGTTGTTTCAGTCGGTAGCTCATCGAATTCCTTAAAAATTGCCATCGTGACCACTGGAGATAAGGTTTGCTTGTCCAGATGGATATCGGAAACACGACCGATCAAAACACCACCCATCCTCACTGGAGACTTCACTTTGAGTCCTCCAACATTATCAAAGTGGGCCGTAATTGAGTAGGTTTCCTTGTCGCTAGATCCTGCAATATTACTTACCTGAATCGCTAATACGGCAAATGCCGTGAAGCCGATCAGGATAAATATACCTATTACAATCTCTGTTAGTCTCTGGTTCATTAGAACACATCTCCGAACATTAATGCGGTTAATAAAAAGTCGAGTGCCAGAATCGCGAGGGAAGAATGCACGACAGTTTGCGTCGTTGAGCGACTTATCCCTTCCGATGTTGGTACACAATCATATCCCCTGAATACAGCGATCCAGGTGACGAAAAATCCAAATACAATACTCTTTATAATGCCATTTACTACATCATTTTCCCAATCGACGGCACCTTGCATTGCTGACCAGAATCCGCCTGAATCAACACCTAGCCAATTCACACCGACCAGACTACCACCCATGATAGAAATAGCACTGAAGATAGCTGCCAGCAATGGCATGGCGATGATCCCGGCAAAAAACCGTGGTGCAATGACTCTATGGATGGGGTTGACTGCCATCATCTCCATGCTCGCCAACTGCTCAGTCGCTTTCATCAAGCCAATTTCAGCGGTTAACGCTGAACCAGCACGTCCCGCAAACAACAGGGCAGCAACAACAGGTCCTAGCTCACGAACGATACTTAATGCCACCAATGGGCCGAGTGCTGATTCGGCACCAAATTTAACCAATGTGGTGTAGCCTTGTAATCCAAGCACCATACCTATGAACAATCCTGACACAGCAATTATTAACAGAGACTGAACACCAATCGAATATAATTGATAGTAGGTATTATAAATATCCTTCAAACCAGGCCAGCGAAAAATGGAGCGTAATAACAAGTCGCCCGCACGACCCGTCGTCGCTACCGTATCTAGCGTCTTTTTGCCGACAGTCTGGATGTAGTCAAGCATTGCTAAATTGACTCCTTCAAATCTGTGGCAAAGTCAGGCCCAGGGAAATGAAATTTTACCGGGCCATCGGGTTTGCCTTGCATAAACTGTTTCACATGAGCGGAATCGTTGTGCTCTAACTCATCTGGTGTCCCTTCAGCCATGACTTTCCCGGATGCCAGAACATAGCAGTAGTCTGCGATTGAAGTGACTTCGGCAACATCATGCGAAACCACAATAGAGGTCAGTTCCAGAGCTTTATTCAGGTTCTTTATCAATTTCATTAACACACCCATTGAGATTGGATCCTGACCTGCAAAGGGCTCATCGTACATGATCATCTCAGGATCCAGGGCAATTGCTCTAGCCAGTGCTACCCGACGTGCCATTCCACCAGACAACTCGGATGGCATTAAGTCTTTCGCGCCACGTAAACCAACCGCATTTAACTTAAGTAAAACGATGGTTCGGATAATATCCTTGGGAAGCTGTGTATGCTCACGAAGTGGGAATGCGACATTATCATACACCGACAGATCACTGAACAGAGCGCCACTCTGAAACAACATGCCCATTTTCTGACGCGCAAGATATAACTCTCTCTGTGACATTCGGTGGATATCTTCGCCATGGAACAAGATACGCCCACTCTCTGGTCTAAGTTGAGCGCCAATTAACTTTAATAGTGTGGTCTTGCCCGTTCCGCTCGGTCCCATTATCGCGGTGGTTTTACCTTTCATGATCCGCAAATCAAGGCCATCGAAGATCGCGCGATTACCGCGACGGTAAGTCATGTTCTCAACCTGTATGATCGGTGTATCAGTCATTTGTTATCCCAACGCCATGATAAGTAGGCAATTTGGCGGCATTATACGGTGTTTCAAGTGGATGCATAATGCCTCTAATGGTAAAAAAGTAACACAATGTAACCATAGACCTAAAAAATGCAGAAATCATCGGCAGATTGCGGTATCCTACTGCGCCTTTATCATGTCACTAATTCGTGCTTTGATTATGTGGCAATTCAATCTGTGTCCTTGAATAGAGAACTTAGCAGACCCACTATGATAGTAATACTTCAAAACTTAACACTTAGAGCATAGTAAATCCGATACATGATATGTTGCTGAATTTTGCCCTCATATTCATAGGTATAGCTCTGCTCGTCTGGAGTGCAGACCGTTTTACTGACGGCGCATCTGCTCTGGCACGTAATTTTGGAGTCTCACCTCTTATTGTTGGACTAACCATCGTTGCGATTGGTTCATCTGCCCCTGAAATTTTTGTTTCTATCACAGCGAGTCTGGGCGGAAGTCCCGGTCTTGCCGTCGGAAATGCAATTGGTTCAAACATCGCCAATATTGCTCTGGTATTGGGTGTAACCGCTATCATCACTCCACTACAAGTTAACTCAAATGTGATTCGCCGAGAATTCCCAATCCTACTGGTCATTAGTCTGGTTGCAGGGATTGCACTCTGGGACAATTACCTGCACTTTATTGATGGTGTTGTTCTCGTTAGTGGTCTGTTCTTCTACCTGTTTTGGATCGTAAAGACTGGCCTGAAAACTAAACAGGATGACCTCATGCTAACGGAGTTAATGGATGAACTACCGGATGAAATGCCAACCAAGAAAGCCATTGTCTGGGTCATTGTGGGGTTAATATTACTGCCGCTGAGTTCGCAAATTCTAGTCAATGGTGCATCGGGAGTCGCACTTTATTTTGGCGTCAGCGAGTTCGTCATCGGAGTCACAATCGTCGCGCTTGGAACCTCGCTACCCGAACTCGCAGCATCCATAGCAAGTGTACTCAAGGGTGAACATGAACTGGCCATTGGTAATGTTATTGGCTCAAATATATTCAATATTCTGGGCGTTCTTGGGTTGGCTGCTATCCTGCATCCTGTTGCTGTTTCAGAACAGGTACTCATCAAAGACTATGCGCTCATGTTATTCCTAACCGTGGTTATGCTCGTAATGGCCTATGGGTTTAAAGGGCCTGGCAGTATTAAACGCTTCGAGGGTATCATTCTTTTCCTAATCTATCTGACGTTCCTTTTTACTCAGTAACTCGCCTTAGATGCGGCATGAATTGCTAATCTACATCAAGGCATCATATACTCTAGCTTCAGAACGAGGTGTCTATTGGCTAATCAAAATAATTATATAGAGCTCGCACGTGAAGTGCTGCAAATCGAGTCAGAAGCGGTCCTGGCTCAGGAACAGGTATTAGACGAAACATTTGAGCGGGCTTGTGACCTATTACTGCATTGTGAGGGACGGGTGGTTGTTACCGGTATGGGGAAGTCTGGTCATATCGGCAGCAAAGTAGCCGCAACCTTAGCGAGTACCGGAACACCGGCATTTTTCGTACATCCTGGGGAGGCGAGTCACGGTGATCTGGGTATGATTACCCGGCAGGATGTTGTATTGGCCCTCTCTTTCTCTGGCGAAACCGGAGAGATTATTAGCCTCATGCCAGTCATCAAACGCCTAGGAGTACCACTTATTTCAATTACCGGTGCTGCTCAATCAACCCTCGCTAGTATGAGTGATGTACATTTGCATCTCATTGTAGAAAAAGAAGCCTGTCCGATGAATCTTGCTCCGACAGCTAGTACAACCGCTACGCTTGCTTTGGGAGATGCAATTGCTATTTCATTGTTGACAGCCAAAGGGTTTGCAAAGGAAGATTTTGCGTTATCCCATCCTGGAGGCAGTCTAGGTAGACGCCTCCTCTTGCATGTCGATGACATCATGCATGTCGATGATGACTTCCCTGCTGTGAGCAGTGACACATTGATCAGAGATGCGCTATTAGAGATGACGCGGAGCAGATTAGGAATGACCACGGTGATTGCTGCAGATGATAGTTTACTCGGTATTTTCACCGATGGTGACTTGCGTCGTACACTCGAAGCACAAGTGAATGTTCATGAAACGACGATTGCTGAGGTGATGACGAGGAATTGCACAACAGTTACCAGTGGAACATTAGCCTTTGAAGCATTACGAATCATGGAAGAGAAGAAAATCAATGGTTTGATCATCGTCGATGATAAACAAAAACCGGTCGGTGCATTGAATATGTATGATCTCCTCAAGGCGGGTGTTGTTTAATGAGCTTTAGTAGTGAGACATTTCAATTGGCGAAGAACATACGATGTGTCGTCTGTGATGTCGATGGTGTTCTGACAGACGGCAATGTCTACCTGGACAATCACGAATCAGAACTGAAGGCGTTTAATATAAAGGATGGCCTCGGTATAAAATTAATGCAAAAGGGCGGCATCGTAGTAGCCATCATTACGGGCCGGAATTCACCTGTCGTCAGCCGAAGAATGAAAGAACTTGGCATTAAACATTATTATCAGGGCCAGGTTGATAAAATTTCGGCGTTTAACGACCTGCTCGCGAAACTTGAGCTAAACGATAACCAGGTGGCGTATGTGGGCGATGACTTGCCCGATCTACCACTCATGAAACGCGTTGGAATAGGCTTTGCGCCTGCTGATGCAGCAAGCTTTGTGTCAGAAAAAGCAGACTATCTATTACAAACAGCTGGTGGCAAGGGTGCGGTGCGCGAAATAGCGGAACTCTTGTTACAGGCGCAAGGTAAGTTAGACGCGCTTCAGCAGGAGTACTGGCCGCAATGACAGTCCGCAGACGATTCATTTTCATACCGCTACTCATCCTGATTATTGTCGCTAATATGTATCAAGATGAGCAGTCACAAATCGAGCGCTTGCAAGTTCCAGTTGATACCAATGAGTTGCCAGACTACTACATGGAACAGTTGAGTATTAAATTATTCGACGAGAATGGTCAGTTACAAGCAGCGATCGACAGCCCCACATTGGTCCATTACGCCAGTCAGGCGCAGGCTGAGATGGAACGTCCAGACATTAAATTATTTGCAATTGATAATCAGATTTGGAATATACAGGCAGCCAAAGGGCGAATCCTTGATGAGTCACATGATATAGCGCTAGAGCGAAATGTTAATATTCGGTTGGAAACGCCAGAAAAGAGTCTGGTAAATTTCGAAACTGAGTCATTATTTTACGAGTTTTTAGCGCATCGAGCATGGAATGACAGCCCGGTAACGTTTAGTCGCGCGAATGCGCGTGGTAGTGCGAATGGCCTTGTTATTGATCTGGATTCAGAGACATTTGAATTGATGAGTCAGGTGGAGGTGAGGCATCAACACTAGACACGTCAAAATCGTGGCTATTTGCCTGCTGGCAGTGCAGCTCCTGTGGGGTGTTTTGACTGCGCAAGAGATCATTGATGAGGTAGAAATAGACGCGGATCGATTGTCGACCAATTTTGTCACCTCGGAAAGTAAGCTCGAGGGAAATGTAATCCTGCGTCACCAGGGAATGGTATTGACCTGTGGGCTTGCTGAGATATATCCAGAATCAGAGACGAATCAGGATCCACGTTATGTGCTCAAAGATCAGCTGGCATTGGCGCAAAACACGGCTGACTATGTGCTCAGCGCCCAGGCGGGAGAAGCTGTCTATTTACCGACTCGAGACGAGCTGAAATTACAAAATAATGTGAATTTTCAGTATAATCAGACAGCTCAGTCATTCGCCATAGAATCTGAAAATTTACAAATTAGTCTACAGGATGGCGTCATTGAACAACTCATATCGAGTGGTTCACCGACTCGTTTTTCCCAGTCTTTTGCAGAAAAAAAAGTGGTCATCGAGGCAGCTAGTATCGAGTGGTTCGCTGAAACTCAGATTGCTATCCTCAAGGATGCTAGCTTGGATGATGGTGCTACCACATTCAGTGCCAGTGAAATAGAATACAATACAAATACCGGGGCTATTTCGGCTCAGGGTAGAGGCGAGAATAGACCGAAGTATCGTTTTAATAGCGGCGAAGTACAGGACAAAAAGAACAATGACACTTAAAGCGGTCGGATTAGCAAAGCGATACGGGGATCGTTGGGTAACCTCAAATGTAACACTCGAGTTGGAAAGTGGTCAGGTCGTTGGTCTACTCGGTCCGAATGGTGCTGGCAAGACAACATCATTCTATATGATCGTTGGTCTGGTTGAAGTGGATCAGGGGCAGATCCTACTCAATGATGAAGATATTACTGATCTGCCAATGCATGAGCGAGCCCGACGCGGAATAGGCTATCTACCCCAGGAGCCTTCGGTATTCCGCATGCTAAGTGTTGAAGATAACATCATGGCGATACTCGAGACCCGTGAAAGTCTCAACGAAGAGGAGCGTTATCAGGCACTGGAGTCATTGCTGGAAGAATTTAATTTGACTCATATTCGAACAGGACTTGGTATGAGCCTATCCGGTGGCGAGCGTCGCCGAGTAGAAATTGCCCGCGCGCTGGCAGCCGATCCTAAAATCATTCTCCTTGATGAGCCGTTTGCTGGCGTTGACCCGATTTCAGTTGGGGACATCAAGGAAATCGTCGAGCACTTGAAAAATAGGGGTTTAGGCGTCCTAATCACCGATCACAATGTCAGGGAAACGCTGGATGTTTGTGAGAAGGCCTATATCGTGCAGGAAGGCCATGTCATCGCCGAGGGTGATGCAGAGAGTATCCTGTCTAACAAAAAAGTCCGTGATGTCTATCTCGGCGAACACTTCCGTCTCTAAAAAATATACCGAATCACTGGCTGTCAAGCAAAATATTGTACAGAATTTTACGTACAAATAAGGTGAACTCTTTAATTTTGATCTAGAATAGTTATGTGGATAGTATAATTTTATACACTGCAGGAATGACAATTCCTCAACGCGTAGTTTTTGGTAACGAATGAAGCCTAGCCTGCAATTAAAAATCGGTCAGCAATTGACAATGACGCCGCAGCTGCAGCAGGCGATCCGGTTATTACAGCTTTCCAGCCTTGAGTTGCAGAGTGAGATTCAAGAAGCTCTCGATTCAAATCCCATGTTGGAATTGAACGAAGATGCCCCAAATGGCGCCGACAATTCAAGTGAACAAAATGATACCTCCTCTAAAAATGAGGATGACTCAACGATCTCAACTGACCGAGCGCTGAAACAAGAAAATGTCAAAGAGGATCTACCGGTAGACACCCAGTGGGAGAATTGGGACGCTGCGCCGCCATCCAGTGGCAGTAATTTCCAGTCAGATAGAGATGGGCAATACGAGTATCAGGGCAAGACTACTGAATCCCTTCAAGACCATTTGTTTTGGCAAATGAACCTTACGCCATTCACCGAACAGGATATGGCTATCGCAACGACCATTATCGACTCGATCGGGGATGATGGCTATTTAACCTCGTCAATCGCAGATATACGCGAGAGCCTTGGCACTGAAATCATGCCCGATCCCGAAGGTGATGACGAGACCATTGAACAAGAACTTGAGCAGCAGGAGAAAGAAATTCTTGCCGTACTTCATCGCATCCAATGTTTTGATCCCATCGGAGTCGGCGCGCGTAACTTGAATGAATGCCTATCGCTGCAACTGCAGCAATTCGACCAAAACCTGGAATCTACTCAAGATGCGAAATCACTGCTGCTTGAATATTTCGATGAACTAGGCAGTAGAAACTACAAACAAATACTGCGTAAAAGCAAAATTTCTGAAGAACGATTGAAAAAAGCACTCCAGGTGATTCAGACGCTAGACCCTAAACCGGGGCACACGATCTCAAATGTTGTTGCTGATTACGTCACTCCAGATGTCTATGTATTCAAAGATAAGGGTCGTTGGATTGTAGAGTTAAGCCCCGATGCCAAGCCGAGTATACGGATCAATGACACCTATGCGAGTTACATTAAAAGAGCTGACAACTCGCCAGATAACACCTATCTACAAACCAATTTGCAAGAAGCAAAGTGGTTTCTAAAGAGTTTACATAGCCGCAATGAAACATTGATGAATGTTGCACGCTGCATCGTCGATTATCAGTTAGGTTTCTTCGAGTACGGTGAAGAGGCTATGAGACCACTCGTTCTGTCAGATATTGCTGAGAAAGTTGAAATGCATGAATCTACGATTTCTCGCGTAACTACGCAAAAGTACATGCATACACCACGAGGTATATTTGAACTTAAATACTTTTTTTCCAGTCATGTAGCAACAGCGACAGGAGGTGAATGCTCATCAACCGCTATCAAAGCCCTAATTAAAAAATTAATTGCTGCAGAAGATACTGCAAAACCACTAAGCGACAGTAAATTGGCTAACATTTTATCCGATCAGGGCATCAAAGTTGCCAGAAGAACCGTCGCGAAATATCGAGAAGCATTGGCTATTCCGCCATCAAATGAAAGAAAAAGCCTGCTTTAAAACACTAATAAGGTCATAAGGAAGCACATTATGCAAATAAACTTAACAGGTCATCATGTTGATATTACAGACTCCTTACGTGGCTACGTATCCGATAAATTCGAACGTCTTGAACGCCACTTTGATGAAATCAACAACGTACATGTTGTTCTCACTGTTGAAAAGTTACGACAAATTGCAGAGGCTAAAATGTCGGTAAATGGTGGTGAGATATTTGCAAA
The DNA here is from genome assembly GCA_965250035.1 of Enterobacterales bacterium. GTDB lineage: Bacteria > Pseudomonadota > Gammaproteobacteria > Enterobacterales > CAXRAF01. Next base: position 1,763,273 of record OZ252282.1, on the reverse strand, counting down.
CTCAGAAGATACAGATATGTATGCATCAATCGATAGTCTGGTCGATAAACTCGATCGCCAGGTAATTAAACACAAAGAGAAAAGACAACGGCATTAGCAATTCAATGAACGAAAACGTGGAGACCGATGATCTCCGTATAATCCGGCTGGTCGGGATAAGTAATAAGAAAAAATTATTCGAACGACTAGCCGAGTTATTATCATCGGTGAAAGAAGATTTAACTTTTGAAAAGGTGCTCGACTGCATCACAACGCGCGAGCGAATGGGCTCAACCTATATCGGTGATGGAGTCGCTATTCCGCATTGTAAATTGGCGATAAGTAAGCCGGTCGGGGTAATCATACAATTGGATAACCCGATCGAATACAACAATAATAATGATCAGGTCAACGTGATTTTCGGCATGTTGATTCCAGAAGACGATTGCAATGAGCACTTGCCTCTTTTAAGCAATGTCGCGTCATTTTGTCGTGAAGGGAATTGGCTAAAACGCATAAACAGCGCAACAAGCGAGTCACAATTGCGAGATATCATTTGTTCGTCAGAGATGAATTTAAACCCCTACAAAAATGAAACTAGTCATTCTTAGCGGCCGTTCAGGCTCAGGAAAAACAATAGCTCTGCATGCTCTTGAGGATCAGGAGTTTTTCTGTATTGATAATTTACCACTGAGTATGATGCTGGAACTGGCTGATAAATTAGCTGATAAGTATGATCAGATTGCAGTGAGTATTGATGCGCGTTCTGTGCCTGACGATCTGGCTGAGTTTGAATCGATCTATCAGAAGCTGCAAGATGGGCCGTATGACACAGAGGTCATATTTCTGGATGCTGATGATGCGACGCTACTGAAGCGATTTAGTGAAACGCGCCGAAGGCATCCATTGACTCAGGGTGGATTATCCTTACGTGAGGCGATAGCCAAGGAAACGGCCTTGCTCGAATCAATTCGATTAGCCGCAGACTTGAACATCGATACATCCAGTTTAAATGTACACCAGCTTAGGGACATGGTTGGCTCAAGAGTCAACAACATGGACAGCATACTGGATTTAATGTTCATCTCATTCGGTTATAAGCATGGGATTCCCTCCGATGCAGACTTTGTGTTCGATGCACGCTGCCTACCCAATCCATATTGGGATGAAACCTTACGGCCATTCACAGGCAAAGACCAGCCTGTGAAAGATTTTCTGGCTGATCAAACCAGAGTTCAGGAGTTTTTTTGGCAAATCAAAGTTTTCCTGCATACCTGGTTACCGCGATTTGAAACCGACAACCGTAGTTATTTAACGGTCGCCATTGGCTGTACCGGTGGGCAGCATCGCTCTGTTTTCATGACCGAGCTCCTCGCAGAATACTTCCGTACCCAACGTTCTAAAGTCACTGTCAGACATCGGGAGCTCGATCAGAATGGCCACTGATTCAGGTAACGATACTGGCTCAAAAGAACTTTCTGTCCGACTCACCCTGAAAAATAAACATGGCATTCATGTGCGTACAGCTGCACTAATATCAGAACTGGCTGAACCATTGGATGCGGAGATAATTATCACCAGTCCAACAGCATCAAGTGAGGCCTGTGACATGATGAGGCTACTACTCCTTCAGGCAGGCTATGGTACCGAACTACAAATAACTGCGACTGGTCCCGAAGCAGAGCAGGCAATTGCTAAGATGTCTGCTTTAATTGCAGATGGATTTGCCCTTGAAGACGAAATCGTCGACGATTCTCCTTAACATTATCAACGATTATAAAAAACCACATTCATCTGATGGCTATGTTACTCTATGCCACAATTATGTTGTATCAAACCATGATTGAAAAGAATGAAAAACGCCGATCCTGAAGCTATACAAAGACGATTACAAGCAGTCAATGATGCACTGGATACCGGTGTATTTGCGCGCGTAAAACGTCTACAGCAGCAGTTATCTGCTGATGATATGGCCGATCTGATCGAGTCCTCACCGCCCAAGGCCCGAGCATTATTATGGAATCTTATTGCAGTTGAAGAACGCGGTGAAATCCTTGATGCGCTGAGTGATGATATTGCACAGCAGTTAGCGATGGAGATGGAACCGGAGCAACTTGCCGATGCATTATCAGGATTGGACACAGATGATCTGGCAGATATTCTCGGCGACTTGCCTGATCAGTTGTCGGATCGTGTACTTCGCTCGATGGATGCGCAGGATCGATATCGGGTAAAACAGGCGCTTTCGTATCCTGAGGATCAGGCAGGTGGCCTGATGAACACGGACACGGTCACGGTTAGACCCGATGTCTCAGTTGATGTTGTTTTGCGTTACCTGCGCATGCGAGGAGAACTGCCGCCGAATACAAATAATCTCTACGTTGTTAATCGTGATGATGTTTTACTAGGTGTTGTTGCCTTACAGAAGCTGGTTGTAAATACAACCGATGATTTGATCCGCGATGTAATGGAAGAACATGCCGATCGTATCGCTGTTGAAACGCCGGACAGTGAAGTGGCACAAATCTTCGAGAAGTACGATCTGTTATCTGCACCCGTTGTCAGTCAGGAAGGCAAGTTGCTCGGTCGGATTACCATTGATGACGTTGTTGATGTCATCATCGAGGAGGCTGAAAATTCATTGATGAACCTGGGGCGTCTGAATGAAGATGAAGATACGTTCGCCCCTGTGATTGTCAGTGCCAAGAGACGCGCCGTCTGGCTTGGTATAAATCTCGTCACGGCAGTCATCGCGGCGACGGTGTCAAATTATTTTGAAGGGATTCTAGAGAAGTTGGCTACAGTAGCCATTTTGATGACCATCGTACCGAGTATGGGTGGTATCGCAGGAACTCAAACGCTAACCCTGATGGTGCGTGCCATCGCGATGGGGCAAATCGGTGAGAGCAATGCCAGATGGTTAATATTTAAGGAATTATCTGTTGGCATTCTAAACGGATTGCTTTGGGCTATCGTCATCGCGACACTGGTGGCCTTGTGGAAGAACGACTATCAACTCGGACTAATTATCGCTTTCGCGATGATGGTTAACCTCACTGTGGCAGGACTTGCTGGTGTGGGAATTCCTTTAGTTCTAAAACGACTTAATATTGATCCAGCGCTCGCTGGCGGAGTCATTCTGACGACAGTGACCGATGTGGTAGGGCTAATCGCGTTTCTCGGCCTGGCGACTGTTCTATTAATCTAGTCCGCCGCAACTGTCATATTATTAATTAGTATAGCCCCGGTTCTGGTCGTCAGATAGTGAGGTACGTCGGTTGCCACAGCGACAATATCCTGCATCATTTGCGTCAGGTTGCCTGCGATGGTAATACCTTCGACCGGGTGCTTGATTTCTCCATTCTCGACCCAGAACCCACTCGCACCTCGCGAATAGTCGCCAGTAACGAGATTAACACCCTGCCCCATTACCTCAGTAATATATAATCCAGTATTCATCTGTTCCTGAAGCTCTGCCTGAGTTTGCCCTGTGCTACTGACATGTAGGTTATGAGCACCACCCGCATTACCAGTAGTTTCCATACCAAGTTTTCTAGCCGAGTAACTGCCCAGTAAATAACTCTGCACGATACCCTCTGCCACGAAATCCTGTTCCCTACATGCAACCCCCTCATTATCATAATTACGGCTTCCGAGTGCCGATAATATAAACGGTCTTTCATACAGTCTGATGAATTCAGGCAGGATTTGCTTATCGAGTGAATCGACTAAAAATGAGGATTTTCTGAATAACTTATTACCACTAAGAGCGGACATGATGTGACCGATAAAGCCAGCGCTTATTTCTGGACTTAGAAGGACAGGGTACTGGCCCGTCTTAATACGCTCGCTATTCAGGCGCCGTAGTGTTCTCTCGGCTGCTATTCGGCCAACTGCTTTGGCATCTTTCAACTGCTTCATCTGACGGCCAATTGTGTAATAGTAGTCACGTTGCATGCCACTCGCATCTTGTGCAAGGCCGACAGCACTGAGCAAGTGACGGCTAGTGACATGACTATTAATGAATTCGTGACTGTTGCCATAACCATGAATGCTGCGATGCGACGCAAAGGTCACTCCATCACTCCGTACACCAGCGTCAATCATGGCTTGCTCTGCATCCATAGCATATGACTCAGCCATGGATGGTGTTAGGCCAATCGGGTGATCGAGTGATAGATCATTCAAGTTAACGGCCATAAGCTCAGGCTCGGCCAGTCCGGAGCACGGATCTGAACCAGTACGCTTAGCAATCTCGAGTGCTGCAGATACAGTTTGTTTTATCGATTGTTCAGAGGTGTCTGAGGTACTGGCGTGGCCTTTTTGCTGACCAACGTAGACAGTGATACCGAAACCATAATCTTGATTAAATTCCAGGGTCTCAATTTCCTGGTTTCTCACAGTATTTGATAATCCGAGCACTTTACTGACGGACACCGAGCTTGCGGTTGCGCCCTGTTTGCTCGCACTCGCAATAATGTGTGAAATGGTCTTTTCTAGATTTTCGCGTTCGACGGCGACATCAAGCGCATCAATTACTTCTGTTTGAGTCATGGTTATTGAATAAGGAATCCTCGATTGGAGAATGATATCATGTTCTCTATAGCGGGAGACTATTTGTTCCCTGGTAATTTAGTGATTGGAGTAACATTATCAGTAATTCGAATGACCCAATATCCGAGGCTCAAGAGCCAGAACAGCTAAGTAAGTCGGAACAAAAACGACAAGTTAAGGCACTGACAGCACTTGGTGAACGTCTGGTTAATCTTCCGGATGGAAAATTAAGTAAGATTCCACTGCCTTCGCAACTGATGGATGCGATACTTCGTGCCAGAAAAATCACTAAACGAGGTGGCTTGCGGCGGGAACTACTATTCATCGGAAAAATAATGCGCTCGATCGATGTATCAGGAATCGAAGCTGCGATGGCGACGCTGGATCAGGAGTCACAGAAAGACAAGGAGGCATTTCACCAAATTGAGAATTGGCGAGATTCTCTGATTGCCGAGCCAGAATTAGTGAAAGAATTTATCGATAAATATCCGCAAACTGATATCCAGGGCTTGCGTCAGCAACTAAGGTTATATCAATCGGCAAAAAAATCAGCTCAAAAAACGAAGGCATCACGTCAACTGTTCCAAATCATCAAAACGACACTGGGCGATGCGAACTAATTATGGTTTAATCTCGTACTGTTTATATTGTGTCAAATCGACAGGGAGTATTCATGAAAAAAAGAATGACATCATGGCAACAGATTCTTGCCCTATTCGCTCTAACTCTGTTTAGTGTCAATACGATTCTGGCCAAAGAGCCAATTAAGGTTACTTTTAAATCTGGCTTACCCGATGGTGGAAATATTGTATTGGGTATCGGGGAGGATCTCGCGCTGGATAGATTCAGCGAACAACTGAATGAAGATGATTTTCTCCTGGATACAATTAAGAAAATTGACTTTAAAGGAAAGAAATTAAAGACTAAGGTAATTCCTGCACCGACTGGTTCCAATTTCTCACAGATTCTGCTGGTTGGTCTGGGTACTGCGACTGAACTCACACCTCTCGAATGGCAGAAAGTTGGTGACATAGCTGTCAGAACGTCAGTGAAATCATTTAAGAAAGCAGCCATGATTGCCATTGACAGTAATCCCGAGAACACCGCAAATATCGCTTTCGGAGCCGCCCTTGGTGCATATAACTTCGATAAGTACTTCACCGACAAAAAGCGTCATAAGCGCCAATCAGAATTGACGCTTGCGAGCTACGAAGCACCATCCGCTGACGCCATCTACAATGGCCAGTATAAGTCAGTAGCTGAGGGTGTCTGGTTTACCAGAGACATTTCAAATGAGCCTCCGAATGTCATTTATCCTGAGAGTTTTGTTACTTTCTGGAAGAACAAATTCAAGGGCATGGATAACATTAAGATCAAAGTTCTCGATGAAGATGACATGCTCGACATGAATATGGGAGCTATTTACGGTGTTGGACGTGGCTCCAAAAGACCCCCAAGAATCCTAATTGTCGAATACATGGGTGGCAAGAAAGGAGACAAGCCAGTCGCATTGGTCGGAAAGGGGATAACGTTTGATACGGGTGGTATTAGTATCAAGTCGTCATCTGGAATGTGGGATATGAAATATGATATGTCGGGCGCAGCCAGTGTTATGGGCGCAATTTATGGTATTGCCGGACGTGAAGCCAAGTTAAATGTCGTCGCAGTGGCTGCATTGGCAGAGAATATGCCCGGTGGGAATGCCCAACGTCCGAGTGATGTCGTTAAAACCATGTCGGGTAAGACAGTATCTATCCGCTCAACTGATGCTGAAGGGCGACTGGTGCTGGCAGATGCCGTGTTCTACACTGAGGAAAAATATGAGCCAGTGATGTTGATTGATCTCGCCACGCTGACTGGTTCTGCATCCCGTGCATTGGGAGAAGATTATGCGGCCATGTTCAGTCGTCATCAGGAACTATTTCAGGGCTTCATTGAGGCCGGAGAAGCGAGCGGGGAAGAAGTTTGGCAACTGCCGCTGAATAAAAACCACTTCAAAGCAATTGAGCATGACGTCGCAGATGTTATGAACTCCGGTCCATCAGCACCAGGTGCTAGTGCCGGTGCTGCGTTCATAGGCTATTTCATAAAGGACACCACCAAGTGGGTTCATTTTGATATTGCTGGTGTGGATAACACCAAAAAGGCGAGGGCGTTTCAGGCCTCTGCTGGCTCGCGCAGCTTCGGTGTCAGATTGCTGAATGAGTATATCAAACGCAATTTTGAATAATTGACTAGCAGGCATGGCTGCATTAAGCAGCCGTGCCACCTACGGTTAGTTCATCTACCTTGAGACTGGGTTGACCAACCCCTACAGGGACTGACTGCCCCTGCTTACCACAGACACCTACTCCCCTGTCTAATTCTAGATTATTGCCGACCATACTAACTTTAGTGAGTACCGTCGGGCCATCGCCAATAAGGGTAGCGCCTTTGATTGGGGCAGTAATTTTGCCATCCTCAATGAGAAACGCCTGATTTGCAGAAAACACGAAATTACCTGAGGTGATATCGACCTGGCCGCCTCCGAAGTTACTCGCATAGATACCCTTTTTAACTGAGCTGATGATCTCGTCATGCTCGTATTTACCATTGAGCATATAGGTGTTTGTCATGCGGGGCATAGGTAAGTGGGCGTAAGATTCCCGCCGACCATTACCCGTCGATTGGCTATTCATAAGTCTGGCATTGTGCTTGTCTTGCATATAACCCTGCAAGATCCCATTTTCAATAAGGGTAGTGCATTGGCTTGCTGTTCCTTCATCATCAATGGATAGCGATCCTCGGCGATCAGCCAACGTACCGTCATCCACGATAGTGCACTGGTCTGACGCCACTTGCTCGCCAATTCTACCGCTAAATGCAGACGAACCTTTGCGATTAAAGTCACCTTCAAGACCATGACCGATCGCTTCATGTAATAAGACTCCGGGCCATCCGTTACCGAGCACGACGGGCATGATCCCAGCCGGTGCTGCGATGGCTTGCAGATTGGTCAGTGCTTGTTCGACAGCTTCATCAATAAGAGACAAGGTTAATTCTGAAGCCAATAAATTTCCCGATTTAGAGATAAACCCTTCAAGTCCATAGCGACCACCGGAACCAGAGGAACCAGTCTCTCGGCGGCCATCATGCTCTGCTATGACAGAAACACTAAGGCGTACCAGGGGCCTTATATCAGTAGCCAATGTGCCATCGCTGGCGTATACCAAAACGCGCTCATAACTGGATGAGATGCTGGCGTTGACTTGAATGATGCGAGGATCTTTATCACGTGCATAGGTATCAATTGCATGTAAAAGCGCTATTTTATCTTCATCTGGGACGCTGCTCAGGGGATCAATACCTTGATATCTCAGCTCGACAGCGTTCGCTGAGGACGACACAGCAGTGATACAGTTTCCATTATGATTACTAATACTCGCTGCGGCCGTTACTGCACGCGAAATATCAGTTTCTGATAGGGCCTCCGAATATGCGAATCCAGTTTTTTCGCCGCAGATTGCCCGTATTCCGACACCAGTCTCTACATTATAGCTACCAGATTTTACAATCGACTCATCGAGTGACCACGATTCGAATATGGTTTGCTGAAAATACATGTCAGCAAAATCAACTCCTGGCTTCATTAGGCGAGACATTTGTCCCTCGATTTGCGACCACTGACAATCTGCTAGTTCACAAAAGTGCTCTATAATTTCTTTCTGCATTAATAGTTACCTGCTAATAAGAATGCGTACCCGATAAATCGGTCTACCTGAATTGATCATCACAACTGAAGGGTTTCTCATTCTGCTCAACAGTGATGCTGGGATTTTGGTCATCTTCACTTATCGTTGCTTTGGCTCGAGACTTACCTATTTCAGTAACAGTGGGGTCGTCGAAGCTACCTTCAACCTGATAACGAATGCTCGAGACAACATCGATGGCTGGCTGAAAGATTTTGCTCATCAGGAAAACAAAGAATCCGGTCACTGGCTCAATTGCCCATCCCGCGAGTATTGGAAGGCTACTTCCGAGATCTGGCGTGACCAGGATGCATTGTTCAATGCTGTTGTCCGTGAAATCTATCTGACCTTTGACCTGAACATCCGCAGATGTCCCTTTCACCTTTACATCGTCTGTCGTCATCACGCCATCAGCAAAATTCAGGGTACCATCAATGCTGGTATAGAAGAAACCGTCCTGAAATAAATCGGAGAAATCGAGGGTCAATTTCCTAGCTATAGAACCAAGACTCAGTAATGAAAATATGCGCGCTTTGCGGTCACTTAATTGCTTCTGACTGCCTTTACCCCCTTTTGCGAGTACCTGTCCACTCAGAGACTGTGAGTTAAACATACTCGGATCACCCAACCAGCGAATGTTGCCAGTGAGTTCCATGGAGGTATCTCGAACCCCAGGATTTTGATTGAGAGTGTTTAAAAGCCGTTCCATGCTAGACGTTTTAGCGGCACCGTTGATTGCGGTATAGACCTTATCTTCTTCCCTAAACCAACTCGCGTTAATGTTCAGATCGATGTAACTCTTTCCCGTGAGTTTTATCGCGACTTCATTACCTTGCTCAAGTGGACGCATAGACATGGTGGCTGTGCCTAGGTCGACATTATTATAAAAGCATTGTTTACAACTGAAGTCGATGGCAGGTAACGGTTCAGAATCTGCATTACGCGCTAGTTCATCAGTCACTTCAGGTTCTTGATCAAAACCCTCTTCATCGGCAAATTGATCGGGAATTCGAACTGAATCAAGACTGATATCAATGGTATTTTCGGCGAATGGCAGGGGTACTGTGATGATGCCATTAATATCATCCCCAGTCAGTTGGAACTGCATCTTATCCTTACCAAATTCGGCAGACGCCCGAGTATTCCTGAAATTAAGGAAGAAATAATTCAGGTTTTCTATGGATATATCCTCAAGATAGAAGTCATCGTATTCTCTAGGCTGAGAATCGGGTGTCGACTCGAGATCACTTAAATAATCGAGCCATGCGACCAAATCGACATTATCCGCGATACCTGTGATAGCCATGCCGGGCCGCTCAGGCAATGTTACCTCATTGGTGCCCAGAGCCATTATTCCGGAAGTCATGAGATCATTTTCATAGGCAGATAACAGTGTGAATTTATCCAACCAATCAAGCTGGAGCATGGCCTGCGATGCGGATGTCTTTTGATAAACTAACTTGAGTGGTAAGCCAATATCATCCGTCTTCGCCATGGGATAGGGTATAGTTGATGTCATACCAATCGTTCGGGTATCAATCTCAACACTGAAATTATCATCTACAGCAGGAAGTCGAATGGTGGCTTCATAATCTGTTGCTCCCTCAAGTCCCTTAGGAATGATGTCGTCGAACGTATCGTAAACAGCCGCCAGCGTAAGATTTCCTTGCGCAGTCAATTCAGTATCAATTCCATCAGAACTGCTGGTCTGTTTCATCGTAATACGGCTTTCACCACCTAAAACGTTCGCCGTTAAATCTCTGGAATTGACAGAACTGTTTTCTATTTGCAAGCTACCACTAATCGATTCAGCAACGAGATCAATCGCTTTAACTACGACTCTCGCATCATTCAGACGAATTTCTCCGTTTATTTGTTCCCCTTCGCCCTCGAGTGGTATCGCCAAGTCTAAGTCAAGTTCGAACGGGCCTGACATATCGAGATTATTTATCACAGGAAAAATAGCGTCACTGAGCGGACTATCTAGAATATAAGCACCTGCATCGAGCAATTCTCCCTGACTATTACTCACGACCTCAAGCAGGGTTGGTTGTTGTGAAAAATCATCGATACTCACGGTTGCCGAACGTAATTGATGTCGTAACGTTTCGGCTGAATTCACCTCGATTTTCATACTATTGCCGATGAAATAAAGCTCAGCATCCAATTCTTTTACAGTAGGCCAGGAAGGCTCAAATTTATAATCTGTATCAGTCACTCTGCCATAGATTGCGAAGACGCCTGAGTTATTTAGAAAAGGAAAGTCAACACTGTTACCCCTCAACAGTACTGTGACATCACTCAATCTTCCGGCAATCACAGAATCATCGAGGTACTCAACAAGATCAGGCTGCATAATTCCGTATGGAAGAAAGCGGGGTGTAAAGCGTAAATCGCCATCGTCAAGCTCGGCATATAATTCCATATTGACGCCTTGAGTGTCGGCAGGGATGCTAATCTTACCGTCAGCTCTAAGCCTGGCGCCATGTATATGACTAGTGAAATGCTGGATGACCAACGATAGGGAATCATCGTTGAAAGACCAATCAATGTCGGCATTAATATAGCCCAAAGGTAATTCCCAACGAAACATGTTCGGATCGTTATAGGTCGCGAGTCGACTGTCGAGGTATAAGTTTCCGGAGTCTTCAAGGACCTGAATCTGACCAGCCATATTGCTGATACCAGGCGTTGTACCATACGGTTTAAAGCCTAACTCTGAGAAACGTGCAGAGAGGTTGAAATCAATGAGCTCCTCAGGGCTGACCACGGCATCTAACCTCACTGCGTCTAGAAACCCCTGCGGATCCATTGCCAGCAAGCGGTTGCGAAATTCCGGATCAAGATCCTGTTTCGCTAACAGGAGGTCGGCCCATATTCCGACATCCATGAGTGAAGAGCGCAGATAATACTCGTTTGCATAGTCCTCACCCTGTCGCATGCGCACTTGTACAAAGGGTGTTGGCCATTCGCGCTGGTTAGTCCTCACTGTCGTGTCATTGGTTTGTAACTGCCAGCCGTCTTCATGCAGCTGCCACAACAGTTGTGTAGATAACTTATTGATATTCCCTTGAGGCGATCCTTGTAATGACATTTGAAAGTCATCGATATCCAAAGTTGCTATTGCTTTGTCAAAGCGCCTTTCATGCCAATCGATCCAGGCATTGAGTTTGACAGAACCATTCATGATTTTTGCTTCCTGCCAAAATGCATCTAATGGGATTTTTGTCAGATCGAGATCATGCGTGTCGATGTAAAGTTGTCCTGTGGTATTCGTATCAGTGAGCAGTCCATTCGCTTCGAGTACGAAATCAATCCTATTCTCCCCGGGTAATTCAGTGAATCCCTGTAGCTGGTAGATGTTATTCCCACGTTTGAAACTCATCTCGGTGATGTTGATAGGATAGCTATTATTATTTCTCAGGCTGAGATGGATGGTTGCGCGGGTAATAGATATCTCAGTTTGGCTCTGCAACCAATCCTGTAATAATGCAAAGTCGAATGGATCGTCTTCTACTGTGCTCAGAGACGGCGCCTGGCCAGCGATAGTTAATGTACCATCCGGTTGTTGATCGACGTAGAGATTGAGTCCTTCGATAACCAGATTCTCGGTAATCAAAGTGCGATAGTACAACGACAGCATCGTTTTTATATCGGTACTTATAGAACTGACTCTCAGAGTGTTCTCAATATCCACCTCACGCAGAGTTATTGATGGTCCGAGAGACTTCCACTCGGTTTCAATCGCAGTGATACTTACCTGCTTTCCAATACGTTCTGTGAGAAATTGTTCCAGTTCAGGTCGATACTGGTCTGCGTATGGGATTAATGCTCTGCCAACGCTGATGATGATGGCAATTAAGACGATCAGCGTAGCGCTGACCAGCCAGATTCTATATAGCAGGGTTGATAATACCTTAGCCATTGAACCCTACATTAACACGACATCATATTTTTCTTGTGAGTAGAGGTAATCTATCTTGAATTCAATCGGTTTGTTAATGAAATCCTCTAATTCGACGACCATGTAAGACCCCTGGTCGAGTAAGAAATTTACGATGTTTTCGTTTGCCATTACGAGAAACTTTTGCCCACCAAAAGCTCTCTCTGAGCGTAATATCTCGCGAAATATCTCAAGACAGATGGTTTCAACGGATTTAATAGATCCCCGTTGATTACAGACCGGACAGGGCTCACATAAGGTCCTTTCTAGACTCTCATGTGTCCGTTTCCTTGTCATTTCAACCAGTCCCAAACTTGAGATCTCTGAAATGTGAGTCTTGGCATGATCTTTTAGTAAACTTTTTTCGAGTGTTTTGATCACCTGTCGCTTGTGCTCTTCATCAGCCATATCGATAAAATCGATGATGATAATACCGCCTAGGTTACGCAGTCGTAATTGACGTGCGAGGGCGCTGGCCGCTTCCAGATTCGTTTTAAAGATGGTCTCTTCAAGGTTTCGATGCCCAACGTATGCACCAGTATTAACGTCTATTGTGGTCATCGCTTCCGTTTGGTCAATAACGAGATAACCACCGGATTTTAACTGGACGTCGCGCTCTAGTGCTTTTTGAATATCGTCTTCAATATTGTAGAGATCGAAAATAGGCCGGTCGCCAGTATATAACTCAAGTTTTGATTTAAGTTCTGGAATAAACTCACCAACAAAGCGTGATAGGGTGTTGAATGATTCACGAGAATCGACTCGAATCTTATCGACATTATTCGCATCAATGTCACGCATTGTCCTGACCAGAAGTGACGGATCTTCATGAACAATTTGTCCGGGCTTGGCATCTTTAATCTTGCTCTGAAGGCGTTGCCAGAGCTTATTTAGGAACTGAATATCATTGTATAGCTTGCTTTCATCGATTGATTCAGCCGCCGTCCGAATGATATAGCCCCCTTCAGCCTCATCGCAGGTTTCTATGATGGATTTGAGACGATTTCGTTCCTCTTCATTTTCGATGCGCTGCGATATCCCGATATGCTGAGTCTGTGGCATAAAAACCACATATCGCGATGCAATACTTATCTGAGAAGATAGACGAGCCCCTTTGGTGCCAATCGGATCTTTAATCACCTGTACCAGAAGTTCATCGCCGTTTGAGATTAACTGGGTAATATCTTCGATCTTGCTATCCGTGTCATTCTCTTGTTGGTAGATATCGGATAGATGCAGGAAAGCTGCTCGTTCAGTGCCAATCTCGACAAAAGCAGACTGCATGCCTGGCAGTACCCTGACGACCTTACCCTTGTATAGATTCCCTACGATGCCACGACGACTGGATCGTTCAATCATCAATTCCTGTACGATACCATTCTCGACCAGTGCAACCCGGGTCTCTCTTGGTGTGGCATTTATGAGTACTTCTTCTCTCATGAGGCTGTCAGTTAACGGATTTGAAAGCTGCGACGTACGTGTCTAAGCAGTATAAATGATAACGGCCATACGAGCATACTACTGATGATTGGAAACCAGTAAGCAGCGGCTCTTTGGCGAAAGTCGATAAAGTTCTCAATCCATAAGGAAAGGACCAGATCGAAACCTACCAGTAATGCTACAAACAATGATTGCTGCCATAAAGTAAATAAACGTAAACGTTTGTTTAGGCTAAATACAATATAGGCGCATATGGCGAAAGTAGCCCCGTGAATACCTAATGGATTACCCAGGCTGACATCAAGTGTTAATCCCATCAACCAGGCGCTGACGATACCCACTCGGTTGGGCAATGCCATAACCCAGTAAATCATTGTCATGAGCAACCAGGAGGGACGCCACCATTGCAGTGATTCTGGAAGTGGATATATCTCTAGCACCAGTGCGAAGATGATAGTCAACAACAAAGCAAAGCGACCAGATGATGCGGCGGAAGAATCAGTGACCATTGGCCTGCTTCGCTTGTGATTGTATTGTGTCATCCGGCCACAGCAGAATAACCAACCTACTTCTGGATAAATCGGTGCTCGTTGTTGCAGAGGCATTCGCATAGGGATTGCCTGCAACGCTATTGAAACTGTTTACTACAGCAACAGGGAAACCATCGGGAAAGCGCATCCCGAGTCCCGATGTGATTAGAACGTCCCCGGCTTTCAGATCGGTCGTGTGTGGTAATTGTTCGAGTAATAACTGATTGGGTTTGCCACTTCCCTTGGCAATTGCTCGAATACCGTTTCGTAATACCTTGACCGGAATTGAATGGCTATGATCCGTTATCAACAAGACCTTGCTGGTCAGTGCTGAAACATCCACTACTTGCCCCAGAACTCCCTTGGCGTCTAACACCGGTTGACCGACGAATACGCCATCTTTAGTACCCTTATTCAAGGTAACCAGATGTTGGGAAGGATCTGAATCAACGCGGAGGATTTCTGCAACAGTCCGTCGACTGCGTTTTCTCTCCATCGAGCCAAGTAGGGCACGCAAATTGGCGTTCTCAGCTTCGAGTGCAACCATGGTTTGTGCCTGAGCCTGAAGGAGGACCCGTTCATCCTTCAGGGTCTTCAGATCGTCGAGTAGTTCAGTCCGACTGGTCATATGCTCATCGACCCAGTCGAACAGGCTGGTCGGTAGGCTAACGACATATTCCAATGGACTAATCGCAGTCGCAATTAGCAGGCGTATTGTTGATGATTGCTCGCGATGGCTGTCAGAGAATATCAGAGCAAAAGACAGCAGCAGGACTATCCCAAGACGTATTGGTTGGGAAGGGCCGCGGCTGAATATGGTTTTGATGACAGACTCCGGTCAATTACTCGTAAGAAAAAACATCTCCGCCGTGCTTATCTATCATTTCCAGAGCAATTCCTCCACCACGTGCAACACAGGTGAGAGGATCCTCGGCAACAATCACAGGCAGGCCGGTTTCTTCGCTGAACAATCGGTCTAGATCGCGCAGTAGTGCACCACCACCGGTCAGCACCATACCACGCTCAGAAATATCGGCTGCCAGTTCCGGAGGAGACTGCTCGAGTGCGGCTTTGACTGCACGTACGATACCGGACAGTGGATCCTGTAACGCTTCCAGGACTTCATTAGAGTTGATAGTAAAGGAGCGGGGAACACCTTCTGCTAGATTACGACCACGCACATCGATTTCGAGGACTTTGTTGCCTGGAAATGCAGTGCCAATTTCCTGTTTGATTCGCTCAGCCGTCGCCTCACCGATCACAGTGCCATAGTTTTTACGGATGTAGTCGATAATTGCATCATCAAATCGGTCACCACCAATTCTGACGGATTCTGAGTAAACAACACCATTCAGTGAGATAATGGCAACTTCAGTTGTACCACCACCTATATCAACAACCATAGAACCGCGTGCCTCGCTGATAGGCATTCCAGCACCGATTGCGGCTGCCATTGGCTCCTCAATTAAATAGACTTCCCTTGCACCAGCACCATACGCCGACTCTTTGATAGCCCTGCGTTCAACTTGAGTCGATCCACAAGGAACACAGATAAGCACTCTAGGGCTCGGTCTCAAAAAGGTCGAGTCATGAACTTTGCGTATGAAATGCTGCAACATTTTTTCGGTGATTGTGAAATCAGCGATAACACCATCTTTCAAGGGCCTGATTGCCTGAATATTGCCGGGAGTTCTTCCCAGCATCATCTTGGCTTCAATACCGACATCTTTGATAGTCTTGGTGCCGCCCGCATCTAGACGTATTGCGACCACTGAGGGTTCATTTAACACGATGCCCTGATCACGGACAAATATGAGGGTATTCGCGGTACCCAGATCGATGGACAGATCGGTTGAGATCAGACCTCGAAGTTTCTTGAAAAGCATGTAAATTTGATATCCCGATATTATAGTTTGAAGTAACGTATTTACTGGTCGTTATTGTAAACAGTTTCAATCAGTTGCAGAAGTGAGAGAAGGCAAAATATGACAATAAATGTGACCAGTTGCATTAATAAATTACTATTTCGTGTAATTTGACAGCAAAAAGCCACCTAAGGTTCCAAATTGATGCGCCAGTGTTGATTTGAAGGGTTTTTCTGAATCAGTACAAAATAACTCTAATGCCCTGGGAATTAGAGCTTAATCTCAAGGAGTTTATCAAGATTCAACTCGGCCAAATTAAGCTGTTTGAGTAAGGGAGTCAAATCACCTAAACCTTCTGCATCAGATAATAAACCGGCCGTACTTTCTTGTATCCTTTGCTGTAGATCCTGCTCGAATTCGGCAATTTTGTCGCTGGCCATTTCCTTAATCACCGCCTGACCAATCGTTTTTAAGTCCGCTGAATTGATGCTTATTTCTGGCTTCTCTAGCGCGCCCGATAAATTGATGGTCACTGCAAAAGAGTCGAGCTTATTTATGCCATTTAGCATACGGTTCTGCCAGGCTTCAGTACGCGAAGAAGACATGTTCAAACCGTTGAAGGTTAGTCGAATCTGACCATCAAGATAGCCAGCATTTCGTTTAATATCGGCCTTTATATCTACTTCACCCTTATTAATGACATAAGGCGAAGATGGCTGCGAAGTCACCAGTTGATTCAACAACAGACCAGAAGCATTCAGTTTGATGTCATCCATACTGGCAGTAACATCGCGGTGATCAAACAGTCCCTTGACAGTAAAGGATTTCATTAGGCCAGATTTACCCGTTAAATCCATGGTCATCGGACTCGCCCATTTATCGGGTTCAGTTGTCATATTTTCAATTAGGCCAGATACTGCAATGCCAAAATCCTGTAGTTCTGAACTCAGTTCGACTTTCTTTACGAGATAGTTTGGCAAGGGGTTCTTATCTTCGAATAATACCTTTCTACCTCGCTCGGTGATGTGAGGTGAAACTTTAACCTTTGAATCAGATTCATCTGCCCCTGAATAACTATTCAGATACGGAGATACCATTTGATAATAGTGCCAACCCTTTTGCGCCCAACGACCAATCTGCTCTCCAAACAGAGTCGATACGATCTCTTGTACCCCGTTTCCTGAAAGAGAGTATTTCGCCTTGAGTCGTTGCAAATCCTCTCCGGGCATTTTCTTGAGTGCTTTAAAGTCGGCCGATATTTTGTCTTGAGCTGCCTTTATCTCATTTTTCAATGCCTTAACTTGAGCCAGATCCTCTTTTATATCTTTCTGTAAGTCTTTGATATCCTTACCTTGACTTAACAGGCCGACAAGCTTATTGCCACCTTTGGATTTAGCTTTTATTTCCTCAAATCGTCGCTCATATTCCTTAAGCTTTTCTTCGTCTGGTAATGCCTTTATCTTTTCAGACAATTCTGTTTTTGTGGTCGCGAGGTCCTGTTTGAATGATTGGATCGCAGCGGGTGTTTGCAGAGATTCTCTAGCGATAACTTCTTCGGCATCGGGCAGATTATCTACACTCATATCGGCCAATCCAGGAATTGATGCCATAGGATTCCAATTCGACTTTTCTAACCAGCGCTTTTGATATTCTCCTGATTCAGTACGTGGTGTATTCAGATAGAGGTTGGTGACCTTGAGTTCGTCGATGACTAATTTGTTCCACATCATGGCATCACCGTCGACATCGACCACTAGTTCGCTAACTTCAAATAAATTGAACATTGGTTGTCTTGGGTCGGTAACAGCTAATGTCTGGAGTGCTATTCTCTGCTCAGTCAAGGAAACATCAGCCGCATCTAATTCTACTTTAGCGCCGACAGCTTCAGAACCTGCAGTGGTAATCACTCGGCCAACAACTGGATTGATTGCAAGTGACAGGGTAAGAATTAACATACCGACAATGACAGCAAATACAATGAGCCCGCTGATTCGAATTGGATTACGCACCACTATACTCCTGTGCTCTTGTTATACAGGCGAATGATCGTTGTGCCTTTAAGGACTTGAATGAGCCGGTTTTTTTGTATCCAGGCCATGATATGGCCACGATACTGCCGAACCAGATAGGTTGTGAATAGCCACATTGGAACAAATGAAACAAGGCAGATAGCTAAACCACCCAGACTGGTTGAATAATTGAATAAACTTAAACGACCGAATTGGGTGTTATACAGTGCTGTCCAGAATGGTTCCAATGTCTGGTTCTGGAGTAATGCTAGCCCGAATTGTTCTATCGACGACTGCACTGCGAAGCCGACTAATGTAAAGCCGAGAGATGCCAGTATGAAAGTACCTAAATGAACCCGTAGGATGAGAACCAGCAGAATGATTAATAAATTATGTGGGCTCAGTAGCGGCGTGAAGCCAATGAACATCGCCAGACATATCGCGCTGGCGATGGCCGATGGATTCGCATCGGAGTTCAATATTTTCAGTATCTTAAGTAGCTGGAGCATGGGATCAAGGTTTCTCTAGTGGTTTCCCTGCAGCAACCCAGCCTTTTATGTCTCCATCGAGATGATACAGGCTGCTATAGCCTTCCTTCGCTAGCTGCTCAGCAACGATGCCAGCTCGACGACCCGAGCGGCAATACATAATAATCTTATCTTCTTTCTTCAGGGTTGCTAGGATAGTCTCTAGCTCAGTATGTGGGATGTTTATTGCTCCCTTGATGAAACCACTCGCATATTCCTCAGTACTTCGAACATCGAGTAATATGGCCTCCGGATTGCTTGCTCTGAACTCAGCGAATTGATCATGATCGAGATCAGTCGCTTCTGCAATACTGAGGTTAGATAGGGTCAGACTCAGCGTAAGTAGTATGAGTTTTAAGATATACGTCATGATTCATTTTCCTCCGGGACATTCATGACCTGTTCAAGTGTCATGCCTGTGAGTTGTTTTACAGATTTAATTAACCAGAACATGATCGCGATCAGAAAAACCATCGATGGCAGTGCAATAACTGGATAACTAACAAGGGTTAGACGACCAAGTTCCTCGTTAAATGCTTCTGTGCCGGCCGGGCTAGTTACGATATAGCGGGCAAGAAAATAATTTAATGTGGCAGAAAATAAAAAGGTGGCACTTAGGAAGAATGTTGCTTTCGTCAGTCGATCCTGAAACTGATGGTAGTTCCCTCGTTCATTCAACGCCTTATCTACTTCTTCAACTCTGATGATATTGGGGTTATAAATCAGGGTCTTTATCAGCGGATAGGGTGTTTTCAAGGAAATTAATACTATCATGCCTATAACTAGCGGGACCGCGGCTTCCTTGATTGCCAACCATTCAGGGTCAAGTTTTAGTAAGCCTATCCCGCCTGTGAGTAATACGCTGATGATCCCGATGATCGAAATGATATTAAATTTTTTCTGTGACCACCGTTCATAAAGGCCATAAAATAAAGGGAATGACAAGGCAACGAGCAGACCGTTGACAGTACCGAGATGCTCTTCGCCACTGAATTTCATCAGAATAACTGAAGGGATGATAATACTTATCAATAAATCCAGCAGAGGATTATTTTTCTGCTTAGCCATAGTGAATCAGGATTCTGTAATAGTGGGGCGACTCGCATCGATGTTAGTCAATTTATAGCGGCCACCAAATGCTTCAAAAGTAAATGCCGTTGGACTTTCCCAGCGAACCAGCTTAAAACCATATTCACCTCGGTTATTTGGGAAGAGTTGCGATAAATCCTCCCGAGTAATCATCAGTTCACGGTAATCAACGATCTCCAAACAGCAACCCTTGTCGCCAAAATTTACTTTTTCAAGGTACACACGATATATGCCATCGACAGTGAAGGTCGCCAGGCGATAGGTATGTCCTTTAATTGGCTTATTCTGTGCGTCCTCATACCAGACATAAGGTCCGGTTGAGAGGAATTCTGGGAACGGTACGCTTGGCCGTATTTTACTCTGTACTTTGGTTTCAATCTCAGCTGCGCTGGTGACAGCACAAATAACAACAGGCATGACCACGGCGAGTATAGCTTTTAAAAAGGTTTTCATCGATTTTAACTGCTCCTGATGCCTAGGTTACTAGGGCGTGTTGACGTTTCATTTGCATCTTTTGCCAATTTACATTTTTTGTATAACGCCCTCATATTATAACCTCAGCTTATCAAATCTTGCATTACATTGGACTAATTTGCTTGCCTTTGGTTCAAGGTATAAGAGATGTAATCTGCGACATTGCGTTCTAATACGTTTAATGGAATTGAGCCATGTCTTAACACGACATCATGGAATTCTCTAATATCAAAGTCTGCCGCTAACTGCTGCTCCGCTTCTTTGCGTAATCGTCGGATCGTCAGCTCTCCCAGTTTATAACTCAGTGCCTGACCAGGCCAGGAGATATAGCGATCAATTTCAGTTCTGACATTATGTAACGACAAGGCCGTATTGTCGGCCAGATAACTTAATGCCTTATCCCTGGACCAACCCATGGCATGCATGCCCGTGTCTACCACGAGTCTTACTGCGCGCCACATTTCATAGGTCAGGCGGCCAAAGTTCGAGTATGGGTCCTTATAAAAACCCATTTCCAGGCCGAGCCATTCTGAATACAAGCCCCAACCCTCACCGAATGCGCTGAGATAAGAATATTGGCGAAAGGGTGGCAGATTCTCTAATTCTTGGTTGAGTGCAATCTGGTGATGATGCCCCGGCACTGCTTCATGTAATGTCAATGCTTCCAACTCGTAAAGCGGTCGTTTGTCTAGGGCATAGGTATTTACCCAATAGTATCCCGGGCGTTTACTGCCACGAGGCGCAGAAACATAGCGCCCAGTAGTGTAGTTTGGTGCTAGCTCCGCGGGTACCGCTTCGACACCATAGGGAGTGCGCGGTAGATGTCTGAAAAAGCGCGGCATCTGAGCATCGGCACGTTTGGCGATGCGTGACGCTATCGTGAGTAGCTCTTCAGCTGTCTGTGCATAAAATCGTGGATCTGTACGCAAAAATTCAAGAAAATCGGCGAAATTGCCCTCAAAACCAGTTTCCTTGATAATTGCCTGCATCTCTGATCGTATTCTCGCGACCTCATTTAGTCCAATTTGATGGATTTCATCGGCACTGAGGTCTAGCGTTGTGTAATGTCGGATACGGTTCTTATAAAATGCCTCGCCATCTGGAAGCTCGCTAGCGGCAATTGATTCGTTTGCATTAGGTACGTAATCTTCAGCGAAAAAGTCGCTCAGTTTGGCGTATCCAGGATTTACGGAATCACGAATGACTGCTTTGGCTCGTTGTTGTAACCGGCTCCGATCCTGATTAGAAATATGCTGCGGAAACTGTAGCAGCGGTCGGTAGAAGACGCTCTTTTCAGTGTCATTATTGATATAACTGCGAACGCGCTCTGGCAACGTTTCAAGAATAACTTTGGGTTGTGTGAAGCCTCTATCGAGACCCATCTTCATATGCTTTATCTGCTGCGCGACATGCTCATCCCAGCTACTGATGTAATCCAGATAATCTTCGTAGTCCTCGACAGTATTGAAGTTGAAGCTGGACATGGCGCGAGCAAACGCTGAATAAAATCCCGAGTCTGCATTAAATGGCATCTGATACATGGCATATTTAAAGTTCGCCAATTGATTAGCTATTTGGCCACTAAAAATTTGATAATTCACTGCCTGCTCTGGGCTCAAGTCATTTATGTCAATTGTTGCAAGTTGCTTTGCCAGGTCTTGATAAAATTTACTTTGTTTATCGATACTAGTGTGGGATATATCGGCGAGCGTCATTGTTGCTGGTGGTTTGCCCATCGTGCGTGCTAACAACGGATTTTGCTGTAAGCGGAATTGCCATTCTTTAGCATAAAGTGCTTCCAAATCATCAGCCTGAGCATATGACAGGCAGACTAGGGCGGAAAACAGCATAGTTAGTGTCTTATTTAGGTTCATTCGATTACTCTATAAGTCAGTAAAACCCCATTGAAAACAACAACATGGAGTGCTTGTATTGAAAAAGAGATTTTTTTCAAATTTTTTTTGAACTAAGAATGTGGGGAGTGGTCATAATTAGTGGATGTAATGATTTTATCCTTTTGGTTGTTTGATCCCCGTTTAATGGCTGCTCATAGAGTAGCCATTTTTTTATTGTGCTAATTCTTATTTATCGATTCAATGACAATGTCAGGTCTGTACATCGTCGCGATTGAGAGAATTGTGATTAATAACGCCCTTATCCTTGACAGCATAATCTTTTGCAGGCGCCATCTCTGCGTCATCAGCAGCCTCAGAACGCTGCTTGTCCAGATCAATAACGACAGCACCCTCCTGATGGCTATTATGTTCATCCAACAAGGCCTGATCCGTGTCACTGATCGGCGATAGGTTAGTACTGGAAACATTAACCACTGAGGGTTCTGTGACCTTTGGTTCTATTTGTGGCGCCGTGCCAGGCGATTCAACCGCCAGTATGTTGACGTGAGATGTCGACAGTTCTCGTGGAATCGAACGTCGTTCGCAAAGCTCTTGTGCTCCACTTGCCAGGTGCTCATATAATTCGCGATATTCTTGCGTGACTTTGCTGAACTTACGAGCGCTGCCTGCCAGGTGCTCAGCGACTTGTTCGCGATATTCCTGATGCGCCGATTCTTTCTCAGCAAGCTGGTTTGTGAGGTCTTTTATTTCCTGTTGGTTTGGCGCGAAGAAACGTCCGGCAAAAAAACTGGCAACTGCAACAATCACTAAGACTAATCCAATCCAAATATCCACCTTTAGAACTCCTGAGTATTACTCTAATCAACCTGATCTGTCAGCGACGATGGAGTCGGCTGACTCAATTCTTCTTCAAATCCAAACAAAGCCATATCGGGCATCCGCATCGGGTAAAGTATACCATCCAAATGGTCGCACTCATGCTGTACCACGACTGCATGGAACCCTGATACTGTTCTGTCTATCGCTTCCCCGACTTCATTGATACCAGTATATCGTATCTCGGCATGCCTTGGCACTAGTCCGCGCATTCCAGGTACGCTCAAACAGCCTTCCCAGCCCTCAATAAGTTCATCACTGAGGATTTCAATACTGGGATTCATCAATATTGTGAAAGGAATCTCTTCGGAATCGGGATAACGAACAGATTTCTCGCCACCAAAAATAACACATCGCAACGGCACACCTATCTGAGGAGCAGCCAGTCCTGCGCCGTTATAGGCTTTCATCGTTTCTCGCATGTCCTCTACAAGCGCTCTAATCTCAGCGGCCTTCGGGTCTACAACCGGCTTCGCCGGGATCAATAGTCGAGGATCACCCATTCGTAATATTGTATGTACTGTCACCTGAAATATAGTATCTAACTTCTGCTAAAATATATAGCTTTATTGAGCCTTTCATATGCCCTGAAGTTAGGGCAGAATGGCACTCCAATTGAGTAACAGAAGCTAGTCACTAATAATAGATACTAATACAAATACGATGATTTCATGGCAAACAATACAACCCGGTGAGAACAAAATACTTTTGAACGGCGAAGCCGGCACAATCGAGGCGATTATTCATATCCCCGAGGGGTATGATTCTCGTGAGGTGAAGGCTGTTGCAGTATGCTGTCATCCGCACCCGCTGCATCAGGGCACCATGACCAACAAAGTCGTTCATACACTTGCGAAAGTGATGACTAAATTAGGCATGGTCGCTGTCAGATTTAATTTCCGAGGCGTAGGCAAGTCAGAGGGAGTGCATGACCATGGGAATGCTGAGACACGAGATTTGATCACGATTTGCGACATGTTAAAGGATCAGTTCCCCGATGCTCAACTCTGGTTATCAGGTTTCTCTTTTGGCTCATTTGTGGCTGCAAATGCCGCTGCACAGGTGGAGGCGGATCAGCTAATCACGGTATCGCCAGCTGTACAACATACTGAATACGGCCAGATTACGATGCCAAACTGTCCCTGGTTGGTCATTATGGGAGAAGCGGATGAAATTGTTTCACCGCAGGCTGTGTATGATTATGTTGCGAAAAGTCACGGACGCTGTGAATTAGTACGATTTCCTGAAACCGGACATTTCTATCACGGTAAACTGGTCAAGCTTACGGATTTTCTGCTGGCACATTTTGCTGCCGATATAGATGCACTATAATGGCTCAATGACTTCAGTTACTGACGCCTACAAGTCCCTACATGATGCCGGCAAGATTGATTGGGACCCCGCGCAATTCAAACTAATACAACGACTAGATACTCTGGCTCAAGAGCTTTGTGCCGATGATAAAGAATCAGGGTTTCTTGCGCGTTTTCGCCCTCAGAAAACCATACGGGGCGTCTATCTGTGGGGCGGTGTTGGGCGGGGTAAAACCTTTGTCATGGATCTCTTTTATGATGCGTTATCTGAGACACCCAGGATGCGACTACATTTTCATCGCTTTATGGAGACTGTTCATCGGCAACTGACAGAGCAAGCCGGCAATGAAAATCCACTCGACCTGATTGCTGACTCGATGAGAGACAAGTGTCGGGTACTCTGTTTTGATGAGTTTTTTGTCAGCGATATTACAGACGCTATGATATTAGGAGAACTCCTTAAGGCACTACTGTCCCGCGGTGTTGTGCTTGTGGCGACTTCAAACATCATTCCAGATGATCTTTATGCGAATGGCCTTCAGCGTGAGCGATTTTTACCCGCCATCGCACTTATAAATGAGCATTGTGATGTGCTTAAAATGGAGAGTCAGACCGACTATCGTTTGAGGGCCCTGGAATTGGCTGAGATATATCATTATCCGCTCGACCAACAGGCATCCGATAACCTTGAACACACATTTGCCTCTATCGCGACCGGAGAACTTCGCCATAATCATGAGCTACTCATTAATGGCCGAACGATTCGGACTGTGAAACGAGCCGATGGGGTGCTTTGGTGTAATTTCGAAGATATTTGTCAAACTGAGCGCAGTGCGGCTGATTACATTGAAATATCTCGCCTTTATCACACAGTGTTCCTGGCTAATGTGCCACAGCTGAATGATCACAAGAACGATGCGGTTCGGCGGTTTATCGCGTTAGTTGATGAATTCTACGAGCGCCAGGTAAAGTTGATGATTTCAGCAGAAAAGCCATTGGATAAATTGTACTCTGGCTCGGCTCAGGCATTCGCTTTCCAGCGCACTCTGAGTCGTCTAATCGAGATGCAAAGCCATCATTATCTAGCCTTACCGCACCTGCCATAGTAACCATTTCGCAATTTAGCCAATTTTTTCCTAAAAATACGCTTGTATCTTGGCAGTCATTTCTGTAGAATTCGCGCTCCTTGATGGGTGCGTAACCTAGTGTGGCTATTGTTTGTGACAAATATCGATGGCCCAATACAAGAAAGAAGTTGAACTGAAACGAATTATTAGACTGATTCTTGCACAACTGAAGCAGGAATGAGGGAGCTACGGATGAATACCTTTAGTGCAAAGCCTGAATCTGTAAAGCGTGACTGGTATGTCATAGATGCTGAAGGCAAAACATTGGGAAGACTTGCGACAGAAGTTGCACGTCGCCTGCGCGGCAAACATAAGGCTGAGTATACGCCTCATGTTGACACTGGAGACTACATCATCGTTGTTAATGCTGAGAAGGTTACTGTTACCGGCAACAAGACAACAGATAAGATGTACTACAGACACTCTGGATATCCAGGTGGAATACGCGAAATTAATTTCGAGAAATTGCAGGCGCAGAAGCCTGAAATGATCATTGAGAAAGCTGTGAAGGGTATGTTACCCAGAAATCCACTGGGACGTGCGATGTTCCGTAAGCTCAAAGTCTACTCAGGCGCTGAGCACAGTCACGCAGCTCAACAACCACAAACATTAGAGATTTAAATTATGTCAGTATCCTACAACTATGGTACAGGCCGTCGTAAGAGTTCAACTGCGCGAGTTTTCCTGAGCAAAGGAAGCGGTAAAATTACTGTAAACAACCGTCCGCTGGATGAGTTCTTCGGTCGCGAAACTTCCAGAATGGTCGTACGCCAGCCACTTGAATTAACCGAAACAATCGATAATTTCGATGTTAAAGTGACAGTCACTGGTGGTGGTGGAACGGGTCAGGCTGGTGCGATACGTCATGGTATCACACGTGCACTCATCGAATATGATGAAGGATTCCGTAAGGATCTGCGTAAGGCTGGTTACGTCACACGTGATGCACGTCGAGTTGAGCGTAAGAAGGTCGGTCTTCACAAGGCCCGTAAGAGACCTCAATTCTCGAAACGATAAGCGTTATCACGCATTCTACGAAAGCCCGATTTTATCGGGCTTTTTTATTTCGTCTTACGGCACATTTCATCCTAATTTCATTAATCTCAAAAGGGTGCTTTTCCTTGTAAAAGCAAGGACTTTTCATTATTATGCGCACTTCGTGTGAAGGTATGAAAGTCATTTCCTGACTAGCCATGCTGACTTGCTTGGCTATACTTATAAAAACTAACGATATCTCGGGGGAGATAGCCTGAATGAGTTCAGATACAGTAGAGAAAATCGAGACGGTTGATCTCGGTCGACGTCGATTCCTTACTGCAGCAACAACCGTTGTTGGCGCAGTGGGTGCAGCCTATGTTGCTGTACCTTTTCTGGGATCATGGACACCAAGCAAGCGGGCCGTTGCGGCTGGTGCACCAGTCGAAGCGGATGTGTCCAAGTTAGAAGTGGGTCAATCCATTAAGGTTGAGTGGCGTGGACGAAGCGTAATTATTCTGCGTCGTGATGAGGCTATCCTCAAGCGTCTGGAAGAAATTGAACCGAACCTTCTGGATCCACAGAGTGAAGCTGAACAACAACCAGCTTACGCCCAGAATCGTCATCGCTCGATTAAACCAGAGTATCTGGTGCTGCTGAGTTGGTGTACGCATCTTGGTTGTTCGCCGACCTATTCCCCTGAAGTAACAGCAGACTGGGCCGGTGGCTTCATTTGCCCATGTCATGGATCACAATTCGACATGTCTGGTCGTGTATATTCCAGTATGCCAGCGCCGTCTAACCTGATCGTCCCGCCCCACCAGTATCTGACCGATACACAGATTCTGATAGGAAGCGATGAAGGAGGGCAGGCCTAATGTCTGAAGACGCAAAGAAACAAACATTTATTGAATGGCTGGACGAGCGCTATCCTGCATCTAAAGTATGGAAAGAGCATCTGGCTGAATACTATGCGCCGAAGAACTTTAACTTCTGGTACTACTTTGGTGGACTAGCAGTACTCGTGCTAGTTAATCAGATTGTTACTGGTATCTGGTTAACGATGAACTACGACCCAACGGCTGAAGGCGCCTTCGCTTCGGTTGAGTATATCATGCGTGATGTTGAATGGGGCTGGTTGCTCAGATACATGCATTCTACTGGCGCCTCGGCATTTTTTGTGGTGATTTACCTGCATATGTTCCGTGCCATGCTGTATGGCTCTTACAAGGCACCTCGTGAATTGCTCTGGATATTCGGTATGATTATCTACGTTCTGTTGATGGCAGAAGCCTTCATGGGCTACTTGTTACCCTGGGGCCAGATGTCGTTCTGGGGAGCGCAGGTGATTATTAACCTATTTAGTACGATACCATTCATCGGTGAGGAATTGGGGATCTGGATCCGTGGTGACTACGTCATCAGTGGCGCGACACTCACT
The DNA here is from genome assembly GCA_965250035.1 of Enterobacterales bacterium. Classification (GTDB taxonomy): domain Bacteria; phylum Pseudomonadota; class Gammaproteobacteria; order Enterobacterales; genus CAXRAF01. The sequence continues at coordinate 1,735,547 of OZ252282.1, read as the reverse complement.
CGTTTCTTTGCCCTACACGTGGTTGCTCTGCCTGTGGCATTATTGCTGATGGTCTTCCTGCATCTGGTAGCACTACATAAAGTTGGTTCAAATAATCCTGATGGCATCGAAATCAAGAAAAATAAGGATGAGAATGGTATTCCAAGAGATGGTATCCCTTTCCATCCATATTACACCGTGAAAGATATTATGGGTGTTGCGTTTTTCCTGATCATCTTCTCGATGGTTATGTTCTTCGCTCCGGAGATGGGCGGCTTCTTCCTGGAACCACCAAACTTCGTCCCGGCCGATCCATTGACGACACCAGAACATATTGCACCAGTCTGGTATTTCACGCCGTACTATGCAATTTTACGTGCTGTCCCATCGATTGCCGGTTCGGCATTCCCAGGGGTAGTGGCGATGGGGGCAGCCATTGTGTTGTTCTTCTTCTTGCCATGGCTGGATAAATCGCCTGTCAGATCGATTCGTTACAGAGGCTGGATTTACAAGACGGCGTTAACATTATTTGTCATTAGCTTCGTTGTACTAGGTTATCTCGGCGTTAAACCCCCTACTCCTGCATTGACACTGCTGGCGCAAGTGATGACAGTTATCTACTTCCTGTTCTTCCTCTTGATGCCCTGGTATACAAGATTAGATAAGACTAAACCAGTTCCAGAAAGGGTGACACACTAATGAAAATGCGTAATCTCTCTATTAAATTGGCTCTGGTGGTTCTTCTAACTGCAGTAGCTGGTAACCTTTATGCTGCCAGTGCCGATGTGGTAAAGCTACCCGCGAAGATCAATCCAAAAGATACGATCTCGCTGCAAAATGGTGCCCAAACATACATGAACTACTGTGTCGCATGCCACAGCATGCAGTACATGCGTTATGACGCACTGGTAGAATATTTGCATATTCCTGAAGAGATTGTTGAAAACAATCTGATGTTTTCGGGTAACCAGGTCACGGATCACATCACAAATAATGTGCCAGAAGCTCAGGCATCTAACTGGTTTGGTAAAGTACCCCCAGACTTGACGCTAGTTGCGCGTGTACGCGGTGCAGACTGGCTGTACACTTACATGAAGAGTTTCTATGTTGATGACTCTAGACCGTTCGGATATAACAACACCACATTTAAAGATGTTGGGATGCCGCACGTTCTGGCGCCACTCCAAGGGACTCAGGTAAAGTCAGCAACGGCTGCCGAACTGCAGGATAAAATTGCTGCTGCTAATGTCGCGCTGGCATATGCTCAAGAGCAGGGCAACAGCTCAGAAGCCGCACAACAGAAGGCAATACTCGCTGAGGCGAAAGCTACTATCAAGGAAATGAAATTATCTGGAGAGTATTTCGAGATAGTATCTGAGGGAACTCTCTCTCCTGAAGAGTACGACAAACTCGTCAGAGATCTGGTGAACTTCCTGGATTTCGCAGGTGAACCCGGTAAAGTGGACCGCCATGCTCTCGGTGTAAAAGTGATCCTGTTCCTACTAGTGTTCTTTGGTTTCGCGTATTTCCTCAAACACGAGTACTGGAAAGACGTTCACTAGTTAACCCAATTATCCTCAAGGTACCATCAGCAGTGGTGGTGCCTTTTTGTATTTAGACATACGGAGAAATTTTAATGGCTGAGGTAGCAAAACGCTCAATAATGACCCTCTATTCGGGCAGTGTGGATATTTATTCCCATCAGGTACGAATCGTATTGGCTGAGAAGGGCGTTAATTATGAGGTGCTGGATGTAGACCCAGAGAATAAACCAGAAGATCTCGCCGATTTGAATCCATACAATGGTGTGCCAACACTCGTTGATCGGGAACTCGTACTATACGAAGCGCAGATTATAATGGAATATCTGGATGAGCGATTTCCACATCCTCCACTAATGCCTGTGTATCCGGTTTCCAGAGCTCGCAGTCGCCTTATGATTCATCGTATAGAGAAAGACTGGTATTCACTGCTTAAGCTGATTACAAGCCCCAAAGCAGCTGATTCTCGTAAAGATAAGGCCCGCAAGGAATTGCGTGACGCACTAATCACACTCGCACCAGTATTCCAGGATAACGATTATTTCCTCAGTGAAGAATTCACTTTGGTTGATTGCTGCCTGGCACCGCTCTTGTGGCGCCTGGAACTGCTTGGGATTGAGTTGACTGGCAAAGGGGCGGCGCCTGTGAAAGCCTACATGGAACGCCTGTTTGATCGTGAGTCCTTTAAGGCATCATTAACAACGCTCGAATATGAGATGAGAGAGACGGAGTACTAATCTGCGTTATTTTTTGTCTAGCGTTGTTGTGATTCGGTCATTTAGCTTTACTAAACTCTCTCATCACGCCTAGCTATACAGAAAAATATCTAAAGATTATTCCGTCCGTCCGGCGTCCTGATTCAATTACAAAATTGTTTCTAACTTGAGTGATGGCGTGGCTGTCACTCTCTAGTTTTTTCTCTATAATTCCCGACCTAAAAAGAAATTCACATCTAGGTTATAATACTCCTATGGAAATGACGTCTAATCAGCCTTACCTGTTTCGCGCGATCTATGACTGGATCGTAGACAATGGAGCCACGCCCTACATGGTCGTCGATGCCATGGGAGAGTATGTGCGTGTCCCACGCCAGAGTGTGCAGAACGGTCAGATCGTACTTAATATTGCACCGCGTGCTGTGACAAACTACATGGTAGATGATGAGGCTGTGTCTTTTTCAGCTCGCTTTTCAGGGGTCTCAGAGCACATATACGTACCTGTCGAGAATATCCTTGCGTTGTATGCTGCAGAAAATGGACAAGGAATGGTCTTCTCCCAAGATGCTCCTGCGCCGAGTGACAGCGAGTCACAGCAGAATGAGGAAGCTGGGGTCGAGGAAACAGAGATCGAGGAGACCTCCGAACCAGTCGCAAAACAGAAAACCGATAGCAAAAAGGGCAGGAAATCTCATCTAAAGGTCATTAAGTAGACCTGTCAGTCAATATATTCAAATACCTCAACAACGGTCTCAACACCGTCAATTTTACGCACCACTGCTATGGCTTTCTTAGCCTCAGCCCTTGTCACCAGGCCCATTAGAAATAGATCACCATTCTCCGTGACCACTTTGACATGATTAGAGTCGAAATCTTTCTCTGCCAGAAGCAAAGACTTTGCTTTAGTGGTGATCCAGGCATCACTGGTGCTGGAAAGGAATGAATCTGGTGCACGAACCTTAATCTCATTATGTACCGTTTTGACATTATCAATTGTTCGGACGATGTTGGTTGCTCTACGCTTGAGTTCAGCATTCGGTGCCTGACCAGTTAACAAGACCAGTCGATTAAAGCTGGTTGCTGATATCTGCGCCAAGTCATTGAGTTCCTTATCTGCAGATAAAGACGACTTGGCTTTTAGTTCAATATTTTGATCCTCTATATAGATACCAGCTGATCGGCGATCCGTTACCATGTCAGTGCCAACGACAGCCGTTGTCGCTACCAGAGCAGCACAACCGTTTGCTAGCAGAAGCAGGCTGCTAATGAGAATCAATCGTTTTTTAATCATAATCACTACCAAAAAGTCGGTTATCAATAAGGTCACATAAGGTATGAATTACGAGCAGATGTACTTCCTGGATTCTTGCTGTAGAGGGCGAGGGTACTCGAATCTCGACATCGTTTGTACTCAATAATCCGGCCATCTCACCACCATCTTTACCAGTCATTGCAATGATGAGCATATCTCTGTTCAATGCAGCTTTGATAGCTTCAATGACATTTTGAGAATTACCACTTGTAGAAAAGGCTAGTAGGATATCGCCAGATTGCCCCAGTGCTTTGACCTGCTTTGAATAGACCTCATTATAGCCATAGTCGTTTGCGATTGCCGTCATGGTATTTATGTCGGTGTTCAATGCGATGGCAGGTAGGCTAGGTCGTTCGCGTTCAAATCGATTGACCATTTCGGAGGCAAAGTGCAGTGCATCTCCCGCAGATCCTCCGTTACCGCAGCAGAGTATTTTCTTGCCGGAAGTTAACGCATTTACCAGTATGTCTGCAGCCCGGGCAATATGATCCGGTAATGAGTCAGCCGCATCAATTTTGGTTTGAATGCTTTCGGTAAACAAGTTTGTAATTCTGGCGTGCATGTCCATCTGATTTCCCCATGACACTGTCTTTAGCTATACGCCCAGTATATCAATTATTGAAAAATGTTTTTAAGCCATTGGCATCGAAGTTCAGTTAATTCGCCACTTAGTGCGATTAAATCAAACCGACATTTTAAGTAGCCGCTACGATCATTACTTTGCAGCCACGCCGCGGCAGCTTTTTGTAATCGGCTCCGCTTAGTGGCATTAATCGATGCAACAGGGCCGCCAAATCTGGTATCACATCGATACCTCACTTCGACAAAGATTATATGGCTTTGTTCCCGCATTACTAGATCAATTTCACCGAACTTGTAACGAACATTTTCAGCAACGAATAACAATCCCTTCTTCAGAAGAAAGCGCTTTGCAAATGTCTCTGTGATATGTCCTTTTTCAGGGGCTTGTAGTTTCCTGGTACTTGGCGACATCGGGTCCTTCCTGATGGGTTATCTCAATCAATCCACTGGTAAACTTAACCCAGGGCAGCGATCGCAAAACATGTCCTTGTTCGTTTACGTTAAGTTGTCCTGATAAACCGGCTTGTCTATAGTTAGGAAAATGCTTTAATTTACTGAGCTCTGGAATGATGTTGTAACTATCATATCCGAGAGCGAACAGGCTAGCCGAAATGCCCTCTCGACTGTCACGCCAATTCGTATTTAATGCATTTGATGAGTCAGCATTGATGCCATTATCTGGCAAAAGAAACGGTATGGTCGGGAAATGAACATCATTCAAGTCGCGATCCAGAACTTCATCATTCACTCCGCGATAGATTCTTGAAGTTGCGTATTTATCAATATCATGGGCATAGTGGAAGTCAATGAATGGTTTTATACGCCTAGCCGTTGCGGGGTCGGCCATGAAGAATATAAAATCAATGTCCTGTCTCCTGCGTGCCTGAAATTCCATACTCACACCAGTGAGTTGTTCTAGCCTTTGATGCCGTTGCGTGCTTTGATCGACCCCCAATAGCTCTTGCACGGGCTTTGAATAATCATCGCCTTCCTGGTAACGAACGACTTTCTGAATCTTGGCATCCTGTAAATTAAATACTGATGTGAATTCATTCAGAGCCCGATCGCCATTAGAGGTACTTGGTAACAGTAATAGACCTTTCTCTTGACCCTTGCTTAAGATGTGATTGGCTATGAGATTCACCTCGTCTTCGATCGGCAAACCGAATTGATAGAAATTCTCTAAATCCATTTGATTGCTGTCGGCAAGGCGATTAATGGCAAGGACAGGGATGGGTAAATACTCACTGGCTGCGAGTTCTGTCACGGCTGATTGCCTGAGGGGCCCCAGGACAAACTGGCTATTCAGCGCGATAGCCTCCTCATATCTGGTGAGCACGTCAGCACTATTGGTATCGAGGAAAATCAGTTCTACATCACTCTCAGCAGCAAAATGCGCCGCCATGATTCCGCGACGGATTTGCTCTGATGATTCGGCAAGTTGTCCTGTCAGTGGTAGTAATATGGCAAGCCTAGTCGGCTCATAGACTTCAACCGATAGTGCACGACTTAAATCAAGCGGAAGATGACTCTCAGGTATGACAGTGCTGTATCGGCTCGTCCATATTTCCAATGCGCGTATCAAATCTTCCGGCTGGTCCTGATAGGTATTTGCGATAATTGCCAGATCTAGCCAGCCCTCGAGCACGGCTGAGTTGAGTGATGTTTGATAGAGTGACGGATTGGGAATTGCCAGTAGATGTTGCCATAGCAGTTCTTTAATCGCATCTATCTCTAGAACATCATTACTCAGGGCTAACTGTGCGATGCGCTGCTTGGCGGCCTCAAATGCGCGTCCTGAGTTATCTAGTGCTGTAGCAAAGTAATCATGGAAATTAGCTTGTCGTCGATTATTTAGCCGGCTGATATCAGACACAGCACGAAACTGCTCGATAGATTCCTCAAATCGTTGAGCTTCATATAAACCGCGCCCCAATAGTGAAAGATACCAGTCTCTATAGTCAGACGTTAATTCGTTCTTGTTAATTTGTTGCAGAATTGACAGTGCCTTTTCAGGCCGTTGACTCTCGAACAATACCTCTGCCGCACTCATTAGCCATTGAGACCGTTCGAGGCCCTTTGCGTTTTTTGCCTTTTCTAGATATTCTTGTGCGACATTTAGATCAGGATCTATGTTGATACTGTTGCTCTTGCCCGAACATCCCGCGAGGGCTAGTAATAGCAGACAGACTAACCAATAATAATTTCGACTGTGTTTTTGTAATATTCCGACCATGTCCAGGTGTTCAATCGCGAATGAATATCTCTAACTTTGGGTAACGCCTATTATGTCATCAAATCGTGGTGTTTTATATGTTGTTGCAACACCGATAGGTAATCTGGGCGATATCACCCAACGAGCTATCGATATACTAAAAAGTGTCTCATTGGTCGCTGCAGAGGATACCCGGACGGCCAACAAGTTATTTAACCTACTAGGGTTCAAGCAGACCTGCATGTCCTATCATGAGCATAATGAAGATAAACAAATCGCAGCAATCACCCGATTACTTGATCAGGGGCAATCATTAGCGTTGATATCGGACGCAGGCACACCATTGATTAGTGACCCTGGTTTTCCGTTAATCAATAAATTGAGACAACTGGATTACACTGTGGTTCCAATACCTGGTGCGAGTGCCATTATTACTGCACTCTCAGTTTCAGGGATCGCCACTGACCGTTTCAGCTTTGAAGGATTTCTTGCACCGAAACCACTCGCCAGACAGAAACAAATCAACGCCCTTAAACGGGAATCCAGGACCATGGTGTTTTATGAATCTTGTCATAGGATTGTCGCAGCAATCAATGATCTCGAATCCATATTGGGTGGCGATCGCAGAGCGACAATCTGTCGCGAGTTAACTAAGAAATTTGAAACCATCAAGCATGGCACCCTTGACGATCTCTCAGAGTGGGTCAAGCAAAGTAACCAGCAAAAAGGTGAGTTTGTCCTAGTTATTTCGGGCTTCGAAGGAACTGTGAATGCCGACGAGCAGTCGAGTCGCGAAATTATTTCGGTGCTGCTCAACTATCTCCCACCATCCCAGGCCGCAGCCGCAGCCGCACAAATCACAGGCCAGAAAAAGAAGCAACTGTATCAGATTGCATTGCAGATACAGGCAGAAGGTTGACAATTCATTAGAGCTAGGCTTGAGCCTATGTTAAGATTATTTCGTTGCTTGATGGAACTATTGTGCCGTAAGATTTCTGCTAGCATCGTAATATTGATTCATGCAAATTTGGGGATAAATCATGAAAAAACGCATTCTAGTCTTATGCCTTTCAATCATCAGTACTTTCTCACTAGCCGCCGATGATGACACTCGTGGCTTGGAAGTATTTCTTGGCTTTTCACATTACAATTACGATGATGTCTTGCTCGATTCAGCTGACTCTGCTGTGTTGGCAATAGGCTATAACTTGAATAGCCGATGGGCAGTTGAATTAATTCATACATCACCGGATACACAGTACACCTACAGTCTAAATCCCGGCGATTTTGATGTCGATTGGGGTGCTTTACGTGGCTTATACCATTTCGAGTCTGAGGGAAGACTGAAGCCTTATTTGTCTGCGGGCGTCGCTAGCATGGATGTAACTTCAGGCGAAACAGATATGGTTGTCGGTATCGGCGTGAAGTCTTACTTAACAGAGCGATTGAGTTTACGAGTCGAGACTAACTATCATGCGGGTGAAGGGGACCAATCTATCATGGCAATGCTGGGATACCGATTTGGTGGAAGTAGCAAGCCAATGAGATCCGAGCCAAAAGACAGCGATATGGATGGCGTCACGGATAATCTCGATGCCTGTCCGAAAACACCTCGCGGAACTGAAGTTGATGAACGTGGCTGTATGAAAGTTGCACCTCAGCCAGAACCAGAAGCAGATACCGATGGTGATGGTGTCGTGGATAGCATGGATAAATGTCCCGGCACGCCTGCTGGCGCATTGGTCGATGAGTCTGGTTGTCAGAAAGAACTTGAGAAAGAAGTTTCTGTTAACCTTGCGATCACTTTTGCTACCAGTAGTGATGTCATAGATGCCAAATTTGACGGTGAACTCGCCAAGGTTGCCAATTTCATGAAGCAATATGCCGGTACTAACGTGGTTATCGAAGGACATACGGACTCTACTGGTCGTGCAGAGTTTAATCAGGGCCTATCCGAGCGCCGCGCAGCCAGTGTCGCCAGAGCCTTAACTGCTCGATTTGGTATTGCCGCAAGTCGGATCTCTTCGGTTGGTTATGGCGAAGAAAATCCTATTGCTAGCAATGAGACTGCTGAAGGACGACAGGAAAATCGCCGCGTCGTCGCTGTAATCAATCAGCGTGTCAAAGAGAAACAGTGGCAAGAAAAGTAACGTCATAAAACTACTACCATTGGTTTATCCAGTGGTAGTAGTCTCCCTGATCACTCCATCCGAAATTAGAAGTAATATCGTAACGCACTGTGCCATTGGGATTCAGATTGGTTAATGGCTAGAGATTGATAACGTTGTGCGGGTCTAATACTGTCTATCTGATTGTACTCAAACATTAAATACGCCCCGCCTCCGAGATGATAGTGGTAACTAAGCGTTACAGCATCACCTTGATCATCATTATTATCACCCCAAATACCGTCGAAATCCTCGTTATTAAATTGTTCGTAGCGAACGCTAAAGCGATGCACAGAGTGCGTATGACTGAGCATCACAAAACCATTCTTAAAGTCGAGGCCGACTACGTCTAAATCATTGGCAACCCGCATTCGCGTGTCGCCAGTCATAAACTGACTAATAATGGTGGTTTGATTATTAAGGCGCCATTCCAGCCCGAGATGGCTGAACTGTGTGCGCCAGGTATATTGACCGTCTATTACAATATCGTCAGCTGCTTGATTATCGTAATGACCCAGTCGTAATCTGAGTCGTTTGTCCCAGCGCCAGTCAAATTTCATGTGATATCCGAAATCTGAGTCTAATTCAACGAATGGGTCTGAGACCCAGGCCTGTGTCTCAAGCATGTTGCCAGGTAGCAGGGCAGGGGTAATCGGGAATTTTAATTTTTCACCCCACAGGGTTTGTCTGCTAGACAGGGTCCAGCCGTGCCATGCGAGAAGAGCGCCAGTCGGATCATTATATTTAAATGCAGTGGTTGTTAGGTTGAAGTCGTGTTTTGAGCCTCTGTTCTTGCCTAACCAATCCAGTGACCATTCTAGTCCTGCATGCCTGACTTCTTCAGCAATCCAGGTGTTCTGGGTTGAGGAAGTGATTGAATAAGGCGAAAGCCAGGCAGTGGCGATATTTTCAAGTGAGATTTTGGGGTATATAATACCCGCTCTGAATTGCTGACGAAGGCCATTTTCGTCAGGTATCCCGCGGTAGCGCGCGTAGGCTTCAGTGATACCAAGCCCATTGTTCTCATCATCCAGGTAGCCAGCCGCAATGCCATGGAAACTCCAGTTATCCTTACTGAGAGTGTATTTCAAACTAGCCTGTGCCAGACTTAATGATGTACCATCGGAATACCTAAAACGGCCAGTGCCACCAGAAACATAGCTCTCTTGACTATCAGTGATTGCCAGCCTGGCATCAACCACACCACTTAACTCATGCTCCCAATCTGAGCCATCAGCCGCAGCTAAATTCGTACTGACGACCAGACTAATTAGAGAAAGGGTTGGTTTGATACCAGTGTGCAAATTCATCACCCGGGATAGGTTTACTAATGAAATATCCTTGCATTAAATCACAATTATTGGCTTTTAACCATTCTAAGCCATCTTGGGTTTCAACCCCTTCAGCAACGACAGTTAACCCCATGTTGTGGGCTAGTTCGATCGTCGACTTGACGATAATCTTATCATCTTCATCGTGGGGCAGTTTTTTGATGAAAGACATGTCAATCTTCAATTCATCTACCGGTAATTGTTTAAGTTGGGCCAACGATGAATAGCCTGTTCCGTAGTCATCAATGGAGAGATGAAATCCTAACTTTTTTAGTTGTGATAGTAATCCAATGGCTGTCACTGGATCTTCGACAACGGCACTTTCTGTGACTTCAAGATTCAGAGCTCTTCGGTCCAGTTGATATTGATCGGTTAGAAAAAGAACGGTATCGAAAAAAGATTCATTTTTGAGATTATCGGCAGAAATATTGATCGCAATCGATATGTCTAAACCAGAATCCTGCCAAATCTTATATTGTTTCGCGGCGGCTTCCATTACCCAGTTCGTGAGCGCATTAATTTGTCCACTATGCTCCGCGATACTGATGAATTTATCAGGCCTAACCATGCCTCTCTCGGGATGTTGCCAACGCACAAGGGCTTCTACTTTATTTACCTGCCCCGTCACAGCATTTAACTTCGGTTGATAATGTAGGATTAATTGATCTTCTTCTATCGCTGTTCGTAATTCATTCATCAGCTCAAGTCGTTCTGTCTGTTCTTGATCAAGCGAAGGATCGTAGAGCTTAAATGGCACTCGCATCTTGCGCGCCATCTGCAGGGCACTGTCTGCCATGCGTAAGAATTGACCCGGCTCATATCGCCGATCGAGATCCATCGCAATGCCTATGTGAGCAGACAGGTGTAGTGACATGCCGTTAGTGTTGCAGGGATAATCCATCTCTTTAGTAATCAAATCAATCCATTGCATAACGGCAGCGATAGATTGAGTCTTGATTAGGATGACAAATTCATCAGCACGTAAATGACTGAGTAACTCTGTATTCTCGAGTTTGCGTAAACGATCTGCGACTATCTGAATAACTTTATCACCTGTTTCGTGGCCTAGAGATTCATTAATTTCCTTTACGTGATCAATCTTAATCAATAGCATGCCGTGTTCGCGATGATCGTTTTGGTACCAATCTGATAACTTTTCAAACAACTGATTCCGGTTAGGCAAGTCAGTGAGCGGATCATGCGCTGCTTGATGACGGATCGCTTGCTCTCTCTCGAGCACCGCCTGTTGCATCTGATTAAATTCTGATGCCAGTTGACCTAACTCCCCCGTATCGTTTATTTCGACCGGTTCGTTGTAATTACCTGCGGCGATGATACGTGCTTTTGATGCGAGCTTTTGCACGGGCTTACTGATAATTGAGGCAATGAAATAAACGCCGAGTACTGAGGCGGCGATAATAATTCCGGCGAGTACTAGAAGAATTTCTAATCGTTCGCTCACAGAGCTAATTAGCGTCTCACGGGCACCATAAATTACCGCCTGTATCTCTCGACTTCCTCGTTTCCCAAGCAAGATATTATCAGTCGCTTTGAGGAATTCACCTTCGGCAGTGTCACAGCTGACAACTTGACCATTGTTGATGGCAGTTAAAATATCAGGTTTTGACGAAGTGATCAGTTTGCAATCGGATGGGCGATCAGGGTCAATAACGACAAAATTCACATGGTTTTGATTAGCATAATCTGAATGTAGTTCTAATGCTAAAGATTGATTTAACTCATAACCATAGGCAACCCAACCGAGTACCCTTCCAAGAAATTCAATCGGTTGGATAGTAAACTGATAATAGGAATTTTGATGGCTATATATCTGAGGGATGTTATTGTCGTTAAGATGTTTAAATAAATCTTCATCTAGCGGCTGACCGATGACTTCGGGACCATCAGTAGGGCGCTCACCTGAGATGCGTAATCGTTGAGTTAATACATTCCTTTGCGCATCCAGAAGCATGAACATCTCTGCTTCTGTGCGAATAAATAAAGAATCGACCAGACTATCGATGGTTTCCTTATCTTCAGCTAATACCTGAGCTTCAATGATTGCCTTGTTAATCGCTTCACGACTATTCCTGAACTGTGCAATACGCTCTTTTAGGTAAATATTGACGGTATTTTTCGCATTATTCAGATCATTCTGGAATCGTTGATTTTCTACTTCAACGATTGCCTGATAAAAAATAGCGAGAGAGATAGTAAGAACAGAGATAATCAGTGCGACGACTAGAGCAAAAATTCGACTTTTAAAACTGCTGATTATATTTAAAGACATGTAATATTCGTTTCGTCACTCGTAGTCATCTAAAAAATCAAAGATTTTTTCACTATCCTGGCTAGGTATTTCTGCCATCGTTTCGGTCAACTGAAATGTCAGTGAACTAGTAGATTGTACGTTGAATGTCTGTGATTGAGACTGATCTTGTGGATGTAATTGCGGATGCCAAATTGTCGCGGTTAGGTTTTCTCGCTCAGGAACTGTTAATGCAATCACGCCATTGGCATCGGATTTACCAAAGTAGGGTGTATCAACAGTAAATACATACCCCGCCATCCAGTCGTGGATATTACATGCCAAGAGGGCATCACCCAGATTAGTTATATTCTCACTTTCGAATCGCTCATCCTTCTTAAGGCGGAAATTAAGCTCCTTACTTAGGACAGTGAAAACATGGTGACTTATCGTGTCTCTGTTTTCAAAGACCAAACGATCGACTGGTGTTTTAACCGTTATATAGGGCGAGAATTTTTTATCCTCCTGATAGATAGTGACTTGTCTGCCCTGATAAGTATCCATCAAATTATCACCTGTGATGTATACCACGATACCCGAAACAGGTTTCTCATCAGAATCTAATACCTTTATCGAGACTTCTGCCGCCGATAAGACTCCTGTCAGAAACAGACCAGTCGCGAGTAGGAGTTGTTTAGCAAAGACAGTTATTCGCATAGATTTATGGGTTACAGATAGGTGCAAGTGAATTTATTCTATTGAGTTTCAATCATTTATTCAATGACACTCAAAGACAGCTGTGAAGTAGTTCACTATGTCATTAATGATCAGACAGGTAAGCAAATCTTACCCATTGATGTTACAGGCATCTCCGATGCCGTCTTTACATCGCCCGGGACACCGGCAACACATTCGTTTGCCAGTAGCGCAAATAATATCGCTTCTTTGGCATCAGGGTCGATGCCTAACTCGGCACTGGATTTAATTGGGATGGTCGGCAATTGTTCCTGTATGGACTGAACTAATAATGGATTTCTGGCGCCTCCACCACTGACGTAGATGGCTTGTTTTTTCTCTTTTTGGGTAAAGTCTCGCAGGCTTTGAACGATGGCGGATACTGTGAAGGCATTTAGCGTTGCCATAATATCCACATGTGACAGAGACGCACTGCTAATCTTATTAAGGCAATTTTCCAAATAGGATAAATTAAACAGTTCGGGCCCAGTTGTTTTGGGCAGCGCTGAAGTAAAAAAACTGTGCGATAGTAGCTCATCTAGTAACACAGAGTGAACGGAGCCTGTTTTCGCAATCCGTGCATCGGCATCATAACTCATGCCATCAAAGTACTTTTGTACATAGGCATCCATTAAGGTATTACCCGGGCCGACATCAGAGCAGATAGATGGTGTTCCTGAGGTCCGGCTAGGAAGGTAAGTAAAATTTGCGATGCCACCTATATTTAGCAGAATACGATCCTCAGTAGGATCGGTAAATAATAGACTGTCGCCATACATGACTAATGGTGCGCCCTCACCACCGGCAGCAATTTGTCGCTGTCTGAAATCAGACAATGTGATAATTCCACTCGCCCTGGCGACATGGTCGCCGTCGCCGATTTGTAGCGTGCCATTGGGATAGTTATCATTCTTATGGTGACTGGCTGGTGCATGGTATATGGTCTGGCCATGGCTTGCGATTAGATCGACCTGCTCGGTCGGTATACCCCAGCAGTCCAGCTGTTGTTTTACCATGGTGCCATGTAATGTGCCGATTTTTTCATTCAACAGGCAAACCTTATCCAATGCTACCTGCTGTTTAGAGAAGATGCTTCTAATGTCGTGAACTAACTCCTCAGAGTAAGGGACGGTAGTGAAATGCTCCAACACTATTTCAGTGGCGTTGCCATGTCCCGAAACATGGCACAGAGCGATGTCGAGTCCATCCAATGACGTGCCACTCATCAGGCCCACAATTCTACGCGAGTCATCATTTGCTATACGCTGAAGATTCTCAATCTGAGATTTCATGGTGTGAATAAATTTGTCTAGAAAAAGCAGACTATAGCGTCAATGGATCCCTATTTCACGATCTTTAATTCAGATAGTCTGGTTTCTCCTTAAGCATGTTTCCCAGTGGGACTTCCATGCGATTAGAAAATGTCTTCTCAGGTTGTCCGACCATTTCGTCGTATGGGCTCTCATGTCGCAGGATAACTTCATTAACGTCTAGCAACGAAAAATAGTCACGCATATTACTTAAGCTACGGGATTGCACCAGTGCGGCATCGTTCTGCCATACAGGATATTCATCGCCATCGATGACCACCAATGCCTGATAGAGGGCTTGTTCGAGTGAGACGATAATCAGTCGTTCAATGGGGTAAGTAGATAGGTTGCGTGCCAGGATTTTCATAGTCAGCTACTCTGATTAAAGATGCAATATTGTCTTCTACGTAATGGCGACAGATTGCGATCTACTTTCTTTAGGTAGTATCAGTTTCGTATTTACACTAAATACGAATGGGTGTAGTCTTGCGCCCTGAGCTGGCCGGGTAATCGCCGCTAATTGTATTAGGGGAGGAAAGTCCGGACTTCAAAGGGCAGGGTGCCAGGTAACGCCTGGAAGGCGCAAGCCTATGGAAAGTGCCACAGAAAATATACCGCCTCGTTACTCTGTAACTAGGTAAGGGTGAAATGGTGTGGTAAGAGCACACCGCGCTGGTGGTAACATCAGTGGCAGGGTAAACCCCACTCGAAGCAAGACCAAATAGGGATCCAATGGTGTGGCCCGCACTGGATCCGGGTAGGTCGCTTGAGGTAGTTGGTGACGACTACCCTAGATGAATGATTACCCCTCGTATGAGGACAGGATCCGGCTTACAGGCCAGCTCATTTATAACTACTCGATTACTTTTCAATTGATTTCAGGAAAGTAAAAACGGCTTCCCAGGTTCCCTCTGTATCACCTTTAACTCGCTTGGGATTCAGCATCGATGAACCATGCACCCCATCTTTTGCGATGTAAGTCGAATGTCCCGCGTCAGAAAATAAGTTGAATTGTTTTTGCACACTCTCGATTTCCATTTCTCGTCCCGGCCTGAAGATTATGATGGGAGACGTTAAGGAGTCCGCAGGTCGGTTTGGACTACAATCAGCGAGTGGCCCGCCAGATGCAGGTGAAAAAGCCAGTGTGCCGGCAATTTGTTCGGGTATCTCCGCCGTGGTGTTGATTACCAGAGCCGCCGAGAAACTCGACCCCCATAAAATCACAGGGCCATTGAGTTTTCGATGTTTCAACTGCTGAATACTGGGTATCACATCGGGCTGAGCCTCACAGTAGTCATATGTCACGTCACCGAGAGCGGCTACTGTTCTATTGATGCCTCCCAGGCGCTCACCACCACCGTTTCTCATATCGACAGCAAGAATATTGTATCCAGCGTCAAACAACTTTGGCCAGATCGTGTCGTATTCCGCCTTAACATTACCGCCTCCCTGATGAAACAGTATGATGTTTGAGGCTTCCGATGCATCATCTTGTAAATAAAGATCGGCGTACAGAGTGACACCATCCTTCGTTTCAAAGGTTATTTCTTCCGCGTTCACTGTAGGAAATACTGTGAAGATAGCCATAAAGATAAGCCAGGATGTCATTCTCATGAGAAGCTCCGGTAGAGGAATTGAATGAGCTAGGTTAACGTCGCAGGTTGGCCATGTTCAAGACTAATTTGTAACATCTCGTTGATAGATTGTGACAACACCAACGCGATGATGATTAATACAGCCTAGTCGTTCCAGTCTTTATCTTCCTGATCTAACTGTTCCGGAGTCTTAATATTGGGTGGGATACGTGGTTTCTTTGCAGTATCTAACAGGATCATCGCCCCCGCCAAAATGAACAGCACGACAAGACCAATGAAAAGGAGTGCCTTAATCATTTAGGCCAGCTCCTGGTAGTCTGATTCCTTGAAGCCAACGAGTATGGTCTCGTCTTTGACCAGAACTGGTCGTTTTATTAAGGTAGGCTCTTGCAGTATATGCGTTAGTGCAGATGACTCGTCCATGGTTTCTTTGCTGTCATCAGGTATATTTCGCCATGTCGTACTGCGTTTATTGATAATCTTGTCCCAAGAATGGGCGTCAAACCAAGCCTTCACCAACTCGGCTGAGATTCCATCTTTACGAAAGTCGTGGAACTGGTAATCGATTTGATTTTCTTCAAGCCATGTTCGGGCTTTCTTAACTGTATCGCAGTTTGGGATACCGTAAAGTGTCAACATTCTCGTCGTTATTCCTTATCTAATCTATCGGTTAAAGCCATTTTTAGTGCGAGTTCCTGCTGGCCGGTCAAAAGAGAACCATCGAGGTTGGTCAATGAGAATAAATCCTCAACTTTTTCACCGAGCGTCACCACTTTTGCGCTGTGAAGCTCAACACCGCATTCCAGGAACGCCATACCGATCTCAGCCAACAGACCGGGTCTATCCAGTGTGGTGATTTCCAGCATCGTCCGACGGGCATTTTCAGCGACATGGAAGTCTATTTCAGTTGGTACATCGAAATGCTTATAGCGATGATTGCGCCTGAACACGACTTCAACATCATCCTGTAACTGATTGTCCTCGACCTTTTGGGTGAGTAAATCCTTAAGGCTATCTACCCTGCCTCTGTCTGTGATCGATTGGCCATCGGCTTCCAGTACCACGAACGCACCAAGTATAAAGCCATTTGTAGTCGAGTGTAGGCTGGCATCGTGAATGCTTAAGTTCTTCTTATGGATTAAAGAGGTAATCTTGGTGAAGTATTCTTCATGCTTTGTCATGTAAACGAATATCTCGGTCGTGAGGTTTCGTTTATCTCTAAACACGGCGACAATACTATCTGACTTGGGTTGCTTGAGGATTTGATAGGTTTGCCATGCAATCCGCTTTACAGGGTTGCGGATAAAGTAATCATCCTTGAAGTTTTCCCATAGATGATTGATGACATGTGCCTTGATACCTTTACGGTTCAATTCATCAACTGCCTCAGCTTTCGCCTTACGCACAGATTCAGTAAAATTCTGCGGGTTATCCAGTCCACGTTGCAGTGCGGCTCGCGTCAACTGATACAGATCGCTGAGTAATGTATCCTTCCAACTATTCCAAAGGGTATGACTGGTTGCACAAATATCCGCTACCGTTAGTAGATAGATATAATTAAGACAATCGAGCGAACCAACCCGGCTGGCAAATTCATGGATTACATTCGGGTCGGTGATGTCCTTACGTTGCGCAGTCATCGACATAACCAGATGATCTGCGACCAGCCATACAACCAGATTCGTTTCTTGTTGACTGAGTCCATGAGATTGACAAAACTCTCTCGCGATGACGGCGCCTAATTCGGAATGATCCCCACCTTGTCCCTTGCCGATATCATGAAACAGGGCACCTAGTAACAATAACTCGCGTTTTGGAATGAGTTTCATCACCTTATTTGCCAGAGGAAACTCTTCCACAGTCTGATCTTTCGAGAAACTATCGATATTCTGCATTACAAATAGGGTATGTTCGTCCACGGTGTAGATGTGGAATAGGTCATACTGCATTTGCCCAACGATGCGTGCGTAGGCTGGGAGGTAGGTTCTCAAGACACCATAGCGGCGCATATACACAAACGCTCTTTTCATACCATTTGGATGTCTCAGGATTTCCATGAACAGCCGCTTCGATTCGGGATTATTATGAAACGCTTCGAAGTCTATCTCGTTACGCGAATTGATTATCTGGCGGATGGTGGGAGCCCTCACCCCCAGGATTTCTTCATCACATGCGATGTGATAGAACAGCTCAATGAGCTTGACTGGATCCTTAATAAAGAGATTCTCCGTGGTGCACTCTATACGTGCTCCCCAGACCTGAAAATGTTCGTCGATAGGTTTTATATCGAAATTTTTATTGCCGTAGAGGATGCTCTCCGAGAAATGTTGTAGAAGCATGTCATTTAATTCTCGGGTAGTTCGAACCACTTTAAAGTAGTCCTGCATCAGATGCTCTACATCATGTAGATGTTCGGAGTCTTTGTACTGCATTTTCTCCGCGACCGGTTTCTGATAATCGAACAGTAGCCGATCCTCGCCGCGTCCGGCTACCTGATGCAACGCGAATCTTAGACGCCATAGGTAGCTTTCACATGACACTAATGTCTGATATTCGTGCTCGGTTAAATAGCGTTCTTCAGCAAGGTCATTTAAGTTGCCAATACCGTAGTGTCGCTTCGTTACCCAGCCGATTAACTGGATATCTCTTAATGAGCCAGGGCTCTTTTTAATATTGGGTTCCAACGCATATGAGGCTTTGCGAAATTTTTCGTGTTGTTCCTGTTGTTCATTGAACTTAGCACTAAAGAATTCAGTTGAGGGCCACAAACCCTTTGAATCAATCATGTCATTGAGATCAGTGAATAGTGCCTGACTACCAATTATTAATCTGGACTCAATTAAATTAGTCATTACGGTGACGTCTTGCTTTGCCATTTTTGTACAGGTCTTGATATCTCTGACACTGTGACCGATATCGAGTCCCAAATCCCACAGAGCTGTGATGAACTGTTCGAGATTTTCTTTCAAGGATTTGCTGACTTTTCGCTCTTGATGAGTAAGTATCAATAAGTCGATATCGGAATACGGATGCAATTCAGCTCGGCCAAATCCACCGACGGCGATTAGAGCTGCATCGTCACATTCGCTATTGATCGAAGTACGCCATAGTCGAATTAATAATTCATCGATGGCTTTTGCCCGACCGATGAGGATATCGTCTATAGGCAGGCTTGCATCAAAGCATTCATCGAGCAGTTGTGAAATCGCTGTTAGGTAGCTTTTCGCCTGTTGCAGGTTTGGCTCGTCAGGTAAGGATTGTTTGATAAGTTCATCCAGTTGCTCCGCGACAGGCTGGGAGCCTTTATCAGGTGCATCTTGTGGTTTTACCAATGAGCGCGTGAGGCTGGTGAGTTTCTCTACCTCCATTTTTCTTCACTTCGGGCAGTGAGGACTTCATAGCCATCTGCAGTGACAGCAATTGTATGTTCCCATTGTGCCGATAAACTCCTATCCTTGGTGACCACAGTCCAGCCATCCGGTAGTAATTTGGAATGCCGTTTCCCGAGATTTAACATCGGCTCAATGGTGAAACACATACCCTCTTGCAATGTAAGACCTGTTCCGGGTCGACCGTAATGGAGCACCTGAGGTTCTTCATGAAAAATCTTCCCGATGCCATGACCACAGTATTCCCGAACAACACTCAATTTGTGTTTATTGGCAAATGATTCTATTACGTGGCCAATGTCACCCAGCTTCGCCCCAGGTTTAACCTGGTCCATTCCAAGATACATCGCTTCCTGAGTTAGTTTGCACAGTCTCTCCGCCCTAATTGCCGGTTTACCAACCAGAAACATTTTGCTGGTATCGCCATGATAGCCATCTTTAATCACGGTAATGTCGATATTTATTATATCGCCATCCTTGAGTTTTTTATCGGCAGGGATGCCATGGCATATCACATGATTTACCGAGGTGCAGATTGATTTTGGGAAGCCGTGATAATTCAAGGGCGCAGGGATAGCGTCTTGAACTCTGGTTATGTAGTCATGACAGATAGTATTGAGTTCATCTGTCGTTACACCTTTGACGACATGTGGCTCGATCATCTCGAGCACATCGGCAGCGAGGCGGCCGGCAACGCGCATTTTACTCAGTTCTTCGGGCGTCTTAATTGAAACAGTCATGAATATGGCTTAACTATGGTTTAATCCTATGGGTTGTTCATTATAACGATCTACATTATCGCTGTCAGTAACGGGTATCCTCCGATTAACCCTGACTGAAGCTGATGAGCGCCATATCCTATTTTGAGCAAATGTATCTGGCATGGAAATTTCACTTAAACTGGCTGGACAACTTCCATGTGGTTGTGATTAGCTAAGCGCCTAACGATGGATTCTGTTTTTCAATGAACTGATGGAGTGGATACAGCGAAATGAAGAAAATTCATGACAAGGCGTTGGTGGTAAAACTGAGCTCTCTGGCGGTAGCCAACGAGCGCGGTGTGATCGCTCATCGTCGCGTCAATCAGATCATCAGTGATGTGATGTCATTGTGTGATAGCCATGCGATCAAACCTGTCTTTGTCAGTTCAGGGGCGATTAATATTGGCCGCTCAATAATCAGTAAAAATTCAGACGACATGGCTTATTTACAAGCCTGTGCAGCATTGGGACAGGTTCGGCTAATGCAAATGTATGAGCGGAAATTCGCTAAATACCACCGCAAGACGGCACAATTACTACTGACCCATGAGGATCTGCGCAATAAGCAGCGTAGCCTGAACGTCAAAAACACACTGAATGAGTTACTATCGGCCGATATCGTGCCAATTATTAATGAAAATGATTCCGTCAGTTTCGATGAGATCAGTTTTGGCGATAATGATCAATTATCTGCGATGATATGTGAATTGGTATCTGCTCCGGTTCTCGTATTATTGACTAAGACGAATGGGTTATATGATGCCGATCCTGCGCATCAAAGTGCGAAGCGATATGAGTCTGTTGCGTATGATGAAGCACTGGATGAAGTTAAGACCCTGACTAAAACTCTGACAGGCAAAGGGGGCATGAAGACGAAACTCGCTGCTGTGCGCAAGCTGACACCGCTCGGTGTCGATGTCGTGATAAGCACGTTCACTGGCCCAATGCCGATTTCTGATGCCTTAAATGGCCTGAAAGGCACCTATTTTTCCAGCAATCCGCAACCGGATGCATTGAAGAAGCGCTCCTGGATTCTGACTCGTGCTAGAGAGCATGCCTGGATCACCATTGACAAAGGGGCTTATGAAGCGCTATTACGTAATGCATCGTTACTACCAATTGGGATGAAGTCTATCACCGGACGATTCATGCGTGGAGACAGTATACCTATTAAGCATGGCAGACGAGTTGTTGCCTACGGAATTGTTGAATATTCTAGTAAGGATGCTGATGCCATATGCCAGACGCAAAGTCACTTGTTCAATAAAAAGATTAAGCAGGCGCATTCACAAGTGATGGTTCACAAAGACAACCTAATACTTAAACGCGATTAAGTTAATCGTCAGTGATAATCAACAATCGGCGGTGATAGTGGTGACCGTACAGGCAGGATTGCCAAATGAATCATAGACTACATAACAGCCACCGGAATAGGGTGGGGCGCTATTTCTGATATCAAAACCAACTCGAGTATAGCGATTATCCGTGATAACCGTGAGATCGCTGGTCGTTCCTAAATCAATGTGGTCTGCCATTACGAGCGTATCCCCTAATTCT
Source organism: Enterobacterales bacterium (assembly GCA_965250035.1). Classification (GTDB taxonomy): domain Bacteria; phylum Pseudomonadota; class Gammaproteobacteria; order Enterobacterales; genus CAXRAF01. Next base: position 1,714,108 of record OZ252282.1, on the reverse strand, counting down.
GCTCGACTCTCTGGACAAAGGTTCCGCCAATCTACTTCTGAAGTTCCAGCATCAGTTGTAACTAAATAGCCTGTCTGACTACTTCCACCCGGGTTAGATGCTGCAGGCCGTAAACCGATGGATAAAGCCTTGGCTTTTACTATGCCGGCTGTGGCACGCATAGAACCCGCAATACCCTCGATGACGGTTTCCCGACTAACATCGGTCAAATCAGAAAATTTAGGTAGGGCGATAGCAGCCATTATACCGAGAACTACTATCACCAGAACGAGCTCAATTAGAGTAAATCCATGCTGTCTATTCATAAAATTATTGCTACGCAGTTCCTGTTGATGACGCTTAATTGTAAAACCAAGTCGAAGCGTAAAATACAGTAATTACACGTCATTATCTAGTCTGGACTCAGTTATACTGATTAACAGTGGCATATTTCTATAGAGTTGTGCTTAGCAGAGCAAATTTGTATATACTTTATTATTGACACTGAATATGAAGATTCTCGATGCAATCGAATTCACACTACACAACGAACGAAGAACTATGGAATGTCGCAACCCATGCGGTTGGTTTTGCACTCGCAATCGTCGGCCTGGTTTTTCTCATTCTAAGAGCTGAAGGCACCATCGCCGTAACCAGTGTGAGTATTTATGGTGGTACCCTGGTGTTTATGTTCCTTGCATCCACCGTGTATCATGCGATAACTCACCCCCAGGGTAAGCGGGTATTTAAAATTATCGACCACTCAGCTATATACTTGCTAATTGCTGGTACCTATACGCCTTTTTTGCTGATTAGCCTGGATGGTATCTTATCTCTGTCATCGATTATTTTGATCTGGTCACTGGCAATTGTTGGCGTCATATTTAAACTGTTTGCCGGCCATAAATTTCCTCGTTTATCGCTCACAACCTACCTAGCCATGGGGTGGTTTGCTGTTCTACTGGGATATCCTCTCTATCTGGCATTACCTGCTGGCGGATTGTGGCTACTCGTTTCTGGTGGAATTCTGTTTAGCCTTGGTGTTATTTTTTATACTCAGAAAGACAAACAATATACCCATGCAATATGGCATCTATTCGTTGTGGGTGGCTGTGTTTGTCATTTTTATTCTGTCTATATATATGTTGTCTGAGTAACCAGTTAAGGAAAGCCTCTGATGGAACTATTAAGACCCGTGCAACGTGAACATCTCTCTGAAAATGAGGATTTTATTAAGGTACATCAACGCTATTGCAAAATATTAGCTGAAGTAGAGCAACGTAATCCCGACTCAACGCTGGTAGAGAAATTGAATGAACATACCAGTGCCATCAACGCGTTCGATGGCGATGTCAAACCATTATTAAAACAATACTGGCGATCACAAAACAAGGTAGTACGTCAGATTGAACGCGATTTAAAATTGGTACCGAAGGGATATTATCGTAATCTTTGGATGATACTGGGTTTGTCGGTATTCGGTATTCCATTTGGTGTCGCCTTCGCCACGGCACTAGGTAATATAGCGTTTATAGGAATAGGCCTGCCGATTGGCATGCCTATTGGATTGGCCGTTGGCACTGCGATGGACCAGAAAGCCGAGCAGGAAGGAAGACAACTAGACGTCTCTTTGAACTAACTTTAGATGATTTCACTCTCGGTTAACACGACAACCTTTAGAAGCATACTTTATGTTGGTAGCATTTTGGTGGCTATTTTTGCGCTGATTGATCTACGGATGATTCCAGATGAATTGCACACCAACTATTTGATTAGCCGTTTTGGTTTTCAGATTCCTCCAATCCTTGCGTTAGCCCTGTACAGTTACCACACGAGCTTCAAAAAACATCAACAGCTCGCCACGCTACTATCAATATTGATAGTTACCTACTCAAATTATTGGTTGATTCAGCAATCCTGGTTGATAGCGGAGTTTGCGTTCTCCTATGAAGGCACACTGCTATATACATTTTTTGTTTTCTTTGTGTTGCGCATGAATTTCAAGTACGGCCTGATTTATGTTGTTATTAGTTTGATTGGATTCGCAATGCTGGTGTCGATGTATCCGATTTACGGGACCTACAATTCTGTGAATTTAAGTTTCGTCGCGATGGCACAGTTCATATGTCTTTATGGACTTTATACGCTGTCAGGTTCGTTGCATCGGGTCGAAGAACTTACCGATAAACTTGAGCAGCTGAGTCGTATAGATCAGTTATCAGGATTATTCAATCGTAGGGCCTATGAACAGGATGGAAACCTACTGCTCGAAAATGCCAGGCGACTGAAGCTGTCACTATGTATCTTCATGCTCGATATTGATAATTTCAAAGATTACAACGATGCCTTTGGACATCAGAAAGGGGATGAAGCGATCAAAGTCCAGGCGAGTATTCTGAAACGAGTTTTTCAACGCCAGAGCGATATCATAGGACGGTTCGGTGGCGAGGAGTTCATTGTGATCACTGCTAACATGAGTGATCATGATGCGCAGAAAATGGCTCAAAAAGTGCTCGATGCATGGGCGGAAGAACGGATTCCTCATGGCCAGGGTTCAGGGGCCGAATACCTCTCTTGTTCAATTGGTATAAGTAACTTGGTACCGAAACGCAAAATCAAATTAGAACAGTTGATTGGCTATGCCGATAATGCACTATACGATGCCAAGAGTAATGGACGAAATCAATTTCAACAATATACTCACGCCTGATTGCACTAACCTACCTCGGCCAATATACTGCAACAAATCCAGACCCACTAATTATTGAGATACGCCATGAAACAAGCGAAGGCTGCCGCTGAGGCGGCAAGTCAGTTACTAGCCGTCACCGAGGCCGAGCGAACCGCTGCACTAAATAGCATCGCGCAACAGTTGCGTGAACAACTGCAAGCAATACTGGCGGCTAATGACAGAGACATTCGTTCCGCTGAAGATAATGGGCTAACTAGCGCTATGGTGGACAGGTTACGGCTAACCGAGTCACGGGTTCTTGACATGGCTACTAGCGTTGAGGATATCGCCCGTCAAGATCCTGTTGTGGGCGTCATAGAATCATCAATCACCACAGATGATGGTCTCATCATCGCTAAACAACGAGTACCTATTGGCGTACTTGCCATGATATTTGAGAGCCGTCCCAATGTGGTCATAGATTGCTCAGCGCTGGCTATCAAGTCTGGCAATGCCATTGTCCTCAAGGGAGGAAAGGAGGCGGCGCACTCAAACCGTCAGTTGTTTGAGATTATTCAGACCGCCGTAACAAATATTTTACCCCCACATGCGATTCAATTGCTCGAGCAACGTGAGGATGTCGCCGAGCTCCTGACACAGGGTGAATATATCGATCTTATCATTCCACGAGGTGGTCAGGGACTAGTCTCCTACGTTGAGGCGAATGCGACAATGCCGGTGCTAGCTCATCATAAAGGATTGTGTCACATGTACATTCACCACAGCGCAGAGCAATCCGTTTTGCAAGACATCGTACTCAATGCCAAAGCCCAGCGCCCCGGGGTTTGCAACGCACTTGAGACACTGCTATTGGATAAGAACCTGCCAGAGGCAGTGACCACTGAGTTGCTACAACAACTCATGGAAGCGGGTGTTGAGTTACGCCTGGACCCCGAAGCAACGCCAATCGAAGGGGCAATACCTGCTACAGATGAAGATTGGGATACTGAATATCTTGACCTTATTCTATCGGTTAAATTTGTTAGTGATGTTCAGGAGGCTTGTGCGCACATCAGCACGCATGGTAGCCGACACACTGAGTCAATCATTGCCGAAGATCGGGAAGCTATTTTATATTTTCAAAATCACGTTGATGCATCTGCTGTAATGGTAAATGCGTCAACTCGTTTTAATGATGGTGGTCAATTTAAACTGGGCGCTGAATTGGGAATATCGACGACAAAATTACATGCCTATGGCCCAATGGGAGCCAAAGAAATGACAATCTGCCGCCATCTTGTAACGGGTAATGGACACATTAGAGACTGAGCCAAGGACTGGTGCTTAAGTAGTAATTAATAGCCTCCTGTTATTTGCTATCCTTCGTTGTCATGATGCGCAATGTAAGACAGGATTATAACTATGACATCAACTAAAACAGCTTTAATCACAGGTTCAACGAGCGGTATAGGTCTGGGAATAGCGCATGTCTTAGCCAACGCCGGGCATAATGTGATTATTCATGGCTTTGCACCTGATAACGGTATCGAGCCGCTATTAAATGAGTTTAGAGCGCAGTATGCAGTAGATATTGCCTACAGTGATGCCGATTTACGTGATCCTGATGCGATTATCCGTATGTCGGATGAGATTAATGAGCGTTTCACGAGCATTGATATCCTTATCAACAATGCCGGGATTCAGTTCACATCGCCACTGGTTGATTTCCCGACCGACAAGTGGAACGACATTATTGCAATCAATTTATCATCCTGTTTCCATACGATGCAGTGCTTCTTGCCGACGATGCAAGCCAATGGCTGGGGTCGAGTTATTAATATTGCTTCTGTGCATGGGCTTGTCGCGTCTGTAAACAAGGCGGCTTATGTCGCAGCGAAGCATGGTGTTGTTGGATTAACGAAAGTTGCAGCACTCGAGAATGCCGCTAATGGAATTACGGTGAATTCAATCTGTCCAGGTTGGGTATCTACCCCGTTGATACAGTCACAGATCGATGACATTGCCGAGGCTCGAGGCATCGCAATTGAGCAGGCAAAAAAGGAATTGATCACTGCGAAGCAACCCAGGCCTCAGATGGCAGAAACTTCCGAAATTGGCGAACTAGCACTCTTCTTGTGCTCCGATGCGGCGCAAGGTATTACTGGTATCAGCTTGCCAATTGATGGTGGTTGGACAGCGCAGTAATTAACGGTTACTGCGCACGAAATCCCCAATGTGGCGGTAGAGTTGCTCACACTCTTCTGGGACCAAATCTTCGATATTCATAAAGGCGTGAATCATGCCTTCGAAGGTGTGAATCTTCACATTAACGCCTGCCTTAATGAGCCTATCACCATAGGCAAGTCCTTCATCACGCAATGGATCGCAACCCGCGATAATAATCATGGTGTCCGGGGTCGCATCATTCATTTCTCCATACAGCGGCGAGGCCAGCCGGCGATCATCAGTTGATTTAAAATAGTGATCGAAATACCACTGTATTCGGGCTTTCTCAAGAAAGTAACCCGTACCATTCTCGTCCATGGATGCATGACTCATCGTATAGTCAACGCTCGGATAAATGAGCACCTGTTGGTCAATCCCGAGTGTTCTATCCTCTGCTTGCATCATCGATAAACTGGTGCACAGTGCACCACCAGCGCTATCACCACAGATAATTAAGGTCTGACTATGGGCAATATCCGTGAGTAACTCCCGGTAATGTCTAACCACATTTTCTGCATCATCAAGACCGGCAGGATACGGAAACTCTGGCGCTAGGCGATAATCTACATTTATGACGATGCAGTTTCCCGCCAGGGATATTTTACGACACATCGGATCATATAATTCTGCACTACCGCACATATGTCCACCGCCATGAAAGAAGATCATGACAGGGAGTTCAGTCGCAGGATCTGGACTATAGATACGGGTCGTTATCGAACCATCAACAGAGGCTAGCTTACGCTCTTCGTAAAAGGTGATGTCTGGCACATTACTGACAAATTGTGCCAATCCATTCAACCTTTCCCGTGCCATATCTGGTGTTGGGACGATGCCTTGTTCCTTAGCATCCGCAATCGCAATATTGACCTGTTCGATAAAGGCTTCCAAGTGGGGGGCTAATGAACCACGCAATGCTGACTCCTTTTATACTGATTGTATTTTTTTAGGTTCCGGAAGCAGGAAACTGCCCAGAAAAAAGGTACTACTAATAGCAGTGATGAGAATGAATGCCTGGGTGTAGTCACCACCAGCAATATCCACTAGATAACCAAATATCCATAATACGACGGTCGCGATGAGGTAACTGATTGACCAGAACAAACTAAAAACAACCGTTATCTTATCTGTGTTCATGCCCGGTAACTCATGTGGAATTGTCACTAGTGCTGTGACCGGGAAGAATACAAAGAAGCCTAAAACGATGGCGGAAATGGTTTGGATTGTGGCATCTGCTGAAAATGACAGGCCGATAATACTGATCGTCTGGATCAGACCTGACCAACGGATAATTGGAATCCGATTGGGGAATTTTTTACTGTAAATCATGCCGGCAATTGTGCCGACGATTCCCATGCCAATGACCCATTTCGAAGCGACAATGCCCGCCTGTGGATAGAAGGTAAAGAGACAGATATAGAAAGCCAGTAAGCCTGAATAGCAGAGGGCATATGACCAATTAAACGGATCCTTAATGCCATCCATATAGCCATACGTCGTATTTTGAGTTTCAGTAACCACCGCTTCGGTTGCGGGATCTGCTTCATAGTCCACGAACAACCATAATAATGCGAGGATAACACTGGCGACTGAGAATACGATGAGGCTCATCTTCCAACTACCAGTTAAAAGATTAATTGAGCTCATGCTCCAGAGTATGATCGCAGTCCCGACATTAAACGCTACTGCATTCAAACCATTGATTACGGGACGCTCATCTGCGCTGAACCATTTCATTACGATCGGATTGAAATAAACGATCATGAAGGCACCACCGAGACCCATGAGAAATCGACTAATCAACAGGACGTCATAACCTGTCGCTGTGGGTGTAAAGATGCCGACTGCCACCAGGATGCAAGAGATAAAAAATGCCCCTTTGACGCCAAACTTGATGGCTAGAAAGGCTGCAGCAAAGGTACCGACGATTTTTGCAAAGGTCACTGCGCCTGAAATGAAACTGGCGGAGGCCAATGAATCGACATCAAAACTGGCCATGATTTGTGTCATACTCGCTGTGCCACCCACCCAGGCCATGGCAAACAACACATAACTCAAAAATACGATGGCTTCGACCAGATATTTATTCGATATTTTCATACTATCTTTACTCTGCTACAGATACAGAATGAGAATATCTCAGCAGGGGGTAAAAATATCTTCTACCTTAGTACACTATGGCAAGGAATACGCAGATCAGCAGAACCGGATGATGCTATCATACGCCTTTAATTTGTATTGGAAATCAAGTTGTTAACCTGGCTCTCGCTCGACATTTGGCTTATTGGCTTGCTCTCTCTAGCCTATCTAATGGCGTTGTTCTTTGTTGCCTACTGGGGACAACAGCAATCGAGTGATTTCTGGCGCAACAATCATTGGGTGTACAGCCTTGGTATTGCTGTTAGTTGTACCTCCTGGGCATTCTATGGAATCATCGGGCAGGCGGCACTGACGGGTCAGTGGCTGGCTCATATTTACATAGGCACGATGGCTTGTTTTATAGTCGCCTGGCCCATGTTATTGAAAATGTTGCGGATCAGTAAGCAGCAGAACATTACGTCTATTGCTGACTTCATCGCATCACGTTACGACCGGGTGCCATTTATTGCGGCGGTAGTCACCATAATCGCCCTGTTGGGTACGATTCCATACATAGCACTGCAACTAAGGGCAATCAGTCAGAGTTTCGATCTGGTGACCAGCAGCTACCGCTCCGGTATCAATACCACGGTAGTCGTCACCATGGTGCTAGCCATTTTTGGGGTGTTATTTGGTGCCAGACACGTCGTGGCGACCAAGCATAATCAGGGGCTGATTTTTGCGCTGGCATTCAGCTCAATCATAAAACTCTCAGCGATTACTGCGATTGGCGTGTTTGTCACGTTCATTATGTTCGATGGTTTTTCAGATTTGATCAGCCAGCATCAGGCGATAGCGCCTCAGCAGGTTATTCATTCCTCTGTGTATCTGTCTATCGCAACGATCTTATTAGGCTTTCTGACCATCTTTATCACGCCGCAACTGTTCCATGTAATCGTGATTGAGAATAAGACTGAAGAACAACTGCGTAAGGCACGCTGGATATATCCCGGCTACCTGATACTGATTAATATTTTTGTGTTACCCATCGCTATGGCTGGCCAAATCCTGTTTCCCGGTGGCGGGGTCAATGCGGATACTTATATTCTTTCGATACCGCTTTCCTTGCAGCAACAATGGTTAAGTATATTCGTTTACATTGGTGGTCTGGCCGCGGCCACAGGCATGGTAATCGTAGCGGCCATCGTGTTATCGACGATGTTCACCACTGAAATATTAACGCCCTTATTACTACGAAGAACATCAGTACATCAGCAAGATACACGGCAGTTTTCTAGACTACTACTCAATGCCAGACGCATCTCAATTGTTGCAATGATGGCCCTGGCATTATTGTTTGAACGACTAGTCAGTCAGCAGAGTCACCTGTCGAGTATTGGGGTACTATCTCTCGTCCTTTTGGCGCAATGTGCCCCGGCTGTGGTTGGTGCGTTATATTGGCGCTCAGCGACTTCTATCGGCGCTGTATCGGGATTACTCACTGGCACCCTGGTATGGTTCTATTGTTTATTACTACCCATCCTCCTGCCAGACTCAGGCCTCATACAAGAGGGGCCTCTCACAATAAATTGGCTTAAGCCGACCAGTCTGTTTGGAATTACTTTCCTGGATGACACTAGCCATGGCGTATTCATTAGTTTGATACTGAATACTCTGGTGTACATCATCGTATCGCTGAATAACCAACGTACGGTAGGAGAGAAAATACAGGCGGAAATATTCCTCAAAAAGCAAACACTGGTCAGTCATTATGACCTGACGACTGAGGATCTCTATCAATTGTTAAATCGGTTTGTGGATGCCAATGCGGCTTCTGAGCTTCTGGCGCTATCTGAGCCAGCATCAAGAAATGCAAAGGCGACAGCTGGGTTGATAGATTACACCCAGAAACAATTATCATCGGTGATGGGATCCGCTTCAACTCGCCTGGTCATGAATGCGGCGAGTAAGCACACGGCATCACCGGTCGCTCTTGAGGAAGTGGTGACTATTGTCGATGAGGCGAATGAGCTATTCCGCTTTAACAGGGAGCTACTTCAGGCCGGCGTAGAGAATATCGAGCAGGGTATCAGCGTGGTTGATTCGGATATGAGGCTGGTTGCGTGGAATCAACGTTACATCGAGTTACTGGAGTATCCACCCGATTTGATTTATGCGGGTATGCCGATAGCCGATTTACTCCGTTTTAACGCTGAGCGAAATGTCATTGAATGCGATGATGTCGAAGAGATGATTGAACGTCGCCTTTCTTATATGCGCGCTGGCGATAATCACCATATTCAAAGAGTATTTCCCTCCGGGCTAGTCATTGAAATCCGAGGGCAGGCCATGCCTGGAGGTGGATTTGTCAGTACTTTTTCGGATATTACTCAGCATATCGAAGCAGAGAAGGCGCTGCAGCGAGCGAATGAAACACTTGAACAGAAAGTGGTAGAGCGAACCAAGGCACTCACAGAAGCGACCGCACTGGCAGAGGCGGCTAATAAGAGTAAGAGTCGTTTTCTTGCGGCAGCGAGTCATGATCTGATGCAACCATTCAATGCCCTGTCGCTGTTTACGGATATGTTGCGTCAAAAGGTGACAGGAACCGATGCTGAGGAATTGGCACGTAACATCCAGAATTCCCTTGGTATTGTTGAGTCACTGATTGCCGATTTAGTGGAAATCTCTAAACTTGAGTCAGCGACCTTGAGTGTCGATGAAACCACATTCGAACTGGCTGAAATTCTGGACCCATTGATTAATGAATATCGGCTGGTCGCTTCGACCAATGGGATCCGATTTGCCGGCTTGTCATCATCCTTGTCGGTACATAGTGATAAACGTCTTGTCCGGAGGATTATTCAGAACTTTTTGACCAATGCCATCCATTATTCTCCGCTAACACAAACTGCGGCCGGACCGAAAATTTTGGTTGGTACCAAACGTCAGGGCGATGCTATTCAGATTCAGGTATGGGATAACGGGCCAGGAATTGCTGAACAGCAACGCGATATCATTTTTAAGGAGTTTGAGCGTCTGGAACAAAACCGAGAAGTTCCGGGGCTTGGACTGGGCCTAACAATCTCAGAAAGGATTGCGAAGTTACTCGGTTTACGATTGGGTCTAAAGTCGATCGAAGGGACGGGGTCTATGTTTTATCTGGAATTGCCCTTGGTGTCAGAACCCATTAGCAAAACGATGCGATCTGATTCATCCAGACTGGGTGAAGACATTGTTCGGCAAGGAGAGCCGCTACGAGATCTCGTGATACTGATCATCGACAATGACACCCTGCTGCTTGAAGCACTGAAACAGCAGTTGGCACAGTGGTCTGATACAGTCATCGCAGTTACCTCGGGAGAGGAGTGGTTTACGATGTCACGAGAGCGAGCGATTCAACCCGATGTGGTGATTGCCGACTACCATCTGGATGATGGAGAGAATGGTATCTCGCTCGCTGCTCAGATAATCAGCGAATCTAGTGCTGATATTCCGGTTATTATTTGCTCGGCCGATGCCTCAGAGCGATTGCGAGAGTCTGTGAGTGATGCGAACTTTAGTTTTATCCGTAAACCGATCAAATCCCTCGCCCTACGTAAACTCATTATGAAGCAGTTGAGGTCCTCAACCCTTTAACTTTAGTTGCTGGAACAGCATTCCGGCCATGGTACGGTTCGATACCCCGAGTTTCTCTAGAATTGCAGAGACATGTTTTTTAACCGTCGTCTCTTTGATATCAAGGTCATAGGCAATTTGCTTGTTTAATTGGCCATCCGCGATGCAGGAGAGCACCACATATTGTTGTGGTGTGAGTCCGGCGAGTTGTTGGGCGAGCTTCTGATTGGCTTGACGATCGCTATTCGATGTTGGGTCTATCGCCTCCGGCAGCCAGATTTGTCCATTCATAACTTCATTAATTGCTTCAGCGATAACATCTAAATCGGCCGATTTGGGGATAAATGCAGCAGCACCAAAGTCAATGGCGCGTTGAATGATTTCAGCGGCATCATCTGATGACACCATGATGACTAACAGATCGGGATGATGATTCTGAAGCTGTGTCAGAGCGGTGAAGCCATTATTCCCTGGCATATGCAGATCGAGGAATACCAATTCGAGTTGTGGATTCGCTTCGATAATTGCCAGTAACTCACTGACATTTTCTGCTTCAAGTATGTTATCAGTTGCCAGGCATTGATGTATGGCTTGCTTCAACGCGGTTCTGAAAAGCGGATGATCATCGGCTATGACAACAGTTGCATCTGACATGTTTCGTCCCAGAGTTTTCTCACTTTAAAAATAAGAGTTTTAACAAAAGAGTTTGATAAAAAATCATAATAAAAAAAAGAGCCGGCTTTCGCCAGCTCTTCCGGACCAAATCTATTAGTCCATACTTGGGGAGTTCGTGTTTAGAATCGGTACCCGATCGTAAGATGATAGGTGGCAGGATCGCCGTAATAAGCAATCAAAGTTGTATCACCGCCTAAACCTGGCAGGAATCCACCCGCACCATCCTCAGCGACAAAGTTATAGCCACCAATTTGGTATTCTTCATCGGTCACGTTTTTGGCATATAGACCGCCGTACCAATTACCGCCTGTACTTTCCCAACTCACACCTAGGTTGAACATGCCATAACCATCTTGCTGTAATAGCGTGCTATCTTCGAACAGGATGTAATCATCACGATAATAGTAATTGGCATTGATGACGAAGTATCCCACTTCAGAGTCGATGATATAATTCGCCGCAAGATTCATCGTGTATTCGGGGGTGTTGGATAGTCCGACCAGCGGTGTTGCAATCGTAGGGTCATCCTCGATTTCACCGTCCAGGTATCCCAGAGCGAAATCGAATGTTAATTCATCAGAAGCAGCGATAGTAATTTCCGCTTCGATACCGTCTACCGTCGACCCTTTGATGTTACCCAGATTCTGATTCAGAACAGTCGAATCATTAGGATCTGGCGTTACAGTAATATACTGACGGTCCTTGTGGTCGATCGAGAAGAAAGTGATGTTAGTTCGGACTGTATCATCCCAATCTTTCTTGATTCCAATCTCAATGGAATCAACAATCTCAGGGTTTGCACTATCCTCATTCACTGTCGCACGAGGGTTAAACGTGCCAGACTTGAATCCCTGTGAATAGCTGGCAAAAACCATGGTGTCTGCATCTACTTGATACTCAACGCCAACTCGTGGTGTGAACCGATCCCAACTATCAGATTTTGGTGCATCGAGAATGCCGTCATTATCAGTGTCTGTTCCCAATACGCGAGGGAAGGTTACCGAGCCGCGCGTATAGCCGGGTATCCAGCCATCACGTGGGTAGACATTTTCAAACGCCAGGCCGTTATTAACATAAGCGTCCTTTTCTTCATTGGTGTAACGTGCGCCAACCGTTAATGACCACTTGTCAGTCAAATCAAATGAGCCTTGAGCGTAGATCGCCTGACTATTTGAGTTATTACAGCCAGTCACCTCACGTGTTAAACCCGGTGTTGAGAAGGCGGCGCGACCCAGGAAGCCGAGGATGGCGTCGAAGTGTCCGCACGACTCGCCATCATACATGTATAAACCACCAACAAGTCTGTAGTCGTCGGCGATATGCGTCAGCTGTAACTCGTGACTAGTATTTTCATCATCATAGAAGGCTGGGACATCGAATACATCCAGAGGCGTGTTATCGAAATCGATATTGGTATCTGAGTAACTTTCTCGCGACGCGCTGATGAACTTTAGAGATGTCTCATCATTCAATGACCAATCAACCATAAAGCTTAGGCCATCTAATTCTACTGAATTGAATGTAGGCATGCTCGTGTAGGAATCATAGACGCTGTCTGGTACGGGTGCGTCGACCAAAATACTGGGCAATAAACGATAACCACCCTTGGCGTTTGAATCATCCTGCGTCGAATCCCAACTCAATCGCATGAATAAATCATCCGATGCACGATACTCTACTGTGAGTCTTGCTGCGGTCAGGTCCTTGTTGTAATTTTCTCTATCTTGGGTCCCAAGGTTATCAGCAACCTGTAGGAACTCTCCAAACCCATCTCTGGTCAGATTAGCGAATCCGTAACCAACATAGAGCTTGTCAGCAACTAGTGGGATCTGGCCAGATAATTTAACATCGGCCTGACTATAGCTGCCAAATGTCACATTGGCGTCAAATTCCGTGTCGCCTGACATCGTCTTTGTGACATATTTAACTGCACCACCAATGGTGTTCTTACCATATAGCGTTCCCTGTGGACCACGTAATACTTCGATACGTTCGACATCTAATATATCCAGTACGGCCCCTTGAGGACGAGCGACATAAACATCATCGATGTAGATACCCACGCCTGGCTCATAACCCCACAATGGGTCCTGCTGCCCAACACCACGGATGAATGCAGTCAGCGTGGAGTTCGTGCCGCGGCTCGTCTGTAACGTGGTGTTTGGAGAGAATTGCTGTAATTCTGTTAACACAGCAACCCCTTTCTCAGTTAACTCAGCGCCACTTATCGCGGTGACTGCGACAGGCACTTCCTGAAGGTTTTCCGCAGACTTTCTGGCGGTTACTGTCACGACTAGCAGCCCTTCGTCATCGGCTTCGTTTTCCTCAGCCACTAAGGAATGCCCTGGAACTAGACTGGTGCTGATTGCCAGTGCCAGTGCTGTTAACTTGATATAATTCTTTTTCATTGGTTTATCCCATCGAGTTATCATTGAGTATCAATCATCGGTAGCAAACTGTAGCGCAGTTAGCAGGATAAAAATGCTGTACGATAGTAGTATGGCTCATATTTATCTCTATATGCCCCAAACATCGATCAAGTAATCGGTCACATTAATCGGTGATTCAAGTACAAATGGGGCTGCTTTCCCCGCATTAGTTGCCTGCGAATTAATTGGCCATCCATGGCCAATACCGTCAATCATTATCAGTTCGATAAATGATTTGTTGGATTCATTTTGCATGCGCTCGACAGAGATTCCGTCAGGTATCTCTGGTATGGAGACGCTCGCATTGGTATTCATGATTAGTTGCCACTGGTCATACATTTGACGCGAGTTGATAGGACTAACAATGGCATCCATAGAACCACTGAATAGGCTAATATTTGGCCAGACCATCGGTTTTGTGTGTAATTGTTTGACTATATCGGCGAGTTTCTGTGCTTCATAGGCTGAACCACTTTTCATGCAGGAAAGCGCCTTGACCAAGGTATCAGCACATGGATATCCAACCCCCGCTATGATGCCAGCCCCCCTGAATGTCGATGGGTACTGGGCAATTAATGAGGTTGCCATTGCGCCACCAGCTGAGAGTCCAACGATATAAATCTTATTGGCTCCTGATTGTTTACGGGCTGTTTCGATCATATTGATGAGACTTGCTGTCTCGCCCTGTCCAGCTAGATGATCAGCAGGCGAAAACCAGTTATAGCAGAGCTGTATATTATTCGATTTATCCTGTTGTGGCAGCAACAGAGCAAACTGTTCACGCTTACTGCCGGAAAGTAGGCCGGTATGGTCGGCTAACCATTCTGCGTTCTGGCCACAGCCATGCAGTAGAACGACCAATGAATCTGTATTGTCAGCTGGTTTGAAGAAGGTGGCTGACAAGTTCCCAGGATTGTCACCAAATTCATTCAGTTGCCTAATCTCAGACCCCACCGCGGAAAACGTGGCGGCGAGAAGGGTAAACATGATGACAGTGCGAGTGATAATGTACATATATTGCCTCTGAATCTTATGTTGGAATAGTGACTAAGTTTTATCGCAACCAAAATGGTACTTTAGAGCCATAGCAGTACGAATAAGGGCAAAGCGGCTAATAAAGTGCATTTTTTACGACAAATTGTTGTTAATTTCAGGTCATTATGGTATAAATCGCGCGCTCTGCAATTGTGCAGGCAAATTTAACTAAATTCACACGCTTATCGACACACATTTCTGGGTGCCTTCGGGTTGAAATCGTGGGATGAGCGGAGGCTTAACCCAAGAGGAAATAAACATGGCCAAAGTCACAATGCGTGACATGTTGCAGGCGGGCGTTCATTTTGGACACAGAACCCGTTACTGGAACCCAAAGATGAAGCCTTTTATCTTTGGCGCGCGAAATAAAATTCATATCATTAATCTCGAACACAGCTTACCAATGTTTCAGGAAGCGATGAACTACCTGAGTTCCGTGGCATCAAAGCGTGGCAAGATTCTATTTGTTGGTACAAAGCGTGCCGCCGGAACAGCGATTCGTGAAGAAGCCAGTCGTTGCGGCCAGTTCTTTGTCGACAAACGTTGGTTAGGTGGTATGTTAACCAACTACAAGACCATTCGTCAGTCAATCAAACGCCTGAAGTATCTTGAAACGGCCAGCGAAGATGGCACTTTCGAGCGTGTTACCAAGAAAGAAGCGTTACTGCTTCGTCGCGAGATGGACAAACTCGAGCGTAGTATCGGTGGTATCAAAGATATGGGCGGCCTGCCTGATGCGTTATTCGTCATCGATGCCGATCATGAGAAAATTGCAATAGCTGAAGCCAACAAGCTGGGTATTCCAGTGATTGCTGTGGTCGATACCAATTCTGACCCTGATAACGTTGACTACATCGTTCCGGGTAACGATGATGCGATACGTGCAATCAAACTTTACCTTGAGTGTGCTGCGGATGTTGTCATTGAGGCACGCAACTCTATTCAGGTAGCTGAGGGTGAAGAGTCTGATGAATTTGTTGAAGAAGCTCCTAAGGTCGAAGTAAAAGCCAAAAAGAAGGCGACTAAGACGACTAAAGTGAAGAAGGTTGCTAAGAAAGAAGAAGCACCTGCTGAAGAAGCGACTGATAAGGCAGAAGCACCCAAGGCAGAAGAAGCCAAAGCAGATGACGTTGAAGAGACTCCTGCTGAAGCTGAAGCACCTGCTGAAGAGGCTGACGCAAAAGAAAAAGCGTAACGACCCGTTAACGCAGATTTTTTTAAGGGGGCGAGGCCCCCTTTTTTGAATACATTATTTATCTATTGAGGAAATACTAATGGCAATTACTGCTGCACTTGTTAAAGAGCTGCGTGATAGAACCGGCGCAGGCATGATGGAATGTAAAAAAGCACTGGTCGAAACTGACGGTGATATCGAAGTTGCGATCGAGAATATGCGTAAATCAGGACAGGCCAAGGCTGCTAAGAAGGCTGGTCGTATCGCTGCTGAAGGAGTCATTCTGGCTCGTGCAGATGATTCTAATGCGGTCATCCTTGAAGTTAACTGCGAAACAGACTTCGTGTCTCGCGACGAGAGCTTTATCGCATTTGGTAATCAGGTAGCGGATGCTGCTCTGGCGAATGCAACCACTTCAGTCGAAGCGCTAAATGCAATCGAAATTGATGGCAAGTCTGTCGAAGATGCTCGCCTGGCACTGGTTTCAAAGATTGGCGAAAACATTCAAGTACGCCGTGTTGAAGTACTGCCTCTTAATGGCGGCAACGCCGCTTCATACATTCATGGTGGGCGTATTGGTGTCATCGCAGCCCTGAATGGTGGAGACGAAACTCTGGCTAATGACATTGCCATGCATGTGGCCGCCAGTAACCCACAATTCCTGACAGAAGACCAGGTTTCAGAAGATGTCATCGCGAAGGAAAAAGAAATCTTTATCGCTCAGGCCAAAGAAAGCGGCAAGCCAGATAACATCATTGAGAAAATGATTGGTGGTCGTTTGAAAAAATTCCTGGGAGAGGTCAGCCTGACTGGTCAGCCATTTGTTAAAGATCCTTCGACTTCTGTGGCAGATCTGTTAAAGTCTCACGGTGCCGAGGTAACTGGTTTTATTCGTTATGAAGTCGGTGAAGGGATTGAAAAGAAACAAGAAGATTTCGCAGCTGAGGTAATGGCGCAAGTTAAAGGAAACTAATACCATGAGTGAGGCCGATAGCAACTTTGCCTATAAACGTGTTCTGTTAAAACTGAGTGGTGAAGCACTCATGGGACAGGAGTCATTTGGTTTTGATACCAAAGTTATCGATCAAATGGCTGGGCAAATCACCGAGTTAGTTTCAGAAGGACTCCAACTCGGGATGGTTATCGGCGGTGGTAACTTGTTCCGTGGCCAGGCGCTTGCGAAAGCAGGAATGAATCGCGTTGCCGGCGACCATATGGGGATGCTGGCAACAGTGATGAATGCACTCGCAATGCAGGATGCACTTGAAAGAGCAGGTACGCCTACCCGGGTAATGTCTGCTATTTCGTTATCAGGCGTTTGCGAAAACTATGATCATCGCTTTGCGAATCGATTCCTGAATTCTGGCCATGTCGTTATTTTTTGTGCGGGTACTGGCAATCCATTCTTCACGACAGACTCGGCTGCTACCTTACGCGGCATTGAAATCGGTGCGGATCTACTCATCAAGGCAACCAAAGTCGATGGTGTATATGATTCCGATCCTGTTCATAACCCCGATGCTGTCATGCTTGATGCGATTACCTATGATGAGGCGCTTCGTAAGGAGCTAAAGATCATGGATACAACAGCCTTTTGTCTGGCGCGCGATCACGACAAACATATGCGGGTCTTTAATATGAACAAAGAAGGTGCCTTAAGACGCATCGTATCTGGGCAAGTGGAAGGTACTCGTATCACCCGTAAATCAGGAGAATAATCGTGCTTGAGGACGTAAAAAAAGACGCAGAAACGCGCATGGGTAAGTCCATAGAGTCCTTCATTGGAGACTTAACAAAGGTCAGGACAGGAAGAGCGCATCCTTCCCTACTTCAGCATATCATGGTTCCGTATTACGGAGCGGATACCCCTCTAAATCAGGTAGCTAACATCAGTGTTCAGGACTCTAGGACCCTAATGGTGCAGCCTTTTGAGCAATCCATTGTTACTGCCGTTGAGAAGGCGATTATGAACGCCAATCTCGGGTTAAATCCAAATACCGCTGGCACGAATATCAGAATTCCACTCCCTCCCTTAACGGAAGAACGTCGCAGAGATCTTATTAAGATTGTCAAGAACGAGGCCGAGGGTGCTCGTATAGCGATTAGAAATATCCGTCGTGATGCCATCAGTACAATCAAGGAATTACTGAAAGAAAAAGAAATTACTGAAGACGACGACCACAAGGCGCAAGATATTATCCAGCAGGTAACGGATAAGCATGTCGCCGAGATCGATCGGCTTCTAGCGGAAAAAGAAGCCGAGTTGATGGAAGTCTGATGACTTATCATGCAATCTAAAACGCCGTGTCGCATCTGCTTCGCGGCGTTTTTCGTTAACATATCATGACTAATCCAAGTGCTAATTTAACTATCCCGAATCATGTTGCCATTGTAATGGATGGCAATGGTCGCTGGGCGATTGCGCGTAATAAGAAACGCATGCAGGGACACAAAGCTGGGATGGATGTTGCTCGCCAAATTCTTGAAGACTGTGCGAGAGCAGGGGTGAAAGTATTAACGCTGTTTGCGTTCAGCAGTGAGAATTGGAAGCGGCCAGAAGAGGAAGTATCATATCTGATGCGCCTGTTCGTTGAAGGATTGACGAGAGAATCGAAGAAGCTGCTAGAAAATAATATCAAAATAAAAGTAATCGGCGATCGCAGCCGGTTTCCTGCCAACTTGCAAAAAGCAATTACTAAAGCAGAACAATTGACGGATCATTGCGATGCGATGCGTCTGAATATTGCAGCGAATTATGGTGGTCGTTGGGATATTACCGAGGCGAGTCGATCAATTTGTACTGCGGTACAGTCGGGACAATTGCAGTTAGAAGAGATTAATGAAGCAGTGGTTCATGATCACACCCAATTGTCTGATGTCCCTGATCCAGACCTCTACATAAGAACGGGTGGTGAGCATCGGATCAGTAACTTCTTAATCTGGCAACTCGCATACAGCGAACTGTATTTTACCGATACCTTCTGGCCAGATTTTAGCAAGCAGGAACTCCTCGAAGCTTTCGCCTCGTTTAGTCAGCGTCAGCGCCGCTTTGGCAAAACTGGATTACAAATTGAGCAGGAGGTGAACTAATGCCATGGGACCGAATCATCACTGCGTTAGTCTTATTGCCTCTGGTTATATTGGCGATTTTCCATTTGGCCATAGAGCTGTTTGCCGTCGTCGTGGGAATAATCATATGTACCGCTGCCTGGGAGTGGTCGGGATTGTTTACAGATAAGAAACGACTGCGCTTTCTTTATGTATTTTCGATTGTACTGCTGATGTGGGGAATACAACTATCCTCATTACCTATGACCCTATGGCATGGTTTTATTCTGCCTGACCTCGTGACTGAGTTATTTACGCCAAATCAAATGGCGCTCAATGTGTTACTCATGGGCATTGCCTGGTGGCTTTTTGCCGTCGTTTTACTGGTCGCCTATCCGGGTATCAGCACAGCTATCGTGTCCAGAGCATTCTTTGTGATCCCAATTGGCTGGTTGATGTTATTACCTGCTTGGGTGGGCATTGTTGGCGTTCGTTCAATGAGCATCGCATTCGATCCACAGCATGGTGCCAAATTATTGCTATTTGTCCTTCTGTTGATATGGGCTGCCGATACCGGTGCATATGTCGCCGGCAAGTCTCTCGGTAAGACTAAGCTTGCTCCCAAGATCAGTCCCAAAAAGACCTGGGAAGGCGTAGTGGGAGGGACGTTACTCGCTCTAATGGTGCTGTTCGCTGGATTCTATTTGTTACATTTTAGTCGTGATGACTGGTTACCATTAGTTGGCCTAACCGTCATAATTGTGGCTTTCTCGGTGGTGGGCGATTTGACTGAGAGTATTTTTAAACGACTCACTGGTAAGAAAGATTCTGGACGTATCCTACCCGGGCATGGTGGAATACTCGACCGCATCGATGGTGTACTCGCCGTACTACCTATCGCCTTGTTAGGATTTTCGGTATTGGGAATTAAGTAGTGCGATCAATTTCTATTTTAGGCTCTACAGGTAGCGTCGGTGTTAGCACACTCGACGTTATTAGCCGGCATCCTGATAAATATCAGCTATTCGCTCTGACAGCTAATACGCAGGTGGATAAGCTGTATGAGCAGTGTATCCAATATCAGCCGCACTATGCGGTAATGTGTGATGCCATAGCGGCGGAATCTTTGCGTGAACGACTCTCTGGTTACAATATTGAGGTATTACATGGTGATACCGGTTTGATCGATGTTGCCAGTGCGTCGGATGTAGATATCGTCATGTGTGCGATTGTCGGCGCAGCGGGATTACAGTCCAGTCTGGCTGCAGCACGTTCGGGTAAACAGGTTCTATTAGCTAATAAAGAGTCGTTGGTCATGTCGGGTGATATATTCATGTCTGCAATTCGTCAGACCGATGCGACATTAATTCCAATCGACAGTGAGCATAATGCCATTTACCAATGCTTGCCAGAGACTCATGCGAGTGCATTGATTAACGGAACTCACACTCTCGCAGAGCTGGGTATCGAGAAAATATTGCTGACCGGTTCAGGTGGGCCATTCCGAGACAAAGAACGCGCAACGCTCGCCTCGATTAGCCCAGAGGAAGCCATTGCGCATCCAAACTGGAGTATGGGGCCGAAGATTTCTGTCGACTCGGCGACCATGATGAACAAAGGGCTCGAATACATCGAAGCCTGTTGGTTATTCTCTGCAAGCGCTGGGCAGATTGAGATACTGGTACATCCCGAGAGCATCATACATTCGATGGTCCAGTATCGGGATGGTTCAGTGCTTGCGCAAATGGGCCTACCGGACATGCGCACCCCGATTGCTTATGGCCTCGGCTATCCGGAGCGAATAAGTGCAGGCGTTGGGTCGGTAGACTTCACGCAAATCAGCGCACTGAATTTCGAACCCGCAGATACAGAACGTTTTCCAGCAATAAAACTAGCCCAGCAGGCGATGAGTGCGGGCGGTACTGCACCAGCGATTCTCAATGCCGCAAATGAGCAGGCTGTGGCAGCGTTTCTGGATGGACGGCTGAAATTCCTGGCGATGACAGATGTCATTGAGTATGTCATGGACACTGTTGAGCAAACCACTGCTCGCGAATTGGAAGCGATTCTCGCAGCAGACGAGAAGGCCCGTAACGTCGCTGATGAGTGGATAAGGAACATTAAATCATGATGTCGATTTTATGGAATATCGCCTCATTTATCCTGGCCCTGGGAATATTGGTCACAATTCATGAGTTTGGTCACTACTGGGTAGCCAGAAAAATGGGTGTCAAGGTGCTCAAATTCTCGGTTGGATTTGGTAAGGCAATCTGGTCACGCACGGCTAAAGATGGCACTGAATACTGTATTGCCATGATTCCACTCGGTGGCTATGTAAAAATGCTGGATGAGCGCGAGGGTAATGTCCCTCCAGAGTTAAGCTCAGTCGCGTTTAATACGCAGCCCGTTGCTGCCCGAATTGCTATTGTAGCTGCAGGTCCGATTGCTAATTTTATTCTGGCTATCCTGGTCTACATCTGGATGTATATGTTGGGTGTTCCTGCATTGAAGCCCTATGTTGGCCTAGTGCCTGAGTCTAGTATTGCATATCAAGCGGGTTTGCGTGAGGGGGACTTGATCCATACGGTCGATGGCCGTTCCGTCGAGAGTTGGGAAGATGTCAATCATGCGATTGCACGTCGTATGGGTGAGTCAGGCGAATTGCTATTGCGTGTGAATCATGATGATGAATCGATAAAAAGGGATTATCGTCTGGATCTCAACGCCTGGGAAGTCGATCCCAAACGGCCTGACCT
Organism: Enterobacterales bacterium; assembly: GCA_965250035.1. Taxonomy (GTDB): domain Bacteria; phylum Pseudomonadota; class Gammaproteobacteria; order Enterobacterales; genus CAXRAF01. Next base: position 1,692,418 of record OZ252282.1, on the reverse strand, counting down.
ATTAGGCAGTCTAGGATTAACTCCCTGGAGGCCCAGAGTACCAGCCATTCTTGGCAATTTATCGTCTGGAGAGGCTGCTGAGCGTGCAGGACTAGAAAAAAATGACCAGATTGTGAGTATCAATGGTCAAGTGATTAGCGATTGGAATGCGTTAGTAGGTGTTATCAGTCAAAATCCTGATCAAACCATGTCTTTGGAGATTATTCGCAATGGCCAAACAATTACCCAGGATGTATTGATTGGTAGCCGCGAAGAAAATGGCCAGAAAATTGGCTATCTCGGTGTTTCTATCCCTGATTGGAACTGGACAGATGACGATCGAGCGCGCATCGAAGCCATGCGGCATACACAGCAGTATCCACTATTCGCTGCCATCGGCCAGGGGCTTGAAAAAACATGGGAGATCACGACCCTTAGTTTTCGCTTGATAGGCAAGTTATTTACCGGTGATGTGTCGCCGCAAAATTTGAGTGGGCCAATTTCCATCGCAGAGGGCGCAGGCACCTATGCGAGCTATGGATTCGTATTTTTCCTTAGTTTTCTTGGAATGATCAGCGTTAACCTAGGAATTATTAATATTTTACCAATTCCGGTTCTCGACGGCGGCCATCTGTTGTATTATCTCATCGAACTGATTCGGGGCAAGCCATTGTCGGAATCAGTGCAGGAAATTGGCCTCCGAATTGGACTCCTGATGGTCTTGAGTCTGATGGTATTCAGTATATTTAATGATATTAGTCGCCTCTCCTAGGCAGGCACGGAGATGGCTTTATTTATTTGGAACTATTTTGGTGAATAGCTCTCTTAATAGCTTAGTAATAAAAAGAATTGGTAGTTATCGACACACATGAGTTGGCGTAATAAAAACGGTTGGTATTGTTTGCTCCTAATGACCCTGATCCTGTCAGGTATTCAGGCGCACGCAGGAGAAGCAGTTGCACCGAAGTCCGATGTAACTTCTTTTGAAATATCAGAGATTAAAGTAGTTGGGTTACAACGTGTCGAATTAGGTACGTTTTTCACATTCCTGAATATACGAGTTGGCGAAACGATCGATGAATCACGGATCCCAACGATTATTCGAGGCATCTATCAGTCAGGATCATTCGACGATATCGAGATTTTACATGATGGCTCAATCATGTACATCAAGGTATCCGAGCGACCGACCATTTCATCGCTTACATTCGATGGTAACAAGGCGATCAAAACCGAAGATCTCGAAAGAGGACTACGTTCCAGCGGTCTGGCCAGAGGTGAGGTACTCGATCCCGCTCTTTTATCGGGTGTTAGCCAGGATCTGGAAAGACAATACTTTGCCTATGGAAAGTACAGCGTTAAGGTAAAACACAAAATTGTCAGGTTACCGCGTAATCGCGTCGACATCAGATTTAATATCGTTGAGGGCAGTGCGGCGTTGATCAAGAAGATCAACATTGTTGGCAATAACTCCTTCGACGAAGAGGAAATACTGACTCAGTTTGAATTGACCACGGGAGGCTGGTTAAGTTGGTTTAGCGATGATAATCAGTATGCCAAGGAGAAACTGGCGGGTGATTTAGAAACCCTGTCCTCTTTCTACCTGGACCGTGGTTATCTAAAGATGGAAATTGTTTCCACCCAGGTGGCGATCACACCTGAGAGAGATGGTGTTTACATCACAATCAATATTGATGAGGGAGACATCTATAAAGTCAGCGAGTTGAGTTTCACCGGTGACACCATTATTGACGATCTAACCCTGCGATCAATTATCCCGATCAGGCCGGGTGACACCTATTCTGGTGCGATAGTTACCTACGCTGAGGAAAGTATTACCCGTTTATTAGGCTACAGGGGTTATGCATTTCCTAATATTCAGACTTTGCCGAACATCGATGAAGAGGCAAAGGAAGTGGCATTGACGATTTTCATCGATCCATCCAAGAGAACCTACATAAACCGCATTAATTTTGCCGGTAACATGAAGACAGATGATCACGTCTTGCGTCGTGAAATGCGTCTGATGGAGAGCGGCACCATGTCCACGGATCTGGTTGAACGCTCCAAATTACGACTTGAACGTCTGCCGTATCTGGAAGAGGTAAATGTCGAGACGCCGAAAGTTGCCGGAAGCGATGACATGGTTGATATCAACTTTGATGTCAAGGAGCGCCCATCCGGCTCAATTGGCGGTGGTCTAGCCTTTTCAGACTTACAGGGTTTGATCTTAAATGCCAACCTGTCTCAAGATAACTTTAGAGGCTCTGGTGATCAGGTCGCATTGTCCCTGAATACCTCAAAAGCATTTCAGACGATCAGTTTTAATTATACTGACCCCTACCATACGGTAGACGGGATTTCGCGAGGATTTGGCGCCTATATTCGAAAAACCGATTTTGGTGCGTTGCGAATTGCAGGTCAGTCTTTGGATAGTTTGGGAGCTAGCCTGACATACGGTATACCCATCAATGAGATAACGCGATTAAGTTTTGGTATTGGCGTTCAGGACTCTGAACTCAAGAGTGGCTCGCCTGTCTCAGAGCAAATACGTTCTTTCTATGAATCCGTTGGTCAGGATATCGAAGCAGATCCGACCTACAATTTCACGATTCTGACGATGAATGTTGGTTGGTTGCAGAACTCATTGAACCGTGGTTTATATCCAGATGATGGAACATCGCAAACGCTGGCTATCGATTTTTCTGCACCCGGCAGTGACATGGAATACTACAAAATAAACTATAAGATCGATCACTACGTCCCAATCGCACGCGGCTGGAGTTTCTTGTTCAAAGCGAACCTGTCCTTCGGTGATGCCTACGGAGACGGTAGTGGAAATGGAAATGCAGCTTTACCTTATTTTGAGAATTTCTATGCGGGTGGCTCCTCAACCATGCGTGGTTTCGATAGAAACACAATCGGTCCTAGAGAAATCTTCCGCTTGCCGACCTTTGGTCCAAGTATTCCCTCGACGGATCCACGTGACGAACCCATATCCGTTCCGCTACCATCTGAATTCGATACGGTAACGATTAGTCGACGATCAGTGGGTGGTAACGCACGAGCGCTCGGCGGTATTGAATTGATCTTCCCGACCCCGTTTGCTGAGGATAATCGTTCAGTCAGAACGAGCGCCTTCATTGATGTCGGAAATGTCTGGAATACAAAATTCGATTTGGATCGATATTCAGTGTTGGCACCAGAGCAATTTGGTAGAATACCTGATTTTTCGGATCCAGGTACTTATCGCGCATCGGCAGGATTTTCGATACAATGGGTTTCCCCGATGGGACCACTGATTTTCTCGCTTTCAAAAACTTTAAAACAAGAGGAACAGGATGAGACGGAAACGTTCTCATTCAATATAGGGCGAACTTTTTAAACTTAAACTGAATTAAACATGATGGAGATAGACATGATTAAACGCTTAGTATTAACTGTACTGGCATTGGCATTTTTCACTGGCGCAAGCTATGCGGCCGAAACGAAAATTGGTGTTGTAGATGTGCGTGCTGTGATTGCGAATACACCACAGCGAGAAGCAATTAGAGTAACCTTACAAAGTGAATTCAAAGAGCGTGGTGATTCTTTGAAAGCGTTAGAAGAAGAAATCGTCAAGCTGACTGAACAACGTCAAAACGATGCTATGACGATGTCGAACGTCCAGATGACTGAGTTGGTTCGTAACATCGAAGCCAAAGGTGCTGATTTCCAGCTAAAGCAGAAAGCACTGCAGGAAGATTTCAAGCAACGTAATGAAGAAGAGCAACGTAAACTGCTTATTTTGACTAAAAAGGCCATTGACCAGGTTGCTAGCAATGAGAATCTGGATCTCGTTTTGCAGGCAGAGTCAGCAGCATTTGTTAGTCAGACGCTAGATATTAGCAATAAAGTCATCGCATTGATGTCGGAGCCAAACTTCAAGTAAGTATTGGTTCTATGAGCCTATGGTTAGTCTCGGAGATCTGGCAGAAATTATCGGAGCGAAATGCCTCGGTGATAAAGATTGCATCATTCATGCAATTGCCGATCTTCGAGAAGCCAAACAGGGCGAAATCGCTTTTCTCAATAGCAAATCTTTCCTACCCTACCTGAAACAATCAAACGCCTCTGCTGTGATAACCACAGCCGAGTACGCTACTGAAGCGACTGGAAATTATTTGGTGATGCGTGATCCGTACCTTGGCTATGCCAAGGCGGCTCAATATCTCGCAGATATACCGAAACCAGCGACAGGGATTCATCCGACGGCTGTTATCGCAGAAGATGCGTCGATTGGTGACAATGTCGCAATCGGCCCGCACACGGTTATCGCCACCGGTGCCTGCATCGCAGACAATACATGCATTGGCTCACAGGTGTACGTCGGCCAGAACAGCCGCATCGGAGAGAATAGCCTGATACATCCATTGGTCAGCATCTACCATGATGTTACGATAGGTGATAGGGCATTAATCCACAGTGGTGCTGTGATTGGCTCCGACGGTTTTGGCTTTGCCAATGAAAATGGTCGTTGGGTAAAGATCCCACAACTCGGTGGAATTACCATCGGTGATGATTTCGAACTGGGTGCCAATTCAGCAATCGATCGAGGTGCACTGAGTGATACGATTATCGGTGATGGGGTGATATTGGATAATCAGGTTCATATTGCTCATAATGTTCGTCTGGGTGATAATTCAGCCATGGCAGGACAGTCCGCAGTCGCTGGTGGTACTCATATTGGCAAGGGTACAACCCTGGCTGGTCGAGTGGGTGTTATCGGTCATCTGACTATTTGCGATAACGCGCATGTATCAGTAAATTCACTGGTCACCAAGTCCATCAAAGAACCGGGCGTGTATTCCTCGGGAGATGTAGCGGTACCCGGAAAACAATGGAAACGCAAACTGGCAAGGATCAATCAGTTAGATAGCCTGTACGATCGTGTTAAATCATTAGAACAGGCTATCAAACTACTGCAGGAAGAAAGAGAGAAAGATAATGACTGAGCAAGATAATAACGAACTTTCATCGATGGACATTCACGGTATCCTGGAGCATTTACCGCATCGATACCCATTTCTGTTGATTGACAAGGTTATTGATTATCGGATTGGTGACTATCTACATGGGGTAAAGAATGTTACCTATAATGAGCCTTGCTTTACCGGACATTTTCCTAATCGGCCTGTATTTCCGGGCGTTTTGATCCTGGAGGCGCTGGCCCAGGCGACCGGTGTACTTGGCTTTAAGACCATGGACCGACGCCCCGATGACAAATCTCTGTATTATTTTGTAGGCATAGATGGGGCTCGATTCAAACGCCCAGTCGAGCCAGGCGATGTCGTGCATTTGTACGTCAAACAGAAGAATCGTAAGCGTGATATCTGGTTCTTTGAGGCCGAAGCCAAGGTGGATGGAAGGGTGGTCTGTGCCGCAAACCTAATGTGTGCACACAAAGAGATCGTCTAACGTGATCCATCCCTCCGCCATAGTAGACCCCACTGCAGAGTTGCACGAAAGTGTCTCTGTTGGTCCTTTCTCAGTGATCGGACCTAACGTCACAATTGCTGAGGGCACCAGCATCGCCAGTCATGTCGTGATCAATGGTCACACAAAGATTGGTAAAAATAATCAGTTTTATCAGTTTGCGTCTATTGGAGAGGCGAACCAGGATAAGAAATATGCCGATGAGCCGACTGAGACAATCATTGGGGACAATAATGTGTTCCGTGAGTGTTGTACTGTGCATAGAGGCACGACACAGGATGCTGGGATAACCAGAATAGGCTCTGATAATCTCGTGATGTGCTATACCCACATCGCGCATGACTGTCAGGTTGGCAACAAGGTAATATTAGCTAACAATTGCACACTCGCAGGCCATGTTCATGTCGGAGACTGGGTAATACTTGGTGGTTTTGCGATGGTTCATCAGTTTGTGCACATCGGTGCCCATGCTTTTTCCGCCATCAATAGTGTCATTCTCAAAGATATTCCACCCTATGTCATGGTCGAGGGACGTCCAGCGGTACCAAGAACAATCAACAGCGAAGGCCTAAAGCGGCGTGGTTTTAGCAGCGAGGCAATACTGGCAATCAAACGAGCATTCAAGTCGCTCTATCGTAAGAACCTGTCTTTACAGCGAGCTGTTGAGGAAATCGATGCGGCTGCGAATGAAACCACTGAGCTGACAATTATCTCTGATTTTATCAAACAATCATCACGCGGCATCATACGCTAATTATTCCTGAAGATGAGTAACAGTCCACGCAAGATCGCCATTGTTGTCGGTGAAAGTTCAGGTGATACGCTCGGTGCTGACTTGATGCAGGCCCTACAAGCACAATACCCTGACGCAGAATTTCGTGGCATCGCTGGTCCAAAAATGCAGGCGCTTGGCTGTCAAAGTGATTATCCCATGGAAGAGCTGGCAGTGATTGGCGTCTGGGCAATTCTGAAGAAACTACGTTATTTCATTGCTATGCGTAAAACGCTCGCGCAAACACTCATCGACTGGCAAGCCGACCTCTTCATTGGTGTTGATGCACCCGAATTCAACTTGGATCTAGAAGGCATGTTAAAGCGAGCCGGTATACCGACCGTGCATTATGTCAGCCCTTCGGTCTGGGCCTGGCGCAAAAAACGAATCCATAAGATTAAGAAGCATGTCGATCTGATGCTCACCTTGCTGCCATTTGAGGAGCAAATTTACGACCAGCACCAGATACCGGTCTGTTGTGTTGGTCATCCATTAGCCGAGCAATTTGAGATGGTCCCGGATCCCTCTGCATCCATGGCTGAACTTGGATTGACCACTTATGATCAAGCCGTGGCGGTATTACCAGGTAGTCGCATGAGTGAGATAGAGCACCTGGGTCATCTTTTTTTAGAAGTCGTTGCCAAGTTACAGGAAGACAACCCTACATTGAAGGCAAATGTGGCCTGCGCAAATGAGCGCATTCGTGATCAATTGCAGTTTTATATCGATGGCATGGAGAATCCGCCTGTCGCAACACTGCATCTGGATAAGACGCGTGACATCATGCTCTCCTCCAGCGTTATACTTGTGGCCTCTGGTACGGCAACATTGGAGGCATTGCTGTGTAAACGACCGATGATAGTCGCGTACAAAGTATCCGGCCTGAGCTATGCCATCTACCGCCGCTTGATTAACTTGCGTTATTTTTCGCTTCCTAATCTGCTATCAGATGCGCCAATCGTCCCGGAGCTGATCCAATCCGATGCGACTGTTGAAGCCTTGGAGAATGAAGTTAAGCGTGCCTTAAAGTATGGCATGACGCCACAATTACGCCTGGATTATGATGCCATCCATCAGTCCTTAAGACGGGGAGGCGGAGAAACTGCAGCACGAGCAATCACAAAACAATTTTTCTCAGCTGAGGCAAGCCGACAATGATTGCCGGGGTCGATGAGGTAGGTCGAGGTCCTCTGGCAGGACCGGTAGTATCTGCTGCGGTCATTCTAGGGCCTGATCATGGGATAATTGGCTTGACTGATTCAAAAAAGTTATCGGCAAAACGACGCGAAGAGCTAGCGCTGGAAATCAAAGAACGCGCCGTATGCTGGGCTATCGGTCGTGCCGAAGTTGAGGAGATTGACCGGATAAATATCCTACAAGCGAGTCTGCTATCGATGAGTAGAGCGGTCGCTGAACTAGCTCAAACACCTGAAAAGGTTCTGGTAGATGGCAATAAAATCCCGGAGCTTAAAGTCCCGGCTGAAGCAATCGTTAAGGGCGATTTGAAGGTGGCTGAAATCAGTGCAGCATCAATCATTGCCAAGGTAAGTCGCGATCATGAGATGATGGCGCTTGCTAAAGTTTATCCGCAGTATGGATTTGATCGCCACATGGGGTATCCTACCCAGTATCATATGAATGCAATCGAAGCGCATGGTATCTGCGACATTCATCGTCGCAGCTACGCGCCAATACAAAGACAATTAGATCTTAGTCTGAATTAAACGACTTATGACAGTGACTAGCGGCTTCATACATTTACGTAATCACACCGAATATTCTATGGTCGATGGCATATTGCGCCATAAACCCCTGATTCAGCGATGTGTCGAACAAAATTATCCAGCGATTGCCATGACGGATCAAAGTAATATTTGTGGTCTGGTAAAGTTTTATCGAGCCGCCATTGCCAAAGGGATTAAACCAATCATTGGCGTGGATATCTGGATACAGGATAGTGAGCTATCAGATGAGGTCTACCGACTCGTACTACTCTGTCAAAACCTGACCGGCTACAAAAATTTAACGCGTCTTATATCCAAATCCTATACCGAGGGTCAGAAACAAGGTCGTGCGATTGTGCAGTTTGCCTGGTTTCATGATTGGCATGAAGGGTTAATTATCCTATCGGGTGGTAAAGAAGGGCTCATCGGCCAGGCTTTGCTGCATAATCATCCTGACATTGCGAGTCAGAGTCTGGGGCGATGGAAAGCATTGGTAGGAGATCGCTTTTATCTTGAGTTACAACGAACGGGTCGACCACAGGAGGAGGATTATAATCATCAAGTGGTCGCTATGGCGCATGGCTCAAATACAGCTGTGGTGGCTACCAATGATGTACATTTTTTAGAGCAGGATGATTTCGACGCCCACGAGGCAAGGATTTGTATTGGTATGGGGCGCACTCTGGACGATCCTCGACGACCAAAGCTCTATTCCAATCAGCAATATCTGAAATCGGCCGACGAAATGCGCGAACTGTTTGCGGATCTCCCCGAGGCGCTAGAGAATACAGTCGAGATCGCTAAACGCTGTACTGTTGAGTTAGAGCTGGGTAAAAATTATTTGCCTGATTACCCCGTGCCTGAGGGCATGTCTATCGAGGCATTCCTAGAACAGGAATCGAGAGCGGGGCTTAATAAACGACTGTTACAACTCTTCTCAGAAGAGGAAATACCACAGAAACGACCCGAGTACGAAGATCGCCTCCAGATTGAGCTCGATGTCATCAATAATATGGGGTTTCCGGGCTACTTCCTGATTGTTGCAGACTTCATACAATGGGCGAAAAATAATGATGTTCCTGTCGGACCAGGTCGCGGATCTGGAGCAGGTTCACTGGTGGCCTATGCGTTGGAAATTACCGATCTAGATCCTCTCGAATATGGCTTACTCTTTGAGCGCTTTCTAAACCCTGAACGTGTCTCTATGCCAGACTTCGATGTCGACTTCTGTATGGACGGTCGGGATAGAGTGATCGATTATGTTGCGCAGAAATATGGTCGTGAATCGGTCTCACAAATTATCACCTTCGGTACTATGGCTGCCAAAGCAGTTGTTCGTGATGTCGGACGGGTCATGGGTCATCCCTTTGGTTTCACTGACTCGATCGCAAAATTAATCCCATTCGAGCTTGGCATTACACTCAGCAAAGCATTCGAGAAAGAAGAAAAACTTAAAGAGCGTTATGACAATGAAGAAGAGTTCCGAGACCTCTGGGACATGGCACTCAAGCTCGAGGGGATAACGCGTCAAGCAGGTAAACATGCCGGTGGCGTGGTTATATCACCGGGGCTACTGACGGATTTTACTCCCCTATACTGTGATGAATCAGGCGAGAACCTGGTCTGCCAATTCGATAAAGATGATGTTGAATCGGTTGGTCTCGTAAAGTTCGATTTCCTTGGACTGCGTACCCTGACAATCATTGATTGGGCGGTACAATCGATACAACAACTTGAGAATAGCCCCGAAAAACTCGACGTAAATACTCTGCCATTAGATGACAATGCCTCTTTTCAGCTTCTTAAGGATGCCAATACTACGGCGGTATTCCAGTTAGAATCACCAGGGATGAAGAAGCTCATTAAAAAGTTAGCGCCGAGCCGCTTCGAGGACATTGTCGCACTCGTAGCGCTTTATCGTCCTGGCCCACTGGGATCAGGCATGGATGTCGATTTCGTTAATCGAAAACACGGCAGAGAGCAGGTAAGCTATCCACATCCCGACCTAGAGGAATGTCTTGAGGACACCTACGGCGTGATCCTCTATCAAGAGCAGGTGATGCAGATTGCCCAGATTCTGGCTGGTTATAGTCTTGGCGGGGCAGATCTACTTCGTCGTGCGATGGGCAAGAAGAAGATCGAGGTGATGCAGGAGCAACGTCAGATATTCGTCAAAGGTGCATCAAAGAAAGATATTCCAGAGCAGCAATCGAACCAGATCTTCGATCTGATGGAGAAATTCGCGGAATATGGCTTTAATAAGTCTCACTCGGCTGCCTATGCTCTGGTAGCGTATCAGACAGCCTGGCTCAAGGCGCATTATCCAACAGCATTCATGGCTGCCGTCATGTCGGCAGACCTTGATAATACCGATAAGATTGTTACCTATATTGATGATTGCCAGCTCAATGGACTCGAGATCATCCCACCGGATATTAATCGAGGAGAGTATCGTTTCGTACCTGCGGACAGTAAACGTATTATTTATGGTATCGGTGCACTCAAAGGAGTTGGAGAGGGTGCCATTGAGTCAATTGTCGAGGGGCGGCAGGATAGCCCATACAAAAATCTATATGATTTCTGTCAGCGCGTCGATCTTCGAAAGGTGAATAAACGCGTCCTCGAGGCTTTGATCAAGGGTGGGGCGATGGATAGTTTCGGCCAACCGCGAGCCGTTCTATTCGAGAGCCTAGCAGATGCCATTGCCTGCGCTGATCAGCGCGCTCGTGACAAAGAGCAGGGGATGACCGATATGTTCGGAGGCCCTAGCGGTGGTGAAACAATTGAAGAGCGTTACGCCGATGTCCGAGAATGGACAGAAGAGCATCGACTGCGAGCTGAAAAAGAAACACTGGGGCTCTACCTGACGGGTCATCCGATCAATCGCTATATGGCCGAAATGGATAAACTAGGGCTTCGGCGTTTGAAACAGCTTACGGCGACAGGACGCGGTAACACGATTCGTGTCGCCGCACTGCTCATCGAGCAGCGTGTTCGCAAAACGAAATCTGGCGCGAGCTGGGCAAATTTAACTTTGGACGATCGCAGTGGCCGACTCGCCGCCAATATTTATAGCGAAAATTATCAAAAATTCGGTCATCTTCTTAGCCGGGATAGGGTATATATATTCGAAGGCGATGTCAGTTACGATGAGTTCAATGACGGTTTAAGCATGACTGTCCATTCAGTGATGGACTTCGTCCAGATAAGAGAAAGAGAGTCAAAGTGTATTCATCTAAGTTGTCCAGACGCCGTTAGTCTGGATTTTGTTGATCAACTGGCTCAGACTCTGCAACCATATCGTGATGGTGGCTGTAGAATCAGACTCTCATATCAAACACCTGAGGCAGCATGTGAAATAGATTTTCCCGAGAGCTGGGCTGTCGAACCCACGGATGAGTGCCTCGAGCGGCTTCAGGATATGGCAGACAATGTTGAGATTATCTATCCCTGAGGGAGATGAACGAGTACATCAGAAATGGCAGTTTTAGATTCCAAATATACGATTACCAAGCGAGAAGGCCTGACTCTCATCAGGATTCTCGACGAAATCAGCTACGATGAAGCACTCATCATCATGGATCGACTCGCCAGTGAGAAGTTGTATCATTTTCGCTGCTATGATTTACGCAAGGGAAAAATTTCATTCACACACGATCAAGTGAAAGAAATGGCAGCCTATAGCAAGCATTTGTTTACAGAGCCGAACCGATATTGTTTGGTGGTTAAAGATAATTTCATGTACGGCATTATCCGCTCTTACCTCGCATATCGGGATGAGAGTGAACACGCCAAAATGACAGTTTTTCGTAGGCTTGATGAAGGGTTACAATGGCTTAAAAATGAGCAGGAAACGATTAACGATGTGAATGGAGACTGACGTCGCCTGTTATTTTCGTTACAATAGCCAACCTTTTTAGGATTTTATAAAAAGAATAGTCAGATGAATTTAAATTTCCTTGAATTTGAACGTCCAATTGCTGAACTCGAGGCTCAAATTGATGAGTTGCGCCTGGTCACCGATGACTCTGAGATCAATATCTCTGAAGAGATCGACCGTCTCAAGACTAAAAGTCACGACTTAACCAAGCAGATATTTTCCAAGCTTGATGCCTGGCAAATTGCTCAACTGGCGCGCCATCCACAACGTCCTTATACACTAGATTATGTGGATTCAATCTGTACCGATTTCCACGAACTATGCGGTGACAGAGCCTTTGCAGATGACAAGGCGCTGGTCGGCGGCTTAGCGAGGCTTGGTGATAAACCGGTAATGATTATTGGCCATCATAAGGGCCGTGATACCAAGGAAAAGGTAAAACGTAATTTTGGAATGCCTCGACCTGAAGGGTATCGCAAGGCGTTACGGCTAATGCAAATGGCCGAAAAATTTAACCTGCCTATCATTACATTTATTGATACACCAGGCGCATATCCTGGTATAGGTGCAGAAGAACGGGGTCAAAGTGAGGCGATTGCTAAAAATCTCAAGGTTATGTGTGAATTGACTGTGCCAATTATCGCGACTGTGGTCGGAGAGGGTGGTTCTGGTGGCGCATTGGCCATTGGCGTCGCCGATCGTGTCAACATGCTGCAATATTCGACCTATTCAGTGATTTCGCCAGAGGGCTGTGCATCGATTCTTTGGAAGAGTGCAGAAAAAGCTCAGGAAGCGGCCCATGCAATGGGAATTACTGCACGTCGATTGAAAGAACTGGGCTTGATTGACAATATTATCGATGAGCCACTCGGTGGTGCTCACAGATTCCCCAAAGAGATGGCTGATACGCTAAAAGATACGCTGTTAACTCAACTCAGTGAGCTCAATAATGAGACATTAGACAGTCGTATGCAGGCACGATTCGATAAATTGATGTCTTATGGGATCCACGAATAAGCAATAGGGATGACTCAAGTTATATCCAGAGTCAATCAGTTTTGTGCCAGTTTTGATAGCTCGCCACGTTGCCTATGGATAGCCTATAGTGGTGGCATGGATTCCCACGTCTTACTGCACGCTTTGGCAAATCAGAGACAACAATATCCCCACCTGACAATCGCCGCGATCCACGTAAATCATCAACTGCAGTCAGAGTCTGATTTCTGGCAACTGCACTGTCAGCAGCAGTGTGAAATGTTGGATATTCCTCTTACCTCCGTGCGTGTTGATGCTCATCCTGAGACAAGGCAAAGTCCAGAAGAGGCTGCCAGAGAGGCCCGCTATCTGGCATTGCAACAGAATGTAACAACAAACGATGTACTGGTCACAGCTCACCATTGTCGGGATCAGGCCGAAACATTTCTGCTTCAACTGATGCGTGGAGCGGGCCTGGCTGGGTTGTCTGGGATGCCTGAGTATCGTCTGACGAGTGAGATGTCGTTATACCGTCCTTTATTAGACGTAAGCTATCAGGAGATACTGGATTACGCTACTCTGCATGATTTAGATTGGGTCGAGGATCCATCCAATCAGGACACGGCAATCAGACGAAATTTCGTGCGCCATGAGCTAATTCCAGCTTTCAAACAGATGTGGCCAAATGCGATTGAACTGATCGCCAAATCTTCGGCTCATTTGAGTGCTGATAAACTGGCCATCGATTGGTTCATCAGCCGGGAACTGCAACAGGTATGTAGTGCCCCTGACGTCATGGACATTAACCGCCTGCAACGCTATCCTCGCAGCATTCAAAGCCAATTGATTCGTGGCTGGTACACCCAACTTGGATTACATAGTCCTGGTTCAGATAAATTATCCGTAATTTTTGATGAGATTATTGCGTCTCGACGCGATGCTCAACCACAATTATGCTGGCAGGGGAGTGTCTTACATCGCAGTCGGAGCCTGCTAATAATCACACCCCTATGGCAAGCAATGGAAGCAGAGATGCCTCTTGGTGATACACAGCTCCAGACATCGGCATGGCGTCTGTTCCTGCATCTCCAGGATTCCATCGATCACAATCAACTAGAAATAAGACAAATTGATGCGGAAATGACCGTCCCTGTGAACGGTATGCAGAAGCGAGTTAAGCGTCTATTCAAGGAAGTTGCTTTGCCGGTTTTACTTCGAGGACACATGCCCGCGGTCTATCATCGGGATGAACTGATCCTTATTCCTGGCATTTACCAGAATAATGATTATCTGAGCAGCTTTGATTTCGACTTCAATCGTTTCACAACGAGCGGGAAAGAAGCTAGTCGTCCTTTGCTTTCTGTTTTAGGTATAGATTAACTTCATCAGCCGGCATGGGTTTGGCAAAATAGTAACCCTGGCCGTACTCAAATCCGAGATCCTTGAGTATCTGACGTTGCTGATTGGTCTCTATTCCCTCAGCAACCACCTCCATGTTCAAACTTTCAGCCAATGTTTTGATGGTTGTAATGATGGCCATATTGTCATCGCGCTTCTCCATTTCGTTCACAAATGAACGATCCACCTTCAGTGCATGGATCGGGAAGTGATGGAGATAACTGAGTGATGAGTAACCTGTACCAAAGTCATCCAGTAATATTTTAATGCCAGATTCCGCATAACGATTCAGAACCGCTTTCGCCGAGTCGAAATTGTCGATTAACAGTGACTCTGTCACCTCAAGCCGTAATTGTTTTGGCGGGAATTGACATGACTCGATAATCTGCATGCTATTTTGATACAGCTCTTTCTGCGCCAATTGGAAGGACGACAAATTGACGGAAATCATCAAATCTGAAAAGTATGGAAACATCTCATGCCATTGCATGGTTTGTTGCAATGAATGTTCGAGGATGAACAGTCCGATATCTGATATTAATCCCGTCTCTTCAGCGATGGGGATGAAATCTACTGGGCTTACCCATCCCATCTTAGGGTGATGCCACCTGGCTAGCGCCTCGAATGCGATTACCTGATTCGTGTCCAGGGCAACAATTGGCTGATAATAAACCTGGATTTGATCCTTATCCAAGGCACGTCGTAGTTCGTTCTCAATCTTCAGTACCTTAACCGCACGATCATACATGCTGGAATCAAACACAGCAGTCTGAGCTTTGCCACGCGCTTTGGCTTCATACATGGCCGTATCTGCATCTCTGAGGATCTCAGAGGCTTCTTTTATTTTGCCATCACAGTGATTGATTCCGATACTCGATGAGGTGAATACCATATTCCCATCAAGCTCAATCGGTCCCGAGAGAGCCTCAGCAATACGTTGAGCGACAGAATCAGCCGCTTTTTTATTATCTTTATCTATGAGCAATATCGCGAACTCATCACCCCCAAGTCGCGCCACAGTATCTCCAGGCCTTACACAGGTTTGCAGCTTACCTGCGATATCAATCAGTAATTGGTCACCAATATAGTGGCCCAGACTGTCATTGATGACTTTGAAACGGTCGAGATCGAGAAATAATACCGAGAAACGGTCATGCTTATTGCGTTTTCTGTTGCTAATTGACTGCTTCAAACGATCCAGAAACAGGGCGCGGTTCGGAAGTTGAGTTAAGCTATCGTGAAATGCGTCATGCGCTAACTTTTCCTCTACCAGGAGCCGCTCTTCGATCACTTTCTGAAGATGCTCATTTGCCAGAATCAGCTCTTTGGTTCGTTCAGATACACGCTCCTCTAAGAGATTATTTGCCGATTGTAATTCGTTGTGAGCATCTAATAGTGCAATTTGTTGATGCTGTTTCTGCATTGATAAAGAAATCTGCTGCGCCACATAGTTCAATAAATTGCGCTCTTCATTGCTGAAATCCTCATCAACGTTGTATCTCAAGATAACCAGGACCCCGATAGTTTTCTGTCTTTCATCTTTGAGAGGAAGTCCTAACCAAGAAGAGAACATGGGGTTACGATCACGATTGTGAGGTCGTTTCTCATCGTGACTGAATCGCAGTGTGCATTCTGCCTCTAGAACCTGTGCCAGATGCTCTTTATCAAGTTTCTGAATTAGATGGGGTTGTTGCTCAGCTGATGAATAGTATTCATTAAAGTAGTAGGGGTAGTCGAAACCTGTATCATCATCATTTAGCAGGGCGATGTACATGTTTGGGGTTTGAATCAGACCACCGAGAATGGTGTGCAGCAGGCTGTAAAAGTCATCCAATGTCTCGGCTTCTGACGATACCATCGTGATGCGATAGAGAGCCTTCATGAGCCGTTCGGTTCGAGTCCGCTCAGCGACCTCTGTTTGCAGTTCTTTATTCGCCTGCGCTAACTCATGGGTCCGCATGGCAACATGGCTTTCCAGTCGTGCTTGTTCCTCTTTGAGGGATTCTTCATTCTGTTTGCGTAATAGGACGATTGCCAGGTGTCTCGAAAGAAATCGTAATAACTCAATATCAGCATTTGAGTAGCCATACTGATCATCATAGCTTTGCACGACAACTGCACCCAGAACATGTTTACCTTTCTTCAGGGGCATGCCTAACCACTCACTGGAATCCATACCCCGTTGCTTGATCTTATCTTGCTTGGTTAACTCCTGCATGGTTTCCCGATTGACATGTTGATACTGTCCGCTGCGCAACATGTAGCCAGTCAAGGTATAGTAATATTCTTCTTCCGGAATATTGATTAATTCCTTGGGGTCAATCGTATCCTCAGTATCGACAAAATATGGGAAGCTCAGGCTTTTGTTATCTTGATCATAGAGTGCGATGTAGAAATTATCGGCATAAATGAAATCGCCAATGATTTGATGAGCTTCCTGAAAGAAGGCATCCATATTCTCGGATTCATGACTCAGTTCAGATATGCGATAGAGCGCTAACGGCAATTCATCAATGGATGAATCGGCAGACTTCATCAACCGCTCATTGATTACCTTACCTTTGTCACTTGCCAGGATTAACTTCCCCGGTTTACGCTTGCTGATTATCTTCTCCTAAGTCTTCGGGACAGATGAATGCTCTTACATCAGATATTCTACGCTTAGTATCTGCATAGCCCAGATTAATCAGATGACTGCAATATGAGCCATCGAATAACAAATAACTGAGCAGTTCAGTTCCACTCTCGCTATCAACTCCAAGTCTGCGTAGAAAGAACTTCGTAGAGGCCGGAAGGTTTTCTCTGAATTCACGGGCTATCTCGCCGAGATTCTCTGAAGGTGATATTACCAGAGTTTCAATCTTCTTTAACGGCAAATCTACCTGTTCCATGAGCTCTTCTGGCACTAAATCCAAGGTATCATTAATACGAGTTAACCGTTCCAGATCTGAATTCAGTGAGTCGATGAATACGCTATCCAGTACATGGCCAGCCATTGCAGAAATACCAGGCGGTGGCTTGTCATAACAGATATATCCTGGATCATCCTGGATTGGGTCGAGACCCACTATTAGAATCTTCTCTGCGCCAAGATGAATGGCCGGACTGATCGGGGACATACAGCCCACACTACCGTCTCCAAAATATTGGCCATTAATTCCCACTGCCGGGAACAAAAAAGGTATCGCGGACGATGCGATTATGTGATCAATCTGTATATCACAGGATAGACCGAGTCTCCGGTGACGTTTCCATGATGCTACCCTGTCACTGGCTTGAAAGAAACTGTATGAATCACCGGAGTAGTAATCAGAGCAATTGATACACAACGCCTTAAGTAATCCCTCCTCAAGTAGTTTATCAATACGTGATAAGGGTAACTTGGCTGTTAGGAGCTCGCGCAGAGGATTATTATTGAGTAAAGCTGTGTAAGTTTTACTTTTAGAACCAGTCGTCATTCGCCAGAGAAAACCAAAGGCCTGACCTAACATGTCGGCAAAGCCTCCTTGGAATATCTGATCCACGGTCAGGTTTGACCAGATAGCTTCAAGTCTTCGGAGTCCTGCACGATACTGGCCCGCATAACAGGCAATCGAAGCAGCATTAATGGCGCCGGCAGACGAGCCACATATGATTGGGAATGGGTGATGAGAGCCCTTGGGCGTCACCTCATAGATTGCTTTCATAACCCCTACCTGATAAGCGGCTCTTGCGCCACCACCAGTCAGGATAATGCCCGTATTAGGTAATTCATGTTGCATATCACAAGTTTGGACCAGATGTCGCTTAAGTGCAATTTTTCTAGAGGTATAACCAGCGTTCTTGCCAGGCCTTGATGACTCGCCTGGCATAATAATCCCTGGGATAACTGCCATGATATCGGGCTAGGGCAGTCCGAATGTCCTGATTTTCGCGTTTTAAATAGATTTTTAGAATCGCACAACCGTATCTGATGTTCGTGGCCGGGTCGAACAGATTATCGCCCTCATGGCCAATCGCATCTTTCCAGAATGGCATAATTTGCATCAGTCCTTGAGCTCCCACTTTGGAAATGGCAAAACGGTCAAAATTACTTTCAACCTGAATGAGCGCCAATACGAGCTGAGGGCTGATATTGTTGCGCGTTGCCTCGGCATGCACCAGGGTGAGAATACTGATACGCTCAGCGGCTGGAATATGTTTTGCCCTCGCCGCAAGGCGCCCGCTCATGTCCTCAAGCCATACTTCCGCAGCAAACTTATCACTGAATGAGTCGGCTGATTCAATCGCCTGTTTCAGTTGATCTTTGAAGGCCTGGTCAATATCTGGCTGTTCTGCAGCCTGAATACAAGCGGCTAGTAGTACCGTTGTTATGATTAACGGTGGCAGGCTACTTCGGATCAGGCGTGAAAAAAACAGATCAGTAACCTAATGTTTGTTTAATAAAGTCAGTAACTGAATCGATACTGACCTGCTCAGAGTCTCTTGAGGTCCGATGCTTATATTCAATCTCATTGGCATCCACGCCTCGTTCACTGATCACCAGGCGATGAGGTATCCCGATGAGTTCAGCATCAGCGAACATGACCCCAGGACGCTCTTTACGATCGTCGAAATACACTTCATAGCCAAGACTAACCAGTTGATCATATAGCGCTTCACAAACTTCTCTCACTCGATGTGAGCGATGCATATTCATCGGCAGTAAAGCTATCTGGAATGGTGCAATGGCGTCCGGCCAGATGATACCCCAGTCATCATGGTTCTGTTCGATGGCCGCCGCCACAATTCGGGTGATTCCGATACCATAACAGCCCATTGCCATTGGGATCGCTTTGCCTTGTTCATTCAAGACGGTGGCGCCCATGGCTTCTGAGTACTTGGTCCCGAGCTGAAATATGTGTCCAACTTCGATACCACGCTTGATTTCGAGGATTCCATTGCCATCAGGCGATAAGTCGCCCTCGACGACATTCCTGAGATCAAACACCTCATATGCGTTGGTATCTCTATCCCAGTTGACATTGATGTGATGAAAGTCATCTTCATTAGCGCCACAGGTAAAGTTACTCAGGCTGGCGGCATCATGGTCCACAATGGTATCCAAATCGAGGCCAACGACACCGAGAGAACCGGGTGAGGCTCCAATGGTCTGCTTGATGACTTCATCGGAGGCAAACTTCAGAGGTGCGGCAACTTTGGGATGATTTGCTGCTTTGATTTCATTTAGTTGATGATCGCCACGCAGAATCAGTGCCACAAGATTCGTCTCGTCTTCGTTCTCGGTGACACCGTGCACGATAAGTGTCTTTACCCCTGAGCTGGCCTCGATCGAGAGGAAGTCACAGAGTTGATCCATGGTACGTATATTGGGGGTAGAGACCTTATCCAGTGCTTTCGGCTCCTGCGCTTCGACACTAATTGGTAAGCAGGTTGCCTTCTCTACGTTGGCGGCGTAATCGCTCTTATCTGAGAATACAATTGCATCCTCACCGGACTCTGCGAGCACATGGAACTCATGAGATCCGGTACCACCGATTGAGCCGTTATCTGCCAGTACGGGCCTGTAATCCAATCCGATGCGGTCGAAGATATTACAATAGGCTTGATGCATGGCAGCATAGGTTTCCTCAAGCGACTCTTTCGTCAGATGGAAGGTATAGGCATCCTTCATGATGAATTCTCGCGCTCGCATCACGCCGAAACGAGGCCTAACCTCATCGCGAAATTTGGTTTGGATTTGGTAGTAGTTAGCCGGCAGTTGTTTATAGGATCGTATTTCATCACGTGCGACAAAGGTAATCACTTCTTCATGGGTAGGGCCCAGACAGAAGTCTCTGCTATGTCGATCCTGCATACGCAATAATTCGGGTCCATACTCACCCCATCGACTTGATTCCTGCCATAGCTCAGCTGGTTGGACACCGGGCATGAGCAATTCGACAGAACCCGCCTTATTCATCTCCTCCCGCACGATTTGCTCGATTTTTCGAGCGACACGTAGGCCGGTCGGCAACCAGACATAGATTCCGGAGGCTAGTTTCTTGATCATACCGGCACGGTACATCAGCTGGTGGCTGATAATCTCAGCGTCTTTTGGAGTCTCACGACGCGTCGCAAGCATGTATTGACTGACTTTCATATAATCTTTCTGTCTCAATTTTGTGTTAGTTTAGCGGCGTTTATAATGTTCGATACTGGCCAATTAAGGACGCCGTGAATACATCCCTGTAGGCTGCGACTCGGCATCCATGCCTCGTACGCCCTTTTTGTCCAGTATTCATCACATTATCACCGCCTAGAAGCTACCGCGCATTTTAACAGCCTACCAGCATGTCGTATAGCAGTGCTTGCTGATATCAGTCTATAACCGAGCCATTGTTTATTAGACGACTTCGACTAAACTAAAAAGCGTGTACGATCACAAAAGTTTAGGGTGTGATATGGAGCTAGCAGAGGATTTTACCGACAGACTTGGTGAGCTAAACCGCTTATTCAGTACCGATTTTGCAATCATCAGCCATATTGATGGAGCCGACTATATCGTCTTACAGGTGGCTTCCGAACTCGATAGTATCAGTGTAGGGCAACAGTTTGTAACTGAAGATACCTACTGCAACCTCGTGGTCGATAAAGATAAAACAGTGGTATTTGATCAGGTGGGTTATGTCGAGTCAATGAAGCTACATCCGGTCTATACCACATTTCAGCTAGAATCTTACATCGGTCATCCGTTACATAAAGCCGGACATGTTGTGGGCACGTTGAACTTTTCCGGCTTCGAACCCAAATCTCCCCCATTCAATGATCAGGACAGACAACGAGTTATCGACCTGGCAAAAGCGATTGAATCAGTAATCATCTAAGAAGCTCACGAGAACTTACTTCTGTATCGAGTTAATTGACTCTTGACGTGAAATGCGAGAGTCTATGCGCTTCAATTCAGGAGTACATCGTATGATAAGAATTATAATTTCGGTACTCGCCATGACAATTATTCTTGGCTGTCAACCGAACACACCACGTAAGCCGGTAGCGAAAGAAGCACCTTTCAAGTCTTCATACCAGGCCGATACACATAAGCCTTACATTATCATCAACGCCCACCTGCTAGACGGTGCTGGCAATGAGTTAGAGAATGCAACGGTACTGATTAGTGATAACAAGATTCAGGCAGTAGGCGAGATGATTTCGATGGAAGGTGTGGAAACAATCATCAATGCCGAAGGCAAGTGGTTAACCCCGGGTTTAATCGATAACCACTCACATTTGGGTGTCTATCCTTCGCCTTCTATTTCATCAACATCTGATGGCAATGAAATGACCAGCCCTGATACGGCGAATGTCTGGGCAGAACATTCAGTCTGGCCTCAAGACCCGGGCTTTAATCTGGCGCGGGCTGGTGGTGTTACTGCAATGCAGATACTGCCGGGCTCTGGCAACCTGATTGGTGGTCGCGGTGTGTCTCTTAAAAATGTCCCCGGTATGACGGTGATGGATATGAAATTTCCCGGTGCACCTCACGCCTTGAAGATGGCTTGCGGAGAGAACCCAAAGCGCGTCTATGGTGGGAAAGGCATTATTCCTTCCACCCGGATGGGTAATATGGCAACTTTCAGTAAATCGTGGATTGAAGCGACTGAGTACCTGGAACGTTGGAACGCCTGGTATGACGGAGAAAGTGACGAGAAACCGGCTCGTGATCTGCGTCTTGAGACCTTATCAGAAGTGTTAAAAGGTAATATCAATATTCACAATCACTGCTATCGGGCTGACGAAATGTTGCAGATGATTGCCCTGTCAAAGGAATTCGGTTTTAAGATTGCCAGCTTTCATCATGCCGTCGAATCATACAAGATTGCCGACGCACTCGCTAATGAGGGCATCTGCTCGTCAATGTGGTCCGACTGGTGGGGATTCAAACTGGAAGCCTATGATGGCATTAAAGAAAATATTGCCATGGTCGAGAATGCGGGTGCCTGTAGTATCGTCCATTCAGATTCTGGGGTTGGTATCCAGCACTTAAATCAGGATGCCGCAAAAGCTATGGCCTCTGGTCGAAAAGTCGGGATTGAAATCTCGCCAGCGGTCGCAATTCAGTGGATCACACTCAACCCGGCAAAGTCTATGGGTATTGACCACCTGACTGGCACTATCGAAGCAGGGAAGGCTGCTGACATGGTGCTCTGGGATGGTAATCCTTTCAGTGTCTATACGAAAGCGCAACAGGTCTTTATTGATGGCATAAAAGTCTACGACATCGACGATCCTGCCTATCAGGCGCAATCAGATTATGAATTAGGCTTGCGAGGAGAATAATTATGAGAAATTTATTACTAATGGCAGTTTCTCTGTTAAGTATGATTAGCACTGTATCGCTGGCTCAGTCTGATATGACTGTAAATACGCTCACTGACCCCACTGCTGGCAAAACGTACACCCTGTTACGCGGTGCAAAAATTCATAGTATGGGTCGACTGGGAACGATAGAAAACGGCGACTTGCTTATCGTAAATAACATCGTTCAGGAAATAGGGACGGATCTGGCAGTTCCGGAAGGAGCGACTGTGGTCGATGTCTCTGGTAAAGAAATTACCCCTGGACTTATCAATATCAGCACAGCACTGGGTCTGGTCGAAATTGGCGCAGTGAAATCTACGGTTGATTCCCGCAATACCAGTGACAGCTATACTGCCTCACTCAGTATCGCAGATGTCATTAACCCTGATTCGAGTCTGTGGGCTCATAACCGTAACAATGGCTTGACCAACGTTATCGTAAAGCCAACGAATAGCAAGTCCATGTTTCAGGGGCAGGGCACACTCATACAACTCACGGATAATCAGGACCATATTCTATTACAGGATAACGTGGCCTATATGACCTATGGTGACTCTGGTGCTGAACGTGCCAATGGCACACGGGCGCTGGCATTACAACATATCCGCACAGTGTTTAGTGATCTCAAGGCTCTGAGTGAATCAGAAGAACCTGATAAGTATAAGCCGGACGGAATTCTGAAACTACGTGAGCTGAAGGCGCTATTACCGGTGTTAACCGAATCTCGTCCATTTGTCGTGTCAGCGCATCGGGTAAACGATATTCTGGCGATGCTAGAGTTAGCAAGTCAGTATTCCTTGACCATGATCATCTCTGGCGCAGAAGAAGCATGGAAGATTCGCGATAAAATAGCAGCCGCCAAGGTCGCTTTGATCCTGAATCCCTACAGTAATCTTCCATCTCGATTCGAGACCTGGGGTAACCGCATCGATCAGATGACGTTATTGCAAGAAGCAGGCATTCCGATGATGATTAGTAACAACACCAGCCATAACGCCTATGTCATTAGGCAAATCGCTGGTAATGCAGTCGCTCATGGACTGCCATACGATGATGCGTTAGCAAGCATTACTCGTATTCCGGCACAATGGTTTGGTATGGCCAATAAGTTGGGCTCGCTCGAATCAGGCATGCAGGCCAATTTGGTCGTTTGGGATGGCGATCCGCTGGAAATTACCAGTTCCGCAGATCAGGTGTACATCCAGGGCGAAGCCATGCCAATGACATCGCGCCAGACAAAACTTAGGGATCGTTATTTGAACAAGGATGAGCGTCGCAGCGCCTACCGTCATTGATAATGAAACTGCGTGCGCAATCTAAATTGCGCACGCTATATCAGGGTGCTTGCTCACTATATTTATCTCGAATAGCCTGATAATCAGGACTTTCTTTTAGCGAGTCGAGAGACTCTTGTAGTCTGGTGATCGTCTGTTCTGGAATATTTAAAGATAACGCGAGGTAGCCATCTTGCGAAGTCAGTTGAACTGGTGTTCTTTGTATTTTATCTTTGAAGCCTTCACGATATATAAAGCGGGGATTCTCTCCAGCTGGCATCAAGGAAACACGTCCTTTCAATAATAAATCTGCACACTGTCCGTATGTTGCCCCTAACACGAGGTTATCAAATGCTAATCGTAAAAGCTCATTGTGATGCGCATTACCGGATAATACACAGATTGATTTGACAGCTCTGGCATCCTCGAGACTTTTGATGTTGGTGGGAGAATGTTTCGCCTCGTAAAAATAGGATGAATATCGATTGAGCGGACCGACCCACTGCACAGTTGCTTCTCTTTCTGGCGTTCTTAAGACATTGAAAAGCGCATAGTTTTCTTGTGTCTGGACCATGAGCAGTGCTCTTTTGAATGGATAATCCATGATGTTGTTAGGCAAACCAGTGTCGCTGAGCAAACGACTGATGACTGCCACATCAATAGCCCTTCTTCCCTTCCCTGGTATCGCCCGAAGGCTGCCGTCTTCGTCTTCAGTGACAGCATCTTTGGCAGAATGAGTTAAAAACTGTATGTTGTCGTCTGAGGCATGTGTCTGGACATGGCTCATTACTAGAATCAGAAATAAGATAAGGCAGTGTTTCATAGAGTGTTTCATAGAACAGGGACTTCTTAATCTACACATACAGTGCTTTAAGGGTAGCAATAGAGTCTAAGTTTTTCCAATCAAACTTTTCTAATTCAATCCTTCTTAACACCGAAGGTATTGTTTGATTTAGCCAATATCTGACTCAAATCATGATTTGTTTGCAAATCATTCATCTGTTCTAAGGTGAATTCGATACTCTTACACTGTTCTTGGATAAAATCTGCATTCTCTTTGACGTGTGGATCCTGAGACTGTTGTAGCTTATCAACATAGTGTGTAGCTATATTCAATGAGGTCATGATTTCCTGAGACAAATGCTTAAGGATCAAGTTCTCAGTATCACTGACTTCCTGCCGCTTGATAGTTTCAAATAGTTTGTCTCTCATATCCAAAAAGATATTCATTACCATCGCGCTGATAAGCATCAATAACAATACACCAATGCCTCTGAATACAATTATGAATTCCACACCTGAGAGATATTCGTGCATGATGAACCCAAACATGACGAATGCATTAAGTGACATGATCAAATGCGCAATGAATTTTCGATCGAATAGCACATAAACAAGCATTGCATGCAGGATATATATCATTAGTGCTGGCGTTTCTAAACCATTAAGATCGATAGCACGTAATGGAATGATGATTACGAGCAGGCTATTGAGGATGATATTAGGCAGGCGAATTCTATTCCACACTACTAACAAGGTTAGGTTGATGCTAAGTATCACAACCGCAAGAATGATCAGGGTATGTTCAGCAAGTGATTCACCACCCGCAATACGCAGAATGAATGAGATGATGGCCAGAGCAATCAGTAACAGATTTACAATAACTAAGGTGTGATACTTCACAGCACGATTAAGATTCTCGGTATATGAGAACCGTTCATCATTGTCATACTTGAATAGATTTAGCGGCTGCATTGCGCTGTGCCTGTCTGCTATTAGTTTTTATCCACTACGCTAGACTAACATAAATTTGGAAGCCCAAAGCCATTATTTCAGGACTTGCAATCCTATCCAAAGCCCTTATTTATTGCACTTTCGAGGCTATATCTACTAGCGGATATGATAGCAATCGGCTAGAATAGCCCGCCTTGTGATGAGGGAGACAAAATCATGCCGATTTATGAATATAAGTGTCAGGCTTGTGGCCATAAATTTGATAAGTTACAGAAGATATCAGATGCGCCACTGACAGACTGTCCTAACTGTGGCAAAGGTGAACTGGTAAAGTTGATATCAGCGGCCGGTTTTCGTCTGAAAGGAACTGGTTGGTACGAGACAGATTTTAAGAACTCCGGCAAAAAGGATACGGACACTACCAACAGTACATCGAGTGATAGCACAAAATCGAGCGATTCATAGCCATCGTATTACCAAATTCAGAGATTTAACCCCAGGATTATATTATGCAAAGAACGTTATGTGGCCAATTTGATTGTGAGGATGTCGCCAGACATCAGGAAGAGCATCTAATACTGGCCGGCTGGGTGCATCGCCGCCGTGACTTAGGTGGATTGATATTCATACAGCTACGTGATCGTTCTGGTATTCTTCAGGTCGTATTCGAACCGGATGATGCCAAGTTATTCAAGCAAGCGGAACAACTACGCAATGAATATGTCGTTGAGGTCAAAGGACGATTACGCTCCAGGCCATCAGACATGATTAATCCCGAGATGGCTACTGGGGAAGTCGAGTTGGTTGCTCGTGAGCTCGTCATCTTAAACACGTCGGAACCTCCTGCTGTACCAGTCGAAGCGAAGCAGAACGTCTCAGAAGATCTACGCTTAAAGTACCGATATCTCGATCTACGCCGACCCGAGATGCAGCAAAACCTGATTACCCGAGCGAAGATCGTATCCTGTTTAAGGAGTTATCTGGAAGACAAGGGTTTCCTCGATATTGAGACGCCATTCCTAACCAAGGCAACTCCTGAAGGTGCCAGAGATTATCTAGTCCCTAGTCGTGTTCATAAGGGTAAATTCTATGCACTGCCTCAGAGTCCACAACTGTTCAAACAGTTGCTGATGATGTCTGGTATGGAGCGTTATTATCAGATTGTCCGCTGTTTCAGAGACGAGGATTTACGTGCTGATCGTCAGCCGGAATTCACGCAACTGGATATAGAGGCATCCTTCATCAATGAGGATGACTTAATGGCCATGATGGAGGAGATGGTAGCCAAAGTCTTCAAGACGGTTCTTGATGTTGATATTCCGACGCCCTTTCAAAGGCTTCCCTACGCTGATGCTATGTCACGATTCGGTTCTGATAAGCCCGACTTACGTTTTGCGATGGAGCTTGTCGGTGTCGATGATTTACTTAAAGATGTGGAATTTAAGGTCTTCAGTGGCCCCGCGAATGATGCAGAATCGCGCGTAGCTTTATTATGCCTGAAAGGTAAGGCGCAGGATGTTAGTCGTAAAATGATCGACCAGTACACTGACTTCGTCGGTAGATACGGTGCTAAGGGGCTAGCCTGGATAAAGGTCAATGATTGCGCATCTGGTATAGATGGTCTGCAATCTCCTATCCTGAAATTCTTATCTGACGATGTTGCGCGAGCCATACTGGAACGTGCGGAGGCGGAGACAGGTGATATCCTTTTCTTCGCCGCTGATAAGGCAACGGTTGTTAATGATGCGCTCGGTGCGTTACGCCTGCATTTGGCTGAAGAATTCGAACTAATGAGTGATACCTTCAGTCCATTATGGGTAGTCGACTTCCCGATGTTTGAAAGAATAGACGGTCGCTTGCATGCCTTGCACCACCCATTTACAGCGCCAAGTTCTAATGAGCTCGATGAGCTGTCAGCATCGCCCGAAACAGTGCTTTCTCGCGCTTATGATATGGTGTTGAATGGCACTGAACTCGGGGGTGGGTCAATACGAATACATAATCAGCAGGTTCAGTCGAAGGTATTTGAGTTATTGGATATTGATGAGCAACAACAGCAGGAGAAATTTGGCTTCCTACTGGACGCATTAAAGTTTGGCTGTCCGCCCCACGGCGGAATCGCATTCGGACTGGACCGAATGGCGATGTTAATGACGGGCTCAAGTTCGATTCGAGATGTCATTGCGTTTCCTAAGACAACCAATGCCTCCTGTCTGTTGACTGATGCGCCTTCCGCTGCGAATCAAGACCAGCTACAGGAGCTCGGCATATCAATCATAGAGGATGAGTCGACAGATTCCTGAGGTCCGTGAGTTGACTCGCGTTTTTACCTTTGTGAGAATCAGTATTTGAACAGTTCTGGCAAAAGCCGATTATGAGAGGTAGTTATGGCAGGTCATAGCAAATGGGCTAATATTCAGCACCGCAAGAAGGCTCAGGATGCCAAGCGCGGTAAATTATTCACCAAGCTCATTCGTGAAATTGTCGTTGCTGCTAAGATGGGTGGTGGTGATTCTGATGCGAATCCAAGGTTGCGCGCTGCCATTGATAAGGCATTATCTGGCAATATGACACGC
Organism: Enterobacterales bacterium; assembly: GCA_965250035.1. Lineage (GTDB taxonomy): Bacteria > Pseudomonadota > Gammaproteobacteria > Enterobacterales > CAXRAF01. The sequence continues at coordinate 1,664,312 of OZ252282.1, read as the reverse complement.
GATACGATTGATCGTGCTATTAAACGTGGTGCGGGCGATGGTGAGGGTGATAATGTCGAGGAATTGCAATACGAAGGATATGGTCCCGGCGGTACTGCAGTACTGGTCGAATGCATGACGGATAATCGAAACCGAACTGTCGCAGAGGTTCGTCATGCGTTCAGTAAGGCGGGCGGTAACCTTGGCACTGAGGGATCGGTCGGTTACATGTTTAACACCTGCGGACAAATAGTCTATGCCCCCGGTGTAGACGAAGACGATCTGATGGAGGCTGCATTAGAAGCAGGCGCTGATGATGTGATTAGCTCTGAGGATGGTTCGATGGAAGTGATCACCAGTCCTGAGGAGTTTGGCCCTGTGAAGGATGCTCTAGATGAAGCGGGTTTCGAATCAATAAATGCTGAAGTAACCCGTCTCGCTGATAATCAATCCGAGTTGAGTGTGGATGATGCGCAGAAACTCATCAGGCTCATCGATGTATTGGAAGATCTCGACGATACTCAGAATGTGTATCACAATGGTGATATTCCGGATGAGGCACTGTCCGATTAATCGCCCTGACTACCTTGGGTGTCATTGGCGATGACTGTCGTCTTAGGCATTGATCCAGGTTCCCGAACAACCGGCTATGGTTTAATCCGCATTGCCCAGGGTAAGCAAACCTATCTGGATAGCGGTTGTATCAAAATCGTCAAACCAAATGAAAACTTGCCTTTAGCAGATAGGTTGCGCATTGTCTTTGACTCTATCTCGAACCTAATCGCTGATTACCACCCGGATGAAGTGGCGATTGAAAAAGTATTCCTGTCGAAAAATGCAGACTCTGCACTTAAGTTAGGGCAAGCCCGCGGTGTAGCCATTGTTGCTGCAGCAGTTCATGCCCTCGATGTGGCTGAGTACAGTGCGCTTGAAGTAAAGAAATCAGTCGTGGGTACCGGGCGAGCTACCAAGGATCAGGTACAGCATATGGTTACTGCAATTCTCGGCCTCAATCGCACACCTCAGGCCGATGCGGCCGATGCACTCGCTATTGCATTGTGCCATGCTAATGCACGTAACAACTTGCGTTTAATGCAACGCTAGTCGTTAGAAATCCCCACGTAACATTTTATCGCGACGATTAGCCAGTGCCTCTAACTGGCGTTCATGAAGCCAGGTTCCAAGTGATGCTATCTGTTCATCTGATAACTCCTTTAGGGCGCGTTTGAACCTGGGGGTTACTTTAATATCCTGGCCACTCATCATCTCAGGTCGTTCGGTTCTGGTAGAAAATGCCATGGAATGGTCAATAAACCAGATCTGGAAATCAGACTCAGAGAAATGAATATTGGATTGATTCCGGTCCTTATTTGCGATCAAATAATCAAAACTATCCATGAAATTAATCTGACCTTTATAATCGCACATGCCATTATATGAGATACCTTGTTCATCCAATTGTGTGAATGAAATCAAATTGTCTATCCAGAGTTGTACTACGCCTGTCATGCCATTGACTTCACGTTCCACCGTGACCGGTACGAGCCCAATCCCCAGCATTCTGTCTAACTTATAAGCGGCAACCTCGTATTGATAGCGATCGGCGTTATTGACGTCATCAGACCAGGGTTGTGTCTCGGCATCAGGATTAGTATCGACATATTTGAATATGGCTTTGACCTTACGTTTACCTTGTTTGAGCGTCAGCCGCAGTGGGCGTGTTGTCCCATCAATCGTGTTTTCAATCTCCACGATCTCGGCGGTCTGCAAGAATTGTTCAACCCGCTTGTCGGACCAACGGTATGGATTGACATAATTGCGCACGGGAGAGACGAGTGCCGTTCCAGTTTCTCCACTTTGGCCATGCACGAAGGTCAGCGAATTATCGGGTGAAATCTTAGCGATCCACGGCTCTCCTCTGTAGTAAGAGCCGAGCATGCCGGTATCCATAATGACAAGTGCACCAGAAAGTCTGGTTTCAACCATTTTAGAGCGAGTTGTTGTATGACCAACCCAGAGTCGTGTGGATTCAAGGTCGTCCAGATGTGTTTTTAATCGATCTTCCTCAAAATAAGGATGACAAAGCGCATTGCCCCGATACCAGGTTGTGGAATCGGGTGAAAACAGGAGACTGGTATGGGTACGCATAAAGGTGCGGTGATAGCGATCTTTTCTGGTGTAAACGACGAAATCTGGCCGGCGCGAAAAGGGCACATTGAACGATAATACCTGCTCGTCCAGATAGTGTTCCCAGACTCTGAGATAATCAGTCAGGTTGTCACTTTGCTCCTCATTTATCTCTTCCAGTGACATATCGGCTACTTTAGGAGACAGTCCGCCATGGGTGAACAGATTATTATTGATGCGGATGATGAATGGTTGATCCATGACCCATTCACCATAGTCACCATTACGGTGGTAGGCCTTGATATGCGCAAAGAATCCAGGCGGGTAGGAGGCATTGAAATTAGCGCGATGTTCTTCGCTATCATCAATACGAAAGGAGCGAAGATAAATGTTGTATGCTCTCTTTCGATCCCGTTCTGATTCTTCAGCGGCGAATGCCGAAATTTCCTCCTTGCTCAGGTAGCGCCAATCACCTTGTAGATTCATTATTTCATGATTACCAAGCACTACATGGACACGACCGCCAGCCTTAGCGGCCTGAGTCTGCAATTTGCGCAGCAAATCGACAACCGCTCTAGAATTTGGTCCTCTATCGAGTAGGTCTCCAAGGCTGACAAGGTGTGCTGAGCCTCCAGCCCAGTTATTTTCGTCATCAATTAATCCAACCGTAGTCAGTGTCTGAGTGAATTCCTTAAAGGCTCCATGAATATCACCAACCACATAAACATCCTGTTTTATGTCAAATTCGAACTCATCAGCTGTGGCAATGACGACACAATGGAATATGAGATAAAGAATGACGATGGTTCGCAACAGCATTTTACGATTCCGTTAGTTAGAGGTTGGCTTATAGAAGCTGACATGCAAAAGATTGCTTGCCGATAGGCCTTCAAAATCTGTTGCCGTCACTTCGATATCCAGCGACTTGTCATGGGATTCAGGTGGGTTAAATGTAAACGTTCGAGTGATTCGATCAAACTGGATCCACTTTGGGAGTGGCTCACCAGAAACCTGTCGCGCATCAAACTTCAATGCATCGCCAATGTCTGGGTCAACGAATGTACACTCGCTCACACTGAATTTGCTAATAACACCAATCGGAGTACTGAGCCTTGGAAGTGCAGCTACAGCTTCGGGCGGCGAGTTTCCAATCGCTTTCTGTTGCACAATTTGATTCAATTTACCCATCCGCCAGGCCACGATAAACAACCCGACGGCCATGATGAGATTGACTAGAATAAATGCGGTTACTGGCCAGTCATAGTTTTGAATGGCGATAAAGATAAAGATTCCATATAAGAGATCCCCCAAGCGCCAGAAAAAGGTATCGATAGTCGTTTTACCGAGGTATTTTAATTTCCTGGGAACTGGAAGGAATAGTGCGTGTCTGGTCGTATTCTGAATGGAATAATTGGCACTATTTTCAGCAATCATGGCATAGCGAATGATCGAGAAAATAGGGAAGAACAGCATCAGACCATAACCGATGATCATAATGACAGGTAACACGAGCACAGAGCCACGCAAACCGATCGCATTGATTAGGCGCGAAACAAGAAACAGCTGAATGAAGAAACTGAGCAGTGTAATCCAGGAATAATAGCTGGAGTAAAATTGAGTTTGCCAGGCCTCGACAGCACTCCCATCATCGGCAAATAGACTGATACTTTCTTCCTGTACCAGACGCGCCAGGATGTATTCGCCCGTTGAGTTGATGAAAATCAGGACAGTCATGAATAAGGCAATTAACATCAGGTAGCGATTGTTATATATCACCGCGAAACCTTCGAGCCATTGATGAGGAGAAACCTCCTCCTTGTGAGACTCAGTGTTTGCCGCTGATTCAGGAATACTCCTAGGCGTAATGACAGTGAGGTAATTTGAGAGAATCAGCAATACCGTCGCAATAACCATAATCCCGGTAATACCGACATAGGGAAAAACCGGACCCGCCATTTTAGATCCGATCCAGGCACCGAGAGTCGAACCGACCGCTAAAATCACGAATAGACGTTGACCGACTCTGACATTGTATGAATCTGCAGCAAATGCCCAGAACTGAGCGACAACCATGACTGAGAAGATACCTAACCAGACATAAAACGCCATTCCGATATTAAAATTCAAGAAATTTAGGACAATGAATATCATCAGATTGACTGCAAAAAACATCAGAACCCGATTGATGATGCTACTTCGGTCATTACTGTCAGCGTATTTATGATAGAAAATAGAAAACAATGGCACGATTAGCATGAGGGCAAACGCCTGTATTGCTGTGGCGTAACTCTTATATTCAGCACCACCATATGCCAGGATCAGAGGCTCTCTAATGACCTTGAGTAGGTAATAACAGGCCATGAGAATGGTCGCGTTCAACGTCAATAACACGCAACTATGACCCTCTCCGGGTTTGACGACACTGATAAGATTTAGAGCACGCTCATACCAGCTATGGCTTTGGTAATCTTCGGAACTAGACATAGGGTCCTGATTCTATCTTTAACTGTTGTCCAATGGCTGTGAAAACAGCCACAACTATATGACTTGGCGCATAATAGCAGTGGATTGAGTCGAATACCAAGTTCGACATTGGGTCGTATGTAGCTAAATGTTTCCTTTTTTACACACTGCGAGTTTAAAGAAAGGATACAATTCGCTAAACTATCAGCCAATGTCCTTAGCGCTTGTGCGGGACTCAAATATCTTCAATTGGCATTCATAACGCTAAGGAAATCAACAACGTGATAGGTCGCCTGCGAGGCACATTATTAGAGAATGATGCTCCGATTCTGCTGATCGAAACAGCGGGCGTCGCCTATGAAGTCGAAGCGCCACTAAGTACCTGTGCACAGATGAACCAGATTGGTGAAGAGGTTATTATCCATACCCATCTCAGTATCAGTGAGAATGCTCACCAGCTGTTCGGATTTGGTCAACGCCGTGATCGTCGATTGTTTCGCAATCTCATAAAAATAAACGGTGTCGGACCGAAACTCGGACTATCTATATTGTCAGCAATGACACCTGAAATGTTCGTATCGAGTGTGATGGCGGAAGAGGTTGGCCGACTCGTCAAGATCCCAGGGGTAGGTAAGAAGACGGCAGAACGTCTTGTCATTGAATTGCGTGACAAATTAAGTGATTGGCAGGTTTCAGTCACTGGCAGTGAAACGTTGGGCGCCACTGGCGAGCAACAGGCACAAACACAAAAGAAAGTCGATGAAGTTGAATCTGCTTTGCTGGCATTGGGATATAAGTCTAACGAGGTAAATCAAATTATCGCCACCATGGCAGAAACGGTGGATTATTCCACGACATCTATCAGTGAGTTGATACGACTCGCGCTAAAACAAGTCAATGGCTAGGATGAGGTATCCATCATGATTGAGTCAGACAGACTCATAACCGCAGAGGATCAGGGGCAAGAAGAGTTCATTGATCGTGCTATCAGGCCGACGTCACTCGCCGAATACCGTGGTCAGCCACAGGTTAAAGCGCAAATGGAAATTGCAATCGAAGCGGCGCGCAAGCGACAGCAAGCTGATTCCCGTGAAGCTCTAGACCACGTTTTGATATTTGGGCCACCCGGTCTTGGTAAGACGACCCTAGCAAACATTATTGCTAATGAGCTCGAAGTGAATATTAAACATACCTCAGGCCCTGTGCTTGAGAAGCCCGGTGACTTGGCCGCGATGCTCACAAATCTAGAGCCGAACGATGTATTATTCATTGATGAAATCCATCGACTGAGTGCGGTAATTGAAGAAGTCTTGTACCCAGCCATGGAAGACTTCCAGCTAGACATTATGATCGGAGAAGGTCCGGCGGCCCGTTCAATCAAACTAGACTTGCCCCCCTTTACTCTGGTTGGAGCAACCACGCGTGCCGGCCTATTGACGTCTCCACTTAGAGATCGGTTTGGTATTGTTCAGCGACTGGAGTTTTATAATCATGAGGACCTGACCCATATTGTTGCGCGATCAGGGGGTATCATGGGTCTCACTATGGACGAATCAGGTGCTGCAGAAATCGCTCGACGCTCTCGAGGTACACCACGTATTGCCAATCGTCTGCTGAGGAGAGTACGAGACTATGCTGAGGTCAAATCTGATGGCTCTATTGATACCGCCACTGCAGCGGCGGCTCTTGATATGCTTGAGGTTGATCATCAGGGTTTCGATATGATGGATCGTAAACTATTACTTGCCATCATCGAAAAGTTCGACGGTGGACCGGTTGGATTGGAAAATATTGCCGCTGCAATTGGCGAGGAAAGGGATACAATTGATGATGTCCTGGAGCCATTTTTAATCCAACAGGGTTATCTTCAGCGCACTCCCAGGGGCAGAATTGCTACACCGAAGGCATACGAACACTTCGGCAAAACAATGAATCGACTATTATAAATGAATTAATTTCATTCCAACCTGTCTACAAAACTATATGAAAAAGAATAACCCTTTCAGCTTCGATGCCCGTGTATATTACGAGGATACAGATGTCGCAGGCATTGTGTATTACGCCAATTACCTGCGCTATCTGGAGCGTGCAAGAACAGAATGGATCCGGACACTTGGCGTGGACCAGTCAGTACTGATCGAACAGGGATTAGCATTTGCTGTAACACACGTTAACATAAACTATTTGAAGCCAGCCCGATTTAATGATCTACTAGAGATTGTTACTGATGTGAAACAGGCGGGTAAAGCCAGTCTGATGTTTGAACAGCAGGCTCGCAACAAAGACAATCCGGAATTGGTTTACTGCAAGGCTGACGTCAAGGCCGTATGTATTTTTATGGAGACCATGAAACCGGTCGCATTACCCAAACGAATATTGGAGGAAGTTGCTCAGTGAATGAAGCTGATATGTCAATCCTGGGATTGTTTTTAAACGCCGGGCTGGTGGTTCAGGCAGTGATGTTGTCGTTATTGGCACTCTCTGTTATCTCATGGACCTTTATCTTTAAAAAGAATAAAGAGCTTAAGTTCGCGAAAGGCTCCGTCTTCACCTTCGAAGAAAAATTTTGGTCTGGCGTTGATTTAAGTAAACTCTATGCTGAATTGGCCAGACGTCCGGATGGCATCGATGGAATCGAGAATGTATTTCTATCGGGTTATAAAGAATTTGCCCGACTCAGGCAACAATCTGGCACTTCCCCTGAAGCCGTTATGGACGGATCGGAACGCTCAATGCGCGTCGCCGTATCACGTGAAGTCGAGGAGCTTGAGGAAAATCTGCCATTTTTGGCAACCGTCGGCTCCACCTCCCCCTATATCGGCTTGTTTGGTACAGTTTGGGGCATCATGAATTCATTCATCGCGCTAGGCACGGCCAAGCAGGCGACGCTTACGACGGTCGCACCGGGTATTGCTGAGGCACTCGTCGCGACTGCAATGGGGCTCTTTGCTGCGATCCCGGCTGTGATTGCTTACAATCGCTTTGCGTCCAGTATCGAGCGCATCGAACGGCAATATGAAATATTTGTGGAAGAATTTGCCGGCATCCTACACCGTAAAGCCCACAGCGCGCAGGTGATACCCAATGCCAAGGAATAAGCGCCGCAAGCCTATGGCTGAAATCAACGTCGTTCCTTATATCGACGTGATGTTGGTGTTGTTAGTGATATTCATGGTGACAGCACCACTCATCACAGCGGGGATTGATGTTGAATTACCCGTAGCCGATGCTGAACCTCGACCGACGAATGAGGAACCGCCATTGGTTGCGAGTATCGACAGAAACGGCAACTATTATCTCTCTATCGGCGATAGTCGTGATCAGTCACTGACCGAGGACGAGCTGATTGCACTGGTACAGGCGCAACAGGAACAGACGCCTAATTTGGAGATCGTCGTGAACGGCGATAAGGATGTACCCTATGGTCGGGTTATCCGTCTAATGGTCCTGCTTCAGCAGGAGACGGGTATGGAAACTGTTGGGCTGATGACCGATCCTGTCGAGGATAATTGATGCAGACCGATAAGAAAATCAAACGCAGGATTTTCAAATCACCCCTAGCGATACCTCTCATCAAGGCGTCAGTCATTCATTTGGGTTTGGTCCTTGCGATGCTGGTTAGTTTTAATAGCCACCAGCAGGTTGAGGCAATTGAGATCGCAGTTAGCCCGCCAAAAAAGATACAGGCCAAAGCGATCAGCTCGACTGAAGTTGAGAAGTTGGTCCAGGAAAAACAGCGCCAGGAGAATGCAGCCATTAGGGCTGAGCAGGAGCGCAAGCGAAGAATACAGCAAGAAAAAGACAGAAAGCGTAAGGCAGAGCAGGATAAGAAACGCAAGGCTGAAGCAGATCGGAAACGTAAGGCGGATGCCGAGCGTAAGAAGCGGGAAGAGGCCGAGCGTAAAAAGCGCGAAGACGAAAAGAAAAAGCAGGAAGAAATCGAACGCAAGCAGCGCGAAGAAGAAGAGCGTAGAAAGCGCGAGGAGGAAGCGCGCCTTAAGGCTGAAGCAGAGGCGAGAGTGCAGGCTGCTCAGGAACAAAGAGTCCTGGGTGAACTAGCCAAGTTTACAGCCCTGATCAAGAGTAAAGTGAGCCGAAACTGGATCGTTGGTAATAATACCGGACAGTGTGTGCTCGAGGTGAAACTTGCGCCTGGAGGACTGATTCTAGATGTGAGGCAAATTTCTGGTGGGGCAGACTTGTGTCGCTCCGCAATGGCCGCAGTGTACAAGTCAGATCCATTGCCAGTATCGAATGATCCGGCAGTGTTTAACAAAATGAGAACCCTTAGATTAGATTTAGATCCGAGAGAAAATTAATTATGCTTAATCGTTTATTGATTATTGTTATTGTCACCTTAACCAGTTCAATCAGTCTGGCAGATGATGTTCTGGAGATCCGTATCACCCAGGGTATAGAAGATGCACGACCTGTTGCGATCGCGCCATTTCGATTCACTGGTACCAATCCGGCCCCGCATGTAATTGAACGTATCGTTGCGGCCGATCTGCAACGCTCAGGTCAGTTCAGGCCATTAGCGAATAGCCAGATGCCTGAGTTTCCAGAGTCTGCTGCAGCCGTTTCTATCAACAAATGGCGTGCGCTTGGTGTGGAAGCTGTCGTGACTGGATCGGTTACTGAACTTGCGGGCGGCAACTACCGTGTGACCTATGAGCTAATCGATATTTTCCAGAATGAGTCCAGAGACAGCTTGACTGTAAAGAATGGTAATCTGGTGCAACGTACCTCGCCCATTCTCTTGTCTCGTCAGGCGACGGTAAATGCAGCCTCTTACAGAATGTATGCGCATCAGGTTGCCGATGCCATTTTCGAGAAACTAACCGGAATCCGCGGCGCATTCGCAACGCGTATCGCCTATGTAGCGATCGCCGATGGCCAGGTCAATCCTTATCGACTGTATGTGGCTGATTCGGATGGTTATGCACCACAGCGTCTACTGGCATCGAAAGATCCAGTGATGTCGCCAAACTGGTCACCGGACGGTAGAAAATTGGCCTATGTGAGTTTCGAGAATGGCAATTCAGAAATCTGGGTGCAGGATATCTACACCGGGAAACGTGAGAGCATTTCCAGTTTCGTGGGTATCAATTCAGCTCCGGCATGGTCACCGGATGGCCGCCAGCTCGCCATATCATTATCAAAAGATGGTAACTCAGAGATTTACACCTACAATATCGCTTCAAAGCAATATAAGCGAATTACCAATCATTCAGCCATTGATACCGAGCCTTCCTGGTCACCGGATGGCAGTATGCTACTGTTTACCTCCGATAGAGGTGGCCGACCACAAATATATACTAAAAGAATAGACAGTTTCAGCACCCCAAAGCGGATCACCTGGGAAGGAGATTACAATGCCGGTGCCAGCTATGCACCTGACGGTAAGTCAGTGATTATGGTCCACCGAAATCAAGGTATATATCATATTGCCCGGTTGGATCTGGCCACAGGATTCGTAGATGTACTCACCGATACGTTCCTCGATGAATCACCCTCAGTGTCACCGAATTCCAGTATGGTAATCTACGCGACCAACCATCAGGGACGAAAAGTGTTGGGAGCGGTATCGATGGATGGGCGGTTTAAGGCGAGATTGCCATCTACCACGGGAGGGGTTCGTGCTCCCGCCTGGTCCCCCTACCTGCGTTAGTTTCTCGAGGCTGAAATCTTATATTACTTCGTTATTACTCACTCATTTAGTGTTACTAAACTTCATTCGTAATGCCTTGTACTATAAGATTTCAGCCGTCGATAACACTAACGCGGACGTGAAACTTAAATCTTAGTTTTTATTGATTTAGTGTTACTAAACTACGACTCCCTCCGCCTAGCCTAAGTTAATTACAGCCGTCGATAATACTAACGTGTACATTCAGTAGATAAAAAAGATAAACGTACTCAGGGCATACTAGAATTACAGCAGCCGGTGATACTAACGTGCATTTTTTGATAAAGATATCGAAAAAGAAAAAAGCCTGGGCAGTTTAACTGCTCAGGCGTTTTTATCTGTAACGAGTTTTAATTAGACTTTAAAGATTTTGATCATCTCATGCAGTGTTGATGTCTGAGTAGATACGTCATTAACCGAATCGTTATTGGATTCTGATTGCTCTTTGACCAGCTTGCTGAGGTTTTTAATTTCAGCCACATTGTCATTAATCTGTTCAACGACGTGAGACTGCTCATCAACGGCTGCTGCGATTTCATGGGCCATGCCACTGATGGTATCCATATCGGTCATAATCTCACTCAGCACATCGCCGGCTTCACGGGCACGATCTGCGCTTTCCAGTCCATCTTCTTTACACTGGATGACAGAGCTGGAAATGGTTGTAGTCGATTCCTGTAGTTCTGAAATGATTGCGGTAATCTGTTCCGTTGATTCCTGAGTTCGCATGGCTAGTGTTCGAACCTCATCCGCAACAACCGCGAATCCACGCCCTTGTTCACCCGCTCTGGCGGCTTCAATGGCGGCATTCAATGCGAGTAAGTTAGTCTGTTCCGCAATGCCACGAATCACATCAAGAACTGAGGAGATCCCGTCACTCTTAGACTTAAGATGTGACATGTCGCCCTCGGCCTTAACTAGTGCCTCAGCCAGGCTATTGACCTGTGTGATTGCGTCATTGACTTTGCTGACGCCTATTTGCGCATTGTTGTTAGTGCTATTAACAGAGTCTGAAGTGACTTCAACATTACGGGCTATATTACGAGCGGTTCTGCCCATTTCTTCAACAGATTCAGAGACGTGCTCGTTCTTACTGGTTTGCTGGGCAATGATGGACTGGGTCGATTGCACACTATTGCCGACAGATGTGGTTGCGACCTCTAACTTCTCGATCGAAACGTAAATCTTTTTCACCAGATCATGGAAGTAACTAAACAGTTGGTTGAAATCATCTGCCGCTCTGCCCAGTTCGTCATCTGTGTTCATTTCAATTCGCAAGGTCAGATCATCAGAACGCCTGATACGGTTGAATGCCTCGGAGAAGTTTGTTACTGCGTTCAGGAGCTGTGCGCTGATGAGGTAGATGACGGCTAGGATCAAGCCGGAAAATAACAAGGTCATGATGATATGTGTCAAGCGACTTGCTGCGAGGTAGTCATCGACTTCCTGCTGATACTTTTCCGTCGCTGAGGTGAGTAATTCTTCGATAGCGTGAGCGGAATTACGTACCTCACCTCGGATACCTGAATTTTGGTCATAACCAATCTGCTCTGTGATGGCGACATACTGATTGAACTCTGCCTGGTACTGGTCTAGCAGTCGGGTTGATTCAGAGTCATCACCGATCAGACGGTTCAGGTTGGCAGCAGTATCCGCCAGTCGTCCTATGTATTTAGGATCGAGTCGTAGCATGTAGTCTTTTTCATGGCGTCTTAGTGTGAGCAGTAATACGAGTGCTCGATCATTATTTTGTTCGAATAACCGCTCCTCGAGGGCGTGCGTTGCGCTTCGAAGCGATCCATAGTAGCCGGAATCCTGATCCAGGCCTCGATCAATGTAGGCTTTGCCTAACTTTTCGATAGAATCGGCGTAGGATTTAGCCACACCATTCACCTGAATCGCCTCTGTGGTGTCTATCCCTTGATCATTGAGCAGGCTAACCAGGTGTTCATTGCCGCTTAAGAAACTGCTGAAATTATTTCGGAAGCGATCCAGATATTTGGGGTCTAGACGGAGGATAAAATCCTTCTCATTTCGTCTCAGATTCAATAACACGATACTCTGCTGATAATTCGTCGCGACGATCTCCTCATGTACCGTGCGATTGCCCTCTGAGATCATGTTATAAACAAAGAGAACCATCAGGCTCAACAGTACAAAAATACCCATGCCTGCCATCTTGATTTTAAAGGTTAGATTTTTCATCGAGTTGAACCCCAGGTTAATCTTTTCAAGTTAATTTAAACACCAATTTTGAGTATAGCAGATGATCGAGAATTGCAAATATTAGAGGACAGATATCCTAATCCCATGAAATTGGCCGTTTCAGGCACTCTCAACCGATGTCGTAGAATGGTTTATCTAGTCATCGAAATGTGATGCTAGGTGTCGGAGGTCACAGCGGTTCTCTATTTGTTGTGTAAAAAACAGCATACGTGTGCTAAATCACACAATTTCCTTAAGAAACTATAGGTTAGGGACTTTTAAACTGCAGCAATGATGATTACAATGTGCACTTCGTATTTGCGAACTGTTGCAGGCATTTATTGTCCAAATAACTGCAACGTATTATGGACAGTACATTATTTTAATCTCATAGGAGCTTTCGATGCCTTTCAATAAATATTTCAAGCTGATGGTAGCACTTTTCTGTGCAATGACTCTGGCTGCATGTTCAACTACACCGGACGAAGAGCCAGTGACTACTGAGACTGAAGTGACCAAGCCAGTTGAAACAAACACCGTGACTGAACCCGTAATCAGTCGTGAAGAACAGATGCGCATGGAAAGCGAAGAGAAGCGCAAAGAGCGCACCATCTATTTCGAATTTGATGATTCGACTGTTAAGTCTGAGTACCTGGCAGTATTAGAACTACATGCCAAATTCCTGATGGAATCAGGTGCCAGCATCACACTGGAAGGGCATGCTGATGAGCGTGGCACACCTGCATACAACCTTGCTCTAGGTGAAGACCGTGGTAATGCTGTTAAGCAATACCTGATGAATTACGGTTTATCTGCTAGCCAAATCTCAGTCGTATCTTACGGTGAGGAACGTCCTGCTCAAATGGGTTCTAATGAGATGGCGTGGGAAAAGAATCGACGCGTGGAACTCGTCTACCGTTAATTCATGCCACGAACTGATTTGTACAACATATACCGCAAGCCACTGACGATGAGTCTGTGGCTTGCTTTATTATTGTTGCCGTCAACTGTTTTAGCGGAAGCTGAAGTTCGTCGTTCAACCTCGGTAGAAGATAAGGTTGATCAACTGGAAAAACAGCTACAGACTGCTAACAGGATGCGTGCTGAATTTCAGTTCCAAATCACTAGTCTGCAAAAAGAGGTACGCGACCTACGCGGAATCATCGAAGAGCAGAATTATCAGATTGAGCAGATTACCAGCCGACAACGAGCGATCTATCAGGAAATGGATAGTCTCCGTTCTGGATCTTCAGTCAACAATGCTGGCGCTAGCTCTGCTGCAACAACAGTACCCAATAATTCAGTTGCTGATAACTCAAGCCAACCCGCATCGAATGATCTGAGCAATACAGCATCAGATAGAGATGTCAGGGCCACACATGACGCAATCTTCCCGCTGGTTATCGCAAAGCGTTATGATGAGGCGATAATCGAGTATCAAAAATTTATTGCTGCTTATCCGGATAGTCCCCTGGTAGCTAACGCTAGGTATTGGCTTGCCCAGATTTATAATGTTCAGGGTCGGACAGATGAGGCTGAACGGGATTATCAACTTGTTATCCAACAATATCCCAATACTGCCAAAGTACCGGATGCCTTATTAAAACTGGGTGAGCTCTATGAAAAACGCGGTCAAACTGCACAGGCCATTCAATACTATCAGCAACTACTGACGAATCATCCTGATTCGACGCCAGCACGGTTCGCCCAGGCACGCCTAGACAAGTTAGGTTCATAGCTTTAATTCACTAGCAAAATTTCATACTTATTGATATCATCGCCCACCCTCTGATATTGGGGTAATCATAATTTAATTGGGCCTGAAAAATGAGCCATTTACGTATAACAGAAATCTTTCATTCTCTGCAGGGTGAGTCGAGTCTAACCGGCTTGCCAACCGTATTTGTGCGTCTTACTGGCTGTCCCTTGCGCTGTGTTTACTGTGATACTGAATACGCCTTCAATGGGGGAAGTAAACGCTCTCTCGATGATATTATTGCAACGATAGAGTCATATCAGTGTAATCGTGTATGTGTGACCGGTGGTGAACCACTCGCGCAACCCGAATGCTTGACGCTTATGAGCCGCCTCTGCGATCTAGGTTTTGAAGTCTCACTTGAGACATCGGGTGCGATGGATGTTGCCCTCGTCGATCCGAGAGTCATTAAGGTGATGGATCTTAAGACACCGGATTCGGGTGAATTAGGGCGCAATCGTTATGACAATATTTATGCACTCTCCAGTCATGATCAGGTGAAATTTGTTATAGCGACTAGAGCTGACTATGACTGGGCCAAGATGCAGGTGGCTCAATACCAATTAACCGATAAGTGCGGTGTGCTGTTTTCACCAGTTTATGAGAAGCTAGAGCCCGCCACGCTGGCCGAATGGATCCTGGATGACCGAATCGAAGTCAGGTTGCAGGTACAACTTCATAAAATTTTATGGGGAGAGAAACAGGGTGTCTGATTCAACTCATAACTCTAAGGCAGTTATTCTGGTATCAGGTGGCCTCGACTCAGCGACCGTATTGGCACGGGCTAGTGCTGACGGATACGACTGTTATGCCCTAAGCTTCAATTATTCACAACGACATCAGGTCGAGCTGAATGCGGCAAAGAGACTTTGCCAACAGTTCACTGTCAAGGAACATAAGATCATCAACCTGGATCTCACTCAGATTGGGGGATCAGCGCTTACGGATGATTCGATAGCGGTCCCGGAGGAAGAGACTTCTGGTATACCAGTAACCTATGTTCCTGCACGTAATACCATCTTCCTGTCAATTGCATTAGGCTGGGCTGAAGTCCTGGGTGCTGAGAGGATTTTTGTCGGCGTCAACGCGGTTGATTATTCCGGTTACCCAGATTGTCGTCCTGAATATATTGCAGCCTTTGAGAAAATGGCTAACCTAGCGACCAAGATCGGAGTGGAACAACAAAACATCCGAATTGAAACACCGCTTATTGATCTGACTAAGGCAGAAATTATTCAACAGGGTATGGCTCTTGGCGTTGATTACAGCCAGACAGTGTCGTGTTATCAAGCCGATGAGCAGGGGCGTGCATGTGGACGCTGTGACAGCTGCAGACTGCGAAGATTAGGCTTTGCGGATGCCGGGTTTGACGATCCAACCATCTATATACCCCTTTCCTGAATACTCAGGTATAATACGCGCCGATTTCTTTGGCCTGTTCAAAAAATAACCGGCTAAACGAACAAATTAACTTATATTAGGTGCCTGAGGGTGCCTTAACTGATTCTTAAACTAACCAGGTAGTATATAAAGATGACTATGGAACGAACTTTTTCAATTATTAAGCCGGATGCGGTAGCAAAGAATGTCATTGGCGAAATCTATTCGCGTTTTGAGCGTGCTGGACTGCGTATTGTTGCATCAAAAATGATTCATATGAGTCAGGAACAGGCAGAAGGATTCTATGCTGAACATAAAGAGCGTCCTTTCTTCCCTGATCTGATTTCTTTCATGACATCTGGTCCAGTCATGGTTCAGGTTCTGGAAGGTGACAATGCCGTCAAAGCGAATCGCGAAATTATGGGTGCTACAAACCCAGCTGAGGCGTTACGTGGTACGGTTCGCTCTGATTATGCCGAAACGCTCGACGAAAATGCAGTTCACGGTTCGGACGCTCTGGCATCTGCTGAACGAGAAATTAACTACTTCTTCAGTGCAGAAGAAATTTGTGCTCGTACACGTTAATTCCAACCAATGAACGATTCTGTGAACAATGAGAAAATAAACCTGCTTAATCTGTCGCACGATGGATTACGCAGGCTGTTCACAGAAATGGGTGAAAAGCCATTTCGTGCGACTCAGGTAATCAAATGGATTCATCAGTTTGGCGTCGATGATTTTGATGCCATGACCAATGTCTCTAAATCGCTGCGTGATCGCCTGAAGGAAACAACAGTCATTGAGGGACCAGAATTATTAAAGCAGGAATTATCTGACGATGGCACCATTAAGTGGGCCTTGAAGCTTGGTTGTGGTCAGGCAGTAGAGACAGTATTCATTCCAGAGAAAAACCGTGGAACCTTATGCGTCTCATCTCAGATTGGCTGTGTTGTCGATTGTAGTTTCTGCTCAACAGGCGCACAGGGATTCAATCGAAACTTAACATTGGCAGAAATAATCGGTCAGGTTTGGTATGCCACGCGTTACTTTGGTGCAGCCAAAGTGACAGGTGAACGCAAAATATCTAATGTTGTCATGATGGGTATGGGAGAACCTCTGCTGAATTTCGAGCCGGTGGTTGATACCATGAACCTGCTGATGGACGATAACGCCTATGGCCTATCTAAACGAAGGGTGACACTCAGTACCTCTGGCATTTTGCCGGCACTCGATAAATTACAAGATCATGCTGATGTCGCTCTAGCGGTCTCGCTACATGCACCCAACGATGAATTACGTGATGAGCTGGTGCCTATCAATAAAAAATATCCGATTAAGGATCTGATGCAGTCGGTGAAAAACTATCTCGCCAAGTCTTCTGCTGCAAAGAAAGTGACCATCGAGTACGTGATGATTGATGGCGTGAATGACTCCCTAATTCATGCTAAACAACTCGCAAAGTTGCTACGGGATGTTCCAAATAAAGTAAACTTGATTCCATTTAACCCATTTCCGAATAATGATTACACCACTTCGGCAGAAGAAAACATGCGAGCATTTGAAACTGAACTGGTGTCTCATGGTATGATAGTAACTCGACGCAAGACCCGTGGTGACGACATAGACGCTGCCTGCGGACAGCTTGTTGGAAAGGTGAATGATCGCACTCGTAAAGCGGAGCGAAAATACAAGAAAACGATTCCTGTTCAACAGGTATCAAACTAGGGAGGTTCAATCGTAATGCGCCATGTTGTCGCGTTGGTCATAGCCATACTATTTCTGGTTGGTTGCACCACAACCTCAACGAGTTTTACTACCCCGTATTCTACCCAGTCTGAGACAGTGAACAACGATACTGATAAACGTGAAGCAGCGCGTAATCGAGTCGGTATTGCCTATGAGTATATTAAGAACGGTGAATATGAACGGGCTAAATTTCACCTCGATAAGGCCGTAGAGCAGGATCCTAAAAGTGAATATGTTCAAGTCGGACTAGCCTGGTACTATCAGCAAGTTAAAGAAGTCAAACTCGCTAAGAGCCATTACAAGCAGGCGCTCAAACTCAACGATAAAAATCCTAGCACATTGAACAATTACGGCATCTTTCTGTGCGAGCAGGGAGATTACGATGAGAGTGTTGCCATGTTCATCAAGGCGACTGAGATTTTTGCCAACAAAGACATCAGTGGAACATTTGAGAATGCTGGTTTCTGTAGCGCTAAAGGCGGTAATTTTGAACAGGCGGAACAATACTATCGCCGCGCGCTGAATTATAACAATCAACAGCGCCTTGCACTGCTTGGCATGGCTGAAATAGAGTACCGTAAGAAGCGGTATCAACGGACAAAATCTTATTTACGTCGCTACGAAAGTGTGGCTCCCCATTCTCCAAGATCGCTGTGGTTAGGCGCACAGAATGCTGCTGAGATGGGCGATCTGGATACAGTGGCCAGTTATGGGTTAAAACTCGAGCAAATGTTCCCTGATTCAATGGAAACTGAATATTATCTGGATGCAAAAGGCAAATGGCTGAGATAGACGACCTTACGCAAGGACAGGGTCCTGGCGAGCAGTTAGCTAGCAAGCGTTCTGATAGAGGATGGACTCAGGAGGAGGTCGCTGAAAAGCTACACCTGTCTGCCACAGTAATAAAGAAGTTGGAAGCCAATCAGTTTGATGATCAGATGCCCGATGCCTTTGCCCGTGGCTATCTTCGGAATTATGCTAAGTTACTGGGTATTGACCAACAGGAAGTCATCGCAGCATACAGTCAATTGGTTGGTCTATCAAAGGTCAAGAGCCATTATGAGCCGACCAAAACGGTGGGTAATCCTTCAGCCAACAGTCACTCACTGAGTCAAGTCGTTACCGCTATATTGATTGCGATTCCAGTGATTGCCTTGCTGATATGGTATTTCGGCAGAGAGGCTGAATCGAGCGAATTGGATGCAGTCGAAACGAGCTCTGTGATTGATCAGACATCAGAACAGGTTTCAGACCCAGCGCAGCCGGTTGTAGAATCAACAAATAGCCTAGTCGAGACACAGTCAGCTGGGCCGACTAACGCTCAGCAAACTAATCGCAGCGGAGCAGCCGATGAGATGGCTGAACAAACGCAAGTACCGACAGGATTTGTGGAAACGGCTGAAGCGGTACTCGATTTCGAATTTATTGACGATGTTTGGGTTCAGGTAACTGACTCTAACGGTGCAGTGCTTGCTGTTGGTTTGAAAACGGCTGGACGGAGATTTGAAGTGTCAGGTGTGGCGCCAATTAGTGTTGTATTGGGCAAGCCAAATGCAGTGAAAATATCGTATAACGACACTGAGGTTGATCTGGATTGTTTTCCGGCTGCCTCGACAGCGCGATTCACACTCAACAGCCCCATCGCCTGTAACAATTGAGAGTCATTATGAGTATGCATCAAGAAAATAAAATCAAGCGCCGCAAAAGCAGACAGATTCAAGTCGGTCGAGTCGCTGTCGGGGGTGATGCACCTATTTCCGTACAGAGCATGACGAATACTGAAACCACGGACATCCCAGCGACGATCGCACAGACTGAAGGCCTGATTGCTGCAGGAGCAGATATTGTGCGTATCTCGGTACCAACCATGGAAGCCGCGGAAGCATTCGCAATCATTCGTCAATCAGTCGACGTGCCACTAGTTGCAGATATACATTTCAATCATAAAATTGCACTACAGGTACTCGAAACGGGTGTCGATTGCTTGCGTATCAATCCGGGCAACATTGGTTCTGAGACTAAAGTACGACAGGTGGTGAGTTCAGCTGCCGATAAAGGCATTCCAATACGAATCGGTGTGAATGCAGGCTCGTTAGAGAAGGATCTTCAGTTAAAATATGGCGAACCAACGCCAGAAGCTCTGGTTGAATCGGCCTATCGTCATATAGATATTCTTGAGAAACTTGGCTTCGACCAGTACAAGATTAGTCTCAAAGCCTCCGACGTATTCATGACAGTCGATGCCTATCGAATCCTGGCAAAGGAAGTCGATGCACCACTTCATCTTGGTATAACTGAGGCTGGAGGATTTCGTTCTGGGGCAGTCAAGTCAGCAATCGGACTTGGCATGTTACTGGCAGATGGTATAGGTGACACGATACGGGTATCACTCGCAGCGGATCCTGTTGAAGAGATCAAGGTTGGTTTCGATATACTGAAAAGCCTACATATTCGCTCAAATGGCATCAATCTTGTGGCCTGTCCGTCCTGCTCACGGCAGGAGTTTGATGTCATTAAGACAGTCAATGAACTGGAGGCGCGACTAGAAGATATACGTGAACCACTCGACGTTGCGGTCATCGGTTGTGTGGTTAATGGACCGGGTGAAGCATTTACTGCTGATATCGGCTTGACAGGTGGACGCCAACGTAGCCTGTTGTACGTCAATGGTGAGATGCATGAGCGACTCGACAATGGCTCACTGGTTGATTCACTCGAGGCGAGTATACGTGCCCACGTTGCCAAGAAAGATACTATTATTCCCGTTAAAGAAACTGCATAAGAAGAATCCATCGTGAGTCAGCAAATTAAAGCCATTCGTGGCATGAACGACCTCTTGCCACAAGATTCTGTGTTATGGCAACGAGTTGAATCGATAATACGTCGAGTTTTGGCATCCTATGGATATGCCGAAATTCGCATGCCAGTGGTAGAAAAAACTCAGTTGTTTGCTCGATCAATTGGCGCGGCTACCGACATCATCGAAAAAGAGATGTATACATTCGAGGATCGTAATGGCGAGTCACTCTCGTTGCGCCCGGAAATGACAGCTGGTTGTGTTAGAGCAGGGATTGAGCACGGCTTGCTTTATAATCAGGAGCAGCGATTGTGGTACATGGGTCCATTGTTTCGCTATGAGCGGCCACAAAAGGGACGATATCGCCAGTTTCATCAGGTCGGAGCTGAGGTATTCGGCCTCGCGGGTCCGGATATTGATGCGGAACTGATCATGTTATCTCATCGGATGTGGAAATCTCTGGGTATTGCTAACGACCTACGCCTCGAGATCAATTCACTAGGATCAGCCGATGCCAGGCTGGCATATCGCTCTGAACTCGTTAGCTATTTTGAAAGCCATTATGAGACGCTGGATGAAGATAGTCAGAGACGTCTGGAGACGAACCCATTACGCATACTGGATAGTAAGAATCCTGCCATGCAGGAACTTATCAATGCTGCGCCCACCTTGCTTGACTCTCTGGATGAGGATTCTAAACGAGATTTCGAGCAGCTCTGCCAGATGCTGGATAAGGCTGGGATTGACTACCTGATTAATCCGCGACTAGTGCGAGGACTCGACTATTATAATGGTACTGTTTTTGAATGGGTTACTGAGTCTTTGGGCTCTCAGGGAGCCGTTTGTGGTGGTGGCAGATACGACGAGCTCGTGACACACCTTGGCGGCAAACCAACCCCGGGAATTGGATTCGCCATAGGAATGGAACGATTGTTAGCGTTAGTGGTCTTATCTGAAAGTATCGCAAACGAGAGCGATTTGGACTGTTATATCGTCCGATCGGGTGAAAATTCTGAAATTTCTGCACTTTTATTGGCAGAAGACTTGCGAAATTCTCGGCCAGAGTTGAAAATTCGCACCCATTGCGGCACTGGTAACTTTAAGAAGCAATTGAAGAGGGCGGACAACAGTGGCGCTCGACTCGCATTAGTGCTGGGTGAAACAGAATTACAGAATAATACAGTTGGTATAAAGTTTTTACGCGAACACAGAGAGCAATTGACATTGGGTCGGGAAAATCTGGCCGATGAATTGCTCTCTTTGTTATCAGAAAAATAGTTAATTATAGAAGTGTAAGGAATTATCAGTGGAATTTGAAACTGAAGAGCAACAGGCAGAAGCCGTAAAAAAATGGTTCAAAGACTATGGGCTGACAATTGTCCTTGGTTTAGTGATTGGTCTCGGTAGTGTTTTTGGCTATCGACACTATATATCAGAACAGGAGCAGACGTATGCCCAGGCATCAGTCGGATTCAATGATGTCATGACTGTCATCACGGATACGGAGACATTCAATAACCGGGTAGCCGAATTTAAAGCAACTCATGGTGATACGAATGTCTATTCAAATCTCCTAGGTCTGCAGCAAGCAAAACAAGCCATCGACGCCAAGGATCTTGCCACGGCGGAATCCTATCTGACTGAGGTGATGAATAACGCGAATCACACGATAATTGAACACACAGCTCGCATTCGACTAGTCCGCGTGATGATCGCTTTGCAGAAATTTGAAGAAGCATTAACGACGATTGCCGGCGCGACTGATCAGGCCTATAGCTACAGTTACGATTTGCTTCGTGGGGACATTTGGTTGGCTCGTGGCGACAAGCAAAAAGCCAAAACGGCTTACGAGAAAGCTAAAAGTAATTCGGACAGTGAGCCAACGCACCCCGATCTGGACATATTGCTAGCCCAATTAGCAGCTGTTGAGGACAACACAGCCAGCCTGTCAGGAGATGAGAATGAATAAGTGGCACCTACTGCCATATTTAGTTGCACTGCTCATCCTACAGGGCTGTAGCCTATTCGAAGGCGATGATGATGACGATGATGATAGCTTTCGACCGGCAGATTTAGTCGATATCGAAGAACGCTTTGAAGTAGAAACCGAATGGTCCGAAGACATCGGCGATGGGGTTGGTGAGTTTTATAATAAATTGGCACCCGTTGTGAATAATAATCGGGTATTCATCGCTGATGCAAACGGCCTTGTAGTGGCCCTCGACGCAAAAACCGGAGACACCTTGTGGGAAACCGAGGTTGGGTCTGAGTTGTATGGTGGTGTTGCGGCATCAACAGGCATAGTCGCTCTAGGTAGTACTGAAGCCGAAGTTATCGTTCTGGATGCCGAGACAGGTTTGGAAAATTGGCGAAATCTAGTATCCAGTGAAGTGGTATCAGCCCCTGTCATTAGCGATGGCAAGATTGCCGTCCGTACAATCGATGGTAAGGTATTCGCCCTGAACGCCCGTTCAGGTGAGCGAGAGTGGTTATATGATCGTACAGTGCCGCCGCTCACCTTGCGAGGTAATTCGTCTCTCAGTGCTGCGGGTGGTGTCGCTGTCACTGGATTCTCGAATGGTAAAATCGTTCTATTTCTCATGGACAATGGCCGGCCTGTGTGGGAAAAAAGGGTAGCCTCTGCTTCGGGTCGTTCAGAGTTAGATAGAGTGGTCGATGCGGATGCTACTCCAATAATCGTTGGCGAAACGATATTCGCATTGACGTTCAACGGTAACATTGGCGCCTATGATATACGCACCGGTGATGCTTTATGGCAACGTGAAATGTCTTCCTATCAAAATCTAAGCGTTCAAGGTCAGATTTTGACTGTCGTCGATGCCCGAAGTCGGGTCAGAGCACTAGACAGGCGCACCGGTGGGACTCTCTGGACAAATGAGGAATTATTTGACCGCCGTCTCACGGCGGCTGTTCCGTTTGGTGGCTATTTCGTCGCTGGCGATTACGAGGGATACCTACATTGGTTTGATCCTGATACCGGCAGAATTGTTGCTCGCAACGAAATCGATGGCGATGGCATCATCGCAGATCCTGTTGCCACAGGTACCCATCTCTACGTTTATACTCGAAGTGGTAAACTCGTTGCCCTGAGAGCACCCTAATCAGGATATCAGGCGATGCGTCCCGTAATAGCTCTGGTTGGTCGACCTAATGTAGGGAAGTCCACACTGTTTAATCGCCTGACCCGCAGCCGCGATGCCCTGGTCGCTGATCATCCGGGACTCACACGCGATCGCAAATACGGTTATGCCGATATCGACGGTCATTCATGTCTGCTCATCGATACGGGTGGTATCAGTGGCGATGAAGAGGGCATCGATACCTTGATGGCCGGACAGTCATTGCAAGCAATGGAAGAGGCCGACTGCATCTTGCTGTTGACCGATGCGCGTGAAGGACTTGCCAGTTCAGATCAAATGATCGTCGATCATCTACGTCAACTTGCTAAACCAGCCTTGTTAGTTGTCAACAAAATTGATGGTCTGGATGCCGATACCGCCTTACTCGATTTTTATGGTCTAGGTTTTGGCGAGCCAATGCCTATCGCCGCTGTTCATGGTCGTGGAATAAATCAACTCAAGCAATCTATTCGGGAAAGTCTCGCACTAGATACTCCGGAAGAGCCAGATTCAATCACTGAAACTGATGCAGAACTGGCCGAAGAAACCATCATAGATGATCGGCCAATAAAACTCGCTATTGTAGGTCGTCCCAATGTTGGTAAGTCGACGCTAGTCAATCGTATGTTGGGTGAGGAGCGCGTCATAGTCTATGACATGCCAGGAACGACACGGGATTCAATCTACATAGATATGGAGCGCCATGGGCAGCGTTATACCCTGATAGATACAGCAGGAATCAGACGCAGAGGTAAGGTGACTGAGACAGCTGAAAAATTTTCGGTTATCAAGACGCTACAGGCAATTGATGATGCAAATGTAGTGATTATGATGCTTGATGCAAGAGAAGGAATCGTCGAACAGGATTTAAGCCTGTTGGGTCAGATTTTAGATTCTGGCAGATCACTGGTACTTGCTATCAACAAGTGGGATGGCATGGACGCAGAGCAAAAGCAGGCAGTGAAAAATGAATTATTGCGCCGTCTACCATTTCTTGATTTCGCCGAATGGTTTTATATCTCTGCCTTGCATGGTACGGCCGTCGGCGATCTATTCACCGCAGTCAAGGCAGCATATCGTTCTGCACGTGTGAAAATGAAGGCGAATCAGTTAACCGAATGGTTACAACTCGCCCAAGAGAGGCATCCGCCTCCGATGATCCGAGGTCGACGAATCAAGATGCGCTATGCACATGTTGGAGGGCATAATCCGCCTCGTATAGTCATTCACGGTAATCAATTATCACGACTAGCGGACTCTTACATTCGCTATTTAAATACTTTCTTCCGTAAACAACTGAAGCTGGTTGGAACGCCGATTAAGTTTGAATGGAAAGAATCAGAGAACCCCTACAAAGACAGACGCAATAAATTAACACCCCGTCAGGAATTCAAACGCAAACGTATGCTCAAGCATTTGAAGAAATCGAAATAAATTCAGGGCAATTTTTGAGAGCAGAACCATCAGGGTTTATAATGAGTTCCTTGCTGAGGAAATCATATGCAAAGTAAAACAAACAAGATAGGTATTGTGATTCTGGTCCTGGTGATTAGCATATTGGCAGTGCATATCTTCATACCGCCCTATCTGGAAAAATCAATGAACCGAGTCTATGAGTCTGATCACATCAGCTACTCGGATACGACTCGAGAATTCCATGATGGACTCACTATTATGGATTGGCATGCAGACACGACATTATGGTCACGGGACCTGTTGTCAGAATCGGCCTATGGTCATGTCGATATACCGCGTATGCAGACAGGCAATGTGGCAATTCAAATGTTTACCACTGTTACCAAGGTTCCAAAGGGATTAAATTACGAGGCTAACTCAGCGAGCGCAACCGACCAGATTACCCAATTAGCTATCGTACAGGGCTGGCCGCTTGCTACCTGGAATAGTTTATTTGAACGGGCCCTGTATCAGGCCAGCCTGATAAAAAAAGCGTCTATAGCCTCACCAGACTTTCATTTGATAACCAATCGCTCTGACCTGGAAAACCTCCTTCAATGGCGCAGTGAGGGGTTGAATGTGGTTGGTGGGTTAATCGGTACTGAAGGTGGACACCCCGTTGAAGGTTCAACATTGAAGGTGGCCGATTTATTTGATGCCGGTTTCAGAATGATCAGCCTACACCATTTTTTTGATAATCGCTTAGGAGGTTCATTACATGGCCTGTCCGGTGATGGACTAACCGATTTCGGACGGTCAATGGTGGCTGAGATTGAAAAGTATCAGATTATTCTCGATGTCTCTCACTCTAGCCCCGCCGTCGTTGAAGAGGTATTAGAGATTACGACGCGCCCCGTTGTTGTTAGTCATACAGGAGTTTACGGCCATTGCCCTCGAAAGCGGAACCTGCCCGATGAGCTCATGCTGGAAATTGCTGCAAGGGGCGGTTTAATAGCGATTGGTTTCTGGGAAGAAGCGGTCTGTGGGACAACCGTTGCAGATATTGCTTCTGCAATTCACTATGCAATCGATCTGGTTGGCGTTGATCATGTCGCGCTCGGATCCGATTTCGATGGTGCAGTGACGACCCCAATCGACAGTTCACAGATGATTGCCCTGACAGACGCCCTGATTAAGGATGGTCTTACAAGGAAAGAAATTGCACAGGTTATGGGTAGCAACAGTATCAATTTCCTGAGGAATAACTTGCCTCGCTAGTCTTTAGGCTCGACTTTTATGACTTCGCTAATCAATTCTCCCTGATGGAGGCGACTGCGAATTTTCTCTCCCACCTTGACCTGATTGGCGACATCTAGAATTCTGTTATCTTCCGTCATGGTGACAGAATAACCTCGTGCCAGTATTTTCAGAGGACTTAGGTTGTCTATCTTGATGAGGGTATTACTGAAATTAGACCGATGTTGTTGCAACAATGAGCGCATGTTATGGATGAGTTTTTGTTGTAATCGCTGGCTTGTCGCAAACGTCATTTGGATCTTACGCCGCGGATCCTGATTTGCCAATTTGAGGCGTCGATCACTTAATGTATTCCTGTGCCATTGGAGTGTTTGATTGATTGAACCTCTTAGATGCTCTCGGAATATCATCAGTTGCTTCTGTCGATCACGAATAAATTGTTGCGGGGTACGAATCTGTCGCGTTAGCCAATCGATGGTTTGGGCATAGCGGCTGAATCGGTCTCGCATGGCGTTACGCATCCAGGCTTTGTAAGCAAAGAGGTCCTGTGTGATTTTAAATTGATCGGGCGTAGTTTTTTCCGCAGCAGCAGTTGGAGTGGCTGCTCTTAAATCGGCAACAAAATCAGCGATGGTGAAATCGACCTCGTGGCCGACACCAGTGACTATCGGTATATGGCTCTGAACGATGTCTCTGGCGAGCTGTTCATCATTAAAACACCATAGGTCCTCAATCGCTCCGCCGCCTCTAACCAGGAGTAGTACATCCACTTCATTGCGTGCATTGGCTATGGCGAGTTGTTGTCGGATAGAAGCGGCAGCCTGTGCCCCCTGCACCAGTGTTGGATAAATAATTACTTTTTGCAGTGGAAACCGACGTCGGATCGTACTCAGTACATCGTGCAATGCTGCTCCGGTCGGGGAAGTAATTACTCCGACAGTCTCATAAATCGGTTCAATCGCTTGTTTGAGTGATGCTGAAAACAGTCCTTCATCGTCTAGCTTCTTTTTAAGGGCTTCGAATCGGGCTAATAGATCACCTTCACCTGCAAGCTGCATCTGGTCTACGATTAGCTGATAGTTACCCCTTGGCTCGTAGAGACTTACCCTCCCTCTGACTAAAACCTTAATCCCATCCTTAGGGTTTACCTGAGTCAGCCGATTACTGCCCTTGAACATAGCACAACTAATCTGTGCATTATCGTCTTTGAGGGTAAAGTACCAATGGCCAGAACGGGCTAATGTCAGATTAGACATTTCGGCCTCAAGCCAGATCTGTCTCAACTCGCTTTCCAAAACATCTTTGGCACGCGAGTTTAACTCACTAACAGAATAGACCTTCCGTTCATGCGTTTTGGTAGTGATAGTTTTCAGTCTGGCCATGATGATTAATATTTAGATATTGATAAAATTCTATCATATAAACTGAACTCTCAGGATGAGCAGATCTAGAAAGTCGTAGATTTGGATATGTCACTTTTGCAGGGCTTACGGAGGCATGGATGCCGTAGTTAAGCCCACATGGATTTGTTTATGGCGTCCCTGAAAAAGGGATTATCAAAGCTGCGGCTTTCGGATGTGAATCTCATATAAATTAAATTTTAAGAAGCGATTGTATCAAATCACTTGGATCGCTATAATCCGCCTTTGGTTTTACAACCGCAATTCTACAGAGGTGCATATGCTGAGAATTCTTGAAGAAGCTCTCACGTTTGATGACGTACTTCTCCTGCCTGCGCACTCGACTGTCTTACCTCAGGACGCAGATCTTCGCACGAAAATCACACATGATATTCATCTGAATATTCCATTAGTATCAGCTGCGATGGATACAGTGACTGAGTCCAAAATGGCAATCGCTATGGCCCAGGAAGGGGGCATCGGCTTTATCCATAAAAATATGACAATTGAAGCCCAGGCACAACACGTCAGGACAGTTAAGAAGTTTGAAAGTGGGGTCGTTGCGCATCCGATTACGGTAGGGCCCGATACCACGATACGTGAGTTGAAAGAGATCACCTCTGAAAACAGCATCTCAGGCGTTCCCGTTGTGCAAGGTAAACAGCTCGTCGGAATTGCCACGAACAGAGACATACGATTCGAGACCCACCTCGATCAGCCTGTATCATTGGTTATGACACCAAAGGAACGATTGGTTACGGTTAAGGAAAATGCCGAACCGGATGAAGTGCTCAGTCTGATGCATCAGCATCGCATTGAGAAGGTCCTGGTTGTAGATGATGATTTCCATTTGCGTGGCCTGATCACTGTTAAAGATATCCAGAAAGCAGAAGACAAGCCGCTGTCGACCCGAGATAAGAATGGCCAGTTGCTGGTTGGTGCTGCCGTTGGTACTGGTGGTGAGACTGAGGACCGAATTGACGAATTAGTCAACGCGGGTGTTGATGTCGTTCTGGTCGATACCTCACACGGCCATTCACAGGGCGTGTTAGATAGAATCAGTTGGGTGAAGAAAAAATATCCCTACATTCAGGTCATCGGTGGCAATGTGGCCACCGCAGAGGGTGCGTTAGCGATAAAAGAAGCCGGCGCCGATGGTGTGAAAGTCGGCATTGGTCCAGGGTCTATTTGTACTACACGTATCGTTACAGGCGTTGGAGTACCACAGATATCTGCGGTTGCGAATGCCTGCAAAGCGCTTAAGGGCAGTGGCGTACCAGTGATTGCCGATGGTGGAATTCGCTATTCTGGCGACATGGCCAAAGCATTAGTGGCAGGTGCTCACTGCGCCATGGTTGGATCCATGCTGGCTGGTACGGATGAAGCGCCTGGCGAAGTTGAACTATATCAGGGCCGATCCTATAAATCGTACCGTGGAATGGGATCAATTGGCGCCATGTCGCAGAAGTCAGGTTCATCGGATCGCTATTTCCAGTCTTCAAATGCCGTTGACAAGTTAGTGCCGGAAGGCATCGAAGGGAGAGTTCCCTACAAAGGGTCAATGCTGGCAATTGTGCATCAGATGATGGGTGGCTTACGTGCAAGTATGGGATTAACCGGCTGTGCCAACTTGCCGGATTTTCGCACTAAACCAGAATTTGTAAGGGTTTCATCTGCAGGTATGAGTGAGAGTCATGTCCACGATGTGACGATTACCAAAGAAGCCCCTAACTATCGATCGAAGTAATATCACATGGCAAAAGATATCCATTCACAACGGATCCTGATTCTGGATTTCGGTTCTCAGTACACCCAACTCATCGCACGTCGTGTAAGAGAGTATGGGGTTTATTCCGAGCTCCATGCTTTCGACATGTCTGCAGACCTTATCAGGGCATTCAATCCAGATGGGATCATTCTCTCCGGTGGCCCTGAGTCAGTGACCCAGACTACGACACCACGTGCGAATCCAGTGGTGTTTGAATTAGGGGTTCCGGTGCTTGGTATTTGCTATGGTATGCAAACAATGGCAGCCCAACTAGGCGGTAAAGTGGACTCATCTGAGACGCGCGAGTTTGGCTACGCCGAGGTAGAAGTTCATGGACATTCTGAATTACTCCTAAACATTGAAGATTCCCGTACCAGCGACGCGAAATCATTACTCGACGTCTGGATGAGTCATGGCGATAAGGTCACCGAGTTACCGGAAGGGTTCTCTGTCATCGCTAGAACTGCCAGTGCACCCTATGCCGGTATGGCCGATGAGAAACGTCGCTTTTATGGCTTACAGTTTCATCCGGAAGTGACTCACACCAAGCAGGGTGGTCGGATCCTACAGCGCTTTGTGCATGATGTTTGTGGATGTGAGTCATTGTGGACGACGGATAATATAGCCAGAGATGCCGTGAAAACCATAGCTGAACAGGTCGGCGATGAAGAGGTTATACTCGGCTTGTCTGGCGGAGTTGATTCATCAGTTACCGCAGTCTTATTACAGCAGGCAATTGGTGATCAACTGACCTGTGTGTTTGTCGACAATGGCTTGCTTCGCCTGAATGAGGGTGACCAAGTGATGAACATGTTTAAAGAGCAGATGGGCATCAATGTCATCCGTGTTGATGCTGAAGACCGTTTCCTCGATGCCTTGGCTGGTGAGGCTGATCCTGAAGCCAAACGTAAGATTATCGGTAAAGTATTCGTCGATATCTTTCAAGAGGAGGCGCGCAAACTACCGAATGCGAAGTGGCTGGCACAGGGAACGATTTATCCCGATGTCATCGAATCTGCGGGAGCGAAGACAGGTAAGGCCCATGTCATAAAATCACATCATAATGTCGGTGGCCTACCGGATGATATGCATCTGAAGCTCGTCGAGCCATTACAGGAGTTATTCAAGGATGAAGTGCGCAAAATGGGACTCGAACTCGGATTACCCTACAACATGTTGTATCGTCATCCGTTCCCGGGACCGGGATTAGGGGTACGCATACTCGGCGAGGTGAAAAAAGAGTATGCCGACCTACTGCGCAAAGCAGATGCAATTTTCATTGAAGAACTTTACAACTCAGGATGGTATGACAAGGTCTCTCAGGCATTTACCGTGTTTCTCCCAGTGCGTTCTGTTGGTGTTATGGGCGATGCGCGAAAATACGATTATGTCGTATCACTGCGTGCGGTGGAAACGATCGATTTCATGACGGCACGATGGGCTCATTTGCCTTATGAGTTACTTGAGCGCTGTTCAAACCGTATTATTAATGAAGTCGACGGTATCTCCAGAGTTACCTACGATATTTCTGGTAAGCCACCAGCGACTATCGAGTGGGAGTAACCGCTTCGGGCAAGTAATGCCGGACACTGCAGACCTTGGCTTACTTGGCAAGGTATGTAATCATCTAAACCAATCAATAGTTGAATCGAAGAGTTTGCAATAAAAACATGGCAATTACTCGTGAATTCACTAAACTCTCATTCATGCCCTTTCGAACTGTTTTACTATTCACTTTGATACTACCACTCGTTGTGGCTGCGAGTGATGGAAGTGAATTACCGAAAACGATGGTGTTCGCAAAACAAGTTTCGGCTTCTAACAGTACAACGATCTCAAAGGATGTTGCATTGTTACGCCGAATATCGGATGAACTGCAGACCCAAATCGAGTATTTCGAATGCCCATGGGCAAGGTGCCTACGAGCTATAACAAATGGCGATGCGGATATAATAAGCG
The DNA here is from genome assembly GCA_965250035.1 of Enterobacterales bacterium. Taxonomy (GTDB): domain Bacteria; phylum Pseudomonadota; class Gammaproteobacteria; order Enterobacterales; genus CAXRAF01. The sequence continues at coordinate 1,633,251 of OZ252282.1, read as the reverse complement.
ACCTCTATTTCAGCGAAGAGAGAAATCAAACGTTTCATTATCTGATACCTCACTACCAATCATTATCCAGTAGCTTTCGGTTTTATGCCTTGGCTGAAAGAAGCCTGCGACTAGAAAATCTACAAGAACTGTCGAACTACTCGGTTGCTGTGGTGCGGGGAAATGTATATTTTGATGAATTTGATCAAAATGAGTCCATTGTGAAGGTTGCAGCAACAGATATAATTCAGGCGATTAACATGGTTGAAAAGGGCAGGGTGGATCTATTGATTGCTCCACAAACACTTCTAGAACAGACGATCAATGAACTATCATCGAAGCCAGCAACATTAACCACCGTATTAACACATTGCACAGAAAGAAAAAAATACTTTGCCCTATCCAGGCAATCGCAATGGTTCCCCTTCAAAGACCAACTTGAGGCATTGTTAAAAGAGCTGGGCCCCATTGAAACTGAACATTTAAATAGAGACTGCTCTGGCCGCATCGCACTGTAAGCAATGCACATCACTCACTAATTTTTCCCCCAGGGTAATACGGAACAATTTGGCCCAGTATCCTGATTAAAGCCTATCCACTGCGCTTGACCTCGTGGTGACTAGACAGCTGTGTACATTGGGTCTATAGTGGCTGTCTAAAAAATAAACAATAATAAGGGGTTATCATGGATAGAAGAAAGTTTATTCAGTCATCGCTCTCAGCGACTGCCGCAGCAACAATCTCACTCCACGCCACATCTGGCAACATTTTATTCGCAAAAGATGCAAACACTAGCATTCGCGCCATTTCACTTGATGGTAAGGAAATAGAGCTTAGTAAAGCCATGATTCGTGAACTCGGTTCCGCGATGAAAGGCCCAGTCATAATGTCAAACCACAAGGAATATAATACATCGAGAATGTTGTGGAATGGCATGCATGATAAAAAACCCGCGTTAATCGCCCGCTGCCTGAACACACAAGATGCAGCGACAGCCATTGATTTTGCACGTGACCATGGCCTGCTCACCGCCATTCGTGGCGGAGGACACAGTTGGCCAGGTAAATCCATGTGTGACGATGGCATCGTGGTCGATTTATCGCATATGACCAATGTTGAAATTGACGTGGCTAACAAAGTCGCCCATACCGCAGGTGGCGCACTATTAGGGCATTTAGATGCCGCAGCCAACGATAAAAATCTGGTAACAACTGCGGGGGTGGTCTCTCATACCGGTGTGGGGGGCTTCACTACCGGTGGCGGGTTCGGCCGACTTAATCGAAGTTATGGTCTAACCATTGATAATCTATTGGGTGCCGAAATCGTGACTGCCGATGGTAAGACACGATATGTCAGTGCGGAGCAGGAGCCAGATCTATTTTGGGCCATTCGCGGTGGCGGTGGTAATTTTGGCGCAGTAACCCAGTTTGATTTTCAATTACATGATTTTGATCCTAATGTTCTGTCGGGTCTTATTGTTTGGCCTGTGGCACAAGCAAAAGATGTACTGGAGTTTTACGCTGAATGGCAAGGCACACTATCGCGTGAAATGTATGCAGGGCCTGCGATGATCACTTTGCCAGACGGGACCGGAGTTATCGCTATGGAAATCGTCTACAATGGGAATCCGAAACAGGGTGAGAAGGAATTAGCACCGCTTCGAAAGATTGGTACCATAATCGATGACAGCGTTAAGGTGCAACACTATCGAGTATTACAAACTCACGAGGATGCAACGGTTGCTCATGGCATCCGATCCTATGCTAAGAACGGTATGATTGGTGAATTTACTCAAGGCCTCGTCAATGACATGGTTGATGCCTATATCAATGACCCCAGAGCAGCTATTTTTACGCATACTGCCGGCGGTGCAGTCGCGGATGTGGGTGAAACCGACACGGCATTCCCACACCGGAATGCACAAACTATGATTGTCTACTTCACTGGTTGGATGGATCCTGCTCAAGATGAGGAAGGTAAGGCCATGTGTAAACAATGGCATCGTGCTTTATCTGCGCATCATGGTGGTTATTATGACAATATCGAACAGGAAACATCGGGGACTGTTTCAACGAACTACGGACCCAATTACAGCCGTTTGCGTAAAATAAAATCCCAGTATGATGGGGCTAATCAATTTAGACTCAACAGCAATATTCAACCGCTATAACATCAGTTGCATTTATCATTGATTCGACATGCTCAGATGGTTCATCTGAGCATGTCGGTTACTGTATGATCGTTATTCTGATTTAGAAGAGTCATTTAACGAAAGCGATCGGAAGCCCGCCAGATTAAATTCAATATCATCAGGTAGGTAACCATTATATATTTTGTCATCCAATTCAGCTGACTGCGTCCACAACTTAACTGATGACGGCCAGTAACTTAACTTTGATTCTCGGTCTTCTACTCGTTTATAGGCAACTATCACGCGGGTATTTTCCGTTAGGCGCTCCTTAGAAATTAGAAACTCCATATCACGATACGATCCCTGAGGCGCAGTATTCGCTACCCAACCATTCTTTTTATAAAATGCCAAGTAACGTTCTACCATATTCACCTCACCTTCTTCTTCTGTGACTGATGGATCGCGTAACTCCCAAAAAAAGGATTCTTCTGTAGGCTGCCAGGCTTGCTTCTTTTTGTATTGTGTCGAGCCGAGCGAAAAGGAGGCATGTAAGATAGTAATCGTATCAGGCTCATCTAAGAGATATACATTTGCAATCGTGAAGTTGTTTGATCGAATGGCAATGTAATAATTTTCCTCATTTTCCTTGATGGCTACATATGAATCACCAGCCACTCTACGATATTCCGTTGTATCGCTAATTTCTTTATAGGAAATAGAACCATCAATGGTAACGATTGATTGGGCATATAGAGCGGATGAGAGTAGGGCAATACAAAGTGACATAAAAAATCGCAGCATCATAAATCAATTCTCCTTAATTAATTCAGGGCGATAGCATACTAAAAATTACCCTTCGTAACGACCGTTAAATTTTACTGACTCGATGTACGATAAAATTAATTCGATTCGATAATTTCTTCGCATGGTTAAATTGGGTTCATTGACCATGTTATCCTAGTTATTTCAAACGATCTGAATTCAATAGCAATGAACTAAACCATGATTAGTTTCGAACAAGAAAGAGAATTCATGCTAGCTGCACTGAATCTCGCATCACAAGCCGAATCTGCTGGAGAAGTCCCAGTTGGTGCAATAGTCGTATGCAACGGAGAAGTCATCGGACAGGGGTTTAATCAGCCAATTAGTAGCAATGATTGCAGCGCACATGCTGAAATCGTCGCGCTACGACAAGCTTGCCTTGCTCAGGATAACTATCGACTGAGCGATTGCGATATGTATGTCACGTTAGAGCCTTGTGCGATGTGTGCAGGGGCAATCGTTCATGCACGAATTCGGAATTTGTATTTTGCTACACCCGATCCTAAAACTGGAGCCTGCGGTACCGTGATCGATCTGGTCTCGAATAATACAACTGGGCACAGGGTTCAGGTGAAATCCGGAATACATGCTGACCAAGCGAGAGTTCAAATCCAGTCTTTTTTTAAAAAACGCCGCCAGGAAAAAAAGCGACAGGATACGAAGCATGATTGATCTATATCAGGATGAGATGACACAGCTATATTATTCTGTCATAAAGTAAATGAAAGTTTTAACTTTACGATTCCGAGGCGACTAACATGCCGAAGCTTTCCAAAAGCCAACAGGCAGCACAAGAAGAATTTAAACCATTCATTGCGGGGTGTCATCGCCTCGATATTGGTCAGCCGCTCCATTGGTTATCTCGTGGATGGGCAGATTACAAGCGTTCACCGCTCGCGAGTAGTATTTACGGTCTGGCAGTTGTAATGGTGAGCTATCTTATCTTTGGCACCGCCTGGTATTTAGGCAGTGTCACAGTTGCAATTGCCATGTTATCAGCGTTCATATTTGTGGCGCCAACCCTATGTATTGGATTATATTCTGTTGCCCGCCAACTCAAACGATACCCAGATGCTGACTTTGCCAAGAGCATGCGTCATGGATTTCGTGCGTATGGTGATCTATCCATTTTCGTTATTGTCATGATTGTAATCGCCTTATTATGGGCCAGAGCAGCTTCGATGATTCATGTTTTCTTCCCGATTGGGGATGAGTCACTACAGAGTCTGGTTACATTTCTAGCCATTGGTACAGCCGTCGGTTCTATCTTCGTGATGATTGTATTTTCTGTCAGTGCCTTTTCCCTGCCAATGGTGATGGATAAGAAGGTTGATATGCTCACTTGTTGTATCTCAAGTATCAATGCAGTACTTAGGAATAAAACGACGATGATCGTCTGGGCGGGATTAATCGTCTTTTTTACTGCGCTTGGAATTCTATCGCTATTCCTGGGCTTTCTGGTAATCATGCCCCTACTGGGTTATGCAACCTGGCATAGTTATCGGGATACACTTATTGTGGATGATTGGGATGATCGTATTAGGGAATTCAAGAGAATAGAAACTGACGAGGCTAATTAGCAGGCTTTTTATGATTGACTCGGTTTCAGTTCATCGCGTCAATCCAATCGTTATTCTACCTGTGCTGTTTTAGGTTCTTCATTGCGTTTAACTACCTGATTTCCATTTTCTATTTCATCAGAAAGCCAGACCAGGGTCTCATAATACCGGCGAATATTATCGACATAACGAACTGGCTCATCGCCTCGCGCGTAGCCAAATCGAGTCTGTCTATAATATTTTCGTTGTCGTAATAGTGGTAGATGTTCTTTCACATCAACCCAGCGATCAGGATCAGCACCAAACTTCTCTGTGAGTCGTCTCGCATCTTCCAAATGTCCAAATCCAATATTATATGCAGCCAGTGCTAACCATGTTCTGTCTGGCTCTGGAATCCGTTGTGGGATCCGACGCTTATTTTTAGCGATATATCTAGCGCCACCACGAATGCTTTGCTCTGGGTCTAGCCGACTCTTCACGCCTAATTGTTTGGCCGTTGGTAGGGTTAGCATCATCAGGCCCCTGACACCAGTAGGGGACTTGGCCCGCGGGTTCCAGTGAGATTCCTGGTACGCTATCGCGGCCAGGAGTCGCCAGTCAATCTCGTCAGTCGCATATTTCTGGAATAAGGGTAGATACTTCGGTAATTTCTCTCTGCTGGCTTTGAGAAATGTTCTGGTGCCAACATAGTCAAAATTCTCGACGTGTCCGTAATACTGCTCCAGGAGACGATCCAAATCGCCTGAACGTTTGAATTGATCGAAAAATTTAATGGCTTCTGCGCGTAAACTGTCATCTTCGTTGCGGCTAAAAGCCCAGGCGAGATCATTTCCCTCTCCGACGCTGAAAGCGATGGCTAATTCAGGGTAGAAACGACGATTTAACGCTAACTCATTAGAATCTGCAATGGTGTAGTCGATGTGGCCATCGAGGACAGATATGAGTAGATCTTCACTGGTTTCTTCATTGGTTTCTGACCAACTCAGACCCGGAAACTCTCGCTTGACCTTGAGTAAATGATAGGCATGTGAACTATCCGCCATGACACGCAATTCGCCATCCAATTGGCGAAAATCTCTGGGCCAGCGATTCCCTTGTTTAAACACCAGTTTAGGATAAACCCTGTCATAGGGGGCAGCGAAGGATAACCACTGTTCACGTTCCTCTGTAATGCTCAATCCAGCGGCAGCAAGATCGGCGTCGCCATTGTTAACGCTCTGAATAATTTCCGTTAGATTGCTAGCCAGGCTTATTTCGAGGTTTACGCCCAGATACTCGGCGAAGCGACTGGCAAGCTGATATTCCAGGCCATCTGGGCCGCCATAACTCTCATAGAATGTGGTTGGGCTCTGTCTGGTGATGACAGTCAAAACACCTCGCTGCTTAACCTGCGCCAGGTGGCTGTTGTCGCTGACATTAAATCCGGTCCACCAGAAAATAAAGACAAAGCTCGCAAGCAATACCAGACTGGCCGTGGTAAATCGGTCTCTATATCTATTATCAGCCAGCAATATGATGGCGTCGCGGAAGTTCACACTATGTCCTGGTTAAAATATGCACGGTAAAATAGTAACATTGATTTAGCAAACTGGCACGATTTCAGTGTCTCAGGTATGATCCGCTCATAATTATTTTCTCGTGATCTCGGAGTTCCATTAATGCTAACTCTCCGTGGTGCCCCGGCACTATCTGCATTTCGTAAACGTCGTTTGTTAAGAGCCTGTCAGGAAATCGAACCATCCGTATCGGATTTACACGCACAGTTTATTCATTTTATTGATTGTGACTCAGAGTTATCAGATAGCGAGCTCCAGATTTTGGAACAACTACTGATCTATGGACCGACTCGACAGCAAGAACCCGAGAGCGAACAACTCATGGTGGTTGTTCCCAGGCCAGGGACTATCTCTCCATGGTCCTCCAAGGCGACCGATATTGCTCACAATTGTGGCTTGAAAAAAATCGTTCGTATGGAGCGTGGTACCGCATATCATCTGGACATGCAGCCTGTTGATAGTGACACTCTGCATGCTCTGCAGGGCATATTACATGATCGCATGACTCAGGTAGTGTTGCATGATCTGGAAGCCGCAAACGTCCTATTTGAGGCCCATAGCCCTAAACCACTACAAACGGTTGATATTTTGTCCGGGGGGATCAATGCCCTGCAAGAGGCGAATACAAACTGGGGACTCGCACTCGCATCGGATGAAATGGACTATCTGGTAGAGCAATTTCAGAACCTAAAGCGAAATCCTACCGATGTCGAATTGATGATGTTTGCTCAGGCGAATTCAGAGCATTGTCGACATAAGATATTTAATGCCAGCTGGACCATCGACGGTGCGGAAATGCCTGAATCTCTATTCGGCATGATAAAGAATACCCACAAACTGAACCCTCAGGGAACGTTGTCTGCCTATGCCGACAATTCGGCTGTCATCCAAGGACCAGTCGCAAAGCGTTTCTTCCCAAATGTTGAAACACATCGATATGAGTATCATGAAGAGCCTGTAAATATCCTGATGAAGGTTGAGACTCATAATCACCCTACCGCGATTTCTCCACATCCGGGAGCAGCTACGGGCTCGGGTGGTGAGATCCGTGATGAAGGCGCAACCGGGTGTGGGTCCAAACCTAAAGTCGGTTTGACCGGATTTTCGGTTTCGAACTTAAAGTTGCCTCAGTTACGCCAGCCCTGGGAAACCGATTATGGCAAACCTGAGCGGATCGTTTCTGCGTTGGATATAATGCTGGAAGGTCCAATTGGTGGCGCGGCCTTTAACAATGAGTTTGGACGACCAAATATCGCTGGCTACTTCCGCACCTTTGAAGAGCGGGAGGCTGCTGCTGATCAGAATACCATTCGTGGTTATCACAAACCGATCATGATTGCGGGTGGAATGGGGAATATTCGCTCAGAACACGTTGCTAAAGGAGACATTGATCCGGGCCACAAACTAGTGGTATTGGGAGGTCCTGCCATGCTGATTGGTCTCGGCGGAGGAGCTGCTTCTTCAATGGCATCTGGCATGAGTTCTGCCGATCTCGATTTTGCCTCAGTACAACGTGATAACCCGGAAATGGAACGCCGATGTCAGGAGGTGATTGATGCCTGCTGGTCGATGGCCGATGATAATCCTATTGATTTTATACATGATGTAGGAGCAGGTGGCTTGTCTAATGCCTTACCAGAGTTGGTTAAGGATGGTGGTCGGGGCGGACAATTTGAATTGCGACGCGTGCCCAATTCTGAACCGGGGATGGCACCGGTAGAAATCTGGTGTAACGAAGCTCAGGAACGTTATGTATTAGCCGTAGCAGAGAAAAACATAGAACGATTTGCTCATCTGTGCCAGCGTGAGCGTTGTCCTTTCGCCATCGTGGGAGAGGCAACGGATGCAATGCAGCTGACGCTGACCGATGAGCATTTTAAGGATCGTGATGATTTCATACAGGAACCAATCGATATGCCGATGGATGTCCTGTTTGGCAAGCCGCCAAAGATGCATCGAAATGTCAAAAGCCGCCATCCGCAGACCAAGCCCTTGACTATTGACGCGCCACTTGAAGAGCAAGTGAGGCGCGTGTTGTCTCTGCCGACAGTCGCTGATAAGACGTTTCTAGTGACCATCGCTGACCGCACGATCACAGGCATGGTCGCTCGCGACCAGATGGTTGGACCATGGCAAGTTCCGGTTGCCGACTGTGCGGTGACAACCAGTACAGTCGATAGCCTTTGCGGTGAAGCTATGGCGATGGGAGAACGCACACCGATTGCCTTGCTAAACTATGGTGCCTCAGCACGTATGGCAGTTGCAGAGGCCATCACGAATATCGCCGCCGCGCCAATTGCAAACATCGGTGATATCAAGTTATCCGCCAATTGGATGGCTGCCGCAGGCGCCGACGGTGAAGATGCAGGACTATATGAAGCAGTTCATGCCGTTGGTATGGAGTTTTGTCCTGCACTAGGCATTAGTATTCCGGTCGGGAAAGACTCTATGTCTATGCGAACTGCATGGAAGGACGAGCATGATCAGGATAAACAAGTCACGGCTCCGTTGTCTCTGATTGTTTCGGCCTTTGCTCCGGTAACCGATGTTCGCAATCATTTAACACCTCAGTTACAGCATCATTTTGACTCAGACATCTGGTTATTTGATTTAGGCCGTGGTCGAAATCGACTTGGGGCCAGCGCCTTGGCACAGGTATACAATCAGATTGGTGATGAGCCCGCGGACATCAATCCAGTCGATCTGAAAAGGTTGTTTAATTTAATCCAGACGTTCAATGATGAAGGCTTAATTTTGGCCTATCACGATCGATCAGATGGCGGATTGTTTACAACCCTATGCGAAATGATGTTCGCTTCCCACGAGGGAATGTCGATTCAACTGTCTGCTGATCAGTCTGCGACTGAGCAATTATTCAATGAGGAGATAGGTGTCGTCATACAGGTCTGTCAGTCGAACCGCGAGCGAATCAAAGCGTTAGCCGACGATTGTGGACTGGCGGATACACTGCATTTGCTTGGACATCTAAGCGATTCGACTGATTTTCAGATTGAGCGGGACGGTGATGTCATATACGAGAACACGATAAGCGCATTACGTGAAATCTGGTCATCAACATCCCATCAAATGCAACGTCTTAGAGATAATCCTGAATGCGCAGATCAGGAACAGACCGCTCGCCTGGATATGAATGATCCTGGCATAACGCCAACACTAACCTTCGATCCCCAAGACGACGTCACCGCCCCATACATCAATGTAACCAAGCCACGCATAGCAGTTTTGCGAGAGCAGGGTGTGAATGGACAACTTGAGATGGCTGCAGCATTTGATAAGGCACGATTTGAGGCGATCGATTTGCACATGAGCGACATTATGTCAGGTAGCACATCGCTCAGCGACTTCCAGGGACTCGTTGCCTGCGGTGGATTCTCCTATGGTGATGTGCTTGGTGCAGGCGAGGGCTGGGCTAAATCGATCCTCTATATTGAACATGCGAGAAGTGAATTCAGTGAATTCTTTAGTCGTCAGGACAGTTTCGCGCTAGGTATTTGCAATGGTTGCCAAATGTTGTCAAATTTGAAATCGATCATACCTGGCTCGGACCATTGGCCGCATTTTGTACGCAATAAATCTGAGCAATTTGAAGGCCGCTTCACCATGTTACAGATTAATCAGACGCCATCGATTTTTCTCGATGGCATGGCGGGCTCTCAACTTCCCATCGCGGTTGCTCATGGAGAGGGACGCGCTGAATTTCCGTCAACTGAGCAGGCAGATGCCGTTATCACTGATGGCCTGGTCGTGGCCCAATATGTAGATAATCATGGTAAAGTGACAGACCAGTATCCATTTAATCCAAATGGTTCGACGAATGCTATTGCTGGATTAACGACAGAGGATGGACGAGTAACAATTATGATGCCACATCCTGAGCGGGTTTATCGTACAGTGCAGAATTCCTATGCACCGACAGAATGGGGCGATGACGGCCCCTGGCTAAGGCTATTTCGCAATGCACGTCGCTGGCTGGATTAAGGACCACGTAGAATGACGCCCGATCTAAAATTAGTCGAACATATCTCCCAGGGCCATGTAGGGTTGCTTCGCGATATCCGACGGGGGCTTGAAAAAGAGAGTCTCCGGGTCGGAAGTGACGGCCTAATAAGCCAAACGCAACATCCTGTCGCGCTAGGCTCAGCGTTAACGCATGATTTCATCACGACGGATTATTCAGAAGCCTTGATGGAACTCATCACTCCAGCGAGTTCTGATCCAGAACAGCCATTCAACATGATGCGCGATATCCATGCTTTTGTGTATCAACATCTTGGTGATGAAGTCTTGTGGCCCGCGAGTATGCCCTGTGGGATGCGCGATGAGTCATATATACCGATCGCCCGATACGGCAGTTCTCATAATGGTCGAATGAAGGAAATTTACCGACTTGGATTGGGATATCGTTATGGTCGATTTATGCAAACCATTGCCGGTGTACATTACAACTTTTCCTTACCTGATAGTTTCTGGGAAATGTTCTATGACTACACGCAGAGTCAGAACGCTTCACAACCGATCGAGTTACAGGATTTTATCTCGCAACAGTACATGGGGTTGATTCGTAATTACTTACGCACCAGTTGGATTATTCCCTACTTGTTCGGTGCTTCGCCGGCATTGTGTGAATCATACTTACAAGGTAAGAAGACCCATCTCGATCAGCTTACTCCTGGGACGGTATATGGTCGTTATGCAACCTCGTTACGGATGGGGGATCTTGGTTATTCCAATAAGGCACAGGCACGCCTGAATATTACCTATAACAATGTAACTGACTATATTAATGGCCTGGAACATGCCATCAGCACGCCAGAGCCGCTGTATGAAAAAATTGGTGTAATAGTCGATGATGAGTACCGACAATTAAATGCCAATCTTTTGCAAATCGAAAATGAGTATTATTCTACGATACGACCCAAACGAGTTGCCCACCCTGGTGAGAGACCAAGTATGGCCCTTCGCCGAGGTGGCATCGAATATATCGAAGTCAGAGCACTGGATTTGAATCTGTTTGCAGCAGAGGGCATCACGCGTGAACAGAGTGCCTTCATCGATTGTTTGTTACTGCATAACCTTTTGTCATCGAGCGAGTATATCAGTGCCAGAGAGGATTCGGAGATTGCAGAAAATCGCCGTCGTGTCGTTGAGTTTGGCCGTCATCCTGATTTAAGGTTGATACAAGATAATCGAGAGGTATCGTTACGGCGGCTGGCATTCAAACTATTTGATGACTTGATGCCAATGGCAAAACTACTGGATGCGGCACAAGATACGAATCTACACGAGACAGTATTAAATCGTTACTGTTGTCTGATTGAATCTCCTGATGACACCCTATCCGGTCAAATCGTGAGTCTGATCAAGCAGCGTGGTGATGGTTTCTTCCAATTTGCCCGCTTTATGGCAGAGGAACATGCCACATCCTTAAGAAATCACGATCTTAGCACAGCACAGGAGAAGACCTTCACTGAGGAGGTCAGTCGCTCATTTGAAAAACAACAACAATTAGAGGACAACAGCGTAGGAAGTTTCGCAGACTTCCTCGCGGCCTATTATCGATGATCACGCCCGTGTGGCAAATCGATGATTCGAGCTGTCCAACCTAGATTTGGGGGAGTACTTATGTCGATCAGTTTACCGACGCTAATAACCTTTATCGCATACCTTGTTGCTATGCTGGCTATAGGTGGCTTTGCATATCGTCTAACAAATAACTTATCTGACTATATTCTTGGCGGTCGCAAGCTCGGCTCCGCTGTTACTGCCTTATCGGCAGGGGCGTCAGACATGAGTGCCTGGCTATTACTCGGCTTACCCGGTGCGATTTACCTGGGCGGTTTAAGTGAAGGGTGGATTGCGTTAGGGCTGACGGTTGGCGCATACCTGAACTGGCGGATCAATGCACCGCGCTTGCGTTTATTCACTGAACTGTCTGGCGATGCCATCACGTTACCCGACTACTTTGAGAATCGATTCTTTGATAAGTCAAATGCATTACGCCTTATTTCTGCGTTAATCATCCTGCTCTTCTTCGCCTTCTATACCTCATCGGGGTTGGTCGGAGGGGCTAAATTATTTAACTCTTCCTTTGGCATGGAGTATGAATACGCCTTGTGGATTGGCGCGCTGGTGATTGTTTCCTATACGTTCTTTGGTGGCTTCCTTGCCGTGTGTTGGACAGATTTCTTTCAGGCCATTCTGATGATGCTCGCTATGGTTGTTGCACCGGCAGTCGTTCTATATGAACTGGGTGGGCTGGCAAATACAATGCAACAAATCGAGAACGTCAATCCAGTTTTGGTGTCCTGGAGTGAGGGCCTGACTCTGATAGGATTTATTTCCTTGCAAGCCTGGGGTCTCGGATACTTTGGTCAACCTCACGTCTTGGTACGGTTCATGGCGGCTGAGTCTGTTGCAGCCATTAAACCGGCACGACGAATTGCCATGTCCTGGATGGTCATTAGTCTGTTTGGCTCCTTGATGACGGGATTCTTCGGAATCGCCTACTTTTCAGGGCGGCCTGAAGCAGCAGACTTAGTCGGGAATTCTGAAGCGGTATTTATTTTGCTGACGCAAGTTATTTTTAATCCCTGGTTTGCTGGATTCCTCCTGGCAGCCATTCTTGCTGCAATTATGTCCACGATTGACTCACAGTTGATCATTTGCTCGAGTGCAATAACCGAAGACTTTTATAAGCGATACTTTCGACCAGACGCGACGGATAAAGAACTGGTGTTAGTTGGTCGAGTCTCTGTTGTGCTTATTGCATTAATGGCTATCATAATCGCACAGGATCCTGACAGTAAAGTTTTGAGTCTGGTGAGTTATGCCTGGGCGGGGTTAGGGGCGGCCTTTGGCCCTGTCGTATTATTTTCAGTACTCTGGCGTCAGACGAGTCGTAATGGAGCGCTTGCCGGTATGCTGGTTGGAGCGATAACGGTTGTGGTATGGAAACAACTCAGCGGCGGCTGGTTCGACGTTTATGAATTATTACCCGGCTTTATTCTTGCTAGTCTCGCCATTTACATATTCTCAAAATTGGATTCCTCTGATTCTGAAGCACAGCAGTTATTCGATGAGGTCAATTCAAAACTGGAACAAAGACTATGAATATTCGATTTGCTGTCGAGGCCGATGTACCGGTCATACTACACCTCATTAAACATCTGGCTGAATTTGAGAAAATGCTGGATCGCGTCACTGCAACTGAGGAAGATTTACAACGGACGTTATTTGGCCCTAGACCTTATGCTGAGGTGATCCTGGCTGAGCAAGGAGATTCGGTCGCCGGATTCGCATTATTCTTCCACAACTATTCTACCTTTTTCGGTTCCCCCGGGATTTATTTGGAGGATTTGTGTGTGGTTGAGGATTTCCGCGGTCAGGGCATTGGTGAAGCATTATTGCAAAAACTGGCTAGCCTATGCATCGAGCGAAATTGCACTCACCTCGAGTGGAATGTATTGGACTGGAACGAGGGCGCGATCCGATTTTATGAGCGCATCGGAGCTAAACTACAACGCGATTGGATACCCGTCCGTATCACCGGAGATCAATTGCAGGAATTGGCCAATCAGAGTTGATCGAGTGCTATCACATTTTTTGGAAAATCATAACTGAGTAATTCGGCGCCACCTAACTTCAAATTAGTCCAGTCGCCATCAAATTCCATAGTGGCAATAGCGCAGGTAGGCATGTTGCCTGTGATAAAACCAACCAGGTTATTAAGTAATTCTGTCATTTCAGGATTATGGCCAATCACCATTACTGATTGATATCGCTCATCCGTCCTACGGATGACATCCAAAACGCCTTCCATATCCTGAAAATAGAGCATTTCATCAGTAGCTATGTTTTCTAGATTGTAACCGATTCCCTTGGCTATTCTCTTTGCCGTAGATTGCGCACGTTTGGCAGGACTCGCAACAATTAAATCAGGGAGCTCTTCACGTTCTCTCAAGCGTTCGGCCATCATAGGAGCATTCTGTTTGCCACGTTTATTTAGTGGTCGATGCCTGTCTGAGAGGTTGGGGTTCTTCCAGGATGATTTCGCATGCCGGACCAGGAAAATTTTTTTCATAGTACGCTCCAGAGAGGTTGTAACAACATCAACAGCTATAATGCTGGGATCCCGATCATAATATTTAGCAGCGGATCAGATACTGCGATAACATAGCACAAGACTTATCGATCAATATAACAATTAAATGACACTACGCTACGCACCAAGAACAGCCATTGCGATCATCGTCGCCAATATGATTGGGACTGGCGTATTCACCAGTCTCGGTTTTCAACTTGTCGATATCCAGTCCGGGTTTGCCATTCTTATGTTATGGGTCGTTGGCGGAATTACAGCCCTTTGTGGCGCCTTAACCTACGCTGAATTGGGCGCGACCTATCCACGGTCTGGGGGAGAATACAATTTCTTAACCCAGATCTATCATCCAGTCGCGGGTTTTACCTCGGGCTGGATCTCATCCACCATTGGGTTTTCTGCTCCGACAGCACTCGCAGCGATTACATTTGGAGCCTATCTGTCTGCCGTATTTCCCAGTTTACAGACGGATTTGTTGGCAATAGGTCTGATACTGATAATGGCTGTGATCCACTCAACCAGGCGCTCGGGAAGTGGTTCGATTCAAATGATATTCACCCTGATCAAGGTCGTGTTTATCATGCTGTTCATCATGGCCGGCATCGCTGTACTTGAAACGCCACAACCAGTCACCTTTATACCGTATGCTGAGGATTTGCCGATCATGCTCAGCGCTGGATTCGCAGTCTCTTTGATTTATGTTAATTACGCCTACACAGGCTGGAATGCAGCCACCTATATAAGCAGTGAACTCGATTCGCCACAGAAATCACTGCCACGAATTCTGCTGACAGGAACACTTGCAGTGACCATCGTCTATGTATTACTTAACTTTCTCTTTATGTACAGTACACCGATAACATCAATGCAGGGGCAATTGGAAATTGGTGTCATTGCGGCGCAGTCAATTTGGGGAGAAACTGGCGCGAAGGTGATGGGTGTCGCTATGGCACTACTACTCATTTCGACTGTCAGTGCAATGACTATTGCTGGACCGAGGGTGTTGCAAGTGATAGGCGAGGATTTCAGATTATTTTCAGTATTGGGTAAAACAAATCAGGATGGTATCCCGAGTATTGCAATCTGGATGCAAACTGCTCTGGCCATAGTGTTCGTTATCACTGCGTCATTTGAATCAATCCTAATATTTGCTGGTTTTGCGTTAGCGCTCAATAACTTACTGGCTGTAGCGGGTGTATTTGTCAGCCGCTATCGACATCCAGATCATCATCGACCCTACCGCACATGGCTTTATCCATTCGCACCATTAATTTATTGTGCTATCACCTTATGGACCTTGATATACATTCTCGTTGAGCGCCCTCAGGAAGCCCTGGCGAGTCTTGGAATCATTGTGCTTGGCGTAATCGCATACTATCTGAGCAGAAATAAGTGACCTAAATAAGGTACACTGCTAGAAAACAATAAGAGTTGGCTATGGAATTTCTTGTAATTGCTGCAATCGCATTGTTGATCGGATCCGTCTTCGGGTGGATTAGTTTTTTTAAAATCAAAGGACTTGAAGCGCAAGTTACCAAATTAGCCAACGAACTTACTTTGCTCAGGCGCTCACTACTGCATAAGCCACCGGCTGAACCCTCACCGAGTGCATTTACCAGGGATGATCAGGTTGAGGAACCTGAGGCGCTGGATGTCAGCAATGACTCGGAACCCGATCTGCCGTACCAAGTATCGCAGCAAAACCACACGGAAGGACAATCACAGAGTGAGGCGGAAGAACCGCAGAATAGTACCTCTGACTGGGAGCAGTCGACGACCCGTTCTGAGCCATCCTTTATCGAAATATGGTTCAGCAATTTCAAAGACAACTGGATGTTATGGATGGGTGGTTTGAGTCTAGCCCTCGCGGGCGTATTTCTCGCCAGATACGCAATACAACATGGTGTTCTTGGTCCGTTGGGTCGGATTATTTCAGGTATTGTCACAGGTCTTGTACTCCATGTTGCGGCAGAGTATCTACGGCGACGAACAGGAGAGAGTCATCCAAGTTTTGCCATGCTGGCTGCTGGCGGCAGCATTGGCCTATTTGCTACCTTACTAGCGGCATTACATCTTTATCAGATGATCTCACCCACTCTTGTATTTGTCGTGCTCGCTATCGTGGCGTTAGCAACCATGTGGATGTCGCTCTTACATGGTCCGATTTTAGCTGCCATGGGAATGGTTGGAGCCTATGTCCTGCCTATCCTCGTCTCGACAGGCGAGGGTAATGTAAATGTGGCACTGCTCTATAGCCTGATTATTACTCTGTCATTGTTACTGCTGTTGCAGTACGTCAAGCGGTATTGGTTATGGTACGGCATGGCAGCGGGAAGCCTGTTGTGGTGGTTGATTTCATTGGATTCCGGCAGCGCCGACTTGACGCGACAACTGTATCTGGCGTGTGTCGGATATGCCTTCCTCAGTATCATGCAGCGAAATTGGTCATTGTCACAACGACTGTCATTCCCCGAAGGAGTGAGTTTCTATCGTTTGAATAGCCCGCAACTTGAGCAACACGACTGTTGGATTAATATCAGTCTATTGCTGGTGGTAGTAGCACAGATTGTCTCAATTCTCGCCGCTGGTTTCTCTCAACTGTACATGCCAGTCTGGCTTCTACTGAATGTCGTCATTCTGAGTGCAGCCATGAAAAACGCCCACCTGGCAATTCATGTTTGGTTATCCCTGTTAGGGTTTCTTAGTGCCCTATTGTTGTTGCAACTGGATACTGGGACTGCGATGGTAATCAAACCCATCAGTCTCGAGTACCAGCCCGATTTATTGATGACGATGGGGTTCATCATTCTACTATTCTGTGGCCTTGCCTATCGCAATGCGCGCGCCGGTGTTACCCAATCGGGTTGGGCTGCCATGACACTGATTACGCCTGTGCTAGTAATGCTAGTCACTTACTTACTGTTACCCGACCTACTGAGTGATGCATTCTGGACTCTGTCAGGACTTTTACTGGGCGCCCTTTACGTATTCCTGGCTAGCACTGCTCGCACGAAAGCCTGGTCCAAAGACTGGGAGATCTGGCTCTATCTGAGTGGCCATTTCGCCTATTCGTTTGCTGCGGTTGTTTTCTTTGAAGCGGGGACCTTAACACTTGCCATCGCTCTACAAGTTCTATCACTCGCTTTGATTATCAAGCGTTATGAGATGTCGCAACTTGGGTGGTTGTTGAAATTGATAACCAGCATCACGGTAATCCGTTTATCAGCCAACCCGTGGCTTGTGGATTATCCGACTGAGGCCCACTGGACAGTATGGACCTATGGTGGCTCATTCCTTGCTGTCTTCATTGCTAGTCGGTTGCTCATACAAACTGACAGGTTACGACTTTGGCTTGAGGGGGCGGCAATGCATCTGCTGGTCCTCACGATCTGGGTGGAAATTCGCTATTATCTCTATGATGGCATGGTGTTTACATCAAGTTTTTCATTCACCGAAGCCGCCTTGATGACAATGCTATTTGGTCTGCTATCACTGATTTATTATCATCGTGCATCGTTCGCCCAACACACCGCGACAATATATCGCTTATACAGTTCTGTTTTAATGATCATGGCAGTAGGGATTTATGCCTTAATTATCATTCAGACGCTGGATAATGATGTTTCAGTCAGAAATGCGATCGCTACGACGCCAATTTGGAATATCATGCTCATCGCCTATGGCTTCCCTGTGCTCCTGGCTTGGCTAGCTATGCGTTTCTACGAGCCACAGCTCAAGCAGTATTTCGAATATATGTTCGGTTTTGCTGCATTTGTATTCATCAATCTCGAAATTAGACATCTCTGGCAGGGAAACCTCAACCTCAGGCTCAGTACTACGGATGGCGAGTTTTATACCTATTCAGTCTTCTGGCTAGTCGCAGCGATCGTGACCATTTTAATCAGTACCTACCGCCTGGGACGGCGCTATTATAAGCTCGGCATGACAATGCTCGCTCTGGTCGTTTTTAAAGTGTTCTTCTTCGATATGTCACAGCTCGATGGCGTATATCGAATCATCAGTTTTATGGGGCTTGGCTTGTGTTTACTCGCCATGGCGTACTTGCATAAACGACTGATGCTAAAACTCGAACAACGCGAATCCTGAAGTCATAATTCAATGCGCTAGATGTATTGCTGATAGCGATTTCAAGTGCTATGGTCTGGTTTAATATAGTCGCCATTAAATAGCGCTAACGACATTATTAGAGACCGCCATGTTTAGTACCGCCGAGCTAGCAACTGACTGCCCATTAAGACAGAAAATCCGACAGCATTACCATAGCCACGATGATGATCTGATACCACAACTGCTAGAGCAACTGACGATCACCAGCAAGCAGAAGACGAGGGCCTGGGATCGAGCCAGCCAATTGGTCGAGACGATTCGTGAGGATCAGATTGGACAGGGTGGAATCGATGCATTATTGAACGAGTTTTCTCTTTCCAGTGAAGAGGGGATTGTGTTGATGTGTCTGGCTGAGGCCTTATTGCGCGTACCGGATGATGATACTCAGGATGATCTGATTCGCGACAAACTATCCCGGGGTGACTGGGCCACACATCTGGGTAATAGCGAATCACTGTTCGTGAATGCCTCCTCTTGGGGACTTCTTATCACAGGTAAGGTAGTGACTTATTCCGATGATGAGAAACGTAAACAATTCGGCATACTAAAAAAGACTGTCGGAAGGCTAGGGGAGCCTGTCATTCGTGCTGCTGTACAGTATGCAATGAAAATCATGGGCAAACAGTTTGTTATGGGGCGAACGATAGCAGAAGCACTCGAGCGGGCCACTGATTTCGAAATGAAAGGCTATAGCTACTCCTATGACATGTTAGGTGAGGGGGCACGCACGGCTAGCGATGCCGAGCGTTATTTTCAAAGCTATTTAAAAGCGATTCACGAAATCGGCTCCAAGTCTGCCGGTCGAGGGCCAATTAAGAGTCCCGGGATTTCGGTAAAGTTATCTGCTATTCATCCTCGATATGAATATTTAAAGAAAAATCGTGTCATGACAGAACTGGTGCCCAGGGTTTTGAATCTGGCACTAGCCGCTAAAACCTACGATATTGGTTTTACCATCGATGCTGAAGAAGCTGACCGTCTCGATCTCTCACTTGATGTAATAGAGGCTGTATTTTCAGATCCAGCTCTAGAGAGTTGGGCAGGATTTGGAATTGCAGTTCAAGCCTATACTAAACGCGCCAGCTTCGTTATTGATTGGGTTTATCACCTGGCAAAAAAACAAGACCGCCAAATGATGCTCCGACTGGTCAAGGGGGCCTATTGGGATACTGAGATTAAGCATAGCCAAAAGATGGGATTACCTGGGTACCCGGTATTCACTCGTAAAGTGAATACCGATGTCAGTTATCTGGTGTGTGCGGAAAAATTGATGTCGTATCGAGACTATATTTATCCGCAGTTCGCGACTCATAATGCCTATACGGCAGCACTGGTACTCCAGATGTGTGGTGAGCGGCGTGATGATTTTGAATTTCAGCGATTGCACGGTATGGGCGAAACCCTATTTGATCAGGTTGTTCAAGAGGAAAGGATACGCTGTCGGATCTATGCGCCTGTGGGTGAACATCAAGATTTGTTGGCATATCTGGTGCGCAGACTACTCGAAAATGGTGCGAACACCTCTTTTGTCAATGCCATAGTAGACGAGTCAATCAGTTTAGAAACTTTGTTGGCTGATCCTATTGATCAAGTTAGCCAACACAGCCAGCATCATCATCCGCAGATTCCGATGCCGAAAGACTTATATGGCTCAGAGCGAACGAATTCTTGGGGTCATGAGTTAGCAGATCCCAATGTTATCCAACCACTGCTAACAGCAATGACCGACTGGTATGAAGATCATATAGTTAACGAACCGATACCTGATGAAGCCATCGCCATGACCAATCCAGCGAATCAGCAAGAGGTGTTCGGTTTCATTTGTCATCATACTGAGGAACAGATGTTAGACATGGTCACCTCAGCTAGTGATGCCTTCAATGAATGGTCTAAACTGAGTGCTGAACAACGGGGAAATAAGATCCGGATTCTGGCAGACTTACTTGAACAGCATACAGCTGAGCTCATGGCATTATGTACCAAGGAAGCAGGGAAGGTATTACAGGATGGAATTGATGAGGTACGAGAAGCCGTTGATTTTTGCCGGTACTACGCTGCCCGAGCAGAACAGCTAGCCAGCGATCCTCAACTTGAAGCGAGAGGAGTGGTGCTTTGCATCAGTCCATGGAACTTTCCACTAGCTATATTCCTCGGTCAAGTGACGGCGGCTTTGGTTGCTGGAAATGCAGTGATCGCGAAACCTGCTGAACAGACCAGTCTCATCGCTATTCGAACAGTTGAACTCATGCGTGAGGCTGGTATTCCTGAGAATGCAGTTCAATTGGTATTGGCGCGTGGTAGTCAGGTAGGCAAGGTACTACTGCCGGATGAGCGCATCGCGGCTGTCATGTTTACAGGCTCTACTGAAACAGGTAACCGCATTGCCAGAACTTTGGCTGAGCGTGAAGGGGATCAGGTGCCACTCATCGCTGAAACGGGTGGTCAGAATTGTATGATCATCGATTCCACAGCGCTGCCAGAGCAGGTGGTTGACGATATCATCTCTTCTGGTTTCCAGTCAGCAGGACAGCGCTGCTCGGCACTCAGGGTCGTGTTCATCCAGGAGGACGTCGCCGATCGTATCGTCCGCATGATCATCGGAGCAATGCAGGAATTAAGAGTCAGCGACCCTGCATTCATTGATACTGACGTAGGCCCAGCCATTGATCAGGCGGCACTCGAACCATTATTAGACCACGTCCGGTACATGGAGGATAAGGGCAGGTTGCTATATAGTTGTGAACTCGAGGATGTCAATCACTCAAATCATACATTCTTCGCACCTAAGCTGTATGAGATAGATGATATCTCAGTACTTCGCGAGGAGGTGTTCGGACCAATTGTCCATGTGGTGCGTTTTCGAGCCGGTGACATCTATAAGGTGCTGGAGCAGATCAATAGTACTGGCTTTGGACTCACCATGGGCATTCACAGTCGTATTGAACGACGGGCAGAACGGTTGGCTGCTAAATCGGCCGCAGGAAATATCTATATCAATCGGAATATGATTGGCGCAGTGGTTGGTGTGCAACCATTTGGTGGTCGGGGACTATCTGGAACAGGCCCTAAAGCTGGTGGGCCGGATTATGTCAAAAGACTCATGTGTGAAGTACCCTCAGAGCACAACACGCAGAAGACTGAGAAACAAGTGGATAAGATTTTATTCCGCGATCCGACAGAGGTAAGTCCTGACGTAACAGCTGCATTAGAGGTATCGACAGACTGGCCGCTGATGGGTCTGGATGATCGCCTCGGTATTATTCGTAAGTGGCTTGCACGGCTGGCAACGGTAGAGCTATTACAGGAATTTGCTCTGGATCTGGAAAATACATTGGCAAATGCTCGAAAGCAGCTAGTGGCTGTCGAGAAGTACCTGCATGGTCCAATATCACTACCAGGCCCGACAGGTGAATCAAATCGTCTATACCACGAGCCTCGAGGACTGGTGGTCTGTTATGCAGATAAGGACACCAGTTTTAATTTCTGGGTGCTATCGATTGTTTCGGCGTTAGCGACGGGCAATCGTGTTGTCACTGTTGTGTCAGAATACTTCCACGATCAGGCACTGGCATTGACCAGAGAGCTGTCACAATCTCATCAGGCTATCCTACAAATCATCGAGTTACAGGACTTACGTGACTTACTGAGTCGTGATGAAGTGGATGCTGTGGTTATCGGAAATGGCTGTCAGCGCAAAGCCTTTATCAATGCCGAATTGGCGAGCCGATCGGGCAAACTCGTCCCCTTGATTAGTTGTTACTATGAAGTGAATCTAATCGAACGCCTGATCATGGAAAAGACGGTCAGTACAGATACGACGGCTTCGGGTGGTAATACGGTATTGATGACTTTGGCAGAGACAGACTAATTATCAACAGCAATAATAAATTGGTTTGCCTGAGTCATTAGGTTATGTTTCGGATCGAGAGAATGGATAATCATGCCTTTGCGCTGCAATTTGCGCAACCATGTATCCTGACGTTTAGCAAATTTGATGATCGCTGAAGCCAGTTTCTGCTGCATGTCGTTGAAAGTCAATTCTCCACGTAGATGTTGACTGATGAAGCGATATTCTAATCCAAAGAAGTTGAGTTTATCCCAACTGACTCCCGACTCATGTAACGACTGGACTTCCTCGATCATGCCTTCACTCAGGCGTTGTTTTAGTCTTTGTTTGATACGCACGGATCTTTCTTCTCTGGGCCAATCTATGGTGAAGACGAGCGGGTGAATGCTTGGCCAGCCGTTAGCACTAGTCTCAGCGCCATCCTGTTGTGCCTCACATATCTCCAGAGCCCGAATGACGCGTTGTCTATCAGTAATATCAGTCGTATTATGCAAGTCGGGCCGTAAGGTTCTGAGTCGCTGTACCAGTTGCTCAGTTGCTATTTTTTCAAACTGCTTTCGGCGTTCAGGATCCGGAGGTGCTGCCGTCATCTGATAACCACTTAACACGGCATCAACATAGAGCATTGAGCCCCCGCAGAGAATGGGTGTCTTTCCATGCTCATTGATATGGGCGTAGCAGCGATAGAAATCTTGTTGATATTGGTACAGGTTATATTCATCTACTGGATCGACGATATCGATCAGGTGATAGGGTACTTCGCCATATTCGTGGAGGTCCTTGCCACTGCCAATATCGAGACCACGATACACCTGACGTGAATCTGCTGATATTACTTCTCCATTCAATTGGCGCGCGAGTGCCACCGCAAGGCTTGTTTTGCCGGTCGCTGTGGCTCCTAAGACTGCGATTAGGTTGTGTGGCAGCAGTTCCATCGAATTAGTGTAAATAGATTTGTGATATTCGCATACATTATTTCATGAATGGCTTGTACCTGAATAGAAGTTAGGTAGAATTTGCACTCATTACCCTTTATTACATGATCACTATGGCTGAGTTACACCTAAACAATATTAATGTACTGGATGAAGTCGTTCTCACGACACCACTGGAGTTGAAAAAGGAATTACCCTTGGGCGACAAGGCGCGCCAGAATGTGTTGAATTATCGTCAACAACTGGGGGAAATCATAGAAGGTCATGACAATCGACTGCTCGTCGTCTGCGGACCCTGCTCAATACATGATATTGAGGCCGCGAAAGAATATGCCAAGCGCCTGAAGGTGCTGCACGATAAATATTCTGATGTATTGATGATAGTTATGCGTGTCTATTTCGAAAAACCACGAACCACAGTCGGTTGGAAGGGGCTCATTAATGACCCTAATCTGGATGGTAGCTTCGATGTCGAGGCAGGCTTGCGCAAAGCACGAAAATTACTCATTTGGCTAGCAGAGCTCGGGTTGCCTGCGGGTACCGAGATGCTTGATCCTATCTCCCCTCAGTATCTTGGCGAGTTATTTTGTTGGTCTGCGATCGGGGCCCGCACCACAGAGTCACAGACACACCGAGAAATGGCTTCAGGTATATCCATGCCGGTTGGTTTTAAGAATGGTACAGATGGTAATATCGAAGTGGCCATTAACGCGCTGCGCTCGGTCTCTTCCCAGCATAATTTCCTGGGTATTAATCGACAAGGCAAGGTCGCTCAGATTAAGACCAAAGGAAATTCGCACGGCCATATTATCTTACGCGGTGGTTCGACACCGAATTATGATTCAGTCAATGTCGCGTTACTTGAGCAACGGTTACGAGAAGAAAACATGCAGACACGACTCGTAATTGATTGTAGCCATGGTAACTCGCAAAAGGATTACCGCCGTCAGCCTCTGGTTTTCATGAATGTGGTAGAACAAATTTTGCAAGGCAATAAAACGATCGTTGGAATGATGCTTGAAAGTCATCTGAACGCCGGCAATCAAAAGCTCAGTCAGGATGAGGCACTCGACTATGGTATTTCAGTGACCGATGCCTGCATTGACTGGGATACCACCGAGCAGTTGTTTGCCACCTGTTATGAGAGCTTGAAGAAATAATCATGTCTGAAAGCATACAGGTACTGTCAGTCAATGATGATTTACCCATCAGAACAGATAAACCTGTCCACAGTGGTAAGGTTCGCTCCGTCTATTGGTTAACCTCTGAAGACAGTCATCGTCTGATTAAGGAAAAGAATTATCCTTTGCCGGAGGATACTGAATTGGCTGTAATGGTCATTAGTGATCGACTGTCAGCCTTCGAGTGTTTATGGACATTTGAAGGGGGTATCGCAGGTATACCGGGAAAGGGGGCTGCTTTGAATGCGGTATCGAACCATTGGTTCGATTTATTCCGAGAACAGGGGTTAGCCCCCAGCCATATCGTCGACGTTCCACATCCACTCGTTTGGATAGTACAAAAAGCACAACCTGTCCTAATTGAAGCGATCGCTAGACAATACATAACGGGTTCCATGTGGCGTGCTTATGAAAATGGTGAAAGAGATTTCTGTGGGTTACGGCTAGCCGATGGACTTGTAAGGGATCAGAAACTCGAAAATCTGTTGATCACACCCTCAACCAAGGGGGTGATCAGTGGCGTTCCTGGTGTCCCTGAAATCGATGACGTAAATGTTAGCCGCGAGATTCTGGATAGTCATTCCCGTTCATTCAATTTTAAGAATCCAGGAGACATCGAACGCTATGAGCGGCTATTGCTTGAAGGGTTTAACCTGATTAGTTCCCAGTTGGCTAAAGTGGGAGAAATTTTCGTCGACACGAAGTTTGAATTTGGTTATGTGACTTCGCAGACAGGTGAGCAGCAACTCATATACATGGATGAAGTAGGTACACCAGACTCATCCCGGATTTGGGATGCTGATCAGTATCAAGCAGGGAAGGTTGTAGAAAAGTCCAAGGAAGCCTTCCGTCAATACCTGTTAACCTATTTTCCTGACGCCGATATACTGGTCAATAAAAACCGTATGGCAGAACGCTATGATCTGGCTCGGGATAACGAATTGCCGCGCGAATTGATGCATCAGGTCTCAAACACCTATCGTGAAATTGCTGAAAAAATAACCGGTAAACCTCTCACGATCTCCCTGGACCCGCGCCAAGAGATTATTGATCACCTCGATGCAAACTATAGTCTGATAAGGCATCCCTGAGTCCTATGCGACAGCCGAAGAAAATACAGCTGAACTTTAACCTTATCATCGGCTGTGCTGTGTTCGCACTGATACTCTATATAATTTTGACCATCGTCAGATTCTAATCAAGGCTCTGGTGAATAATGCTCAAACTGCAATCCATTCCATATAAAGTTGCCCTGATATGTGTCTTTTTACCGGCAATATCAGTTCATTTGACAGCTACCATTGGGATGTCGTTTGGTAACATCAATGCCTGTGTTCCCTATTGGTCTGATTGCTACTCGATTAGCGCAACGGGAAGAGCATATCCTGAGTTTTTCGTATTCAAGGCATTACTCATTCCAACGGCCATATTTATGCTCGCCTACTGGATTCTGCTACACCATTGGATCAGACGAATTTCCGACCATCGATTATCTCCCAATCCAGTGACAATTCTTGGAATTATTGCCTCTCTAGCGCTAATCCTATACACCGTCACACTTGGAGCGAAGGGCGGCCCCTATGAACTAGCACGAAAGATCGGAATCATATTCTATTTCGCAGGTAACACCTTCGCCCATCTGGTGCTGTTAAGTTATCTGGACAAAATAGATACTGAAAAATTATATATCGTGCGAAGTCAGAATCGATTGATCGTCTCTACCTTGACACTGGTTTCCACCGCAATCGCGACGGCATTCATTGGACTATTTTTCGATGCATTTTGGGACCAATGGGAAAATGCCTATGAGTGGTGGTTTTCACTGCTGATGATAAGTCTGTTCTATCATGTGGCCTGTATGTGGAAGACCACCAACTATCGATTACACGACTCAATTAGTCTTGCAGATTAGAGCGAAAGATTTACTCTTCTGATGGTTCATCGCTGCGATACTTCGCAGGGTAAATCTTAACGGTGATGAGTCGATTATCATCGGCCTCTGTGATTTCCATTGGATACCCATAGAGTCTGAATCCCAATTTCTTTCCAGGTAGAAATTCGAGATATTCGGTGATGAGGCCATTCAGCGTCTTCGGTCCATCTAGAGGGAGGTCCTCCTGTAATACCTTGTTTAAGTCACGAATAGTGACCGTGCAATCAGCAAGGAGTGACCCATCTGATAGTCGCAAGATGTCAGGAACATCGGCGCTAAGATCGGTAGTGAATTCACCTACGATTTCTTCGAGGATGTCCTCGAGGGTAACGAGTCCCTGAATATCGCCGTATTCATCGACAACGGCGCCGATACGCTCTTTCTTACGCTGGAAGTTGAGCAGTTGAGTGTGCAGAGGTGTACCCTCCGGGACATAATATACCTCTGACATCGCCTCTTTAAGACGTTCTGGAGTTAACGTCTCTGTGGTAATCATGTTTACCAGGTTTCTTGCGTGGAGTATGCCGAGGGGATTATCAAAATCACCATCGTAAACTAGTAGTCTGGTGTGCTGACTGGTCCGCAGTTCACTGATAATCTCATCCCAGTCATTCTGCACATTGACACCAACGATTTCACGTCGCGGCACCATGATGTCCTCCACCGTGGATGACTCAAGATTGAGGATGTTGAGCAGCATCTTCTGGTGTCGCCGTGGGATGAGAGGACTGGCTTCAGCAACGATGGCGCGCAATTCATCAGGATCGAGTTTTTCATCTTCAACATCAGTGGTCTTCACACCGAATATTCGCAGGAGTTGATTGGTGACGAAATTAATAAGCCACACCAGTGGATAGAAAATCTTCACGAGTGGTTTCAGTAAAGCAGATGCTGGGTAGGCAATACTCTCTGGAAATAAAGCGGCGAGGGTCTTCGGCGCTAGTTCAGCAAAAATTAACACAATGATGGTCAGTAAGAAGGGCGCAATTGCCAGTCCGTACTCACCCCATAAGCGTACCGCGAGTATCCCGAATAGGAAGGTGGCTAGAATATTTACGAAGTTATTACCGATCAATATCAATCCTAGCAGCCGATCGGGACGTTTAAGTAAATCCTTAACCCTTCTGGCAGCATTGCGACGCTTGGACTTGCTATTGATAAGTGACTTCAGCTTGTAGCGATTGACTCGCATCATACCTGTTTCACTACCAGAGAAAAAAGCTGACATCACTAACAGGACAATCAGCCAGATGATGAGTGCTTCGGTTGAGAGAGATTCCACGGCTTATCCGATGATGAATTCTAGTACCGCACGGGTACCGAAATATGCCAGAAATAAAAGTATGAAACCCGCCATGGTCCAGTAAACCGCAGTCTTACCCCGCCAGCCATACTTCAGGTGACCCAGTAGAAAAATACCGAGCGTAAGCCAGGATGCAACGGAGAGTATGGGTTTATGCAGTGAAAAGTTTTCACCACCTGACGGCATGAACAAAATCGCCGTGATAATTGCGAGAGTGAGTAATATGAAGCCAACCGTGATGAGCAGAAATAACAAGCGTTCCATATCCTGAAGAGCGGGCAGTGATGAGTCAATATGAGTAGGCTTCTGTCGCAACTTATTATGCAATACATTCACGAACAGAGATTGGATTGCTGCCAGGCTGACAATACTGAGAGATGCGATGGCGATGAGTATATGAATCAAGTATCCACTTGATGATGCATCCATCAGATACCGGTTATCACTTAATCCCGTTAGTAATACGATTATAGAGGTGACAGGTAGAACGGTGGTGACCAGGATGTCCAGCTTACGCATCAGACTCGCGACGACAAGGACAATGGCTATTAACCAGAAGCTAGTTGAGATGATATTAATCATACTGAGATTCTGGCCAAGATCAGTATCTATAAGCAGATGTAGCAAATAACCATGGGCTATCAGTGGCACAACAGCAAGCAGTGCAATCCGTTGGCTATGCTTATCATCATGCTTTTTCAGTAGCCAGAATTGGTATGCACTAACACTAAGATACAGAAAGAAGGTAATGGATGTCAGGAGTGTTATATTCATCAAAGAAATTTCATACCGTAATTACAGCCATGTTAGCATGGTCTCTTGAATTCTATAAAGTCTGAAGAGTGAAAAAATTGTGAGCAAAGATTGGTTGGTATATGGCGTCACAGGATACACTGGGAAATTAATTCTCGAGCAAGCCCGCAAAGAGGGTTTATCGTTGCTAATGGCTGGTCGAGATGAGGAAAAATTACGTGTTCTAAAAGAACAATATGGCTTTGAGTATATTTGCTTTGATTTATCATCCAGGCAGCAAATAGCGGAAATCTTGCAAGACGTCGTGGTGTTACTTAATTGTGCCGGCCCGTTCTCACAAACGGCGAAAGTACTGATGTCAGCCTGTCTCCACAGTAAGACACATTACCTTGATATCACGGGTGAAATTGGCGTATTTGAACACGGCAAATTACTTGATAAGAGTGCTAAAGAGGCTGGTATCCTGATCTGCCCAGGCGTTGGGTTTGATGTGGTGCCTACCGATTGTCTGGCCAAGGGCATCAAACAGCGTCTCCCGGACATCGATAGTCTATGGCTTGGCTTCTCGTCACGATCCGGTCTGAGTCCGGGAACTGCGAAAACCGCCGTTGAGGGAATCGCTGTCGGTGGCAAGGTATGCCGTGCGGGCATCGTAACGTCGGTTCCTCTTGCCTACAAGGTTCGGAAAATAGACTTTGGAGACGGATTAAAAACAGCAACCACTATACCCTGGGGTGATGTGTCTACAGCGACCCATGGGACTGATATTGCGAACGTTGATGTTTATATTCCAATGTCCGATAGGAAAGTGAGAGAATTACGCAGACTCGAAAAATTTCGTTGGTTATTTAAATATAAATGGGTGATCCGCTGGATGCAGAAAAAAATCGACCGCAAGGTAACTGGCCCAGATGAGCAAACGCGAAATAGTCAAAAGACCTATGTTTGGGGTGAGGGTGTAAGCCTATCAGGTGACGTCGTAACAGGTCGGGCCGTTACTGAAAATGGCTATGATGTTACAAAACACGCCGCCATTGCAATCAGTCAATTTGTACTTAAAAATGATGTCCCAGCAGGATTTATTACACCCGGTAGCCTAATGGGAGCAGACTTTGTGGAAAAATTACCGGGCTCTGAGCAGATACAGTGGCAAGAGACTCGATCAGTCGTTGATGATCTACTAGAATAGCGCTCCAGATATTTGAGGAATACCCATGTTTGAAAATTTATCCGATCGACTCAATGCCTCGCTAAAAGCCATTACTGGTAAAGGACGCATTACAGAAGACAACATCAAGGATACCCTTCGTGAAGTGCGGATGGCTCTGCTGGAGGCTGATGTAGCCTTACCAGTCGTTAAAGCCTTCATCGATGGGGTGAAAGAACGTGCTATTGGCACTGAGGTTAGTAAGAGTCTCAACCCGGGTCAGGCATTTCTTAAAATTGTTAATGATCAACTCATCCATGCAATGGGTGAATCAAATGACGGCTTGAATCTTTCGACACAACCGCCAGCAGTCATATTGATGGCAGGCCTTCAGGGCGCTGGTAAGACCACGACGGTAGCCAAACTGGCTCGCTACCTCAAAGAGCGTGAGAAAAAGAAAGTTCTGGTAGTTAGTGCCGATGTTTATCGTCCAGCAGCGATCAAGCAGTTGGAGACATTGGCCACCGAAGTCGACGCGATCTTCTATCCCTCAGAAATCGATCAGAAACCGACTCAAATTGCGACAGACGCAATCGCCGAGGGACGCAAACAGTTTGCCGATGTGGTGATTATCGATACTGCCGGTCGTCTGGCTATTGACGATGAGATGATGGCCGAGTTGAAACATGTACATGCCGTTGCTAACCCCGTTGAGACGCTATTCGTTGTTGATTCCATGACTGGCCAGGATGCGGCTAACACGGCAAAAGCGTTTCATGAACAGTTGGATTTAACGGGTGTTGTTCTCACGAAGGCCGATGGTGATGCCAGAGGTGGTGCTGCACTCTCGATACGTCACATTACCGGCAAACCTATTAAATTTATGGGTATGGGTGAGAAGACCGATGCGCTAGAACCGTTTCACCCCGATAGAATCGCCTCACAAATTCTGGGTATGGGCGATGTCCTCTCATTAATCGAAGAAGTTGAACGTAAGGTTGATAAGAGCAAAGCCGAAAAAATGGCCCGCAAAATCACCAAAGGTGAGGGTTTCGACCTGGAGGATTTCAAAGACCAACTTCAGCAGATGAAAAATATGGGCGGTATGACCAGCCTCATGGGTAAGTTACCCGGTATGGGTAATTTACCAGCAGCAGTAAAGAATCAGGTCAACGATAAGACGACAGTCCAGATGGAAGCCATCATTAACTCCATGACGATTCAGGAGCGCCGATTCCCTCGTCTGATAAAGGGTTCACGTAAGAAACGCATCGCAGCTGGATCAGGAACCTCTATTCAGGAAGTCAACAAGCTACTGAAGCAGTTCACTCAAATGCAGAAAATGATGAAGAAGATGAGTGGTAAGGGCGGCATGAAGAAGATGATGCGTGGCATGCAAGGGATGATGGGTGGTGGTGGAATGCCACCGGGCGGCCCTTTTAGATAAGAATTATCTTTGATAGCGACACTTCGTGAGTTCTGTCATGGATAATAGAGGTATCTTTCTACAGAAGACACCGAATATACATCCCTGTAGGCTTTCTTCGGCGTCCTGCCTCAGAAACTTCTTTCGAAATGATACCTCTATTATCTAAATGACATCTCGTATATGACTCTATCCACGACAAAGCTTCTCCAGCATCGTAACAGCAGGTGGCATTCCACCGCCACGGGTGATGAGTGGGTAGGGTTCAGGCCACTCGATGTGGCCCTGAACCCTCTGGATCCTGTGAGTCTTTTCTGCACTTTGATTGCCTCCCCACTGAGTCGCTAAGTATTAGACATCAAGAAAGCGCAACATTTCGACGATACGGACCTATTAAATTCGAATTGGGCAGTGCAAGAGGAGAGTTGCGTGTTTGATGTTTGATGATTATCGGCTATCCGTTAAGGCTTTAAGTAGTACACTTCAAGTTAGCGAAACGTTCGACGATTTACTTTAATTAGCATTCGTTTTTTGTCTGCTCAAAAGGAGAGTTGAGCGATTGAAGTGTACTGATTAAAGCCGATAATAGGCCGTCATTACATTCTTTCAAGGCAGCAGAGATGGAAAGTTGAGCGATTGAAGTGTACTGATTAAAGCCCTAGTAAAAGCTGAAAAAAGACGTTATCAAACATTCATTTACATATTACATAATATTATTTTGTGATTGGATGGAAATTTATTAAAAAACCCTTTCAAAATGCCAGAAATAGCGGTAAAATCGCGCCCTCTTTGTGTAAAGTAACAGTTATAAAAACAATAACTTAATGTAAGTTATTGAAATTAATGAGGTATTGGAACGCATGGTTACCATTCGTTTATCAAGAGGCGGAGCGAAAAAAGCCCCTTTTTATCACATACATGTCGCAGATAGCCGATTCCCACGTGATGGTCGTTATCTGGAGCGTATCGGATATTTCAATCCGACTGCAAGTGGTGATGCAGAGCGTCTTAAGGTTGATCTCGATCGTTATGATCATTGGGTTGGTCTGGGCGCAGGGACTTCTGATCGTGTTGCCAAGCTTGTGAAAGAAGCAAGAAAAGCAGCTTAATAGTTTTTACCACGTCCTGACCCATGTCAGACAGTGACAGTAACTATCTCATTATCGGACGTATCTCGTCCGTTTTTGGGATCAAGGGATGGATAAAATGTGTTTCGCATTCCAGACCAAGGGAAAATATTTTTAGTTATCCGCACTGGTTCGTTAAACAACGGAATGGGGATTGGACAAAACTGGTCGTCGAGACCGGTAAGCCACAGGGAAAAACATTGGTGGCCAAACTAGCCGGGCTAGATTCCAGGGAAGTGGCTGAGCAATGGATTAATGCTGATATAGCGATCAGCAAAGATATGTTACCCAGGATAGATAAGGATGACTATTACTGGGCAGATTTAATTGGTACTCAAGTTAGCACCACGACAGGTGAAAGCATTGGTACCGTTATCCGTCTGATGGAGACGGGTTCTAACGATGTACTGGTCGTGAAAGATGATCAGAATCAGAAAGAACATTTAATTCCATGGGTTATGGAGCAGGTCATTATTAAAGTAGACCTGCCAGAAGGCCAGATTCTGGTCGATTGGGATACAGACTTCTAAGGAGTGCTTATGTGGTTCGGTATCGTCTCCCTTTTTCCGGAGATGTTCCAGAGCTTAACAGAGCAGGGCGTCACAGGACGTGCCTTCAGAGAAGGACTGGCAGAGATAACTTTTTGGAATCCCAGAGAATACACTCTGGATGTACATCGTACGGTCGATGACCGACCATACGGTGGCGGACCTGGCATGGTCATGAAGGCTCAGCCACTGGCAGACGCAATTGATGCAGCCCAAGAAGCCTGTATCGCAGCGACACAGAACAGAGCACGAGTGATCTATTTGAGTCCACAAGGGACACAGGTCGATCAGGTGATGATTGAGGGGGCATTGGAAGCGGAGAACCTTATATTCATCTGCGGTCGCTACGAAGGAGTTGATGAGCGACTGATTGAAGCAAAGGTTGATGAGGAATGGTCTATTGCAGACATTATCCTCAGCGGCGGTGAGTTAGCCACCATGTGTGTGCTGGACGCCCTGATGAGACTGGTTCCTGGAGTATTGGGTCATGCTGATTCGGCACAGATGGACAGTTTCAGTGAAAATTTACTTGAAGGGCCACAATACACTCGGCCTGAAAGTTGGCAAGGGTTAGACGTTCCCAAGGTTTTATTATCAGGAAACCATGACGTGATCGAAACCTGGCGCTATGAGCGGGCAAAAGAGCGGACCTATCAGAGGCGGCCGGATTTGTTCGAGAAGTTTAGAAAACAAAATGACTGACAGGGTCACTACAGAATTGATATAAACAGCCGTGAGGCTGAACAGGAGATTAAAAAATGACTAACATTATCGACCAGTTAGAAGCGGAGCAGATTGAAGGTAAAGATATCCCTGATTTTGCCCCGGGTGATACCGTCGTTGTCAACGTTAAAGTTATTGAGGGTGAGCGTGAGCGTATCCAGGCATTTGAAGGTGTCGTACTTGCGCGTCGCAACCGTGGACTGAACTCAGCTTTCACAGTACGTAAGATATCCAACGGTGTTGGCGTCGAGCGAGTTTTCCAGACTTATTCTGCGTTAATCGACAGTATTGTTGTTAAACGCCGAGGTGATGTGCGTCAGGCGAAACTATACTACCTGCGTGAGCGCAGTGGTAAGTCAGCACGTATCAAGGAAAAGTTGGCAAAATAAGCGCTTTTCCCAACATTTTCATGAAAAATGCGGCAACTATGCCGCATTTTTTTTGTCTCATGAGTAGTGAATTGATGAATCTGACACGATCATCATGACCTTATTATGTGTGACACACTGCAAAACATTGGTCACGGAACAAGGTATACTAGTGATTAACCTAGTATGGCAAGACACGTTATCGATAGGGCGATATACCCCAATTCAAACAGACTCGCTGGCCGACTTATGAGTAAAACGAAACATCCGCTAAGCGCTGAAAACGAAACGATCCTGCAACGTTTTCTGGATAGTATTTGGTTGGAAAAGGGATTAAGTCAGCATACTTTGAAGTCATACAAGACCGATCTAGTACAGTTTGTGCGCTGGTTTAAAGGTGATTTACTGGCAGCAAGGCGTCAGGATATATTGAAATACCTCTCGTATCGGGTAGCAGGTCACTATAATCCCCGCTCAACTAGTCGATTCTTGTCTGCTTGTCGGCAGTTTTATCGCTATTGTGTTAGAGAAAGACTACTAGACGCCGATCCGACGCGACTAATTGAGTCGCCCAAGATAGGCAGAGCGCTACCTAAAACGCTAACCGAGCGGGATGTTGAATTACTGTTGGCTGCCCCTACAGATGATCCCTTGGGTTGTCGGGATAAGGCAATGCTGGAACTGCTATATGCCTGTGGTTTACGTATTAGCGAACTCATAGCAGTTGAGATGAGTGATATTAATTTACAACTTGGCGTGATTCGGGTGATCGGAAAGGGTAATAAAGAACGTATGGTACCCATAGGACAGGCGGCGCTCGAAGCGATTAGTGTCTATTTGCGAAATGCGAGAATGGATCTTCTCGCTATGACGCCATCTGACATGCTATTTGTTAGTCGGCGTGGCAAAAAGATGACACGACAGGCATTCTGGTATCGTATTAAGCATTACGCTAAAATCTCGAATATCAAAAAGCCTGTGTCGCCCCATGTTATAAGGCACGCCTTTGCGACACATTTGCTTAATCATGGGGCCGATTTGCGTAGCTTACAGATGATGTTAGGACATAGTGATTTATCAACAACGCAAATATACACCCATGTGGCGCAGGAACGATTGAAACATATTCACAAAACACACCACCCAAGAGGGTGATGATTGGAGAAGGTAATGAAGTTTAAGATATCTTTGGTGTTCTCACTACTGCTTGCTGCTGTTGGATTATCCGCTGATGACACAGAAAAGACAGATGAGTTAAAGGCACTATTAGAGTCCAGACTGAATAAGTTTGAGGTGGAATATATTGCTGAGTCAGCGATTGACGGCCTGTATGAAGTATTCTCTCAAGGTCAGTTACTCTACGTGACTAAAGATGGTAACCATCTCATTAATGGCAGTCTGTTTAATATCACAGATGGTATCGTCAATGTTTCCGAGGAGACAAAACAACGCATTGATGAACTGAAGTACCCCTTACGCAGAGAACTACTAGCCAAAGTATCTGACCAGGATATGATTGTTTTCGCTGCAGAAAACGAAAAACATCGCATCAGCGTGTTTACAGATGTTGATTGTGGTTACTGTCGTAAATTACATCGAGAAATTGAACAACTCAATGATCTGGGTATCACAGTCCGATATCTGGGTTATCCACGCGCAGGGATTGGTTCATCCTCTCATATCAAACTTCGTTCTATCTGGTGCGCTGATGACCCCAATGCGGCAATGACCCGCGGAAAGATTGACCGCGAATTTGGAACCGATACTTGTGACGACCCTCTGGTCGACCACATGAAACTGGTCAGGCAGTTTGGTTTAAGTGGGACCCCTGCAATCATATTTGAAAGTGGCAGGCTTGTACCAGGGTATGTCGAAGCGCCACGATTGCTTAGAATTCTCAATGAAGATCAGGCCGCCTATGCGGCAAAGACCAATAGCCAGGAATCAACCTCTGGTCAATGACACTGAATCTACGCCTGGTTATTCCGGGCCTCTTCGAACCGCACATGCTATCGGTCATGGAGCCTGCTGCTAGAGCACTCCATGACATGATGTCGGATCAGCTTCTTAAAGCAGATCATCAAAGAAATAACGTTTCTGACATATACCAGAGCCTGTATCAACTTGGCCCTGAGCACATGCATTATGTCCCCTGGTCTACCGCGCTGCCTGAAGGGATATCATCACCCTGTCTTCGGGCTGACCCCGTTATATTACAGGCTACCCACAATGGCATCGTTTGTCGTGGTAATGACATTCTGCATCTAGCTCAGGATGAGCAGGAGGAAATTACAGCTCTATTCAATGATTATTTTAAAGAGAGAGGATTACACATCCGTTTTATCTCCTCTAGTCAGGGGCTCGTTGAGCTAGAAGACCCATCTCTCTGTGATATTGACGTCTCGCCATTGGCCAATATCTTAGGGCAGGACATCACTCATCATCTCCCCTCTGGACCTGCTGGTCGGGAATGGCAGACTATTCTAATGGAGACACAGATGTTACTGGCTCGTTCAGAATGTAATATCATGCGAACTGAACAGGGAGAGAAGACAGTCGGAAGCTTGTGGTTTTGGGGGCGATGTGATCATCCCGCGAAGACACCTGTGCTATCTAGGACGGCACTATTTTCTGACCATCCTGTTTTGCTTAATGCCTTCCCTGACAAAGCCAAAGCCGTTCCAGAGTTTCCAGAGTTACTGTCGCTGAAAGGGGATGTCGATATAGTCACCGCTGAACTCGAACGCTTCTGTCTACAGAATGATGTGTCATCCTGGCAATCAGCAATGACTCACGCAATCGAGAATCTCGTTTTGCCAGCAATAGATGCTTTATCGAATCGCCAGCTAAAGTCACTCGAGCTGGTATCTGAGTCCGATCAATACCTGCTAAGCCCATGGCATAAATTACGCTTTTGGCGCTGAGGGTAAACATGCCTATCTTCAAGAATAGACCGACCCCAGATAAAAAAATCGCTGAGTTACCTCTCTGGCTCTGTAATATATTGCGCAATCGTGGAGTGAATGACGAGAGTGAATTACGCTTCGATTTTCAGCAGATGCCAAAACCCGAGGCGATGAAGGGCGCATCTAAAGCAGCGACATTACTGGCAGATGCGCTGGCAAAGAACCATAGAATTCTTATTGTCGCCGATTATGATGTCGATGGCGCCACCAGTTGTACGCTGGTTAAGGAAGCACTCCAACAAATGGGTGCCAATCAGGTCAGTTATTTAGTCCCCGATCGTTTTAAACTGGGCTATGGCCTCAGTCCTGAAGTTGTACAATTGGCAATGCAATACAAACCGGACTGGATAATTACAGTCGATAATGGCATTGCTTCACTGGCCGGCGTAGAGGCTGCGAAACAGGCTGGTATTGGTGTTATCGTGACTGACCATCATCTGCCTGGGGAGGTGCTACCAGATGCCGATGTTATCGTAAATCCGAATCAGAAGGATTGCGCATTCCCAACTAAAGCACTTGCCGGCGTCGGGGTCGCGTTCTATGTCATGCTCGCCCTCCGGCATGAGTTACGAACCCGTGGCTGGTTTGACAACCGAGGTATCAAAGAGCCTAATTTGGCACAACTTCTGGACTTGGTAGCATTGGGAACAGTAGCCGATTTAGTACCCTTGGATTATCTTAATCGACTCTTGGTTAGCCATGGCATTAAACGTATCAATCAGGGTCAAGGTCGGCCTGGTATTCAGGCCTTGCTGCACGTTGCGAAAGGTGAAGCACCACAAATCATTGCACAGGACCTTGGATTCGCAATTGCACCTCGACTCAATGCAGCAGGCAGACTAGATGATATGACTCTGGGCATAGAGTGCCTGTTGAGCGATACAGCTGCCGGAGCACTACCATTAGCCGAGCGACTAAATGATTGGAATCTGGAACGAAGAAATATACAGAAAACAATGCAACAGGATGCAAACCGGATAGCCCAGTCGTTGCGCATCGATGAAGGCCTTCATTCCGTTTGTTTATTCTCTGAAGAGTGGCATGAAGGCGTCGTGGGACTTGTCGCATCGAGAATCAAGGATCAGTACTTTCGTCCAACAGTGGTATTTGCGCCTGCCGATCAGCCGGGGCTTATCAAGGGATCGGCACGCTCTATCAAAGGTATTCATATTCGAGATGTTCTAGATGCCGTGGCGACCAAGGCTCCAGAGATACTTCAGAAGTTCGGTGGCCATGCAATGGCTGCTGGATTAACCATTCAAGCCCAAAACTTAAAAACGTTTAGTAAATTGCTGGAAAAAGAGGTTGCTGCAGTGGCAGAACCAGGTGTATTCGATAACATTGTTATGACGGATGGTGAATTACCAGAAGATAGCATTAACCTCGAAACCGCGCAGTTACTCCAAGACTATGGTCCATGGGGACAACGCTTTCCAGAACCACTATTTCGCGGTATTTTCAAAGTACTAGACACCTTTGTGATGAAGCAGCGTCACCTGAAATTCAAGCTTCTGAAAAGTGATGGTCAACAGATTGAGGCTGTGGCATTTAATCAGAATGATGATGTGTTAAATAGACATTTCTCTGAGATTGAAATTGCATATCGGCTAAACATGAATCATTTCCGAGGCCAGTCTCGGGCTCAGTTATTGATTGAGTACATTATTCAATAAAACGCCCTAGCCTGAGGATATCACCTCAGGTACAATGCCTCGCTTACTAAAATATTCATGCGGGTACATATACGTCATGGAAGTGAACCAAATTCGTGAATCAATTACCGATCTTAAGGGAAGACTGGAATCCCTGAGGGGGTACCTTTGACTATGACAATCGTCGTGAACAGCTTGTCGAAGTC
The DNA here is from genome assembly GCA_965250035.1 of Enterobacterales bacterium. Lineage (GTDB taxonomy): Bacteria > Pseudomonadota > Gammaproteobacteria > Enterobacterales > CAXRAF01. The sequence goes on along the minus strand of OZ252282.1, from coordinate 1,594,842 downwards.
GAGCGGGAACTAGAGCAACCTGACGTTTGGGATGATCCGGATAAAGCTCAGGAATTAGGCAAGCGTCGTTCTGATCTGGCTGCCATTGTAGAAACCATCGAATCAAATGAAACATCGCTCGTAGATGCCGAAGAATTACTTGAAATGGTGGTGGAAGAAAACGATGAGTCGGCGCTCACCGATTTGCTCGATGACATAGCGAGCAGCGAGACAGCCATAAAACAGCTTGAGTTTCGCAGAATGTTTTCTGGTGATATGGATAGTAAGAATGCCTTCCTTGATATCCAGGCAGGATCAGGAGGTACAGAAGCTCAGGATTGGGCTGACATGTTATTAAGACAGTATCTGCGATGGAGTGAACGCAAGGGGTTCAGCACAGAAGTTACCGAACTATCTGATGGCGAGGTGGCTGGCATTAAGAGTGCAACGATTCATATCAAAGGCGATTATGCATTCGGCTGGTTACGGACTGAGACCGGTGTTCACCGACTGGTGCGAAAATCACCATTTGATTCGGGTAACAGACGTCATACCTCGTTTGCGTCAGTTTTTGTGTTTCCAGAGGTCGATGACAGTATTGAAATTGACATCAATCCAGCGGATTTGCGTATCGATACCTATCGTGCCAGCGGTGCTGGTGGACAGCATGTCAATAAGACAGATTCTGCGGTACGCATAACACATCTTCCAACGAATACCGTAGTGCAATGTCAAAATGACCGTTCACAACATAAGAATAAAGCATCTGCAATGAGCCAATTGAAAGCAAAGCTCTATGAGTTAGAGTTGCAGAAGCAGAACCAGGATATGCAAAATCTGGAGGAGAGTAAGTCAGATATTGGCTGGGGTTCGCAAATTCGCTCCTATGTCCTGGATCAGTCCCGAATTAAGGACCTTAGAACCAGTGTTGAGTCGTCGAATACCCAGGCGGTACTTGATGGCGACCTGGATGCCTTTATTGAAGCAAGTTTGAAACAGGGTTTATAAAATGACAGACAATAGTAACGACAAGCCACTCGAAATCAATGAGCAAATGCAGTTGCGTCGTGAAAAGCTGACGCAGTTGCGTTCTGAAGGAGAAGCCTATCCAAATGGGTATCAGCGAGATGCGGTCTCATCGGACATTTTAAGTGAATTTGAAGCACTGGATAAGGAAGCGATAGCGGAACTGGATAAGCAAGTTGTTATTGCTGGTCGGATTATGACACGTCGCCTTATGGGCAAGGCTAGCTTTGTGCATCTGCAAGATGTAGGCGGGAAGATACAGGTATACATCAAGGGAGAGTTGCTCGAAGAGGGTGATTACGAGGCATTCAAAAAATGGGATATCGGTGACATTATCGGCGTAACCGGGACCGTATTTAAGACCAATAAGGGTGAACTATCTGTCCGTGCGACAAAAATATGTCTCTTGACCAAGGCTTTGAGACCGTTGCCTGATAAGTGGAGTGGTTTGACTGATACTGAAGTCAGGTATCGACAGCGTTACGTGGATTTAATAGTCAATGAGCAGGCTCGTAAAACTTTTCGTATCAGGAGTCAGGTGGTTTCAGCGATTCGTGATTTCATGATCGCACGCGATTTTATGGAAGTAGAAACGCCGATGATGCATGTCATTCCAGGCGGTGCAACAGCCAGACCATTTATCACTCATCATAATGCGCTGGATATGTCTTTATATCTGCGTGTGGCACCAGAATTATATTTGAAGAGACTCATCGTCGGTGGCTTCGAGAAGGTGTTTGAGGTTAATCGAAATTTCCGTAACGAAGGCCTATCCACGCGTCACAATCCTGAATTCACCATGCTTGAATTCTATTGGGCTTATGCTGATTTTCAAGATCTGATGAATCTGACTGAGGATATGATGCGCACCGTTGTAGAAAAAGTCCACGGTCAGTTGCAGATGAGTAGCCAGGGTGTTGACTACGATTTTGGTAAACCTTTTCAGCGCTTTACGGTGCTAGAGTCGATCCTGCATTTCAATCCTGATATTAGCCTGGACCAGTTAACGGATTTAAAGGCAGCATCAGGCTTAGCTAAGTCGCTTGGTATCAAAATTGAAAAAACCTATGGTCTTGGCAAGGTACAGATTGAGATTTTCGAGAAGACGGTAGAAGATAAGTTGGTTCAACCGACCTTCATTACTGCCTATCCTGTTGAAGTATCGCCATTGTCTCGTCGCAATGACGAGGATGACTTTATTACCGATCGATTCGAGTTTTTCATTGGTGGTAGAGAAATGGCGAATGGATTCTCTGAACTAAATGATCCTGATGATCAAGCAAGTCGTTTCCGAGCACAGGTTGAAGCAATGGAAGCGGGTGATGATGAAGCGATGCATTTTGATGATGACTATATCACTGCATTGGAATATGGCATGCCGCCTACCGCGGGAGAGGGGATTGGTATAGATCGTCTAATCATGTTGCTCGCGGATGAGGCGAGCATTAAAGATGTCATTCTGTTCCCTCACATGCGCCCACAAGCATCATCCTGATAACCAGATATCATTTTCAGGTTGAGTAACCCGCTGGGCATACCGTAGCGTTGTCCTGAATTGGTTCCAGTTCCCAGCCAATTCAGAATCTCTGCGTATGTCCCAGTACAGCATGCCTATTGTGAGTAATTCTGTCCTCGCGTCTAAATTGTAAAACTTCAACAAGGCAAATGGCCCAACTACAAACCCATGTCTCAGTTCATAATGTTCGATACGATCTGAATGAGTACAGCGCCAGTGGGTCTTATGGTAACTGATTGCAATCGGTAAGCGTTGATGATGGATAAGGCAGCAGTAGCATATTGACCAAAGCAATATCAGCATCAACAATATCTGCCACAAGTCATATTGGTTCACCAAGATGACTAAGTTGTTTAGCAGTGTAAATAGAATGATTACTTGTCTAGACCGAGGGTTTGGGCGGCAAAGCCAGAAGTGCATCAGCTGGCCGATTGCTTATTTAGAATTTCGGTTACCCAGTATTTATCGTTGTCTTCACTTGGTGAACCATGCCCCATGAACCAGGTAAACAGATCTGGATCCTGGTTATCAAGAAACAGCTGCAAGTTAATAAGTTCAGTTCGGTCATAGGCATCGAGGCCAGTATCGATGAATTGCTTCAGGATAAAATCCAACTCGAGCATTCCCCGACGACACTGCCAACGAATTTTAGCGACAAGATCTTGATTTTCAGTCAATAGCACCAACCTATAAAGGCATACATAATGATCATGATCCTGCAACAGACGCGTGCTGATAACAATAGATAAAGGCACATTTTTATGCCGGAATATGGGACAACCAGATGAAGAAATACCATACTAACATTCAGCCAGATGGCATTTTAGCCTTCAAAGGACCTGATAGTCGTAAATTTTTACAGGGCCAGACGACCTGTGATATTGACTTATTAACCGCAGCAAATCCATTGTACGGCGCATTTTGTAATCCGAAAGGGCGGGTCAAAACGACATTTCTTTTAGTCGAGGAATCCGAAGACAACCTATTGATGCTGCTAAGGAAGGATCAGTGCGACTACCTTCGTGACGAACTAAAAATGTATATTGCGTTTTTCAAGTCGGAAATTCACGACCTGTCTGATCAATTCCAGATATTCGGAATGTTATCGCCCTCTGAGTCATCGGCTGAGCAGAAGGAGTTCACAGCGTCGCGAGATGGTGATTTGATTCAAGTGCAGCTACCGGGCTCCCCTTCACGAGATTTGCTGATTGCGCCAAAGGACCACCAACCAACCGAAAATTATGAGACTAGTACCGACAATGGATGGTTACTGTCTGATATCAGAAACGGTATGGTGTGGACGACTGCGGCAAATCGTGAACAGTTTTTACCCCACGATATCAACTTACCCGGATTAGGAGGCGTGAGTTATACCAAGGGATGTTATACGGGCCAGGAAATTGTCGCTCGTATGCATTATCGTGGTAACCCCAAGTACACAACTGCCGTACTGACGACATCTGAACAAAATGTTACGTTTGAATCACCACTGCGAGTGGTACAGGAGTCGGACAAGCTCAAAACAATAGGTCATGCTGTTACGGAAGCTGTTGATGATGATGGAAAGAGCGTGATTCTCGTCTCAATTTTAAAAGACTTCCTGAATCAGCAGGAATTAGTGTTATCAAATCCTGAGGAAAGGACTATACTTTGTAAAATATACAAACCATTTATTGGATAGGAGTTAGTCCCCATGAGTCTGGAAGAAGATTTCCTTAAGTTATTAATGGATGCAATAGAGACTGATCGTCTGGTATTACCGACCTTACCCGAAGTTGCCCTGCGAATCAGGGAAGCGGTTGAGGATCCTGAAGTATCCGCAGGTGGACTTGCTGAAGTAATCTCTTCTGATGCCGCACTCAGTGCACGTTTGATCAAGGTAGCCAATTCACCCCTATTACGTGGTCGAGTAGTGGTTGACAACCTTCAGATGGGAATCACACGACTTGGTATCACCTTTGTACGGAATTTAGCTACGGGTCTTGCGATGGAACAAATGTTCCAGGCAACGTCAGAATATGTCGACTCACGTATGCGGGCATCTTGGGAACATTCAATTGAAGTCGCATCAATCAGTCATGTTCTCGCCAAACATTACGCCGGCCTAAAACCCGACCAGGCAACTCTAGCGGGCCTGACACACGAAATAGGCATTCTTCCAATACTCACGATCGCAGAAGAAAACCCCGCGCTTTTAGAAGATGAAGAGATGCTGGACCGAATTATTACTCAACTTCACCCGCAAATTGGCTGTGCAATTTTAAAAGCCTGGGAATTTCCACCCGAGTTACAGAATGTGCCTCGTGATTACGTCGATTTCGGGAGAGAGCATAATGGTCCTGCCGATTATGGCGATGTTGTTTGTGTCGCAAACCTACAAAGCTATGCAGGAACAGATCATCCCTTTGCCAGTATCAACTGGTCGGAAGTGCCTTCCTTTGCACGACTAGGACTTGATACTGAGGTAGAGGTTCAGGAAGTAGAAGGAATTGCCGAAGATATAGAAGAAGCCAAAGCGCTTTTTGCATAAGTCTTTTTAAATACAGGAACCACCATGCCAGTTGTTACCCCGTTAAGTCCAGAACACTCGGACGAAGTTCGAGAACTCGCGAAATTCTTCAATGAGACGCTGGGTTTTACACCCAATAGCGTACTGACCATGCAGCGCAGGCCAGAAATAGCGAAAGCATTCATCAACCTCAATAAAGCCGTTATGCAAAATGAAGGTGAGGTCACCAGTGAGCAAAAAAGACTGATTGGTTATCTTACAAGCGCGATGACGGGTTGCAGATACTGTCAAGCCCATACCATTCTCGCTGCTAAACGCTACGGTGGCAGTGATGAACGCTTAAATAATATCTGGAACTTCCGTGAGAGTGACCTCTATACAGCGGCCGAGAAGGCTGCATTTGAATTTGCTCTAGCCGCATCTTCGGTACCGAATGCTGTAGATGATGCGATCGCAGCAGAAATCAATCGCTACTGGTCAGAGGATGATATTGTAGAAATTCTAGGTGTTATCTCACTATTTGGTTACTTGAATCGTTGGAACGATAGCATGGCCACGACCATGGAAGACGGGGCCGTTGCCGCAGGTGAACAGTATTTGACTCATCAGCTCGATTGGTCCCGCGGAAAACACAAATAATTAGCGATTGATTCGCTTATATACTTTGTTATCAATCGCTCGTTTAGTGTTACTAAACGTCGCTCAATCTGCCTCGTCTTTAAGCGAATCACTCGGCTAATACTCATGTAACTAATCCAGCGCCGCGATCAAGACTGTCTGAGAAGAAAATACGTGCATGATGATTGACTAAACGACGCTCTCTCTGCCTCGTCTTTAAGCGAATCACTCGGCTAATACTCATGTAACTAATCCAGCGCCGCGTTCAAGACTGTCTGAGAAGAAAATACAATTAGTTAACAGCCTTAACGTCGCTCAATCTGCCGCGTCTATAAGCGAATATATGCTCTATTAACCTGGACCCTTTCGGTACCAGCGTTGATGACTCAGTGTTTTTGTGTCTGATATCCTAATCTCAATCGTCTCGAGCAGGTTATTTTCATCCATCAGTTTAAACCGATTGAAAATATCAAACTCTGAAGTGACCAGTATATGGATGACAATTTCTTCATCTTTCCAACCGGCCATTGCCGTGAATTCATTCCCCGCCAGTAGTATTTCAGTCGGTGTTCCGATGGGGAAACTATGGTAACCAGCCACTCCATAATCGACCTCGAATAATTCTGAGGTCTGTCTAAAGAATATTTCTTTCCTGGGAAGCGTTAGCAGACTGATAAGAACATCTAGCAGCATCCGATTGGGTTGTGCCTCTTCAATGGCCGTTCTGCTGAGGCCGCGTGCAGTAATCTCTGCCATTACCCGATTAGTCCAGGCTTCTGCGCGATATTTAAATTGGTCATAGGTTGATTTATCTTCACTAATAAACAACCACTTTCCATTTAAGTCAATCGCTACTGGCACTTTATCCAGATCAGCTAGGCGACTGCCACAACCAGATATCAGTAAAATACTCAGCAGAATAATGACAACTGATTGGCAGATTCGGATTCGGGAATTATGCATTCGATTATTGTTTTGTCTTAACTAGGCTAAATCCATATGGACTGTAATTGACAAGGATCAACCTCATCAGCGTTCGTTTGTTAGAAAATAAATACTTGGCGATGCGGCCGAATCTACCAGTGGACTAGTCGATGAGTATCCAAGTCTATCAAGAGTCATATACTGAAGAAGACTTCAAAAAATATCAAGAACGCATTACAGAACAACTAACAGTTCTAGATGATCTTACTCAGATACCTGGATTCGGTGGTGAAAACTATCGCCTCAGTGCCGCTATTCATTACTATCTCACCGACAAGCAGGCAAACGTGGCACCTATTAGTAAAAAGGTAATCACACAAGCCGGCGATTCAAGGCTACAAATGGCCATCAATAAATTTAACCTAGAGCTAGAGATAAGTCCTGTTGAACTAACTAAGAAGCCCTTCAGTTCAATCCATAATGAACTACTGGAAGTACAGGAATTACTTGATGATGCGAGTCGGAATTTAAACGTTAATGCGACACCTATTGGTATCCTGCCAACACTAAAGCGGACTGATATTCACACTAAAAATATTACGGATACATGTCGAAACAGAGCACTTGATCGAGGGTTAAATAAAGCCCACGGCCAAAATCTTAAACTTAAAGTAGATGGTAAAGAGCCACTTATCTTTCATTGTACCGATGCTACTCTCGAGGGTATCAATGGCGCAATGTACTGCCAACTCAAAACACCACTAAAGCGTTTTACGAATACCTGGAATGCATTGCAACTGATAACACCGATAGTCGTGGGCGTCGCTGCCAACTCGCCTCGGCTATTTGATCATCTGCTCTGGCATGAGTCGCGAATCGCACTCTTCAATCACGTAAGCTACAGGAATAGGGCTCGAGTCAGGTTAAAGCAAACCAAACTGCCTCGGATTAATTATGGTCAGGACTGGCTTAGCAATGGGCCATGGCAGCTATTCTCCGATAATGTAGCCCTATATGAGCCGCTATTACCGGTGGTATTTCCAAAGGATGCAAGGGACTCAATCCGAGCTGGAGAATTACCATCACTGGATGAATTACGGCTTCATCAAAGCACCGTATGGACCTGGAATAGGGCAATCTTTGATACGAGTACTAGTGGTCAATTTCAAATCCAAAACCGATGTTTACCAGCTGGGCCATCGAATATTGATATGCTCGCTAATGTGGCATTTATGATCGGGTTAACACTGGGCTTGCGTGATCACATGAATTCATTGATAACTTCTTTCCCATTCACACATGTGGAGGCCAATTTTTATCAAGCAGCAAGATCTAGCCTGGACGCCAAGATACTCTGGCCTGATATAAAGACACATGTTACCCGGGAGCATCGACTTTCTGATCTAGCTAGCCAATTACTACCGACTGCTGAGCGTGGCTTATCAATTCTTGGCGTCGATAATGAGGATATTGTGCGATATCTTGATATAATTCAGCGTAGGCTAGATAAACGAATGACTGGCGCGCGCTGGCAGATGGAGATTCTGTCACATTATTTCCAGAGTTACGATCTCGAGCAGGCACAAAAGAAAATGCTAGATGACTATATCCTAGAATATCGCTTGAATAATCCCGTTTCCGATTGGGAACTTCCCTAATGACCTACACAGCCATTCGCTCGATAACGGATCTTGCCCCCTATAGAGAGTTAGAAACAAGCGCTGAGTTTCTCCGGCAACTCGGTGAGCCAGCCTGGCTCGTACTTGAAGGAGAGGATACAAGCCGATGTCGAGTCATCGTCACCCTGTTACACGGAAATGAACCCTCAGGTACTGAGGCGGCACTCGCCCTAATCAGAGAAGATTTCAAGCCGATTGTCACGACCTGGATATTAATCGCATCTGTGAAAACAGCATTGGAACCCCCGTTATTCAGCCACCGAATGCTCAAAGGTAACCCCGATCTGAATCGTTGTTTCAGCCATAAGTTGGGCAAGGAAAATACCACTATCCATCAATTCGCTCAAAAGATTGCCTCTGATATTACTCTCCTTAATCCGGAAGCTGTCATTGACGTGCATAATACCTCTGGTGATGGACCGGGATTTTGTGTGGCACCATCATCAAGCAACTATTTAGGTATGTTGGAGTCATTCGCAAACCTTTTCACTCAAACCATGGTGATGACAGATATTCACCTGGGAGCCTTGATGGAACATGATTTCGGAGGTCCGATTCTTACGGTTGAGTGTGGTGGCAATCACTCAAAAGAATCTCACCAGTTGGCCATCGATGGATTTAAACGATTTCTGACAATTTTGGATATTTCCAAGATGCCTAAAGTGACTAAGTTTACGACCTATCGACACCCATTGAGGCTTGAGATAAAGGAGGGTTATTATCTTAACTACGCCTCGGAGTATCAACTTGGTTCCGATCTCACCCTACGTCACGATATCGAGCAACTAAATTTTGGTACTACGTTAGCGGATAACAATCTAGGCTGGTTGGGCCCGGAGGGATTGCGTGGCTTACAGGTTGTCGATATCGATGGCATTGATCATATCAATGAGTACTTCGAGGTTAGGGATAACGAACTTCATGCCCGTAATAAATTACACCTATTCATGGTGACCAAGAATCTGGAAATAGCCGTTTCAGATTGTCTTTTTTACTTTTGTGAGGTCTGAATCACTCAATCGACTCATCGATTCCGCCGAATGAGGTAATTACGTGATTAATCAACTCGTTGAAGGTGCCACTCATCAGGGCAAATTCGGCATCAAAACGTCCCGCGACATCCTCGGCATCGAATTCACCTTGATATTCTTTAATCAAGTCGTTGAAGCGAATACGACTGAAACATAGGTCGTCCGCGAGACTGAAATCTAACTGATCCTGGAAACATAACGACAATTTTGTCACCTGCATACCGCCCTCTAAATAATTGGTATAATCCGGGCTCTGTAGATCAATTCCCTTACTGCGTAGCATAACCTTATCATCGCCCTTATCTTTGAGGACACAATCATCACCCGTACTGATCTCAGCGGGTAATGAATTTTTCAGTAGCCAGTGGGTCATTACAGCACTCGGTTGCTGCTGACAGATCAATGGCACAATGGGCAGGCTCCCCAGGCTTTTGCGCAGCAACTGAGTAAATTCATCAGCCATTTTGCTTGTGGTTGATTCTATCACCAACCAATTATTGACTAGATCCAGATAACCAAAAGTTAGCCGCTTTTTGGTAAAGGCTCTGGGCAATAGTCGCTGTACAGCGTCTTCTTTTAGGCGCCTTTTTTCACTGGGAAAGACACGTCGAGCCTGCTCTGATTCGATTTGTTCGACCTCTTCTTCAACCGTTTCCCGTAATACCGAGGCCGGTAATAGACGCTCTTCTTTGCATGCACAAAGCATCAGATTTTGTCCCGTCTGATGCGCAAGTATCTGTCCTTGTTTACCAAGCGGTTCTACCCAGCCGAAACTGGAAAGTTGATAGGAATCACATGGAACGAATGCTTGTTCTAGCAATAACTCATGGAGTGATTCTGCAGTATGTTGAACGGGTTTAGTCAGTCGGAACAGGCGTATGCTTTTAAAAATCATGGTGTGCACTTTTATTTAACAGGCCGCGAATTATCTCTGAATCAGTATGGAAATTCCACCTTAATGACTCAGCTCAGGACAAAAATCAAGTACTGACATATACTCATACTATGTTAGAAATTTCATCGGTATTTTCATATACCCATCCCGGTAAAGTCAGGGCAGCAAATCAGGATACTATATACTGTGATCCAGAGCATCGATTCTGGTTGCTTGCCGACGGTATGGGCGGTCATTCTGGAGGCGAGCTAGCCAGCCAGACCGTTATAAATACTCTGAAAGACAATCTACCAAATACATCCATAGAGGAATCCATCCGTAAGGCACAACACGCTGTGAGGACCCTGCAATCATCGGATAAAGAGCTCGCCAAGATGGGAACTACCCTTGTATTGGTATTGGCAACGGAATGGGGATTTAATCTTGCATGGATTGGCGACAGCCGTATCTATCGTTATGAGTCATCACTGAAGCAACTGACTCATGACCACAGTTTTGTACAGCATCTCATTGATCGCGGACTTTTGTCAGCCCAGAGGGCACGGGGTCACGAAAAGCGAAATGTAATTACACGATTTATTGGAGTGGATGGTGACATGTCAGAGGCAGACTATGCGCAATACAATCCATATCGTCGCGGGACCTTATTATTATGTTCCGATGGCGTCAGTGATTTTGTTACAGAACGACAAATTTCTGATGCTATGAGGGCCAGTGAGAATAACGAAAAACGAGCTGAACATCTGGTCGCTACGACATTCGACACTGAAGCATCGGATAATGTAAGTTTTATATTGATTTCATATACAGTTAGTCTAGGATTAAAGATAACAAATTACATTCGCTGATAATTAACATCGAACAAAATTTATACAGCAAAGATCAACACGCTAAAATAAATCGACTATACTTAATTCATATTAAGGAGTACTTCGAATAGTGGCAAAAGTCTTCATTATAGATGACGAACAACAGGTAGCTGATATGCTAGCGGAGGTCGTCGAATTGGCAGGGTTCACCCCGTCTGTCTATGTTGATGCGCGCCGCTTCTTCTCCGATGAGAGTTATGATGATAATTCTGTGATTCTGCTTGATTTGAATATGCCAGTCATGGATGGAGTCGAGGTTATTCGCAAGCTTGCTGAATATAAATGTCGCTCACCACTGATTCTAATGAGTGGTTATGATATGGGTGTATTACATGCAGCTGAAAAGTTAGCAGATGCTCATCAGCTAAAGATCATAAGTAGTTTCACCAAGCCAATTCACATGAATTTGCTCATGGATACTTTAATCGATCATAAAAAGCTTGTCCGTGGTAGCAGTAATAAAGCGGGTACTCTGCAGTATAAACCGACTCGTGATGAGATATACAACGGTATTACGAACAACGAGATGGAGTTGTATTATCAACCACAGATCGAGCTAGCTACGGGTAAGATATTCGGTGCGGAGTGTCTGGTACGTTGGGATAATCCAGAACATGGGTTATTAGCACCATTTATATTCCTGGAAGAAACCGAACGATACGGCCTGATGGACGAGCTCACATCAAAAGTGCTGGATATGGCGCTAACTCAGCAGGCGAAATTCTACAGTCTCAAAATGCCCGTGCCCTTATCTGTTAACGTGAGTGCTGACTCTATCCGAAGTATCGAACTACCTGAGCAACTCAATGATCGTTTGCGTTCGCATCAACTCAATTCCCGTAACATTACCCTTGAGGTCACGGAGAGTGTGCTGATGGGAGAATTGGTGACATCACTCGATATCCTGACAAGGCTAAGGATGAAGAATTTCTCACTCTCGATCGATGATTTCGGCACGGGATTCTCTTCTCTTTCTTTGTTACATAAAATCCCATTCAATGAACTCAAAGTTGATAAATCGTTTGTTATGGCAATGGATCAGGATAAGGAAGCACGCGCAATAGTGAAAACCTGTATTATCCTAGCAAAGGAATTGAATATGCGTGTTGTTGCTGAAGGAGTTGAATCCGCTACCACATTGCAGCATCTGCGTGATATGGGTTGTGATATCGTACAGGGATACCACATCGCAAAACCAATGCCGACAGCTGAATTCGAAAATTGGATTAAAGTTTACCTAAAGCAGGGCATTGCGGTCGCCTAATTAGGCGTTGTAGATCACTTAATTCAATCTGGATTCATCGAATTGTAACTTCGCTAACCGACTGTAAAGATCAGATGTTTCTAGCAGTCTTTCATGTGTTCCACTCGCGACAATTCTGCCCTGCTCGAACACTAATATTTTATCGGCGTGGCGCACGGTTGCCAGACGATGGGCAATAATCAGGGTCGTCCGGTTTTTCATCACTTCATCTAGTGCAAGTTGCACTTTCTTCTCAGATTCAGCATCAAGAGCACTTGTGGCTTCATCGAGAAGGAGTATGTCAGGATCTTTCAGGATTGCGCGAGCGATAGCCAGTCGTTGTTGTTGTCCACCGGATAATCTAACACCACGTTCGCCTAGGAAACTATCATACCCATTCGGTAACTGGAGAATAAATTCATGGGCATTTGCTGCCTTGGCCGCATCAATGACCTGCTCATCGGATGCAGATACATCACCATAACGTATATTCTGCCACACGTTCTGACTAAACAGGATTGGATGTTGTGGGACAATAGCGAATCGATTGCGTAAATCATCGATACTGAGATGACGCAGATCCACACCTGCGAGTTCGATTTGACCTCGTTGCGGATCATAGAAGCGTTGCAGTAATTCAAATACAGTTGTTTTACCTGCACCACTAGGCCCGACAAGAGCAACCACTTGCCCAGTCTCTATCATTAAATCGACGTCCTCGAGTGCCCACTGTTCAGGCCTTGATGGGTAGTGAAAAGAGATTCCACGGAATGTAATACTACTATGATTTAACGGTAATTCAGTTGGCAGAGTTGGGCTCAATACCTCAGTGGTCACACTAAGCATTTCCATCAATCGCTCAGTCGCACCAGCGGCACGTTGCAGTTCACCATAGACTTCCGAGATAGTAGCAAATGCTGAGCCGACCATCATGGCGTAGAATACAAATGCACCCAGATCACCAGGTGACATGGCACCGCTAATGACATCACTACCACCCGACCATAACATTCCCGCCAATGCGATAAAAATACATAGAATGACGGCAGCAATCATAACGGCTCGTTGAGTGATCCGACGTTTAGCCACGGCAAAAGCATTCTCTACTTCCCCGGCAAAGGCATTTCGCTCGAACGACTCATTTGTAAAACCTTGGACCGTCTTAATATTCTGTATTATTTCACCTGCATAGCTACCAACATCTGCGATAGTATCCTGACTCTTCCGAGACAGATTACGGATGCGTTTGCCATACCAGATCATCGGAAGCAAGAGTACCGGTACACCGACAAGCACCATGAGAGTCATCTGCCAATTGGTAAGTATCAGCATAATGATCGCACCGATGAGCATCAATCCGCTACGCAATGCCATGGAAATTGATGAGCCTATAATCGATTGTAATAATGTCGTGTCGGTAGTGAGACGAGACATGATCTCGCCACTTTGATTTTCTTCGAAATAGGCTGGATGGAGACTGATAAGGTGATTGAACACCGCCATGCGGATATCAGCGCTAACGCGCTCCCCAAGCCAGGACACTAAATAGAAGCGGATAAAAGTGCCGACTGCCATTAGCACAGCGATCACGATTAGATAACGAACGGCGACACCCAGACCAGCGAGTGAACCCTCTGCAAATCCCTCATCTATAACCAATCTAATGCCATCACCGATGGCTAATGTAATAACCGCAGTGAATACTAGTGCCAATGCGGCCCCGAACATAACCGTCTTGTAGGGTAGTAAGAATTGTCCCAGTAGCTTCAGGCTAGGCAGGGCGCCTTTCGCAGATTTTTCCACCTTACTTCTTGTTGTAACGCTTCTTTATCTCATCGGCCTTTTTTAGCATTTGCTGTTCCAGTTTATGCAATTGCTGCATGATCTTTTGCTCTGCTTTCTTGGCTTCTTCAATAGCAACTTTTTTACCCTTCTCCATATGCTCAACGATGGACTCATACGTCTCATGCAGTGTTTTATTTTCCCTCAGAGAATCAAGCGCCTTTTGCCTTCTAGCCTTAAAGTCATCCATGATTTCATGGTGGCTTTCCAGCTTTTTCTTAGCATTCTCCCAGGCCCTCTTGGCAGCCTGAGTATTCTTTTCCTGAAACTCATGGGCTTTCTGCTGCATGGTCTCTTGGATCTCAGTCAGTTTCTCCATCGCCACCAGAATGTTGGTATCCATGTTGGCGATGTATTTCATCTGATCATCAATGGCATTGGCAGCCTGCTGCATGTTTTCTCTGGCGGCCTCACCGACCAAATCAGTGGATACATCTGCTGGAGCAGGAGATGCGGCAGGTTTCTTGGCGACTGGCTTTTTCTTCGCCGCAGGTTTCTTGGCGGCTGGCTTCTTCTTCGCCGCAGGTTTCTTGGCGGCTGGCTTCTTCTTTGCCGCAGGTTTCTTGGCGACTGGCTTCTTCTTCGCCGCTGGTTTCTTGGCGGCTGGTTTCTTCTTCACCGTAGGTTTCTTGGCGGCTGGCTTCTTCTTCGCCGTAGGTTTCTTGGCGGCTGGTTTCTTCTTCGCCGCTGGTTTCTTATCGTCATTGTTAGCCATTACAGACTCCTTATCGACTATACGTAAGATGGAATGATATACGGCCTATCTTAGGTGACTTAATTCGATAACTCAATGACAACAAAAAAGGGGTTGATAACTCAACCCCTTCAAGACATTTAATCGACAATTGCTTACAGCAACATCTTATGTCAGTCCTCGTATTGTTTGAAAGCGTCGTTAATCAACCAACCGATGTAATTACGATGGGACTTGGTTGATAAATTGCCACGATTGCTGGTGTAGTTCTTCTCGATCTGTTGCAATTGGTAAATTGCAGCAGCAATTGTGATGCTATCGTAGCGACTCTTTCCCTTCAGCCCAGCAGCGCCGATTAGGCGTTGAACATATTCGACCTGCAGGTTTTGACGGACAGACTCTACATTACCCTTCTTATCGGCTTCAAATATTGCTTTTGTGAGATCAGACATCATCTCATTTAAGTTATATGAATTGCCATACATCGCTGAGTCAGAAATCCGCTTGGTAACATTTGGATGTAGCAGATGATCCAGCATACGCTTCTGAGCATTTAACCAGGTATCATGTATTTTCGGATCCTCATTATTACCATAATGACTGAATCCGCGTCTTTGAGATTGTAAATAGCTGAAGTACTCACGAGCTTCCGGTAGCAAATTGGGTGCGAACATATAGTCGGCTATGAGCTTCATTGCTCTGCGCTGATCATCCTCGCTAACCGGTGTAAATGGCTTGGTTGCACCTGGTTGACCAACTACTGCACGGTCAATGTAGACACCTCCGACATATCGAGTAGCAATGTTTATGGCTCCGATATAACTGCGCATCAGGACATTAAACATGGTAGTCAATTCCTGATACGACTTACCCTTTTCAGTGGCCCGTTCGCGTAACTCGCCAAACGTTTCCTTAACGAGTTGAGCACGTCCCTCAGAGTAGGCGATTGCATCAGAAGACATGTCGCCTGTCATAATGCGCGGGTCGATATGGCGGCCAGGGGCACGCATATCATCTGCATCATTACCGAAGGCCAATGCTGGCTCCGTTGAGCGTTCAAGAATCTTCTGAAGGCGCGCTTCTTCTGCATCTTCATCAGCCAAGCCAACTGAGTAGCCATATTCAATGGCCCAGTCATCATAGGCACCCGGGCGAATATCTGTGTAGTAACCCTGATCCATTCCCGGTGGCGCTATATTGGTCGGCGCATAATCCATTACTGATCCAGTAATACTACCTTGGGTTAATTCCTTATCATGTACCTGCTTGGCATCATATTGTTGTGACGCCATCATATTATGGTTCAGGCCAAGCGTGTGACCTACCTCATGAAGGGTTAGTGCGATAAGCGCTTCTTTAGATAAACGTTGCAATTCGCCTTCATTCATTCCTTTGGCATCGAGTATGGCGCGAGCAGTCATCAGATCAGCCTGCATATCGTGGCCATAACTACAATACTGATGAGCCTCAGCATCCTCTGGAAGCTCTGTCATCATGTTGCCGCCACGTGTATACAGATCTTCCTGTAACCAGCGATTCTTCATGAAGACGTATTCCAGCATAATATCTGAAGCGATGATTTCACCGGTCAAGGGATTAGTGGTACTAGGGCCATAGCCGCCAAACGGAGGGCGCGGAGAGCTGGTCCAACGTAACACATGATATCTTATATCGCCGGCATCCCAGTCAGCGTCATCAGGCTGGACCTTAACTTGAAGGGCATTTTTAAACCCTGCCTTTTCAAAAGACTGATTCCAGGCAAGAACCCCTTCTTTTATCGCATCGCGCCATTCGAGCGGAGTCGTATTTTCTATCCACCATACGATTGGTTGCACTGGCTCAGATAGTTCTGCTTCTGGGTTTTTCTTTTGCAGGTTCCATTTGTTGATTACATCACGGTATGGAGCCCAGCTATCTGAAGTTAGATCAGTGACCTGTTCAGTAAAGTATCCTACTCTCGCATCGTCGCGTCGTGGTTTGAAATCATTATCCGGCATTTCGATGAACGAATGCTGTAATTGAACAGTGACATTCCTCGCATCAGCGACACCCCAGGCCTGACGGATAGCTGGTGCTGGGTTATCGAAAACATACTCAACAACGACATCCGTGTTCTTTGGGTAACTTCGAACACCCAGATACTTGGTTTTATCTTTACTCAACTTGCCCAGTTTAAAGCTAGGACGGGGGGGCGGTGAGCCAGGCATTCTCGGACGAGGGTAGGGTGAAATCTTGTGAATCGCTTCACCAAGAAAAGTACCGTCCATCTTTAGCAGATATTCACCAGAATCTTTATCGTGAGTTTCAATTTTCAAACTCGCCAGAATCGCCTCGCTCTCATTACTCCCCTTCGAACGAATGAGTGGATTCTCTGGATCTATATAATAGCTCGTTGATTTGTTTACAATTTCAATTCTGTCATGAACTTTCCTGAATTCCAGTAGTTTATTGTCTCGAAAATTACCTTTGAAATGTCCGGCAGCGAGTACGCCGTTTACCGTGTGGGCATGATAAATAAAAGGTTTATCCAATTGTTCGTCTGTTAAGGTCATCATGACTGAGCCAGATTCCTTATCCTGATAAAGATTTAAGAAGCCTTTGTAAGCTTCTTTATCTTTGATTTGATCTGCGATAGTTTTTTCTTTCTTGGATTTTTCTTCTTTTTCGTCTTTCTTGTCATTGCCTTTTTCAGCATCATCTTCCGCTTTTGTGTCTTCACTTTGAAGCGTTTTTCCTTCAGCTATAACAGCCATAGGAGTGGTGACTAGAAGCGCAAGAATCAGCAAGAGTCGGGTAAACTGCATCATTCGTATTGATCCTCTGATTTTTGAGTGAAGGCTCATAATAGACATTGAGGAGAAAAAATCAAACAAATGCAATAAATATCTTTCATATACAACAAAACCGGCATGATCTGTCACGATCATGCCGGTTTTGTAAAGCTAGTCGACCACCTATCAGGTAAGCGACACTTCTTCCTTTTGTACTATTGGAATGGTGACTTTAGCTGCTGATTTCTGAAAATCTTCCAGTTGATGGAAATTCAGATAGCGGTAGATATCTGAAGCCATTGTATCAATCTCCTTCATATAGCCCTGATATTCTTCGTTGGTAGGAAGGTATCCGAGAATAGAGGAAATCGCGGCGAGCTCCGCTGACGCAAGATAAACATTTGCACCATCACCTAAACGGTTCGGGAAGTTACGCGTTGAGGTTGAAACGACGGTCGATTGGGGGGCCACACGTGCCTGATTCCCCATACAGAGTGAACAACCAGGCATTTCAGTACGAGCACCAGCCGCTCCGAAGATATTATAGAATCCTTCTTCCATTAGTTGATGTTCATCCATTCGCGTCGGAGGAGCGATCCATAGACGTGTCGGGATCCCCGTTGTTTTCTCCAGTAATTTACCTGCGGCACGGTAATGGCCGATATTAGTCATACAGGAACCAATGAAGACCTCGTCAATCTTATCGCCAGTCACCTCGGATAGGGTGCGGATATCATCCGGATCGTTCGGTGCAGCGAGTAGAGGCTCCTTAATTTCGTTGAGGTCTATCTCAATGACTGCAGCGTATTCTGCATCGGCATCAGCCTCCATCAGAACCGGGTTATCCAGCCATTCCTGCATCTTCTCGATTCTTCGTGAGATTGTTCGCTCATCACCGTAGCCCTGATCAATCATCCACTTAAGCATGGTGATATTCGAACTCAGGTATTCAATGATAGGTTCTTGGTCGAGCTTGATGGTGCAGCCAGAGGCAGAACGCTCAGCAGAGGCATCGGACAGCTCGAAGGCCTGCTCGACTTTTAGATTCGGAAGACCTTCAATTTCCAATACCCGACCTGAGAAGATGTTTTTCTTACCTTTCTTCTCTACCGTCAACAAACCTTCTTGAATCGCCGCATAAGGAATAGCATTCACTAGGTCTCGTAGCGTAATTCCTGGCTGCATTTCACCCTTAAAACGTACCAACACAGATTCAGGCATATCCAAAGGCATCACCCCTGTCGCTGCGGCAAATGCCACCATACCCGAGCCAGCGGGGAATGAAATTCCGATCGGGAAACGGGTGTGAGAATCTCCACCGGTACCGACGGTATCCGGCAAAAGCATGCGATTTAGCCAACTATGGATGATGCCATCACCCGGACGCAATGATACGCCGCCTCGATTCATAATGAAGTCGGGCAGGGTGTGCTGATTGTCGATATCAACAGGTTTGGGATAGGCGGCAGTATGACAGAATGATTGCATTGTCAAATCCGCACTGAATCCGAGACAGGCGAGATCTTTTAACTCATCGCGAGTCATTGGTCCGGTAGTATCCTGAGAACCAACCGTTGTCATGCGGGGTTCACAGTATTGACCCGGTCTAACACCTGGCAAACCACAGGCGTTTCCTACCATTTTCTGAGCCAGTGTGAAGCCGGCCTCTGATTCTCTGACTTCAGCGGCAAGACGGAAAACAGTAGAGGGTTCGAGCCCCAATGTTTCGCGTGCTCTAGTCGTTAAACCACGGCCAATAATCAGAGGAATTCGGCCACCTGCCTGAACTTCATCGAGCAAGACGTCAGTCTTTAATTCAAACGTGGCGATGACTTCGCCGTTCTTTTCAACCTTACCCTCATAAGGATATAGATCGATGACATCGCCCATTTCCATCTGATCGACATCGAGTTCAATCGGCAAGGCACCTGCATCTTCCATGGTATTGAAGAAGATGGGGGCAATCTTGCCGCCGAGGCAAAAGCCACCCGCACGCTTGTTTGGGATATGTGGTATATCGTCGCCAGTCAGCCATAAAACGGAGTTGGTAGCCGATTTTCGGGATGAGCCCGTACCAACGACATCGCCGACATAAGCGACAGGATGTCCTTTTTCTTTCAAAGATTCTATGGTGGCGATTGGATCACCTTCGAGTCCAGGACGTGGATTTTTTAAGAATGCCTTGGCGTGTAATGGAATATCTGGACGTGACCAGGCATCCTGTGCCGGAGACAGATCATCGGTATTGGTTTCGCCTGGTACCTTGAATACTGTAATGGTAATTTTTTCTGCCAACGGAGGCCGGGAAGTGAACCACTCTGCATCGGCCCAGCTCTGAAGGACTTCCTGTGCCTTCGCATTACCTGATTTAGCCAGATCAGCCACATCATGAAATGCATCAAACATCAATAGTGTATGCTTGAGTTCTTCAGCCGCCTGATCGGCGAGCTCGGAATCGCTTAATAAGTCAACCAGAGTAGCGATATTATAGCCTCCGAGCATCGTACCGAGTAATTCAACCGCCTGTTTCTTACTCACGATTGGCGAACTCGCTTCGCCCTTGGCAATGGCAGTGAGCAGCCCAGCCTTAATATAGGCCGCCTGATCGACACCGGCAGGTACACGATTAGCCAATAGGTCAAAAATCATCTCTTCTTCACCGGCTGGTGGGTTCTTGATTAATTCGACCAGTTCACTCATTTGTTCAGGACTGATAGGCTTTGGAACGATGCCAATTTGAGCACGTTCATCCACATGGGCGCGATATGTATCTAGCACGATAAATTCCTTCATGGTGTTGGACTGGGCATCGTACTAAAAAACGAGCACTCCCCAGCCACTTGTTAACTGTAATGTAGGTATTTTAGTCTGGCTGTCTGAGAAAGACCGCTAGACGATAGTTGTATTATACCTCTGAAAAGTGATTATTTTTAGTTGGCAGGGCTATTTAACGACTATTAACTGCTTTTATCTGCCACAAGGCAGTTTCGTCCGGCTTTTTTAGCCTTATAAAGTGCCTTGTCGGCAGCTTGAATGACTTGCTCTGTGTTGCGCTCTGATGTCTTACTCGCGACGCCGATGCTGATTGTGACGGACAGCTTTTTCGCTTTACTTCCCGCACCTCGGTTCTTACGTCCCTTGTTTGCCGATTTAGGACGTTTCTGTGTCTCTCGCAGGCTAATTTTGTAGTGTGCGATGTCTTCACGAACGGCTTCTAGATGAGGAGTACATTGATGCACTTCTTTACCACTGAAGATTATAGTGAACTCCTCACCACCATAGCGATAGGCTTTACCGCCTCCAGTCACCCTGGCCAATCGGCTTGCGACAATTTTCAGTACATCATCTCCGACATCGTGCCCATGGCGATCATTAAACTTCTTGAAGTGGTCTATATCGAGCATGGCGATTACAAATTTACGTCCAGGCGCTTTGAGCCATTCGTTCAAAGCCCGGCGGCCCGGAAGCCCAGTGAGTTCGTCGCGGTAGGCCATATCATGACTATGCTTGATGAGTCCCCAGACGATCAAAACCTGGATCAGGTTATGCACAATTAGGTGGCCAAGTGGTTTGGGTGGAACATAGAGATAGTACCAACTGATGGTTAGAATGATGATCAATATCACGCCATCGAGCACACTATCTTTGCGCCAGACTCTCAGTAACTGATGGAGGATTGTAATGGACAGAAAAACGATAATGAGTAGAGAACGATCTCCGGTCAAGTCGGAGCCGACTGTCATCAATTGTCCGTAGATTTCCATATCTAGGATAAGGAAACCGCAAGTCGCTACTGCAGACAGAATTATCCAGCTCAGAGCACCATAAAGTGTAAATATACCGCGCTCAGGTAACCAACTGAGGCTAATTAGTAGTAGCGGTAATTGCCACATTAACCAAGTGTGTAACTGCTCAGTAAGAATCTGGCTATCGGGTGCCTGAAAGTCAGTAAGGTAGTACCAGATCGCCATAATACAAGTGAGTGTAAACAGACGAAACAGATTAAATTGATAACTGATCAATAGTAGTATGATGGCGCTGACAAATGGCAGATAGACCAGTATCGGAATCATAATTTGTGGCAATATATCATCATGATATACCAGCCACAGCCCGGCAATAAAAATTATCAGTGGGACAAGAAGACTATATAGGATACGGCTGAGGGGCATAAAAAAATACGGTTTTAATTGTTACGTTATTATGATTGAGTTTAGAGAAACATCCAACCCAGAATGCCAAGATTCTATCGCTTTGAGGTATCTAGAACATTAATCATTTAGCTGCCGAGACCGATATATAGAAATATGATGACGATTGCCAGAATGAAATATAATACGAGACGCTGCACGCAGGCAGTCATGATTGTGTTCTGTTTGGTAGGTTTAGGAGCATTAATTAATGCCAAACCGAGTAAAATAGAATACAGCCGCGAGCTCGAGTTCCTTAGTCGAGCTCTCGACGCTGATCATCCAAAGCCATGGCGGAATCGTTCACAACAGGCATTCCGGGAAAATCTTACCCGAGACCCAGACATACTCGATGGCTATCCATTTGCGCCCTGGCTTAGCATTAGCACAGCTCTATTGACACTCGATGAGGATCAGCGAGACAGTGTGACAGGGATCAATCTCCTGCATCAGAATCGCAGCTGGCTCCTACTACCAATTACCTTTGCGATGTTCGAGGATGGTTTTTATATCGTTGCCGCAGAGGAACCATATGGGTCTCTCATCGGTCGAGAATTATTGACCGTGAATGGCGCAAGTATGAACAGTCTGTACAGTGTACTGAAAGAGTATTTTCCTGAGCGCGATGTTGACTGGCTGCCGCAATTCTTACGTATCTCTGAGTTACTAGAATTCATGGATGCCGGGTGCAAATCTGTATGTCAGCTAAAGATATCCGGTTCAATGGGAATTCAGACTGTGGATATAAAAATCTCTGAGTTATTGCAGTCTATGGAATATCAAAGGGCAATGAAACCTGTTTATATCAGTCAGTTATACCGTCAAAATCTCAATCAGCAAGATCCTGTTCGAATGATCGATCAACACAGTTTATTCTGGCAATTGTCCGGTAATATGCTGAAATCAACGCTCACCTATAATGAATATGCTGCTCTGGCTGAAAGATATCTGAACAACAGGTTACTTGATAATGTCGTGCTGGACATACGTGATATCAATCGCATTGATCCGCTGCTGGTTGAACGCCTAATTCGGTTAGTACGCCAGATTCATACTGAGGATCCACAACGCACGATATATGCCATGATCGATCGCAGTACTCATCCGGTTGTTTTTGAATTACTAGGTAGGTTATCTGAAATCCCTGCAGTGCAGTTCGTCGGTGAGTCTGTCGCTCTGAAACTGAGCTACTATTATGACGCGAAACAGATTGCATTATCTAAAACTGGACTTGAAATTACCATCGCTACTCGCTTTAGTAACTATTTAACCACCTATCCCGATCAGCAGGAAATCAGGCCCGAGCAAGTGTTATGGAGTTCGACAGACTACTTTAACGGCGAGGATAGTGTATTCGGCGCCATTCTTGCGCTGATTGAAATTAATCGTCCTTGAGATCACTGATTCAAAGATGCTATTCGAAAAAATGTATCGAGGTTTGCATTAACTTGTAACATATCAGCATTGCCAGTTGATGCTATTTATCATATTGTGCGTCCGTAAAAAACTATTTGCTGTATATAAGTGAGAGGAAATTCATGTCTATTAAACCACTCTTAGGGCTCGTTATCATCGCCCTGACTAGTCAGTTAACGTCTGCTGCAAAAAATAGCACAGTCAGCATAAACATCAGTCCCAATGATCAGCGTGAATATCGCGCATTGACTCTCGACAATACAATTGATGTCGTATTGGTCTCTGATCCTGATACTGATAAATCAGGTGTTGCACTAAGTGTTGGTGTCGGCTACTACTTTGATCCTTTGAATCAACAGGGAATGGCCCATTATCTAGAGCACATGCTATTCCTCGGAACCGAAAAATATCCAGATACTAATGAATATGATGAGTTCATCTCAGCCAATGGCGGTACGAAAAACGCCTACACCTCTACTGATGTCACGAATTATCTACTGAGCATTAATAATGATGCCTATGATGAGGGGCTCGATCGATTCTCAGATTTTTTCAAAGCACCGAAACTGTATCCTGAATACACAGAAAAAGAGATTAATGCGGTGAATGCAGAATGGAGTATCAGCCGTGAAAATGACTGGCGTGCCCAATGGACACTGAAACGGTCTTTCTTTGGCGATCATCCGTCTAATCGATTCACAACTGGAAACTTAGAAACGCTCGGGGATAAGGAAGACAGCAAACTACATCCAGACACCTTGGTATTCTATGATAAGTATTATTCGGCAAATATTATGAAATTGGCGATGATTTCGAATCGTTCCTTGGATGAAATGGAAAAGCTGGCACGCAAGCATTTCAGTTCCATTAAGAATAAGAACATTCCAGATCCGGTGATAAAGGATACGATTGAACCAGTTGGCACCAAGCGTGTTTATTACAAACCAAACCGAGATGTGAAGCAGATTGTGCTTGATTTCACGATTGAAAATAACATGCATCAATTTGCCTACAAACCAAATAACTTCATCGGCTACCTGTTAGGCTCCGAAATGCCTGGTACACCGGCATTCCTACTTAAGCAAATGGGCCTGATATCCTCACTAAACGCCGGTGCATTTGAGAATTTGTATGGTAATTATGGTCAGTTTGGCGTGACCATATCCCTGACCGATAAGGGTATGGAGCAGCGCGAGTTCATCGTAGCAACAGTGATGCAGTATCTGGATAAAATCCGGGAGTCAGGTGTTGACGAGAAGTATTTCAAAGAAATCCAGACTTCTCTAAGTAACCAGTTCCGTTTTCTGGAAAAAACCAATGAATTTCAGTACGTTACAGGGCTTGCGGCCGCGATGCAGGATTATCCTATCCAGCATATTATCGATGCACCATACTACTACAAGTCATTCAATAAGGAGTTGATTGAAGAGTCACTCGCACAACTTGTCCCAGAAAATCTACTTGTCTGGTACATCAGTCAGCAGGAGAAAACCGATAAGTCATTACACTTTTATGCTGGCGAATATCGTAAAGAAGATATTTCGAAAGAAGAGATAGCTAGCTGGTCTAAGCCATCTAAACTGGCACTTACGCTTCCTGATGTAAACCGTATGTTGCCTGAGAATTTCGAACTCTACACAAAAGCCTCTGACCCTG
The DNA here is from genome assembly GCA_965250035.1 of Enterobacterales bacterium. GTDB lineage: Bacteria > Pseudomonadota > Gammaproteobacteria > Enterobacterales > CAXRAF01. The sequence goes on along the minus strand of OZ252282.1, from coordinate 1,569,984 downwards.
AGGATAAACCGGAGAAGGTTTATGATAATAAGGGCGTGCAAATCATCAATTATGCGAGTCAACATTTCGCCAATCAACCCCGAGGTGTGACGCGAATCATGATCAATAATCCTGATAAGCAGACGAGTCCGGAAGCCGCTGTGATGCTCAGTATCTGGACGAGTTTGTTTAATTTGCAGCAAAGTGCCCTGGTCACAGAAGCCTCAATTGCCGGTATGTCTCTTTCAGTCTCTGCAGGGAATGGCCTAACATTGAATCTATCTGGTTTCACGGATAAGCAGGGTTTATTACTGGAACAGGCTTTCGATAAGTTGATTGTGGATGTCACTGAGGAGAACTTCAGTCAGGCGATCGAGCGGTATGTCAGAAGCATTGCTAATCAGGGTAAACAAGCGGCTTATCAGCAGTTAATTAATAAGTTCTATGCACTGCGTGGATCGGGCAATTATGAGCGCGAGACGTTGATTGAGACAGCTAAATCCTTGACCCATGAAGATTTTAAGAAATTCATGAAACGGGTTATGGATAACAATACCATTCGCGCGTTCACATTCGGCAATTACAGCAAGGATGATATTGCTGCTCTGGCGACACGTATCGAGGCTATGCTGCCCGCTGACCGTCGCGTGACTGAATACAGTAAGAATAAATTCTGGTTGCCACAACAGGGTAAGACCCTTGTCTATCGTAGCAACATCGATGTCGATGACGTCGCTGTGATTGATATGTTTATTCATCCAGAACCCGGATATAAATCTAAAGCTATCGGAGGTATTTTAGCGACGCATTACCAAACTGAAGTCTTCAACACACTGAGAACTGAAGAGCAGTTGGCCTATGCGGTATTTGGTTTTAGCTCGTCAATAGATGAGTACGCAACCCTCGGTATGTTAATTCAGACGCCGGTGAAGAATCCCAAGGAGATGCAGGAGCGATACAATGCATTCCATGGTGAGTACGCTAAAACATTAGATGGCCTCACTGAAGAAGCATTCCAGACACTCAAGGCAAGTCGTCTGACAAATCTCAAGCAGGATCCGAAAAACCTCTCAGAAGAGGTGAATCCACTGTTGAACGACTGGGCGAGTGAAAAGTTTGATTTTGCCAGTCGTGAGAAGTTGATTGCAGCAACTGAAGAGGTGACTCTGGCTGATCTGAAACAGTTCTATAAGGATACTGTTGAGAATAAGGACGCTGCTCGAATTTCTATACAGTTCAGAGGTAACAAGTTTGCCGATCAACCATACTTCGAGTTTGACAATGAGATCGTGGTGGAGGATGTTGCAGAGTTTCATGCGAATACTAAGCATCAATCCGACTCTGCCGACTAGTTACTAATAATCTCGATTTAAAGGCCTGTTTACAGGCCTTTTTTGTTTGTTTTATAACCAGTGTGATATCAAAAAAACCTAACTAATTCACCGACTTAATCTGTTTTTTTTAACACTCTGTGCTAGATTAGTACTAGGCAGTTAGGCTTCCTTTATCAGTCGGGGATTGAGATACTCAGGTAGACTCGCCCACCGCGACGTAAGCCGCCTAGATAAAGGTCTAACTGTCTTTTTAATATCATGACAACACGGCAGTAAATAGGAGAAATCATTGAAACTGCTCATCGCAGAGGATGATAACTCATCTCGACTTCTGTTAGAGAAAACGACAGAGAAATGGAATTTTCAACCTGAATCCTATGGCACCGGAGACGAGGCCTGGCTTGCTATTGTCGATGATGACCCTCCAAATCTAATCGTTCTCGATTGGGAAATGCCAGGCATGAATGGTATTGATATTTGCCGAAAAATACGTCAGTTACCACACGGTGAAGACTTTTATATCGTCTTGTTAACATCACGTACTGCAACCGAAGATCTGGTAATTGGCTTAAATGCGGGTGCCAATGATTATATTAAGAAGCCATTCTTAACCGAGGAGCTGAAGGCCAGATTGAATGTCGGTCGACGCATGATTGATTTGCAGCAACAACGCTATCAGTCCGAGCAAGCGAACAGGCGATTGCAACGTGAGTTATTGGAATCAAGAAAGATGGAGTCACTGGGGCAGATTACAGGGAGTATCGCTCATGATTTCAATAACATATTGGGTATTATCATGGGCTATACCTCAATGACACTCAGCCGTTATCGTGATCAGATGCCTGATAAAATGTTGACTTACCTTGAAGCGAGCCTGGCTTCGACCGAACGAGCCAAAGAATTGGTCGCAAAGATGTTGACATTTAGTCATGGTGAACAGGTCGAACTGGAGCCGATTCAAGCTGGACCGGTCGTGGAACGGGTTGCCAAGACCTACAAAAGTAACTTACCTGGTAACGTAGAAATTGAGCTATTGATCCATGAAAATCTTCCAGATATCCTATTCGCCGATCATAAAATTGTCAGTATCGTAAATATTCTAATGGACAACTCTGTCGAGGCCATGCCGGATGGTGGCACTATACAAATCAAAGTTAGCCGTTATCTAGCTGAGAACGTTGAATCGAGTAATAGCCATAGAATTCTATCAGGTGTATGGGTAATGTTGGAGGTTGTGGATCAGGGTATCGGAATAGATAGCGCGAATCTTGACCGCATTTTTGAACCCTTTTTTACCACCAAAGAATTTGGCAAAGGCATGGGACTGGCAATGTTGCATGGCATGTTACGCAACACGAATGCGCACATTATAGTCGATCGACTTGAGCCTCAAGGAACGAGTATGAAGGTCTTGTTACCATTAAATGAGTAAAAAAGACCGCTTTATCTGAACTAAATCCTGTTACTTGTAGTATATATCTGTAGAATACGCTCCGTTCGCCACCCAATTGATAGTAATCATGGCCACACTCAGACTAAAACCGACCGCTAGAAAGCCTGATAAAACCAGACGTGTGCCATTGCGCGTCAAAAAAGCCCGGCAAAATGCAGATTGGTCATTTGATGAGGTTGGTGTCATGCGTCATAAGTCTGGCTTCAAGGTACAATTTTTCAGCGATGATGAATGTGAGATTACACATATTCCGGATGGCATGGATTTCTCGGAGATTCGAGAGCTAACCGCGAAAGCGATGAAACTCAGGAAGCGTAGACTCGATCATTTCTATTAAGCAGGCATTAGAGCATTCAGCATAATAGTAAAACAGCAGCCAATGGCTGCTGTTTTTTTCTGGATTAAGTGGAGGGGGTCATACACTACGAGTAGCTAAAGCGGGTGGTATGCCACATGCTTTACGAGCCGGTCCGTAAACGGCTACTTGACCAATCATCCATAACCCCAACATACCGATGGGTACATAGTACCAGGCAATTGGTGTGATATTTAACTCGCTGACAAGGAGCATGTTCAATGCCACTGTTAGACCAGCACCAATCAACACGCCTACGGTAGTGATCAGGAAGTTCTCAACCATAAAATACTGCATGATATCGATTTTTCTCGCACCTAACGCACGTCTAGTACCAATCTGTTTCCTACGCCGATTAACGCTGAAGCTGGCAAGTCCGACAATCCCCAGTGCTGTTACTACTGTTAGGCAGACTATCAAGGTGGTCAGTATGGTATTCATTCCATTATGGCTTCGATAGCTCCGTTCACGCGTTTCTTCCATGCTACGCATTTGCCGTATCAGGCGGCCCTTGTAATTTGCCATAAGGCCATTTTCAACATCGGTCATGAGCCTATCCCGTGCTCCAGGTTCGGTGCGGACGATGATTCGCCCTGAACTAAATGAGGTTTGCTGAGGAACTAGCATCGAGCGTTCAATCCCCCCCCAACCATTCCAGGGCGCCTGCATCGCCTCGACGATACCAATGATATTAATGGGTTGTGTTTCAGATATGTACACGGTTTTGCCGAGAGCCGATTCCCAGTCATCATCGAATAGATCACTGGCCATGGCTTTAGTAATGATTCCCTGACCAGGCCACATATTTGATGAGCCATCGCGTAAGGTGATTTCATCGGCTGTAAAATTACGACCGGCGATGAGTTTTACACCAAAGGCCTCCAAACCATTCTCATCGGTGAAATATATCGCTGCACCCAAATCATCAGCATCGGTACCCGGCTCAGTCGCAAATGACATAGACCAACCACCACCGCGAAGAGGCACTGAATTAGTTTGGGTCGCGGCAACTACGCCTGGCAGAGACTTGATATAGTCCAAGTCTGTTTTAAGTTGAACCGGCTCATTAAAATCTTCAGAAAACCCCATATAACTAAACACGAAGGTATTCATTTCATCCATCCCGGATGGACGAGCCATTTGTTCTTTACGTTCCTGAATCATCGAGACGGAATTCACTATGATAGTCATCGTCAGTGCTATCTGAAGCGCGATTAAGATGGCACCCGTCTTATTACGCGATAGCGCACTTAATATTGGTTTAATTTGCATCATTATTCCCCTTACTGCGTTTTCAATTGCACGGCCGGTTGAATATTACAAGCGCGCCAGGTTGGGTATATACCAGCTAATAATGCTGATAGGATGGCTAGAGCGATGGCGAAGCTCACCATGGTGATATCCAGTTTTGCCAGATGGGCAATATCATCACCAAACAGAGTGACGATTCCCATGAGACCGAGCCAGGCCAAGACCAGGCCGACAAGCCCACCACCGATGCCGATAATCGTTGATTCAATGGAGTGTTGGATAAACAGTGTCTTCTTTGAAGCGCCCAGTGCACGGCGTAATCCAATCTCTGGTGCCTTCGTTGTAAACTTCGTCAGAAGTAATCCGATCGTATTTAACAGACACACAGCCAGGAACATCAGTGACAACCACATGACTACCTGCGCCCCATCATCGACTACATTTTCAACTTCCATCCATTCCATGACATTATTTAGGCGATTGTTCAGAGGGCGAGGGAAGCGACCTAATTCCTTCTGCTCTGTAGCGTAACTATTGAGGAAGGCCATATATTCCTCTTGTGCTTGCTCCGTTGGTAATTCTGCCCAGAATTGAATCCAGACACATTCCGAATTTAGAAATGCTTCATACCCGGACTCATTAACCGGTTTCCAGCAGTTTGTGTTGCCCGAACGGCCGAGTCGAAGGTCGGTGACCAGATGGAAGGGAATATAATAACTCTCTGGGTCATCGAATGCGCCATTGGTCACGTCATAGTATTTTGGCGTAATCGAATAAGTGTCTAGTACCCCAATGACTTTAAAATTATGTTCACCTATACGGATGAATTGTCCGACAGAGTTCTCACCACCGAATACTTTCTCATTCGTTTCCTTGTCCAGCACGACAACCATTTCTCGGTTTTCGTCGCTGGTGCGGTCCCATGCGCCACCATACTGAAATGGCACGTCAAACATAGCGAAGAAATCACCAAAAGTTGCTCTGCCAAGCGCCTCAAACGGCATGGCATCATCACCTTCAGGCTGAATGACGTCGAAGACTTTTGTCATCGCTGTCTGCCTGAGTGCCGGCGCATTTTCCATTAGTGCCATGGAATCTAGATAGGTCAGCTGAACAGGTGGAATGTTGGGCTCTCGATAGGGGTTATTGGGGTCCCAACTATCCACCTGAACAGCGAACAAGACGTCACTCTTATGCGGTATTGGATTATTGCCCATCGCATAGTTGACAGTTATTGTGGTCATTGATGCACCGATACCTACCGCGATTGCGGCAATCATCAATGCACTGAGAATAGGATTGCGCCTGATTGATAACCAGGACAGGCGTATGTAGTAACCTAGCATCTGAATTCTCCTCAGGCGATTGCAATTTGTGGATCGTCAGCAGCGATTACTACAGGCGATTCGTTATTATGATTCACTTCTCGCACAACACCGTCTTTTACATCGATGTTACGTGTCGTACGTCTGGCGAGTTTTGGATCATGCGTGACCATGATGATGGTAGTGCCATTCTGATTAATATCCTCTAGGAGTCCCATGACACTCTCCGCCATTGCTGAATCGAGATTACCCGTAGGCTCGTCTGCCAATAGAAAACGTGGTGAGCCTGCTAATGCCCGTGCGATTGCGACACGTTGCTGCTGACCTCCTGAGAGTTGTGATGGGATATGCTTCATTCGGTTTGCAAGACCAACCGTCTCCAATGCATTTTCGATTCGTTCTCTGCGTTCCTTGGCACTCATGGTACGATATCGCAAAGGGACATCGACATTATCGAACAAGTTCAAATCGGGAATCAGATTGAAGCTCTGAAAAATAAACCCAATTTTTTCATTTCGAAGCTTAGAGCGAGCGTCATCATTTAGATTGCTTACATCAACCCCATCTAGTTGGTAGCTACCGGCTGTGAAGGTCTCCAATAGCCCCGCAATATTCAAAAATGTGGTCTTTCCGGAGCCCGAAGGTCCTGTGACCGATACAAATTCTCCCTCAGCAACCTCAAGTGAAAAATCACGCAAGGCATGAGTTTCAACCACTTCAGTGCGGAATACTTTTTTAATATTTTTCATTGATAACATCTTGTTTGACCTCTCGTTAGCGATTGATGAGAATAGTGTCAGCACCCTGAAAAGCATCGGTACTGGATATAATGATTTCTTGATTGACGTCGAGACCATCTAGGATCTCCACTTGGCTTAAGCTCCTAGCGCCAGTTTTGATCGTACGCTTGACTGCCACATCACCGTCGATCTGATAGGCGACTCTGCCCGCTCCAGAATCCAGAAACTGACCGCGCTTAACCATCAGTACGTCTTCTTTTAACTCGAGTAGAATTCGTGTTGTTAGTCGTTGATTCTGACGCAGACCTGCTGGTGGACTATCGGCAAAACGCACACGTCCAATCACTTGGTTGTTTTGAATTTCTGGGGAAATGGACACCAACATGGCTTTATGAAGTTCGTTTCCGGTCCGTATCTCTGCTTCCATTCCCAGTCCTAGATCGTCAGCGTAAGACTCAGGTACCGCAACTTCTACTTCAAATTGACTGAGGTCGACGACGGTAATAATTGGCTGGTTTTTGGCTACCGCTGTTTTTTGCTCTACGATGAGTTGACCGACGATACCACTCACTGGCGACCTGATTTTCAAATCCTCCACCTGTCGGAGCAAATCATCTACCAGAAGTTGTTGGCGTTGGATCTGTAGGCGCTTAGTTTTCATCTCAAATTCGAGACTTTCGTGGTTCAGAGTGGCATCTTCGACGGCATGGTTATATGCCAACTTAGCACTCTCAAGGTCATCTTGGGCCTTCTCATTGTCGATGGTACTAATTGCACTACGCTGAAAGGCATCGGCAGCACGACGTTGCTCACGTTCGGCTGCGTTAAGAGTTACCTTGGCTAGATCGACTATTTTCTGATTTTCCAGCGCCTGCTTTTTCGATTGAATTTCTTGGCGATCCTTCTCTATGGTCATACTTTGTAATGTCGCCTGTTCCTGGGCCAGACGGTTGGTCAATTCAGGGCTATCAATCATTCCGAGCGTATCTCCCTGCCTGACTGTTTCTCCCGCTTGAACCGCGAAGCTGACCGTACCAGTCGCAGAAGCGAACAGGGTTGGGCTCACGGCTGCAACGATACGCCCTTGAACAGAAACATCCCGAACGAAATCACCCCGTGTTACGGTCGCCAAACGGATTCTATCGATTGACACAGAGTGGTCGGCTGAAGACCAACGAGCGAGTGTAGGTGTAATTAAAAAACCTATCAGTATGATTATCAGCGTTGTACCAATGTATGCATAAAGCTTGAATCGACTCGACTTCGACTCGATCATTACATCCTGCCCGGATGTATCGGCTATTTTCATGATTTTCCCCTATCTTATTCTTCAGGCGCACGTAAATGCGCATGATTAATAGGAAAGACGAGTGATATTTAAGAAAGGTTTGGAAACTGGATTCAGCGAAATGTGAGAAAATGTTTCAAAAGTTTAAAAACCTGAGCGTATCAGTGATTAGGCAACAGATGATAATCTACATGTTGTAGATTTCTGAGCGCATTGGGGCGAGTATCGCCAATAGCTCGTTCTGCACTGGATAACTTACATTATTTTTCTCTAATGCGTCGACCAGAAGTTCTACAACACGATTGAAGTCAGACTCTGTAATATTCATACCGGTATGGACATCGACCATTGAATCACCCTCGTATTTGCAGGGACCGGCTGCTAGTTCACATATGTGGTTTATAAATCCTTGCCTGAATCGTGTTACATTCGATTTTGCAAAATAGTGAAAAACCTGTTCATCATTGCCGATGTTGGCAATAAAATCATCCACGATTTGCTCTAATCCCTTAGCGCCACCCAGCCGTTCATAGAGTGTCGAGGACGGTTGTATGGTCGCGCATGACGCTAACAATAGCGTAAGAAATAGGACTCGTAGCATCAGTAATAGCCCACCACTGATAGATACCAGCCTGTTTGATCGGTTAATCCGGCAATTGTACCCAGATCGATATACGCTGCTGTCACGCTGACGTGCTTATTCGGAAACCAGGCGATAAATACATCTTTCCAGTCTGATTCTCCAAGGCCTAAATTATCAGGTTTGCTGCGATACTCAGTACCGACTGCAAGATGCTTGTTAAATAATATGGCGGCAGATAACTCGCTTTGGAGTTGAGAACCATCTGAAGCGCTACCAAAGCCCAGTAGTCCCATTTCATTGGCAGATGTATAGCGAACGGTCGCATTCCACAACAGGTTATAACCGACTACAGCACCCAGATGGAGCTTGCTGAAGCTGACATAGTAATCCTGGCCACGGTCGTCATCCGCTCCTAGCGCGAAGGGTACAGCAGGAGTCTTATTATCTTTGAGTTGTGCACCTATGGCGACTTGTGGAAATACACTGTAGACAACATCACCATACAGCTTATATTTCACGCCGAAGATATCCTGTTCGAGTGTTAATCCGAGTGGTAGAACGTCGAATGACTGACGGGCGAAAGTTAACTCAAACTTATCAAATACGTTGAGCTGAGCACCACAGGTCGTTAGATCAAAATCATCGACACCGGCGGTGGTGCAGTGCGCCGCGCCTGAGATTTCATCTTCGGTCGCATAGCTACCTAACATAGCCCAAGGTGTTAAGCCTCCGCCGCCTGCGCCTTCAACCTGGGCAACACCAGGAGTCGCCAATATTTTTCCATCTGCCTTAACCGCCGTTAGCGATAGGATCAGAATACAGGCAATGAAACATTTAACCACGTTTAAACCATTCCATTAATTGCTCTACTTTCAGTGGTTTACTTATGTGATAACCCTGTATCACATCGCATTGTAATGACCTTAGGATATCAAGACTCTCTTTATTTTCAACACCTTCCGCAACGACAGACAGACTCAAATCATGTCCAAGAGCAATTGTGGAGCGGACAATATGCTGATCATCGAGAGAATCATTGAGATTCAGAATAAAACATTTATCTATTTTCAGTTCATCGATAGGTAAGTTTTTCAATTTGGAGAGAGAAGATTGTCCGATACCGTAATCATCGACAGAAATAACGAAACCAAGTGATTTCAAGTGATTGAGTCGGGTTAATAGGGTTTGCTCACACTCAGCCAGGTCACGCTCTGTTAATTCCAACGTCACGCGTTCATTACTCAGATTATTCTCCTCTGTCTGAGCGATGAGGTATTCGATGAAGCCTTCATGGAGTACATCCATTGCAGAGACGTTTATCGCAGCATCCATTTTGTATCCAGCCTGTTCCATCTCACTGAGTTGACGTAGGACAGTTTTAACTACCCAGCGTGTGAGCGGGACTATAAGGCCTGAGTTCTCTGCAAGGGAGATAAACTCTTCAGGATTCACGAACTCGTCATCATCATTGATCCAACGAATGAGCGCCTCAACCTTGTCGAATTTGTTTGTCGTAAGATTCAACTTAGGTTGATAGACCATAAATAGTTTTGGCTCATCACGTTGTAAATTATCCCGTAACTCATCGACTAAGTTTATCGAGCGCAGATATTTATCATCATCCCCATCCTGATAATAGGCAAGTTTGTCAGTGGACTGTTTGGCTGATTTTGAAACGATCATCAGACGCCTAAGAATAGTAATTGCGTCATCACCATCATTAGGAATTTCCATCACCCCAGCCGATAGGTTTAACTCAACGGTGAACTGTTCAATTTGATATGGGGCAGAGAGGTAGTTTATTAATCCTGAAACCGATGTCTGTATGGTTTGACTATCATTTACCCCTTGCATGAATAAGAAGTTATTATCGGATATCCTGCCTAATCCTAAAGGGTTACTCGACTTATCTAAGTACCCCGTTAATCGCTCTGAGAAGATTTTAAGAGTGGCATCTCCAATTGTCGGGCCCATGGCATCATTCAACTCACGAAAATTCATAATGCTCATAATCACGACGATCATCTGTTTGTCACTTGACCAATCATTGAGCTGTTTTATGATGAGTTGGCGATTAGGTAAGCCTGTCAAGTGGTCGTGATCAGCACGATATTGGATTTCATCCTCACGTTGCTTTATTTCGTCATACATCTTCTCGAAGGCATTCTGTAACTCGAGTAGTTCCTGTGATTGGGCATCTGATGATGAGGACTTCTTAAACACACCAGAACCGATCTCTCTAGCGAATAATACGAGTTGATATAGCGGTCTCGTTACACTCTTTGCAAGATAAGCCGACACCATGACAGTAATTATCGCGACAATGAAAACCACGCTCAGGATAGTAATCAGAAGCCTCGTAAACTCTGACTTTTCCTGAGCTTGTGACGCTGATAATAGCAATTGCAAGCCATCTGATTTAGGAAATGGAGAGTTTCTAAATTGGTAATCAGGGAAGGTAATCGACCATGATTGGGGTTCTTGCGATAGACTAAGTTGTTGGTAAGCGGCGGCGTTTGTGGTGAGACTCGTTACTAGAATATCGTCACCTGCATAGAGTGATATATCTAGCCCAGTTACTCTCTTTAGTTCATCGAGAGCCGTTTTGTCCAACATAAAACCAATCACTGCGTACGCAATGGTTCGAGGCGTATTTACAGGCAGAATGATAACCTGATAAATCCGACTCGATAGCGTGATGAATTGGCTCGTTGAACCATCTTCGGGATTTAAGGCGAGCCGCTCGAAAAAATTGTCGGAATTATCTGATTGTTCTAGATTGGTTGTTATCATTTGTCCATCAAGATCAACAAGTGACATCAGATCAGCATTAATCCGCCTGCCATGATTGGTTAATACATCATTGATGGTTGCCTCATCACGTGTAGCTACTGCCTGCTTGAAACCAAAATCAGCTGTCAGTACCCGTGCGGATGTTATGAGTAATTTCTCCTTTTCGTTAAGGTAGTTTTGCAGTACCTGGGAGGTGTTTTCAATTCGGCGCTCATTCTGAGCCTTTGAGTAAGTTGATACGGCATACCAGAAGCTTGGAACGATAGCAGCTATGGTCAGAAATATCAGACTGAGGACAATCAGCGTAATCTGTAATCTGAGGCTCGACTGCTTATTGCTTTTTGAAGACATCTTCGAATGTATTTCTCGGGGCAGGATCAGTAATAGCGATGGTTAATGTTAGTGATTCAGCCTTTAATGCATCGGCTTCGATGTTTAACCGATATTCAACCCCCTGCGATGCATTGGGATGCCACAGATTGGCTGACAGTGCATCATCAGGTAAATCATTTAACCTGATCATTCCTTTTGCATCAGATTTATAGGTATGTTTTGAGGTCGTTACATAGATGAAGCCAACCATAGAATCATGGATATTGCACCCGAGTACTACTATGCCCGAATCGGAGAATTGGATCGGCTTTTCCGGTCGATCAGAATATAGCTTAAGTTCGAATGGCTTGGCTTTGGAAAAGGAATAAACGTGGTGGCGGATGTTATCACTGTTTGGAAAATCAACGTATGCGCCCTCAGGAACGATTCGAACATAGGGCACAAATGATTTATCAACCTGATCAACTATGTATGTTTTAGTGGTATCTAAAGTGCTTGGACTGCTGGACATAACTTCCAGTACAGCATTAGGGACGGGTTTAGCATTTTGGTCAAGGACGGTAATTTCAGTAGCCGTGGTGACAGCCTGCATGGATAGTACGAGAACCATACAATGGATGAGAATAAACTGTCGGATCATGTACTAAACTCCTGTTTTAAGTACAGTTTAGTAGATTCTGGGCTAAATAGAAACGCTAATCATACGAATATCTTGAATGACATTTGGTTCATCCTCGAACAATGTTGTCATGTAACGAACCTGGGAACTTTACCATCCATTCCCGGTCTCAGACGGTATGATAGAACAGCTCGAACCTCAAAAACGCTATTCACTTTTTAGAAAAAGGGATCGTGGTTGGGTACTGACAGCATTTGTCGTGAGTACTTTATTTCACGGTACGCTTTTATATCTAAGTGAGAACATAAGCGATAAGTCGGCCACTGGTTCTGATTCACCCAATCACCCACTGTTAATAAAACTCACAACGACCACCTCTACTAAAGAGCAGATTTCAAGTGATCCTGGTAGGTTAACTACTAAGTCCGATTCTGTAGTTGACGATAATGTGAGTCAAGAGAACCTCAAGCAAAGTACAATCCTACCAATTGCTGAGAACAAGACCGATATAGTAAGCGAACCCATAGAGTCTGCAGACCCCCCCCGCACGATTAACTACAGTCGGCTCTCGAGTACCACTAGTCAGATCATTACAGAGGATGCTAAAAACTGGCAGTTAGTGAACACGACAAGGTGTATCTCGCCACTTGGTTATCGAAAACAGGATTGTGGAAACAGTGTCAATTTTGAAGTCACAGAACAGGCCATGCTAGCAAAGATATTCGATAAGGCTTTAGGAAACCCAGAATCAACCAGGATGAAACGAATGTCAGATCGTTTGATGCAGATACAAAGCAGATTGAGTGAGTCACTGATATCAGAGGACATGACTAAAGAACTTCGCAATCAATTACTGAATGAGCTATATCAAGTTCGCGAGCAGCAACGAATTATTGACTGTGGTGGCCAATTGGAACAGGGAAATTGTGCCGGCGAAATGGATGTTCTGAAGGTGATTTCAACGATCGGCAAACTGATCGATAAGGTTAAGGCTGAGTAATATGCCCCAATAGGTCACTGAATTTGTCCGATTGAGCGACCAAAATCTACGATTTTGGGGCGTATAGACAGAATACTTGTTGAATCGAAGTAATTGTGCCGAGAAGGCGAAATCGGATCTAACCAAAGCACTGCTTTTGTCCGATTGAGCGACCAAAATCTGCGATTTTGGGCCGTATAGACAGAATACTTGTTGAATCGAAGTAATGGTGCCGAGAAGGCGAAATCGGATCTAACAAAAGCACTGCTTTTGTCCGATTGAGCGACCAAAATCTGCGATTTTGGGCCGTATAGACAGAATACTTGTTGAATCGAAGTAATGGTGCCGAGAAGAGGACTTGAACCTCCACGCCCTTTCGAGCACTAGCACCTGAAGCTAGCGTGTCTACCAATTCCACCACCTCGGCATAGGTCAGTCGAAAGACAGGCGCGTAATATACAAACGTACCTTGGATTTGTCAAAGGATATCGAAGAAAGAATAGCCAATAAAAAACCCAGCCACTAGTACAAGCAGCTGGGTCAGTATCACCGGATTGTGTTGCGTTTATTGGCAGGCTTCGCAATCCGGGTCGTCAATTGCACAGGCTTTAGGAACCGGTGCTGGCTGGACCGCTTCTTTATCGGTCTTTTCGCCTTGAGATGAAGAATTGGTGTTCTTCTCATTGGTTGTGGCGCCGAGTGAGCGTAGGTAATAGGTCGTTTTCAGACCCAGTAGCCACGCCATTCGGTAGACAATGTCTAGTTTCTTGCCTGAAGGCTCATCGATATACAAGTTCAGAGACTGTGCCTGATCGATCCATTTCTGACGTCTGGCCCCCGCTTCCACTATCCAACTGGCCTCTACCTCAAATGCCGTAGCAAACAGTGACTTGAGATCATCTGGAACCCTGTCGATTGGCTTTAATGTACCATCGTAGTATTTCAGGTCATTGATCATGACATTATCCCATAGGCCACGTGCTTTCAGCTCTTTGACCATGTATGGATTTACGACAGTGAATTCTCCCGACAGATTCGATTTCACGTACATGTTTTGATAAGTCGGTTCGATGGATTGGGAGATACCTGTGATATTAGCGATCGTAGCCGTCGGTGCGATGGCCATGATGTTCGAGTTACGAATACCCGTTTTCACTTGATCACGGAGCGTATCCCAGTCAAGGGTCTCATCCGTGTTGAACTGGCAGAATTCTGCGCCACGTTCTTCTTCCAGTTTCTTCAGGCTATCGACTGGCATGATGCCCTGGCTCCACAGGGAACCATCGAATGTCGAGTAGCTACCACGTTCATTGGCTAGTTCATGACTGGCCTTGATAGCAAAGTAGCTGATTGCTTCCATGGAACGGTCGGCGAACTCAATGGCTTCGTCTGAAGAATAGGGTATCTTCTTGATATATAGTGCGTCCTGGAAACCCATCATGCCCATACCAATTGGTCGATGCTTCTTATTAGAGTTTTCAGCCTGAGGTACAGGGTAGTAATTGATGTCAATTACGTTGTCCAGCATGCGGATTGCGGTCGTCACTGTTTTCTCGAGCTTGTCGAGATCGAGTTCCCCATCCTGTGTCATGTGTTGAACCAGGTTAATGGATCCTAAATTACAGACGGCAATTTCATCCTTATTGGTGTTCAGAGTGATCTCTGTGCAGAGGTTCGATGAGTGTACGACACCAACATGTTGCTGTGGTGAGCGAAGGTTGCAGGAGTCCTTAAAAGTAATCCAGGGATGTCCTGTTTCGAATAGCATGCCTAGCATCTTACGCCATAATTGCTTGGCTTGAATTTTTTTGAAATTCTTCATTTCGCCTTTACGGGCTTTAGCTTCGTAGCCAATGTAGGCTTTCTCAAACTCTTTTCCGTACAGGTCGTGTAAATCAGGAACTTCATCAGGAGAAAACAGGGTCCATTCCTGATCATCTGTTACGCGTTTGAGGAACAGATCCGGTACCCAGTTAGCCGAGTTCATGTCATGTGTACGGCGTCGATCGTCACCAGTATTCTTTCTGAGTTCAAGAAACTCCTCAATATCCATATGCCAAGTTTCAAGATACGCACATACTGCTCCCTTGCGCTTCCCGCCCTGATTGACTGCAACGGCTGTATCATTGGCGACTTTAAGAAAAGGTACAACGCCTTGTGATTTGCCATTCGTGCCCTTGATGTAAGAGCCGAGTGCACGTACAGGTGTCCAGTCATTCCCCAGTCCACCAGCAAATTTAGATAACATGGCATTGTCATGAATAGCGCCATATATACCGCTGAGGTTATCTGGAACAGTTGTCAGGTAGCAGCTCGATAACTGGCTTCGTAGGGTACCTGAATTAAATAAGGTCGGTGTAGAGCACATGTAATCAAATGATGAAATTTGATTGTAGAATTCTATCGCACGAGCTTCTTTGTCTGCTTCTTCAATACACAGTCCCATGGCGACACGCATGAAGAAAATTTGTGGTAGTTCAAAACGTACTTCATCATGGTGTATGAAGTAGCGGTCATAGAGTGTCTGGATTCCAAGATATGTGAACTGATTATCACGCTCGAAAACCAATGCGGCACCCAACTTATCGAGATCGAATTCGAGCAGTTTAGGTGAGACCAGTTCCAGTTCTACGGCCCTTTTGATATAGACGGGTAGTGCTTTTGCGTAGAGTTCTGCCATCTCTGCTTGAGTTGCTTGTTCAGCAATTCCGAGGAAATTTAGTGCGTCAGTGCGCACGCTATCCATCAGCAGTCGTGCTGTGACGAAGTTATAATTTGGGTCCGCCTCGATCATGGTACGGGCTGTCATCACGAGTGCCGTGTTCACATCCTTGATGCTGACACCTTCATAGAGGTTGTTGACAGTCTCTTCAAATATCTTTTGTGGATCGGTGTCTTCCAATCCTTCACAGGCTTCGAATACGATGGTGTGGAGACGCGCCACGTCTAGAGGCGCTGTGGTTCCATCGTCAAGTGTCACAAGAATCTCGCCACCGGGTACTTCTTTGATCGCTTGGTGCGCTTTCTGACTCCGCTCTAGCGCACGAGCCTCACGATATAACACATAAGCTCTGGCAATCTTATGTTCGCCTGCGCGCATCAGCGCCAATTCCACCTGATCCTGAATATCTTCGATATGGACTGTGCCACCATTTTCTAGGCGGCGTTTGAAAGTTTGAGTGATGTCATCTGTTAACGAGTTGGCAATATCATGTACTCGACTAGAAGATGCTGCATTTCCACCTTCAACAGCCAGAAACGCTTTTGTTATTGCGATATTGATTTTGGTGTCATCGTATGGGGTGACCATGCCATTACGACGAATCACTTTAATACCGCCCGGAGCGTTTGATTCCTGTTCTAATTTGGTTGTATTTTGGGTCATTGCTTTGGTAATGGTTTCGTTATTAGAGGGGCTGACTACGTTTTCCATTGATACAAATACTCCGCTGCTGATTCCTGTTATTGTGTGGAAAAACCTGTATGGCGATTAAAATTTGTTCTTGTTTAGATCGTTATTTCTTGTTGAATCCGGGCGTGAGCTAACTGCTGATATCACCAGCCATGAAAGGGTGTTGGTAGGGGTCTCAGCATGAATGTGTTCTTTTTGGTTGCTGAGAGCCGACTACTATATCTAGTGCCTGCCTGAAAACAGTACACACTATATTGCGTTCACTGTCTTCTTGCAAGGAGATTTTTATATAAATATCAAACTTTTTTTCTGGTTATAGAACAAACGCTTGTAGCGCAAAATTCATGCCTGATCGAACTAAAAAATTGAATAATTTTTAAAGTCGCTATTTCTCGTGGAATCGCGCGTTAGTAACGACTTATTTTTAGAGATTTTTGGCACAATATTGAAATCAAAGTAAATTCGAACGCTTTCTTACTGGCATTTCGGGCATTGGGAGGAGTTCTTTAACCGCTTCAACTTCCTGTTTCGCTTCACTCAATAGGTCGATACTTTCTTGCGGTCCAGATATGTCCAATCCTAATTTTTTGAACGCTGGCACTTTGTAAAGTGGTGGATTGCTTCGCATCTGTGGCGTACCAACATAAGAGTGAAGTCTGGCGAGAAGGACGACATCGGCTAAATCAGCTTTATCTGATTTATCCCGCATCCAATCTTTTCGAGAGCGAACTACCTCAACCATATCTTCCTGAAAATTCCATTTCTTCAACATTAAAGCGCCGACACGCGCAGTATACTTGTCGACAATCTTCATCATTTCTTCTGGTTGATTAAACACATCTGGATAGCGAGAGAGTTTGGTGATAATCGGCAGTGCGCCTATGTCTTGCATCATTCCCGCAGTCAATGCCATTTCATGATCGAAGTCACTGCAACGCTCGGCTAACACAGCACTCAAAGCAGCCAGATTAGAGACCTTCAACCATAGCTTCTGCATGTGAGGAATGAGCTTACGGAGCTTTGGTCTGAACATGCTCCGCATAACATACGTCATCGAAATATTTCGCGTTGAATTATACCCCAGACGAATAATTGCACTCTGAGCATCAGTGCAGGGAGCAATGCCACCATAGAGTGGCGAGTTAGCGATCTTGATAAGGTAGGCTGTAAGTGACTGATCGATGGTTACCAGCTTAGAAGCATCATTGATTGGTACTGTCGGGTCACGTAAGGTATCGCGAATTTTTATTGCGATATCTGGTAACACTGGTAACTCCAAATTACCCGCTTCTAATTCCTTGAAGATTTGTAAGAATATTGTCTTTTCGCTCACTATACTGCCCCAACTGTTCTTCCACTGAACTATTATTGTTATTCAAATTAGTATTCCAGAATAGCCCTTAGAAATAAAGATGAATGTTTCAAATATCTCTTTGAAATCTTTGCTGGAGACCCCATTATGATGTGTAATTAGATAAATACACTTATCAACTTCTCTAGTAACTTGAGGTCACAATGGAAACGTTGGAAAAAATTAAAGAGCAAATCGCTGAAAATAATATCCTGTTATACATGAAAGGTAATCCCAAGATGCCGATGTGTGGCTTCTCGGCTCAGGCATCCCAAGCTATCATGGCATGTGGTCAGGAGTTCGCCTATGTCGATGTGATTGCAAATCAGGACATCAGAGCGACGCTCCCGGGTTATGCCAACTGGCCTACATTCCCACAACTATGGGTTGATGGGGAGTTGATTGGCGGTTGCGACATCATAATGGAGATGTATCAGAAAGGCGAGTTAAAGCCACTGTTAGATGAGTCGGCCGAGAAGGCATCTAAGGACTAAACCATAAAGCCCCTTAGGCTGCCTGAAAGTTCTATTCGGGTAGCCGATTGCTTTTCATCGTAACTCCCATTAAAGTCTGACGAGAAGATATCATTCTCGGGTATAGACTATGCAGCCGCTAACTCACGAATTCGTTAATAACTGTCGCGAGGAGCACGGTTTTAAACTTCGCGGTGAAAATATGACGCGAATGGAAGTGTTCGTCGATGCTTCATTCGCTTTTGCTGTGACCATGTTGATCATTTCAATTGATCAAATTCCCAGAAATATTCCTGAATTGATCGCGGTAACCAAGGATATACCGGCATTCGCAGTGAGCGTTTTTCAACTGATGTGGATTTGGCATACGCACTCTGTGTGGAGTAAGCGATTTGGATTGGAGGGCGCCTGGTCAGTTTTCCTGTCGGTGATATTAATTATTCTGGTCCTCGTATATATCTACCCACTTAAGATCATGTTCTCTGGATTCTTTGCATGGGTTACCGCAGGCTATCTGCCATCGGCATTTGATATCAATTCGATCGATGACCTTCGTATCATGTTTTTATACTTTGCCATCGGTTTTATGATGATCTTCACCATTTATTATTTGATGTATTGGCATGCAATGCGCCTTGCCGAACCGTTACGGCTTAAGCGATATGAAGTTCATGCTACGATGACTCAGATTAAAATTTATCGCCTCCTGATCGGTGTTGGAGGGATTGCTGCAATCGCAGCGATTTTTATGCCATCACATCTCGTGCAGTTGTCAGGATTTGTTTATTCCCTGATAGGGGTAGTCTATTTCTTGGTCGAGCGGTCTCAAAGCAATGCTTGGCAGCAAGAGGAAAACTCGAATCGTCAAAAAGCCTAGAGCTCACAGAGTCGCCCAGCGACCTTAACTAGTGTCTCTTCAGATTTAGCGAAACAGCATCGGATGTAGCGATGCTCGGGATTCGGTGTTGCATAAAAGGGTGAAATAGGGATGGTTGCGACACCGTGTTCCTTCGTCAGCCAAGTACTGAAGGCCATATCATCCATATCACTGATCTGCGAATAGTCTAGTAGTTGGAAATATGTCCCATGGCTTCTGATGATCTTGAAACGACTCTCGCTTAATGCCTCAACAAAGATATCTCGTTTCTTTTGATACATGGGGGAGAGTCTTGCTGGGTAGTCAGGCTGTTCTCGAATCATATCCGCGATGGCCTGTTGCATTGGGGTCGAGGTGGAGAACGTCAGGAACTGATGTATTTTCCTGAACTCGGATGTAAGTTTGGGTGGCGCAATACAATAACCTACCTTCCAGCCAGTCATGTGATATGTCTTACCAAACGATGATATGACGAAACTCCTCTCCTTCAGTTCAGCCTGCTGCAAAGCAGTCGCGTGTTGCATATCGTCAAATATTATATGTTCGTAAACTTCATCAGAGAGGAGCAAACAGTCATGCGCTTTAATCAATTCGGAAATACGTTGCATATCCTCCTGGCTGAGAATAGCACCCGTAGGATTATGGGGTGAATTGATGATTATCAACCTGGTTGCTGGAGAAAATGCCTGCTCGAGACGCTGCCAGTCAATTGCGAATGTTGTCGACTCGAGTGGTACATGAATCGCAATTCCCCCGGCGAGTCTAATCGCCGGATCATAACTGTCATAGGCAGGATCGAATACGATCACTTCATCTCCAGATCGAACGACAGACTGAATCGCTGCAAATAGTGCCTCTGTTGCTCCCGAGGTGACTGTGATTTCACTCTCTGGGTCGATATCGACTGCATAATATTGCCTAACTTTTTCGGAGATTGCTGTTCTTAGCTCGGGCGTGCCAGGCATGGGAGCATATTGGTTTGAGCCATTCTGAATGTGATGATAAACCCTGTCTCTTAGCCAGTCGTCGGGTTCGAACTCTGGGAAGCCCTGAGCAAGGTTATATGCATCGAAATCTTTTGCCAGAGCAGTCATGACCGAAAAAATCGTAGTTCCTACGTCTGGTAATTTTGATTGTGGCGATTCGATATTCATGATGTGGGTACCAGGACGCCTAGGTTAGGAGCAACTTCCTGATAATGATTTACCAGATAACAAAATAACTCGGCAGTTTTCTCGGCATCGTATAATGCTGAGTGCGCCTCGTCGCTATTGAATTGAATGCCTGCTGCGTCGCAAGCCCGAGCAAGCACCGTCTGTCCCAGCATGACCCCAGCAAGCGTAGCAGTATCAAATGATGTAAATAAATGAAACGGGTTTCGCTTAATGTTGCAGCGCTGAACTGCAGCTTTTAAGAATCCGAGATCGAAACTAGCGTTATGACCGACCAATACCGCGCGGTTGCATCCGAGTGGATTTTTATGCTTTCTGATATCTTCGAATATCCCCTTAAGCGCTGTTTTCTCGGGAACTGCATTACGCAGTGGGTTGAACGGATCAATTCCAGTAAAGTCTAGTGCGGCCTGTTCGATATTGGCTCCCTGAAATGGTTCAACATGAAAATGACTCGTCGCGATGGGCGCCAATTCGCCATCAGAGTTGAATGCCAGACATACTGCTGCTATTTCAAGCAACGCATCGGTTTGTTCATTAAATCCTGCAGTCTCGACATCTATTACGACGGGATAATATCCACGAAACCTGTGTGCCATCTCCACAATTCGTTGCTCTTCATTTTGCACTTGAGGCCTATTTTAGCAATTTTTAAGATTTGTCGCTCAGCTAATTATTGATCGGTTTATGGCATAAAGCTTATACGATAGTCGCCGATATAATTGGCAGAAGCTACTTCGGAGGCCATTATGGCATTGCGCATAACCACACAAATCACTGTCATGTTGCTAAGTCTGACAAGCCTTGGATTAAAGGCAGATTTGCGCAACTATGAATCACCACTCGATAAGGCTGAATGGTCAATGCAGGGCTCTGTCATTCAATGTCAACTCGAGCAAGATATTCCACATTATGGAACAGCTGTCTTTACGAGCGAGGCGAGCCGTCGTCCGAATATGCAATTTGAACTACAGATGCGTCGCTACAGTCCACAGCGAATAGTCTCAGCGAGTCTGAACAGCGAGCCTCCGCAATGGAATCACGTGCAATCAACCGTGGACCTAGGTACTGTCACCATGTTTCCAAGTAGCACTCCGATTAGTATCGACGATCAAATGGCCTGGGATTTGCTGACCGAGTTAGAGCGTGGCATGTTTCCTACATTCAGTTATCCTGCGCTCGTATCAGATAGAGATGAAGTCAACGTGGCACTTTCAGCAGTGAATTTCCAACCCGTTTATGACCAATTTTTACGTTGTGTGAGTAATCTATTGCCCTATAGTTTTGATGATATCGCTGAAACACAACTTTACTTTGAATTTAACCGCTCAGACTTTACTCGTAAAACACGCGATGCACTCGGGCGTATTGGTGCCTGGTTAGCAGCTGATAAGCAACTGGATCTGGTGCTTCTGGCAGGACACACCGATAACAAAGGCAGCCTGCGTTATAACCTACGCCTAGGCAAAAAGCGGGCTGAAGCTGTCAAAGCGTTCTTCGTGAATGCTGGCATCCCTGCCAGCCAGATACAGGTACAAAGTTTTGCAGATTTCCAGCCGCAGAGTTCAAATGCGACGCCTGAGGGGAGGGCACGTAACCGCCGCGTCATGATCAAGATGGTGAAGTAGCGACTCATTCTAACTCTAACATTGTTAGTGCCTACGTCGTTTAGTGTTACTAAACTTCCTCGGCACTGCCTCGTTACAGCTAAAATGACTCGGCTACTGGCACTTACAATAAGTTGATGCTGCCTCGTTTAAACTTTATTTAGTCGGCTACTTATTTAAGATTAATCAAAACTACAGCGCCTTGTATCAGAGCGAACCTCCCGACTATTTCCACGCTCAACTCAGGCATGAACTGCCTTAATCTTCGATTCAATCCATCCGTCTACTCGATTGCGATATTTAATCTATGTGTAAAATTAGCCGAGTGTTATTTATTCTGCTAGGCCGATTGAGTAAAGATTAGTACAACTAAATGAACGTATGAGAATACAGAAGAATGGAAAAACGATCGCAAAGAGAATGTAAAGTCGATTAGTTCCTTGCTGATCAGGAACTGTGACCTGGTTCACAGAAATTTGCATTTTAATATTGTCTAATAACAATCAGTAACCTGATGTTGTTATTCCAAGTTACTCCTTGAGATTTTCCCCCTATTCACCCGCTACTCCTGTAGCGGGTTTTTTTATCCTCTCTAACCATTTGTTCGAATATAACAAACAATAATCGCATGATTGTGAATATTTGAACGAAATAAGCGAATTTATCGAATGTTGCGTTTTTTGCGAATATTGCGTATTATGCGTTTAAGCCGACTAATTCTCAGAGTAAACAATAGTGGCTTTAAGTAAATCGAGGGGATCCCTATGCAAGCACAACAAAAACTTCTAGATTCAACGCAGCTATATCTAAATCAGATTGGAAAGGCGCCTTTATTAACGCCTGCAGAGGAAATTCACTTCTCCAGGTTAGAGAAACAGGGTGACAAAGCAGCCCGACAACGCATGATTGAGAGTAATCTGCGTCTGGTTGTTAAAATTGCTCGCCGCTATTTAAATCGTGGGTTGCCTCTACTTGATTTGATTGAAGAGGGTAACCTTGGTTTGATGAGAGCCGTAGAAAAGTTTGACCCAGAGCGTGGTTTCCGATTCTCAACCTATGCAACCTACTGGATAAAGCAATTTGTCGAGCGCGCACTGATGAATCATTCCCGTACCATACGCCTACCTATTCATGTTGTAAAAGAGCTGAACTCGTATTTACGAACCGCACGTGAGCTGGCTCAGCATCAGGAACACGAACCAACGCCTCATGAAATTGCCGAAAAAATGGATGTGCCGGTAGAAAATGTTATCAAGTTGTTCGCTGTCAATGATGTCACGACTTCTGTCGATGGCATCTCAAATACTGATAATGATTTCAATCTAGTTGAAAGTCTGAGTGATAACGATCATCTGGATCCATCTGAAATTGTATTAAACGATAATGCAAATAAATGGATTGAACATTGGCTCATGAAGCTGAAGGCGCGTCATCGCGAAGTCATCTGCCGTCGCTTTGGTCTACTTGGATATGAAGCAACTACGTTACGCGCCATCAGTGACGAAATAGGCCTAACCCGCGAGCGAATCAGGCAAATTCAGGTAGATGCATTAAAGAAATTACGCACGATGCTTGAGCTTGAAGGAATGAGTTTTAATGACTTACCCGATCGCTTTACTGCAGATGCCCGGGTGACTTCTCAGGCAGCTTAAATTATCAGGGCGTGTTGGTTAGTGACACGTCCGGTTCTCCTCATCTGGTCAATCCAGATATCCTCCACCTGCACAAGTCATTGTGCGGGTTTTTTTGTATCTGAGGTCCCTAGATCGATTAGTTTTAATGAGGGGTGGTGCAGGACTACTTATCTTTGTCTCGCTCTTCCTGAAGTCGGGCTTCGTCACGATATTCTTCGATGTATCCGAAGTTATTTTTATCGCTCCACTTGCCAATGATATCGTCTTTGCGAACCAGTAATATTTCCACACCATTTTCTTCACGTCGTTGTGCTTCAATCTTACGCATATTAGACATGGCATATTCGACCCAGTCTTCACGTGAGGTGAATTCGTGTAGTTGCTTGACGTCTTTATTGCTCATGGCAATCCCTTAAATAACACTAAAAACCTTTCGCATATTATTGATTTACTGCAAAAAAGTGTATTCAGATGCTGATATTAAGGGATTCTGCCAATTAACTCAACATTATTCGGATAGTTCGTAATCCGGGTCGATACCCATCCGTATTTTTTCCATTCTCTCTTGATGGGAGAAGTATGATCTCAAACCTTTATTTGCTGCCCACGCGATCACAGCGATGAGTCCAATAGATGGTCCAATGACTTCAGGCCGTGCCAGTACTGATAATATGTCCATAATTCCCTCTCTGATTTTTATGGATGATTGTATGGCAAATATCACTGCAGAACTCATGCCAAGAATAAAAGGTCATATAAATCATCAAGTTACTGGTTTATTTCAATCTTTGGAGAACATGAGTTGGTAAATTTTACTAATCAATTGTGAATTTAGCGATACTAGCCAAGGCCACTATCACAACTTGTCTAGCTGGAGACGCCATAGATACATCCATGTAGGCTTATCTGCAGGGATGCAGTGTATGCCGGCAACGCAGGAGCAGTTGTCGGCCCCTCCGGCATTATTCGTCTCATCCATGAGACTCACACTGCGTGCCAGCATAGCAGTTCAATTTTGTTCCTGACAAAATTGTCAAGCCTCCGAAGGCTCCTGCTATCCAAATTGTGACATCGGCCTTCGATAGTGCGAACATGCAAACTATCAGAAGCTTGAGTATGTCCCTTTTCAAAACATTCGAAGAGTTGAAGAAAAGGGACAAGCAAGCTTCAATAAAGTCTAGATACGCTTATTGCAGGAGTTCTTTTAAACGTGTGAGATAGCGCTGTTCGTCTGGAGCATGACCATGTCGTTGTGCTTCCCAAATGGATTCAGCAAGACACTCAATCATCTGATGTTCTGCCGCATGGGGATCACCAAATTTCTCACATAATCGTTTGTAGACAACGTTAATTCCCTGAGGGCGATTTGAGCTTAGTTGTTCATGGATACCCTGATGCATGGCCATATGCAGAAATGGATTGGTTTCACCCATTTCTGGTAGGTATTCTCTTTGAATGGCAACATCGTTGGACTCTAAGACGGGGATATATTCAGGATGCTTTTGAATGATGTTGACGAGCTCGACCTGCAATGGAATCAGCGGTTTATTTTCCTTGTGGGCAGACCAGGCATCGATCCACATCTGTCGCAATTGGTCTCGATTATCACTGAATAGCATCAGATCTCCACCTTTTTATTGTATTCACACAGATCCTCAATGATACAAGAGCCACAACGAGGTTTACGTGCGACACAGGTATAGCGCCCGTGCAGAATCAACCAGTGATGAGCATCCAGCAGGAATTCTTCGGGCACAAGACGAACCAGCCGCTTCTCGACTTCGAGGACATTCTTACCGGGAGCGATTTTGGTACGGTTTGACACTCTGAAGATATGGGTATCGACTGCCATAGTGGGTTGACCGAAGGCGGTATTGAGAATCACATTGGCAGTCTTACGACCCACGCCAGGAAGCGCCTCTAATGATTCTCTATCTTGGGGCACTTCAGAGTTGTGTTCATCTATCAATAGTTTACAAGCCTTGATGACATTGGCTGCTTTTGAGTTATATAACCCAATCGTCTTAATATATTCCTTCAGCCCCTCTTCGCCCAGGGCATAAATAGTCTCAGGTGTATTGGCGACAGGAAACAGTTTTCGAGTCGCCTTATTGACTCCAACATCCGTGGCTTGTGCTGATAGGGTGACAGCGACGAGTAACTCAAATGCTGACGTGTACTCCAGTTCAGTCGTAGGATTAGGATTGGCATCACGTAGACGCGTGAATATTTCAATGCGTTTATTTTTATTCATACTGACTCTGGAGTTGCGCCTGCCAATTCACGGGTTGCAATCGCTTGACGCCGCTGATCAATCCAGTTCTTACCAGCAATAAGTAAGCCCAGTCCAATGAAAGCGCCAGGTGGTAATACGGCGACAAGGAACGAGCGTTCTGACTCGTATAGGCTTATCGTTAAGTTATTCGCCCACTGTCCTAGCAGTAGTTCGGCACCATCGAATAGTGTTCCTTGACCAAGAATTTCGCGCATTCCACCAAGCACGATCAGGACCATAAGAAACCCCATACCTTGCATGAAGCCATCTACAAATGCGGGGCCAACTGAATTGCGTGATGCGAATGCCTCAGCACGACCAATGATGACGCAATTTGTCACGATCAAGGGTATGAATATCCCTAGTACCAGGTATAGTTCATAGGTGAATGCATTCATGATCAGTTGGACATTGGTTACGAAACTGGCGATTAACATCACGAAAATTGGGATCCGAATTTCGCGGGGTATATGGTTGCGAATTAGCGAGACAGACACATTAGAACCGATCAAAACCAGGGTCGTTGCTATTCCAAGGCCAAGACCGTTTACGAAAGTGCTAGTGACAGCCAAAAGAGGGCAGAGGCCGAGTACCTGTACAAGAGCAGCGTTATTGCTCCACAGGCCTGCGGTTGTAATGGTTTTGATCTCACTCATATGATTTCTCAGCTGCATCAGAGCAATTGCTCGGTGTATTAAACAAGGCCGCTTTATTCATACGATAATAGTCCGTCGTCCTAGTGATCGCTGCCAGCA
The DNA here is from genome assembly GCA_965250035.1 of Enterobacterales bacterium. Lineage (GTDB taxonomy): Bacteria > Pseudomonadota > Gammaproteobacteria > Enterobacterales > CAXRAF01. The sequence goes on along the minus strand of OZ252282.1, from coordinate 1,543,396 downwards.
GTGCTCTGGGCGTAATGGTGGCGCCTGTGAAAGCATCGAACTCGCCACCATCATTCTTGACCAACCACTTAGGCTCTTCTACATCTGTTACATTATGGTCACTCAGAGTAAAAATCCAGTCGCTTTTTCGTGCATCGATCTTATCGCCCAGGCCGGGAGTTTCTTGGTGGGTTGTGACTCGAACCCCTGAGAGTCTATCATCCATATCCGAATATAATCGATATCCGGCAATGAACTCAATTGGTCCAGTATAACCATTGGGTGCAATAGAACTGATAATGAGTCCAACTGGCTGATTTTCAGAATCTCGTAGGCGCCATACCTGACGAGGATCTTGGCTTCCCAGATACTGCGGAGCTGTCACTAGTATGCAGTCGGTGTAGGGGTCATTGGCGAATATCTCCTGGGGTATGAGGTCGTCGATAGCTCTGAGTAGGGCTTCTTCCTTTTCACTCTGGATCCGATCTCTGGTGGCGACCCAAGTAATTGCTGTTGCACTGATCGATACCATTGCAAACACAGCCAGTACAACAGCATTTTTGATCGTGTTTTGTCGTTTTGTGAGATGTGGCTTATCTTCTTCCATCAGCCTTCACCATATGCTTTGGGACGGGTATAAAAATCAATTGTAGGTGCTGCCATATTCATTAACAGAATGGCAAATGCTATTGCATCAGGATAACTACCAAAGGTACGGATTACCCACATCAGAATTCCGACGCCAATTCCGAATATCCATCGTCCTTTGGGTGTCGTTGATGCCGAGACAGGATCGGTGACGATAAAGAATGCGGCGAACATGGTACCACCCGATAGCAGGTGAAAAACCATTGAAGGATATTGCTCTGGTGCGAATAGATTGAAGATTAATGCCGTACTACTTAGTCCAAGCAGGAGAGCCGCTGGCAGATGCCAGTCTATTGTCTTGCGCCATATCATGTATAAGCCACCGAGCAAGAATGCCAGGTTTGCCCACAGCCATCCTGTCGTCATTAACTTGAATTCTGGTTGGGTCGCAATTTCGTCTGGCATCAGTTCCAAGCGAAGTTGATTTTTCATGTGATCCAGCGGGGTTGCGGTACTATAACCATCAAAGCCATTAATTAATTCGGTGTAACTAACACCTGCTGAGGTGCTGCCCATTAATATGACGTGCAAGCTATCCCAGAGATTCAATTGCTGTTGCCACACTTCAAATGAGGGAACCCAGGAACTCATAAGAATAGGGAAAGATATCAGCAACAGCACATAGGCAGCCATCGCAGGATTAAATGGATTACTCCCAAGGCCGCCATAGAGTTGTTTTACGAAAATGATAGCAAAGCTAACCCCAAGTACTGTTAACCACCAGGGGGAAAATGCGGGAATTGATATTGCTAGTAGGAAGGCCGTTACCAATGCACTCGAATCGCTAATTGCCCGACGCCAATTCTTACCACGAATACTGAGTACAGCTGCTTCAGAGATTACTGCTGTGATACTGGCGATGATTAGTTGGATCACTATTCCCCAGCCAAAGAAATACCAGAGTACAAGAATTCCCGGTATGCAAGCCAGGAGCACCTGTTGCATCAGTCCTGATAAGGACTGCTCGCTATGAATATTGGGCACAGGGTTTATTAAACTCACACGTCTTTATCCTTATCTTCCAAGTCGGTATTCTTTGCCGCTTTTTTCAACTTTACCCGTGCCAGTGCTGCTGCTACTGCATCTGATTTATCTTTATTCGCTTCCTTGTTTGCTGCTCGCTGTTTGGCTTTCTCTGCTTTAATTCGTTCTTTTTCGAGGCGCTCCTGTTCTAGACGCTCATTGCGAGCGTCAAACTTTACTTTTGAGCGATCTGATTTTATACGCGCCTGAGCTTGCTGCTTGATTTCTGATTTCGCAAAGCGATAGTAGTCAACGAGAGGTATGTAACTAGGGCAAACATAAGAGCACAAGCCACATTCGATACAATCATGGATTTTATGGGATTCAGCCTTTTCAAATTCCTCAGATTTTGCAAACCAATAGAGTTGTTGAGGGAGCAGACTTGCGGGACAGACCTCGGTGCATTTACCACATCTCACACAAGGTTCTTCGTGTGGTAGGGGCGGGATTTCATCTAGCGTTGCTGCAATCAGGCAATTCGTAGTTTTAGTTACTGGGGAGTTTAGGTCAAGTAGCGGATAACCCATCATTGGTCCACCATGAATCACTTGATACAGTTTTGAATCATCCACACCCGCTTGGGCTAAAAGCTGTTTGATGGGTGTACCAAGAAGGACTTCGTAGACTCCCGGGTTCGCGATAGCCTCTCCGGTGACAGTGACCATACGACTAATCAGGGGCTCGTCGCGACACATCATGTTGTACACAGCCAGAGCAGTACCAACATTTTGTACAAGATAGCCAAGCTCTGCTGGATAGGTTGACTCAGGAACTTGCCTTCCAGTAATCGCCTCAAGTAGCTGTTTCTCTCCCCCCATCGGATACTTGGTGGGACAAACGATAATCTTGATACGTTTTTGCATGTGTTCTGGCAGGTCACGAATAATCTGTGACAACATATTAATCGCTTCAGGCTTATTATCTTCCGTGCCAATTTCGATTAGGTCACAGTTTGCTGCCTTGGCTAATAAAAAAGATCCAGCAATTACTTCCTCTGCATAGTCTCGCATCGTTCGGTCATCGCAACAAATATAGGGTTCGCACTCAGCACCATTGATGAGTAACGTTTTTGCCGGCTTGCTGGCAGCCAGCTTAACTGCCGTTGGAAAAGCCGCGCCGCCTAGCCCCACAATTCCACCGCGCTCGATAGCATCTGAGATTGTCTGTGGTGGTTCACTGAGAGCAGTGAGCCATTTTCTGGAACTATTTCTCGGCCAGTTTCTATTAGTCGCCTGTATGACGATAGCCATTTCTGCGAGGCCGGAGCGACTGGACATCGGTCGAGCCTCAATCGCCTTAACTATACCTTCCACTGGGCTATGGATATTCGCTGACATGGTGCCATTACCATGGGCCAGAATCTGGCCCTGACGGACCTGTTGCCCAACGTTCACCTCAGCGATAGCATCCAGTCCCGCATGCATATTCAGTGGTACGATAAACTCTTCTGCAATTTCAGCAGTACGTATAGGGACATCGCACGCTGGTGCCTTGTGCTCAACCAGGTGTAAGCCACCGTGAATCTTATGTGCTGCATTGACGACAGTCATACTACTTTAACCGGTATCATCTCAGACGGTTTCGGAACCTGCCATTCCCGTACTGGAATCTCGATTGGCACAATATCTATACAGTCGACCGGGCAGGGAGGTATACAGAGATCACATCCGGTACAATCCGCGCTAATCACTGTGTGCATCATTTTGGCACTACCAACAATGGCGTCCACAGGGCACGCCTGAATACACTTGGTGCAGCCAATACAATCTTCCTCGCGAATGATGACGACTGTCTCAGTCTCTTTCTCTTCCAGTTCGGCGTTTAAAGGTATGACTTCTCGTCCTAATAACTCGGCTAGTGCCTTAATTCCTGCTTCACCACCCGGAGGACATTTGTTGATTTCTTCCCCTTTAGCGATGGCCTCCGCATATGGGCGGCATCCTGGATGGCCACATTGACCGCACTGAGTTTGAGGCAGGATCTCATCTATCTTATCCACCATAGGATCACCATCCAGTTTAAACTTTATCGCAGTCCAACCGAGCAAGGCACCAAAGGCTGACGCGACAGCGACGATGGCTATCAAAGATAAAAACAGATACAAGAGATCTAGCAGCATCAGATCAACCCGGTAAAGCCCATGAAGGCGAGTGACATGAGTCCTGCAGTGATGAGCCCGATGGATGGCCCTTTAAATGCTGCCGGAACATCAGCAACGTCAATTCGTTCACGCATGCCTGCGAATAATATCAGTACCAGAGAAAAACCAACTGCTGCAGCGAATCCGAAGATCAGTGACTCAACGAAGTTATGAGACTCATTGATATTGAGCAACGCGACACCTAACACAGCACAGTTGGTGGTGATGAGAGGTAGAAATATGCCCAGGACTTTGTGCAATACTGGTGCTGTTTTGTGCATAACCATTTCAGTAAATTGCACTACGACGGCTATGATCAGGATAAAAGACAGGGTTTGCAGAAACTCAAGATTCAGCGGTTCCAACAACCATTCGTTAATGAGATAACTGAGTGCAGATGCCAGGGTGAGGACAAATGTCGTGGCAAACGACATTCCCACAGCCGCATCTACCTTGGTTGAAACACCTAGAAATGGGCATAGCCCCAGAAACTTCACGAGCACGAAGTTGTTAACCAGTACTGTGGCAATAAAAAGAAGTAGGTAATCAGTCATCGCTCTTTTTCTTGCGCCTGAAAAACCAATGCGCAATGAAGCTGATTAGGGTTATGACTAGCCAGGCGATAATAATACCGAGGCCAGCTCGCCAGAAGCCAGCGATGCCATTTTGATCAATTTCGAAGATCATGACAATGGCGGCAGGAGACCACCAGGAATCACCTTGTAGCGTTGTTGCTGGAGTGAATGCCATGGCAGCGATGAATGACAGAATCGGAATCCTGATCCAGAATGATAGCTTGCGGCTATGCCAGAAACTTAGTAGCAGGAAAATGAAGGACAAGAGCAGGTAGATAAACCAGGTCAGACCATAATTTTCGACGCCATCCATTACTTAACCTTCATACCAGACGTCGCCCCCTGATCAGGAGAGAGAACGAAAATGTCTTCACCACCCGGTCCCGCGGCCAGCACCATGCCCTCTGATACACCGAAGCGCATCTTGCGTGGTGCCAGATTAGCGACCATCACTACCTGCCTACCAACCAGTGACTCGGGATCGTAGGCGGCCTTGATACCTGCAAAGACATTACGAGTTTCGATTCCGATATCCAGTGTCAACTGCAGAAGTTTATCTGCTCCTTCGACGTGATCAGCTGCAGTGATAGTCGCGACCCTTAGATCGATCTTGTCGAAATCTTCAAAACTGATTTCGGGCTTAATGTCAGATTTAGGCTTAGCCTGCACGTTGTTGTCCGGCTTATTCTCAACCAGTGCTTTAGATGCGTCGATCATAGCCTCGACATCTTTGGCTTCGACACGACGCATTAGCGGCTTGAATTTCTCAATGGCATGGCCAAGCAGGATAGACTGGCTGTCGTTCCATGTGAGCGGGTCTACGGCTAAAAATGCCTCGACATCGGCGACGAGCTTCGGAAGTACGGGCTTGAGGTAAATACTCAATAGTCGGAATAAGTTAATCCCAACCGAGCATACTTCGTGAGCTTCCTGCTCAGTCTCAGAGCTTTTGATGAGTGTCCAGGGCTCTTTCGTTGCGATATATTGATTCGCTTTATCTGCAAGTGCCATGATGGCTTTGATAGCGCGACCAAATTCACGATTCTCGAAATATTCGGCAATCGTGTTTGATTGTGCCTGAAACTCGGCGACCAGCTCTGGTTCAGCACATTCATCGGTCAGGGTGGCATCGAAGCGTTTGACGATGAAGTTTGCTGTGCGGCTGGCAATGTTGATGTATTTACCGACCAGATCGGCATTCACACGCTGCTGAAAATCTTCCAGATTCAAATCGAAGTCATCGACTCGATTATTGAGCTTGGCTGCGAAGTAATAACGCAGGTATTCTGGATTGAGGTGATCCAGATAGGTACGGGCCATTACGAAAGTACCCTTGGATTTGGACATCTTGGTGCCATTAACGGTAAGAAATCCATGTGCCCAGACTGCCGTCGGTGTGCGGAAATTTGCTCCCGCCAATGTCGCAGGCCAGAATAAGCTGTGGAAATAAACGATATCCTTGCCGATGAAATGATAGAGTTCGGCATCGGAATCCGGGGCGAAATAATCATCAAAATCAAGACCTTCTGTACGATCACAGAGATTCTTGAAACTGCCCATATAACCGATTGGAGCATCTAGCCAGACATAGAAGTATTTACCGGGCTCGCCGGGGATTTCAAAGCCAAAGTAAGGCGCGTCACGCGAAATATCCCACTCCTTTAGACCATCTTCGAACCATTCATCAAGTTTGTTGGCAATCTGTTCCTGAACATGCCCACTGCGAGTCCAATTTTTAAGCATTGCCTCGAAATCCTGCAACTTGAAGAAGAAATGCTCCGAGTCTTTTAGTATGGGTGTGGCACCCGATACAGCAGAACGCGGATTTTTCAGATCTGTTGGCGAGTAGGTCGCGCTGCAAACATCGCAGTTATCACCGTATTGGTCCTCGGCACCACAATTTGGGCAGGTGCCTTTCACGAATCGGTCGGGAAGGAACATCTCCTTTTCAGGGTCAAACAACTGACTGATTGTACGACGGCTGATATGGCCTGCTTCTTTTAGCCGATTATAAATCAGCTCTGTTATTTGCTTGTTTTCATCTGAATGAGTCGAATGGAAATTATCGAAATCGACCATGAATTCAGCAAAATCTCGCTCATGATCGATCTGCGACTTCTTGATCCACTCTTCTGGAGTGAGCCCGAGCTCCTCTGCCTTCAGCATGACTGGCGTACCATGGGTATCATCGGCACAGACATAGGTGCATTTATGACCACGCATTTTCTGGAATCTGACCCAAATATCTGTTTGAATGTACTCGAGCATATGGCCGATATGGATCGGTCCATTGGCATATGGCAGGGCACTGGTGACCAGTATTTTTCTTGGATTTTCGCTCATTGTTACAGACTGCAGAATACAAAGCGCCGATTCTACCGCAGATGCGGGTAGCTTTACAGAAAATCCGACAAAATAATTTAGCCGTAAAACCTTGAAGTTATTGGGCTAAACACAATATCTCATAGCAGCACATGAAACGATTCTTAAGTAAAATATTCCCCGGAGGAAAGATGTCTAATCTGACTGAGCAGACCGTGCGAGAGCTCCTCAAATCATATCAGCATGAATTGCTGGAGGAGACTCTGGTGAAGAGTAAATCAATACAGAATATAGACATCGATGGTGATAAAGTTGCTGTCTCTATCCGATTAGGATTTCCATTTCTGGGTATTCAAGCTGAGCTAGTTAGCGAACTCAAGAGCCTGCTGGAATCATCAGATGAAATCTCACAGGCATCAGTTGAGATAGCTTGGAAGGTGTCTGCGCATAAGGTTGAGGTTGATTCAGCACCGATACGTGGGATTAAGAATATTATTGCTGTGGCATCAGGTAAAGGCGGTGTAGGAAAGTCCACGACGGCAGCTAATTTGGCACTGGCGCTTAAGGCCGAAGGAGCAAAAGTGGGTGTACTTGATGCAGATATCTATGGCCCAAGTCAGCCGATGATGCTCGGCGTGAAAGATGAACAACCAGTGAGCCATGATCAGAAGTCATTCGAGCCTGTGAAAGCACATAATATGGAGGTGATGTCGATTGGATTTCTGGTTGACGAGGATACGGCAACCATATGGCGTGGCCCAATGGTGAGCAATGCTCTGCAACAACTACTTAATCAAACTAATTGGGATAACTTGGATTATCTAGTGATAGATCTGCCACCCGGAACAGGTGATATCCAGTTGACGCTGGCTCAAAAAGTACCCGTTACGGCTGCGCTAATCGTGACTACGCCTCAGGATATCGCTCTGATCGACGCAAAGAAAGCGGTAAATATGTTTAATAAGGTAAATATCCCTTCATTGGGTGTGGTTGAGAACATGGCGACGCATATTTGCTCTCAGTGTGGCCACACCGAGGCAATATTTGGTGAAGGTGGCGGGGATGCATTGGCAGAACAATACGGTGTGCCATTATTAGGCTCCTTACCGCTGCAATTGAATATACGCCAGCAAACAGACTCAGGGAATCCGACAGTAGCCGCAGAACCGGATGGGCAGGTCGCGTCTATATATCGAGATATCGCACGTAAACTAAGTGCAAAAATTGCCAAATTGCCGATAGATTATCGTGGTGAGGCTGAACCGATTATGTTCAGAGAAGCTTAGGCTATCTAAAGCTTGTTGATTTAATATCTCATCTGTATCATTAGCCGCTAGTTTGTTGTAGCGAAACCTCATAGCTAGCAAGTTATAAAGAGTTACTGTTTTTACCTAGCAGAAGCCTCCGAGGCAGGACGCCGAGGCGGAGCTTACATGGATGTATTCACAGCGTCTTCAGATAGGTAAAAGCAGTAGCTCTATTAATGTGACAATTGGGATCAGATAACATTTATGAGCATCAAATCAGACAAGTGGATCAGACGAATGGTTGAAGAGCAACAAATGCTTGAGCCATTTGAACCCGGTCAAATGCGTTATGTGGATGGTGAGAAAATCGTCTCATACGGCACTTCGAGCTACGGCTACGACGTCCGCTGCGCAGATGAATTTAAAATTTTCACTAACATCAATTCTGCGGTCGTTGATCCCAAGCATTTTGATGAGAAAAGTTTCGTCGATATCAAGTCTGACGTCTGCATAATTCCCCCAAACTCATTTGCTCTCGCCAGAACGGTTGAGTACTTTCGTATTCCACGGAATGTGCTGACGATATGCCTTGGCAAGTCAACCTATGCCCGTTGTGGCATTATCGTGAATGTCACGCCGTTGGAACCTGAGTGGGAAGGGCACGTTACTCTGGAATTCTCAAACACCACCCCACTACCGGCTAAGATTTATGCTAATGAGGGAGTAGCGCAGATGCTGTTTTTTGAGTCAGATGAAGTCTGCGAAACCTCTTATAAAGATCGAGGCGGCAAATATCAGGGGCAGACTGGGGTCACATTACCGCAGACTTAGGCCTTCACTAACTTGTCATTTGGCTCGGTATATCTGCCTCTTGTGTCTACGATTAACTTGGCATGTGCCATTATGTGCTCGTAGTCGAAGGCATCATGATCAGTGGCGATTAATACGACGTCATAGGATCTAATCGCCTCTGATGTAAGCTCAATACTGACTAAATCAAAGTGGTAGTTTCGCATCTTTGGAAATGCTGGAACAAAAGGATCGGAATAGTCAACGTGTGCGCCCTTATCACTAAGCAACTGTAATAATTCAGCCGAAGGTGATTCACGCATATCGTCTACATTTTTCTTATACGCAATTCCCAGGATCAATATCTTTGAGCCGTTTATTGCTTTGGCATGGCTATTCAATGCGTCCGATACTTTATCTACAACCCAGAGTGGCATATTGGTGTTGACCTCTCCAGCTAATTCAATAAAGCGAGTACTCAGGCCATATTCGCGGGCTTTCCAGGTCAAGTAGAAGGGATCAATTGGAATACAATGTCCACCTAATCCGGGACCTGGATAATAGGGTGTAAATCCAAATGGTTTAGTTGAGGCAGCTTTGATCACCTCATGAATATCGATATCCATTTTATCGGCAACAATCTTCATTTCGTTGACCAGACCGATGTTTACTGCGCGATGGATATTTTCAAGAATTTTCGTAAATTCAGCTACTTGTGTTGAACTGACTTCTACCACCGTATCTATCGCCTGCTCATAGAGGGCTTTACCCACTTCGGCACAGGATCCTGTGTGTCCACCACAGACTTTAGGGATAGTTCTTGTAGTGTATTTGATATTTCCAGGGTCTTCTCTCTCCGGTGAGTAGACCAGAAAGAAATTTTCGCCCACATTGAGACCTTGAGATTCAATTTTTGGTAGCAGAATTTCCTCTGTAGTCCCCGGGTATGTGGTACTTTCAAGCGAGAATAGCTGCCCTTCTTTCAAATAAGGTTTTATCGAATCGACAGTTATCCGAACATACTTTAGATCAGGATTTCTGTGATTATCGAGCGGCGTGGGAACGCAGATGATTATGACATCAAGCTCATTAGTCCTGGAAAAATCACCTGTGCCTTCGAAGCCGGATGCATTTAATGATTGCACACTATCATCAGGAATATGTTTGATGTACGTCTTGCAGGAGGCTAATGAATCTATTTTTGATTGATCCGTATCGAAGCCGATGACCTTGAAACCAGATTCAGCAAACCGTAAAGCAAGCGGTAGTCCTACATAACCCAGTCCGAATATACCAATGACCGCTTCTTTAGCATGAATCCTGTTGAGTAGAATTTGCTTAAATTCTTGATTTGTCACGAAAATCTCTGAGTTATTTTTCACATAATCTATTATGTGCTTAGTCGATCAAATTAATCAAATTCAATTTGATTTAACTTCATGTTGGCTTGTTCTTCACCATCCTTAAATTGCTGGACTCTGACAGGGAAAAAATCCAAGTCAGTGGCAAACCAGTAGAGACTCTGGCGCTTGGGACTATTGTGTGTTTTTCTATATCGCCAGGCTTTAAATTCACCTGCGGGAGTGCTTACTATTTCTTCTGCCTCAAATTGAAATGATTCGTTCTTACTGCTGCCGCGATCATGTACCAGAAAAGCGATGTTTTCTATTGGGCCTTCAGACTCTTTGAGTAGTTCCTGAAGCTGGACGATATCAGTCAACCTGGAATGACTGTCATCTGATAATTCAATTTCCCAGGAACTATCTTTATAGGTCCCGGTCTCAGTCATCGTAGGCCAGTTAAATGTCTGGACCGTTTTACGTTCGGCAGAAAAGCTGGTGTCACTCGTTTGTAGGTAACTGAGTGGTTTTGCCTTCCGTCCATCCCAGGTGAATATCGCATCTTCCTTGTAACGTAACTTCACGAAGAATATTTTTGCCCTGGAAGAGGTTTGCAGTCTGTAAGTAGTATCTTTTACTAGAGACATATCTTGAGTGGACTCACCCACCTTATCATCACCCTGATAGAGGGTGAACTTAGCAGAATAAGTCCTTAGCTCTGCATTAACGGAAATTGAGCAGAGACTGAAAATTATTAGGGATAATACGATGCGTTTGGTCATAAATTAGTTGTCTAGGTTAATGTCAATATAATTTTACCATGCAAAGCTGAATGGTTGCTGAATCAATATGTAAGGATATACGTGCTGATAGTACTATTTGTACTCTATTATTTTATGCTTGTCAGAAAACATCCTCGTCTTAAGAAATTTTAAAATCCCGTAAGTTTCAGAAAATTTGGCAACGACGAGTGACGCAGAATAAACCAGTGGAATAGGCACAATATTTCTGAAATAAGAATAAATCTTAATAATATTCAACGGATAGATCAGTAATAGGAGTAAAAAATAACTATTTATACAGGATAAAATCAAAACCGTACTCGGAAAGAAAAAACCCCAGAAAAGTGCACTTACTGTCGCTCTCAGGTTCAACCGTTCTTTGGGCTTATTATGCATGTGTAAACCCAAAGCATAGGAATATCCACACCTCACGCTCCTCATCCAATGTTGCTTGAAAGAATGTATATTCGCATCGTGATGCGTCATATCCTGATCGATCCTGAGAATTCGATAGCCGGCTTCACGTATTCTATAACACAGCTCAGGTTCCTCACCGGCAATGACAGACGAATTGAATCCACCCAAACACTTGAATATATCAGCACGAATTATGAAATCGCCGCCACAAGAATGCGCCTCGCCAACAGGCGTATTCCACTCGATGTCACATAGTTGATTGTAGAGTGACCGCTCTGGGTATTTCTCTTTTCTTCTGCCACAAACAATCGCAACATCTTCTGCGAATGCGTTTAATCCCTCAGCGATCCATTGATCATCAACCGTACAATCGCCGTCAATAAATTGAATAAATTCAAGCGCATCATTTGCCTGAATTGCTCTCTCGGCGCCTTCGTTTCTGGCTCTCGCCGCCGAGAAAGGTACAGACATATCGAGTGATACGACCGTGATAGAAAAACTTTCCGCGAGTTGTATGCTGTTATCAGTTGAACCAGAATCAACATATATAATGTTTTCCGAGGATCCGACAATTGATTCAAAACAGGCCTTTAATCGATCTCCCTCATTACGGCCAATAATGACAATCGCTAATTGTGGATTAGATGGCTTCATATCTAGACGGTTAACAGTGATTCGCTTTCATCTTTCGAACGCTGAGTCACCGTTTTCAAGATACCATTCGATGGTCTTTCTGATACCCGTTTCAAACGTTTCTTGAGGTTTCCAGCCAAGCTCACGATTTATCTTGGTTGCATCAATTGCATAACGCACATCATGACCAGCTCGATCGGTAACGAAAGTAATTAATTGCTTAAAGTCTGAGATGCCATCTGGCTTATCTTCGACCAGGTCGTTTAGCGTATTACAGATGGTTTTTACAACGTCAATATTCATTTTTTCATTGAAACCACCTATGTTATAGGTTTCTCCAATCTTGCCTTGTGTCAGCACGAGATATAGCGCTCGCGCGTGATCATCTACATAGAGCCAATCACGGATCTGTTTGCCATCGCCATAGACAGGTAACGATCTACCCTTCAGAGCATTCAGGGTAACTAGTGGGATCAATTTCTCAGGGAATTGATACGGACCATAATTATTCGAACAATTTGTGATCACGACAGGTAGCTTAAATGTTCTGAGCCAAGCTCTGACCAGATGATCTGATGACGCCTTGCTGGCAGAGTAGGGCGAACTCGGTGCATATGGAGTTTCTTCTGTGAACAAGCCGGTTTCGCCAAGATCACCATACACTTCATCCGTAGATATGTGATGAAACCGAAAGGATGATTTCAGGTCCTCAGGAAGGCTTTCATAGTATGCGCGACATGCTTCGAGCAGTTCGTAGGTACCTGTGATGTTGGTGTGGATAAAATCACCCGGCCCATCAATCGAGCGGTCTACATGGCTCTCCGCTGCGAGATGCATGACTTGTAAGGGGTTATAAGAGTCTAAAGCGGATTTAAAGGCTTCCCTGTCGCAAATATCAGCATGAATGAAATGATAACGCTCATTATCAGCTACCTCAGCAACAGCATTCGGATTGCCAGCATACGTCAGCTTGTCATAGTTTACGACCGTGTGCTCTGTTTCATTGATGAGAAATCGTATCAGTGCTGAACCGATAAAGCCTGAACCGCCGGTGATTAATATTGTATTACTCATAATTCGATCTCGGATGTATCAAAATTAGTCAAAGGAGTCACATCTTGCAAATGTTTGCCCAGCAAGATCTTTTGCTGAAAGACTGGGTGTTTGACCTGATATTAGTGGCCATTTGATTTCTATATCTGCATCATCCCACAGTATGGAGCGCTCATAATCTGGGGCATAATAATCGGTACACTTATAGGCAAATTCGGCAGAATCTGAGAGTACATAGAAACCGTGTGCGAACCAGGGTGGAATCCAGAGTAGTTTTCCGTTCTCGGCGCTGAGAATTTCTCCAACCCATTGGCCGTATGTTGGACTCGAGCGACGCAAATCGACGGCAACATCAAATACTTCTCCAGAAGTTACCCTAACCAGTTTTCCCTGAGGCTGTTTGATTTGATAATGCAGACCACGCAAAACTCCCTGTACTGATTTGCTTTGATTATCTTGCACAAAAGACACATCGGAGACATGTTCTCGAAACCAGTTATCGCGGAATGTTTCCATAAAATACCCTCTTTCATCACCATATTTGTTTAATGTGATGAGCTTAACATCGGGTATATTTGTAGAGACGACTTCCATTAAAAAACCTTTCTGTTTATCAGTCCTAGGAGGTATTCACCATAACCACTTTTTACCAGTGGTTGCGCAAGTTCTTGTAATTGATGTGCGTCAATGAAGCCCATTCTATAGGCGACTTCCTCGGGACAATTGATCTTCAGCCCCTGTCTTTTTTCAATCGTTTCGATAAATTGAGCTGCCTCTAATAGCGAATTATGAGTTCCTGTATCAAGCCAGGCCGTACCTCGTCCCATAATTTCTACTTTTAAATCCCCTCGATTCAAGTAATGTTCAATGACTGAAGTGATCTCCAGTTCGCCTCGTTCGGAGGGTGTAATATTCTTAGCCACATCTACAACATCCGAATCGAAAAAGTATATGCCAGGTACAGCATAGTTAGATTTCGGCGATAACGGCTTTTCTTCAATAGAAATAGCCAGACCGTCTGAGTCGAATTCGACGACGCCGTAATCTTGCGGATTGGATACATGATAACCAAAGACAGTGCCACCCTGATCGCGTTTTCTGGCATTAATGAGAGACTTGACTAAGTCATGTCCGTAGAAAAGATTGTCTCCCAGAATCAATGCCGCGGAGTCGCCAGCTAAGAAATCTTCTGCAAGGATAAATGCCTGAGCGAGTCCATCCGGCGATGGCTGTACGACATAATCAAGGCTGAGTCCCCATTGCGAGCCATCGCCTAGCAGATTCCTGAATCGATGCTGCTCATCTGGTGTTGTGATGAGCAAGATTTCACGGATTCCAGCCTGCATTAGCGTGGCCATCGGATAGTAAATCATTGGCTTGTCATAGACAGGCATGAGTTGTTTGCTGACCACTTGAGTCAGTGGATAGAGTCTAGTTCCGCTGCCACCGGCAAGGATTATTCCTTTCATTGAGTATGCTTTTCCTAGGCGATTAGAGCTTTGTTTTTGCTATAGAATGATAGGTATAAATCATATCATGTTTAATCGAGATTTAAATTTTTCGGGTTCAAATTTAGCGTATCTGCTAAGCCATGCAAGGCATAGAACAACGAGGAAGTATATCGCATTCGCCGGTGGCTGTAGTGTAAAGTCAACACTCATATGTATCAACTGCCCAATGATAGCCATCATTGAGGCAAAAGCTAACCCTTTCATGAGACTACGTTTTCGATTTCGTAAGGCGAACTGAGCGTTCCATAAACTCCACATAACCAGTAGGCCCAACATGAGTGTTATTGGAATCCCTAACTCGATCGTAAATTGTAGGTATTCATTATGGGCGAAATTATAGAAAAGGTTTACACCAACCCCTTTTACAGAGGGAAAAACCGAGTTGAAGCTGCCATGACCAGTGCCTGTGATTGGGTGTTGTTTTACTAATTCCAGGCCATATTGGATAACTTCATCTCGGGTTTCTGCCTCTGCGCTCGTTTCGGTGATCCGCTGCCGGACTTCTTCTAGTCCAAACCATTGGCTTACGATGATGACGTCGATTACCAGCATACTGCCGAATAACCACAAAAGGCCTCGTGTTTTATTTTGCATGAACACGAGGGCAAATACGCTACAGAAACTCAGAGCGGCGAAGAAAGCCGTATTTCCCATTCTCGAGCGCGAAAGCACTAACGCAATGACCATGACCACCAGTCCTATCCTGATCAGTGCCTTGGGACTGAGTAGTGTTTCGATAACATTAGCGACTGAGCGTTTAATCGAATGTCTGCGAGTAGATGTGAGACTCGCGACAAGTAAACCAACACCTACGCTGAGACACATCATCAGGAAATTAGCAAAATGGTTTCGATAGATAAATGTGCCGGTTGCGAGTCCTGTCGAGCGGTCATCACTAAAAAATACAGGCTCCTCGCCAGTCATGACGAATAAAGCGCCATATAAAGCCTGATAGATACCCGCAATGACTAGTGTCAAAAGTAATAGTCGGAGACGCTTTTCATTATTCACTAGGACTAGCAAAAGAAATACGAACATCAGATAAGCCATGCCCTTAAGCCACTGCATCAGTGTGCGAGCCGGATCCAGTGATAGTTGTGCTGTTTCTACGCTAACACGCTCATAAGCCATGAATACATTTGGAGCTATTACCTCGATCAGTGGCATAGGTAAGGGCACGATTTGAATTAAAACCCATAATTGCAACAATGTCAGAATGTAAAGTATTGGCTTATAAGGTCGTAAGTAATATACGTTTAACTGCTTGCCGAATTTCACAAACCAGATTAAAAACATAAGGTAAATATAGATTTCAACAAAAGACCATGCCCAGGCTCTGTTAGATCCAAATGGAATGGGTATCCAGAGAAGTAACCCAAGGAGGGCATAAAATATCCAGCGATCGTCCTGTTTCATGGTATACGAATCGAATTCAATAGTTTGTGAAATACAAAAAAAAGCCCCGCAGAGTTGCGGGGCGATTTAGTCGGTCAATTATTAGCAAGGAGATGCTGATTTTCTAGAGCAGTCATCGTGACCGCCTTTCGGTTTGCGAGGTTTCTTAGAAGAATCATCATCTTCTTTACCACCTTTACCCTTGTTTTTCTTGCCTTTGCGTTTCTTGCCTTTGCTCGAGTCATCATCATGCTTGTTTTTGTTCTTTTTCTTTTTCTTTTTCTTTTTCTTTTTCTTGTTACCCTCGCCTTTCTTATCATCGTCTAAGAAGAGGACCAGGTCACCATGTTGCAACATGTGATGGAATTCAGCGTTAGAATCAGCTTTCACTGCAGACGCAGTTAAAAAAGCCAAACAAGCGATTACTGAACCGAGAATAAATTTAACCATTGCAATACTCCACTTATGATTTTCATCAGTTGGATAATTAATCCGGATTATTCTATTGAACTGATAAGTCACAGGCAACAATATATTCGATAAATAAAGGATTTACTTAAGTAAATTACAGTATTGCGACCAATTTTCCTGTTTAGGGATGAAAAATACAGAATAACCTCCATTTCGGTCAGCCATTCAATTCTCTATAATTAGGAAAAAATATCAAAGTCATCAGTCGTATTTATTGATAATGTCAGCTTTCAATGGCCCAACTATTTATACAATAGACATCAATTTGGTCGCTAAGCGCGTATTGGTCGTTTGCTTAGTTATCGAAGGTACACTGGTTTTGGCAGATATCATATTCAATTACTTGGATGTGTTTAATGAGCTTAATATCCGTAGGATTTGGAATATCGCGAGGGAGTTATCAATCCCCACCTGGTTCGCCTCGACTCAGACACAATTAATGGGTTTGACTGCCATAATCATTGGTTTATTACAAAAAAACGCCACATCGAGATTGCCTTATTTTAGCTGGTTGGTCGCTGGTAGCTTTTTCATATGGATAGGGATTGATGATGCGATGGAGATCCATGAAAAGCTGGGTAGTGCTATTGATAACCTGATTTACGGTGATACTGAAGGTAATAGTTTGTCATATTCATGGCACTCATACATTGCGCCATTTTATGTCGTATTCGGGATCTATCTCACCTATCATTTCTGGCGTGTGATGCATCCGCATAGTCTATTCAGATACGTTTTTACGGGTTTCTCTTGCTGGATCGTTTCCCAAGGCATTGACTTTATTGAAGGAATGGATGACGCAGAATTAATTTACTCTTGTATTGAAGAAGCACTATTAATCGAGGAAACCTATTTGATACCCCACACATTAAAAGTGGTAGAAGAAACCATAGAGATGGTTGGAACCACATTTTTATGGGTAGGGTTTTTATACTATTTGGGGGTAGTGATTAACAACAGCGCTTTGAGGTTCGAAAAGGCCTAGTGCTGAGATACGCCATTTGGTCCGATTGGCTCATCATCAAATGTTGGCTTCAAATCAATGTATTGCAGGCGCTTATCTGCGATCCAACCGATTACCTGAGGGTACATTTGATGTTCCAGTTTTTGTACTTTATCGAATAACGTCTCCGCTGTATCGGTGGCTTCAATAACAAATGATCGTTGATAGACGATTGGGCCACCATCAAGCTCTTCAGTGACATAATGAATGCTTGTTCCATGCTCTTTTTCGCCAGCATCCAGAACTTTTTGATGCGTGTGTAACCCTGGATATTTGGGCAGAAGGGATGGGTGGATATTCAACATCTTACCCCGGTAATGCCGGCTAATTTCTTTACCAAGGATACGCATGAAACCTGCGAGAATTACTAAGTCTGGTGAGAAGGAGTCGATAGTCCTCTGAAGCTCAGAGTCAAATTCGATTCGACTATCAAAATCTGTATGCGGCAAACAAATAGCGTGAATATTGTGTTTTATCGCCCGTTTTAGGCCCCGTACATCAGGAACATTGCTAATAACAGCGCTGATGGTCGCATTTAATTCGCCGATTTCGATTGCGTCAATGATCGATTGCAAGTTCGAGCCACTGCCGGAAATTAATACGACTAGATTTAACTTATCAGACACGCTTAGATTAATTGAACGGCGTCTTCGCCGTTCTCTTTATGGGCTATGTGCCCCACGACCCAGGCTTGTTCACCCGTGGAGCGTAATAGATTCAGAGAGTCTTCCACATGCTCCTCAGAAACTGCGACTATCATGCCAACACCACAGTTAAAGGTGAGGTACATTTCTCGTTCGTTGATATTCCCCTTTTCTTGTAGCCAGCTGAATATTTCCGGCCACGACCAGCTCTGTGTATCGATAACTGCTTTGCTGTTTTTGGGTAACACACGTGGCACGTTTTCTAATAATCCACCACCTGTGATATGCGCAATGGCATGTACCGACTCCTCACGCAGAAGCGCGAGAATTGATTTAACATAGAGTTTTGTGGGTTCCAGGAGTACTTCACCGAGTGGCCTGCCATAAAAGTCTTCCTGGATATCAGCGCCACTGACTTCAAGCACTTTACGAATCAGGGAATAGCCATTTGAATGTGGTCCTGATGAGCCGATGGCGATAAGCATATCGCCGTTTCTGACAGAGCTACCATCTATTATTTTAGACTTCTCTACAATCCCGACACAGAAACCTGCCAAATCATAGTCACCTTTGGCATACATTCCCGGCATTTCGGCAGTCTCACCACCAATGAGTGCCGTGCCAGACTCTATACAGGCTTTTCCAATACCGGCCACGACAGCAGAAGCTATGTCGACATCGAGTGATTCAGTTGCGTAATAGTCCAGGAAAAAAAGTGGTTCAGCACCACAAACGATGAGATCGTTCACACACATGGCTACCAGATCGATACCGATCGTGTCGTGAATATTCAAATCAATTGCGAGTCTGAGTTTGGTGCCAACACCATCGGTACCACTCACCAGGACTGGTTCTTTGTAGCCACTAGGTAACGAGAATAGTCCGCCAAAGCCACCTAACCCTGATAAAACCTCGGGCCGTCGAGTTGATTGAGCGGTCTTCTTAATACGCTCGACTAAGGCGTTGCCAGCATCAATATCGACTCCAGCATCTTTATAGCTTAGAGATAATTGACGATCAGATTCGCTCATAGGAGTTCCACACTATTTTTCGAGAGTGAGATTCTAACAGTAACATCAATCTGCTTAAAGAGATTGTGTTAATTCCATGAAAGATTTCCAGACAATATCAGGCGGAATAGTGGTGGCGCACGGTGGGGTAATGGATATTTTTTCTCCACTGATTGACTGTGTTTTTGCCGGCTCAATACAAACTCTTTTCATGCAGGGAGCACAGTGATAGTCAGCATAGAGATGTTTCTGACTTGAACCATAAGCACCAGACAGTCCTGGGTTTGTTGATGTAAACAATGAAATCGTTGGACACTCGACGGCTGCGGCTAGGTGGCCGAGACCTGTATCTACAGCGATCGCGCCCTGTGCTGATGCTAGTAATGAAGCAATATCCGCTAACCGCATCTTTGGCATAACTTCGATAGAGTCATTGTCTCCTGCCAACCGGTTAGCCCTCGAATACTCTACCTTATCACCCCACAAAAGCTTGATCTGAATATTTTCATTCAACGCCGCTTTAATGATGCCATGCCAATAGGCTTCAGGATAGTGTTTACTCTCCCAGGTTGTGCCATGCATGAGTACGATGTAAGGCTTTACATCTGAACCCTTGAAATTATTCTGAATGCCATACCTCCCCATTGCTTCAGGAATATTATAGTTTAAGGATTTAGCAAATAAACGGCGTGTTCTTTCGACAGCATGTAGGTTTTTCGGAACATAAATCTTATTGTCATAGAACCAACTGGCTATCGGTTCCCGAGCAGATTTATTGTCCAGGCCAAAGCTTGGTCCTGTTGTTTTAGGTAATAAAATAGCGCTTTTCAGCAGTCCTTGTGCATCTATCACAGCATCATAATCATTCATTGCAATTAGCGATTTAAATCTTCGCCATTCGTCTGAGAATAGCGTTTTGATGGGCGCTCTGCGCCATGATCTGAGTTTGACAGGAATCACAGAATTTACAGCTGGATGCCACTGTGGAATTTCGGAATAACTATCCTCTATCACCCAGTCAAATTGAACATCATCAATAGCCTCAGCTGCATCTGAGAGTGCTGGGAGTGTGTGGATAACATCCCCAAGTGATGATGTTTTAACAATCAGGACTCTATTGTTCATCATTTGACTAAATCTAGATGCGAATTATCGGAGAATTACTTCTGCAGCTCATTCACATAACTGGCAAAGGCATTCGCAAACCGAGAAGGAGATTCTGGATCCATGTTGAAATAAAGAGAAGGTTCTATCAATTCCGCCTCCATTAGTGCGAAAGAATCCAGATGTCTCACGAAATCCAATCGAGCAAACAGCAATTTCTCTGGAATAGCACCTAAACAGATTGAGCCGCATTTCAGTAGCTCTGGTTCTGGATTATTAATGAGTTTTAACCGGCCTCCATGTTCTTCCTGAACCCTGAAATCGTCTTCTTTTGGTGTTTTTAGGATGCAGTGACTTAACTCGCCATTGAAATAGAATAATGAAAACTCGCCTTCATCCGTAATAGCTTGCATAAATGGTTGGATTAAGTGATCACGCAACTGAAATTTATCGCAATTGGATCGAATGAAATCTGCTTGTTGAGCTCGTTGTATCCTAAATGTGTCATCTGCATTTGCACTTACTGCCGGTTTGATGATGATTTCAGTGCTGTTAAAATCCTTATAGGCGTTCTCCAGGCTTGACTCAGTTAAATCATTCCCCCAGTGAGTCGGGACGATTTGAACACCCTTGGCCTCTAGATCGCGTAGATAGTGCTTGTTGATATTCCACTTCACAATATCAAATTGATTGAGTAAAACCGCACTTGAGGCTTGAATATCAATCAGGGTATTAATGAATGCCTCAGAATCATCCTGATAGTCCCAGGGCGAACGAATTATGACATAGTCAAACTCAGACCAATCAACGCTCTGACGCCATGAAACTTCCGAGACTTCATATCCATGCCTACGCATCGGCTCGAAGGTGAGAGAGTCATAACATTCAAAGTCATCGAGAGAGTCCATTGATAGATAGGCTATTTTATTAGTGTTCAATACATTGTTCTCCAAGTAATGTAAGATGCACGGTCGCACTAGAGCTGAACTGTGCCACCATTAATAAGTTATTTCCATTGATAAGATGATACGCACTCAAAGTTTACCTGATTTTCCAATGAAACATACACTGTCTGAACAGTGTATTGATTACTTTTTGGTTGATGTACATAAACAGAGCACCATTCAACTCAATGAAGCGATTGCTATTCTTACACCATCTGAAGATTCCCGGAGAAAAGCGTTTAAGAATGAGAAACTTAGAAATAGGTATGCCATTAGAACTGCCATGTTCAGAATTCTCCTAGCAAATCAAATTGGCTGTGATATTAAGGATCTTGTAATCAATCAAAATAAATATGGTAAACCATTTATAGCGGATCGCAGTCTGCATTTTAATGTCAGTTATTCTGATGATTTGGCAATATATGCATTCTCAAATCGAGATGAATTGGGTGTCGATATAGAAAAATTGGTGCCATTTCCTGATGAGACTGAAACGGCGAAGCATGTCATGACATCTGATGAATATTCCCGATATCGTTGCTTGGATGGTGAATTAGCAACACAATTTTTCTATCAGATCTGGACTGCTAAAGAGTCGTATTTAAAGCTTCTGGGTGTTGGCTTAAACATTGAGCCTAAGCAAGTATTATTGAAATTTAGTGGGAAGGATATTCGCTCAGCTAAAGCGAACCAATACCCCAATGCTCAGATCGTACCGCTACATGGTTTTCATACATTGAATTATCATGCTTGTTTGGCGACATTATATCGAGCATAGCATGATGTTGATAGAATATTGAATACGACGCAGAACTCATAGAATTCTATGGCTCAAGGGAGTACTATCCTTTTAGAGTACTTTGACTCAAGCAGTATCCTGTCTGAAGGGAACCATTAAGTGGAAAAGAATGGAATATCAACAGAAAAAAAACTCGCCATATTAGGTGGCGACCCTGCGTTCGCTGAACCACTGCATGTTGGTTGCCCAAACATCGGAAATACAGAAGTATTACACGATCGGTTGAACGACATCTACGAACGGAAGTGGCTCACAAACAATGGAAAGTACGTACAAAGATTTGAGAGAGAGATTGAGTCTCTGACTGGGGCAAAACACTGTATTGCGATGACAAATGGTACGATCGCACTTGAAATACTTATTCGAGCATTGGATCTATCAGGAGAGGTAA
This sequence comes from Enterobacterales bacterium, assembly GCA_965250035.1. Lineage (GTDB taxonomy): Bacteria > Pseudomonadota > Gammaproteobacteria > Enterobacterales > CAXRAF01. The sequence continues at coordinate 1,521,176 of OZ252282.1, read as the reverse complement.
TCGTTCCCTCGTTCACATTCGCAGCAACGCCGCATGCACTTCAGTGGCACGGAATTACTCCGGTATTCTGTGACATTAAACCTGAAACGCACAATATTGATCCTAGTAGGGTTGAGGCGTTAATCACTCCAAATACATCAGGCATTATCGGAGTTCATATCTGGGGGCGACCTTGTGATAATGATCAGTTATCAGCTATTGCTAAGAAACATGACTTAAAAATTATGTATGATGCAGCTCATGCTTTTGGATGCTCATATCAAGATATCATGATAGGAAATCTTGGCGAAGCAGAAATTTTCAGCTTTCATGCGACTAAATTTCTCAATACATTTGAAGGCGGTGCTGTAGTAACAAATAACGACGAACTGGCAGAGAAGGTTCGATTGTTGCAGAACTTTGGTTTTGGCCCAGGTTATGACAATGTAATTTGTGTTGGCACAAATGGGAAGATGCATGAAGTATCTGCTGCCATGGGCATTACGTCATTAGAATCAATGGAAGATTTTATAAGAGTTAACAGAAACAACTATTTCTTGTATAAAGTTGGTTTGTCAGAAATTCCTGGGATTAAAATAATTTCCTATGATGAATATCAACGAAATAATTTTCAATACATTGTGATAGAAGTGGATAAGGCAGAATTTGGACTAAGCAGAGATACACTAATTGATGCTTTACATGCAGAGAATATTATAGCAAGACGATACTTTCATCCTGGTTGTCATAAAATGCAGCCATATAAGACGCTATACGCCGACGTTAACGCCAAGCTGCTCGAGACAGAAACATTAACGAGTAAAGTTGTCTGCTTGCCTACAGGTACCTCTGTGTCTGAAAGTCAAATAAAAGAAATATGTAGTATTATTCACAAATGCATTAGCAATTCTGATGTTATTAATAGGCGTTTCACATGAGCAATGATGTGAGCTGAGGCTCTCTATTAATTATTACAATCAAGGTAAATTTCAAATTCTCAGAAAATTAACTTAATAACTACTTCAATGAATTCGGATGAACTAATAATAACTTCACAGGTGTTGAACTATTAATGATAAATAACATATCACGATTATTCTCTCTTCTAACTATCAGAGAGAAAAGGATTTTTGCAATAGTGCTAGTATCCGTTGTAGTTTCAGGATTACTTCAACTGATCGGTGTTGCCTCTATATTCCCGTTCATTGCGGTGGCATCTGATGTATCTGTTATTGAAAGAAATGAATATTTAAGCCTGATTGTAGACTTTTTGCAATTAAGTGAACCACGAGACCTTGTCACTTTATTAGGTATTTTGGTCTTTATATTAATCGTAATTTCAAACGCATTCATCTCACTAACAATATGGATAACTCACAAGTTTGTTTTTAGCTTGTTTCATGATGTCTCTGAACGATTGTTAAGCTCATTTATTTCTGAGGATTATCTCTTTCATATATCTATTAACAGCTCAGAATTAATTAACACGCTAACAAATGAGATCATTCGGGCGATACAAAACTTCCTCAAAGATTTTATAGAACTTTTAGCCCACGGCTTCACCGCATTTACTATATTGTTGCTACTCCTTTTTGTTGATCCAGTTGTCGCCTTATCCGTTGGAGTAACACTAGCCTCAGTTTATGCTTTAATACTCAAACTATTACAGCGAAGAATCAAAGAGTCAGGCGAAGAATTAGAGAGTCTTTATGCAAGTAGGTTAAGAGTTATCACCGAAGCGCTTCGAGGGATTAAAGAAGTGAAACTTCTTGCTAAAGAAAAAGAATATCTCGCTGCATTTAAACATTATTCTACTGAGTTGAAGAAAAGACAGGTATTTGCCCACCTTTCCTTTATCCTACCAAGATACGTTCTGGAATCACTTGCGTTTGGTGGTATCGTAATAATCACGATCTACTTTGTTTCAATCACCGACAATTTTCAAATGCTCCTCCCCACGATCTCACTATACGCACTTGCCGGCTACAGATTAATGCCTGCTATGCAAGGAGTTTATAAATCTATCTCTGGGATGCGGCTTGAGTTACCTGCTCTTGAGAGTGTTTTGTCTACCTTGGAAGGATACTCTGATGAATCAAACAAAGAAGCTTCAATGCACACTCTCCAACAAGAAGACATTAATATCCAGAAGCAAATTTCTTTCAGAGACTTGGTATTTGTATACCCAAATACATCTGTACCGGCAATCCACGAATTAACCTGGTCAATAGAGGCGAATAGCACAATAGGAATAGTTGGTTCTAGTGGCTCTGGGAAATCTACTCTAGCTGATATATTGCTAGGCTTCTTGACACCAACAAGTGGAGATGTACTTGTTGACGAACAGAAGATAGATAAAAATAATGTTAGAAACTGGCAAAAATTAGTAGGTTATGTACCACAGAAAATATTTATTGTAGACGATACAATTGCATCAAACATCGCCTTTGGTACGCCAAAGCAAGAAATAGATATGTCTAGAGTTGTTGAAGCAGCAAAAAAAGCTGATCTTCATAGCTATGTCGCTTCTAAACTAGATGAACAGTATGACACTATTGTAGGTGAGTCGGGTGTTAGGTTGAGTGGCGGTCAAAGGCAGCGAATTGGAATAGCTCGAGCACTCTATAATAATCCCCAAGTTTTGATATTTGATGAAGCAACGAGTGCATTAGATAATCGAACGGAGGCTAATGTAATGAATGCAATCTACAATATGAAAGGAGAGCGGACAATAATCATGATTGCACATCGCTTAAGCACTATTAGAAATTGTGATCAGATATTATGGCTAGAATCTGGCAAAATGATGCTATCAGATGATTATGATAATTTATCTAAGAATGCAGAGTTTAAGAAGTTTACGCTCTCGTTGTCTGATGATAGTGATTAGCTAGTATTATTTGTCTCTGTTATGTGATTAAGACTCTCCTAACAATCACTGAAATCTATCTGTGTTTGACAACCTTGCATACCTTGTTGGGTTGTCAATCATCATGATTTTCGTAAATACACAAAATCGAATGATTCTCATGGAATCTATAATTTATAAAATGCGTTATTATTTATTCTTGATATAAAATGCCAAATATTTTTGCCTATATCATGCTCATCGGATGGCCTTTTATCTCCATCGTATTATTCAGTAATTTAAAACTGGTTCCAGCATTTGTCATCACAGTTATCGGAGGGTATTTAGTACTGCCAGCCAACTTTAGTATCGATTTTGCGCTAATTCCATCGATAGATAAAAGTTCAATAATAAGCCTTTCTTTAGTTATCGGCTGTATATTAATTAAAAAAGTACCAGTCTCTTTTATACCGCCCAATGGAATTGAGCGAAAATTTGTAATTGCCTTGTTAATACTGCCAATTATTACAACTTTATCAAACCAAGAACCTGTGTTTAATGGAGCTTTTTGGACTCCAGGTTTATCAGCACACGATACGGTGTCAGCATTAATAAATAGCTATTTGTATCTAATACCTTTAATTCTCGGCATGCAAGTCCTCAATACACGATCTTCGCAGGAAGAACTATTCAAAATACTCACCATTTCAGCACTTTTTTACAGTGTTCTTATCCTCTTTGAAATTAGGATGAGTCCTCAACTACATAATTTGATATATGGGTTTTTTCCTCATGATTTTGTTCAACAGATGCGTGGTGACGGTTTTAGAGCTGTAGTCTTCCTTGGTCATGGGCTGGTTGTAGCGATATTTATAGTTATTTCGATTGGAGCAATTTCAGTTCTCTGGAAAAATAATCATAAACAAATATTTGGAATACCGATGATTATGGTATTGCTCTATTTTCTACTTATTCTCATTGCGCAAAAATCATTTGGTTCGCTCATGTTAGGATTAATCCTATTCTTCAGTGTTCTATTTTTACCAGCAAAAATGACGGCTAAACTCTCTCTGTGCCTCATAAGCATTGTGATTTTCTATCCATTATTATCACTTTTAGACTTATTCCCACATGAAATGTTGCTGGATAATATTGCTGCCGTAGATCCTCAAAGAGCTGATTCTCTTAGTTTCAGGTTTTATCATGAAAATCAGATGCTTGAGCACGCCAGGCAGAAATTTTTGTTCGGCTGGGGAGGTTGGGGGCGAGGAATGCTGTATGGTTCTGTACCAGATGGGAAGTGGATCCTGGTTTTAGGAAGTAACGGAATATTAGGATTTATTTGTCTATTTGGACTTAGTTTCGTATCTATTTTTCGCGGATTTAAACTACTGCACAATAATAAGCACAATCAATCAGATAAACCGATTGCAATTCACATGCTAATCGTCGCAATGATCTTAATCGACCAGATTCCTAACGACTCCTTAAATAGTCTATCATTGATAATCATCGCTTGCCTGTTGAGTTGCGATAAGTGGCTGCTAAATTCAAATGGAACTCAAAGAGAATTTTACATCCAGAAACAATAGCAAAAGGGTTCTAAATCTTCGGGCAATGGCCTCTTATATAGTGAGTTTTAATCAGAAATTAAGTATGATCTGCATCGATAAATTAATTATTAATTCTCTAAAATCTGTAAGTAGTTCACAGTAATACTACATGTTGAAATGGTAAAAACTGATTAATACTGGCTCTGTTAATAGCCTGATAAGACATCAAGACTAAACTGGAAATTAAATGTACAACTTATCCGTTAAGAAATATGAAAAATCCCATAATTTTGATGACGAAGTAACAACAAGAACTGCTTTCAACAAAATGTATAGAATTTGGTTAGTCCTACTTCTTATATTGTCACTAGTTGGATGTGGCGGTGGGGGTACAGAGAGTAGTTCTGGCCCAATAACACAGACTCCAAATGTAACGCCAAACGCAGTAGCCCCGACAGACTTCAGTGCCGAAGAAAACACCCAGGTACTACTGGATGGTAATGCGAGTAACGATCCTGATGGCACGATCAGCTCCTACTCATGGTCACAGACTTCAGGCCCAAGCGTATCGCTGGTCAATGCCAGTCAGGCGGTGGCTTCTTTCACAGCCCCCGAGGTGGATAATGACACACCACTGTCTTTCCAGTTAACCGTGACGGACAATGATGGCGCAGTCAATTCAGATTCTGTCACAGTGACAGTATTCGACCCGTCATCAAATCAATCGCCGACAGCTGTGGCTGGTGATGACTTTAGTACTAATGAAAACTTGAGTATCGAGCTCAACGGCACAGCGAGTTTTGATTCTGATGGTTCAGTAGTCAGTTATTCCTGGTCCCAAATCGCGGGTAGTCCTTCGGTCGCGATAAACAACGCAAACTCAGCGATTGCCAGCTTTATTGCACCAGATGTTGATACGGCCACAACGCTGACATTCCAGCTACAAGTAACTGATGATGAGGGCGCCGATGATTCAGACACTGTCAGTGTAACAATCAATCCTGTGAGTAATCCTGATGGAGGGGATACAGATATTCCTCGCGCCGCGAGCAGGACATCAGGTGTTGCCCCGCTTAGCGTACTGTTCACAGCAGGCTTCTCAAATAGCACTGAGACAAGTCGTGATTTCCACGATTTAGAGTATTCATGGGACTTTGGCGATTCGTCATCTGGTACCTGGGGAACGACTGGTAAGTCGAAGAACACAGCCACGGGGCCAGTATCGTCACATGTGTTTGAATCAGGTGGGACTTATTCGGTAAACCTTACGATTCGGGATGATTCAGGCGTCATCGATACCGATACCTTTACGATTACTGTTTCAGAGCCAGATGTATATTTTTCAGGCAGTGATACAACCTGTATCAGTGATACCTCAAATAATGATTTTGCAGGCTGTCCAGCAGGTGCGACTCAGGTGACAACCGATGATTTGTCAGAGATGGCTAATTATGAAGGCTCAGATCGCCGTATATTACTGCACAGGGGATCGGCGTGGTCGAGGAGTGGTTATATACCCCTTTCAGACAATACATCGACGTTCCACCTAGGGGCATATGGTAACTGCCAATCGCCAAATGCGCAGGGGATCTGTGCGAATGCCCCTCGGATCAATGTCAGTGGAAGCCAGGAGCTTGTCTATGTTAACCAAACGATGGATTGGCGGATTACCGATATCACGTTTACAGGTGATTCGAACACGGCCTCGTTGATAAGCGCTGCTTTTGATTACCAACGCCTGCTCGTATTGCGAGTAAGAACGACAGGGTTTAGGGATGCGATTTCGTTGTCTCACTGGCGAGAGGACTCTCAAGATAGGATTGCTGAAAATTCGATCGTATCTTCGATTATCAATGAGCCCACAGGGTATGGAACTTATATAGGAAGCGAGAAGCTGACCTATATGGGTAATATCGTTTCAAATTCACGGACGTCTCATATTCTACGAGTATGGCAGTCATATCAGGGTGTGATTGCTCATAATCACCTGTCGGGTGCCAGCTATAGCACAGGCGGTGGTCTGCATGCTTTGAAGTTTCATGGTCCAACTGAGTCACAAATTGGCAGTTATGCTGCAACAGGTAATTCTGGCTTGTCTACTAGAACGAAGTTCACGGTGGTCTCGAATAATGTGTTTGGTAGCTCGGGTCCATTGATGGTCACCGTTGGTCCTCAGAATGGTACGAGTAATGAAAATCTGAGTGATCTGTTGATTGAGAAGAATCGGTTTTATGGGTCGTTTGGTACGCAGGGAGCGGCCCCTGATGTTCAGGCTGGATTGACGATTAGTGGTCGTTATGTGACGGCCAGGAACAATGTTCTGGATGGCACAGGCGCTGCGGGTGGATATCGAGGTATCGTGATTGGTCGTCAGGGTATAGAGAGCACGCCATTGGGTAATCGTGTGTATAACAATACGATATATAAGGGTAACGCCTCAGCTTGGGAGGACGCAGGAATCTCTGTTGGGACGAGTGCAAGAGATACGATAGTGAGAAATAACTTGGTGTCGTATCCAGCGTCAGGGAACCAGGAATTATTGACAGATTATTCAGGGAATGCAGTATCAGATTCTAATTTATTAGTGAATAATGCTGGTTTTGTGGATGCTAATAATAGCAACGCCTTGTCGCGAGATTTTTCACTTCAATCAAGCTCGCCGGCTATCAATTTGGGAACGGTTGTCCCCGTGTTTGATGACATACGTGATGTTATGAGAACGGGTACCTATAGCTTAGGTGCGTATCATTACCAGTGACAGAGGTGTACATCCAGAGTTTTTATAGATTTGCTAGTAATGCGAAATAATTTCTAATCACACTATGGAATTTGATGCAAACTGCATCAAAAGTCCCGGTAAAACATAAAGATGCAATCATTTAGCACATTATTACTATTCCCTCATCATGGTGTGGGACAGGCGAAAACTTTCAAAATCACGACTAATTCACATTATTTTCATATTTCATACACTAATATTCACCGGTAGCGAGATATCCAAACTAATCCGGTGTATAAAAAATGAATACTTTCAGAAAAATTTATATTACAGCAACTCTTCTCTTCACTCTTACAGCCTGTGGAGGTGGTGGTGGTGAGGACAGTACCCAGCAGACTTCTAGCACTATCTCAACAAATACTCCCCCAGTGGCATCAATTGTTGATGATTTTACAGCTGATGAGAACTCAACCGTTACTCTTGACGGGAGTGCTAGTTTTGATTCAGATGGTGTGATTAATAGCTACAGTTGGGCGCAGATCTCGGGCCAATCTGTCACCATTTCAAATGCTAGTCAGGCAGTTGCTTCCTTTACTGCCCCTGATGTGTCAGCGGACACACAGCTAAGTTTTCGATTAACGGTAACTGATAATCAGGGTGCGACACACTCGGATACAGTTTCTGTCACTGTTCTCTATGTAAACCAAGCCCCTATTGCTGACTCAGGAAATGATTTTAGTGCCAATGAGAATACTTCTGTCTCTCTGGACGGAAGTGGTAGTTCTGACCCAGACGGAAACATCGTTAGTTATCGTTGGACTCAACTTTCAGGCCAAAGTGTCTCTATATCAAATGCTACTCAGGAGAGAGCATCATTTGTAGCACCAGAAGTAAGTTCAAATACTACGTTGACATTTCGCTTGACCATTACCGATAACGATGGTGCTACAAGTTCAGACTCTGTCTCAGTAACTGTTAGAGCTACCTCGGTCAATCCTAATCAGGCTCCATCAGCTGTTGCAGGTAATGATTTTAACGCAAATGAAAATTCTACTGTCGTACTGAATGGCAGCTCGAGTTCAGATAGTGATGGGACAATCGTAGGATATAGTTGGACACAGGTTTCAGGTCCGAGTGTCACGCTAACTAATGCGAATTCTGCGACAGCAACGTTTACTGCGCCAGATGTAGATGCTAATACGCAGCTAAGCTTCCAATTGACAGTTACGGATAATAACAACGCATCAGACTCTGATACTGTGAATGTTGTTGTTATTAATTTAGAGAATAATGAGGCACCGAATGCCAATGCGGGCACTGATTTTAATGCCGACGAAGATTCTATAGTCATTTTAAACGGTAACGGCAGTAGTGACACTGATGGCACTATTTCTAGCTATCGTTGGAGTCAAACAGCCGGTCCTGCAGTGACCATGAACGCTACGAATCAAGCAATAACATCTTTTAGAGCTCCTGAGGTTAGTGCGCATACCGAATTTAGATTTCAACTAACAGTAACAGACAATGCCAACGCAGTTGATACTGATGAAATCATCGTAGTTATCTTGAATACTAATGCAAATCAAAGGCCTGTTGCGGTAGTGCCTAATGATTTTACTGTTGTTGAGAATACTGCAGTGACTGTTGATGGAAGTGCTAGCAACGACCCTGATGGAGAAATTGCCAGTTATCGTTGGACATTAATATCAGGCCCCAGTACCGTACTTACGGGTACTGATCAAGCCATTTTGTCATTCACAGCTCCAGAAGTAACGGAAGATTCGCAATTAAGACTACAATTAACTGTCATTGATGGTGCTAATGCCACCGACACAGGCATCATTACAATTTCCGTTACCAATAACGCAGATAATGACGCACCCACTGCAGTAGCTCCTGCTGATTTCAGTGCCGAAGAAAACACCCAGGTACTACTGGATGGTAATGCGAGTAGCGATTCGGACGGCACTATTGCCAGTTACTCCTGGTCACAGACTTCAGGCCCAAGCGTCTCGCTGGTCAATGCCAGTCAGGCGGTGGCCTCTTTCACAGCCCCCGAGGTGGATAATGACACACCACTGTCTTTCCAGTTAACCGTGACTGATGATGAGGGTGCAGTTAATTCAGATACTGTCACTGTGACAGTATTCGACACATCGCCAAATCAGGCACCAACAGCAGTCACTGGGAACGACTTCAGTGCCAATGAGAATTTAAGTGTTCAGTTGAATGGCACAGCGAGTTTTGATTCTGATGGTTCAGTAGTCAGTTATTCCTGGTCCCAAATCGCGGGTAGTCCTTCGGTCGCGATAAACAACGCAAACTCAGCGATTGCCAGCTTTATTGCACCAGATGTTGATACGGCCACAACGCTAACATTCCAGCTACAAGTAACTGATGATGAGGGCGCCGATGATTCAGACACTGTCAGTGTAACAATCAATCCTGTGAATAATCCTGGTGGTGGTGGAAGTACAGATATTCCTCGCGCCGCGAGCAGGACATCGGGTGTTGCCCCGCTTAGCGTACTGTTCACAGCAGGCTTCTCAAATAGCACTGAGACAAGTCGTGATTTCCACGATTTAGAGTACTCATGGGACTTTGGCGATTCGTCATCTGGTACCTGGGGAACGAGTGGTAAGTCGAAGAACACAGCCACGGGGCCAGTATCGTCACATGTGTTTGAATCAGGTGGGACTTATACGGTAAACCTTACGATTCGGGATGATTCAGGCGTCATCGATACCGATACCTTTACGATTACTGTTTCAGAGCCAGATGTATATTTTTCAGGCAGTGATACAACCTGTATCAGTGATACCTCAAATAATGATTTTGCAGGCTGTCCAGCAGGTGCGACCCAGGTGACAACCGATGATTTGTCAGAGATGGCTAATTATGAAGGCTCAGATCGCCGTATATTGCTGCATAGGGGATCGGCGTGGTCAAGGAGTGGTTATATACCCCTTTCAGACAATACATCGACGTTCCATCTAGGGGCATATGGTAACTGCCAATCGCCAAATGCGCAGGGGATCTGTGCGAATGCCCCTCGGATCAATGTCAGTGGAAGCCAGGAGCTTGTCTATGTTAACCAAACGATGGATTGGCGGATTACCGATATCACGTTTACAGGTGATTCGAACACGGCCTCGTTGATAAGTGCTGCTTATGATTACCAACGCCTGCTCGTATTGCGAGTAAGAACGACAGGGTTTAGGGATGCGATTTCGTTGTCTCACTGGCGAGAGGACTCTCAAGATAGGATTGCTGAAAATTCGATCGTATCTTCGATTATCAATGAGCCCACAGGCTATGGAACTTATATAGGAAGCGAGAAGCTGACCTATATGGGTAATATCGTTTCAAATTCACGGACGTCTCATATTCTACGAGTATGGCAGTCATATCAGGGTGTGATTGCTCATAATCACCTGTCGGGTGCCAGCTATAGCACAGGCGGTGGTCTGCATGCTTTGAAGTTTCATGGTCCAACTGAGTCACAAATTGGCAGTTATGCTGCAACAGGTAATTCTGGCTTGTCTACTAGAACGAAGTTCACGGTGGTCTCGAATAATGTGTTTGGTAGCTCGGGTCCATTGATGGTCACCGTTGGTCCTCAGAATGGTACGAGTAATGAAAATCTGAGTGATCTGTTGATTGAGAAGAATCGGTTTTATGGGTCGTTTGGTACGCAGGGAGCGGCCCCTGATGTTCAGGCTGGATTGACGATTAGTGGTCGTTATGTGACGGCCAGGAACAATGTTCTGGATGGCACAGGCGCTGCGGGTGGATATCGAGGTATCGTGATTGGTCGTCAGGGTATAGAGAGCACGCCATTGGGTAATCGCGTGTATAACAATACGATATATAAGGGTAACGCCTCAGCTTGGGAGGACGCAGGAATCTCTGTTGGGACGAGTGCAAGAGATACGATAGTGAGAAATAACTTGGTGTCGTATCCAGCGTCAGGGAACCAGGAATTATTGACAGATTATTCAGGGAATGCAGTATCAGATTCTAATTTATTAGTGAATAATGCTGGTTTTGTGGATGCTAATAATAGCAACGCCTTGTCGCGAGATTTTTCACTTCAATCAAGCTCGCCGGCTATCAATTTGGGAACGGTTGTCCCCGTGTTTGATGACATACGTGATGTTATGAGAACGGGTACCTATAGCTTAGGTGCGTATCATTACCAGTAACAGGACAATCTCACTAACTGGTCATTAATACAGCCTATATTTAGCGATAATAATGCTAGGTATAGGCTGTCGCAATTCGCGATTTATCTTTATTTATTGGCTGCCGATGAGATACTATCTTACCTTTACACGATATTATCTTACTGGCAATGAATGTAGGAACCTGCAGGGCATTTATACTAGCGAGTCTGATTAGCCACATCGCCATATGTACTGGATGTAGTAATGGTGATGATCGTTTACAAACAACCACTCATCAAAAAGCATCACCAAAGGTAAATGAAATTCTCCGCGCCGCGAGCAGGACATCAGGTGTTGCCCCGCTTAGCGTACTGTTCACAGCAGGCTTCTCAAATAGCACTGAGACAAGTCGTGATTTCCACGATTTAGAGTATTCATGGGACTTTGGCGATTCGTCATCTGGTACCTGGGGAACGACTGGTAAGTCGAAGAACACAGCCACGGGGCCAGTATCGTCACATGTGTTTGAATCAGGTGGGACTTATACGGTAAACCTTACGATTCGGGATGATTCAGGCGTCATCGATACCGATACCTTTACGATTACTGTTTCAGAGCCAGATGTATATTTTTCAGGCAGTGATACAACCTGTATCAGTGATACCTCAAATAATGATTTTGCAGGCTGTCCAGCAGGTGCGACCCAGGTGACAACCGATGATTTGTCAGAGATGGCTAACTATGATGGCTCAGATCGCCGTATATTGCTGCATAGGGGATCGGCGTGGTCAAGGAGTGGTTATATACCCCTTTCAGACAATACATCGACGTTCCATCTAGGGGCATATGGTAACTGCCAATCGCCAAATGCGCAGGGGATCTGTGCGAATGCCCCTCGGATCAATGTCAGTGGAAGCCAGGAGCTTGTCTATGTTAACCAAACGATGGATTGGCGGATTACCGATATCACGTTTACAGGTGAGTCGAGCACCATCTCCTTGATAAGCGCTGCGGTCGATTATCAACGCCTGCTCGTATTGCGAGTAAGAACGACAGGGTTTAGGGATGCGATTTCGTTGTCTCACTGGCGAGAGGACTCTCAAGATAGGATTGCTGAAAATTCGATCGTATCTTCGATTATCAATGAGCCCACAGGCTATGGAACTTATATAGGAAGCGAGAAGCTGACCTATATGGGTAATATCGTTTCAAATTCACGGACGTCTCATATTCTACGAGTATGGCAGTCATATCAGGGTGTGATTGCTCATAATCACCTGTCGGGTGCCAGCTATAGCACAGGCGGTGGTCTGCATGCTTTGAAGTTTCATGGTCCAACTGAGTCACAAATTGGCAGTTATGCTGCAACAGGTAATTCTGGCTTGTCTACTAGAACGAAGTTCACGGTGGTCTCGAATAATGTGTTTGGTAGTTCGGGTCCCTGGCCAGTCACTATTGGTCCCCAGAATGATACGAGTAATGAAAATCTGAGTGATCTGTTGATTGAGAAGAATCGGTTTTATGGGTCGTTTGGTACGCAGGGAGCGGCCCCTGATGTTCAGGCTGGATTGACGATTAGTGGTCGTTATGTGACGGCCAGGAACAATGTTCTGGATGGCACAGGCGCTGCGGGTGGATATCGAGGTATCGTGATTGGTCGTCAGGGTATAGAGAGCACGCCATTGGGTAATCGTGTGTATAACAATACGATGTATAAGGGTAACGCCTCAGCTTGGGAGGATGTTGGGATCTCAATTGGTCCGAAAGTATCAGATACGATAGTGAGAAATAACTTGGTGTCGTATCCAGCGTCAGGGAATCAGGAATTATTGACAGATTATTCAGAGAATGCAGTATCAGATTCTAATTTATTAGTGAATAATGCTGGTTTTGTGGATGCTAATAATAGCAACGCCTTGTCGCGAGATTTTTCTCTGTTACCAGAATCTCAAATATTCAAGCGAGGGAATTTTGTAAAATTAAGTGACGGAGAGTGTCGAGCTAATCGTGAGAGAAACAGCCTGGGAGCGTGCCTGTAATATTGTTTTTAATCAGTAGTATGTTCAACTCAAATCAGAGAAGTGACTACTATTAATTCATTTAAATACCTCTCTTGACTATGATGAGTCATCATAAATGACAGCTTTGGTTAATAAATAACAAAAATTATATCCCGTGAGATAAAATATTCTATGCTTGCAAGAAAGATATCAAAATACATTCAGCAACTGAGAAATAAATATAGAGTTCTCAGAAGTTTCGTACCTACTAAGGAAGCAGCAAGATCTCGGTCTGAAGACGCTATTATATTATTTTGCCTATTAAAAGATGGCACATACTTCATAAATGAATTTATAGATTATTACACTGAGATTGGAGTAGATTTATTTTATTTCATCGATAACAACTCATGTGATTCACTATTAGAGTCTGTATCAAAATACGATAATGTGAATGTCATACACAGTGATGCTTCTTTTAAAGATTTCGAATGCGAAATGCGAAGATATGCAATCGAAAAATATGGTCTTAATCATTGGTGCTTATGTGTAGATATTGATGAATTTATCGATCTACCCAATTTAAATACAATCAAACTAAATGGGTTAATAAAGTATCTATCAGCAAATGGCTATACAGGGCTGATTTGTCATATGTTAGATATGTTTTCATCAATCGATGACAATAATTTATATAAACATGAACCTTTCGACAGAACTAACTATTCGATGTACGACGTGACAGATATTGAAAAAGTTGCTTACGATCAAGTCGCATATGCTTATTGGACACGCGATAACTTGAATACAGCGGAACATTACATCTACTTCGGAGGAATTCGTAAAAAAGTATTCGGTACAAATAATGGATTGTCGAAACACTGTTTATTCTTTGTTGATGGTGACTCAGATTTAATCACTCATCCTCATGCTTCAAATAAATTATCGATCGCTGACATAACAGGTGTTTTGTATCATTATCATTTCGCTGATGGTTTTATCGAAAAGACTAAAAAATATAATAACAATCTATTAGCTAATCACAACGAACACTCTGTTTATTATAAGAAGATAGCAGAGAGACCTGATCTGAGTTTCAACACCCTTGATTCAAAAGAGTTATCTGATGTAAAACACTTGGTGGATGAATCTTTCTTAAGAACTTCAAGAAATTATCAAAACTTTTGTGAGAGCATTAATCAGAATTGATCAATGTTTCCATCAGATGCGCATGTAACTAACTATAATCCAATTTAGCCTTAAATATACTAATTACCCCCAATACGCAATCCAGCGATCACGTAGCTCATGATTCATCCAATTTTGCTGTGAAATTTCACTTGCGGAGAAAGCAGTAAAGTCAAGATATGCATTAGAAATACTTCTTTTTATGCCCCAAGTTAACATGTTCAGTGCTTGTTCAGCCCATACATTAGCTAATTCGGGGTCAGCGTTTTTACATGAAAGCGCACTAATATAGGCGAGATATGCCGATCGATATTCCTCAGTAGAATCGCCATGCAACTTTTTCCAGCGTGAAAGGAGGCGATTACGAAACTTCACAGGCGGATTTTCATGTAATACTGGCAGCTTGAATTCAAGTGAGTCAAGCAATTTACCACTTACAATTGGTGAAAACATACGAGCAAATTGATATCTGAAATATGCTCGATTTTCTGACCAATAATGATTGATGATATCATCACATACTGCGACATCAGTCTCTTCAGTTAAGACTAGTGAATACGCTAATTGAACGGCAGTAAAGACTGAACTCTTCTCAAGAATAGATCTCATAATAGACTGTACTTCACATAGAAGATCAGAATCCGATGGATGTAATCCTAGAACTCCTGAGTTATACATTATCGAATCTTCAGTAACAGTTCTCTTTCCAATCATCCCGTTCGTCTCTTGTAAAAGACTTTTCCAATCGGGCCATTCAGGAAGCTCCTTAATTGGACATTCTTTCGCATTCATTAATGCTCTACCTGGCGAGATCCTTTCAAATAGATATTTTGGGTGATTGAGGAAAACAGTATCAGTATCAACAAGAATCACAGTCGCATTAAAATATTTAATAGCATATTCAAGTGCATATGCTTGAAAGCCATGCACATATGTACCATTTTGTTGCCAATCATGAATTAATTCATTAGGAATTATGAGATTTTCAACAGGTAAATCTGGACGTTTATTGTGGTCTTCACATATGAGTGCGAGGTGAATGTTTTCTGGTTCATTTTTAAGAAATTGATAAGCCGACAATACGCAATATGTTAACTCTAGTTTGTAAGCTAAATTCGAGCCATAATTTTGAAATAATAATACTCTCACATGTTTTCTCTATTAATGTAATTCTTCATTATCCCCCCAGTATTCATGCCATCGATTTCGAACACTAGAATTCATCCATTTATGTTTCTTTAGTTCATTCTTATTGAATAACGTAAAATCCATATGAGCATTAGTAACTGGTGTTTTGAGTCCCCAAACCAACATATTCAATGACTGCTCTGCCCAAACGTTCGCAAGATCAGGGTCATTGCGATGACATGACAGTGCGCTCAAATAGGCTAGAAATGCTGATCTATATTCATCACTCCGACAAGCGGTTAGGCGCTTTAGTTTAGCTATGATTCGATTTTTAATTGACGTTGGCGGACGCTTTTCTAGTCTAGGTAGCTCCATATCATATGACTCGAGATATGAACCGCTAGCGACTGATGCAAACATTCTCGCAAATTGATATCGATAGTACGCTCGATTTTCTGACCAGTAATGTTGTACCACGTCTTCACAGACTGACACTTGGGTCTGCTTTGCCAGAACCATAGAATAGGCTAATTGGTTTGCTGTGAAAACAGAACTTTCATCCAATATCGTTTTCATTATAGATTCTACATCATTGATTATTGATATATCTGATGGATCGAGTCCTAGCACTCCAATGTTGTACATAATGGTATCTTTTGAAATTGGTATTCTTGATATCTCTCCACCAGACTTGGCGATAATTCTTTCCCATTCTGGCCATTCTGGTAGATTTTTCAGGGGCATTTCTTTAGCGTTTAGAAGCGATCTACCTTTAGATACTCGTTCGAAAAGTATTTCAGGGTGATTGATGAATATAGTATCTGTGTCTACCATTACTACGGGTGCATTGAAGTGTTTTAGCACATGTTCGAATGCATATACTTGCATCCCATGATTGTATCGACCACCGAGCTGCCAGTTTAAAAGCTGTTCTGGTGAGATGACGATGTTCTCCACTGGAAGATCTTGTCGTTGATTTGGAGGATCGCATATCAGAACCATGTGGATATCAGAGTTGTTGCTACGTATGAATTCGTAAGCAGATAACACACTATATGTTAACTCAAGTTGATAGACTTGATTATTACCATAGATCTGAAAAAGTAATACTCTCATGAAGCACTCCAAATGATATTCTGATGAATATTATACTTTTAATTTGATATTAACAGCATTTAAGTAGATATATTTAGTTAAACATGTTCGAGTATTATACTGGTTGTTGATTACAGTGTTTTGCGGAATGTTTAATATAAATTTGAATTCACCTATTACAGCTTCGTAGGATAGAAATCATATAGAGTGTCGCTATGATGAGCTTTCTGAATAAGGAATGATGAGAGCTAAATATACATGCATTTATATTGAGACGCAGCTTACTGGAATGATCTTTACATTGCTTGGATGAATTGTATACTCAGATTACCCATGCTAATAGATAATTATAATTCGAAAAATTCATGAATCATAACCACTTGTGTCCTTTACAATGAAAGTCCTTTTATATGCAGATCAATGTACTCCAGACTTTTTCTCTGAGCCTCTGGTTGGCTACAACATGTGCAAGGCAATAGCCGACGAAGTAGATGAGGCCATTGTAGTCACTCAAGTAAGAAACCGTAAAGCGATTGAAGAAAAAGGGCTTGGTAAGGCAAAAGTTATTTATTTGGATACAGAGCGAGTTGCCAAACCATTTTATAAACTATCTGAGTTTTTGAAAGCTAATGCTTCATTAGCAACCTTGCTTAGATTACCCGAGCATTACTACTTCGAGTATTTGATTTGGAAAAAATTTAAAAGTGAAATTACACGAGGTGAAATTGATTTAATTCATCGAATTACGCCAATCAGTTCAGCTGTACCCAGTTATCTCTCAAGTAAAGTATCAATTCCATTCATACTTGGACCAGTTAATGGAGGATTACCTTATCCAAGCCAATTTACGACTGAACTCCACAAAGAAAAAGAATGGCTAAGGTATGTGCGAAATCTTAACAAGTATGTCCCTTATATGGGTTCCACCTATGCTAAAGCGAGTGCAGTTCTCGCTGCTTTTAAACACACCATAAAAACATTACCCAAAAACAGCTTACCCAATGTTATTAATTTCCCTGAAAATGGTGTTTCCACTGGTCAATTTACCTATAAGCAGCGAATTAACAAAGATCAATTGACGTTTCTGACCGTTGGCCGTCTCGTCCCGTTCAAGTGTATCGATGTGGTGATTTCTGCCTTCGCACAGAGTGACATTCTTCGTATGCATAATCTTATAATTGTCGGTCACGGCCCGGAATTAGAAAATTTGAAATCCTTAGTCAGACAATCAAACCTGGAGAAAACAGTTACGTTTATGGGGCAAATCGAACAGAAGAAGGTTGCAAAACTGATGGTAGAATCTGATGTATTCCCCTTTCCGTCTATTCGTGACTCTGGTGCAGGTGTAGTCGTAGAATCAATGTATGCGGGACTTGTCAATGTGGTTGTCGATTATGGACCAACCGCAGAATTAGTTGATTTTGATCGTGGCATCAAAATCCCACTTGGTGATCGGCAATCTCATATTGAAGGGTTTCGTAAAGCGATGGAGACTTTAGTTGATGATCAGGAACTTAGACAAAGATTAAGTCTATCGGCGCATAAACACGCTGAAAAATACTATACATGGGAAAGAAGGGCTAAAGTCATCAGGAGAATCTATGATTGGGTGTTAGATGATAACGTAAGCAAACCAGATTACAGGATGGAGATAGAGTAACGAAGTTAATAATCGCACTTTTAACTCATCGGGTATAAAAAGAAATAGAGTTACAAACATCATTACTAAAACGTATTTCTATAGATCAAGTTCGATAAAATCTAATGCTGTAAATTACTGGAATACAAACAATCTTGATATGTGACTAGAAAGACTAGACTTCTGTCAAAAAATCTACTTTTCGCCTTGCACCTCATCGGTATTTTCTTCACACTTTATCTCATCTAAAATGTAAGCCAAAATCACATCATATGGCGTAATTTTGAAATTAAATCAATGTGTAATGTGAACTGGTAAATAAAAATAGAAGATGATGCTTAGGTTCTGTACCTGGTTTATTTAGTCTTATATTTAATCTGAAATGGAAGTGCTGGAGAAACTCAATGAGCGGTGAATCATTTAGTTGTTATTTGATAGGTGCAGATACACTATTAATAGAGTGTGGTGAGGTCTTACTGTCAAAGAATCATAGTATTGATGGCGTAATAACTGCAGCACCAAGGATTCGGCAATGGGCTCATAATAAATCTATCTCTGTGATTGACCTTATCAAAGGGTATGAAACTGAGCTGCATGATAAAGACTTCGATTACCTGTTTAGTATTACTCATCTGGAAATTATCAAAGATGAAGTATTAAATCTGCCCAAGAAAGGGGCGATTAACTTTCATGATGGTCCTCTGCCTGCCTACGCGGGATTGAACACACCCGCCTGGGCATTAATGAATGATGAAAGTGAATATGGCATTACTTGGCATCAAATTACTCCAGGTATCGATGAGGGTGATATTCTCAAGCAAGTCATCTTCAATATTGCGCCAAATGAAACTTCACTCTCAATCAATACGAAGTGTTTTGCTGCAGCAATTGATAGCTTCCCTGTACTCATTGATGAATTGACGACCAGTACTAATGCCCCAGTAAAGCAAGATTTAACAAAACGATCTTATTTTGGTAAGTATGAGCGGCCGCTTGCAAATGGATTATTGGATTGGAATAAGTCAGCCAAAGAACTCGAAAGCTTAATCCGAGCTCTGGACTTCGGCGAACACCCAAATTCACTCGCACTCCCCAAAGTTATTATCAATGACCGCGTGTTATCAATTCAAAATGCTACGAGCCATCAGAGTGATATAAATACTGCCAGGGGGGAAGTATTGGCGGTTACAGATTCACAAGTCGATGTAGCGACCAATGATGGTACTTTGAGAATAACTCAGTTTAAGGATTTAAACGGCCAGTTGATTTCGCCTCTGGAGTTGAAGAATCAAATCAACTTATCTGCTGGTGACCAATTTCAGACATTAAATACAGAACAGATTGAAAATATTACAACTGTTGCTAATCAGCTCGCTCGTTTTGATGAGGACTGGGCTAAAACACTGGGGTATCTCGATCCAGTTCAACTGCCCTATAGTTCAAAGCAGTTGACTCAAGCAGCTGATCTTGATTCTTATTCTAAAATCAAAATCAACGTGGATCATCCATTCGATAACACAGATATTGAAGGGGCTCAGTTACTCATTGCGGCTTTCAGCATCTTGCTTGGTAGACTGACAAGAAAGCACGAATTTGATTGTGCATTCACAAATAAGTCTATATTAGCCAATGCAAATACGCTCCCTGGTGTATTCAGTGATTATTCTGTACTCCATCTGACTCACGACATTAAACAACCCGTAGCCACGATTTTGCCTATCTGTAGGGAGCAGATCGTTTCGACGACAAGTCGCAGTACCTGGACAAATGACTTGATCGGAAGAATACCTACCTTACAAGCAATTCCAGAGCTTATTTCTGGTACTGCCTTGCCCGTCGGAATTGCAGTTGGAGTAGATCAAGCGATCTCCGGGACAGGACTGACGCTTAGCGTGAGCGATGATGGAACTAGTGCATCATTTTTATATGAGAACACGATTCTCACAACAGAAAATGCTACTAAGTTGGCTCAACAATTTGAGTCTATGTTACACAATCTGAGCGCAGATCTATCAATACCAGCCAACGAGATTGAACTCCTGAGCCAGAATGATAAGCGACAACTATTGGAAGAGTGGAATAGTACGGCTGTTGAATATGACCGTAGTGATTGTATTCACATTCTTTTTGAACGAGTCGTTGCTAAATATCCAGACGACGTTGCAGTTGTTTTTGAAGACAATGCCATAACTTATGCCCAACTGAATAACAAAGCAAATCAGCTTGCCAATATCTTGATTGATAAGGGCATCAAGGCAGATGATTTAATAGGTGTCAATGTAAAGCGCTCCATCAATTTAATGATCGCTACAATCGCTGTTCACAAGGCAGGTGCTGCATATGTTCCATTAGACCCTGATTTTCCAGCTGATCGAATCGCCTATATGGTAGAAGATTCAGCGATGAAGTTAATCATCTCGCAACAAGACATCTTGGCAGATCTTCCAACCAGTGAAGCAGAAGTTATTTGTGTCGACACAATTTCCTATACAAAGGAAGATACTCCGAATCCAGCTATAGAAATAAGTGCTAAGAATCTGGCATATGCCATTTATACCTCAGGTTCGACAGGGAAGCCTAAGGGAGTTCTGGTTGAACATCGTAATGTAACCAATTTCTTTATTGGTATGGACGAACGCATCGGTAGTGAGAATAGGGGAACTTGGCTGGCTGTCACTAGTTTGTCATTCGACATCTCTGTGCTGGAACTTTTCTGGACACTGACCAGAGGATTTAAGGTAGTAATCTATAGAGAAGACCGTGGTGCAGAATCCTCCGGTGTCTCAAAGCAGATACAGCAAAGACCCATGGATTTCGGATTGTTTATGTGGGGTAATGATGATGCACCTGGCAGTGCCAAGTATCGATTGTTGATAGAGGGTGCTAAATACTTTGATCAGAATGGTTTCAATGCTGTTTGGACACCGGAGCGTCACTTCAGTGCATTTGGTGGACCTTACCCTAACCCAGCAGTAACCAGTGCTGCATTGGCTACAATCACCAAGAATCTGAGTATCCGTTCCGGCAGTATTGTTTCACCGTTGCATCACCCTGTTCGAATCGCAGAAGACTGGGCTGTTATTGATAACCTCAGTGATGGACGAGTAGCCCTATCATTTGCGGCAGGTTGGCAGCCGAATGATTTTGTGATCATGCCGCAAAACCACAAAAATAATAAAGAAGTCATGATGCAGCAAATTGATATTGTGAAACGGTTGTGGCGTGGTGAGAAAGTTGCATTTGAGAACCCTATGGGAGATATGGTCGAGACGCAAACACTCCCTCGCCCGGTGCAAAAAGAGTTGCCACTTTGGTTTACCGCGGCAGGTAATCCTGAGTCCTACCGAATGGCTGGTGAAATGGGTATGAACCTCCTGACCCATTTGCTAGGGCAGGACATTAATGAGGTCGCGGACAAAATACGTATCTACCGCAAGGCTCGAAAGGAAGCAGGACATGATCCTGATACGGGTAAAGTGACCCTGATGTTGCATACCTTTGTTGGTCATTCTGATGATGAAGTCAGGGAACTCGTTCGCGAACCGATGAAGGAGTATTTACGTTCGGCGATGCGACTCGTCATTAATTTCGCTTGGAGCTTTCCGGCATTTAAGCGCCCAGGAGGACAGGATTCCAAGCCTGAAGATATCGATCTAAATAACCTCACAGAGGATGAGGTAGATACTATCCTAAATTTTGCATTTGAACGTTATTTTGAAACAAGTGGATTGTTTGGCACGCCGGAAACTTGTTTGAATATGATCAATAAATGTAAGAATGCCGATATCAATGAAATAGCCTGTCTGTTAGATTTTGGTGTGGATACGGATGCTGTGATGGGTAGCCTGCCGCTATTGAAAGAAGTTCGTGACCTATCAAATCCTGCAGCAAGTGCAGAAGATAATAAGGCAAGCGACTTCGATCAGTCGTTTGCTGCACAAGTAGAACGACATCAGGTGACACATTTTCAATGTACGCCATCAATGGCACAAATGTTGTGTTTCGATGAGCAGAATAAGGCTGCATTATCAAAACTACAACATATGATGGTTGGCGGAGAGGCTTTTCCTAAGGCACTTGCGAAAGACCTTGGAAGTATATTGACTGGACGTTTAACAAATATGTACGGTCCAACTGAAACGACCATTTGGTCGACAACACAGGACGTTACGGAAACAGATAATATCCCAATTGGGCGACCCATCGCGAATACAGATATCTATATAGTCGACGAAAATCAACAACCGGTGCCAGTGGGTATTCCAGGAGATTTATACATAGGTGGACAAGGCGTTGTGAGGGGATATCATAACCGACCTGATTTAACGACTGAACGTTTTGTGGCAAACCCGTTTAAAGAGGGAGAGCGAATATATTGGACAGGGGATTTAGCAAAATATCGAGATGATGGTGTCATTGAGTTTCTTGGACGAGTCGACCATCAGGTAAAAATTCGCGGTTATCGAATTGAACTTGGCGAAATAGAAACCCGATTAAGTAGCCATGAATCTGTACGTGAGTGTGTATTGCTGCTACGAGAGGATACACCCGGAGATCAAAGACTGGTAGCCTATATCGTCGCTGATGGTGTCGAGCCAGATAGTAATGATATTCGGGATTATCTGCGTAACGATCTACCAGAGTATATGGTACCCAATGATGTTGTGGTATTGGAAGCAATGCCGCTGACGCCAAATGGCAAGCTCGATCGTAAACAATTACCATTGCCAACTGAGGTAGGTGCTGCTTCGGTTGCAGAGTACGAAGCTCCCCAAGATGAACTCCAACAAATCATTGTCAACGTCTGGCAGGAAACACTTAATCTTGATAAGGTAGGCGTTAAAGATAATTTCTTCGACTTGGGCGGCCATTCACTACTGATCATTCGAGTACATCAACAACTTAAAGCTCAGGTTGATCAACCTATTTCTCTAACAGATTTATACCGATTCCCTACGATTTCATCACTGACCGATTTCCTGAACTCCAGTCAGGATAACGAATCACTTAAGAAGAGTAGCGATAGGGCATCTAGGCGTAGAGAGAGGATGGGCCTAAGAAAACGCGGACGCAAGTGAAGGATATAAGGGTTGAATAGTTCTGATATAGACGATTTTGGTGGGTATGGTATAGCTATAGTCGGCATGGCTAATCGTGTGCCCGGAGCGAAGAATCCAGATGAATTCTGGCACAACCTCAAAAATGGTATCGAATCGGTAAAATTTTACTCAGATGAGGAAATGATTGCGGCTGGTGTAACACCCGATCAGCTCAAAAATCCGCATTATGTAAAAGCTGGTGCACATCTGGAGCAGTTTGATCATTTCGATCCTGACTTCTTTGGTTTCAGTCCTAAGGAAGCTGGTATTCTCGATCCACAGCATCGTCAATTTTATGAGTGTTGCTGGGAAGCACTAGAACGCGCAGGGCACCCACCCTCTCGATTTGATGGTGCGATAGGTGTATATGCAGGCTCTGGGATGGCTGCGTATCTGGCTCAGAATATTATGACCAACAAAGATTTGGTTGATTCTGTGGGTATGTTCCTGTTGCGTCATACGGGTAATGATAAAGACTTTCTTGCCACGAGAGTGTCCTACAGCTTCAATTTAAAAGGGCCTTCTGTCAATGTCCAGAATGCCTGCTCAACCTCTTCAGTAGCGACACACATGGCGTGCCAAGCATTGCTAAGCGAAGAGTGTGACATGGCGTTGGCCGGTGGAGTAACCATCGATCTTCCCCATGACCGAGGCTACCTCTATAAAGAGAATGAAATTCTTTCTCCGGACGGTCATTGTCGTGCCTTTGATCATCGCTCCAAAGGTACAATTTTTGGCAGTGGAACTGGTGTGATTGTATTACGTCGACTCGAAGATGCCGTTAAAGATGGTGATCATATCCATGCGGTGATTATCGGCTCTGCAATAAACAATGACGGTTCAAGCAAAGTCGGTTATCTAGCACCATCGGTTGAAGGGCAGGCTGAAGCTATGACTGAGGCCATGGAAATAGCTGACATCGATTCCGATACGATTGAATTTGTCGAATGCCATGGCACAGGCACCCCTGTAGGTGATCCGATTGAGGTGGCTGCACTGACTGCTGCGTTCAATGAAACGACAGAACGCAAGGGGTTCTGTGGCTTGGGCTCGGTCAAAACTAATATTGGTCATTTAGATACAGCGGCTGGAGTAGCAGGCATTATCAAGGCAACCCTGGCGCTAGAGAACAAGAAAATCCCTGCCAGTCTGAATTATGAAGCACCTAATCCGACGATTGATTTTGAAAGCTCTCCTTTTTATGTCAACGACACCTTAAAAGAATGGAAGTCTGCTGACCATCCTCGCCGCGCCGCAGTCAATTCTCTGGGTGTGGGTGGGACCAATGCATTTATAATTCTCGAAGAGCCCCCGCTACTGCCAGACACAAAGCCATATGAACGAAGTAATCACTTGATTACATTTTCTGCCAAGAGTCGTAAATCACTGGATGGATATGCTGCCAAACTGGCTAGATTTCTAGAGGAAAACCCAGATGTAAATATGGCAGATGCCTGCT
Organism: Enterobacterales bacterium; assembly: GCA_965250035.1. GTDB lineage: Bacteria > Pseudomonadota > Gammaproteobacteria > Enterobacterales > CAXRAF01. The sequence continues at coordinate 1,496,303 of OZ252282.1, read as the reverse complement.
ACACCCTATTTGAAGGAAGGGAAGCATTTGAGCACCGACGTTTACTGGCTGTCCGCAATCGTGAAGAAGCGATAAAAATCCTAGACACAAACGATCAACGCCGCCTATTCACTCACGCGAGTGATGGGTCTGATAAATCTTTAGTTTTCATGTTGCCCGGTGGAGGAGCCCAATATGCGGACATGGGCAAGGATCTCTATGCTACCGAAGCTGTGTTTAAGAAACACATGGATGAAGGATTTCTACTGCTCAAAGAGAGAACACAGCTAGATTATAAAAATATCTATTCATCGGAGAACAGGATAAAGAAACCGTCGACCAAGAACTTAAAAAGCCTTCTGTCCAGTTGCCGCTAATATTTTTGGTCGAGTATGCGTTGGCTAAATTGTGGATTTCAATGGGCATTGAACCTGACGCATTAATTGGTCACAGCATGGGTGAGAATACTGCTGCCTGTTTGGCGGGCGTCTTTTCATTTCCTGATGCTCTGGGCCTGGTACTGTTACGTGGCCAACTAATGGATGATGTGCCGGAAGGGGGGATGTTGAGCGTCCAGTTAGCCGCCGAAGAACTAATGCAGCATCTTCATGACAAACTCGCAGTAGCTGCCATTAATAGCCCGATGTTGACGGTCGTATCAGGCACCAAGTCAGATTTGAGTCAACTGTCTGACAAACTCACGGCATTAGATATCGACAACAAGATAGTTCCGATTGATATTGCAGCACATTCCTGGTTACTAGACGATATTCTTGAGCCTTTTGGTGACTATTTGCGTAGCATTCGACTGAGCAAGCCAGAAATTGAGTTTGTCTCAAACTATACGGGCACATGGATTACGGATGAGCAGGCTACCGATCCGCAATATTGGGTCAATCATTTGCGTAATACAGTCAAATTTGCAGATGGAATCAATACATTATTGACAGAGAAGGGGCGTATTTTCCTGGAAGTTGGTCCCGGGAACACCTTGGGTTCACTGACTAGGCAAAACCCTGAGGCACCTGTACAACGCGTGTTCTCCACACTGAGACACCCCAAAGAAGAAACGCCAGACGATAGCTATTTTTACACTGTGCTCGGGCGACTTTGGGGTGTTGGCCTCGAGGTAACGACAGAACAAATATGGGGTAGCGATGGCCGTCGTCGAATTCCTCTGCCAAGTTACGCGTTCAATCATAATCAGTACTTCATCGCGCCAGGTAAACCAGCACAAGATTCTGGAGAAGTCTTTGCTGCAATTGAGAAAATCGAAAATCTGAATGATTGGTACCGCAAACCTGTCTGGGTTCAACAAGGTGTTTTACCATCGATAAAGGATAAACAAAGTTGGCTTGTATTCATGGATGAAACAGGTATTGGGAAGCAGCTGTGTAGCAAATTACGCAAAGACGGCCATACTGTTGTGATTGTGGAAGAGGGTGATGCCTATTATCAGGTTAGTCAGGAGCATTATAAGTTACCTCCTGAACTTGGGTCGGAGGCTTATAGTGCCTTAGTAGAGGACTTACATACCAGTGGATATTTCCCAGACCGCGTGCTACATCTCTGGTTATTAACTCATGAGGAGACATTCAGACCCGGTTCCAGTTTCCTGCATCGCAATCAGGAACACGGTTTCTACAGTCTTTATTTTTTCGCACGAGCTATGGCAGATAATGGATTGGTCGATCGTGAGCTCGACATATTGGTGTATGCAAATGGCATGATGCAAGTGGCTGATGAATCAGTCCCCTACACAGAAAAATCTACTGTAATAGGTGCTTGTAACGTAATCCCTCGTGAATTTCCCAATGTAAAAATCGCCTGTTTTGATGTCGATTTGCCATTTAAAACAGAACGCAGAGGTGTCTTCAGTAATAAACGAGATGTGCTAGATACATTGTATGAATTGTTACGACTTATGGGTATTGAGCTTTATGCGAATCTGGAGAATGGTCTCTATGCCTACCGCGATAACGTCCGTTGGCATCGTCAATATGATCATCTGGATCTTGTGAGCGCTGAAGTTGCTCGATCTGAATATAGTATACGAGAAGAAGGTGTCTATGTTATCACCGGTGGTTTGGGTGGTATCGGCCAAAGTATCTCGAAAGAGTTAGCAAAGCGATACAGGGCCAAACTTGTTTTAATCAATAGAACCCCATTACCTGATCAATCTGAGTGGGCTGACTGGATTCTAAAGCATGGTCAAGATGACAAGATCAGTCAGAATATTAGTAAAGTTAGAGAACTTGAAGAGCTAGGTGCGGACGTACTGGTGTTAGCCGGTGATGTGACCGATGTCGATAGGATGCGAGAGCTCGTGTCGGAGGCAGAGGCAAAATACGGAGCAATACATGGAGTAATCCATGGCGCCGGGGCGATAAATGACGGCCTGATTCAAATGAAAAATCAGGGAGAAATAGAAGAGGTATTTGCACCAAAAGTATATGGCACACTCGTGTTGGATGAGATATTTAAAGATAAGAATCTCGACTTTTTTGTATTATTCTCGTCGACATCAACCGTGATATCTCCAGTTGGGCAGATTGATTATGTTGCTGCTAACGCCTTCTTAAACGCCTTCGCACAATATCGAAATGCAAACCAAAACGGCTATACAGTCGCCATCAATTGGGGTGTTTGGAATGAGGTTGGTATGGCAGCATCCAGTGCAGCCAAGATGGGATATGGCGGAGCAATAGCGTCAAAAGAAGAGGTCAAAGATGCTCATTACCCGCTGTTTGATAAGCATACTCAAACGACTTATAACGGGCGTGATGTACATTATCTAACAGCGTTCCTCAACAGCAAACAGCTATGGGTACTGGATGAGCACAGAACAAAGCAGGGGCAGGCATTACTTCCAGGTACGGCCTATATAGAATTGGCTCGCGCTGCCTTGGATGAATGTAGTGAATCAGGACCTTTTGCCCTGCGGGAATTAATATTTCTTAAGGCCTTGTTTGTACCGGAGAAACAGACACTAACTGCACGTGTGAAGCTCGAACAGACTGTAGCTGGATATGATTTTTCAATTCAGAGTGAAGTGATAGGAACGGATGGAGTTAAGGGGTGGCAGACTCACGCTGAAGCAAGAATTGTTCTGGGAGCAACAGCTGCCTCTAGTGCAAATGAAGCATTTGATGCGCTGACGCGCCTTGAAATGGAGAGAATCACTGATGAGGATGTTAAACAAAAGAGTGCTCCGTTACGAACTATGCAAGAAGAGCATCTGAATTTTGGTCCTCGCTGGCAAGTTCTTCGTGAAGCCAAGTATGCTGATCAAGAGTCGGTAGCCCATTTATGCCTGAATCAGGAATTCGAAGATGATTTTCTCGATTATAAGATTCATCCTGCATTACTCGATATTGCCACAGGCTACGCCATGGAGTTAATCGAGGGATATGCGTCTAATGGTCAAGCGGAGAATTTATGGGTTCCGGTGAGTTACGGTAGCTTTGAATATTATAGACCGCTGAGTATGGGTGTATATAGTTGGGTAAGAAACTCGAGACCAAATAAGGTAACTGATGATTTTGCTAGTTTTGATATCTGCCTATATGACTACGACGGCAATTTGTTAGCCAAAGTTAATAAGCTGACTATTCGGAAAATGATCGGTGAGGTAGATTTTTCTAAAGAAGATAATAGTCAGGCACTTGAGATAGATAATCGATCAACAGCAGTTGGAGATGTTGAGTTTCGTTCACTCTCCCCAGCTGAAATGGCGTTCCAACATAACCTATCACAGGGAATACTCCCTAGTGAGGGAGCGGAGGCCTTAATCACTATTCTTGAACGTTGCCATGATCCTGAAGTTATCGTTTCGTCGCTGGATTTGGAATCACTGATACGAGAAGTAGATGCCACAGCAGCTTCGATGCATAAGGAAGAAGATGATACTAAGTTTGCACGGCCAGAGTTAGATAGCGAATATGTCGAACCACGTGATGATATTGAAAAAACACTGGTTGGATTTTGGGAAGAGTTGCTAGGTGTTGATCAGGTCGGTGTAGAAGACAGTTTTTTCGACCTCGGCGGCCACTCACTTGTCGCTGTGCGGCTCTTTGCGAAAATACAGCAGACGTACAACGTCGACTATCCGATATCTATCTTATTTGAAGCCCCCACCATATCTGCATGTGCTGAAATGTTGCGCGAATCAGTAGGCGATGTTGAATCATCCGGTGATGATGGTGAATCATCAGCGAAATCTCAAAAATCTCGATATACACATCTAGTACCTATGCATTCGACAAAGTCTAGCAAACTGACACCATTTTTCCTGGTTGCGGGTATGTTCGGGAATGTATTGAACCTGCGTCACCTGGCGCAACTAATTGGTAACGATCGTCCCTTTTATGGACTACAGGCACGAGGCTTGTACGGTGATCATGAACCCCATGCGACATTCGAAGATATGGCGGTAGACTATATCAAAGAGATGAAGACCGTTCAGCCAGAGGGGCCTTATATTCTCGGTGGGTTCTCAGGCGGTGGCATTACAGCATATGAAATTTCACGACAATTAATAGACGCAGGGGAGGAAATTGCGGAATTGATCTTCCTAGACACCCCACTCCCATATCATGAACCATTGAGCTCGGTTGATCGGATGTCAATTCATTGGCAACGATTCCAGAGCAAAGGGGTGTCATATTTTACTGATTGGGCAAAAAGCAGGTATCAATGGGAACTGCAGAAATTCAGAAAACGTTTTGGAGACGCAAAGAACGACGCTGAAACACCAGCCGAGTTCAAATCTGGTGTTCTAGAGGTAGCATTCTACGAAGCACTTTCAAGATATGACATCAAATCATTAGATGTTGCCGCAAAGTTGTTTCGACCCAAACTCCCCGTAAAGTATCAACTGAGCGGTGGCAGATTAGCAAATGAGGACCGAGAGGTAATCACGGACGATAATGGCTGGACGCAATACGTATCTCATCTGGATATTTTCGAAGTGCCTGGAGATCATGATTCTATGGTGCTTGAACCAAACGTTCGTGTATTAGCAACTAAACTTGGGGAATGTATTAATAATGCTGATCCCAAAACAACTGACTAATTTAAGACCACTTAATGGAAAATTCTCCTCAAAATACTGAGCTATCAGACTTTATCGACGGTTGCTCAGTTCTTGTAGTTATCGTGACATACAATTCAGGCAGACTTGTTATTGATGCCTTGCATTCTCTAACACAGGAGCTGTCTGCTTCGTCGGAATTACGAGTCCTTGTTGTTGATAACACATGCGGTGATGATGCGGGGATAATTGAGCCTGAAATCGTTAAGAACGAGTGGTCTAATTGGGTCAAAATTAGTGTCTCCGCGCGAAATGGCGGTTTCTCGTATGGTAACAATCTGGCTATTAAACCAGCTTTGAAAGCCAATAATCCGCCTAAGTATATTTGGTTGTTAAATCCTGATACGCGCGTTAGAGCCGGAGCTTGTTCAGAACTCTTAAATTTTCTAGATAATAAACCAAACGTAGGAATAGCTGGAAGCTGTTTAATTAACCATGATGGTAATGAATGGCGGTATGCTTTTCGATTTCCAACGATTATTAGTGAAATGGAGCAAGCTCTGCAGTTTGGTCCATTTAGTAAATTGGTAGCAAAGCATATCGTCGCTCAAAAAATGGACAGCAAGTCAACAATGGTTGATTGGCTTCCAGGTGCAAGCATGATGATTAAAACAGAAGTCTTTAGCTCTACAGGCTTGTTTGATGAAGACTACTTTCTGTACTATGAGGAGACTGACTTTTGTCTGAACTCTGCATCACATGGTTGGCAATGTTGGTATGTTCCTTCGAGTAAGGTTTTACATATCGCTGGTCAAAGTACAGGTGCCACAGGAGAAGCAGCTAATATAAACCGTCTTCCACAATACATGTTCGACTCACGCTGTAGATATTTCACTAAAAATCACGGATATATCTACGCAATGTTATCCGACTTAGCACGTATCTTTGGATTGGTTATTAACAAGATATTAAGATTTGTGCGACAAAAACCGAATGAGCACAATCCCTACTTACTACGTGATAGTTTAAGAAACTTCAATCTGATTAGAACTCTCAAATCAACCATTAAAAAATCATAATATTCGATAAAGCCGTTACTCATTCTACAGAGAGAGCCGTTTAAATATAAACTCAGGAATATGTTTAATAATTAACATGATTAGTTGCCAGAATCTTGGTGTGTAGACAATCGTGCGCTTCTTAGTAATGGCAGTTACGATATCATCAGCAACTCTATCGGGCTGACTCCATAATAACCCTTTCTTGTTCATTCCATCCGTCATTGGGGTATCTACAAAACCAGGCTTAACAGTAATTACATTAATACCAGATTTAAATAATCTATTTCTCAGGCCTTGAGCAAATAAGCTGACAGCGCCTTTGGCTGAGCCATATACGTAATTACTCTGACGCCCTCTATCCCCAGCGACGGAACTAATCACAACGATAGTGCCTTGTTTTGACGATTCCATTCGATTCGCTAGAGATGTCATTAGTGCCATATACGAAAAGGCATTGAGCTCATAAGCAGTCTTAATCTCCTGCCAAGAGTGTTGAATTTTCTCCTGCTCTGGAAGTGTACCCTGAGCAATGACTGCAACGTCAATGTGATTTAGTTGATTCCATGAGTTTTCAACAATATTATCAATCTGATCACAATCTACCAGATCTGCACAAATCACAGACACGGATTGAGCTCCTCTGACTAGTAGATCTTTCGCGATATTATCAAGCCGCTCATTATTTCGACCAACCAGAATAAACTGACAATCAGTGGAATATTCAAGAATAAGTGCTCTAGCAGTTGACTGGGCTATTGCAGAAGTTGCCCCAGTGATTAGGATCTTCATGAATTATTTCCTGTAACTCTTCTCCAGAAACTGGAACTGAACTGAGGGTCTATATAGTTGGAAAATTCACGCCAAGCCGGGAATCCTGATGTGAACGTTTCTGATGACATTCTAGCATCTTTAGCTGGATAGATTCGACCTCCAACTGACATCACTATCTCATCCAATTGTTCTAGCAAGGCGAGCGTCTTTTTTCCCTTATTCGGTATATCAAGAGCAAGTGTGATCCCAGGCATAGGGAAGGATAGGAGTCCTGGTGACTCTATATCTCCAAAAGTCTTTAGTACTGCAAGAAAGGATGCATTGCCTGATTGAGATATTGCATTTAGTAGTTTTTTTACAGTATCTCGTCCATCTTCTTTATCGCTAGAAGGAATCACACATTGATGTTGATAAAAGCCATTCCGACCATAAACATTATTCCATTTCAATATTTTATCTAGCGGATAAAAGAATGGTTCCAATTCAGATTTCTTTCGACCTCTATGATAATTTCCGTAGTGATAATAAAACGAATTGAAGGCTTTTACAGACCACTTATTTAAAACGTATCCAGGAAAATAAAATGGAATCGATAATTTTGTCACGCCGCGATCGTACGCCTGATCAGATTCACAATGCTCACCGAGCGTGAGTATACCTCTACCAAGCTCAGGTCCAGTAGAAAGACAATCGATCCATGCGACACTATAGGTGGATTTATGATGTTTAATGAATAAATCTAAGCCTTCATCAAGATTTCTAAAACTGATGTTTTCTATTGCCATCTTAGACCCTGCGACTTTGTTCAACCTAAGAGTGACTGTTGTGATCAATCCAGTCAATCCTAATCCACCAATGGTTGCTTTGAAGAGTTCATGGTTATTGCTGGGTGAGCAATCATATACTTGGTTGTCTGAGCGGAGCAGTTCAAAACTCAATACATGATTCCCAAACGTGCCAGCGTTATGATGATTTTTACCATGTACATCATTCGCCATAGCTCCGCCAAGTGTGACAAATTGTGTTCCTGGTGTGACTGGCAAAAACCAGCCATGTTGAATGATTAGAGGGATTATGTCACCAAGCAAAACACCTGCTTCGCAGCGGAGAATACCTTCTTGTGTGTCGAGGCTGATAAATCGATCCAGGGACTTTGTAGCTAAGGATATTCCGCCATCATTAATTGCAACATCACCATAGCTTCTTCCGTTGCCATAAGGTAGCGCGCTGTGCGCTCCCTCTAAAGGTGGAATTGAATTGTCTATCCAATTAATTGTTTTCACATGATGCTGGGCGTGAGGATAGTTACCCCATGACCAACTTTGTATATTACTCATCCTTACTTTTCAGGTGCTCCGTGTCTTTTCAAGACGGCTAAATTGAGATCACTATCTTGAACGATGATACTGTAATTCTCTTTCATCAAGGGATGATACATATAGTCAACCATGCCAACCCAGTCAACTAGATACCATAGTTCTCTTTCAATAATATAATTCATAACACAATCGTCAGTAGACTTTGATTGTTCGTAAGACTCTGGGCAGTATTCTTTTCCCTGTCTAGCTGCAAGCGCATTCGGATTTACTTTTCCATCCAAATTGATCGTTCGATCATGATAATAACCAAGGGTTCCTGTTTGTATAGCACCAATCCATGTCTCTTCGGGTACATTTTGTTTCACCCAATTGACTACTTGAAAATGCTGATGGGAGGCTCCGTTGTAATATAACCGAGCATTTAAGAGAAAGAGTACAGAAACAACTGCAATTGAAAGAATAAAAAAAAGTCGATTTTTCTCTAATTTGATTGTACTAGCTAAAAAGATAAGACATGCGCCTGTTAGCAGAATCAAAAATGGAGCAAGGGCTGCCAAGTATCGACCCATAAAATGTTGTGCACCGAAAAATAGCCCATAGTAGCTGATATAACAAATCAATGAGATTAATCCCATTACTATAAGACTTCGGTGTCTATGCTCCGCTTTTTTCCAGAATTGAAAGGTAATATAAGACGCGATAAGAACTATCACTAAGCATGTAATTATGACAATTGAATGGGTTTGAAACTTATTTGGTATTGGTAAAATTATGGATAAATATTCAGCGAGAATAGATGGTACGATTGAGATGTTTTGAGCAAAATACTCGCCTGTCTGTGATTGCCCACTTATTGGGGTTAGTGAACCAAACCGAATATAGTTGTTAATCAACCAAGGTAATGAAATTAATACTGATGTTGATCCAAAAATTAGAACCCTACTGAGTCGTCTTTTCATATGACTAATTCCATATGGAAGACCTCGATAAAGGTAGCAAATACACGCTGCTAAAATGATGAATGCCGAATCAATTCTAACCCAAAACATCCAACCTAACAAAAATCCCACACCAAAAGTGCGCGGTATACTCCATATTTTCTGTGCATCCTCATCGCTCTCATAAAAAGTATAAATGACTAATAGAATTGCTAAAAGGAAAAGACCAGTCTCAAGAGAGTTCATAGAATGTTGTAGTAAACGTGGACTAGCGAAGAATAGTGCTGATACAACTAGTGCTATTTCACGATTAAGTCGGCTGTAACTAAATACTTTGCTTGCTAGCAAATAAAGAACATAGCAGCTAAAAATTGATACTATAACTTGCACTACATGAGCGAACATTACTCCAAGTACTTTATCAGAGTCAGTGAGAAAAAAACCTAATGCCCATACAAAAGTTGTGAAAGGCTGTGTTCCATTTGTTGGAATTGTTCCATCTGCTGTACTCATTCCTAAACCAAGAGAGATGTTCCTTGCAATGGTAAGCATCAAATAACCATCTTCAGTCACAAACTGTTCTAATAATCGAGCTTCTGGTTCAAAAACAGGTAACAGACGTGACAACAAACCTATTAAGAAAGTTAAGATTATTAAATTAACTGTCCATTTTGGCAGCTCAAATGTTCGCAGCATCAAACACCCCGTAATTTTGATTTATTTGCTATTGTTGCATGGTAAAGACTATATCAAATCATTATCTCTATCGATACTATGTGATAAGATAAATCAAATTTTGCTGAGTGTAATATTCAAACTTATTATGGTGAATTCGTGAGCATTACGACTGCTAAATCGATAGTGGAAAATGACCGAGGTTATTTGATCATTTCGCCTTGTCGAGATGAACAAGAGTATATGAAGCAGACATTAGAATCGGTTGTAAATCAGACCATTAAGCCAATCAAATGGATTATTGTGGATGATGGGTCAACTGATAATACACCTAAGATACTCAAGTCATATGAGGATAAATATGATTTTATAGAGGTCGTCACTCGAAAAGATCGCGGAGAGCGAAAAGTAGGGCCCGGTGTCATTGAGGCTTTCTATACAGGTTTGAATATGGTGAATTTAGACGACTATCAATACGTATGTAAGTTAGATCTTGATTTGGAGCTTCCGCATGGATACTTTGAGCAGTTGATACTCAAAATGGAATCTGACCCTCGAATAGGTACATATAGTGGTAAACCCTATTTTTATAATAAATCAGGCAAATTAGTCAGCGAAAAAATTAGCGATGAACATTCAGTTGGAATGACAAAATTTTACCGTGTAACCTGCTTTAAGCAGATAGGCGGATTTGTAAGAGAAGTAATGTGGGATGGTATCGACAGTCATAGATGTAGACGCTTGGGATGGATTTCTGCGAGTGAAGATATAGAGAACATTCGGTTTATTCATCTAAGGGCGATGGGGTCAAGTCAAAAAAACATCCTAACTGGTAGGATACGACATGGATTTGGTCAATATTACATGGGTACCGGAATCGTATTTATGTTAGCTTCAACTCTGTATAGGCTATCCCATCCGCCATATATAATTGGAGCTTTAGCCTCTCTATGGGGATACATTAGAAGCTATTTTCGCGGAGTAGAACGGTTAGATGACCCTGAGACTGTTATGTTAATGCGCAAACTTCAAACTAAATCCCTTTTCCTAGGTAAGGATCAGGCAGTTAATTATGTGAATGAAAAGCAAAAAAATGTTTGGAATCCTAATGCAAAAGGATATGAAATGCCAAACTAATAAGGTCATGACAGTTGTAATGACCTTATTATTCACATCTACTGAAACAATATTCTCTAATCCCTGAAATGAGTAAGCATATGTTGAGATATTTGACAAATGAACAATATACCGATGTCAGAGAGGCTCTAACGGGTTCTGATGGTGATAAATTATGCATGAGCATTTTTGATCTCGCATTGGGTAAGCAGCCTCGAGGTGGCAATGAACATATTGACAAACTCCGTGAGTTAAATTGGTACGATAATGATTGCTTTACTGAAATCGGTATTCTTATTAGCGATCCTATTCGAGAATTTGGATTTTGGATAGAAAGAGATAAAGCGTTACCCAGTGAAGAATGCGTACCAATCTTATCGAGACAAAGATTTAAGAGTAAAAGAGTATTAGAACTAGGTAGTGGTGGCGGTTGCAACCTATTTAGTCTAACCAACATACCTGAACAATTAGTAGGCCTTGAGCCGATGCCTATTTATCGGCAAATGACACCGATATTGGCTGAAATTGCTGGCCTTCCGACACCAACTGTTATTGAAGCATTCGCTGAGGATATACCTATCGACAACAAGAGTTTTGACATAATATTATGCTATACCAGCCATCAATATATGGATATAGATAAAGCGTTATCTGAGATGGCGAGGCTACTAGATACTAATGGTTGTATAATAATAGTTGGATATACTTTCTATCATTTCATGATTGATTCATATAGACGCTTTGTTCATGAGCGGAGTCTGGGCATTGCAAAATATGATGCAATTTCGTTACTCAATACAATTCATTATGAAGCCTTTGGTAGACGCTTAACAAAAGGTCAAAATTGGACAACCACATCTACACCTGTTTATCCTTCACGTCGTTATATGGAACGAAAACTCAATGAGTTGGGCTTAACAATAGATCAGCATGAGACCTGTACTGTGGGCTCTGGAGAAACTATTCTAGTCGCTAATTCTATGAATAATTAGTTTATTTATGAACATTCAGAATAAGATAGTCCAAGTCACCATTATAAGTGTTATTGGCTATTTGATTTGGGTTTTCCTTACTGGATACAGAGAGTTTACGTCAGGATTCATATCTCTTGGAGTGGGCGGTATCGCAGTATTACTACTGTTATCATTAGTTAATTATGTTTGTCGATTCTTAAGGTGGCATTGGATGCTGACTAAGACAGATGAAGTAAAGATAGGTGTAAGAGCTCATTGTGAAATATATCTAGCAGGCTTTGCATTAACAGCCACTCCCGGGAAAGTTGGTGAGGCCGTTCGGTCCTATTACCTTAAACCATATGGCGTTCCAATTAATAAAAGTTTGGCAGCGCTTCTTGCAGAGCGTATTTTGGATACATTTTCCGTATTAATGATTAGTATTTTAGCGATCATTCATTTTACTGAGTATAGGATGTTAGGCACTGCACTCCTTATTTCGGTTTGTCTACTAGTGGCGCTCATTCGGAGTAAATTGCTAATTCGTATTTTATCTTTTGGCCTAGGACTCAATAGTCCAACATTAATTAAACGAATGATTCAATTATTGATCGATACCATAATTAGTACGAGGAGTTACATGACTGGGGAGGTATGGTTTATTGGATTACTGATAGGTATCGTGGCGTGGGGTGCTGAAGCATACGGATTTTATTTATTATTAATGTGGATTACAGGTACAGATATGCTTCTGCTTGCCAGTGGGATTTATGCATTTAGCATGATAATTGGCGCTATTTCACTACTACCTGGTGGAGTTGGTGGTGCAGAAGTTACAATGGCGGGATTATTGGTACTAATCGGGGTTTCTATATCAGATGCTACTACAGCTACAATTATCTGCCGGCTTGTAACATTGTGGTTTGCTGTGTTGATAGGTGTGCTGTTTTTATCTCGACTAAAGATTCCAACTGACATGGAACATAAAAATGGATAAAAGTGATTTTGAGAAGCCTCTCTTATTAGATCTTGATGGCTCATTATTAAAAACTGACTCACTTCTAGAGTTAATAATATCTGCTGTTAAAGTGAATCTGGTCAATATTTTTTTCTTGCCAATTTGGATCATGAAAGGCAAGTGTTTCCTTAAAAAAACATTGTATGACCGTTCAAATCTAGAAGTTGCATCCTTACCGTTTAATAGTGAAGTGATTAAATATGCAAAGGAGCAACATCAATTAGGAAGGAGAGTTATACTATGTACAGGTGCTTGGTACGAGTTTGCTGAAGAAATAAAAAACCACTTCGAATGGATAGATGAATGCAAGGGAACAGATTCTCAGATAAATCTAACAGGTAGAAACAAGCAGCTATGGGCTGTGAATACATTTGGAGAAAATGGTTATGATTATTTGGGTAACTCAACTGTAGACATAATTGTATGGTCAAGTGCGCATTCAGCAATAGTTGTTGGGAATGATTCATTATTTAACGCTTGTAAACGAAACAAAGAGATTACTGTTGATAAACACATAAGGCTTGCAACCTTCTCGTTGAGCGGTTGGCTTAGAGCATTAAGAATTCATCAATGGACAAAAAATGGGCTCCTGTTCATACCCATCTTTACAGCTCATAAGTTTGATGAGTTTGATTTGCTGTTGTTAACAATTTTGGCTTTTGTTGCTTTTGGTATTTGTGCCTCTGCGACATATATAATTAATGACCTGCTGGATTTAGAATCTGATAGAAATCATATTTCAAAAAATACCAGGCCTTTTGCATCAGGAAACATAAGCCTTTTATCAGGGCTATTGGTTAGCCTCTTATTGATAGCAATAAGTATATTACTTGGATATTTAGTCGGCTTAACATTTCTGCTTGTGCTACTACTGTATATGTTACTGACTATATTGTATTCATTTTATTTTAAGAAATTGCAAACGGTTGATGTGATAACTCTGGCCAGTCTTTTTACAATCCGAGTCATTGCAGGAGCAGCTGCAATTCAAGTAATGCCATCTTTTTGGTTGCTATCGTTTTCAATGTTTATATTTTTATCTCTAGCATTAGTGAAAAGAGTAGCAGAGTTAATTAAAAAGCAAGAATTAAGTGGAGATTCATCAATAGCTGGCCGTGGATATTTTACGGCTGATATAGTAATTCTTCAGTCATTAGGAGGCGCTTCTGGATTTATTGCGGTTTTAGTTTTTGCTTTATACATTAATTCGAGTGATGTCATACAATTTTATAGATACCCTGAAATCCTCTGGTTAATGTGTCCTATCCTTGGATACTGGATGATGCGTATTTGGATGCTTGTTGCCAGAAATCAGATGGATCAAGATCCCATTCTCTTCGCGATAAAAGATGTAAACAGTTGGTATGCTGCTGCCCTAGCTGGGTTAGTTTTTGGCATCGCAAGCTGGTTCTAGTGCAAGGAGCATAAAGCTGTCATGCGTACACAAAATTGTGTTGACTTTATCATAGCCACACCAAGCATTAGTTTCTAACATCAAAGTGTTTACAAGAATGCATGCTGAAGAGGCTTTTTTCAGAAATTGATTTCTATAGATTACAGATTATAAAACTATATCAACTCTTAAAATCTGATGTCAGAGAATGTCTGTGATTGGTGTAAGATGAACTCAATTTAAAAGGTCAAATAGGTATTCTGCGTAGACCAAATTGCCATTCTCGCTAAAATGCTCATCGAATACATAGTATACTTCTTGACTAGTTCTGCAGTGATGATCGCAGTAATCATCAAACCTTGAAGTTTCTCCTGAAATTTCCTCGATATACTCCATAATAAATGGAATAGATACATCATTCTCCATATCTTTAGAGGGTATAGCTGAAAATACTAATCTGTAATTATTCAATTTTGCGTGATTAATCCAATCCTTGATATATTCTCTGTGCTTTTTAGTATAAGGAGATGTACGGTACATATCACCGATATTTGAAATCCCAGAATATACTGAACGTACACACGATAATGCAGTATTACTAGGTGACTCACTAGATTCATTGGTTGGTAGTAATGCCCACTTTAATGTGGCAATGACACTTGCGGTTAGTGAATATTTTCTTACAACCCCTTTGACACTAGTTTGTCTGTTTGTGGTTTCCTCAACCATTTCTTTTAGTTGATCATGTTGGAATACCTTGTATGTAAATTCATCATCCTTAATAACATTGCCACAGACTTCATGTGTTTCTACCATGAAGCCATTGATGACTGTGGTATGTGGAAAGAAGTGATCATTATCTAAATCATTGCTAAATAAATTAACAATGACAACTTCCGGCCGTAGTCCCACATCAAAAAGGCGTATAAATTTCTTAAATTGATGAGCTTGTCCGGTATGCGATACGCCGCAAGCAAAGACTTTTTTATTTAATTTTTTCTCAAGTATAGTGCCAAACTTCTTATCATAACTGGCATAACCCCAAGTGAAACTGTCGCCGGCCAAATAAACTCCACCCTTTAATGATTCTTTAGGCCATTCATCATCAAAGCATCCATACGAATTACCCCAAACGGAGTACTCCTTATATTCTTTTGGATTCATGAAGGTTGATGATGTTACGTTAGGATTAATGTCGAAGCCCAATTCGTCATCACTTTTGAAGTGATGCAATGGGTAGCCTCTAAACAATTCTTCTTTTGATGTGCCATACCCTGGTAAAAACTGTCCCAAATGGTCTCGGAATTGATATGCAACCAAATCAATAATGAGAATTGTAACTAAACAAGCAAGGATGAGCTTGAGTGTTTCCTTAATCCAACTCATACCTTTCTTCATAATTCTCTTTGAGTGATTGATCCTGAGCTTCTTTATATAGAAGATAATTGCCTACTGCTAAAACGTCTAATTCAGTCCCCATGAAACATTTGAATGCATCGGTTGGCGAACAAACAATTGGTTCGCCGCGCACATTAAATGACGTATTTACTACTAGAGGACAACCAGTTAACTCATTAAATTTTGAGATTACCGCATGAAATCGTGGATTGGTCTCACTATGAACTGTTTGTATCCGTGCTGAGTAATCAACATGAGTAATAGCAGGCACTTGGGAGCGTGAGACATTTAACTTTTCAATTCCAAACAACGACTCTTCTTCATGTGTCATCGTTCGTCTCTTGTCATTTCGTACATCTGCGACCATTAACATGTAAGGACTATCACTGTCATGTTCAAACCACTCATCTACATATTCTCTTAATACGCTTGGAGCAAATGGTCTAAAACTTTCTCGATACTTTACCTTCAAGTTGAGTTGCTTTTGCATAACCGGAGAACGTGGGTCTGCAATAATACTTCTTCCACCCAGAGCTCTTGGACCAAATTCCATCCGTCCTTGCATCCAACCAATCGCTCTTTCATCTGCTAAAGCGGTTGCTACATGATCCACGAGTTCTGTTGAAGTACACTTCTTAAAGACCGCTCCAGCAGCCAATAGCTCCGCTTCGATTTGCTCATCTGAAAACTCGGGCCCTAAGTATGAACCATTCATTGCATCTTTACCTGATGTGGCTTGACGTTCATTACCGAGATGTAAGTACCAGGCTGCGAGTGCAGCGCCTATTGCACCCCCTGCATCACCTGCAGCAGGTTGAATCCAAATGTTGTCGAATATTTTTTCCCGCAAGAGTATCCCATTGGCAACACAATTGAGAGCTACACCTCCTGCTAAACACAAATTTCTTTCACCAGTTTCATTAGCTATCCCTTTGGCTAACTTAACAACTATCTCCTCAGTTACTTTCTGAACAGATGCAGCCAGATCCATGTCACGCTGAGTCAATTCTGATTCTGATTTACGAGGAGGACCACCGAACAAATCATGAAACTTTTTGTTGGTCATTGTCATTCCAGTGGTATAGTTGAAATAGCTCATATCTAGCCGGAAGCTACCATCTTCTGCAATAGACATTAAATTTTCTTTAATTAAGTCTGTATAGATGGGTTGTCCATAGGGTGCCAACCCCATCACTTTATACTCGCCAGAGTTTACCTTGAATCCTGTATAGTATGTGAATGCTGAATATAATAAGCCTAGGGAGTGCGGAAAATGTATTTCTTTTATTGCAGATAGCTCATTTCCTTTGCCTATTGCTAGAGATGTCGTAGTCCATTCACCGACACCATCAAGTGTCAGAATCGCAGCATTATTAAAAGGGGAGGGGAAAAATGCACTCGCTGCATGCGAAAAATGATGCTCTGAGAATAGTAATCGATCTTTCCATTCAACGTCCTCACTAAGTATATTCTTCAACTGTTCTATTAATAAGGATTTTTGAAATAACTTATCTTTGAGCCAGATCGGTAGCGCTTTAGAAAAGCTCTTAAACCCTCTTGGAGCAAATGCAAGATACGTTTCTAGTAACCTCTCAAATTTAATGAAAGGCTTTTCATAAAAGACAACATGATTCACTTGGTCAGCAGATATCTTGGCTTCTTGGATACAGTATTTGATAGCGTTTGTAGGAAAACTAGGATCGTGTTTAACCCTCGTAAATCGTTCTTCTTGTGCGCATGCAATTATTTCGCCGTCTTTGATTAGACATGCTGCACTATCGTGATAGAAAGCAGATACTCCGAGTATGTACATAAGACAAATCCTAGAATAGTGTATATATGAATGGTGCTATGACAGAGCCTTTAGCTAAAATTAATAAGCCGCCTAATATCAACATAACAATGATTAGCGGGGCCAACCATAGCTTTTTACGTATTCGTAAGAATGCCCAAAGTTCCTTAATAAAATCCATTGATTAACCTTTTAAAACTGTTGTTTGTAGTTTGTTTGTGGAAGGTTGTCTGAACGATTAATCCAATATGTTTCTAGACGTTCTTTCTTTAAGTGAAGTTCATCTCTACCAAATAAGCGCATCACTATCCCATAGGGTGTTACTAATACAAAGAATATCAATCCTAATACAATTGGGCTAACGATCATTGATAGTAATAGTCCAAATCTCATCCATAATTTGTTAAGAGGAAGTAGTAAATCTGCCTTGATTAAGGTTATTGATAAAAAAATACCAGATAGGGTTATTAAGATATAACTACTAGATGTAAATTCTATTATATACAGGAAAATTGATAGGGCGAGAAATACTATTGTGAAGAACAAACCAAATTTACGATTGGATGGTAATTCAATCTCAGATAGATCCATTGCGAAACCCCATTATTGTTAATTTTTCCTACAGTAATAAAATTGATTATAAGAAGGTATCATCTTAATGGCAATTCAGTTATTCAGCTCAGCGTAATATAGACCAAATAACCGACAACTATTCTGTTTCAAATCATAAATATCGCTCAATATTACGTTTAATTGTAATTTCTACAACAGCTTTTAAATAGATACTCATTGCATTGCGTTGCTTAAGATGAGTTCATATTTTTCACCGCTCTTTCTCAGAGAGGCAGCTCATGTGGAAAAATGCCTAATATGGTTTAGATGAGAAAAATGTACTCATCAATTAGAAGAATATCAATCACGAGCAATTAATAGCTAGGAAAGTATATTCTAATCAAAGTAATATACGATAATTCAGTATTACTATCACTATCAGTGAATATCAATAGGAGATCCTATGTGCGGTATCAGCGGTGCGATTGGATTTGTGAATCCACAGATTCAAGATGCTGTGAAAACGATGAGTCAAAACTTGAATCACCGCGGTCCAGATATGCAGGGCTATTGGTCTAATGTTGAATACTCTGCAACTACAGACACAGGCCTAGTATTAGCTCACAATAGATTAGCAATTATTGACTTGAGCGAGTCAGGTGCTCAACCGATGTATGATGAATCTGGCAATGTGTTAGTGTACAACGGAGAGTTTTACAATTACCAAAGTGCCAGGCTGAAACTATCAGCTGATGGGGCTACATTTAATTCTGAGAGTGATACGGAAATATTGCTGAAACTCTTAGCCATGTATGGCATGGATTCGATCAATCGTGTCAATGGTATGTTTGCATTCGCGTTCTGGAATGAATCACAGAATAAGCTTACTTTAGCTCGAGATAGGATGGGCATAAAACCGCTATACTATACATACATAGAGAATTCCGAAGGCCAACAGACATTATTATTTGCATCCGAAGTCAGGGCCCTGTTATCAACCAACCTAATTAGTCGAAGATTTGAACCTTTAGCATTAGAAACTTACTTATGGAACGGGTACGTATCTGGTGAAAGTTCAATCGTTAAAAATGTCCATTTACTCGGTGCAGGTGAATACTTAACAGTTACTGCTAATGGCAGAATAGAACAGAAGTCGAAGTACTGGGAGCTTAACAACGCTAGTCGTCTCAGTAGTTTTGAGTCTTGCAAGGAAAAGTTTTTTGATTCTGTTAATCGAAGATTGGTCGCTGATGTGCCTCTGGGTATTTTCCTATCAGGCGGAATCGATTCGAGTGCTATTGCTTCCATAACCTCACAGTTGCAATCAGGTGATATTCATACATTCAACGTTGGTTTCCCTGACGAAGAGTACGACGAATCGAGATATGCGGTTGAAGTAGCGAATCATCTCGGTACGACACATACGTCACTCAAGTTACTTGAAAGCGATTTTATAGATAATCTACCTGCCGCCATGAATTCTATCGATCAGCCAACGTTTGACGCTATTAATACGTATTTCGTGTCTAAATCTGTTAAAGAAGCAGGTATCACTGTCGCATTATCAGGAGCTGGCGGTGATGAGCTTTTCGGAGGCTATACAAGTTTTAGAGATGTTCCAAAGATGATAAAGGTTGGTCGTTACAATAGATTCATACCCGATCAACTACTTAGAACACTCCAGAGAATGATTAATAAAATCATGTATGGTTCTGGTGATAGTCTCCATTCACAGGTTAGGTGGGGCAAGTTATATGATACTTTCAAAACGAATGGCGAGTTATTAAAAGCATTCCAAATTTCATATGCTTTGTTCACTCAGGAGACACTGAAAAAAATTCAACCCGATTTAAACTTTAATAATTATGGTTTAACTAACGACTATTCCTCGTATTTGCAAAGCCACACACAGAATGGCAGATTACTACAAAATATATCTTACCTCGAACTAATGACATTTATCTCACAGAGGTTACTCCGAGATACTGATGCAGCATCAATGGCTGTCGCGCTTGAGGTTCGTGTGCCATTTATGGATCATGAGTTCATAGAGGAAACGATCGGATTAGAGCCAAACCTGAGATATAACCCGTTGGGAAGTAAATCATTTATTCGAAAAGCAGCCCTTTCAAACTTGCCTCATGAGTTGTTTCAGAGACCAAAGTCCGGTTTCGTTTTACCTTTCGACAAATGGCTTAAGAACAAATTACAAGATACAATCGAGGCGACTTTCAATGACAGGGAGCTCTGTGAAGGTGCAGGTCTGAATCAGTCTATCATCCTTAGATTGCTTGCGGCATATCAATCTGGTTCAAAAGGGATCTATTGGTCAAGGATATGGAGCCTGTATGTGTTACTTGCATGGTCTAGGCAGCATGATATGAGTCTATCTTGAATGATTGTATAGTGATTATTCTATATAATTCATAAGATGGTATAACTGAAGAATGTCCCCTGTAGGCTCCTTGTAGTCATGAAAGCTTGGTTAAAAGATTTAATCACACAACTGTTATGGAATATTAAGCTAACGGATCCTGACCGTTATTCTACGGATAAACTAATCATTCTCACTTTTCATCGTGTGTTGACTGATGCACAGAAGACCCTATATCCCCTTCCCGGATTAGTCGCGACAGTAGATGAGTTTGATTGGATATTGACGGAGCTCAAACAGTATTTTACCTGCGGGACATTAGAGAACTCATTGAAAATATATCGTGAAAAAGTCCCCTTTGAAAAACCACCGCTCGCGATAACATTCGATGATGGACAACTTGATAACTTTGAAAATGCGTTACCCATTCTGGAAAAGCACGCGATTAATGCAACCTTTTACTTACCGACTGACTACATTGGAACTAACAATCTTTTGTGGCACGATGTGATAGGCTTCTCTCTCCTTAATTATCATCAGCAGGATAAGAGAAAAGGAGACATTGAGAAAACAGTAAACGAGTTTGTGCCTGTCGATCTAAGCAAGGCGTCAGTTAAAACAATTATTAACACCTGTAAGCAGCTCCCCTCTAACCAACTAGAGGTCCTGTCGAATAAGTTGCTCGAATTTCAACCAACTGATAACTATCAATGGGCCGGTATGATGAATTGGGATCATATAAAGCAGTTAAATGGCAGAGGGTGCGAAATAGGATCTCATACTAAAACTCATCCAATCCTGACAGAATTAGGCGATCGAAATGCACTAGTCGATGAGATAGCAAACTCCAAGCTGCATATTGAAGAGATGATTGACACTAATGTCACGTCATTTTGTTATCCAAATGGCGATCAGAACGAATCAATAAGGAGAATTGTGAAAGAGGCTGGTTATGCTAATGCTGTAACCACTGAGATGGGGAATAATCATGTCGATTATGATCCTCTGCGATTAAATCGAATCGATATAGATCCATATCGAGTCAAAAACAGACTAAATTCTCTCTCAAAACAATCCTTACACTACAGACTAAGCTGTTTTAACAGATAATGATGGCAATGATTATATGAAATTAGCTTACTTCGTTAGTGAATATCCAAAACGATCTCATACATTCATCAGACGTGAAATCGAGGCAATTGAGGCTATGGGAATTCCTATTACTGTCCTTTCAATTAGGAAGCCCAGCGCGGGTGAAATACTAAATGATCAGGATCAGTCAGATTTTGATAGGACCTGGTCTATCATACCAATTTCAATACTTCGACTAATTTATGTCCACTTATCAGCTGTGTTGATGTCACCAGTTAGATATTTTAAATCATTGTTTGTTGCGGTCAGGCATAGAGTGCCAGGATTCAGATCACTGCTGTATAGTTTCATCTATTTCACAGAATCTATTATTCTCGCTAATAAATTAGCTTCCGAGAAAATAACCCATGTGCATGTACATTTCGCTAATGTGGGCGCAACCATTATGATGATTGCTTCAAAGTACACCGGTATCTCGTGGAGCATGACACTTCATGGAACAGTGGATTATGAGTATCCACATGGAATTCTTCTTGGTAAAAAAATTGAGAGTGCAAAATTTACAGGTTGTATCTCTAATTTTGGTAGGGCGCAAGCACTACGCACAGTAAATCATAGCCACTGGAATAAATTATTCATCTATCGATGTGGTATTAATGTCGATTCGTTACCTGCCACTGGAAGTCGCAGTGATGATGAAACTACTATTATTTGTATTGCTCGTATGTCATCAGAAAAAGGACTCATGGGTTTAGTTTCGGCCTGTTCAAAACTAAAAACCATTTCAAATATACGCATGATACTGATTGGAGATGGACCCGATAGAGACGATATTGAGACTGCGATAGTAGAGTTCGGGCTACAGGATATGTTTACATTAACTGGGTATCTTTCTGAGAAGGAAGTTTTAAAGTATCTTGCCAATGCCGATGTTTTAGCTGTGCCTAGTCTGATGGAAGGCATACCAGTAGTTCTTATGGAAGCTATGGCTATGAATGTATCGGTTGTTGCCCCTAGACTGTCAGGTATACCAGAATTGATTGACGATCAACACGATGGGTTGCTCTACACTCCGGCAGATTGGGATGATTTCCAAGAAAAAATGCGTTTGTTAATTAGTGATGATGAACTTAGGAAAAAATTGCAGTCTAATGCTACTCAAAAAATCAATTCCCAATTCTCATTTGGTGAGTGCGTAAAACCTCTGTATCAACAGTTTACTAAATTAACCTGAAACGCCTGTTTTGTTATAGCTAGTTACAACTTCCCAAACAATCTCTTGCATTCGTTTTGCTGCTTCTGGAGTCAGGTCATCTACTCTAGTGCCATCTGCTTTGACTATTTCGTGTTGCAGGCCGACAGGCGATTTTTGATAGATCACTGCGTAGTGGGTTAATGCCATCAAGTAAGCACCATAGTCATTAAAATGTATGTCGTCGACAAATAGGTCTCGTCTATTTTTGATCGGCCCTATGCCTCCTGATTTTTCTATATATCTAGCGAACTTCGCCATGACCTGGCCACCAGGTATAACATAAATAGGTGTTAAATCAGTGTCTAAAGTTAGTGCTCTGCGTAGTATCTGTTCCTCCCAATACATCGACAAATCGTTGTCTAACCGATTGAGCCAGCCTTCAGGATCATTCAGTGGGTGCCATGTTTCATAAAAATAAACCTTAATGTCTGGGTTAGACTCTCGGGCCGAGCTGGCCCATTTGTGCAAGTACAGATAGCTATCGTGATATTTTATTGCGTCTTTGATTTCGACAGCGTCAGTCAGTACTAATACATCATATTCTCCTGACAGTATCGCATCGTGTGCTGGTCGAAAATTAGCGTGACTATTAGACTCTTCGAATCCTTTAACGTTTTTATTCCAGTGTTGCTCAAGGTAAGTTCCCCATCCCAACTGGCTGCTATGACTATGTCCTGTTCCGGCAAGTTGCTCTAACATCAAAGGCATATCTGCTCCTACTAGGCTATGGCCAAGATGATATATCTTTAGGGGACCATCTGGCCTAACATTGGGATTTGAGTATAAGGAGTTAAAAGCTGAGACGTCTAGGGGCATGGGATACAGGAGATATCGAGTCAGGCCAAACACACCGAGAATCGCGATGATTATTGAAAAAATTTTATATTTTACTTTCTTCATATAACTACCTATGCTGTCGCCAATATCAAGTAGACTTCGTTATTGCTGTATTTGGGGTTTTATTGTAAAAATCAATAACTTCAGGAGTTGCTTGCACTAATTCAATCAAGACGCCTTCGCCGGCTATAGGAAATTCGTCATTTGATTTGGGATGAACAAAACAAATATCATGCCCGGAAGCTCCTTTGCGAATGCCACCTGGAGTGAATCGAACGCCTTTCTTTGTCAGCCAATCGACTGCTTTTTCTAAATCATCAATCCATATACCCACATGATTCAATGCTGGGACATCAACTCTGGGTTTTTTCTCCAGGTCAAGTGGCTGCATCAGATCGACTTCGATTTTACCTGGACCCGTACCTATGCAGGTAATGTCTTCATCGACATTTTCTGATTCGCTTTGAAAGTCACCATCAGGTGTCAAACCTAGCGTATCAACCCACAGCGCACGTAACCTACCTTTATCTGTACCGCCGATAGCAATCTGTTGGATTCCGAGTACTTTGAACGGTCTTTCAATCATTTGTATGGCCTCGTGCAATATTGGCAGATTTTTCAGAACTGAGGAATAACTCAATCAATTGCTGTGCTGCGACTGTAGGCGGAGTTCTACCAGTCATTACGTCAGATTCCAGAGTTGGTATTCGTTGTAGCACGTTCTCATTTGCATTGAATATTTGCAACAGTCCATCTTTTACTTCAGCCCAGAGCCAATCCCTAGACTGTGACGACCGAGAAAGTTCTAGTTTTCCACTTTCTCTTAGCATTTGATTATGACTTAATATACATTCCCACGCCTCGGCAAGTCCATTTTGGTCGCGTGAGGAGCAGGTCATTACAGCGACACTCGAGTCACTAATATCAGCTGCATGTAGTAGTCTCAAAGCATTCATATAGTCTGCTTTAGCTCGCTCAGCTAGTTTGACTAATTCACCGTCGGCTTTATTTATTAATATCAGGTCCGCAAGCTCCATAATGCCACGTTTAATGCCTTGTAGTTCATCACCAGTACCAGGTTGCATGAGCAAAATAAACATGTCAGTCATCTCAGAAACCTGTGTTTCTGTCTGCCCAACACCGACGGTCTCAACTAATATGACGTCAAAACCTGCCGCTTCGCAGAGAAGGATGGATTCTCGGGTGCGCCTTGATACTCCTCCTGAATTTGCTTTTGAAGGGGAGGGACGAATATATGCACTGTTGTTACGTGACAATGAATCCATTCGTGTTTTATCACCTAATATCGAACCACCACTAATCATTGAGCTAGGATCAATGGTGAGAACAGCAATACGGTGACCTTGGTCGATTATGTGATTACCGATGGCTTCAATAAAGGTTGATTTCCCGACTCCTGGAATCCCGGATATTCCCAAACG
Organism: Enterobacterales bacterium; assembly: GCA_965250035.1. GTDB lineage: Bacteria > Pseudomonadota > Gammaproteobacteria > Enterobacterales > CAXRAF01. Next base: position 1,471,306 of record OZ252282.1, on the reverse strand, counting down.
GATTGAGTTACCTGTATGAGGGAGAAGTAGCTCAAGTAGCTTAAGGGCACTGAGTCTGTCATCACTTCTAGTTGATTCAACGAGTGTAATCGCTTGCGCTAAGGCACGCCGGTTGCCTGATAAGATCTGTTTTGCTAGTGAGTCAGGTTCGACTGTCATCATTTATGTCGACGGCTAATGATAAGTTCGAGAACATCTTGCGCAGCGTTAAGTATGTTTGTGCCTGGTCCAAAAATCGCTGAGACCCCAGCAGTGAGTAATTCCTGGTGATCCTGCTCCGGGATAACGCCTCCACAAATTACAATTATATCTTCAGCATTCATCTCTTTAAGTTGATTTAAAACCTGAGGAACGAGAGTTTTATGACCCGCAGCTTGCGACGAGATGCCTATGACATGGACATCATTTTCAATTGCATCACGTACCACTTCCTCAGGTGTCTGGAACAAAGGACCGATATCTACATCAAATCCCATGTCGGCGAATGATGTGGCTATAACTTTAGAGCCTCGGTCATGGCCATCCTGGCCCAATTTGCATACCAACATTCTTGGCTGACGTCCCTCTGCCTGGGCAAATTCTGCCACTTTGTCGCGAATCAAGGTAAACTCCTTATCATCATCATAAATAGCGCTATAGGCGCCAGATATCGCTTGTGTATCTGCTTTATGCCGGCCAAAAACTTCTTCAAGTGCAGTAGAAATTTCTCCAACCGTAGCTCGTAATCTTGCGGCATCTATCGCATACTCCATAAGGCTACTGGTATCGTCCTTGGCTGCCAGTTTTAATCTTTCTAGTGCTTCTCGACAAGCTAACTCGTCGCGTTGTTTTCTGACGGTTTCAATGCGCCTAATCTGAGTATCTCTGACAGCTGAATTATCAATGCTTCTAATATCTACCGCAGGTTCATCTTCCAGTTGATACTTATTCACACCAACAATAGTGTCCTCACCTCGATCGATCGCAGCTTGCCTCTGCACGGCCGCTTCTTCTATTTTCATTTTTGGCAAACCAGACTCAACCGCACGGGTCATTCCGCCGAGATCCTCGACTTCAGCTATGAGTTTGCGTGCCGCAGTCACCAGTTCATCTGTCAAGCTTTCTAAATAGTATGAGCCCGCTAGCGGATCCACGACATTGGAAATACCTGTTTCTTCCTGCAGAATCAGTTGCGTGTTTCGCGCAATTTGAGCAGAAAATTCTGTGGGTAGAGCCATTGCCTCATCAAATGAGTTGGTGTGAAGAGACTGCGTACCACCAAGTACCGCAGACATAGCCTCGATGGTCGTCCGGATAATGTTGTTGTAAGGGCTTTTTGCGGTCAGACTGACGCCAGACGTTTGGCAGTGAGTTCTTAGCATGAGTGATCGCGGATCTTGAGGAGCAAAATGTTCCTCCATGAGCGAAGCCCATAGCAGGCGTGCTGCGCGAAGTTTTGCAATTTCCATAAAAAAGTTCATGCCGACCCCAAAAAAGAATGACAGCCTAGGGGCAAACTCATCCACTTTCAGGCCACTGTTTATGGCCGTCCGAACATATTCAATGCCATCAGCGATAGTATAGGCAAGCTCTTGAGCCGCTGTAGCTCCAGCTTCCTGCATATGATAACCGGATATAGATACTGAATTAAAATTAGGCATATGACTAGAGGTAAAGGAAATAATATCTGCAACTATGCGCATTGATGGCGAGGGAGGGTAGATGTAAGTGTTCCGAACCATGAACTCTTTTAGAATGTCATTTTGTAGGGTACCTCTGAGTTGTCCGGGAGACACACCATGTTCTTCTGCAGCGATAATGAACATGGCCATAATCGGTACTACTGCACCATTCATGGTCATTGAAACAGACATTTTATCCAGAGGGATGCCGTCGAAGAGGATTTTCATGTCCTCAACACTATCAATCGCTACACCCGCTTTCCCTACATCACCCTCTACACGAGGGTGATCAGAATCATAACCTCGATGTGTCGCCAGATCGAATGCGACTGAGAGTCCCGTTTGTCCAGCTGCCAGATTCTTGCGGTAAAACGCGTTAGATTCTTCAGCAGTAGAAAACCCTGCATATTGGCGAATAGTCCAGGGCCTCACTGTATACATTGTAGCTCGAGGTCCTCGCACGAAGGGTGGAGCCCCAGGCATAGTATCTAGGTGTGTGACATCATTAAGATCATCAGAGGTATATAGGGGTTTTACAACAATTCCCTCCGGTGTCGTCCATGATAAGTCATCAATTGATCTATTTTTAGCTTCTTTCGATGCCATTGACTGCCAATCAATTAATGATCTCTTATGCCATTTTTTATCCATAAAGTGTTCCAAATACTATGCACAGATAAATTGTGCAGACTCTCGTCTCTTGAGCTTGAATATAGCAAAATATGAGGAATCTTAACATTTGAGATACAAAAAAGGAGGGGATTTGTATCTCAGATCTTATTTGGCACGGACAGGTTCAGGTATTGAATACTAGCAGAAATAAATTAGTAGACGTTTTTACCAATAAATCCTTTGAAGATTGTGAGGAAAACAATTTTTATATCGAAGAATATAGACCATCTGCGCAGATACTCGAGGTCAAATTCGATTCTTTTTTCCATTTTATCCAGGGTATCAGTTTCACCCCTCCAGCCATTGATTTGAGCCCAGCCAGTAATACCAGGCTTTACTTTATGTCTGAGCATGTAGCAGCCGATCTTATTTCGGTACTCTTCGTTGTGTGCAACGGCATGAGGGCGAGGACCAACGACTGACATCGAGCCACCCAGCACATTGAAGAATTGGGGTAATTCGTCAAGGGAAGTCTTCCTGAGGAAAGCGCCGAATTTGGTAATCCGTGCATCACCTTTTTGAGCCTGTTTTACTGTGTCGCCATTATCACAAACGGTCATTGAGCGAAATTTCCAGACTTTAATTCGCTCACCAGATAGGCCGTATCTGTCTTGCTTAAAGAACACTGGACCTTTGCTGGTTAGTTTAATGATTGTAGCTATGATGAACATTGGTATTGCAATGATTGAGAGGATGACACTGCTAATCATGACATCTTCTAGTCGCTTCACCCAGCTTGTGAGACCATTAATTGGCGTATCGTATACACTGAGTGTCTGTACCTCTCCGACTCTGGCAAGACGAGAGTTTATTAAATTGAATGTGAAGAAATCAGGTATAATGTGGACATTAGCCGTGGTATTTCCGCAGTGGAACAATATATCCTGAATTCGTTTCTCTGCGCTCATAGGCATAGCAATGTAGATATTATCTATCTGTTCACTGTTGGCCATTTCAATTGCACGATCGACCGTCCCAAGATATTGAGATTCTGAGATGAACTTATTGTCTTTATCCATGCGATCAATATTTCTATCGTCGCAAAAGCCCACCAATCGAATACCATACTGAGGGTTATTGATAATATTTTTTGCTAGACTTGCACCACTCTCAGTTGCGCCAATAATGATAGCCGAGCGGCTGTTGGCACCGGATGCGCGTAGGCTATTCAGGATGAGCCTGTAGATCAATCGCCATGTTGGTAAGGCTAAGCCGCAGGAAAGAAGCCAAATCAGTGAAGTCGCCTTATCGTCGATGTTGAAAAATGGTGTGAAATACAAGACGAAGGCAAGACTACCAGAGACCATTACCCAACAAGCCAGACAGACTGAGAACTGGTTAAGGATGGTATCCATTCTCCACGAGCGATACAGTTCCAACGATTCAGCGAATAATAAGAAGAGGGTTATCGCAGTCATGGTTTGCAGAAAGTATTCTCTGCTATACAGTTCTGAATTCAGGTAAGTGATTAAAAGTAGAATGCCAGTAATAATGGCGACATCCATTAATCTGAATGCCGTTGAAAAGGTATTATGCTGTGCCTGAATTTGCTTACTTGACATACTTCTCTACCCCAAATCGAGTAAGTAACTTACGTCCCTGTCTGTCGTAAATTGTCATAAAACGTCGTATAATTGATATTTGTTGTTGTTTTTTAGTCAGACATTAAATGGATTGCTAAGGTCCTATCGCGACTGACGCTACATTATCCAGATTGACGGAATTTAGTCAATCTATATTGGTGGTAATAGTTACAGAATTACGCCAATGTAAGCTGAAATACAACTCCGTATCTAGCGTAGATAGAGTTAAATCGGTACTATTTCGGGAAGTGATTCACCAACTTCACATTCTGCATGTATATAACGACCATTTTAACGAAAGTTGATGTATGCTTGTAGCAGAGACCGTGTTGTGGCTTGATTGTGAACAACACTCTGTGCTGAAAATGGTTTATTTCAAGTAGTACGAAACAATTATTAGTAGGAAATTCAAGAATGGATTATCAGAAGCCAAGAATTAATAAATTAGGTGCACTATTAACGATATTGCCTGTGATTTACACGATGACAATCTTGGCTGGAGAGGCGAATGATCGCGGCCTAAGCTTCAGTCTTCAGAGTAGTTATCACTATAATGACAACGTTACGCTCAGTGCGACTAATCCTGTGGATGCCTATCTATTTCAGATACGGCCAGAAGTTGCTTTTTTATGGGGAAGCGGTCCATCAGAGTACAGCCTGAGTATTGTAAATGAAACAGCAAAGTTTGATGGTAGTAGCGAGGACAATTACTCTGATACCTTTGTTGACTTTTCAGCAAATGTTGTAATGACCTCGAAACATCGTTTTGTACTGGATTTAGGTATGGCAGACGCACACCAAGCGAGAGGTCAAGACTTTAGTATTGGAGTTGGAAATAGTCAGCAAGATGTAGATACCTATTCTCAGAGCGAATATGGTCTAAGTTACCTATTTGGGAGAGAATCAGCAAGAGCACAGCTCGGGATTTACTATTCATTCCAGGATTTGGATTATGATGAGCGACGCGAAGTAAATGGTATAGACAGGACGCGCGTACAGGATCTTCAAACAACTGTCCTTGGTGCTAATTTTTCATATGAGTTAGGTTCTAAGACTGATATAGTCGTTGACATTAGCCAATCTGAATTCGATTATGACATTGAGACTGGCTTTGGTAATACTGTAGATGCTATTTTAGTTGGAATTTCTTGGGAAGCATCATCAAAAACTTCAGGAACCATTCAGGCTGGAACTCAATCACGAGATCTGGTTTCTGGGCAGTCAAATGATTCTAATATTTGGCTGGCTTCAATTCTGTGGGCTCCAAATACGAGCGCATTGTTACAGCTTAGCAGTAGCAAAGCAGGTGAAGCCTCTATCGGAGTAGGCAATTCTCGTGATGTGGCCACGACTAGTTTGTCATGGACACATACATGGACTTCTAGATGGCAATCCGTCGTTGACTATAGTTTGGAAGATACAGACTTTATTGGTACTGATGTGAGTATGGATAGTTCGGTATTCTCTATTAACATCGATTACACGTTTGATGATTCAATATCAGCTAGTTTCTTTATGAACTATGCCGATAGAGATTCTAATGATATTGCGAATCTATTCTCATACGATCAGAGCATATATGGCGTCAACTTGCGCCTGGAATTTATGTAAAGAAATTAAAGCACATGAACTATTAGCGATGATACTAATCCAATGATTAGCAAGGCGTCATGAGATTAACGACTAGGTACCAAAGCCAATGAATAACTACACATGCCGGGCATTGACCATTGCCGCAGCAATATTAGTAACCGCTATCAGCTGGTTGAATACCCCATTAATTGCTGAAGAGAGAAGTCTTCTAGTTTCGAATTATCGACTTGATAGTGGTGATTCAATCCGCATTTCAATTTTCGAAGACAGTTCGATGACACTTGAAACTCGTCTGGATGAAACCGGGACTATCACCTACAAGTATGTCTCTAAACCAATCCGATTAATTGGCATGACCGTTGAACAGCTGAAGAACTATCTATATGAGGAACTTACGCGTGATCCGGCAGCATTCATTGATCCAACAATTCAAATTACAATCACAGAATACCGTCCATTCTTTATTGATGGTGCAGTGAGTGAGCCAGGTGGTTATCCTTATCAACCTGGCCTTAATGTAAGTAGAGCTATAACTCTCGCAGGCGGATTAACAGAGGTTGGAGATGAGGATGATATCTACGTTATCCGGGCATCGAATCCACAGCAAGGGAAAATTGCAGTCTCACTAACTGATAAAGTGTTCCCGGGTGACCAAATTACAGTTGAGGAAAGTGTCTTTTAGGGATAAGAATATGGATAATCAAGTTAGGACATTAGTGGATGATCAGACAACTAACGAATCATCATTCGATCTAGGTGAATATCTAAGGATAGTCGACCGTGCTAAGTGGAAAATAATAGCATTCACAATCGTTGTCGCGATTGCTACAGCCTTCTATGCCCTGGGATTAACTCCACAGTACACCGCCTCTGTGACACTCATGATTGAGCCTGAACGGGCAAACACTGTCTCAATTCGCGAGATTTATGATGTCAATGACAATAATACGAGATACTACAGTACTCAATTCGAGATCTTACGCTCCCGCCAAATGGCAGAGAAGGTTATTGAACAGTTAGATTTGTTAAACAAAGCGGACTACGATCGTTTTCTACCAGACTATGCCCAGCAACTTGGTGTTAGCGAATCTTCACTAAGAAGTTATCTCACAACAGGTATAGGAGAAGGTACCGGAAATGATGTGCCGGAATCAGAAGTTAAACGACTAGCTACGCAGGCAGCTGTAAAGTTATTTCAACAGAAATTATCTTTCCAACCAGTATTTAATACACAGTTAATCAATATCTCCTATGATTCAGCCGATCCAGATCTTGCTGCCGAAGTAGCCAATGGTCTCGCTGAAATTTATATCCAGAGCTTTCTAGAGTCTAAGATTGAAATGGAGGCAAAAGCCTCTGCATGGATGAATGAAAGGATGGCTACAATCAAAGAAAAGCTCACTGAGGCAGAAGCTGACTTACAGAGTTTTCTAGAACGTGAGGGATTGGTCGATGTCAGTGGCATAACCAGTCTTGCGCAGAGAGAACTGGATGATTTGAGCCGACAGCTCAGTGCAGCACGAGTCCGTGTGAGTCAGTCAAAAAGTATTTATGATTTAACAACACAAGGTCAAACCTTAGATAATTTGATTTCCATTCCTGAGGTACTCAATCATCCTGTCATAAGGCAAGTTAAAAATGCGGAAATAGAAGCAAATCAACAGATTTCAGAACTTGCACAGGTTTATGGCCCGCGACATCAGCAGATGATTGCTGCTCAAGCTGAACTCGATACAGTCAGATCGACTCTAGAAGATGAGGTACGTAAGCTTGTTAGTGGTATCCAGACAGAATACCGTACTGCATTAACAAATTTAGACACAGTAAATGCTAAGTTAGAAGCAGCAAAACGAGAGTTTCAGCGTCTTTCAGCAATTGAACGCGAATACGACCGCCTACAGGGTGAGGTCCAGATAAATCAGGAGCTCTACACGACATTTTTTACTCGATTGAAAGAAACATCAGAGACGAGTGGCTTCCAAACGGCAAATGCTAGAATTCTGGATCGTGCCGTTCCACCGGAATGGCCGTCTAAACCTGGGAAAAAGAAGATTGTTGTGTTTGCAACAGGGGCTGCATTTATATTCGCCGTAGGATTGGTATTTTTATTTGATCTCTTAAGTGGTGGGGTACGCTCATTAGATGACATTGAACGCAGGTTACGTCAAAGGATGCTGGGCATCATTCCATTCCAAAAATTGAAGAAAAATGAAGAACTGCCAATTGATCTATACTTTAACGAGCAGAATAAGGGCTTTGCAGAAGCAATTAGAACGATTAGGACTTCGCTTTTGATGTCTCAAATGGATAACCCGCCGAAAGTTATCGCTGTCACTTCGTCAGTACCTGGGGAAGGTAAGACTACACTTTCTACAAATTTAGCCTACGCGTTGGGTCAAATGGAAAGGGTTCTACTGATCGATGCGGATCTTCGGCGCCCAACGCTAGGCAAACGATTTGGCTATCCGCCATATCAAGCGGGCTTATCTAATCTTATTGCTAACACAGCGAATCTGAGTACTTGTATTCAGACTGATCAGAAATCTGGGATAGATCTATTAGTCGCAGGCGCCATTCCGCCGAACCCACAGGAATTGTTATCTTCTGATTTAATGAAAACTGCGATGAAGTTACTATCGGCTAAATACGATAGAATTATTATTGATACAGCGCCAACACAGGCCGTTGCAGACTCTTTAATCGTGTCTACCCACTCCGATGCGATGATCTACGTGGTTAAATCAGAAAGTACTCACATTAAGAATATCAAGTCAGGATTGGGTAGATTATTACAAATTGGAGCGAATGTGGCTGGTGTTGTGCTCAATCAGGTCGATTTGGAACAGTCTTCCAAGTACGGTGACTATGAGGGTTACTACGACCAGTATGGCTATAATCAGGATTCGGAACAGGTGCTCGCCTCCCAAGGGAGCGAAAAAGCTGAGTCCGGTAAAGCTAAAACGGCATAATTCTGATGTTCGATCTGCACTGTCATTTGCTTCCGGGTATTGATGACGGTGCTAAGTCTCTAGATGACTCTGTAGCAATGGCCAGACACGCCATTGAATCGGGTATTACTCATTCTATCTTAACGCCTCACTTGCATCTCTCGAGATACGAAAATTTTGCAAATGACATACGCCACAAGCGTGATGAACTAAACGCTGAATTAAGTCGACTTGGTATACCCTTGACCCTAGGATATGCCGCAGAAGTCAGAATTTGTCCAGAGATCATGATTTGGCTTGATCAGAATAAAATCCCATTTCTTGGAGAATACGATGGTTATAAAGTCATGCTTATTGAGATGCCACATAACCAATTACTACCGGGCTGGGATAACTTGTTTCGCTGGTTGATCAAAAAAAATATTCGACCGCTAGTAGCCCATCCTGAACGCAATAAAGAAATTATGGCAAACAAGGAAAAATCCTGCCACTCGCTAATTCTGGTGCATTACTTCAACTCACAGCAGGTGCTGTGGCGGGCTCATTCGGTACAACTTCACAGCAGACTGCCAAATATATACTTGAGCAAAAATTAGCGACAATATTGGCTTCTGATGCGCACAATCTAAAGCACCGCCCTCCGGAATTGGAGCCCGGCCGGAGACAGGTTGAAGAGTGGATGGGAGAGTCTACATCATGGGATTTGGTGCTCAATACTCCTAGAAAGATTGTTGCATCTCAATTTGAAGATAATTTATGACTATAATCTTTCATAGCCGGTTGGGTAGATTATCTATAATTTTAAGTGTTATCGTCATGATTTATCTCGCTATGAGTCATGGCCTTTCTAGCTTCAAATATAACTTTGCCAAGAATAATTTGCTATTGTGGACAGAGACATCATCTGTAACAAAGCCAGCCTATGAGAGCGTTAAAAGATCAATCTATTCAGCTACAGCGCTTTGGCCAAACAATCCAACGTATCTCGCATCTAAAGCCTCGGTGTTGACCTGGGGAACTTATGATGAGTACGAGCCGTTTGGTACGCTTGAGAATTCGCTTAATCTATTGCAACATGCGCTTGAGTACCAACCTTTATCGCCATGGATTTGGAGTGAATGGGTGATGACCAAATGGCGAATGGAGGATTACGACGACGCGATGCTAGAAGGGATAGTTTATCTCGGTGCTGCAGGCCCATATACTGGAGAAGCGAATGTTACCATTGTCGATGCGGGTTTGCATTTGATGTCTAAACGGCCGGATTTCGCAGACAGGTTAAAACCACTCGTACTGAATCATTATCTTAGGTCAGAATATAATGGCCATATAATAAGGCAAATGAGATCACTTAAGGAAGACTACGGTAATCCCGAATGGTTACCAGAGCTAATACACTGGCGCGATAGGCAAAATAGCACTTCACAATAGAGCACAGACAATACTTGTTGCTACGCTATATTGCCCTTACACTAGCCTTATAAACTAAATGTGTACATTGTATGTCTCTTAATCATCTATCAAAACTATATTTCGTCCTTGTACTATTGCTAATGACCATTGGTCAGTTGCCTCTTCAGGCGAAGATACTGGACTCGTTAAATAAAATTGTTATTCCAGTTTCAGATCAAAGTAGGGCACAACGCACTAAGGCGATTAACCTGGCTTTTCAGCAGGTTTTAGTTCGTTACACTGGCCTATCACCCGAGAGCATCTTGTCTACGATCAAATCTAACCGCATCAGTGCGACGAGCTATTTGCAGCGATTTCAATACCAGGAAATAGTTGATGTGGCTGAAGCGCCACAATCAGTGGTTGGGACTGAGATTGTATTAATATTTGACCCGATTGGCATAACAAATTTATTAAACCAACTAAACCTTCCTGAATGGAGTGAAAATCGCCCTGAGTTGTTATTGTGGATAGCAATCGGTGACAAGAGGTTTCGATTACTCCTTGGACCGGATCATAGGGAACAAATTCGGGATTTGTTGACGCGTCAGATTGATGCCCCATTTTCAGACTTTAAGACATCAGAACATCTGGTTGGGGCCGACGTTGGTAATGCTGATTCCGAAAATCCTGACCCACTAGATGATTATTATTTGAAAAAAGTTGGTACAGAGGAAGACTTGTTATCCGAGCTTAATCGAATTGCAGATGAAAGAGGGCTGCCAATAATTCTTCCGTTACTGGATTTACAAGACAATATGTCACTTGATAGTGCAGATGTCTGGGCACAATTTGTGTCCCTGATTCGGTCGGCGTCGGAACGGTATCAGCCAGATGCGATACTTGCAGGTAAAATTGAGCTGGTCTCCGAGGGGTGGTTAATGGATTGGATTCTGATGGACGACTCTACGAGTGAAGCCTGGCAAGGAAGTGCTACGACGCTTGCAGATGCGTTATATCAGGGCCTCGGCGAGTCAATCATCAGAATCGCACAACGATTTGCGGTAGTTCAGGACAGCAGTTCCAGCCAAACATTAGAGATTGCTATTTCAGGGATCCAGTCAGCCACCGATTTAGCAAATCTTGAAACATACCTTGGTTCTCAAGCTGCAATCTCCGCGATAAATATGTCGCGTTTGAAAGGTACAGAAGTTAGATATAGAGTGTCTCTGATTGGAGAGCTTTCGAGTCTATTACAGTCAATCAGGCTCGAGCAGCGCTTAACTGAAGTTCAACCATCTTATTCAGAGTTCATTCCGGGCCAAGTTGTAACATCAAAGCCTGCCATATATTTCGAGTGGAATGGTTAGCATGTTTCACTTACGTGATATACCAAATATGCTTACCATCATGCGGCTACTGCTAGTATTTCCACTGGTAATACTTCTTTGGCAGGAATTTTATGCAACGGCTCTCCTGGTGTTTTTTATCGCGGGTTTGAGTGATGGCTTGGATGGCTTTTTGGCAAAACGATATAATTGGACGAGTGTTTTTGGTTCTGTAGCGGACCCAATAGCTGACAAACTCCTCATGGTATCAAGCTATTTTGTCATGTGTTGGCAATTGCATCTTCCATGGTGGCTTTTTGTTTTGATTTTAATCCGTGATCTTGTAATTGTTAGTGGTGGCCTGTTTTACCACCATCTTTTCGGGGTAAAGGAGATGGTGCCGACTTATCTGAGTAAAACGAATACCTTCCTCCAGATATTGCTCGTACTGGTCGTCATGTTTGCACTCGCCTATCAATTAAACCTTGATGTATTCATCAACTGGTTAATTTATTTAGTCACATTTACAACGATCGGTAGTGGCTTGCAATATAGTATAATTTGGGGCTACAAGGCGGTTAGAAATGTTACAGCCGAATCGAATCAGGATAATAGCAATAATCAGGATGAATCCTCATGACTCAAACATCTCAAAACCTGTTGACTGAATCTCGTAAGTGGATGGCGCTGGCATTACTGCTCGTCGCTGGATGGGTTTTATATTTGCTGGCACCTGTGTTAAGTCCTTTTGTCACTGGGGCCGTATTAGCCTACTTGGGAGATCCATTGGTTGATCGTCTCGAGGAGAAGGGAGTTAACCGATCGGTCGGCGTTTCGCTTATTTTTCTGTTGTTTACGACTGTGTTAGTGGTTTGTATCCTCATGTTCATACCGATGATACAAAAGCAAATTGTGATCGTTTATGAGTCAGTTCCTGACTTTATTAATTGGTTCAATTCGACAGCCGTGCCATGGATGCAAACCACGTTAGGGTTGTCTCTAGATGCTTTTGAGCCTGAAGCGCTGAAAAACACTCTGCAGGCACATATGGGTGAGGCAAGCGGAATAGTCACGACAATTCTCAAAAGTGTGGGTAGTTCCAGTATGGCCCTTGCTTTGTGGCTGACTAACATCGTTTTAATCCCTGTTGTGGCTTTCTATCTGATGCGTGACTGGGATGTTATGGTTGGGCATATTCGCGACCTATTACCACGCACCAAACTGCCGGTTATTAGCCAATTAGCGAGTGAAATGGATGAAGTGTTAGGTGCATTCTTACGTGGTCAGCTGCTAGTCATGCTTGCTCTGGGTATTATTTATTCAATCGGTTTGTGGATAGTCGGACTCAACGTCGCACTTGTTGTCGGTATGATAGCTGGGCTCGCGAGTATCGTTCCATACCTCGGATTTATCATTGGTATCGCTTCTGCAATAGCTGCAGCGCTGGTGCAATTTGGTGACCTGACCAGTTTGATGTATATCGCCATAGTATTCGGTATTGGTCAAATGCTTGAATCAATGTTGTTAACACCATTACTGGTCGGTGATAAAATTGGCCTCCATCCAGTAGCTGTCATATTTGCTATAATGGCAGGGGGACAGTTGTTTGGATTCGTTGGGATTCTCGTCGCACTTCCGGTAGCAGCGATGATTATGGTGCTCCTTCGCCATTTTCATAGACGATATAAATCCTCGTCAATATATGGAGACCTTCTCGACAATGATGCGGTCGATGATCATGATGAGGTTGATGATCATGAGCAGCAAACCGCTGAAAATACGACAGAGATGACAAGTGATGTTCCAGAAGATACAAGCGCTGCATCTTCCGACCTTCCCAAAACCCCTAAAGCCTAGTTATAATCACACTACTATCGATGAATGTTCAGCTCCCATTGACAATTAAATTTGATGAACAGCTGACCTTCGATAATTTTGTCTCGGGCCCAAATTCTCATGTCGTCCAGTTCTTAGAGACTTTGTCTGAAACCTCTTCCCAAAGCGTATATCTTTGGGGGAATGAAGGGACGGGAAAGACGCATTTAGCACAGGCGATATACCATGCCTACGTTGAGTCTGATAAGCGAGCAGCATATATCGACATCAGTGAAACTGGTTTATCTCCTGCAATCCTGGAAGGTATGGAGCAATATGACTGCTTAATTCTTGATTCTGTTGAGGTTGTGGTAGCTTTCTCAGAATGGCAAATTGAATTGTTCCACACATTTAATCGATGCTCACAATCAAAAGCCAATCTGGTGATTACATCGATTGACGCACCAGTTTCACTAGAGAAAATATTGCCAGATTTATCGTCTAGATTGTTGTCAGATTTTGTATTTCAGATAAAAGACATTTCTGATGAGGATAAGTTAATTGCACTACGACTCAGAGCGAAAGAAATAGGCTTAGAGCTTCCTGTTGAGGTAGGAAGATACTGGTTAAATCACTTCCCTAGAGAGTCACACCTGATATTTGCTCAACTGCGGCAGCTCGACACTGCCAGCATGTCACAGCAGCGCAAACTGACAATTCCCTTTTTAAAACAGACACTCGAGATTTAATTCAGCAATATTTACTCATCTATTATTTCAATACTGGTTATGTGTGCCTACAAGGAGTAAAATAACTCCACAAGCTAAATAATACATTTCGACGCATTTTCTCCATGCCTGTTACACAGTTTATCGAAGACGGATTAGTTGTCGCCAATAATCAGCTAACCCATGATACCTGGGAACTGATTCTCAAGAGCCCTAACATAGCAAAACATACTCGTGCGGGGCAGTTTGTCATGGTGACTTGCGGCAAAGATCGTAGCGATCCATTACTTAGACGGCCGTTTTCTGTGGCCGAGGTCATCGATGCATCTCAGGTTTCATTGCTGTATAAAGTCGTGGGCATTGGCACTGAATTAATGCTCGACTTATCAGTCGGCGAAGAAATTTCACTACTTGGTCCCCTAGGCCATGGTTTCGAGGTGTCAGATACTCAGAATCACATCATGATCGGAGGGGGGATTGGAATGGCGCCACTACTCATCTTATCCGATTTGATAAATTCTCAATCTGACGCAAAAATTCATACTCTTCAGGGTGCACGTTCGAATCGCGATTTATTAGTTATGGATCGTTTCAAGCCATTTGGCAATACCTATGTCTCTACAGATGACGGGACTGAAGGACACCATGGTTTTATAACTGAAGTTCTAGAGTCTCTAAATTACGAGGATGCTGCAGTGTATTGCTGTGGCCCCACACCCATGATGCAGGCAACCGCTAAGATCGCAAAGGCGAAAGGTTGGCCATGTCAAGTATCGGTAGAAATTGAGATGGCCTGTGGTATGGGAGCATGTCTTGGGTGTGCGATTCGCAGAATTGATGTTGATGAAGGCGTCAAAAAGTTTCTCACAGCCTGCAAGGACGGCCCGGTACTAAATCCGGAGGAAATATGGGGTTAGATTTATCAGTTGATATTGGTGGCCTAACGATACAAAACCCCATCATGACAGCATCGGGTACGTTCGGATACGGTGAAGAGTTTCAGCCATTCGTCGATTTGGTGGAACTCGGCGGGATTATAGTCAAAGGAATATCCCTTGAACCGAGAGCGGGTAATGCACCCTCAAGAATAGTTGAGACGCCTAGTGGGATGCTGAATGCGATAGGTCTGCAGAATGTCGGTATCGATGCTTTTATCGAAAATAAAGTACCGATGCTTGAGGATTTGGGTTGTGTTGTATTTGTTAATGTACTTGGTGATTCAATCGATGACTACGCTGAAATAGCAAGACGACTTGATCCATATCCATCATTGCATGGTCTGGAAATCAACATATCCTGCCCGAATGTCAAAAAGGGTGGTGTCGTTTTTGGCTCTAGCCCGGATATGGCTGCAAGAGTCACAGAAGCTGTGAAGGCCAATACTTCTAAACCAGTGATGGTTAAGTTATCACCCAATGTTACCAGTATCCCTAGTATGGCGAAGGCAGTAGAAGATGCGGGTGCTGACTCGATTAGCGTAATTAATACGCTGATAGGGATGGCAATAGATGCCAAAACCCGCAGGCCAGTCTTGGCCAACGTGATTGGTGGATTGTCTGGCCCTGCGATTAAGCCGATTGCATTACGAATGGTGCATGAGTGTGCAAAGACCGTGAATATTCCAATTATCGGTATCGGTGGGATAAACTCAGTTGAAGATGTATTGGAATTTCTAATCGCTGGCGCATCGGCAGTTCAAGTAGGCACAATGAATTTTGTCAATCCTGCAGCGAGTGGAGAGTTATTACACGGACTAAAGTCGTATCTTGAACAAGAAAATATCAGTCTGAATGACTTGATCGGTAGTCTAGAAATCCCTTCAGACTAATCTCAAAAATCCTAGATAACCATTTAATTGAGCACACGATGAAACCAGAATTAATTCCGCAGAACCCAAATTTTTCTTCCGGACCTTGCAGTAAACGCCCAGGTTACAATGTTAGCAATCTTGAGTTGCTAACTCTTGGGCGATCCCATCGCTCAACACTCGGTAAAGAAACATTACAGTTTGCCATTGATAAGACACGTGATCTATTACAGATCCCAGATGACTATCGAATTGGAATCGTTCCTGCATCTGATACGGGTGCAGTAGAGATTGCGATGTGGTCACTCTTTGGCGAACGTCCAGTCGATGTTTTGTCTTGGGAGTCATTTGGTGCAGGCTGGGCAAACGATATTAAGAATCAGCTTAAATTGCCAGAAGTAAACTATTATCACGCAGATTATGGTCAATTACCTGATTTATCACAGCTTAACCCTGATAATGATTGTGTGTTTACCTGGAATGGTACGACTGCTGGCGTGAAAGTTCCAGATGCTGATTGGATAGCTGCTGATCGTACTGGACTAACCCTATGTGATGCAACTTCGGCCGTCTTTGCCATGGCTTTACCATGGGAGAAGCTGGATGTTGTGACCTATAGTTGGCAGAAGGTACTGGGCGGTGAAGGAGCCCATGGAATGCTCATTCTCAGCCCTAGAGCTGTTGAACGACTCGAGTCTTATACACCGCCATGGCCGATGCCGAAGATTTTCCGTCTGACAAAGGGCGGTAAGTTGATCGAGGGTATATTCAAAGGTGCGACAATCAACACACCGTCCATGTTGTGTGTAGCTGACTATATTGATGCGCTGAAATGGGTCGAGTCACTAGGTGGTCTGGATGCCGCAATTGAGCGTTCTGAAGCCAACTTAGCTGCCGTCAAATCAGCAGTCACAAAATACGATTGGTTGCATTTTCTTGCCACAGACGAGGCGACAATTTCGAATACAAGTATCTGCCTGACTGTCGACGCTGAACCAGAACAGGTAAAAATGATGGTCTCTTTACTTGCAAATGAGCGAGTCGCTTATGACATAGGTGCTTACCGCGATGCGCCGCCTGGTATAAGAATTTGGGGTGGAGCTACTGTCGAGGCAGCCGATGTAGAGATACTGATGCAGTGGTTACACTGGGCTTATCTTGAAGTGACCAAATAATAATTTATCAGGGATGCATGATGTTTCATATCCGCACATATAATAAAATTTCAACGCATGGCTTGGGACAGTTCCCATCAGATTTCTATCAGGTATCAGACAGTGAAGAACGCCCAATTGGCGTGATACTACGAAGTCACAAACTACAAAACGAAACATTACCAGATTCTGTGATGGCGGTTGCCAGGGCAGGCGCAGGCACAAATAATATCCCTATTCCTGAATACAGTGACAAAGGAATAGTCGTCTTCAATACACCTGGTGCGAATGCCAATGCTGTGAAGGAGTTAGTGTTGGCTGGGTTACTCCTATCTTCTCGGGGTATTATGCAAGGGCGTGATTTTGCCAATGGACTCACCGACATATCGGATTCAGAAGAAATGGCTAAGCTCCTCGAGAAGGAGAAGAAACGCTTTGCCGGCAAGGAGTTGTACAATAAAACATTGGGGATCGTTGGCCTCGGCGCCATTGGCTCTTTAGTTGCAGAAATTGCTCTAGCGCTTGGTATGAAGGTTGTTGGATATGATCCAGCCCTATCCGTAGAGGCTGCCTGGAGACTGCCTGCCAGAGTGAAACGGATGGAGAGTATGGAGCAACTCATGGGACGTGTTGATTTTCTAACCGTTCATGTGCCTGCAATAGCGGCTACCCATCATTTGATCAACGAAGATAATTTATCGCTACTAAAACCGAGTACGGTCATACTCAATTTTGCGCGTGCTGCTATTGTCGATTCAAAAGCGGTTAAAGCAGCATTGGATGAACATCGGCTAGCAATGTATGTCTGTGATTTCCCTGAGCCTTGGTTGCTTAATTCAGATAAGGTCATTGCTATGCCCCACATTGGGGCAAGTACCGCCGAAGCTGAAGAGAATTGCGCCGTTATGGCTGTTAATCAGATGCGCGAATATCTGGAACACGGAAATATCACAAACTCGGTGAATTTTCCTGCGACTGAGATGCCCAGGAATCAGCAGGCTGCTGCCAGGCTAACATTTAGTAATCTCAATAAGCCAGGAGTCCTCGGAAAGGTATTATCCTTAATGGCCGACAATACGATCAATATTCTCGATATGGTGAACAAGAGTCGCGGTGATATTGCATACAATATTCTGGACCTCAGCGAAACTCCGGCTGAGATGTTGTTGGCGGCCCTAAGTGACATTGATGAGATAAAATCGGTCAGGGTGATCTAAGTTTTACCCACGGTTTTTAGGTGAATGGTCTCACCACTGACAAACAACCAAATAACCGACCCGAGCATAATTCCTCCTGCGCAGTACATAATCGCATTGACATCAAACAATGCGATAAATGCCCCAGCGACCGCCATAATGACATTTGCAAGGAAGAATAATGATGTTTGAAGCCCCATAACCTTGCCTTGACCAAAGGATTCAAATCGGTCGGACATATAGGCTGGCGTAACGGCATTATTTACAGCAATCATCATCCCCATAATAGCAAATAGATAAAATACGCCGGTTTCATCAGCAAAAATTAACAAGAACATAGATATTGCAACGAGAACTACTCCGGATATTAGGCTCCAAAATCTTCCCAAATATTGGATGATTCGAGTTGAAAAAAGTACCGATGATAGGATCATGAATGTTGTAATGATGACTGTCATCCATGCAATGTCTTCACTACCGTAGTTCAGTCGCTCTACTAGCCAAACCGGGTAAAACTCATAAAATAGGTTAATTGCAAGTGTATAAATCATGTAGAAACTGAACAATGGCCAAATTATCCGATGTTGTAATAATGCGAACGAGTTCTCTTGCACGATTATCCTTCCCAATGATCGGCTCTCGTGTGGGCGCCGTTGTCGTTCTTTAATAGCAAGCATGACGATAAGTAGGGTGAGAGCTGTTGCGACCGAGCCGACCGCAAATACCCAGGCCACACCCAGTGGCATCATATAACCGCCAGCAAGAGGGCCAAATAACCATCCCGCGTACACAGTGGCGAACAATAGCGACATGGCTCGTGTTTTATCGATCAAAGGATGTAGATCAGCAGCCATCGCTCTGGCAATAGCCACATTCCCTTCACAAATACCCGCAATGAACCTGGCACAGATAAATATCAGGAATGAGTCGATATAAACGGCAAAGGCAGTGATTAAATAGCTAATAGCTGTTCCGATAAGCGTTATTATCAATAACCGACGCCTACCATATAGATCTGACATGGCACCAATGAATGAACTACCGATTAACATACCTAGTGGGTACACAGCGAGTGCGATTCCAAGCAAGAGTTTTGGTTCCAGGCCCATAAAATGCGTTAGGTTGTTGGCTGGAGAGTTAAGGAAATAGGGCGCAAGGACTGGATATGGAAGCGCGATTCCAGCCGTCCCTAAAAAGGAGATCAGCATGACTACAGCTAAATTGACTTGTGCCTGTCGTTTATTCATAGATATTTTTATTGACATGAACTTGGAATGCTATAGATTTCACAATCTTTAGAATTATCACCGTGCATATTATATAGTGCATCACTAGACTATAACGAGTAATAATAATGAGTAATGAGCTGGTCAGATTTGATAAAAACAATTGGTCTGAATACATTGAGGCTGACTTTTCAAGGGAAATATGGTGTGTTCTCGGATTTCCTATAGACAATACAGTTCTGGACGAAGTTCGTCTTGCAATTGATGAATTTATTAAGCACAAAAAACAGTGTGTTGTATCCACTGTAAACCTTAACTTTTCTGATTGCGCTGTGAAAAAACATGCATTCAGAAATGCTGTCAATAATAGCGAAATTGTCGTAATTGACGGATTCCCCGTCTTTCTGGTTTCAAAATATCTTGGTTTACCCATCCGAGAGAGAACCAGTGGTTCAGTTTTAATAAACTATTTACTCAGAAATGAGTGGGATACTAATTATAGTGTTTACTGGTATGGCTCAGGTCCTGGAATAGCTCAAAAAGCTTACGAGGCCACTAATCAACTAGGAACCGGGCATAAAGCAGTAGGTCATTTTTTCCCGGGTTATGGTGACGTTGACAGTATGAAGTTAAAAGAGGCACTTGATTCAATTAATGAAACAAGCCCCGATCTACTTCTACTCGCATTGAGCGCTAAAAAAGGATGTGTTTGGATAGAGGACAACCGATTAAACCTGAATGCGAATGTATTAAGTCACATTGGATCAGTACTGGATTTCTTTGCAGGTACAGAAAAAGAGTCACCTCCATGGACACGCAAGATCGGTATGGAGTGGTTATGGAAAGCGCTACTAAAACCGGCATTATTCAAACGTTTCTTTTTTGAAGGGTTAACATTTTTAAAAGTGTTACTTTTTAACGTCTTTCCTCTAAAGTATCTTCAGTTTAGGTATAGCAACTTATCTAATTTCGCTGACGTTACTTTCGATATTCAAGCGTCTGATGGTGAGTGCTCTATCACTCCATCAGGTAGCATCGGCTTTTCAAACTATCGCGAATTTGGGAATACATTAAAAGAAGCTATCGTTAGTGAGAAAAATATTATCATTGATTTCTCAAGTGTCGATTTTATCGATAATTCTGCGATAGGGTTATTGATGTTGACCAAGAAATACGCACAAGTAATCGAGACAGAAGTTACATTAGCAAATGTTAATGACATTGTTAAAAAACTACTAAAATATAATCTCGTAGATAAGTTTTTTATATTCAAGTAACAGGATAAATTATGATTAAAGTTGGTCTGATTGGAATAGGCAAAATGGGCTTATCTCATTTAGCTATTTTCAATTCACACAAGGATGTCGATGTCGTCGCCGTCAGTGACCCATCAAAAATGATGCAAATAGGATGTGAACGGTTCCTTGGCATTAAAGTGTTCGACGATTATTTAGAAATGGTTAATTCTGTAGAATTAGATGCAGTAGTGATTTCTACACCTACCAAGTTTCATGCTCAAATGGTTGAAGATTGCCTCGTTAGCAATCTCCATGTGTTCTGTGAAAAGCCATTCTGTTTGCTTCCTCAAGATGGGCTGAGGCTCGTGCAGATGGCTAATGAAAGATCGCTTATTAATCAGGTTGGATATCACTGTCGCTTCGTAGGTGCGTTTAATAAAGCAAAGTCTTTAATCGAAGATGGTGTTATAGGTCAGCCCTATTATTTTAAAATGGAAGTATACGGAAACGTCGTCAAGAAGAAAAAAGCGAAAACCTGGCGGTCGCAAAAGTCAGAGGGTGGGGGATGTTTGTATGATTATGCCTCCCATGGCATCGACTCAGTAGTCTATCTGCTAGGCTCTCCAACAGCTGTGTCCGGTACAGTATTTAAGAATATTAACTCAGTAGAAATCGAAGATGCCGTATATTCTACGATTCATTACGATAATAAACTAAGTGGTCAATTATGTGTTAACTGGTGCGAGCCCAGTTATCGCAAAATGTATAATCAAATAACTATTATCGGTGAGAAGGGGAAAATTATTGCTGATCGCCAAGAGTGTAAAGTGTATTTAAACAACGAATCTGAAGAGGATCTGGATAAAGGCTGGAATATTTTTTACACAACCGATCTCACACATGAAGTAGACTACTATTTGCGAGGTGAGGAATATAGTGCACAGGTTGATCATTTCGTAGATTGTATAAAATCAAATAATCCTGATAACCGAAGTTCCTTCAAAGAAGCGCAAGTGACAGATGAAGTCGTAGCTATGTTAATCAAAGATGCAGAAAATAGTAGGACACTATAATGGATAGAGTATTGTTCGGTGATAATCAATTTTTTGGTGTCAATCACATGTCTGAAGAGAAGGCGCGTCAACAGTCGATGCGTTTTAGTTCACTAGAGTCAATAATATCAGTGTTAGATGATGCGTATGATGCAGGAATAACAACTTTCATGTGCACGACTCACGATCGTATCGCTGATGTCTGTGAACACATTAGGCAAGATCCAGAGCGGTACCAAGATTTTAAGTTTTATCCTTGTATGCCTTACGCTCATAAATATGCTGATGCAGTAACTGATCTAGGACCTGCGAAAGCACTGCAGAGTTTTTTAAAGGGTTCTAGTTTCATTGATTTGATAGCGCACAGTAGTAAAGCCATTGCAAAATTAGATCCAGTCGAGTTGATGAAAATATTGGTAGATGCAGAGATGAAAATGTTTAAAGGATTAAACACGCCTGTCATCTTTCTTCAAAATGTAATCGTCGACTTGCTGATAGGCTTAGGCTACACGTCGGTATTCAAGTCTTTCGAGTTGTATATTAACAAAAAGTACAATGCGGAAGCTGGGTTCATAACAATGAATATGCCACATCTTCTGGATATTTTAGAAAAAGAAGGCGTCGATAACCCGATCATCTGTAGCAACATTAACAAGATTAGTTTCAGAATGTGTGGTGGAAAAGATCTCTATGAGGAAACCATTAAAACGAGGAAATTTAGACCGATAGCGATGTCAGTATTTGCTTCAGGTGCAGTACCGCCGAGAGAAGCAATTGAATACGTCACCTCGTTAGAAGGTCTTGAATCAGTTGTGTTTGGTGCTTCCAGCAAAAAGAATATCGTGCAGTCGAAAGAATTAATCGAACAGGGATTTCTTTCAGCAACTAGCTGATTGTTCAATTGCTCTGATGAATACGCCTGAGAATTCTAACTTTAGACTGGCTGCATTAGACCTAGGTTCAAACAGTTTTCATCTGGTCATCGCTGGCCTGAATCAGGGAGAGGTCAGAATCAAAGACAAAATCTCTGAAAAAGTACAACTCGGAGCTGGAATCGGTCCCGATAAGCGGATTAGTGAAGAAGCACAGGACAGAGCATTAGATTGCTTAAGACGTTATGCAGAGCGTCTACAGGGGATCCCAAAAGCAAACGTCCGCGTTGTTGGTACTAATGCGTTACGCAAAGCCCGGAACAGTAAGGCATTCCTATATGAGGCAGAAAGAATACTCGGATATGAGATAGATATTATCGGTGGCCGTGAGGAAGCCCGTCTAATCTATCTCGGCGTAGCCCATACACTCGCAGATGACAGCGGTTCCAGACTGGTAATTGATATCGGTGGTGGAAGCACGGAATTTATTATCGGGAGTCGTTTTGAGGCAAGCCTTACGGAGAGTTTGCATATGGGGTGCGTAAGTTATGCCCAAATGTTCTTCGAGGAAGGTATTTCAGAAAAAGCATTTACACGTGCAACCATGGCTGCTAAACAGCAAATCGTCCTTATTAGGAAAGATTTACTCGTAAATGGCTGGGAAACGGTCGTCGGTGCATCAGGCACTATTAGAGCGATTATTAATCTATTGGCCCACCAGGGACGAGTTGATGAGGTAGTCGAATTGAATCATCTTTACGAGTTACGTGATCAGCTGATGATATTTCCAACGAGACATGACGTGGTTATGCCAGGCCTTTCTGAGAAACGTGGGCCAGTTTTGCCCTCTGGACTTGCAATATTAATTGGTATTTTTGAATCACTGAATATCAGGACTATGCGCTACTCGACGGGTGCTCTCAGAGAGGGGTTGTTATATGACTCATTAGGTCGTATAGAACATGAAGATGTCCGTGACAGGACTGTTAAGGCGTTGCAGGATAGATATCATGTTTCCAGAAGCCGTGCTGAAAGGGTAAGAACAACGGCATATGTGCTGTTAAATTCACTGGGAGAAGGATGCCTACAGAATGAAAATGTTAAGTCCTACTTAGGCTGGGCATCCGACCTACATCAGATTGGCCTGTCAGTCTCTCATACCTATTTTGAAAGACATGGCGCTTACTTAATCCGGCATTCTGATTTAGCTGGGTTTACTCAGAGGCAGCAGGCGTTTCTTGCCCAACTGGTACTCAATCATCGTAAGGCCTACCAACGCATAAAACAAACCTCGGCACTTTATCACTTACGCAAAGATTATAAGGTGTTATCTGTGTGCCTCAGATTGGCACTACTTATCGAGCGCGGCCACACCGAATACAATGTTGAAGTGGAGAGTTTCACACAGGATGAGACTGGATTTCACTTACAACTACAGGAAGGCTGGCGTGATGTGAATAAACTATTGGAAACTGATCTCGAGCAGGAGATTAACCATCTACGTCAAGTAAATATAAGGCTCAGAATTCAGTAATCCTGAGTGGTTGAACTAAAAATCTGTGTCATACTCAAACATCGTATAATCTGTTATGCACTAGGAATGCGTTACTCATCACAGTACATTTAATTGACATGTTATAGTGTTAATGCAAACTGTCAGGAACTTGCTAAATTATGACCCAAGAAAGCGTTGCGCTGAAAGAGTTTAATCAACAGTCAGAATCACAAGCCATAGAGGCTACCATTGATGCGATCAATCAGGTGATCTTAGGTAAAGGACAACAAGTGAAACTTGCGCTATGTTGTATCCTCGGAAAAGGGCATCTTTTGATAGAGGACTTACCTGGGATGGGTAAGACGACTCTGGCTCATAGTTTGGCCAATTCATTGGGATTAGACTTCTCTAGGATACAGTTTACCTCAGACCTGCTACCCGCTGACATCCTGGGCTCTGCTATCTACAATCGAGATGAGTCTCGGTTTGATTTTAAGGAGGGGCCAATTTTTAGTCAGCTGGTTTTAGCAGATGAAATAAATCGTGCGACTCCAAAATCACAGAGTGCTCTGTTAGAAGCGATGGCTGAAGGGCAGGTTAGTATTGAGGGTAAAACACGTGAACTACCGAGTCCATTCTTCGTTATTGCTACTCAGAATCCCTCTTATCAGTTGGGTACCTATCCGCTGCCGGAATCACAACTTGACCGTTTCTTTATGCGTATCGAGTTAGGTTATCCATCTCCTGAGGTGGAGGCTCAACTCCTGACTGGTGAGGATCGTAGTAAAAGTATGAATGCAATACGCCCCCAAATGACACTTGAGCAACTGCAGAAGATACAGGCGGATGTTGAAAAAGTAACCACGACCGATCACTTACGTAAATATATTTTAGACCTGCTAACGGAGTCAAGAGAGTCGGGAGAGTTTGGTCATGGCTTGTCTCCACGGGCAGGTATAGCACTGCAAAGAGCGGCTCAAGCATGGGCGTTAATAGAAGGTCGAGATTTTGTGATTCCTGAGGATGTACAGGCCGTGTTTACTGCTGTTGCTGGACACAGACTATTTCATACCACTGATATGGCAGAAGGCACTACAGAGACGTTGTTGCAACGCGTTCCTGTTCCAGTATAGAGCACCGTCACTATCATGCTACGGCAACTCAGTAACCGGTTTGATAAATTCATCGAGCAACGTCTATTGGTTGCTAACACTGTCACCACTACTCATAAACGAACTTATATATTACCTAACAGATTTGGCTACTTGCTGTTGGTTATCATCGTCCTCATGCTGATTGCTGCAACAAATTACCAGAATAGTCTGGCATTTGTACTAACGTTTATGTTGATCGCCATTGGCCATAACGCATTAGTTATGACCTATCGCAATTTGTTGCATATTCAAGCGACGGTTCTACCGGCAAATCCTGTCTATTTGGGTCAGTGTTTATACATTCCCCTGAAGTTATGCTCAGAGAGTAAACGAAACCATTACTCGGTTGGTATTGGGAACCGACACGCTATACAGGAATTGTTAGATATACCATCAGGGACGACTACGAAGACAGAAGTAGAATACGAGCCGACAGAGCGTGGTTGGTATCAGCCGGGTCGATTTTATCTCGCAACTACATATCCACTCGGCATCTTCAAAGTATGGAGTTGGTTTCGTTGTGAGCATCAATATCTGGTTTATCCGAAGCCGGTGAAGCCTCAATTTGATCTACAGCAACTTGGTCATCTTTCTGATATGGAGAGTAACGATTTACAGGAGGGTCAGGAAGATTTTTACAGTATTCGAAATTATCAGCCTGGAGACACTAGCCGAAACATACACTGGCGAGCCTATGCCAAAGAACAAGGGTTACTAACGAAGCAGTTCAGCGAGCCGAAGGGACAACTAGCAACTCTTGATTACCATATGTTTGACACAGTAGATCCATACAATCGGGTTGAACTTAGACTTTCATGGCTCTGTTATCTGATTCGTGAAGCTGCCGAAAACCAGACGCCTTTCGGACTGACATTACCTGGGCAAATTTTCGCACCAGCTCAAGGGCAGGATCATATCGAACAATGCCTTAAAGCACTGGCTCTGTTTGGGAAAGTATAAACAATAAGTCTATGAAAAATAGAGAAAAAATACTCTATCCGCATCTTAACCGTCCTGGTGTTATAGAACTCATATTAATTACACAAATAGTCGTTCTATTCCCACTGTTTCAATTTCTACCAATTTGGGTGACGTCAATTTGTTTAGGGGTCATTGCGTATCGATTGGTAGTAAAGCGATGGAATAGACCTCTCCCGGGACGACTAATCACAGCAATTGTTGGACTACTAGGTGGTGTTTTGATTTATCTGGAGTTCAAAACATTTCAAGGCAGAGACGCGGGCGTGAGTTTAATTGTCTTAATGTTCTCCCTCAAACTCATGGAAATGCGATGGTATCGAGATGCAGCGCTTGTGTTGTTCTTGTCTTTCTTTATTTTAGTTGCGCACTTTTTATTTTCCCAATCGATACTGATGACTATTTATATGCTATTTGCGATAACTGTGATTGTTACCGCTTTAATGGCACTAAATCGTGTTGATGGCGCGACTCAACTCATTAGTATGGCAAAAGCATCTGTTCGCTCGCTCTTATTGGCTCTGCCCATAATGCTAATTTTATTCTTTCTCTTCCCGCGTCTCAGCCAGCCTCTGTGGCAGATGCCTTCTGGAGCAAGTGGACAGACTGGAATCAGTGATTCAATGACACCGGGAGATATTGGAAATCTAGTATTGTTTACAGAGCCTGCATTCCGCGTCAAATTTGATGAAGAGCCTCCAGCCAGTTCCAAACTTTATTGGCGTGGCCTCGTATTCTCAGATTTTGATGGTCTTACATGGTCTCAGAACGAATTAGGGTATCGCTCAATTAGTGCCACAGGTGGAGAAATTGAATTACAAGGAGAGCCAGTCAGATACGAATTGTTAATGGATCCCCACAGGCGTAACTGGTTGTACGCCTTGGAAATGCCAGAATCGATGATGGCATCTGGAAGTCGAATGACTACAGAGTATACATGGCTAAGGCGATTTAATCTGACCAACAAATTATCTTATCGAGTGACCTCATATCCTGATTCAGTCTTTGGAAAACAGCTAGATGATGTACAGCGTAGGATAAACCTGCGATTACCAGATGGTTTCAACCCTGCAACTCTAGAGTGGGTTGACCAGATGAGGGAACAATTTACTGATAATCAAGATTTTATACAGATGGTCCTGAGATATATTAATCAGCAGGAGTATCATTACACGCTTAATCCAGGAACAATGTCAGAGAATACAATAGATGACTTTTGGTTGAATAAACAACGGGGTTTTTGTGAGCATTATGCCGGCGCATTTGTCTTTATTATGCGCGCAGCAGGGATCCCTTCTCGAGTGGTCACTGGATATCAGGGGGGAGAAATGAACCCCTACGCTGATTATATGCTAGTTCGGCAATCAGATGCCCATGCCTGGACCGAAGTCTGGCTAGAAGGTCAGGGTTGGGTTAGGGTTGACCCAACTGCTGCGATACATCCCAGCAGGGTTGAAGTAGACCTATCACAGGATTGGCTTCAGCGAGAGGCTTTGTTCGAAGATCAGGCGCCATCTGAATGGGGTCAGTTTAGCCCCTCCTTTATTAGCAAAATTGGATTGATGTGGGACTCTGTGAACAGTTATTGGCAAACTGAAGTAATCGATTTTAACGCCGAAGATCAATACGAATTGTTGACAAAATTTGGATTCAACTTTCTGACAATGTTTGATTTGATAAACATCATGATTGCAGTAGTTGCCATTATTTTTATTCTGACAACGCTATGGATCCTCAAGAAAAAAACCAATCTTGACTCAGTAGCAAGAGCCTATCTCAAGTTAAATGAGACACTTTCAAAACAACAGTTACAGCGTCGTGAAGACGAGGGACCATGGGCACACTGGAAAAGAGTTCAAGAAACGAATCCAACAATTGCTACTGAACTTAGGCCAGTCATTCGACAATATGTACAATTACGTTACCAGAATAAACCGCGGATGAAAGAAAAATTGCTGGCGAACTTTATTACCAGGACACGGCAATTTAAAATGTAGACAATGGTTTTAACTCATGAACAGTCCGGTAATGCGAGGACTACAGTTCCCAATCACAATTAAACATAAATTTCGGTGAAATCGTGGAAAAAATTAAATTACTCATACTAGCTGCTGTTATGTCATCTACTGTGGTTTTAGCGAACAGATCTTTGACTGTTGCTGATGCTTGGATGAGGTTGACCCCACCTGTTGCGAAGAATACCGCTGGTTATCTTAAGCTGACAAATAACAGTACAACGGCTGTTACTATTGTCAAAATTGAAACGGATATTGCACTAAAAGCAGAGATCCATGACATGATAATGGAAGATAACAGAATGGGTATGGAGCATGTACCTGAGTTGACTATAGCACCAAAAGAAACTGTCGAATTTCGTCCCGGCGGTAAGCATTTGATGTTGATGGGATTAAAGCAGCCTCTTAAAAAGGGTCAACAAGTTGATGTTACATTGAAATTCTCTGACGAATCAATTCAGACCATACGCTTCCCAGTGCAAAAGAATAAAGACTCACTAAACAAAGAACAGTCAGGCCACAAAGGTCACCATTAACCGCGCTGATTGATCCTGATATTTCTCTTTATGATTTTTATATAGAATAGCATCGAGAAAATCGATATTGCTAATAATAAGAGACTACCTGTCCAGTTCAAGTAACGATCAACAACTGGATAGGTATCCTCAATCTCTTCGAATAGGCTATGGAAGAAAAACAGATTGAAAATCGGTCCTCTGGTGACTTCTTTTTCTAGCAGGCCAGATGCATGAATCAGGTCGGGTATGAGACCCCATAGACCGATCAGGAAGATCAATATCGGGAAATATAGTATCCAGTATTTTAGATTCTTCTTTAGCATCCTTATTATTCTGTAGTTCTTCTCCAGCTTTGCACGCGCGATAATAAGGTAGTAAGACAAGGCAGTCCCAATAGTTGCGCCAATTGAAAAGTAGAAGTGTTTATCTGGCATTATAAGGCCCTTGTGCAAGATTGATTTCCTTTTCATCATAGAATTGAGCCCTATCAGACCAACCATACTTTCGTGTGATTTTTGCTAGTTTAATATATCTGTAGATTATAAATATATACAAAGTACCGCATAGAACTGCTACGAAAGCTGAACGACCAAGTAAAATAATAAATAATTCGTCATGATGTATAAAAGGATAAAAAACAAATAGATGTAGCCAAGCAGGTAAATCTTGAGAGCCGGAAACAAATGGGTGAGGTATAGCTGCCCACAGACCAAGTATAAATGGTAGAAATGGGGCATATAATTGGACATTTAACTTATCAGGATACGCTTTGAATAAGTAATTCATCCCGATGTAACCAAATATGAATCCTACTGCAAAATGTCCGGCAACTATTAGACTATTGTTATCCATGCTGAGATCCTAATTTAATCCATGCCTTAATTACTCAGGCCAGAGAAATGCCAAATCCTGCTTCAGGCATTCGACACTGATTGGCGTAGTCCCTATGAGCTCGCCATCGGGTACTAATACACCCGGATTTGACTCCTTCAGGGCAACTTTTTGTGCTTGAAGATATTCAATTTGGGGATGATTGATGTGCGAGCCATCATAAATAGAGCGAAATAACCTTATTAGGCGAAGTCGACTTATTTTAGTTAGAATTACGACATCTAACTTACCATCATCAATTCTGGCTTTAGGAGCTATCAGGAACTTTGTACCTGTGAATCGGCTGTTAGCCAGTTCAACGAATATTGAATCACGCTCCATACGCTCGTTATCGATAATTATTTCAATATCTTGGCTTTTTAGTACAAAAAGTTTCAATACTGTGGCGATAGTATATGCTGCGTTACCAAACCATTTAAATGGGATTGCTAGCTTGGCGATATCCGTAATCAATCCTGTTCCCATCGCATTGATAAAGTATCGTTGTTGATTATCTGAAAAATAACGACAAACATCGACCATCTTAACGCGATTTCTGGCAATAATATCGATGGCTTTTCGCCAATCATTACCCGCGAGATTCATTTCTTTCATGAAGGCATTGCCTGTGCCGTTAGGAATTAATCCGATAGGCGGTTTGTACTGTGTCTTATTTAGGTAATATCCATTCAATACTTCGTATAGAGTGCCATCTCCGCCTGATGCAACGACAGCATCATAACCTGAAAGGTTAGTGCGGCTGACTAATTCGACAGCGTGTCCAGGATATTCTGTCTCGATAAATTCAGCACTTAAACCAATTTCATTAGTGTATGTGCGAATTTGAGGTAACAGTTTGCTAGCTCGGCCACTACCAGCCTGTGGGTTATATATAATGAATACTCTCATAATGCTATTTAATCACGTTTAAAGGGATTAAAAAAAGATTTATCAACAGCAAAGCGATGTTATAATGTAACACCGAAATGTAAGGTGCATTCATGACAGAACTAATAGCAGGAAAATTTAGAGACCGCCTGGCGATATTCTTATCAGCCTTGTGCGTTTTGCAATGCCTGTTTTTGCCTTTTGTCGTCACTCTGTTACCGTTTCTAGATATGTGGTGGCTATCGGATGCTGTGCTGCATCCTTTTCTATTAGTCTTCGTGGTACCTCTGACTTTCTATGCCCTGCTGCCCGCCAGGGTAAAGCATGGATCAAATGTTCCAATAAAACTAGCTATCCCGGGACTTGTGATGTTGTTTGCAGGAGTATTCATGGAGCAAACAATCGCAGAGAAAGTGCTGACTGTCATTGGCGCAACACTCCTAGCAGCCGCTCACACTAAGAATATATTTCTCATGAGAAAGCTAAAGAATAAATCACTTTCTTATTAGCAAATAATAGAAACTTCTTCGATTAGTAAAACGCACGGTCAATTACTTCTTTAGAGTAGTGGACATGAAGGTGTTATATATATTACAGACCTTGTTTTATAATCAATAAATGACAATTCAGAATCGTATAACACATATTGATGTGGCTAAGGGCATAACTATAATGCTCGTTGCTCTGTTCCATAGCCCACTACGTGACTATAGTCCTGAGATCATCAATGCGATGGGTTTGTTTAGAATGCCTGCATTCTTTTTTTTGTCAGGTGTATTCTTTTCGTTCTCTCTAAATGCTGGACAATTCCTAGTTCAGAAAGCCGATGCTATTCTCAAACCATACTTCATTGTCTCAATCTGCATTGGTGTAGTTTTAATTAGTACGCCTGAGGAAACATTTCTTACTGTATTGATGGACATTCTTTATGGTGTCGGTCCTACAATTCCATGGACACCGATGTGGTTTTTAACTCACTTATTCATCTTACAATGTTGTGGATTCTTTCTACTCAGATGCTTGGGTACCTCGCAGCGAGCAAAAATTTGGCTTTCGTGCCTATTGTTTCTCCTCATTATGTGTAGCTCTATGTATATAAGGGCTTTTTGGAACTATGAGATAGAATTATTTGGTAAGAATACAGTTCTCTATGGGCTACCATTCTCGATTGATCTTATTATTCAATCTTCGATTTACTTTTTGGCTGGTTATTTTTTACGATCTTTTGTGAAGGAATTTCACATTGATGTGAGGATTCTTGCTATCTCTGTGATTATTTTTATGTGCATCTCTCTGTTTACTAATGCACATATAGATCTTAATTTGAGGATTTACGATTCACCATTCTTTGCAACAGTCGCTGCATTCTCTGGTATTTATATATTAATATCAGTCAGTTATTTTATTCAAAATTATCAGTACTTTAGCATCATACTCACTACATTTGGCAAAGGGAGCTTATTTATACTAATTTTTCACTCTCCTATCGCTAATCAATCATTCGAACTTTTATCCGTGTACAGTAAGGATAACTACCCACTATTATTTTTATTTGCAGTGATCGCATTTATCGTTTCTTTAATACTACCGATAATAATTATGTTGATATTTCAAAGAAGTGATATGTTGGCGCTAACGATGTTACCTGTAAAAAACAATAGGCTGTTTAGAAGAGTTCTCAAGCACGAAACTTAAGATTTCATACAACTCGCACACAGCCCATGTACTTCAAACACCTGTTGTTTAATCTGGAAATTGTGTTTAGCGACTTTCGATTCAACGAGTTCAGATAGTTCTGGTTCATCCATCTCCTTAACGGTTCCACAGTCTTCGCAAATCAACAACTGAAAATGATGCGCATGTTCTGGATTAGGACAACCAATATAAGCATTCAGAGATTCTATGCGGTGGATAAATCCATGCTCAAGCAGAAAATCTAACGCCCGATAGGCAGTGGGTGGCTTCGCTGACTTATCTTCCTGTTGTAGAAGTTCAAGAATGTCATAGGCTTTGATCGCCTGATGGTTCTCCCAGATGAGCTTTAAAACTTTTTGGCGGATCGGTGTAAACCGTAACCCTTCTACTTGGCAGATTGCTTTTGCAGAAGCGAGAGCTGAATCAATACATAGCTGATGATTGTGTGACATATCTTACTGTTATTAATTGCTGAGAGACCCTGGCCAATCCCATATTATCGATCTCTGATAAAGGGTGAAGTATAACATCAATTTAACTGGCCTTCGCTCAATTGCATGCATCAATTGCGCATAGTTTTCTAATTGTTGACGGTAGATTTCATGCTGCATTTTTAAGAAGTCGTCTAGTTCACTACCCTCATGATGGGAGGTCTTGTAATCGACAATCCATCGTGTGCCTTCCTCATCGATGAATGTTCTATCGATGATATAGAATTTAACCGTGCTACCCTCGATGCGCTCCAACGCCAATTCAGATGTTGAGTCATCATACTTCTTCAGTACACGGCTACCCGTATCGCTATCAAGTGTAAGTTGGAGGTGTTTTATAACCTCCGATGTTGCATTGGCCTGCTCAGAAAGACTGACACCTTCTCTGAGCAACTGATGAGCAATAATGGTTCGTTTTTCCTCGAGTTTGCTAGCATCCCAAAGATTCACATCATCGGCGATAATTTCTAACCAGCGATGCACGATAATACCGACCGCACGTCGATACAGCGAGGCATTGGGGAAATCATCTATTCCCGAGGGGTTCTTCATCAGTTCTACTGAGGGAGTATTTTGTATTAGCGTAAGACTGTGATAATGATTGTCGGCCCGTCGATACAACCTGTTGTCATGAGTCGGCTCTTTGATATCCTCCTCATCTAGTAAAGTAAGCTCAGCTGTTGACCCACCTCCCATCGGCCAGATATACGGTTCGGACAGGGTAGGCCAGAGGTCGGACAATAATGAGCCACTAGTCGGTTTAATCTCATCTTTCTTCAAAGTCACTGTATTCGTCAAGATCAAGTGGTTCTTCGCCCTTGTACACGCGACATACAGCAAGCGCTTACGCTCCTGCTCTCCACGCTCGTTCTGAATATCCTTGAGATACTGATAATTCCTACTGTCATCGTTGTCATCAATTGAGAGTGGCGACATCAGCAGGCCATCAGTGGTCGTCATC
Organism: Enterobacterales bacterium; assembly: GCA_965250035.1. Classification (GTDB taxonomy): domain Bacteria; phylum Pseudomonadota; class Gammaproteobacteria; order Enterobacterales; genus CAXRAF01. Next base: position 1,437,976 of record OZ252282.1, on the reverse strand, counting down.
CAGCGTAGCAGGGTATTACTATCATTAGCTCCCTTAGCATTCAGCGCCGGCACAATCACGGTGTCGAATTGTAGTCCCTTGGACTTATGGATTGTCATTACCTGAACTCTTGGATTCGCTAGCGGATCGGGCGGTGCATAGAGCTTTGCAAGTGCGAATTTGAAATCTGCATCAGGGATGAGTTGTCCTGCCTGTGTAACCTCAGTCAACATGGTGAAGAACATTTGTACCGCATCTAGGTCAGAGGCTGAACGCAAATAAGCTGGTCCATCGAGTGATAACCAAATGGACTCAACCTTGTCAGTAATTGAGCGATGATGTTCCTCCAGCCAGGGGAGTATGATTGCCAGAAATCCATCCAATCGATATTTCGCATCGTCAGATAACTGACCATAGATCAGTTCATTCCGGATATTATCGAGAATTACCGAGCCTGCAAAACTTGCGATAATCTGCAAGTCTTTCAATTTCAAACCACACCATGGTGCTCTCAGAAGCGCTAGCCATGCCACACGGTCGGTCGGATCATTGATTGCCCGCAAGAGCATCTGTAGGTCACTAATGACAGGTCTATCCGCGAGGCTTTCAATCTCTGTCGCCTGATATCGGATCCCCTTGCGGTACAGTTTTGGTAGAATCTCTATCAGATGATTTCTACCACGCACCAGGATAGCGATATTCGAATCCGGATCGGCTGCCAGCTGTCGCTCTACGACTTCGCTAATGTATTCCGCCTCAGACGCCATGCTTTCAAAGAAAAGGCACTCTACGTCGCCAGGCCTATCGACATGGAACGGCTCAGAGTCTGAATAGGTCACCGCACCGCGGTAGATATCCTCTGTCATGGGGAGTATCTGCTGGAAATGATGATTCACCCAACTGACAATGTCATGACTAGAACGGAAATTAGTTCTTAGTCGAATCGGAGTAAGTGGCATTTCTCCCAGACCATGCTGCACGGCGTGCAAGAACAAGCCAACATCGGCCTCTCTGAAACGATAAATCGATTGCATCGGATCGCCGACGAGGAATAAGGTTTTCCCATCATCTGGCTGCCATTCTTTGGTGAGCTTTTTCAACAATACATTCTGTGATTGTGAGGTATCCTGGAACTCATCGATCAGAATGTGTTGTATCTGATAGTCCATGATGAGGGCCAGATCGGTATTCTCGATATCCAGGGCGATGTTCGCTCTGATGGCAACTTCCTGAAAGTCCAACCTGTCGCGCTCAGCAAACAAAATCTTTAACTGTGCCAATGCCAATTTGAGACAATTAATCAGGGACGACAAGTGCTCCCATTCGCTCTCAGCAAAGTTTGGGTTAGGTAAGCGCCAGATTCTTGCAAGCAAATGCTCTCTGTCTCTGAGGTCATTGGCTAATTCGGTCATCTGTTCTTTTCGTGTTTTAAATAAGGCTTTTTCAGTTGCATTCGCACCGACAGATTGCGCGGGGAAACCGCGGCGGACATCATAGGTTTTCAGCACTCCTTTCTGATCAGAATTGAGTAACCAGAAGCTGATATCACGCCATTCATCCAGATTCGAATGATCAACGAAACCCAGGTTAAATGAACGATCGGATTCATAAATTCTTGAGAAAAATTTCCGATCGCCATTTGCTCGCAGAATTTCGAGTGCAAAATTGCTGACCTGATTGATCCGACCGATCTCTGCCACATTAAACGAGGCATTGATTGCACTTATTTCCTGTTCGATGACATCATTCAAGCTGGACTCAATGAAGCGGCGAAACCGGTCTTGTTTATCTTCCTGAGTCAGATGGTTGATCCACTGGTCGCGACATTTGAGCATATCGATTAGCAGTTTACGTGCCCTGTAGCGGTTACCATCCAGGTGCAGTAAATAATGTGCTATTGACTCGCCATATTGATCATCCTCCAGTAAATCGAGCGTCTGATCGGCAGCCATTTGATAGAGTGCCTCGGCATCCTCGAGCGTCTTAAGGTCTGCACCTAATCCTGCGAGTGATGGCATTCGCTTGACCAGTGCATTATTAAAACTATCAATTGTTTGGATCTGCATGCGCTGAGGATTCTTCAGAATATCCCACTCAAATCGTTCGTCGGTTGCCAATACTTGTGTGGCAAGTCGCCAACTAGTCTTATTCGGTTCACTGGCGGGCTCAGAATCTCTTCTAGCTGTAGTCAAGGCATGAATAATTCGTTCACGCATCTCGCTGGCTGCCTTACGCGTAAATGTAATCGCTAGTATGGATTCTGGTTGTTCCACTCTAGCTAGCAGTGATAGGTACCTCTGCGTCAATAACTCGGTTTTACCCGACCCAGCAGGTGCCTGAACGATAAAAGACTGGCTTGGATCGAGCGCCTGAATCCGCTCTTCAGCATCAACAACCTGATTCATTTGGGCGTCTCCAAATCAGGCCGATCCCTGATATCACTGATCCGGCAAAGACCATTGAGGTCACAATAGTCACACGTCTTATCTTCTTTCGGTTCAACAGATGCCCAACCCGAAGCATACTGGCTCACTAGTTCCGTCAATTCTTCTTTCCATATCGGGATCTGAGCAGCAATGGTGGTAGCCTCAGAGTCGAAGCTCTTAGCACTGATGTCTGCAAATGTTTTGTTTAGACCGGGCAGACTCTCGGCTCGCTCTGTAATGCCCTTGAATGAACAGTGCTGATATTTTACCTGGCCGTAGGCAATGGCATTAATCGGCATATTCTTGTCATTCAAGATTGCAGCGTATAATGGCATCTGTGGTTCTATAGGACGCTTTCCAAACCAGTCCTTAACCTTCACTGTCCCGGTCTTATAATCGATGATGTTATAACTGCCATCTTCCAGTTGGTCGATTCGATCGATGGTTAGACTGATCGTCATATTATTCAATTGATACTGATGACGTTTCTCTCCTGCAACCACCTTGAAGGGCTCACGGTCAATCTCATTTCCCAGCCATTCATTAATAAGACGATTGAGACGTTTGCACTCCAGATTGAGTTTCTTGCTGGAGTAGCGATGATTCTTGTCAGCATTATGTAGCCGTAACTGTTCCTGTATCAGATTCCATAGCTCATCCTGAAATTGTTTTGTCGCTAGCTTATTCCGCAGTTCCACAGAAGAACCATGCAACAGATCGCGCCATACGACTTCCAGGATTTTATGAATCAAAGAGCCCTTGTCCATCCCATCTAAATCGGTCTGTGGTTCGAACGGATCCTTTGCTCCCAGTCTGAAGTGAGCAAACGCCTGGAATGGGCAGGATGAAATTTCCTTCAATAGATAGGAACCACCTTTGATGCTTTCATCCCTGATGGCGATGCCATGGTTATCTTCTATCTTCTGTATCTTGAGTTCAGTTGCCTGACTATGTATATCCTCCTGCAGTCTATTGACAGATCCCAGATTATCAGCAAAGGATAGTGGCAAGTGTTCAATGACGGGACTGACGGCACAGGATGTCTCGAGGCTGTCATTAACATGACTGAAGACTATCTCATCACAATGATACAGCAGGCTATGGTACAGCTCAGTACTCAATAGTAACTCACGCTCAGCGTTGGCGTTCGGCATATCAAGTGACTTCTGCAGGTTGTAAGGCAGGAATGGATTAGGATTGGGCTTAGCTGGCCACATTTGATTATCGACACCCACCATTCGCACCCTATTAAAGGAAATACTCTGGGCTTCGAAAATCCCCATAATCTGTACTGGGCAGTGTCCAGTCTGTGGTTGAAACAAACGTTGATGTAGCTGTTGACGCAGTAGTCGCAACCAGTCTGACCAGGTCATACTGGGAATAATGACATCGAAACTCGCGATTGATTCCAGGACTTTATAGAGCGCCTCTTTGGTCTGATACTCCTCACTACTGAGTATTGACTCCTCCGCGAATCTGATTTGCATCAGTAATTCAATTAACTCTTCAACCCAGCCAGATGGCGCCCTTGTTGATTTAGAGTCAAACGACTCGCACCTATCAAAAACAATTTTCCAGTGCGCGAGACTTTCCTGTTGCATGTCATTTAGATTACTCAGTAAATCAAGCTGTATGTTAGCAAGGGAGGTTTCTGCCAGACGGCTATCCTTTAGCTCGCGGATCAGGGCAGACACAGCAATTTTGTCTGGACTCTCATTTAGGTATCTGGATTGCAACAAATGAATCAATTCATGGTATTTGATTCTGCCTCTAATAAGCCGGAGCAGAATCTGGAGATCATTAATCATCGGATAGTCTGGAAGAGGTAGCGCCAGAGAGATATCAAATGGCCGTGCAGGGATATGATCGGCAGCCAGCCAATAATCGGATTGGAACACCTTGGAGTAGATTCGACGGATAGTCTCACGTTGCTGTTCCAATTCGGGAATGATGACAGCTATCCTCTGCTCCGGATCCTGATCAAGCTGTGCTTTGGCCCATAAGGCAGTATCCTCCAACTCAGAATTGACATCTGAGAACTCCAGTCTAGTCTCACTGGCTAGCCGCTTTTCAGCCGTCTCATGTTGAATCTGACTGCCATGCGACTCTAATAGCTCAATGAGCTTTAGTTGTGTCGGCGTGAGTTGCTGAAAACCGACGAGTAATATCTGCTCATTTGCAGGGATCGCAGACGTTCCATTCTCAGCAACTAGTTCGTAGAGCAGTTGTTCAAGCTGATAGGGCGCAGCGAGGTGATTTTCCGTGAAAACTTCTTCAAGAGTGTGATACCAGTCCCGAAATTGCCGGGTTTCAAGTCTGGAGTCGAATTCGCTGTTGTTGTATACCTCATCGACTGCACACCAGTTATTGAGTATCTCTGCGGCCCGGTAAACCTTCTTGCTAGCGAGCGGTACATTGAGCAGCGGGTCCTCGGCATCATCCATGATGCGCTGTAAGAGGTATAAACAATGATTCTTCGTCAATAGGGTAGGTGCGCTGGTGCCATAGTGCATTTGCAGCCTTTCCAGACTATCCTGCACCCATTCTGTCCAGGTCTTGATATTAGCGCGTAGCCAGACGGTTTCTTGCTGCTGTTCACGATACGCTTGATGCAAGTAATCGGCCTGACGCTTACTCGCAGTGAGCAATAACCTGCCTTGTTGTAGGTGTGTTAGAGTCTTTGGTAATAATATCGATGACATCGGCGTTCCAGGCCTGTATGATCGGCGCGATTTCTATACGTACTAATTATTTTCGCTTACGCATACGTAGATTAGCAGTATATCTGAGACAACACGACCTGTCAGTGGAGCTTTTTCAGTGAGTACCCTATTTGTAAACAGATTGACAAACATCGACTTCTCTTATCTGGACCCTAATGATGGTCTGGTGGGGGAGAGCTGGTTGTTAGATATACAACTAGCGGGTAGTCTGAATGAAGAGGGGATGGTTCTGGACTTCGGGCTGGTTAAACAGCGGGTGCGTGACTATGTAGATACTGTGATTGACCACTGCTTAGTCGTACCGAGACAGTATGAGGGTTGCCAGATAGACGATCGTGGAGATAGGTTACTGATCGACTTTACTCTGGCGTCTGGAGAGTCGATACAACATGCTAGTGTGTCTTCGGCGGTTTGCTTGCTTGATGCTGAGGTGGTCTCGATTCAAACTGTTCGCAACAATATCCTCAATGCGCTGGCATCTGTCATACCCGAAAATGTCCATGAGCTCGATATACAGCTCTACCCACAACCTGGTTTAGACAGCTATTACCGTTATTCACATGGCTTGAGAAAACATCAGGGCAATTGTCAGCGAATCGCCCATGGCCATCGGAGCGATTTGAAAGTCTTCATTGATGATGTCGAAAGTGATACCTGGCGCGACTATTGGTTTGAGCGCTGGCAAGACATCTACATTGGCACTCGCCATCATGTTGTTAGCGAATCGGATGATTCTATCGCTTTTGAGTATCTCGCTCAGCAAGGTAAGTTTGAGTTGGCTCTACCCAAATCTGCCTGTTATCTCATCGATAACGAATCCACTGTCGAGAATATTGCACAACACCTGGCTGATGAAACGGCCAAACTCAATCCTGGCAAACTTATCAAAATCATGGCCTTCGAAGGCATTGGGAAAGGCGCAATCGCCATCGCTAGTGTGAGTGAAAGTTGAAATCTTGCTAGTCCCTTTTCACAAGCCCTACGGATGCTTTTGAAAAGGGACATACTCAAGCTTTCAATTTGTCACATACGTGCATACACCAAAGGGCTTTATGACTATATGGATAGCAGGAGCGTTCGGAGGCATGGATGCCGGAGAGAGCCTACAAGGATGTATTCATGGCGTCTCCAGCTAGGCATGTAGTCATAAAGTCCTAATTTCATTCTCTGAAATGAAGCCGTTCTAACAACTGATTCACTAGAGTATCCACATCATCGGATTCAGTAGAGATTCTGATTTCAGGATTCTCGGGAGCCTCATAAGGACTATCGATACCAGTAAAGTTGGGAATTTCACCACGGCGCGCCTTTTTATACAGCCCTTTAGGGTCACGTGCTTCAGCGACAGCGAGCGGTGTATCGACAAATATCTCTACGAACTCCCCATCGTCGAACATCTCACGAGCCATGCGGCGTTCAGATATAAAGGGCGAAATGAATGCGGTGAGAACTACCACACCTGCATCGACCATTAGTTTAGCGACTTCTGCGACTCGTCGTATATTCTCAATTCGATCGGCATCAGTGAAGCCAAGATCATTATTCAAGCCATGACGGACATTGTCGCCATCGAGTATATAGGTCCTTATGCCTTTGTCGTGTAATGCTTTCTCAAATGCATTGGCTATGGTCGATTTTCCAGACCCGGAGATACCAGTAAACCACAAGACCTTGCTGGTGTGTCCATTTAATGCTCTTCGAGCGGACTTATCGACATCTAGCTTATGACGATGAATGTTCTTTGCGCGTCTCAAGGCGAATTTGATCATGCCAGTACCAACCGTCATATTGGTCATGCGATCAATCAGTATTAACCCACCTAGACCAGCGCAATCCTTGTATGCCTCGAAGGGTACTGGGCGGTCAGTTTGAAGAGTAACAACGCTTAAGTCATTAAGTTCTAGTTGGTTCGCGGCGAGATGTTCAAATGTATTGATATTTACGCGGTGTTTAATATGACTAATCTGTGCGCTGATTATCTGTGTGCCTAGTTTCATCCAGTAAGAACGTCCGACATAGCCTGGCTCTTGATCCATCCACACCAGATTCACTTCGAACTGATCTGAAACTTCACAAGGTGAGTCTGCAGCAACAATGACATCGCCACGAGAGGCATCAACTTCTCTATCAAGTGTTAGTGTAACGGCTTGACCTGTTTCGGCACGTGGTAATGTATCCTTGTATAGTACAATTTCTTTTACATGTGCGGTTTCGCCGGAAGGCAATAACCTTACAGACTGTCCCGTTTGAACTTGTCCAGCTTCAATCATTCCCGAAAAGCCACGGAAATCGAGATGCGGACGATTCACCCACTGAACGGGAAATCGCAAAGGGTGGGATAACCTGCCAGACTGGGCATCGACCGTTTCTAAATAACCAAGTAAGGTTGGACCTCGATACCACTCCATCCTAACTGAACGTTCAATGACATTGGCTCCTTGCAATGCAGAGACAGGGATTGGTGTTATCGTTTCAAACTCAAGTGCATCGGCAAACGACATATAGTCAGCGGCAATCTGCTCAAAAATTGATTCCTTGTAATCGACGAGGTCCATCTTATTTACTGCAAGAACGACATGTTTTATACCGAGAACTGAACAAATCATCGAATGACGGCGTGTCTGGGTTAGGACTCCTTGCCTGGCATCAATCAGAATAATTGCCACATCAGCTGTCGATGCGCCAGTCACCATATTGCGAGTATATTGTTCATGTCCTGGGGTATCCGCGACAATAAATTTTCTTTGATCGGTAGAGAAGAAACGATAAGCAACGTCAATCGTAATACCCTGTTCACGCTCAGCTGCGAGGCCATCAACGAGCAGTGCAAAATCGATGTCGCCACCTTGAGTGCCAGATTTTCTCGAGTCGTTCTTCAGGGTAGCTACCTGATCTTCAAATATCATTTGGGCTTCATAGAGCATACGACCTATTAGAGTACTCTTGCCATCATCGACTGAGCCGCAGGTGATAAACCGTAATGTATCTAACGACGATTGCACGTTGATGTATTCATTCACACGCTCGTCAGAACTGAGTAATTCTGTCATCAGAAATAACCCTCCTGTTTTTTCTTCTCCATCGATGCATTCGTATCGTTATCGATTGCGCGTCCATCTCGTTCGCTGGTACTCGCATTCAACAACTCGAGTATGATGGAGGCAAGGTCGTCAGCTTCTGATGGCACAGCGCCAGTGAGAGGGTAGCACCCTAAGGTACGGAAACGAATTTTCCGCATCTGAATTTTCTCATCAGAATATAAACGCATACGGTCGTCATCGATCATTATTATCATGCCATCACGTTCAACGCAGGGTCTTTCTTGGGCAAAATATAACGGTACCAGAGGAATTTGTTCACGATATATATACAACCATATATCCAGCTCAGTCCAATTAGATAAGGGAAATACCCTGATGCTCTCACCGGGGTTTTTCTTATCATTGTATTGATGCCATAACTCAGGTCGTTGATTTTTGGGATCCCAGCGATGGTTGCTTGTACGGAATGAGAAGACTCGCTCCTTAGCGCGTGATTTTTCTTCATCCCGACGAGCGCCACCGAAGGCGACATCGAATTTGTAATGATCTAGCGCCTGCTTAAGGGCCTGAGTTTTCATGATGTCAGTATGTAATGCGGAACCATGATCGAACGGATTTATATTCTTCTCGACCCCTTCAAGATTCTTATGAACCAACAATTCCATCCCACTATCCTTGGCCATAGCCTCACGATAGTCATACATTGCTTGAAATTTCCAAGTGGTATCGACATGAAGTAATGGGAATGGTGGAGGGCTTGGATAGAACGCTTTACGAGCAAGATGCAACATCACAGCCGAATCTTTTCCGACTGAGTAAAGCATCACAGGATTTTCTGCCTCGCTCATGACTTCGCGAATGATATGAATCGATTCTGCCTCGAGCCGGTCCAAATGCGTCATTTGTTGGTTTGGTGGGTGGCGCTTCGATTCGTCGATATAGAAATCGATATCATTTTTCCCGTGACTGTAGACTTCTATCGCCATCCTGACACTGTGTTCACCAACTCGCAATTGGTTTGATTGCGCCTGATGCACCATCGTTCGTGCAGTAGGTAATAATTTACCTGAGGGAAGTAGAACTGTCTCTTTACCCTCGTTGAGAACGACTGTCTTGATAGCATCTGCTATCTCATCAAATTCAGGCTCTTTGTTGTTGACGAAACACCAGCGCCGTCCGGCTCGCCCATCATTGGCGAATAGAACGGTGTATTGCTCAAATGGCAGTAAGGTTGCCATGAGTACTGAATGACGCTTTCTGCGCCCTGTATCGATTACCGCATTCAAGACCAGTTGTTTTGCAGGTCTGTCGTGTTCATCAACCAGATTTTCATCATTGAGAGTAGGGAAATCTAGTTTGTGATCACTTAACCATCGTTCCGTCTTCTTTAGAGCTGCCGCATCATCTGCTTGCCAAAGGGCTTGTGCAAATTCATGGGTAGTCCAGACTGTTGAAGGATTATTATTGAGTAAATCAGCTAAATTCATTATGTCGCAATATGCAAATATAATTAAAATATATGCGAATTATACGTGCGCTTTGATGCAATATCCACTGAATCCGGGAGAAATAACATATTGCGACATTAAGGCTGATTAGAGCCTTATTTGGTCTATTTCTTCAGCCGCACCGAGTTTTTAATTAGGGTAAATTAAAAATCTATGTATTGGTCTCTATAACAACATGTCTAACCAGAGACGCCATGAACACGTCCCTGTGGGCTTATCTACAAGGAAGTAGTGTATGCCGACAACGCAGGAGCAGTTGTCGGTCGACTACGGCATTACTCGTCTCATCCATGAGACTCGCCCTTACGGGCCAACATAGCTGTTCAATTTTGTTCCTTACAAAATTGTCATGCCTCCGTACGCTCTTATTATTCAAGTTGTTACATAGCCCACATAGATTTCAGTCAACGCGAAAGAGATCTTTCTCGATGTCCTTGAATCCCTTGAACTCCAGAGCATTGCCGGAGGGATCAGAAAAGAACATGGTGGCCTGTTCACCGGGTTGACCTTCGAAACGAATGTAGGGCTCTATGATGAATTCATCGATGAACTCGGATACTCGCCCTGACAATGCCTTCCAGTCATCCATAGTAAGTACCACGCCGAAATGGGGTACTGGTACGGCTTTGCTATCAACTGGATTATGTAGATTTGATACTTTCCCATTTGGACCGATATCAGGATTCAGATGGGTGACCATTTGATGACCGAACATGTCGAAGTCGATCCAGTTATCACTGCTGCGTCCCATTGGAAACCCCAACTTATGGTGGTAGAAATCTCTGGCCTCTTCGATATCCCTGACCTGAATTGCTAAATGGAATGGTGTAATTTTCATCCTGATTCCTCATCTGAACGTATCGATTTAAAGCTTTAGTTCAATCAAAACGTGACAATACCATGCGAGAGTGAAGCAATTATCTTTGTTAATCATGATCAATTCACAAGTGTCGCCTGCATGGAGCAGGCGCCAAGCCCCCATGGATGGGTTCACGGCGTCTTGAGAAATGACATGATAACAAAGGGTAATAGCGCAGTTAAACTAATCTTCAGATAGTTTCTTTACAAGTAGATTAACTTGCAATGTCTGTACTTTATTCACGACTTGTGCCAATCCGGGAAGATCCTCAACACCACCCCCATTGACCCGATACTCGTGAGTAATCGTCGTGCCGCCCGAATCATTTGCTACAAACTTCCAGGTCATAGCACCATGCAAACCAAGTTCCTGTAGAGGGCCAAGGCCGCCTGTTAGGCGCAACTGTGAGTCGGGAAATACGCCAGTAACCAGCATATGCATTACTTCACCCAGTTCTGATTTTTCACAGAAACAGCCTCCCGGTCGAGCGTCGATAGACATATTTCTTGCGTCCCCGAACCAGGTGTGATCTGATGACCACCATTCACCAACTCTGATTAACTGCTGATAGGCTACTTGCGGGCTGACTTTCACCTGTTCAGTGATCCTGATATGAAAGTAAGAATCAGTTGCAGACACAACATCGCCTTTGTGAAGAGGGCACAGTAGCAGAATAGTGCATAACACACTTATTTTTATTCGCATGGATTTATCTCTCTGTAATTGCCAGAGCTAGCAGTCCTAACAACACGAATGACCCTGCACCTGACAGAATTGCGATGACACATAGAACAATTAGAAGAGTCCAGCCCAAACTCGGCATACCAGTCTTTACGATTTTGCGTGACCTGGACATTACTACGTTTTAACCTTTAGCAAACTCAAGCCAGGCTGACTTACTCAACTGATTTCTTTTCTTTTGGCTGTTCAATAGACGAATGACCGCAGAGCTTAAAGACCACATTTCAAGACGCGCTGCTTTATCGTCAGTTTCATGTACAGTTAGTCCTTCAGACATAGCCTCAGCATAGGATACTCGATAACCTAGCTTTTGGCGCATTTCAGGTAATTGCAAATCTTTTCGTGCAACCTTTGCTTGCTCCTGTGCACTGTTAGTGTAGGCACGGAAGCGGTTCCACACGATACGACCATCAAAATTTGCGTTGGCTCTCTTTACTTCATCAACAAGGGACAACATTTGTTCGATTGACCAGATCTCAGCAGCACTTGGTCCGAGTGGAAATAGAGTTAAATCAGAGGCTACGAGTGCAACTTTACTGAAACCATCTAGACGCGGAGGGCAATCAACGACAATATAATCATAATCAGCGCGCAATCTGTCTAATTGACTTGCCATAGTACGGTAAGTATTCGGCTGATATAGCTCAAGTATTTCATCGATCTCATACCCAGTAATCCTCTGATTCAACCAATGCGAACAGGTATATTGTGGATAATCACAGTCGAATAGGGCTACTTTGGCGCTCTCAGCCAAGGTGCCAGCCAGATTAGTAGCAATTGTTGAGCGTCCAACTCCACCCTTGAGCTGCACGAGACTAATAATTTTGCCTTTTGCCGAAGCCATAGCTGAGTTCCTTACAGTGGTTCGCAATGATTATAGGCTATTTTAGACTAATTTTCAGATTGAGTATGCTTCTGTATATGTGTCAGATTAGATTGGATGGTAGTTTCATCGACATCGGGCTGCTCCAGCTTTCGACCGACTGAATCGACGAGTTTCAACTGTTTGAGGTAACGGCGACAGTGATGACAGATTAGCTCATGCATCTTCAATGACACTCTTTGCATTAAAGTAGTGTCCTGTCCATCAAGTCGTTCGTTCTGCTGCTTCACAAAATTTTTACAATTTAACATTCGCCAGTTACCTGAAATCGTTCAATAGTCTCGATTAATCGATTGCGCCCGCGATGCAATATCACTCTAACATTAGAGTCACTGATATCCAGAATGTTACAAATATCACTTAAACTATGATTCTCAAGGTAGCGCATGCTGAACACTGCTCTCTGGAGATCATTTAACTTTCTGAGTGTCGCTGAGATACATCTTTTGAGTTGTTTCTCTTCAAGGATCTGCTCTGGACTTGAGAAGTCCCAATCGATCGGAGGGCTCTGCCAATGTCCGTTGTCCTTGAAACGATTCTGAAAACTCTCCTCGTCCTGATGGTCAAAACTCTCATTTCGACTATTTTTCCTGAGCCGGGTTTTCGCCTCATTAGCGACAATACGCGACATCCACGTTTTCAGACTGGAACGTTTCTGAAATTTGGGCAGAGCTTTGATAATTGAAATCCAGGCTTCCTGAACAATTCCTTCGGCATTCTGGTGTCCCGCTATGGCTACCGCGACGCGGTTTAGACTGACATAGTAGGTCGATACTAGATACTCAAAGGCACTATGCTTTTGAGCAATCAAGTCTTGAATGAGTGTCTCTTCGTTCTGGTAATGATGACTCATATCCTGCCTGTCTAGATTAGTCTCGAGTAGGTTGCCTGCCTGGCAATTTTTCCATTTGGCTGAAGGTATGCATCAAACTGCATGGCGATATTCCGTAACAGCATTCGTCCTGCAGGTGTTATCTGAATACCATTGGGATTCATGATAATTAGCTCATCCTTAGCGAATGGCTGCAATGCGCTCAGTGCGTGTGAAAAATATTCCTTAAAATCGATTCCATACTTCGTCTCGATATCATTGTAGCTTACTATAGAGTGGCACATTAACTCATTAATGACATGGCGACGTAGCACATCATCCGCATCGAGCTCTAATCCTCTGAAAATAGGTAATTTGCCGTCATCCAGATATTGATAGTAGGTCTCTATTTCCTTGAAATTCTGACTGTAGCTGTTGCCCACTTTACCGATGGATGTGAGGCCCAATGCAACCATATCGCAATCAGCATGTGTTGAATATCCTTGAAAATTACGATGCAGAGTGCCATTTCGTTGCGCAATTGCAAGTTCATCATCTGGTTTTGCGAAGTGATCCATGCCTATGTACACATAGCCAGCCTGAGTAAGCTTTTCAATGGTCAATGCCAGTATTGCCATCTTGGTATCACGGTTCGGTAATTCGTTTTCCTTGATTCCTTTTTGGGTTTTGAACAGGTGAGGTAGGTGGGCATAGTTATACACGGCAATCCTATCAGGGTTGACTGTAACCACCTTTTCTAGTGTGTCTGCAAATGATTCACAGGATTGTAATGGTAGACCGTAGATCAAATCGATACTGATTGATTTAAATCCATGGCTCCTAGCTTTATTGAGGACTGACAATGTTTCCTGTTCAGACTGGATTCTATTAACAGCTTTCTGAACGTTCGGATCAAAATCCTGCACACCCATACTTAAACGATTGAACCCAATCTCTCCTAGGACAGCGATACCTTCATCATCAACAGAACGAGGATCAACCTCAATAGAGAACTCGCGTTGTTGTGATTGCTCAAGATTAAAGGAGTCTCTTGTCATGGCCATCAATTCAGACATCTCCTCGTTACTGAGGAATGTTGGCGTACCACCGCCCCAATGCAATTGATCCACACGACGCTCATCGAATAGTGCGGCCTGGAGCTGAATCTCTTTTTGTAAATGAGCTAGGTAAGGACTCACCAAAGAATGATTCCTGGTCACTATTTTGCTGCATCCACAGTAGTAACATATGGTGTCACAGAAGGGGATATGCACATAGAGTGAGAGTGACTGATCAAGATTGCCTGCAGTCGATTCTCTAGCAATCTGGCGATAATGACGTGCTTGAAATTGATCAGTAAATTGTACAGCGGTTGGATAAGAAGTATATCTCGGCCCAGTCTGATCGTATTTAGTTAGCAGTTGTTCAGAGAACTCTAGTCCCTGCTCATTAACTCGATTTATCATGTATCAGGTCAGAGTGAAGTCTTTGAGTTTCTTTAAAGGTCTGATTTTCACAGTAGAGGAAGCTGGTTTTGCCTTGAAGGTAGTTTCTTCTCCAGTGAAAGGGTTAATACCCTTACGGGCTTTAACAGCAGGTTTTTTTACAGCCTGGATTTTGAATAACCCAGGCATAACGAATTCACCTGCCGAACGTTTCTTGATATGGCGTTGTATTAGAATTCCAAACTCATCTAATACATTGGATACATCTTTCTTAGACAAGCCGGTCGACTCTGCAAGACTATTTATTATTTGTGTTTTGTTGTAACGATCTTTAATTGCAGTGGTCTTAGATGCCATTATCAGAAGCCTCTCCTGTTATTTTTCAACCATCAGGGAGCGACTATTCTACTCTCTTCGATATCAGTCTCAAGAGAAAAAATGACTAAATACGTCACAGCGTTGACGAATTAACCATGAGTCCTCGAACGGTGATTTATCCCATCACCGTTTCTGGCGTAGTGATTTCGTAGATTATTTGCATTAGATCATTACTCAAGACCGGCTTTGCGATGACTCGCGCAATACCGAGTTCATCCTTTTCTTCATTAGATAGAATATTGCCAAGTCCGGTGAGTACGATGATTGGTACACTTTGATTAAATTGACGAATTTCTCTTGCTAGTTCGGTACCTTTTAACTCCGGCATTGATTGATCAGTGATAACGATATCAAACGCATCGGGAACGAGTTTCAGAGCCTGGAGCGCCTTGGTGCTGGATGTAAACGCTTCAACATAGTACCCCTTGCGTTTGAGTAGTTCCTCAGAGAGCTGCAAAACGGGTTCATCATCGTCAACGATCATCACACGCTTACCTGAGCCGAGTGAGGGGATGACCTGTGGCGTAGTGCTTTCTTCCAAATCCTCGTAATAGGGCAAATAAACATAAAAACTACTGCCTTTATTCTGCTTCGATTTTACTCTGATAGTTCCATTATGTGAGTTCACGATACCGTGCACAACAGATAATCCAAGGCCGGTTCCTTCCCCCACCTCTTTGGTAGTAAAGAAGGGTTCGAAAATTCTCTGCCTGGCTGCTTTGGATATGCCACAGCCATCATCGTGAATAATGATGACGGCATACTTACCCGTCGGTAACACCAGGTCACCAGTGCTTTCATCATAATCTATGCTATCAATTTCGATAGTAATGTTACCCTCATCATTACCAATTGCGTGTGCGGCATTGGTACAGAGATTCATCAATACCTGGTGTATTTTCGTGACATCAGCA
The DNA here is from genome assembly GCA_965250035.1 of Enterobacterales bacterium. GTDB lineage: Bacteria > Pseudomonadota > Gammaproteobacteria > Enterobacterales > CAXRAF01. The sequence continues at coordinate 1,422,268 of OZ252282.1, read as the reverse complement.
AAGATACGGGCTTCTGGATCTCTCATGTCGACAGTTAGCTGTATATTAGCCGGTAGAGAGGCAAACATAAGCTCAAGCACTTCTTTGACGATAGATTTAATCAGCACGGGCTCGGAGAAGTGATCGACATGGTGACTAAAGGTTAATATTTGTTTAACCAGTTCTTTAGCACGCAGACTCGCGTTAAGTATGCGCTGAAGTCTTCGTTGTTGTTTCTCATTACTCTCAGAGTCCTCCAGTAGCATCTCGGTATAACCCATAACCGGAGTCAATAGATTATTAAGGTCATGCGCTATTCCGCCCGCAAGTGTTCCAATCGTTTCCATTTTCTGAGAATGAAGCAGTTGTCTCTCCAACTCATCTTGACGCTTCTGCTCAGCCAATCGCTCGCGTAAATCTGTCGCGATGCATAGGTAGCCGTGTTGGTTGCCCTCGTTATCAATAATTCGCGTTAATGTCTGTTCGACGGGTATTTCATGCCCCTCTGAATCACGGTATATACATGCAGAAGTTAACGGATTATCTGAGTGAACTGAGGCGACCATCTCATTAAAACTAGAACTGGAATTCTTTTCGCTTGGCGGTAGATTGCAATGATGAATTAGATCGGTCAGATGGCGTTTGCCGATCATTTCGGTTCGCTCGTAATTGAGGATGTTTTCGGCCCCTTTGTTAAAGACCTCAATCAGCCCGCGCTTGTCAACAGCGATGATGGCGAGATGGCGCGAAGCATCCAATACTGTTTGCAGTCGGCTATTCAGTGCTAATAATTCCCGTTGAGCGGCGCGTTGTAGGCTGATGTCGTGAAACATTAGCATACGATATTGCTTTTGCTGAATACTGATGTCAGCAGAGTTAACTCGGCAGATCCGTTCTTGTCCGGTCGCGGAAATCATGTGTGCAATAAATGTCGACGGTATAGTATCGGCATCGATTTGAAAATCTTCTTGTTCTGACTCGGTGGCGGTAACGATGTCCTGAATGGTTAGCGTTGCAAATTGGCCACGCTCGTAACCCAGTACCTGATGTGCGGTTCTATTAAAGTGAGAGAAGCGTAAATTGGGTTTTTTCAGCAGTAGAATCGCTTCATTGGCCTGTTCGAAGAGGGCGCGATAATATTCTTCGGACTCTTGCAGAGCTGCATAGAGGGCTGCGAATTTATCCTTTGATTCGAGCAGATCCAGTTCCTGCTGACGAGTCGTGTTTATTAGCTGATTGACTTGCTGGCTGACTTGCTCCAGTGTCCTACCTGGACCTAACTCCTTAAAGGGTCGTAACGTAAAGCGGGTCAATGACTTTTGCAGTATCTGTAAGGGTTGGGTGAAGCGCCTATCTGCGAGTTCGATAATTAAATAGCTGGCACACACTAGACTCAGGATGACGACGAGAAACCATATAAGAGTCACTGTCATCGCATTGAAAAAAGGTTTGGCTTCTCCGTACAGTATAATTTGCTGTGTTTTGTCTGCAGATTCCCAGCTAGCGCTTATCCGTTCATCGGATGCAGCGAGACGATTACACTCTTCACTATTCGTCGGTGGCCAGGTTCTAATTAATTGATTTGAATCTTCTGAATGTTGCACACAGACGAGTGAGATAGTGCCAATTTTAAGTAAAATATCGAGTTGGGCCCTAGCGTTTGCATCTTCGCTGAGTATGCCAGTCAGAATTTGTGGATACTTAGCCGTCAGATTTTTTTGCATTGCCTGCTGATGAATACGTGACTCACTGATACTCAGTAGAGCAGTCGCTGCAAACAGTGTCGCGGTCAATACGACCAGTACTGCGAATAAGTGATAGAACAGGATTCGCCGGTTGAAGCGATTACCCTGAATGGCCCCCGTCATTTTTTCTCCAATGGCTGTGCTTCCTGATTGCACTCAATGCCTGCCCATTATGCCAACTTTTTCTCAAGTTGTAAGGGTTGGTAGAGAAAATTATGCCTACTAAATGGCTTAAAGTATCTGCTTCATATGTTACTATAGCGCCTGTTTTTAGTTGTCGATCACTCAGGTATTCACCCCATGTATTATAATTCAATCGTCGAAGCTATTGGGCAGACCCCAATGGTCAAGCTGAAGTCATTTCAAGAACAACTGCGGTGCAATCTATTCGCGAAGTGTGAGTTTATGAATCCCGGTGGCTCTACTAAGGATCGAATCGCGCGACAGATGATTCTCGATGCAGAAAAATCCGGACGCATTAAGAAAGGTGACACGCTCATAGAGGCGACTAGTGGAAATACCGGAATCGGCATGGCAATGGCTGGGGCAGCGCTCGGTTATCGTGTGATTATTACACTACCTCAAAAAATGAGTCAGGAGAAACAGGTCGTGCTAGAGGCCTTGGGCGCAGAGATCATCCGTACCCCAACCGAAGCGGCATGGGATGCCCCTGAGTCACATATCGGTGTCGCCCGTAAGCTTGAGCAAGAATTACCCAATGCACATATTCTTGATCAGTATGGCAACGAATCAAATCCCGATGCCCACTATTCAGGCACAGGCAGAGAAATTCTCGAACAACTGGATGGTAAAGTGGATATGGTTGTTATTGGAGTTGGTACCGGAGGCACTTTGACTGGCATTGCCCGCTTTATGAAAGAACACTCACCCGATACCATCATCGTCGGTGCGGATCCTGAGGGGTCGATACTTGCCGGGCCGGAGCCAATCAAGCCTTATCATGTAGAGGGTATTGGCTATGATTTCATACCTGAAGTCTTGGATCGTAATTTGGTGCACCGCTGGGTCAAGACAAATGATAAAGAATCTTTCAGACTTGCGCGTCAGTTAATGCGTGATGAGGGTTTACTGGTCGGTGGTTCATGTGGTTCTACCGCAATGGCTGCGCTCAGCGAAGCAAAGGAACTGGGACCAGATGCTAACTGTGTGATTATTTGCGCAGATGGCATTCGGAACTACCTCACAAAATTCGTAAATGCTGAATGGCGTCAAGAACACGGATTCGATGAATGAAAATATTGCTGAGTAATGATGATGGCTATTCAGCCATCGGACTTAAAGCACTAAATGAGGCTCTCTCCGAAATAGCAGAGACGGTTGTCGTTGCGCCAGACAGAAATCGAAGTGGGGCGAGCAGTTCACTGACTTTGGGTAATCCAATTCGTCTCAGACAACGTGCTGAGAATGTATACTCATGTACCGGCACACCTGCGGATTGCATTCATATCGCACGTCAGGTGTTGTTTCAGGATCACCTGCCAGATCTCGTGGTCTGTGGTATTAACGTGGGTGCTAATTTAGGTGATGACGTGATTTATTCGGGAACAGTAGCTGGTGCGATAGAAGGTTGCTTCCTGGGTGTGCCTGCTATGGCTGTATCACTCATCAATGGCCGGGATGCGTTTTTCTCTGGAGCGGCCCGAATTGCGAAGGAGCTGATAAGTAATGGTGTGTTGGCTCAGTTAGGTAAAAATCAGATCTTAAACGTTAATATTCCCGATGTTCCATATTCAGAAATCAAGGGCTTTAGTGTGACTCGTCAGGGACACCGGCATCGTGATAATGTGGTAGTCACAGGTCAGGACCCACGTGGTGAAACCATCTACTGGCTTGGGCCACCGATGGCCGCCAAATCAGCTACAGAAGGTACTGATTTTCAGGCAATAGAAGAAAACAGAGTTTCAATCACGCCACTGACAGTCGATCTGACTGCCTATGAAGCGCAACGGCGGATAAACTCAGCATTGCAGGGACTAACGCTGTGAGCGAGCTTAATCTGCTAGGTATCGGAATGACATCCCAACGCACGAGACAACGTCTGGTTGATCGTCTTGCAGAGGAAGGAATTTCCAATCAGGCGGTACTCAATACAATCGCATCTACACCAAGACACATCTTCGTCGACGAAGCCATTTCCCATAGAGCTTATGAAGATACTGCGCTACCTATTGGACGAGGGCAGACGATCTCGCAACCATACGTTGTAGCCCGAATGACTGAGTTATTATTACGGTTCGATGGTATGAATAAAATTCTTGAAATTGGCACTGGTTCAGGATACCAGACAGCCATATTGGCCCAGATGTTTAATCAGGTGTATAGCATTGAACGCATTCAGGCACTACAACTAAAAGCAAAGAAGTTACTGCGCAAACTGGGTCTGGGTAATGTGAAATATCATTATGGTGATGGTTTCGCAGGATGGCCTAATCAGGAAACATTCAATGGTATTATTGTCACTGCGGCACCTCCTAAGGTACCAGAGATTTTGTTACAGCAGTTAGCCGACGGCGGTGTGCTAATCATACCCGTTGGCCAACAGCATATGGAACAGACGCTGCAATTAATTCAGCGCCATGGCGATGAATTCGAATATCATGATTTAGAGAAAGTACGGTTCGTACCACTTCTATCAGGGAGTACCGAGTGAAAATTTTTAGTCCAATGTATGATACTGTCCTACGCTGGTCGGCACATCCCAAAGCAGTGCAATTCCTGGCCTTTATCAGCTTCCTAGAGTCCATTATTTTTCCTATTCCTGTTGATGTGATGCTCGCACCCATGGCACTAGCGAAACCACACCGTGCCTGGTCACTGGCTGCCATTACCACTTTGGCGTCTGTCATCGGCGGGGTCGTGGGTTTTGCACTAGGATATTTCGCGTTCGATATGTTAGTGGCTCCGATGATAGAAGCCGCGGGTTATCAAGAGCGCTACGAACAGGCGGTCGTCTGGTTTACAGAGTATGGGTTCTGGGTAGTTTTTATCGCTGGCTTTAGCCCAATTCCCTACAAGGTATTTACCGTGACGGCTGGTGCACTCCACATGGCTATACTACCCTTTATATTGGCTTCGACAGTGGGACGGGCAGGCAGGTTTTTCCTAGTTGCAGGTCTCATCTATTGGGGGGGAGAGGCGATGGAGAAGAAGCTGCGATCGATGATCGATCTGATTGGCTGGGTCGTTGTTGGTCTCATCATAATCGCCTATCTGGTCTATGTCCTATAGGCTATTTGTCACACTAGTCGCCCTGATTTTGCTGCTAGTCGGTTGCAGCCCAGCTCGTAAAGCCCCCGTTCGAAGTCTGTCGCATCAGAAAACCACACAGGCCGAGGTGGCGATGCCTACCTATGAGGTAAAACAGGGAGATACCTTATATTCTATCGCCTTTCGTTACGGCCTTAACTATCGCGGCCTCGCGGCTAAAAATGGCATCTCTTCGCCCTATCGTATTAGTATTGGTCAACGGCTTATCCTGAGTGATGAGGTTCCTGCCTACAGCGAAGTTATCCAGCCTAATCGGCAGACAACAAACCAGCCCACATCTCAATCCAATATCGATAAACCTGCGGCGAATAAACCTGCCGAAACACCATCACAAACGGCGAAGAAACCCGTAAGTAAACCGCGCACGAATCAGCCAGTAGCCAGTCGTAGCAAACCGAGTGACTTTGATCGGAATATACGTGTAAAGCAGTGGATGTGGCCATTGAAAGGCAACAGAAACTTTAAGAAAAGACCTGGGAATCAGCTCTTCTTTAAGGTCAAGGCAGGCACTGACGTGCATGCCGTCGCAGCAGGGCGTGTTGTTTATAGTGGTAAAGGGTTGGTAGGTTATGGCCACTTGGTAATTATTAAGCACAACCAGAATTTACTGAGTGCCTATGCTTTTAACGACAAGGTATTGGTCAAGGAGAAGGAGAATGTTAAAGCCGGTCAGAAGATATCGACCGTAGGTACAAGCCCTACGGGTGAGGTGGGTTTGGTACTCGAAATTCGCTCCCGTGGTCAGCCAGTGAATCCACTTAAGTACCTAAAATGAACGATAATCAGACCGAAACACTGGAAGATGAAGATTATCTCGTTCGTGATGCGGTGATCCAGGATTTGCCGGTACTGCTCGAATTCGAACAAGAAATTATTAAGGTCGAGCGACCATTCGATCCAACTATCCGGCTGGGTCATGTGAATTACTACGACCTTAGAGAATTTATTATGGCCGATGACGCTACTGTTTGTGTCGTTGAGCATAATGGTAACATCGTGAGCTCTGGCTATGCGTTACGCAAGCGTGGCCGACATTACCTGGATCATGATTATTATGCCCATCTGGGTTTCATGTACACCGTACCAGAGCATCGTGGCCGAGGATTGAACCAGTTGATCATTCAGGCTCTACAGGACTGGGCCAGAGAGAATGGCCTCTTGGAGATCAGACTCACGGTATACGAAGGTAATGATCCGGCCATCAGAGCCTACGAAAAGATCGGTTTGGATAAACACATTATAGAAATGCGGATGCGCCTGGATTAATGTGTATAATCGGTCACTCCCTAATAAAGACAATCATAATAGAGGAATGCCCATGAAAGCCAATAGACGGCAATTTATCACATCGACAGCCGCAGTGAGTGCTGGTATAGCATTACCAACTTCCCAGTTATTTGCACAGCAGAAGGCGACCAAGCCACTGAATGTGTTGTTTCTGGGTGGCACCGGCTTCATCGGACCGCATATGGTCAGAGATTGCCTGGCGCGAGGCCATAAGGTCACCCTATTTAATCGTGGTAATAATCAGGACCTGTTCCCGGATCTGGAGACCATCGTAGGGGACCGGGATCCTGATAAGGGCGAGGGGTTGAAAGGCCTTGAAGGGCGTGAGTTTGATTGTGTGGTCGATACCTCTGGTTATTTGCCCAGACATGTGAATGCCTCCGCCGAGCTTCTGAAGCCGAATAGCAAACATTATCTCTTCATCTCGACTGTAGCTGTATATGACAACTTCAGTATCGAAGGTGCAGATGAAAACCACACCCTTGGAAGACTCGAAAACCCAACGGTTGAGGAAATTACCGGCACGACATATGGCCCGTTGAAGGTGTATTGTGAGGAGCGGGTTACCAAACATTTTCCGCAAAACTACACCATCCTCAGACCAACCTATATTGTTGGTCCTGGAGACCATACCGACCGATTTATTCATTATATCGATCGCCCAATGAAAGGTGGACGCATGGCCATGCCAGGAACACCTGATAACTATATCAGTTATGTCGATGTGCGTGATTTAGCCCAGCATGTAACACGATGTCTGGAGAATGAGATCGTCGATACTCAAAACATGGTGAGTCCACCAAGCAGTCACAGTTGGGGAGAATATCTGGATTTGTCGTTATCACTGAGCAAGGCAGATGTTAAGGTGCAATGGTTACCCACAGAATTCCTGGTAACCCAGGAGGGCTTTGATGGCATGTGGTCGCCATTCCCCATGTGGATGGATAAGAATAACCCCACCCTGGGTGAATTCGCGAGTATGTCTCAGACTAGAGCTGTCAAAAGTGGTTTCAGTAATCGTCCATTCAGAGAGACTGTGGTTGACTCATTTAACTGGTGGATGAGTCAGAGCGAAGAGCGCAGAACCTCAGGCAAGCGCGATAATTTCCCTTTGGCGAGAGAAGAATCACTACTCAAGGCATGGGATGAATATAGGGCAAAATCCTAATCTGGAATAAAGAATAACAATGAGAAGACATATGAAAAACAATAATTTAATGATGGGTGCGAGCATCGCACTGTGCCTGACTATGGCGCCATCCTTGCTGTTTGCCGACCATATGGCGGGGGATGAGACTGACCAGACCGCCACTAATTTTATTAGTTATCAGGACCTGTTCAACCTGGAATATGCTGCCAATCCAGTCGTGATGCCAGATGGTAAAACGGTCATTTATGAACGTACCAGTATGGATATCATGTCTGATTCCAGAAAGCGTAATTTATGGACCGTGTCTCTCGATGGAAGCCAGCATATGCCATTGTTATCTGACGGCAAGAATCATTTTAGTCCGGTGTTTTCACCCGATGGCAAGCAGATGGCCTATCTATCCAGCAAGGAAGAAAAAGTTCAAATTTACTTGCGTGACATTGCATCGGGGAATACTGCCAAAGTGACGGATGTGGCAATGTCTCCCTCCAGTTTGAGTTTTTCTCCGGATGGTAAGCAGCTTGCGTTTGTTATGTTTACTCCCAGCAAGTCGAAGCCTCTCTTCAGCCTGGACTTCAAACCTAAGGGCGCTGATTGGGCGGAGGATGCGCAATACATCGATCAAACACTGTTTCAGCGTGATGGCGCGGGCATGAATCGGCCAGGCAATATGCATGTCTATATTGTGCCAACCATTGGGGGTACTCCACGTCAAATTACCCAGGGGGCGCATGATTTTTCGGGCTCTCTAGCTTGGACCAGGGATAGTGAAAACATTATTGTGTCCGCGAATACAAGGGCCGATTTTGATTTTGATATCTTTAATTCCGACTTGCATAGCGTCAACGTCAAGAGTGGGGAGATCGTGAAGTTGACACGAGCGACGGGGCCTGAAAGCTCGCCGCGCATGAGTCCCGATGGCAAATTAGTGGCTTATACGGGATTTGAGGATAATGGTAAGTCCAATCAGATTTCACAACTCTACATAATGAAGCCCGATGGCACTGAGATTAGGAATCTGACGCCTGAGTTGGATCGCTCAGTTGCGGATGTTACCTGGTCAGAAGACAGTAAAGGGCTCTATTTCAGTTACAATAATTTTGGCAAGAAGAATGTCGCCTATATGTCCACATCCGGTAAACAGTCGAATAAGACGGATGCGCTAGGCGGCATGAGTATCGGTCGACCCTATGCATCGGGTCATTATGATGCCGCTCCCGATGGTCGCGTCGTCTACACTCATTCTAGTGGTAACCGTCCAGCCGATCTGGCTGTTGTCGACAAGCGTGGTAAAGTCACCATGTTGACCGATCTCAATGGAGATATTTTCGATCACAAGATCCTCAACAAGCCCGAGTTACTTACCCTCAAGAGTAGTCTGGATCAACGCGAGCTAAATGCCTGGATTGTCAAGCCGCCCAACTTTGATCCATCAAAAAAGTATCCACTGTTACTTGAGATTCACGGTGGCCCACATACCGCCTATGGTCCCGAATTCTCTGCTGAAGTGCAGATGTTTGCAGCGGCAGGCTATGTGGTGCTGTATGGTAATCCGCGTGGTTCAACTTCACAGGGTGCAGACTTCGCCAATACCATCGACAAGAACTATCCATCAAACGACTACGACGACCTGATGGATATGGTCGATGCGACTTTGGAGAAAGGCTATGTCGATGAGTCCAACATGTTTGTCACTGGTGGCTCCGGCGGTGGTGTCCTTACTGCATGGATTATCGGTAACAATAATCGTTTCAAGGCCGCAGTTGTTGCCAAGCCTGTCATAAACTGGATTAGTATGGTCGGAACTTCCGATATCTATACCTTCATGACACGCTACTGGTTTACCGATCTGCCATGGAACGATGTCGACCAGTATTGGAAACGATCACCATTGTCACTCGTCGGTAACGTGAAGACTCCGACCATGGTGTTGACAGGTGAGCTCGATGTGAGAACCCCGATGGCTGAGAGCGAGCAGTATTACGGCGCCCTTCGACTCGAAGGTGTCGAGAGCTCACTGGTACGTATTCAGGGAGCCTATCACGGAATCGCGGCTAAGCCATCTAATCTGGCACGTAAGGTGGGTTACATCCTGGCCTGGTTTGATAAATATCGGGATAAGGATTAAAGCTAGTCAGGCGCAAGGATCGTCTGCCTTGCGTCGTTCTGCATTGGCAAGAATCATTAGTTTTTGTTCTCTGGTCGCACTGTGCCAGGCGGTAATCTCATTGATGTGTCGGTGACAGCCCAGGCATACATCTTCTTGATCTAGCGTACACAGTCGGATGCAAGGAGATGGTATTTCTTGTTGTGTCTGTGCCGTCATTGTTTACTCACCATGGGCGATTTGGGCCGCAATTATAACAATCCTGCATCTGATTTTTCGAGTGTTTAGTTACGGATTGGCAAGATTCAGTCGACTGATGCTCTTTCAACTGCTACATTGAAGGTCCTCTCATCTCGCAATGGAGACGTTATGAAAACAATTATAAAAATTTCCCTCGTCATGTTGTTGGTTGTCATTAGTAGCCTGCCAATTCAGGCTGACGATCATGGTAATAAGGCGCAGAAGGCCGTATTGATCACCGGTGCCTCAACAGGTATTGGTCGTCTGACAGCTGAGACTCTCGCTAAAGACGGCTACTTTGTTTATGCCGGAGCACGCAAACAAAAGGATATGGATGCGCTGAACAAAGTGGATAACATCAAAGCAGTTAAGCTGGATGTAACCAAACAGGATCAGGTTGATGCTGCCGTAGCTATGATCATGAAAGAAGGACGCGGCTTATACGGTCTGGTCAATAATGCTGGAGTCGTAGCCAGTGGCCCGCTGATCGAGCAGGATGAGAGCGATATGCGCTGGCTATTCGATGTCAATGTATTTGGAGTCGTGAAAGTAACGAAAGCGTTCGCACCACTGATTATCGAGAGCAAGGGCCGCATCGTTAATATTGGCTCAATTTCTGGTATTGGTACATGGGTAATGGGTGGTGACTACACTATGAGTAAGCACGCTATCGAGGCCTTCTCAGATACGTTGGGGTTGGAGATGGAGCGTTTCGGTGTGAAAGTCAGTGTCGTGCAACCTGGCAATTACAATTCCAAGATTGCCACTACTGCTGTCAAGCGGCACGGTGAATTGACAGAGGCCCAGAAGATCTCACCCTATGCCGAAGATTACGAACGGATGTTCGGCGGTGATGGTGACCGCAGTCGCTACAAGGAACCTCATGAGGTGGCAAGTGCGATTAGCCATGCACTGTTCGACCCAGAGCCACGAGTGCGCTACATGGTTGTCCCAAACAAGGGCGAAGCGAATTGGACCATCGGGGCGTCTATGCGGCGTTTGGTGCAACGAAATGAGAATCAGGAGCATGCATTCAGCCGTGACGAACTCATCAAAATGCTCGATGACGCAATAGCAGCGGAGCGCAAAGCAAACTAGCAGATTGAATGCCAATTGATCTATAATCGCAACACCTACTTATAGATCAATTGGCGCATAAAATAGCGTCATCCAGATTCTAATCTAAAGACAGTTTACAAACATTAAAGGAGAATTACATGGCCTCGGCAGCTCAGCAAGCGATGCTGGACAAAGTAAAAAACACGACTGGATTTATTGCTGCACTCGATCAGAGTGGTGGTAGCACCCCAAAAGCGTTGAAACTATATGGAGTAGATGAGACAGCTTATTCAAATGATGATGAAATGTTTGCCTGTGTGCATGCGATGCGAACTCGTATCATTACCAGCCCAGCGTTTAATGGCGAGCGAATCCTCGGAGCCATATTGTTCGAGAATACTCTGGATCGAGATATTGAGGGTAAGTCTTCTTCGCACTATTTATGGCAGGAAAAGAATGTTGTACCTTTCCTGAAGGTAGATAAAGGTTTAGCCGATGAAGTGGATGGCGCACAGGTCATGAAGCCGATGCCAGGCCTAGATGAGTTACTGGCCAAGGCCAATGCGCAAGACGTATTCGGAACCAAGATGCGCTCGGTGATCAAAATGGCAAACAGTGATGGTGTAAAGGCCGTTGTCAGCCAACAATTTGCTATCGGTAAACAGATTATTGCTGCGGGTCTCGTACCTATCATCGAACCGGAAGTTGACATTAATAGTCCGGAAAAGGCACAAGCCGAGGCCTTATTAAAAACTGAACTGCTGGCACAACTTGACGCCCTGGAAGATGGTAAACTTGTTATGCTAAAGCTGACACTTCCCGAACAGCCAAATTTTTACAAGGAGTGTATTGATCACCCTAATTGTCTGAAAGTGGTTGCTCTCTCAGGAGGCTATAGCAGAGATGTAGCCAATCGGATGCTGTCTGAAAATAATGGCATGATTGCGAGTTTTTCTCGCGCCTTATCAGAAGGGCTGAGTGCGCAACAGTCAGATGAAGAGTTCAACACAATGATAGATAGGACTATTCAGTCTATTTACGACGCATCAGCGACTTAATAATCTAGTTGGCGGCCTTGAGGGAATGTATTCGAGTTGGTCGCAACTCAATTCGGCAAATAGTCATCCGCATGGATCAGAAATTCACTTAGAACTCTGATCCCTGCTGTCATTTGCTGATCAATTCTTCCTGGAAACAAACGATTGATGACCTCGATTCGGTCGGCAGGGCCATGCCATATCATGCCCCACTTCCTCTCTGTATCTGGGTCACAGGCCCCCATTGTTTCAGTATTGAAGCAATCCCACAATTCCGGATGAATAGAATTTGAATAACCATCATTGCCATTGCGGCCCTTGATTGTGAAGTTGGTCGCCTCCATGTGTGCGACTGGAATTCCTGCGCAGGCAAATGGCGCATGGTCAGACCACTGGCCTGTCTCTCCCTCAGGATAGCCATCATAGGCTGGGTGCATCATATAACCAGCATCACCAAATAGCTTATCAGAGACTGATAAGAGGGCATCACGAATAACTGGATTTGGATTGGATTGAACATTTTTTCCATAACAGTTGTACCCGGCATTTAATGGGCTATGAATATACAGGTTGTCACCGCCGACCATGCTATCGAGATTGACCATGCCGATAACATTCTCGAGATTCTCCAGATGATGATCGACATAGTACTTGGCGCCTAATAAACCGACTTCTTCGGCACCGAATGCGAGGAATAAAATATTCAGTTTGTTGTTACGCTTTGCAACTGAAAGATTTTTGAAATTAGCAGCGACGCTAAGCATAACGCCAATACTGGCGGCGTTATCGACCGCGCCCAGACTACCTTGGGGGGTAGGAGAGGTATCAAAATGAGCGCCGATGATGAGGGTTTTCGTCGTTTGGTCAGAGTTAACAGCAGGAACTAGTGCCGCAACATTTCGGGACTTACCGAAATCTCTGCGTGTACTTCGGGCGTTAAATTCCTGTATCGATGCCGCGATACCCATACTCAGGAACTGTTCTTTGATATATTCTGCGGCTGCTTTCTCACCATCGCTACCCGCGCTACGTAAGCCAATATTTTTTTCCTGCGCGAGCATATTCATATGTTTTGTCGCCAGCGCCAAAGATTGCTCTACATCCACAGCATCCTTCGTTACAGCGGATGCCGGGCTAGTAAAACAGAATAGGTAAATCAGAGCCAAAATAAGGCGTTCTGTTGTGGTTTTCATAATGTCTTTTCTTAAGCTAAAATTTTGCTACTGTGAGGGATTAATTAAAGTATTTCTATACTCAGAGCATGTATATCTGTTTGCATCATGTCTCCTAGAGCGGCATAGATTAGACGATGGCATTGAATGGGCCTGACTCCAGTAAACTCAGGTGATGAAATCCGTAGTCTGAAATGCCCTTTTCCTTCCTTAGCTCCCGCATGACCCGCGTGTAGGTGAGACTCATCGATGATTTCTATCACCGTAGGCGCGAGGGCTTCAGTGAGCCTGTCTCTAATCATATTAATTCGCTTACTATTATCCATGTCGTTCTAAATCGTATTGTGTCGATGATCACATAAAACGAAATTGTATCCTTTATACATACTTCTATGCTACATTTTCCAGCCATGGATATTCATAGCCAGTGATTCATAGCTAAAAGAAATGAGCACCTCTCCAGTCGTCGACTTACATTCTCATACCAGACATTCTGATGGTGAATTGACTGTTTCGGAGCTATTACAGCATGCAGTACGCCATGGTGTCGAAATCTTTAGCATCACAGACCACGACAGCGTCGCAGCCTATCGCGAAATCCCGAGCACTATTCAGATGCGCATCCTTCCCGGAGCCGAGTTCAGCTGTCAATTGGAGGGTATGGAGTTACATCTGGTGGCTCTAGGGGTTGATGTTGATAGCAACGCATTAAACAATCTCATTATGCGAAACCAAGAAACTAGAAAAGAGCGTGCCAATTGGATTATTGCTCGCCTTATTAAGTTAGGCTACCCCGATATCAGCGATTCAATGCAACAACTGGTTACTGGGGAAGTGGTATGTCGCACCCATCTGGCGAAAGCACTGGTCAAAATGGGTATTGCTAAGGATTTTAAATCGGCATTTAAACGTTATCTCGGGCGTTCTGGAAAAGTATGGCGTCGTGCTGATTGGCCTGGGATTCAAGTGGTGATCGATACAATACGTCAAGCGGGCGGGAAGGCTGTTCTCGCTCATCCGACAAAGTACCGTTACTCGGCAAGTAAGATGTCTTATATCATTGAAAAGTTTGCCCAGTCAGGCGGTGATGCGATAGAGACCAATTATGCAGGACTCAATCTGAATCACAAGGCATGGCTATCGCGTCTGGCGCACAGTCATAACCTGATGGTGTCCGTGGGCTCGGACTTCCATCACATGGGACAGACCTGGGCGGTCCCTGGTAGGTTTAGTCAAATTGCTAAAGATTTAACGCCAGTTTGGACACAATAACTGTTAAAGAACAAACCCGTTTAATGGTATGATGTGCCCATGACTCAGTTCTTCCAGATACATGCCGAGAATCCCCAGGCAAGATTGACAAATCAGGCGGTTAGCATCATCCGAAAGGGGGGAATAATCGTTTATCCCACTGACTCTGGCTATGCACTTGGCTGTCAATTGGGAGACAAATCTGCGCTTGAGCGAATCCGTCGTATCAGGCATCTTGATGAGCATCATCATATGACCATGGTTTGCCGCGATCTTTCAGAGTTAGCAAATTATGCGCGAGTAACGAACCAGGCCTTTCGTCTACTCAAACACCATACTCCGGGCGCCTACACCTTTATACTTCGTGCTACATCTGAAGTGCCACGCAGACTTATCCACCCCAAGAAAAAGACCCTCGGGTTACGGGTTCCCGATAATAATATCGCGCTGGCCCTACTTGATGCGCTGGGTGAGCCGATGATGAGCACGAGTTTAATTTTGCCGAACCATGAAACACTGCTGACCGATCCATATGACATTCGCATCGAGCTAGAAGGGCGTGTCGATTTGATCATCGATGGTGGATTTTGTGGTGACGAGGAAACGACGGTCATTGACATGACTGAAGACCACCCAGTCATTGTGCGTGAGGGCGCCGGTGACGTAACGAGTTTTGAGTAACCATGACAAGCGAAGACAGTAATAATCCTCTGGCACCTCATCACGTTCAACAGGAGATGCCATTCGCACTGGTGCGCGGTGAAGCAGTCACAGTGGTACCCAATGATCTGTATATACCGCCCGATGCGTTAGAGGTCATCCTTGAAGTATTCGAGGGACCGCTTGATCTGTTGCTATACCTTATACGCCGTCAAAATCTTGAAATAGTCGATATTCCTATCGCTGAAATTACCGAGCAATATATGGAATATGTTGAATTGATGAAGGCACTAGATTTGGAACTCGCTGCGGAGTATCTGGTCATGGCAGCCATGCTAGCGGAAATCAAATCACAGGTACTACTACCAAGACCTGAAGAAGTTATAGAAGATGAAGATGATCCACGTGCTGATCTCATTCGTCGTCTACAGGAATATGAGCGATTCAAGCAAGCCGCCGAAGACATTGATGAGTTGCCACGGTTGGAACGAGAGTTTTATCAGGCAGAAATAAAGGCGCCTGATTTCAGAGTAAAAAAACAGCCAGTACCAGTGGATATGAAAGAACTCATCATCGCTTTGACTGATGTTTTAGGACGAGCTGAGTTATTCGAGAGCCATCATATTCAAAAGGATGTATTGTCAGTCAGAGAAAAGATGTCAACGATACTCGAACGACTAAAACAAAACGATTTCATGCACTTTTATCAACTTTTCGACGCAAAAGAAGGCAAGATGGGTGTCGTTGTCACATTTATGGGCATGATGGAATTACTGAAAGAGAAGTTGATTGAAGTGATACAGACTGAGCCATACGGTCCGATACACTTGAAAGTTGCTAATCAGGAATTAGAGGCCTGAGTCGCGTAGCATATTTTTGACGAGCTTAAAGATAATGGATGTACAAGAATTAAAAAACACGATAGAAGCGGTCCTAATGGCTGCCGGTAAACCATTGACAGTGGAAAAAGTAATGGCATGCATTGACGCCGATCCAAAACCATCGATTAGTGAGGTTCGCAAACAAATTAATGCACTGATTGATGATTGTGAAGGAAGAGGTATTGAACTGGTCGAGGTCGCGACCGGTTATCGTTATCAGGGCAGAGCAGAATATGGTCCGTCGGTGGCAAAACTTTGGGAAGTAAAACCACAACGCTATTCCAGGGCACTACTCGAGACCCTTGCTCTGATTGCTTACCGGCAACCAGTTACACGAGCTGACATTGAAGAAGTTCGTGGTGTGAGCGTTTCAACAAATATCATGAAGACACTAATGGAGCGTGAGTGGGTACAGGTCGTAGGGCATCGTGATGCACCTGGCAGACCTGCCATGTATGCGACAACGAAGCAGTTTCTCGATTATTTCAATCTCAAGAGTCTGGATCAGCTTCCATCATTAGCAGAAATCAAGGATTTATCAAAGCTTGAGCCAGAGCTGGCATTGGATAATTCGGTCTCTGAAACAGTATCCGGGACTCAGTTAGAAGATACTCAAGATGAAGAAGCGACTAGTGAGAAAGATTCATCAGAGGTTACCCCCACAAATGAGTCAGTACACTAAAGACACTGAGAAATTGCAAAAAGTCCTAGCTCGAGCTGGGCTTGGATCACGTCGCGAAATTGAACAATGGATTAAAGATGGACGTGTAAGAGTTGATGATCGACTCGCAGAAGTTGGTGATCGAGTCCATGAAGGCAACACGATACGTCTAGATGGGCGGGTTGTGAACATAAAACCTAGCGCAGAGATCAGGCGCAGGGTTGTGATATACAATAAACCCAGCGGCGAGATATGTAGCCGCAAAGATCCTGAGAATCGCCCCACTGTGTTCGATAATTTACCCAACCTGTATCAAGGGCGCTGGCTGTCGGTCGGCCGTCTGGATATTAATACCTCAGGCTTATTGTTGTTTACTAATGATGGTGAACTAGCCAATAAACTGATGCATCCTTCGACAGAGATTGAACGTCACTATGCGGTTAGAGTGCATGGCGATGTTAAGCCGGGACATATTCAGAAACTGCGCCAAGGTGTTCAGCTAGATGATGGTATGGCGAATTTTGACTCAATCTCAGCTTCAGGTGGTGATGGGAGCAATCAGTGGTTTATCGTAGCTCTCAAAGAGGGCCGCAATCGTGAAGTCAGGCGGATGTGGGAAAGTCAGGAATTGGAAGTATCACGGCTCATTAGAATTCAGTATGGGCCTATTAAATTACCTCGTACTTTACCCCGAGGCGTCTGGTCCGAACTTGATGATCACGAAGTCAACGAACTTGCAAAACTTGCTGGATTACGGCCTAAAAATATAGAACGCCGCATGGTCTACACAAAAAAAGTCAGGCAACGTCGAATCTTATCAAAACGAAGACGCAATAATAGGCACCCCTAAGAATATAGGTAACTTGTGCGGATGGCTGGCTCGCTGCTTTGATCGGAGAACTGATCGGTGAGATCCTGAAACTGTTCTCTCAATTCAACCGGTATGATTGGTTTACTATCTGCGAAGAGTAAGAATTTGCGGTGTTGCTTGGTGGATTCAAGAAAGTGGTCTATGACATTCAAAATCATCGGTGCCTGTAGCCCGTCGTTGAATCCTGTGAAAAGAAAAATACCAAAGTGTTGCGTATTCGCCACGTGATATAGTGCGTCTATTAGACGCTGTGTCTTTGGTATGGTTATGTGTTGTAAATCGAAACGCTTTATTCCAGAACCTGCATTCCAATGATAGGCAACGCGACCGGTTAAACTGTGATAGACCGACAACTGGTCGGCTAACTTTTGGTAGTTGTTCGTCTTAATTACGAACATAGAATCCATCCCTTCGACCATACTGTCAAATACGTTACCACTATCGTCCGGGTATAGATTTGATATGTCCATTACATAGGCCTCAGCTCGCCAGTTGAACTTGGTTGCGGCCGAATTCTTTAGCCTTATATAGGGCTATATCAGCCTGATCGATTATACTTTCAACACCATTGATTGGATCATACTGTGCGATGCCAATGCTGACTGTCAGTGAAAACTGATTTTCACTCGTGACAATTTCTGATTCAGCAATTGCCATTCGGATACGTTCTGCCATGTCCTGCGCTTCATCCTTATCCGTGTTATTGAGCAGCATTATGAATTCTTCACCACCATATCGAAACAGTTCATCGGTCTGCCTGGATATGGCTGTAATAATATTTGTCACATGTGTTAGGGCCTGATCGCCGGCAGAATGGCCATAGCTATCATTGATATTTTTGAAATGATCGATATCAATCATTATCACACTAAACGGTTGATCATGACGTCGGCTAATGTTTGTTTCCCGATTGAGCGCTTTTGTGAGTGCTTTCCGGTTACCGACCCCAGTCAGTGGATCCTGAAGCGCCATACTCATCGCCTGTTGATAGAGCAGGGCATTTCGTAACGGATAAATCAATGTCGCCGTTAAGGTCTCAATTGTGAGTAGATCCAGATCACCAAATGGCTTATCACGCGTACAGATCAAATCGCCGAGATGTTCCCCCTCAAGAGACAGTTCGTATTTACAAATGTGTAACCCTACGCGCCCGTATGCATGCGCTATCCGATGCTGGTTATTTTGGTAACCGACAGAATCGCATGGCACGATTTGCGCTATCTCGCGACAGAAAAAACCTAACAGGGTTTCTATATCCAAAGAGCGTTGCAAACCCTGTGTTAATTTAATCTCGACCAACTCCAGGTTGGTTTGGCGATCAGGTTCACGCTCTTGGTATTGTGCCAAATCATCCAGTTGTAGCGTTTGCTTCTCGGCAGTGCCATTTAATTCATTATTTAGTTGCGACATAATCGAATCACTTTTGAAAGAAATACGATGTATGTGTTGCTATTTTCATGCCACCTTTTAAATAATCAATAAAAACAATGAGATACGAGCATAAGTTATATCAACAACTCATGATGCGTCAAAACTATGACAGATAAATGGTGGTTCTAGCGGGTGAGGTATATAGCATGTCATAAAACCGGCAATAATTTGCCGGTTTTCATTTTCATTCCTATGAATCCTGTGCATCCAGTGATGCACCGTTTATCTCGCTGGATGCATCTGACATCAGGTAAAGATACAGTGGCATTATGTCTTCTGGCGTGGCAAGTGTGGCAGGATCTTCCCCTGGATATGCCTTTGCTCTCATGCTGGTTCGCGTCGCACCGGGATTAATACAGTTTGACCTTACATTGGTGTTTGTCTCTAACTCATCTGCCAGAATCTGCATAAATGCTTCGGTGGCAAATTTTGAGACTGAGTATGCTCCCCAATAGGCTCGGCCTACTCGACCGACCCCAGAGGATGTGAATATCACACTGGCACTGGGAGCTTTTACCAGTACCGATAAGCAGGCTTGTGTCATCAGAAAAACGGCGTTCATATTGACCTGCTGAACACGATACCACTCTTCGATATTCTGGTTCGCAATGGGACTCAGAGTTCCGAGAATGCTGGCATTGTGCAGAATACCGTCGAGCTTGCCGAATTGTGAATCGATAGTCTCTGCCAATTCCCTATGATGATCTGGATTAGCCCCAAGCAGATCCATTGGATAAATTGCGGGTTGTGGATGACCGGCATTAATGATTTCATCGTAAACTGACTCTAGTTTTGAGACAGTTTTACCCAACAGGATCACCGTTGCGCCATGCGCAGCATAGGTTTGTGCGGCAATTCTTCCGATCCCGGCACCGGCTCCTGTTACTAATATGACTTTGCTTTTTAGGCAATCGGGATCAGCACTATAGTTGAGGCCATGAAAATATTTCGGGTCCAGCATTATTATGACTCGTATCTGAATAATCAGGGGATGATATCGACTTGCCCCACGGGTTACAATGGTAATCTTTTGGCTAGCGAGAATATCTACCTAGCAATAAAGTGGCTATGAGGTTGCAATGGCATTACAGTATCAAATTATTCCGGTGACTCCACTACAGCAGAATTGTAGTGTCATTTGGTGTGATCAAACCATGGATGGCGCAGTGGTCGACCCCGGGGGCGATCTGAATCTTCTTACCGGCTTTATCAATTCTAAGAAAATTAATATTTCCCAGATACTTCTCACCCATGGGCATTTGGATCATGCCGGAGGTGCAACGCAGTTGGCCAGTGAACTGAATGTACCAATCAATGGACCTCATATCGCGGATAAATTCTGGTTAGATGGTATCGAGCGTCAAAGTGCTATGTATGGCTTATCTGGCATGAAGAATTGCACCCCAGACCGCTGGTTAACTGAACAGGATTCTGTCCAGGTAGGTAATGAAACCTTAACGATCATTCACTGCCCAGGCCATACTCCAGGCCATCTAGTGTTCTATCATGAGGCATCTAGCCTGGCATTGGTTGGTGATGTCTTGTTTGAAGGGAGCATCGGCCGCACTGATTTCCCACAGGGTAATCATCAGGATTTGTTGGATTCAATCTCACAGAAGCTTTGGCCGCTTGGCAACGAGACACGATTTGTCCCCGGGCATGGCAATATGTCGAATTTTGGTAAGGAGCGTGAATCGAATCCGTTTGTCTCGGACCGTGCCCTGGCGCACTAAATTTGGATTACAAGATCAGCTCCATTTTTATGTCCACTCGTTCGTATCCTGAAGTATGGTTGTTTACTTCAATAAAACCGAGCTTGCGGTAAAGGTTTATGGCGGGGGTTAATTGGGTGTTACTCTCAAGATAGATTATCTTTGCGCCTAATTGCTTCGCTTTCGCTATGATATGGTTTCCAATCAACTTCCCGATTCCTAATCCTTGGGCTGTATCGCAAACAGCCATTTTTGCGAGTTCAAATTTTTCATCAGTCATTTTTATTAGAGCACAGGTGCCAACCGCATCCCCATTATTTAAAGCCATCACAATATAGCCGCCCGGCTTGATGATGTAATCGTCAGGGTTATCGAGTGCCTTGTAATCATTGTCCTCCATAACAAAGTATTGTCGTATCCAGGCCTCATTCAGGGCTTTAAAATTGTCCTTATATTTTGAAGAATAAGGAACGAGTTGGAGATCGGGGTTTGACATAGCTTGTGCTCACAATACCTAGTCCATTCAGTGTAAGTATTTCACAATTCATCCGCAAGATGGCATACACTGAAGGTTAAGCCAATCGAATGAATTCATTTCAGATGTCATCGAAAAAAATGTTAAGTCAAGCATTGCAAGCATGGGATGATAAAACGACGTCTAAGCTAGGTGAAATGTATCCGCACTATAGTAATCATCCAGAGTTTCCTGGCTGGTTGATTGCGCTACTAAAACAACAAACAACAGAAGTCGGCGCTAGTTGGTTGTTAAAACATCATCTTGAGCAGGGTGGGCAGTTGTCAAACTCGGAGATTAATTCTTTTATGAGTAGCTATCATCAATTCACATTCTGGTCGAGCAGGCTGCACTGGCTCCAGTCGTTACCCTATTTCAAGATAGCTAGACGGCATATAGATAAAATAGAAGCCCTGTTGCGCTACGCCATTTCTGATGATAATAAATTTGTGCGTGCCTGGGCATATAATGGTCTTGTGCATCTGGCGGTCAGTTTTGAAGACCTCCGGGAAGAGGTCTTGTCGTTATGCGAACTGGCATTAAATGACGAGTCAGCCTCGGTCAAGTCACGAATACGAAATGCCGTAAAGTCTTTGCATCAACAAATGTGACCATCGTGAATAGACTGCAAGAAACCAATGTATATTGTCCCTATTGTGGCGAGACATTCTCATCCTTGGTTGAAGTCCTTGATGAAGATCAGCAATATACCGAAGATTGCTATGTCTGTTGCCGGCCAATCGTTTTTAAGGTCATCGTGTCGATCAATGGCGATTGGGACTTACTGACATATCGTGAGAGTGAAGCCTAACTTTATATCGATTAGGAGCGGGAGCTGAGGCTCCCGCTGAATCACCTCCTTATCGCGACTAATTTTGTGCTACTGAAGGTTTCGCTGTAGCTGTGGACTCAGTAAATTGGATACGTACTCGTCGCTCCATTGCTCGACCCTCGACATCGATTAGATCCGCAGCGGCTTGAGTATTTCCGAGATTAATGACATGAATACGATGTCCATCAATTCCAGCATTTACGAGTGATTGCTTTACACGAATGGCTCTATCCTCGGCAACAATACGATTGCCTTCTGTCGTGCCTACGACATCACCATGGCCGGTGAGCTGGACATCGTAATGTTCGAATTGTTCAAGCATTAATGCGATTGGCATCAGTTTATCGATGGTCTCATCCTCAAGCTCACTGGAATTGGTACGAAACATGACGTCAAATTTTAAACCGGTGACGGCATTCATCTGCTTACTTACTCTCTCATGGGTAAGTACTTGTTCATGTAATATAATCCTAGCTTCATCCAGTTGTGAATCTGCTACCTTGAGATCATGACGCAACAGATTAAGATGAGCCTTTTGAGCCTGCAACTCAGCGGTTAGTACAGGGACCTTGTCTGCCTGGTTGACCTTTGCGCCAAGCCAGCCGCCAGAAATTGCTCCGACCATTGCGGCAAGAGGGCCACCTGCTATCGCACCTGCGACCATACCAATCGTCGCACCAATACCTTGTTCGGTGTCATTATCTTCTGCCTTGATGGCCGTCATATTAAGAATCAATGCCAGCGCTGATGCTGATAAAATTACTTTCTTCATGTCGTCTCTCCTGTGGGTTAACTATTCGACAGGGACATTAAAGCAGTCTGATTGGGCAGAAATATTGAAAGATTCAGGTTTTTCGACGGCGAAATGTGGCAAAAAAATGGCATCTTCTATCCCAGTCTTCTTTTTCTGATTAAAACGTCATACCATGATCTCCTGCATAATTTGGATTGATTAAGATGGCAAAACGCATACTACTCGTCGAAGATGAACCGGCCATTCGTGATAACTATGCCGAGGCCCTAAGAAAAGCAGGATATGAGGTTCAGGCCTTCGCTGATCGTCACAGTGCCGAACAGATAGTCGCGACAAGACTACCGGATCTAGCCGTATTGGATGTATGTTTGGGAGATGATCCAGAAGGAGGGTTTGAATTGTGTCGCAGTCTACGCCAACGTTCTCAATCGCTGCCGATAATTTTCCTCACTGCTCTGGATAGTGAATTGGATAAAATTTCTGGGATCCGACTAGATGCCGATGACTATCTAACCAAAGACGTTAGCCTGCAATACTTGCTGGCTCGAATAGCGGCCCTGTTTCGTCGTACAGACGCACTATCTACCCCCACAGAGCCGGATAAACTCATTGAGTTTGGCTCGCTAACACTGGATTTGCATCGGCTAGACTGTTACTGGAATCAGGCAAAAGTAAGCCTCACACTCACCGAATTCTGGATAGTCCATGCCCTGGCTGCCAGGCCGGGTCATGTGAAGGATCGTGATCAATTGATGCAAGATGCAAAAGCTGTTGTGGATGATGCAACTGTGACATCTCATATCAAACGGATCCGCCGAAAGTTCCAACAACATGATGATACATTCAATTGTATTGAGACCATCTATGGTGCCGGTTATCGCTGGATTGTGGATTAGATAATTGATGTTTCGGCTAAGCCTTCGACAAAAACTTCTTTTAGTATCATCGTTAATATTGATCATACCTTGGCTTGGTATTCGCTATGTCAAAGCCATAGAAGATTATCTACAGCAACTTATCCTGGACAATCTAGCGGCCTACACACAATCCGTTGCAACCAGCCTCACAACCAAGGTTAATAACATACCCACATACCCTACAGGCGATGCTGTGTATGCATCATCACTACGCGTTGCGCCTACGCTTGATGGGTATGATGCCGACTGGGGGGATTATTCTGCATCGGATATTCGACTGAAAGATTCTAAGTCTGGGCAATTGGGGCCTGCTGTGAAAATTGCCCGACACAACGATACCTTATACTTTTTTATCACAGCCCAGGATTCAGACATAAATTATTACCAACTGGATTACGCATACCCTGATACCCCAGAGGTTGACGGTATTGAACTGCAATTAGAATTACAGGGTGAGCGAAAAACGCTTAGTATTATCACCGAAGCCCCAGGACTCATATATGCTCGTGATATTGAATCGGGGCAACGTTATTCCAGAATTCAGGGTACTTGGCAAGAAAGTGAGAATGGTGTCGGCTATCAGGTCGAATTCAAGATGCCTGTCACTTATGCTGCTGCTGGTATCAGCTTGATTGTCCACGATAATGATATTGGCAATAGTAACTCATATATTTTAGGCGAAACCAATATGCCCGTTCTTAGCACGCCAGAATCTCTGCGAGAGCTATTGGCGCAATTCAATATGGTCGAGGGCCGACGGTTACGTTTACTCGACAATGAAGGAAGAATGCTGGCTGCAACCGGCTCATTGGCATTACAGCAGAATTTAAAACCAGTAAATCCATTATTCGCCTGGTTACTGATACCGGATGAGATCGCCGACCCCTGGGATGGGCAAACCAGTATTGTACGATCGGATATTCAGTCTGCAATCGCCGGTCAGGCGATTAGCCAAAGGACTCGTGTCGATAACAATTCCAGCATGTTGTTATCATCAGCCTGGCCAGTCATTCAAGATAATGAGGTCAGGGCTGTCGTGTTAATTGAGGAATCAACCGCTGCTTTACAGGTACTACAACGCAGTGCTCTTGCAAGCCTGCTGAACGTATCACTATTAATATTCCTATTGTTGGCGGCGGTTTTGATTGCCTTTGCAGGTCGCTTGAGTAATCGCATTAGACAGCTGGAGGCTTTAACTGATAAGGCGATTGACAAACAGGGCAGGGTACAGGGACATATTCCTAATCTGCGTCATGGTGATGAGCTTGATGAACTGAATAATCATATTCGTGCCATGCTAATTCGCTTAAGAGCCTACCATGATTATCTCGAGAAATTAGCGGCGCGTCTGGCGCACGAAATAAGGACACCCGTTGCTGTTGTGCGCTCTTCCCTGGAGAATATCCACCAGCAAGTTAGCGACAATGATCCTTTCAACATATCAGATAATTTGGAACGGGCTAATAATGGTGTCGACAGGTTGCAAACACTATTACATCGTATGGCAGAAGCCACCCGGCTTGAGCAATCAATCCATGAGTCTACAATGGATACCCTGGAAATTCCTAAATTCCTGACACAGGTAGTCGAGAGTTATCGTGATATCTATCCTGACCATCTGTTTGAAGCACAATGTGGAGTCACAGAGGTCATTGCCTCGGGCGACCTAATTGCTCAGGCATTAGATAAGCTTGTCGCCAATGCGGTCAGTTTTGCGCCAATGGGTTCGATTGTTAAAATTTCGACAGTCGATGCATCAAACCATTGGCAACTATGCGTTGAAAACACTGGCTCACAACTCCCAGAAGGTATGGAAAAGCAACTATTCCAGTCCATGGTCTCAATCCGCGATACGGCAAGCCGCAATGGTCAGCCTCACCTGGGGTTAGGATTACATATCGTACAACTCATCGCCGAGTTTCATGGTGGGTACGCTGAAGCAGAAAATCAGGCTAATGGTGTACTTATCAGGCTTAGCTTGAAAAAATGAGTCATTGACTCCATATTTTGTGATGTTATATCATTTGCCGTCATTTTTAACATTAAATCAACCATTTAATAAACATGTTACTGCGCACACGACAGACCAAGTTTAGGACAATGGCGGGCCTCGCTCTGCTATTCGTCTGGATTTTTGCTCAGGCGACCGTTGCTGCGCATGAGATTGTCGTAACCCACGACATCGAATCTAGCTGTGAATGGCAGTGCAAAATCGGAAAAAATGATGATTTGATACCAGTATCCTTACAAGCGAATCATCACTCAAAACATTTCTTAGTTACCGTTCTGAATCCGACATCTGTCGATCTCCTGGACATTCATTTCTCTCGTCCATATCTGCGTGCACCACCGAAGCGATAGTAATTTTATCATTTATGAAAAATTCACAATTATTTTGTAATGGCGGTTCCTACTGGTTGCCGCACCCAATTATAAGTTCATAGAGAGAATCAAATGAAGTACAGTCGAATTATGCTGGCGATGGTCGGCGCAGGTCTTATGCAAGCAAATGTTAATGCAGGAGAAGTCAACGGTATCCTGAAAGATCAACGAAACAAAGCAGTACCCAATACCATCATCAAAGTTCGTGATAACGATATCCAAACCAGAACGGATGCGGATGGTCGCTTCACACTAGACCTTCCAGCAGGTAACTACACTCTGGACGTTAAAGGGGGTGTTAGAGATCACTTTCATCGCGATATTAGCGTATCCGACGAACCACAAAACATTACCATAAGCATGGAAGTACATATGGAGGATGTTATTGTGGTCCAGGCCAATCCTCTCGAGCATACTAAGCTCGATATGGCTGCTCCAGCAGTCGTCATTTCTGGTGAGACCTTAACCATGAATAAGGCGGCGACACTGGGAGAAATTTTAGAAAAAGAACCAGGTATTAGCATGTCTTCTTTTGGTCCTGCGGTGTCAAGACCTGTGATCCGTGGTCTTGCTGGGGGACGTGTCCTAATAACACAAAACAGGATGACAGTTCAGGATGCCAGTGTTACCAGTAATGATCATGATGTGGCACTTGAGCCGCTGCTGGCAGAGCAAATTGAAGTGATTAAAGGCCCGGCAACGTTACTATATGGTAGCGGAGCGACGGGTGGACTGATTAATGTCACAGACAGCCTTATTAATCCCTACGGTGCCGATGGAATCGCTGGTGGAGTTGAACTTAGACTGGGTGACTCGGCGACATCAGAAGAATCGATTGTTGCAACACTGAGTGGTGGCGATGAATCTTTTACCTTCAAAATTGATGCCTATTCTTCTGAGACTGACAATATTGAGATACCGGGTTTTGCGGAGTCCAGTCAATTCCGTGCGTTGGAAGAGATGGAAGAAGATCATGACCATGAGGATGAGCATGAAGATGAACATGAAGAGCATGATCACGAGGAGGAAGAGGAAGTCTTTGGTGTATTAGAAAACTCATTCTCAGAGACTGATGGCATTTCTGCCGGCGCAACCTGGATTCGGGATTGGGGCTACTTTGGTGCCTCACTGAGTTCTTCCTCCAAGTTGTATGGCGTTCCGGGTGGTCATCATCACCATGAAGAGGAACATGAAGGCGAAGAGCATGAAGAGGAACACGAAGGCGAAGAGCATGATCATGAAGAGGAAGAAGAGAATGTCTCCATTGATATGGAGCAGACCCGAATCGACTTTCAGGCTGGGTTAAATAATCCGTTCGATGGCTTCGACGAATGGTTCATTGGCCTTTCCAATACTGATTATGAGCACGTTGAACTGGAGGGTGATGAGATTGGTACTTTATTCTCCAATGATGCGACAGAATTGCGAACATATTTACGTCATGAGGAAGCCTCTGGCTGGCGCGGCATCATCGGCTTGCAATGGACGGATAGAGACTTCTCTGCGATTGGTGATGAGGCTTTCGTTCCGCCATCTGAGACGACCAGCCTGGCACTATTCGTCGTTGAGGAGAAACGAATTGGTGATGTGAAGTTTGAACTCGGTATTCGTTATGAGGATCAGTCTATCTCCGTTGATGATTTTTCCGAAGGCAGCTACAGCGCGACATCCGTATCAGCTGGTGCAGTGATTGATATAGATGAGGACAGTCTATTTGCGATTAATCTGTCGAATTCGCAACGAGCGCCTAATGTTGAAGAGCTTTTTTCTTTCGGAGAGCACCTTGCTACTCAAACATTTGAGGTCGGGAATCTCAGTCTTGATACTGAACAATCGCTAAACCTGGATCTTTCTTACCGATTTAACGGTGAGCGATTCTCTGGTGAAATCAATGCGTTCTGGAATAAGTACCATGATTTTATATATGGCGAGATCAGAGAAAATACCGGCGCTGTATTTAATCTAATGGGTATGGTCGAAGAAATTGACGATGACTTGCCATTGGTTGTCTATACCCAACAGGATGCCGACTTCCGTGGGTTTGAGTTTCACATTGAATATGATTTGGTCGGTGATGCGACTGAGGCATACGACTTGAGTGCAGGGTTCTCTGGTGACATGTTGGATACCAAGCTAGCGACAGGCGATAATTTACCTCGGATTCCTGCTAGCAAGGGGGCATTTTTCATCCATTATGATGATAATACCTTCACGGCTGAATTACGCTTCACGCGCTATGCAAAGCAGACAGATGTTGGTGTCAATGAATTACCCACCAATGCATTCGATTTACTCGACATTGAGATTGGCTACCGGCCTATGGAATCTTCGCAGGATTTCATGATCTTTGTTAAGGGTAAGAACCTACTGGACGAGGAAGCGCGCGACCATGCATCTTACATTAAAGATCTCGCCCCTCGCGCAGGTAGAAGCCTGGTTCTCGGAGCGCGTTACCAGTTTTAGGCGAGTCTTGCTAATACGCAATATGGCACGATATCAACTGGATATCGTGCCATTTTTAGCGGCTCAGAACGAGTTATCCGGATACCCTGTTAGCGTATCGGCACCACTCAGCGCAGATGCTTTAAGACTATAAATCTGCGGTAATAACTTCACCATGTAAAACCGTGCAGTGGCTATCTTTCCCTGATAAAAATCATCTTCACCATCGCGGTCTCTCTCATTGGCCAGAAGTGCTATTTTACACCACATATAAGCGAGACTAACCAGCCCAAAGATACGCAGATAATCGACCGCTGCTGCCCCCATATGGTCGGGGTTTTCTTTACCAGCGCTGTATAACCATTCACTCACTTCCTTCAAGAGGGCAATCGCCTCATCGAGTGGCTCAACGAACTGGGCTGATAGGTCATGTGAGCGATTATCTGCAACATACTTATCAAGCATCTGTAGATAATTTTGTAATAGACGCCCCTTGTGTAAAAACAGTTTTCTGCCAACCAGATCC
This sequence comes from Enterobacterales bacterium, assembly GCA_965250035.1. Lineage (GTDB taxonomy): Bacteria > Pseudomonadota > Gammaproteobacteria > Enterobacterales > CAXRAF01. The sequence goes on along the minus strand of OZ252282.1, from coordinate 1,393,370 downwards.
AGTGATTGGATCCCATTGGTACCCTCCCAGATTTGGCCGATGCGTACGTCTCGTACCAGTTGCTCCATGCCATGCTCAGCAATGTAACCGTGGCCACCAAATACCTGAACCGCGTGATTGGTCGACTCAAACCCTGTGTCGGTACTGAATGCCTTAATGACGGGTGTCATTAGGGCAGCCATATCTTCTGCAACCTGTCTACGATCACCATCAGGATGGTGCTCAGCAATATCCAATTCCTGCGCAATCCAGTAGCTGATGGCGCGACAACCTTCCGTATAGGCCTTGATGGTAAGTAACATGCGCCGGACATCGGCATGCACGATAATTGGGTCCGCTTTCAACTCCGGATATTTCACACCCGATAATGAGCGCATTTGTAGTCGTTCTTTGGCGTAAGCCAAAGCCCCTTGATAAGCACGCTCACCTGCCGCAAATCCCTGTAATCCGGTACCGAGCCTGGCCGCATTCATCATGACGAACATTGCCTGCATGCCGCGATGGGGTTCACCAATAAGATATCCTGTCGCGTCAGTCAGATTCATCACACAGGTGGCATTGCCATGTACCCCCATTTTGTGTTCAATGGAGCCACATTTGATTCCATTACGTGCGATCAGGTTTCCTTCACTATCAGGGATGTGTTTCGGCACGATGAAGAGACTGATACCTTTAATACCATCTGGGGCGTCGGGTAACTTGGCGAGTACGAGATGTACGATGTTGTCAGTCAGATTATGTTCGCCAGAGGAGATAAAGATTTTGGTTCCGGTCAGTTGATAAGCACCTTCGGCATCAGGCACAGCCTTGGTTTGAATCAGTCCCAGGTCCGTTCCACAGTGTGGTTCAGTTAGACACATTGTGCCGCTCCAGGTTCCTTCAGAAAACTTAGTTAAATATAGTTGTTTCTGGGCCTCTGAGCCGTAAGTTTCGATTAATTTAGCTGCTCCATGAGTAAGGCCAGGGTACATGGAAAAGGATTGATTCGCAGAAGACAACATTTCTGAAACCATGAAGCCAACAGAGTAGGGCAGTCCCATCCCGCCGTATTCTGTCTCACCAGTCAGAGCTGTCCAGCCACCTTCGATAAACTGGTCGTAAGCCTCTTTAAAACCATCTGGTACGGTCACCACGCCATCTTCTATGGTACACCCCTGCTGATCGCCAGAATAATTGAGAGGTAATACTTCAGCTTCTACAAATTTTGCTGCTTCTTCTAATATGGCCTTCACGGTATCTGAGTCGGCATCCTTGAAAGCCTCAAGCTCAGTTAATTTAGCGCCTGAAAACAGCTCGAAGAATAAGAAGTTCATATCCCTGAGTGGTACTTTATAGGCTGGTGTCATAGTGTCTCCTGAGTAATGTGTGGTTTTTAATTGATAGCGATCGCAGCTTCCATACCCTGTTTAATCGCTCGTTTTGCGTCCAGTTCCGTTGCCTGTCGTGCGCCACCAATAATATGATACGGTTTTTCCAGTCCTTCGGTTAAACTATTATTTGATTCTTGCCCTGCACAAATCACGACATTATCAACGTTAAGAATTTGTGACTTTCCAGCGATTATGAGATGTAACCCGTCATCATCTATTTTTTCGTAGTCACAGGACGACAGCATCTTGACCCCATGCTTGGTTAGATCGATACGATGTATCCAGCCCGTTGTCTTTCCTAAGCTAGCGCCAATCTTGCTAGCTTTACGTTGCAATAGGTAGATTTGGCGTGATGGCGGAGCAAAATTGGGTTCGACCCCTTCGATACCTGCACGTGCCGCCAGAGACATATCAACACCCCACTCCGTCATAAATGAGGCAATGGATTTGGGAGTTTTAGGGTTATCGTGTAACAAGTATTCGGCGGTATCGAAACCAATTCCTCCAGCGCCGATAATTGCTACCCGCTTGCCAACAGGTTTCTTATGCTTCAGAACATCAAGGTAGGATAAAACTGATGGGTGATCGATGCCTTTAATGTCAGGTGTTCTTGGTGTAATGCCAGTGGCAATGACAACCTGATCAAAATCTGAGTTATTCAACTGAGCAGATGAGGTTGTTTTCCCTAAGACGACTTCAACATTGAGTTTCTCTAGCATCACTGAGAAGTAGCGTAATGTCTCGTAGAATTCCTCCTTGCCAGGGATCTGTTTTGCAATATTAAATTGTCCACCAATTTCGCTTGTTGAATCAAATAGTGTCACGCTGTGTCCGCGCTCGGCAGCGGTGATTGCCGCCGCCAGTCCACCCGGTCCAGCGCCGATGACCGCAATCTTTTGTGGATTCTTCGTTGCCTGTATTTGCAACAATGTCTCATGACAGGCTCTTGGATTAACCAGACAAGAAGTCAATTGGCCGTTGAATATGTGATCAAGACACGCCTGATTGCAACCGATACAGGTGTTGATCTCATGCGCACGTCCATGAAAAGCCTTATTAACAAATTCAGCATCAGCGAGCATTGGACGTGCCATGGATATTAGATCAGCATCGCCACGAGCCAGTACCTGTTCCGCTACCTCCGGCGTATTTATGCGGTTGGTAGTGACCACTGGAATATTAAAATGCTGTCTGAAATTTGCCGTAACCCAGGTGAATGCTGCACGAGGCACTTTAGTTGCGATTGTGGGTATTCTGGCCTCGTGCCAGCCAATGCCTGTATTGATAATGGTAGCGCCGGCCTCCTCAATGGCCTGCCCGAGTTGAATCACTTCCTCTGCGCTACTGCCACCTTCAACTAGATCAAGCATGGACAGACGAAATATGATTATAAAGTTCGCGCCGACTGCCTCGCGTACCCTGCGCACAACGTCTACTGGCAGCTTAATTCGATTGGCATAGCTGCCTCCCCATTCATCATCACGTTGGTTCGTCCGTTGCGCAATAAATTGATTCAGGAAATAACCCTCAGAACCCATAATTTCGACTCCATCATACTGAGCCGCCTTCGCCATCTCGGCAGTTTCAATGAAATCTAGGATCTGTTGTTCAATTTGATCAGCAGTGGCCGCTTCAGGTTTGTAACGATTAATGGGGGCCTGGATTGCAGAAGGAGCGAGTGGGCGAGGATTATAGGCATAACGACCTGTGTGCAGGATTTGTAAACATATTTTACAGTCGTGTTGATGGACGGCTGAGGTGATTTCTTTGTGATCCTCGACATCCTGCCGCGACACGAGTCGACGTGATTCAAGGTGTGTGGCACTACGCTCATTGGGACCATATCCACCTGTAACAATCAGTCCTACACCGCCGCGGGCTCGTTCTTCAAAATAGGCAGCCAATCGTTTGGTACCACCTGGAATTTCCTCAAGTCCGGTGTGCATAGATCCCATAATGATTCGATTTTTGAGTGTGGTAAACCCAAGGTCCAAAGGTTCAAATATATGCGGATAGTTAACGGACATAATGCTCAGTCCTGGCTGTAACGCGCGGTGAGCATGGCATATACCGCGTGTATTGCCATTGACTGACCACCCTCTGGACAGGTTGGTTTCGTGGCACTGTTCCAGCCGAACAAATCGAAGTGTGCCCAGGGTGTTTTCTCAGCAACGAAGTGTTTCAAAAAGAGTGCCGCGGTTATCGCCCCTCCAAATGGGCCCTTACCCATGTTACTCATATCGGCAACAGGTGACTTCAGGTCAGCTTCATAGCCGGGAAACAATGGTAATTGCCACACCGGATCCAGAACGTCATTTGCGTGCTGCTTCAGGTCGTCGACAAATGTTTCGTCATCGCTGAAGTAGGGCACAATGGCCGTACCCATTGCTACACGCGCTGCGCCTGTGAGTGTCGCGAAATCGATTAATAATTCAGGTTCCTCTTCACAGGCCAATGTCAGGGCATCGCACAAGACTAGTCGACCCTCGGCATCTGTGTTATCAATTTCGACTGTAGTCCCTTTATAGGTTTTGATGATATCACCCGGTCGATAGGCGTTATCTGAAATACTATTTTCAACAGCGGGGATAAGCACTCTCAGGTTAACATTTAGGTTGGCTGCCATTATCATACTTGCCAGACCCAGTGCATGGGCAGCACCTCCCATGTCCTTCTTCATGATACGCATTCCTGCCGATGGTTTAATATCCAAACCTCCGGTATCAAAGCAGACGCCTTTACCAACTAGTGTAATTCTCGGGTGAGTCTCATTTCCCCAGCGTAATTCAATTAGCCGCGGTCTATTTTCCGCAGCCTGACCGACAGCATAAATTGTCCGAAAACCCCTTTGTAACAGTTCTTGATCGACGACAGCGCTGTAATAGGCGCCATATTCAATTGCCATACTTTTAACGAATTCTGCCAAATGAGACGGCCCCATATCGTTGGTAGGCGTGTTGATTAAATCTCGGGTGATAAACATCCCATTAATGACGCCTGCGATTGAGTCATATAACGTCTCGCTGATGACCAGTTGATTCGTGACTTTCTTATCAGCCTTGTAATACTCAAATCGATATTGGCCCAGGGCCCAGCCAAGCGCTAATTCCTCATGCTCCGACTGAAATCGATATTGACCGGGTTTCAGTTGTTGACTCAGCCAGGCTGCTGAGTCTCGTAATTGCTGCTTATCGCCTGACCCTGTACCCAACCAGATGACTTGAGCGTCACTATCGGGAAGAGATAGCATCGACATAGCGGCTGCATTGAATTGGTTCTGTTCAACCCATGCCCGTTGCGTACTATTAAGTGATTTCAATTCGTCAGCCAAGTCGCTATAGGATACGCATTTAATCCAGTTCGTAGTGGCAGGTTCAGTCTTGATTAATATCCGTTCTGCTGGTTTGAGATTCATAGTACAGGTTCATTAGTTGATTATGATGGATCATTTTGCTGGAATCAGGGATATCTGTCCAGAAGTCGTTTTTTGCCTCGGATTGGCGCTCATTTTTCGCTAGAATAGTAGGCCTAATAATCGCCAAAAACTGGAGTGCTTTAATGATCAACCGAACTCACGATCCCGACGCCCAATCATGGGTTGGTGACAGTGATGAATTCCCGATTCAAAACCTGCCTATTGCGATCTTCAGGTCAGAGGGTATGTCTGATTTCAGCGCGGGTATCGCAATCGCAGATAAGATCCTCAACTTAAGAGAACTGGCAACTACTGGCCTGGTAACCGGAACTGCCGCTGAGGCTTTAGCAGCCTGTCAGTCCGACCGTCTTAATGAGTACATGGGATTGGGGGCTGTCTATCATTCAGCACTACGTGTGGCGGTGTTCGATTTGTTACTAAAAGACGCCAAAGATCAAGATTTGGTTGGTAGATGCCTCTATCCACTTGAAAATGCAGAGTTTAGCATGCCCTGCCATATAGGTGACTATACTGACTTTTATACTTCAGTCTACCATGCAACGGCCGTTGGTAAGCTGTTCCGCCCAGACAATCCTTTGCTTCCGAATTATAAATGGATCCCAATTGGGTACCATGGCCGAGCATCTTCCGTTGACGTTTCGCCGCAGAATTTTAAACGCCCTATCGGTCAAACGAAAGCACCTGATCAGGACCAGCCGATCTTAGGTCCTTCCAAGCGCCTTGATTATGAGCTGGAATTGGGTATTTTCGTAGGCAAGGGTAATGCCCTTGGAGAACCCGTCACGATTACTGATGCCGAACAGCATATTTTTGGAATTTGTTTATTCAACGACTGGTCAGCACGTGATCTGCAAGCTTGGGAATACCAACCGCTCGGGCCCTTTTTGGCAAAGAGTTTTGCATCAACAATATCTCCATGGATTGTGTCATTAGAAGCGCTTGCTCCGTATCGTGTGCCCTTCAATAGACCCGATTCCGATCCACAGCCGATGCCTTACCTGAGTTCTGACACGAATACTTCAGCTGGGGCGATTGATATTCAACTCGCGGTGTACATTCAGACTGAAGAAATGATCAAGCAAGGTATCGAGCCTTTCAAGTTGTCGAGCTCGAGTTTTAAACATTCATACTGGACAGCCGCCCAGATGCTAACACATCACACTGTGAACGGTTGTAATCTGAAACCAGGAGATTTGCTCGGTAGCGGCACACAATCCGGTCCTGAGCCAGAAGAAGCTGGTTCTCTATTGGAATTATCAGGCGCCGGGAAGAGGCCAATCAACCTTCCTTTAGGCGAAACACGTACATTTCTAGAAGATGGTGATACCATCATTCTCAGAGGTTATTGTGAAGCCGATGGTGCCAAGCGCATTGGCTTGGGGGAAGCAACGGGGAAGGTAATAAGCAATGATTAGTCGTAGAACAGTATTACAGGCAATGGGGTTGCCAGCATTAGCCACATTGGTGCCGCACCAACTCGTGGCTGCTTCGGACACTTTTATCGCCAAAAAGATACCATCGAGCGGTGAAATGCTCAATGTCATTGGTATGGGGACATCGAGAACATTCAATCATCTAGATAATCCTGAGATGCATCCCCAGCTACTCAAAGTATTGCAGGATTTCTTCGCTCTTGGTGGGCAAATGATTGATTCATCTCCGATGTACGGTTCTGCGGAGACGCTATTTGGCAATCTACTCAAGCAGCTACCAAAGCAGGACAAAATCTTCGCAGCTAGCAAGGTGTGGACTGATGGTGAACAAGCTGGGATAGCCGCTGTCGCAGAATCACGCAAACGCATGGCGGTGGATAAAATGGATCTAATGCAGGTACATAATCTGCGCGACTGGGAAATCCACATAGAATCCCTTAAGGAAATGAAAGAATCAGGAGAGATCCGTTATACCGGTATTACCACATCACGCGATAGCCAATATGATGATTTTGAAAGAGTGATGCGTGCTGAGCCACTCGACTTTATCCAAATTAACTATAGTTTTGGCGAACGTAAAGCAGAAGAGAAGATCTTACCACTGGCACAAGAGCGAGGTATTGCCGTCATAATCAACCGTCCATTCCTACGTGGACGATTATTTTCTGCCACGAAAGGCAAAGAATTACCAGAATTTGTGAATGAGTTTGGCTGTACGTCCTGGGCTCAATTCTTCCTTAAATTCGTTGTGTCGCATCCGGCAGTGACCTGTGCCATACCTGCCACTTCGAAACCGAAGCACATGAAAGATAATATGCTTGCCCAACAGGGGCGTTTGCCGGACAGTAAACAGCGTCAAATGATGCTAGACTTCATGAACTCTCTTTAATTTTAATCCGATAGAGGAAAATACTATGAAACTATTGACTCGTATGACCGTTTTTCTTTCCTTGATAATTTTGTCAGGTTGTCAGGTCATGGATCCCTACACCGGCGAAAGTAAAACCAGTAATGCCACTAAAATTGGGATCGGTGCTGCGCTAGTCTGTGGTCTCATTGGCGCACGCGACTCCGGTAAGCGAGCTAGGAATGCTGCAGCGGGATGTGGTGCTATTGGTGCTGGTGTTGGTGCCTATATGGATCACCAGGAGAAATTATTGCGTGATCAATTGGTCAATACCGGTGTTCAGGTGCAGCGTGACGGCGATAACATTCGCCTGATTATGCCGAACAACATTACGTTCGAAACCGATCGCTACGATCTGAAGAGTTCATTTCAGGAAGTTCTCAATTCTGTTGTGCTGGTCCTGAACAAGTATCCTGATACGAATCTGGCTGTCATCGGCCATACCGATAGCACGGGTGCCGATAGTTACAACATGGAATTGTCACAACGTCGCGCCAGTTCAGTTGCCTCTTACTTGATGAGTCAACAGGTCGATTCTGCTCGACTATCCACTCGTGGTGCCGGTGAAACCCAACCAGTGGCTTCGAATGACACAAAAGAGGGTAGGGCTCTGAACCGTCGAGTCGAATTAAGCATCGTCCCGAAGCAGGTTTAATCAACGCCTCATCACCACCATCCAATAAACTCGGAGCCTCTGTCACTCACAGAGGATCTTCGATTGAATAATTATTAATCCATTAGTGCCTTTTCTTCGGGACGCCATAAACACTTCCCTGTGGGCTCTCTCCGACATCCCTGTCTACGAAAGCCCGAGAAAAGGCACATAGATGAATTAATAATAGTCAGATGGCCACGTTACGCACATAAATCACGAAGACAATATTTTCCAGCAACGAAGCACAATAATTGCACTACGGATGTTGATGCCATGAGGCTTTGTCGTATCATGTCTAGCAGGAGCGTACGGAGGCATGGACAATTTTGTCTGGAACAAAATTGAACAGCTTTGCTGGCCCGAAGGGTGAGTCTCATGGATGAGACGAATAAGCCGAAGCGGAGTCTACATGGAAGTACTCGTGGCGTCTCCAGCTAGACATGATACGATGAAGACTCAAGAGCCTCGCTATAAATAGTACGATGAAGATCCCTTCCTGGTATTTTTAGCAGATTGCAAAGGCTCTATTCAGGGCGTTTACCATGTAACAGGTAGTTGACGTCGACTCCGGGTCCGAGGCGATAGGTATCACGCAACGGATTGTAATGCATGCCTGTGATATGACAGAGATCCAGCCCGGCTGCTCGCATCCAGTTATCGAGTTCTGACGGTTTGATTAACTTCTTATAATCATGCGTGCCCTTGGGGAGTAAACGCAAGATATATTCAGCACCTACAATTGCAAACAGCCATGCTTTAGGGTTGCGATTAATCGTTGAAAAGTAAACATCACCACCGGGTCTTACCAGATCTTTGCAAGACCGAATAATGGCTGCCGGATCGGGAACATGTTCGAGTACTTCAAGACAGGTCACTATATCGAATTCACCCGCATGAGTACTTGCCAGTTCATCAACGGCAATTTTCTGATAGTTTATATCGAGGCCTGTTTCAAGCGCATGTAGTTTAGCCACGCTAATCTGGGCATCACCCATATCGATACCTGTGACAGCTGCACCTTCCTTGCACAGACTCTCACTGAGGATACCGCCACCACAGCCAACATCCAGAATTTTCAGACCAGATAAATCGCCGCTATGTTCGCGGATGTAGTTAAAACGTAAGGGATTGATAGCATGCAGGGGCTTGAATTCCGAGTCTGGATCCCACCAGCGAGATGCCAGGTCAGCAAATTTTTGTATTTCAAGTGGATCGACATTCGTTGTGCTCATCAGTACTCCTACCGCATTAATTTTTTCTGCCACTGCCTGGTCTTAAAAGTGATTTCTTCCAGGTCTAACGTCGTTAATTCACGGTTCTTCATAACATGTTTACCGGCAATCCAGACATCAGTTACCAGGCGTTTGTCTGCACTGTATACGATCTGGGATACGGGATGGAACAGCGGTAATTGTTCTATTTCTGCCATATTAATGGCGATAATATCCGCCTGTTTTCCTTTCTCGAGGGAACCAATCTTATGATCAAGCCCTAACGCTTTCGCGCCGTTGATGGTTGCCATGGACAGGGCACGTTCAGCAGAGACTGCCGTTGAATCACCGGTACTCACCTTCGCGAGCATGGCCGCAGATTTCATTTCACCGATCATACATAAGTCATTATTACTCGCAGTGCCGTCAGTTCCGAGTGCGACATTAATCCCGGCTTCTTGTAGTCTTGCGACAGGACATATGCCGCTCGCCAGCTTCATATTTGATTCTGGACAATGCATTACGTGTACACCTCGCTCGGCGACTAAAGCTATCTCTTCGTCGATGAGATCGGTCATATGAACAGCCATAAGATCCGGTCCTAGAATGCCCAGATTTTCCAGTCTCTGAAGTGGTCTCATGCCATACTCTTCGATAGAGTCAGTCACTTCCCGGCTGGTTTCATGGACATGCATTTGAATTGGAATCTCCAACTCATTACACAGGGTGCGGATACGTTGCAACGACTCATCGGTAACTGTGTACGGGGCATGCGGTGCGAAATGACAACTTATCAATGGATGATGTTGGTAATCGTTATGGACTTCAATACAACGTTCAAAGTACTCATCAGTCGTCTTCGCCCACTTGGTTGGAAACTCGATAACCGTTAAACCAATGCTGGCTCTAAAGCCTGCCTCATCGATAATCTCGGCACTAGATTCCGGGAAGAAATACATATCCGCGAGACAGGTGGAGCCCGAACGAATCAATTCCGCCAATGCCAGTTCAGTGCCATCGGCACAGAATCTGTCATCAGCCCATTTTCCTTCTAATGGCCAGATGTGTTTCTCCAGCCATGTTTTAAGGGGTACATCGTCGGCTACCCCTCGCATTAGGTTCATAGGACTATGACAGTGGGCATTCACAAAGCCTGGTAAGATGACATGATCGTCAAGCTTTATATGATGTTTTGTGGTGTATCGTCCTGCGATTTCATCACTCGGAATAATATCCTGAATGATGCCCTTATCGATGAGTATGGCTTGTTGTTTAAGTACTTTCCCTTCAGGTACTACTGGTATCACCCAGGCTCCGGATATAATAGTATCCACAGTTTGCATAACGTGTCTCGCGCTGATTTGTTATAGCAGACGATACATTTCTTCGAGTAAATGATCTACCTTTATTGGCTTTGCGATAAAGCCATTCATTCCGACGGCAAAACATCGATCGCGATCTTCCTGAAATGCTTTCGCCGTTAGCGCGACTATTGGGATAGCGTGGTTTGAGTCACCTGCCGCACCATTGCGAATAGCCTGGGTCGCTTCATATCCATCCATGACTGGCATTTCACAATCCATCAGGATCATATCAAAAGGTGAGCTATTGTCATTCAATGCATCTAGTGCAAGTTGGCCATTTTCCACCACAGTCAACGATTTACAATGAGACTTCAACTGAGCTGTGATCACCATCTGATTGACCTTGTTGTCTTCAGCGATGAGGATGTGACCGAGTTCAGGAGTCTCCAGCTCAGTTGTTTGATTGGATTGACTTAGGTTCGAGTCAGTAACCTTGTCATACTTTGCATCCGGATTGATTGAGACTGGGATAATAACTGTGAATCGGGTTCCCGAACCGACTTCACTCTGAAGTCTAATCTTGCCTCCAAGTAATTCAACCAGATTACTCGTTATGGCTAGGCCGAGACCTGTACCACCAAATTTTCGGGTCGTCGATGAGTCGGCCTGGGTAAAACGCTCAAATAGCTTACCATGGAGCTCTTCTGGTATCCCGATACCTGTATCTGAAATAACAATTTTCAATTGCGCCGTATCTCCCTCACCTGTAAGGCGAACCCTGACATCAATCTTTCCTTGTTCTGTAAATTTGACTGCGTTTGACATCAGGTTGAAAACGACTTGCCTGATTCTGGTGGGATCCGAGTTGATAATGACCTCTTTGGGAAAATCTCTAATGACATTCAACTCAAGTCCTTTATCCGCAACTTGATATTTGAATACATCAGCGATCATGTCTGTGCCGTGGTCAAGTGAGAAGTCGACGGCTTCCAGTGTCATTTTGCCGTCTTCTATTTTCGATAAATCCAATATATCGTTTATCAATACCATCAGAGTGTGAGCACTTCGGTCCGCTACTTTGACTTTAGTTGACACATGCTCAGGAAGATCCTCTTTGCGTAACAGTCCCAGCATACCAATCACACCATTTAGCGGGGTACGGATCTCATGACTCATACTGGCAAGAAACTGACTCTTGGCTTTGCTTGCCTCATGGGCCAACTTTGCAATTTCTTCTTGCTTGCGGACATAGAGTGTTTGTTCAGTAATATCGTAATTGACTCCGACCATCCGTTCCGGTTTGTCATCCGCATCGTAAACGACCTGGGCAGTTCCTTTGATGATTTTCTCTTCACCCGTGGTGGCATCAATAATACGAAATTCAGTATCGAAGTACTCTGCACTTGCTAGTGCACGCTCGAAGGCTTCGATAGCCCCCGGTAAATCGTCGACATGAACATGCTTGCTCCAGTCTTCGAATGTGCCATTAAATTCATCACGTTTGGCTCCATACATGTCGAACATACCTTCATCCCACTCCAGGGTATTGGTATTCATGTTCATATCCCAGAATCCGATCCGGGCAGATTCCACTGCGAGTTGAAGGCGTCTGGATTTATCCTCTTCAAGTTGCCTGGATACTCTGAGGTTATCAATGAGTTCTCGTTGCTCGGTGATGTCCTGAAAAATACCTGACAAGACCTTCTCATCACCTACCGTGAAGACCCGGCCGAGTGCTCTGACCCATTTTTCATCGCCATTAGCATCAACAATGATCAGTTCCTCGTCCCAAGGCTCGCCTGTTTCAATGCTGTGATTGACACGTTCCGTGATTAGGTCTCTCGACCAACCTTCCTTATAGAAGTTGATTGCAGTGGAGATGCTTGGCACATAGTCTTCATCGACGCTATGTATTTCTCGAACAGCCTTGCTCCAGTATGGCTGTTGTGAACTCATATCAAGCGTCCATGTGCCAATTTTCGCTTTCTCACCCATCAACTCCAATGTATATGGGTTAATAGACTTATCAGCATCGAGACTCTTCTGTGAAAGATCATCGGCTCCAATGAGATTTGAAACGCGATTAACAACATACTGGTATGCCATCTGTATGAGGTTGTTTAGCTGGCGTTGTTCTGATTGCGTAAGACCATGGTCTTTCAGTATCAGATGATTCGAATCATCAAGTATGATAACTAAGTTATCTGTTGCTGAATCATCCGCTGTATCTAACGGTTTAAAATCGTGAAGTATTCCGGCGTCTGAGAGACTTTGAGATAAGTTCTCCCGTAGCGATTCAGGAGTAGACTGCTCTAGATTAATGCTGAGAATTTGTTCAAACAATTTCGCCAATGGCATTGGTTGTTACTCGTAAATAATTACCTATTCAACGATTATCCTAGTTCATGCTAGTCAAATCGACAATGGCTTACCCATTCTGTTGACAAAAATGGTGAAATCGGTCACTAAAGCAGTTGATTTAAACAACTGAAATAAGAGTAATAAAGAAGTACTTAAAACATACATTAGACGCCTGCATATGCTACAATATTTGGCATCATTTAGAGGGGTATTTGACCGCTGATAAAGGGTCTCTTTATATCACCTCTATTATAACAATAATTGCCTGCATATAACGGATAGAAAAACAACCCAAATGTCTGATTTAGCTAAAGAAATATCACCTATAAATATTGAGGATGAGCTTAAAACAGCTTATCTGGATTATGCAATGAGCGTCATCGTAGGGCGAGCATTGCCGGATGTTCGCGATGGCTTGAAGCCGGTGCATCGACGCTCTCTCTATGCCATGTCTGAATTGGGTAATGCCTGGAACAGACCTTATAAGAAATCTGCCCGTATTGTTGGTGATGTGATTGGTAAATACCACCCACATGGCGATAGTGCTGTCTATGACACGATTGTGCGTATGGCACAGCCATTTTCGCTGCGTTATATGTTGGTTGATGGGCAGGGTAACTTCGGCTCTGTAGATGGTGACAGTCCAGCAGCCATGCGTTACACCGAAGTTCGCATGGGCAAGATTGCCCATGAGTTACTTTCAGATATCGACAAAGAAACCGTCGATTTTGTAGAAAACTATGATGGCACTGAATCTGAGCCGTCAGTTATGCCTACCCGAGTTCCGCACCTTCTGGTCAATGGCTCGTCAGGTATCGCGGTTGGAATGGCGACCAATATTCCGCCTCATAATCTAACCGAGGTTATTAATGCCTGCCTCGCACAAATGGAAAACCCGGATATCAGTGTCGAAGAACTGATGGAACACATACCGGGGCCAGACTTCCCGACTCAGGGCATTATTAATGGTAATGAAGGAATCATAGAAGCTTATAAGACAGGCAAAGGTAAAATCTACATCCGCTCGCGTAGCCATATAGAGACCGATGAGTCGAATGGTAAACAATCGATCGTCGTAACTGAACTACCGTATCAGGTAAACAAGGCGCGTCTCATTGAGAAAATCGCCGAACTGGTCCGTGATAAACGAATTGAAGGCATTAGTGGCCTGCGTGACGAGTCCGACAAGGACGGTATGCGAATGGTGATTGAGTTACGTCGTGGTGATGTTCCGGAAGTCATACTGAATAACCTTTACACTCAGACTCAATTACAGACAGTGTTCGGCATCAACATGGTGGCACTGGACTTCGGCCGCCCCAGAATATTCACGCTAAAAGGTATCCTGGAAGCGTTCATCAATCACCGACAGGAAGTCGTTACCCGACGCTCAATCTTCGAATTACGCAAGGCACGTGAAAAGGCGCATATTCTGGAAGGGCAGGCCATCGCGCTCGCGAACATCGATCCCGTTATTCAACTCATCCGCGAATCAGCTTCACCAGCCGAAGCAAAAGAGCAACTGCTAGCGAATAGTTGGCAACTTGGCACTGTTGCTGCCATGCTCGAGCGCGCTGGAACGGATGCTGCCAAGCCCGATGACTTAGGAGACGAGTATGGTGTCCACGACGGTGAATATCGGTTGTCACCTGAACAGGCACAATCGATACTCGATATGCGTCTGCACAAGCTGACGGGACTGGAACATGACAAAATTCTGGAGCAGTACAAAGAGCTGCTGTTAGAGATTGAATCCTTGTTACTCATCCTATCCAGCAAAGAACGACTGATGGAAGTTATCAAAGAAGAGCTTGAAGCGATTCAGGAACAGTATGGTGATGAACGCCGCTCGGAAATTCTAGAACGTCGTCTGATGCTCAGCATTGAAGATCTCATCACCGAGTCGGATGTTGTGGTCACCTTATCGAATGAAGGTTATGTAAAATATCAACCACTGGAAACCTACCGTGCTCAACGTCGTGGTGGTCGTGGGAAGGCTGCTGGAAAATTGAAGGATGAGGATTTCATTCGTCGTTTGCTAGTAACCAGCACGCACGACACAATCATGTGTTTCTCCAGTAAAGGGAAAGTCTATTGGCTGAAAGTATTCGAATTACCTGAAGCTGGGCGTGGCTCACGAGGTAAACCGATTATTAATATATTACCGCTTGACGATGGTGAGACTATTACGGCTATCCTACCGTTACGCGATGTTGAAGAACATAAGTATATCTTCATGGCGACACGGCTCGGGACGGTAAAAAAGACAGAACTCAAGGCATTTGCTAATCAACGTTCGTCTGGACTTATTGCCCTTGGTCTGAATGATGATGATCACCTCGTCGAGGCCGTGATTACAAACGGTGATAACGATATTCTCTTATTCAGTGATGCCGGCAAGGTGGTGCGATTCCATGAGTCCTGTGTAAGGCCAATGGGGCGCACGGCCAGAGGTGTACGTGGCATCAAATTGGCCGATGATCAAAGAATGGTCGGCATGGTACTGGCTCCTGACGCTGGACAGATTCTCACAGCCACTAGAAATGGCTATGGCAAGCGCACGGATGTTAATGACTATCCAACCAAGAATAGGGGTATTCAGGGCGTCATTTCCATATCGGTGAGTGAGCGCAATGGCAAGGTGGTGAATGCGGTTGCAGTCGAAGACGATCAGGATGAGATTATGCTCATTAGCGACAAGGGTACCCTGGTCAGGACATCCGTAGAGGATGTTCGCGTAATGGGCCGAAACACACAAGGTGTTCGTCTAATCAAGCTGATTAAAGGTGAAAACCTGGTTGGTCTGCAAAATGTCGTCGAAATCGATGCTGACGATGAAGACGCAGATAACGGCGAGGCGTCCGAAGTCAAAGCTGATAATACTAACGACGAATGATCCCAGTTATCTGCATCGACGGACCGGGTGGAGCAGGCAAAGGGACCATAGCGAAGGCTGTTGCGACAAGATTAGGATTTCATTTACTCGATTCAGGCGCCATATATCGTGTTATGGCGCTTGCTGTGATCAAGCGGTCAATCGCACAGGATGATATTGATGCGTTGATGGCCTGTGCATCTGAACTGGATGTGACGTTTGTTACGCCTGACAAAGGACTGGTGGAGACCTGGCTTGACGGTGAGAATGTAACCGACCAGCTACGCCTCGAAACGACAGCAACCGTCGCTTCCCAAGTGGCAGCAATAAAAGAAGTCAGGGCTGCGCTTCTGCAAAGACAGCGTGACTTCGCCCAATCCCCAGGCCTAGTTGCTGATGGTCGTGATATGGGTACAATTGTCTTCCCAAATGCCCCAGTAAAAGTCTTTCTTACTGCCTCAGCCTCTGAGCGTGCTAAACGACGCCAGAAACAGTTGCAAGAGCAGGGTAAGAGTGTTAGTATCGCGCGCCTGTTAGAGGCAATCGAAGAGCGTGATGCACGAGATAGAAATCGAAGTGTGGCGCCGTTGCAGCCTGCAGAGGATGCAATATCGATTGATACCACTGATCTTACAATAGATGAGGTGGTAAATCGGGTACTGGAACGCGTCAACCAAACAATAGCTTCCGATACCTGATGGTGGTTGTGACAGGACGTCACGACTAAATTGTAATAAGCCGCTTTACCTGGACGGGAAGTGGAAACATCAGGAATTAATTATGAGCGAATCTTTCGCAGAACTCTTTGAGGAATCCCTCAATCAAATCGAAATGGCACCCGGTTCAATTATCACAGGCACAGTTGTGGCTATTGATAAGGAAGCAGTCACTGTTAATGCAGGGCTGAAATCTGAAGGTGTTATACCTCTGGAACAATTCAAGAATGAATCAGGTGAAATAGACGTCGCTGTTGGTGATGAAGTAAAGGTTGCCCTGGACGCTATTGAAGATGGTTTCGGTGAAACCAGACTTTCCAGAGAGAAAGCCAAACGAGCTGAATCTTGGATTAAACTGGAAGATGCCTACGAGCAACAAGAAACAGTTATCGGTGTCATCACCAGCAAGGTGAAAGGCGGATTTACAGTAGACGTAATGAGCATCAGAGCCTTCTTGCCTGGCTCATTAATCGATGTGCGACCAATCCGTGATACAAGTCATCTGGAAGGCGTAGACTTAGAATTTAAAGTTATTAAACTGGATCAAAAACGAAATAACGTTGTTGTTTCACGTCGTAGCGTCATCGAAAGCGAAAACTCTCAAGAGCGTGACGAAATCCTCGAGAACATGCAGGAAGGCATGGAAATCAAGGGTATCGTTAAGAACCTGACTGACTATGGTGCATTCGTCGACTTAGGCGGTGTAGATGGTCTGTTACACATCACTGATATGGCATGGAAGCGCGTCAAGCATCCATCTGATGTGGTTCAGGTTGGTGACGAAATCAATGTTAAGGTACTGAAATTCGATCGCGATCGCACGCGTGTATCGTTGGGTATGAAGCAGATGGGTGAAGATCCATGGTTAGAGATTGCTAACCGTCATCCTGAAGGCAGCCGTCTGACAGGCCGTGTTACTAACCTGACTGACTACGGTTGTTTCGTAGAGATTCAAGAAGGCGTTGAAGGTCTCGTACACGTGTCTGAAATGGACTGGACTAACAAGAACATCCACCCAAGCAAGGTTGTCAACCTGGGTGATGAGGTTGAAGTCATGGTTCTAGACATCGATGAAGAACGTCGTCGTATCTCACTCGGTATCAAGCAATGTGTACCAAATCCTTGGAACGAATTTGCTGCAACAGCCAACAAGGGTGACAAGGTTCAGGGAACGATTAAATCGATCACTGACTTCGGTATCTTCATTGGTCTGGACGGTGGCATCGATGGTCTGGTACATCTGTCTGACATCTCTTGGAATCTCCCAGGTGAAGAAGCCGTTCGTGACTTCAAGAAGGGTGATGACGTAGAAGCTGTGGTACTGTCTGTGGACGCTGAGAGAGAGCGCATCTCACTCGGTATTAAGCAGGTAGATGCTGATCCTGTTTCAACCTACATGGAGCAGAATCCAAAGGGTTCTATCGTTACGGGTACAATCAATACTGTGGACGCGAAAGGCGCCACAATCGACCTGGCAGAAAACGTTCAGGGTTACCTACGCGTTGCTGAAATCAGTGTAGACCGTGTCGAAGATGCGCGTCAGGCACTGAAGGAAGGCGAGGAAGTAGAAGCCAAGATGGTTGGTATCGATCGCAAGAACCGAGTTCTTAGCTTGTCGATTAAAGCCAAGTTCGAGGCCGAGGAAGCCGAAGCGATTGCTGATTACAGCTCGGTTTCAGAGCCTGAGTCTGGCCCATCAACACTAGGCGACCTGCTGAAGGAAAAGATGAGCGATTCAGAATAGTCTGACTCACTCATAAGCTTGAAAAGCCGCTAGCTCTCAGAGTTGGCGGCTTTTTTTATGTTCAGCCATTTCCGTATTGTCTTATACAAGGCATCCTTTATTATTGGTTTAGCCAGATAGTCGTCCATTCCTGAAGCTAACGCCCTATCCACATCATCTTGTAGAGCATTGGCACTAACACCTATTATTGGGCCTTTATAGTGAACATCCTCTCGAAGCTGCCGGGTTGCCGATAATCCATCAAGTACTGGCATCTGGACATCCATCAAGATTAGATCAAACACCATTTGCTGTGCCTTCTCGACAGCCTCCTGCCCATTATTTGCGAACGTGATGGTAATCTGTGATGGCTTCAGGAAGGCCTTGATGACCATTTGATTCGTGATGTTGTCTTCTGCAATGAGAATGTGTTTATCTGCAAATGAGATTCGCTTGTTCAAATCGATGGCATCGGCAGCTTTGAGATCGGCAGAAGAGGTGATTTTTGCGGGTATTGAAATTGAGAAGGATGAGCCTTTGCCCAATTCTGACGCCAATCTAATCTCGCCATTCATAAGTTGCAATAGTTGTTGAGCGATATTCATTCCCAAGCCAGTGCCGCCATACTTGCGAGCAATCTGAGCATCTTCCTGAGAGAACGGTTTAAATATTTCTTTTTGATAGGCCGGATCAATACCAACACCGGTATCAATGACGGTGATATTAAGAAAACTCGATTGTAAATCGTAAGCCACTGTGAGTGTTACACTGCCCTGATGGGTGAATTTAATAGCATTTGACACCAAATTCGCGACTATTTGGCGTATTCTAAGTTCGTCGCCAAGTAGATTGTCAGGGACGGAATCCTGTATCTCTAGATGAAACTCAATGCCTTTCTCATCGCATCCTGGTCGAAATATCTCACTGATATTCTTCATGATTTCAGGGACTGAAATAACCTCATCAATAATTTCTATCTTGTCGGCCTCGAGCTTACTCAGATCCAGTATGTCATCGAGTATTCCGAGTAAATGCACACTGGTCTTTTTTAACGAATTGATATGAGTCGTTTGTTCCTCGGTAAGTTCGGATGATTCAAGAATTTGAATAAATCCCAGGATACCATTCATCGGTGTGCGAATCTCATGTGACATGTTTGCAACGAATTGTGCCTTGGTGCGCTCGCCCTGTTCAGCGGCCTCTTTTGCTTCAATGAGAGATTCAATCTGGACTTCAACTTTCTGTGCGAGCGTCAGTAGCGCTGTCTCAATTGTTTCAAATTCATGAAAACGTTGTCCTCGACTGCTGATATTATAATTTGCTTCAGTGATGTCCCGACACATTTGGAGTAGTTGCTGAATGGGTTTGTTAAATGACCGTAACTGATGGTTTAAGATCCATAAGACAATCAACATCAGAATAATGATGACTATAACGATTTGTTGAATTGTACTAAGTACTGTCGCAGTGTAATGGTATTCCGGTTCAAAGAGTCTCAGTTGCATCAGTGCTCGTTCACTCGCAACCGGGCTAGTGACAGTCACCGCAGAATTGATATAGCTAGTGTTACTATCTGATTGTGCATTGACATCGGCTCCAGGTAACCACCGTGAATCATAGATAATGGCGTCCTTCTCCACCAGTTGTAAGTAAGTGCCCTGTTTCAACTCCACCTTTGTCAAAATGCTATCAAGCATTTGCTGAATCGAGACAATACCAACCGTTATGCCGCTGAACACGAACGGATCGGTCAGTGAGTCAGCGTCAGTAAATAAGGGAAGGGCTTGTATTAGATAACTATCTTTATAGGGAGTATCAAAAAAGTCTTGCAACCTGGCTTGATCGGATGCAATGGCAACCAATGCTTTGCTGTCGATATCTGTATCTTCACGTAATTGTTCAGCAAGAGAGTAGAACTCATCGCTAAAGTGATAACCGCTTACGGGATAAACCTCTTGGATCTCACCCGAGGAATCGGCAACCAGAGTAGCCTGTAAGTGACTGGTTTCAACGAGAGACTGCATGAGTTTTATGGCTCCCTGAGTGTAGGCCAACTCGTTTGGTAGATCATGAATCATCTCGATACGTGAAAAGTTCTGAAAATCGATAAGCTGCTTAATCAATGCGTTATTGATATCCGCAGACAAGGTCTTAGCTGTTAGATGGTTATGCTGTTCTGCGTTCTTAATTGCAGAATGATAAAATTGTAATACGAAGTAGGTCGAAACAATGGCCATGCAAAGCAACAGCAATAGACTGATCCTATCGCGCAAGGTACTTGCATAATTTTGTTTATCCAGTATTTTCACCATACTCAGTCAGTATCTTTAACTATATGCTCCAGAGCCAGATCCTGCATGTATCTACTCGCGCGCTCGGCACTCCAAATGCCGCTGCCAAAGCGTAGATAGCCTTTCAAAATCACTTCCCAGATGATGGCCATATTTCGATGACTACTCATCGGAAGAGTGTATTGCAGTGTCGCCAAAACGGTGCCTATTTGGGTATTTGAGTCGTTCAGGAGAGAATTCAATACCATCTCATTTGCTGGAATCTCCTGTATCGAATACCACAATTTTTTCTGGAATGATTCACTTTGTAGGTATCTCAAGACTGACTGCAGGGCTTCTTGCTTAGGACCCGACAGTGATTTCCGGGGAAATGCAGCAACTATGGTTGAAAAATATGGTTGCATGCGACGCTGGCCAATCATTGGCAGCGGTGCAATTCCAAGATCATCACCTAACTCATCCTTATAGTGCTGATATGACCAAATCCCATTAATGACATAGGCCGATCTGTCATTCAGAAAATTTTGCTCGGCACAGGTGTAGTTACAGGTCTGATCGACAACGCCTGAGTTCGCTAGACCCCAGACAAAGGAGAGCGCATCGCGCATGGCATTCGTATCCAGATTAGGATTGTCTTCAATGACTGGACCATCACCGAAAGCGGTAATGAATGGTACAAACCAATACATTTCCATGAAGCTCCAGTCGATCAAAGACACATCTTGAGGGAGCGATTGTTGCTGATTGATGAGTGCTTCCCAGTTTGCAGCGGGTGACTCGATAAACCGTTTACTATAATAGAGTATTAAATGATTACCCTGGACAATTGGTACGCCAAGGATTCGGTCATTTATTGTCGAAGTTTGTAATGCCTTATCTGATAACTCATTTGAAATCAATGGCGTAGGTATCTCGGAAAACTGTACGAACTTGTCCATACCCAGGCTGTCCGAGGGAATAATTAGGAGATCGGGAATGTCGGCAACATTTTTTATCTCAACTAGTCGACTCTTGAGGTCAGATTGATCGACCCATGTAACTCGAACCTGATGCTCATGATGCCAGTTATACTCATCCAACAATACTCCGAATGAAGGGTTTTCGTGTGTAAATACGATGTTGACTTCATCAGCTCCCTGCGTTGAAGCCCCTGTATGCGCAGCAAGTAACACGAGTATAAAAATTTTTAATCCAACCACAAACCTGCCTGATTTCTTATTATTAACGATACTTTTGATGGTTATTTGTACATAGCATAGTCGGAAACGTCTAATAGCACAATTTAATGCCAATATGTTGTGTTGTTTATTTCTTGTTGATTTTGAGCTATTTAATGTATATGATTGAAATTAATGAACTTTTTATGTCAATTGTGACAGAACTATAACTACTAAGGCTGTAAGTCTAATGGCTATGACAAAATCAGAATTAATTGAGCGTCTGGCGAGTCAGCAAAACCAGCTTTCTTATAAGGATGTTGAGCTGGTGGTTAAGACAACACTTGAGCATATGGCTCAGACACTCTCTGAAGGTGAGCGAATTGAAATTAGAGGATTCGGAAGCTTCTCATTGCATTATCGTGCGCCACGCGTTGGCCGTAATCCCAAAACCGGCGAGTCAGTCAAGTTGGAAGGCAAGTCCGTTCCACATTTTAAACCGGGCAAAGAACTACGTGAACGTGTCAATCAGATTAACAGCTAATTAACACGATACAATCCTGCATCAAGAAACATCGAATAATCAAGCACGTGCTTTAGCGTGCTTTTTTATTGGCGACTATAATTCGCAGAATACTTTGCTACAATCTAGGTCGTATCGACGTTTCATTTGACTCATCTATTTATGAACGAATAAACGTGAACACACCTAGTCCTCATGTAATGGGAATTTAACTATGTCAGCACTATTGCAATTACTGTTCATCATTCTGATATTGATTATAGCCGCGGCTTTTGCTGCACTAAATGAGCAAGTCATTACACTTAATTATTTCGTTGGCATGATGGATACGCGACTAACGTTTGTAATTATCAGCTGCTTTATTCTCGGCATGATTTTCAGCATGTTACTAGTGGTCAGTTATGTCGTGCGTCTTCGACTCGAACAGCGTCGCTTACGCACCTCACTGAGAATCAAGGAACAGGAACTGAATAATCTGCGTGAATTACCACTGCAGGATAGCTATTAATGCAAGAAGTCATCATTCTTAGTCTGGTTGCCTGCCTGCCATTGGCAGTCTGGTCTGGGTATCGAATTGGCCGGCGTAAACGTCGGCACGTTAGAACGCATCTGCCTAATCAGTATTACGCTGGGTTGAATCATCTTCTAAATGAGCAGCCCGACAAGGCAATCGATGTTTTTATCGAACAATTACAGCAAAACAATGAGGTGGTCGAAACACATCTAGCTTTAGGGAATCTGTTTCGCCGGAGGGGAGAGGTCGATAGAGCAATTCGAATTCATCAGAATCTCATCGCGCGTCCCTCATTGCCTGCAGATGTCAGAAAGCTCGCATTATTTGAATTGGCTCATGATTACCTTGCAGCGGGATTATATGACCGTGCGGAGAGCTTATTTACTGAATTGCTCAGCGATCCTCAGCACAAGCAACAAGCGCTGAAAAACCTTATCTCAGTTTATCAGCAATTGAATGACTGGCCGCAGGCAATTGATGTTACCAGTAAATATGCAAAACTCAGTGCCAAGCCACAGCATGCCAGACTGGCACACTATCAGTGTGAAATCGCGACCAGCTGTTTTAGCCGAGGCGATACGGCGGCTGCCTTGGATGCGCTAAAAGTCGCGTTACAGAGTGATCCGCGTGGCTTACGGCAAAATTTAATGATGGCCAAGCATCATCTCAACCAGTCAGACTACAAAAAGGCACTAAAAATTTATCGTGAACTTGCCGAAGTTCATGGCGGCTACTTATCTGAATTTATTCAGGATATGCATCGTTGTCATATACAGATGGGGAGTGAGAAGGTATTTCATCAGGAACTCCAGGGGTATCTACAAACTAGCCATAATCTGGATGCTCTGGTTTTGTATCGTAACCTGAGCAAAGGATCGCAGTCAGCAAATCAAACACTAGAAATTTTGGAAGATTTTTCGCTTTCGACCCCCTCTGTACGCACATTACGACATCTGGTTTCCAGTTACCGAGACCATGCTAAAGAACCTGATCGCAGTCAATATGATAAATTACTAAGAATTCTGGACTCAATGTCAGAGAGTGAGACAAACTATCACTGTAATGATTGCGGCTATGAGAGTAAAACCTTATTCTGGCAGTGCCCTGCATGCAGCGAATGGGGTACGATGAAACCAACTTTTAACACGAATGAATAGGCTAATAAATATATGCTGACCGATCCAAACCGTATCATAGTAGCCCTCGACTTTTCTGATCGAAAGGATGCGATCTCTCTGGCAACGCAACTCGATCCAAGCCAGTGCCGCCTGAAGGTGGGCAAGGAAATGTTCACACATTTCGGCCCTGATTTTATTCGTGAGTTACATAAGATGTCTTTTGATGTCTTTCTCGACTTGAAGTTTCACGACATTCCTAACACCGTTGCGAAAGCCTGCAAAGCAGCAGCCGATTTAGGTGTCTGGATGATTAACTGTCACGCATCTGGTGGTCTGGCGATGATGGAACAGGCCAGGGATGCACTGACAGAGTTTGGCGAAGATGCACCGCTATTCACAGCGGTAACCGTCCTTACTAGCATGTCGGCTGAGGATCTATTGCAAACGGGCATCAATATGTCAGTAGCAGACCGGGTCAAATTACTGGCACGGCTTACACAACAGGCTGGATTGGATGGCATTGTTTGTTCTGCCCTTGAAGCCAATGAACTGAGAAATCATCTCGGGGACGACTTTCTATTGGTTACACCAGGCATTCGACCAGCTAATAGTGCCACAGATGACCAGAAGCGTATAATGACCCCAGCGAGGGCAATTGCCAGTGGTTCCAGTTATCTCGTCATTGGACGACCGATCACCAAAGCGGACGATCCGATGAAATCATTGTCAGAAATCTCGCAATCACTGTCTCAGAGCTTGCGAACCTAAACGGATACGTTTAGTTTGATAACTGCATGGATGCTATTTCAACAAGGAGGTTAACATGCAGAATAAACTCTTATTCATTACATTATTTATACTATCCATTCTGGCAGTCACAGCACAACAGAATGCCAAGCCTATACGAGATGCCGTGAATCCTGAACAGCAAATCCCGGTATTGTCTGTGAATATCAATAAGGCATCAGCCGAAGAGATAGCTGAAGTTTTGATCGGCGTAGGGCTGAGCAAGGCGAATGCCATTGTTTCATATCGCAAAGCAAATGGTCCTTTTAAGTCAATCGAGGAACTTGAACAAATTAAGGGCATCGGTGCAAAAACGTTGCAGAAGAATCGCGCAAAAATAACCTTTTGAGTTACTAAAATCCTGTCACTTGGCGTCATCCCCTGGCGCCTTTTTTCTGTTACACTCACGGCTCTGATATCGAAAAGAGACAGGATGTGGAAGTTGTAATACTCGGGCCAAGTGGCCAAGTCGGGGGTATGTTAATAGACGAGATTCATCGTCATCCCTTGCCATTCCTCTCTGGCGTCACAACGATTGGTCGGAACGATGCGGATATCATTTGGTCAGATGCAAGTCTAGCGTCCTTGCTGGACCATCTTGAGCGGTGTAAACCTGATGTCATCATCAATACCATCGCCTACACAGCAGTCGATAAGGCCGAATCGGAACCTGACCAAGCCATGATTATCAATTCAGATTTACCCTCTGCGCTGGCAGATTGGTGCGAGTCATCAGGAGCACTATTGATACATTATTCAACTGACTTTGTATTTGATGGGATGAAGCAAGAGGCTTGGCAAGAATGGGATATTGCATCACCACTGTCCATTTACGGTAAGACGAAACTCGCTGGAGAGAAGGTGCTACAGATGTCGACGGCCAGCTCAATCACAATCCGTACCAGCTGGGTGTATGGCGAAACCGGCAATAACTTCATGAAAACAATGATCCGCTTGGGAAGGGAACGCGAAGAACTCGGTGTCGTTTCCGACCAGTCCGGTTGTCCTACTTACAGCCGAGACCTAGCCAGAGCAACTTGGCGTATTGTCGACATCTACCAGCAGGATGAGCAACGGTTTAAGCGCAAACAACAACTCTATCATTTGTCTGGCAAGGGCAATACAACCTGGCACGGATTCGCAGCAGAGATATTTGTGCAGGCTGCAAAACACGAGTCACTTGCGCTGCAATCGCTCAATGCCATCTCTACATCTGAGTATCCGACACCTGCGGTAAGACCTTCGAATTCGGTGCTGGATTGCTCTGCCATTGAACGTGATTATGACATCAAAGCCATCGACTGGAGGACTAGTCTTGCTGAGGTGATTGAGCGCTACTACCGCGCAATAGGCTGAAGCAATAGTAGAGCAGGCTGAACCCATACCCTGCAGCAATACCATAAAGATGCGACTCAATGGCAACCCGACTGTCTACCAGATCTGCCAGTGAGTCAGATGCACCGTCGAATTGCTGCCAGATCACCCGTCCGGTTACGATGATCAGCAGGGCGCTAGCAATGAGTTTATTCTCGCGTAGGTCTTGCAATGCACCGACGATGATCACACCGTACAAAGCGGCACTGAGTCCCACATAGATCACATACTCCGGACTGATGAACCAGTAACAGGCGGAGACCACCAGTGCACAGAAGACAAAAGCCAGGGCCCAGACGAGTCCACTTAGCAGGCTACTGAACAGCAGACCAATAAACACCAGGCTCGATAGATTCAGCAGCATGTGCCAACTATTACTGTGCACCAGATGACCTGTTAGTAGTCGCCAAACCTCACCATCCTCTATTTTGATACGATGGTACTCCAGTGCTTTAACCCAGCTGTCTCCACCGAACCAGAAACCAATAATGATTACTGCTATCACTAGAAAGCATTTAGTACCAGAATGATTTAAATCGATTAATTTCATTGGCTCACCAGCAGAAACACCACCACCATGATGATGAACACCCCGATGAATACTCTCATGATACGGCAGATTGGACAGTCTTTTTTCATATATTTCTATAGTGTCTTTACAGATTGAACTTAATTGCTCAATAATAAATTTTGCCTACTGATGACGCCGTGAATTACTCGTCTCATCCATGAGACTCGCCCAAAGGGCCAGCAAAGCTGTTCAATTTTGTTCCAGACAAAATTGTCGTCCATGTAGGCTTGGATGTGGCTTCCATGCCACATACACATCTGTAGTCATAAATTTATCATTTCACAAAGTTCAATACGCACGGTCATTAGTGATATTTGCGAAGTAGATTATATTAAAATCTAGATGCCTCTGAGGCATGGATGCCGAAGCGGAGTCTACATGGACGTATTCACGACGTCATCAAGATTTTAATATAAGCTGCTGAGCTCAAAATATCACGAATAGCTGCACCAATAGAATATAATTAAAACATATATGTAAAAAGGCCCGATAAGCGAACTTATCGGGCCTTCGAAGTACGAGACTGTTAAGAGGCTTACTTAGCTTCTTTGCGTGCCTTCGCTTCAGCGATAACTTCTTCAGCAACGCTTGCTGGGCAAGGTGCATAATGGCTGAACTCCATAGAGAACTGACCACGACCTGAAGTCATTGTGCGCAGGTGTCCGATGTATCCGAACATCTCTGACAGAGGTACGTCACCCTTAATGCGAACGCCCATGCTGCCGGCTTCCTGCGACTTGATCATGCCTCGACGACGGTTTAGGTCACCGATTACGTCACCGACGTGATCTTCAGGAGTGAATACATCAACCTTCATCACTGGCTCAAGTAGCTGTGGTCCAGCTTTAGGCATAGACTGTCGATAAGCGCCTTTAGCTGCTAATTCAAACGCAACTGCCGATGAGTCGACCGCGTGGAAGGCACCGTCAAACAGTGTGACTTTCACATCGAGTACAGGGTATCCAGCAAGAACACCTTCTTCCAACATACCCTTGAAGCCTTTCTCAATGGCAGGGAAGAATTCTTTCGGTACGTTACCACCGACAACCGTTGATTCGAATTCGAAACCAACATTCACTTCACCAGGCTCAATGATGTAGTCAATCTTACCGAACTGTCCAGAACCACCCGACTGCTTCTTGTGTGTGTAGCTGTCTTCGATACGCTGCGTGATTGTCTCACGGTAGGCTACCTGAGGCTTTCCAACTTCAAGCTCAACGCCGTAAGTACGTTTCAAAATGTCGACTTTAATGTCGAGGTGTAACTCACCCATACCTTTAATGATGGTTTCACCGGAATCTTCATCTGTTTCAACCTGGAATGATGGATCTTCTGCAATCATCTTACCCAGAGCAACACCCAACTTCTCAACAGAACCCTTATCCTTAGGTGAGATCGCAATCGATATCACAGGATCTGGGAATACCATTGGTTCAAGGATGGCAGGGGCGTTGACATCACACAGAGTGTGACCCGTCTGAACATTCTTCATTCCTACCACAGCGATGATGTCACCTGCTTGAGCTTCTGTCAGTTCGGTACGCTCATCCGCTTGCATCTCAACCATACGGCCGATACGCTCAGTTTTCCCGGTAGCCGAGTTTAGAACCGTCATACCCTTACTGATGCGGCCTGAGTAGACACGGATAAAGGTTAGTGCACCAAAGCGGTCATCCATAATTTTGAACGCCAACGCACGGAGTGGCTTGTCTGGGTCAACGATAGCAAATTCGCCAGTCTCGTTACCTTCCTCATCTGTCTCAGGCTGAGGGTTAACTTCAACCGGATTAGGCAGATAATCGACAACAGCATCCAGAACCATCTGGACACCCTTGTTCTTGAACGCCGAGCCACAGAAAGTGGGGAAGAAGTCCAGGTTAATCGTACCCTTACGGATGCAAGCTTTGATGTCATCTATTGAAGGCTCTTCGCCCTCGAGATACATCATCATCATATCATCGTCTTGTTCAACCGCTGTTTCAATCAGCTTATCACGCCATTCTTCGACCTGATCAACCATGTCAGCAGGAACATCTTCGACGTTGTAGTTTTCTGGCAGACCAGAATCATCCCAGACGTAGGCTTTACGCTCGAGCAGATCTACAACACCCTTGAAGTCATCTTCACGACCAATTGGAAGTGTCATAACCAGAGGGTTAGCACCTAAGACGTCTTCAATCTGCTTAACAACATTCAGGAAGTCCGCACCAATTCGATCCAGTTTATTAACGAATATGATTCGCGAAACTTTAGAATCGTTCGCATATCGCCAGTTGGTCTCGGACTGAGGCTCAACACCGCCAGATCCACAAAATACACCAACACCGCCGTCCAGTACTTTCAACGAACGGTATACTTCAATTGTGAAGTCAACGTGTCCCGGTGTGTCGATGATATTTAGACGGTGATCGTTCCATGAACAGGTTACCGCTGCAGACTGAATGGTAATACCACGTTCAGCTTCCTGTTCCATAAAGTCGGTTGTTGATTCACCATCATGAACCTCACCCGTCTTGTGAATTTTACCGGTCAATTTCAAAATACGCTCAGTAGTTGTGGTTTTACCCGCGTCTACGTGAGCAAAAATACCGATATTCCTGTATTTCGTTAGATCAGCCATTGTATTTCTCTTGGGTTATAGTGATAAAAAATGCAAAAAATAAGTGTTAAATTTCGTGTGCACATAGTGCAATAGGCGCGCATCATACACTAGTTTTAAGCAAATGGTTACTCTGCAAGTGAATAAATTTTAATCAATTTACTACTATCTGTTCAAAAATGCTTAAAACTTATTATATATCAAATAGATAGGGTGGCTTATTGGGTGATTATTAAACGCATGGCCTGAACTTCGATATCCGCCCTACCGATGGCATTGAGTGAATTTTCCTGACGGATGCGCAGGGCTTCTATTTCCTCACTTCTGACATTAGGGTTCAGCTTGGCAAGTTGCTCCATGCGTTGAATCTCTTGACCAGTCATATCCAGCAATTTTTGTCTGGCATCTATAATCGTCTGTTGCAGGTGGGGTTTTGCGATAGCCACGGCGTGATTTAACATGGTATCGATTTCCTGTCGCATCTGTTGGCAGGCTCGCCGGGCGAGATCTTTCGGCATTCTTCGGGTTAATTGATTCATCGCCGAATGGCTGACGATTTGAGATAAATTCTTACCACGTACATCGACCAACAGCCTTAATGGACTTAATCCCAGATAACGTTCGATCTGTAGATGTTTCGCAGCGGTCGTACTGACTGTAAAACACGTCTCAAGTAAGACTGTTCCAGCTTGCAATCCCTTCACTCTGATGGTCGCTACTGCAGCATTTCCAATTTCAGAGTCACGTATCGATTCCATTGATTCGCTTACCATGGGATGTTCCCATGTTAGGAAATCATAATCTTCCCGCTCTATCGCCCGGTCTCTGTCAAATGTAATGGTTTGACCCTCATCTTTCAGCCCTGGAAAATAACTCTCCCGCATATGTTCAGAGGGTTTGATGATGAATGTATGGTCGGAGTGACTCTCTGTTTCCAGTCCATATTCGTTGAACAGGTCCAGCATGTATCGGTCAAGCTCCAGTGTCTGTTGTTGGTGATTGATTTCATCGATCAGTTCATTAGCGACGGACTTGTTACAGGAATTACGTTCCAATAATTTGTCCTTACCTTCCTGTAATTCTTTGTTAATCGCCGTGCGAAAATCCACAGTTTCATTAATGAGCTGCTCAAAACGCGAATCCGGTTTGAGTAATTGACTGCATAGTTGCTGTTCAAAGTGGCGAAATATAGCAAAACCAGCACTGGCGGTGTGTGTAAATAGGTCAACTCCTTCATGATACCAGCGGAATAGTCTCTCCTGCGCCGAATCTTTGATATAGGGGATATGGAGATAGATGTGTTCTCCTTGTCCGATTCGGTCCAATCTACCAATTCGCTGTTCAACAAGATCGGGATTGAGGGGTAGGTCGAATAGCACCAGATGCTGGGCAAATTGAAAGTTACGTCCTTCACTGCCAATCTCAGAGCAAATAAGCGCCTGAGCACCACCCTCTGTCTCAGCGAAGTAGGCTGCAGCTCGGTCCCGCTCTATGATTGATAATTCAGGAACGAATGCCGTTGTTCTTATACCTTGACGCAAATTAAGGTACTTATCTACTGCCAATGCGGTTTGGTCATGGTGACATATGACCAAAACTTTCTGTTGCTTATGATTACGCAGAAATTCTGTCAGCCATTTGAGGCGCTGATCTGAGGATATCCATTCCTGTTCATCTTGATTTATTTCAGGGTAGAGTGCGGCTTCAATAGACTCTTGTGTATCTGTGCTAATTGGCGTCAGTGGATACCCGGTCACATGGCGTTCAGGAAACCCTTCGATGTGACTACGTTGGTTGCGAAATAGGACTCGGCCGGTACCATGTAGATCCAATAGTTGATTCGTTAGTTCGGTGATACTCTTGGCACCGAGTTGCGTCAATTTAGCATATAGGTGAGGCGCAACGATGGTTTTGAGTTTCCCTAGTACCCCAGCAACCGGGCTATCGACTGGTTGCTGCTCAATAATCTCGAGTGCGGCATTGAGCGACTTATAATCCTGCTCTTCTGCTAGAAAGTGGGTCAGGTCAGAGTAGCGATTGGGATCGAGCAAACGCAGACGAGCAAAGTGGCCCGAGCTACCGACTTGCTCAGGTGTTGCTGTTAGCAGTAGGACAGACGGCGTTTGTTCACTCATGTTTTGCACTAAATCATAGGCGACGCTCGATTGAGCCTCGCTCCATTCGAGATGGTGCGCCTCATCAACAGTCAGCAAATCCCAGCGACTCGCAGCTAACCACTCCTTATATCGCTCATTGGACAATATAGTCTCGATGCTGCTGATGACCAGCTGCTCCATTTCGAATGGGTTTCCTGGCTCAGAACTCTGCTCATCCTCTTCATGAGAAAGTGCATCCTCGAGTCGATCTTGATTGAAGAGGCTGAAATGCAAGTTAAATCGGCGCAGTAATTCTACGAACCACTGGTGTTGCAGACTCTCCGGCACGAGGATGAGGACCCGCTGTGCTTGATGCGTATACAGTTGATGATGGATAATCATCGCTGCTTCAATGGTTTTACCTAATCCAACTTCATCAGCGAGAAGGACTCTTGGTTGGTAGCGTTGTGCAACCTCGTTAGCGATGAATACCTGATGCGGCAGTAACTGCATTCTGCCAGCGCCGAGGCCAAACAATTGCGATTGGCTGATTTTATTCAGTCGTTCGAGTGTTTGCAGCCGTAACCTGAAGGCCGAGTTACCATCAATTTGACCGCTGAGTAATCTCTGGCGCGGTGTGGTAAATGATACAAAAGCGCTGAGATTCATTTCGGGTACGATCTGTTCTTTGCCCAAATCGTTTTGGCACACATATCCGACCAGACCCTTGTCATTAAGCACTTCACGAACAACCAGTTGCTGGTCTTCGATCGTTGTTATTACATCACCTACAGAATAGATTACACGGCTAATCGGTGCGTTTTCACGGGCATAGGTTCGCTGTTCTTCTGCCGCAGGAAAATCGATAGTGATGAGACGACCAGAGAGCTCGCGAATAATCCCGAGTCCAAGATCGTGTTCAGTATGACTGACCCAACGCTGACCTTTACTGATATCTTGCATGAAGAGAACTGCTGTTGCGCTTCGAATTGGCGCGCATTCTACACCCAATAGTCCTTTAGCGAAAGCGCAATTAATAGGCTTTGGGAATCAGCGCTTTTTTACCTCGTAACAAACCTACGGCGCCAGAGCGTACCATTTCTATGATTGTCGTTTCATCTTGAAGAGTATTTATCAGCGCCTTTATTCTACCCGGTTGCCCAGCCAGCTGAACCGTATAGCATTCCTTGTGAACATCGACAATTTGCGCGCGAAAGATGTCTGCAATTCGATGGACTGAATCCTTCGTTTCTGGATCATTCGCTACGACCTTGACCAGGACGAGCTCGCGTTCGACATGTTCTTGATGCGTAATATTTTTTATCGTCAGTACATCAATCAGTTTGTGACATTGCTTAGTGATCTGTTCTAGAGTAGCCAGATCACCACTCGTGCATATAGTCAGTCGCGATATCGTCGGGTCATCAGTACCAGCAACATTAACGCTATCGATGTTGTAGCCTCGTTGTGAGAATAACCCAACAACTCGAGACAGGGCCCCAGGCTCATTTTCCATTAAAATGGTTAAGATATGCTTCATGCTCTGACTCCTTTCGCAAGCCACATGTCATCGACAGCACCGCCTTTGATCTGCATAGGGTATACGTGTTCCTCTTCCTCGATATCGATATCAACCAGGACTAGCTTATCTTTCATTGCAATAGCATCAGCCAACATGCTGTCTAAGTCATCAGTGTGTGAAATGCGCATACCAACATGACCATAAGCTTCAGCGAGTTTGACAAAGTCAGGCATCGAGTCCATGTATGAATGAGAATGTCGTCCCTCGTATTGCATGTCCTGCCATTGTCTCACCATTCCAAGTGAACGGTTATTCATGATGAAAATCTTCACTGGAATGTCATATTGTAGGCAGGTTGACAGTTCCTGAATATTCATCTGAATGGAGCCATCGCCAGTAATACAAATGACATCGCTGTCTGGAAATGCGAGCTTGACACCCATCGCTGCAGGAAAACCGAACCCCATTGTTCCAGCACCACCTGAATTAATCCATTGACGTGGTCGTTTGTATGGATAATAGAGGGCACCAAACATTTGGTGCTGACCCACATCCGACGTGACAAATGCCTCACCATTCGTAGCTTTATAGAGCGCCTCTACGACCTGTTGTGGTTTTCGTACTGGACCTGATTTATCGTAGTCCAAACATTTCCTCTCTCTCCAGCCCTCGATGGTTTGCCACCACTCATCCATTGACTCAGCATTATGTTTGAGATTTGCCCGATCCATTAAATCAAGAAACTGGTCCAGCACCACATCGACTGAGCCGACAATAGGTATATCGGCATTAACGGTCTTAGAGATATTTGCAGGATCGATGTCAACATGAATAATGGTCGCATCAGGGCAAAAAAGTTCTGTATTGTTCGTCACTCTATCGTCCAGCCGCGCACCGAAATTAACGATACAGTCGGCATGAGCCATCGCTTTATTCGCTTCCAGGGTGCCATGCATACCTAACATCCCCAGGAACTGCTTATGAGTGCCTGACATTGCACCGAGTCCCATTAGGGTACTGGTGACAGGAACGTTTATGCGTTCGGCCATCTGAACCAGCTTTTCAGAGGCATTGGCCATGATCACACCACCACCGGTATAGAAGACAGGTCGTTTGGCCTCGGTAAATGCCATT
This sequence comes from Enterobacterales bacterium, assembly GCA_965250035.1. Lineage (GTDB taxonomy): Bacteria > Pseudomonadota > Gammaproteobacteria > Enterobacterales > CAXRAF01. Next base: position 1,359,694 of record OZ252282.1, on the reverse strand, counting down.
ATCGCCTTCTTTATTTGGCGTGGATTGCCTTTCAAGGTCGGATTGTAGGAGCGTATCTTAATAGATTCGGGGTAGTGATACTCAAATAAGCCTGTCTTATGAACCAGATCTTTGGGAATATCGATCACCACAGGACCCGGTCGACCCGTACTGGCAATATGGTATGCCTTAGCAATAAGTTCCGGAATTTGCTCAGTCGTTTTACATAGAAAACTATGTTTGACGATTGGTCGCGAACAGCCAATCATATCGGTTTCCTGGAAGGCATCATTGCCAATTAGGGAAGAGGGCACCTGGCCAGAAATGACGACCATTGGAATGGAGTCCATGTAGGCAGTCGCGATGCCTGTAATAGCATTTGTGGCTCCAGGTCCTGATGTCACTAGCACGGTACCTACTTTTCCGGTGGCCCGGGCATAGCCATCAGCAGCATGGGTTGCAGCCTGTTCATGGCGAACCAGAATATGCTGGAAGGCGTCCTGTTCATAAATAGCATCATAGATGTCTAACACGGCGCCGCCCGGATAGCCGAAAATAAATTCAACGCCAGAATCCTTAAGACTCTCTACGACCAGCTCTGCGCCGGTATATTTTTTGTGACTTGATTCAGTCATATTCAATTTCCACTAGTGACAATCGCTTTCATATTGGTCATATAGGCACGCAATGTTTTACCGATTTCCTCAACCGGATGCGTCTGTATTGCCTCATTCACATCAACCAATGTCCTATTATCGACGCTATTGCTGTCAAGTTGAAGTCCCTTACCAATAACTTCTGTCGTTAGTTGGGGCATAAGTTTCTCTCGTAACAATGGCACAGCCGCCTGAGAGAAGAGATAGTTACCATACTCGGCTGTATCTGATATCACGACATTCATCTCATAGAGGCGTTTTCGAGCAATTGTATTCGCAATCAACGGGGTTTCATGCAGCGATTCATAGTAGGCAGATTCCGGCAAGATACCTGACTCAACCATCACCTCGAAAGCTAACTCAACACCAGTCTTAATGAATGCAACCAGGAGAATGCCATGGTCGAAATATTCCTGCTCATCCAGTTCAATGTCACTCGTTGGTGCTTGCTCGAAGCCAGTTTTCCCCGTCTCTTCACGCCATGTGAGAAGGTTGTGATCATCATTATCCCAATCCTTTATCATGTCACTAGAAAACTTGCCCGATAAAATATCATCCATATGTTTCTCAAATAACGGACGCAGCAATTCCTTGGCACGAGTAGAGATATCGTATGCTCTCAATTTGGCTGGATTCGACAAGCGGTTCATCATCTGGGTGATGCCACCAATTTTTAACGCCTCAGTAATCGTTTCCAAACCCTGTTGAATCAATTTCACGGCATAGTCTGGAGCAATATCATCGGCGATCATCGTATCGTAAGAAAGGATTGCAGCAGTCTGCAACATACCGCACAGAATCGTCTGCTCCCCCATTAAATCAGACTTAACTTCGGCAACGAATGATGATGATAGTACCCCAGCACGATCACCGCCAGTTGCCGATGCCAGCGCCTTTGCAACTTCCAAACCCTGGTTCAGAGGGTCGTTTTCTGGATGAACGGCGATTAGTGTCGGTACGCCGAAACCGCGTTTGTATTCTTCTCGTACTTCAGTACCCGGGCATTTCGGTGCACACATAACAACGGTAATATCCGGACGAATCTGCTGTCCTTCCTCGACGATGTTGAATCCATGAGAGTAGGCAAGAATTGCGTCCTGTTTCATTAATGGCATGACCGCTTCTACCACGTTGCTATGTTGCTTATCAGGTGTCAGGTTATAAACAAGATCTGCATTTGGTATTAAAGCCTCATAATTTCCGACTTCAAATCCATTATCTGTTGCCTGTTGCCATGATGCACGCTTCTGCTCAATGGCAGAATCACGAAGGGCATAACTCACTTGCAGACCAGAGTCACGCATATTGAGCCCCTGATTCAGGCCTTGAGCACCGCATCCCACGATGACGATAGACTTACCCTTAAGGAAATCGCAACCATTGCTAAATTCCTCACGTTGCATAAATCGACACACACCCAGTTGCGCCAGCTGTTGTCTTAGGTTCAGTTGATTAAAGTAGTTAGCCATTGGGGATCCCCGTTAAATTTAAACGCTTTGGTGAAGTCTATGGGAATATTAGTATTGCGTAAATTGATATATATGAGATACTGAATTGCAATTATTGCAATAATGTGGCGCGATGATTTATGACTCAGATATAGGGGGCTATGAGGCATGGATGCCGAATGCAGCCTACATGGAAGTATTTACGGCGTCCCCAAAAGATGAGTCTGAATCTGAGCGACATAAATTGTAGACATACTATGGATATTAAATCACTCGACATCTTTCTCGAATTAAGCAAGCGTTTGCATTTTGCCCAGACTGCACAGGCAATGCATCTGACGCCTTCTGCCCTGAGCCGTCAAATCCAGCGCATTGAAGATGAGCTGAATATTAAGCTTTTCCAGCGCGATAATCGCAGTGTCCGTTTAACAAAAGCGGGCCTCGAATTTGCTGGTTTCGCCAGACAAACGCTCAGTGACTACCATCGCTTACAGCAGTCATTACATAAATTGCGAGATAGCCATGAAAACCTCACCGGTGAGCTAACCCTGTTCTGTACGGTCACCGCGGCTCATGTCTATGTTCCAAGGCTATTGACGGCCTTTAGGCGTCGATACCCAAACGCAGACATCAAATTGATCACGGGAGATGCATCACAGGCGTTATCTCTGGTGAAGGATGGTGAGGTAGATTTTGCTTTCGCAGCAGACATTGAGGCCATTGGTAGTGGGGTCATGTTTTTACCCGTGGAAGATATTCATTGTTCGTTGATCGCGCCGACTGCTGCCGCGTCATTCTCAGAATTATTAGCACTGGATGATATTCCATGGAACGCGATTCCATTTGTGGTACCAGAGGCAGGCCCTTTACACAAGGCGATGCAGGCCTGGTTTAAGGCAATGGGAATTCAACCCCAGGTATATGGCCGTGTGACTGGGCATGAGGCGATTGTCAGCATGACGTCACTCGGTTGCGGATTGTCCATTATCCCTGACCCAGTCATGGAGCTAAGTCCCTTAAAACATACGGTAAGAACCATTCATGCGCCAATTCCAGCACCGACTCTGGAATTGGGCATTATCGGTCTGCAGCGAGAGTTACAAAAACCGATCATGTCGGCATTCTGGCGTCTCTGTCAGGATTTATTCAGTGTTACTGCGTCGGTTTAAGAATTGTCGTAACTCGTTTGTGCCAATTATTAAAGGCAGCCAATTCTTCCGGGAAGGGCATATTAACCCATTTGGCAAACGAGGGGACTAACCAGGCGTCAATATCTGCTTGCGTCAACCGATCAGATACGATGAATGATCTATCTGTCAGATACTCATCCATCTCTTGATAGAAATCATTAAGACGTAGCTTGCCACGTTCAATGAGATCCGGATTCTGTGCTAAAGGCGTTTTAATAGGCATTGCTCGGTCGGCGAAGAATGGGGTCGTGTTGCGAAAAATCTCAGCGACTGAGTCCAGTCCATAACAGAAAATTCTATGGCACCAACCGACTACCTGTGCGACCGATTGATTATCTGGGCCAAATAATGGCTTATCCGGATGTTCCAGTTCTAAAAAGAGGCAAATCGCAATAGTGTCGGTAAGTACACTGCCATCATCTAGCTCGAGTGCTGGTACTGTTTGTAAGGGATTTATGAGTGAAAACTCTGGTGACAAGTTTTGTTTTTCATTGAGTGAGACGATCTCAGTATCGATTTCAATGCCCTTATACTTTAGGAAATAATTTAGTCGTCTTGGGTTTGGTGCCTTGTAATCTGTATAAAGTTTCATGACGGTTCTCAATTTCAAGAATTCAATGTTATATTACTACAGCATCTGTCCTATAAGAATAATATTCACTCAGGAGTTTCCATGTTAAAGCGTCTATTTCTTACCCTGATAACCTGCCTGATTATGTCAGCCTGCAGTCAGCAGGAGGAAGAGGTTCAGTCCGAAGCAATATCAACTGGCAAGATAGATCTGCTGATACATAATGCGAAAATTTATACTCTCGATTGGCCTGATCCAGATGCGAATGGTGTCCCTCATGATTCGGCACCCTTTGTGGACAATCGTTGGCGGCCGGATGCGTCTGTCGTTGCGGTCAATGACGGTATGATCGTCGATATCGGTGAGAATGGAGTGTTTGTAAAGCATAAGGACAGTGCTTCTAGAGTAGTCGATCTTAATGGCGCGACTTTGTTGCCAGGATTTATAGATTCTCACACCCATTTGGTGCAGCTCGGCAGAATACTGCATATAGTCAATCTGACTGATGTTGAGACGCCTTCTGATGCCGTAGATCGAATCACAGCATTTGCGAAGGATATAGCGCCAGGTGATTGGATCATTGGCCGTGGTTGGGATGAGGGCTTGTGGGCGAATGACTATCCAACGAAAGAAATTCTCGATGCTGCCTTTCCTGATAATCCAGTCTATCTACAGTCGTTACATAGTTTCGCAGTGTGGGCTAATAGCATGGCACTCGACAGGGCTGGCATAGATAAAGATAAGGAGGCGCCTGTCGGTGGCGAAATCCGACGCGATGATAACGGTGACCCGACCGGTATATTCCTGAATAGAGCCACGACATTATTTGCTGACGTCTTGCCGCAACCGGATCAGGAGGCATATCGCAAATGGTTTTATGATGCCATGCTACAAATGAATCAGGATGGATTTGTTGCTGTTCATGAAGCGGGGGTCGATGGTCAAATGATGGCAGCATTACAGACTCTCAGAGAACAAGATAAGTTGCCGGTCAGGATCTATGCGATGATTTCAGCACGGGATGGTGACCTGGTCAACGACTGGTTAGCAAAAGGTCCTCATACCGATCCTGCTGGATTTCTAGATGTCGTTTCCGTCAAAGCCTACTACGATGGCGCGCTTGGTTCTCGAGGCGCTCGACTTCTCGAGGATTATTCCGATCTAGAAGGGCATCGCGGCCTTAGCGGATCAAACTACGGATTTAATAAAGATCGTGTTGATGCGCTTATTGAACGAGGATTTCAAGTAGGAGTACATGCGATTGGGGATGCTGGAAATCGCGAGACACTTGAGTACTTAGCCAAACATATCGAAGGCTCGGAAAATGTGAAGGCGTTGCGGCATCGGGTCGAACATGCTCAGGTTGTCCATCCGGATGATTTCCATCATTTCGAGCGACTCGGCCTCATAGCCTCTATGGAACCACCGCATGCAGTCGAGGATATGGCTTGGGCTGAGGCCAGGGTTGGTCCCCAGCGCATCAGAGGAGCTTATGCATGGCGTACATTCCGAGAGAATGGTGTTCCGATCACGTTTAATTCAGATCTGCCGGGCTCTTCGCATTCGCTATTTTATGGCCTGCATGCGGCCGTTAATCGACAAAATAAAGCGAAAGAACCCATAGGGGGCTGGTATCCAGAACAGGCTGTTAGCATCGAGGAAGCCATCCGCGGCTATACGATCTGGGCCGCCTATGCCGGATTCCGGGAGGAAAATACGGGTACCATTACTAAGGGCAAGTGGGCCGATTTTACGGTGTTAAATATGGATCCCTTCAAGGTTGCTACAGAATCGCCAGATAAGTTATTAGAGGGTAGTGTGTTAATGACGGTCGTGAATGGCGAAGTGCTTTACGAAAATTTAAACTAGTCTTCGGGTCTTTGTAACCAACTCATCGCAGCCTGATGATTATTGAATAATTGAAATTCGTATGTGAGATCTAGCGCACTGAATGCATGCCACATTCTAATAAGGCCATAGCTTAGTTTATTGGTAATTGCTGCGGTGACACGACCCCCTTCCATCACTCGATTCAAGCGCCGGGTTGCTTTGACAATCTTCTTTAAGTCTGACGGACTAATACCCGAAGGATCAGCGCTTTCGTTGTAATAGATAAAGCGCTTGATATTTCGTGTTTCCAATTCATCGATGACTACGGTGGCCATCTCCAGAAAATAATTCACTTCCAGAGTACCGGATACTCGAACCTCAAGGATGCTGTTGTCAGCATAGGTGAAGAACTCAAATTCCATTGAGTCATGGTTCTGTGGTTTTCTAAAAGGCGCTAGCATAGGATACATAAAATCTTGATTTCTGAGACTGCACCTTAATATTAGCTAGGCATGGGCTCGATATCAAAATGATTAATTTAATAATTGCGCCATTTATGGCTAAAAAGCTTAACTTATGCGACAAATGGGCGGGTTAGCGCTTGTATTCTAGGTAATATGAGATTATTTCGCCGGCTGCAGTATTTGGATCCGTGAGGCTGGCAATATGCGGCGTCATAATGATCCGTGTATGAGCCCAAAATGGATGGTCTTCGACTAATGGCTCGCTGTTAAACACATCTAGCCAGGCCATTTTCATCGATCCCTCAAGTGCTCTCAGTAGGGATTTTTCATGTAGGTGACCTCCCCGTGCGACATTGATCAGGCAACCATTAGGCCGCATTTGCTGAAACAGTTCTTCGTCCAGAATGCCATCTGTACTCTCATTTAAGGCAAGTAGACATACCAGAACATCGGTACCTGATACAGCATTCTTGAGTTCATGCATATTAGAAAATGTCTCTACATCAGCTAGATGCTTCGGAGTGCTGCTCCAACCACGAACCATATATCCTTCAGTGGCTAACTTCTCAGCCACATAGGCACCAATATGCCCAAGACCGAGAACGGTCACTGTGACATCCGCCCGATTTTTATACTGACGCGGAGACCAGGTTTTCGTGTGTTGATCTCGAACATAGTCAAAAATATTCAATCGCCAGGACTCAATGCAATGCATAACATGGTGTGACATATCATTGGCAAGCTGATTATTTTTGAGCCTTAATAATGGAATATTCTTTGGCCGTTTCGGGTGTGTTACTAGCGCATCCAGTCCAGCTCCCATAGCACATATGGCCCGTAAATTTGGCAGGTCGTCAAATACATCTATTGGCGGATTCCAGCACAACAAAATGACTGTGTCGGCAGACAAATCAGGCCAGACACTCACCGGGATCTCTGGTGCTTGAGACTTAATAGCCTCAACCCAAACCGATGTGTCTTTCGTTGGAGCAGCAATTCCAATCATTTCAAAGTAACATGTAAGAGAATGTCAGGTGAGTAATGAAAGGGAGCTTAACATGAAATCGGGTGTCGTAAGGACCATTAAATTTCAGAGTCAATTATTGAAAGGTAACCCGCTGCGAAATCGCAGTACGCGGAATTTATTTGTCTACACTCCACCGGGATATAGTAGGAAGGAGAAGTTGCCCTGCATTATGTATCTTCCCGGCTTTGGTTCTGATTCTACTGGATTACTGCATCAGGACTTCACTTACTTTCGACTAATTGACCTGTTAATCATGACAGAGCAAATCCCACCGATTATCTTTGTAGGAATCGATGCCAATACGCGCTTGGGTGGCAGTCAATTTTTGGACTCACCGGTCAATGGCCCCTACATGAGTTATATTGCTAAAGAGGTCGTGCCATTTCTTCAAGCCAAGTTCAATATACGTGATGGTATCGCAATAACTGGATTCTCTTCAGGTGGGTTCGGGGCACTCTCTATCGCATCCCTTTACCCATCAATTTTCAATCAGGTAGCCTCATTTGCCGGTGATATGCATTTTGAACTAACGCACAAGAATACACTGGCCTCATTGGTAAATGACATTCGCTCGAATCGGCTCGCAGACAGATTATCGAAAGTCCTCAAGGCGAGACAAATGCATTATGTACTCGCACTCTGTGCTGCCTATTCACCCAATCTGAAAAATAAACAATGGAAAGTCGATTTTCCGATAGCGATAGATTCTGGTGAAATTAACCAGAGAATTTGGCAAAAATGGGTTGCATTGGATCCAATAGAGTGGATAAAACCCAGGAGGACTGCGTTGAAACAGCTCGATAATATCATCATCAGCGCTGGTGAGTCCGATGCGTCTCAACTACACATTGGTGCTGACACCTTCATACATAGAGCACGTAAATTGAAGCTTTGTGTCACCGATCTTCGATATCAGCATGGCCACGCAGTGCTTCATAAACAGATGGAGGCCACATTAAAGTTATTGCTGACAGATTAAGTGCTCAGGTGAATTGTCGAAAAATGTTGATGGGTTTATCTGACAGTTGACCATCTAAATAACGATCGACAATCCGATCGTCAAAGACATCATAAATTAATTTAAGGTGGCTGGGGTGCCAATCAGCTGCGCGCCATAACTTGCCTGTCGTTGTATGAATCTGCCGTTCTAATTTGCCCAGTTTGCTCTGCAACTCAATCAGCTGTGGTAATTCATCAGCTAATCCTAGCACCGCTCGGCAAGCGACATCATGCAACCCGTCGCCACGAATCATCGGTGCCGTGTTCTGATGGACTACTGGACCAGCATCTAGCTCTGCCGTCAGGTCATGCACCGTCATACCGGTCATTTGTGGTTCCAGCAGGTAACTGGGCCAGAAATGCGTAATGCAGCCACGATACCAGGGCGATAATCCGCCATGGATATTCCAGGCTTCACCAGATAATAAGCCGAGTGTCTCATTGGATAGCATGTGTATGCCATAGCTTATGAACAAATCAGGTTGCGCTGTTTGTAAAAATTCATGCACGCCGGCTTCATTCAATTCGCTCATTGCTACGCGAAGCGTCTCAACTTCGGGAAATGTGTCATCGGTAAAAAACTCGAGTTCTGAGGCATTGCGTCTATTAAAGTGGAGCTGATATAGGGTTCTGAGTGATTCATCTAGATTTGCCGGAGTAGGCGGTATATGCATCTCACGATGTTCGATAATTAGACCGCACAGCATCCCTGTTGAATGCAATTTTCTGGCGATGTATGCATGCCGTGGATGCGAGCCGCATGCAAATACAATCTTCAATCCGAATTAGCATAGCTAATCAAACCATGCTCCTCTAATAAATCTAGTATTGGCTCAATTTCCTCAACGCTGCAGCGGCACTCGGAGGCAATTTTATAGAGATCTGTTGCACCATCTGCCATGTTTAGCACGATGAGGAGGCGATCTAATTGTTCACGAGAATCACTGAGTCTATCGGTTGACATGAAGGTGTGACTGCGCGAGTTAATACTCGGATAAAGTCCTCTTTTGCCGAGTTGTGGTTCACCGTGAGGCATGAGATTGATTGGGGTTCTGCAATTTTCGAGCACACACAGCAACTGCTCAATGGTATTGGCACTCTGAATTATTGCTTCGCGCGTCATGAACTCTAGTGTATCCAACGAGTTATGATAACCCGGATAAGTACCATACACAGTCCTGGATATTTGCCCCATCGGCAAGCGGAAACCCGGTGCGCCATATTGCCTCTCGTCAGAACCATGCGTTGCGACAAAAGGCTGACTAGTCACTGGCTCATGTAGCAACGTATCCTGTTGGTTCGTGTACTCAATCACATTATCCAAAACACTGTTTTGTGTGTTGCTTCGCTTGTATCTTAATTGCTGCTCCGGACCACCCATACAGGTTAATATCATGCCACTTAACAACTGTTGTTTCAGATGGTCTTGGTAGCGCGAAAGAAAACAAAGCGTTCCAATCGTCTCTGGATTTAATAGGAAGCGATAGGTATAACGCCTTTTCTTCCAATTGGCGATCCGTCGATACAAGAGCAGTAGCGTCAATGGGCCAGAGAGTTCATTATTCGCCATCGATGGATGACACAAGTAACTACTCAGCAAGATTTCTTTTTCCGACTGACCGGCTAAGACCGAGTGAGCAAATGGCACACCACCGTCGATGAACTGGCTATCGATGTTGACTTTATAGATGCCAGGCAACAGGTTGTCACGCTGTCGTTGGCTCATACAAAAGCCCCAACGCTCTTTATAGTAGCTGGTGACATAGGGTATTGCTTCAGGGAGCTCTTCTATACTGTGTAGGAATGGCTGGAGTTCGTCCAGACTCATTTCAGCCTGAATGGGTTGTGAATAATTTACGACATGCAGATTATTGACATCTGTATCACAGATAATTGTGCCATCTGGCGCGGTGAGTGTTGCTCTGTTCAGATGCCACTCCTGTGGCACGGTCCAGTCATATACCTGATCACCTGATGGGACTTTTTCAATACACAGGTCCATATGTTCCTGAAACAAAGCCATGGACGACTCGATGCCGGGACCTGTGATACTGCGATTGAGTGGCCATAGTGCCTGACTCATTGTATCAACAAGAGTGAGCTCCTCCTGTTCATCTGACTCAGGAAGCGTATGTTTTAAATTAAGGTAATTCATCTACACTTTAATCGGCTAAACTGTGAAATTCTTGTGCGCTTTCTGTAACATTTACAACTGACATCAACTTACTATATTTTAACCATGCCAAACAACACAAGCGCAACCAAACATGCTAAACATACAGGGCATTGATATTTTTCCAGCCGATCATCCGGCGATAGAGGAACTAAGTGAGAGACTTGAGGATCCTTCAATTCACGGTGACAAAATCTGGGATGCGAGTTTTGTGATGATGGATTTTCTGCGCAAGTTTCCTTTGGCAAGCGGGTCTCGCTGCTTAGAAGTTGGTTGCGGCTGGGGCGTTCTTACGGCTTATCTGGCACGGCATAGTACAGGACAGGTTACGGGACTCGATGCAGATGAGTCAGTTAAACCGTACTTTGATTTACATGCTAGACAAAATAATGTAACGCCATGCTTTGTAAAGGGGACGATGAAGTCGATGACCACCGATAAACTCCGCCAGTTTGATGCCATATTGGGTGGAGACATCTGTTTCTGGGATGAATTGAAAACCGATTGGCAAAACCTGATTCGCAGAGCGCTCAAGGCAGGCGTGAGTCAGATTCTTATCGTTGACCCCGGCAGGCCGCCATTCTGGGAACTGGTCGATTATTCAGAGAAGCATTATGGCGCTGAAATATGGTCACATGAAATCTCAGAACCAGATGAGATTGAACAGTACGTGCTGGAAATTAACAGCTAAGATGAGATTTTTGGTGTACACTGGAGTTGTCTGGCAATATAGATGGCACTAGATGGGCATTAATCATTTCTACAAGATTGTATTTCTTTTGCTTATTTGCCTCAGCAAAGTATCTACCAATGGCTCTGAGGTTAAGCAAAAGCTCGTTATTGCATTGACTTCCCAATTTCCCCCCTACACAGTTAGCCTGGAAGAGAAAACAGGTATTGATCCTGAGTTGATTTCACGTGTACTAGAAAGAGCAGGGTATGACACGGCCTTTATACCCACGACTTCTAAGCGGGTTGATAGTGCCAGCGTAGAAGAAGGGATCGATGCAGTGACCAGTTGGACAAAAAATTTCATGCCAACCTGTTATGTCACCAAGCCCTATCGTTACTGGCTAAATGTACTTATCGTTCCACAATCGAGTCCGATTAATTCGCTGGAAGACCTGGCTGGCAAGCGACTGGCTAAGTTTGAAGGTGCAGAGGATTACATCAGTAACTTCAATGAAGCGGTCAAAGACGCGCGCTTTGTCATTGTCTCGGACTCGTCATTACAGGCAGGGAGAATGGTCAAAGCCGACCGTATTGACGCTTACATTGGCGATTATGTGGGTTATTTTTATGCATTGGTGATGCAATATGGCGAAGATGTAGCGAATGAGCTGACCTCGGTGAAGCATTATTTTAATCACAACAAGCAGAGAATTTGTTTCAAGGATGAGGCCGCGCGGGATGCCTTCGACTCGACGCTGGACCAGATGATAGATGAGGGTATTTATAAAAGCGTCTATGACAAATACAGTCCGGGAATCAGTGAACATCACTTTCCGAATAAGGATCGTTAATCTGCCAGGCTTACTTAGAAAATAATCCTGGTAAAAGCTTAGATTTTCCTCAAACGTAGCATTCCTAATGCTGTGAAATGTAACGTGCTATTTCACAAAGAATATTTTCTAGATAGTTATGTTATAAACAGCATGACTTAAATTTGAGTGAATCAATCCCCAGCTCAATTGATTCATGGATAAGCACCTGTCTAATAGTTAAGGAATGTTTTGATGAAAAATCTATTGTTAATAGCAGTGTCCATATTATTGCTTGCATCAGCAGAAACACCAGCAAAGGAAGTTAAAACCGATGAAGATGTTTTGCGACACATGAAGACAGTTTTATGGCCGCAGGCATATAGAACACAGGACGTTAAGCTACTTGATACGATTTTACACGACTCATTTCAAATGATAGATAATGACGGTAACCGATCAACAAAATCGGCAGAACTTGACTATATATCTAAGAATAAATCTGATCCGGCAAACTTTGTATATACCATAGAGAGGTTGGACATTTACGACAATCAATTTGCTGTGGTCGATGGTACTGGAAATACTGACTCATACCAGTATAAATCAAGTAATTATTTGATTAAGGTTGATGGTAAATGGCGAGCTATTAGCTCACATGTATCTGGATTTAAACGTAAATAACCTGAATAATTTAAATACAGCCATACGAATAAAAAAAGGGCTTCATTTCTGAAGCCCTTTTATATAATTGGCTCCCCGAGCTGGGCTCGAACCAGCGACAAACGGATTAACAGTCCGTTGCTCTACCAACTGAGCTATCGGGGAATTGCTCTAAAGCGGCGCGCATGATAATCCGTTTTCGGAATTTGGTCAACAGTTCATGCCCTTTTTTTAGCGATTTACCCCCCTTTATAATGACCGTATTCCCTATATCATAGGCAGAGAATTTGAACGTCGGTTTCTGTATCTTAACCATTTACTAAAAGTTACATAATTTCAGCTGGTTACTGATTCTAACAATAGATTCCAAAAAGTATTCTGACCAGCGATACAAAGGCTGATAAACTATAGGTTTTGCCTGAGCAGAAGCAGCGCATGAGCATAGTCGACGAACCGAATGTAAAACCTTTTGAATTGGTGGCTGAATTCCAACCCACTGGCGATCAACCGAATGCGATCGAGGAGTTGATGGATGGCCTCGATTCGGGCTTGGCGCATCAGGTGTTGCTGGGTGTGACGGGCTCTGGCAAGACATTTACCATTGCCAATGTCATCGCCCATACTCAACGACCTGCCATTGTGCTGGCACCCAATAAAACGCTTGCGGCTCAGCTGTATGGAGAAATGAAGGAATTCTTTCCGAATAATGCCGTCGAATACTTTGTTTCCTACTATGATTATTATCAGCCTGAGGCTTATGTCGCAGCATCAGACACATTTATTGAGAAAGATGCCTCGATCAATGATCATATTGAACAGATGCGGTTGTCAGCGACCAAATCGATGCTTGAACGCAGAGATACGATTATTGTCGCATCGGTCTCTTGTATATATGGTCTCGGTGATCCTCAGTCCTATCACGGTATGGTCATTCATATGCAGCGCGGTGACCGACTGGATCAGCGTTACCTCCTACGACGCCTCGCAGAACTACAATATACCCGGAATGATATCGAGTTATCGCGAGCAAACTATCGTGTCCGTGGCGATGTCATTGATATTTTCCCTGCTGAATCAGAGCGTGAAGCCATACGGGTCGAACTATTTGACGATGAGATCGAAGCCATTTCACACTTCGATCCTCTCACGGGTGAAGTGAGCCGCAAACTGCCTCGCATTACGATCTATCCGAAGAGCCATTACGTTACCTCTAGACAAACAATCCTGGATGCCATCGAGGCAATAAAGGAAGAACTGAAAGAGCGTCTAGAAATATTGCGCACGAACAATAAGTTACTCGAGGCACAACGGCTCGAACAACGTACCAAATTCGACATCGAGATGATGCAGGAACTTGGCTACTGTTCAGGCATTGAAAATTATTCTCGCTATTTATCTGGCAAGCAGGCCGGTGAACCACCACCGACATTATTGGATTATCTGCCTCATGATTGTCTTATGTTCGTGGATGAATCCCATGTCACAATCCCACAGATTGGCGGTATGTACAAAGGGGATCGGTCTAGAAAAGAGACGCTGGTAGAATATGGGTTTCGTCTGCCCTCAGCTCTGGATAACAGGCCCTTACGTTTTGAAGAATTCGAGGCGCGGTCTCCTCAGATGGTCATGATCTCTGCCACACCTGGCCCATGGGATATGGATCATGCAGGGCAGACGGTGGAACTCGTGGTCAGGCCGACAGGATTAATCGATCCACAAGTAGAGATCAGGCCGGTAAGCACTCAGGTGGATGATCTGTTATCTGAGATTAATCTAAGAGTGACAGACGGGGATAGGGTCTTGGTGACAACTCTGACTAAACGGATGTCTGAGGATTTAACCGACTATCTGGCTGAGCATGGCGTTAGAGTCCGCTACTTGCACTCAGATATAGATACCGTAGAACGTATGGAAATTATCCGCGACTTGAGATTAGGTGAATTCGATGTATTGGTTGGAATTAACTTGCTTCGTGAAGGATTGGACATGCCTGAAGTTTCATTGGTTGCAATCCTGGATGCAGATAAGGAAGGATTTTTACGCTCAGAGCGATCCTTGATTCAGACGATTGGTCGTGCAGCGCGAAATGTAAAGGGTAAAGCGATTCTATACGCTGATTCAATAACTGGATCCATGAAAAAGGCTATCGATGAAACGAATCGCCGACGTGAATTGCAGGTTGCCTATAATGAAGAACATGGAATTGAACCCAAGACCATCATAAAGAAGGTCGCAGACGTCATGGAACATGGCGGCCAGCAGTATAAATCCAATAAGGCCAGACGCCAGAAAGTCGCTGATGTGGTGAAGGACTATAAGGTGAAAGATAGCAAAGATATCGGAACCACAATTGAGCAACTGGAAAAACAGATGTTCGAACATGCGAAAAACCTTGAGTTCGAGCAGGCAGCAAATATTAGAGATACGATTGACGAATTAAAAGAATCTTTCCTGAAGGCAGGAATTCAGTAGGAAAAAACCTTGCTAGACAGGCGCTAAAATGATAATTTACGCGCCTGCTGTACATAGCACAGGATTGTATATCGCCGCTCCTGGTCTTCCATGACCCCGCGGCATAAGTACATCCATGTACAAAAGTCGCGTAGCTCAGTTGGGTGAAGCGAACGTTTTCAGCAAAGTACAGCTTTGCGTGAGCTGAACGGGAGTAATCTGTGATTACGACCTGGGACATTAAGTATGTTGGTAGAGATGTCCCGAACAACAACTTATATAGTCGCGTAGCTCAGTTGGTTAGAGCGCTACCTTGACATGGTAGAGGTCGGTGATTCGAATTCACTCGCGACTACCAATCTTTTCAATGACTTACGCTATTCTTAGTTAAGAATGGCGCAAGTTATTGGCGCATTTCTCAATAATCCCAACTAATTGATTTTAATCTAAATTAAGATTCAATAATATTTATCGTGTGCCATATTTGTGCCACGAGTGGGAGAAACGATATGAGTACATACATTGATTTAGACAAGAAACCTGATCCTGATTTTATCGTTAATACTTTAAATCAAATGGCAGCCGTATTGGACATAATTGCTGGAAGAGGGAATTCTGAAATTGATACCACGGCATGGATGATCAGAGACAATCTTCACCGAGTGAAAGAAAATTTTTACTTGCACTTGAAGCAGATGGGAGAGTTGTCTAAAGAAATTAAAGACCTCAAAAAAGAAAACAAGCTGCTTAAAATGTCTGATGAAGACAGAAAGTTATTTGAAAAGCTTGCGGCTTGCGGGATAAATTCTGCTGACGATGAAATGATAGAAATGGCACGCATACTCGATCAAGCTGGTAATGCGAAGAAGTAATTCTGTGATTAGCCAGATGTTTAGCTCCTGTAGTGAGAATTATCGCACAGTGGCCACAAAACTGATTAATAATGATGTGTGCAATAATTTCAGAAGAGCCGATTGCAAATCTGAGTATAATCACAAATCCTCTACCAATATGAAGCTGGAACTACATGAGAACAAGAACACTCGAGAATGAATATCTAGATACCTGTATCTGGCTCTCTGAGTGGGCATATTGGTCTAACGACCATCAAAACCTTGGTTACCCTCGAATGTCATTTAAAAGAATGGCTGCAGAGGGCCTTGGCATTAATACAAGAGGGAGCGGATACAGAGCCATACCTCAGACCGATCGCATTGCCATTATTGAAAAAATCATGAGAGAGTTAAAGAAACACAAGCCAATTCAGTTTGAAACACTAAGACACTACTTCAAAAATGATAAAACCAGTCTCGAAGATGTAATTCAACTGGCTGGACTTAAAAACCGCCACCAGGCAAGAGAATCATTGACTAAGGGCATAGCTTGGGTTGATGGTTTCCTTTGCTGCTTGTTGAGGTAATGGCTCACAGGGCTTTCAGAGTTTGCCCATAGCCCTCTTATAGCAAATCTAATACATTATCACTATCCAGCTTCGAGCTAGCAAAGGCAGCCGTTAGTTAGGTGTATGCGCCCATTTAAAAGGGCGTTTTTATGATTCTATTTTTCAGTAGGGCTAGAATAAGCTAATTGCGGAGAACTTCTAAGTTTGTATCTAGGCTTATCAATTATTCCCGAGGATCGCGCATTTTCTAGAAACTTTAACTGCTTTTTCAATTCGTCATTGCCTTTAGTTTCGCTGGCAATTATCTTACTAAGCTTTTTTACAGTACTCATATAATTCGCCTCATGCTAACCCAAATATAGTCCCTACTAGAACATGCATATTAGTTTTGTGTCTGTAATCGTTACAAACATCATGTAATTTATTAATATCCTGTCTTAGTGCAGTATTATTCGTGAAGTCATCAATTTCTAATCTTAGCTCATCTTGTAATGTTTTTATACCGATCATTCTTCCGTGACTATGCCATCTACTATTGTCACTAAGATCGTCGGCGATAGTATCAGCCCTTTGAATTTTTTCATTGTTGGTTACTGGCTGATTTAATTTTGTAGGATCAGTTCTGTGATGAGTCCAATCTTTAAACTTATACTTTACGAGCCATGTTGTTAATAATGACTTTGTTAAATCTCTGGCTTGTTCATAGCCTCTTAACGAAGCTAAGTCTAAGCTATTCAATAGAACAAGTTCAGCTGTACTTAATGCCGTTCCACCAGTACTTTTGTTGATTAACTCATCACATTTGTCCAAGTACCCTAATGCAGGCACCCATTTGTTTTCACTATTTAAAACCTGCGGGTCAATAGGGCCTAACGATGATGAATAATCCATCATAATTTTGTCACCCGACATACACCATATTGTTCCTGCTGACATAGCTACATCAGGTATCAGAAAACAAACATGATCATAAAAATGCCGCGACATATCTACCATCTTTTCCACTGTTTCAGCAGAACCGCCACCAGTTTGGAGTATAATTAATAGATTATCTTTGTCGCTATTAGCTTGTCGTAGGCTTTCTAATTGATTGCGAAATAAGTCCTTTGCCCAAATCTCAATAGGTCCGTAATACACTATTACATCATGATCTGGGAAATGAGTATCGTTTAGTTGTTTTAGGTTAATCTTAAAAAATGAAAGTATCGAATCATCAAGAATACTCATATTAAATCCTTTTACTAAGTTGCTCTTTCACGTATTTACTTAAATTAACATTCGTAACTGATTGATTTATAGCACAATGATAGTGTTGTGGCAATGCATACGATGATTTGGCGATTAGGAAAAGACAGAAATTCATCAATCATCACATGCTATTTATCATCTCCTTATCTATTCGACCTAGCATCATTAAATAAGCATTTATAGCCTGCTGAACAAATAACACTTTATCTTTATAAGGGTAAATTAATGCCAATACCCTCAGTAAAATTGCAACTTTGCACTTTTGTGAATTTATAAATTTATCTGGGTCAGACGAGAGACTAGGAATTCCTTGCTCATTAGCATAGATTAGTTGATTTCGCCTATTCGCGTTCTCGTCGAGATATTTGATCACTAATGAATAGCCTTTAGAGTTGATAATTTCTTCTAGTTCTTTACGAAAATCATATGGTTGGCCATTCTCTTTAATACTGAAATTTAAAGGGGGGTGCGGAGTTAATTGACCTTTCCCCCAGGGTAAATTAATTAATAGATTTGATGAGTCATCGGATTCGTCTAATGAAATATTATAATTTTGCCCAAAAGGATACTTTGTTTTTTCTGCCAATGTTCCTAACATTTTACCTATAGATCGTATGAATGGTATGACAGCTTGCTTATGTACATGGCTCCTGAAATTAATTTTCTTGGCATTCTCATAACCAATCTGTTTCAGTATGAAAAATATTGCAGTTGAAGCCTCTTCTTCTGCAGTTAGTGATCTAAATATTGCCATTTCAGGATCAATCTCAGCTATCTCACTTGCCTTCTCTAGACAATGAACCGCATTTCTTGCGCAGTGTAGTGACCTGCCTTTGAGTTGTTTTTTTATTCGTTCATAAATTAGATTATCAATAGAATCTTCAAATTTCATTGTCTTTAGTATGTTCGTGATTTAATCAACTTTGCTTCTTCTTCCCTCGGAATATAACATAACCACTTCGAATGGAATTGAAGAACAAGAAGAAGATGAAATTATTTTGGAAAATATTCTGGTTATTTGCATTTATCTTTGCCGGAGCAGTGCTGTATATAGCTTGTGACCTTGCTATAAGCATGGATACTGAGCAGCACAAACAAACTGTTCTTAAATACTCTCAACTATTAATCACATATGATTCCCCTCTAAAATTATTTGCTGCTGCAAGTGCTTTGTTAGTAATGGCATTGACAATCTATCGTATGAGAATTGTAGAAAGACAATATTTACATGCTGTTGACCTACAGGATGAGTCATTGTATCTGAGAAGGATTGAGAATTTTGTTTCTGGATATGACCATGCGAGCAATGACTGGCAGGTGATAAAGCTAAACCCACACGTAGCCGCTCAGATGATATTCAACACTGCATCAGAAAGTAGGGATAGGAGAGTACTTAAAGAATTTGATGATCTAATTTATAACTCAGAGTCAGATTTTAACAAATATTGTAAATTCAGATTAGATCCACGATCAAATGATGTATCTATTAGCCCTCATTTGATTATTAATCATAAGCTGATTGAAGACTCACACAAATCGCTTATGTATCTCCTTACTGGTAAGAGGCCTTCACTAAAGCCACCAATTGATCAACAATACATTCGAAAATTTTGGGCCAATAAATATCTGATGTATTGGGGTGTTAGTGAAAACTATAAAAATTATATAATAGAACTAGTACAGCTTTGTCAGATTGTTGATTCATCAGTAGGCGAGATGAGATATACAAAATCATTGACCGAAACAAGAGATAGATCTCTTGAGAATATCGATCGCATAGTGAGTGAGGCAAGTGAGATTGTAGGCATATTATCTAAGTATAATAAAATGATTGAACAATCTATCACATCAGACATTATGCAAAAGTTTGATCATTTTATGCCAGATGTGCTTATTATTGATAAACTAAAACAAACGAATAACACAACGAATAATAAAGCTGTCTTGGCAATATGGAATCTTATAGCGTTGAATTATTCTCCGCATCAAGCACAAAGATTACTAAAAAAGATAGGGGTTGATATTTCAGATATTGATGTAAGAGTCTTCGAGGCGCAAATAAAAGATAAACTTGAAGCTGTATAAAATTATTTGGACTAGAATCGTGCTAAATAACCCCTCCAGCAGCAGCCAAATCTTGACCGTTTCTAGAACTAGGATCAACTAGGACAAAATCACTGTTATTTATACTGTCTTTTAGCCTCTCTCCTAGCCACTCTCCAGCGTTCTCAGTGACAACATCGCCATTGAATACGTAATATACCTTAGCTTCTTTTTTTGCGTTTTCATCAACTTCTAGTCTAGAGTTGTCAGCAATGTCGCCCACAGCAGATGGAGTTGCTAAAGAGCCACCAGATGCAGAAAGACCTGGCGTTGCAGTAGAGCCTAACGAGACTCCTTTGATCGTGCTTATCAATGCAGCACCCTGAGCGGCCACCTGAGCGGCGAAACCTAAGTTTTCAGGGAATGGGTTGTTTAGGGCTTTTGTAACACCAGCTGTAATATTAATTACACCCTCAGCTATTGCGAGAGCTTTCTGTGCTTTAACGCTTTTCCCGGCAAATGCTGACATTATTTGAAGAACACCTGTCGCCACCGTAAGGGCTTGTTTCATTTCAGCCTGCGCTGCGGCTTTATCCAGTTCTTCTTTATTTTTATGGTAATCTTTATTGATCTGAAGCCTTTTCATCGCAGCATCTTGCTCACTAATCAAACCTTTGTCTAATCCATCTTGAATAAATGCCAGTCGTTCTTCTTGCTGTGCAAGCAATAACTCGTTTTCAGTTAAGAATTGTTCTTCGAGTGATAACAGTTTCTCATCAAAGGCTAATTGCTCCATATTCTCTATGGCTGCTATCTGCTGGCCGTATGTCTCAACGATTTGCGCAAACTGTTCTTGGTTTAAATACTTATCCTGAAACAATTGTGCTGACTCAACAATTTTAGCCTGCAGCTTATCAATCTGTGGTGTTACTTCATTAACCAGGGCAGCCGCTCTGGATACGAGGCTATCATCTACACTACTAACTGTTGAGTTCTGTGAAGTAGTTTTGGTTGCAGGTTCTGTTATGACTGGCGGTGCTGGTAAGTCATCGGCCTCTATTTCTGAAAGTGCTTTAAACTTTTCTTTTGCTGCCTCTAGCTCTAAGTTAAGCCCTTCCCATTTAATCATTAGTTGTTCAATGGTTTCGTCTTGGTCGCCAAATAATGTTATCACCCAGCTTGGATCATTCTGAACTTCTTGAATTTGAGAAGTGACATTATCCAGTTCTTCGGATATTTTATTGATCTGTTCTTGAGCATCCATGGCAGAATCTGCAAAACCCTGTGTTCTGGCGCCTGATTCACCTACCCACACTGCAAAATCTTTAAACTCAGAAACTAAGCGAACAGCATCAGACATACCGCCAATCAGTGCCCTTGTAAAATCCTGCGCTGCCTGCTTGGTTTTCGGATCAGAGAGCAATGTATTAAGCTTCTCCATTTCTTGCTTTGCAGCTGATAAACCGGTGTCACTTTCGAGCAAGTCACCAAACGAATTACTCAGAGCCTGCAAAGCGCCTCCGAATGTATCCCTAGCAGCTTTGGCTGAACCACCGAACTGGGTTTCTAACTCGCTTAGAATGACCTTCTGTGCACCAACAGCATTACCAGAGTCAACTAAAGACTTTATGAAGTCCTTTTGTTCTTTTGAGAATTGTATGCCAGCTCTAGAAAGTGCTGATAGGTTCGCCACCGGATCATTTAATGCTTTACCCAATTGAATGGTCGCAGACTTTAGATCCGTATCGAACCTGGCTGCCATATCAAGGGCGAGTTCTGTGGTTTTCTTAAACTCTTCGCCTGTGATTTTAGTGAAAGTAACTAGCTGAGACTGAGCCTTGATGATGTCCTCATCACCGAATGTTGTAGCTTTCTGTAATTCCTCAGCGTATTGAGCTAATTCCTGCGCTGAGAAGCCAACAGCCTTATTGGTCGACTCAATGCCCTGGACAAGTTGCTTATAGGCTTGTTCTTGTTTTATTGTGGCATCAACTACCTGTTTAGTAATCGCACCAAGCGCTAAAGCTCCAGCAGCTATCTGCACAGCTCCGAAGTCTTTTTTGGCTGCTTTTTTGAAACGCTCAATTCTCTTCTCGGCTCTACTCAAATCCTTCTGAAACTTGGCTGTTTGAGCCTCCATCCTGACTACGAGTTTTGCTAAGTCCGCCATTACTGGTCTCCAATTTTAATCATCAAATACACTTTTTGGCTTAATAGGTGTAAGGTTTATCTTTGTCCTGTCAGCAGGGGACATCCCGAAAGATGCTAGGTACGATTGAAGTAACTTTTGCTCAGATGCAGAAGCCTCTATAACAACACCTTCGAAAACCGCCAATCCGCGACATTTGACTAATAGCCTTGAGGCCATTTCAACTGCAATCCGATCTGAAAACCCAAGTACTCCCTCGATACATTGCTTCTTAATTTCTCTCCAGGCTGCTTTTTCTTCTTTGTTCAGCCATCGAGGAGGGTTTCCCAAGTGCTTTGTGATCTCAGGCTCATTTCCACGAGCTCTCATACGCTTAGGATTCTTTTTGGCAGTTCCATTCAAAATATGTACATTTTTGGGCAATTTTTTGCGTCCCATGGGCCACCTTTTATTTAAAATAACGACATTTTCCTAAAATGCTTTTTTTGTGGATGTAAAAATATTTGTACAGCGACGCTCGCAGGATAGAAAGGTCATAGATTTTTGACCCGCCCCTCCCGTACCTGTGCAGATTTTTTATTATGATGTGCATGGCATAGGGACTGTAAGTTAGTTGGATTTAGTGCTGCTCCACCATCTTTAATTTCAACGATGTGATCTACAACATCTGCCTCTTTTGTAATGCCCTCAACTTTACAATGGGCACATAATGGATTCTGTTGAATGAAAGTGTTCCGAACCTTTCGCCAGACTGATGACCCGTAAAAAGACTGATTTTTGCGAGTCCACCTTGAGTACTCTCTATTAGATAACTTCCTTAAAGCCTCTCTGCGTTTCTGGCCGTGTCGTGGTGGTGCATATGGCATGTATTATCACCCGTTAGCTCAATATATCTCAGTTCATTTATTTTCAATACGCTTTACTGATTGCAAATTTAAGTGACTTACTTGCTCTTTAAAATAATCATTACTGCTTGTATGAGTACTAATTATACAAGTAGTTCATGATTATTGGAAATATTGAATATTATTACTCTCTGGGTTATTTCTCTCGATGACTAAGATAATTCTGTCATTGTTATTTATTGACTTAGCATTGCAATGTTGTGTAGTCTTGCATTCAAGGAATTATTGCTGATATGAATCAGCAACAGGGACGTGAAACTCATCTATTTTTTCTCACTACCAACCTTAATGATCTACCCAGCCAATTAGGGCATGGGTTTCTTTGTTGATTAAAATGTACTGGAAATTCACATGAAAAAACTATGGACAGGTTCGTTATTGCTACTTTTTATTTTCATCAATAATATCTTGGAAGCAAGTGAATATGTTGACCAACAAACGCGTACAGCGTATTACCAGATTTGTCGTTCTAATGGTCATGACTACTTTACAAACGTACCCCATCAACAATTATTTTTAGAGATAGAAATTGGCGCGAATGATTCTGTTAGTCCAGGAATGTGTGTAGGTACTTCGATTGACCACGTTCATAATACATATAACTGCACACGGAATGGGGTAGAATATATAGAGCAGTCTAAATCCGGCACTGGAAATCCAATACCTAATAGATTTAATATCAAACAAAAATTCCAGTGCTATAGCTCTTTTTACAACAAATCGAGTACCCCGGCTCATATAACTGCAATCGCTGAGAAAACGTCAAAAACAGTCACTGATTGTGGATTAACCCCCACGCATCCCAAGAAAGTGACGGTAAATGGGCAATTGAAATGTGAGCCAGAGCCTATTCCATGTGAAATTGAAACACAACAGAAATGTAGTTCAATACCAAATGGCTCTAACCCAATTTATCAAGCAATTTCTCCAGAGTTATCATTATCACATAATGCCCCTAATCCAATTAATATTGGCAGCTGCAGTACGAATACATCCACAACTCCTGATGAAATACATGACTATCAATCGATGAGTATTGACAGAGATTTTCAACTAAATACTGAGTTTGATACACCACTCGTCACAATCCATAACCCTCATACAGGCAAAGCCTACTCATTTTCTGATGATGGGGCTGGTGGTTTTACGACTGAGCCAATCCATAATGCAAGGCTTGAAGGCACCACGGATGGCCAGGGTAATCTGACAGGGTATAACTTGGCTCTTAGCAATGGCTCAGTTGAGAATTACAATGTCAATGGTCGCCTATCCTCAATCACCCAACGAAATGGACAGGGTATCACCATTGGGTATAACTCAAATGATAAACCGACAACGATTACAACCTCATTTGGGAGAGTGACGACTTTAAGCTACGACACATCAGGTAAGTTATCGACCATTACTGGATCTGATAACCAAACAACAACACTTGAGTATGATACATCTGGAAGGCGTAAAAAAATCATTTTTGATGATGATACGAGTGGCACACTGACTGATAATCCATATGTTGAATATCATTATGATGATACGAATAACTCTGGTTTGATAACCCGTATTACTGATGAGTCAGGAACTGAGCTTAGAAACTGGACATACGATGTGGATGGCAATGTTCTATCTGAAATTGATTCAGGTGGCACTCAATACTTCACATATAACGTCGATGATTCAATCACGATTACGAATAAATTAGGAAAAGATACAACTTATTACTATACGATTATTAATGGCGAACGACTCATTACACAGGTCGAAGGTGTGGCATCCGCAAATTGCGCAGGCGCAAACCAGTATAAATCATATGATAGGAGTGGCGCACTTATCAGTAAGACTGATTGGACTGGTAATACCACGAATTTCTTGAGAGACAGTCAAGGTAATGAAGTGCGACGAATCGATGGGTTTGGTAGCACTGAGGAGAGAGTAATACATACCGAGTGGCATGATATTCACAAGCTACCCGTTAGAGTAATGGATGACTCACGACAAACAATATTCAGCTATGACAGTAATGGAAACTTACTTAGTGAGGCCACTTCTGATGCTGACCCTAATTATACAGTGCCAGACAGTGCTTCTGTATCACCACCTACCGACTACATAGCCTATTGGCCTATGGAGTCAATCAGTTCAAGCACCATCACAGACCAAGTTGGTAGTCATGATGCCTCTGCTGTTGGCAGCCCATCAATCAGTACATCTGGACGAGTTGGGAATGCGCTCAGTCTTAGTGGGATTGGTCAGTACGCAACGATTACTGATGACCTGTCATTACAACCCACCTCAGTTACTGTTTGTGCGTACCTTAAAGGTAATGCAAACGCGATCAATGATATTGTTTTTCAATCCTATTCAAAAACGCCCAATATCTCTGGATTCAAACTGCAAGCGTGGTCAAATGGCCACATAGGTTTTCTTGTGGGCGATTATTCAGGTGCTTCTAAAAATGTAGGATACGCTGCGATAAGTATTGGAAAGGTCAATGATAATACGTGGCATCATGTCTGTGCTTCTTACGATGGAAGCTACCTAAGAGGATATTATGATGGTGTGCTAACAAGCGAAAAGCCATACAACAGCGGCATAAAATATTCGTTGACGAATTTTGTTGCAATTGGGACTTTGTTTAATACAAGCACTCAACACGCAACATTTAATTTCAACGGACTGATTGATGAGTTGAAATTGTATGGACGAGCGCTTAGTCACGAAGAAGTGTTAGCAATATTTCTAGAAAACGAATGATATGGACATTAACAATGAAAACTACTAATAAAATTTACACCACATTAGCATTAAGTATTTTACTGGCCTTCACTGTTAATGCCGATCAGACCACCTCCTATACATACAATAGCTATGGCCAAGTACTGACGATTGATGGACCACGAACCGATGTCACCGATGTCACTACTTACACCTACGATACCTCAGGGAATGTGGCCACAATTACTAATGCTGTTGGACATGTTACTCAGTTCACTAGCTATGATGGTGCCGGACGGCCTCTAACAATTATTGATGCCACTGGTGTTACAACTGAGCTGACCTACACGCCTCGGGGCTGGTTAGCCACATCAACAATCAAAGGACCTTCCGGACAGACTTCACTGGATGCGACTAGTACCTACACCTATGACAGTGCAGGGCGTGTAACTCAAATCGATATGCCTAATGGCACAACCATGGATTTTGAGTATGACGATGCTGGGCGCCTGACAGCGATAGAGAATGCCCTCGGGGAGCGTATTGAGTACACTCTCGATGCGGCTGGCAACAGAACTGGTGAAGTGATTAAGGATGACCTTGGAACAATCCAGAAAACCCTCACACAGACCTTTGATGAGTTAAGCCGACTTCGCTCAATAGTCGGAGCCTCGAATCAAACCACGACCTTTGATTATGATGTGAATGACAATCAGACGGAAGTCGTGGATGGTCGTAATAACGATACTGACAGTGCCTTTGATGCTTTGAATCGACTCACCACTATCACGGACGCTGATTTAAACGACGCCTCGATGGACTATGACAGTCGAGATAGGCTGACCTCAGTCACCGACCAACGTAACCTAGTGACGAACTATGTCTATGATGCCTATGACAATCTAACGAGCTTACAATCACCCGATACTGGGACAACAACATTCACCCATGATGATGCGGGTAATGTCCTGACTAAAACAGATGCCGAAGGGATTGTCACCAATTACACCTATGATGCTCTAAATCGATTATTGACGGTGAGTTATCCTGCGTTCTCAGCACATAACATCATGTTTACCTATGATGATACAACCAATGGGAACTATGGTGAGGGTCGACTGACCTCCGTTAGTGATGCCAGTGGGTCTACTGCGTATGTATATGACTATCAAGGCAATGTCACAGAAGTAACCACAACGATTGGCAGTGATAGCTACACGGTATCCTATGGCTATGATTTGGCCGGTAATCAAACACAGATTGTCTATCCCGATGGGCGAACCCTGGATTATACCCGTGATGCCTCAGGACAGATAACTGCTGTAGATACCACACAAGGGGTAACAACCACCGCGATTGCATCCAATATCACTTACAAGCCCTTTGGGCCGGTCAGTGGGTTAACCTATGGCAACAATCTAGATTTAAGCGTTACCTTTGACCAGGACTATCGCCTTACGGGGATAGATGTGGATACAGGGACTGTACAAGACTTAGATTATACCCATGATGCAGCTAATAACATTGATGGTAAGACGGATAGTACAGGGAATGAGTTAGATACAACCTATACCTACGACAACCTGAATCGTCTGACCGATGCCGCCACCACAGCAGGCTCAAAAGTCTATAGCTACGATGCGGTCAGTAACCGAACTTCCTTTATCAATGAGTCGAATCAGACAGATAGCTATGCCTATGATTCCTTAAGTAATCGGTTATCTACTATCACTGAGCCCGCAGACACACAGACCTATGCGTATGACTATAATGGCAACATCATCAGCCGTACGGACACTGCAGGTGAGGGGATGGTGTATATCCACACACCTGATAATCGACTCGCTGAAATTAATGAGAAGGTCTTAGAAGGTGGTTCGATAGCGACCTATGTCATTGCGACGTATCAGTACAATGCGGCTGGACAACGGGTGAGTAAGACAGTTAGTGGAGTGACAACTCATTATGTCTATCATCTAGACGGTTCTATGTTATATGAGACAACGACCTCTGGAGGTAACTCAACGCATTACCTAAGTCTACACTCGGGAGGTCTCCCACAAGGGTTAGCGTTAGTCGTCAATGATTCTAGTCAATCATTAACCGATACAATCTTGTATCAACACAATGACCACTTAACTACACCTAAGGTGTTGACTGACTCTACGGGTGTGATTGTATGGCAAGCGTCACACACGCCGTTTGGTGAGGCGACAGTGAATGCGGATGTGGATAACGACGGGACATACTTTGTGCTTAATATGAGGTTTCCAGGTCAGTACTTCGACGCTGAAACTAATCTGCATTACAACTGGCATCGGTATTACGACACCAAGACAGGACGATATATCACCTCAGATCCGATAGGGCTTGATGGTGGGTTGAATACATATGGGTATGCTTATAGTGGCCCTATAAACTATTTCGATATTACTGGAGAAACTCCTGTCAATGTCGCTGGAGCAATTTATGGAGGCATAGCTGGAGGAATAGGAGGTTACATTTCAGGTGGTTGGAAAGGAGTACTGTATGGAATTCCTTCTGGTGCAGCAGTTGGTGCAGTAAATCCTTTTGCTTCATATGCAACAGGTGCAGCAGCTGGGGCTGGAGTGGCAAGTTTAGCAGGACAAGCAGCCGGTAATTTCGCAACGGGGAAAGAAATTTTTGAGACGTGTAATTATGATGGGGGTGCAGTAGTTGGTGCTATGATTGGTGGAGGGTTAGGAGGTCCACTAGGAAATGCTGCTGGAAGATATATTGACCCAATTCGTCTTAATGTATTAGGAAGAATGACAACATCAAACACATTAAATTATACGCCTAGCAACACAATAGGTTCAATCGTTGAAGGCATAGTTACTGGTAGTGGTGAACTATTAGGTCAAGGAACTATACCCCTATGTACATGTACTATTGAAAACTAAATCTTAAAAGGTAATCTATGATCTGGCTTTTAACTACAACTTATTTTTTTATTTGGTCTTTGGTGCTTGTTTTGGGATTTGTGATATATGGGAAGTCTCTTTTAATTATTTCAGCATGGAAAAAATCTATTAAACAAAAGATCGGTATTTTGATGATATATTTGATATTTGCATGCTTCATGCTTACACCATTATTCTCAATTAAGTTAATTTCTGATTGGCACGAGTTGATTATTCAAAATACACTTTATTCGGTTTTCGTACTTATTTTATACATATCCTGCATGATTCCAGGTTTTAAATATTTCAATAACAAATATTTAAGCACTCTGAAATATAGAGGTTTATTTACTAAATAATACAACTGGCACAGGTATTATGATGCTGAGACTGGTAGGTATATAACTAGTGATCCAATTGGGCTTGATTGTGGTTTGAATACTTATGGGTATGTAGGTGGGAATCCGCTTATGTACTACGATCCTCTTGGTCTTGAAGCGATGGACTGGCTTTGGGGAGGAATTTCATACGCTACTGGTGGCTGGTCTCCAGATCAATCAACTGTGGATTTTGGTACAGGTCTGGGGGATGGAATTTTTACAGGATTAAGTCTCGGTTTATTAGATGGCCAAGATGTAAGAGATTTCCTAGATATTGATGGAGGCATTAATAAATGTTCATCTGCTTATAATGCTGGTGAAACTTTGGGCTTTGTTGCTGTAATTAGTGGAAACGTAGCCGCTTTAGTTAGAGGGCTATCTGCGAAAGGTGGATACGTTCTTGCAAGAAAAAGTACGGGTGGATATTCAGTTCGTGCCATGGCAGTGAGAGGATCAGCTAGTCGACCCTCCTATGAATTACTTAATGTGAGAAATATTTTACGTGTAGAAGCCCATCCAACGAGAGCATGGATGCCTTCTGGTATGCATATACCTCATTTACATATAGATGCGATTCCTGCAATATCAAAAATACATCTACCATTTGTTGAGCCTATAGTTGCTGGTAAATTAGCAAATGACTTACTATCAGGAGATGAGTGTGGTTGCCAATAATTACAATCTTTTCTTAGAAAAAAATTTAGTAGAGTTATTTCCCTTTGTTAAAACACAAGTTAAAGAGTATGAGAAGTACTCTTATATACAAGTTGGAAGAGCAAGTTTTTTGAACCAAAAAAAGATGCTTCATTCAAAACAAGAGTTGTTGAATCGTATTTATAAGACTTTTAAATCTACCAATATTATTGGAGACAAGGATGATCTAGGTTTTGAATCTGATAATAATCTGATTCAACAAACAAGCACGAATACTTTTCAGATCCTAAGAAAAATTGAGTTGTCTGAATACAAGGAGATGTTCTATATGGGGAACTGGGCAGCATCTCCCGATGAAATTTCAAATGACATTGAGGATCTATTTGGTCTTGCAGACAACAATGACAGTTCAGTCTCAAATTTTATAGACTCTGGAAATAATTTGATATTATTGTCAGGACATGATGACGACGACTGGACATTCATAGTCAAAAAATGAATTATTGTTATTTATCTTTTTGCTTCTTCGATCTTCTCGGGTTCTTCTAGGCTTGCCATAAATTTGGCCCTCGCCTCTTCTTTCGATCTCTTGAGCAAGCTTTTAACCACTTTCTTAGCTCTCTCATTCTGGTTCGGCAATCTAAATATTTTATGTTCAGTCACAAGATCCATCCCAGCTCTCCTAGTGATAATTTAGATACATTCATTTTTTACCCTTTGGATTATTAAAATCATTGGTGGCCTTTAAGTTGCTTGAATTGTTCTTTTCTATTGTGATTATTCATATCTTCCTCAGAATCAAAACCTAGCTTTTCCCACAAACTACAATTGACTTTCTCAGACCAACCCAAACTTTCGAAGTCGAGTTCCTCTTTAATATTATTATTATTCTTATAATTATTAGTAGTGGTTGCTTGTTGGTTATCTGTTGGTTGCTTGTTGGTTATCTGTTGGTTGCTATGCATCCCTTCTGGATGAAAATAGTTATAATTAACAATGGTATAGACTGTGTATCTGTTGGTTGCATGTTGGGTGATATGGTTGGAGTGACTGAGCTTTGTTAGGGCTGTCCGAATCTGTTGTTCGGATAAACCTGTCTCCTGTGAAAGCTTCTTGCGGCCGGACAATAATTGACCTCTACGTATCGTGATCCCGTGCCAATCTTTGCTTGTCCAATTCGCTTTCAATAGCAAGTGGAAGAACAATTTAAACGTGGGTAAATCTGTGTACCACTCCCAGTCAATGAATTGTCTTGGTATGGCTACAAAACCGTTATTAGAAGCCGTAGAGCTGTTACTATGACTTGTGTCATTTTTTTGCATTTCAAACCTCAAGATATGGGCTTGAGGAGCATTATTTCATTGAAAATACGGGGTGTTTTTGGTAATATTTTCAATAGGTTGGCGCCTAGAAATAAGCCTTACTGAAGCCCTATTTGTTAATTCATTTAGGGCTTTTTCTTTTCTGCCGATTTCAGCAGCTTAATGGCCTTCCGTTTGTATTCGTCACTAAGCCGCCAGCGCTTGAAGCGAGCCTCCCCTCCGAACCGAGTTGGGACTGTTTCATATTCTCCAGTCGCCACCACGTTATAATTCTTCTTTAATTTGAAAATAGTGCCACTCAAGTCAGTTTCACCAAGGCGTGATGCTTCAGGTGTATTTAAACTGGCGACCGTGAGGTGTGTCAGAATCCGGTAAATCTTAGTGCCAGGTCTAAGTGTTGGGTGCTTATCCATTCGCAGCCTCCAAATCACCATAATGAGTGGTAATCTGCTTTTTGTACTGCAACACGACATCCCTATCGTATCGAATATTTCTACCTATCCTTATATATGGAATAGGGCGAGAGCAACCACCATACCCCATTTCTCTCGATCTTAGGTTGTCTAAGTGACCTTTTGAGCAGCCAAGAATATTTGCTACTTCCTCAGTCGGAATTAAGTTACTTTCTGAAGATTGAATCATTTTTACGCCTCATATAATTAACCGATATGAGTCGATATTAGTTCGGGTGAGGGTCGTAAAGTATTGCGAGTTGTTAATTATTTGAAGAGTATTCCGTAATAATTATTCAAATTCTTGATAGGTAAACTTTAATACGTTGTTGATGAGCCTAGAAGGATCCTTGCTTTCTCCATCATGGGTTAAACGGTCCTGAAACTGCAATAACCACAAATCCACGATTTTGGTTGATACTTGTTCTCTTGAGACCAATTTATCGCCAGGATGATACTTAGGAAATGATTCAAGTATCCCATTTAAAATGGTCGATATTCCAAAAAAATATTCATAGTTTTTTGACGGTCCTGGACTTGGAGCTGGGTAACTATCAATATATCGAGACACCCCTCTCTTCAAACTTTCGATCGCAGGTAAGAATTTATCTTCTGGTGGTGATGCCTCAATAGTTTCACCAGTGACTTCGTCTACATCGAGAAGATTTTCATACCTTTTTTCTTGTTGTATGCGAGGCAGTGGTAAGAAGTATTTGACCCCAAGGCAGTTTTCTTCGCTTAGCTTATTAATGTCCCAAAGTGGCGCACCTTGTAATTTTTTTAATAAATTTTCTACTTCATCCAGACTGGCTTGAAGTGAGGATAAAGTAGAATTTATACTGTTTCTATCGAGTCCTCGCTGTTGCTCCTCATAACGTAATATGTCATGGTTCTTCTGGACTAAAGAAGCCACGCGAAAATAATCTAATAAAATAACTAACCGATTATCATCAACTCCAACTTTCAGAATTCTGGACAGCTCTGCTAAAAGTACTTCATCTGTGAGCTTAGAGCAGTTAGTCATGTCTAATACCCAGTGCATTTGATAAGGCTTCAGCCACACTAACATCACTTAGATGTGTGTATCTGGCGATCGATCTATAATCTTCATGCCCGGTGATCGACATAACTTGTTCTGTTGATAATCCAAGCTCAAATAATCTGCTGGTAGCTTCATGTCTCAAATCATGGAATCGTATATGTGATAGCTTGGCGCGTTTACTTGCTCTTCTAAAAGCGAGTGAAATACCATCGCTTCGGTTAAATGACGTGAACACCAGTCCATCTGATTTAGTAAATTTATTTAATATTTTTAGAGCTTTGGGTGTTAATGGAACTGTCCTGGCTTTACCTGTTTTGGTAATGCCTGCGGGAAGGTTTAGAACATAGTTGCCTTGAACTTCTGTGAACATAGACCACTCTAATTTTACTATCTCTCCTCTTCTCATAGCAGTCTCGATTGCAAATATTGCATAGTCTGACAGACCCTCTGATTGGGAATGTTGCAATATCGATTCTAGTTGCTTATCAGTTACTCTTATAGCGCGAGCTTGAGACTTCGCGATAATCTTCCTTTGATTGCAGTGCTTCTTAGCACTTTTTATCACATCGATATTAATGCGAGCATTCAGCTCTGCATTTGCAAATACAATTGCGTTAGATAAGGTTGATAGGTTTCTGTCAATGGTGGCGCCTGTAACTTTTTTCGCTCGTTCTTTTATCCAGTTTATTATGTGAAGCGGCTGTAGTTCACTAGCCTTGACATTTCCTAGAGGAGAGTCTCTAAACAACTTAATTCGTGCTTTTTCATACTCTGGCCGACTTGATGAATCAGAGTATTCATTCTCATAGAGAGCAAGAATTTTAGATAACTTAAAATCACTGATCCCTTTGTCACGCAGCGTAGTCATCTCTAACTCGGTTTCTCGGCCCCATTGGACTGCCTGAGCCTTGATTTTAAAAGTTTTATACCGTGGCTTCACACCAGCAATCTGCGCTCTTACTTTATAACTTTTAATTCCCTTTTTAGATATTCTAGGTGTGATCGTGGCCATTGGCGCCTTAATATAGAATCATTTTTGTTACTTTAACATCATTTGACTTAATATATCACGTGTGCCATGCTTGTGCCATGAGATATTTATCTCATAATATACAGTTAGTTAGGGATGAGCTTTTGCCTTGACATGGTAGAGGTCGGTGATTCGAATTCACTCGCGACTACCAAATTCAAAAGAAACCTGCATTGTGCAGGTTTTTTTTGTGTTTGAATGTCGGGCCGAATTCGAAGAATGAGCCCGTGAGTATTTATGACTCAGGAGAAATTCACCCAAGATTCCTGATTGCTTTCATCATCCGATCAGCGTATTTTATTCCAATGCAATTAGATCAAAACAAACCATTCATCTGGCTCGCAGGAATAACAGTCTTGTTACTCCTGATTCCTCTTACATTTATGCAAGTGACCACTGAGGTAAATTGGGGACTTATGGATTTTATTGTGATGGGTATGATGCTCTTTGTTAGTGGTTCTCTTCTCATCCTCGGCTATAGAACCATTCACAAGAAATACTACCCAGTCATCGTCACACTGATCATCACTACTTTCTTGCTACTATGGGCCGAATTGGCCGTTGGCTTGTTCTAGTTACTAATCCTATATATCCAACTCCGAGCCTCCATATGCTAATACTAATTCAATACCTCAGAGGGCTTGCAGCAATGATGGTGGTCGTTCATCACTTCCTCATGCAACTGAGCCGGCATGGAAGTGGGGAAATAAATATTAATTCTCACCTTGGTGCAGCTGGGGTAGATATATTTTTTGTTATAAGCGGCTTTATCATGGTTTACATAACGAATAAGCGTAATTTTTCATCTCTTGAATTCATAAGAGACAGGCTTATTAGGATCGTACCTTTATATTGGCTGTATACATTTGTGATGATCTTCTTAGCAATATTTTTGCCTTCTCTGTTAAATACAGCGACATTTGATTTAAGCCACTCAATTTCTTCGTTATTATTTATACCAGACTACCATCCAAAATCTGAATCGGACATTTGGCCTATATTGTTTCAGGGTTGGACCTTGAATTATGAAATGTTTTTCTATTTTGTTTTTGCTTTAGTTCTGATGCTTGATCAGAGAATTAGAGCATCAGTTTTGACAACAACATTAATTGTGTTGCCACTATTGGGAGTCGCAATAACTATAGAAAACGAATTATGGATTACATACACTAACCTGTTATTGTTAGAGTTTTTAGCTGGCACAATCTTAGGATATTTATATATTCAGAATAAACTCCCCGGCTTATACTTTTCACTTTTGGTATTTTTTGCTGGCTTGGCTCTGTTAATTGCACAAGAAACTGGCACTGTAAGTTTGCACAACGCATTCGGGTGGGGCATACCAAGTTTCGGTATAGTGATGTTGGCATTAGTGTTGGAATCAAATTACAACATCGTAAAAATCAGATTGTTTAGAATGATTGGTGATTCATCTTACTCGCTCTACCTGGTGCACACATTCGTTTTGTACGTCATTGGTTTTGTCTGGTCAAAAATAAGTTACTCATCATTATTCTTTGATTTAGTCGTATTTGTAGTGTCTATCATCAGTTGCACTATAGCTGGCATCATATCGTATCGGCTATTCGAGGTGCCAGCTACAAAATTTTTAAAGCAAAAGTTTTCTTGAGTCCCGTCTCTGGACTTGGGTTTATAACTATTTGATGGGTAATATTTACGTTCCGATTTCCTCATGATGATACTTCGCCGTGGCGGGCATTCTGTTGCTCTGATTTACCACGTGGACATGTTTGGGTTCTAGTTTACGCGGGTCACTGACACCACACGAGTGGGCGATCATGCCGACATCATATTGTAGTGTCTTGTGATAATTGGCAACACGGACTGATTTCAGAGTAGACACCAGCCCCCTCTGCAATTTGGCATTATGGGTAGTGATCCCTGTTGGACATGTGTTCTGATTACATTGCAGCGCCTGGATACAGCCCATGGCAAACATAAAACCGCGGCCACTGACGACGAAATCGGCACCCATACACAAAGCCCAGGCAACCTTGGAAGGTGTTATCATTTTTCCTGATACAATGACACGGATCCGTTCACGTAACCCATGGCCTTTCAAATGAGACACTAGCCAGGGTAGGGTATCTCGCACTTGTAAGCCAACATAATCCATGAGCGGCTGTGGTGCGGCCCCTGTGCCACCATCTGCACTATCAATCGTAATAAAGTCTGGAGCAGAATCGAGACCACGTTGTTTAATTAATTCAAACAGATCAGTCAACCAATGTGAATCGCCAATCACGGCTTTGAAACCCACGGGCTTTCCCGTCACTTTTCGAATATGTCCAATCATATCTAGCAGGTCACCGACGTTTCGAATATCTGGATGACCATTCGGAGAAATTGAGGCCTCACCTTGTTTTATGCCTCGTATTTTAGCAATTTCCGCCGTGACTTTATGAGCTGGAAGAATCCCGCCCTTGCCAGGCTTCGCGCCCTGACTTAGTTTGATTTCAAACATCCTGACTTGCGGTAATGCTGCTTTCTCACGCAACTTTTCATCACATAGTTTTCCTTCCTCATCACGCACGCCATACTTCGCGGTTCCAATCTGCATGACGATGTCACAGCCGCCTTGTAGATGATAGTCTGAGAGCCCGCCCTCACCAGTATTTAACCAGCAGTTGGCCTTAGAAGCGCCATAAGATAGTGCCTGAATTGCCGGCTTGGAGAGAGAGCCATAACTCATCCCCGAGATATTGAAAAATGATGGCGCCTCGTAGGGTTTTTCACAATCAGGCCCGATCACAAGTGGCTGGGCAGGTGTAGCATCCTCATCGAGAGTAGGAAATGCTGAATTAAGAAAAATAATGGTGCCATTCTGGCTGATGTCACGAGTCGAGCCGAATGCGATATTGCGATTCACGTTCTTCGCTGCACGATATACCCAGCTGCGTTGTGCACGGTTAAACGGCAGTTCCTCACGATCCATCGCAAAAAAGTATTGTCGAAAGAACTCACCCATATGTTCGAAAATATATCTGAAGCGACCGACTACTGGGTAATTCCGTCTGATGGTATGTTTAGTCTGCGTGACATCAACGACATACATCACAATGATGGTAATCAGTGCGAATAGAAGTAGAAACATAAAGGCCAGGGTGAGATACAACAGTGCCTTCATGGCAAGTGTTTCGAGTTCCATTACAGTCTCCTAATTATTTTTACATAAGTGCGGTATCAATTGCTTTCGCAGCCTTGAATGCGTCTCTTTTCATCAAGCGATCAGCATACTCCTTGAATCCCGGGCGCAATTCCATGGTACCAAATAATAGTCCCCAACTGACATGAGAACCGACGTATACGTCTGCTGCAGTAAATTGATCGCCAGCGATGTATTCTGAATCAAGTAGCCTATGTGAGAGCACATCAAGTACTTTATTGTAGTTGCCATAGCCAACCATTCGTTCTTGCTCGGCAGTCACGTCTATCTGCAAATTTCGGTCAGTGATTGCGGCCTCGAGTGGGCCAGATGCAAAAAATAACCAGCGGTAATACTCAGCCCTTTCGCTCAAGGGGGGGGCAAGATCAGCATCAGGAAACGCATCCGCGAGATAGGCGCAAATGGCTGCGCATTCAGTGACGACTTGGTTTTTATGCTTGATTGCTGGCACTTTACCCATCGGATTGACCTTGAGGTAGTCTTCACCCTTCATTGAACCACCATACTCAAGAATCACTTGCTGGTATGAAATGCCAACTTCCTCTAGCATCCAGCGAACGATTTGACCACGCGATTGTGGATTGGTGTAAAAGATGAGATCGCTATCTTCAGTCTCGCTCACAGGCATCGCTTTCACCCTTTTTTTATGAATATACAATCAATCATAGTTCTTTTTTGTGGGTCTTAGAAGAAATTGTGATAACAGTTATGTATATTTGACTAATAATAAAATCCCCAAAGGATTACATCTTGAAATCTATTATCGCAAAAATCTCACTCGCCAGTTTGCTCCTGTTGATAATAAATTCAACGGCATCATTCGCCGAAGTTCCTCCGTTCGCCATGCCTGAAAAAGAACTGATGGTGCCAGTGGAAGGCGGAAAAATATATGTTCGAGTGAATGGATTGCATCATGAAAGCACACTGCCGGTGTTATTTATACATGGTGGTCCAGGAGGAACCCATAACGGGTTCGCTGCACTGACACGTCTTGCAGATGAGCGATCAGTCATTATGTATGATCAATTGGGTAGTGGGCGATCGGAACAACCGAATAACCCAGATAATTGGCGCCCTGAACGATTCGTAGAGGCAATAGAGTCCATCCGCAATGAAATCGGCATAGACCGGTGGCACATCGTTGGGCAGAGTTGGGGTTCAGCGTTGGCATTACTATACACGGCAAAACATCCCGAGCGGGTCGCTTCAACTGTTTTAGGCGGCACGTTTATTTCTACTCCACATTGGATAATGGATGCCAATCTGCTCATAAAGGCGGCGCCAGAGTTAGTGCAGGAGACATTGCGCCAATGTGAATCTGAGAACCCTCCTGCCAAAGAGGAATGTACTCAAGCCTATAGGAAATTGTATTCGACCCATTATCAGCCAAGCGAAAAAACGAAGCAGGCTTTGGCGTATGATGAGACGATTGGTGGCAACGGGTCCAATGAATTAATGTATCGCACGATGTGGGGCCCCAGTGAGTTTTCATCGACTGGCAGTCTGAAATCCTTTGATGCGGTAAATCTTTTATCTGAAGTTAATGCCAGCAGGCTGTTATTCTTAATTGGGCAGTATGATTCTGCACGAATCGATACAGTGCAAAATTATATAACGCTGGCACCTGGCGCCCAGTTGGCAGTGATACCGGGCGCTGCCCATGGATTCATTAAAGACCGTCCAGAGATTACAGAAGCAATAATCAGGGACTGGCTTAAGCGAAATGACCCGCATGAGTAAAGTGTCAGATAAAACTATCGGCGGTGGATTTAAGAAGGTCTTATATACGCTCGATACGGTGCGTCGAATTGGTCCTCTCAATGCGGGTAAAGCCTTATCAGCTAACAATACCTGTAAAGCCTGTGGCCTGGGCATGGGTGGTCAGAAGGGCGGAATGGTGAATGAACTGGGAGAGTTCCCATCTGTCTGTAATAAATCGGTGCAGGCTCATTCCAGTGATATACAACCTGCTATCCCTCCGGAAATATTCGAACATTCCATACCGGAACTCGCCGAACTGACCGGACGTGAACTAGACCGATTAGGCCGACTGACAACACCTTTATTAAAAAGAGCACAACAACACCACTATTCGCCCGTCAGTTGGGAAGAGGCGCTCGAGGCAACAGCGAACGCGTTCAAATCAACTCAAGCATCTAACAGTTTCTTTTATTCTTCTGGCCGTTCATCCAATGAGGCCGCTTTTGTTCTGCAATTGTTTGCCCGAATCTATGGCACAAACAACGTCAATAACTGTTCATATTACTGTCACCAGGCAACCTCTGAGGGACTCTCGACAACCATTGGTACTGGCACTGCCACCGTTGAATTGGCCGATCTCAGTGGCGCGGATATGGTATTTGTCATAGGCGCTAACCCGGCCTCAAATCATCCACGCTTTATTCACCAACTCAAGGCAGTGCGCGATCGGGGGGGGGATGTGGTCGTGATAAATCCTGCGAAAGAGCCAGGATTAGTAAAGTTTGCCGTGCCGAAAAGCCCTAAATCTATGATTAAGGGCGGTGATGAGATAGCCAGTTTTTACCTGCAACCCCGGATTGGTTCCGATGTGGCGGTGCTAATTGGTCTGGCGAAAGCAGTTATAGAACTAGGTGGTGTCGCCATTGAATTTATTGACGAATATACAAATCATTATATTGAATACAAGCAACAAGTAAGTGATACAGGCTGGTCTGAAATAGAAGCCATCAGTGGGCTGAGCAAATCAGACATCTATGCTGTCGCTACAGCGTATGTGCGATCTAACAATGCTGTCTTTGCCTGGGGCATGGGGTTAACACACCATACCAATGGGGTAGAGAATGTGGAGTATGTGGCTAATCTGGCATTGTTAAGGGGTATGGTTGGCAGGCCGAATGCTGGTCTTTTGCCATTACGAGGCCATTCGAATGTTCAGGGAATTGGTACGATTGGCGTGAAGCCTGTGCTGAGTGCGGACGTCATGCGGGCGATGGAAAAGGAGTTTAATCTGAGCCTCACTCGGCACGAGGGGCTGGATACCTTGGCGTGTCTCGAATCTGCGGCAAACGACAATATGGATTTAGCGCTGATAATGGGTGGAAATCTCTTTGCGGCAACACCCGACAGTGAATTTGCGAGACGGGCATTAGATCGTATCAAGACGAAAATCTTTTTAACCACTTCGATTAACTCTGGTCATGTGAACGGTGTCGATGGTGACGTCATCATACTGCCCGTCACTGCGAGAGATGAGGAATGGCAAAAAACGACACAAGAGTCGATGTTTAACTATGTTCGCCTTTCCGATGGTGGAATCAGACGATATGACAACGTACGCCCTGAATCTGTCATCCTAACCGATATCATGGCTATGCTATTCCCTGATTTGCCGTTCGATGTCGGAGCCTTCAAGGATCACACCAGAGTAAGGCATGCCATCGCAAAAATAATTCCCGGTATGGAGCAACTCAAGGACATTGATGTGGCCAGAAGGGAGTTCCATATTCAGGGGCGCATCAAGCACACCCCCTCATTCAATACTGATAGCGGGAGAGCAGAATTTCAGGTGCGCAACCTCCCTGGTGAAACTGGACCGACCTTTGAGTTCCCATTCCGAATGAGCAGCATCCGAAGCGAGGGACAGTTTAATTCGATTATTTATGAGGAAAAAGACGCCTATCGCAATACCCTGAGCCGTTGGTCAGTTCTGATGTCACAACAGGATCTCGATGAGATGGGTCTCAAACCGGGTGATCAGGTGGACGTTCATTCTGATAGCGGAGTGATGAGAGGACTGACCGTGTGTGTTTTTGACCTACCAGCAGGGAATGTGATGACCTATTACCCTGAAGCGAATGTGCTTACCAAAACAGACTGCGATCCCAGGAGTAAAACGCCCGCATTTAAAAATGTCCCTGTACGCATCGCATGGACGTCGCATTAAGTTACTCTCCCAAAAATGTAATAAAGTGCTAATATAGGTACATGTTTAGCTGTTGAGTGACAATGCGCGTGTTCAAATTGCGAAGAACTTTGTCTTACAAACATGTTGTTTATATAACACTGAGTGCATTAGTTGTTATGATGATGTCGGGCCGAATCATCGCTGCCGACGTCGAATCCGAACCGCTGAAAATCGTCTCATTCACAAATAATGCTCCTTTTTCATTCGCTTTGCCCGATGGTACCCATACAGGCCTGTACATTGAAATGTGGCGTCTGTGGTCTGAAACTAGCGGCATACCGATTGAGACACAGCTACTGGAATTTGATGAATCCATACAGATGGTCAAGGATGGTGAGGCCATCCACTCCGGTTTGTTTATCAATGACAGTAGACTGGAATGGGCTGCATTTGCGACACCCATTCATGAAGTCGATACTGGCATCCTTTAT
This sequence comes from Enterobacterales bacterium, assembly GCA_965250035.1. GTDB lineage: Bacteria > Pseudomonadota > Gammaproteobacteria > Enterobacterales > CAXRAF01. Next base: position 1,318,935 of record OZ252282.1, on the reverse strand, counting down.
AAAGATAAAAAACATCTTGGATCACCACTTTCTACTCAAACAGATATCCTGGTAGCAGTACAAGAAGGTAGTTTCCAGCATGAGTATCTGGCGCAAAATTTCCCTAAACTGAAACTACTAGAACATAATGGCATACGCAAAACACTGCAGGACTTGCTTAATGGCGAGGTAGATGCCGTTGTTAGTGAATTGCCTTTTCTTATTAATCAAGTATCACTCATGGGACTCGAGGGCGTTTTTTATTTCTCCGAAGAGAAATTACTGACTAACACTACCCATCCGGTGATTCAGAAAGACAAAGGCGAGCTCGTCAGCATCATCAATGATGGTTTTAATTCAATTCCTGTCGAGCAACTCATCGCATTGGAGAAAAAATGGCTACCGGCTATCGAGCCTTTCTTTCAGGATAGGGTAGTCTTAGATTCACTGACTTACGCAGAACAGATGTGGTTATCTGCAAATAATAACCTGACCCTTGGCGTAGAGCACGACTATCATCCGTTCGAATTTGTGGATCAGGAGAATAATCTGGGAGGTATCGTCGGTGATTACGTTCAACACACATCCGATACCCTCGGTCTAACGCTAGTTAAGCTAACCCAGTATCAATGGCGTGAAGCATTCGAACTCCTCAAAGAAGGAAAAATTGATGTCATGGCCGGAGTCGTAAGGACCGACAGTAGGGCTGAGCTCATTAATTTTACCGTTCCCTATTTTTCAATGCCCTCAGTAGTGGTCACGAAAAAAGGTAGTTTCTATGGCAATAGAATCGAGGAATATCAGAATCTTAAAGTTGGAGCCATTCGAGGTTATGTCCTCAATGAATTTCTGCTCAATGATCACCCTGAACTGAATATCATCGGGGTCGAAGGAACACTAGACGGATTACGCAGAGTGGCGTCAGGTGAGATAGATGCCTATATTGGCGCATTGCAGTCAGTCAATTATGAGATTGATAAGAATGATTTGCATGAACTCAATATTACGTCGGTGGCGGATTATACCTACAATTTCTCATTTGCCGTCCGAAAAGGACTCGAGCCGCTAGTACCTATCCTGAATAAGGTGATTGACGGTATGAGTTTTCGACAAAGGCAACAAATTGCTAACAACTGGCTGGCAATCCAGATCAATGAAGGGTTGACTCTAGAGACGATCCTACAATGGACTGTTCCCGTAGGGACAGCCTTATTCGCAATCATTGTTTTCTTTTCACTCTCTAACAGGCGTCTATCAAGAGAAATATCAGAGCGCCGCAAGGTGGAATTGCAATTACAGAATGCGTCCAAAATTGCTGAGAAAGCAAATCAGGCAAAATCAGAATTTCTGGCAAGCATGAGTCATGAAATTAGAACTCCTATGAATGCAGTGTTAGGGATGTGTCAGGTGCTACGAGACTCTGGCCTCACTGAAGAGCAGAGTAAGAACCTTGAGGTAATTCACTCATCCTCTGATACGCTATTGATGCTTATAAATGACATTCTGGATTTATCGAAAATTGAATCGGGAAAACTTGAGCTGGTTAACAAGCCGTATCAACTCAATGCGGTGTTAACTCATCTACGTTCTCAAATAGAACTGCTCATTAACAATCGCCCGGTAGAGTTTCATATACATGTTGCTGATGATGTTCCTGAAATGCTTAGTGGTGACCGCTTACGTCTAGGTCAGATTTTGCTGAATCTGTGTAACAATGCGGCGAAATTCACACACCATGGCAGTATTGATCTCTCGATCGCGGTAGAGCACATTGACGGTGATAATATGCGCGTCAGGTTCTCTGTAAAGGACACAGGAATAGGCATGAGCGGATTGCAGATGTCTCGCTTATTCAAAACTTACTCACAAGCGGATTCGTCCATTTCCCGTGTTTATGGCGGGACAGGATTAGGACTTGCGATTACTAAACATCTGGTTGAGTTGATGAATGGAGACATCAGTGTTGAGAGTGAGGTAGAAGTTGGTAGTACCTTTACATTTAGAATTCATCAACAGCTGGTTGAACAGTCGCCTGATATCGAGGATGAGGTCAAGGATGTAAAAAAATCAACCTTGGATATGGATACCTATCGCAAGCAACTTGCTCAGAAAAGTGTCTTAATCGTTGATGATAATAAGGTCAACCTCATGGTCGCTGAGAAACTATTAACCCGAGTTGGAATTGAGGTAACGACGGCAGATGATGGCCAGTCAGCTGTTGCGATTTGTGAGGAAAAAGACTTCGATGCCGTGTTGATGGACCTTCAGATGCCCGTACTGGACGGCTATGCAGCCACCATACTGATTCGTAAGCAACCGAGAAACACACGGTTACCTATCATCGCATTATCCGCTAATGTGATGCAGTCTGATATCGACCGGTGTTATCAGGTTGGGATGAATGCACACCTGCCGAAGCCACTCGATATGCAACGAGTCATTGAGGCATTACTCAAATACACTCGCGACACAGATTAGTTATTTTCCGGCAATTGCCCACATGTTATCGTTAAAAGGTTGGGCTCGTAGGTTACGACAGCTTAAGCCAGCTTTTTCGATCATGTTATGGAGTGTTTTCGGCACAAAATAGTTTACATGGTCAGGATAGCGAAAACCGCACCATTTCTCCTGTCTGTATTTACGATTCTTACAATCGTAGTTTGGCACTTTGATTAATAGTCGGCCATGCTCTGATAGTTTGGCATGGCACTGCCGTAGCAGTTCCATTGGCTTGATTTCATGTTGAAGAAAGGAGCAAAGGATAATCAGATCGATACTATTTTCGGCAATGGCCGCCAAACCATCTATCGCACTGTTATGAACACAGTAACCACCGACGGCTTTTAACTGATTATCGGCTTGATGAGCTTGCTCATGTGAACCCTCAATGCCAACAGGTTCAATATTCATTCCATATTCATCCAACATATAGGACGTTATGCGAAGCAAGTTTTGTCCTGTACCACAACCTATATCGACCACTGTCGGTTGATCTGATTCGCCGCGTAATCGGATCAACAGTCGTTCGGATTCGATTTCTACTGACGCGCGCTTACGTATTTTGGTACGCAACAGCTTTAGTAGTGAGCTTATTGCAGTGCGAAAAGGTTCGTCCACGTGCCGTTGTGACTTCGGCTCAATACCGCTGTCTACTCTGGCAGTTTGATCCTTTTGTACCATGTTCTCTGGCGGATTCTTAAGATAAATCATGCCATCAGTAGGGCACTCAACGATGCGCCAATGATCACGGCTGTATGGTGTTTCTACTTCTTCAGACTCTCTCTCGGTAAGGGGATTGACGCGATTCATTAGCCTGACAGAAGTCATATGATTAGTCTTCCTGGAGTGCCTGCTTCGGTGTACGGTCTGATTTATAGAGTCCCCAGTGTTTCTCGGCTTTTGCCATGGCATTTTTGCCATCGAACCCACCTTTCCATTGCTCATCGAATGACGAGAAGTAAAATGAAATGATGTTATTGTCGTTAACCCATTGATCATATTGTTCGAAGAATCGCTTTTGTTCAGATTCTCCAGCTACGCCAATTAGTCCACCCTCGTAACTGCCATCATCATAAATTCTGCTCGTGGGCCAGCCGGTTTCACAATAGGCAATCGTCATTTCGGGATACAAGTTCTGGATGTCATTGTAGGTGTCAACTGTCCACTGCATGGCAACATCCAGTGGTTTGTTATTCCAGAATGCATAGGCATGAAGGCAAATGAAGTCTAATTCCGCAGCAACCTTCTTGGCATGCTCCTTATTCCAGAAATTATAATCGTCACTGACTGTGACAGGTTGTTTTATGCTCGCACGGACTTGACGGATTTGCTTAATGACACCGTCAATATCATCGATTCGGTGATAAGACCAGTCGACGAAGATTTCGTTGCCGACGTTTACAGCGACAATGATGTCAGAGTAAGTATTGGCAAGCGCGATGCCTTTATCTACCTGCTCCTGATTATCTGCTGCGGAGTCATTGGCATCTAACCAGATTCCCTGCATGACTTTAATTGGTAGATTATTGTCATGGATGACCTGCAAAATATTTTCAGCCTGTTGATCCGCGCCGTACAAACGGATGAGTTGCCAGCGAGGCTTGAGAATCACCATGTCTTCTAATATATGCTCAGCTGATGTCAGATCTACATCCACTATTTCACCGTCTCGGTATGCACCATATGAAATACCGTTGCCAATCCAATGGTCATCAATCATTGGTATAAACGGTCGCCTATCAGCCAACTGACTATCGTTCGCTGAGGCGTCACCAAACATAATGAGACAGAGGGTGAGCAGGATGGTTTGCTGTAGGATTTTGTTCATAATTACGGTCACTAATCGGTTGATTGGTAGTTAGCTATCAGCTTTGCAACCAGGGCAAGTTGTGGAAACGCCAGCCATTAATGTTGCCTCGATGGCCATTGTCGTCTAAATCTCCTTCAAATCCATCACTGACATGGCTGACATGACTGAATCCAGCCTCAATCAGTTTATTCCCCGCAGGGATTGACCGTGTTCCGCTACGACACAAGAGAATGACCGGTATCTCCTGCGCTTCACTGCTTTCTAAGGCCTGTTTAACCTCCGCTACGAATTGTTCATTTTCCACCCATCCGGGTACTTCTTTCCATGGGATATGGATGCAGTCGACTGGATGGCCAACAAATTGGTACTCCATCAAAGTGCGAATATCGATTAATTTTGCGGCAGGATTGTCCTGTAATAATTGATAGGCTTCCGGTGCGGTTAGATTGTTCAGTTCGGGATGTTGCGTCATTTGATAGCCCTAATTTTGTGTGCATTGGTCGTGGTCGTTGGTATATGATAGCTATTCCGCTTTTGAATAACTAGAAGTAATGATTCTAACTGTTGACACCTATGTCGTCGTATTAACAGCTCTGACAGCATTAACTTGTGGGATTTTTATCTGGTTCGCCATCCCCAGGGGTGAAGCGGTGCAAATTACCCAAATTCGTTATTTTTCTCATTTCTTTTTCTTCATTGCAATTAGTTGGGTACTCTTCCTAGCTCGCTCAGATATGTCAGATGTATGGCTCACAGTCGTCGCACATCTGGTGCAATACCTCGCCTTCTTTTTATTGGTCAATGGTTTTCGAGTTCGCGCCGGACAGGGGACATACAATCTTCTGGTGCTGATCGTCCTAGCGAGCATACTCAGTGTCGTCCAGGCCATTGTCATTATTCCAATGACCAATTTTATCGTCGGCCTAATCGTAACTTTCACGATCTGGTTACTCTGTTGTGTGTTGATTTATCGTGCCCTGTTAATGGAGCGAAATAGCAAGGGTAAGAAGGCTGCGATGGCCAGTCTATTGATTTCGGTATGTGCTGTCGTTATTGGTGCCAGCCTTATCTACATGGGCATCTTAGATTCTTATGAATATGCGGTGTTTTGCTACAGCATTTTTTACATAAGTTTATTTGGTAGCATATCTAGCCTGATTCTATCTGATGAAATTGCCAAACAACAGACGCACGCGGAAACGGATGAACTGACAGGATTGAATAACAGACGCTTTTTTATCGAGAGGGCGACAAAGTTAATTCGCAGTGGACGGCGTGCAGATTTTCCTATGTGTATTATTCTCTGCGATATTGACCAATTTAAAAGTATCAATGACACATTCGGTCATGCTACTGGGGATCGGGCAATCAAAACCATCAGCTCAATTCTTGCGGATAGTGTCCGGGAAATGGATATGTTGGCTCGTTTTGGTGGTGAGGAATTTATTGTTTTACTTCCACAAACAGACTTGCAGGGCGCTATGGACGTGGCAGAGCGTATGCGTTCGCTCACTGAACAAACGGAAATTGTCGTACCGAATTCCAGCTTTAAGCTTACCTCTAGTTTTGGGGTGGTTGAGATGATTGGTCTCGATCTTGATGCCAATATCATGCGTGCCGATAAAGCACTCTATCATGCCAAGGCGAATGGTCGAAATAGAGTCGAACAAATCATGGACTAGGACGCAAGATTTTTTCGCAGCCCGATTCGTTCATATCCCTTGGGGAAGTCAGGGAAACGACAGAATTCTTCATACCCGAGTTGTTTGTAGAAATCTTCTGCCTGCCAACTTTGTGTCCATAACCATAGACCGGCTAAGCCATCATTAACAGCATGTAATTCCGCTTCCTGCATGAGTCGTTTACCAAGTCCGTTACCACGATGAGCTTCAGTGACGAATAATTCATCAATATACACCCAGTCCCATAACAGCCTCGCCGTCAACACGGCGATCAACTCCTTACTTGAAGAATACATTTTCCAGGCGAGTGGTTGCGACTCATATACCGGCGCCTGGTATAGACGAGAATGCGCCTCGAAGCCAGCTGTTACTAGCCGCTGTTCATCTGCATCTAATGCAGATTCTGTCAGTTCAATATCATAGTTCATGATTGGCTCATCCATTAAATAGAGCAGCGCTCACCCAACTCATAACAAGTCGGTTTTCGAGGGCAAATATTTCCACGTGAACAGATCAGCCGTGCTTCACTATCACTTCCTTCTTCTATCCAGCCGATGTTCAGTATCCGCGATACACTCTCCAGATCCTGGCGTAATTTAACGGGTAGCTTGGCGGTGCCGCCATTCTCGATGCAGACATCGCGGATTTCCTCTGCGATGGCATTGGCATCCTTTCCCTGCGCATCGATCGCAGGATTGAGATCGACACCAGCACACAATACGTGGTTTTCACCCGATAAGTCTGTCGTGTTCACTGACTCACAGACATAGATCCTTGGTTTTCCACGGCGATTTAATATTGATATTTGAGCTTCACCATTCGCCAAAGGGTTATTGATATTGCGAAACACAGCCCAGTGCTGGCAGGGGTCTTCCACAATTCTCATATTGCCCCAGGGTAGGGGGATACCATTCCCACGATACACAGCCTTTAGCTTACCGGGCGCATAGGCATCGAAAAAATGCCAATGGGGGTAGGGCGAAACGGCTGTCATCCTACGCATGGTGACGGCTGGAGACACTTCGATAGAGCGGCCTGAATTTACGTGATAACTGGTACGGTCTAACAACTGTCTGAATGGTACCTTGGGACATAACAGGGCTCCGGCAAAAAAACTGCATTCGAAATCACGCCATGCCGTGAGTATGTCTTCGATATCAACGTCACTGCCACTTTCAGGGCTGCCATCATTAATGGTTGAGTTGCCCGTACCGGCAACCATGATACTCTTGATTCCATCACGATTATGGAGCACACAATGGCCAATATGGACCGCCAGATCATATTTCAGTCGGGCTGTATTCTTGCGTAATAGGCTGTTCAGATAAACGGTATTCTTGGCGCCAAAGAAAGAACTGACTACGGCTTTATTACTGGTCGATACCTCATCGGCAATGGTTGCGGGTATTTTATTGAACCATCGTGTTTTAATCCCGAATGAAGTCAGGATATCTGTCAGCTCTGTCACCGTTATTGGCATGCGCTTTTGCCCGATTTCTTCGGCCGCGCGTTCGAGATCAGGGAAATGATTTTGGTGATGTTCCTGATGTGCACGTATCAGCAAGTGTGCAAATTGCCGGCCTGTAGTGCCTGTTTGAGAGAGTAATTCAGGAATTGCGATTTGCAATATTTCATTTGAGAACAGGAAACTCGGTTCCAACGGCATGCCATGGATACCGCCCTTAGAACCTTTATCAGGAATGATGTGATCCCCTAGGTTGGCATCACCTTCTGCACCATCAAGAAAATATTCAATGTCCTTCTGAAATACGGTCGCGATGACCCTCAGCATTTCCTCGCTTGGTACGCGTTTGCCTCGTTCGATCATGGATAGATATGACACAGATGGCGCTGCATCACGATCCACTTTCATACAGCGAGAGGATAGATCATCCATCGTTAAATGGTTGCGTTTCCTGAGATTACGGATTTTGGTACCCAGGAAATGAGACTTGCGGATCAGGGTCTTGTTAACTTTCATTTTGTAAAATTTACACTGTAAAATTTTTATTGTGAAAATTTAATAATTTATGTTTTACACTCTTTCCTGAACTGAGTCAATTACTGAAGAGGTAAGACAATGACAATGCCAACGATCAACCAATATAAGATCCACGAAGACTTCATGACGTTCATCAATCAGAAGGTGCTGAATCAGACTGATTTTGATGTGAATGAATTCTGGCTAGGAGTGGTTGAGTTACTAAAAGATCTCACACCCAAAAACGAGGCATTGCTTGTTAAACGAGACAGAATCCAGCAACAGTTGGATGCTTATCATCAGACGAATGGGTCCAACTTTACTCTGACTGAATACAAACGTTTTCTCTCAGACATTGGTTATTTGTGTGAGGATGCGGGCGATTTCATCATCACACCATCAAACATAGATGCCGAGGTCGCTGAGATCTCGGGTCCACAGCTGGTCGTTCCAGTCGATAATAGTCGTTTCGTATTAAATGCTGCTAACGCCCGATGGGGGAGTCTATATGACGCCCTGTATGGCACAGATGTTATACCTGATGAAAACGAATACCATGCCGGCCGGGGGTATAATCCTGCCCGCGGTCGTAAAGTAATACGATTTGTACGCGAGTTTCTTGATGCCACGTTTCCGCTAAATCATGGTTCGCACAAGGATGTCATTGGATATGGCCTATATTATCAACACCTGCTGGCGTATTTCGAAGATGGCTCCTGCACCGGCCTGGCACAACCAGGTCAGTTTAAAGCATTTTCTGGTCGACCGGATGCCCCGGATTCAATCGTACTTCAGAACAATGGGCTACATGTTGAAATCCGTATCAATCGTTCCGGTGATATTGGTCGTCATGACTCGGCGGGTATTAACGACGTTTTGATGGAAGCCGCATTAACCACAATCGTTGATTTCGAAGACTCCGTATCGGCAGTCGATCCTGAGGATAAGATAACTGCCTATTCAAACTGGCTAGGATTGATTCAGGGTGACTTACGGACAAGTTTTAATAAAAACGGTACCAGGGTTGATCGGGAGATGGCGCCCGATCTGAGCTTTACGGGTAAAGATGGTCTCGAGTATCGTCTAAAGGGCACAGCCTTGTTGCTCGTTCGCAATGTTGGACATCTCATGAAATCAGCGCTGATTATCGATGAGCAGGGCAATGAATGTTATGAAGGTTTAATTGATGGCATCTTCACGGCACTCATTGCTAGTCTAGATCTACGGACAGGAGATAACTCACGTCAGGGCAGCATTTACATCGTAAAACCAAAGATGCACGGACCTGAAGAGGTTGCGTTTACGTGTGAATTATTCTCCCGCATAGAAGACTTGCTCCAATTAGCGCCCAATACGATCAAACTCGGCATCATGGATGAGGAGAGACGCACTACCGTCAACCTAAAGGCCTGCATCCGTGCTGCGAAAGAACGAGTATTTTTCATTAATACGGGTTTCCTGGATCGCACCGGAGATGAAATCCATACCAGTATGGAGGCAGGACCATTTCTCCCAAAAGCAGATATCAAAGCACAGCCGTGGATTAATGCATATGAGCAATGGAATGTAGATATCGGCTTGCGAACTGGATTTCGAGGACGAGCTCAGATAGGCAAGGGTATGTGGGCCATGCCAGACGAAATGGCACAAATGCTTGAACAAAAAATGGCCCATCCTGAGTCAGGAGCCGATACAGCCTGGGTTCCTTCTCCGACTGCGGCTACCTTGCATGCACTGCATTACCATCGGGTAAATGTGGATGCAGTGCAAGCAGAATTAGCCCGTCGCCCGACCGCGTCATTGGATGACATTTTAACCATTCCGTTGTTAAGACAACCCTTGGATAAGCAAACCGTCGAACGGGAACTCGCGAATAACATCCAGGGCATCCTTGGGTATATGGTGCGCTGGATTCAACTCGGTATCGGTTGCTCTAAAGTGCCTGACATCAATGATGTCGGCCTGATGGAAGATCGCGCGACATTACGAATATCGAGCCAGCATATTGCCAATTGGTTACGACACGGGATCTGCACGACTTTACAGGTAGAGCAAGAAATGCAGCGCATGGCAGTCGTCGTGGATAAACAAAATGAGTCCACACCCGACTATCTGCCGATGGCATCGAATTTGGCTGACAACGTCGCCTTCCAGGCGGCGAGGAAACTAATTCTGGAGGGCTGTAAACAGCCCAACGGCTATACAGAACCCGTTTTACACGATTACCGATTACGCATGAAATAAACCAGGGAGACTATGATGACTACTTACAATGAACTGATTCAACAGACCCAGCAAACACTGGATACATCCACTGTACTATTCGATGGTATCTCAGCTGAGAATATCAGTCGCATGAAATTGCAGAATCGCTTTGCAACAGGGCTCGATATTGCACGCTATACCGCTGAGATAATGCGCGAAGATATGGCAGCGTATGATTCGGATCCCAATCAATATACTCAGTCACTAGGCTGTTGGCATGGTTTCATCGGACAGCAAAAGCTAATTTCCATCAAGAAGCACTTCGGTGAGACAAAAGGGAGATACCTATACCTGTCTGGCTGGATGATCGCCGCCATGCGCAGTGAATTTGGGCCATTACCCGATCAATCAATGCACGAAAAAACCAGCGTGCCGGACCTGATCAAGGAGTTGTACGATTTCCTCAAGCAAGCTGATGCCAGGGAATTAAGTCATTTATTTCGACAATTGGATGACGCCCGGCTGGAAGGCAACGAGGTCAAGCTACGAGCGATTCTAAATCAGATCGATGACTTCAAGACCCATGTTGTTCCCATAATTGCAGATATCGACGCTGGGTTCGGGAATGAAGAGGCGACCTATTTACTCGCTAAAAAGATGATCGAGGCGGGTGCCTGTTGTATACAGATAGAAAACCAGGTAAGCGATGCCAAGCAATGCGGGCATCAGGATGGCAAGGTAACAGTCCCTCATGAAGATTTCCTAGCGAAGATTCGGGCTGTACGCTATGCATTCATGGAACTCGGTGTAGAAAATGGCGTGATTGTCGCCAGAACCGATTCACTTGGTGCCGGGTTGACACAAAAAATACCTGTTTCCCAGACACCGTCCGATTTGGCTGCGCAATATAATGACTTCATTCGTGGCGATGCAGTTAAGTCATTGGATGAAATTGGCCTTGGTGATTTGGTGATTCGCAATACAGATGGCTTGATTAAACCCGAGCGCCTGCCTAATGGCCTGATTCGATTCAAAGAGGGGAGTGGTGAGGATCGTGTGGTTTTAGATTGTATCACCTCCTTACAACATGGTGCTGATCTGCTCTGGATTGAGACTGAGAAGCCGCACTTGGGACAAATTGCTGGAATGGTTAACCGGATTCGTGATGTCGTACCCAATGCCAAATTAGTCTATAACAACAGCCCGTCATTCAATTGGACATTGAATTTCCGCCAGCAAGTGTATGATGCCTGGTTAGAGTCGGGTCGTGATATGGCAGACTACATTCGTGATAATCTGATGAGCGCCGAATACGACGGTTCAGCGTTAGCTGAAGAAGCCGATGAGCAAATCCGGAATTTCCAGCGTGACGCTGCCGCTCAGGCCGGTATCTTCCATCATTTAATTACCTTGCCAACCTATCATACGGCAGCACTCTCAACTGATAACCTGGCGAAGGATTATTTTGGAGCCGATGGTATGCTGGCGTATGTCAGGAAGGTGCAACGCAAGGAAATTCGACAGTCACTGGCCTGTGTAAAACATCAGGATATGTCGGGTTCCAACATTGGTGATGATCACAAGGAATACTTCTCCGGTGCTCAGGCACTTAAGGCGGGCGGCGCATTAAACACAATGAACCAATTCTAATGTAATGTGGGCGGCTAGTTGTGTCGTAGGCGAGGTTGATGCAAGGCGAATAGTAAGACTATTTAACGCGCTTCAAACACAGCCTAGGGCTAAACTAGCCGCCAGTATCATATTAGAATTATTAGAATCTATTTAGCCCCAGAGTTCTGGTCGAGGGAGTGCTACCTCGCCGGAGCTTGAATATGCCAGGCCATTAACAATGTCTTCTTCTAACAACAAAGGCCCGTCAATATCGACAAATTGACTGAATTGACCGATCACAAAACTCGGTGCCATCGAGAGGGAACTTCCAGCCATATTGCCAATCATGATTTGCATCCCCCGATCCTGCGCTGCTTTCACCAGGTGCAAGGCTTCAGTCAGCCCACCGCATTTATCGAGCTTAATGTTTAATACCTGATAGCGCTGAGATGTTATGTCGAATTCCTGTAAATTCAGACAGGATTCATCTGCCCCCAGGGGTACTGGAGAGGTGTAGCCCTCTAATTCGGCATCATCACCGCGTGGTAGCGGTTGTTCGATCATGGCTATATCGAGTCGGGCACAGTGTGGCGCGTACTCCACAAGTTCGTCAAATGACCAGCCTTGATTCACATCGATTATCAGTTTTGCATCGGGTCGAGCGGCCCTGATCGCCTCTAGCTTCTCGATCGGCCGGTCGTCATTGAGTTTAATCTTCAAATGGGGATAATCACTTGCTTGAGCAGCCTCCTGACGCAATATCTCTGGCTCATCTATCCCGAGTGTGAAAACCGTGGTCAATGGATGAGCGGGGATGCTTAATAACTCCCAAATGCTTTTCCTTTCTGATTTGCAAACAAAATCCCAGTAGGCGCAGTCCAGGGCATTTCTGGCACCGCCGGCTGGTAGTAATGCCTGTATCTTATCCAGTGTTAAGGAATCATCGATCTGATGACTAATTGCTGCAATATCTTCAGCTATTGATTCTGCGGTTTCATCTAGATAATAGGCCCCAACAGCCTCACCTCGTCCGGTGTGCTTGTCATCTGTGAGAGTCAATTGAAAACAATCAACGGTCTCAAAAGTATGGCCCGTGATTACGAAGGGCTTATGAAAACGATAACTCCTAATGTCAGTCGATAGTTTCATTTAAGTGAACCGTTTTTGTATTTCAGCGACAATGGCATCCGTTCCCTGCACGAGTGGATCGATACAGGGCAATTGATACTTCAGCGCCATTGTGTCGAGATAGTCTTGACGTGCATTCTCTTCCAGTTTAGCAGTATTAATGCTAAGACCGACACACTGAATGTCAGGATTAGTTAGACTGCCAATCGCAATAGTGCGCTCTATAACCTCGGCAATTGACGGTAAAGGAAAATGCGGCCAGCCACTGATTACTTCGCGCTGTGCTTCGTGGCACACCACGAAGGCATCGGGTTGGGAACCGACAAGCAGGCCGTGTGTAACTGCAGCGTATCCGGGATGAAAGATGGCTCCTTGTCCTTCAATGATATCCCAGTGATCCGGCTGATTGTTAGGGGACAATAGCTCGGCTGCACCTGAAACGAAGTCGCAAATGACTGCATCGATGGCAATGCCACTTCCGGCTATCATGATTCCCGTTTGACCAGAGGCTCTGAAGTCTACGTTCATTGCGTGTCTATGCATGTCTTCAGTCAGCTGTAGCGCGGTGTATTTCTTTCCAAGTGCGCAGTCAGTGCCCATCGTAATCAGGCGCTTACCAGAACGCTTTTCACCTGTGCCAACAGGAAGATTAGCAGGTGGGACTCGAACATCAATCAGGCGTGAATTTCCTTTTCTGGCTGCCTGCCTTAATTCAGGTATTTCATTCAATCTGATGTGTAGTCCCGCGACCACATCAAGTCCAGTCTCCGCTGCTTCTATGAGTACCGGCAACCACTTATCGGGGATACCGCCACCAATCTGGGCTGTTCCTATTAATAATGATTTTATGCCCTCTGCTTTCGCATGCTGCAGGCTCATGTCCTCCAGACCCAGATCAATAGTCTGTTTCGTTATCCGATACTGGGCACGACACTTTCTCGCCTGCCATTGGAGTATTCCCTCGGCTGTCTTCGCATAGGTTGGCCGCTCTTCATCACCCAGGAAAAGGATGTAGGGAGCTCGTAGTTGAATCGTTTCCATTGTCGTTATGGTAGAGAATTAATCAAACAAGATGTATAAAATGCCGGAAAAGAAAGATCATTACTAGTCCGGAAGGGGAATAGCGTGGGAATGTTTCAGAGTTTCCATCACAAAACCGGCACTCACATCGAAAAGTTCTGCCTTGATCAATGACTGATACAGGTCATCGTAATCCTTCATGTCCTTAACCAGTGCCTTGATGAGGTAATCCACATCGCCACTCATACGATATACTTCTATGACCTCGGTCAGATCGGAAACAACCTCCTTGAACTTATCTGACCACTCCTGGGTATGTTGGTTGGTTCTCACGAAGATAAAACAGGTTAACTCGAGCCCTAGTTTTTCAGGATTGAGTACCGTGATTCGCTGCTCAATAATCCCTTCCTCTTCGAGCTTTTGAACCCGTCGCCAACAGGCGGACTTGGAGAGCAGTAAATCCTCTGACAAACTACCAAGTGAGCGAGTTGCATCCAGTTGAATTAGCTCCAGGAGCATGATATCCGTGTGGTCAAGCGTGTGTTTAGGCATACGTTGTTCCATTAAATGTTCTTATGTTGAAACGCTATTGCGTAATGATTGTTTTTTATAGCATAAAATAGAAACAATGTCTCTATCGTTAGCGGCTATAATCACGCTGATAATAATTGTCAGGAATACGAATGCAGCTATCGACAATCGCCGAGTCAGTAATCGGCGCAAACACAAGAATTACCACAGCCTTTGGTGAAAAACCGTTGATCTATGCTGACTATACAGCGTCAGGTCGTTCTCTAAGCTTTATTGAAGATGCGATCCGTCATCTGGTATTACCAAACTATGCCAACACCCATACGGAATTTTCATTTACGGGTGCTCAAACGACTCGGTTTAGAGAGCAGGCGCGTTCGATCATTCATAAGGCAGTGAATGGGACAGAACAAGATAAGGTGATTTTTTGTGGCTCAGGTGCGACTGCCGCCATCGATAAGTTGATCGCAATTTTAGGCATCAGAATCCCTTGCTGTCTCAATGAGCGTTTTGAGATGGAGAAACATATTCCTGAACATGAACGACCTGTCGTATTCGTGGGACCTTATGAGCACCATTCGAATGAACTCCCCTGGCGCGAGAGTATTGCTACCGTAGTGGCCATACCAGAAGATGAAAAAGGGAGAGTCGATCTCTCAATATTGCGTAGCAAATTGACACAATATGCCGATCGCAGTGTAAAAATTGGGAGTTTCTCGGCCGCCTCGAATGTAACAGGTATCCGTTCAGATGTGCCAGCAATTGCACGGGTCTTAAAAGAACATGGTGCCTTATCCTTTTGGGATTATGCAGCGGCAGCACCCTATCTAAGAATTGACATGAATGGTGACACACCACTCGATGCGGTGTTCTTCTCTCCTCATAAATTTATTGGTGGCCCAGGCACACCTGGTGTACTCATCGTTAAACAGTCCCTGCTAGCGAATCGAGTACCCGCCGTTGTAGGCGGTGGAACCGTATCGTTTGTGACACCCGAAAATCATCGTTATCTGGAACATCCTATTGAGCGAGAAGAAGCGGGCACGCCTGCCATAGTAGAAGCGATTCGCGCCGGGATGGTGGTTAAGTTACAACAAGATGTCGGGACAAAAACTATCGAAGCGCTTGAGGCCGAAAAGGTACAAATGGCACTCGATTTCATCGGTCAGCTCGAAAATGTCGAAATTCTCGGTAACACTGAGGTTGAGCGAATTTCAATCTTTTCATTACGCTTCCGGCATGGCAACTATGACTTGCATCATGGCTTTATTACGGCACTATTTAATGATCTGTTTGGCATTCAGATGCGTGGCGGATGTTCATGTGCGGGGCCATATGGACATTATTTATTAAATATTGATTTAACTCACAGCAAAAAGCTCTCGAAAGTCGTCGAGGATGGTTTCGGCTGTATGAAGCCGGGTTGGGTTCGTTTCAATTTAAATTACTTTATCTCAGCGGATGAAATGGACTATATCCTACAGGCGATTCGATTGGTTTCACGCTATGGTTATCGACTGCTACCTTACTATCAATTGGATGTTGCGACGGGCATATGGCGTTTCCAGGGTCAGACAGCATCGTTTAATGCGACTCTTTCTGAGCTCGACTTCAGCCAGCCCATAGTGGATACGCCAGTTCAAGATGCAATTGACTATCAACAGTACCTTGCGCAAGGTGAGCAGCTAATGCAGGAAAGTCATGATGACTTAACAGTATATTCTAATCAATTCCCTGCTGCAGTATCACAGCTACGCTGGTTTGCTATCGAGTCTGATATTGAGACTAATCAGCCCAAAGTGGCAGGCTTGTAAAAAAATTCTCAAAACAAACTAAATTTATCTTACAATCCTATCTTTGTTCAATCTCCCTGTTTGAGTTAAGAAATGGCAGCGTTAACACTGTACGATAAATTATGGTTTGACCATCTAGTTATGGAAGGCGAAGACGGCGTCTGTTTGATATATATAGATCGTCAGTTGATCCACGAAGTCACATCACCCCAGGCCTTCGCAGGTCTAGAGTTAACAAAGCGAAAGCCGTTTCGTCTATCAGCTAACCTGGCAGTCCCCGATCATAATGTACCTACTATTGATAGAGACAAGGAAATTGTCGACCGAACTTCCGCATTGCAATTGAAAACACTTGATGACAATTGTGACACCTTCTCAATTCCGTTGATCCCGCTGCATGACATCAGACAGGGAATCGTTCACGTGATGGGCCCCGAACAGGGAGCTACATTACCCGGTATGACTATCGTGTGTGGTGATTCTCACACGGCAACGCATGGCGCTTTTGGTGCGATGGCCTTTGGAATAGGTACATCCGAAGTAGAACTGGCATTGGCAAGCCAATGCCTGCGAATGACTAAGATGAAAAATATGGCAATCCGCTTAAATGGAAAACTTGCACCTGGCGTGACTGCAAAGGATATGATCCTTGCTGTTATTGGTCACATAGGTACTGCAGGTGGTACTGGCTATGCGATTGAGTTTCAGGGACAAGCGATCGAGGCGCTGTCAATGGAGGGGCGGATGACGATCTGTAATATGGCCATTGAGGCTGGTGCCAGAGTGGGATTGATCGCCGTCGATGACACAACCATAGAATACTTTAAAAATAAGCCGTTTTCTCCGAAAGGCGCCATGTGGAATGACGCAGTTGCTCACTGGCGGACATTACACTCGGATGCGGATGCGACTTTTGATGAGATAATTGAGATTGACGTCTCACAGATAGCCCCTCAAGTTACTTACGGTACCTCACCGGAAATGGTAGTAGATGTGACTGGACGGGTACCGACTGTAGCAGATTTCTCAGATCCTAATAAACAAGAACAACTCAAGAACTCACTGAAATACATGGGGTTGGCTGAGGGAACGTCCGTCTCCGATATACCAGTAGACAGAGTATTCATCGGTTCCTGCACCAACTCCCGAATCGAAGACTTAAGGGCCGCAGCCGCCGTTGTGGGCAATAGTAAAAAAGCGGATTCGGTCAAGGAGGTCTTAGTCGTGCCCGGCTCTGGGCTCGTCAAGGCGCAAGCAGAGTCTGAAGGGCTCGATAAGATATTCACTGAGGCAGGGTTTGAGTGGCGTGAGCCAGGCTGTTCAATGTGTCTAGCGATGAATGATGATCGCCTCCTGGCTGGAGAGCATTGTGCATCAACCTCTAATCGAAACTTTGAGGGTCGACAAGGACTGGGCGGAAGAACACACCTTGTTTCTCCCGCGATGGCCGCAGCTGCCGCTATTCATGGTCGGTTTGTCGATATCCGTTCCTTAAACACAGGAGACTTGTCATGAAAGCACTCGACAAGATAACTGCCATCGTCGCACCGCTGGATCGAGCCAATGTCGATACGGATGCCATTATCCCAAAGCAATTCCTGAAGTCGATAAAACGCACAGGCTTTGGAGACTACCTGTTTGATGAATGGCGGTTTCTGGATCCCGGAACCTTAGAAAAGTCTATTACAGACAGGCAACCAAATCCGGAATTTATTCTGAACAGAGAACCTTACAAACGGGCACAAATCTTGTTGGCACAAGATAACTTTGGATGCGGATCTAGCCGTGAACATGCTCCATGGGCTCTCGCAGATTTCGGTTTCAGGGTGATTATCGCACCATCCTACGCAGATATTTTCTACAACAACTGCTTTAAGAATGGCATTCTGCCAATACGGTTATCTCAAGATCAGATTAATGAATTATTCGCGCATTGTGCCGCAAACCCAGGGTGCCAATGGACCGTGGATCTCGTGCAGTGTCAGTTAACTCTTGATAATGATTATGTGATCGCTTTCTCAGTTGATGCAGCCCGCCGGGAATCCTTGCTCGAGGGACTAGATGATATAGCCCTCGTTTTGAAACATAAGGACCTTATTAAAGCTTACGAGGATAAACGCAAGGCCGAAAAGCCCTGGTTGTTTAGTGACTTGACTGTTTAATTCCGACCAGTTAAGAGGGTTGAAAGGGCCTCGAGTACTGTGGCAATCTTATTATGGATGACGGTATTTGAAGTACTTAAACAAAACCCGACCTGTCATGATCAGAGCCATTCCTTGTATTGCTAACAGCATGGTGTTTTGCGACTGAAATGGGGTTATTCTAAGTAGGTCAGTCATCGCCAGAAAGCTGAGCACTGTTCCTACTAGAAATAGAGATACGACGGTGATGGTGAATCCCTTACCGGGTCTGTCAAATGCGTTATGATTCATTGTTATCGCTCCCGAAATGTGACGCCATAGTAACTCAATAAAATATGTATGAGATTGTAAAAATGTTTCATTATTTTACAGACTAGTTAACCTGCCATGATTTACTTGGTCGTAATAGTTTTCGTGCTCGCCCTTGTTGCTATTCCAGGCTTATGGGTAAAAAGGACCCTTGAAAAATATTCTGTTGAATATGATGCGCTCCCTGGTACAGGAGGAGAGTTGGCGCATCATCTAATTCAACGCTTTGAGTTACCGGTTAAACTGGAGACCACAGAGGCGGGTGATCACTATGATCCGACTGCTAAGGCGGTTCGTCTCAGTGAGCAGTTCATGAATGGGCGTTCTCTCAGTGCGGTTGCCGTTGCAGCACATGAGGTAGGTCATGCGATTCAGCATACAAAGGACTACACCCCTCTCAATTTGCGTTCTCGACTCGCTGGTATTGCAATACATGCAGAAAAGCTAGGTAGTGCCGCATTTATATTTCTGCCAATTATGGCTCTGGTTACACGATCTCCAACCTTCGGAGGAGTCATGCTTGCAGTTGCAGTGGGTAGCATGCTCATCGGCGTGTTGGTTCATCTTGTGACGTTACCCGTAGAGTGGGATGCCAGTTTCAATCGTGCCTTACCGATCCTTGAGCAAGGTAATTATCTCAATGATCAAGAACTTAAGATCGCTCGAAAGATATTGCTCGCTGCAGCGTTAACCTATGTAGCGGGGGCACTGTTGTCGCTGGTGAATATTTGGCGCTGGATCTATCTCCTGCGTCGCTGATTGTGCCTCAAGGGGAGTGTGTAGCGACTGGTCGGGTTAGACGGTAGGCAATAATCATTCCGGTGATTGCCAGCGCTAACAGGGTCGAGTAAAAGTACTGAAAGCCGACCAGAGTATCTGGATTATCCAGTAGCCTACCTGCGAATGGCGCAAAAAATATATCTGGTGTAAAACCAACCACTGATATGATGCCGACACTGATCCCCGTGCTTGATTTTGCAATTTGAGTTTGCTCCAATAGCGCAAAATATACGGCTCGCAGCGCAAAGATTATTATGAAGCAGAAGATAATATTCACGAACAGGAATAGCGAACTCGTTGATTCATCAAACATTATGAACAGCACGTAGCTCAAAGCCGCAAATGCAAAACTGACAGACAAGACCTTACTGGGTAAAAATTTATCAGCAAGATATCCAGCAGATATCGCTGCGACTGGTCTTATGAATGAGCTATGGGCGATGAGCTCGGATGACTCGAGCTCAGTAAAATGATAGGCCTCAACCAGATACAGGCCAAAGTAATCCAACCCTTTGAAGCCACAATAGGCACAAAATACAATACCAGCCTGATACCATACCATTGGATTAGATGCTGGTGCAGCAAAGGCTGGAATAGTCGTCTTCTCTCGACAGGTTTCCACTGATGTTCCAGTATCGTAGACGATAAACCATATCAGCACGCCGGCAATCAGTGTGAGAGCAGAATAGTAGTATATGGTCAGTCGCATCGCACCGAGTCTCTGCTCATCGGCAAGTTCATCAATAGCGCCAGGGAAGAACTGTATTATTAGCAAGACAGCCACGGAAGCCATCGTCGCAGCGACGAGCCCTCTGCCGCCATCCAATAGTCCGAATGCTTTGCCCTGATTTTGATGGCTCGCCACATCGCGTGTGATTTTAATCATCGCTGACCAAAAAAATAGGATTGTCGTAACTCCCCAATAGGCGAATAACAACTTCAGGCCAAAGATAGTGGGAAACGAGGCGAGATATAATCCCCCGGCCGCCGTTGCGATGAGAGCCAAACTCATGAGTTTTCGCGCAGAATAGCGATCGGCAAGATAACCACCCGGAAAATAAGCCAGCATGGCGACCACACCATAGAAGGCAAATATATCACCGAGTTGAGTATTACTTAACTCAAATGAGTTTAAAAAGGTCGGTCGAAAGAAACGTGCCAGGTGAAAAGGTAGACTAAATATTATCTCACCTGCGAATATAATGCAGGCTATCATGCCCCATTGTTTGGCTACACTAGGCTGATGATCTAGGTCGCTCATTTACTTAACTGACAAATAATGAACACTAAATAATTGCTGTTCATCCTGCCAGGTTTTATCAATTTTTAGTCCGACACTGTTGACCAGCTCGGAGAAGCTGAGCAAGGTGTATTTATAGGAATTCTCTGTATGAATAGTTTCTCCCTCCGCGAGATGGATTACTTCATCGCCGATCCATACCTCTTGTTTTGTCACACTACGTAGGTGCATTTCTATGCGTTGCTTGAGCGGATTATAAAATGCCTCATGGGTAAAGTTAGATAGGTTGAACTCTGCGCCTGTGATCGTGTTGATATGTTCAAGAATATTCAAGTTGAATCGCGCCGTTACTCCCTGCTTGTCATTATAGGCAGCATTGAGTATTTGCACATCCTTCTGTAAGTCTACACCAATAATCAAACCACCATCATGACCAACAAGTTTGACCATCCTGGATAGAAAATTAGCCGCTACCTCTGGTTTGAAATTGCCAATCGTTGAGCCGGGATAAAATACGATGCGTCTCGTTTCTGGGTAGTCATCTGGTATGATGATTTCATCCTGAAAATCGCCACTAATGGGCACAATCTCCAGCCAGTCGAACGATTGCTTTAACTGCCTGGCAGTCTGAGATAAAAATTCGTGAGAGATGTCCTGGGGAAAGAAGGCACGTGGACGTAAGGCATCCAGTAAATAAGTAATCTTTTCACAGTTGCCTGCTCCGGGCTCAATCAGCAGATTGTTTCGCCCAGTAAAGTGTGCAATCTCCTCACTATTTTGCTGCAAAATAGCGGCTTCAGTTCGTGTCAGATAATATTCTGGTAATTGCATTATCTGACTAAACAACTCACTGCCATTCTGATCATAAAAAAACTTAGGGCTGATGAACTTATGTTTATGCCGTAAGCCTGTAAGGATTTCATCCACCACGCTGGTTTGATAGTTATGCTGTGCTGTCACTATTGCATCCATTAGTTATCCTGATTTTGCCATCCGAATGCCAGTGAATTGCCACCGGTCACGAGGATAGAAGAAATTGCGATATGTCTTTCTAAAATGGTCGTGTGGGGTCACAAAGGAGCCACCGCGTAGCACCTGCTGATTACACATGAATTTGCCGTTATATTCTCCAATAGCGCCTTCAGCAGGGCTGAAACCGGGGTAGGGCTGATAAGCAGACGTAGTCCATTGCCATAAGTACCCGAAGAATTGTCGCTCATCGTCTGCTTGCGACATGGGCTGCAGGATACCTGATTCGATGAACGGCCCTTCAACAGTATTCTTCGCTACCGCTACCTCCCATTCGAATTCACTGGCTAGACGGGCATCAGCCCAGCGAGCATAGGCATCTGCCTCATAGAAACTGATATGGCTGACTGGCTGATTTAGATCCAGAGGTTGTAATCCATACAGGGTAAAGTGGAACCATTCACTCTCACGCTTGACCCAATAGAGTGGTGATTGCCAATGCTGGTTATTCACTTCTGTCCAGCCATCGGATAACCAGAGTCTACTTTCCTGATAACCGCCATCAGCGATGAATTGCAGATAATCAGCATTCGTGACCAGTCTGTCAGCAATCTGATATGGGTTCAAAAAGACCTGATGTGATGGAGTTTCATTATCGAAGCAAAAATTCTGCGATGATTCATTCACGCCAATACTAACCAAACCTCCATCGTTCGCTAACCAGCCTAATCTAGAGGGCTGCTGTTTAGATGGTTCGACAGTGTTGTCCTCATAGGCGGGATACAACGGATTTTGAAACAAGCAATACTTCAAGTCGGTAAAGAATAATTCTTGATGCTGTTGTTCGTGGTGAATACCGAGGATAGTGCGTTGTTCAATGCATGCTAAATCCTGATGGCCCGTCTGACAGAGCAGTGCCAACATATGCTCATCGATATACTGACGATATTCATATACCTCTGCAACTGTCGGACGCGAGATGAGGTGCCGTTGCGCGCGCGGATACTGGTCGCCAATTGCATTGTAGTAGGAGTTAAATAGCACTTCATAATGGTCATTCCACGGCTGGTAGTCTCTCAGGTATGGCTTAAGTAGAAAGGTTTCAAAAAACCAGCTGGTATGGGCCAGATGCCATTTTGCAGGACTTGTCTCGGGCATGGCTTGAAGACCAAAATCTTCAATCGTTAGCGGTGCACAAATGGTCTCAAATTGCTGTCGAACCGCAACATAGCGTTGCGAGATTGATTGCACTGTGGTTCTCCACCCTCAACTAGTTGATGCTGTATCACGTTGTTATTTAACATCAGACTAACACAGAAACTATGACAGTGCAGTTATCGTCATGAATAACCTGTGGTTGGTTCGATCGAAAGGCTAGGAGACTTTATCAAGACGACCCGCTAATAACTGTTGTATTGCTGGCAAGTCGTAGGGTTTGGTTAGGCAAGCATCAAATAATTTATGGGACTGGTAACTCAAATCACCAGTAATCAGGACTTTGAATATGGTGTCGTCGAGTACTTCTGCGACCTTATCCCCAGTAGTTTCTGCCAGCGTAAGGTCAATAAACATCACATCAGGCGGATTCGTACGGCAGGCATCGATTGCCTCTGCCGCGGTGGTGAATGTCTCTATGCTGATCTCGCTCGTTGTGAATATATCTCTGAATATAGAGCACAATGCGGACTCATCATCAAGATAATACACAGTCAATGTCATGCTTGCTCTTCCTCTGAGTGAACAGGAAATTCCATGCGAAAAGTCGTATGCGGTCGCTGCTCATCCAACGTGATTGTGGCGTTATGATCCTCAAGTATACCCTTTACAATAGATAAACCAAGGCCTGTTCCTTCGCCAGCTTTCTTTGTTGTGTAGAATGGCTCAAATAACTGACTCGCGATGTGTTTTGGAATCCCATGACCCGAGTCCGATACTTCAAGTATCAGTTTCTCTGAGTTCTTTTCGAGCGTTAGTTTAATCCATTTCTCTTCAAGGGCATTTACTGCATCGATTGCATTGTTGATCAGATTGACGACAATTTGCTCGATCTCAATTTCATCGCAGTATATCAAGGCCTGAGAATGACAAATAAATTCAATTCTGGTGTGGCTTCGTTTGGCCTTGTTTTCGGTTAGCAGGAGCGCTTCTTCGACGATTTCAGCCAGCGACTTAGGATAGAGTTTCTTGCCGACTTCGAATCGGGAAAACTTCTTCAAGCTATGGACAATGCGACTGATACGGTCACAGGACTTGTTAATATCTTGTAACTTACTAGCCATGGCCTCGCTATTGCTATCGTTATTGGATAAGAGAAAGGCGCTACCTTGAATGATAGCTAGCGGATTATTAATCTCATGTGCAATACTCGCTGACAGTTCGCCCAATGCGGTTAATTTCGAGTTATGGATACTCTTTTGACGTTCGAGATTATACTTCAGCTCGGCTGTTTTCTGATCATCAATATCCTGAATTGTTCCGGATAAGGTGGCTACCTTGCCATCGATATAATTTGCCTTTCCAGTCGTATAAACCCACAGTTCCCTCCCTTGGGTTGTTCGAGCACACAGTTCGAGTGCATAGGGTATGCCATCGTTTATCGCACGGTTTACAGCTTCTTCAATCAGTGGCTGATGTTCCGGAATATACAGGTTGATACCTTCCGGTAATTTAGGCTTCTGATCGACCTGCTTCTCGAGTTCAAACAGTGCGAATGTCTGGTCGGTCCAGGTTAAATCTCCCGTCGCAACTTCCAGTTCCCAACCGCCCACCTTAGCGCTAGCACTTGTTTCATTAAGAATGTCTAATGTCTTACTGAGCTCGTTTTTCGTTGTATATTGTGAGGTCACATCAAAACGAATCGCCATGAAGTTTGTGATTTCACCTTCTAAATTCAGCAGTGGTGTAATGATGCTTTGAACGTAATAGAGTTCGCCATCCTTATTACGATTGGTGATGGTTCCTGACCAAATCTCCCCCGCTAATATTGTCTGCCACATATCGACGAAAAAGGCTTTATCATGTAATCCCGAGCTCAGGATCCTGTGATTTTGCCCAATGAGTTCATGCCGCTCATAACCACTGATTTCACATAACTTATCATTTACCTCGGTGATAGTACCGTGCTTATCCGTTAAGGCTATGATGGTTTCTTCATTCAGCATGTGCTGCAGTTGCTCAAGACGATGCTCTGTTGCCTTTCTGGCACTGATGTCTCGCGCAGAACTAAAGTAGAGACCGGTTTCTGCATCCGGTTTAGAGCTCCAGGATAGGGTAATGTAATGGCCATCCTTGTGTTTGTAGCGATTTTCAAATTCGATGATATCGTGGCCAGAATCCTGTCGATCCATGGCTCCGATCGTAGACTCGACATCGTCTGGATGTATAAACTCAAGGAATGACTTGGATAAGAGTTCGTCTTCAGAATAGCCTAACGTCTTGGAAAAGGCGGGGTTGATTTCTTTGAAATAGCCATCGGCCCCTGCGATGCATAGCAAATCAGGACTCAGATCGAATAACTTTTTGTATTTACTTTCCGGTAGTGCCATTACATCCATATAAACAAAAATACCTGATAATTTCATTTACTCAGGAAAGTATAGTAAATTTCTCCAGAATTCCAATTGAGACACCCGCAAACCATAGTCTGTGATATTATCCTCGGCAGAATGTTTACTAGATATTTAATTCAATTGTGGCAAAACTATATTTCTATTACTCTTCCATGAATGCCGGTAAATCGACTTCGCTCCTACAGTCCAGTTATAACTATCGTGAGCGGGGCATGCATACCCTGGTATTAACTCCAGCCATCGATAATCGATTTGAAGTGGGAAAGGTGACATCACGAATCGGCCTCCAGGCCGAGGCGCAAATCTTCGACCAAAAGGCTGATCTTCTTGACATGATCGTGTCTCTCTATCGGGAGAAAAAGCTCGATTGTGTGTTAATTGATGAAGCCCAGTTTCTAACCCGTGAACAGGTGTTCCAACTGGGGCGAGTGACCGATGAGTTAAATATTCCTGTTCTCGCCTATGGAATTCGTACTGATTTCGCCGGTGAGCCATTCGAGGGGAGCAAATATTTGCTGGCCTGGTCGGATAATCTGAAAGAGCTCAAGGCAATATGCCATTGTGGTCGCAAGGCAACCATGGTGCTGCGAATCGATAGTGAGGGGAATGCTGTCACGGCGGGTGAGCAAATTGAAATTGGTGGAAATGACCGTTACATATCTGTTTGTCGGAAACATTTCACCGAGAGCTTTCATGATCCTGAGGAGATTACATTGTGAAAACAGCGGTATTGATAATCTTAGATGGTATGGGTGTGGGTGATGCACCGGATGCTGAGCAGTATGGTGACCTTGGTACAAACACGCTAGTGAATATGTCCAAGGTAACCGGCGGTGTTTCTATTCCAACACTCGAATCACTGGGAATTGGTAATATTGCGCCAATCGAGGCGGTCGATCGTACCGTAACGCCATTAGCGTCTTACGGGCGACTGGAAGAGGTGTCAGTGGGCAAGGATTCGACTACGGGTCACTGGGAGTTGATGGGTGTCGTCACCGAACAGGCATTCCCAACCTATCCGAATGGATTTCCAGCTGATGTCATTAGTGAGTTTACAGCTAAAACGGGCTATGGAGTCATTGGCAATAAAGCTGCGAGCGGTACAGAGATAATCAAGGAGTTGGGTGATGAGCATCTCGAATCTGGC
This sequence comes from Enterobacterales bacterium, assembly GCA_965250035.1. Lineage (GTDB taxonomy): Bacteria > Pseudomonadota > Gammaproteobacteria > Enterobacterales > CAXRAF01. The sequence continues at coordinate 1,292,541 of OZ252282.1, read as the reverse complement.
AAATTAATTGTCTACACATCGGCCGATAGTGTATTTCAAATTGCCGCCCATGATGCGGTGTGCGATTTGGATAAATTATACCGCGTCTGCGAGATAGCCAGGGATATGCTAGTTGATGAACATAATGTCAGCCGTGTTATCGCCAGACCCTTTACAGGGAGCTCAGGAGCCTATGAAAGGACACCCTACCGACGTGATTATTCTGTGTCTCCGCCGGCAACGCTGCTACTGAATCAGCTTATTTCCGCCGGGGTAAGAGTTGAGTCGATCGGTAAAATCTTTGACCTATATAATGGCATGGGCATTGATAAGTCTTATCCCTCGAAATCCAATGCCGAAGGCATGGAGATGTTGATGAGTGTCTACAACCAACCCGCAGAGGATGATCGTCTCTTACTATTGAACCTGGTTGATTTCGATATGCTCTGGGGACATCGCAATGATCCTCACGGGATGAAACAAGGGCTAGAGATTTTCGATCAGTGGCTGGCGGGTTTTCTGCAACAGATGCGCATCGGCGATTGTCTCTATATGACCGCCGATCACGGTAACGATCCCACAGGTACGAGTACCGACCACTCGCGCGAACATGTGCCTATCATCGTCTATAACAAGGGCCATGAAATCGGGGTGGATTTGGGTGTCAGGAAGGGCTTTATGGATGTTGGTGCCAGTCTCGCTGATTATTTCAGCATCTCGTATCAGGGGCCCGGCAAATCCTTCTACAAGGACGTTAGCCCTCAAACGACTGTGTAGGTCACTGGCGTGTCTTTGGCAAAGCTCTGCCAGAGGTATTCGATCTGACGGCATTCTGCAGCGGTTGTATTGCTCTCCGTGTAAACAACAATCGCTTTTAGACGGTTCAGTGTAAAGTGTGCGTCGCTAAATCTGGCAAGACAAATAGCAACCTGAAGCGCATTCAAGCCAGGATTGAATGCCGCTGATTCAATGGTGAAACCGGGACAAGTTGTTCCGCCCTCGACCTGGACGATACAGCTCGTCGGCTCGTTGCTGTAAGGAGCATAAGCGAATGACCGGGCGGAGTGTAACATGGCCGATTGAGAAGTTGCCTTGAATAACTCTGACTCCTGCGCAGACTGATACGAGTCAACGGCCAAATCCTCAGGACCAAATCCATTTGGCAGTAATTGCTTAAGTGACTTGTTTGCTTGTTCTGCAATGCTCACTGGTATGTCATTGCCATCACTAAATTCGTGTAAAAACTGCCGACACATGCCACAGGGGGTGACATTTAAAGCCAGAGAGCTGATGCGATCGGCATGAGCAAATGCAACAGCACTGACACACTGTTCCGCATGGATTGTGTATTGCATACCCGATGTAGGTAACTCGATGTTCGTTCCCAAATACATTGCCGGAAACCCCAACTTGTCGTGCTGCTTACCCATGGCAACGGCACCGACACGGAAATTGGATATGTCAGCCATTGCGAGGCTTTGTGCAACGGCTATTAGGCGTTTTTGTAATTGCCCAGCATTCAGATCATTTTCTAGGCAAAGTTGTTTGACGACTCCCGGAGAAAGCCTACCATTCGAAGCAAATAATTCGGCCAGAATCTCGACGTCAGAGTCGTTCCAGCTCATGAGATTGTCGGGTAAAGAATTTGATGCCATCAGCCACCAAAGCCAATCATGATTCCAGCAATAGTCGCGCTCATCAGATTGGATAGGGTGCCAGCCAGTAATGCTTTGACTCCAAACCGAGCTATCTCAGGCCGACGTGACGGTACCAATGTACCCAGACCACCGAGTAAAATCGCGATGGAGGACAAATTGGCGAAGCCGCATAATGCAAAGGTGATGATAGCTAACGATTGAGGATCGAATGTCGCCTTATCCACTTCCCCCATCAAGGCGACATAGGCCACGAACTCATTAAGAATGACTTTTTGGCCTATCAAGCTTCCCGCGTCAGTTGCTAATTCCCAAGGGATGCCAATGACATAGGCAATTGGCGAGAAGATCCAGCCAAGAATACCCTGCAAAGTGACTTCCTTGAAACCAAATAATTCTGCCAACCCCTCGATTGAGCCATTGATGAGCGCGATCAAGGCAATGAAGGCAATCAACATGGCCCCTACATTTACCGCCAGCATCAGGCCATTGGTCGCACCGGAAGCCGCGGCATCGATGACATTGGTATGTTCTTTCTTGGCATCGATTTCATACTCATCCTGATTCTTGGGCGTCTCAGTTTCTGGCATGATGAGTTTCGCCATTAGCAAGCCACCTGGGGCTGCCATAAAGCTGGCGGCAATCAGGTATTTGAGTTCGACACCAAGGCCCGCCAATCCAGCCATAATAGAGCCTGCGATTGAAGCCATTCCGCCGACCATAACGGCAAACAGCTCTGAGCGGGTTAGCCCCATGAGATATGGCTTGACGGCTAGAGGAGCCTCAGTTTGACCCACGAAAATATTGGCTGTAGCGGACATGGATTCGGCGTGCCCAGTACCCATCAAACGCTTGATACCCTCGCCGATAATTCTTACCACAAATTGCATAACGCCAAGGTAATACAATACGGACATTAATGACGAGAAGAAGATAATGACTGGTAATACCTGAAAGGCAAAGATAAAACCGAACTCAGTGGTTCCCAAATTACCGAATAGGAATGCTATTCCATCAGTTGAATAGCTAATCACATTTTGAACAACAGCGGAAACGCTCTCCAACGCATTTTTGCCGACATCGAAATACAGCACGAGTGCCGCGAAGGCGACCTGCACGAGAAATGCCATCGCAACGGTTCGGATATTGATGGCTGTGCGGTTCTCAGATAGAAGTACGGCGATACCGATGAGTACTAAAATGCCTAAAAATGCCACTGTTGTTTCCCCTGCTGTTGTTGTTATTCGTTTGTGGTTGCCGAAGGATCAGAACGCCTTAGCTCTTGGTGCCAAATATCTTATCACCCGCGTCACCTAATCCCGGAAGTATATAGCCGTTCTCATTAAGTCTATCATCGATAGCTGCAGTGTATATCTCGACATCTGGATGAGCTGAGCTGATATTGGCGATTCCTTCAGGAGCAGCGACCAAGACCAAGGCCCTTATCGATTTGCAGCCAGCTTCCTTGAGCAAGCGGATGGTTGCATCAAGGGAGCCACCGGTCGCTAACATTGGGTCTACGATGATGGCCATGCGCTGATCGATGTGATTGACCAGATTTTCATAATAGGCGACGGGCTCTAGGGTTTCTTCATCACGATATAGACCGGCTACACTGATGCGCAAGCTCGGCATGAGCTTCAATACCCCATCCAGCATGCCATTTCCTGCTCTTAGAATGGGTACCAATGTTGCCTTCTTACCCGCCAGGCGTTTGGCTGTTATGGCTCCTTGCCAGGTGTTGATTGTGTAATCTTCCAGCGCTAAATCGCGGGTAGCTTCATAGGCGAGCAGGGTGCTTATTTCAGCGACAACTTGCCGAAACTGGGCTACATTAACTGACTCTTTTCGCAGTAGCGCCATCTTATGTTGGATCAAGGGGTGCTTTATTTCCGTGACCGCCATGATTGTCTCCTTTGCTTATCAGTCGCCGTAAGGAATCCAGATATTCTTAACTTCAGTAGCCTGTTGCAGATACGTACGCTCATTGCCTGTTTGATGCCAGTCCCAACGCTCACCTTGATTGACCCAGGTTCGCTTGAGGTTTGAAACAGATGACTGCTCTACCATGGCACAACCAGCTTCGCTACCATGATACCAGATGCTATCTACTTGCATGTGTTCGGCAAGAGTTTTCGCCAGGGCATCCCGTTCACCCGTCACAATATTTATAACACCGGCCGGTATGTCGGATGTCTCGAATACCTGATATAGATCGGTGACAACCAGCGGTGAGGTAGGTGAGGGGACCGCGACCACGGTATTGCCCATAGCAATTGCAGGCAGTACCAGGCTTAAAAAGGCCAGTAGCGGCGAGTCGTCAGGACAGCAGACGGCAATAATACCAACCGCTTCATTCATCGCCAGTGTCACACCACGCATCGGAGGTGAATGAACGCGGCCTTCGTACTTGTCACACCAGGCGGCATAGGTAAAGATCAGGTTAATGCTGGCATCAAATTCGGACTCGGCCTCTGCTGATGTTGCCATTGTTGTTTGCTCAAGTCGTTCGCAGAATTCACGTTTGCGGTATGAGAGGTTCTCAGCCAGATAATAGAGGATCTGTGCCCGAGTATGTTGTGTTGTACTCGCCCAACCAGTGGCTTTGTATGCTGCCTCAACGGCATTCCGAATATCTTTCCGGTTGCCATCAGGAACCCGGCCAGTTGCCTTTCCACTCGCATCATAAACAACCAGACTGTTTTCATTGTCTGCACGCTTCTGTTTTCCACCGATATATAGTTTGGCGGTCTGGTTTATTCCATTTGCTGCATTTGATTCGCTGTTTGACGAGTTTGGTTTAGTTGCTGATTCACTCGCAGGCGCGATACTCATCTTCTGCACTGGTTTCATGTAATCCAGCATGCCTTCCTTGCCACCTTCGCGGCCCATGCCAGACTCTTTATAGCCGCCAAAGCCACACGAGGCATCGAAACGATTGGTCGTATTCACCCATACCACGCCCGCTTTTAATTGTGGTGCGACATCGAGAGCACGATTGATATTATCAGACCAGATTGTGGCTGCCAGACCATAGGTAGTATTGTTAGCCAGAGCGATAGCCTCTCGTTGTTCACGAAAAGTGAGTGTGCTCAGTACTGGGCCGAAGATCTCTTCCCGGGCAGCGATATTCACCGTGTTTAGGTTGCTCAATAGTGTGGGCAGGTAGTAGCAGCCTGAATCAGGGACCGCTATGTCAGGTTGATAGCAGGTTGCGCCCTCGGCGATACTCTGTTCAACAATGGCGTGGATCCGCTCTTTCTGGATTGGATCAACGATCGCTCCGACATCCGTATTTTTATCCAGCGGGCGGCCCATAATAAGTTTGGTCATTCGCTGCTGTACTTTTTCCAGAAATCTTTCCTCAATACTCTCCTGAATCAGTAAGCGTGAACCTGCACAGCATACCTGTCCCTGATTAAACCAGATTGAGTCAACCAGGCCTTCAACTGCACTGTCAATATCGGCATCATCAAAGACGATATATGGCGACTTGCCGCCAAGTTCGAGTGTTAGTTTTTTGCCAGAGCCTGCCGTTTGTTCGCGAATTCTCCGGCCGACCGCTGTCGAGCCAGTGAATGCAATCTTATCGACATCGTTATGTTTGACCAACATTTCGCCGACCTGTCCATCACCGGTCACGATATTCACAACACCGGCGGGTAGTCCGGCTTCCTGGATAATTTCTGCCAGCATGAGCGCCGACAGGGAAGTATATTCAGCAGGCTTCAATACGACACAATTACCAGCGGCGATCGCAGGGGCAATTTTCCAGGCGGCCATTAACAGTGGAAAATTCCAGGGAATCACCTGACCGATGACACCCAGAGGCTGGTAGTGTTTATGTTCAGTGTCCGATAGCTGCGCCCAGCCAGCATGATAATAGAAATGCCTAATAACCAAAGGCACATCGACGGTTTTTGATTCTCGGATAGCCTTACCGTTATCCATCGATTCGATCACCGCTAGCGATCGAGCTTTCTGTTGGATTAATCTGGCTATGGCGTAAAGATACTTTGCCCTGCCGTGACCTCCGATTGCTTGCCACTCTGGCTGAGCGGCTCTTGCTGCTGCGACGGCCTTATTTAAATTATCAGCTGAAGTCTGGGTCACTTTGCCGAGCAGTTCACCCGAGGATGGGTCGCGACTTTCGAATAATGCGTCTTCGCCTTGATGCAGCCAGTCACCATCGACATAAATCCCGAAACCATTCTTGTGGCTGTCTAGCCAGGTCGTGACCTTGTCATTTGCCTCTGGAGCTGGGCCATAGTTCATGTTTTGATAAATTTCTGTAATTTTCATGGTCGTTTCTTTTTATTATCCCATTGGGTGACGGTAGTTTGCCGAATAGTAACCTGTGGCCTGATGCTCTAATTGCCGCTCGATATCGCCTAACAAACTGGATGCGCCGAAACGGAATAGTTCAGGTGTTAACCAGTCATCGCCCAATTCTTCTTTAATCATAATTAGATAATTAAGAGCCAACTTCGCAGTGCCAATACCTCCGGCTGGCTTGAAGCCAACGCGGTAACCCGTCTTATCAAAGTACTCCCTGATCATTCGACACATTACCAGACTGACTTCAAGGGTTGCATTGGTGGCTTCCATACCGGTTGATGTCTTAATGAAATCGCTGCCAGCCATCATGGCGACCATCGATGCCTTGGCGACATTACCCAATGTACTAATATCTCCGGTTCCCAGAATAGTTTTCATATGTGCCTTGCCACATGCCTCTTTAAAGGATTTTACCTGGTCATAAAGTGCTTGCCATTGGCCGGTCAGAACTAGTCCGCGACTGATCACGATATCAATTTCAGTGGCACCCGCAGCGACAGAGTCTTTGATCTCTTGCAGGCGGGTAGGTGAACTGGATTGACCTGCAGGGAAGCCGGTTGACACGGCGGCAACGGGGATGTCTGTACCCTTAAGTGCGTTGACTGCGGTTTGAATCAGATCATGATAGACGCAGACGGCCCCAGTAGTAATGCCTAAGGTTTCGACACCGAGTTGTTTTTGAATGTCCGACCGGATTGGGTTACGGGCCTTGTCGCACAGACGCTTAACCTTGGAATCAGTGTCCTGTGGAGAGAGGGTCGTCAAATCTATACAACTGATGGCCTTTAATAGCCAAGCAGTTTGCCATTGTTTCTTCACTGAACGGCGGTTGCCAAGTGAACTCACTCTGGCTTCAATAGCACTGCGGTTGACAGTCAAAGATTCTATCAGGCTCAGGTCGAATGCGATGCCCGGGTTATGGCACGAAACTTTGCCATCGAGTGTAATAATTTCCGCGCCGTTTGATTTATCTTGTTGCATATCGTTATATTTTAATTGGTTCGATGAATACGACTAAGTGCGAATTATAGCTTTTATTGGTCCATCAGGGGGGAGTTTTGTATCTGAGTAGGTAAATATTTTATCTAGTTCATCGCTTACCCGGTCGGCTTCAGCCTGTGATGCGGCATGAATTGTCAGAATTGGTTGGTCAGGTTGAACCTCTTCACCGATAGCAGTAAAGTCGGAAAATCCAACACTGAAGTCGATCTCATCCTCGGTTTTCTGGCGTCCACCCCCCATAGTTATCAACAAATTCCCAAGTGCTCGACCATCCATCGAACGGAGAAAACTGGTTGCTTCGATTTCTGGTAAATATGGCATGCGACATTCAGCCTGAGGCAAAAGATCATGGTAATCCGTTAAGATGAATTCAGGGCCACCGAGTTGAACGACCATGGCTGCAAACTTATCAGCCGCGGCCCCTGATTCGAGCAAGTTCATCAACACCTGCCTTGCATCATGTTCATTATCAGACAGTTTGGTATTGAGCAGCAGTTCAGTTGCCAGAGAAAGGGTAACTTCCAATAATCGGGAACAACGACTAGTACCATTGAGAAATTCAATAGCCTCAGTCACTTCGAGGGCATTGCCCATGGAGGTGCCTAAGACCTGATTCATGCCGGTAATACAGGCACTGGTTTTGACGCCATAGGCATTACCAACCTCAACCAAGCTTTTACCCAACGCCTCAGCCTCATTCAGGGTACTATTGAAAGAACCACTGCCAACCTTAACATCAAGGACCAGGCTCTCAAGTCCCGCAGCGACTTTTTTGGACAAAATAGACGCCGTAATTAACGGCAGAGATTCAACCGTTGCGGTGACATCGCGTATGGCATAGAGCATCTTATCTGCAGGGGCCAAGTCGCTGGTTTGTCCGACGATCGCACAACCGACCTCTCTTACTACCTCGGTAAATAGCGGCAATTCCGGTTGTGAATTATAGCCCGGTATGGCGTCCATTTTATCGAGGGTCCCGCCGGTGTGGCCCAAAGAGCGACCAGAGATCATCGGCACAAAGCAGCCAGCCGCTGCTAACAGAGGTGCTATGATCAGGCTGACCTTATCCCCTAATCCACCTGTGGAGTGCTTGTCGACCACGGGTCCAGTCAAATTGTATTCACGCCAATCCAGTTGTGTACCTGAACGTAATAAACTCTCGGTCAACGCACGACACTCTGACAATTCCATGCCCTTGAAATACACCGCCATTGCAAATGCTGATACTTGAGCTGGCGCGACTGTTCCATCCATCATGCCATTGACCATGTGATAAATCTCTGGCTGAGTGAGAGCCAGGCCGTCGCGTTTTTTTCGTATAATTTCCTGAGTGAGCATTGAAATTGTGTTTATCAGCCTAATTATTTGCATCTATACTAGGGTGTGTTGACACTCGAATCAAACCTTTAATCGGCGTAATTAAAATGAGCACCATGAACTATCCTGAACTCATAAGACAGCTTGAGGCACTACTTGAAGGTCAGCATAATTGGTGGACAAACCTAAGTCAGTTCAGTGCATTCGTGAATGATCATATGGACGACATTAACTGGGTGGGTTTTTATCTGTTAAGCCAGCCGGGCCATCTAAAGCTGGGACCATTCCAAGGTCGCGTTGCATGTGTTGACATACCCTTCGGACGTGGTGTCTGTGGTACTGCTGCGCAAACAGGCGAGGTGCAGTTGATTGCGGATGTCCATCAATTCGCGGGTCACATTGCCTGTGATGCGCGGTCAAACTCTGAGGTCGTGATTCCTCTGGTTCTGGCCAATGAGGTCATCGGTGTCTTGGATATCGATAGCCCAAGCTTTTCCCGGTTTAGTCTGGCTGATGCAGAAGGCTTACAGAAACTAATCGATGTTCTGCTGCGCCATACTGATTTCCCAGAGACATTCGGTTAGCCGTAAAACTCATTGACTGGCATCGCTGTTTTTTTTACTGTGAAAGCCAACATCATCAATTGAGTAGTTAGCATGTTGCTAAAGCGCATCATTTTAACAATCTTGCTCTTCAGTGGTTCTGTCGGAATCGCGGCTAAAGAGTCATTGCACCTTATTATCCACAATGCAACCATCGTCGATGGTTCTGGCGCTGAATCATATAAAGCGAGCATCGGTATACGAGGTGATACCATTGTCCGAATCGGTGATTTAGACGATGCTGAGGCAGACAGGCGTATCGATGCGACTGGTCATATAGTAAGCCCGGGTTTTATCGATCTCCACTCTCATTCCGATAGAGACCTGATTGTGCGTCCCGATGCCACGAACATTATTACTCAGGGGGTAACCACCCTGTTGGGTGGTAATTGTGGTGGCAGTCCTGTGGATATGGCTGAATTTCTCGAAATACTTGATGTCACCGACATCAGCCTGAATATGGGAATGCTGATCGGTCACAACAGCGTGCGTAGAAAGATCATGCAACGTGATAATCGCCATGCCACGGCTGATGAGATGGCACAGATGAAGAAACTGGTCGATGATGCGATGCGGGCAGGGGCGTATGGCATGTCTTCAGGATTGATTTATATACCGGGAACCTTCTCACCGCCGGAAGAAACTCAAGAACTCGCAAGAGTTGTAGCTGAACACAAGGGCTTTTATGCCACGCATATGCGCACCGAGGGTAAACGGGTGGTAGAGGCGGTTCAGGAAGCGGTTGACGTGGCACAACAAACTGGAATCCACGTGCATATATCACATCATAAGGCTGCAGGTCCCGACGCCTGGGGACTCAGCAAACAAACGCTCGCCTTAATCGATACAAGCAGAGCGGATGGTCTTGATGTTACATTGGATCAATATCCATATACAGCTTCAAATACCAACCTTGGGGTGTTGATGCCATCCTGGTCGCTAGCGGGAGGACAGAAGGCCTTCGTCAAGCGCATGGCAGATCCCGAGACTAGAGCTAAAATAAAAGAGGAAGTGATACAGATACTCGACTCGCAACGTTCAGGGAAAGAATTATGGCGAATTCAAATCAGTAGCTATAGGAAGAACCCAGAATTAGAGGGGCTTAATTTCGAGCAGGTTCTGCAACAGCGAGGACTCGAATTAACGCAGGACAATGCGGCAGAGTTGGCCATGGAGTTACAGCTAAATGGTGGTGGACGCGGCATTTATCACACAATGCAAGATGAGGATGTTGAGCGGATTATGCGTCATCCATACACGTCAATAGCTTCAGACGGTAGGGGTACGACCTGGCAGATTGGAAATCCCCATCCCAGAAACTACGGCACCTATCCCAGGGTCCTAGCGCACTATGTGCGAGAGAAAGGGGTGCTGAGTATTCCAGAGGCTGTACGCAAAATGACATCCATGCCCGCAAAGGTTATGGGATTAGACGATCGAGGGCTGTTAAAAACTGGCTATAAGGCAGATATTGCTATCTGGGACCCAGAGTCGATACAAGATAATTCAACCTTTACGGACCCTCATAATTATTCTACGGGGATGCAGCACGTCATCGTCAATGGCGTGGTGGTATTGGCAGATGGTGAAATGACCGCGAACAGGCCTGGCGTTGCTTTACGTAGACGAAGTGACTGAGTAATCGTGTGATGAGACTAGCTGTTTCTAGCTGCTTGTTGGGCAATAAAGTACGCTACGACGGCACGGCTAAAACGAATAACTTCCTGCTAAAACAGCTGTCAAAATTTTGTGACTTTGAAGGCGTTTGCCCCGAGGATCTTGCTTTTGGGACACCACGACCAACGATACGAATTGATATTAGTCATGAGCGAGGCAATAGCAAGCGACGAGCAATCAATAATGCGAACAGTGAGGACGTCACAGATACACTCCTGCTAGCTGTGAAACATGAAATTGAACGGTTAAAGCGACTGCCTATCTCAGGCATCATACTGAAATCGAAATCACCGAGTTGTGGCATCGATACTTGCCAATATTTTTGTGACGGAGCAGTGGTTGACCGTGGTCAAGGATTGTTCGCTGCAGCCATACAGTCTGAATTTCCGACGCTTCCCTTAGTCGAGGAAACACATCTTGATAATGATGACTTGAGGGATAACTTTTTACAGCACCTATTTGCATTCGGCGCCTTACATAGACTTATAAAGAACATTAAAAACATATCGCAACTAAATAATTTTAATGAAAATAATTATTATTTATTGCAATCGAAAGATGATTCGGCCAATGCCGCTCTATCACATATCCTTTTAAACCATGATAAACTATCTATTCAGGAAATTATGGCACTTTATCGCGAAAAGTTTATTAAAACGATCGCCGTACAATCAACGAAAACGAATAGAATACATTCCATCACACAGCTGTTGAGTTCATTTAAGGATGAATTAACCATAGATGAGCAACGTGTTGCTTCCGAGCTGTTAGAACGGTATCGCGATAATATGAATTCACTGGTCAGTTTGACTGGCTATATTCGGCAGCTAGCCGAAAAGTATCAGAAGGGAAGTATATCACGGCAGAGTTTGCTAAATCCCTATCCAGAACAACTGGCATTACGTAGCAATGAAATATCGTGAAATAAGCAGAAACATTAGACTATGGTAAAACGCAAAGAACTCACTCCAGAAGAAACCTTCGTCATCATAAACAAAGGTACCGAGCTACCATTCAGTGGCAAATTTAACGATTTTGAAGGTCAAGGGACCTACGTCTGTAAACAGTGCGGAGCAGCACTCTATCGTTCTCAGGATAAGTTTCATTCAGGCTGTGGTTGGCCAAGTTTTGACGATGAAATTTCTGGCGCAATCAAACGCGAGACCGATGCAGACGGACGTCGTACAGAGATACTTTGCGCTCAATGTGATGGACATTTGGGCCATGTCTTCGAAGGTGAATACCTGACACCGAAGAATGTGAGACATTGTGTTAATTCAATCTCAATGGATTTTGTTCCAGACTAAGTGGTAGCAATAATCACTGTTTTAACTATGCCTGAATCCATCACCCAACTCCTTGTACCAGTCGTTGATTTCTTAGCATGTGAGACGCCACAACGCTGGATTGATCAGGCCTTGGAGAATATAGATGAATTATTGATTGATCATGCTAATTGTGAAAAGAAAGCCGCTGGAACCGCCCTCAGTCTGATGTTCCGCTATACTCATCATATAGATTTGCAGATGAAAATGTCTAAGCTAGCCCGTGAGGAATTACGTCATTATGAGCAGGTATTGAAGATTCTTCGACAGCGTAACATTACGTATCGCCCGCTCACTGCATCTCGGTATGCATCCGGACTCGCAGAACTCGCAGCGAAACAGGACCCTGAACAACTAGTTGATAAACTTATTATGGGGGCATTTATCGAGGCTCGATCCTGTGAACGATTTGCCAAGTTAGCGCCTTTTTTAGATACAGAACTCAATAATTTCTACTGTTCGCTATTAAAATCGGAGTCACGGCATTTCAAGGATTACCTTCACCTGGCACAACAGCATAGTGATTCAAATATTTCTGATAAAATAGTGGCCTTCAGGAATAGAGAGGCTGAGTTAGTCATGATGGATGACACAATTCATCGATTTCACAGTGGACCTGTTGGCACCAGTGCTTAGGGTTTAGACTTAAGGCTTCTCAACCACCCTGAGAATTTGTTATTATTCATCGCATTACTTTACGTGTACGTTAACGTCAACTTGAGATAAATATTATGACCGCCAATCCAAGCACTACAAATAGCCAACCACTACGTGTTGTCACTTCAGCATCACTATTCGATGGCCACGATGCGGCAATTAACATCATGCGTCGATTGATACAGGCGCAAGGTGTTGAAGTGATCCATCTGGGGCATAATCGCTCTGTTGATGAAGTTGTTCGTGCAGCAGTACAGGAAGATGCCGATGCGATTGCTTTATCCTCCTATCAAGGCGGCCATATGGAATATTTCCGTTATGCAGTTGATAAACTCAAGGAATATGATGCAGAGCACATCAAGATCTTTGGTGGTGGTGGTGGCACGATTACACCAGAGGAGGCGGAAGAACTCCATGAATATGGCGTGACACGAATCTACCATCCCAATGATGGCATGAAAATGGGACTGGTCGAGATGATCCAGGATCTCGTTAGCAAGATCCGCCCTAAATCGGTTACCTCAGACTGGTCGGAGCAATTTGAACGGCGACTCGCCCAGGAATTAACGGCAATTGAAGAACACGCCATCAATGACATTGATATCCAGCCATTAAAAGACAAATGGGCAAGTGCCACACAAGCGCCAGTGGTAGGGCTGACCGGTACGGGTGGTGCGGGTAAGAGTAGTGTGACAGACGAACTACTGTTACGCTTTTTGCGCGCTTATCCGGATAAAAAGATTGCTGTCCTGGCGGTCGACCCAACGCGAAGAAAGACTGGTGGCGCATTGCTAGGCGACCGAATTCGAATGAACTCATTGCGGTCGCATCGTATCTTTATGCGCTCTGTCGCAACTCGTCGTCAGCATTTAGCCACTGCGGAAATGCTGGAAGACATGATTGCCTGTCTGCGCAGTTCCGGATTTGACCTTATCCTGGTTGAAACGGCAGGGATCGGACAGAGTGATAGTGAAATTGTGGATCTGGTGGATCAGTCCGTATATGTCATGACGAGTGAATTTGGTGCACCATCACAATTAGAAAAAATCGATATGCTCGATTTCGCTGACCTGATCATCTTGAATAAATTCGATAAAGCAGGTGCTCTTGATGCAATCAGAGACATTCGCAAGCAATGGCAGCGCAACCACAATCGATTCGATGTTGCCCCAGAGGAGGTTCCGGTATACGGAACGATTGCCAGCAAATTTAATGATCAGGGCATGAATCAGGCATTTACTGAGATCATGCGTTTGGCCGGCTTATCTGACTCTGAAACTGATCGAGTGCGATCAGTCGCTGTCCCTGGCACAGAAGTTCTCATTCCTGAAAAGCGTATTCGCTACCTAGCAGAAATTGCCGAGGCTGGAAGAGCAGAGCAGGACAGAGCCGAGCAGCAGGCGCAGATTGCCGGCAGACTGCAACATTATTATAGTTGCTTGAAAGAATTGGATGACCACTGTCCGAGCGAATTACTGCCCTATACAACGGACATGATGACACAAGATCCGTCACTGGAGCCCCTGCGACGTGGATACAACGATTGTCTCGAACAACTCGATAAAGACAGTATTGCACTGCTTGGCGAATGGCCTAGCCGCTATTCATCAGTCAAGGCCGAAGAATATAGCTATCAGGTGAGAGATAAGGAGATTAAAGGTAATAATTATCGCACCTCGCTGAGTGGCTCCAAGATCGCCAAGGTCGCACCACCAGAATTATCTGGCTGGGGCGATCAGTTGAAGTTCCTGCATAAGGAGAATCTTCCCGGGGCATATCCCTTCACCGCGGGTGGATATCCATACCGCCGAACTGGTGAAGACCCAATTCGTATGTTCGCTGGGGAAGGGACTCCGGAACAAACCAATCGGCGCTTCCACTATCTGGCAAAGCAGGGTGACGCTGCGCGCCTGTCGACAGCCTTCGATTCGGTTACGCTCTATGGTGAAGATCCAGCCGAACGTCCTGATATCTACGGTAAGATAGGTAACTCAGGCGTATCGATAGCCACGCTGGATGATATGAAGAAGCTATACTCAGGGTTCGATCTGTGTGCTCCTACCACCTCAGTTTCGATGACTATCAACGGTCCAGCGCCCATGATATTGGGATTCTTCATGAATGCCGCCATTGATCAGCAGATAGAGAAACATCTTAAGGAGACTGGCCAATGGGATGAGGCGCAGAAGAAACGCGCTGACCTGCTTGGCGAAAAGAAACCCGAATATCGAGGCCAGTTACCTGAAGGGCATGATGGTTTTGGATTGGGATTACTCGGTGTTTCCGGAGAGCAGTTTGTCGATGCTGAAACCTATCAGAAAATTAAAGCGAGCACGATGAATCAGGTGCGTGGCACCGTACAGGCTGACATCCTAAAAGAAGATCAGGCACAAAATACCTGTATTTTCTCGACTCAATTTGCAATGAAGATGATGGCTGATGTCCAGGAATCGTTCATTCAACATAAGGTTCGAAACTACTATTCGGTTTCTGTATCTGGATACCACATAGCGGAAGCGGGAGCGAACCCAATCACCCAATTGGCCTTCACATTGGCAAATGGCTTTACGCTGGTTGAGTACTACTTGTCCAGAGGCATGGATATCGATGACTTTGCCCCTAATATGAGCTTCT
This sequence comes from Enterobacterales bacterium, assembly GCA_965250035.1. GTDB lineage: Bacteria > Pseudomonadota > Gammaproteobacteria > Enterobacterales > CAXRAF01. The sequence continues at coordinate 1,277,355 of OZ252282.1, read as the reverse complement.
TCTTTAGCAATGGTATGGACCCAGAATATGCAGTCATCGGCAGGGTAGCGCGGCGTATCTGGTCACGGGCGATGAGGAACCGGTATGGTGCTTCAAAGCGAAGCCAGTTAATGAAGTATCACATTCAGACATCGGGCCGCTCGCTTCATGCCCAAGAAGTCCAGTTCAACGACATTCGCACCACGTTACAAGCACTTTATGCGATTTTCGACAACTGTAACTCACTCCACACCAATGCGTATGATGAGGCAATTACAACGCCTACTGAAGAATCAGTCCGTCGAGCAGTGGCAATCCAGATGATCATTAATCGAGAATTGGGTTTGAATTTCTGTGAAAATCCATTGCAAGGTTCCTACATCATCGAGGGGCTTACCGATCTAGTCGAGATGGCCGTCTATGACGAGTTCGATAGAATCGCGAGTCGTGGTGGCGTATTGGCCGCCATGGATACGATGTATCAGCGCAGCAAGATCCAAGAAGAAAGCATGGAATATGAGCATCGAAAGCATTCGGGTGAGTTACCAATCATCGGTGTGAATACCTTCCTCAATGATCAGGCAGAAGAAGTCCAGGTTACTGAGTTGGTCAGGGCCGATGACAAGTCCAAGATGGCGCAGATCCATTCGCTTCATGCCTATCAGGAATTACATAAGAACAAGGCAGATCAGGCGATTACAATGTTAAAAGATGTCGCTTGTCGTGGCGAGAATATCTTCGAAGAGTTGTTAAATGCCTGTAAGTACTGCTCACTCGGACAAATCTCGCATGCGTTGTACCAAGTAGGTGGAGAATACCGCCGCAACATGTAACTATCATGGGTCATTTGTTCCATTAACATTGTTGTAAGCGCGTCAAATAGTTTTACTATTTTCCTTGCTTACGCCTCGTTAGTGAAACAAATGACCGCATGCTAGAACAGCTAGTCTGGACGCCTAGAAATTTGCGCTTCTGGCATTGCTGAGGTGAATTTGCGCGTCAAATAGATTTACTATTTTCCTTGCTTACGCCTCGTTAATTGAACAAATGACCGCATGCGAGCTTTTTATTTTTTTCGGGTATCCCAGCAACGATCCCATTCGCTGACCGGTTGGCCTGAGGTTTGATTGAGATGATAGCGATTCAGCATCTCGGCACAGGCTTTCTGATTGCTCATGGTTTTGCGTAAATGACGTAGGGTCTGCTTGGTCCAGGTCGCACCGTTAATATGATAGGAAAGGCGTCGTTGGATTATATTCAAGTATTTATCCCTTTCGCCTCGCTCAACATGTATTTTCGCTAACCCATCGTCAGCAATTTTCAACATCTCATCGATGATGTTTTTCAGTGGCACTTCAACAGGCTTGTTTTGATACTTTTGCGGCCAGAGGATGGTGGCATCCAGCCCATGCTTCGCCGCCTGATAGAAATTGTACTCAGCAAATCGAAATGGAATACGCGCCATATATTCATCGATACGATCCTGCAATCCCAGGGTCATACCAATCGAAAATGCCGCATTCGCCGACATATCGAGAGCTGTCGGTCCTGCTGGCAAGGCCCTGTACTCAATGCGTAGATGGCCAGTACCGATGTTGGAGTAGATGGCACGATTCCAGTGCCATATTGAGCCCATGTGCAGTGCCAACTCAGACAATTCTGGCACCAACTCATTCGGATCCTCGTCAAATTGCTGTGGGAAGATGGGCTGAAATAGATTGACAGACTCTGAGAAAATTTCCCAGGCACTCTTACGTATCCAGCCATGACCGAACGTCACCCGAGATGGTTGACGCCAGCCGGTTGATTCCTTAATGCGATTGTCTATCGATTGCTTAAATAGTACGACTCGCGTTTCATCCCAGAGGCAGTTACCAAACATGACGCCAGAATTTGCCGCGACGCCCAGTGCCATTGGTAACGTTAACTGGGCGGTATTGTATGCATTAGCAAATTCATCCGGGGGAACGGTCAAGTGGATTTGTAGGGATGTATTGGCTCCCTCGACACACACTACCGGCGTCTCAAACTCAATATGATCTTCATCGCCATGAATATCTATATGAAAAGGGCGTCCGCGCAATTTCAACAACTCACGACCAAGTACCCGGTAACGCTCGAGATCAGTCATGTATTCCTGAGATAGATGTTCCTTTTTCAGCGTAGGCAGGATGCCAATCGCGAGGGGTCTGCTATCAAACTCTTCAGCCGCCGCTGATAGGGAATGAAACTTTTGCAGCATTTCCCGAGTGAGCGCATTAAATGGTTTTCCTTCAGCCAATACAGGGCTGAAATTTGCTTCGAGATTATATTTGTTGAGTTCCGTGGTAAATTGAGGATCTTTGATCTTCTCGATTAGCTCAACATTGATTGGGCTCACTTCGGTTTCATTGTTGATGAGATAGATTTCTAGCTCTGCGCCAATTGAGCGGGGGCTCTTGCCAAAATCGGGTCTCTGAATAACTTCCTTCAGAATATCAACCTGATGATGGATACGACGATTAAATTCGTCATAATCTTCCTGTTTATATTCCTTCTCTTCTATGTCTCGTCCCATGCGTTCATCCCGACCTACAAGAAGTAGATTTTAATATAGCCGATCTGAATCTGATTAACTAGCTCTCGAAGGCAACTCACCTAAAGATGGTTAAAATATGTTAATCAAATGGCAATATTATGATGATGTTAAATATTCCCTTACATTCCACCTGAAATCGATATGGTTCTACAGGGAAAATATGTTTTAATACGCTTTTGGAAATTCCACACGCCATTAGATTTATGAAACTGCTATTTAACAAGCTCACTCTATTGCTCACTGCCGGTGCTTTGATTCTATATTCAGATCCGGTCATGGCCAGTTTCATCAGCTACTTCAAAGATGAGGATGGCAATACAAACTGGCAATATGTCGCCAATTTCTCAAGTGGTATTTTGATTATTCTTTTATCGATCACTGCCATCATCCTCTTTTTCAGCCGGCGCGAGGTTAGCCGTACCAATAAAGCGCTGAAACAGATGAATGACCTACTCGAGGAACGCGTAAAGGAACGCACAGCGACACTGGACGAATCCAATCAAAAACTTCTGGATACTAATAAACTCCTGGAAGGCGAAATTTCTGAGCACCTGAATACTGCCAAACAACTCAAGGCATCAGAGAGTTACATCAAAAGTATACTAGAATCTATGCCGATCATGTTGGTCGGATTAAACCGTGAATTTGCCGTGACCCAATGGAATCACACTGCAGAGACCATAACTGGAATCAAGGCTGCAAAAGCACTTGGAAAAGACCTTTGGGAAGCCTACCCAACATTACCATTGCAACGTGAGCGTGTGAATGAGGCATTGGAAACTAATGAACCTGTTCATGTGCGTAGTAGCCAGCGTGGACAGAGTCACTATGAAATCACGATATACCCATTAGAAGAGGGTATTAATACGGGACTCGTTATTCTGGTCGAAGACGTTACACAGGTCGTCCAATCAGAAAATAAATTAATTGAGAAGGACAAGTTATCGGCAATGGGGGAGTTATCCTCTGTGATGGCTTATGACATCAATGGCCCTTTGAAACAGATCAGTGCGGCTATTGATCAGATAGAAGCGACCGCGAACGATAATGGCAGTCAGGACAACCAGTCCAAAGAGGATATTTCGGAGTCTATCGCCAATCTGAGAAAGCAATCTCAACGAGCTTCAGCCATTGTCAGTAATTTACTGGAATTCTCGGGCGCTGGTCCTGATGGTCTGCATCCGCATAACATTCTAAATATCATTGATCACTCCATTGAGCTCAGCACTGAAATTTTTGCCGAGAGCGACAAGCCAACCTTCCGGGATATCGTGATAGAACGTCATTACGAGGATGATTTACCCGACATTCCGTGCTTCAAGTCTGAAATTCAACAGGTGTTTGTTGCCTTGCTACGCTATTCATTTTATGCCATTCGCAAAGTGACAAAAGAGGGCCACAAACCTAAAATCACCATCGAAGCTCTGACCAGTTATGACGCCTTATGGATCAAAATTTCTCACAACGGTGTTGGAATTGGCCTGGATGAGCAACAAGTCATCTTTGAGCCGTATTTCAGTGAAGATGCCATGGCTGATGAGAAACAAAAGGAAGCGAGTGAGCGACTCTCATTCCCGTATTTCATAGTAACCCAACATCATCAGGGCAAAATGGCGGTCACTTCGAATGTGGACATCGGCACAACGTTCCATCTTGAATTACCTCTTGAGTAAATTTATCTATCTCATCGTCTGATTCGATCGTACAACAGAGGTGATCGATTGATTCTTATGTAACCAGATGACCAAGATTGTATTAAATGACTTTAACAACAGCTGCCTGATTCAAGGCAAGCAACTCAAGTTAACGCCCGACTCTTATACACTGCTAAAACTGCTCTATCAGGCGAATTATGAGCCAGTTGAATTTCAGCTTTTAAAACAACATATCTGGTCCGATGACTACCAGCCTGACTATTCACTGAAACGCCTGGCTCGGGAGCTCCAAAACGCATTAGCAACAGAGGCAATTAATCTCATTCAGATTGTGGAAGTTGATGGTGTTGGCTATGCACTGAAGAAGAAAACCTCAAGCCGTTTATTCTTCCTGGCCGCCTTTATGATGATGGCGGTCATCATGTACCTGTTCGTGAACATCATCTCGCCCATGGTGAGGAGCGCCTCTATGGTAAATAATCGCATCGTGTTTCTGCCACAGGAGTTACCGAGAAGCGAGGCAAATATCATCTATCACGAGGCTGCCGATCAGTTACGCATCCTAGTGGTTGATTCGGATTTGTTGCTACTAATCAATGCACCTAAAAATAAGGTCATCGGTGACTTGACCGGCAAATATTCGAGTGCTGGATTGATCATCGAATGGTATCGATTGAATGAGACACAGATTCAACTTGAGATTATAGAGGCGATCACGGGTAACCAACTGCTGACGATTGCACTCGTCGAAGATGACATTAATGAGCTGGAATCAACCTTAAGACAGGTGGTCAGGAATCTAGAACAACTCATCACATCTGAGTTACTGCCGTTAAGTGATGCCGCGATAGCCGACCCATATGATACCGCCTGGGACGGTATCAGATCAGTATTGCAGACTAATTTGAATGACCAGACAGTTGTTCCAGAGTAAGGTTCTGCATCACGAAAGACGCATTATCTACTATCAAAACTGAGCAAGTGCGGCCCCAATCGCCCAAGACGATGCGTTCCTTGGTTTGACCTCTGCTAGCGATCTGATGGCGATTCTGGCGGTGGGTGTGGCCATGTATGATGGTTTCTGCGCCAGTCTCGTGCAGCAGGTCGTCGACTGCAGCGTCAGAGACATCCATAATGTCCTCAGCTTTCATTTGCGCACTCTCCATTGATTTTGCGCGCATACCGTCTGCAATAGCGCGTCTCTCCTCGAGCGGCTTGGCAAGAAACATTGACTGCCACTCAGGATTCCGCACCATAGCTTTAAACTTTTGATACTCTACATCATCCGTGCACAGACTATCACCATGCAGGAGGACACTGTTCCGCTTTCCTAACGTTAGATGATAGGGTTCCTGAATCAAATTGAACCCTGTCTGCTGGCTGAAATCCTCAGCTATGAGGAAATCACGATTGCCATGCATGAAATAACCGGTACCTCCGGCTGTCGTAAACGCTTTGAGTAATTGCTTTGTCGAACGGGCTGTTTTATCAGTTATATCATCATCGCCTATCCAGACTTCGAAGAGATCGCCGAGGATATACAGTGTATCTGATGGGGTAACGAAGTGTTCCATGAAGGCATGGAACAACTTCAATAGATCCGGATTATGTTCTCCCAGATGGATATCCGAGATGAATAATTGTCTCACTTATTCAACAACTTCCGCGGACTCAATGATCACATCTTCAACTGGTACATCCTGATGAAATCCATGGCTACCTGTAGCGACATCCTCAATCGCATCAACGACATCCTGACCAGCCGTGACCTTTCCGAATACACAATAACCCCATCCTTGCGGAGATTCGGACGTGAAGTTGAGGAAGCTATTATCCTTGGTGTTAATGAAAAACTGGCAAGAGGCAGAGTGAGGCTCATTGGTTCGAGCCATGGCGAGTGTATATTTCTCGTTTGCGAGTCCGTTGTTTGCCTCATTTTTAATTGGGTCATTGGTATCTTTCTGAGACATGCCCGGCTCGAAACCACCACCCTGAATCATGAATCCCTTAATCACCCGATGAAAAATGGTGTTATTAAAATGACCTGAATTTACGTACTCTAGGAAATTGGCAACGGTCTCAGGTGCTTTGTCAGCATTTAATTCAATCGTTATATCACCGTGGTTGGTTTTCATTAATATCATCATATTTCCTCAATCTTAGTTCTCTGATGTTTTGTTTTTGGATTCTTCTATTTTGCGTATCTTTTGAATTACGACAGGATTAACAGGAACAGTCTCTCCGACACCCTGCACCGGCGCGACTGGCACCTTTCCGATAGCATCTATCACTTCCATGCCACTAATCACTTTGCCAAATACGGTGTAGCCAAGTCGGCCGTATTTTGCATCCAGCGTGCTATTATCGCTCAAGTTGATATAGAACTGGCTATTCGCAGAATGGACGTCATCAGTTCGCGCCATGGCGATCGTCCCACGCGCGTTGGTCAGTCCATTATCGCTTTCGTTTTTAATGCCGCCACGATTTTCTTTGTAGGTATATTCGATATCAAAACCGCCCCCCTGAATAACAAAATCAGCCTCGATCCGATGAAAGACTGTGTTGTCATAGAATCGATTTTTAACATAGCGCAGGAAGTTTTTGACGGAACCTGGAGCCCTGTATGAGGCGAGCTCTACGACGAAGCTGCCCATATTGGTTGTGACTTCAACCTTGGGACGGGCTGCGTTGACAGCCATAGTATGAACGCTTAACAGCAGTGTTATGAAAATAAATGTAAATTTCAATCGCATTAACCTACTCCGAAAGATGCAATACCGTTACAATATCTGCCAGAATTAATTTAGGGTCGCTATGATAGAGCAGATCGAGAAAATGCTCAAAGATATTCACCCGGCAAAATAACAATATGCTGACGATTTACAATAATTTAACGAACAAAAAAGAACCATTCACCCCACTCAATGATGCCAAGGTTGGCATGTATGTCTGTGGTGTCACGACCTATGATCTCTGCCATATTGGTCATGGTAGAACATTTGTTGCCTTCGATATGATAGCTCGCTATTTCCGATTCCGCGGTTATGACCTCACGTTTGTCCGCAATATCACGGATATTGACGATAAGATCATCAACCGTGCGAATGAGAATGGCGAGGACTTTAGTGCGCTGACCAATCGATTTATCACGGCCATGCACGAGGATTTTTCTGCTTTAGGGATGATGTCGCCGGATCAGGAACCGCGTGCAACGGAGCATATCCAAGAAATAATCCAGATCATCGAACGCCTCATTGAGCGTGATGCAGCCTATGTCATTGAGTCAGGTGACGTATACTACAGGGTTAGTCAATTCGAAAACTATTGCTGTCTTTCAGGTCAGGATGTCGAACAACTGCGCAGTGGAGTCCGGGTCAATGTGGATGAGGCGAAACAGGATCCACTGGATTTTGCATTATGGAAGTCGGCCAAGCCGAATGAGCCGTTTTGGGATTCGCCCTGGGGTCAGGGCCGGCCGGGTTGGCACATAGAATGCTCAGCGATGTCTATGGCCGCACTAGGGGAGACGTTTGATATCCACGGTGGTGGGTCAGATTTACAGTTTCCACACCACGAAAATGAAATTGCGCAGTCTGAAGCTGCAACAGGGAAACCTTATGCCAAGTTGTGGATGCACACTGGGATGGTACAGGTAGACAAGGAGAAGATGTCCAAGTCTCTGAATAACTTCTTCACAATCCGGGATGTCTTGGCAGAATACGATGCGGAATCTGTTCGATATTTCTTGATCAGTGCCCATTATCGCTCGCAACTCAATTACAGTAAGGATAATCTGGTGGCTGCTAAGGCAGCATTGAGTCGCCTATACACCGCGCTTCGTGGCTTGGATACGACGGTCGAAATAACCGCTAATTCTGATTATCGTCAGCGGTTCACTGCCGCGATGGATGATGATTTTAACGCACCCGAAGCGCTGTCGGTTTTATTCGATATGGTTAAAGCCATTAACAGGGCAGAGAATGAGGATACTGCGAATCAAATTGCTGCCGAAGTCGTGGCGCTGGCAGAACCGCTCGGCCTGTTACAGCAGGATCCAGAAGCCTGGCTACAGGGAGGAGGGCAATCTGAGGCTTGCGACGAGGATAGGATCAATGCACTGATTGCTGAACGCACTCAAGCAAGAGCTGATAAAGACTGGGCACGTGGTGATGCGATCCGGGACGAGCTTACAAAGATGGGTATCTCTCTAGAAGATACGCCTGAGGGCACCATCTGGAGAAGAGAATAGGTATTTCTTGTCTTCACGTATAACAATTGATACGTCAACCGACATGAAATAACTGGCTTATTTTACTTCGCAAGCCTTCTGTAATTTAAGCACTTCGTGGGCGAATCGTTCGCCCATCTTAAGGTATCCCTCGGAGGTAAAATGCCAGCCACCATCGGTGCGTTCATAGGGAGCGAAATCTTTAATGATTGTAGCGCAAGAATCACCACGTGCATATTTATCTTGTGCCTGCTGCACAATCGAGATAAATGGCATAATGTCTTCCTCCGCGCCTGATTCTGGTTTGCTGGATTGACCGATGACAACGGGTAAGTCATCGGTGTGTAATGCAGCTCTAAGTAGGTCAATTAGGCGGCTAAGCTGAGCCTGGTAGGCTTCTGCGGCCTCCTTGGAGTGATGTGCATCCGCCTCGCCTTGCATCCAGATTATACCCTTGGGAATCAGAGTGTCGTTGTTGCCATCATTATCAATGTCCTGATCAGAGAGCGCCGTGCGGATTGTGGAAAGTGCATAGTCATATTGATTGTTACCGTTTCCCAAATTAAAATCCGGCGCCCAATTTGCATATCCCACACCCTCAGAGAGACCTGTGCCTCCTGTAGCAAACTTAATGATCGCTACTCTACGATCCGTAGTTTTTAATAGGCTATGAGCGAAGCTCAGTTCAGGGCCAAAGCGTAAACTATATATATTCTTAAAACCGTTAGATTTAAATCCCGTCCCGTGTCCGGGTTGTAATTCTGACCACATGCCAAGACCACCGTCAGACTGGTTATCCAGTGAGCTATTTCCATGGAAGATCATCATGCGGGATGTCGTTTTTCGTAATTCGTCGGGTAAATCTCTGATGTATCCGAATCCTTCCATGTTTGATTGTCCTGCAAGAAAATACAGGTCGAACTGTTTAGACGCCATAATGGTTGATGGGAATAGTAGCAGAGAAGAAAGTAAACAGTATTTGATATGACGCATAAGATGTTTCCTTTAACTGCACAATTTGACCGGCGGATTAAATGTAATCGGAAAACACATCTGGCAGGCGCACATTCCTCCTGGCGCAGGCAGCCTTCACGGTATTGAACAACAGGCAGGCTATCGTCATCGGACCAACGCCACCCGGCACCGGTGTGATTGCAGCGGCATGTTTGCTGGCCCCCTCAAAGTCGACGTCACCGACCAGTCTCGCTTTTCCAGAATCGCTGGTACCGATACGATTAATACCGACATCGATCACCACCGCTCCCGGCTTAATCCAGTCCCCTCGGATCATTTCCGGCCGACCGACTGCGGCCACTACGATATCAGCTTCGCGACATTTATCAGCCAGGTCGAGCGTGCGCGAATGAGCGATGGTAACAGTACAATTCGCTTCCAGTAATAACATTGCCATTGGCTTTCCAACGATTGTTGAACGCCCGATGACGATGGCATTCTTGCCACTCAAGTTTGCGACGGCCTGTTTTAGTAGAATTGAACAGCCCAGTGGAGTGCAGGGCACAAACCCATCGATACCAATCACGAGGTTTCCGACATTAACGGGATGGAAGCCATCCACGTCCTTCGCTGGATCGATAGTATCAACAATGGTCTGGTAATTGATTTGCTGTGGTACAGGTGACTGAACCAGGATGCCATCGACATCTTCTCGGTGATTTAGCTGTCGGATGAGATCAAGTAATTCGTCTTCTGTAGTGTCAGATGGCAGGCGAAATTCGAATGAATTCATCCCAGCTTTCTTCGTTGAGATGCCTTTGTTCCTCACATACACATCACTCGCAGGGTCATCACCAACCAGTACTACTGCCAGGCCTGGTTGAATATCGTCTTTCGCTAGTTGCGTCACTGCCAGTGCGATGGCTTCTTTAAACTCAGTAGCAATGGCCTTGCCATCAATCAGGGTCGTCATAATGCATGTATCTTCGTTATCTGTTTCTTGCATTGTAAACTATTTAGCGACTTGTCGGTGTAAGAAATGATGACCGCTTTTATATAATCGATCCGGAGGAAAAAAAGAGGTATTACGGAGGATTGTTTTTCAGCTTATTGGCTAGAATCCTACACAGGTCACAACACTAGAGGTCACATGATTTGCCACCCCGTTTCCTAGTCGCTGTTTTAGCATCACTGGTTCTAATTGTGTCATGCGGAAGTGATACTTCTCAGTCAGTTAATCCCTATGATCCACCCGCACCGGTATCGAATCCTGATATTAAGATATTGATGATGGGCAATAGCCATACTGCGCCCATTCCAAAGTATTTAAGGCAGATATTTCAACGCAATAATCCAAGCCTAAGGGTTCTGATAACACAAGCTCCGGGAGGAATGTTTCTGATTGATCGTATGAATGATCCGGCCAATGTGGAATTGCTTCGCGATGGCGATTGGACACATGTTGTTCTTCAGGCACTCAAATACTCGACATCCGGTCAATATGAGTATCCTACATTGGGAGCCGAATTCTTTATTGATCTGAGTAATGAAGTTGGTACGACTCCAATCCTGTTTCCTGAACATCCACGTAAAGGAAACAGCTGGGAAAGCAGTTACTTGTACCAGCTTCATTCATCAATCGCGGAACAACACCCTGCCTGTGTCAGTCCAATTGGCTTTGTGTGGGAAGATTTCATGAGCAAATCCAGCCTTTCATTGCACATGCAGGATGGTAATCACGCAAGTGCAGCCGGTTCATTTTTGACTGCCCTAGTTATCTACCAGACGATTATGGCAGTAGAAAATTTTCAGTCAGTTCAGTACATACAAGGCGTTGGTTTGTCGCAATCAGAACAGGCCCTAATGCGCACATCCGTAGCCGATATAACAGCCTCCTATATCCCATGTAACTATTAAAAATATCAATCGCTGTATTTGTATGATTTTAGTGTGCAAAATGTCGCATGTTTTTTATCTAAAGTGTGTTGAGAAATGGTGCGTTTTAGGTATAATGCACAGCCTGTTGATTTGACGGCAGACTTTTTCCATAAAGCTGCAGCCTAAGTTCTTGATTCTTGGACTTATTCAACATAGTCGGGGTATAGCGCAGTCTGGTAGCGCGCCTGCTTTGGGTGCAGGATGTCGGGAGTTCAAATCTCTCTACCCCGACCACTTTTCTCTCTATGGTGGCTGTAGCTCAGTTGGTAGAGCCCCGGATTGTGATTCCGGTGGTCGTCGGTTCAAGCCCGATCAGCCACCCCATTTTTACTCGTTATTACACCTTAACCCCGGTATATCAGCCCGATTCAACCGATACAATTCGCACCATTTCAGATGCCTGAGACGCTGGAAAAAAGACATAGACTAGCGTATGTTCACTTTTAAGAGGTGAAACAAAGGGTTACATCATTATGTTCGATCGAAAAAAGACGTTTTCAGTAGTACTTGGAGAGGTAACACTGATCGTTGTAGGCATTCTACTTGCCCTGCAAATTGAAAACTGGAATGAGCAGCGCAAGGAAACTGAATTTAAGAATGATACTCTCAAAGAAATACATGCATCATTGATGGATGATAAGCAACATATTGAGTCTCGCATTGCACGGCTAGAAGATATTGCCAATTCAATGGTGTCGCTTTCAGATCATCTGGAGCGCAATGGTGAATACTCGCAGCAAATCGAAAACAGTTTCGAACGACTGAGCTATTCATTAGTGCTAGAACTAAAAACCGGTTCTTACGAAACACTTAAAGTTTCTGGCCTTGAAATTATTGATAATCCTGAATTACGCAGCGAATTAGTAAATATCTATGATTATCAGTATCCGCGAATGCAATGGATGATTAATCAGGAATTCAATTATCCGAATCAAACAGTTTTCAGCCCGTTTTATTATCAGTGGTCAGAGTATGTCGATAAACCACAGGATAGAACGTTTTATTTGAGTCGGGTGAAAGATTACCAACGCTTTGTTAATGATAAAGATTTAAAGAGAATAATCCGCAGAAAGAGCAACGCAGCCAATGGACTTATTTCTCGGCTAGAGCGACTGATGCAAAGGGTTGGAGACTTGAGTAAAGCGATTGAGAAAGAATTAGAATAATCCTTAATTGATTTGCTGTATTTCGGGCAAAATCGGCATTTTGTTCTATAGTAGTTATTACGACAAACTAAAGTAACATTCTTTTGTTATGCTGCTAAGGAGCGATCATGTTTTGGTCAAACAAAGATAAAGAGGTTCAAAATAGTCAACCGGCTTATCCTGACTATACCCATGATCACGATATGGTCGAGGCAATCAGTAGCGTAATGTTGATATGTGAATACGCTCTAGATGGCACAATTGTTTCAGCCAATACTAATTTCCTGGATGCACTCGGCTATACCGAAGCTGAACTGGTAGGGCAACATCACCGAAAATTGACTGGTGCGGTGATGTCACAGGATGAATCACAGCAATTCTGGCAGGCATTAGCATCTGGCCAGAATCAGATGGGACAATATTGTCTTGAAAGTAAAACCAAAGAATCTGTTTGGTTAGGCGGAAGTTACTCCGTCGTTTATGATGAGGCAAGGGTCATAAAGTCTGTGTTGCAGGTGATGCAGGACATAACACCTCAGGTAGCATTAGAGATTCGCAATAAAGGATTGTTGGATGCCATTGATCGGTCTTCAGCCGTCATCAGCTTTACGCCAGACGGGCAGGTGCTCGAGGCGAATCAAAATTTTCTGGATGCCGTTGGCTATTCTCTCGATGAGATCGTTGGCAAGCACCATAAGATGTTTGTGCCCGATCGCATCACATCGACCGCTGAATATAGCAGGTTCTGGCAGAATCTGGCGGCGGGCAACTCTGAAACAGGACTGTTCGAACGAGTTACAGCGACCGGTGAACAGTTGTGGCTGGAAGCAAATTACAATGCTGTACTCGATTCGGCTGGTAAGGTCGAGCGTGTCGTTAAATTCTCGACGGATGTGACGGGAAGAATAAAAAACATTCGTTCGGCGACTACCGCCGTGAATCAAACCGCATCCGAAACTGAAACGGTATCTGCGAAGGCAAAGTCGTTATTGGAAGAGAGTGTCAGCGGCATGCATGCCATCACATCTGATATCGATATTGTGGCGAGGGATATTGATGATCTCAATGCCGAATCAGAAAAAATTAATAATATCGTTAACACCATCACCAGCATTGCAGAACAGACTAATCTTCTCGCGCTTAATGCGGCCATTGAAGCCGCCCGTGCCGGTGATCAGGGGCGTGGTTTTGCTGTCGTCGCTGACGAGGTGCGAAATCTCGCAGCCCGTACTACCTCCTCAACAGATGAGATTGATACAGTCGTAAAAAACAACACAGAGCTTTCCGCGAGGCTTTCTACTAATATCAGTTCGGTGCAGGAGAAAGCGAATGCCGGTGCGGAACGTATCAGTCAGGTAGATGGTGTAATTCAGGAAATTAATACCGGAATGTCATCGATTGTCCGTGCTGTAGAGAAATTGTAAATCCTCTGCCGCTTTGACTCGAAGTAAGGCATAATAGCGGTCACAATCTGCCAACACATTTGCACCGCACATCATGGATACCTTGACCCTTATCAGGCCAGACGACTGGCACCTTCACTTTCGCGATGGCGACATGCTCAAAGAGACTGTGCCAGCTACTGCACGATGTTTTCACCGAGCGATTGTAATGCCGAATCTAGTGCCTCCGGTAACGAATGCCTCAATGGTCAAGGCGTATCGAGATCGTATTATGCAGGCAGTCCCTGAGGGGAGTGAGTTTGAGCCACTCATGACCTTGTATCTCACAAATGAGACGACCATCGAAGATATTCATGAGGCACTCGATGTTGGTACAACAGCAGTCAAATTGTATCCAGCAGGAGCCACAACTAATTCAGATGCCGCTGTGAGTCAACTCGATGAATTGTTTCCTGTATTTGAAGCGATGCAAGACCGAGATATGGTGTTATGCGTACACGGCGAAGTGACAGAAAATGAGATAGACATCTTCGACAGAGAAAAAGCCTTTATTGATCGGCATTTAGATAGAATTACTCAGACTTTCCCGGGCTTGCGAGTTGTGTTCGAACACATCACTACCAAAGACGCTGTCGAATTCGTTTCAGAGGCCTCAGCGAAGGTTGCCGCAACGATCACTCCGCAACATCTACTGCTTAATCGAAATGATATGCTGGTAGGTGGTATACGTCCCCATAATTACTGTCTACCGGTGCTCAAGCGTAATCTTCATCAGCAGGCACTCAGGGCGATAGTCGCCTCTGGCTCGAAGAAATTTTTCCTGGGTACGGATTCAGCCCCACATGAAAAACACCGCAAGGAATCAGCTTGTGGCTGTGCCGGCTGCTATAGCGCCTGGAGTGCGATAGAGCTCTATGCGCAGGTATTTGAGGAACTCGGTTGTCTCGATAAGTTAGAGGGTTTTGCCAGTTTTTATGGTGCTGATTTTTATAATCTGCCGAGAAATGAAGATACCATCACACTGATCAAAGAGCCATGGGTTATCCCTGACCAGATTACGTTATCGGACGGTAGTCCAATCGTGCCATTTTTTGCAGGTGAAACCGTTCGTTGGCAATTACGATAGGTTTTTAATTAGGATCTAACGATTATCTTAAAACTGTTGAGTAACGATAACTGATGGAATTGTAAGGCCCTATTAATTACCCTTTATATTGCAAGGGCTAGTGGTAATATGACGTGATGTTGAAACGCTTCAAATCTTTTATATAAGGATAACCATGTTTAAACAAAATTTATCACCCTATGAGAAAGGAATGGTTTTGGTCTTCCTGGCAGTTATAAGCGTGATACTCGAAATCGTGTTTGTGTATCAGTACCTTACTACTGGGATCGTCACTTTTTCACCGACGGCGATGATCCGTGGGGATGGCGCATTGTACTTTATTATTGCTGCCGGTGTGCTCGTACTGGGATTCATTCCATTTGCATTTAACAAGTTTCGTGAAGCCCTAAAAGATGATTTCTGAACGGTCGACTATTTAGCCGACCGTATATGTGTGCAGTAACTATTTATACGTGTCGACGAACTTTACGAAAGCCTCTGCATGTCGACGCAGAAAATCTCGGGTCGACTGATCGATTAGCTTTCCATCCTCCAGCTTAGCCGATGCCTGGCCAATCATTGCTTCGGGTTTATTCATGAAATGCAGGTTAAGAAAAACACCGATTTGGCGCAGATGATATTGCATTCTGGCCGTGCCGATGTTCCCTGGGCTAGCACCAACGATAGAGGCTGGTTTGTCTAAGAATGGTTGCGGATCACATCTAGATAACCAATCAATCGCATTCTTAAGGCCGCCTGGTACAGAATAGTTGTACTCCGGGGTGAAGAAGATAACACCATCAGCCTGCAGGATCTGTTGTTGTAATCTAGTTACGATTGAATTATCAGAATCCTCACCGTCATAGACAGCAAGTCCTTCAAACGAACCTTTTTCCAGTTCAAACAGATCCTCTGTCATTGCCTTGTATTCTGCAAAAATTTGCTTATGGATTGACTCCTTTCTCAGGCTACCGATAATCCCAACAACGTTCATATTCTCCTCCAAGTTTCTAATAAATAATGCTGTGTCCGTCTACAGATGATTCATATTTGCTAATGGCGCGTCGGTAGATCAAACCAGAGAGCTACCAAGCGCTGAGGTCCCGATTTGACTGCCAAACTATCCTGGTAAACACCTAGGCCATCTCCGGCAGAAACGTCGGTTTCATTTACAATCCCTGAGCCATCGATTACATGTAAATATCCAGGTCGCTGCTGAGCATTCAGGGTAATCGTTTCATCGGGCTCTAATGATATACGATACATTGATGCATCTTGATTAATTGTGAGTGAGCCCGCAGCTCCATCTGGGCTCGCTAACACTGTCATCTTACCTTCCTGCTCGATCAGTTTCTGTTCGTATTCTGGCTGAATTCCCATTTTATTAGGAATAATCCAAATCTGTAGAAAGCGCAGAGTTTCATCATTTGAATGATTGAATTCGGAATGAGTTATTCCAGATCCAGCACTCATCCGTTGTATTTCGCCTGCCTTGACGACAAACTGATTCCCTTCGCTGTCTTTATGTTCGATTGCTCCCTCGGTGACATATGAGATTATTTCCATGTCACGGTGGCCATGCTCTGCGAAACCTGCACCCGGTGTCACTGTGTCATCATTGATGACTCGTAATGCAGAGATGCCCATGTGTTCTGGATCGTAGTAGTTTCCGAACGAGAATGAATGTTTGCTGTCGAGCCAGCCAAAATTTGCACTGCCGCGTTCGTAGGATGGTCGATGGTAAATCATGTTGACACCTCATGTTTTCTAATCCAAATTGATTGGGCTATTCTAGAGAATGTAACTCGAAGAAAAAATTAGGAAAATATCGAACTAACTTTCACTAAAATCGAAAGTTCTAAACTTCGTACCAAAACGGCTTATTCTTCCTCAGGTGAGATCATGTCCATGGTTAGTAATCTCAATTGTCCCATAAGCTCTTTTGTCGCAGGGCCAAGGATATCCTTCTCCGAATAATTCAAATAGAAACTGACACTGCGTTTTAGACCTTCGGATAGATTGAGTGGTATTAAGGTCCCGCTATCCAATAATGACTGGATCGCGGGAATGGGGAGCCAGGCAAATCCTAGGTTTGTTGCAACCATTTCAATGGAGGCCTTTATATGACTTACTGTCCAACATTGTTCTGCACCGCGCCAGCCGGCACTGATCTGGTTTTCGGTCGCTGAATCTCTGGCGATGATTTGACGGAAAGGCTTTAAATCTTCGAATACCAGTGGTTTTCCTCCACGATTAAGAGGATGATCTTTATGTGCCACTGCCATGAATTCGAGGCTACACAACTCTTCGTTGAGCCCAGTGCCACATGGCATTGGTGAGATTGCGATATCTACTTTCCCTAGACTGAGTAATTGGTTCGAACCTGACAATACCGTATCGATGATATCGAAACGCAGATGTGGAAATTTAGAGGATACATGTTCCAATGCTGTGAGAACGATTGATTGAGGAAAAGCACCATCGATTGCAATTTGAATATCTGATTCGACTCCCGACTTCAGAGTATCAGCCACACTCTCGATGCGATTAACTTCGTCAAGCAAGTAGGCTGCTCTACGATAAAGTAGTTTACCATCCTGCGTCAGAACTGTTTTTCTACCCTTTACCTCCAGTAACTGAATTCCCAAGTTATCCTCGAGCTTGGTTACAGCATTGTGAATACTAGACTGGCTCTTATATACCCGCTCAGCGGCCTGGCTGAAACCACCTGCATCAACTACTGCTTTAAACATTCGCCATTGCTCTATCGTTGATTTTTGCATAACAATATTAATCCAGTGAGTATCCGTTCCTGCTTAGTATTATACTAGTCTAAAATTTCTACTCTTAAAACAGTTGCCTGAGCTGAATGAGGCCGTAGTGATAGGGGACTGTTCAGTCTGATATTCAGGTGGCGGAGTCATTTTTTTAGTCGTTTAAAGCATTATCCGGCTTGAACTATCTGGTATTAGGATTATGCTAATAGTGTAAAGACGCGAATATGTGAGCCTAGATGCACGACTTGAAAGACATAGCTAGGGGCTTTGAAATAGCCTCACAGTTTCTGGTTTACAACAATTACCAGAGCCTAACCAGAGCTATTATCGAGTATTTTTCACACCTGGATGGTATCCATGAAGTGGCATCTTATGAAGTGTTTTCCTTGTCACAGGATCGCATCAATATTCGCCGCTTCCCCCTAACACTCAAAGATGACTATCGCGATTATAATACGCCAGTATTACTTAATATCATGGAAAATTATCCTGGCGACTATAACGAGATACAGGTAGTTG
Organism: Enterobacterales bacterium; assembly: GCA_965250035.1. Taxonomy (GTDB): domain Bacteria; phylum Pseudomonadota; class Gammaproteobacteria; order Enterobacterales; genus CAXRAF01. Next base: position 1,259,074 of record OZ252282.1, on the reverse strand, counting down.
ATGCCCATTGGATAATTTTGCGCTCCGATGATCTCAATCCAAGTCGTGTGTTGTTACTAAAAGGGAATCTATCAGATGAGGATAGAGTCATTGTTCAGGGCTTACATAAAATTTATTCCAACCAGGTATCATTGCTCGATAGTAAAGAAAGAGATCAACTAACGCATCTGGCAAATCGTCAGACACTTGAATTTACTCTTTCCGAGGTCATCAATTATTATCGCACGAATCCCATAAACGATAATCATCGATCATGGGTAGCATTCCTTGATCTCGATAATTTTAAGCAAATTAATGATAACTACGGACATCTATATGGAGATGAGGTGCTTGTTCATTTCTCTAATTTGATGGAAGAAGAATTTCGAATCACCGACTTTTTATTTCGCTATGGTGGCGAAGAATTTGTCGTGATCATGAATAACTGTGATCGGATCGGTGCCCATGAGGCACTTGAGCGATTTCGCGAAGCAGTCGAGCAGTATGAATTTCCATTTAATCGAGTGACAACCAGTATTGGTTATACATGCGTCGATCCTGGCAGTGCCCCAGCAATTCACCTGGAAAATGCGGATAAGGCGCTGTATACAGCTAAGATAGCTGGCCGTAATCAAGTACTGGAATATACTCAAACTGACTCACCGGGCGATGATTCAGACGATAACATCGAACTATTCTAGTTTATTCACTATTTCTAAGTTCTATATACTGCTCTGCAGTGAGTGAGTGATAGGTTATATTCGGGAAGTTAATCCGCACGGGCTCTGGGTCCACCACTTCGACAGGTATGTTTCGATGATGTGCAATTTCCAAGGCCATCTGGGTAATATTGACACTAAATGAAGTACCCATAAAGATAATCCGTTCGGCTTCTGCCATGCGTTGCTGAGCGGCAGAAATGCCATAAATTTCAGTGTAGTACTCGTCAAATAACAGAACGAACGGTTTAAGTGAATGATTGAGTTCTGGTGCCAAGGTTTGTGTATCTATTTTAAACAGTTCTAACAAAGAGTCCTCGAGGTTTGATTCATCTACTTCGTCCCATGGCGCGCTCATGGTATCGATAGCTTCCCCTTGAGTATGAAAGTCAGTCACCCGATCAATTCTTCCATGTATGGCGATGTAATTTTGATTGCCTGCCTTGGCATCTAGCGCGTCGATATTCTGTGTGATGAGATTCTTATTGGCCAGCCAGTAATGAACAGAGTTTGGCCCATGATTTCGATAGGTAACAAAGCGATGATAATACCACTTGAGAAATTCAGCTGGATTATTCTGATACATGGCACGCGTAGCCATTTGCTGTGGCGTGTAATTGACACTGCCAATAGTCCAGAAGCCATCACGACCACGAAATGTCGGTATGCCGCTGGCAGCGCTCACACCGGCGCCTGTGATGTATAAGGTGTTATCCGAATCTTTCGCCATGCCGGCATTAAATCATATGAAATTATATCTGCCAAGCGTGTAAATATTGTGTATAATCTCGCGCTCGAAAGAACCCAATAAATGCGCCGCATCAAATGCGCCTGTAGCTCATCTGGATAGAGCATCGGCCTTCTAAGCCGAGGGTAGCAGGTTCGAATCCTGCCAGGCGCGCCATTTTCGGTTCGACCACGAGATAATCCTGCCAGGCGCGCCATTCATGGCGCAATCCCATCTCAATTCTTATGTTATATTCTTCACTATGCAATCAGTGGAGTTATATCATGTTTCGTTTATCATTTTCTCAATACGTCCTGTTAATCATTATCGCTGTCACCTCATTGACAGTTAGCGCTGATGATAAGGCTGCCCTTGAACAATTGTTGACTGAATTTCTCTCAGGCCAATCAGAGTCTCATCATCAACGTTTCTGGGCAGATGATTTGGTTTACACATCATCCAGTGGTATGCGTTTTGACAAACAATTTATTATGCAGAGCTTTACCGAAAACGCATCGACCACCGATACCTCTGAAGCAGAATCGGCGCCAAAGGTGTCATATTCTGCAGAGGAGATTGATATCAGACTCTATGATGATATGGCTATTGTCGCGTTCAAACTAGTCGCTGCTGAAGAGGGCAATTCTGTGCTGACCTACTGGAATACTGGTACTTTCGCACGGCGCGATGTTGGATGGCAGGCTGTTGCCTGGCAGGCGACGAAAATACCAGAATCTGTTGATTAGCATCTGTCGATAAATCATACAGATAGGAAATGAGTCCCGATGATCATGCCGAAGCGCAATGTTATAATATTTAGACAGACCTGATCGTATCAGACTCTTGGAGAATCGCATTGTTTACAATTGAATGGACCAATGAACTGCTGGCTCTTACTGGCGTAATAGCGCTGGTCATGTTGATTATTGGTTTTCTGCTCACCCGTGTGTTTATGCAATCGAAGCTGACTGAGATGAACGAGCAAATCAGTCTGCTAAAGCATGAACTTGACGACCTGCGGAGTGTTAAAGAACAACTTGGCCATGCCGAAAATCAATTACGAACGGCACAGATCAGCGGTGCTGAATTAGCGGCACAATTACGCGCAGAACAAGATAATTCCAAGAGACTCTCTAACGAGCTTACTGATGTTAGACAAGCCCAGCAGGCTGAGACTAATCGATACTTAAGTTTAAGTGAGGAATATACTGAGCTAAAAACAACGTTAGCAGAAAGAGAGCGAAGTTTCGATCAGCAACTCAAGCGTCTGTCAGATTCGAAAGAACTTCTCGCGAAAGAATTTGAGAACCTGGCTAATAAAATTTTCACCGAGAAATCTAAAGCATTTTCCGACTCAAATTCTGATCATATCAATACATTGTTGAAACCATTCCGTGAACAAATTGAAGGGTTCCAGAAGCGAGTCAACGAAGTTCATGATGCATCCATCAAGGGAAACTCGGATTTAAATGCCGAAATCAAGAAGGTTTTAGATATCGGTTTGCAAATGAGTGATGAGGCAAATAATCTGACAACCGCCCTGAAAGGAGATTCCAAGCAAAGGGGAATCTGGGGCGAGGTGCAACTTGAGAAGACATTACAGTTAAGTGGATTAAGGCAAACCGACCACTATGAATCGGAGGCCAATTACAAGGATAAAGATGGCAACAATAAGCGTCCCGACTATCTAATCAAATTGCCGGATGATAAGCATATGATTATCGATAGTAAGGTGTCACTGGTTGATTATGATCGCGCTGTAAATGCAGAAACTCCTGAACAAAGCACGATCGCTATGCAGCAACACGTTGATGCTGTTCGAAATCACATTGATGATCTTGCAAAGAAAGATTACACCAATCTAATTGGCATTCATTCGCCTAGCTTCGTACTCATGTTTATGCCGATTGAGCCCGCCTATATTGAAGCGATGAAACATAATCGAGATTTGTTTGATTATGGTTACAAGAAAGGGGTGGTTCTCGTTTCACATACAACGCTGATCCCAATTCTCAGGACCGTATCGAATCTCTGGATGATCGAGCAAAGTAATGCTGAGGCTAGGCAAATTAGCGATAAAGCCGGGGAAATTTATAACATCGTATGTACACTTGCGATGCGTTTACAAAAATTAGGCAATAGCCTTAAGGCGACCTCTAACCATTATAACGACACTGTTCGAAGTCTGGTGGGACAACAGGGACTTTATGGAAAAGTAGATAAGTTCACCGAGCTCTCAAATCGTATCTCGAAATCATTACCTGATCTCTCGGCACAAGAAATCGATATCGAGCAGGACCGGGTTAAACTGGTTGTGGAAGAGATCAATGAGAATCGAGATAACCTTGTCAGCATTGAGGACAAACGACAAACTGACGCAGAATAGTTGGCGTACCAGTTAAGATCGTTTATGCTTTGATTGGTTACCGAGCGATAACTCAACCAACTCCAGGCCATATCTATGCATGTATTCAACAAAAAACGCTTCAGTAATGATCTGTTTCGAATTTTTCACGAATATCAAGATGATTCAGGCCTTGTGCAAATCAATGATGATTTTCGAGCCGCGATCGATCGTACGATTCAGGCATCGCACTATCCAGATCATGCTGCAGAGACGAAAAACATCAGTATACTCTTATCCGATCTTCGAGGTTTCAGTTCGATTGCCGAGAAGTTTTCACCGACACTCATCATAGAATTGCTCAATCATTACTTCAGTTCCATGAGCACGATTATTGACCGACATGGCGGTGTGATAGACAAGTTTATGGGTGACTCAATAATGGTACTCTTCGGTACCAATCCTGCGGGTGATACCGATTTACGGGCGACCATCCAATGTGCGATTGAAATGCAGTTAGCGATGAATGACATTAATGACATTAGCGATGGATTAGGACTCTCCAAGCTGTATATGGGTATTGGGATCAATACCGGCGAGGTGGTTGCTGGCACACTTGGCTCAGATATTCATAGGGAATATACCGTGATCGGTGATGAAGTCAATCTAGCCTCGCGACTGGAGGCACAGAGCCTGCGTGGCCAAATTCTGCTGAGCGATAATTCCTACAACCTCGCGAAGGAGTTCATCGAGATTGGAACGATTAATGAAGTGTATGTCAAAGGAAAATCCAAACCAGTCAAAATGTATGAATTGATGGCGTTGACTGATCCGATCCGGCTCGAAGTACCCCAGAGAGAAATACGGACAAGTCCCAGAATTGCGGTTGATATACCCCTGACATTTTTTACGGTAGAGGACAAGGCTGTGCTTGATTCATCTCGTCAGGCTCAGGTCATAGATATCAGTTACGGTGGCTTGTACATCATGACGGAGAGCCCAATAGAAGTGTTCAGTGAATTAAAAATGAATGTGTCATTATCACTAATGGGTCAGGGTACGAGTGAAATATATGCCCGTGTTCTGAATTGTCAAAAAGTCGCCAATGGATATGAATCAAATGTTGAGTTTACTGCACTCGATGATGAGGCACGTTTGAGTATCAAATCATTTGTTGACAGCCAGTTGTAATTTAGCGTTAATCTACTCTTTCTCATAAACTTCCAAATAATAAAATCATCGAAGGTGTTCTATGTTTTTCCGTCTAACCATCGTCATCATTTTCATTGCGACTATCATTGGTTGTTCACAGTCAAATGCCCCTGGGCCATTAAGTCAGGCGGATTTACAGCAGGCACGTGATATCGCGAATAAGGTGCTCGAATCAAATCCTGGTTACGAAATTGTTGAATCAATAACAACAGAGGTTGGCCCACGTATGGCTGGGACCGAAGGGGATGCGCTCGCGGTTGAATGGGCAATCGCCAAATTTAATGAATTGGGTTTCGATAAGGTATGGACTGAACCAGTGACATTTCCAACCTGGCAGAGAGGAGTAGAAAGGGCATCGATTACGAGTCCTTTTAAGCAAACCATTATTGTCACAGCACTTGGTCGAAGTATCGGCACACCAGAGGAGGGAATTTCAGGAGAAATAGCTCAATTCGATACGCTCGCGGACCTGCAACAGGCTGAACGGGGCGAAGTGGAAGGTAAGATCGTTTTTATCAGTAAAAAAATGCCTCGATACAGAGACGGTCATGGCTATGGCCAGACGGTAACGGCTAGAAGTCAGGGAGCCGTTGAAGCCAGCAAGAAAGGAGCAAAGGCCATTATCATCCGGTCCGTTGGCACCGATTCCGATCGGTTACCGCATACGGGCGTGATGGCCTACGAAGAGGGGGTAACTAAGATTCCCGGTGCTGCGGTCTCTAACCCGGATGCAGACTTGATTATGAATATGCTCAAACGTGACATGCCCGTAATCTTTAACATGACGCTAGGCTCCGCCACCGGCAAGGTGTATACATCTTATAATGTTATTGGTGAGATAACAGGGTCGAAGTATCCAGATGAAATTGTGTTACTTGGCGCACACCTTGACTCATGGGATCTAGGAACCGGTGCTATTGATGATGGCGCTGGTGTCGGGATCGTTATGGCGGCTGCTGAACGAATAAAGGCGCTCGCGGCGAATCGTCCGAAAAAAACCATTCGTGTCGTTCTGTTTGCAAATGAAGAACAGGGCTTGTACGGCGGACGAGCCTATGCTGATAAGCATCGTGATGTTCTGGAAAAGCATATCGTCGGCGCAGAGTCTGACTTCGGAGCTGGGGTAATCTATAAAATGTCGACAAAATTTAAAGAATCAGCATTGCCCATTGCAAATCAAATTATGACTGTCTTAGCACCACTCGGCGTAGAGTGGGGAGACAACAAGGCGTCAGGTGGTCCAGATCTCATCCAGTCTCGAAAGTATGGCATGGCTGTGGTCAACCTGTATCAAGATGGCACGGATTACTTTGATTATCATCATACTGCTAATGACACACTCGACAAGATAGAACCTGATGCATTGACACAGAATGTAGCCGTCTATAGCGCTTTCGCCTATCTGATGGCCCAATTAGACGGTGACGTAGGCTTTTTCCCTGCTGAAGAAGGGCTTGAGTAAGAAATTGTCATAACAGTAGGGCATGGATTGATGCAAAATTATCATTAATTTGCCCTTGCAAGTGATTATTGACTTCCGCTAAGCTTCGTTGTGTCTAATTGCTACCGAAGACTGAACGATGATTGACCAGTTCCTAGAAAGCCTGCTACAGCAGGGACTAGAAAAGTACCATGGCGACGCGGAGCTCGCACTGGCATGGGCGCGGACAAAACTAGAGTCATTTCTGCATGAACAACCAGATATGAGTGAAGAAATGGTTGCAGACTATCTCCAGCAAATTGGCAATATCGCATCCGATATCTGATCTAGCCATCCTCAATCAAGGCAGGACCGCATCCCCTTCGGCGTAGACATAATAGTTCAGAATATCTTTCCAGGTTATGATTCCAACCATGGTGTCATTCTCATCTTCTATTACAGGCAGGCAAGAAATGTTGTGTTCTAGTAGTAGAATTGATGCGGTCTTTATGCGTGAGTTTTCAGAAATTGTGACTGGCTCTTCAGACATGATCTCTACGGCTGGTGTGGAGAGTGACGCACGGTCCTGATCACGCTCCTTATCAGTCCCAACGAACGGGCTGACCCATTTCGAAACATCCCGATCGGATACCACTCCAATGAGGTGGTCTTCGGCATCCACGACAGGAATGTGATGAAATCCGTGGCGTTCGAAAAGCGTTAGTAAGTCTCCGGCAGTCATCTCTGATTGTGCTTTGATTACTCTTGCTGTCATTATGGTATGTATTCTCATGTTTTTAATCCTGGACGAAATCCAACTCATCATTCACTTTGCGTATGACGCAACGTGTGCGTGTCATACTCGTTTTATTACTCACATCATTCACCAGCAGTGAGACGTTCGGATAGATGGTGCCATTGATGATTATTTGATTCGGTGTTTTGGGGTGGAGTTTTGACTGAAAATAGTGGAGTCGGCGTTCATAATCTGTCTGGTCATTCTTTAAAGCCACCATTTCTAGATGAATCTTTTTTGCCTTGTTCAATACAACCTCGCCAACGGCTGTTGGACTGCCAGATGATTTAATCCGCTCGAGTAGCTTACTTAACATCTCTACTTCACTTTGAGTTCTCTGAATTTTCTTCTGCAATTTGGAACAATCGCTTTTGATACTAGTCGTATCGGCACATGATAGATTTGTCGCGACATAGGCGTCGCTACCGACAACATTCGCTTCGATTGTATTCTCAGCTTCCGTCAGACCACCAATTAGAATTCCTTTACCATGATTCACACCAAGAATGACGTCTATTGTGGCATTTAGATGGCTATGCATGCTGTAGTTCTCGATAAATATTGAACCGCCCGCAATGGCTTTCACTGAATTACAATATTTCATCTGAATGTCATTTTCAGCTTGTATCAGGGTGGAATATTCGAAATTGTCAGGATCTTTTTCATCATAGGTAACCGTACTGATGATGCCTGATTCAATGGTGACATTATTACCTGCTATGAGCTGTGAGTTTTCGACAAGGCCACCGACAAATATATCGCCACTAGCTTGTATTCTTATATTCGGCTTTACATCACCCTTAATTAAAATTGACCCGTCAAATTCGACGTTTCCGGTCTCCAGGCTCGCCTCGTCTAGAGTCAAGGTATCATCGATGATGACTGAATTTGGAATAAGAATGGGGTGACCACTTTTAGCAGCCAATAAAACATTGTTATCTTCGGAAGATAATTTCACTGAATCATTGAGTTCAAATTCAATATCCACACCGGGTGTCGCCTCAATTGGCTCAGCAAATACCGTCTCTCCAGTGCTACCTGGCGTGGCCGGATTGCGACGCAATAGCACGGTATCGATATCAACGGTTATGTAGGTGTGGGTTTCATAGTGATCGACTTGACCATTTCCCAGACGTCTTGGGCCAGTATTAGGATCAGCATCGAAAATAACATCGATAGTGCCATCTTCTCCATTAATCGCAGGTTGACCTTGGACGATTGACTCACTGATATCAATCTCGGATGAAAGTATTTCTTTAATTCGTTGAATATTAATCTTGTCCCGGGCGAGGCCTAATTCTTCGATTGCCTCTAGCACCGATTCTGGGTCCAGATCGGCGCCACAGAATGCAGGATTATAGTTTAGAGTCGCGTTAAGTTGCTGTTCATCAATATCAATCGAGAAATTCGCATCAATGTGGGCTTCAAGATCGATTTCCTCGGCTGAATTCGATTCGGACAGTTTAATGAGTGTTTCGAGGGACTCTGTGTCAAGTTCATGCTTACCATATCCAGAATCATGCAGGCGCTGTACGATGGATTCTTCATCATGAGGGGTGCTCCGTTGATCGGGGATAGACTTGGCGACGAGTAATTCGTTTTCGACGCAGAAATTATAATCTGCGTATTGATTTGATTGCTGAGAAGGTTCACTCATACTTATAGTATAGTTGAGTAATGCCGTAGAACTAATGTAAATATCATTGTTGATTTATAATAGACGATTCGCGTCGCGTAGTTTTTGCAACAACTTCATTAAATCCCGGGCTTCAGTTTCCGTTAGCTGTTGTAACAAGTCACGTTCATAAGCCTTTGCGAGCGGTACAATAAGGCGATAAGTTCGCGTGCCTGTAGTCGTCAGTTTTAGGATGGAACGACGCTTGTCTTCTGGTGCGAATTGCCGCGCAACAAGGTTTGCAGCCAATAGTTTTTTAACGGCTCTTGATACGGCCACTTTATCCATGGCAGTTCGTTCAGAGACTTCCTGTGCAGATATTTCACTCTGCTCTCCTAACACGGCTAGAACTCGCCATTGCATCAGGTCAATATCGAACTCCTGTTGGTAAGCTTGAGCGATTTTCTGGCTGATTTCATTTGACACAACTGACAGGCGATAGGGGATGAACTCAGACAATTTTAGTATGTTATCAGTCACTTGAGGAATTACTTGCATTAACAGGACATGTTGACTAATATAGTTACATATGAAACTAATTGCAAGCGCATTGCTATTCAGGAGTTACTATGACCGACTTATTTGACAATCCGATGGGCCTCGATGGCTTTGAGTTTGTAGAATTTACTGCACCCGAGAAGGGCATCATCGAACCGATTTTTAGTGCGATGGGTTTTACGCGTGTTGCAGTCCATAATTCGAAAGATGTCACCCTATGGCGCCAAGGGGATATCAACTTTTTGACTAACTATGAACCTAATTCACATGCTTATTATTATGGCAGAGAACATGGACCCTCTGCGTGTGGTATGGCGTTTCGCGTAAAAAATGCCAGAGCTGCCTATAAGGGGGTCATTGATCGTGGCGCTGAACCAATCAAGGTTACTTCTGGTCCGATGGAGTTGAATCTACCCGCAATCAAGGGTATCGGTGGCTCTATTCTTTATTTAATTGATCGTTATCAGGACATGAACACAATTTACGATATCGATTTTACCTGGCTAGATGATGTACCGACTCATCCGGAAGGGTTTGGCTTTCATACCTTGGACCATCTAACCCATAATGTCTACCGTGGGAGAATGGACTATTGGGCAGATTTTTATAGTAATTTATTTAACTTCAGAGAAATCCGCTATTTTGATATCAAAGGTGAATATACCGGTCTGTTATCCAAAGCAATGACGGCGCCGGATGGCAAAATTCGCATACCATTGAACGAAGAATCTGCAAAGGGCGGAGGGCAGATTGAAGAATTTCTGATGAAATACAATGGTGAAGGAATTCAACATATCGCCTTGGCCTGCGATGATATTCTAGCTGCCTGGGACAAACTCAAAGAGGCAGGTACGGTTTTCATGACACCACCACCATCAACCTATTATGAGATGCTAGAGGAGAGACTACCTGGACATGGTGAACCGGTCGCTGAATTACAATCTCGTGGTATTCTATTGGATGGTACAACGGAGGGTGAACAACCCAGATTGTTACTGCAGATTTTCTCTGAAACGGTTTTGGGGCCTGTATTCTTCGAGTTTATTCAACGCAAAGAAGATGAAGGTTTCGGTGAAGGTAATTTCAAAGCGCTGTTTGAATCCATTGAGCGAGATCAGTTGAATCGCGGTGTCATTGCAGAAGATCAGTCAGCGTAGGAGAATTGTATGAAAATCCAAAAGATTCATCATGTGGCTTATCGCTGTATTGACGCTCAAGAAACCGTGGCGTTTTATCAGGACATTTTAAATATGGATTTGGTACTGGCGATCGCAGAAGATGAGGTGCCATCTACAAAAGAACCTGATCCATACATGCATCTGTTTCTTGACGCGGGTGCTGGTAATATCCTGGCATTCTTTGAACTACCAAATGCAGAGCCAATGGGTAGAGACGAAAAGACTCCTACCTGGGTACAGCATATTGCTTTTGAGGTCGCATCACTCGAGGACTTACTCGAGGCCAAAGCGCGTGTTGAGGCGGCAGGGATCAAGGTATTAGGTCCGACGGATCATGGCATATTCAAGTCAATTTACTTCTTCGATCCAAATGGCCACAGGCTGGAGTTGGCAACCAACACATTGGAGGAAGGTATGCTGGAAGAGCTGAAGCGGGTAGCTCCAGCGATGATAGCAGAATGGAATCAGACTAAGAGAGCCCCTAAACACGCTGCATGGTTGCATAATGGGGATGATTTTAGAGAGTATAGTAAACGATCTGTCGAAGAATTGGCGAACGGGATATAATGATCACATCCATGTGATCCTTTCAAGACAGGAGTGCAAACAATTCATATGCTTAAACAAAGCCTAATCATTTGCCTATTAGTGTTCAGTTATTCAATTGATGCCTGTATGAGTCCCATCAAAGAGGACGAAGAAAACTTACAGGCTTGTCTGGATGAAGGACACGCCGGATCAGACTACGCTCAGTTCATGCTAGGTTTAATTTACTACTATGGTGATATTACTGAGCGGGATTACCTAAAGAGCGTCCAATGGTTTACACAGGCGGCAGAGCAGGATTTTGTGTTTGCTCAGTATAATCTCTACGTCCTGTTGTCACGAGGTGAGCAAATTCCAAGAAATATTCCTAATGCTCTGCAATGGTTATCCCGCGCAGCAGAACAGGATTATGATATTGCACAATTCTCACTTGCGCAGCGTTACGAAAATGGTCAGGGAGTTGAACAGAGTTATAGCAAGGCGTTTGAATGGTATATGAAAGCGGCTGAGCAAGGCCATTCAGGGGCGCAAAATAACCTGGGTGTGATGTATGATGCGGGAATTGGCGTGATCCAGAATAAAGCCCGCGCGCATATGTTCTTCTACATGGCCTCAGTCAAAAATGAGCGGGCTGCAGTCAAAAATCTTGCAGTGATTAAGAATGAGATGACTGAACAGGAAATCAAGTTAGCCGGTGAGTACGCTGAACAGTGGATGGAGCAATTCCCTTAACTGCGTTGCTTAAGCTGACCTGAGACCTCATCTAGCAGTAATCGGATATCAACCGGTTTTTTGAAAATCGCTTTTATCCCAATTTCCTCTGCTAACTCATCCGTCAGGCGTTCGCTGAAACCTGTGCATACGATGACGGGTAAATTTGGCCGCTGTCGCATCATTTCGCAGGCTAACTCATCTCCTGTCATTACGGGCATTGTTTGGTCTGTCAATAACAAATCATAATCTGCTGGATTCTGATTAAATGCCTTTAAAGCATCTGTACCAGAAACAAAACGACTGACCCGATATCCATGGTTCTCTAAAATCTCTTCCATCAGTAGGGAGAGGGCTATGTCATCATCCACAACCACGATGTGCTGCCCCTGTCCTTTGGACTCGTCTTGATTGGTATGATCATGCTTACTGGAGTGGAGTTGTATATGGTCAGTTTCAGTGTACTCAGGGAAGTACAATGTAAATGTCGAACCTTGGCCTACGGCTGTTTTGAGACTTATATGTGAGTCTGCATCATGCAGAAGGCTGTGAATGACACTGAGTCCCATGCCCGTGCCCTTACCCGACTCCTTGGTTGTGAAGAAGGGAGTAAATATATTCTTCTCAATACCCGGATCGATGCCAGAGCCATTGTCTGTGATACGGATGGTGACATAGTTACCAGTGAACTGTTGATGACAGGATTGGCATGTCCCATTGAGATTAGTAACCGAATCGATATGAATCTCAACGAGACCTGAGTGTTCGGCAAATGAATCTTTAGCGTTGATTAAAATATTGAGGATAATCTGATGCAATGAGATAGGACTAATCATTATACGAGGAGTATCAGGTACAAACGTAAATCGAATGTCGATCGAAGCCGGGATCATAGAGCGTACGAGTTGAATGACCTCCTTGATGATAAGTTGAGGCTCTACGACGAGCTGTTCTACAGGCTCAGCACGCGAGTAGGTCATCATCTGGTCAATTAGATCTCTGGCTCTGGCCGCAGCAACTGCAACCTCATTGGTGTAGGATTGAATTTGTTCATTATGGATCTTATTGGCGATCTTGCTGGCCAGATTATTGTAGCCGACGATTGAGCCGAGGATATTATTGAAATCGTGTGCAATACCACCCGTTAAATAACCCAAAGTATCCATTTTTTGACTGTGATAGAGCTGTTGCTGAATGTAGTCTTTGGCGATTGCCTCAAGATGAGTATCTATCGCAATTGATGCGACCTTATGGACGGACGAAATGATTGATTCCAACACTCTCCGGGCTATTGTGTCATTCGGCAGATAAATCGCGATGGCTCCCTTTACCTTCTCATCACTGTCATACAATGTCTGACCAAGGTAGGTCTTGATGTGTTCTTTGTAATCGAGACCGGCTGTCGAACGCCACGCTTTAATCTGATGCAGGTCGGCGATATAAAGCGGCTCTTTCTGCCGAGTCGTGAGAGTATATTCTGCCTGCTGGTCGCCAAGAGTTATGCGGTTTAGTATCGTTCGAAACTCTTCACTCAGATCTGCTTCGTGAATGAGCATAGGTACACTATTTCGATCATTGGACAGAAAAATAATGCATTTGATGGCGGGCTCAATCTGGCTCACTCGGTCACATATATGCTGTAGTGTCTCGGTGACATTCCTGTGCTCGAGAATCTCGGTATACAATTCTCGCATTTCACTCTGGATTCTGCTCTCCAGGACACGTGATGTTGATTCGACCAGTCGGCCTGCAAAGATTGCCTCGCGATCGCTGAACTGAACCCTGTGACCATCAAATCTTAACCACTGATTATAGACCCCAGACTCATGGGTTCTTGTCTCAATAAATAGTTTGTCTTCATTGGCAGCGTTTGAGAACGTCGCCCGGAACGCTTCAACATCATCCTGGTGAATCACATTAAGCAATTCTGGCAGCGCGATTTGAATAACTTCGTGATCGAGGTTTAACAGATCTCTACATTTGGGTGACAGCGTAAACTCACTAGTGGAGGGTAAGTACTCCCAGAGTCCGAAATCCATCAACTCTGTCACAGTCTGGGGGTGGGTATGTCGCAATAAATTCGTCAGCGGGCTTAGGGTATCATCTCGAGCGAGGGATTTATTTTTGCTGGAGTAGTCTAGCAGTTCTAAGAAACCAATCGTGATCGCTGCCAAACATATCCACCAGCTACTGATGAGTATAGCTGATAGCGCAACGGATAATATGAGAAACGCCTTGATGAAAATTAATGAACTAAGCGTCAAGAAAGCATACTCCAATAGGAAAATTTATCTGATAACTTTTTCTCCCAGTCTAACATGTACTGATAGCCTGGCTAAATGATTTGCTTATCTTATTAAAAGTCAGTAACTTAGTAACTTGAGTTACATTTCTGTGAGTATCCAATGTATAAGGTATTGGTCATCGATGATGATATACAGCTACTTCGCTTGTTGCGGGACGTATTCGAGATAGAAGGATGGCGCCCAATCACGTGTGATAGTGCTGAAGCCTGCATTGATGCAGTTGAGGAGAATATTTTTGACATTTGTGTCGTGGATCTCCACTTACCGGACGCCGACGGTAATGCTCTAATTGAACGACTTCACGCTAAACTCAATATCCCAATAATCGCCATCAGCGGATTCGAATCTACCATTGATTTAGCGGCAACCAGTCGCATTGGGGCGAATTACCACATGCAGAAACCTTTCCAACCAGATGAGTTAGTCATTGAGTGCAAGCGACTCATTGAAAAACATCAGCAAGGACTCGAAACCGCAAGCATTTAGCAATAAATAGACAAATTAATAAAAAATAGACAACTTTGTGTGACATTGGTCAATTTATCTTCCGATTTATTCTTGTCGATCTGCATTTTGTGTCCATACTTAATAAGAACTGACGTTAAACCAATCAGGCCCATATTTTAGATGCTGGTACCTAAAGAAATCGATGAAACACAGATCTTGACGCCCAATCAGGTGGCAGAAATGTTAATGGTGTCACCGACCGCAGTAAGACAATGGGCAGCTAAGGGTCAAATCCCAGCGATGACCACGCCGGGTGGACATCGACGATTTCGTTTGCATGATGTCATCGATTTCGCCAAGAGCAGGGGCATGTCTGTGCAAAATCATTATAATGCCACCTCGGTTCTTATCGTCGACGATGATCAACAATATGCCAGGCTATTAATGGAACTGATTGGAGTACATGATAGTCAAATCAAAGTGCGAACTGCGCATGATGGCTTCGAAGCCGGAAAACTCGTTCAAAGTTTTAAACCCGATGTTATGTTCCTCGATCTCCGAATGCCGACGATGGATGGCTTCGAGACATGCCGTCGCCTGAAGCAGGATCCCGATACAGAGTCCATCAAGATTATCTGCATGACTGGTTTTGATGCGGATTCTGATCGAGAAAGAGTGATCGAATATGGCGCTGAGGCTTGCCTTAAGAAACCAATTGAGGAAGAATTACTCTTTTCTTATATCGACTAAGATATCAACCAATTAACTCTGGCAGGCTTGTGTGACAAAAACAACGATACTGGTCATCGAAGATGATCTGGAACTTCAGGAATTCGTGCAGGAGTTCCTCAGCGAAAACGACTTCGATGTGCTACTCGCAGGCAATGGTAACGAGGGACTCAATGTATTGGATAAACATACGGTCGATTTAGTCCTCACCGATCTCTTGATGCCCGAAAAAGACGGTGTCAGAGTCATTTCAGAAATCAAAACTCATCACTCCCATATACCGGTCATAGCCATGTCGGGTGGCCAATCGGTTTTTTCTCCGGTTTTTCTTGAGGCAGCCGCTACATTAGGCGCCGCGAAAACGATTAGTAAGCCTTTTCGCAATGAAGAGTTACTACAAACGATCCGAGAATGTCTCCAATCAAGTGACTAACCATATACTCACGTCAATCATTGGTAAATTGACGCGCTAATTCGCTTGCATTCAAGCGTCGATTCTGGTTAAATTGCGCGCTCGCGAAAACGGTAGTTTTTGTAAGCGGAAGTGGGTGAGGCTTGCGTCGTATACAAAGCATCGCTTTGTGCAAGTCGAACGAGCAGAATCTGTGATTCTGGTCAGGGACATACTCACATTACGTGAAAATCTCATTAAATGAGAGAATGAAGAAATACTGCGGAAGTGGTGGAATTGGTAGACACGCTGGTTTTAGGTACCAGTGCCGCAAGGCGTGAGAGTTCAAGTCTCTCCTTCCGCACCATACTTTAATGAATCGGAATGCCCGATTCCAGCGAATTAATGAATGTATATAAGGGGATTTTAGATCCCCTTTTTTGAGGATATTTACACTATGCAAGTTTCTGTTGAGACAACCCAGGGCCTTGAACGAAAAGTTTCTATAAGCATCCCTTCAGACGATATCAATAAAGAAGTCCAAAAACGATTGCAGCAGTTGTCTAAAACTCAGCGTATGGCAGGTTTTAGACCCGGTAAGATCCCAATGAGCATCATTAGCAAGCGCTTTGGCGCAGCGGTGCGCAATGAAGTGTACCAGGAGGCCATGTCCAAGTCTTACTTCGAAGCGATTCAACAGGAAAACTTGCAGCCGGCGGGTCAACCGATGCTAGAGGCGGGTGATATCGAAGGCGATAGCTTTGATTTCACTGCAACCTTTGAGGTATTCCCGGAAGTTAAGTTAGCTGATTTTTCTAAATTAAAGATAGAGAAGCCAGAGTCAGAAGTGACTGATGCCGATATCGACAACATGCTGACTAACCTGCAAAAGCAAAAGGGAAGCTGGGCACCAGTAAAACGCATGGCGCGTAAAGAAGATAAAGTGATAATCGACTTTGAAGGATCGATTGATGGTGAAGCTTTTGAGGGTGGTAAGGCTGAAAAATTTGAGCTAATCCTCGGTTCAGATTCAATGATTCCAGGTTTTGAGAAAGAATTGCTGAAGATAAAATCGGGTGAAGAGCGAGAAATCACCGTGACTTTCCCTGAGGATTATCAAGCTGAAAACCTCGCGGGCAAAGAAGCAACATTTGCCATCAAGTGTCATGAAGTCCAGGGCATCAAGTTACCCGAGATGGACGATGATTTCGTTAAGGAATTCGGTGTTGATGAAGGCGGCGTTGAGGCACTGAAAACTGAAATTGGTAAGAATATGCAACGCGAATTAGACGCAAAATTACGCAATTCAGCTAAATCAGCCGTATTTAAGGCTATCCAGGAAGCCAATGAACTGGAAATTCCTAAGCCACTGATAGATCGTGAAATTGATGTTTTGAAACAGCAGTCGATTCAACAATTCTCTCAGGGCCGCGACGCCAATGTAGATATCCCTGATTTACCGGGTTCACTTTTTGAAGAACAGGCAAAAAGTCGCGTAACTTTGGCACTATTGGTCAATCAGATTATCACAGACAACGAACTCAAGGTTGATGATGACCGTGTCAAAGAACAGATCGAGTCGATGGCTTCTGCCTATGATGAGCCGGAGCAGATGGTGACATGGTTCTATTCAAATAAGGAACAATTGCAACAGGTTGAGTCGGCAGTATTGGAAGATCAGGTAACTGAATTCGTGTTGGAAAAAGCGAAAGTAAAGACCAAGTCACTCAGTTTCGACGAGATAATGTCACCAAACGCCTAGGGATATCCTGGTAAATTCGATTTTAGAATCGAATAATCTCAAAATAAGACTTGAATACAGGCTTGCTGAACGCCACAAATTAACGTAGTTTATCGCTAGTTAATATACGAAGGATGTAGCCACATGAAATCAGCACTTGATACGCAAAACCTCGGCCTGGTACCGATGGTGATTGAACAGACAGCTAAGGGCGAGCGCTCGTTTGATATCTATTCCAGATTACTCAAAGAGCGAGTAATTTTCCTGGTTGGTGGTGTCGATGATAATGTTGCGAATCTCGTTGTGGCGCAGTTGCTGTTTCTTGAGTCTGAAAATCCTGACAAAGACATCTCCCTCTACATCAATTCACCGGGTGGTTCAGTCACTGCTGGCATGTCTATTTATGACACTATGCAGTTTATTAAGCCAGATATCTCAACCCTGTGTATCGGTCAGGCTGCTAGCATGGGTGCATTCCTGCTTACCGGAGGCACAAAAGGCAAACGATTCGCCTTGCCAAATTCAAGAATGATGATTCATCAGCCCTTAGGCGGCTTTCAGGGACAGGCATCGGATATTGAAATCCATGCAAAAGAAATTCTCTCACTAAAGCATCGATTGAACGAAATCATGGCTGAGAATACCGGACAACCCATCGATAAGATTGCAACTGATACCGACCGGGACAATTTCATGAGCGCAGATGCTGCCGTGGAGTATGGCTTGATTGACAAGGTATTGGATAGCAGAGGCTAATTTACCTTAGTCTGCACCGATTACATTCGAATAATTCCCACTTTTACTACGAATTGTGAACAAATTTGTGGATTTGTGCGGTACATACTTGCACATTCTCAATTTTACATTAAAAATAGATAGTATATATCTGTAAACACAGCTAATTCAGCGTCGGAAAGCATTATGAGCGACAAAAATAACGATAAATCAGATGATAATGGCAAATTACTATATTGCTCCTTCTGCGGTAAAAGCCAGCACGAGGTGCGCAAACTAATTGCCGGCCCGTCTGTTTTCATCTGTGATGAGTGCGTTGAGTTGTGTAACGATATCATTCGTGAAGAGGTTCAGGAGTCCAATGAAGAGGCTAGTGAAGCCAGTTTGCCAACCCCTATCGAGATTCACCGCCAATTAGATGATTATGTCATTGGCCAGGAAGCGGCAAAGAAGTATCTCTCGGTTGCTGTATACAACCACTATAAACGACTCAATAATGATGAACGTCCCGGTAAAGACTCTGATAATGTTGAGCTTGGTAAAAGTAATATTCTTTTACTGGGACCGACAGGTAGTGGTAAGACACTATTAGCCGAAACGCTGGCGCGACTACTCAATGTACCATTTACTATCGCCGATGCGACCACTTTGACTGAAGCGGGTTATGTTGGCGAAGACGTGAAAAATATCATCCAGAAGCTGCTACAGAAATGTGACTATGATGTCGAGAAGGCACAGAGCGGTATCGTCTATATCGATGAAATTGATAAAGTGTCACGCAAGTCTGAAAACCCATCGATAACCAGGGACGTCTCTGGTGAGGGTGTTCAGCAGGCGTTACTGAAACTCATTGAGGGCACCATTGCATCAATTCCACCTCAAGGCGGTAGAAAGCATCCTCAACAGGAATTCCTTCAGGTTGATACATCAAATATCCTCTTTATTTGTGGAGGCGCATTTGCAGGTCTTGACAAGATAATACGTGACCGTTCTGAAAAAGGCGGAATGGGTTTCTCGGCTGAGATTAAGAGCAAGGATGAAAATAAGTCATTTGGTGAAGCGCTGAAGGGCGTCGAGCCAGAGGATCTCGTCAAGTATGGCCTAATTCCTGAATTCGTAGGTCGTTTGCCTGTTATCGCGACCTTAGAAGAGCTCGATGAAGAAGCTCTGGTACGCATATTAAAAGAACCCAAGAATGCACTGACCAAGCAATACAACAAACTGTTTGAATTAGATGGCGCCACCCTGGAGTTGCGCGATGATGCATTAGTAGCTATCGCACGAAGAGCGATGAAGCGTGAAACTGGAGCCAGAGGCTTACGGTCAATCATGGAGTCTGTGCTACTGGATACAATGTATGCATTACCCTCAGAAAAGAGCGTGACTAAAGTAGCGATAGATGCTGCCGTCATTGAGGGTGAATCTGAGCCATTATTGATTTACGAAAATAATGAAGTTCAGGACAAGCGTGCTTCATCAGAGTAGGCTTCTCAATTAGTACTAAGAAATCTACCAATTTCTGACCTCAGATTAGATTATTTATAAGGTATTGCTTGAAGCAATATCCTGTGCACCCATATATTTACTATCAAACTAATGCATTTCAATTAAGAGACTACTAATGAGTAAAGATTTAGCTGAGAACGAATATCCCGTCTTGCCTTTGCGTGATGTGGTGGTGTTCCCACATATGGTTATTCCTCTGTTCGTTGGACGTCAGCGCTCGATCGAAGCCCTGGAAATGGCGACGGGTGCGGATACCCAAATTCTTCTTGTTGCCCAAAGAGAAGCGGAGCAGGAGTCACCCTCTGACAAGCAAATCTATCGGGTCGGATGTCTAGCGAATATCCTACAGCTGCTTAAACTTCCTGATGGAAATGTAAAGGTTTTGGTTGAAGGGCTGGAACGTGTTGAAATCTCCGACTATCACATGCAAGAGCGTGTGATTACGGCCGATGTAGTCGCAATATCAGACGATGATGAGACGAATGAAGATAGTCTTGTTGTCATGAAGTCTCTCCTTTCTACCTTCGAAAAGTACGTCAAACTGAATACAAAGATACCGCAAGAAATTCTGACATCATTGTCTGGCATCGAAGATCCAGGTCGTTTAACAGATACTATTGCGGCCCATCTGCCTCTTAAAGTCGAGGATAAGCAGAAGATTTTGGAGATGGCCGGTATTAATGAACGCCTGGAACACCTCATGGGTCTCATGGATGCTGAAATGGATGTCATTCAACTGGAAAAGAAAGTGCGAGGTCGCGTTAAGAAACAAATGGAACGCAACCAGCGTGAGTATTATCTGAATGAGCAAATGAAAGCGATTCAGAAAGAACTCGGAGAAGGCGATGAAGGTGTTAGTGAATTTGATGACATTGAAAACAAGATTGCCGTTGCAGGTATGCCTAAGGAAGCTAAAGAAAAGGCTGATGCTGAACTGAAGAAGTTGAAGATGATGTCACCAATGTCTGCCGAGGCAACCGTCGTCAGAAGTTACCTGGACTGGTTAACTGGTATCCCCTGGAAAAAGAAATCTCGCGTTCGCAAAGACTTATCTGCGGCTGAGGAGATTTTAAATCAGGACCACTATGGCCTTGAGAAGGTGAAGGAACGTATCCTTGAATACCTCGCAGTGCAACATAGAGTCAATAAACTGAAAGGCCCTATACTCTGTCTCGTTGGTCCTCCCGGTGTAGGAAAAACCTCGTTAGGCCAGTCAATTGCTAAGTCCACGGGGCGTAAGTTTGTGAGGATGTCATTGGGTGGTGTACGTGATGAGGCAGAAATCAGGGGCCACAGAAGAACCTATGTCGGCTCATTACCAGGAAAAATATTACAGAAGATGTCCAAGGTTGGCGTGAAGAACCCGATGTTTCTATTGGATGAACTGGATAAAATGACGAGTGACATGCGCGGCGATCCAGCCAGTGCCATGTTAGAAGTGCTCGATCCCGAGCAAAATCATTCCTTTAATGATCACTACCTCGAACTTGATTATGACTTGTCCGATGTTATGTTCGTAGCGACAGCAAATAGCATGAATATACCCGCTCCTCTGCTTGATAGAATGGAAGTTATTCGGTTATCTGGATACACCGAAGAGGAAAAGCTGAATATCGCGGTAAAGTATCTGTTACCCAAGCAAATCAAGAACAATGGTTTGAAAGAGGGTGAAATTGATCTTAGTCGAAAGGCACTGACAGATGTCATTCGCTATTACACAAAAGAGGCAGGTGTCCGCGGTCTGGAACGTGAGATTGCTAAACTGTGTCGTAAGACAATCAAGGAAATCCTGCTTTCCAAGAAATCCAAGAAACCACTCAAAGTCGTTAAGATCACACCGAAAGATCTGGAAAAATACCTTGGTGTCAGACGCTTCGATTATGGTAGCGCTGCTGAGGCTGCTCAGGTCGGACAGGTGACTGGACTGGCGTGGACAGAATTCGGTGGAGAAATTCTGACTATCGAATCAGTGGTCACAAAGGGTAAAGGTAAAACGACCTTCACAGGCTCATTGGGCGATGTTATGAAGGAGTCGATTACTGCTGCCATGACGGTTGTCAGAGCACGTGCGAAAAGCCTCGGCATTGTCAGCAATTTCCATGAGAAGATTGACGTTCATGTCCATGTGCCTGAAGGAGCCACTCCAAAGGATGGGCCGAGTGCAGGTATCGGTATGTGTACCGCACTGGTTTCTGCACTAACAGATATTCCGGTCTCTTCTGAGGTTGCGATGACAGGAGAGATTACGTTAAGGGGAGAAGTCTTACCGATCGGAGGCCTTAAAGAAAAGCTCTTAGCGGCTCACAGGGGCGGGATTAAGACAGTACTAATACCTAAGCAAAACGAGCGAGATTTACGCGATATTCCGGATAAGGTTAAAGCGAATCTTAACATCATCCCAGTTCGTTGGATTGATGAAGTTCTTGAAATCGCACTAGTGGAACAACCCGTTCCTGCCATTGAAGATGTTGCAATCGCGGATTCAAAAGATGGGGCAGGTGAGAATGCCAGTAAAATTAAACCGCATTAATTTTCTGTGAAAATGCATAATCTCGGGTACCATTTTCATGAGTGATATGCTAGTGAAACCCAATATTTGTGTGGGTTTCAAGCAATTTTCACTTTTTCTAAATGAGACCCTTGACGCGTCAGCACACTGTTGGTATAAACACATGACCGAACACGGAAGCAGTATTTTCTTAAGGGCTGTCTTTAGGCAAACTGCTACATAATCTATAAAAACTCTTTTAAGGGGAACTTTTTGTGAATAAGTCTGAACTAATCGATGCAATCGCATCAGAAGCCGATATTTCTAAAGCGTCAGCAGGACGTGCTCTTGACTCCATGATCAACAGTATCACTGGTGCTCTTAGTAAAGGTGATTCTGTATCACTGGTTGGTTTCGGTACATTTAGCGTAAAAGAACGTGCTGCAAGAACTGGTCGCAATCCGCAAACTGGTGCTACTATCCAGATTAAAGCTGCGAAGGTTCCTGGTTTCAAAGCTGGTAAGGCTCTCAAAGACGCTGTTAACTAGTTTTATCTGCGCTGTGCCTTCCAACTGCTGGTACAGCGCAAGCACTTCCATTTCAACACCATACAGCTGTCTCTAATAACACAATAAACGCTTGAACCAAGCGCTTCAATCCACTAATATCTTGCGCTCTGTAATTCGACAGAATTGTGATCCTAATTAAACATTTGAACTGAGAAATTTCATTCATGCTTGAAAGTATAAGAAACCGCTCAAAAGGGCCTGTTGCCAAAGTTATCATTGGTCTGATTATCGTGCCATTTGCCTTTACAGGAGTTTACTCCTACTTCAACTCGGGCTCTGCGAATGTGGTCGCAACAGTCAATGATTCGGAGATCACCTTACGTGAATTTGAAATAGCCTATCGTAATCAGCAGCAGAATTGGGGCGAAAATTTTGATCGTTTCTTCAATACCGATGAGCGATTACAACAATTCCGCATGAATGTTCTTCAGCAACTCATCAATCAACGGCTCTCTAGTGGCGCCATCACGGATATGGGTTTACGCGGTACTGATGCTGAGATCAAAGAACGAATTATGTCAAATCCGCAATTTCAGGATGAAAATGGTAATTTCGACATTAACCTTTATCAGGTGATCATCCAGTCTGCCGGATTTACCGTTGAACAATATCAGGATGGAATGAAGGAAGACCTCGCATCGAATCAGTTTTTTAATAGTCTATCTGATAGCAACTTCACCCTGGAGAATGAATTACTGAGACATCAGTCACTCGAATCACAAACACGTGATATTGACTTCGTTGTTATAGAAAAGGCAGCATTTTCCGATACCTATGATTTCAGCACCGAAGAGGCACAAGCTGAAATTAATGACTACTATGAAATGAATCAACAGCGCTTCACGATCCCTGAAAAAGTAGCATTGGACTATATCCTAATATCGAAATCTGATTTCATGGAAAATGAAATAGCAGAAGAAGATATCGTCGCATATTACGAAGACAATTCAGACAATTTCACTGGCGCTGATCGCAGAAGAATCGCTCACATATTGGTTAATGTGCAAGCGGATGCTGAACAGTCTGTCATTGATGCAGCACAAGCTAAGATTGAGCAGGCGCAACAGGCACTAGCCAATGGTGATTCATTCGAAGACATAGTGAACAATTTTTCAGACGATAGAGTTTCTGCTGAAATGGGTGGTGAATTTGGTTGGATAGAAGCAGGAATGGGTCTGGATGAGTCTTTCGAGAACGCTGCGTTGGACCTGACTGAAGTCGGTTCACTATCTGGCATCGTGCGGAGTGAATTTGGATTCCATATTTTAAAACTACTGGAGATGGAATCTTCAGAAGCAAAACCACTTGAAGAAGTCCGCGCAGAGATAGTCGAGTTCCTACAGGAAGATATTGCTGATGGTCGATTCTTTGAGGCACGTGAACTGCTTGCTGAACGAGCATTTGAATACAGTGACAGTCTAGTCGAAGCTGCGAATGCACTGGAAGTCGAAGTCAAAACTTCACCTATGTTTGATAGACAATTCGGAATTGGCTTACCGCCCGAGTTCCAAGCAAATCCGACTATTCTAGATATTGCGTTCTCGGATGAGCTTCTGTTGGATAATGTTAACTCTGATGTGATTGACCTTGATAATGTAACTTCAGTCGTGATCCGCAAGTCTGAATATCAGGCCGAAGGCATCAGGCCATTAGCCGAGGTAACTGATGAGATTCAACGCTTAATTACCGACCAGAGAATTACAGAACAGGTCGCGCAGACCGCTGCATCAGTCATGGATTCACTCGAGTCTGGAATATCACTTGAGACGATTAATGTGACGTTGATGGAGCAGGGCATCACATTGAATTGGACAAGCCAGAATGGATTATCAAGAGATGGAACCGAAGTGGACAGCAGAATCCGTCAAGAAGCATTCCAACTGAACCTTGAGTCTAATCCTATTTCTCAGGTTGCTATGACCTCTGGAGATTATGCTATCGTTCGTCTCAACGCCGTTAATGAAGCAGAGGCTGATTTATCTGCGGCATTGGAACATCAAGAAAAGTTTATCAACTTCTATCAGCAGGCTGAGCTGAGTTCGTACATCAAGCACCTGGATGCGAAGGCTGATATAGAGCGTAGACTCAGCAACGCAGAAATTATTCAGTAACGAGACCCGTATTAGCCATCATGAAGATGATGGCAATATACAAGGCGATTCTCTAGTTGCTCTACAACAGGTTCAGTTGTTCGGCATCTGTCACTCACTTTCTCACACCTATCCGAGTAGACGCAGGCAGCCACACTAGCGTCCATGCGCTGTTCGGTGTGAATCTTAGGGTTGTTAATTGCCACATCAAGGAACTGCTTAGTATAGGGATGCTTAGGGTTTTGAATAATTTCGTAAGCAGAACCGATTTCAACAACCTTACCGCGACATAACACCATCACCTTATCACACATGTGCTTGATGACATTCGCATCTTGGGTGATCATAATGAATGACAAGTTTAGATTCTTCTGCAGATCTAATATCAAATTGATTATCTGAGATTGTGCTGATGATTCGAGAGATGAGAGGGGCTCATCGGCGATAATACAGACTGGCTCCATCACAAGAGCCCTGGCGATTGCGATTTTCTGCCGTTCGCCAGCAGAAAACGAGTGTGGATAGCGGCTTAGATGTTCCGTTTTCAGACCAACCAACTCAATTACTTTAAGAATGCGCTGTTGCTGCTCTCTGCTGTCTAACTTGGTCATATTGATCAACGGCTCGAGCAATATTTGTCCAAGCGTGAGACTCGGATTTAATGAACCAAGCGTGTCCTGAAAAACCATCCGGATCCGTCGATTATGTTGCAAACGTCTGCTATCCGATAGGTTGCAGATATCTTTACCATCCACGACCAATTGACCGTCGCTGGGTTCTATTGCGCCAACCAGGAGTTTTGCCAGCGTCGACTTGCCGGAACCCGACTCTCCGACTATGCACATTATTTCGCCTTCGAGTAATTCAAAGGAAACATCCTTAAGCGCCCAGAAAGGTGATTTGTCACTATCCAAAAATCCCTGATTGGAATAACTTTTCGCCAGGCGGTTGACCAGAATTGCAGAGTTACTCATTGATAGGTGCTCCTACTGGAAAGTGACAGCGAATCATATGGTTCTCATCATATCGGGGTTGTGGTGTCTGAACACATTTGGTATCGGCATAGGCACATCGTGGCCCTAGGTAACATCCCACGGGTAAGTGGTATGGTGAAGGCTTCGATCCCTTAAGGATTGGTACATGCGTTTTCGGCTCGAACGACCAATTGACTGGAATCCCAGCGAGGATAGATAGGGTATAGGGATGGCGTGCTCGATTAAAGATGACATCCTTAGTGCCAGCTTCTACTACTTGTGAACAATACATAATGCTAATGTAGTCGGCCTTTTCTCTGAGCAATTCCAGGTCGTGACTGATCAGAACCATTGCCATATGTCGCTGTTTAACCAACTCATTGAGTAGTTGCATGATTTGATTCGCCTCTGTTGGCGCAAGCTCAGTGGTTGGCTCATCTGCAATCAGCACTTTCGGATCACTCGCCAACGCAATGGCAATCATGACTCGTTGCAGGACAGAGGCTGTCAGCTGGTGCGGGTAGCTATCTAGAATCGTGGCAATATCTGTAATCCCGACATCGGTCAGAAGCTGTTCACATCGGTTAACACGTTCCTGTTTGTCATCATAACCATGGCTTATTAATGTCTCTAAAATTTGATGTTTGATTTTGTAACATGGATTAAGCGAGTTCTTGGGTTCCTGAAATATAATAGAGACATCCTGATACAGCGTCTCGCGGCGTCTAGCTTTTGACATACTCATAACGTCTTCACCAGCTAATGCAATACGATCGGCTACGACTCTCGCGTTGCTATTCAGGAGTCCCATAAGAGCAAGCATGGCGATGGATTTACCTGAGCCACTCTCACCTATAATGCCATGATAACTGCCTTGATCGACTCGTAGACTAAAATTATCCAGTGCCTTAAACCAGCCACCAGGGTAGGGCAACTCTACGCTTAGATTGTCGACTTGAAGTAACGCCATAATTAGTACTTCCTCTGTCTGATCACCCGGCTCAGGCCATCGCCAATAAAATTGATACACAAGACGCTGAATAAAATGGCAATACCCGGCATCGTTACCGCCCACGGGGCGATGTGCATCGAAGTTCTGGCTTCAAAAAGCATGGTCCCCCATTCTGGAGACGGAGACTGAGCGCCCAGGCCGAGAAAACCCAATAAGGCAATTTCCACAATTGCCGTCGAAAGGGCGATTGTCGTCTGAAGCACCAGAGGCGCAGTGATATTTGGAAAGATGGATCGCAATAATATGCGTGCTGGGCTAGCACCATCTAATCTGGCAGCTTGAACATAGGCTCGTTGTAACTCCTGTTCGATATGTTTCACCGTAGTTCGAACAAAATTGGGCATAAGAACAATGGACACGGCTATTCCGGCATTGACTAATCCAGAGCCCAGTAAGGAGACCACGATGATGGCCAACACAAGAGAAGGTATTGCAAAGATGATATCCATACTGCGCATGATGACCAGTAGTGTGAATCCCCTATGATAAGCTGCCAAGATACCCAGTCCCACTCCAATGAGCAGTGCTGCAAACACTGAAATAAATGAGGTTCCTATTGTTAATGAAGCGCCCTGGACTAGGCGCGTAAAAATATCACGTCCTACTAGATCGGTACCAAGCAGATGATTTGATACGCCAGCATCATGCCAGGCGGGTGGTATTAGTTGGGCATCTTCAGGAGAAGAGGAAGTGAACAATCCAACCAGTGCCAAGATAATAATTATCGATAAGCCAAATAGCCCAAACATCGCCACACTATTTGAGCGGTATGTGGCCCATCGACTCTCCAGTTGAGAAAAGTCCGAGTCTGGTTGGCTATTAAATAACGGTATATTAAGCATGGTAGATGCGCTTTTTTACATGAACTCTCGGATCAAGCCAAATGGCGATTATTTCAATCACGGCGTTGATGATAATGACCATTGTCGCAGTGATTAGTACGCCCCCTGAGAGCGAGATATAGTCCGCCTGTGTCAATGCATCGATTAACCACTTTCCAATGCCTGGCCAGGCGAAAATATATTCAGTGATCATTGCGCCTGTCATAAGCGTGCTAATTTGTAATGCCAACATATTCGTCAGGGGTATCAAGGCATTACGCAAGCCATGTACCCAGTAAATCTTAAATTCACTTAATCCTTTTGACTGTGCTGTCTTGATATAGTCCTCAGCGATCGTGTTAAGCATGGTTTGGCGAGTGATACGAATGATGATAGCGAGTGGCAGCGTTGCAAGCGTGATAACAGGTAGCATGAGGTGCGCAAGGGCGTTATAAAAAGCCTCGATTCTATAGACCTCATCGGATAACAGCGTGTCAATTAACATGAAGCCAGTGACAGCCTCTATGTCATAGATAAAACTGATCCTACCTGCCACGGGCGTTAAATTAAAATCCAAAGAAAAATATACAATTAGGATAATCGCCCACCAGAAAATCGGCATTGAGTAGGCGAGTATAGCGATATTATTGATGATAAAGTCAGCCGTCGAGCGATGATATTTCGCTGCAATTACCCCAAGCGGGATGCCAAGAGATAAGGCCAATATGGTTGCCAAAATCACGAGCTCCAGCGAGGCAGGTAGGTGAGAAACAAACGACGTATAGACGGAATCGGAAGTGATACTCGAGGTGCCTAGATCTGCGTAAAATATATTTACCAGATATGAAAAATACGAGAGTTGACTTGCTTCGCTGTACGAACTGCCAACGATGATGAGGCTATATGAGATTAGGCTAATACCAATGAATGAGACAAGCACAAAAAACAGCTGCCTGGCGATGAGCTTTTTCACAATGCTTCCTTTTTAACCCGGGTGAAAGAAACGCCTCCAAGCGCTTGTAACTCAATGTTCGTCACATTTTTACGTGCGACAAGAATCGCATCACCCGTGGCAATACTTAGCAACGGTATCTGTTGCGCGATTCGATTTTGAATATCATGATAAATCTCAATTCGCTTACTTAATTCCTGACTTGCAGAGGCTGATTTCAACATGGCATCAAGTTCTTCGTCGCACCAGAAAGTACGATTCGTCCGGGCTCTAATACCTGCACAACTGACCAAAGCACTAATAAAATCACTTGGATTGTAATTATCAGCAACCCATCCAAGCAATGCCATATCATGCTCACCGGCTTTAACGCGTTCGAGATAGGTACTCCACTCATAAGATACAATCGTCGTCTCAACCCCGATCTGTTTGAGGTCATCCTGAATGAGTTCTGCCATCAGCATGCCATTTGGATTATAGGATCGTGGCACCGGCAGGGACCACAAGGTCAGTTGTAGGTTGGTAACATTCAAATCGACAAGTCGTTGTCTAGCCGCCTCTGGATTATAGCCGCTGACGTCAAGCATATTCTGATGATATGGGTGCATTGAAGGAGGTAATATCGAGTCATTGAGGACGCCTAAATCGCCATAGACCTTGTCAAGGATGCGTTCTTTATTAATCGCCATCGCGAGTGTTTTACGTAATCGAATATCATCCAATGGCGGCTTGCTGGTATTAAATGCCATGAATCCCATGTTGAGTCCCGGTTTCTGTAATACCAATAACTCAGGGTTGTTAACTAATAGGTCATACTGACTCTTAGGCGGATTCAACATGACATCGCATTCACCAGAAATAAGACGCGCATAGCGTGTGGCAGCATCCGGCGTGATGGCGTAGATCAGATGCTCCATGTCTGGCTTTCCTGCAAAATATGCGGGATGGGCATAATACCGGATAAAACTATTATCCTGATATTTATTTAGCTTGAAGGGGCCAGTGCCTATAGGTAATGTATCGAATTGACTTAGGGGTAAATTCTCTTCTTGCAAGTGTGCTGCGTATTCTGCGGAAACGATGGATAAGAAGTCCATTGATAAGGAGTACAGGAATGAGTCATCGGGAGACTGCAAGTGAAACGCAACCTGATGAGAGTCTAACTTTTCGACTGATAACAGGTTCTGTTTCAGGCCCGTCGACTGATAGTAATTATAGGAACCTGCATCGGAGAAATGGAAAGGATGCAACTCATCGGCCTGTCTTGCGAATGAAAAAACAATATCATCAGCATTGAGGTTACGCTTCGGTGTGAACCATTTAGAGGTGTGAAATTGTACATCTTCTCTCAGCTCGATCGTGTAGGTTAATCCATCATCAGATTTGTTCCAGCGCAGTGCCAGAGATGGTTTGATTTGACCAGTATCATTGTCAGTAACTAGCAGGCGATCGAATAGAACTCTGGAATTCGCATTAAAATTAGTAAAGGAGGTGCCCATTCCTGGATTGAAATTATCCGGGGCACCGTCGGAACAGAAGATCAGGCTGTGACGTGCAAGTTGGCTGGTATTTTGGTCGGTGCAACCAGCCATAACCAATAGCAATGCTATTGAGAGGGTCAGTAGAAGCCGGGTGCTGAACATAGGAATCATTGAATCCTTGGATTGTCACTGTTTGTAACTTAGGCTAGTGTAGATCACAAATACTTCTCAGGCTATAACAAAGCTTTGCGTATTAACTGTTGTCCGAATCAAGCAGGTTATACTTTTTTAGATAGCCTCGTAATTGAT
This sequence comes from Enterobacterales bacterium, assembly GCA_965250035.1. Taxonomy (GTDB): domain Bacteria; phylum Pseudomonadota; class Gammaproteobacteria; order Enterobacterales; genus CAXRAF01. Next base: position 1,228,718 of record OZ252282.1, on the reverse strand, counting down.
GATACGTCAATTGTAGCAATTCGGCTGTTTTTTTCTGATTATACTGAGCGGCTGCGAGTGCCGCATTAATGATACTGATCTCGTAGTCCTGACTTGCAGACTTAAGATCCATCGGGAAGGTGAACTGCTCCGTATGAGGTGATTCAGAATCAGTCTCCCCAGCTTTGGGTAACTGACTCAGACGCCAGGGTGACTCGAAAGGATTGAAACTGATTTGTCTAATGAGCTCTTCCGCACCCGATCGATACACATTTCGCTCCACGACATTCTTGAGCTCGCGGATGTTACCAGGCCAGTTGTATTGCAAGAGGGCATCCAAGGCCTCAGGGGCAAAACCGGCAAAGTATTCGCGCTCTAGCTCGCGGGTCATATTAACGGCAAAATATTCTGCCAAAAGTGGGATATCCTCCTGACGTTCCCTGAGTGGTGGCAGAGTGATCACGTCAAATGCCAATCGATCCAGAAGATCTGCGCGAAATTTACCTTGCTCCGCCAAGTCGGGTAGGTCTTCATTTGTCGCACAGATAAGACGCACATTGGTTTTCAGTGTTTTACTTCCACCGACACGCTCATATTCACCATATTCGATAACCCGCAATAGCTTCTCTTGTACCAGGCCAGACGAGGTGGCTAACTCATCCAGGAAAAGGCTGCCACCATCGGCTCGCTCGAAACGTCCTGTATGGCGCTTAGCTGCCCCTGTGAACGCGCCTGACTCATGACCAAATAACTCAGTCTCTAGCAATGATTCGTTAATTGCTGCACAGTTCATGGTTACGAAAGCCTGATCCCATCGGCTGGATAAATAGTGGAGTCGTCCGGCCACCAGCTCCTTACCTGTGCCACGTTCACCCACTACCAGTACCGGTTTATCAAGTGGAGCTACTTGAGATATATGTTCCAGTGTTTCAAGGAAATGGGCTGATTCGCCAATTAAATTATCGCGTTCACTGGTGGTTCGATTGGTGGATGGGCTCATTATGAGATCACTACTGGTTAAAATAACTAAATGTTAGTGTAATTGTTACACAGATACTTCGTTGTTGGCTAGGTTAATCTTACAAAACCTCTATATTTCAGTATCTTAGCAAAACCAATAAAGTTGGCACGATGGTTGTATATACACTAGTAGACTTAATAACACTGGGATCAGGTTCAGTCCTTCATCGCTAGACAAAGACTGAACGGTAGCGGAGAACTTTACAATGAATGCTAAAAGCCTAACAACAGCCATTGCACCACGACAGCTGAAGGCAATTGTTTTAGGTGTCATTGCCATTATTGGACTGACTTTGGCTGTGGTCGCCTTCGGAGTCACATCTGACCATATGTCATTTGCCAAGCAAGTGGTTAATGCAGTAAGCCACGGACCTGTTAGCGATGCGGTTCAATCAATTTACATTAAATGAAAAGAAGTAACTGGTTAAAAGAGAGGAATAAGTAAGATGGGCATATTTTCACGTTTTGCAGATATCGTAAATGCTAATCTGAATGCAATACTGGATAAGGCGGAAGATCCTGCCAAGATGATCCGGCTCATCATTCAGGAAATGGAAGATACTCTGGTTGAAGTCCGGACATCTTCGGCACGAACAATTGCCGAGAAGAAAGATCTGACCAGAAAAATACAACGCCTTCAGGACGAAGCTGACTCCTGGCAGCAAAAAGCGGAATTGGCCCTGAGCAAGGACCGTGATGATCTAGCCAAAGCGGCGCTGATCGAACGCAAGCAGGCTCAGGAGATGGTCAGCGAGATGGAAAAACAACTCGTAGCCGTTGAAGAAAACCTTAATCAACTGAATACTGAGATTGGCCAGTTGCAGGAAAAGCTCCAGGATGCTAAGTCCCGTCAATCGGCATTGCTTATGCGGCATAAAACAGCAAGTTCACGACTCAAGGTGCGTGAAAAGCTGTATAGTAGTTCCGTAGACGATGCCATGGATCGCTTCGAGTCTTTTGAGCGTAAGCTCGACAATCTGGAGGCAAATGTTGATGCTCAGGCGATGGGTCGAAAGAAGACACTCGCTGAAGAAATTGATGGACTGGAAGAGGATGAAAAGCTCGATGAGGAGTTAGCTGAGCTAAAGGCTAAAATGTCGGGTAAGTCTGCTAAGAAAGCACCCGCAAAAGACGCTGAATAAACGCTGTAAATACTGAGGACATCAACAATGGACGAAATGATATTTGTACCAGCCATACTATTCATGATTTTTGTAGCACCGATATGGGTAATCATGCATTATCGCACTGCGGCAAAGAAGAATGTCGGCTTATCATCCGATGAACAGCAGTCTTTACAGGAGTTAATTGAATCGGCTGATGTACTGGAGCAACGCATCGAGGTGTTGGAATCGATCCTGGATCAAGAGACACCAGACTGGAGAAAAAAGTATGAGCAATAACGATACAGATAGACGTGAGTTGTATCGTGACCCAAGCCGAGCCAAGATAAGTGGTGTTTGCGCAGGGATAGCGGATTATTTTGGACTCGAAGTCTGGGTTGTTCGTATTATTGCCGTCAGTGCGCTTATTTTCTTTCAGTTTCCCGTTTTACTGGCCTATGGCATCGCACATTTTATATTGGAGCCCAAGCCTGGCGCACGTCGTAATAGCCGCCATACCAAGCATTACAAGCGGAATGTACATAAAAATCCTGACCCTGTTACTGATGACGCAGCGTCCACTGCGGCAACCGATCGCGCTACAGTGCAGCAGGTTTGGCGCAAAGGTGGCATACCGAGTCAAACCATACGTAAAGTGAGTCAACGATTTAAACAAATTGACTTGCGATTGCAGAACATGGAAAGCTATGTCACTTCGCGGCAGTTTCAACTACGCAAAGAATTCAATGATCTAAACTGATCGCATCTGAATAAAATTCATCCTGTCGGCCTGCATGAGACCTTGTGGGCCTTCGTTCTAGTAATTCAATCCAGATAACCGCTTTTTCGCAATAATCTACCATTTGATGTGACATTAGAGTCCTTTTGTCGCATATGACGTTGACTCGTTTTTCTATGACGTTTATGATTTGGTGTTCATATAGATGGCGACCTGGGCAACATAGCCGAAAGGCATGGTGTTCTGGAAGCTGTTTTTATAATAATAACTCCTAATCAAGGATCCTATGATTCAACTAGATATCAGGAATTAAAATGTCTAAGCCAATAAATTTAAAAACCATGTTTACTTGCCTGGCAAGTGCAGTTCTCGCGACAGGCGTAGCTGCCAACGCATATGCCGGTCCGTTGGAGACATCCATCGCGATCGAGCAAGAAATGAATAAAGCCTCTCAAGCCACTCAGAAGACTGTTGACACTCTCGCTGACCAGACGCTTGATATGGCACAAACCTATCAAATCACGTTGCAGAGTATTGACAGTATCAAACGCTACAACCGATCGATTGAAGGCTATATCGCCCGCCAAGAAGCTGAGATGGAATCCATCCAGGTTCAGATGGACGGTATCGATGCGACTGAACGAGCAGTCATTCCTATGATGGAAGACATGATTGATACACTCGACCAGTTTGTTTCTATGGACGTCCCTTTCCTGAAAGAAGAGCGTAGAAACCGTGTGAAATTCCTGCAAGAGATGATGCTGCGTGCAGATGTCTCTAACTCTGAAAAATACCGTAAGATTCTGGAAGCATATCAGGTCGAAAATGATTACGGTACCAGTGTTTCTGCTTATGAAGGCTCGCTGGAAGGTGAAGACAAAACCGTAGATTTTCTCCGGGTTGGACGTGTCGCTCTGGTGTGGCAAGCACGTGACGAACAGACTAGAGCCTATTGGGATAACCAGTCGCGTTCATGGGTCCCATTAGGAGACGAATATCGCATAGCGATTCGACAAGGTATTCAGATGGCACGTGGCCAGGCGAACCTTGACCTGATTAAACTACCAATTGCAGCAGCGGCGAGGTAAGTACAATGAAAAAGTTTATTAAAGTATTAGTCGCCGGTGTTGCTACGCTCGGAATGACATTATCGATATCTGCAGCGGAAGGTGAACGGCAAATATCGCAGGCTGATTCTCTGGATCAACTACTGGAAATCGTTAAGAAAGCAAGAACGGCTGAAAGCGAGCTAAACAAGCGACGCATCGCAGAGTTTAGAGCGGCCCGTGATCGCCAGAAGTCTCTCCTGGATAACGCCATTGCAGAAGAGAAACGCCTACAGCGTCGAACTGAAGAGCTTAAGGCTCAGTTTGATGCGAATGAGCAGTCAATAGCCCAGATGGAAGAGCAGCTTAAAATTAAGGCGGCCAACCTGGGTGAGATGTTCGGTGTTGTTCGACAGGTATCACTCGACACCTCTTCACGTCTGATTAACTCTATCGTATCCGCACAGTATCCAGGTCGTGAGTCATTCCCTGATGAACTGGGTGCCCGTAAAGAATTACCTACCATTAAAGAACTACAACAATTGTGGGTAACGCTGCAAACTGAAATGACTGAAACAGGTAAGATTGTTCAGTTCAGTGGCGATGTCATTATGGGTGATGGAACGAAAGAGACTAAAACAGTAACTCGCGTTGGAGCTTTCAATCTACTTTCAGATAACGGTTATGTGGTTTATAACCCTGAAATCGGTGCGATGCAGGAACTCGTTCGTCAACCTGACAGTGAGTACACCTCTACGGTAGATTCCTATCTATCAGCTGGTACCGGCGTATCTGAGTTAGCTGTTGACCCATCGCGTGGTTCACTACTTCGCCTGTTTACACAGAAGATGACAAATACTGAGCGTTATCATCAGGGTGGTATCGTTGGATACGTAATTACCGGTCTGTTGATCTTTGGATTACTCATTGTAATCGAGCGTTTATTCACGCTGACTATTCTCGGCAGCAAGATCAAGAAGCAGGCGAATGAGTCTACTCCGGGTAACAATCCTATGGGTCGTATCATGACGGTATACCAGGCGAATAAGGATCTGAGCACCGATGATCTTGAACTAAAGCTCGATGAAGCTGTCTTAAAAGAAACACCTAAGATTGAACGTGGTGTCAATATTATCAAGGTACTTGCTGCCGTTTCACCACTGTTAGGTCTGTTAGGTACGGTGACTGGTATGATTGCAACGTTCCAGTCTATTACGCTATTTGGTACAGGTGATCCGAAGTTGATGGCAGGTGGTATTTCCACTGCATTGATGACAACGGTCCTTGGTCTGATTTCAGCGATTCCGTTGATATTCTTACACGCTATCGTGGCTGGTAAGTCTAAATCAATGGTTCACTTACTCGAAGAGCAGAGCACAGGTCTGCTAGCTGAACACGCAGAAAAAGGAGCTTAATCAATGCTCTATCAAATAGAAGAGCTATTTGAGATTGTCAGCAGCTTTATGGCTACAGGTGGTGATGTCTTGTACATCATCGCCTTTGTTCTGGTCATAATGTGGACGCTGATTATTGAGCGCTTCTGGTACCTGTATGTGACGTTCCCGCGTGAGTCCAGAAATCTGGTCGCTCGCTGGACATCAAGAGACGATATTTCTTCCTGGCATGCTGTGCAAATCAGACAAGCCTGGATTGCGCAAGCGAAAGAACGTTTGCAGAAATATTTGCTCCTGATAAAGACCCTGGTGTCGATTTGTCCCATGGTCGGCCTGCTTGGCACAGTAACCGGTATGATTACTGTGTTCGAGACGATGGCAACGCACGGAACGGGTAACCCCAGATTGATGGCCTCAGGTATCTCAATGGCTACGATACCTACGATGGCTGGCATGGTTGCCGCACTGTCGGGTTTATTTGTCTCTACTCGTTTAGAGGCAAGTGCACGCAGTAAAGCGGACCATCTGGCTGATAGAATGCCGCGCAGCTTCACAAGTTAAGCTGCGCCAACATGACGAGATAGCAAATGGCGAGAAAAAAAGTTAAAGAGGAAGACGCTGAGATAGATATGACACCCATGCTGGACGTTGTATTTATCATGCTGATCTTCTTCATTGTAACGACATCGTTCGTTAAAGAAGCTGGTGTGAATGTGGACAAGCCATACGGCCCCACAGCATACAAGAAGAAGAACGCGAGTGTGTTTGTTGCAATTAAGGATGATGACACGATCTGGATGTCCAAAAAGGAAGTGGATATTAAAAACCTGCGTGGAATTATTGAAGAAATACGACTCGAGAGCCCTGAAGGACAGGTTGTTATTCAGGCTGACAAGCGAGCAAAATCAGGTATTTTGCTCAAGGCAATTGACGCTATTAAGGCCGCTGGCGTCAAAGACGTCTCCATAGCGGCAGAGGTGGAATAATATGCAGAGATTACTATCAGGACTACTCATAGGCGGTGCTGTTACGTTCGCCTTGTTCATAGGTATGGCGTTTCTGGTTCAGCTTAAGGCTGAGTTTCAGGAACCTGAAGAGTACATCAGCGTTGACCTCGGTAACGTTAAACCTGAGACTGGCGTTGAGAGTAAGAAACGTACACCACCGAAAAAGCCACCACCACCAAAGAAGCCACCACCACCAGAGAAAATTGTTGTTCAGGAAGACACTAAGATAGTTAATAACCTTAACTTCCAAATGTCGAGTCTGAATGTTGATCTCAAGGGTGATGGGCCTTTCCTTGGACAGGGTGGAGCCATGAATGATGGTGAAGCGATTCCGTTGATGATTACAGAACCAAGATGGCCTAGAAAGGCCTTGATGGAGGGTATCGAAGGTGAAGTACGCTTATGCTTTGATATTCAACCTGACGGCAAGGCGATCAACGTGAAAGTGAAGGACTCCAATCCAAAGCGACTGTTTGACCGAACTGCACAACGCGCCGTTTACAAGTGGAAATTCAAGCCACAAGTGATCGACGGTGTTGCTGTTGTTCAGGAAAACATGTGCTATACAATGGAATTTAAACTGCAGGAGTAGATTATTTATGAACTATGTTAAACGATCTATGGTCTTTGGTGCGACACTCTTAGCAGTGTTTACGGCACCGATGACGGCAGAGGAAGGCCAGGCTGCAAAGCCCTCTGAGCCACCACCGCCACCTTTCATTAAAGCGCCAGTGGCTAAGACCAAGTTCACTAACAACTGTAAAGAACTCGGTTTGAAAGCACCTCCAAAGGGTGAACAGAGACGCACCTATGCGTTGGACCCTGCCAACTTTCGTCGCCTTGAGAAGGTGAACGAGGCGTTTGGTGCCGAGGACTGGCCGACAGCACTGGAAAACCTTCAGGAAATTGAGGAACGCGCGAAAGATAGTCGTCCCTATGATCTTGCCAAGGCGCATGAGTACATGGGTTATGTCTACCTTTCTATGAATCAGTATGAGAAAGCGATCAGCTACTTTACCAGAGTGATTGACGCGCAAATTCTTCCTGTCAGAAATGAACAGAGTCTGATCCGTAATGTTGCTGGTTTGTATTTATCCATTGATCCACCTCAAGCTGATCGGGCGATGGGTATCATCGAAGACTGGTTTAAAACGGCTGTTCAACCTAAGCCGAATGACTATGTCTTGTTGGGCCAGGCTGCCGTACTAGGCCAAGACTATGTGAAAGCAATTTGTCCTATGCGCATTGCGGTCAATCTGTCAGATAGACCCAAGTCAAGCTGGTTAGACATTCTCGTCGCGGCGCACTTCGAGTTGGGAGATTTCGAGGGTGCTGCAGAACTAGCGAAAGAGCGTCTACTGTCATTTCCACAAGAAGGTAAGCACTGGCGTCAGTTGTCTGGTTTGTATAACAAACTAGAACGATCTGAAGAAGCGATGATCATCATGTCACTCGCCCACAAGCAGGGATTCCTGACTAAGGGTAGTGAGCTTCGTAACCTTTCAAGCATGTATTCAATGATGGAACTTCCTTACAAAGCTGGGACCATTATGCAGGAGACACTTGATAAGGGAATGATCGAGGCTGATGAGAAGAACTGGAAGCAGACAGCCGTCAGTTGGCAATTATCTCGTGAAAACAAGAAAGCAGTCGCCGCCTATGAAAAAGCGGGCGATTTTGCTGAACACGGTTTGAACGAATTAAAAATTGGTACTATCCTTTCAGAAGAAGAAGAATGGAGTGAAGCAGCTAAGTTCTTCCGTAAGGCACTCAGTAAGGGTGGCTTGAAGACTAATGAGGAAGGACGAGCCCACATGAATCTTGGTATTGCATTGTTCAATGCCGGAGAGTCAGATGCGGCAATCAAAGCACTACAAAGAGCACAGGACTACAAGGCCGTGCAAAGAAGTGCTAGCCAATGGATAAATTATGTACGTGATGCGATAAAACTCGCTAGTAGCTAATCACGTAATTGATTAATCCTGAACAGGCCTTCACAGTTCGCTGTGAGGGCCTTTTTAGTTTATAGTGAAGCAACTAATAATAAAAAGAAGATCAATATGGTAAAACGACCCGAAACACTCGAAGAGTGGGTTAACTATCTCGCGAAAGAAGAATTTCCTGTCCTATCTGAAACCATGAGTCGCCTTGGTAATCTGGATGATTTCGTGACTGATTTTGCATCCGAGATGTCCTCTATCATATTACAGGATCCAAATATGACAGCCCGGGTGCTGAAGATGGCAAATAGTGCCTACTATAATGTGGCACGGACAAAAATTAGTACGGTAAGCCGTGCCGTCATGTTCCTGGGTTATGATGTGATTCGTTCCATCTGTTTATCATCCGGGGTATTCCAGCAATTGCTAAAGAAGGACCCATCTGAACGTCTCTTGCGCGGCATTGCAGGCACCTTTCAGGCGGCAGTCCAGTCTCAGGAATTCGCTAAACTCAAAGGGGATTCAAATCCGGAAGAGTTGTTCATTAGCTCGATGCTGTTTCATATCGGTGAGATGGCTTTCTGGACCTTTGGCGGGGCGGCTGCGAAAGAGATCAATCAATTAATGGTCGAGGAAGGGTTTAGCCAAATTGAGGCACAGGAGGAAGTCCTAGGGTTTCGGTTATCACAATTAACTCATGGTTTGGCAGAACGTTGGGGCATGAGTAATATTTTGCTGAATGCGTTAAAACGTAAAGATACGCCTGAGTCTGATAGCCGGAATATCATTCTAAGTCATCGCCTGTTAAATAGTGCAACAAATGGTTGGAATAATCCGCGTACTAAACAGGTCATCCGAGAATTATGCAGTTATACAGACAGTCCGATCGAAGCCACCAGAAAAGCAATAACAGATAGCGCTGAACAAACTGTTGAGGTATTGAAAGGACATGGGTTCGACGACTTGATTGGCAATTTAAATTTCCCTCCCGGTGTCTCCATTGATACATCAGCCTATCAACCAACGAAGGTCAAACTGGTTAAAAAACGCGAAAAGAATGAAATCAAGAAACCAAATCAAGAAGTCATCGATAACATCATGTCAGAAATGGAGTTATTAGAATCGGATGAGAAAGAATTAGATATCAATTTTATTCTTCAACTCGCACTCGAAGGGCTACATCGAGGAGTAGGAATGGATCGTGCGATGTTTGCACTTATTGAACCGGGTGGAAAACTGGTGGGTAAGTACGCCATTCAGGATCGCACAACGAGCCTTGTTGACGATTTTTCATTCACATTGGAAACGACGCCATTGTTCCAGGGTGTCGTTAAAAAGCAAAAGTCAATTTGGTCACTGAAAGCGGTACACGGGCCGATGGCGACTGAATTACTGGCTAAGTTTCAAGTCATGCTGGGTAGCAACGACTTTCTGGCTGGTCCATTGATGGTTCAGGGGCGCGTAATTGGCATGTATTACAGTGATCGTCAGCTGACTAAACAAAAACTCACACTAAACGATTACCAGGTTTTCACGACAGTAGTTAGCCGTGCCAATGAGATCCTAGGTAGCTATGGCTACAAGAGTTAGCGTGTTGAAGTTTCATTTGGATTGAGCAAATCGCAGTCGTTATACCCTAATTTCCTGATTGATTCGTGATATCTACATAGAGTTGGAGTCTGTCGCCGGGCTGCAAATACTTTCGTTTACTGAGGTTTTTGTTCCAGCGCTTCAAATCGTTCATTGAGACAGCGAATTTAGATGAGATACGGGCGAAGCTGTCTCCTTGTCTAACGCGATAAGTTATCTTCCTCAGTCTCTTTTGATCGTCTAGTGCGATATTCGTGGCAGGCGTGTTCAACACGACGGCTTCTTTCGTCCAGATCACTAATTTTTTACCGACTTTGAGTGGGTCGGTAGGTGCCATCCCATTCCATTTTGCTAGCGTTCTATGGTGTACACCAAAACGACGGGAAATCTCCCAGAAACTATCGCCAGGACGAACAACATAGGTTTGTTTGGTGCCTTCTCTTTGGGTATTCTGCTTCTGTGCTAGGCGTCTATCAGCACTCAATGTGTACGATTTATCTGCCTGACTAGCAGTGGGAATAAGAAGTGTTTTACCTGCGCGGATGCCGGATCCACTAATCCTATTAACTGAGCGTAAGGTGCCTATCGTGGTGTTGTGTTTCGCTGCGATGGTACTCAGTGTATCGCCATTTTTGATGGTATACCTGAGCCAGCGGACGCGATCGTCAGGATGAGTCGCTGCTAATTTGACCTGAAATTGCTCCGCTTTTTCCAGCGGAAGTATAAGATAATGCGGGCCCTTAGGTGCCGTAGACCAGCGATTAAAACCAGGATTGTAGCGATAAATTTCCTCTACACTCATACCAGCCATTTCTGCTGCCAGCGCGAGATCGAGTTGACTACCGATATCCACTTTTGCAATGGCAGGTTCGTTGGCAATGGGTTTCCAATTTAGAGCAAATTCATCATCTCTTTTAAGTAAATCTGCTAATGCGAGTAACTTTGGAACATAGGCTTTCGTCTCTCGTGGTAGTTTTAAGTTCCAGAAATCAGTTGGCTTATTGCGTCGGGTATTTATCCTGATAGCTTTACGAACATTGCCTTCACCTGAGTTGTAGGCAGCCAGGGCATGAAGCCAATTTCCTTTAAACAACTTGTGAAGATATTCTAGATAATCAAGTGCGGCATGGGTTGATGCATAAACATCACGACGTCCATCGTACCACCAATTTTGTTCTAGTTTGAATCGTTTACCCGTACCCGGAATGAATTGCCACATCCCAGAGGCGCGTCCATGGGAATAGGCGAACGGATCAAATGCACTTTCAACAATCGGCAGCAATGCGAGTTCCATTGGCATATTGCGGCGTTCGATTTCTTCTACAATGAAGAATAGAAATGGTTGGGCACGATCAGCAACACGGTTTAGATAAGACTGATGCTTTGCATACCAATCTCGTTGTACAGTAACTCGTCGTATTTGCGGTACGGGTATCTGTAGACCGGATGCGATTCGATTCCAGATATTATTGTCATGACTGACAACGTCCTGTTGTTCACTGTCCCATTCAGCGGGATGGCTAATGTCTGCGATAGAGATCAATGGTGGTAAGAAAACTGTTTGATTCAACGGGTCATCTTGCACGTTGCTTGTTGTATCTGGTGCAGTGTGTGATGGCATTTGCTCAGAGAGCATCAGTTTAGTGTTGGTTTGGCATCCAACCAAACTCATGAGTGCTGAGATTGTTAGTAAAACTGTCAGTTGTCTTTTCACACGATATCCCATTAATAACATTACCTGGCCGATGTTGGGCCGTTAAAAACTATCCTTCCACTGGCGGAGAGTGGCAAATACGTTGACCGGATTAGCATCTGCAATCATACCATGCTCAACCGCGGCCTGTGTAACTTTTACCTCCGTACAGCGTAAGAATGGATTGATACGTTTTTCCTGCTGAATAGATGATGGCACGGTGGGTATATCCTCCTCACGCAGTTGTTTTGCAGTCATCATGTATTCTTGTAAGGCTTGGTTATCTGGTTCAACGGCCTTGGCAAAATTTAGATTTGCCAATGTATATTCATGAGCGCAGTAAACTTTAGTACTATCATCAAGAGCCGCTAGACGTCGTAATGATCGATACATCTGTTCCATAGTGCCCTCGAATACCCTTCCGCAGCCTGCTACGAATAACGTATCTCCACAAAACAGGTGACCTGGTGATAGATAGGCAATATGGCCTAATGTATGGCCGGGTAATTCAATGATGTCAAATGAGATGCCGGTCTTTGCAAACGTCAAATGCGTAGATTCTGTGACGGTATTATCAACCCATTTGTGAGCTTCCCCAGCAGGACCATAGGTTGGGATACGATACTGTTGTTGAAGTCTCTCAACGCCACCGACGTGATCAGCATGCTTATGGGTTATCAGTATCGCCTCAGGCTGTAACCTATGAGCCTTAACAAAATCAATAACGGGACTCGCATCACCGGGATCGACGATAAGGCAAGCTTTTGTCTGGTCGTTTCTGATTACCCAGATATAGTTGTCAGTGAATGCGCTGACCGGGTCTATGCTGATCATTGTTCGCACTACCTTGTATGGCTCAATATCAATAGATAGGTTATTCTATCAGGTGTGTATAAATGGTGAAATGAGTAACATTTTGGACATTCTCGCATGAAATCCCATACTAACGGACAGTCTCCTGCAATTCGATGGCAAGACTTTCCTGGTGATCATATAGTTAGGCAGCTGATCCAGGCGCAATTAGAACTGGTGTTGCCCTCGGTTCATGGCTACTGCCTGGTATCGGTCGGTCGGCTTGCAGATGAGTTTTCACTGGCATCTGCTTCCGTGGTAAATACTGTCAGATTTAATGCGGTGAATGAGAATTCAGCCCGTGTTGATTCCGCTTGCTTGCCTCTATCAAATGATGATGTTGACGCTATCTTTTTACCATTCGAGTTAGAGTTGGCAGAGGATCCACATGCCTTGTTGAGAGAGTCATATCGTGCACTCCGTCCGGGAGGTAAGTTAATTATGTGCACACTCAATCTCATGAGTTTATGGGGCGTCAGACGCTTACTTCGAGTGTTTGATTCTAACCCGCTTTGGCGTTTACCATTCTATACGAGTCGTCGCTTGATGGACTGGTTTAGTATTCTCGATTTCAACGTCAAGATAAATCATAGCCTACTGAACCCATTATGGTTAAAGAAATACATTCAGGGCGATACGCTTATCAGCTCAAATGCCTACTCAGTGCTAGGCTGTATCAATTTCATTGTCGCTGAAAAGCGTGTATTGCCTCTGACATTGAGACCTCAGTGGCGTGATATTAAGTCTACGGGTACGGTAGGAATTGAAACAGTGCGTAAGGTGATTGCTGACTCAATGATACATAACAACAAGGTTGGTAAATAACGCATGAAGCAAGTTACGATTTACACGGATGGCGCTTGTCGTGGTAACCCTGGTCCCGGCGGTTGGGGTGTTGTCTTGCAATATGATGGTCATGAAAAACATCTGTTCGGTGGAGAGGAAAGCACAACGAATAATCGCATGGAGCTCACGGCCGCGATACAGGCACTCAATGCACTGAAGGTTGCGTGTCAGGTTGAACTATATACTGATTCAAAGTATGTCATGCAGGGAATCGAAGAATGGCTTGCTAAATGGAAATTGAATCAATGGAAAACTGCTGCAAAAAAAGATGTGAAAAATAAAGATCTCTGGCAGCAGCTTGATATCGCGGCACAGAGGCACAAGATCAATTGGTCGTGGGTTAAAGGACACTCCGGGGATCCGGGGAATGAAATGGCGGATGCCCTGGCGAATCGTGGAATAGACAATTTGGATGTGTAGTGAATTATGAGACAAGTCGTACTGGATACCGAAACAACTGGACTCGACCCTGCACAAGGGCACCGAGTTATTGAGGTCGGGTGTGTTGAGTTACTCGAGAGAAAACTCACAGGAAACCATTATCATCAATATATTAATCCGCAACGCGAAGTAGAGCAGGGGGCGTTGGATGTACACGGTATCAGTAACGAATTTCTAGCTGAGAAACCTCTTTTTACAAATATCATTGAGGATTTCCTGTCCTATATTCAAGATAGTGAGCTAGTGATTCATAATGCACCATTTGATATCGGTTTCTTGAATCATGAGTTGCGTCTAGCTGAGCAGAAAGATGGCAAGAGCTATGGTGTTATTGAAGATTATTGTACCGTACTGGATACATTAGAATTAGCGCGCAAGAAACATCCCGGTCAGAAAAATAGTTTGGACGCCTTGTGTAAACGGTACGCCGTTGATAATTCTCAGCGCGAACTACATGGTGCGTTGCTAGACTCAGAAATCCTTGCGGATGTCTATTTGCTCATGACTGGCGGGCAAGCATCCTTAATGTTGGACAAAGAGGCATCAGCTCAGGCCACAGAGTCCACGAGTGCAAACAAGAAGATTATACGCAATAACCAAAAACTTCTTGTGCAATATGCGAACGACAATGAGTTACACGCGCATAGGGAATTCATGAAGACGGTCATGAATATTCCAGAAGGAAATTTATAATCATTTTTAGAGTCATCGAATAGGATTGAGGTAGTAAGATTGGAATTTTTATACGAATTTGGTTTGTTCTTGCTTAAAGCGATAACCATCGTCGCGGCAATTTTATTTGTCGTCGCAGGTATAGTCAGTACGAGTCAACGTGCTAAGGATGGTAAAGGCCGACAAAAACCGCGTGGTCATGTGACAATCACGAATCTGAGTGACAAGCATGATGAGATGAAAAACAGCCTCAAACAGGAACTGGTATCCGAACCTGAAGCGAAAGAACTTGCCAAAGCAGAGAAGAAAGCTGCGAAACAAAAAGAAAAGGAAGAAAAGCAAAAGGCAAAGGATATCGTACAACAATCGGGACAAGACGGCGTAGAGAATCTTGAAGAAGCTGTTGAGTTATCCCATCAGCGGCTATTTGTCGTGGAATTCAACGGCGATATCAAGGCAAGCGCAGTAACAAATCTGCGTGAGGAAATAAGCGCGATATTAACCGTAGCAGGTAAAGGTGATGAAGTGCTACTACGGCTGGAAAGCCCGGGCGGTATGGTACATGGGTATGGTCTGGCTGCATCGCAACTGCAACGGATCAAAGATCATAATATACCGCTAACCGTGGCTGTCGATAAGGTGGCTGCCAGCGGTGGATACATGATGGCTGCTGTCGCCGATAAAATAATCGCAGCACCGTTCGCTATTATCGGGTCAATTGGTGTAATCGCTCAGTTGCCCAACTTCAATAGAGTCCTCAAAAAGCTGGATGTCGACTACGAGCAGCATACGGCTGGAGAATACAAGAGGACCCTCACGATATTCGGCGAGAATACTGATAAAGACAGAGAGAAATTCCGTGAAGAGCTTGAAGATACACATCTGTTATTTAAGCAGTTTGTTAAAGAGAATCGTCCAACACTCGATGTCGATGCTGTTGCAACAGGAGAGCATTGGTATGGGCAGAGAGCCATAGAAAAAGGCTTAATAGATGATATCAAGACATCTGATGACCTGATACTCGAGGCGTTCTCTGACAAAGAGGTCTTCGCTGTGACATATGAAATACCAAAAACACTCGGTGAGAAAATCGGCCTCAATGTGGCATCCATCATCGAGAGTATTAGTCTTAAACTAGTCAACATCTCACGAACAGGTTCCTGATGACAAAGCATTCTGCGCCATTTGGTAGTTGGAAATCAGCCATATCAGCTCGGTTGCTGGCAGATGCGGGTGTTCGTTACGGCCATATACAGGTCGATAGTGGCAACCTTTACTGGCTACAATCCCAGCCAGAGCACAATGGCAGGCAAACTATTTATATGTATTCCAGCGATGGCTCTGTCAAGGATATGATCCCCACGGATTATGGCGTTCGTAGCCGTGTCCATGAATATGGGGGCGGTGACTTTGCTGTCTGTCATGGCAAGCTCGTCTTTGTTAATGCTGCCGACCAATGTCTCTATTTGTGTTCACCAGAAGGTACAGTCAGGGCACTGACTGAGGAATCTGAACTAAAGATGGGCGTGCGGTATGCTGATATGCACTTCCACCCATCGGGAGACTGGCTGGTTGCCGTGAGAGAGCAGCATAAGAGAGCGAATGCGCCTGCTGAGGTGGTGAACGATATCGTGATGATCGATTTGAACTCATCAACACAGCCTCGTGTGCTGGTCACAGGTGATGATTACTATGCTTACCCACGTATTTCAAACGATGGCAATCAGATGGCATGGATAAGCTGGAATCATCCCGACATGCCCTGGGATAACACCAGTCTCTATCGCGCAGACATCGCAAATCAGGATGTATCAAATATCAGAGCCTACATGGAAGAGGATGAGGAAGCCATTTATCAACCGTCCTGGTCACCTGATGGAGAGTTGCACTTCGTGTCTGATCGGAGTGGCTGGTGGAATATCTATTCTCTAAAAGATGACATTCTCAATGCGCTGACTCCAATGCGAGCTGAGTTTGGTTACCCTATGTGGCAGTTGGGCGTGCGTAGCTATCAGTTTATCGATGACGCCAGGATTGCAGCAGTAATCAGTCATGATGGTATGGAACAGCTTTGTCTGGTTGAGACAGATACCGGTCATATCGCGCCATTCGATCTACCTTTTTGTAACTATCAGGGGGGATTGCAACTCGATGGTGAAACGCTGTATTTCATTGCTGCCTCTAGTACCCAGTCAGCAGCCGTTTATCAGTATCACTATCCCTCGAATACACTAGAGATGATTAGTGGTGCTCCAGATCCTATTAATAATTCAATATCTGAAGCGCAATCAATCTATTTCCCAAGCACTGATGGTCAGAAGGTTCATGCATTCTTTTATCCTCCGTCGCATGATGCATATATCGGAACAAAAGACGAGAAGCCGCCTGTTATCGTCATGATTCACGGTGGGCCGACGGGTGCCACGAATCCATCTTACCAACTAGGTATACAATTCTGGACGAATCGTGGGTTTTCAGTCGTTGACATTAACTACAGGGGAAGTACTGGCTTTGGTAGAGCGTATCGAAATATATTGCGCTACCAATGGGGCATTGCTGATGTTGAGGACTGTACCGCAGTTATTGAACACCTCAACAGTGAAGGTCTTATTGATCCTGAGAGAGTTGCCATCCGCGGGGGAAGTGCAGGTGGCTATACTGTGTATCGAGCACTTCAGGAATCTGGAATATTCAAGGCGGGTGTGAGTCGATATGGTGTCGCCGACTTAACAGCATTGGCTAAAGATACGCATAAGTTTGAATTACGATACCTGGACAGGCTCATTGGTGAGTACCCCAAAGAAGCCGACCGTTATGAAGCATTGTCACCTATTAATCATAGTGACAAATTTAGCTGTCCACTGCTAATTCTGCAAGGTGATGAGGATGCCGTGGTTCCGCCGTCGCAATCAATCCAAATGGCTAAAGCGCTAGATGAGAAGGGGATACCGCACGAGATTGTCCTGTTGCAAGGTGAACAACATGGTTTCCGACAGCGTGACAACATTATTATGGCTATCGAATTGGAATTGAATTTCTATCGCCAGGTATTCAATATCAAAGCCGATGAGGAGCTGGCTGAGTTACGTTTAAAACACAGTCCCGATATTTCTTAGATTTAACGTTAGAAATATCCTGCAGGTAACTGATTTATATGGGTTATGAGTCGAGTATCATTGATAGCAAGCCCTTGACATTCTCTGCCTCAAAAGGCTTGTCACAGATCGCCGATACACCCGCTTGCTGCAGGTGTTCTAATCTGGCCTGATTTGACTCACTCGTAACCATAAGTACAGGTACATATGGTTGTGAGGATTGGTGACGAATGAATTCGATAAGTTCATTACCATCCATAACCGGCATATTCAAATCAGTAATCACAAGGTCGTATTCGGTTTTCTCAAGTAATTCGATGGCCTCTTTGCCATTGAGTGCGGTAGTAATCAGTGATTCATTAACCCCCATCTGCTTAATGACATTGCAAATATTCTTCTGAGCGAGCCGAGAGTCATCCACGACGAGAACATTTAAATTCTCAACTTCAAAATACTCCAGGTTTAACTCACCCGGTTCGATGTAGTGTATGGTTGCATGTAATGCCCGACTTAAGTCTGCCGGTGTGAATGGTTTTGGAAGAATAGCAATCACGCCTGCCTGACGAATGGGTTCTAGCATATTGAAGCTAGTTTCACTGGATATGAGCATGAAGGGCACTGAATCCGTTGAATCATTGCTGCGAATAGCAGTGACTAAATCTATTCCTGTCATATCGGCAAAATACATCGAACTGATGACCAAATCAGGCTTATCGTTAGCGATAGATTCGAGCGCTTCCTTCCCTGTGGATACGCCAGTAATGCTGCCGACGCCGGCCTCTTCAAGATGTTGAATGATAAATTTGCTCTGAACAGTTGAGGGTTCGACTAATAGGATATACAAGTCAGTGATATTCATTCTTATTGTTGTTCCTCGTATTGTCAGCTAGATAATGTCACGCAATCGCCACCATTGTAGCGTCTGAAACTTGTCGGATTCAACAATAAAATGTGCTAGCTAATTGACCCGATAAAACTGATTGGGTAAGGTGCATGCAGCAACTAATAACAATATCATGAGTCAATTTACTTTTCTTTTTACCATTCAATACATGAGGTCTTCATTCAATGGATAAAATATGGCTGAAACATTACCCCGATGGTGTCCCAGAAACCATTGAGCCGTCTGATTATGCATCTCTCGTAGAAATCATAGAGGAATCTTTTGATAAATACCCCAATAATGAGGCCTATTCGAATCTTGGAGTCACGTTAAGTTATGCCGATCTTGATCGTTATTCTGCTCAATTCGCATCCTACTTGCAGAATAGTCTGCATTTAAAGCAGGGCACTCGAGTAGCGATAATGATGCCAAATCTCCTGCAATACCCAATCGCGTTATACGGCATACTGCGGGCAGGCATGGTGGCAGTCAATGTCAATCCACTCTACACCGCGCGTGAATTACACCACCAATTGAACGATTCTGGTGCGGAAGCAATGATTATTCTAGCCAATTTCGCCCACGTATTGGCTGAAGTAATTGATGATACTCCGGTACGTCGTGTCATTCTCACCGAGATTGGCGATATGTGTCCTTGGCCGAAACGATCGATCGTAAATTTCATGGTGAAATACGTCAAACGTATGGTGCCGGACTTTAAACTATCTGAGTATGATAGCTTTCATGCCGTGTTACAAAAGGGGGCAAAACAGACGCATAAGCCGGTTAGCCTCGGGCATGAAGATATGGCCTTTATCCAATACACGGGTGGTACAACCGGGGTATCAAAGGGCGCGGTCTTGAGTCATGGCAATATGGTGGCAAACGTATTGCAATCTGAGGCCTGGTTTAAACCACTATTGCATTCCAGTAGTGAGGCCATCATCACCGCATTACCGCTTTATCATATCTTCTCACTCACGGCTAACTGTCTGCTGTTTACTAAACTAGGTGGGTTAAGCATCCTGATAACGAATCCGCGCGACCTTCCAGCATTCGTAAATACCCTCAAGACGTCACGCTTTACCTGTATTACGGGTGTTAATACCCTCTTCAATGCCCTGGCGAACACCCCAGGAATAGAGGCAGTTGATTGGTCCAAAGTGACCATGTCCTTTGGTGGTGGCATGGCGGTACAGGAGGCTGTGGCGAAACAGTGGCAGGAACTAACAGGGACAGTCCTTATAGAAGGCTATGGCTTAACTGAAACGTCTCCGGCTGCGATCATCAACCCAATGAACACCGATCATTTTAGCGGCACGATCGGCATTCCAATATCTTCCACTCTGGTCGAAATCAGAGACAATGACGGCAATGTGATGCCGATGGGGGAAGCCGGTGAAGTCTGTATCAAGGGCCCTCAAGTCATGCAAGGCTATTGGCAACGTCCTGAAGAAACAGCGATGGTTCTGGATGAGGCTGGATGGTTTAAAACCGGCGATATCGGCTTTATGAATCAGGATGGCTACATCAAGCTGGTTGATCGAAAGAAAGACATGATTCTAGTTTCAGGATTTAATGTCTATCCGAATGAGTTGGAAGAGGTTGTCGCTCATCATCCAGATATCCTCGAGGTAGCAGCAATCGGAGTACCGGATGATCATTCCGGGGAAGTGGTGAAGCTATTTGTCGTTGCGAAAGACAAAAGCCTGACCGAGGATTCCGTGATGGATTATTGTCGAGAGAACCTCACAGGCTATAAGCGTCCGAAATATATTGAGTTTATGGATGAACTGCCAAAAACGAACGTTGGTAAGGTTTTACGTAAAGATCTCCGAGCTCGCGAATCACAGTCGTGACAACGAGCACATATCAATGCATTTCTACTGATGCTGACCTGGCCAATCTATGCGACGTTCTGGCCAGGCACCAGCATATCGCAATCGACACTGAATTCGTTCGAGAACGTACCTTTTTTCCGCGTGTCGGTTTGCTTCAAATAGCGATTACAGATGCCATCTTCCTAATCGATCCACTGGCGTGCGATGTCACGCCACTCATTTCTATTCTCGAGAATCAATTTGTATGTAAAGTGATGCATTCGATGTCTGAGGATTTAGAGGTTTTTGCAGCGCTCGGTATGAGTCAACCGCGAAATTTCTTCGACACCCAAATCGCGGCTAGCTGGTTAGGTGCTGGATTGTCCCTTAGTTTGCAAAATCTTGTTCAAACTCACAACGACGTGCTGCTTAATAAGAGCCAGACACGTACAGACTGGTTGAAACGACCGCTAAGTAATGCGCAACTAGCATATGCAGCAGAAGACGTAGAGTACCTTTTATCTATTGCAGAACAGCAGAGGGGATTACTACAAGAGGTAGGGTTTCAGGATTACGTAATGGAGGACATTCTTCTAGCGACGAGTCGTGATGAAGAAGACCATGAGCTCAGTTATCTAAATTATGGTCGAGCGGCATCAATGGATATGAAGACACTGAACAGGTTTCAGAAATTAATCGCCTGGCGCGAGAGAGTCGCACGTAGAGATGACCGACCTAAACCGCACCTGCTCAAAGATAACGTAATCTCAGAGGTTGCTATTCAGTGTGATACAGAGGAAAGGTTGCGTCAATTTAGCTTTCATCCGGCCTTTAAAAGGCGCTATCTAGCTGAGCTCACCGCTGTGTTGTTTGAAAGCCCAGATAAGGATTTGCAGCCTGTGAAACGTTTGCAAGATCTACCAGGGGGTAAAAAGTTATTGCCGGCACTGAAGAAAACATTGATTGAAATTGCCCGTGATCGTGCTATTCCTGAAGACGTCATGCCAAGCAAGCGCATTTTAGAGCAGATCCTGAAACACCTGTTCGTCCCCTGGTATCCCGAACCCAAGCAGTGGTCAGGCTGGCGGAAATCATTCATACTTGAAGCACTCGAGAGATTGGACGTATCAATAACCCCACTAAGTGAATAATATGCTGAGTTTCATTTATCGAAGCCCCAAAAAAGATGAAATGTATCTCTACCTACCTGCGAAGGACGACTTCGCAGCTCTTGATGAGGATTTCATGAGAGTTTTTGGTGAGCCTGAATTTGTCATGATGATTGACTTAACAAAACGGGAGAAGCTTGCACGAGTTGACATTAACCGGGTCAAACAAGGATTAGTCGATAACGGATATTATCTACAACTGCCACCGAATCCATTGAAACAAGCAGACACTAAACATGGCTGATGCATTCTGGGAGACAAAAGAGCTCCATGAAATGACTCAAGAGGAATGGGAGTCCCTGTGCGATGGATGCGCTAAATGCTGCTTGTTTCAGTTCGAAGACGAGGACTCCGGACGCCTGCTACAAACTGATGTCGTTTGCGGACTTCTAGATATTGATAAGTGTCAGTGTACTGACTACAGTAATAGACAGGCCAGGGTACCTGATTGCATCCAAATCACTCCTGAGAATATACTCAGTCTTAACTGGATGCCGGAGTCATGCACCTATCGGCAATTAGCGCTCGGTAATGATATACCCGAATGGCATCCCCTTAAAACCGGCGAGCGTGGTTCAACTGTTGAATTGGGACATTCAGTTCGAGGTAAGGTGGTATCGGCGAACGATGTCGATGATATTGAAGATAGAATAATAAGTTGGTTTCAGCCGTGACTTTCATAGGTATGAATTTTTCCGCTAAACTAGACATGTTACAGACGATTATCTCGGTTTGGATATGATAAGAATCATTCTCATATTAATGTGCACGCTAGTACAAGCTGTGATCTATTCAGCACAGGCTGAAGACACTATACCCACAGATGTCAGAGTCATTGTCGATATTTCTGGCAGTATGAAGAAGAATGACCCAAATAACCTCCGGGTCCCTGCTATTCAATTGTTCAGTCAACTACTGCCTCCTGATAGTCGGTCCGGCGTTTGGACATTCGGTCAGTATGTCAACATGCTGGTACCGCTGGCACAGGTTACACCCGACTGGAAAGAGGAGGCATTGCGTACTTCACAACAGATCAATTCTGTCGGGCTGTTTACCAATATTGGAGGTGCAATCGAACGGGCAGCATTTGACTGGGATACTGCTGATCCAAACGTTAAGCGTAGTCTTATACTTCTAACAGATGGTGTGGTTGATATTTCCAAAGATCCAGCACTGAATCAGGAAGCCCGAACCCATTTATTGGAAACATTGTTACCACGATTGAAACAAGCAGGCGTGACAATTCATACGATCGCACTCTCAAACGAGGCGGATGAGCCATTATTAAACCAACTCGCGAGTCAGACAGATGGCTGGTACCAGAAGGCTCTAGAGGCGGACGAGCTTCAGGCTGTATTTTTGAAAATTTTTGGTCAGGCAACGGAACGTGAGTCTATTCCACTGGTAGATAACCTTTTTCGTGTTGACGAAAATATTACTGAGTTTACGTTAGTCGTGTTCAAGTCGGCAGACGACAGGGCAACTCGTCTGGTAGCTCCTGATGGAGAGGTGCTTGAATCAAGCAATGATACGTCTGAGGTTAGCTGGTTTGAATCGGAAACCTATGATGTGATCACTGTCAGTCAGCCGATTGCTGGACAATGGCAGGTTGATGCGGCGATAGATCCCGACAATAAGGTATTGGTGGTCAGTAATATCAAGGTACGGGCATCCAACATTCCCAATAATTTACTCGCGAATGAAAAGTTAACCTTCACAATGCACCTCACACAGGAGAACGAACGACTGACCGATGAGGAGTTTCTATCACTGCTTGAAATGACGATAGAAATGGACTCTGCCACAGGAACCTCAGTCGATCGTCTTGAGGATAATGGCATCACTCCTGATAGCGAAGCTTCTGATGGACAATTTACGGTAAATATCTATGCCCCTGCCGCCCCGGGTATTGCGGAAATTACTGCCACCGTGAATAGTCCGACCTTTCAACGATTGAGGCAACAGGCTATAAACGTCTATGATAGCCCGGTAAATTTCAATTACACCCTGGCTGAGGACATCACACAGCAACACCAGATTAGCCTCATTCCACTCTCGGCAATCGTTAAAACTAGTGATCTACAAATAACGGGAGAAGTTACATTGCCAGATGGGGTCAACTTACCTCTGGTACTAGACTTTAACCCGACGATGGGTAGCTTTTCTGCTGCAGTCGAAACGCTTGAAATTGGTGGCAGATATAACTTTGATTTTCAAGTGACAGGCACGACTCAAAATGGCAGGGCATTTTCAGTCGCCACACAATATGGCTTTCAGGCGCCCAGCCTGACACCGGTTGAGGTAGCAGCGGAGCCCACAACCGAAGAATCAGTCGCGACGCCTGAAGAAACAGCTGAAGACCCTATGGATTGGGTATTCTGGTTTAGTATTGCTGCGGGAATCAATTTAACCTTCGTGATTCTATGGATAGTCGTAACTTTCTTCAGTAAGAGAAGAAAAATCGCCTTAGCTAATTCTATGGTACAACAATTGGAGACCACCAATGGATAGTGTTTATCTAATCATTCTAGTCAGTCTGTTAATACTGCCATTTGTAGTCATAAGTTTAGTGTTATTCCTCAAACAGGCTAACAGGAAAAAACAGGATAAAGCATCTTTACAGAGTCTGATTGACCAGGTAACGACCAGTGAGCCTGAACACAGAAAAACGATCGCTAATTTCCTAACTGAAAAAGTAGGATTGGAAGAGGGTGAGGCTCGCGATAATGCTGTGGATACTATTTACGGTGCCAGAAAGTCAGCATTGCAGAAAATCATCACTGCATTCATAACGCGTGACAAGAAATATATTGAAAACCTAAATATCGATCTTAACCCGCTTGTTAGTGCATACGAATCGCTTGATATTAAAGTTGAAGTGGCAGAAGTTGAGGCGGATACAACTGTCGAAGAATTTGACACGTCTGAATTTGAAGCGACGATAGATAAACTTAAAAAAGAAAACAAAAGTCTAAAGGTAGAAATACATTCAACGCTCGCGACGTTGAATGCTATTTTCACAGAATATGCATCAATGTTCGGCGATGTAAAAAATAAGACAGACCGTAGCGTAGATGAAATTTTGCAGGCGATGGAGTCCTTTGGTCAGGGTGATATTGATGCAGCTAGTGAGACTGACAGCTCTGCCGATGAATTATTAGCCGAGGAAGAACCAGCCGCCGAAGAAGAGCCTGCAGCCGAAGAAGAGCCTGCCGCTGAAGAAGAGCCTGCCGCTGAAGAGGAACCTGCCGCCAAAGAGGAGCCTGCCGCTGAAGAGGAACCTGCCGCTAAAGAGGAACCTGCCGCTAAAGAGGAACCTGCCGCCGAAGAGGAGCCTGCCGCTGAAGAGGAGCCTGCCGCTAAAGAGGAACCTGCCGCTAAAGAGGAACCTGCCGCTAAAGAGGAACCTGCCGCTAAAGAGGAACCTGCCGCTAAAGAGGAACCTGCCGCTAAAGAGGAACCTGCCGCTAAAGAGGAACCTGCCGCTAAAGAGGAACCTGCCGCTAAAGAGGAACCTGCCGCTAAAGAGGAACCTGCCGCTGAAGAAGAGCCAAGTTGGGATGAAGCCTTTGCGGAAGCTGAAGGAGCTGAGTCGGATAGTGAGGATGATGCTGAGCCAAGTTGGGACGAAGCCTTTGCAGAAGCTGAAGAGACCGCGAAAGAGAGCCCTGAGAAGCCGACAGAGGCTGATGAGTGGGGTGACGAGGGTTCAGATGAGGATATTATCGATGATGATGATACGAATGATATTGAGCCCGACTGGGGTAGTGCGATGAAGGATGAGTTGCACGAGGAAGAAGAAAAGAAAAAATAATTCTATTTGTTATTGACAGCTACATTCGCTGTCAGTATTATCACGCCTCTCTTACATGAGTTACCAGTTCGGAGCGGTAGTTCAGTTGGTTAGAATACCGGCCTGTCACGCCGGGGGTCGCGGGTTCGAGTCCCGTCCGCTCCGCCAGACATAAAACCCCGCATTAGCGGGTTTTTTTATGTCTGAAGGAAATACGGCGACGAGAAGCCGCGAAGCGGGTACGACCAAAAGCATGCTTTTGGGACGTTTCATTTATGAAACGCCCCGTAGGGGTAATAACGGCGGAGGCAACGCCGTTATTATCAATCTCGTCCGCTCCGCCAATCTTACTTCTATATTTCCTCATCGCACTAGATTTGTTCAGCATGCACATCATTGCCTGCCCAAAATCACAGTTCTCCCCATATTCTCCAGTAATATTTGCTACACTAGCAGGGTAAAACTCTGGAGATACCAATGAAACATCTAATAATTATAATCCTCTCGGCTTCTGCCATTTTTACGCAACTAAATACCGTAGCTGACAGCAAGTTGATTCATGCTGGCGAACTATTAGCTGTGGCAGGTGAAAAAGTACTCAAACAGCAGTCGATCCACATTGAGAATGACAAGATAGTCTCCGTTAAACCAGGTTTTGACGAACTGTCAAATTACCCAGATGGGACCGTGTATATTGATTTAAGAGACGCATTCGTTATGGCTGGTCTCATGGACATGCACGTCCACTTACAAGGCGAACTGGGTCCTGATAATAATCGGCAGCGGCTGAAAGATTCAGATCAGCTGGTTGGAATGAAAAGCGCATGGCATGCCAAGAAAACATTACTTGCGGGTTTTACAACAGTCCGAGATGTTGGTTCGAATAATCAATATATGTTCGCACTCAGAGATGCCATCAATAATGGCTGGTTAGCTGGCCCCAGAATTATAGCAGCTGGTGGAGTTGGCATTACTGGCGGTCACGCCGATGTTAGCGGCATGAAGCCGAGCCTAATGAAACACTATACTGATGAGTCGATCTGTGATGGGCCGTATGATTGTCGAAGGGCAGCGAGAAATGCCATCAAGTATGGTGCCGATCTGATAAAAATTACATCCACAGGCGGTGTGATGACGGATCGAAAGACTGGAACCGGCCAGCAGATGGAGATGGATGAGCTGAAGGAGGTCGTACTGGCAGCAAAACGTATGGGTAGAAAAGTAGCTTCCCATGCTCATCAGGAAGACGGGATTATTGCAGCACTCAAAGCCGGTGTAGCCAGTATTGAACATGGTACTTACACAGGGCCCGAAGCGATCAAGTTATTTAAAGAGACGGGTGCTTACCTTGTCCCTACGCTACTAGCTGGTGACACTGTTAAGAATATTGCCATGAATAGCGACTATATGAGCGCTGCTGTCCGTGAGAAAGCCTTGCGAGTCGGCACTGACATGCAGGGAAATTTTGAAAAAGCACATAAGGCAGGCGTTAAAGTTGCCTACGGCACTGACAGTGGTATCTCAAAACATGGTACGAATGCCCAGGAAGCGATTCTAATGCATAAGGCGGGCATGTCAGCAATGGAGATATTAAAGACAGCGACAGTAAATGCTGCCGATCTGATCGACATGAGCACATCCCTTGGAACGATAGAAAGTGGTAAGTTTGCTGATATCATTGCTATGAAGAAATCGCCTATCGACGATATACATGCATTAACTGATGTGGCATTTGTCATGCGCAATGGCAAGGTATATAAACAGTTGAAATAGACGATGGAATTAATACTGAATTTTTGGCATTTACTTCTGGAGTCGGCACCATATTTACTGCTCGGCCTGTTTATCGCTGGATTGATTAAGCAGTTAATTCCAGAATCTTTAATTCAAAAGTATATGGGTGAGAATAGCTCAGTCGTGACGGCATCGCTAATCGGTGCACCCCTACCACTATGCTCCTGTTCAGTTATTCCAACTGCGATGAGCATACGTAGAGCTGGGGCTTCTAAAGCGAGTACTGCGAGCTTTATGGTTGCAACACCAGAAACCGGTGTGGATTCAATTGGAATTACTTATGCCTTGATGGGGCCCATAATGGCGATTGCACGGCCAGTCGCCGCTGTAGCCTCTGCGATAGTGGCTGGCTTATTGGTTAAGATTTACGACACTGAAACAGCAGCAGTAGAAACTCCACAAAAATCTTCCTGTTGCGCGTCCAGCCACAGTGAAGAATCTGAGCCACAAACGAACCTGGTACGGCGAATGGGAAACGCCACAAGTTATGGATTTGGTAAGTTGCTCTCTGACTTTATGGATTGGCTGATCATTGGACTATTCTTCGCAGCATTAATTAAGACCTATGTTCCTGATAGCTTCTTCCTACAATATGGCAGTGGGATTTGGGCAATGTTGGTTGTGGTTGTCATATCGATCCCTATGTACATTTGTGCGACGGCATCGACACCAATCGCAGCCGGTCTCATGTTATCCGGATTCTCACCAGGTGCTGCATTGGTATTCATGCTCACGGGACCGGCATCGAATATTGCTACTCTAATGGTAATAAAAAATGAGCTGGGCCGCCGCTCGCTATTTGCTTACCTGACTGGTGTGATTGCCACAGCCATAATGATGGGTTTGTTATTAGACTATGTATTGTTTAGTAATGGTGTTTCGCTTGTCATAAGTGCAGGCGAACATGGCTCAATGACGTCGATGATCTATCAATTATCGGGTATCTGCCTGTTAGGTCTTATGTTGCGCCAATACTGGTTGCGTTGGCGCAATCACAAGCCGCTGGTCGTACTTAACTCACAGCCTTAATACTATCTGCTACATAATCAATCGTGCGCATATTTAGCCCTGCGACATTAATTCGGCTCGAACCGGCCATGTAGATGGCATGGTCATTCTTCAGGCGTAAAATTTGCTCAGGACTGATACCTAGATAAGAAAACATCCCTTTCTGTTTTGTTATGAAACTGAAATCCTTATCAATCCCTCTGGATTCTAACGCAGACAGTAATCCACTACGTAACGTCTTGACTCGCTGAGCCATGGCTGCCAGCTCCGTTTGCCATTGATCACGTAAAATAGGATCCTGCATGACGATATCAACCAGAAATCCGCCGTAGGCAGGTGGCATAGAATAACTGGAGCGTGCGACGTCTTTTATTTGGGTTGTTGCTGCTACTGCTTTGTCAGCTGTTTCTGTCTGGACTAGAATCGCTCCCGTCCGATCACGATACAGGCCAAAGTTTTTCGAACAAGATACTGAAACGATCATTTCTGGAACCGATTCAGATAATTTTCTTACTCCAGCTACGTCAGTATCGAGATCATCTCCGAGTCCTTGATAGGCGATATCAATGTAAGGAAGAAACCCAGTTTTTTGTGCAAGCTCACTAATCGTGACCCAATCTTCATACGCAAGGTCGGCACCAGTTGGGTTGTGACAACAGCCGTGTAACAGAACCACATCATCTGGGCCGAGTTGCGCAAGGCATTCCATCATAGGTTCTGGCTCGACAAGGCCGGTTGTTGGATTAAAATATGGGTAACTCTTGATTTGATGCCCCGCAGCAGACATCAGAGGAATATGATTTGCCCAGGTTGGATCACTGACCCATATGGTAATTGGTTTTTCCAGTCGTTTTAACAAATCAGCCCCAACTCTTAAGGCGCCACACCCGCCTGGAGTTTGAATGCCAGCGACCCTTTTATCCTGTACAACGGCACTTGAATCTCCAAAAACCAGTTCTGTGATTGCTTCAACAAAGCCGGGAGCCCCAGCTGGATTGATGTAGGCTTTTGATGATTCAGTTTCAAGGTGTCTCTTAGCCGCAGTCGAGATTGCTTTCATGATAGGGGTGTGTGCGTTTTCATCGCGATATACGCCAACACCGAGATCGACTTTCACGTCGCGAGGGTCATTGTTATATGCTGTAATCAAACCCAGCAATGGATCTGCTGGAAGTTCTTTTAGTTTGTCGAACATTGTATACTCGATAGAAGTTTCACTAGTATGTGAATTGTATTGCCTTGAGAGAATACTGACCAGAGAAAGATGAATTTTTTCAGGTATTGATACTTCGAGAGGGCGTTACTGCGCTGTATCTATTTGCTTATGAGTGATAGTTTCTGTGACTGCGACTTCGATCACCAATAGCTAGTGGATAGCAGTACAGATGTACATATACGTATGGCATATAATTGCAATAAACGCCATATTCTGTAATCATTGCTAAAAAAGTGCTAAGCCAATAACTGGGAGTAAATAATAATGAAGCTTGCTATCGCTGTCATTCACGGGATGGGGTCAGAGGAAGAGTTTTTTTCAGTCGAATTAAAACATCGGATTGTCGAAGAATACATTGACACTGAAAGAGGGCGAATGGAAGAAGACCTTGTGTTTCAGGAGATATTCTGGGGCGACTTGATCAAAGGTCAGCGAATGGAATTTCTGGACTCGGTCAACTACAAAAAAGACCTGACATATCTTAATCTCAGAGAATTATTCGTCGATTATGTAGGAGCAACACTGGCTTATCGCACTTCTATATACAACGTGATTCAGACGCGAGTAAGAGATAAGCTTGGCAAGTTGTGTACCCATAGACGAGTTGATCCCGACAAGACTCCATTAGTGATACTCGCCCATTCTTTTGGTTCGGTAATAATGTCTGATTACATCTACGACATTCAGAAGAAGCAGGCTGCTTCGCCAACTGGGTCAGTAGAAGGCTTATCTAATCTCGAGCAGTTCAAAACCATGGCCGGATTCATTACCTTCGGCTCTCCTATGGGATTGTTCTCATTGCAGGAAAATAGCGATTTCGCGGAGCCCATTAAGATTGTGGGATCAGAACTCCCTGAGGCACTGCAGGAAAAGGTTCGCTGGGATAACTACTATGATAAGGACGATATCATCGCTTATCCATTGAAAGGTATTAATGATGCCTATAAGGCATGCGTTAATGAAGATTATGAAATCAATGTCGGCGGTGCGACTTCATCATGGAATCCGGCCTGTCATAACGGCTATTGGGAAGATAAGGATTTCTATAAGCCACTGGCGAAATATTTCGCAGAACTCCGCTCAATTCCTGGAGTCTGGGACTAACCATTTAAATTGTCGTAGAGCCCCGCTATTAAACGTAGCGGGGCTTTTTTCGTTTTAGGCGCCTAAGAATACATGTCTGTTGCAGAATTACTCAATGAACAAAAGCGTTTGGTAAAATCATTACCAAATCGTTGGCAATCAGATCATCTCTCCTGGATTAAAAGGCTTCAACGTCGTCATAAAAATCAACAGCCAATTGATAAGTCACTGGCTAAGTTACAGCGAACGGTTAGCGCTGAGCTAGCACGTTGGCAGCGTCGCAAAGACAAATTACCATCCAGCCGTCTTAACGAATCATTACCTCTATATGATCACCGCGAAAGAATAGTTCAGCTGATAGATCAACATCAGGTGGTGATAGTCGCAGGTGAGACGGGCTCCGGCAAGACCACGCAGCTGCCACAGTTATGTCTTGACGCAGGACTTGGATTAACTGCAATGATAGGTCATACGCAGCCACGTCGTATTGCGGCTACCGCGGTCGCTAGGCGAATCGCGGAAGAACTTAATTGTGTCCTGGGTGAAGGCGTAGGATATCAGATTCGATTTGACAAGAAGGTGACAGAGTATACCTACATCAAGGTAATGACTGATGGGGTATTGTTAAACGAACTTCACGAAGACCCATTATTATATAAATACGACATCCTGATTGTTGATGAAGCACATGAACGTAGTCTGAATATTGATTTCATTCTTGGTGTACTAAAGGGAGTCCTATCGCGGCGCAAGGATTTCAAGTTGGTTATCACATCCGCGACCATCGACTTAGAGAAATTTTCTCGCCATTTTAATAATGCCCCAATCGTGGAAGTATCAGGCCGAACCTATCCGGTTGAAATGCGGTTCAGGCCAATGGAATGCTATTCCGATATCGAAACATTTGAACAGCATGCGTTGGCCGCGGTACGAGAATTGATGAAGGAACAGGCAGGTGATGTATTGATATTTCTGCCATCAGAGCAGAGTATCAGGCATCTGGCTGATTATTTGCGGCGCAAGCTACAGAAACAATACGATATTTTGCCACTATACTCTCGCTTGGCGCGACAACAACAGCAAGCTATTTTCCAGCCTCACAATCGCGCACGAATCGTACTGGCTACGAATGTTGCTGAGACATCACTTACCGTCCCAGGGATACGCTATGTAATTGATAGTGGATTAGCGCGGATCAGTCGCTACAGTACGCGGTCTAAGATCCAGCGCCTACCTATTGAAGCAATATCCCAAGCAAGTGCAAACCAGCGGGCAGGGCGTTGCGGCAGAATGGAGGCAGGAATTTGTATTCGTTTATATTCTGAAGAAGACTTTCTTCAACGACCCGAATTTGTCGAGCCAGAGATTTTACGTACCAATCTAGCCACTGTGATTCTACAGATGGCCGAATTAGAGCTGGGTGCAGTCGAGAAATTCGAGTTTATCGATCCGCCAATGCAAAAACAGATCAATGATGGTATCCAACTACTTATCGAGTTGCAGGCTATGGAAGAGGGGCGACAAATCACGAAGCTGGGGAATCTACTCGCTCGATTACCGGTAGACCCACGCATCGGGCGGATTTTGATAGCTGGTGCAGAAAATAATGCCTTACGCGAAGTGACTATTATCGCCGCGATGATTGGCATTCAGGATCCTCGAGAAAGGCCAGTGGAACATCAGCAGAAGGCGGATGAGTTTCATGCAAGATTCGTCGATAAAGAATCCGATTTCTTGAGCCTGCTGTCACTTTGGAATTACTTTGAACAGCTGGTCGATGAGATGTCATGGAATCAGGTTCGAAAACGCTGTTTAGCTGAGTTTATCCACTACCAAAGAATGCGGGAATGGCGCGAACAGGTATCGCAATTGTTGCGCCTTATGCGTGGCTTGGGATTTGAAGTGACAGATTCAACGGCAGACTATGAGGCGATTCACAAATCCTTACTGAGCGGCTTTTTAACGCAGGTGGGTAATTTTGATCCTAGAGGCTATTATCTGGCTCCCCGACAGGTCAAACTTCACATTTTTCCTGGCTCAGGATTGTTTCGTAAGCCAAAGCGTGTGGCGAAAGAGGTGATGCAAAATGACTCGGCTGAAAGCAAGACTCAGAAAATTGCCTGGATAATGGCTGCTGAACTGGTTGAGACAAGCCGTAATTACGCTCGCATGGTCGCTAGGATACAACCAGAATGGATAGAGCTATATGCGGCAAGCTTGCTAAAAATCAAACATTCTGAGCCCTATTGGTCAACGAAAGGCGCCAGGGCAATGGTCAAAGAATCAGGACTCTTGTTCGGACTTCCTGTCTACACGAATCGACGAAAAGGGTTGGCAGACATCAATCAACCGATGGCACGGGATATGTTTATTAGTGATGGCATTGTCGACAAGGGGTTTCGTAGTCACTGTAAATCATTGCTAAATAATTGGGACATCCTTTCACAAGCTGAAGAAATTCAAAATGCCTCACGACGGCATGACTTTATCGTTAGTCGCGACTGGTTTGTTGATTATTACAACAACAGAGTCCCTGCCGGTATCACATCGGGTGCCGCATTTGATAAGTGGTGCAAGCGAATGACTGATTCGGATCGTGATCAGTTTTGCTACAGCCTTGAGGACATATGTTCAGCTGATATAGAGGAAAATAAAGTTCAATTCCCCGATACGATTTATGCCGGTTCAGTTGAACTTTCAGTGGAGTATCAGTTTAAACCAGGACAAACCGATGATGGTATGCATATCCTCGTGCCATTACTCTTTCTGAATCAGATTAATACGAGTGATTTTCAGTGGCTAGTACCTGGGTTGTTTGAAGAATTGATCATTGCGTTGATAAGGGCTCTGCCTAAAGCTAAGCGCAAACAATTCGTACCAGTGCCAAACTATGCCAGGGCTCTCATTGAGCGTTTGGAGCCAGCGCTTACTGCTGATCTCTACGAACAAGTGGCAAATGGTTTACAGAAGATGTCGGGACAACCTATGTCTGCAGAAGATTTTGTAGGTATTGAGTTACCCGCCAATCTGAAGCCGACCTTCGTTGTCATTGATGGTGATAACAATGTGCTTGGCTCATCGACCGATTTGGAATCCTTGCAGGGCCGCTATAAATCGCAATTAAAACAATCCGTAAAAGCTGAGCAGCAAGAAACGATATATGGTTCATTCCCTGACTCGGGTTTTGAGTATTCGTCTGAGATCTCACAGGGCGCTGGTACATTAACACTATATCAGGGATTACGAGTCACTGAACAAGGATATCAAGTCATTAAGTCTGACGACGAGGGTGAGGTTCGCTTTAGTCACCTACAGTCACTGGCGCACCTTGTTATGAATGAAGAGGGGCGGTTGCTCAGGGATATGTCAGAGCAACTACATGAGTTGAAATCGGTTCAGCTTGTTTATGCAACCCTAAAGGAGACAGACATTGAGCGTGTTTTGTTTAAGACTAATGATTTGTTCCAGGACCTCGTGACATACAGTTTGCTGCAAATTATGAGTACTGAGAAGGTTCAATGTACCGATCGTGACTCCTTTGCTGCGCTCGTTAAATTACTGCGTGCAAATACGATCCCAGATGCTTTAGAGCTCGCTTCAGCAGTACGTGAGATATTCAAAACCTTGTCAGCAATCCGTGAGATCCTCGATGGTTTGAATGGTATGAAGCATCTGGCATTGATTTCTTCAATTACCAGAAGGCTTGATGAATTACTGTTTCAAGGCTTTATCCATACTTCGGGAGATACACTATTGCGCCATTATCCTCGCTTTCTCAAGGGACTCTTGCATCGCATTGAGTCTGCGTTGCTAAAACCACAGCAAGAGAAAGAACGGAGTGTGTTGTGGGACAAGTATTGGGATAAATACTGTGTTTTGCCGGTTGAACACAAATCAACGGATCTACGCCATTCGATGGAGGAATTTCATGTCATGACGTTTGCCCAACAACTGGGAACCAAGAAGAAAGTCTCTGAAAAGCGCTTGAAGAAATTATTTGCAGAAGTGAATAGCCATTAGAATATAGAAAATTCTGGCTTCGCTCGTTCGGTTTGGATGAACTGGTTATCGAAAATTAGTTCCTGGAACTCGTTGGCTTTGAGTGGGGGCGAATAGAAATATCCCTGACCTTCCTGACACGCGAGACCTGAGAGGAATTCATGCTGCGCAAAAGTCTCTACCCCTTCGGCAACGACCCTCAGATTAAGATTATGGGCTAATTGGATGATGGATTGGATGATCATGTCATCTTTCTCAAACTTGCCTACATCGTCGATAAAGCTCTTATCAATTTTTATCTGGTGCAATGGTAGTCGTTTAAGATAATTTAAGGATGAATACCCCGTACCAAAGTCATCCATCGCGATGCTGACTCCCAGAGTATGCATATCATTTAGCACCTCGATACTCCGGTCTATATCGTTAATAATCGATGTTTCTGTAATCTCAATAACCAGATTAGCCGGTGGTATGCCCTGATTACGAATCGCAGTATCAATGGTATGTAGAATGCCCGGTTGGCGTAATTGCACGGCCGATAAATTGACCGCTACTTGAAACGTCTCATGTCCTAATTCGTGCCATTTAGCCAGTTGTTCGCAGGCATGTTGAATGACCCAGGCCCCGATTGGAATAATCAGGTTTGACGATTCAGCAATCGGGATAAATTCATCCGGAGATACCATGCCAAATTCGGGATGGTTCCAGCGAATCAGGGCTTCGGCACCACATACTCTATTTTCTTGAATGTTAAACTTGGGTTGATACAGTAACGATAACTCACCTGTTTTAGGCGCGTTTCGCAATGCATCTTCTAGCGCCTTGCGTCGGCGCATCTTGGCATCCGTGCTGGCCAGATAATACTGATACTGATTACGTCCCTGCTTTTTCGCCTGTTGCATTGCCTTGTCGGCATTTTCTAATAATTGGTCGGCCCCTTTTGCATCTTGAGGAAACAGAGCGAGCCCAACAGAGGCACTTATTTGGAGTCTCTTATCACTGATTGAGAATGGTCTGGCAATGGTGTGTAGGATACTTTGTGCTAATTGGCCTGCCTCATAGCTATGCTCCAGATGCTCACTCAACAGCGCAAATTGATCGCCAGTAATCCGAGCGATGAATTGATTCTCTCCACGATGTTTTGTCATTCGCTGAGTAACGGCGACAAGGAGTTTATCGCCTATCGAAGTACCATAACGTGAGTTGATGCTCGAGAATCCATCCAGTCCGAATAAGAGTAGGGCCGGTTTTTGATCATGGGCACTGGCCAGATGGATTCGTTTATTCAATTCTTGTAGGAAATAACTACGATTAGGTAAATCTGTCAATTCGTCAAAGCGTCGTAATCTTGATGCCTCAGCTTTAGCAATTGATTGTTGACTCCTAACTTTTCGGACAGACTCTAACAGTCGATTAGTGTGGGTTATCCAGTGGTCAAGCTCGTGGCTATTGGAAATACGAATATCAATCGGCTCTAATTGGCCAGATTCACGTCGTTTAATCTCACGTACCATATTTCTGAGTGGTTGGCTTATCTGCCGCTCAAAAATTATATATAGCAAAATACTAATGAGCGTCATCGCGAGAATCGTTAATAGCGTCATCGCGATTGAGCGTCGCATGAAATTCTCATTGAAGGCGTTTTTATCAACGCTTAACTCTAACCAGTAGGTATTACCCAGATTGGTTTCCAGCTTAAGCCGATCTTCCTGTAAGTCAGAGAAATACGATGGGGTGAAGTCTTTATTTGCCTGCAGTACTTCTCTACCAGTCGCCCTTTTGAGTATGGCTTTATGAATATCAGTATTTGCCAGTAGCTGAATGACGATCTGGCGTGAGGATTCGATGTCGTCAGTCTGTAATGCCTGAATCATCGCTTTCTCTGCGAATGCGAGCTGTTGAGTATAGTGGGCATTAATATCAGAGCGATGGGTTTTGTAATCGACTAGAATGTCAACTGCCAGAAGGGTAATTATTATGATCCATAGTACTGCCAGTGTTTGTCTTAACAACTTGGCAGCCAATGGAGCGCCGCTATTTGACGGCATCATTGACCGCAGTCCTTTTCACGAATATTGTTACCGAAAACCCGTTTGAGTAAGATTAAAGTAATCACACATAATGTGCAACTAATGACTTGTTATTATTGAAAAAAAGCCCGGATAAACCGGGCTTTTTAGATTATTGTGCTGTTGGTTCTGTTATCGGGAAACCTCGGTCACGCATGAGTGGCTCGTACGTCGCGTCTCTTCCTCTG
Source organism: Enterobacterales bacterium (assembly GCA_965250035.1). Lineage (GTDB taxonomy): Bacteria > Pseudomonadota > Gammaproteobacteria > Enterobacterales > CAXRAF01. The sequence goes on along the minus strand of OZ252282.1, from coordinate 1,192,279 downwards.
AATAACCGATACGCTTCGGCTGGATCCATAGCGTTTCGGATGGCAAACAGATGATCGACCAATCGTTTAGCAACTGCCTTATCGTAAAAACCTCCAGGTGCCTCAGTAAATGCCTCCGCTGCATCGGATGTCAGCACATCGGCCCACATATAACCGTAATAGCCAGCCGCGTAACTCTCACCACTAAAAATATGACCAAAATGCGTAGAACGATGACGCATGACTATCTCGTCGGGCAACCCAAGGGCTTTTAACGTATCACGTTCAAAACTATCTGGCTCAATAGTCGATGGATCGGTTGTGTGGTATTTCATATCCATCAGGGCTGAGGCGAGATACTCTGTAGTCCTGAATCCTTCATTAAAGTTTGCCGCGGCTTTAATCTTTGCGATCAACTCAGCAGGGATTGGCTCATTGGTCTGATAGTGAGTCAGATAATTGTTTATAACTTCATCCGTAGTCAACCAACGCTCAAGCAGCTGTGATTGAAATTCTGTATAGTCGCGCAAACCGTTATTGAGACTTGGGTAGTCAACATTTGACGATAGGTAGTGCAGGGCATGACCAAATTCATGGAAGAATGTTTCGGCATCCGACCAAGAGATTAGGACGGGTTCACCAGGCTGACCCTTAACGAAGTTTGAGTTATTCGACGATAAGACGTTAGTACTCTCACCATTGAGAGTGTGATGACTTCGATAAGAGGTTGCCCACGCACCAGAGCGCTTGCCCTCGCGGGCGAATGGATCGAGGTACCATAGTCCTACATGAGCCCCTGTTGACCCTTTCGTGACCTCCCAAACGTTAACATCGGGGTGGAATACCGGCACGTCGCCTTCTTTTACCGGACTAAACTTAAAGTCGAAAATCTCGCCTGCGACGAAGAACATGGCTTCACGTAACTTATCCAGTTGTACATATTGCTTGACTTCATCTGAGTTTAAATCGTATTTGGCTTTACGGACTTTCTCGGCGTAGAAACGGTAGTCCCAGGGGGCAATTGTAATATTAGCACCCTCTGCGTCAGCGACGGCTTGCATATCAGCAACTTCCTGCTTAACTCGTGCTATCGCTGCAGGCCATACTGCCATCATCAAGTCCATGGCATTTTCTGGCTTTTTAGCCATTCTTGTCGCGAGTTGCCACTCAGCAAAATTGTTGTATCCCAGCAATTCAACACGCTCCTGACGCAGGGTCAGGATTTGCTTGATGATGTCATTATTATCATATTCATCACCATTGTCTCCGCGGTTATAGTAGTTGTTCCAGACCTGCTCTCTTAGATCACGCTCTGTAGAATAGGTCAGGAAGGGGTCCATAGAGGATCGTGTGTTAGTAATGGCATACGCATCATCTCTGCCTCTGGCCTGAGCAGCGGACTTAGCCGACGCAATGAAGCTGTCAGATAAACCGCCCAACTGGTCTGCAGACAGATAGGTGACATAGTTCTCTTCATCATGTAGGACATTATTTGCAAATGCCGTTGTTAGCTCCGCGAGTTGTGAATTAATTTCTGCGTAACGCTTCTTGGCTGTTTCATCAAGCGCAGCCCCATTGTGTGCGAAACTCTGATAGGTGAGCTTCACGAGACGCTGTTGCACTGGTGAGAGCGTCTTGACAGTCTCTGAATCATGGACTGATTTTATACGTTCAAATAGCGCCTTATTCTGAGTGATTCTGGAGCGGTAAGCAGACATCTTGGGCACCATCTTGCTTTGAATCTCACGAAATTCTGGGGAAGACAGGTTTGAACGCCAGATCCCCCAATAATTCAACACTCGACCGTAATCATCTCCAGTCTTCTCATAAGCAACGATTGTATTCTCGAACGTCGCTGGTTCGGGATTATTCGTAATGGCGTCAATTTCGGCCAGATGCCTCTCCATACCCATGGTAAGGGCTTCTTCGAGGTCATCCAGACTCATCTTGTCGAATGCGGGCACACCCTCATAGGGTCCTGTCCATTCAGCAATCAGTAGATTGTCATTAGTTTTATCAGATGCTGGCTCCTCATGAGTAACTGATTGGTCAGCCTGGTCAGTGTCTGGTGCTTGATTATCAGTACAGCCAATGACGCCTAATAAGAATAATACGATGCCTAGATATTTAAATGTTTGCATGTGAAATCCTGCTACGGTGAGTGTTTGTAAATTAACGCGAATACCATAATTTAAAAGTGTACCAAGCTCAAGTTTATCGAGTGACGAACGCCGGCATAGGGGTTTTCTTCGGCGATTGAAATGAGTTATGGGCATAGTCTGTACAAAGTTTATAAAAATTAGCCATGGTTAGTGTCAGACAGGCCTAAATCAGCTAAAATGCATCCTTTTATTTAAATCAATAACAACAATCAAAGGACTGGCATTCTGGGTGACTGGTAATCTTGCTAGCCTGAGAATGTCACTGACTAGCCATTGACTTGGCAGAACACAGATTAATGCGATTAAAAACGATTAAATTAGTAGGCTTTAAAAGCTTCGTCGACCCCACTACTGTTCCATTTAAAAGTAATCTCACTGCGATTGTTGGCCCCAATGGGTGCGGCAAATCAAATATTATCGATGCCGTACGTTGGGTGATGGGTGAGAGTTCCGCCAAACACTTACGCGGTGAGTCGATGAGCGACGTTATTTTCTCTGGTTCGGATAGCAGGAAACCAGTAGGCCAGGCCAGTATAGAGCTGGTATTCGATAATAGTGACGGCACAATCAGTGGTGAGTATGCTAGTTATAACGAACTAGCGATAAAAAGGCTCGTGACACGTGAAGGCCAGTCGCAATACTTCCTCAATGGCAATAGTTGTCGAAAGAAAGACATCACCCACATTTTCCTTGGGACTGGCCTCGGTCCGCGGAGTTACGCAATTATCGAGCAGGGAATTATCAGTCGGCTGATTGAAGCAAAACCCGATGAACTTCGCGTCTATCTTGAGGAAGCTGCTGGTGTATCGAAGTATAAAGAAAGGCGAAAAGAAACTGAGAGAAGAATTCGACATACTCGAGATAATCTAGATCGCCTTAATGATATACGCGAAGAACTGGGCCGTCAGCTCGCCCATCTGCAACGGCAGGCAAAGGCCGCAGAACGCTATAAAACCTATAAAGCAGAAGAAAGACAACGGAAAGCTGAGCTGCTGGCCCTCCGATGGCAGGACTATAAGACTCAACTAGATGGTTACTCTGGAAAGCTTCAAGAGGCTGAGGTTAAATTGGCTGCCGTCCAGGCGGATCAGCAAAGTATTGATACCGCGATAGAAAAGGCACGGCTAAGGTCTGGTGAACTGTCCGATGATTTTAATGAGGTTCAGGCCCGTTATTACGGTGCTGGTGCTGATATCGCAGGTCTAGAACAAACAATCAAGCACAATAAAGAACGACGCCAGCAATTGGAAAATGATCTGTCGCAACTCAACCAATCGGAACGTAGTGCGTTGCAGCACATAACACAGGATGAAAAGATACTGACCGAGGTGAGTGAACAATTACAGACGATTCAACCAGATATTGATCGTAAATCGTCTGAGTTAAACGCCGCTCAAGAAGCACTTCACCTAGCAGAAACTGCCATGCATGACTGGCAACAAGATTGGGACACTTATCAGGAGCAGTCAGCTAAAACAAAACAGGATGTTGAAGTACATCAAACCCAAATCCAGCACTCTGAAATGTTGATTGATAGGGCCACGGGACGCCTTAAACAATTACAGGAAGAGTTACAGTCTATCGTTGTTGATCCACAGCAAACTAATCTAGACAAAATAAATTCCACACTGGATGACAAAAAAGCTGTACTCGCTGAACATACGGCCACAATGACTCGCTTGCGTGAGGAGCTCCAACAACAGCGTGAATTACGTGATCAGCAGCAATCAGAATTGCAGAAACTACAGGTGACATTGCAACAACTCGAAGGTGAATCAGTCAAACTGACAGCGTTGCAACAGGCGTCGCTGACGAGTGATCATGAAGCATTAGAGAACTGGCTAGATACAAATAATATTTCAAGGAAAACACTCGCAGAATCGTTGCAGGTGGAATCAGGTTGGGAGGTTGCCGTTGAAACCGTTTTAGCGACCGAGCTGAATGGTTTGATGGTGGATGAGAGCCAAGTGGTTGCAGAACAATTACAAGCATTGTCTGGCTCTGGTATGACGCTTTACACAGAGTCTAACCATAAGGCGAACGGAGGTCTGTTAGACCTGGTTAAATCCGGATTTAACTTGCCCGGCTGGCTGGCTGACATCAAGACTAGTGAGTCAGTGGCTGATGCCCTCACGCAACGTGCCGATTTAAAACCGCATGAATCAATTATTTGTAAAAACGGAATCTGGATAGGTGCGAACTGGATTAGAATCGCAAAAGTAAATGATTCTGATGATAGTGTGATCGCAAGAGAACAGCGTCTACGAGAAATTAACACCGATTTAGATGCGAGTAGGTCGAACTATCAGTCCCTAGAGACTGATTTACAAACAATCCGAGAGCGGATTAAGTCTATTGAACAGAATTGGCAGAATGAACAACAAACGATTTCTGAGTTAAATAAAGAAATTGCTGGCCTCGGTGCCGAAGTATCTGGTCTAAAATCAAAAATTACTCATGATGAAGGCCGCCGGAAGCGCCTGATAGAAGACATTTCAAGTGTTGAAGGTCAGATTAGCCAGGAAACAGAAAAACTTGGGCAATTTCGTCGGTCTGTAGAATCCATGATCGAACAGATGTCGACCATCATGGCGCAGAAGGAGAGCTTGCAGGATAGGCGCGCGACCTTGCGAGAGACATTAGTCAGTAATCGTCAGGATGCTCAGGCTAAACAACAGGAATATCAGCAGATATCCATGAAGTTAGAATCGCTCAAGATTCAACAGGATACGACCAAAACAGCACGGGAGCGTGCTGAACTTCAGCTCACGGAGTTAGGCCAACGTAAAGAACAACTGGTCGCAGCGCTTGCTGAAGATCAGACCCCAACGGAAGAACTACAGGCAGAGTTACAGAAGGCACTGGCTAAACATCAACAGATAGAGAAGGATCTGGCGGCCGCACGGCACGCACTAGAGGTTGCTGAACAAGAAATTCGCAAACTGGAAGCCAAGCGTCACGCCGCTGAGCAGAGTACTCAACAGGCGCGGGAGACTCTTGAGAGCCTGCGAATCGAAACGCAGACAATCAAAGTCAGGCTAACCAATGAAGAAGAACAGCTGGGGCAGACAAAGCAGCGACCCGAGAATATTCTTGCCGAAATGCCAGAGGATGCAACGCAAGATGGTTGGGTCGATTTGTTAGAGAAAATTTCGAATCGAATTCAACGTCTCGGAGCCATTAATCTGGCAGCTATTGAGGAGTATGACACCCAGTCAGAGCGTAAGATATATATGGACCAGCAAATTACTGATCTGGAGGATGCGCTGGACACGCTGGAAAATGCGATTAAGAAGATCGATAAAGAAACGACAACACGTTTCAGAGAGACATTTGAAACCGTTAACAAGGGACTGCAGGAATTATTTCCAAAAGTCTTTGGCGGCGGACATGCTTACCTTGAACTGACCGGTGATGACTTACTCAGTACCGGGGTCTCGGTAATGGCAAGACCTCCCGGCAAGCGCAACAGCAGTATCAGTGCATTGTCTGGCGGAGAGAAGGCGCTTACGGCGATTGCTCTGGTGTTTGCAATCTTCCAGATGAACCCGTCGCCATTCTGTATGCTGGACGAAGTCGACGCCCCACTCGACGAGGCTAACCTTGGCAGGTTCTGCCGACTTGTTGAAGAAATGGCAGAAACCGTTCAATTCATCTATATTACTCACCGTAAGGTGACGATCGAAATGGCGCAACACTTATCAGGCGTCACGATGCATGAGCCCGGTGTATCACGCATGGTATCGGTCGATCTGGAAGAAGCAACGTCTCTGGCAGAGTCTGCCTAATCGAGGGTTTGATGGAATATTTGAACTTACAACTCCTGCTACTGCTCATTGGAGTCGCGGTCATTCTGTTTGTCCTGTGGGATAGCAAACGACGTCGTGTTACTGATAGGTCTCATGAGGATGAGGTCAGCTCTGATGAGGTTGAAGAGTTTTATCAAAAGCGAGATGAGTCAGGCTATGATGTACTCGGCGTTGGCTTGTCGCGTGTTATTACCACCGAGGAGGAGTTGGTCGCGAGTCGAGAGGAGGCAGTTTCGGTTAGTGAAGAACCATTGGTCGCAAGTCGTGATAATGACATTGGACTATCAAATACCGATGAACATCCTGAACCTGCTTCAGAGCCGATTCGACAACCCGATCTAATCATATCTGTAACAGTACTAGCCCGAGATGAAGCCGGATTCAATGGCGAAAAGTTATTGCATTGTATGTTGTCCCGGGGATTGCGCTTTGGAGATATGGACATCTTTCACCGTCACACCCATACCTCTGGTGAAGGACCGGTCCAGTTCTCACTGGCGAATGCTCTCAAGCCCGGTACATTCAACCTGGATGACATGAACAGTTTCAAGACGCGTGCAGTCACTCTCTTTATGATGCTGCCTGGACCCAAAGATCCGATTAAGGCTTATGAGCTACTTTTAGATACTGCGCAACATATTGCAACCGAACTGGATGCCCAATTACTGGATGACAGCCGAAGTGTGCTGACCCAACAAACAATTCAGCATTTTAAAGAACAAATTGTTGAGTTCGAGCGAACTCAAAGCGACTAGAAATAATGAGCAGCCTGAAACAGCGTGTAGACGAGCTGAATAAGCAGTTGGAGCGCTACAATCATCATTATTATGTGCTCGATGACCCACTAGTGCCCGATAGCGAGTACGACCGGCTGCTAAATGAATTACGTGACATCGAGGCGAGTCACCCTCAATTAATCCAACCCTATTCAGTTACCCAGAGAGTGTCTGGTAGTCCTGTATCAGCGTTTAAGCAGGTCGCTCATGTGATCCCAATGTTGTCACTAGACAATGTATTTGATGCACAGGGTTTGAATGATTTTGTGCAGCGTGCCGCTAAGCGACTCGATAAAGACGAACAATGGCAGCAACATGTGGCGATCTCAGCAGAACCCAAACTCGATGGTGTCGCCGTAAGTATCATCTACAAAAATGGCCAATTTGAGGTTGCCGCTTCGCGTGGTGACGGTTCAACCGGAGAGGATATTAGCCATAACGTTAAGACAATAAAGAATGTGCCATTGCAACTTAAGACACAGTCAATCCCAGAAATACTTGAGGTGCGTGGAGAGGTGTTAATCCCTGAGCTTGGTTTTCAGCAGATGAATGAACAGGCCAGAGCAGTGAATGGTAAAATATTTGCCAATCCTAGAAATGCTGCCGCCGGGAGTCTACGACAATTGGACCCTTCGATTGCAGATAGTCGACCGCTGCGTTTCTATGCCTATGGAATTGGTCAGTATGAGCACACTGAGGCGTTAGCTGATTCACACTACCAGCGTTTGCAATGGTTAAATACGCTCGGCTTTCAGTCATCTCCAGACGCTCAAGTGGTCACAGGTGTCACAGGGGCACAGCAGTATTATGATTCAGTACAAAAGAAGCGAATGCGATTGGGTTACGGAATTGACGGTATTGTATTGAAGTTTGATGATATTGCGATTCAAGAGGCACTGGGATTTGTTGCCAGAGCCCCTCGCTGGGCCACTGCATATAAGTTTCCGGCGCAGGAAGAACTGACAGTGGTTGAAAACATTGAGTTTCAGGTTGGTAGAACTGGTGCAATAACGCCTGTTGCTAGATTACGTCCAGTGCAGGTAGCTGGTGTGACTGTAAGTAATGCGACGCTACATAATGCAGACGAAATTGCACGTCTTGATATTCGCATCGGCGATACGGTTTATGTGCGTCGGGCGGGCGATGTCATCCCTCAGGTAGTCAAAGTAATCCATGAACACCGGCCAGCAAATACGTCCTTAGTCAAATTTCCCTCAAACTGCCCGGTATGTGATACACCTGTGGAGCGCCTGGAGACAGAAGCTGTCACGCGTTGTATGGCTGGTTTATATTGCGCCGCCCAGCGACAACAAGCAATTAAACACTTCGTGTCACGCAAGGCAATGGATATCGATGGTCTCGGTGAAAAGTTGGTTGAGCAAATGCTGGAAGAGGGACTCATTAATGACCCTGCAGACATCTACAAACTGCAAAAAGCAGACCTGCTGGGATTGGAACGGATGGGAGAAAAGTCAGCAGATAATCTATTACAGGCGATTGAGAAGAGTAAAGACATCAGTTTGGCACGCTTTATCTATGCTATCGGTATCCGGGAAGTTGGTGAATCGACTGCGCAATCGTTGGCGAATAAACTATTAGACTTGACCAGAGTGCGTCAGGCCAATATTGAAACATTGATGGCAATCGAAGATATCGGACCAGTCGTGGCAGAACACATTGCACGATTCTTCAGCCAACCGCACAACAATGAGGTCGTAGATAAACTAATTGAGAACGGAGTTCGTATTAGAAAGGTTGAAACGCCGAACACAACAGAACAACAGCCGCTTGAAGGGCAAGTTTGGGTCATAACTGGGAGTTTGAATTCTGCCAGCCGATCGGAAATGAAACAGCATTTGATGGCAGCAGGCGCCAAAGTAACCAGTTCAGTCTCAAAAAATACTGACGTACTACTTGCGGGCGATAAGGCGGGCTCCAAGCTAGCGAAAGCACAGCAACTGGGTGTGCGTGTAATGACAGAGGATGAGGCGTTACAACTCCTCGACGCAGAATGATGCAGATTTTCACTCAAAGTGTAATTGCGAGAACTTTAAAACTTAGTGAGAGATATTAGACATGGCAAATGATTACCACGTGTATGGATTAGGTAATGCACTCGTTGACATTGAATTTGAAATTACCGATGACGAATTGGCTCGATTGAACGTAGAAAAAGGGCTGATGACCCTGATTGATGCCAACAGACACCATGAATTACTTACCCATGTAAAGGGGCAGGCACATAGCAGAGCCTGTGGTGGGTCAGCTGCAAATTCCACGATTGCTGTGGCGCAACTGGGTGGCAAGAGCTTCTATAGCTGCCGCATCGGAAATGATGAAACCGGTGATTTTTATCTGATGGACTTACACCGTGAAGGGGTCAATTCAAATCTGGATCAGGTCTCACGTGAGGAAGGCGTTACCGGTAAATGTTTGGTGATGATTACGCCGGATGCTGAAAGAAGCATGAATACCTACCTTGGTATTACCACTGAAATGAACCCTGATTGCCTCGATAAGTCGGCATTAGCAAAAAGCGAATATCTGTACATTGAGGGTTATCTTGCTGCGTCTGAGAGTGCGGTTGAAACAGCACGGATAGCCATTAATCATGCCTATGATAATGATGTCAAAGTCGCTGTATCACTATCCGACTTGTCTATGATTGAATTCTGTCGTGCCGGACTAGATAACATCCTGTTTCGTAAAATTGACATGTTATTTGCCAATGAGCATGAGGCGTGTGCCTATACAGGCACTGATGATCTGACATTGGCTCAGGAGAAATTGAAAGATATCGCCCATAGCTACGCCGTCACTCTCGGCGACAAGGGCGCGATTATCTATGATGGAGCTCAAACATACGCCATTGATGCGCATACTGTGCGAGCGATTGATACTAATGGAGCGGGCGATCTTTTCGCTGGCTCTTATCTATATGGCATCAGTCATGGTTACTCAGCTCGTCAGGCAGGCATGATCGCGAGTTTTGCAGCGGGTTTATTGGTGACTAAATTCGGTCCCCGACTACACGAAGAATACATCACCAAGGTGAAAGAATATGGTGAATCCATCCGTTGATCTAGTCATTCTGCGTCATGGCGAGGCTGAACCCTATCTTGGCTCCGATGCGGAAAGGGAATTAACATCCCGTGGGCAGACTGAGACAAAAGAGCAGATGGCATTATTGCACTCACAGGGCTTTAGGCCGCAGGAAATAATCCATAGCCCTTTCGTCAGAACCTCGCAAACGGCCGCAATTTGTCAACAAGTATTTCCTGAAGCGGTTCTCAGGGCACACTCTGGACTACTGCATTCGGCAGAACCTAACATGGTTCCATTATTATTGGGCGATGCTGATGCTGTCCTTTTGGTCAGCCACATGCCATTAGTGGCACGGCTACTACAGTATTTATGCCCCGGCGAGACAATCTATGGATTCAATGTTTCGGGTTATGCCCGTATGAATGTGACATTGGCTTCGCTAACGGGAACATTAGTCCATGATGCAACGGCAGGCTATCATGACGCCGTATAAAGCCTCCAGGCTGCATGTTGCATGGATTCAATTTCTGACAGGTATCTGGACGATTTGGTATAGCCTCAGGGTTATCTTTGCTGCGCTATTGGCGAAGAATAAGCGTGCCAAAATAACTGAGATGACACGCCGTTGGTCAAACAAACTCCTGCATCCGACCGGCCTGGTTATCCACGTAAATGGTAGTGAACAACTTGAGGGTTTAGCTGGGAAATCAGTCATTGTGATGTGTAATCATACGAGTTTGTATGATATCCCGGTATCGTTTCTGGCGCTCGATGCCGATCTTCGCATGCTCGCTAAGAAAGAATTGTTTTCGATACCTATCCTCAGTAGTGCCCTCAAGGCTGGAGATTTTGTGGCCATTGATCGGACGAATATCGATCAGGCCAAGCGCGACCTAAAACGAGCGGAATCTAAATTGCGATCTGGTATCGTACTGTGGGTTGCACCGGAAGGCACGCGTTCACGCGATGGCCAATTGAAACCATTCAAGAAAGGTGGTTTCCACCTTGCAATTGATACTAACGCGATTATCTTGCCAGTTGTTATCAAGGGCCTAGATAAAATTCTGCCATCAAATAGTTACAATCTGACAATTCATGGACAGGTTCAAGTGCAGATAGGTGAGCCCATTCTGACCGCAGACTACACCAAGAAACAGTGTAATGAGCTACGAGACTCGACCAGATTGGCGATGCAACGACTGCTGGAGTCACCTGATGTCTGGTAAGATATTCGATCCCAATGACGCAGCCTCATTGACGACAATTCGCGATTACGTCGAATTCGGCTTTCAACTCTTGTCTGATTCACAGGTGGTTTTTGGGCATGGAACTGATAATGCCTGGGACGAAGCCGCTTGCCTGGTGTTCGATACATTAAATCTCCCACCTGATATTCCTGAATCGGAAATAGATAAGCCCTTATCCGAACAGCAGAGGCTCGCCTTGGGTAATGCATTGCATCAACGTATCAATCTGCGCAAGCCACTCGCATATATTACTAACAAGACCTCATTTGCAGGATTAGACTTCTATATTGATGAGCGGGCACTGATTCCTCGCTCGCCGATCGCAGAGTTAATAGAGAATCACTTCAGTCCCTGGTTGTCGACCACACCAGAGAAGATACTCGATCTTTGTACAGGGGGAGGCTGTATTGCTATCGCATGTGCACAGCATATGCCAGAGGCTGAGATAACGGCATCAGATTTATCAGCAGATGCCTTGGCAGTGGCAGAAATTAATAGTAGAAAACACCAGACAATGGATCGAGTCACCTTAGTGCAATCGGATCTATTTGCGGCCATTGAAAGCGGCCCTTTTGATGTTATTGTAACTAATCCTCCCTATGTAGATGCGCAGGATATGCATGATCTGGCGGATGAGTTTCGTCATGAACCTGAAATGGCTCTGGCATCTGGGGATGATGGGCTTGATATTCCCAGACGAATTCTAGCCGAAGCTGCCAATTATTTGAAACACAACGGGGTTCTCATACTTGAGGTAGGCAATAGTGCACCGGCGCTTGAGCAAGCCTTTCCACAACTAGGGATGATTTGGTTAGAGTTCAGTCGGGGCGGAGAGGGTATCTGTGTTATTGATAAACAGGAATTGCTTAATTTAGCACCGTAAATTCAATGCCTTCGCGTATCAACTGCTGTTGATCGATTCCATAGTCACCTTTTCGTAAAGTCTTGGTGATTTTTATCGGCCTACCGAGAAAGTCTACCGCTCGTCGTGCTAGATTGACGACTCTACGATCCATCGGCATCTTATCGGCATCAAGCATCAGCAATACCTTTGGTCTCAGGTTGTCATCACGGTTAGAGGTGATGACGATTCCGATTTCACCATTACTCAGCTCAACAATACTTCCCACCGGAAACACACCAATCATTTTGATAAAAAGTGCAACCAACTGATTATCGAACAGGGTTCCCTTATGCTGATTCAGGTACTTTAATGCTTCAAATGGTGCCAACTCTTCGCGATATACCTGTTCGGTAGTCATGGCGTCATAGACATCGATTATTGCAACCATGCGAGCGAATGGTGTTAATGAATGACCTTCGAGGCCTCGTGGATAGCCACTGCCATCGATCCGCTCATGATGACTGTATGCAATATCTACTGCACTCGCAAAGTAGTCGCCAGCTGACATCAGTAAATTCCGACTGGCACCGGGATGTTGCCGCATGATCTTCTTCTCTTCCGCGCTTAGAGCCCCCGGTTTATTTAATAGCTCGGTCGGAACCTGTAATTTACCGATGTCATGCATTAGCGCCCCGATTGCTAATTTTTCTAGCTCAGAGGATGGTAGTCCAAGATAACGGCCAAATGCCACGCTTAGGATACAGGCACTGATGCTATGTTGAGATGTGACATCGTCTTTTGACTGGAGTCGGGTGAGCCACATCATGGCATCTGGATTACGCACGATACTCTCAACCGTTTCGGTAACGTTTTCCTTTATTGCTTCCTCATTAATCGCATTACCAAGGATGATATCATCCATACACGTCTTGACCATGGTGCTGGCTTTTTTATGCACAACCGTGGCCGATTTAATTTCCTTTTCAACTGGCGCGGTAACAACGGCTTCCTGTCCGCCATTGAAGAGGTTGTTAAAATATACCGGTTTATCAACGTCAGGTTTGATATTGGGTTTGCCCGTCGACTCGCTGCTATCTGGATCGATGTAGACATAATTGCAATGCTCTCTTAACGCATTGATATCACTGCGATTTGAGATCGTAAAGCCCTGTAATAAGAAAGGAGTATCAATCCATGGTCGATCTAATTCTACGACTGCCATGCCGATTTGTAATTGGTCTACCTCAATTCTAATTTTGTTACTCAACGTACAGGACTTCCAACTTCAGAACACTCTTAGAGGCTTTGTATGTTAACCTATTTGTGTGCTTCGATATATATCATTTCTTGAGATGTTGAGGGCTTAACCTCTTTCTATGTGTTCTATGAGAGGATAAAATACGCCCCTAAAATATCCCTAATACGTCTAATGAGCCTGCGTAAGCATTCCTGCCAAGATTTGATCAAGATATTCTCTGATTCATTTTCAGAGTCTGAGTACACAGCGTTAGTTGGTGGTGCAAGTGAACCCTTCTACCAACCTTGGGAAGGGGGTGAACAAGCACAGATTCATTTCAGAAAGGATTACTTTTCTAGTGCGCTGCACGAGGTGGCACACTGGTGTATTGCGGGCGATGAACGTCGCAAATTACCGGATTATGGCTATTGGTATATAGAAGATGGTCGCGATGAAGCACAGCAGAGATCATTTTTTCAGGTTGAGGTTAAACCACAGTCGTTGGAATGGATGTTTTCTGTTGCATGTGGACTTCCCTTCACTGTCAGTGTAGATAACACCAACATATCAACAGGCGTCGACTGGCAATATTGGGAAGAACTTGAACGAGATAAGGAGCGGTTCAAAAACAATTGCCGACAGCAGATTAATTCCTGGCTAGATGGACGAATGCCGGGTAGGGCGCAGATTTTCCTGGAAAAATTACTGTTTAAGTATCGAGCCGGATATAAACTATCAAGGACCGATTTTGACTGAGTTAAGAGTGACATTGATATGCTAAAAGTTGGGCTTATTATCAATCCAATCGCCGGTATTGGTGGAAGGGTTGGGCTTAAAGGTTCAGATGGAGAAGAAATTCAGGCTGCAGCACTCGCCATGGGCGCTATACCCCTGGCAGAATCGAGAGTCAGGCAAACTCTGGAGCATCTCACTGAGTATTCTGACGCAATCCGTTGGTTCTGTGCTGGCAGACAGATGGGCGAGACGGTGTTACAAGAATGCGGATATTCTGCTGAAGTTGTATATACACCCTCGACATCGAATACAACTCCCGATGATACGACGGAGGCTTGCAAGGAATTGCAACGACAGGGTGTTGATATATTAATGTTCGCTGGTGGTGATGGTACTGCTAGAGATGTTGTAGCCGGACTGAATTCAGAATTGTTATGCCTCGGGATTCCAGCTGGCTGTAAGATCTATTCGGGTGTTTTTGCCGTCACCCCCGTCGCAGCTGCAGAGGTCATAATCCAGATTATACAAGGTAAATTGTACCAATATACCTCGGCTGATATTGTCGATATCGACGAATCAAAGTACCGTGAGGGGAAAATCAGCACTCGCCTATACGGTGACCTAAGGATTCCAGAAACGGCTCATTATGTTCAGAATGTGAAGGTGGCAGGACGCGAAAGCGAAGACTTGGTTAAAGAGGATATCGCTGCCTGGATAGTTGAAACAATGGAACAGGATGTACTCTATCTGATTGGCTCAGGACGAATATGTATGGCCATCAAAGAGCACCTGGGGATAGATGGCTCACTCCTGGGTGTTGATGCCGTGCTGAATGACACAATGCTTGCCCGAGATGCCAGTGAAGATGACTTGATGACGCTAATATCTGAGCATGATGGCGCAGTAAAACTTATCATTACACCAATCGGTGGACAGGGAATATTGTTCGGTCGAGGTAATCACACCATTTGTCATCGTGTGATTGAGTTTCTGGGAATGAAAAATACCTGGGTTGTTGCGAGTAAAGCCAAACTGAATCAACTAGAAGGTCGCCCATTAAGGCTTGATACCGGTAAACCAGAGCTTGATCAACAACTCAGTGGGTTCATACCCGTCATCACGGGATATGATGATCAGGTGATCTATCAGTTAGCTGCTTTATAGGCGACTAGCATCTCTCTTTTACGGCCATGTCCTTGTCGTTTAGCGATATAGAAACCAGCTGACTTGAGATTTCGTTTAACTATGCCTGCGACGCTATAGGTAGTGAGTGTCGAATCTGACGCGCTTCTATCATATAGGTACTGACACAATTCTAATGACCACATCGCTGGGTTCAGTGCAGGACTAAAGCCATCCATGAAGATGGCATCGAATGGATAACTGACATTCTCTGCCTTTGCCATTTCCGTTGCATCGCAAAGGATTAGTTGGATTGTAATGTCATCTTGGTATTTCACAGGTCGCTGATCAAGCATCTGAGGGTACAGGTTTGCGAATTGAGATAGTCCATTAATCTCATCAGCAAAGGCTGATATGGCCCTAGTTAAATCTTCCTGTTTGAATGGAAAACCCTCGAATGCATAGTAATGTAATTTACCCTGCGGTCTCAGTCGTTGCCATTCTGTTACAGTGGCCAGAAAATTAAGTCCGCATCCGAACCCACACTCGAAGATAGTGAAGGCCTGACCCTCGGTTAAATCAGCCCAACGGCTTGCCAGATCATTACCTTCAATGAAAACGTGTCTTGCCTCAGCCAGTCCGTCTCCCGACGAGAAATAAATATCTTGAAACTGATTCGAGAAAGGCGAATCGTCGTCTCGCCAATTTAATGCCGCTGTTTGTAACTGAGTCTTGTACTTCATTGGGTTAATGTTAGAATTGTTGCCTCTAGTAGTATCTAATCATATACATGAATATTCTTTCTGACGAAAATATCCCTAAAGTGCGTGAATTATTCTCCGCACACGGTACTGTAAAAACCTTTCAGGGTCGTGATTTAACTGCCGAGGATTTACAGGACATCGATGTTTTACTGGTACGTTCAGTGACTTCAGTCAATGAATCCTTACTCGCGGGCTCTGACGTTAAGTTTGTCGGCACGGCGACTATCGGTATGGACCATCTTGATAAATCATGGCTGGAAAAGCAAGGTATTGGCTATGCCAATGCCCCGGGTTGTAATGCCATTGCAGTCGCGGAGTATGTTTTAAGTGGTTTATTTCTGATCTCGACACGATTTAATCTGGATTTACGTACCTGTAAAGTAGGCATAATCGGCGCTGGCAATGTTGGCTCAGCCTTAGCATTAAGGCTAGAAATCCTCGGCATACCGACTGTTCTAAATGATCCCCCTCTGGCCGCTTATGATAGAGACCGGAACTATGTCGATTATGAAGAACTGGCAACATGCAACATACTCAGTTGTCACGTACCACTAACGACCGCTAATGAGAGTCAATGGCCAACACATCATATGGTCGATAAGTCTTTTTTAAGTCGCATGACACAGCTCCAGTATTTCATCAATACAGCGCGGGGTGGCATTGTTAACACGCCGGAGCTATTGCAGTGGTTACGAGAAAACCCGGATTGCGAGGCAATAAACGATGTCTGGGAGAATGAGCCGAATATCAGCGCAGAATTACTCGAGGCTAGTCTCATCGGTACGCCCCATATAGCTGGACATAGCTATGAGGGCAAACTGCGGGGTACCGCCATGCTGTATCAGGCGTTCTGTCGCCACTTCGATTTGCCGATTGAATTGGATAATGATGAATTCATGGGTGATAACCAGGCGACAGATACGATCAAGCTGGAAGATGATTTGAATTACATGGAAGCGATGTCGTCAGCGCTTTGGAAGGTTTACGACATAAGCCATGATGATAAGGCGCTACGTGCCGGTCTAGATAAGGATATGGAAAGTCATTTTGATCGATTGCGCCGCGGTCATAAGATTCGACGAGAGTGTAGTGCACATCGTATTGATGAGGTGTCTGCTCCGGATGGTGCGTTGAAGACCCTCAAGCAGCTTGGTTTTAAGGTCTAATCGGTTTATTACTCATCGCTTCCCTGGGGATTCCTGAGGGGGCTATAGGGTTCGAACTCTACGCGATTACGGCCGCTGTCTTTGGCTGTATAGACCGCCTTATCAGCGCAGCCCATTAGCCTTCGATGTACATCATCAATGGTCTCATTGGCAATCATTCCCGATGACCAGCAGGTATAGCCAATGGAGGTTGTCAATGTCACAACCTTGCCGTGATCATCGGGTATTTCTAGGGCTGAAATACGTTGGCGTATCCGTTCGGCAATGTCAGCACTACCATTAACACCGGTATTAGGCAAAATGACGGTAAATTCTTCTCCACCGATGCGTGCCAAAGTATCGGATTCGCGTAACATATCCTGTACAGCAGTCGCTACGGATTTCAATACCCGATCTCCTGTTGCATGACCATAGGTATCATTCACCTGTTTAAAATGATCCAGATCGGCAAACAGACAAGAGAGCGAACTATCATGTCGTTGCGCTCGAGCAATCTCTTTGCGTAATGCCATATCGAAAGCACGTCTGTTTTTTACCCGCGTTAACATGTCGATTTGGCTCAACATCCTTAACTGCTCTCTGCTCAATGAGTTCTCTAGACTGATCGATGTCACCGCAGCCATGTGGCTGAGAAGATCAATTGCGAGTTCAGGCTTAAAGCGCCTGTCAGAGAAACTACCCATAACGAGATAACCAATTAGCAGGTGATCCCTTATCAAGGGTAGAAATGCCAAAGACCGAATTCCAGTGACTTTGAAGTTCATCGCCTCAATCGCATCCTGATTGGATGTCAATTGGGGGCGCATATGGCCGATTGCCCCACCTGGAAAGATTCGTTTCGCTTGTAACTCTCTAATGATAAGAGTTAGGTGTTGGTAGTTGTCAGTCAGAGTCAAGTTACGGAAATCAGTATGATTGCCTTGCAATAATTCTTGTGCCACACCATCTGGATCGAACAGATTAATAACCACTGCATCCAATTTAAAATCCCGCCTCAATCTATTGGCGAGTGTATCGAGTACATCATAGAAGGATTTGCTTTCGAGTAATGCAAGCTCGAACGATTCGTATTTTGATTGGGTGGCACGGTACTGGCTGATCGATGCGAGCAGTTCATCCAATTTCTGCTGCAGTCGTACATTATGTCGGTGCAGTTCACGTCGTCCGAGGTCCTGCTCCTGCCAGTCACGTTTATTCGCTTGATTCATCCATAAACCTTATCAGCATTTTGATAACTCATCATCAGCTAGAGGGCCGAATTGCCATGTTCATCACACAAATGAGTCATTTCGATTATCACTACAGTAGTCAGGGGCATAATGAAATCACTAGGCATTATCAGATGAGACTAGTATAGTAGTTAAATTACCTAAATCACACTATTTCTACACTATGTCACGTGCTAGCCAACAAGAAGATGTCGTATGGACTTCTGAAATGCCTGACCGAAGGAAAGGCGATCGGCGTAAGAGTGTGCAAGATTTTCAGGCAAACGGCAGAGCGCTTAACGTAACAGATTATGGTAAAACGATCGAACGGCGTAGGAATAGAGGTCGACGCAAAACAGACAACATATCACTCACCATTACTGGCAGAGCGATAGATAACGACTAGAAGCTATTGATATAAGTCAATGTGTCGTACAAAATCGATCATACAAGGTTATCATGACTGCTTTCACATCATCACTCGCCAAGGAATAGTATATCGACTGTGCGCTGCGTCTGGTATTAACCAGATGCTCTCTTCGAAGTACAGCCAGATGCTGTGAGAGTGCTGATTGACTCAACCCTAGTTTGGTTTCCAGATCACCGACACTTTGCTCCTCATTTGCCAGATGACAAAGGATCAGAAGTCGCCACTTGTTAGCCATCACCTTAAGTAAATTGCTGACATTTTCGGCCTTGTCTTGTAGAGCATTTAAGTCTATTTCAGGATTCATTGGATTACGATGAATTACCAATCGAGCGTGAATAAATTAGAGGATCATGATATACATATGGGCATGTGATTTCTAGTGACTCTGGGATTATTAGCGACCAGAGCATGACTCGTTAGAAAAAGGGTTTGCAAGAGTGGATGTAACGGAAGTAGTAGATACGCAAGGGATGAACTGCCCTTTGCCAATATTGAAGGCAAAGAAGGCATTAATGGGACTCAATGCGGGCGATGTCGTCAAAGTGTTGAGCACAGATCCTGGCTCTGTTGAAGATTTTTCAGCATTCTGTCGCACCACCGGGCATGAGTTGTTGTCATCTGAGATTAATGATGACGTATTTATATATATAATTAAAAAATCGTAATTGGTCTTGCTTTATTGCTGCTGGATTTTTATCTGCAGCATGTGACTGAGTGATGATCGATACCATCTTATTCAGAGAATTTGTTATGCGCCTGGCAAAATTTGCACTTTATCGCGGCTTTCAGAGCATAGCATTCAATTTGCGGCGCGGTATTCGTCGCACCCGCCGGCGATCGAACAAGTTTCGGGCCATGCTCAACGGCCGAGGCTGGTTTGTTGTTGCAATGTTGGTTGGATTTTATCTAATGAGTCTGCCGACACCTGAGGGACTTTCCGTATTAGGATACAGGGTCCTTGTGATGTCCATAATGGCAACGATCTTATTCGTTACTGAGCCGATACCACTGCCGGCTGTTGCCCTCTTGATGATGATTGGTCAGGTGTTTCTCCTAGGTACGGACTCGACCACTGTCGCCAAGAGTATCATGAGTGACTCCGTGCTGTTCATCATGGGCTCACTTATGCTTGCGGTAGCGATTGTTAAACAAAAGCTTGATAAACGAATCGCATTTTTCATCGTCAAAATCACGGGAACCAAAACAGCCAATATATGTATTGGAATTTCTGCGGTTTCAGGTTTGATGGCATCTGTCGTTGGTGAACACACGGTTGCTGCCATGATGTTACCCGTTGCCATCACGCTCATTAAGTTAACTTCAGAAGACCCCAAGCAAGTACGAATGCTCGCAGCCGTATTATTATTCTCGATTGCATATGGCTGTTCAGTAGCAGGCATCAGTACGCCATCAGGCGGGGCGAGAAATGCCATTATGATTGGTTTCTGGCAAGAATTTTTCTATGACGCTGATGACCCATCAACCTATAAGTATTTGGTCGATTACATCAGTTGGGTGATCTATTGTTTCCCAGTTTTTCTGGTGCAGCTCGCATTGACGACTTTTATCATCCAGAAATCATTTAAACCTGAATTCCATACCCTAAATCGTTCAGTCGTTAAATTACGGCAACAGTTAGAAGCCCAGGGGAAGATGGACTTAAGTGATTATACGACTATCGGCATTTTCTTTGTGACTTTACTAGGTTGGGTGTTCTTCTCAGATACCCTTGGATTAGGCACGATTGCACTGGTAGGTACCTGTATGTTCCTGATTTTTGGCCTGATCAAATGGGAAGACATTAACACCAATGTTAATTGGGGTGTTGTGCTGCTCTATGGTTCAGCAATATCGCTTGGCATTCAAATGAAAGATACAGGGGCAGCAACCTGGCTTGCGAGTCAGATAGTTGAGTTACTTGCATACATCGGTGCTGAAGGTGGTGTGAGTTTATGGCTCACCGTGTCGGCACTAACGGCAGGTGTAACCAATACGATGTCAAACGGTGCGGCCGTTGCAATGTTAGGGCCAGTGACACTCAAAATGGCTGTGGTTGCTGAAGAGAGCCCTCTACTGATGGGTTATATCACGGCGATATCATCAGCCTTTGCATATCTCACTGTTGTGGGTACACCAGCCTGTACGATTGTGTATTCATCTGGATATTTAAAAGCATCCGATTTCTTGAAGGTTGGTTGGAAAATGTTATTGATGTCGATGTTAGTGCTGATGTTGTTTGCCTATTTTTACTGGCCCCTGATAGGACTGTAGGAGTTACCAATGGAAAATATTTCGGAAAATCACTCAACCGATACTCAAGAAGTTCAGCAGCATGAAGAAGATATCTTCCGCATACTGGTATGTATTGATGGTTCCGAGGAGAGCTATCGAGGATTGCGATATGCCGTGCGACTAGCGAGGGGTTACGAAACTGATATTACATTGCTGTATGTTAGAAAAGTGGATAAGGAGCTCTCCTCAGAGGGCCTTGATATGAGAATCTCGCGCGAGAATATGCTGGATTGGGGGATTGAATTGCCGGGTATGGAGGCACTACGGACTGGTCTTGATACACTGCTTGAGCTTGACTATATGGAAGGTGAGTGGAGTACGGAAACGACGCATATAGACAACACCGGCGATCCAGCGGGTGATAATATGGTGGAATATACCAACAGTAATGGCCGTAAAGTGAGCCTGAAAATACTCGTCGCACCATCAGCTGAGTTGGGAATACTCGACGAGGCTGAATCGGGTCATTATGACATCACCATTGTCAGTGAAACTGATGAAGAAGAGGATGAAAAGGGTTTCAATTTTGGCAGCTCTGTTTCTCAGACCATTGCGACAGAGGCCGATACCTCTGTAATTGTTGCCAAAGCACTTGAGGAAAACAATGGCCACCTATTGTGCCTTAGTGGTTCAGTCGCCTCATTAAACATGGCGAGAAACTCAGCCATCATGGCAGCTCGATGTGACTATCCGGTGCATTTGTTCACTGTGGTAAAGGATGAAGATAATGTTGATAAAGGACAAGCTATCATTGACGAAGCACGTATGATCATTGAGGATGCGGGTGGATCGGTTGCTAGCGAAAAAATTGCGGTTGGCGATCGCGTAGAGCAAATCATCGAAGAGGGCAGAAATCATTCGCTAATCGCGCTATCTGGCGAGCAGAAATACGGGTTTAGGCGCTTTTTTAAATCGAGTCTTATTTTCCAGGTGCTCGAGGGGGCACATAACTCAGTCATGCTGAGTCGATGATAACTGATGACTGCTTGTGTTTATTCCAGGGACAGGTGGCTAGTATCTGGGTCAACGGTCTTCTTGTCGTGCTTTAGCGTTGGAATCTCAGACTGCTCTGCAAGACTGAGCTCACTTGTATCCGGTTCAATTGTTTCTTTCTCGTCAAGTGCCTGACCAAGATCTTCACCCACCTGGGCCAATTCCAGATGAGACAAATCTGGAACAGAAACGGATTCTTTTTTCTTATGCGCTTTCAGTGGTGCAGCGTCCAGTGCCACTTCAAGATGACTTGTGTTTGGTTGTACCGCCTTAACATCGTGCTTTAGTTGCTCTAATTCTGTATTTGCCGGTGAAAGTTTCAAATGCTGTGTTTCAGGTACTTTGGCTGCGTTAGACCTTTTCTGGCGCGACAAGCGTGTACCTGCTGGCTCAGTTTTCCAGTACTCTGCTGGCACAATACCCAGCGGATCAGCACTTTCTGTTTCGGCAGCCGGAGGGGGTGGTGGCAAATCATCGGTATCATCATCGAATTCATCAACCGCTTGATTCGCCGAGCTCTGTGGCGGTGGGGGTAAATCATTATCTTCCTGAGCTGATGTAGCCGAAGGGACTGAATCCTCTGCTGGCGGGGTTTGATCAGTCTCAGAAGAAGGTGCAGTGAGTTCAATATTATCATCGACAGGCATCTCACTAATCTTTGCAATAGCACCTGCACGTAACATCGCTTTCTGGAATGCTTCTGCTTTTTCCTTGGAAATTCCTTTTTTTATTACCAGAGGTTTACCCGACATCAGTTTTTCCATTACCTGATCACTGGCTTTAAAGAGGTTCTGAAGCTTTTGTCGAACAACTGACGGCTCAGCATCCGGGGCGAGTTTACCCTGATAAATTACTTGATAGAAATGTGCATCCAAAATGTATTCTCCTGATCTGAACATTGATTAGGAATGTGCATCGACTGCAATCATTACTTATTATCATAAACTAATCGACTGAACGGTGGTATCCTCTCGTGACTCGAATGAGTAATGGGTAACAAAATAAACCTGTTGCTGATTTCTAATGAACAGCTAGATGTGCTCATATGGCAAAAATATTAATTTATGATTCCGGAGTCGGAAATCGACCTATTGCAGATGCGATACGTCATCATGTACCCCAATCTGAGATTCATCTCGTCTCTGATACAGCATATTTCCCATATGGTGAGAAAACCGATAGTCAGTTACTAGAGCGTGTTCAACTTGTGCTGCGACAGGCTACAGAGACTATTAAACCGGACATCCTGGTACTGGCATGTAATACCCTTAGTACAATCGCACTAGACGGTGTCAGGAAAGAATTCGATATTCCTGTGGTCGGTGTAGTGCCAGCCATTAAGCCCGCTGCGAGGGCCAGTCAGTCAAACGTTATCGGCCTGCTGGCGACTCCTGCGACAATTAATCGGCAATACATTAGCAATCTGGTAGATGAGTTTGCCGCAGATTGTCAGGTCATCAAGGTCGGTTCTACAGATTTGGTTAAGATGGCTGAAGAATTCTATGCGACTAATCATCTGGATATCAAAGCACTAACTCAGCAGCTTGAACCATTTATAGAAGCGCAAAAGTATCATCGCTTGGATCAGTTGGTGTTAGGCTGCACACACTTTCCACTATTAAAGTCAGCTATTGCTGACATTATGCAGGGCGTACAGATCCAGGATTCGTCTGATGCCATTGGGAAGCAGGTTCTTAGATTAGTGTCGGACTACAATATGTCCGATTCAGTGGCAGCAACACATAGCTATAAGACAGGAGATTTGGGTGACATTCTGTCGCATGTACAGTAGCGCTACTTAGACGTAGCTTCCTGGTGACATCGTTCGTAATGACCATTGGGCAACCTGTCTACAGTTCAGTATAATGCAGACATATTAACCACCAATTCTTCTAAACATTGTGTCACGAAAACATATATTAGCAACTGGCGGCATGGGCTACATAGGCTCACATACTGTCGTAGAATTACTAACTGCTGGGTATCAGGTAACCATACTTGATAACCTGCATAACAGTTCTGCTGAAGTTCTGAACCGTATAGAAGATATTACTGGGATCCGCCCGGCTTTTTGTCAGGGGGATATTCGGGATGCGGACTTCTTGGATCATGTATTCGATACCAATACATTCGATGCTGTCATTCATTATGCTGGCCTAAAGGCAGTCGGCGAGTCGGTAGAAAAACCAGAGCTGTATTTTGATGTTAATGTCTGTGGCAGCTTGCGACTTCTAGAGGCGATGAAGAAGCATGCGGTACGGAATATCGTATTCAGCTCGACCGCGACTGTCTATGGCGATCCAGATGAGCTGCCGATTACCGAGAACGCACGATTACAGCCCTATAACCCATACGGTAAAACGAAGTTTTCTGTTGAGTTATTGTTAGAATCAGTCGCTGGCTCTGATCCTAATTTTTCGATTGGAATTTTAAGGTACTTCAACCCGATCGGCGCCCACAAAAGCGGTAAGATTGGAGAATCTCCCCTAGATACGCCAAATAACCTGATGCCATATGTCTCTCAGGTGGCAGTGGGACAGCGTCCTCATCTGCAAGTATGGGGTGATGATTATGACACACCCGATGGGACCGGGGTGCGAGATTATATTCATGTGCTCGATTTGGCCGATGCCCATCTCAAAGCATTATCCTATCTGGAAAACAACCGCGGGCTATCGAGATGGAATATCGGTGTTGGACAGGGCTACAGCGTCCTCGAGGTCGTTAATACATTCATCGAAGAGAATAACGTAGAGGTACCGTATGAGGTCATGTCCAGGCGTCCCGGGGATATTGCCAGTTGCTACGCAAATCCCAGCAAAGCAGAGACAGAGCTGGGTTGGCGCGCCAAGTATGACCTGAAGGATATGGTCCGGGACAGTTGGAACTGGCAGAAGCTCAACCCCAATGGCTACTAACTGGGTCTACAGTACTTAATCTGAGCGACCATAGCGGTCTTCAAATCGCACGATATCATCCTCACCCAGATAACTACCGGATTGTACTTCAATCATCTCCAGCGGGATGGTCCCTGGATTTTCCAGTGCATGGATCGTTCCGATAGGGATGTAGGTCGATTCATTTTCAGATACCAGGAAAGTATCTTCTCCGCGGGTGACTGAGGCAGTTCCATTCACAACGATCCAATGTTCCGCTCTATGGTGGTGCATCTGTACAGAGAGCTTCTCACCGGGATGGACGACTATACGCTTGACCTGAAACCTCTCTCCCATGTCGATGGAATCATAGTAACCCCAAGGTCGAAATACTTTCCGATGATTGTTAAGTTCTTCTCTGTCAGAGGCTTTCAGTTGTTCGGTAATGGCTTTGACGTTTTCTGCATGGTCTTTATGAACGACCAATACGGCGTCCAATGTCTCCACGACGATAACATGATCGAGTCCAACCACTGAAACGAGTTTGCTTTCACTGTGAACATAGGAGTCAGATACGTCACTCAGCATGACATCGCCAATTGTCACATTGCCTTTGCCATCCTGACCACATACTTCCCATAGTGAAGACCATGAGCCGACATCACTCCAACTCGCATCGAGAGGAATAATGCGCGCTTTATTCGTTTTCTCCATGATTGCATAATCAATTGAATCCGAAGGTGACTGGGCGAACGCGCCCTCATCTAAACGGATAAAATCGAGATCTTCTTTAGCAGAATCCAATGCCTGATGTACCGCGGAATGGATTGCTGAGTTAGCGTATTGCAACTCGTCCAGATAGGCGGACGCCTTGAATAAAAACATGCCACTATTCCAGGTGTAGTCACCAGAAGAAAGGTAGGACTCAGCGGTCGTCAGATCCGGCTTTTCGACGAACTCCTCAACGGCACTGGTGCCATCTAGTGTCTCACCACTGGCTTTTATGTAGCCGTATCCGGTATGAGGTTTGGTGGGTTTTATGCCAAAGGTAACCAAATTTCCTGATTGTGCCGAAACATTCGCGGTTGCTACGACCCTATGGAACTCTTCAACATTCCCGATCTGGTGATCGGCGGGTAGAACGAGTAGCGTTTCACCAGGCGCGATATTTTCTGCATGAAATGCGGCAGCGGCGATTGCAGGCGCTGTATTCCTGGCACAAGGTTCGAGAATAATACTGGCACCACTGATGCCGAGCTGTTGAAGTTGCTCCGCTACCATGAAGCGATGATCCTGGTTGCAAACTATTATGGGAGGTCTTAGTCCTTCAATTCCCTCTAGTCGCTTCAGTGTATTCTCGAATAATGTGTCTTCGTTAACGAGTGGGATAAATTGTTTTGGTTTCTGTTTTCGTGAAAGCGGCCAAAGTCTCGTACCACTGCCACCAGATAAAACGACAGGAATCATAGCTTGTCCATCTGCAATTGGGAATCGAAAAAAATACTATCACATCCTCTAGCAGCTAGCTACGCCTGAACGGAGTGATGAACGCCGATCCCTAAAAGTCGGCGTTCTTAGGTGTCCTTGGGAATGGAATGACGTCGCGAATGTTTGCTACACCTGTGATGTAAGAAACGGCTCTGTCAAATCCAAGCCCATAGCCTGAATGAGGTACCGTGCCATAACGTCGCAGATCCAGGTACCACTTATAGTCATCGGCCTCTAGCCCCATCTCTTCAATGCGACGTAATAAGACATCGAGCCGTTCCTCGCGTTGACTACCGCCGATGATTTCACCGATACCGGGCGCCAGGACATCCATGGCGGCGACAGTCTTTTCATCATCATTCAAACGCATGTAGAACGCTTTGATTTCTTTAGGGTAGTTCATCAGAATGACCGGCTTTCCAACATGTTCTTCAGCGAGATAACGCTCATGCTCGGATTGCAGATCGACGCCCCACTCAACCGGGAATTCAAATTTCTTATTGCAGTTGGATAATATCTTGATCGCATCGCTATAGTTCATTCGTTCAAACTCGTTATCTGCGATGGTATGCAATCGTTCGAGACAGGTCTTGTCGACACGCTGATTGAAGAATGCCATATCATCCTCACGCTCTTCCAATACGGCGTGCGCTATGGCCTTCAGCATCGCTTCGGCCAAATCGGCATTGTCGCTTAAATCTGCAAAGGCGATTTCGGGTTCTACCATCCAGAATTCGGCCAGATGACGACTGGTGTTTGAGTTCTCTGCTCGGAAGGTTGGCCCGAAGGTATAAACCTTTGACATGGCGAGACAGTAACTCTCCAGATTGAGTTGCCCTGATACAGTCAGGAACGTCTCTTTGCCAAAGAAATCCTGTTTAAAGTCCACTTCTCCCTTATCAGTTAATGGCAGGTTCATCAGGTCCAGTGTCGATACACGAAACATCTCACCTGCGCCCTCTGTATCACTGCCCGTGATGAGGGGGGTATGAATCCAGTAATAACCCTGTTCGTGCATAAAACGATGTATTGCCTGAGCTACGGTATTGCGAACTCGCGTCACAGCACCGATAAGATTCGTGCGTGGACGTAAGTGGGCAACCTCACGAAGATATTCCACCGTGTGCCGTTTGGGAGAAATAGGGTAGGTATCAGGATCTTCGACCCAACCAACCACCTTGACCGCTTCCGCGAGTAATTCAAACGATTGGCCTTTACCGGGAGATTCGACGACTTTTCCATTGACTTCTACGGCACAGCCAGCTGTCAGTTTTACTATCTCTGAGTCATAATTATCCAGATGCTTTTCTGCGACGACCTGAATCGCATCAAAAGAAGAACCATCGTGGACATTCACGAACGATAAACCTGCTTTCGAATCGCGACGGGTTCGTACCCATCCTTGAATGGTGATCACATCACCGACGGAACATTTGCCGGCCAACACATCTGAGATAGAGAATTTACTCATGGTATATATCAAAATCGATTAAAAATAAGGGCGATATATTACCTTTTGCGTTCTCCTTAAGCCAGTAGTAAAAGCAAATTTCAGCTAATCAGATGTTGGCTTCTTACGCTGAAATCGACCAGTTAGGGAGTTAAGCATCTGTCTCGCTGAATAGAGTTTATGACGACTCCATAATCTGAGCGTATCCAACCCAACATAAATGGATGGCAGAATCAGCAAACTTACGACTGTCGAGAACAACAGTCCACCGATAATTGCACGTGCCATGGGCGAGTAGGGTGGTGCATTATCCCCACCAACCGTGGCCGTACCAATGGCGAGTGGTACGAGTCCTAGCACTGTCGTCAGTACGGTCATTAGAATAGGCCTGAGGCGATCTTTACCCCCCTGGAGTATTGCATCATAGCGACGCAGGCCATCGGCACGAAGTCGGTTAATATGATCGATCAAGACAATACCATTATTTACCACCACCCCCATTAATACCAGGATGCCTATATTCGCCATGAAAGACATCGTCGTACCGGTGATGGCAAAAAACCAGAATACACCCACGATCGAGTAGGCGATTGAGGTGATCACAGCGAGTGGTAACAGTAACGACTCGAATAGGGCCGCCATGACGACGAAGATCATCATCAGCGCCAGTCCCATATTGGTTAACATGATGTCACCGACCCTGTTTTCACGTTGAAAACCACGGCCGTATTGCCAGTAGTATGCAGTCGGAAATTCAATGGTATCCATCACCCGTGATAATTCTTCCCGGACCTCTTGCATGTCCACATCATCGGCCAGTTCAGCAGTCACTGCGAGCATGGTGGTTTTATCTTCCCGTCGAATACGCTGAGGCCCCTGACGAACTGAGAATTCAGCCACGGCTGCGAGGGGTAATGTTTCCTGACCAGGACGAAAGACTGGTAAGTTATAGAGATCAGACATCGACTTACGGTTGTTCTTGTCAAACGCAATACGGACTTCGACTTCACCTTCATCATCGCGGAATGTCCGCAAGTTCTGCCCACGCATGGCAATACCGATAGTACTGGCGACTTGCTGGGGTGAGAGTCCGAGATTCTGTGCCCTGACGCGATCGATGTGAACCTGCACTTCTTTCTCACCGACACCGGCGTCGCTGCGGGCATTTTTCAGCCCATCCATGGTGTTGATCACCCGGGCTACTTCTTCACTTAACTCTACGAGGCGTTCAGTCGAATCTCCCACGAGCTGGACACTGAGTTTTTCCTGGCCACCCGCCCTCTGGAATTCAAAGGCTGGTTTGCCTATCGCGATCTTTGGCACGTTTTTCTCGACGAATTCCGTGACAAATTTATTCGATTTTTTGCGCTCATCGGATTCGATAAAGATTAGCGTAGACACCGCAAAATCCGCGCGATAATAACTATAGACGGATTCAATCTCTAATTCTTCCTGGTGTTCGTAGAGGAAGTCTTCAATCTGGTAGACCAATTCTTCGATCTTCTCCAAGGTATAGGCGCCATCGATATTGTAATGCAGTTGTAGATTGTTGCGTTGTTCTTGCGGAAACATGTCTTGTTTAACAATCCCACCGGGTATTGCGACACTGAGGACTGTACCTATGGCAATCGCTGCTGCCGCCTTGGGTCGTGCGAGCATCCAGGCTAGTGCAGCGACATATTTCTTGGTTATCCATTCAATGCTTCCGATACGCTTATTTAGATCTGTAGCAGAGGTGCGATTAAGCATCAGCGGTATCACAGTCGTCGCGATAAATAGCGAGGCGAGCAGTGAGATTGTGATGGTCACGGCAACGTGGCTCAGGAATACGGTAATATCGATTTTTTCACCGATGATATTGGGCAAGAAGACGATTGCTGTCGTGAGTGTTCCGGCTGTGACCGCGACACCGACATCCTTGACGCCTTCGATGGTCGCCTTGTAATTATCTTCAGGGTGTAACTTCTTTTGCTGATAAATGCTCTCTGAAATCACAACGGCATTGTCTACCAGCATACCAATAGCTAGCATCAGTCCCATCATGGTGAGTACGTTCAGGGATAGTCCCAGAAAATACACGGCTGCCAATGTAATACACAGTGAGAAGGGCACCGCCATGGCAACGACCATGGTGACCTTAAGATTCCGCAGGAAGAAATAGAGCACCACGATTGATAGTACAAAACCAATCAGTCCTGATTTGGTTATGTCATCAATGGACTCAGTAATACCATCTGCCTGATTATCCATGACGAACATATTGATCCCTTCAAAATCAGGTGACTGCTCAATCTCGCTGATTTTATCAACGACCCTAGTCGCAACATCCACAAGATTTGCGGTACTTTCGCGCTGGATGTTCAGGCCAATGGCATAGGTTTTATCTAGGTGTCGACCATCCTCTCTGATTGGTTGACTGAGTTCAATCTTAGCGATATCCGATAAGCGCAGGTTATTCGGGCCGACAATCATATTGCGGTAATCATCGATTGAATCGAACTCACCAATTGGTTTTACCAGCAGGCGTTTATCACCGTCGGTAATGCGCCCCGCAAAAGTGGAGAAGTTCTCTCGTTGCAGGCGACGGTTTAACTGGTTGATATCAATATTATGGGCGGCGACTCGTTCTGACCGAAGCTGAATTAATATCTCATCCTTCTGAATTCCATACAGATCAACTTTAGAAACACCATCAATCAGCTCTATGGGGCGTTTGAGTTTTCGATCGAGTAATTGAAAAGCATTGCGCAACTCCCGCTGGCTGGAAATTCTCAATTGCATAACCGGCTGATCACTCGTCGAGCCGGTGAAGACAAACATACGTTGTAAGTCATCTGGCAACTCATCCCGAATCGCATCCAACTTTTCCCGTGCTTCAACCCCTTTAACTTTCGCCTGTTGGTCCCAGTCGAAACGGATGAATACCTGTGCATTATTATCAGAGGTTGTTGAAGACAGTCGCTCGATGCCACTCATGGTCGAAACAACCTCTTCGACCGGGCGAGTGATCAAGCGTTCGATTTCTTCGGCTGAAGAATTAGGGTAGGGGATTTGAATGAAAATACCCGGGAAGATCACCTCCGGAAAATATTCCAGAGGCAATAATCGTGTCGCAGCGGATCCCGTAATCACGAAACAGAAGAAGAACATCAACGTGGTGATAGGGCGTTTTAGGGCAAATTCGGTTATTTTCATACTAATTATCCCTGTTCTACTGTTTCAAATTTCTTCCGATCGACTAGCGAATAAACGACCGGCACGACGATTAGTGTCAATAGGGTTGATACCAGTAGGCCACCGATTACCGTGATAGCCATAGGTGCTCTGATTTCAGCACCCTCACCAAATCCCAATGCGAGAGGGAGCATGCCGAACGTTGTCGTCAGTGTCGTCATGATGATCGGCCGCAATCGCGATCGACCCGCCTCCTGAATGGCGGCCATTCTGGCGACACCCTTGGCGCGTAGTTGATTGATCAAATCAATCAGTACGATCGCATTATTCACCACAATGCCTGCCAGCATTATCAGGCCTATAAAGACCACGACACTTACCGTAGATCCTGTCACATAGAGTGCCAGGATAGCACCTACCAATGCCAGCGGGATACTAAACAGGATTACGAACGGGTGAAGTAACGACTCAAAAATTGATGCCATGACTAGATAAACCAGGAATATTGCTAGAGCCAGTGCATACTGCATCGAGGTGAATGACTGCTGCATCTCTTCATTCTGGCCAGCAACACGAATTTCAATCCCCTGGGGTAATGGCACTCTATCGACAATCGACTGGGCTTCTTCTGCGGCCTCGTCCAAGGCGCCATAATTCAAATTGGCAGATATGATCGCGACGCGCTCCTGGCTGACACGATTGATTTCGCTTGGACCAATGCCAAGTGACACATCCGCTATCGCTGAGAGTGCGATGGGGCGATCACTCTGGGGGTTAATAATCAGTGCAGCGATTTTATCTGCCGACGTTCGATCATCTTCTGAGACACGAACTAACACATCAATCTTTCGATCACGGAACGAATAGCGTGTCGCCACATCGCCTCTAATCTGCTTTACGACTGTTTCAGCAATATCGGGTACTGATAAGCCAAGCCGCGCGGCGCGTTCATGGTCGAATGTGATTTGCAATTCAGGATATCCTGCTTCAATCGTTGACTTAATATCTGCAAACCGATCAGATTTAGCCATGTTGGAGGTAATCATTTGACTGACATCTTTTAATGTATCCAGATCATATCCCTCGACTTCAATCTCAAGTGGCGTCTTGAAGGTAAATAGCGTCGGTCGGGAGAATTTAAGCTCGACACCTGGAATGACCCCCAACTTATTACGTAACTCGAGCAGAGTTGCCTCTTCAATCTCTTGGGTTACCGGCTTGTTCAGTACGATACTCAGTTGTCCCCAATTCTCACCGGCCTTCTCAGGACTCGCATCAAGCCGGTTACCCGAACCAGAAACGGAATAGGTGCGATTGATTGCCGGTATAGTCGCCGCAATCATTTGCGCATCATTGATGATCTGATCCGTGTTGTTCAGGGGCGTACCTGGCTCTGCTTTAAATTCGATATTGAATTCACCCTGTGACATTTGCGGTATGAGTTCCAGTCCAAGTTTCGGTATCAGACTGAGGCTTCCACCAAAGAATGCGAGTGCGACAATTATCACGGCAAGCCGCTGTTTCAGAGCGACTGCCAGCAGATGCTCGTACGTAAGGGCGAGCGCAGAATAAAATTTATTGAATATCCACACCGGTGCAATCATGGCCTTTTGAAATAACCAGACGAGGCCGCCACCCGTTCCCATACCGACTGCAATGAAAACTTCGATGAGTTTGTTGACGCCGAACATCAGCCATTTGAATACCCAACCGAGCACTAGCAGTAGTTTCTTAATTGGCCATGCAATATAGCCTCCGGTCGTGATAGCCAATCCAGCTAACTTACCCCGCTGCTTAGGTGGCTTTTCTGGCGCTTCCGGAATTTCAATCGGATCATCACCTAGTGGAATCTTCTTACGTGCGCCAAGCGAAGACAGCATTGGGATCAGTGTTAATGCAACGACCAGTGAAATAAGCAGGGCAAAGGTAACGGTCAGCGCCTGATCACCAAACAGCTGACCAGCAATTCCCTCAATGAAGACCAGTGGGGCGAATACGGCAACCGTGGTCAGTGTGGCTGCAGTAATCGCTCCAGCAACCTCCTTGGTTCCTTCTCTGGATGCCCGCATTAAATCCAGGCCCTGTTCTTTTTTCTTGGCGATGTTTTCAAGAACCACGATGGCATTATCGACCAGTAACCCGACGGCAAGCGCGATACCGCCAAGCGACATAATATTCATCGAAATGTCCCAGGCGAACATAAAGTTAAAACTGATGATCACCGAGATGGGGATAGAGAGTGAAATAATGGTTGTCGCTCTGAGGTCACGCAAGAATAAATACAACACCAGCATGGCGAGAATACCACCCACGATGGCATTATTGAGCACTTCATCTATTGCCTGTGCAATAAAGCGAGACTGGTCATACAGTTCAGTTAGTGCCATTTCGTCATCTAATTGTTTTCGCAGGCGATCAAGTCGGTTCCTGACGTTTTCTGCAACCGCCACGGTATTGGCATCGCCTTCCTTGTACACTGCGATCTCGACAGCCTCTACACCATTGACACGCGTAATCGATTCACGTTCTTTCCACCCCTGTGTAACGGTCGCTATGTCTTTCAGGTAGATTGGGCGATTATCGCTGGTCGATATTATCGAATTAGCTATCTCGTCGACACTTTGATACTGATTGACCGTTCTGACTAGAAATTGCTGGCTTCCCTCTTCAAGTCGCCCTCCAGACAAATTGACATTTTCTGAGCGTAACTTGGCTGAGATTGATTGGATACTCAAATCCAATTGCGCCATTTTCTCGTGATCCACCATGACCTGAATTTCATCTTCAAGTCCACCGGAAATTTTCACGGCGGCCACGCCTTCGAGTGACTCGAGGCTTTTCTTAACCTCTTCCTCACCAAAACGTCGTAGTTGGATGAGTGTCGTCTCATCGAAGCGATCGAGCTGATCCACATTCTCTGACTTCCTAGAGAGACTGAGACGCATGATGGGGTCAAGAGACGGGTTGAAGCGCAACAAGACGGGATTCTTCACGTCGAGTGGTAACTGCAAAATGTCGAGCTTTTCCCTGACATCCAGTCCAGCGAAGCCCATATCAGTACCCCAGTTAAACTCGAGTAACACATCGGATTGACCGGCTCTGGAGACCGAGGATATCTTGCGGACGTTCTTCACTACACCAATCGTCTCTTCGATTGGTTTGGTTATAAGATTCTCTACTTCGATAGGAGCCGCACCCTCATATTCGGTACGAATAGTTAGCGTCGGATAGGATAAGTCCGGCAACAGGCTGACGCCGAGTTTATTGAGCAATACCAGGCCGAATACCAGTAAGGCCAGGGTAAACATGAAAACCGTGACTGGACGTTTTGTTGAGGTTTCAATGACTCCCATGATTAGGCTCCTGTCTGGGCTGCTTCTGTTTCAGAGTCAGTCGAGGAATCTTCGACTTCGGCTGGTTTATCAACCTTTCCTGGGCCATCGATGATATCGAGCAGGCTATCATTCTTGAGGCTGTTCTGCCCCATATTGACAACGATATCCCCATCCGTAAGACCGTCGAGAACCTCCATATGGGTTTCATTGACATAGCCTGGTTTGATCATCTGTTTAAAGCCGCGTCCCTCGCGCACGACAAACACCCAGAATGACTTATCCTCTGACAAGACAGCCGCCTTATCTACCAGTACTACATCACGTCGTTCATCATAGACAATCACCAGTCGGCCAAACATGCCGGGTTTGAGAACGCCATCTGTATCTGTCACCTCGATGGTTACTTTGAATGTACCACTGTCGGCATCAACAATGGGGCTGATACGCTTAACGAAACCTTCAAAGGATCTATCTGTGCTGGCGTCGACTTGAATTCTGGCAATCTGATTGAGCGCTATTTTGTTTAATTCTTTTTCCGGTACATAGACCACGGCATGGAGTGGGTCGAAATCAGTTATTTGATAAACGGGGTCACGGGTATTCACCATATTTCCGACCTTAATTAGGCGCTTTGAAATTACGCCTTCGATTGGAGCCGTTACGGTGGCAAAGGTTAATTCGAGTTTTGATAACTCATAGGCCGCTTGCAGAGATTCATACTCGAATTTTAGTTTCTCATAGGCGTCAGAACTCACCAGTTTCCTTTCGTACAGGGCACTTGTCCTGTCGAGTTCATTTTTCATCTTCTTGAGATTGGATTCTGAACGGTTCAACTCTAGCCTTAAACGATCCGTCTCTATTTGCAATAGGGGTTGTCCCGCTTCAACCATTTCACCTTCTTCAACAAAGAATTTTTCGACTACACCGGTTACTTTTGACACCACGGAAGCCTCATGCTCTGACTCAAGCGTGGTTGTTGATGGATAGAATGCACTGATGTCGCCACGGATTACTTCGGTTGTTCTAACCGGAATAGCGACTTCCTCCTTGTCTTCTTCTTTCTTTTTGCCTCCTTGTCTATCACCACCACAAGCGGATATGGTTGCGAACACAGACGCTAAAAGTAGTATGTTTATTGTCCTCATAACTAGGTTTCTAGCAGTCCAAGTTGATCCTGACATTGTGGTAACCCCTTTCATACTTATAATTCTCCCGTAAGTGTGACTTATCAAGCCGCCTTTGTGTAGCATGTTTCGTTAGTATTTATGTCAATTAATGACACTTATTCGAATCTACATCACGGAATAAGCATTAATTGTGCCAAACAGGTATAAATCCAGAAAGGGCCCTTATATGCTGTAAACAGGCGATGTAGCGTTATTCTAGGTGAGAAATGGAGTGGTTGTTTTTGCCATTTGGTAGCGAGAATTACACACTCGAGGCTGATCTGAGCAGGCGGGGGATATTCCCACCGGTCATAGAACTGACCGATGGGGCGTCTTGATTAACGATCTGAGATAGAAACGTAATCTCGATTAGGTTGACCATTGTATAGCTGTCTTGGGCGGCCAATCTTCTGGTTTGGCTCACATATCATTTCTGTCCACTGAGATACCCAACCAACGGTTCTAGCAGTAGCGAATATTACTGTGAACATATTTTTCGGAATGCCAATTGCGCTCAGAATAATTCCTGAGTAAAAGTCAACATTAGGATAGAGCTTTCGATCAATGAAGTACTGATCTTCAAGTGCATGACGTTCGAGTTCCATAGCGACTTCGAAAATAGGATCATTCTCAACGCCGAGTTTACTGAGGACTTCATGGCATGTCTCACGCATGACAGTCGCTCGAGGATCAAAATTCTTATAGACCCTGTGTCCGAAGCCCATCAGGCGGAATGGGTCGTCCTTGTCCTGCGCCCGCTTAAGGTATTCTGGAATATTGTCGACGTGACCTATTTCTTCGAGCATGTTCAAACAGGCTTCATTTGCACCGCCATGTGCAGGTCCCCACAAGGAGGCAATACCTGATGCAATACAGGCAAACGGATTAGCCCCGGAAGAACCGGCAAGCCGGACAGTTGAGGTAGAGGCATTCTGTTCGTGATCGGCGTGTAATGTAAATATCCGGTCCATGGCTTTGACGAGCACTGGATCCGGTCGATCATCGTTCGACGGCATGCTGAACATCATGTGTAAGAAATTCTCAGCATAGGACATGTCATTCTGTGGATATACAAATGGGAAGCCCATTGAGTACCGATAACTCATAGCCGCTAGTGTTGGGACTTTGGCAATCATGCGGTAGGCGCTCAACATGCGTTGCTCAGGATCGTTAATGTCCAGAGAGTCATGATAGAAGGACGCCAGGGCACCTACGACTGCGACCATGATAGCCATCGGGTGGGCATCACGTCTGAAGCCCCTGAAAAATATACTCAACTGCTCATGAACCATCGTATGGTTATTGATCGTAGCAAGAAAATCATTCATCTGGCTTTCGGTCGGTAGTTCGCCATTCAGAAGCAAATAACTCACTTCCATGAAGTTAGATTTCTCAGCTAACTCGTCAATGGAATAACCACGATAGAGCAAAATTCCCTTATCGCCGTCAATGTAGGTAATCTGGGATTCACATGAAGCAGTGGCTAAGAAGCCCGGGTCATAGGTGAAGTAACCATGTTTTCCAAGGCTTCTGATATCGATGACGTCGTGGCCGAGAGTAGGCTCATAGATCGGTAGCTCGATAGTTTCACCGCCGGGTAATTCTAGCTTGGCAACTTTGTTTGACATAGATGATTTCCTGATTTGAATTTCGAATATTATTTGTCAACCTGACAATACGGACAACTAAAGGACATGGATAATAATAAGTGTGGCACAAAAGTCAATTATCCCAAAGTCTGAGCACTAATTTTAACAGATAATATATAATAATAATCGATTAATTGATGTGAACAGTTGATTGCAACAACTGACTTGATTCGTTGTAATCAAATGGTTTGAACACTATAATTCAACATTGTAAATGATCCAAATCACATTGCTGTTCGTTCATTTATCTACACTAATCAGACCGCACTAAATAAGACGGGAGTTAACGTGACAACCAGACCTGTAAACCTGGACCTGACAACGGTTCGGATGCCATTCACAGCTGTGTTATCGATACTGCATCGTATCACTGGTGTGATCATATTTTTAGGAATTCCGCCACTATTGTGGCTTTTCCAGCGAAGCCTGGCATCACCTGATAGCTACGCAGCTGTAGAACAAATGCTATCTGGTGGCTTCTTCCGGCTAGCCTTCTTTGCATTATTATGGTCCTTCGCCTACCACATCATGGCTGGATTGAAGCACCTGGCGATGGATCTAGGACATGCTGAAACACCTGAAACAGCTCGAATTGCTGCTGGACTATTAGTCATTGGTAATGTGCTAGTGCTTATTTTCCTGGGGGTACGATTATGATTGGTATGAAAACCAGTTTCGGTCGTTCCGGTATTCAGGATTGGTGGTTTCAGCGACTATCAGCCGTGTATATGTTTATTTACGTACTGATTTTGTGCTACTTCCTGATTACTGTCGATACCATCAATTACGCAACCTGGTCTGGAATATTCGCACCAGCCTGGATGAAAATTCTAACTTTCCTGGCTGTTGTATCTATAAGTGTTCATGCATGGGTTGGTTTGTGGATTGTGTCAACTGACTATTTAAAGCCTGTTGTTATTCGGAATATATTTCAGGCAGTCGTTCTCGTCATCAGTTTGGGCATTATTGGCTGGACTGGAATGATCCTCTGGAGTTAAGCATGAGTATTACCGTAAAGAATTATGACGCTGTTATCGTAGGAGCCGGTGGAGCCGGTATGCGTGCGTCCCTGCAATTGGCGCAGTCGGGCCAGAAAGTCGCCTTAATTTCTAAAGTGTTTCCGACTCGGTCGCACACTGTCTCTGCGCAGGGCGGAATCACAGTTGCCTTAGGCAACGCCCATGACGATGACTGGCGCTGGCACATGTACGACACCGTCAAAGGCTCTGATTATATTGGTGATCAGGATGCGATTGAGTATATGTGTAAATCAGGGCCTGCGGCGATTTATGAAATGGAGCACATGGGACTGCCGTTCTCACGAAATGATGATGGTAGGATTTACCAACGACCGTTCGGTGGTCAATCGAAAGAATTTGGCGGAGAGCAGGCTGCTCGAACGGCTGCCGCAGCAGACCGTACGGGCCATGCGTTATTGCACACCCTATATCAGCAGAACATCGCTGCGAAGGCAGAAGTCTATAGCGAATGGTTAGCAACCGATTTGGTGCGAAATGCCAGTGGTGATGTTTGCGGTGTCCTGGCTTTTTCGATTGAAACCGGCGAGAAGGTTTTTTTCCACTCCCGCGCAACCGTATTTGCGACCGGCGGTGCAGGCCGTATTTATCAGTCAACAACCAATGCATTGATTAACACAGGTGACGGCATAGGCATGGCCCAACGTGTGGGAATTGGTATGCAGGACATGGAAATGTGGCAGTTCCATCCAACAGGTATCGCGGGAGCGGGTACACTGGTTACCGAAGGCTGCCGGGGTGAGGGTGGTTATCTCATCAACGCGGATGGCGAACGTTTCATGGAACGCTATGCGCCAAATGCGAAAGATTTGGCTGGTCGCGATGTGGTCGCTCGGTCCATGATCAAAGAAATTCTGGAAGGACGTGGTTTCAACGATGAACGTGGTGACTATGTGAAGCTGAAGCTCGATCACCTTGGTGCTGAAGTTCTCAATAAGCGCCTACCGGGTATCCTTGAGCTATCGCGTACCTTCGCTCATGTCGATCCAGTCAAGGAACCAATTCCTGTGATACCAACCTGTCACTACATGATGGGAGGTATTCCGACCAACTATCACGGCCAGGTAATTGATGCCAAAGCGGATGGTACTGAAACTGTCGTGAAAGGCTTCTATGCCGTCGGTGAGTGTGCCTGCGTATCTGTCCATGGAGCTAACCGTCTGGGTGGAAATTCACTACTTGATCTTGTGGTATTTGGACGCGCAGCAGGGCTACACCTAGAAGATGCTCTGAAATCGGACCTGACACTCTCAGACTATAGCGATTCTGACCTCCAGAAAGCACAAGATCGATATAATCGTTGGGAATCAAGCACAGGCGGTGAAGATCCGGTTGAAATCAAGAAAGAACTACAAACGATCATGCAAAATCATTTCGGCGTCTTCCGACGTGGCGATCTGATGGCAGAAGGCTATAAGAAACTCGCTGAGGTCGAAGCAAAAATTGGTAATGCACATCTTGATGATAAGTCTAAGATCTTTAATACCCAGCGAGTCGAGTGCATGGAGTTAGACAACCTGTTGGAGGTTGCAAAAGCCACTGCCGCTGCGGCTAATTTCAGAACGGAGAGTAGAGGGGCACATAGCCGTGAGGATTATCCTGACAGGGATGATGATAACTGGTTGTTCCACACTCTTTACTATCCGGAAAACGATACTGTCGGAAGGCGTGATGTGAATATGCAACCGAATGAGGTTGATGCATTCCCACCGAAGCCAAGAGTATATTGAGTTAATATTGCGAGGAATCTATGCAATTTTCTATTTATCGATACAATCCTGAGACTGACAAGAAACCAACGATGGTTGATTACGAGCTCGAGATCCCCGAGGGCTCTGATATGATGCTACTCGAGGCCTTGATCCTGCTCAAGAATAAGGATTCAAGCCTCACATTCCGACGTTCTTGTCGTGAGGGTGTCTGTGGTTCTGATGGTATGAATATCAACGGGAAGAACGGACTGGCATGTATCACTCCCGTATCGAGCCTCAAGGAGCCGGTCGTAGTCCGACCTTTACCCGGCTTACCTGTGATTAGAGATCTGGTCGTTGATATGGCCATGTTCTACACCCAGTATGAGAAGATAAAACCCTATCTGATCAATAACGAGAATCCACCCGAGAAAGAGCGTCTGCAAACACCCGAAGATCGTGCCAAGCTTGATGGCCTCTATGAATGTATACTTTGTGCCTGCTGTTCAACGAGCTGTCCATCTTTCTGGTGGAACCCAGAAAAATTTATCGGGCCATCTGGCCTGCTACAATCCTGGCGATTTGTGGCTGATAGTCGCGACACAGCAACTGAACAGCGACTGGAGGATTTGAGCGACGCATACAGCGTGTTCCGCTGCCGAGGCATTATGAATTGTGTTGATGCCTGCCCGAAAGGACTTAATCCAACTCAGGCAATCGGAAAACTGAGAACAGAATTAGTAAAAAGCTGATCTATACTTAAACCTACTGTCCAAAAATAAGGATAATTTATGAATTTGCACGAGTATCAAGGCAAGCAGTTATTCAAAGAATACGGCCTGCCAGTCTCTGATGGCATCGCTGTTGACACCGCAAAGGCTGCATATGAGGCGGCCGGTCAAATCCCCGGTGATCGCTGGGTTGTAAAATGTCAGGTACATGCTGGAGGCCGTGGCAAGGCCGGAGGCGTGAAGCTAGTTAATAGTCGAGAAGAAGTAAAGGAATTTGCTGCTGAATGGCTGGGTAAGAATCTGGTTACCTATCAGACCGATGCGAATGGTCAACCCATTAACAAAATCCTGGTCGAGTCATGCACAGATATTGAATCAGAGCTGTATCTCGGTGCTGTCATCGATCGTTCAACGCAACGAGTTGTGTTTATGGCCTCCACTGAAGGTGGTGTAGAGATTGAGAAAGTAGCCCATGAGACGCCGGAGTTGATCCACAAGGCCATCGTCGATCCCATGGTTGGTGCTATGCCATATCAAGGCCGTGAGTTGGCAT
This sequence comes from Enterobacterales bacterium, assembly GCA_965250035.1. GTDB lineage: Bacteria > Pseudomonadota > Gammaproteobacteria > Enterobacterales > CAXRAF01. The sequence goes on along the minus strand of OZ252282.1, from coordinate 1,151,320 downwards.
TCAAGATGGGCCTAACGCCGACCCAGACTAAACAGTTCACAGATATCTTCCTCAAGCTAGCCAAGCTATTTGTTGAGTGTGATTTAGCATTACTGGAAATCAACCCACTGGTTATTACAACGGAAGGCAACCTACATTGCCTCGATGCCAAAATTAACATCGATAGTAATGCCCTATATAGACAACCCAAGTTACGTGAAATGCATGATCCATCGCAAGAGGATGAGCGCGAGTCACAGGCGGCGAAGTGGGATCTCAACTACGTGGCCCTGGATGGCAATATCGGCTGTCTGGTGAATGGCGCAGGTCTTGCGATGGGTACCATGGATATCATCAAGTTACACGGTGGCAATCCTGCTAATTTCCTGGATGTCGGGGGCGGGGCGACCAAAGAGCGCGTCGTTGAGGCATTCAAAATCATCCTGACTGACGACAATGTGCAGGCGATTCTGGTCAATATCTTCGGCGGAATTGTCCGCTGTGATTTAATCGCTGAGGGAATTATTGGCGCCGTCGAAGAGGTCGGAGTCGGAGTACCAGTCATCGTTCGTCTGGAAGGTAACAACGCCGAGTTGGGTCAGAAATTACTCTCCGAGAGTGGCCTGAATATTATCGCTGCGAATAGCCTGGCTGATGCCGCAGAAAAAGCAGTTAAGTCAGTGGAGTCTTAATCATGAGTATTATTATTGACAAAAACACGAAAGTCATCTGTCAGGGATTCACTGGATCGCAGGGAACTTTTCATTCAGAGCAGGCGATAGAGTACGGCACCAAAATGGTAGGTGGGGTAACGCCCGGCAAGGGAGGGCAGACGCATTTGAACCTTCCAGTCTTCAATACCGTATCTGAAGCTGTATCAGAAACAGGAGCCGATGCTTCTGTTATCTATGTTCCAGCACCATTCTGTAAGGATTCAATACTCGAGGCGGCAAATGCTGGCGTCAAGTTGATCGTAACGATAACCGAGGGCATTCCGACACTTGATATGCTAGAAGCGAAGTTACGTTGTGATCAATTGGGTGTGCAACTCATTGGTCCAAACTGCCCAGGTATCATCACGCCGGGTGAGTGCAAGATTGGAATTATGCCTGGTCACATTCACAAACCTGGTAAGGTAGGTATCGTGTCCCGTTCTGGAACATTGACTTATGAAGCGGTCAAGCAGACGACTGATCACGGCTTTGGACAATCCACGTGTGTCGGTATCGGCGGTGATCCAATACCAGGGTCTAACTTCATCGACATCTTGTCGCGGTTCGAGTCTGACGCTCAAACTGAGGCAATCGTGATGATTGGTGAAATCGGCGGAACAGCAGAAGAAGAAGCGGCTGCCTATATAAAGGCGAACGTATCAAAACCGGTCGTATCATATATTGCCGGTGTCACAGCGCCTCCAGGTAAGCGTATGGGTCATGCTGGTGCAATTATCGCGGGCGGGAAGGGAACAGCTGAAGAGAAGTTTGCTGCGCTCGAAGATGCCGGTGTAAAGACTGTTCGTAGTCTAGCTCAGATTGGTGATGGCCTACGCGAGATTACCGGTTGGTAGTAGCCACTTAGCATAACAAGTCGCCATGAGCCAACTGGCTTGTGGTGACTGTTGTAAGCACGTCTTCATCAGGTTCGAGCAAAGTATTCTCTGCTAGTAACCTGAACTTAACTATTCCTGGAATCTATTCTTGATTTTGGTTCTGCGGGACAATTTCTGTCGCATGAATCCCTTTCGGGCCATCTGCTAGCGTGAATGTTACTTCCTGACCTGCCTTAAGGCTTTTGTAGCCATCCATCGTAATTGTTGAATAGTGTACGAATATATCATCGCCACCTTTTTCAGGTTCAATGAAACCATAACCCTTGGCATTGTTAAACCACTTTACTGTACCTGTTGCCACACGCACCTCCAATATTACTAACAATGTAGCGATAATAATTATAAGCAAAAATATCAGAATGAAAAGTTACAAGTTTGTTAAAACGACCCTTAGAGTTATAAAACTGCGCCAAATTAAGGAATTGCGACATTTTCGACTAACATTTTATGAGCTCGAACCTTGGTTGAAATACGTAAACTAATACCGATATTCATATATATTCAGGCATCAAGCTCCTATAATTAAATTGACTGATTTATAAACACTGTATTATGAGTAATGAACAACACACTGATTTAAATGTTGCTGAAGCACGTCCAGAGCTCAAAAAACCGTCAATGTACGAGGTGTTACTCATCAATGATGATTACACTCCGATGGATTTTGTCGTCGAGGTATTAACATATTTCTTCTCGATGAGCATGGAAAAAGCAACCCAGGTTATGTTGCAAGTGCACACAGAGGGAGAAGGCGTCTGCGGCGTCTTTCCGCACGATGTAGCCGAAACCAAGGTAGCTCAGGTGAGAGCCTTCGCAAAAAAGCACCAACACCCGCTAATGTGTGTTTCAAAAAAGCTTGATGATGATGAATAAAGCACCTATAAAATAAGAGACTATTAAATAACTGTGAGTAATTGATGTTAAGTAAAGATTTGGAACAAACCCTGAGCCAGGCATTTCAGCAGGCGCGCGATAAGGGCCACGAATTCATGACAGTAGAGCACCTGTTACTTGCGCTACTCGATAATGTAGTGGCTGTTGCCGTGCTAAAAGCCTGCGGCGCTGACTTAAATGTAATGCGCTCCGATTTAACTTCATTCATTGATGAGACAACACCATTATTATCTGAAGAGGATGAGGGTAGAGAGACGCAACCCACGCTGGGTTTTCAACGGGTTCTCCAACGCGCTGTATTTCATGTGCAGTCCTCTGGGAAGAAAGAAGTGACCGGGGCAAACATCCTCGTCGCAATCTTCAGTGAACAAGAAAGTCAGGCTGTTTATATACTGCAACACAATGATATATCACGACTTGACGTGGTTAACTATATCTCTCATGGTATTTCTAAAATTCAAGGTGAAGAAGCCTCTGAAATCGAAGAAGAGGATGAGGAAGGTATTGCACAGGTCCCTGAGGCAGATACTGCCCTTGGGAAGTATGCGACCAATCTTAATAAACTCGCTGAAGAGGGACGTATTGACCCCTTGGTGGGTCGTGAGAAAGAAATAGAGCGACTGATTCAAGTCTTGTGCAGACGGCGCAAAAATAACCCCTTGTTCGTTGGTGATGCCGGCGTCGGTAAAACGGCCATTGCTGAAGGACTGGCACGCAAGATTATCGAGGGTGATGTTCCAGAGGTGATCGCGGAATCAACGATTTACGCACTGGATTTAGGTAATCTGCTCGCAGGTACCAAGTATCGAGGAGACTTCGAGAAGCGCCTCAAAGCCGTTATCAAAGAGCTGACCAAGGAAGAAGGCAGTATTTTATTCATAGATGAGATTCACACTATCATCGGCGCAGGAGCCGCCTCAGGTGGTGTAATGGATGCTTCGAATCTGGTAAAGCCGGTGCTGGCGACGGGTGAACTCAAGTGCATGGGTTCAACGACATTTGAAGAGTACCGCGGGATCTTCGAAAAAGATCGGGCTCTGGCACGTCGTTTTCAGAAAATCGATATTAATGAACCATCGGTCGATGAGACGGTAGAAATTCTGATGGGTTTGAAGTCACGCTACGAGAAGCATCACGATGTCCGTTACTCATCTCGTGCGATACGTTCCGCAGCAGAATTATCAGCACGCTACATCAATGATCGACAACTACCCGACAAGGCCATCGATGTTATTGATGAGGTGGGAGCGAATCAAAGAATACAACCCGTATCTAAGCGCAAGAAATTGATCAGCGTGCGCGATATTGAAGATATCGTATCTAAGATCGCCCGCGTACCACCGAAAACCGTGACCAGTACCGATGTTTCTTCATTGAAGGATCTTGAAGAAGATTTGAAGATGGTCGTTTTTGGGCAGGATTCTGCCATAGAGACGCTCTCTTCAGCGATTAAGTTATCGCGTTCAGGTCTTGGGCATGAGGATAAACCAGTGGGTTCATTCCTATTTGCAGGTCCGACAGGCGTGGGTAAGACTGAGGTCACACGTCAGCTCGCGCGTATCATGGGAATTGAACTGATCCGCTTCGATATGTCCGAATACATGGAACGTCATACAGTTTCCAGGTTAATCGGCGCACCTCCGGGTTATGTTGGCTATGATCAGGGTGGACTGCTCACTGAAGCGGTCAACAAGAATCCACATGCGGTATTGCTGTTAGATGAGATTGAGAAGGCACATCGCGAGGTATATAACATCCTGCTTCAGGTCATGGACCATGGCACATTAACGGATAATAACGGTCGCAAGGCAGATTTTCGTAACATCATTATCGTCATGACGACGAATGCCGGTGCGGAGGAAATGGCCAAATCGAGTATGGGGTTCGTTGCTCAAGATAAATCCCACGATAATGCCGATGCCATTAAACGGGTATTTTCTCCTGAGTTCAGAAACAGGCTCGATGCGACCGTCTGGTTCAAGTCGCTCGATAAGGAAGTTCTTGAGTCCGTAGTCGATAAGTTCATCGTTGAGCTACAGACTAAGCTAGACGACAAAGGGGTCAGTATTGAAGTGGATGACAAGGCAAGAGACTGGCTCATCAAACATGGATTCGATGACACGATGGGTGCCCGACCCATGGATCGACTCATTAAAGATTCAATTAAGAAACAGCTTGCTGATGAAATACTCTTCGGTACCCTGAGTAAGGGTGGTCAGGTCAAGGTGACTTCGGATGGCGAGGAGTTGCAGTTCGAGATTCAGGAACGTAAACCAAAACAGTTGGTCAAGCTAGAGAAGGATAGTCAATAAGACTATCTTTCTCTGAAGACAATGCGTCCTTTAGATAAATCGTAGGGTGTAAGCTGTACGGTTACGTTATCGCCAGTCAATATGCGAATGTAGTGTTTACGCATCTTACCTGAGATGTGTGCTGTCACGACGTGACCATTTTCCAGCTCGACACGGAACATTGTGTTCGGAAGTGTTTCCAGTACCGTGCCATTCATTTCAATGTGTTCTTCTTTTGCCATAGTTTCCTTTTCCGGGGCTGTTTACAGGCTGATTTATCTTATGGGCGCGTAGTTTGCCTTAAATCGAGCCGATAAGCAAAAAAGATTTAACTGATTATTCGCCATTGGTTATCGATTAATTGCTCGGTCGGTTGGTACTGTGATTTGTAATTCATTTTCTGGCAGTCATCGATTTGAAAACCCAGGTATAGATAAGGTAATTTCAATGCCCTGGCATGTTCAATCTGCTTTAGAATAGTCAGTTTTCCAAGACTGTAACGATCATAACCTTGCTTAAAATAGCAATAGACTGCTGACAGGCCATCAAAGAGCTGATCGAATACGCCACATGCCACGAGAATATCTTTATCGTATACCTCGAGAAATTGTGTTCTGGCCCAGTCACTGTATAAAAATCTTTCATACAGCTCCTCATTGGCGGGATACATGTCACCATCTGCATGACGGTCGGTGATGTATTGTTCATACAGGTCAAAGTGCGACTTGTCGTTGTTGAATTTTTTAATTTGATAGGTAAAGTCGTTGCCCCGATTTAGACATCGTTTCTGACTCCTGGATGGCACGAAGTCTTCGACTAATACCCTTATCGCTTTACAGGCTCGACACGCTTCACAGCGCGGTCGGTAGATGTGCTCTCCACTGCGCCGAAAACCGTTACGACTAAGATAGGTATATAGGCCGATATCGAGGGTTTCATCCGGGTTAATGAACTGTGTTGTTGCAATCTCACCATCCAGATAGGGGCATTCATGTGCCGGCGTATTAAAGAGCTTAATTTCAGTCATCAGTTTCAGCCGTCAGTTCTTGCGGGCGCCAAATATTTTGCTGTTTGTCATAGATGTGTTTATCGAGGACCCTTAGATACTGATCTCGACTAATCTCCTTTGCGCCAAGGCTGGTTAAATGCGGATTACTTAACTGACAATCAATCAGGATAAAATCCAGTTTTTTCAAATAATTGACCAGATAATAGAGTGCAACTTTTGAGGCATCCGTTTTTGAACTGAACATTGATTCCCCGAAGAAAAATGGACCTAATGATGGGCCATACAAGCCCCCGACGAGCGTCTTATCCTGATACACAGAAACACAATGCGCGATGCCCATCGCATGCAGATTGATATATGCATTAATCATTTCGTCAGTTATCCAAGTACCTTCCTGATTCTTACGAGACTCAGAGCAGGCGGTTATGACCGCTTCGAAATCTCGATTAAGATATACTTGATAACCCTTGTTTCGGATTGATTTTGCGAGACTACGACTTACTTTTAGTTCATCTAGATACAGGACTGTCCTTGGATCTGGACACCACCACAAAATAGGATCGTTTTCTGAAAACCAGGGGAATATACCATGCTGATAAGCTAGTATTAGTCGCTCTGGACTCAGGTCGCCACCCACCGCAAGTAGGCCATTCGTGTCTTCCCAGGCTTCTCTCGGGTCAGGGAAAATGAGTTCGTCAGATAACAAATAGGGCATTTATCAGGCTATACAAGCGTAAATCCTTTTGGCAAAATTCTAACATGTCACATAGATACAAGAGAACAACGATTGCACAATCTCGATGAACTTGGTCTTCAAATAGGTAGCCCTATCCAAATACAGCTGCTAGATGATGAGTCTAAACGTTACAGCGTGCAGCTCATAGGCTTTGTGCGAAATGAAGCATTAATTCTTAGCGCAAGTAAAACGGCTGACACAGACCTTGGGATTATTCTCAAAGATACACAGCCTCTTATTCTGAGATTTGTAACGGCAAAAGGAGCCGTCGCATTTCGATCCCATATCATCAAAAAACACCTCGCACCTTATCCACATATTCATGTCGCAATCCCAGAAGAGGTAGAGAGTGTATCGATAGCAAACAAACAGATTCTCTCTACCAAAAAACCAGTTACGTTCATTAACGATGATGAGTCGTCTAGACCCAGAGGGGTCATGCTCACGGGTATTAGCCCTGAGCGGCTATTGCTGAAAGATGATAAGCGACTTGCCGACGCCGGGCAAAGTGTAACAGTCACGATGACCTTTAATTTCGCTGATCAGAACAATGTGTTGGTGATGGATGGTGAAGTTGAGTTATCTGAGAATCTAAGCGACGCTGGACAGCAGATCACTGTCCAACTCGCGGGTCTGGACAGTTCGGATAAAATTTTGTTGCGCGCACTATATTACGAGATACTACTTACGAACATGAATATACTCGATAGCCAATAACTTAGCCCTCGAGATCATCCAAATATTTTTCCGCATCCAGCGCAGCCATACAACCCATTCCAGCCGAAGTGATCGCCTGGCGGTATACCTGATCGCTAACATCCCCTGCAGCAAAAACACCGGGTACTGATGTTGCAGTGGCATTACCCTGAAGACCCGATTGAACAGTGATGTAGCCGTTTTTCATCTCCAGAGAGTCTGCAAAAATTTCCGTATTTGGTTTGTGACCAATGGCGATGAATACACCCGCAAGATCGAGCGACTCTTCTGTGTCATCGACAGTCGACTTGATACGTACGCCGGTAACACCCATGTCATCGCCCGTTACCTCTTCGAGTACCCGATTCCAGTGCAATACGATATTGCCATTCTCGGCTCTGTCTAAAATTTTATCCTGCAGGATTTTCTCGCTTCTGAGGGCATCGCGTCGATGAATCAGATGTACTTCTTTAGCGATGTTAGAGAGGTACAGAGCCTCTTCAACTGCCGTGTTACCACCGCCGACCACAGCCACGCTTTGGCCGCGATAGAAGAAACCATCACAGGTTGCACAGGCTGACACTCCCTTACCCATAAAGGCCGTCTCAGAATCTAGACCCAGATACATTGCTGACGCGCCAGTTGCAATGATCAGGGCGTCACAACTATAGCTGCCACTATCGCCAATCAGGGTATAGGGTTTCTCATCGAGTTTTGCGGTATGTATATGGTCAAAGATAACCTCTGTGCCAAAGCGTTCGGCATGTTTCTGCATTCGTACCATCAGGTCTGGGCCTTGGACACCTTCCCAATCGCCAGGCCAGTTGTCCACATCGGTTGTGGTCGTTAGCTGACCTCCCTGTTGCAAACCCGTAATAATCACCGGTTCCAGATTGGCCCTTGCGCCATAAACAGCAGCGCTATAACCAGCCGGACCTGAACCGAGTATAAGTAATTTACAGTGACGCGTATCAGACATCAGATTTCCTTACTAAACAAATACTATTGAACACACACATGGGGACATATACGCTAATTAAAAGCCTAAGGTGTTAATTTTTCGATACGTTTATAACTAATCATTTACATCCAGGGGAGTGCATGATGTACTCCAGCTGGGTATTATAAATGTAACTGATACCGAAAACCCTGAGAATTAAATCGTGACAGACAAACCATTCTACCAGCATCTGCATTTTTTCCGCGGCATAAGTATTATATTCATTGTGGCCGCTCACTGCTGGTCCATGCCTATCTATATGCTCAATGATAATCAGATGCCGCAACATCTCAATCCACTATACAGTACGATGGAGACTCTATTTCACGGATCGACTGTATACTTTGCAATGATATCCGGAGTGCTTTTCAGTCTCGTGCTTACAGACAAGCCTTATAAGTCATTTTTGAAAACCAAATTCAAGAATGTCTATGTTCCGTTCGTCATCATTAGTCTCGTTTATGCTTCGATTTGGATCATGTTAGGCATGGCGAACCCGCCCGAGCACCTATCACTGTGGCAGATAATCGCGGGCTTTACTTTTTTCCTGTTAACTGGGCATATGTCGGGTCACCTCTGGTACATACCCATCATTATGATCCTTTTCGCACTGACACCATTGTTAAACCGGGCAATAGAGAGTAAACAACGAATCTGGTTTATTCTGTTGTTATTACTACCGTTGGTCATTTCCAGGGTATGGCCTAACTTCCACCCGGCGACGATCATCTACTTTATCGGGCCTTACATGCTGGGTCTTTACATCGGCAGGAACATCGACACGGTCAACCAGTGGATTACTGAACGTTATAAATTATTAGTTAGTATATTCTTAATATTTACAGTCATTTACTTCGTATTAGTTATAAATGACATTAAGTATGTGAATTGGGGTTTTATCGATGTAAATAGTCAGGAAACAGTGACGTATCTGCTGCGCATGTCATTTGCTCTGATTTTAATGAAGTTTTTATCGGATCACATACAATCTGTGCCAAGGATCATCGATCTGCTGGCCCGATACTCATTCGCAATCTACTTTATTCATGTCGCCTTCATCATGCTGTTTATCGGATTGGCACAACAATTCAATCTGGTACCTGTCACGCTACTACAGACATTCCTATTCGGTCTGTTCACGCTTATCTTCAGTGTGGCGCTCTCTATCGCTGTCAGCTGGCTAATCAAGCAGCTATCCGGGCGCTACTCTAGGCTGCTAATCGGAGCATAATCTTGATACAAAAAAGGCCGTCAATTGACGGCCTTATTCATGAGCATTTCAACCTGACTAGGCTGATAAGGCGTCCTCTGGAGAGACGTACTCAAAGCCAAGGTTTCTTGCCACGTTCGCCTCAGTGACCTTGCCGTGAATAACATTCAAGCCAAGCCTTAAATACTGATCATCTGCTAGCGCCTTGCGGTATCCGTTATTCGCCAGTTTTAAGATAAAGGGCAGGGTGACATTATTCAGAGCAAACGTCGAGGTGCGTGGAACTGCGCCAGGCATGTTGGCGACACAATAATGAACCACATCATCGACGATGTAGGTTGGCTCAGCATGAGTCGTCGGATGCGATGTTTCAAAACATCCTCCCTGATCGATCGCGACATCGACAACTGCGGCGCCAGGCTTCATTTGTTTGATCATCCCGGCCGTTACTAATTTCGGTGCCTCTGCACCGGGTATTAATACGCCACCAACAACAAGATCGGCTGCAAGTACAAAATCATCCAGGGCATCCTTGGTAGAGAAGATGGTTTTGATTCGTGAACCAAACTGTAAATTCAATTTCCTTAGGACGTCAACATTTCTGTCCAGTACTGCGACTTCAGCACCCATACCGATGGCCATTTGAGCCGCATTAGAGCCAACCACACCGCCACCAATTATGGCTACTTTCGCGGGTGCTACACCCGGTACACCACCGAGGAGCATACCGCGTCCCTGATGTGAGCGCTCAAGACATTGGGCGCCTGCCTGTATAGACATACGACCGGCGACTTCAGACATCGGTGCGAGTAATGGCAGGCCACCAAACGGTGAAGTTACCGTCTCATAGGCGATACACACCGCCCCGGATTTGACGAGATCTTCAGTCTGAGCTAAATCAGGTGCCAGGTGCAGATAGGTAAAGAGGAGTTGATCTTCTCGCAACATAGCACGCTCGACAGCCTGAGGTTCCTTTACCTTGACGATCATATCTGCCTCGGCAAATATATCTTCCGCTGACTGCCTAATTGACGCGCCAGCCGCCTCATAATCTGTATCTGAAAACCCAATACCAGCGCCAGCATCAGTCTCTACAATGACTTCATGGCCCGCGGCGACAACTTCTTGTACACTCGCTGGAACCATACCAACCCGGTATTCATTATTTTTTATCTCTTTTGGTACACCTACACGCATAACCTGTCTCCACAATAGTTGATGTATGCAAAATATTTGACTAGTTTATACCTTATTTAATAGAATAATTAACATATCTTCTGTAGATAAGAAGAATAAATAACTTATTTTGTGTCAAATTAAAGAGTAATAAACTATGCCCGCAGTCGCATATAGGCCCGATAAGACTGATCTTAAGATTCTTCATGAACTGCAAGAGAACGCCAAGATTAGTAATGTCGAATTAGCACGTCGCGTGCATTTGAGTCCAACTCCATGTTTCGAACGGGTGAAGCGACTAGAAAAGCTGGGTTACATCATGGGATATCATGGCCGATTGAATCCACGGAAGTTGTCTGCGAGTTTATTGGCATTTGTCGAGATTAAACTGAATCATACATCAAGGGACGTATTCCGGGATTTTAAAAAGGCCGTCAAAGAGCGTGAGGAGATCCTTGAGTGTCATCTGGTATCGGGTGATTTTGATTATTTACTAAAAACACGTGTCGCCGATATGGCCGAATACCGCGAATTATTGGGCGAAACACTCCTCATGTTACCGGGTGTAAGCAGCTCACGTTCTTACATGGTCATGGAAGAGGTAAAGGAGTCCGTTGAAATACCGGTTCCAGAGGCTATGGATGATGACTAACAGATGAAAATGTTTTTTCATATTTATCTTAATATCAGTAGCTTACAGCCATTGATTAAACTTAATGATGAGGTATCATGTACATACTTATCACTAGAGGCAACTACTTTTGAGACAAGCTTCTGTTAAAAAATCGACATCCAGGAAAAAAACAACTGGTAAATCGTCCCCAGATGCTGCGCTGACTAATCCAATGCAGCGTCGCTTGCGTGAAGGCATGATGATTTTTCTGGCTGCGATTGCTGCATTTTTGATGTTGTCGATGATTACCTATAACCCTAATGATCCTGGCTGGACGTTTAGTGGTGGGACTGATGCCATCGTCAATGCCGGTGGTCGAGCAGGTGCATGGTTTTCAGACGTATTTCTACAATTTTTTGGATACATTGCCTACATCTTCCCCCTGATGGTAGGTTATGTCGCCTATCTAAGTTATCAATCCGAGCGAGAACCCGTCGAGAACCATCGTATTTTTATTACTTTCCGCAGCGTTGGATTTATGCTTACCTTGCTCGCTGGTTCTGGTCTGGCACACATCCACTTTCTCGATCCATCATTGCAACCGAGTTACACGGCAGGAGGTATTCTGGGGCGTATCATGGCTGATTCGTTGGTACCGTATTTTGGCTACACGGGTGGGACGCTGTTACTACTGGCCCTGTTTTTGACTGGCTTCACCTGGTTTACCGGCCTTTCCTGGTTATGGTTAATGGATCAGGTTGGTCACTATACCTGGGAGTTTATCGAATATTCGAAATATAAACTGGCTGAGTGGCGAGAGCAATTACAGGCACGGAAAGTCACTCAGGAACGCGTCAAGTCGGTGAAAGAAGAGCGTAAGAAGGTTTCTAAACGCAAACCGGTTAAGATTGAACCGGTAATTCAGCAGGTTGAAACCAGTGTTCGTAAAGAGAAAGAGCGCCAAACGACATTATTTGATGGCCCTGTCGATGGCGATTTACCACCACTTGGCTTGTTGGATGCTTCGGACGGACCACAGCATCAGATCTCAGCTGAATCACTCGAAGCGATGTCACGCCAGGTCGAATTGAAACTTGCCGACTTCGCGATTGAAGCACAGGTCGTCGCGGTTCATCCCGGACCGGTCATCACTCGATTTGAACTGGATTTGGCCCCTGGGGTAAAGGTAAACAAGATTGTTAACTTGTCGAAAGACTTGGCGCGCGCCTTGTCAGCCATTAGTGTCAGAATCGTTGAAGTCATCCCTGGTAAGTCGGTAATCGGATTAGAAATTCCCAATGAACACCGGGAAATGGTGAATTTGAGTGAGGTCATTGAATCGAAGGCATTTGATGACTCTAGCTCTAAACTGAGTATGTGTCTGGGTAAGGATATCTCGGGCCAACCCGTGGTTGTGAATCTCGCGAAAATGCCACACCTCCTGGTCGCGGGAACGACTGGTGCTGGTAAGTCAGTCGGCATCAACGCGATGATTCTGAGCTTGTTATACAAAGCCACACCTGAAGAGGTGCGGATGATTATGATCGACCCGAAAATGCTCGAGCTGTCAGTTTACGATGGTATCCCGCACTTATTGGCCCCCGTAGTCACCGACATGAAGGATGCGGCTAACTCACTACGCTGGTGTGTCGGAGAGATGGAGCGGCGCTATCAATTGATGTCGGCTCTGGGTGTCAGGAATTTGGCCGGTTATAATCGCAAAATCGCGGATGCGGAAAAGAAGGGTGAGCCCCTGACTGATCCCTTATGGGAACCAACAGATAATATGTTGATGGACCCGCCTCAGCTTGAACATCTGCCGTTCATTGTTGTCGTAATAGATGAGCTTGCTGATATGATGATGATCGTCGGCAAGAAGGTTGAAGAGCTTATTGCCAGAATAGCGCAAAAGGCAAGGGCAGCAGGAATACACCTTATTCTAGCGACCCAGAGACCCAGTGTTGATGTTTTGACAGGCCTAATCAAAGCGAACATTCCGAGTCGGATTGCGTTTCAGGTTTCTTCACGTATCGATTCACGTACGATTTTGGATCAGATGGGTGCTGAACAGCTTCTAGGCCAGGGTGACATGCTATACATGCCAGCTGGCACGAGTATACCGACACGTGTTCACGGAGCTTTTGTCGCCGATCATGAAGTGCATAAAGTGGCTGATGACTGGCGCTTACGCGGTGAGCCGGACTTTATTGAAGAGATAACCACAGGAGGTGGTATCGCGCAGGATTTACCGGGGATTGCACCGGAGCCGAGTGATTCTGATGTGGATGTCCTCTATGATGAGGCAGTGGCCTTTGTCACGGAATCTCGCAAAGCGTCTATCTCCAGTGTGCAACGAAAGCTGAAAGTTGGATACAACCGGGCGGCACGTATGATCGAGGAAATGGAAGCTACTGGCGTGGTAAGTGAGATGCAATCAAATGGTGCTCGTGAGGTGTTAGCGCCACCACCACCTAAACTGGATTAATATGAAGTATATTACAACGACGCTCATTGCTGCCTTCTGTTGGATGAACGCGATTGATGCGGCTGATTACACAACACCTGCCCAGGAACTGGAGGCAAAACTTAAGCAGTTAACCTCTTTCGAAGCGAATTTTATTCAACAACGATACTCAAGTTCCCGAGGCATCCAAGAATCTACTTCAGGACGGTTTATTTTACAGCGTCCCAATCGCTTTCTCTGGCAGACCTTTGAACCCTATGCTCAGACAATTCTGTCTGATGGCAAAGTTATCTGGACGATTGACGTTGATCTGGAGCAAGTGATTATCAATTCAGTGGATGAAGAAATTCAAAACGCTCCTATTCTGCTGTTAGCACAAGAGCAGGGCGATCTAGCTAAGCAGTTTGTTATTGAAAAGAACATCATTGAGGGTAAGGACTTTTTTATCCTTATGCCTATCGACAGTTCAGGTAATTTTGAAAAACTGACCATCGGATTTCAGGATGAAACCCTGAGTGTATTCGAACTATTCGATAGCCTTGGGCAAGTTACCCGCATCTCAATGACGAATGCCCGCAATAATCCTGTTTTAGATGTCGTACAGTTTACGCCTGAAATCCCTGAGGATTATGATGTCATTGACTCACGACCAGTGTCGGATGACTAAATACCATGTTGTTTGAGCAAGACGATACCTTTCGACCTCTTGCCGATAGACTCAGACCGAAGAAGTTATCAGATTATGTGGGGCAGGAGCATTTATTTGGATCTGACAAGCCGCTCTCGAAGGCTATTGCTAGCGATCATCTGCATTCAATGATTTTCTGGGGACCTCCCGGAACAGGCAAGACAACAATCGCAGCACTGATCGCCGAGTTAAGTCATAGTCATATGATAAAAATCTCAGCGGTTCTGGCTGGGGTCAAGGATATTCGTGCTGCAATTGATGAGGCGAATTATCATCGCAGTCAGGGTAAGCGGACTATTTTATTTGTTGATGAGGTGCACCGATTTAATAAGGCACAACAGGATGCGTTTCTTCCACATGTTGAAGATGGCACGGTGACATTTATTGGTGCTACTACGGAAAATCCATCCTTTGAATTAAATAATGCCTTACTATCCAGAGCCAGGGTGTACTTGATTAAACGGTTATCGGATGAGGCTATGCATTCGATTGTCGAGCGTGCCCTATCTGACGAAGAGGTTGGATTAGGTAAACTGGGCATCGAACTTAGCAGTGAACAAAGAGAGCAATTGATTCACAGTGCTGACGGTGATGCCAGGCGATTACTTAACCTGCTGGAGATACTTTCCGATTCGCTGGCCGACTCTGACACGGGACAAGTCACTGATGAGCATCTAAGTGGTGTGCTACGCCAGAGTTATCGTACCTTTGATAAAGGAGGAGAGCAGTTTTATGATCAGATATCAGCATTGCATAAATCAGTCAGAGGATCGGATCCTGATGCTTCACTGTATTGGTTTGCAAGGATGCTGGATGGCGGCTGCGATCCCCTGTATATCGCCCGACGCGTCGTGAGAATGGCGAGCGAGGATATTGGTAATGCCGATCCCAGAGCACTGAGGATAGCACTGGATGCCTGGGAAGCACAGGAGAGGCTCGGCTCTCCAGAGGGCGAATTGGCGATCGCGCAGGCAGTTATTTATATGGCATGTGCCGCAAAAAGTAACGCCAGCTACATGGCGTTTAAAGCAGTGATGCGTGATATCAAAAACGAACCATCCTATGATGTGCCACTGAAGCTTCGCAATGCACCGACCAATCTAATGAAGGATTTAGACTACGGTAAGCAATACCGCTACGCACATGATGAGCCACATGCCTATGCCGCCGGAGAGGTATATTTCCCAGAAGAAAAACCAGCTGTTAAATATTATCATCCCGTGCTTCGTGGACTTGAGATCAAGATATCCGAAAAGCTCGCAAGGTTAGACGAGCTTGATAAACAACAGGCTAACAGTCAAATTAAGTCATGACACGACATCGTCAGGAAACTCGCTCATGCTAACAATTACTCCGGCTCTGTTATTGGCAATTGCGGTCGGTGGGGCGTTTGGTGCCTTGTCACGCTTCCTCATACAGCACTATTTCAATATTTGGTTTGGTACTGGCTTCCCGCTCGGCACGCTGGTAGCAAATATCAGTGGCTGCCTATTGATTGGCGCGATAATAGGATACTGGAACAATTCAGGTATCTTATTGACTGCTGAGATGAGAGGATTCGTTGTCATAGGCTTTCTGGGTGCATTCACCACCTTCTCAGCATTCTCTCTAGATACGGTGACCATGTTGCAGAATGCTGACTATGTCCGTGCTGGATTGAATATCTCAGCAAATGTCCTGCTATGCCTATTGGCAACTGTGGTTGGATTTTGGTTCATAAAACAATTCGCTTCTATCACCTGAAAATTTGACAAAATAGCACGAATCTTGTGCGTTTCACAGGTGATTCCAAATCTAATACAAGCTATAATCGCCGCCTTATTTACGGTTTCACACATTCACAGGAACATCATGATAGATCCAAAGCTTTTACGCGCTGATATCGATGCCGTTGCAGCCAATCTCAAACAGAGAGGGTATGTACTCGATACTGATAATTACAAAGCACTGGAACAGCAGCGCAAGTCACTACAAGTTAGAACGGAACAGTTGCAAAGTGAGCGGAACAGTCAGTCGAAACTGATTGGTCAGGCTAAAGCGAAAGGAGAGGATATCCAGCCCCTAATTGAAGCGGTGGGTAATCTGGGTCAACAGTTGGATCAGGCAAGAGAAGAGCTCGCGAATGTTCAGGTAGCGTTAGAGAGTATCCATCTTGAGATGCCAAATCTATTACATGACTCGGTGCCTGTGGGAAATAGTGAAGACGATAACCTGGAAATTATGACCTGGGGTAATCCCAGAGAATTTGATTTCGAGGTTAAGGATCACGTGGATCTAGGGTCAGAGCTGGATGGTATGAGCTTTGATATGGCCGCTAAGGTAACCGGTTCTCGATTTGTCGTCCTAAGAAATCAATTTGCTCGCCTGCAACGTGGTCTTACACAGTTTATGCTGGATGTGCATACGACTGAGCATGGCTATGAAGAAATTTATGTACCATTCATGGTCAATGCAGACAGTTTGCTGGGTACCAGTCAGTTGCCGAAGTTTGAGGAAGATTTATTTAAAATCGCCACAAACACAGAAGATGACAGGCAGTTTTATCTGATACCAACAGCAGAAGTCCCTGTAACTAACATTGCTCGTGATGAGTTACTGAATGCCGATCAAGTGCCGTTAAAATTTGTCAGTCACACACCATGCTTCCGCTCTGAGGCGGGCTCTTATGGTAAGGATACCCGTGGCCTCATTCGGCAGCATCAGTTCGAGAAGGTCGAATTAGTACAACTAGTTCCAGCCAACCAGGGTGAGGAAGCACTTGAAGCACTAACAGGCCATGCAGAGGCCATCCTGCAGAAGCTCGATCTACCCTATAGGAAGATTATCCTATGTTCTGCTGATATTGGCTTCGGGGCGCACAAGTGTTACGACCTGGAGGTTTGGTTACCTGCGCAGAATACCTATCGGGAGATTTCATCTTGTAGCTGGTTCGCAGAATTTCAGGCGCGCAGAATGCAAGCCAGATGGCGTAACCCTGAAACAGGCAAACCTGAGCTCCTCAATACATTGAACGGTTCTGGCTTGGCAGTCGGAAGAACCATGGTGGCAATTCTTGAAAACTATCAGAATACCGATGGCTCGATCACTGTACCTGAAGTCTTACGGCCCTATGTTGGTGGATTAGAGATAATAAGTAACTAGTATGAAGTAATAAAAAAGGCCAGTTTAACTGGCCTTTTTTATGTCTAAATGTAGGGTTGCTAATCATCAAAAGCTGATAATAGGTTTAGGAGACTTATGAAAATATTGTAAAGATTGAGGTACATGCTTATCGTTGCTAAAACATAGTTCGTCTGTTCACCACGAATAATGCTACTTGTATCGTACAAGATCATCGCAGAGAAGAGCAAGACAGCACCAGCTGAGATAGCTAAACTTAATCCTGACACATAGAATCCAAACATATAATTCGCGAGTGCGTAGAAGATACTACCGAACACCAATACCATTAGACCGGCGAATAAGAAGCCGCGCATGAAGCTGAAATCTTTCTTTGTAGTTAGTACATAACCCGATAAAGCAAAGAAAATCAGACCGGTGCCTCCGAGTGCTTGCATGATAATTCCACTACCATGAAGAGCGGTATACATGGAAAGTAATGGCCCAAGAGTGAAGCCAAGCCAGCCGGTGAAAGCGAAAGTTAAGACTATGCCCATCGGGCTATTGGCTGTTTTATTAACGGCAAACAATAGTCCAAATGTAACAACAAGCCAGATGATCAAGCCTGGATGTCCTACGTTCATCGACATAGAGACCCCAGCCATAGCTGCACTAAATATTAATGTGGCAGATAGGAGAAGATAAGTATTTTTCAATACCTTGTTAATCTCAATTCCGGTACTAGCTGTTCTTGACGCAGTGACTGAATTGTAGTCCATCGGTGTAATTACCTCATATGACAGTTAAAGTTAGTTGCTCATGACTTTATACAGCAATTTTTAGGAGCCAGACTGGGACAAATTGTCACAGAATATAACCAGATAGCTGCAGTAAGTAAGTAGACGATTGATTCTGTTAGGAATTGCTCGTCTTCATCAGTTAAATATTATATTGGGATGAGCGATAAATTTTCAAGAAAAACCGCTATTTAAGGCTTCAAGTTTTAGAATGATTCATGTATTATTCGCCAACTTCGATATATCAGCTATCGACGGCTTTCGTAGCCAAGCATTCCCAATGGGATGAGACAATTAAGTTTATGGAGAGATGGCAGAGCGGTTGAATGCACTGGTCTTGAAAACCAGCATAGGTTAGTAGCCTATCCAGGGTTCGAATCCCTGTCTCTCCGCCAAATGAATAAGCCCCGCAGTTGCGGGGCTTTTTATTTGGGAAAGAGACAGTATAGATGAGAACCCTTCCGTTCGACAAACTCCGAGCACCGAGGAGTTTGGACGCGTAAGCGAAGCGGCAGCGCCTCGCAGAGGTTAAATCAGCGGAGGCAACGCTGATTTAATCAATCCCTGTCTCTCTGCCAAATGAATATGCCCCTCGGTTGTGGGGCTTTTAGCATTTTCTACCCTTTTTATAATAGCTAATAGTGTACTGGCTTTAGCATTTGTCTCGATACACTAATAGTCCTCATTGAGATGCTTTATGTCATCTTTATTGTCTTGATAGTACTGTGTGCCTTTATCCGACACACAGTACTTTCACCAAGAGCTTCTTTTGTTGGACTAAGTGAAGCGCTTCACTGGTAACAGTTTTTATTTCTGGACAATGATCAATACAGGGAGTAAGTTGATTCGAATACAAGAGCAATCAGTATTTTCGTGCACAAGGAGACTCAAAGTGCTATCCGATACTATCAAACAAATAGCTGTGCTTCAGCCGCATTACTCAAGCACTAACACAGACGAAATGAAGCGTCGAGGCGAGTTAATTCGAAATGACTTACCTGAGCAATTATCAAAATATCGTGATTCATTCTCGAACCTATTGGGAAGATTTGGGACAGACATTTCGTTTGAAGGTAGAGACGGAATAGGGCGCAAAACTCCTGCTCCTTGGGTTCGAATCTATTCAAAGGAATTATCGCCTTCGGCAACTGTTGGATACTACTTGGTTATTCATTTTTCTGTTGATGGAACACGTTGTTTTGTGACAGTGGGTTCTGCTTCCTCAACGTGGGATAGCGATAGAGGAGACTTGGTCACCGATTCTGATGAAAAAATCGCCGAAAAGGTTAATTGGTGCAGAACAGTCGTAGAGTCGTCTAAAGTTGATTACACGAGCTACTTAGATGCTGTTGAAATAGGCTCTGATCTTAATCTTCCGAAGTCTTTCGAGAAAGCCACGGCATTTTGTCAAACGCACTACGTAGAGACTCTAGAGGATGCAAAGCTAATAGTCTCTATAGAGGGTGCTCTTAGATTATTGGCAGTTATTTATGCTTCATACGTAAACCTAGAAGATCTGCCGTCCTCAGCAGCCAACAAGATCGACCTTGAATCAGTTGTAAATCCCGTAAAGAAGAACTCTGCATCCAGACAAGGGTTTGGTTTGTCCGGACCTGAAAGGCGCGCTGTAGAGCTACAGGCTATGAAGATTACTAAAGCGTTCCTGAATAAACATGGCTATAGAGTAAAGGACACTTCAGCCAATCATTCATACGATTTTTTAGCATCAAAGGATGAAGAAGAACTTAAGGTGGAAGTGAAGGGGACAACAAGCACTTCTGTAGATGGGATAATGATGACGGCTAATGAGGTACTTCTGCATCTAGATGAAACAGAAGACACTTCTTTAGCAATTGTAAGTGGGATTAGATTTGAAAAACGTGGAGTAGATGCTAAATGCTCTGGGGGGGAGCTTGAGTACCGGAATCCTTCAAATATAGATGATTGGAAACTAGAGCCTTCTGCATATTTAGTTAAGAGAGATAAATGAACATCATCGACATCACTATATTTTGCTAGATGAAATTAATATAGAAAAATAACAATGATTAAAGGGAGTCAGTATTATGAATCGGTGGGAAGAACAATTAAATAATCACCAAATACACTCAGTATTAGAATCTATTAGTGAAGCTATTTCTACTGATTTTGACTCCGTTGATGAGAACGAACCTACAGAGAAGAGAAGATTGGTTAAGCTAATCTCGATGTATACGAGATACTTGTCGACAGTTGGTGCTGAAGTAATGCCCTTTAATCAATTAGACTCGTTAGTTTCCCAATTAAATGGCCGAAACGTTGTTGCGCATGTTCAATCTTATGCAGAAAAAGGTAATGTTTCAGATTTAATTGGAATAAATGATGTATTGACTAACAATCTAACACAGTTGTGTCTATTGGGCGGCTTAATTCATCCTGAGGATGCAGAGTATTCTATTAAAGAATTGGAAAAGCTATTTGATAGTACAACTGAAACACTTGTTGGTACAAAGGATACAATACTTGCTGACTTATCTGATTTAGAAAGTGAAATAAAGCGGCAGCAAGCTGAGCTTGAAGAGTTAAGGGAATTAATTCGAAGCAATAAATCTGATACAGAAACTCATATTACAAATTGGCAGGGTCAGTTCTCAAAAGCTCAGGAATCCCGGAGTCAAGATTTTAATGATTGGAAAAAAGAATTTACTTCAGAGAAAGAGGAGAACTTTTCAGAAATACTAGGCAGCTATCAATCCGAACTGAAAAACACATTAAGCGCCTTTAGCACTAAAATTAATGAGCTCATTCAAGATAGTAAAGATAAACACCAGTCTATTTTAGACTTATATGAACTAACGGCGGGTGATAGTGTAGGTGCAGGCTACATCAAAGATGCAGGCGATGAGAAAAAGATGGCTGATAGGTGGAGATTAATATCTGTAACTTTTATCATTGCAACTGTTGTATGGATTTTTATGGCCTATAAGGACACAATTTCAAGATCAAATAAAACTCCTTTAATCACTCCTAATAATCAAGAACAGCTTAGAGATGACGTCTCTAGTAACATTGATGTTAAGACTGAAGCGAGTAGTGAGCGTGATAGTTCAGCTGAGCGAATTGCAACAATTCCTTGGTATAGATTATTTTTAACTTTCTCATTATCAGGGGTACTTCTATGGGGAAGTGCATACTCAGCGCAACAGTCTACTAAACACAGAAAAAATGAAGTTAAAAATCGACGTTTTGCTCTTGAAGTTAAGGCTATAGATCCTTTTATCAGTTCATTGGATGAGTCTGACAGAAAGCAAATTAAAAAGGACCTTACAGAAAAAATATTCGGTAATACAATAGATGATGATGATACTACAGTTATAGATGAACATGCGTATAAAGTTGTAGCTGATGCTATTTCAAAAATATTATCAAAATTACCGAGATAAAAGATATGATATCTAGTCATAGGTATCTATAGTGTAGATTATTAATACAAATATGACACATTTAAAAGTATTAGACGGGAACTCAAATGGGAATAACTGGAATAGGATTAAGTGAATATGACATTGCTTTATTGTTGTTGTGTCCATTTGGCGCTTTACTGGGCAGTTTTGCGTTTATGATTTCTGCAACCATCAGAACAAATCCACCAGTTAAGGAAAATGAGTACTCGCTTGCTTCTAAGAAACTCATGTCCATACGAGGTAGATGGATGGCTCTCAGATTTATGTTGGGAGCAATTATGGGTTTACTTTTAGGCCTATATTTTGTTGGAGCGATACAAGAGACACCTAGCACCCTGGCAAAAGTTATTGCATTGTCTATCATCGCGGGCTATGCAGCACCAAAGCTGTGGGATGCTCAAGATGAGTTGATAACTAATCAAATCAAGAAAGTAGTTAAAGAAGAACTTTCACAAAATTCTGGATTAAATGACGATACCCCAAATGAGGACAAATAAATCTAGGCGCAAAGCTAACTCTTGAGAATGTTCTTAAGAACTCCTGTAGCGAACTTTGAGAGCTCCACAGCCTAAGCCAATGTGATAATACCAACAATCGTCCCTCAGAGATCATTAAGGGACCTCATAGAGGGTCTTGATGATTAAGTGGTGACTATTTAAAAGATAATTTGAGATTATTTAAAGGAGACTTTGAGGGAGGCCATAGTCATTCTTCTCATGTCAAACAAAAAATCAGATACTCAACAGGTCAACACGTATAAATACCGCACAGACTAACCAACGAGCCCCGTGTAGAGGGTAATGATAGATATTGAAGAGTGACGGATACGTGAGTAGATGTATGGATAAACGTGCTCTGTAGCACCTATAAACCAAATGGTGACGGAGAAAGAACCACTTTTAGGACACAGAATATGGAATGAGCCAGAGCGGTCCTATTGGGATTCTAGAGAGGGCTATGGGGAGGCGCGTCTCAAACCTTCAAGTTGGGATCACAGATTTTTCTGTCATAAATTTCTGAGGTATTTATTCTTTTGATCTCTCACCTTCAATTGGGTTAACACGATTAGTAGCATCAAGTAGCTCATAGATAATCAAGTCTGCGTCACTCAGTATGCTAATAGCAGCGTCCGTTGTAGTTGTTGCTTCTCCGTGAGTAACTCGATTTAAGACTGAATTAAGTCCCCGAAAACCATTCCAAAACCCGACTGTTAAGATTCCCCTTTCGGCTAACTCAGCAACGATATTATTCATTCCGCGAAATTTTCTTCTGTCAATTCCATGGGCGTTAGCAACCCTAATTATACTTACTTCAAGTTCTCTTCGAAATCCCATTAACGCCAGATCGGGATTCGATTCAGCAAGTTCGATTAGATCGGTGATCTTATCCTTAATGATTGTAAACTCAGTATCTTTTGCGGGGTTACCTGTTGATGAGATGGTTGGCCTAGATACACTACTCTTTGCTTCAACAGGCTCTGCTTTTAGGTGATGAACTTCTTTAAACTCACTCTTGATTTGAGCTATTTCTCTAGTTGTTATTTTTGCAACGCCATGAATCTCTATTTCTTTGATATATGGTAATAGCCAAGGTATCAGGGCAAGTGTCAATAAAACTAAAGCTATTAGATCCAGCGTAATATATGGGCAAGAGACATGCGCCGCCGCAATTGTGAAAATCAAGAGGCTGAGTATAATCTTATTTGAGTTTTTGATTCCTTCCTGATTATTATTGTGATTTTTCATAGTATCCAATAATAGTCCATATTGAGTTGAATACACAGTATACATCCTAGAATCCAAATCTTACAGATTTAACAGCCTGTCTCAATCTATCTAATCCTGCTCCCTTAGAGTATCTCACAAAAGTATTATCATTAAACGTGTGCCGGTCTACGCGCTTAATCTGGTAGTTTCTTCTATGCCTAAGGGATGAGACCCACAGCTTCAACTTGAGGCTGCATAGCAACATTCCTGCGGGACAGGAATATATAGCGAGTAGATTTGTACTAGCCTTAATCCACAGTAGGTCTATAATTAAGGCTATGCGATAGTTAGTTTTTAGTCAGCGGTCTTTAAACTTGGTTTAGACTAAACTTGAGAGTGTGACCACCTGTAATGATTGAAACTTATTTAAAACCGAACAGTAATTTTACTTACATACGAATCAGAGACAAACTGACTGATCAGCACCTATATGATCACATCAAACATTTTAACCGTATTACCGCAGATCTCGTTGGCACCATTGAACTAGCCGATTGTCGGGGTATCGATGAATTTGATCAGTTAACCGTTGTTGGTGTACTTAAAGCGGCTAATTTAGAGCTGGGGCAATCAAGAAATACCGGCAGTAGGGTGGCTATTTTAGTCGACAACGAGCTGGGTTTTGGTTTAGCCAGAATTTATGCCACATTCGCAGGCGAGTATAAGGATGATATTAATATTTTCTATAACATCGACGAGGCGTATGAATGGTTAAATCCTTCTGAGGGTGTCAGCGAAATAGCTGAGTTTGTATCAGCTATCACAAATCATTGATTCGTAGCTATTCGAAACTCGCGTAGCCAGCAGTTTCATATAAACACCTAATAATGCCTAAATCGTTGTGGATATGATTTGTTTTACGAAGGTTCTCATTGAAATCATAGAGTCTAGGATGACTTAGAAAGAACTTTATTGATTATTCCTTCACACTCACCGCGTGTTCGAACCATATGAGTATCCCAAGAGAATTTGTCTGAATAGGCTTGCCACATCCTGGACAATCCATAGAACTCAATGCTAGGTAGGAGACCTATCACGGTGAGGTCTGGATTGAGTTTCACAGCGGTAGCTGCTAAATCTGCCCCTTGTTTAACCTCCTCAGTAGTGTAGTCGCCAATTTCTGCCAACGAATAATCAATTACCAAAATCTTTATTTGATTGAACATCGGATGCGTTATCCGCTCATGGAACGCATTTTCGAACGCCGAATAATTGAACTCGCCTTCGTAAATCGAGTGCATTACAAGATAATTATTTGAAAGTTGGATGGTATGTTTCATCTGATCACACTCATTCAAAATCAACTGGCAATGTCGCTAAGATTTCTCAAATTACGGCAGACACTATTGTTTGTCTGATTGGAGTGACATAGAGATAGTAGCCATCAACTTCTCCATATTAATTGGTTTGTCGAAGAATGGAATATTTAATTCGCGAGCAAGGTTGGCATCTATCTTATCGCTATAACCAGTGCATAATATCACGGGTAGCTCTGGCGCAAATTTTCGAACTTCACTAATCAATTCAATACCAGTCATTTTCGGCATGGTCTGATCTGTGATCAAGAGTGAATACTGATTTGCATTAGCGCGTAACTCTTCAAGTGCAGCTGTGCTGTCACTCATGGCTGTGGCATGGAAACCACGTTCTTCAACAACCCGACCAATCAATACCGCCAGGCTATCCTCATCATCAACAATCATGATATGTGAGCCATCGCCCTGCATATCGCTTTTCGTGTCCACGCCGACTTCGTCAGAGTTATCTGAATTGGCAGATTCTGCGGGATGAAAAAGCAGTCTAAATGTCGTGCCTTCGCCGACTACACTGTCGATGAGAATATGGCCATCATGTTCGTCCATAATCTTATAGACCACTGACAATCCCATACCGGTTCCTTCACCAACACGTTTGGTGGTAAAAAATGGGTTAAAGATTTTCTTCATGTTGTCAATGTCTATGCCAGTTCCAGTGTCAGAAACGCTCAACTCAACCCAATTCCCTCGTACGGGTCGATGAGAGATCGGTGATTCAGTATCGAGATCCTTACTCAGCATCAGTTTGATTCGAATTGCGCCTCTACTGTCCATCGCGTCTCTGGCATTGACACAGAGATTCATTAGCAGTTGATGAACACGCGTGCTATCAATCAAGACGGGTGGCAGATTTCCTTCGATGTCGATATCTATCTCAATGGTGCTTGGAAGGGTAGCGCGCAGCATATTTGCATCACCACGCAATATATCTTCCAAATGGATGGGTTTCTCTTCAACTGGCGCACTTCGGCTAAACGCGAGCATTTGCGTTACCAGATTCGTGGCCCGTCGTGCGGCATCCTGAATTTGATTCAGATACTTTTGTAATTTGGTATCTTCCGTCTTTACAGCCTGATGCATCGCTAGATCGGAATAGCCGGTGATAATACCGAGTAGATTATTAAAATCGTGTGCAATGCCTCCGGTCAAATGGCCCAGTGACTCCATTTTTTGTGCCTGTTGCAGTTCACGTTCCAGGCGCTCTTTCTTGACCTGTTCTGTTATGTCTCTTGCGACAACAATGTATATGTCTTCTTCCTGCTCGGTCTGATCCAGATGGGTGATATGAACCTCGGCCATAAATTGCTTCTCAGTACCCTTAAGCATTTCCACACGGCCCGTCCATAAATCATGATCTCTTAACTCCTGGCGCAAGATTGGCTCAATTGTTTCTAACTCCGTTGGGTGGGCGACCATCGTAAAGGCATTGGTTCCAATCAATTGCTCCCGACTTCTTTGGCACATTCTCTCGGCAGCACTGTTATTATCAATGATAGTGCCGTCTTTTTTCACCAGGAGTACAGCTTCGGATACCTGTCCTATCACACCTGCTTGCGTTCGCATGCGCCTCTGATTGCGGCATTGGGATATTTTACCGGCTGTCATAGCCGCAATCGTTGTCAAGATTTCAAGGTGTAAGTCAGTGAAGTAATTCGCTTCCGGATGTTCACTATCGATCACTCCAATCAGCTCATCCTCATAGATCATCGGCACACAAATTTCGGACCTGAATTCACTCAAATCTTCGAGGTAGCGATTGTCTTGTAGCGTGTCGTTCACTATCACTGCCTGTCGTGTCAGGGCGACTGTGCCTGTAATACCGCTGCCGAGGGGAATTTTGAGTTGATTGATAATGACATGCTTTTCCGGGCTCTTCTCACCGATCGCTGCGGATTGAATCAGGCGATCGGAAGTTTTGTCATACAGGTATATCACGCAATCAACAAAGTCTAGTTTACCCACTACTTCGACGGCTACATGCCAGACGAGGTCATCGACTTTGGTAAATTGGATCAGAGAGATGGCAAATTGATTAATGGACCTGAGATAAGTCTCTGTAATATGAATATCATTTGTATCAGAAGACTTCGACTGAGTATCTGACTTGTTTGAGTCCATATCTTACCTACTAGCAGTTGCGTCGTTTCCCAGAAACGATAACGATGAGTGAAACTCGCTAAATATAAGTATGGTTCGAATATCCGATATTGACAAATAACTCAGTTAAATTATCTTACAATCAGGTATAGTTAATGAGCAAACTTCTAATTCAATACACTTTAAATCGGGTAGCTCTGAATGGGATATATCATCGGCCTGGCAATATTAGTTGTTGTCATCACGTTAATGACAGATAAAATTCCACTTGCCAAACCCGCTAATCTACCACTACGAATACTGCTAACCGTGCTTGGTTTGTTTATCATTTTTCTTATTTTAAGTAAGGCAGGGGTTACCAATTAACTTAAGGAAAAGATTATTTGTGCAAAAAATATTTGAATGTAACAAGTCATCAAGTATACTCATTTGCAATAATCGTTGACTTAAAATTTGTGCTAATACAAGGAACTAGCTCAGATTTTAGACGTTACGAACATAACAACCTGAAACGATAATAATTACTCATATAAAGACTGGCGTGGTCTGTACTGTGTCAGCGATAAATAAATAATGAATACAATCATCACTGCGATATTAATATTCTTGTTCTGGTTTCTCCTATCAGGCCACACCTCTGGGTTACTTATCGGACTCGGTATCTTTTCCACTGCGTTGACTATGTATCTATCAAAGCGAATGAACATCATTGATCGAGATACCTATTCCGTACACCTCAGTCATAAGTTACTCAAATATTACCTCTTCTTGGGAAAAGAAATCATCGTCGCCAATTGGGATGTCATTAAGAAGATTTTAAATCCTGAGAGTATCGATCCTCAGGTTGCCACAATTCCTGCTAGCAAACGCACTGATATCAGTAAAGTGACCTACGCCAACTCAATTACACTGACACCGGGCACTGTGACTATGGATTTAAAGGACGAAAATATTGTTGTCTATGCGCTGTCAAAAGAAGCGATCACAGATTTACAAGCTGGCAGGATGGCTGAAAGAGTGCCTGATGATAAGGAAGTTCTGTAATGATTTATGCCGTTGCACTTTTTGCAATCCTTATCACTATTTTACTCGGTCTTGCTCGCGCGATTCTTGGGCCCACCGTGTATGACCGTATCGCTGCAATGAATGTGGTTGGAACGAAAACCATTCTGCTTATTGCGGTCTTTGCTTTTTTCACGGACCGCCATGATTTACTTGATATCGCATTGGTCTATGCATTGATTAACTTTATAGGAATTATTGCGGTTTTAAAGTTAGTCGAGCAGGGCAATCTCTACACTGATGGAGAAACTACACCAGACAACCGAAGTGAGGAGACCGAGTCTTGATTATTGAAGTACTCAGTTGGATTTTAATGATTGCTGGTGGAATCGTCGGCGTTATTGGTGGTATTGGTATGCACCGCTTTCCGGACTTCTACACCAGGACCCATGCGGCCGGCATTACCGATACACTGACTGCCGCCTTGTTCTTGCTTGGTCTTGGTCTGCAGGCCGGGCTGACTCTGGCGAGCTTTAAATTACTACTCATATTCGTTTTCATTTTCTTCACCAGTCCCACGGCATCTCATTCTCTGGTTAATGCTGCCATGCTAGGTGGCCTCAAGCCATGGGTGCGAGGAGATAAGAAGCAATGATCGACAACATCACGATAGACACCCTCGTTGATATCACCCTATTAACCCTGCTGGCGATTCAGGCTTTTGCGATTATTTATTTACGTAACCTCTTCGCCATCATAATGATGTTCGGCGCATTCAGCTTCATATCAGCAGGCCTGTTTGTGGTGATGGATGCGGCAGACGTGGCATTTACTGAAGCTGCCGTCGGAGCAGGGATTTCAACTGTATTGATGCTGGGTACCTTGGCGTTATGCTATAAATTCAAAGATACACCCGAAGAAAAGCCTTCGGCTCATAAGCCATGGCTCCCACTCCTGGTTGTCGTTGTTACGGGGACGATGTTGATATATGGCACACTGGATATACCAAATTTTGGTGACCCCGAAGCACCACCTCAGGTTCATGTGGCGCCGTACTATTTAACACAGGCTATGCCAGACACAGGCGTTCCAAACGTTGTGACAGCAATTCTTGCGAGTTATCGTGGCTTTGATACGCTCGGTGAAGTGGCTGTAATTTTCACCGCAGGTGTCGCAGTCATGATTCTCATCGGTGGCCGACGACGAAAAGTGAAATCAGCTGACGGAGTGACCGATGAAACATAATCTGATACTTCGATTGGTAGCGAAGCTTTTAATACCACTCATCTTCCTGTTTGGACTATATGTTCAGTTTCATGGTGACTTTGGTCCAGGTGGTGGATTTCAGGCGGGTGTTATCTTTGCTGCTGGCATCATTTTATATGGCCTTATCTGGGGCGTGGAAACGGCAAAACAGATCATTCCTCCGAATGTATTGAAACTGCTAGCAAGTTTTGGATTATTTCTATATGCAGTAACCGGAGTCGTTGCGCTCATGTTGGGTGGTAATTATCTCGAGTACACCGTATTGGCAGATAATCAGATCGCAGGCCAACATCTTGGGATATTGGTCATCGAAGCGGGTGTAGGTATTACTGTGAGTGCGGTAATGCTGATAATATTCTTCGCTTTTGCAGAGCGAGGACAGGTTGAAGAGGCCGAATAGCGGATGGATTATTTTCTCGGGCATTATAACTACTGGATGATCATCATCATTATGATGGCAGGTTTTTATACCGTAATCAGCCAGGGTAATATGATCAAAAAAATTGCGGGTCTTAACATCTTTCAGGTGTCGGTTTTCCTCCTGTATATTAGCATCGGAAATGTTCAGGATGGTGCCGTTCCAATTATCGAATCTGATGTGTCAGTTTATTCGAATCCACTGCCGCACGTGCTAATTCTCACTGCGATTGTTGTCGGTGTAGCGACGACTGCACTGGGCCTGGCATTGGTTGTACGGATCAAAGAAGCCTACGGCACAATTGAGGAAGATGATATTCACGAAATGGATAATTCACTGTGATTGAACAACATTTAAGCTTACTCATCGTCGTTATTCCACTCGTCCTGGCACCCGTGGTTGCCATTTTGCCCAATGGTCGATTGCCATGGATAGCTACGACATTGATAACATGGGCAGTCTTTGTACTGTCTTGGCAGCAGCTTGGAATGGTCAGTACGGGTGTGTCGTTCAGTTATGAACTTGGCGGCTGGCCACCCCCCTGGGGCATAGAATATAAAATTGACACGACGAACGCTCTAGTTGCTTTGATCGTGGCTGGTATCGCTGCAATCACCATGCTTTACGCATCAAAGAGTGTCACGCGAGAGATTGCAGAGTCTAAGCTGTCATTGTTCTATGCGGCTTTCCTGTTATGTTTCACCGGCTTGTTGGGAATTGCTCAGACGGGTGACATATTCAACCTATTTGTTTTCCTCGAGATATCCTCATTATCATCTTACGCGTTGATTAGTATGGGCAAGAAGCGTCAAGCACTGACTGCGGCTTATCAATACCTCATTATGGGTACCATCGGTGCAACATTCTTCCTGATTGGTGTCGGTCTATTGTATGCAATGACAGGTACGCTGAACATGGCTGACCTCGCTGAACGACTACCGGATCTCTTAGGGCATGGAACCATTAATACTGCATTTGCATTCATAATGGTTGGCTTCGCTTTAAAGTTAGCCCTGTTTCCGTTACATCTCTGGTTACCCAATGCCTATACCTACGCGCCTTCAGTAGTGACTATATTTCTGGCAGCCACAGCGACTAAGGTTGCCGTCTATGTGATGCTAAGAATCATATTTACCATCTTTGGATTCTCTCTAATTGAAGACACACCAACAGATGAGATATTCCTGACACTTTGTGTCTTCGGCATCCTGATCATGTCCTACTATGCAATATATCAAACAGACAGCAAGCGACTACTGGCGTATTCGAGTGTCGCACAGATCGGTTATATGATGCTCGGCGTAGGTCTTGGATCCATGCTTGGGTTGACCGCAACACTGGTACATCTATTTAATCATGCCCTGATGAAAGGGGCTTTGTTCATGGCGATTGGTGCCATTGTCTATCAGATTGGATCTAGCCGAATCAATGATTTCGTCGGCTTGGGTAAGCAAATGCCCTGGACTTTCGGCGCTATCATTATTGGTGGCTTGAGTCTCATTGGCGTCCCTGGAACCGCTGGATTTATTAGCAAATGGTATCTTGTATTGGCTGCCATAGAACAGGCAAACTGGCTGGTCGTCATTGTGGTCCTGCTCGGTTCATTGTTAGCTGTGATCTATGTCTGGAAACTGGTAGAAGTCCTGTATTTTCAGGCACCAGAAGACAAGCCAGCTCAGGTTACAGAGGCGCCCCTGATGCTACTAATTCCGACTTGGGCACTGGTGGTGGCCAATGTCTATTTTGGCATAAACACTGATTTAACCGCGGGTGTGGCAAAGGTTGCCGTGAGCTATTTGCTGGGTGGTGCCTCATGAATATGTCCAGTGAAAACCTGATAATTCTATCTCTTGTACTGCCGCTAATTGCCTCTTTTCTGATCATACTGGCTGATAAAAAGCCCAATCTGCGAGAAGCAATTACGCTAATCACTGCCACAGCCGTCGGACTGATGGTTATCACCCTGGGAATGCGAGTACTGAATGGTGAACAGCCCCAGTTATTCATTACTGAGGTGATGCCAGGGATAAGCATTAACTTTGTCATCGAACCGTTGGGAATGTTGTTTGCGCTGGTAGCCGGTACACTCTGGCTCGTTACGTCGATTTATGCCATCGGCTATATGCGCGGACACCACGAGAAAAATCAAACGCGTTTCTACGCTGCATTCGCTATTGCCATCTCAAGCGCACTGGCGGCCGCCTACTCAGGCAACATGTTCACACTGTTTCTCTGTTATGAAGTGCTCACCGTTTCCACATATCCACTCGTTACCCATGCGGGTACTGAAGAGGCGCGAAAGAGCGGACGAGTTTATCTTGGAATCTTACTAGGTACATCAATCGGCCTGCAGCTACTTGCTATATTAATCACCTATTCTGTGACGGGTACCTTGGATTTCAAAGAAGGAGGGATCCTTGCTGGTAAGTTAGATCCAACCTATGCCTGGATGCTCTATGCCCTGTTCGTGTTCGGTGTTGGTAAGGCTGCGGTTATGCCATTTCATAAGTGGTTGCCTGCTGCGATGGTTGCGCCCACACCGGTTAGCGCATTATTACACGCTGTCGCCGTTGTTAAGGCAGGTGTATTTACCATCCTGAAAGTGACCATTTATATCTTTGGTGCTGATTTCATTACCGAGTCCGGTGCCAGTGAATGGCTGGTCTGGTTCGCAGCTGTGACCATCCTGCTCGCATCGTTAATCGCGATGACCAAGGATAATCTGAAAGCCAGATTAGCGTATTCAACCATCAGTCAGTTGAGTTATATCGTTCTCGGGGCATTGATTGCCACCAAATTAAGCATCCTGGGTGCAACCATGCATATCACAATGCATGCATTCGCCAAGATCACACTCTTCTTCGCGGCGGGTGCTATTCTGGTTGCTGCACATAAGTCTGAAATCAGCCAGATGAAAGGTCTTGGTAAAGCGATGCCAATAACCTTTACGGCCTTCACTATTGGAACACTGAGTATTATCGGTCTTCCGCCCTTTGGTGGCATGTGGAGTAAGTGGTATTTAGCTCTTGGAACGGTTCAGGCTGGTGAATGGGCACTATTGGCAGTCTTTATGATCAGCTCCTTGTTGAATATTGCTTATTTGTTGCCAATTAGCATTAGAGCCTTCTTCTCAAAACCAGAAGAGGGTACTGAATATACAGAAATTAAAGAGGCGCCATTACCCATATTGATCGCCATTTCTATTACCTCATTAATGTGTATCCTGTTGTTCTTTTATCCTGATCCATTTTATCAACTGGCCGCGGCTGCGGTAGGAGGGCGTTAAGATGTCTGAAGAACAAAAAGACGAGAAAGAATATCTGTTCGACAAGCCCAAGAATGTGGATCGATTGCTGAATGGTTTCTATGCCATTTGTGGCATTCTATTTATTCTGGATTTCATACTGACCAGAAAGACTTATCACCCCTGGGAAGGGCTCTGGGGTTTCTACGCTATTTATGGTTTTGTCGCGTGTGTGGTATTGGTAATTATCGCCAAGGAAATGCGCAAGGTGTTAATGAGAGAGGAAGATTATTACGATGTGGATGAGTAATTTACCTCCCTTTATTCCATTTTTTATAGCCGCTGCTCTGGCTCTGGTTACCCGTGGCCATCTCCGTAGTGCGATTATTTTAGCGACGCCAATTCTTGGTGGGCTTCATCTGTGGCTTGGTGTACAACCACAGGTGCCTATGGTTGCTACCGATTCCCTGGTGACAGCGTCTCAACTCAGTTTTAATCTCACTTTCATTGGTTACCAGTTAGAACTAATGCGAGTAGACAAGTTATCACTATTGTTCGGCTATCTGTTTCATATTGCGAGTTTGTTAGCCATTATTTACTCATTGCATGTCAAAGATACCACGCAACAAGTGGCTGGCTTACTGTACGCTGGCAGTGCCCTTGGAGCGGTCTTCTCCGGCGATCTAATCAGCCTGTTTATCTTCTGGGAAGGCTTGGCGCTGAGTTCCGTATTCCTGGTCTGGGCACGTCGCACAGAACGCGCAATAAAAACCGGCACGCGTTATCTTATCTTCCAGGTAATGTCAGGCGTGCTATTACTCGCTGGTGCGTTGATTGTCTATAACGACACAGGATCACTCGCATTTAATTATATTGGCATCGAAGGCCTCGGTGGCTGGCTGATTCTGCTCGCATTTGGCATCAAGTCTGCCTTCCCGTTCTTACACAACTGGCTTGCAGATGCTTATCCGGAGTCTACCCCAACAGGCACAGTATTCCTGTCGGCCTTTACGACGAAATGTGCAATTTATGCACTGGCACGAGGTTTTCCTGGCACTGAGATTCTGGTCTACATCGGGGCGATTATGACCTGTTTCCCGATTTTCTATGCGGTGATCGAAAATGACCTCAGACGTGTACTCGCCTACAGTATGATCAACCAGGTTGGTTTTATGGTGTGTGGCGTGGGAATCGGTACAGCCCTAGCACTCAACGGTGCAGTTGCTCACGCCTTCAACGACGTGATCTTCAAGGGATTGTTATTCATGACGATGGGAGCTGTGTTGCATCGCGTTGGAAATATCAATGGTTCGGATCTCGGTGGCCTCTATAAGTCAATGCCCAAGACAACCATACTCTGTATTGTCGGCGCTTCATCAATTTCAGCGTTCCCCTTGTTCAGCGGCTTCGTCAGTAAGTCGATGGTGATGACGGCGATGATCGAAGAGGGATACAACTATCTATGGTTGATGCTTCTATTCGCTTCAGCCGGGGTATTTCACCACGCCGGTATCAAGATTCCATACTTTGCATTCTTCCACCATGATTCCGGTATTCGGACTCAGGAAGCACCGACCAATATGCTCATCGCTATGACCATAGCGGCTGTGCTATGTATATTCATTGGTACTCAGCCTCAATTCCTCTACGCCTTATTGCCATGGGCGGTTGAGTATTGGCCCTATGATGTAACCCACGTATTGGCACAACTACAGATTCTATTCTTCTCAGCTCTAGCGTTTGTGTGGCTGAACAAGATGAATCTTTATCCACCCGAATTACGGTCTGTAAATATCGATACAGAGTGGTTTTATCGCAAGCTACTTCCGGCAACAGGTCGACTCGGCTTTCGGATTATGGATACAGTTAAAACCAAGCTGTACCATGCCGTCGAGCGCAGTTACGAGGTCGCCGTTAAGGACACTAAACTGTCTAAACTGTTGTTAATGGAAAGTTGGCCAACTGGAGCTATGGTGTTCTGGATTGCGGTTTTCCTTGGCAGTTATCTCATATTACAGGCGTTCTTTTAGGAACCTATCATGGAAAATCAAACCGCTGAATCAATTGCGCCAGCTCAATCTGGCGCATCACCTATCGCCTCATCTGAACGTTTTTATTCGATGGACATGTTACGTGGAATAGCCGTACTTGGCATTCTGGTTATGAACATCTACGCGTTTGCTATGCCTTTTGCTGCCTATAACAATCCACTGGTCATGGGCGGGACCGATGCGTTGAATCTAGGCACCTGGTTTTTTACTCATATTATTTTCGATCAGAAGTTTCTCGCTATATTTTCCATGCTCTATGGGGCCGGCATGATTATGATGCTGGACAGAGCAGTTGCCAGAGGTGCGAAAGGCGGGAGAATATTCTACCGTCGAAGTTTCTGGTTGTTGTTATTTGGTATGGTACATGCTTACTTCATCTGGTTCGGCGACATCCTCTTTGGTTATGCTGTATCAGGTATGATCGTCTTCCTTTTCAGGAATAAGAAAGCAAAAACGCTAATTATCAGTGGTGTTGTATTCCTGATAATTGGCACATTGCTAACGGTCGCTAGCAGTGTATTTATGTCTCAGTTGAAAGGGGCTGCAGAAGAAGCAGAAAGGCTGATAGCAGCAGGAGAGGAAGTACCAGCTGAACTCATGCAATTGAAGGATGAGTGGGACTTAAATCGTGCATTCATGGATCCGGGTGAGGAGGAGTTAACCAAGGATATCACTGCCTACAAAGGGACATACGCTGAAATCCTCGATTTTCGCGTGCCTATGGCTGTCATGATGCAACTTTCAGGCACTTTTTTCTTCATTCTATGGCGTGCTGGCGGATTAATGCTGATCGGCATGGGACTGATGCGTCTCGGAATCGTTAATGGCCAGAGGGATGCAGGGTTTTATCGGAAAATGATGCTAATTGCCTATGGGATAGGACTTCCGATGATGCTCTATAGTGCATACGACCTGTATCAGCATGATTTCGACAATTTTTACTTTTTCGGTTGGGGTATGATGCCTAACTATTGGGGAAGTGTCGCCATCGCATTAGGTCATGTTGCTCTGGTAAATTACTTGTTCAAAACCAACAAGATGCAAGGATTGCTCAATCGATTCTCACATGTTGGTCAGATGGCATTCACTAACTACCTGATGCAATCTATCATCCTCACGACGGTGTTTTACGGCTATGGCTTAAACCTATACACCGAGATACCACGGTTCGCCCAGATGGGATTTGTGTTAGTCGTCATCGTGTTACAGATAATCTATAGCAGGTGGTGGCTCGAACGTTATAAATTCGGACCCGCTGAGTGGCTATGGCGTTCGCTGACCTATTGGAAGCGTCAACCGTTTATACGATAATCAAAAGACTCATTACTAATCTAGGTGTATCCGGAGGACTCAATCCGGATTCAACTGCTAGCATTGCGCATTGATAATTTTGTCATACAATTAGTGTATTGATAGATGACGAGAATATCACTCAATGGCGTATAACCACGATGATGACGGTATAGGACCTCAAGGTACTCAGGCGTTTAATTCCAGTGACGTCAATATAATGATCGCTGAGGAAATTATAAAGTCCCAGTCTGATCAGGCATCCATTCCAGCATTGATTGCAATCACGGGTGAATTTGTGGGTAACATCTACCCACTTCAGCATGATAAAACCACAATCGGCAGAAGCAATGAAAACTCACTGATCATTCCTAGTCCCGGGGTATCTTCGAGTCATGCCTACATACGTAAGACGCCGGATGGACTTAAACTCATGAACCTATTGTCCTCGAACGGCACTTATGTCAATGGTGAGAAAGTCTCAGAGAAGAAGATCTGGCGCGGTGATCGAATCGCGTTCGCCGATGCCGAGTTTATATTTGCCTTCGTCGATGAGCCAGTCGCTGAGAATAATCGCTCGGGCTTGGGTTGGAATCTGAGACTAGCCATAATCATTCTCGGACTATTCATCGCATCCATATTGGCTGTCTATTATCTAAGCTGAGAGTATCGATCATGCCTGACTCAACCAATGAGCCTGATGAGTTACCGCCACAAATAGATCGCTATCAAATTAAGAGTGTTATAGGTCGTGGGACCTCAGCTGTCGTCTACAAGGCATTCGATCCGCATCTAGAGCGCAAACTCGCTATTAAATTGATTAAACGGGCGAATGTACTGGACGATGCCCAACGAAGATCATTCATCCAGGAGGGGAGAATTTTAGCTCAATTAGTTCATCCTGGAATTGTTACCATTTTTGATGTCGGTGTCTTTGATAAGAAATTGTATATTGCGATGGAGCTTATGGAGGGGTTCAGCCTTGATAAGGTGCTTAACACACTTGGCAAGCTGAGTTCTCAGAGTTTAATTGAAGTAGCGTTGCAAATTGCTCGTGCACTTCATTATGCACATGACAGAGGCGTCATTCACCGCGATATCAAGCCAGAAAATATTGTCTTATTGCGTGATAACAAAACAGTGAAGTTGGCAGATTTTGGAATTTCTGAATTAACGCGCGCAGTCAATCCACTGATCCGTGGCACGGATGAAATTAGTGGGACACCGGCTTATATGTCGCCTGAACAAATCAAAAATATGCCGCTAGACCACCGTACCGATCTTTATTCCGCAGGGGTACTCTTTTATCAGCTCCTATCTGGGACAACGCCGTTTGATAATTCGAATGTTGGCCTGTTATTCAATAAGATCCTACATGAGGAGCCAAACTATCACGTCCTGGAACAATCAATTGATATGCCGGATATTGCATCTGATTTAGTCTCTGTCATCAGACAATTACTGAGTAAGGAACCTGATATGCGCTACCAAAGCGCTTCAGATTTGACGATTGCTTTACAAAAAATATCAAACCGCCTGGCC
Organism: Enterobacterales bacterium; assembly: GCA_965250035.1. GTDB lineage: Bacteria > Pseudomonadota > Gammaproteobacteria > Enterobacterales > CAXRAF01. The sequence goes on along the minus strand of OZ252282.1, from coordinate 1,113,624 downwards.
AGTTCGAAAGAAACCGAGAGTGAGAAGCTGGGTAAGCAAGCGTCAGCTGATATCGACCAACAGCGCCAAAGCCTGATTGGAGGAATCTCCATGTGGCAGTGGAGTATTCTTGTACTCAGTATCATCGCAGTCATTGTTAGTCTGATACTAATTAATCTCTGACTTGCACTTTTCAGAATATATACAACACTTATAACTAAGTAATCTCTCTGTTGGCAAGGTATCTGATGGTTAGAGCAATCAAGTCATTACAAATTAACAATCGATTAGGTATCCGACGGCTAAGCCTGATCATGCTATTCTTTTGCCAATCATCTATCGTCGTGACAAAAACTCTTTTTCAGGACGCTAGTCTGACGCTACTAAGAGGTCATCAGTATGAAGTTGGTGACGATGAGAGAACGGTCATAACGTTTGAATATGCTCAGGCCTCTGATTGGGGTGATTACTTTATGTTCATCGACCGGCTGGAATCTGATAATGGCGATGGCTCTACCTACATGGAATTGTCGCCGCGATTTTTGCTACATAACTTCGATGACACATTACTGAAATCCTTGTCTATCACGACGACTTGGGAACATGCCGAGAACGCAGATAATTTTCTTATCGGGCCGGCGATCGATTTAAATGTCGAAGGCTTCAGATATCTGAAGTTAAATTTCTATTACCGTCTAAACGATAATTATGATGATAACTATCAATTCACTCCGACCTGGGCTATCCCATTCACGATTGCCGATGAACAGTGGTTATATGATGGCTTTATCGATTGGAGTAACGCGACTGATCAAACGGCTGCAACGATGCATTTTACCAGCCAGTTAAAATGGAATGCCAAGTCGCACTTTGGTACATCGTCGAATCTGTATTTCGGGATTGAATACACCTATTGGCACAACAAATTCGGTATTTCGAATGTTACTGAAAACAACGTCAACCTGTTGCTCAAGTATCACTTCTGACACAAAACGTTATATTCTGAAATATTTACTGGCTTGCCTGTTGATCTTAGCTGATATATGGTTGGGCTAGATAATACGTAATCACACGGATGTGAACAAAATCCTCGGGGGCTCTAGAGTAATAACCATGATAGCAAGGCATGTAAAACAGCTTACTATTCTCTTCTTCATGTTGAGTGTTATCGGTAACGCATCTGTTGTGGAATTAGCGACTGATAAGCCGGTATGGGTAATCAACGACGAAACATCGCTCGAGGCGATCTTGTTAAACCACAAACTGATCAGTGAAGATAAGACGCAGTGGTTGATCCCTGATACTCAGATTGTCCTGATGGGAAATGTATTTAGTGAGTCAGAGGAGCTGAATGCGCAATCGCAACGCCTTTTGACATATCAAGGGTTGGCAGAGGCGTCGAATGCAGCACTGTTCCTCATTCAGGGAGGCAATGAATATCGACTGATTTCGAATAGCGATGTTGCATTCAATCTACCTATCATTATCAAGTGGCGAAACCATCTCATTACGCATCGTGGCATCAGTCTGGAGGCGCAACAAGATAACTTCGATAGTTCTGACGATGATTGGTCTGCTGATATCCATCTACCCATGTTTTATCAGGGTACGCAAATATGTCATCCATACTTTGAAACGAGTCGATTAAGAGAATCACTATCTGATCTTGATGTCTCAACAGTATGGGTAGGCCGAACGGACGCCAGTCCGGATGTTCCCTGGCAAAAGAGACTCATGGATCAGGTGAATATGATTGGTCAGGGGGTGGTAGTCATGCTATCTGAGTCAACCGAGCCATTGGTAACTAAAGACTCTGAGTTTGTTCAAGCAGTGCAGGCTCCGGCCAGATATCCAGCAAACCCGGTGGGCCTCACAGATGAAGAGATCATTGAGATTCTCAGTAACGGTGAAGTGATCGCTGAGCAAGAAATTCCCGTTGGCATTACCAAGCCCGTCCGCTTGACCCTCACGCACAATGGTAAAACCATTGACGCCATTTTTAAAACCACAGACTCGACCCCCTATCTGCAAAAGGGAGCCTGGCGTGACTATATTGAACTGACCGATAGATATGCCTACGAGCTGGTTTCCTATCAGCTGGATAGGATGTTGGGTCTTGGTTTAGTCCCTGCCGTTGTGATTCGTAAGATCAATGGCATCGAGGGGTCACTCCAGGTCTGGTATGACGGCTTAATCAGTAAGAAAGACTACCGTGATGACAATATACCTTATGCTGGACATTGTGACCGCCACGCACAGCGAGATATGATGCATGTTTTCGACTATCTGATTCATAACGAGGACAGGAATCAGTCTAACATGTTATACAACAGATCAGATTGGCAGATCTGGTTTATCGACCATTCACGCGCTTATGATGTGGTGGCCCGTAGACATCGATCGCAAAAAGAAGCGAAATTTTCGGTCACAGATGAGTTTATGGAGGTGCTTGAGACGATCGAAAAGCGCGATCTGTATGTACTGAATGATTGGCTTCATCGTGAACAAATCAATGCGCTACACAAACGATTAAGAAAGCTTAAAAGAGGGCAATTTTAGCTATCTCACATCCGCTTAATCGTTGGGTGAAAGTCGTAATAATTTACCTGGATTGCCGTCAGTAAGAATGTAAAGTAGTCCATCAGGGCCCATTCTAACATCACGAAGGCGTTCATTACGTGATTGCAGCAGTATTTCCTGTTCTACCACCGTTTCATCATCGAGTTTAATGCGGCGAAGACTACGCTCCTTAAGATTTGCGATGAATAAATCGCCATGCCACTCGGGAAAAACATCACCACTATAGTATGCCATCCCAGCAGGGGCTATGGAGGGCGTCCAGTGTATAACAGGCGCCGCCATGTTCTCGGCACTTTGAAATGGCGAAATGATTGCCCCGGAATAATCTTTCCCGTGGGTAATCGCTGGCCATCCATAGTTATTGCCTGCCATGATCAGATTCAGTTCGTCTCCACCTTTGGGTCCGTGTTCGTGGGACCAGACCTTACCTTCAGGTGTTGCTAGTATCGCCTGTGGATTACGATGACCATAACTATATATCTCAGGTAATGCATCGTTTATATTCAGAAACGGATTATCGTCTGGAATCTCGCCAGTCGGTGAGATACGCAGTATTTTGCCAAAATGATTATCCAGTGACTGTGCCTTGTCACGATACACGAAGGCATCACCATGAAGGACCAGAAGGCTACCATCTGCTAGCTGGGCCATTCGTGCACCATAATGATGTCCGTTAGGTTTACCTGGCTGTGTCGTGAGTAATATGTTGATTTCTGTAAGACGATCATCCACTAATTTGGCAGAAATAACTCTTAAATGATTTAAGTCTTCAAGTCTGACGGCGTAACTGAGGTAGAGGATTGAATTATTTGCAAAGTCTCTATCCAAAATGATGTCTTGCAGTCCCCCCTGACCGGTTACTATCACGTCAGGAACATTGGATATCTGATTCTTCTCTTCGCCATTCAGTGAAATACGGTACAAATCACCGGTTTTCTCGCTGATGAGGGCATCACCATTTGGCAAAAATGCGAGACTCCAGGGGTAACTAAAATCATCCCTAATGATATCTGTAGTAAAGGATTCGGAACGATATGCGCCAACCGGAAGGGTTATTATCAACAATGCGATGAGTTTTAACATAAATTTCATAAGCTAACTCGCTTCCCGGTTAATACTGTCTCGGTAAAAGACCATACTTCCTAACACGCTACCCATTAACAAGACAAACCAGCCAGTTCCATGAATGGTGATATAGATTAGATTGATACCCAGGACATGATCAATGAATGCCACCGCCGCTGGAACGGCAGTAAGCCCAGCAATAAAGCCCCATATGCTTCTGTTAAGGAACTTCTTACTGAGTAGCCAAACAATGATGAAACCGACCAGATAGGCTAGAGCAACGATCATGAGGATTGTTGGTCCGAAATTGAGAATATCTTGCCAGGTCGTTTCTAATCTTTGTGTCAGGCTAATTGCAGGTAACTCAAAACGACTCAGATTACTCAGGACCAACTGAGTAGCGGATACAGTAATGAAGAGGCTGCAAACAATAACACTTAGAATGTAGCGGATGACGACAATGACCATAAAACCTGCAATAAGAGAATATCGGTGAGACATTCTACCTGAATAATTGACTCTTGTTCAGTATCGTCTCTCGGTCAATCTGATCAATGCGGGTATGGCCGGTTAATGCCATACCAATTCGAAGTTCTTCCTTGATGGATGTGAGTAATGCATCAACCCCAGTCTGGCCTTGTGCTGCAAGAGCAAATACCCAGGGTCTACCAAATAGGCAACCATCTGCACCGAGGGATCTCGCTTTAAGGACATCGAGCCCTCCGCGGATACCACCATCCACTAGAATAGATACCTTTCCAGAAACTGCCGCAACAATCGCCTCTAGCGCTTGAATACTGGCGGGTACTGAGTCAAGCTGCCTACCACCGTGATTCGACACCACGATAGAATCAACACCGTATCCAGCAGCGCGTTCGGCATCATTTGGATCCATAATGCCCTTAACCACCAATTTCCCAGGCCATTGCTCGCGAACCCAGGCCAGGTCATCCCAACTGACTGATGGATCAAATTGCTGTGTAATCCATTCCTGTATGTATTGCATCGACTTGGCCATCTTGAGTTCATCAACCAAATTACCGAAGACGACAGGTTGTCCCTTAATACCAACATCATATAACCAGTTCGGGTGTGAGATCAGGTCATAGGCTCGTCTCATTTTACTCATCAGAGAGTTATTGCCATACAACCCATTCCTGGCGTCACGATATCTTGCCCCAGGGAAGGGGAGATCGACCGTTAGAATGAGGGTATCACAGCCAGCAGTTTGGGCGCGCTTCATCAGGTTGGCTACAATTGAACGCTCCCGGATCATATACAGTTGGAACCAGAATGGTTTAGTAGCAACCTCAGATAATTCTTCAATAGAACAGATAGAAACGGTCGATAGACAAAAGGGGACATTATGGTGCTCTGCTGCTTTCAATGCCTGTACTTCACCGCGCCGTGCAAAACTGCCTGCGAGTCCAACCGGTGCTAATGCCAGTGGTAAGTCATAGGTCTTACCCATAATGTCAGTACTGAACTGAATGTCAGAAACGTTAACCAATACCTTCTGGCGTAACTGTAATGCACTGAATGCATCACTGTTCGCTCTCAAAGTAGATTCATTGTTAGCTCCGCCGTCAATATAGTCGAATAATTGTTTCGGCAGCTTCTTGCGTGCAAGTTCGCGATAGTCGTTGGCAGATAGAGTTAACATTGGTCATCCTTTTTTGCTCTAGTGTACCTTGTAATGCGCTGTGAGGCATTAAGACGTAATTAATTCTTTACTCAGCGTTGTTCACTTGGCTGATTTGTAAGAAATTGACTATTTAAGCTATACGAGAATGCTTAAAATGGTTGCTCATGTGTAGCATTCTACTTAATCTATATTATTATAAGTAACTCCTAAAATATTGATATTAATGGAAATATAAAATTAAATATCGCCGTATGCACTTCAGTGCACGAGATATCTGTGAAAAGTAAGGATTTCAAATTATGGCCTGTGCTAGGATTCGGGTTAGATAGTTGAGTGGCTTTGAGGTCACGGAAACAGGGAAAATATGAGGAATAAGCATGATAGACGTAATGATTGTCGATGATCACGATCTAGTTAGAGTAGGGATACAGAGATTACTCAAGGATGCGAAGGGAATACAGGTCGTCGCTGAGGCCTGCACTGGTGAGGATGCCGTAACGCTATCTCGTAATCTGAAGCCAGACGTCATATTAATGGATATCAACATGCCGGGAATGGGGGGTATTGAGGCGTGTAAGCGTATTCATCGATATGTACCCGATGCAAAAATCATCGTGTTGACTGTCCATTCTGATGAACCATATCCCAGTCGGCTTCTTAAGGCGGGGGCATCAGGTTACCTGACCAAAGGAACAGGAGTCGATGAGTTGGTTATGGCGATTCGCCAGGTTAACTCTGGTGGTCGTTATATTTCAGCCCATGTCGCACAGGAAATGGCGCTCAAGCCGTTTAAGGATCATGAGAAATCTGAATTATTTCAAGGGTTATCCGAGCGTGAAATCCAAGTTATGATGATGATAACCTCTGGAGAAAAGGTTGCCACGATCAGTGACTCACTCTGCCTAAGTCCGAAGACAGTCAATAGCTATCGTTATCGTCTATTTGAAAAGCTAGGCGTTGATAACGATGTCCGCCTGACCCATTTGGCTATCAGACATGGTATTATCGATCCAGCCATACTCTGATAATTTTCATCCTGGTGTCTGAACAGAATCGAATTCAAAAAAAACTAACACGACTCACTAATCAGCCCGGTGTCTATAGGATGCTGGACGATGAAGGTGTGATCTTGTACGTCGGTAAAGCACGGCAGCTAAAAAAACGTGTTTCCAGCTATTTTCGAACGAATCTGGATAGTGTAAAAACTCAGGCTCTGGTTTCACGGATTGTCGACTTCAAAGTGACGGTGACCAATACTGAAGCCGAGGCGCTCATCCTAGAACAGAACCTAATTAAGAAGCATAAGCCAAGATTCAATGTCTTACTACGAGATGATAAGTCATATCCTTATATCTATTTATCCACGGACCCATATCCACGGTTAAGTTTGCATCGTGGCGCTAAGCGAGGGAAGGGAACCTACTTTGGACCATTTCCTAGTGTCGTAGCAGCCAAGGATAGTCTGCAGCTACTACAGAAGTTATTCCAGGTTCGCCAGTGTAGTAATAGTTATTTTAAGCACCGTTCCCGACCCTGCCTGCAATACCAGATAAAACGTTGCAAAGCGCCTTGTGTTGGTTATGTAACTGATGCCGAATATAGCAAGGACGTTGAGCTCACCAAGCTATTCTATCAGGGCAAAAACGAATCAGTGATTGATGTACTCATGGAGAGAATGGATGAGGCATCAGAGCAGCTTGAGTTTGAACAGGCGGCACAATTCAGAGATCAAATCAGCCGTATGAGAGACATAGTGCAACGGCAGGTCGTCGAGTCAAATTCCGGTGATATCGATGTATTTGGCTTAGCGCGAGATCAGTCGCAGATCTGCATCTTCGTACTCTTTGTGCGCAATGGTATGGTGCTTGGTGATCAACGTTACTATCAGACACTACAACGTGATTTCACAGATAGCGAATTACTCACGACATTCCTCAGTCAATATTACCTAGATTCTTCACAACTGCCATCAGAGATTCTGGCTGGTGTCGATCAGTCCGATCGGGAGCTACTGGCAAAAGCGATTAAATTTCAGACCAGACAAGCGATAAAGATAGGCAATGCACCAAGAGAAAAACGTGCTCAGTGGTTGCAACTTGCTACCACCAATGCCCAGTCTAGCCTGCAGTCACGGCTCTCGTCTGAGAAAACCCAAGTGAGCCGCTTGAAGGCCTTGCAAGAACTCATCGGGTTGCCAGAAATCACGCGCATGGAATGTTTCGATATCAGCCATACCAGCGGGCAACAAACGGTCGCCTCGTGCGTGGTATTTGGACCAGAAGGACCCGTGAAGTCACTGTATCGTCGATTTAACATTAAAGGCATAACCGCCGCTGATGATTTTGCCGCCATGCGACAGGTACTCGAGCGACGCTACAAGCGTGTGAAATCTGGGGAACTGACAGTTCCCGACGTATTGATTATTGATGGCGGTAAAGGGCAACTTAGACAGGCAGAGGAAATCCTCGAACAATTAGAGGTAGTTATTCCCTGTGTTTTGGGAATCGCCAAGGGGCGGACGCGTAAAGCGGGGATGGAGCAGCTCATCATTCCTGGCATGGCTACGCCGTTAATTCTGGAGTCAACGGATCCAGCGCTTCACTTATTACAACACATCAGAGATGAGTCCCATCGTTTCGCAATCAGTGGCCATCGGCAACAACGCGCAAAGAGTAAGCGAACATCGACACTGGAGGGCATCGCAGGCATTGGCGCAGCGAAGCGCAGAGAACTATTACGTCGATTTGGTGGTCTAGACGGAGTGAAAAAAGCGAGCACAGCGGACTTGATGGCTGTCAAGGGGATATCTGAGCAACTGGCCCAACGCATCCATGACTATTTGCACGAAGACTAAGTGGCTCTAGGCAGTACAACAGAATATGCGTACAATGTCAGACATCAATTATTTGCCAGGACCGGCTCACTAAATGTTACTGAACTTACCAAATTCTCTGACATTGTTCAGAATTGCACTGATACCCATATTGGTAGTTCTCTTCTATATGCCATTCCCATGGACCCCTATGGCATGTGCGGTCGTATTTGCAACAGCAAGTTTCACTGATCTGTTCGATGGCTATATTGCGCGTAAATATGGCTTATCGACTGAATTAGGGGCGTTCCTTGATCCAGTCGCAGATAAGTTAATGGTTGGGGTTGCACTGGCACTGCTGATTCAAATGCACTCCATCGCCTGGTTAACGATACCGGCATTGATAATAATCGGCCGTGAGTTACTGGTCTCTGCATTACGTGAGTGGATGAGTACCTATGGTACGAAAGCGAATGTTAAAGTGGCCTTTGTGGGCAAAGTAAAGACAACCCTACAGATGATCGCGATTACCGGTCTTCTAGCGAATCCACCACAACCCGTTGACTGGGTTTTACTGCTGGCTTACGCATTTCTTTATGCATCTGTATTGATGACCTTATGGTCAATGTACCACTATCTCGAGGCTGCTTGGCCGGATTTGACCGCCAACAAATAGCGATCTGATTTTTTTATACAAATTCTTGCCTATCATGCTTGACACGTGGGCTTTCTAAGGTAAAATTGCCCTCCACTTGAATGCGGGAATAGCTCAGCTGGTAGAGCGCAACCTTGCCAAGGTTGAGGTCGCGAGTTCGAACCTCGTTTCCCGCTCCAAATTCTAAAGCCCTGGCACTCATAATCAGTACCGGGGCTTTTTCGCTAAAGGCACAGCGAAAATCCAAATTGGCTGGGTGGTAGAGTGGTTATACAGCGGACTGCAAATCCGTAGACGCCGGTTCGATTCCGGCCTCAGCCTCCAGAAATAATAAAGCCCACCTCGTGTGGGCTTTATTATTTCTGATGGTTGAACCGGAACGTGCCGTTCGACAATTTGCGATTCTTGAGCAAATTGGACGCGTAAGCGTAGCGATAGCGCTCCGCAGGAGTTAAATCAGCGGAGGCAACGCTGATTTAATCCTTCCGGCCTCAGCCAACGAAGATTCATCTTCGAACAGTTAGGCAACATTTATCGGATTAAGTGATTGGATTCATGTAATCAGCGGAGGCAACGCTGATTTAATCCTTCCGGCCTCAGCCAACGAAGATTCATCTTCGAACAGTTAGGCAACATTTATCGGTTTACATGATTGGATTCATGCAATCAGCGGAGGCAACGCTGATTTAATCCTTCCGGCCTCAGCCAACGAAGATTCATCTTCGAACAGTTAGGCAACATTTATCGGTTTAAGTGATTGGATTCATGTAATCAGCGGAGGCAACGCTGATTTAATCCTTCCGGCCTCAGCCACGGATTGATCCTCAACCCAATTCCCACCATCAACAAGAATTCCACAACTTCGTCTCATTTATTGCATGTTTTGGCATTATTCTCAATCAGTTATGGTTTATAATATAGCCTGATTAATAGCTGGATTTATAAGCAATATAGCGTGTCAGATTCCTCAAGCCCTGCATTAGTAACCGTTAACAATCTCGGAATTCGTCGCTCGGACAGATGGCTGTTCCAGGGATTGTCGTTTTCAATGGAAGCTGGCGATGTGATTCAGGTAACGGGGCGCAATGGCGCTGGAAAAACTAGCCTCTTGCGAGGCCTGTGTGGCTTACTTCCTGTTCAAAGTGGCGAAATTCGCTGGCTCCATAAAAATGACCAGCCAATCATACCGACCTATTTTGGACACCTTAATGCGGTCAAGGCCGATCTGACTGTGCTCGAAAACATTCTTTATCACCCAATTAATGGCAAGTTTCATGATGAAGAAGCAATAGAGAAAGCCGTCGCCGAAGTAGGGTTAGGTCAACATATTGACTACCTGGGGAAACAATTGTCAGCTGGACAGAGCAGACGTATTGGTCTGGCACGTCTACTCTTATCAGATGCTGAAATCTGGATACTGGATGAGCCATTCACAGCATTGGATGTAAATGCCTGTGCATGGCTTGAAGGTGTGATCTCTAACTATGTTAAACAGGGCGGTGCGGTACTGCTAACCAGCCACCAGAAAATCGCCTTACAGGTGCCAATGAAAGAGATGAATATCGTGGAGGATATGAGTCACTATGTTTAAGCGCCTGCTAAAAAGAGAACTATTGAGGCATTGGCGTAAACGCCAGGATCTACTTAATCCGCTGGTGTTTTTCCTCATCACAATTTCGCTATTTCCTCTGGCTGTTACACCTGATGGTAATTTGCTATCAATCATGAGTGGTGGAGTGATATGGGTCTGTGCACTTTTGGCGGCGATGTTGTCTCTGGAATCGATGTATCGTGATGATTATGCGGATGGTACGCTGGAATGGCTCATCATCCAATCAGGATCGCCGTACCTTGTTGTATTGGCAAAAATAATCAGCCATTGGCTCATGGCTGGAATACCACTGGTTGTTTTATCACCCTTGTTGGCCGTCATGTTATTTATGCCAGGCCTCGCCACGATGGCCCTCCTGACTAGCCTGCTATTAGGCACTGCCATCCTGAGTCTGATTGGCTCAGTTGGGATGGGGTTAACAGTCGGTTTACGGCAATCAGGGGTACTATTGAGTTTGCTGGTATTGCCCTTATTTATCCCAGTGTTAATATTTGGTGCAAGCGCAGTCTCTGCAGCAGCCATGGGTCTCGACTATCACGGTCAGCTGGCATATCTTGGGGCATACCTCGCGATATCATTGGTAACGGTGCCATTTGTATCTGTGGCGGCCATTAAAGTATCCATACATTAGTAAATACGTAATACTCATGACACACATTAAAACGACACGATTGAGAAAACTATGAGCTGGCAGTGGTTTCATAAATTGTCATCCCCGAAATCCTATTTCGAGATTACTGACTGGCTACTCAAACCGATGTTTGTTGGGAGCCTGCTATTAATGCTTGCGGGTCTATACTATGGCCTGTTCGATTCGCCGAAAGATTATCAACAAGGCAACTCGGTCAGGATCATGTATCTGCACGTCCCCACTGCGATAGCCTCAATGGTTGGTTATGTGGTTATGGCCGTTGCAGCTGCGGTTGGATACATCTGGCGGATTAAATTAGCTCCGATTACGGCATTAGCTGTGGCACCAGTCGGAGCAGCGATGACCTTCCTGGCATTAGCTACCGGCTCATTGTGGGGTAAACCGACCTGGGGTACCTGGTGGGTTTGGGATGCACGTCTGACATCGGAATTGATCCTCTTGTTCCTCTATCTTGGCTTTATCGCGCTGCATAACGCTTTCGAGGACAGAGACACTGCGGACAGGGCAGCAGGAGTATTGGCTATGGTTGGTGTGATCAATGTGCCAATTATTCATTATTCTGTCTATTGGTGGAACACACTTCACCAGCAAGACACTATTTCAGTGACAGGAGAGTCACTTTTGCCGCCTGAAATGAAGTTACCCTTGATGCTAATGATTATTGGTGTGTTCTTTTTTTGCACGGCAATTAGTATGTATCGTATTCGCAATGAAATACTAGTGCGCGAACCGGATAAGCAGTGGGTCCGCGATCGCTTCACTGGAGTAACAGGTGAATAACAATGGCTGAATTTTTCTACATGGAAGGGCATGGGTTTTATGTTTGGACAAGTTATGGTCTAGGTTTAGTCGTATTTGTAGCGCTATTTCTCAGCACACATTTGACGACCAAGAGACTATCGCGTCAGCTAGCCAGACAGTTCCGCATGCAAGAGCAACCCCAAAATAACATGACTGATCACAACAAAAGTACCATAGAGAAGCAATGAAACCACTTAGAAGACGTAGATTGATAACGGTATTAAGTATTATCGCAGGATTGGCCGTCGCTATTGGCCTTGGACTGTATGCAATGCAAACGAATATTAACCTCTTTTATCCGCCGTCCCAACTGAATGAGGCCCCAGAGGGCGTGCTGATCCGCGTCGGTGGCCTGGTTGTTAAAGATAGTGTCAAGCGTGATGCTGATAGTCTGAAAGTCGAATTTAAACTGACCGATAATGAGGGCGATGTCACGGTACTTTATGATGGCATCCTCCCCGATCTATTTCGTGAGGGGCAGGGCATCGTTACCATGGGTCGATTGCAGGACAACGGTCAGTTCATCGCCTCTGAAGTGCTAGCAAAGCATGACGAGAACTACATGTCACCTGAGGTTGCTGAAGCTATCAAGCAGGCAGAAGCCAGAGCGATGTTAAAAGGTAATCAAGAGCAATGATTCCTGAAATTGGCAATCTAGCTCTAAACTTCGCACTGACGATTGCACTAATTCAGTTTATCGTGCCTCTTACTGGAATCGCGACACACCGCTGGCGACTGGTGCTACTGGCCAAGCCTATGGCCATAGCGAGCTTCGGCTTTGTCACACTGGCTTTCGGGTGTCTGGCCTGGTCGTTCTATAGTAATGATTTTTCTGTGGCTAATGTGGCACAGAACTCGAACCGTTTTCTACCGACACCTTATCGTCTCGGCGCAACGTGGGGTAGCCACGAAGGCTCTCTGTTGCTTTGGGTTTTCATTCTAACGGCCTGGACATTTGCCGTGGCTGTCATGAGTAAATCACTGCCAGCTATGACTCGAGCCAGAGTGTTGGCGATATTAGGTGGTATTGCAGTAGGCTTCTTGAGTTTCATATTATTCACCTCAAACCCGTTTGATCGAATCTTACCGATCTATCCGGTAGATGGAAGTGATTTGAATCCTTTGCTTCAAGATCCGGGCATGGTATTCCATCCTCCTTTGTTATACATGGGTTATGTCGGCTTCTCAGTTGCCTTCGCCTTCGCAATTACGGCGTTACTTGAAGGGCGAATTGATGCCTTATGGGCACGTTGGGTCAGACCATGGACACTGGCAGCCTGGATGTTTCTGACACTGGGAATTGGAGCAGGTAGCTGGTGGGCTTATTACGAATTAGGCTGGGGAGGCTGGTGGTTCTGGGACCCAGTTGAAAATGCCTCATTTATGCCCTGGCTGATTGGCACGGCATTACTTCACTCGCTCGCGGCAACTGAGAAACGAGGAGTCTTCAAGGCCTGGACCACGCTGCTGGCCATTTCTGCTTTCAGCTTCAGCCTGCTGGGTACGTTTTTAGTGCGCTCCGGTGTGCTCACTTCGGTACACGCGTTCGCGAATGATCCGGTCCGTGGTACCTATATTCTGATCTTCCTTGGCCTGGTCGTGGGTTCATCATTGATTCTATATGCCATGCGCGCTTCGACGGTATCAGTCACCAGCTGGTTCGGTGCGGTTTCAAAGGAAGCGTTCTTCCTTTGGAATAATCTGATCCTCGCTGTCATCACCTTTATGGTACTGATTGGCACCCTGCAACCGATTATTGCCGAGATGCTCAATCTGGGACAGGTTTCGGTTGGACCACCTTACTTCAATATGATTTTCAATATCTTGATGGTTCCGCTACTATTTCTGGTAGCACTAGGTCCAGTTGTTCGCTGGCGCGAATATAACCTCAGTAGCCTGTTGCAGCACAGTTACATCATTCTTGGTATCGCACTGCTGATTGCTGCCGTATCGTTGTTTGGTGCAGGTGATAAGGCCGCATTGGACTATGCCCAGATAGCGCTCGGCGTATTTCTGGCTGCCTGGATTGCACTAATGCAGTTTAAGAGTTGGTGGCAAACTGCCAAAGGTCCATCAGGCATTCGAATTGGCCGAGTTTCGTTAAGCCATTACGGTATGCTGATCGCTCATTTAGGACTGGCTGTCACCGTAGTCGGTGTTGTCCTGTCTTCTCACCTATCAATAGAAAAAGTCATCCGTCTAGCCCCAGGGCAAGAACAGGTGGTAGATGGACACACCTTCAAATTCGAGGGTATCGAGAACTATACGGCGTCGAACTTCGATGCCATACAGGGCCAATTCAGAATCACGAAGGGTGATAAAGAAGTCGCGTATCTCACACCAGAGAAACGACGTTATCATGCCTCTGGACAGTGGATGACTGAGGCAGGAATCGATTCTAATATTCTACGCGATCTCTATGTCTCTATGGGTGAGCAGCTCGAAGGGACCAACGACTGGGCGATCAGGGTCTACATCAAAGCCTTCGTGTTCTGGTTATGGATGGGATGTATCATGATGGCAGCTGGTGGCCTGATAGCCATGCTCGATAAGCGTTATCGTAAAATAACGGTGTGAACATGACTCCTTTACGTCGCAAGCAGCTGATTTTCCTATCCCCCCTGATTTTATTCCTGGCGATGGTCTTGGTGTTATCTACAGGGCTGGGAAAGGATCCGACCTTGCTAGACTCACGGATGATTGGCAAGCCAATACCAGTGTTCTCACTACAGACATTAGATAATCCAAACCAGATTCTAACCCAGGCGGACATTCAGGGACCGGCATTATTAAATGTGTTTGCCAGCTGGTGTCCGTCCTGTTATGTCGAACACCCGTACTTCATGCAAATGCAGGCGGATAAGGTGATTCCTATCTATGGTCTTAATTACAAGGATGAACGTGCAGACGGCATGAAGTTCATCACTGATTTGGGCAATCCCTATAAAGCGATCATATTCGACTATGATGGCAGGCTGGGCATTGAGTTAGGTGTTTATGGCGCACCAGAGACGTTTGTTATCGATGCGAATAATCAAATTATCTATCGACATGTCGGCGTGGTGGATGAACGTGTCTGGAGTGAAATCATTCAGCCACTATTGAACAGGGGTAACCCGCAATGAGAAAGCTGAGCGTATTCGGTCTGATATTGCTTGTGATGGTCAGTGTAAGTGCTGAAATAATCTTCTATGAGTTCGACGATCCGGTAAAGGAAAGACGGTTTAATCAATTGATTGAAGATCTAAGGTGCCCTAAGTGTCAAAACAATAATCTGGCTGACTCTAATGCGCCATTATCGGTCGACCTTAAAGACATCATCTATGATCAGATCAATGCTGGAGCTAGTGATGAGGAAATCATCGATTTTCTTAAACAACGCTATGGTGATTTTATCTATTATAAGCCGCCTATCAAGCCATCGACCTGGCTCATTTGGTTTGGTCCATTTGTCTTATTATTTACAGGTGGCTTTATTATTATCCGTTTCCTGAAGACACGGCGTGAGAATCAACAGTCGCTCGAAGACTCAAGGCATATGGACACAGTCAACGACTGGTTTGAAGAGAGTGGAGATAAACACTAATGCTCTGGATATTCGTAATCTTCACAATCACTTTAGTCTCCATCATGTTGCCATACCTTGTAGGTCAGGCTAAGCAATCACTCAAGGAAGTCGATGATTCCTTAGCAATACGAATGAAGCAATTAAAACGTGACTTTCAGTTTCAGACAAAAGAGCTGAAAAGGCGTCTGGATTCTGGTGATCTCGCTGAGTCAGAATGGCAAACACTGACTGACGAGCTGAAAAAAGAAACGGCGCTATCACTCGCTGGCACTGAACGAGCGGCAAAGCAGGGTAGAAGTCATGCCACTCCCGTGGTTCTGGTAACACTATTAGTCTTAATGGGTATAATTGCCTATATTTCCTATCAGTATACTGGCTTTCAGGAGCAACAAATCAATCAGTCCAGGCTCATTAAGCTGGTGAAGAATGATGCAAATGCCATAACCACTCTTAGAGAGCAACTCAGAGAAAATCCGGATCAGTCAAAAATGACGGATTTGTATCTGGCTCTACGAAGTCGTATTGATGTTGCTCCGGAATCAATTGAAGCTTGGCAGCAGTTATCCTTTTTCAATGCCAGTTTAGGCCGCGACGATGAAGCAATGAAAACCATCGATATCGCGATGCGTAAACACCCAGATTCACTCGATCTTAAGGTGGATAAGGCGCAGTTATTAACCAACGCATCAGACAGTCAGGCAATCATTGAGGGTCATAAACTGCTCGGTGAGGTCCTCCGGAAAGATCCGAATCATCAGGGCGCTCTACTCATCCGTGGAGATAGTGCATTTAGAGTTGGCATGTATGATCTAGCGATAACTAGCTGGGAGTCATTAAAAACCGGCGTACAGTCGAATCCGGAAATGACAAAGGCACTAGACGAACGAATCGAAATGGCAACGGCTCGCAAGAATGGTCAGATCAGTGATTTGGAATCTTCAAGCACTGACCAGACTGATAGTTCTGAAGCGACTAAACCACTCAGCGATGTGAATCGTCCGGGTGTGACAGTACAAATTCAAATTGCAGAGCAACTCAAGGATCGGCTAGATGGCAATGAAGACATATTCATCTTCGCCAGAGCCACATCCGGGCCGCCATTCCCAATCGCAGTAGTAAGAACGAAAGTCGGCGATCTATCAGGTCCGGTAGTGCTGGATGATTCACGTGCGATGCAAGCACAGTACACATTGTCTAAGTTCGATGAAATCACCATCAATGCCCGGATCTCGTTTTCTGGGAATGCAACGGCAGCCAGCGGCGATATCCAGGGCTCAGTGGCGTCGATTAAAAGGCCATTTCCAGCCGAACCCATTACTATCATGCTGGACCAGGTGGTCGAATGACGGATTTACCCAATGGCGTGACGCGAGATAAGCCGTATCTGCGTTACTCTGACTATATTCGAAATACTTTCGGCGAGCGGGTACAGAAGGTCTCGTTAGATACTGGCTTTACCTGCCCGAATCGTGATGGTAGTAAAGGGCATGGCGGTTGTACCTATTGTAATAACGACAGTTTTAATCCGGATTATTGTGAGCCAATCAAGCCCATCTCTCAGCAGATCCAGGAAGGCATCGATTTTTTTGCTCATAAATATCAAGGGCAGAAGTACCTTGCCTACTTTCAGGCCTATACCAATACCTATGCCGATATAAACATCCTGAAGTCCTATTATGATGATGCCATGGCGCATCCAGATGTCGTTGGTCTCGTGGTCGGAACCAGGCCAGATTGCATCAGTGAGCCTATCCTTGATTTGTTAGAGGACTACGCAAAACAGTATTATGTTTCACTCGAGTTTGGGGTCGAGAGCACTATCAACCGAACACTCGATCTGGTGAATCGCTGTCACAGCTTCGAAGAGACGAAGGCGGCATATGATATGGCTTCCGGCCGCGGTCTCCATCTAGGTGCTCACATGATTATCGGGCTACCAGGTGAGTCAAGAGAAGATATCATAAGCCATGCGGACCAATTATCCAGATTACCGATTCACTCATTGAAATTGCATCAACTGCAAATTATCAAGAACACCATGATGGCGTTTCAGTATCGCAAAACACCTGAGATGTTTGATTTATTCCAACCCGACACCTATGTCGACCTGATGGCAGAGTTTGTCAGCTACCTCAGGCCTGATATCGTGATTGAGCGATTCACCAGTGAATCTCCTGCTGATCTATTAATAGCACCGCAATGGGGTGGTTTGAAAAATTTCGTTATTGCCGATCGCATCGCTCAAACTATGAGGGATCGAGGGACTTGGCAAGGCAAGGCTTATCTCGATGCAGCCTAATACAAAACGTCTCTTACTCGAGGCAGTCCTATTGCTGGGATTATTCGCATCGATCACGCCGTTAATCATGGCTAAACAGATTATTTTTTATCCGTTAATAGATGATCCAGCATTACCCGTCGGTAACCTAATTGCAGCAATCGCTATTATCTGCTTTGTTAGTCTCGGGCATATTTCAATTGATGCACTATTTCTACCTAAGAATAAGAAGCAAAGGATGTTACATATCGTTAGCAAGGGATGCATTTTCTTGTCCTTATTGTGGCTGCCAATGGTATACCTCTTGTCAGGAGATTTCGCAGCGAATTTCGAACAAAGTACGGCGTTCAGGGGAAGCAATCAGGCTGGTGTAATGTTTCGCAATATGAATATCGGTTTTTTTATTTTTGTCGTGCTGTTCTGGATCAGTGCGGCGATCATAGGAAAATTGGACCGCCGTAACGCCACAGGTCTGCAAGAGACTTAGTTATTTGTTACCCGATTGTAAACTCGATAATGGACGATAGAAATTTCTTCATTATTGGATGCACTCCTGTGCGAAAGTCGTTATACTCGATACAGCTATCGTAGTTCAATTGCTATCTAAACCGAACGTCTCAATAGTTTTTTTTCAAACCAATATTTTTCCTCAATCGCTTGATCCGCATAGGCGCTAGATGTAGTATCAAGAGTGGTTGTGGATACTAGATGTTGTGTTTCGGCAATCCGGACAAAATCAAAAACAAAGAGGGGATTTATATGTTAAATTGGGATTCATTTTCAGATAATAAACACCAGCCCGGCAATGCAAAACCTCGCCCAAAACAGGCTGCTGAAACTGAGAAGGCTCCGCAGATAGCAGAGGTTGAAACAACCACAAATACAGCTGCGACTGACCAACTTAACATCCCTGCCGAGAATCCCAAACACCTGAAGATGAATGACAACTACCAGCATGAGGTAGAAGAGGCCAGCGAAACCATCGAGCCGGTACGCGTCGAAGACAAGCGTGTCATTAATGGCCTGACTGATGTAAATCAGCTTGCCCCGTTCAAATATCCATGGGCTTGGGAATATTTCCTAAACGCTAACAAAAATCACTGGACGCCTCTAGATATCAACATGACACAGGATATCTATGACTTTAAGCATAAGCTGAATGACAATGAGCGCCATGTCTATACCAATGTCTTAGCCTATCTCACGACATCTGATGTACTCGCGATGCGTAACATAGGTCTGGCCGTCATGGAAAAAATGACCGCCCCAGAATTACAAATTTACCAGGCACGTCAGGTGTATGAGGAGTCCTTGCATACCTGGACATACCAACATTGCATCGAAACCCTGGGCCTGGATCAGGGCGAAATCTACAACCGTTATCGTGTTGTTCCAGCCATCAACAAGAAGATCCAGATAGCGAACCGTCGATTGAATTCAATACTCCGAGCAGACATCGATCTGAATGACCAGGATGAACTCAACAACTTCGTCATGGCTTACATTTTCTTCGCGGCCATCTTTGAAGGGACCTGGTTCTATAATGGCTTCTCACCGATATTCTCATTACAGCGACGTGGGCTGATGAAGGGTACCGCTGAACAGTTACAGTACATAATGCGTGACGAAATCATGCATGCAGGTTTCGGTATTCGCGTGGTATCGCAAATCATCATGGAAAACAACGTTACTTTGGATGTTAAAGCGATCAAAGAGATGTGGGAAGAGGCTGAGGCCGCTGAAACAGGCTATGCAAGATACCTGTTAGAGAATCCAATACTCGGCTATACCGCAGAAGAACACATCCAACAGTATCGATTTATCGCTAACCGTAGAGCTCAGCAATTAGGCCTTGAGCAGCCCTATCCGAATGCAACCTGTGCCTTCCCATGGTTGGACGAGCAGGCCAATATTCGCAAAGAGAAGAACTTCTTCGAAACGCGAGTTACTGAGTATCAAACCGGCGGTGGTTTGAGCTGGGATTAAGAGTCCTTGAGAGGATTAGTCCTTAATCCTCTCGTATTCATAGCGATACATTGGCAGCCATGTCTTACCGGCATCGGCTGTCATGTCTATCATTAGGAGTCGAGAGTCTCCACCTAACTCCATTGAGAAGCGAAACTCTAATTTGCCACCGTTCTGTAGTGGATAGTCTGTCCCCTGACCGATGTTTGTCGCGACCAGTTTGTTATCGGTGATATTCCCCTCATACACATCAGGAACACCATAACTATCATCGAGTACAAATAACCGGTATACATTGCGATATTGGTCATAGCCGAATGTCACTTCAATGCCGATAGTTTCGCCATCGATTACCTTGATGGGCTTTTCTCGTAAGCCAAGTCCTTTGAGAATTGGTTGTATCGACATGATTGAGTTGGCTTGACGCACATACTTCGATTGCTGCTGATCATAATAATGGGCGGTGACAGACCAATTTCCGACAATACCATCAAGTTTAGCCAGTGCCTCTCGAGGGGCTTTCGATGGATCATCCTGTGCATGTAGATTCACTCCAGCGTATAGTAAACAGATGGTCGTTATGATGAATAGGCGCATTATGTCAGGTCCTTGTTATTAGATTGTGTAGGTTTCATGCGCCTGAAATTATAGATGCAGCGACCCATATGACCCAGTCTAATATTGTTTCAGGATTTGTAGGAAATTTGTCGTCTTTAGCGTTGCTCGAAAGCAGGGAATTGTGCTAAAGTCGCGCCTTCGCTTTGAGCGATGCCAAAAGTGAAGTTAATAACTTCCCACCTATGCCCAGGTGGCGAAATTGGTAGACGCAGGGGACTTAAAATCCCCCGGTAGAAATACTGTGCCGGTTCGACTCCGGCCCTGGGCACCATTATTGCTATATTGCTCTAAGATCTTCTGTGCTTCATTGAACTGCACCCCAGCCAAAAATCTTAGATTTTTGTCGTTCCGCTCACGCAAAGCATGCTTTGCTAACTTCGTTCGCTGCACCCCAGGGCACCATTATTGCTATATTGCTCTAAGATCTTCTGTGCTTCATTGAACTGCACCCCAGCCAAAAATCTTAGATTTTTGTCGTTCCGCTCACGCAAAGCATGCTTTGCTAACTTCGTTCGCTGCACCCCAGGGCACCATCATTGCTATATTGATCTAAGATCTTCTGTGCTTCATTGAACTGCACCCCAGCCAAAAATCATAGATTTTTGTCGTTCCGCTCACGCAAAGCATGCTTTGCTAACTTCGTTCGCTGCACCCCAAGGGACCAACGCAACTTTAAAAGCTATAGGTAAATATCAATTGGGCGACTGGATATATATCAAAGTCACTCAAGTCATTGTTGAGTTCAGTTTCCTCAGCGCGAATATCAGTCGTCAGATCACGACCAAATAATTCGGCTTGTGTGAAAAGTCCTTGTGATGCAGTCAGTGTCGCTGTTGGTTCGCCGGTTAGGAGAACACCGAAGTCAATTGCCCATGAAAATCCGGAACCTTCTGCAAAGGCATTACCCCAGCCAATACCCAAATATGGTGCACCGGAATCCCAATCAATATCAGTCCGCACGGACTCACCCGATAGGGCATAATCAAAGCCGTTGATATTCACTGTGCCACTTGATTCAGGCTGAGCCTGGGCTGCGATCGCACTGCCGTTATTGTAATAACCAGCTGATAACCTGAAACTACCCTGCATTGGATAGTAGTCAACAATGGCACCAATGACATCAACATCCAGATCACCGTCATATGAGATTCCATCCTCATCGAATGATTCACTAAATTCATATTGGCTGTAGGTGGCTCTCAGATTGAGTGAGTCACTGACATTGAACAAACCCTCAAATCCTAATCCCTTTGTTCCTAGATTGACGCCGACAGCCAGGTCACTTTCAGGGTGAATAATCTCATCATTAGATAGAAGTTGCTGACCTGACAAAAGGACGATAGTCATCAGTGAACATTTGATATAAATCATGGAATCTCCTATCTTTTTAACACTTTGATATTGTCAGGGGATATAAATCTACTATAGTCGTTATTTTTAATAATGCGAACAACCATCTGCTTCGGCAGATCGGTTGACTTAGCATGAAATACTATTAATATAGGAAGATGTGATACACGGCTGCATCACTAACCTATAGGGACATGTACCAAAAGGATGTATATGCAATCGATGTCAAATGATATTAGCAGTCAGACAAGTAAACAGCGTCTGCTCATAATCGATGATTCGCCAGATGTCACAGATTTCCTCTCGGAGCTCTTCTCTGAAACCTATGAATGTATCATCGCTTCTGATGGCATTGAAGGCTTGCAGATGGCAAACCGAATTGTCCCAGACATCATTATTTGCGATGTTCAAATGCCTAGAATGAGTGGTCTTGAAGTTGTTCGGCTACTGAAATCGAAACGTGAAACGCGTTACATCCCAACCATTCTCCTCAGCGGCTATAATACTCGCGAGAATCGTCTTGAGGGTTTGCGCGCAATGGCGGATGACTTTATTGCCAAGCCATTTGACTATGAAGAGCTAAACCTGAAGATGTCGAATCTGCTGCAAGTCAGATCCGAGATGATGTCCAGCGAGCCAGAAGATTACATCACCCAGAAGCTGGACCTGGATCCATCGACATACAACGTGAAGGATCGGGCCCTGATCGAAGAGATGATTGAATTCTTCGCGGTACATTATCCTGAGAACAAGCTCAATATTGCTCAAATCGCAAGTCATCTTAATTATAGTGTGCGGCAGTTACAGCGAAAGATAAAAAATATCACCGGCTTGTCGCCGATGGACTTACTTCGCATCTATCGCCTGAAACAAGCGGCAGCTGCATTATTACGCCACAAGACGATTTCAGAAGTCTCTGAGGCATCTGGTTTCAGTTCTCCGAATTACTTCTGTACTTGCTTCAAAGATTACTACGATACAACACCGCGTAAATTTCAACGCCAGGGTGGGGTATAGCCTCAATAAGACTCCACTCTCTTCGGCGTTCATTAGAATTTATCGGACAATAGAAGTTTCAGTGAGATAGATTGATCTAAGTCAACAAGGTTAAAATTCAATCTACTACAATTCATATCAGACGTCCTGATGGGTGCCTTATGATTAATGTCATAAGATCCTCAAATAATAATAATAGTAGCGACGTATATCTGATCTAACAGACGGGTAAAAAGGAGAAACACAATGAGATTTTATATCTTGATAGTCGGTCTAGTCGCCACAGCGTTATTCTCAACGACAGCTTATGCTGGTGATGCTGCGGCAGGTAAGACAATATATATGCAGTGCCAGGCTTGCCACGGCGCAAATGGCGAAGGCAATGAGATGCTAAAGGCTCCAAAGGTTGCCGGACAGTTTGCATGGTATGTCGAATCGGCACTAAAGAAATTTAAGAGCGGCGAGCGTGGTGCTGGCGATCCGGATGCGGCAGGGATGATCCCTTTCGCTACCATGTTAAATGATAAGCAAATGGCCGATGTAGCAGCTTACATTGAGTCAATGAAATAAATTCTTTAGATGGGCTATCAACACACCTGAGCAATAATAATTAATCTCATCGGGTGAGCTAACAACACATCTAAACAATACTAATTAATTCCTTGCAATATAGGCGTGAACTTTATGGAAACTAACGAATATAACTACAAGGTCGTGAAGCAATTTGCGATTATGACTGTTATTTGGGGTATTGTTGGTATGCTGGTCGGCGTAATCATAGCCGCACAGCTGATTTGGCCGGATCTGGTCACAAATATACCATATCTCACCTACGGTCGACTGCGACCGCTACATACCAATGCAGTAATTTTTGCATTCGGTGGGAGTGCGCTATTTGCGACCTCCTATTATGTGGTTCAGCGAACCTGTCATACCCGGATCTTCTCGGACAAGTTGGCTGCGTTCACGTTTTGGGGCTGGCAACTGGTAATTGTACTAGCGGCTATAACGCTACCTTTGGGTCTGACATCCTCTAAAGAGTATGCCGAACTAGAATGGCCTATTGATATCCTGATTGCTGTTGTATGGGTCGCTTATGCCATCGTATTTTTTGGCACCGTAGTGAAACGAAAAACATCTCATATTTATGTCGCTAACTGGTTTTACGGGGCATTCATTTTAACCGTTGCCGTTTTACATATCGTTAATTCGCTCGAGTATCCGGTCAGTCTAACCAAATCTTACTCGATTTATCCTGGCGCGATCGATGCGATGGTGCAATGGTGGTATGGCCACAATGCCGTTGGGTTCTTTCTTACAGCCGGATTCCTGGGCATGATGTATTACTTCGTGCCGGTTCAGGCACAGCGCCCGGTCTACTCTTATAGGCTATCGATTGTTCACTTCTGGGCCCTGATAGCCATCTATATGTGGGCTGGACCGCATCACCTGCATTACAGTGCGTTACCCGATTGGGCCCAGTCACTGGGAATGATTTTCTCGTTGATTCTATTAGCCCCATCATGGGGAGGCATGATCAACGGTATTATGACCTTATCTGGTGCCTGGCATAAGCTGCGCGAGGATCCGATACTGCAATTCATGATTGTGGCACTATCGTTCTATGGTATGTCGACATTCGAAGGTCCAATGATGTCCATCAAAACAGTTAACGCCTTGTCTCATAATACAGATTGGACGATTGGTCATGTGCATTCCGGAGCCCTGGGATGGGTCGCGATGATTACCATCGGCACCATGTATTCCCTGATCCCTAAACTGTTCGGTGTGGATCGTATGTACAGCATTAAACTCATCCGTTGGCACTTCTGGGTATCAACTATCGGTGTCGTTGTGTACATCACAGCCATGTGGATTGCGGGTGTAATGCAAGGCCTGATGTGGCGTGCTGTGAACGAAGATGGCACCCTGACATACAGTTTTGTCGAGTCATTAGAGGCAACATATCCTTACTACGGTGTGCGTCTTGTCGGTGGCTTATTGTTCTTCAGCGGGATGTTGATCATGTTATATAACGTCATCAGAACGGTGCAATCTGCCAAAGGTGCTGAAGTGGACACTGCCATACCAGCGGCGGCTCACTAGGGGGGAACTATCATGAGTCATGAAAAGATTGAAAAAAATACCGGCCTGATGGCTATCCTCATCATCATTGCGGTCAGCTTTGGTGGTCTGGCTGAAATTGTTCCACTGTTCTTTATTACTGAAACCACTGAACCCGTCGATGGGTTGCAACCTTATCCAGCACTGGAGTTAGAGGGTAGAGATATCTACATCCGCGAGGGATGTAATACATGCCATACCCAGATGGTGCGTCCGTTCCGTTCTGAGACTGAGCGTTATGGGCATTACACGGTTGCCGGTGAGGATGTATATGAATATCCACATTTATGGGGTTCCAAGCGAACCGGCCCGGACCTCGCCAGGATTGGCGGGAGATACTCTGATGAATGGCATCGGGTGCATTTGATCAATCCTCGTGATGTGGTTCCTGAATCAAATATGCCAGCATTTGGTTGGTTGGATGAAACCACACTGGATGGCAAATACACGGCTCGTAAAATGCAGGTCTTGCAGACATTGGGCGTGCCCTATACCGAAGAGGATATAGCCGGTGCGGCGGATGCAGTTAGAGGTAAAACTGAACTGGATGCAGTGGTCGCATATCTGCAGGGTCTGGGATTGGAAATGAAGAATAAGTAGGCCTGATGATGGACGAAATACTACAAGCATATCGAGGTATAGGAACAGCAGTATTGCTGATCATGTTCATCGGCCTGGTGATCTGGGCATACAGTCGCAAAAGAAAACAGGCGTTCTCAGAAGCGGAACTTTTACCGTTCGATGATGAGGTCGCCGAAAAAATAAAAGCACAACGTGAGGAAAGTACTAATGAGTGATTTTATCAGTTGGTACATTATTTTATTGGTTGTCGTAAATATCGTGGGATGTTTCGCACTGTTGTTCTACACACGAGATATTGATCATATCGGTGATGAAGACGGCACAACCGGTCATAGTTACGATGGTATTAAAGAATACAATAATCCCTTGCCTCGCTGGTGGTTATATATGTTCTACATTACGATTATCTTCTCGATCGTGTATTTGGTTCTGTATCCTGGGCTCGGTAAATTTGCAGGCATCACAGGCTGGACATCAGCCGGTCAGCATGAGGCTGAAGTCGTCGCACATAACGAGAAATATGGCCCGATCTTTGCCAAGTATGCGGCATTGCCCATCGAAGAGATTGTTAACGACCCAACAGCAGTAGGTATGGGGCAGCGGATCTTCGGCACAGCCTGCGTGGCTTGTCATGGTTCGGATGGACGAGGATCCCCCGGCTATCCTAATCTGACGGATGATGATTGGCTTTACGGCGGAACACCGGATGATATCGTCAAATCATTAGTCAATGGACGCAATGGCATTATGCCACCTCAGGTGCCTGTAATTGGTGAAGAAAGTGTCAATGATGTGGTGGCCTACGTGTTGTCGCTGTCTGGTCGTAAGGCGAATTTTGGCTTTGCAGAGAAAGGCAAAGAAAAGTTCATGATGTGTGCGGCATGCCACGGAGCCGATGGCACGGGCAATCAACTACTAGGCGCACCCAACCTGACCGATGATATCTGGCTATACGGTGGTTCAGAGGCAGCGATAGCTGAAGGGTTACGCAATGGACGTAATGGCATCATGCCATCGCATGCGGAGATTCTAACGCCAGAACAAATTCATCTGGTGGCCACCTACGTCTATTCTCTAAGTAAGAAGTAAAATCTCGGCAACATAGAAGGCAGTTTAACTATGAATCATGCCAAGGGTGAAATAGAGTCTTCGGATGTCTTTAAGGTAAAAAATCCGACTAGCCTCTATGCCAAGGCACCAAAGGTATATAGTCGTAAAGTCACTGGCTATTTTTCCAACTTGCGTGCCCTGGCTGCCTGGTTGCTCCTCGGACTCTATTATGGGGTACCCTGGATCACCTGGAATGATAAACAGGCAATTTTGCTCGATCTGCCGAATCGACAGTTCAACTTCTTCAATATCACCCTATGGCCGCAGGATTTTGTCTATCTAACCTGGCTATTAATTATCGCGGCACTGACGCTATTCTTTTTCACCGCGCTCGCAGGTCGCCTGTGGTGTGGTTATGCTTGTCCACAAACTGTCTGGACTAAGACCTTTATCTGGATGGAACGAGTGATAGAGGGTGATCGCTCTAAGCGCATGAAGCTCGACAAGCAACCGATGAGCCTGCGAAAATTTCGCATTAAGGTGACCAAGCAGTTGGCATGGCTTTCATTCGCATTATTTACCGGCTTTACTTTCGTTGGTTACTTCACGCCGATCCGAGATCTGGTAGCCATGATTCCGACATTTTCGTTCGGTGGTTGGGAGCTATTCTGGATTCTATTTTATTCTTTCGCGACATACGGTAATGCCGGTTATCTGCGAGAGCAGGTCTGTATATACATGTGTCCGTATGCTCGATTCCAGAGCGCTATGTTTGATAAAGATACACTCATTATTGCCTATGATGAAAAACGGGGGGAGTCCCGAGGTTCGCGCAAGAAGAGTGATACAGAGTATCAATCAAGAGGACTCGGTGACTGCATAGATTGTGAACAATGTGTTCATGTATGCCCGACAGGCATAGATATTCGGGATGGTCTGCAATATGAGTGTATTGCATGCGCGGCCTGTGTCGATGTCTGCGATTCCGTAATGGACAAGATGGGTTATCCCAAAGGGCTCATAAAATACACGAACGAACACGCCAATGAGGGTAAAACTCATCATATCATTCGTCCAAGGATGATTTTTTATGCCATCATACTCATCACAGTCTTCGCGAGTTTCGTTTATGCACTTAACCAACGGATACCTTTTGAGGTTGATGTCATACGCGATAGAAATACGCTCTACACGACGACGGTTGAAGGTCTCATTGAAAATGTGTTTAGTATTAAACTGCTAAATATGTCACAAGAGGAACGAACCTACATTCTCTCGGTATCTGGTATCGATGACATTAATGTACTGGGCGATCTAAGTGTTAGGGTACCAGCAGGACAAGTTGTCACGCTTCCAATTCGGCTACAAGTTGATCCTGCTAATCTCGGTCTGGGCAGAAACACCATCGTATTTTCTGCAAAAGCTATAGAAGATCCAACAGTTGTGGCAGAATCAGAGAGTCGTTTTCTTGGCCCAACGGCCAAACGATAAATGCAATGGCTAATGACTTATAGCGATGAATGTATCAATGAGTAATCAAGCATCAGAACAACAAATAAAACCATGGTATAAGCAATTCTGGCCCTGGTTCATCATCGCATTACCGGCCTCTGCAGTTATCGCAGGGATTACTACCGTAATCATCGCATTTAACAACGCCGATAGTATGGTTGTCGATGATTACTACAAGGAAGGCAAGGCGATAAATCAAAGGACTGACCTACAAAACACCGCCTATGAAAAAGGACTTCAAGCCAGATTAGAACGTCTGGAAGGAAACTTCATCTACATCAGGTTTAATGGCACTCAACCGCAATCAGATGTGTTATCACTTAATTTTGTACATCCTACGTTTTCTGAGAAAGATTTCGTCATGTCGCTGAAGCGCCAACTAGATGGTTCTTATCAGGGGCTTTCTCCGAATCCTACGGATGGCCGTTGGTATCTGAGGCTATCAGACCCTCAGCAATGGCTGATAAAATCTGAGTTATCAGCTGCCAGCAAAAGCCTAGATCTCATACCCAGTAAACTATAGATGACTAGTACAGATTCGTTCTGTTATCACTGTGGCCTGCCAAATCTTCAGGGTAAAGCCTATCCCGTAAACATATCCGATACCAGGCAGTATATGTGCTGTCCAGGTTGTCAGGCGGTCGCCGAATCAATCGTTTCGATGGGGTTAGATGACTACTATCAATTTCGAGAAAAAATGCCCGAGGTTTCCCCAAAAGACATTGAGTTTGATCTGGAGCAACTATTATTCTACGACCGGGATAAGGTTCAGGATAAGTATCTAAGGCAAGAATCTTCGAACCACCGTACGATTTCCTTAATGGTATCAGGCATTGTTTGTGCTGCATGCACCTGGTTGCTTGAAACCAGATTAAGTCAGCTAGACGGTGTCATTAAGATCAGCGTTAACCAATCTACAAGTCGGGCGCTTGTAACCTGGGATCCTGAAACGATTCAGCTAAGCGATATCTTGCGGAACTGCGCAAATCTGGGCTATCAAGCCCAGCCCTATGACATGGCTGCCCGAGAAGAGTCGTTAATCAAAGAGAAAAAACGTTTTCTTCAACGCCTTGCGATCGCTGGCCTGGGGATGATGCAGGTCATGATGTACAGTCTTGGATTTTATCTGGATCTGCATGAGGAAATGAGTGTCAGCAACTGGCATTTATTACGTTGGGTTAGTCTACTGATCTCGACTCCCGTTGTGTTTTATGCAGCTAGCCCATTCTATATGTCTGCATACAAAAGCCTCAGAAATAAAGCGGTCAATATGGATGTTCCTGTCACTATTGCCATATTCGCAGCCTGGAGTGCCAGTGTGTATGCGACCTTTAGTGGGATTGGCGAAGTGTATTTTGACTCGGTCAGTATGTTTGTATTTTTCCTATTGACCGGACGTTATATACAAATGAATGCCATTCACAAGTCCGGGAGGGTGTTGGAAGAGCGTTTAGGCTCTCAACCCGAGATTGCAATCAGGATTCGTGATGGCATTCAGGAACGAGTACTGCTGGATGATGTTGAGCCTGGTGATGTACTTATCGTGAAACCAGCGAGCCAGATCCCCTGTGATGGTATATTACTCGATGACTTCGCTGAAATAGATGAATCCATATTGACGGGTGAATCAACGCCAATAAGAAGACGTGCACAACAAATCCTACCAGCAGGTGCCATCAATACATCCGATGCATTCAAGATAAAAGTATCTAGCAGAGTAGAAAACTCCACGCTGGCGTCCATCATTAAACTGCTACAGGATGCACGAGAAACTCGACCAAGAATCCAGACGCTGGCTAATCAGATAGCCAGCTATTTTGTCTCTGCTATTCTTATTCTGGCACTGGTAACGGCCGCATATTGGTATCTGCATGAACCTGACATGATGTTTGCTACTGTCCTAGCGGTGTTGGTTATTACTTGTCCTTGTGCGCTCTCGCTGGCCACTCCTGTCGCGATTACCGCAGCGATGGGTAATATGACTTCCAGTGCCATTTTAATAAATCGGGCTGGGGCACTATTTAACCTGGCTCAGGCGACTGATTATGTCTTTGATAAGACCGGAACCCTCACCACGGGTCGTTTCTCACTACTATCAATGAAGAATCTCAGTGATAAGACAGATTCTGAACTACTGGCAGTCATTGCAGCAATGGAGAGACAATCTGAGCATCCTATCGCCAGTGCCTTTGAATCGATAGACACCGATTCAATCGGGTTGGAGAGTCTCAAACGCCTGCCGGGAATTGGATTAGAGGCGAAGTGTGATGGCATTACCTATCAAATAGGCAATAGCTATTTGCTGCCTGATGAAGACGAAGCTGAGGAGTTTGATCGCGAGCATATCAGGCTTTATCTATTGGTGGATGAAGTGAAATCAGCTGAACTATTGTTGACTACCGAAGTTCGTACTGAAGCATATGCTCTCATCGAGCGACTCAAAGCAACAGGAAAAACGTTGCATTTATTGAGTGGCGACCGTTCGGGTCATGTTAATCATATAGCGCAGCAATTAGGCTTCGACTTGAATCTGGTCAAAGCGGGAGTTACACCACAGGAAAAATTAGACTATATCGCTAATTTGCAATCGCAAAAAACGAGTGGGGAGGGGGCACGACATGCTGTCATGGTGGGTGATGGCATCAATGATTCACCTGCAATGGCAGCTGCGACTGTGTCCATTGCCATGGCACAGGCAACAGACATAACCAAGGTCAATGCTGACATGATCTTGCTAAAAGATGACCTATCACTAGTAGGCTATGCTGCTATGTTATCTACGACGACGCGCAAAATAATTAAACAGAACATCACCTGGGCTGTGAGTTATAATTTAATCGGTGTACCGTTGGCAATGATTGGCTGGGTTACGCCCTGGATAGCAGCCATTGGGATGTCATTCAGCTCACTGGTCGTGGTGTTGAACGCACTTCGGCTGACAAAGAAATAACCGCGTATCGTAATCTAATATGGACATACTGTTTTTGCTCATTCCTATCGCTTTGATTTTCCTGATCATTGCAATAGCCGTATTTTTTTGGGCAATACGGGATGGCCAATACGATGATATGGAATCACAAGGCTTGAAAGTCATCATGGATGATAAGCAACAGAATCGTAAAGATAAGGTGTCATCAGAATCTAATGAATCTGGCTGAGTTACAACTAGTCAGTGCATTCATTGCTGGCTTGTTCGGTAGTTTGCATTGCGTTGCTATGTGTGGAGGCATCGCCACAGCACTTGGGATGTCATCTGACTCTGCAAACAGCCGTCTGTTGGCGTTGCTATATCAAATTGGCCGGATCATTACGTACGCGATCGCGGGCGCGATGGTGGCATTGGTTGGATCGCAACTGTCGCAACAGTCAGATAGTGAGCTTTACCGAACCGTTGTAGGATTGTTATCAGTGATATTCATGATTGGGTTAGGGCTTTATCTGGCGGGTTGGTTTCCAGGCTTCGCGAAGATTGAGCGGATTGGATTACCAATTTGGCGAAAAATTTCTCCCATTACACGGCAATTTCTACCGCTACGCAAACCAGCACATGCATTGACTTTGGGCTTTCTCTGGGGCTGGTTACCTTGTGGCTTAGTCTACTCGATCCTGCTTTGGTCTATGAGTGCAGCCGACCCAATGTCGGGAGCATTAGTCATGGTTGCATTCGGGCTTGGGACCTTACCAGCAATGTTCACAATGTCTTTGGGGGCTAATCATTTACTGGTCTATCTATCACAACCACTCATTCGGCGTATTGCCGGTTCAGTAGTGCTCATGCTGGCCTTGTATAGCCTAGTTAGCTATTTGAAGTGATTGTAGCCTGTCAGTCGAAAACCTAACTCGGCGATCATCAAGGCCGTAGCACCCCAGATAGTATGATTTTCCCAATCTAGTCGAAATGTTTTTATGGTCCGATCGTTGATTTTTCGGTCGACGATGGCGATATTATTGCTATCAATAAGCCATTGCAGTGGTACATTAAACGCGTCCTGCACTTCTTCAATTTGTAAGTTAAGTTCTGGAATTGCGTCTAAGACACCAATGTACGGATGAATACGATATCCCGTCAGCGTCGTAACTGGTGTTAACTGAGCGATAACATCGACCGAGTCAGCAGGTATGCCGACTTCCTCTTCTGTTTCTCTTATAGCAGTGGCTACTAAGCTCTCATCATTCGGCTCAATTCGGCCACCGGGAAAGCTGATTTGACCCGGGTGGGACGTCAGATTTTCCGATCGCTTCGTGAGTAAGACGTGCCATTCCTCTGCGACGGGATGCAAGGCGATTAGGATGGCTGATTCAACCGGATCGGGAAAATCAGGTGACCTATACGGGAACTCTGAATGATTGTTCAGGACCTGCTTAAGATGCTTTACGCTGTAATCAGAGAGTAACAATTAGGATCACAGGCTGCAGGCGCAGGGGCAAGAAAACACATTAGATACAAAGCTTAACATGTTGATATTAAGCTACTTTTCCAACGACAAGTATCTTCATGGCATTCGTTCCGCCATCGATACCCATCTGATCACCTTTCGTCAGGATTACGAGATCACCATTTTTTACGATGCCTCGGTCATATAGCTGTTGTACGGCAAGTTTATTGACGTTTTTACGCCGCACTAAGGTAGCGTCATAGGGAATTGCTTCACAACCACGGAACAGTGCGACTCGATTTCGGGTGCTCTCATGTCGTGTCAGTACATAGATCGGAATCGCAGTCCTTATCCTCGACATCCAGAGCGGTGTGGCACCAGACTCCGTGAGACAAAGTATGGCTTTAACACCATTCAGATGATTTGCTGCATACATTGTGGACATGGCGATGGCTTCATCCGTCGAGGAGAAGATCTCTGCCACGCGATGTTGTGAGACTTTAGAAATCTTATTGGTTTCAGCGCCTGCGATAAGCCTAGACATAGTCTCAACCACTTCAACCGGATATGCTCCCGTTGCGGTCTCAGCTGACAGCATGACAGCGTCTGTCCCATCAAGGACGGCATTTGCCACGTCAAATACTTCCGCGCGTGTCGGAATCGGTGAGTCAATCATTGACTCCATCATTTGGGTCGCTGTAATGACCAATCGATTGAGAGTCCTAGCGCGTTTAATGATATGTTTTTGCACACCAGTTAACTGGGCATCACCAATTTCAACACCAAGATCGCCACGGGCGACCATCACGGCATCGCTAGCTAGAATAATATCGTCCAGGATAGCAGGATCAGTAACTGTTTCGGCGCGCTCAATCTTAGCCACCAGCTTTGCCTTGGAACCAGCGGCCTTCACGAGTGTTTGAGCTTCGTGCATGTCGCGTTCATCGCGTGGAAAAGACACGGCAAGGTAGTCAACACCAATCTCAGCGGCTAACTTAATATCTTCATAGTCTTTTTCAGTGAGTGCTGCGGCAGATATCCCACCACCTAATTTGTTGATGCCTTTGTTATTCGATAGCTCTGTGCCGATGATCACTTCTGTATGAACCTTACTACCACTGACTTCCAGTACTTTAAGTTGTACTCGTCCATCATCAAGCAATAGGGTGTCTCCCTCTGAGACATCCTGCGGGAGCTCCTTGTAATCGATACCGACTATTTTTTCAGTACCGGCTTCAACATCGTGCGCGCTATCAAGTGTAAATTTTGCACCTTCTGTGAGTGTGACTTTGCCATTCTTAAAACGCGATATGCGTATCTTTGGACCCTGTAAATCGCCGAGTAGGGCAACGAACAGGCCATGCTTCTGGCTAATCTCTCGGACTAGTTTGGCTCGTCGTTTATGATCCTCTGGCTTTCCATGAGAGAAATTTAGTCGGGCCACGTTCACGCCAGCAAGAATCAGTTCTTCAAGTTTTTTGGGTTGATCGCAGCCCGGTCCGATTGTCGCTACAATTTTTGTTCTACGTAACATAGTTATTCATCCGCCTCATTATCGTTATCGTCTTCTATCCAATGTGGCGGTATCGGGTTGCTTTTGTTGAGTTCTTCATCGGTCGGTAATGGCTGGCCAGTAAAGGAATGAAGAAACGCCTCACATAGTAACTCACTGTTCGTTGCATGCCGTAAATCATTGACCTGTCTACGTGTTCTTTCATCCGTCAAAAGTTTTAGAACTTTGAATGGTATTGAAACAGTGATTTTCTTAACTGAACCACTTTTTTTACCATGCTCTACATATGGGTTAATATACTTTCCGTCCCATTTACTCATAAGTCTATCCTGTTGATTCCGGCAGAGCTATTCTACACAGCACAATTTTAGACGTCTAGCAGTATGAATGGATAAACATTCAGTCTTTGTTCAGTAATGAATATTTATTATGATATTAGTGTAAAAAAAATAAAGGACACGCTATCTATGAGAGCAATCAATCTCCTGACAATCATCAGTATGTTATATCTGATTAGTGCCTGTGGACCCCGCATGCAGCAGGTAAAGAACTATATTCCTCCCGTCACTGATTTTGGTAAAAGCTGTCTGGAGCGCGCAGATCGTGACAGAAATAGCTGTGAGGTCACCAATCAGGATAATATCGCGCAGTGCTATAGCAACGCCCAGATAGAGTCGGAACGAATACTAGAACTTCAGGAACGCGACTACACGGTCGCACTCGAGGATTATATTGATGCCCAAACCGGTTATGAGTTGTTACTGGCGGACTATGAAGAGCAACAACGTTTGATTCGAGCCGATGGAGAACTCGCCTATGTGCGTTGCTCCAACGATGTCAATATGACCAGAATGGCCGAATATCCCGAATGCCGCAAACTCGTTACTCAAGCAAATAAAAGAGCGAATCGGCTCGCTGCTCCGGATGAACCAATTCGACCCGTTAGGCCCTCACTGCAAAGCATATTATCTGACCTGCACCGGCAATGTCGTTCTGAAGCGATTAACTGCGGACAGTTGTATGATGAGGCTTATGTTTCCTGTGGCGGTCAGATTGAGTATCAATCTATCTGTGTCGCAAATTGTGATGGCTAGTTTTGACCGGTAAATCTAAACTAGCAGGGGCCATACTCGCTGGCGGTAAGTCATCGCGAATGGGTCGCGATAAGGCGCAATTGACGATCAATGGCCAGACGTTTCTAGAACGTTGTCAGCGGCAACTAGGTGAGTTGGGTTGCGATACGTATCTAGTCAGCAGCAATCAACTTGAGGGTGCCATTCCGGATCGATTTGAACACATTGGGCCAGTTGCGGGTATCGCGGCTTGCGTGGGAGAGTTGGATAGTCGGAATTTCAGGGGCGATCTAATAATCATACCTGTCGATATGCTAATGTTGAGCAGTGCGTCGCTGAGTAGGCTCCGTCGTGCCCTGCAAGATGCAGAATGTGCTCATTATGATAATTTTCCTTTACCCCTGGCGCTATCGATAACGGCTGATACCCACCAACGCATTGAATCTTTGTGTGAGGAGGCGTTAGCATCTGGTGGTATTTCAATAAAAGCCTTTACGACGGCCTTTAAAACAACGTCATTAGTACCCACATCTCAACAACTATCAGAATTTTACAACTGCAACACACCCGAAGAGCTAGAACACTTAACGTGTGTTTGCAACGAATCAGAATCCCAGGAGTAACTCATGACAGAGCATGCCGATGATACCCAAATACCCGTTAATGTCTGCCTTCTGACGGTATCAGATACTCGTAGCCTGGCCGAAGATTCTTCAGGTGATTTTCTACAGGGGGCACTAGTCGAAGAAGGCCATGTATTGTTTGATAGGCAACTTTGTCGTGATGATGTTTATACCATTCGTGCCATCGTTTCAGGCTGGATTGCTGATGACAGAGTCCAGGCGATACTGATCACCGGTGGTACTGGATTTAGTGGCCGTGACTCAACGCCTGAAGCTGTCTCAGTCTTATTCGATAAGACCATTGAAGGTTTTGGTGAGATATTCAGAGCGATTTCCTATGAAGAAATTGCGACGTCGACCATCCAATCCAGAGCGATTGCAGGAATGGCGAACCGAGTGGTGATTTTTTGCTTGCCCGGCTCAACAGGTGCATGTAGAACCGCCTGGGAGGGCATCTTATCGGATCAGCTTGATTCTCGACACGAGCCATGTAATTTTGTAAAGCACCTCAAACCACAAAACTAATCTATAGCAACATAGGCTTGTTTATTGCGAGATAGAAAATCCCGGCGACACAGGACCAGGCAACTACTAATGCCATGGTTTGCTGCGAACGTTTCTTTAGGCGATTGAGGGCCAGAATGCCTGAGACAATGTAAAGTAGCAGCAAAATGAGTTTGGTTATAAACCAAGGCACCTGCAGAATACTCGAACCAATGAAGCTGGCCAGTGCAATACCTAGAATCAGCAAAATCGTATCAATGAGTGGAGTAATCAGGCGAAACAGGCGATGTTGATAGTGATTTACATTGAATAACAACATCAGGCCGCGAAATGTAAAAATGCCAACACTCAGCATCGCTATGTGACTATGAATCGTTTTAATAATTAAGTAGTTTTCCATATCCACGAGCCCTGATTAATTTATATAATAACTCACCATGTCAGATGCCAAATCAAAATCGATTAAAATTAAGTTCGTACTCGCGTTCATAAAGTTCCTTGCACTGTTACCCTTACCAGTCGTGAAATTTTTGTTGCGTCCCGTTAGTGTCTTGCAACACCTCTTGCCCAACAATACGAAACGTGTGATTACGACCAACCTGAGCCACTGTTTGCCTGATATCAGTGACAGTGAAAGAGATCTCATCATCCAGCAGAATATCAAATATAACATCGAACTTTTAGCTGAAATTATTTATATCTGGTTCAACGACTATAAGGACAATCGACGTTTAATTCGATCGGTTACCGGCCTGGAGGCGTTTGAAGAAGCACTCGCTGAGGATCCAGGCACTCTAGTGATTAGCCCGCATTTTGGAAATTGGGAACTTGTGTGGACATATCTCTGTAATGAATATGAATCGGCCGGTCTATATCGTCCGCCAAGAATCAAAGAGCTGGAAAGTATTCGCCTGCAAGGGAGTAACAAGGGTGAGGTTGTTCGAACCCGGGCGATTGATGTACGCAAGATGCTGAAAATATTAAAACAAGGTCGTTGCTTATTTCTACTTCCGGACCAACAGCCGCCTGAAGGTAGTGGGGAGTTTGCTCCGTTCTTCGGTATGCCAGCCTATACCATGACGTTACTACACGGACTGGCGAACAGGACCAATGCCAATATCTGGATGGCTACTTGTCTGAAAAGAAAAGACGGCTATGAGTTGTCATTTCATCCGACATCCCTGACTGGAACAATGGAATTGAATGAGTTCAATCTGGCCTTAAATCGAGAGTTGGAATCACACATCATCCAAACACCAGAGCAGTACCAATGGAGCTACAAACGCTTTAAGAAAACGGCCGATGGCACGGCATCAATCTATAATCAACCCTAGGCTAACTTACCCAGCTGTACATCATAATAGCGCCTAGTATTGTGCCACTGAAAAGGGCGATTCCTAACATCAGAAATTGAAGTCTGAGATCCACTTTCTCAAATATCATCTTGTTCTTGTTTGGTACGACTTTCAATTCTTCCAAATCTATTTCCAGTACTGAGGCTAATCCAAGTGCGGTTTCGTGTGAGGCATTACCATATTTTTCTACCCGCTGAATCGTTCGCAGACTCAGACCACACGCATCTGCTAGATGCTGCTGCGTCCAGGCTCGATCGTCACGGATTGACTTGATAATTTCAGAGTGCAGTTGCATCTTAGCGCCTAGAACAGGTCGGTGAGCCAGACAATCAAAGATACTGACGAATAGCCAACAGCTAAGCCAATGATGAAAGAGACAACAAGTGTAGTCCAACTCATCTTTCCCTGCTTAACTAGTGCTGCCTTGTTCTGCTCATCCGTCTTCCTATCATTGATGTACAGACTACATTTCACATGGCCCTTCAGCATTCCAACGACTTCATAGACCACACGATAGTTTTTTTCGTTGGCGACGAATTCATGCGTGCTTTTGAATTTGACGTTGCGGCATTCCGATACTGGATTGTCATTGAAATATACGATTTCTTTTCCAGACCAGCCTGATCCGAACACGGCTATTTCGTCATCACCATCCTGAAAGTAAAACCAATATCCTTTCATTGGAGAAACTAATTCCACTTTATCGCCCTCGCTTATGTCACTGTGAACATGTCTATTATCATGGATTGTATCAGACATTTTTTGCTCCTGTTGCGTCGTTAACAGCAGTAAAACATAGGAGAGAGGCTGAGCGTGATGACAGCAATGCGTCAGGCGGTTCAATGTCATATGACAGTGTGGATGTCATATAGCTGATAAGCTGAAGAAAAGGGGTTATGTGCTATATTTGATAAATAGCCTAATACGAGTAAACCAGTATGAATAAAACAATCCTATTCCTGTTACCGTTGATTCTATCCTATGCATCACTCGCAAATGATGCTGTATACACTGGACCAGTCTTTGATATGCATCTTCATGCCTCAAGAGCAGATGCAAATGGACCGATTGGGACCTTTTCTTGCCCAGAAATGTTGAAATACTTGCCTCCGTCTGATCCAAAGAAGCCATGGATCGACACATTTTTGTCTTCGTTAATGAATCCGCTTTGTGAGAATCCAGTGAGAGGGGCGATGACGGATGAGGCGGTGCTAAAGGAAACAATAACAGAATTGGAGGCAAATAATGCCATCGGAGTTATTAGCGGAAGCCCGGAAATGTTGAAAATATGGAAAGAAAAAAATCAACAGAGGTTTCTTCCTAGTCTTCAGTTAAATTTAGTGCGAGATCCCTATGGCCCACTAGAAGCTAGGAAAATCATTACCGAGAATAATCTTATGGCTATCGGTGAAATATCTAATCAATATGCAGGTATTGCGCCTGATGATGGCCGGATGGATGGCTTTTATTCGCTTGCGGAAGAATTGGATATACCTGTCGCAATTCATATGGGTGCAGGCCCACCGGGAGCATTCTCTCTTTTTCCTAAATATCGGGTCAGCGCAGCCGATCCAACACTACTTGAGCCAGTTCTGCACAAATATCCCAAGCTAAGAGTATCCATCATGCATATGGCAGAAGGATATCTGGATAGTGTGAAAATGATGTTATACACCTATCCAAATATATATCTTGATATCGGAGGCCTTTCCTGGATGCGGACCAATGAGGAGTTTAAGGAAATACTGCTAGGATTTGTGAATGCCGGTTGGGGCGGACGGATAATGTTCGGTTCAGATCAAATGAACTGGCCAGGTTTGATTACACCTGCGATTGATGTGATACGCAATGCTGATTATCTGACTCTTGAGCAAAAGGAAGCGATTCTCTGGTCAAATGCTATTCGTTTTTTAAAACTGAATGATAAGGAAATGAGGGAGAGGGCGATGGGATTGAAGATCAAAAAGCCCCGCTAATGCGAGGCTTTTTAGTATTTGGCGCGCCTGGAGTGATTCGAACACCCGACCGACTGGTTCGAAGCCAGTTACTCTATCCAGCTGAGCTACAGGCGCGCAGGTCGTGAATTCTCACACTTTCAGCCCCTTCAATCAAGTAATTAGTTAAATGTGCATATTATTTATTGCTGTAAACCAGCATCCTGACTACCCAGTCGTCATCGCTGCCAATCGTGATGAGTTCTATGGGCGCCCCACGCAAACGAGTCATTTTTGGGATGATTACCCTGATATTTTAGCAGGTAGAGATCTGCAATCAGGTGGCACCTGGATGGGCTTGAATCGACAAGGATATATCGCAGCCCTAACAAATTTCCGCGATCCTAAGATGAATAATCCAGAGGCCCCAAGCCGTGGTCACCTCGTGAGTGATTTCCTTAAACGACCAAGTACAAACTA
The DNA here is from genome assembly GCA_965250035.1 of Enterobacterales bacterium. Classification (GTDB taxonomy): domain Bacteria; phylum Pseudomonadota; class Gammaproteobacteria; order Enterobacterales; genus CAXRAF01. Next base: position 1,073,922 of record OZ252282.1, on the reverse strand, counting down.
TGCTGATTCATTGGTTTCAACTCGATCTCACTACAATGGTTACAATCTTCTCTATGGGAAATGGTCTGAACTCGCTGTCTACAATAACGTAGAAAACACTCACAACAAGCTAGGTTCGGGAGTTTATGGTCTCTCCAATGCCAATTTAGACACACCTTGGCCAAAGTTGACCTCAGGTGTCGATGCCTTATCCAAGTATTTAAATGGGCATAAAAAAATAGAAATGGATGGATTGTTTCGTATTCTTGCCGATCGTTCGCTCGCTGCTGAGCAGGATTTACCCGACACAGGGATTAGTAAAGCGTGGGAGAAGGCATTATCGTCCATCTTCATTCATTTAGAGACATACGGAACGCGAAGTTCTACCTTGTTACTGATTGACAGAAATGAATCTGCGACATGGTGTGAAAGGACGTTTTCCAATGATGGTCAGATGGAGCAGGAATTAATCTACGACATGCAAATTAGTAGATGAGTTTGTAAAAATCAGGAATTTGTTAAAAGAGAAAGGGTACTTCCGGTCACCTATAAGCGAGTTACTCTATCCAGTGAGTGGTGACCGGAAGTTTTCCAAAGGAAATGGTGCGTGAAATCCGTTTCGAAATTAGAGTAACTTCAGTAAAAAGTTTAGATTTTGCCTTTGACGCGCTTCTCGTAGTAAGCCATGACATCAGTTGCTTCGTTAGCTTGAGCAAATTCGTACAGTGATTTGCCGTTGCACTGAATGTCATCATAGATGCTACGTAGTTTTACACGTGACTTCTTGAGGCGTTTACGGATCTCGTTTCGGTCATTCGCTTTAGTGTATTCACATAGTGATGTCGCTAAAATGAGTAGCTCATTAGCCTTAGTAGGCGTAGTGAATGTAACACTGCTGATGATAGCTGCTGAAATTAAGGTAGTAGTAATAAAATTTTTCATGATATTTCTCGCTTAATTGTTACTGGTAATTGTCTGGATACGAAGCTAGTATATTCAGACAGAAATTAAAGAAAAGCGCCGCTAACCTAAACTGTGACAGGGGTCACACAATTCGACCACTTATCACCTAAATTACCCGATTTCACCATGTTATTAATTAAAAATGCTAATGTTTTCAGCCCATTACCGATGGGGTTACAAGATATATTAATTGCCGGTAATCAAATACTCGCGATTGCCGACACAGTTTCTGAGCGCCATTTACTACCTGAAAGCAAGGTCATTGATGCCAAGGGTAAGTACCTGGTTCCCGGGTTCGTAGATTCTCTGGTTCACATCACTGGAGGAGGCGGAGAAGGGGGCTTTCACACACGAACACCAGCAATGAACTTCACCGATGCCACGACGGCAGGCATCACAACCCTGATTGGTGCACTGGGGACTGATTCAACGACGCGTAGCCTTACCGATTTGTTGGCTAAAGCAAGGGCATTAACGGAAGAGGGTATTAGTTGCTATTGTCATACAGGTTCCTATCAGGTCCCAGTAAAAACGATTACCGGATCCGTCAGAGATGACATCATATTAATACCTGAATTCATCGGTGTTGGTGAGATAGCAATTGCCGATCACAGGTCTTCTGTACCAACAGCCCAGGAGTTGGCGCGTATTGCAGCTGAGGCGAGGGTAGGAGGTATGTTGAGTGGAAAGCGAGGCATCGTGAGTATTCATATGGGTGACAGTTCAGACTACTTATCCCTGCTGGAGCAAATCGTATCAGAGACTGATATACCGATTTCGCAATTCTACCCAACGCATATTAATCGTAACCTTGGTTTGTTAGAGGCTGGTAAGGACTGGGCCAGACAGGGTGGTTACATCGATCTCACCACCAGCACGACAGAAATGGATTTGGCGAGGGGCGAACCTGCCTGCTCCGATGCGTTGGCAGACCTATTGGATGAAGGGGTGCCACTCAAGCAGATTACATTCTCCTCCGATGGCCATGCTAGTTTGCCTGTTTTTGATGAGCAGGGTGAATTATCAGGTTTAAAGGTCGGTACTGAAGAAAGTTTGTTTGAAGAAGTCAGAAAATCAGTACTAAACAGGAATGTCGCACTAGAAACAGCAATTCAGGTTATCACATTAAATCCAGCTCGGGTCTTGGGATTACAACGTAAAGGCTCCATATCGGTAAATCATGATGCCGATTTGGTGTTGCTGGACAAAGATGACTTAACCATTGATACAGTGATCGCCCGCGGTATCCCAGTCGTAGAAGACAAACATATTACTATCAAGGGTACATTTGAATGAACCATACTATCCTCAATGTAGATTTACAGGATGACATTCCTGCGAACACCGAACGCGTTCTATTTGGAATGGGGTGTTTTTGGGGAGTCGAGAGACTTTTCTGGAGTCTACCTGGTGTATATCGTACAGCAGCTGGCTATGCGGGCGGCACAATGAGCGAACCCGACTATCGCACTGTGTGTAGTGGTACCACGGGTCATGCCGAGGTTGTTGAAGTCATTTATTATCCGGATCAGATAGCATTTACAGACTTACTGAAAGTGTTTTGGGAAAATCATGATCCGACCCAAGGAAATCGCCAAGGCAATGATGTGGGCTCACAATATCGGTCTATGATTACGACCTACAGCGACAATCAGAACCAGCAAGCATTAGATTCCCTTGCGTCATTTCAATCATCACTGACAGGTGAAGGCTTTGGCGAAATCACGACAGAAATCAACTCAGATCTGACATTTTGGCTAGCAGAGGAGTATCACCAGCAATACCTTCATAAGAACCCAAATGGCTATTGTGGCATTGCTGGTACTGGTACCTGTTTTATCTGATAGGGCAAACGGTGTTAGTCATTAACCCTGGCGACTAGTGTGGCGCGTTTCGGTGCTGGATAACCTTCAACTGTGAGACTAGTATTCTTGGGATCGAGATAATTGGCGAGTGAGTGAAAGGTCATCCAGTCGGTACTGCGTTGCTCCTGAAGACTTGTCTGATTAATATCAATCAACTGAATATCCTGAAGATCACAGCGCGCCATCCATCGGGTTAATGCAGAGACAGATGGTAAGAACCAGACATTACGCATCTGCGCGTATCGGTCTGTCGGCACAAGTGCAGTCGATTCGTCGCCATCGACGACCAAAGTCTCTAGTATTAACTCGCCGCCTTTCCTAACAAACGACTTCAGTTGACGGATATGCTCAATGGGTGATCGCCTGTGATATAAAACCCCCATCGAGAAGACTTTATCGAAGCCTTTAATCGGTGGTAGATCCTCCAGCGCAATAGGTAAATGCCATACATTGTCTACCTTCATGAGTTTGTTTATCGCCATAAATTGGGCATAAAATTTTTGTGAAGGATCAATGCCAACAACCGCCCGTGCCCCCATGCCCGACATCCGGAACAGGTGGTAGCCATTACCACAGCCAACATCCAGAATCGTCTGCTGGTCCATATCCGATAGTTGAGGTGCGATCCGATCCCACTTCCAGTCAGAACGCCATTCGGTATCCAAATGTATGTTATCTAGGAAGAACGGTCCCTTACGCCATGGGTGCAAAAGCATTAGTTGTTTCGTGAGCGCTTGCTGTTGAGACGTGTCCAATGGGGTAGAGGCCTTGAATCCGACCCGGTCACGCAAAAAGTAATCCTCAATCGGGATGTCAGGCAATTCACTAATCATGGCCTCCCATTTTGCCAGCTCACCGTGCGTATACTGATCAAACACTTTCTCAATGGCTTTGGCGACTGCTGGATGCCAATTCGCAAATTGTAGTTCGTTTAGCGTATTGATTAATTTTTCAAGCTGCATCATTTTACCGCCAGGATAGAGGCAAAGTTGTATTGTTGATACCAGAGCGATTGTTCTGAAAATCCAATGTCAGACAGTCTCTTTAAATGAGCAGATGTCGACTCAGGAACCAGCACGTTTTGTAGTGCTTCTCTCTTTTGGCTAATTTCAAGCTCGCTGTAACCTTGCGAGCGCTTGAAATCAGCATGCAAGGATTGGACTAGCTCGCCAAGCCTTGGATTAGGGTCCACGATTTTTTCTGATAGCACCAGAACGCCACCGGGATTCATACCAGCGTATATTTTTTCTAATAACGGTAAGCGTTCTTGTTCGCTGATAAATTGTAGTGTGAAATTCAACACCACGAGGCTGGCATTCTGAATCGTTAATTGCTGAATATCTTTTTCTACTAGCGTTACTGGGATGTCAGATTGATAGGCCTGCAATAATGCTGAGCACCGTTCAATCATGGCTGGCGAGTTGTCAACCGCATAAACATGAACACTGTTATCTTTCAGGCGCCGTCGAATAGCCATTGTCACTGCACCCAGGCTTGTGCCCAAATCGTAAATTGATGAATTTGGCTGTACCACGTGCGGAGCGAGAATACCGATTTGTTCTATCAATTCTCGATAGCCGGGAACAGAGCGTTGAATCATATCCTCGAACACCTGAGCGACCTGCTGGTCAAACTCAAATGGTCTAAGGTCTGTTTTTTCTTTGCTAAAAATGGTGTCTTTTTCACTCATGTCAAAATTATACTCAACAAATATGTGTCGTCTATCATCATGTAAACGACATATTTACGTCGTTGTACTTGGCAATCTCTAATATTGCGCTAACTTATTAAAAAATAATGACTTTCTTGGTTATGTTGTTTGCCTTTTCAAGGTAAAAAAGGATACATTAGTCTGTATAAAAAATGTAACGCTAGTACTCAGTGCCTCAGGGAGTGAGATGTTAACACTAACAAGAAAAAACCAGCAGTCAATTATTATCAAGCCATCCGACTCAATTGACCCAAATATGACCGTAGCCGAACTGTTCGAGGCTCCCATTGAGATTGTTGTGCACCGCATCAAAAATGCGAGTGTCGCAGTCTCAATAGATGCGCCTAAGCAACTGAAAGTTGTTCGAAAAGAGCTGATCGAAGACTAAAATAGTCTCGCACTATTGACAATTTGTGATAGTCTTTTCAAAACAATAATTCACTGGGAGATGATATGCGCGCAGGGTTAAAAAGCTTCAAAGAATTTCATCAAATTGCTGAGTGGCGGAAGTATATTTCCACCTACATGAAGAACACAGTCAAACAGGATCTTGACAATGAAATTCGTATTATCACTGGTCGAGGCGAGACGATAGCAATCTGGCAGAAGCACGGATATGGCTATGTCGAAGAGTGTCGATCCGCAGAACGGCTCTCAAGATTACACGTGGCGTAGTACGCCTACCTTACCGGTTATCAGTCTTTATAATTTAATACATCACAGAGAAGATACTCTGCTGTATTAACCTTCTTTCTTTTGCTTTGGGTCCTGCTTCAAGCCAAGATTGAATCGCAGGACCTCATTATTGCAATCATGCCACTGCCATTCATTGACTGAGATGGAGCGCATCGGTATAGTCCGCACACCTTAGAATAATGGCTTACTATTCAGCATATGCAGCGCGCAGATTTTTCCTTCGAACTCCCCGAGGAGTTGATAGCCAAGTATCCCCTGAAAGATCGCAGTAAAAGCCGACTCCTTCGACTAAATGGAGACTCTGGCGATATCAGTCATGGCCAATTTGAAGATATTCTCCAATTCCTGCAAGCGGGCGATCTGATAATATTCAACGATACTCGAGTCGTACCGGCTAGAATGTATGCAACCAAGGAATCTGGTGGCAAGGCAGAGATCCTCGTTGAACGACTCCTGGCGGAATGCGAAGCGTTGGTCCACATTAAATCCAGTAACAAGACCAAAGCGGGAACACGCCTATTCATAGGCAAAGCATCGCTCGAGGTCATTGGCCGTGATGGCGAGTTTTATCACGTTCAGTCGATTGAGCCATTACAACAAATCATGGAACAACATGGCGAGATGCCGCTACCACCCTACATTAACAGGCCAGAAGAAGATTCCGATAAACAGCGCTATCAGACGGTATACGCTAAACAGGATGGAGCTGTCGCCGCGCCTACGGCAGGATTGCACTTTACCCAAGAAGTGATTCAACAGTTACAAAAACGGGGTGTCAGATGCGCATATGTAACGCTACACGTGGGTGCTGGGACGTTTCAGCCGGTTAGAGTGGATGATATCAAAACACATAAAATGCATTCTGAGTGGTACGAGGTGAACCAAGAGACTATTTCTGCCATTAATGCGACGCGCCAAAACGGTGGACGCATCATTGCAGTCGGTACGACTTCGATGCGCACGCTTGAATCGATTGCACTCAATGACTCTCTGGAAGCCTGCACCGGTGATACAGATATCTTCATCTACCCTGGTTTTAAATTCAAATTGGTTGATTGTTTAATCACAAACTTCCACCTACCGGAATCCACTCTGATGATGTTGGTGAGTGCCTTTTCCGGAACTGAAAACATCCGACATGCCTATCAGCAGGCCATTGAGTTACGCTATCGCTTTTTTAGTTATGGGGATGCGATGTTTCTTACCCGCAGGAGTGAAGACGATGAAGTTTAAACTTAAAAACCAGGATGGTGAGGCCCGTCGAGGCGAGATTTCCTTCCCTCGTGGCACGATTCAAACACCGGCGTTCATGCCAGTCGGTACTTATGGCACAGTGAAAGCGATGACGCCTGAGGAACTCGAAACTCTGGGCGCAGAGATTATTCTTGGCAACACATTTCATCTCATGCTTAGGCCCGGAACCGAAGTCGTGATGCAGCATGGAGATCTGCATGATTTCATGCATTGGTCTCGCCCGATACTAACTGATTCTGGAGGATTTCAGGTCTTCAGTCTCGGCGCAATGCGAAAGATTACGGAACAAGGCGTGGAATTTCGATCGCCAATTGATGGCAGTAAAATTTTCGTCGATCCTGAGCGGTCAATCCAGGTGCAACATGAATTGGGTTCTGACATCATCATGATATTTGATGAATGCACACCCTATCCAGCGACTCATGAGGAGGCTGAGCAATCCATGCAGCTCAGTCTGCGCTGGGCGCAGCGGTGTAAGACTAAGCATGGCGATCATGCGTCGGCATTGTTTGGCATCATTCAGGGGGGCATGTATGAGGATCTGCGACAGACCTCCATGGATGCGCTCGTGGCGATGGATTTTGATGGTTATGCCATTGGTGGCTTATCGGTCGGCGAGCCGAAACAGGATATGAATCGCATTGTTGAGTATGTTGCTCCGCGTATGCCCAAAGACAAACCAAGGTATTTGATGGGAGTCGGAAAACCTGAAGATATCGTTGAGGCTGTCAGGCGGGGTGTGGACATGTTCGACTGCGTCATGCCTACTCGAAATGCCCGTAATGGACATTTATTTACACGCACAGGCGTTGTAAGAATGAAAAACAGTCCCCATAAAACGGATACGTCACCGGTGAGTGATACGTGCGATTGTTACTGCTGTAAGAATTATTCTCGCGCTTATTTGCATCATTTATTTAAATGCAATGAGATTCTGGCATCCAGGCTAGCTACGATACACAATCTGCACTATTACCAGGATGTGATGAGAGGTTTGCGTCAGGCAATCGAAACGGGTAAATTAGCCGACTTCGTCGAAACCTTTTATAAGGATCTGGGCCAACCGGTCCCAGCAATTAATAACAATCAGGCGACTTGATCGCCATTTAGAGGTCACAATGAGTATTTTTGAATCTACTGTTTATGCTGCCGCTGCTGGTGGACAGGCATCACCCATGTCGAGCATTATCATGCTGGTCATCTTCGGTCTTATTTTCTATTTCATGTTGATTCGACCCCAGTCTAAACGTGCTAAAGAACATAAATCCATGGTGGATGCGCTGCAAAAGGGTGACGAGGTTATCTCAAGTGGCGGACTGGCAGGTAAGATTACTAATGTCGATGACAGCTTCGTGAAGTTGAAAGTTGCCGACAACGTCGAAGTCACTCTGCAACGAAATGCGATTTCGCAAGTACTTCCGAAGGGCTCCCTGAAGGACAAGTAACCGCTTAGGTTCCTAGTCAACAAGCCAGTCATTTAACAAGCACGGATTAACTATGTTATCTCAACAAATCCCGAATGCACGTCCCATTAATACCTATCCAACCTGGAAATATGTCATGGTTGTCATGGTCTTGCTCATGGGAATTCTGTATGCCTTACCAAATCTCTATGGTGAAGATCCATCTCTGCAAATTTCGCCACAGGGCGATGCGCTCGTCAACAGCGAACTCGAAAACACTGTTGTAAGCGTATTGGATCAATCTAGCATTCCATACAAGTCACTGGAACGTAATGAATCACGCATAGTCGTACGTTTTCCTGACACAGACAGTCAGCTTTCAGCACACTACAGCGTCGATAGAGCTGTCAGAGACGCCTATGGAAATGATGAGTTTACGGTCGCAATGAACCTTGCTCCGGCAGCGCCGGATTGGTTGAGAGATCTCGGTGCCGATCCGATGAAACTGGGCTTGGATTTGCGTGGTGGTATTCACTTCCTGATGGAAGTCGACATGAATACGGCGATTGAAAAGCGAGAAAATACATTCGCTTCGGAGTTCAGAGACGAGTTAAGGGAAGAGCGACTGAGATACGTTCGTCCACTCAGTCGTGACCCCAATGGTGGGGTGACAGTTCGATTCCGTGATGAAGAAGAACGAGACAAGGCGTATGACTTTCTACGCACAAAGTATCAGGAGCTAACATTCTCAACGTTTGATTCATCGGATACCTATAACTTCAGGGCGTTCTTTAGTGATGCTCAATTACGCACAGTCCGAGATGAGGCCGTACGTCAAAACATTACCACACTGCGAAACCGCGTCAATCAGTTGGGTGTTGCGGAGCCGCTCATTCAGCGCCAGGGTCCAGAGCGTATTGTCGTCCAATTACCCGGTGTTCAAGATTCTGCCCAGGCTAAGAAAATTCTATCAGCCACAGCATCACTCGAATTTAGGTTGGTTAATTACAATCGCGACGTTCGTGATGCATTAAGGGGTAGAGTACCGCGTGATTCTGAGATTCTCTATGAGAAGAATGGCACACCGCAACTGCTCTACCGGGATGTTATCGTCACCGGTGACCACATTGTAAATGCGAATTCTGGTGTCGATGAAAACGGCTTACCTCAGGTGAACATCGTACTGGACGGTAAAGGTGGTGACCAAATGGCCGCTGTTTCGCGACGGAATCTTCAGAAACCGATGGCGACGGTATTTATTGAGTACAAAACAGACTATATCGAAGAAGATGGCAAGCTCATCGCCCAACCTCCCCGTAAGGAGGAGTCGGTCATTAATGTCGCCACAATTCAGGCGGTGCTGGGCAATCGTTTCAGAATTACCGGCATTGATTCTCCGCGCGAAGCCCAGGAATTAGCGATCTTACTGCGAGCCGGTGCTCTGACAGCGCCAATCCAGATTGTTGAGGAGCGAACCATCGGACCAAGCCTGGGTAAAGAGAATATCGAGCTCGGTATGTTGTCTATCCAAATCGGCCTGGTAATAGTTTTGGCGTTCATGATTGTTTATTACCGGGTGTTTGGCCTGGTCGCTAATGTAGCGTTGGTTTCGAATCTAATTTTGATTGTCGCAATCATGTCACTAATACCGGGGGCAACCCTTACGCTACCTGGTATGGCGGGAATCGTACTAACAGTCGGTATGGCAGTTGATGCTAACGTACTGATATTTGAGCGGATACGAGAGGAAATACGCAGCGGCACCTCAGTGCAACAGGCAATTCATAATGGCTATGATAAGGCCTTATCAACCATCGCCGACGCCAATATCACGACATTGGTAGCCGCGATAATTCTATTTGCTGTGGGTACTGGTCCGATTAAGGGATTTGCAGTCACCCTGTCTATTGGAATTTTGACGTCGATGTTTACTGCCATCGTAGGCTCTCGTGCCATTATTAATCTAATTTATGGCGGTAAACGCCTCAAGAAGATAGCTATTTAGGAGATTACCCGATGTTTAATATTTTAAGTGGTCCCCTGAATCTGGACTTTTTGAAACTCAGAAAGTTTATGTTTGCCATATCAGCTGCCTTAATTTTGGTATCTGTGTATTCTCTGTCGACCAAATTCCTAAATCTCGGATTGGACTTCACAGGTGGTACATTAACTGAAGTCGGATACAGTCAGGATGCTGACCTGGAAGCGATACGTGCTCAATTAGCAGAGGCAGGCTATGAAGGCGCGGTCGTTCAATATTTCGGTTCGAGTCGTGATGTTACTGTTCGACTGGCACCAATCGAGGGTGTTAAAAACGAGGAAATCGGTAATCGTGTCATCGAAGTGCTACAGGCGAGCGCTCCTGATGTAACCAAACGTCGCATCGAGTTCGTTGGTCCAAGTGTCGGTCAAGAGTTAACAGAGCAGGGCGGTTTGGCGATGTTAGTCGCTCTGATCTGTATCATGATCTACGTTGCCATTCGCTTCGAATGGAAGTTCTCAGTGGGCTCTGTCGCTGCGTTGGCACATGATGTAACCATTACGTTGGGTATTTTCTCACTCCTGGATCTGGAATTTGATTTAACAGTGTTGGCCGCGGTTCTGGCGGTGATTGGTTATTCATTGAACGACACCATCGTAATTTTCGATCGCATCAGGGAGAACTTCCTGAAGATGCGTAAAGGTACGCCTTACGAGGTCATTAATCGATCGGTAAACCAAACGATTTCTAGGACGTTGATCACCTCTTTGACGACCATTATCGTGCTCGTAGCACTCTTCCTGAAGGGAGGGGAGCTGATACATGGCTTCGCAACAGCATTATTAATCGGTGTGCTCATCGGAACCTATTCTTCCATCTATGTCGCCAGCCCATTGGCACTGGTTCTGGGAGTTTCTAAAGAAGATTTGATGCCACCTGAAGTAGAGAAAGAAGGCGCCGATCAGGAGCCATTACTGTAGTCTGGAAAAACAATATTTGCCTGAGCAGTTCGCTGCTCAGGTAAGGCGTTCATTTAGACTGCTAGTCGAGGTTTCGGAGTAATTGGTTGATTCCAACTTTCGACCGCGTCTTTTCATCGACTCGCTTAACGATAACGGCACAGTATAGCGAATAGCTGCCATCTTTGGATGGTAGATTACCAGAAACCACAACCGATCCTGCTGGGATACGGCCATAACTAATTTCACCCGTTTCCCGATCATATATACGGGTACTTTGACCAATATACACACCCATCGAGATAACGGATCCCTCTTCAACAATCACTCCTTCGACTATCTCGGAGCGTGCGCCAATAAAGCAGTTATCTTCAATAATGGTAGGCGAGGCCTGCAGCGGTTCCAGAACACCACCAATGCCAACTCCGCCAGACAGATGGACGTTTTTACCAATCTGAGCGCAGGAACCGACCGTTGCCCAGGTATCGACCATAGTGCCAGAGTCTACATAAGCGCCAATATTCACATAACTGGGCATGAGGACAACACCCTGACCGATGAAGCACCCTTGTCTAACCGTAGCAGGAGGTACCACTCGTGTGCCATCTTGCTGGAACTCACTCAAGCTATAGTCGTGATACTTTAACGGCACCTTGTCATAGAAATTCTGATTGCGATCTTTCATTAATTGATTGTCACGCGTTACGAAGGATAACAAGACAGCTTTTTTAACCCATTTATTGACTAGCCATTGGCCATCCTGCTTCTCGGCGACTCGAACCGAACCGCTATCAAGTGCGCTGATAGTATTCTCGATTGCACTGGCAATATCTTGCGGTAAGTTGTCCTTAGATAACTGATTTCTATCCTCGAATGCCTGTTCAATGATTTCCCTGACAGAAGCGTGATCCATAGCAATCAGCCTATAAATGTGAACGGATAGTTTTGATCATCGATGGGAATAGTTTCGGTGGGGCCGCGACAATGTTTCCTGTTGTCAGATATTGTTGTTTGCCCGTCACGTCGTCGACGATGCCACCTGCCTCTTCAATAATTAGAGCGCCAGCGGCAACATCCCAGATATTTAGATTAAATTCATAGAAGGCATCATAGCGGCCAGCTGCCACGTAACACAGGTCAAGTGCTGCGGCACCGGGACGCCTAATATCACGACAGTTGCGCAGGAAGTCGGTCATGATGGCCATATACTTGTCTAGATCGGGTTTATGACCCGCCGCAAAACCAGTACCAATCAGGCTTGAGCCTAGATCTTTGGTTTGATTAACACGGATTCTGTTGCCATTGAGATTCGCACCTGCGCCACGGCTGGCTGTGAATAATTCGTTTTTAACAGGATCGTATACCAGGCCGTGTTGAATGCGATTATTTTCCATAACGGCAATAGACACGGCAAATTGTGGAATCCCATAAAGGAAGTTGTTCGTGCCATCGAGCGGGTCGATGATCCAAACGACATCAGAGCCTTCATGTTCCCCCGATTCCTCGGCGAGAATCGCATGATCGGGATAAGCTTCCTGAATGGTTTCAATAATGATAGTTTCAGCGCGTTTATCGATATTCGAGACAAAGTCATTGTGACCCTTATCCGAAACCTTGACCGAGTCCATGTTGTCCATCGCCCGGTATATCATTTGTCCGGCTTTACGCGCGGCTTTAGTCGCTATATTGATTAGCGGATGCATCGTATTGTACCTATCATTATTGAAACAAGAATTGTCGAAAGAACCGTGCCGTTAAGGCCGCGCTATTCTAGCAGAAAAAAAACGTTCTACCTAACTCTAATGCGATTCTGATAGTATGCGCAATCTGTATGACGGAAGAGACATCATGAATTTATCTGATATCAACATAGTGCTCAGTAACACCACCCATCCTGGTAACATTGGTGCAACCGCCCGGGCAATGAAAACCATGGGTTTATCGCGACTGGTTCTAGTTAACCCTAGCAAGTATCCTTCCGCTGAAGCTACGGTTAGAGCATCGAGAGCAGATGATATCCTGCAATCAGCAGTAGTTGTTGATAACATCGAAGAGGGGATTGCCAGTAGCCACTTAATCATTGGTACCAGCGCCCGTCAAAGACGACATGACGCGCCTCTACTAACTCCCTTTGAATTAGCAGACTTAGCAGCGAACAATCCAGACCAATCCATGAGTATCTTGTTCGGCACAGAAAACTCAGGTCTAACAAACCAGGAGCTAAGTTTGTGTCATTATCAGGTATTCATTCCAGCGAATCCTGATTACAGTTCGTTAAATCTTGCCTCAGCAGTGCAGTTGATTGCTTATGAATTGCGTATGCGGTATTTGCAGGAACAAGATAAAGAAACGGTTCCCACCAAACAACATGAGCCGGTCACGGCCGATCTCATGGCTGGGTTCTATGAGCAACTTGAGCAAACCATGATCGCGACGGGCTATCTGGATCCGGAGAACCCTAAGCAACTCAGTTTACGCCTACGACGCATGTACAACAGGATGCAGCCCGACCAGTCTGAGTATCAAATTTTACGTGGATTCCTATCCTCAGTTGCCAAGTTAAATGACTAAAAGAGACCTAATCCGACTCGCTTATTTTCCTACATAATCCATCCATTAAAGATCTCGAAACGTACATATAATAAGGCTTACAGCACAGTTTGATTTCTTGACTAAAATACTGGGTTATTGCTACAATATTAGATGTTGAGTAATTTACTTGGTTATTTCAATCGCTGTGTTGATGTTATCGCCATACTCATCATCAAAAAGGCTTCAAACGTACAGGTAAAGTGATATGAAACTTACTACAAAAGGTCGATACGCAGTAACAGCCATGCTGGACTTGGCCCTACATTCTGTGCGCAATCCGATTACGTTAAGTGATATCTCAGAACGACAGAGGCTATCGTTGTCATACCTGGAACAACTATTTGCCAGACTTAAACGGCACAACCTCGTCGCTAGTACACGAGGTCCGGGTGGTGGATATCAACTGGCTAAAGACCCAGAAGACATCAACGTAGCACAAGTCATTCTTGCCGTTGATGAGCCGATTGATGCAACCGGATGTCGCGGAACAAAAGATTGCCAGAAGGGAAGCATGTGTCTTGCACATCACCTGTGGCTTGGTCTGAGCGAGTCAATCTATGACTACTTAAACAATATTAGCCTTGCAGAGGTAATCTCTCAGCAAGAAATACGCCGACTCGCATATCTTCAGGATGCTCCGCGCTTCGAAGATACAAACAGCAATGAACAAACCAGACCTGGTGCTGGGGATATCCCCTCAGAAGTCAGGGTCTAAGAGATTTAAGAGAACGTTAGAGGAAATAGCATGAGTACACCCATTTATTTGGATTTCGCAGCCACCACACCGGTCGATCCCAGGGTGGCCGATAAGATGGTTCATTGTCTTACTCAGGAAGGAAATTTCGGTAATCCGGCCTCTCGGTCGCACCTGTTTGGCTGGCAAGCAGAGGAGGCAATCGACACCGCACGTGAACAGGTCGCAAGTCTCGTTGGGGCTGACCCAAGAGAAATTGTCTTTACTTCGGGTGCAACCGAATCTGATAATTTGGCGATCAAAGGAGTTGCACATTTTTACAAAGGTAAAGGTAACCATATCATCACCCTAAAGACCGAGCACAAGGCGGTCTTAGATACTTGTCGCCAACTAGAACGCGAAGGTTTCGAAGTTACTTATCTCGACGTGAATAGTGAAGGGTTGATTGATATAGAGACTCTGGCCGCTGCGATACGCCCTGAAACGATTTTGATGTCGATTATGCACATCAATAACGAGATCGGCGTTATTCAGGATATCAAGGCCATTGGTGAGCTGTGCCGAGAGAATAAAATCATTTTCCATGTTGATGCCGCTCAGAGCGCAGGAAAAATACCCATCGATTTGGCTAATTTGCCGGTCGATTTAATGTCGTTTTCTGCCCATAAAATCTATGGTCCAAAGGGTATTGGCGCATTGTACGTGCAACGCAAACCCAGAATTCGTCTAGAGGCCCAAATGCACGGTGGTGGACACGAACGCGGTATGCGCTCAGGTACACTGGCGACGCACCAGATCGTGGGAATGGGTGAGGCTTTCCGAATCGCACAGGAAGAAATGCAAACAGAACAATTACGTATCGCCAAGCTACGCGAGCGGCTGCTGGCAGGACTGGACGGCATGGAAGAAGTTCATATCAACGGCAGTAAAACGCAGCAATATCCTGGAATTGCCAACATCAGCTTTAATTTTGTTGAAGGTGAGTCACTGATGATGGCACTTAAGGATCTCGCTGTATCATCAGGGTCAGCCTGTACATCTGCCAGTCTGGAGCCTTCTTACGTCTTACGCGCCCTTGGTTTACCTGATGAGTTGGCTCACAGCTCTATCCGGTTTTCGATTGGTCGTTTCACCACTGAAGAAGAGATTGACTATGCGATAGCGGGCGTCACGAAAGCGATAGACAAGTTACGTGAGCTATCACCGTTATGGGATATGTACAAAGAAGGTATTGATTTATCAACAGTCGAATGGACTGCGCACTAATACAGTTTTACTGAGGAGAAAGAGAGATGGCATACAGTGACAAGGTAATTGATCACTATGAGAATCCAAGAAACGTAGGGAGTCTCGAAGATAACGATGCAGGGATCGTAGGCACCGGGATGGTCGGTGCCCCTGCATGTGGTGATGTTATGAAACTACAAATTAGAGTCGACAGCAAAGGCATTATTGAAGATGCCAAGTTCAAAACCTATGGCTGTGGCTCTGCAATCGCATCGAGTTCGCTCGTGACTGAGTGGGTTAAGGGCAAGTCGATCGACGAGGCTGCGGCACTGAAGAATACTGAAATTGCTGAAGAGTTGTGTTTGCCACCCGTCAAAATACATTGCTCTGTACTCGCTGAGGACGCGATCAAAGCTGCTGTGAAAGACTACCGAACTAAATCTGGAAAGAATAGCGAGTAATTAACATGGCGATTTCACTCTCACCGTCAGCGGTTGATCGGGTAAAGCACTTTATCAACAATCGTGGCAAAGGCCTTGGAATTAGACTGGGCGTAACTACAACGGGTTGTTCCGGTCTCGCCTACCTGATTGAGTTTGTTGATGAACTCAATCCCGATGATGAAGTTTTTCAACAGGATGGCGTCTCAATCATCGTTGATCAGAAAAGCCTGGTATATCTAGACGGTACCGAGGTTGATTTTGTCCGTGAGGGTCTCAACGAGGGGTTTGATTTCAAGAATCCTAATCAGAAGGGTGAGTGTGGCTGCGGAGAAAGCTTCACGATCTAAGCATTAGTGCTTGTCGTTAGGATATTATCATGTCGCATGAAAATTACTTCTCAGCCTTTGGCTTTGAACCGTCGTTTGACATCGATCTGGCTAAACTGGGCAAAGCGTACCGGGAAATCCAGAAATCCAGCCATCCTGATCGTTTTGCACATGAGGAAATAAGCGTCCAACGTCAGGCAGTTCAAAATTCCGCGCTGAATAACGAAATGTACCAAACGCTGCAATCCGGCGTTAAGCGTGGTAACTATTTGCTGCAACTATATGGCATCGATTTCGATCTTGAGTCGTACACGGTAGACGATACGGAAATGTTGTTAAACCAGTTGAAGTATAGAGAGCAACTGTCTGAAATTAAAGATAATTCATCTTTCGATTCGTTGCTTGCGCTACAACAGGAAGTGTCTGACAATCAAACACAAATTCTCAGTAGGCTCAATGAACTATTCTCTTCGGATGTGACGACAAACCAAACTTTGATCAAAGCATCACTGTGCGAATTACAATTCTTCGACAAGCTCGCGTACGAGTGTGAACTCGTTGAAGAACAACTATTGGATTAACATGGCTTTATTACAGATATCAGAACCAGGTCAGACCCAGAAACCACACCAGAGAAAAGTGGCCGTGGGGATCGATCTGGGAACCACGCATTCACTGGTTGCTACCGTAAGGAGTGGTGAGGCACAGATTATTCCCTCAGATCATGGTCATAATTTACTCGAGAGTGTGGTGTATTACCCGAAAGAGGGACAGCCAATCGTTGGGGCTTCGGCAATCGAGCATGCCACGGATGATCCACACAATACGATCTTTTCCATAAAACGAATGATGGGACGTGGGATTGAGGATGTCACGCATCTGGGTGCTCACCATACGTACCGATTTACCGATAAACGGGATGGAATGCCGGAATTAATCACCAATCAGGGCATTGTTTCTCCGGTACAGGTTTCTGCGGAAATACTCAGATGTCTATCTTGTCGAGCTAAGCATGCACTAGGCCAAGATATCGATGGCGTGGTCATTACAGTACCAGCTTACTTTGACGATGCTCAAAGACAAGCAACGTCAGATGCGGCTCGACTTGTGGGTCTGAACGTTTTGCGATTAATTAACGAGCCGACAGCGGCTGCGGTAGCCTATGGGTTAGAGCAGGGCGACGAAAAAGTAATCGTTGTCTATGACCTTGGCGGAGGGACATTCGATATCTCCATCCTACGCCTGAATAAGGGGGTGTTTGAAGTCCTAGCCACGGGCGGAGACTCCGCATTGGGGGGTGATGATTTTGATCATGCACTCGCCACCTGGTTAGCAGAACAATCCGGTGTAGATGAGAATCCAGACGCCGCACTACAGCGCTACCTCCTACGTAAGGCGAAGCAGATCAAACAACAACTCAGTAGTGACGATGAAGTATCGGTAGAACTCAAATTTTCTTCACCAAATCAACAACTTGACTGGCAGGGCGTGATCTCGCGAGAAGAGTTTTCATCACTAATTCATAAATTGGTGCAGAAAACTTTAGTCGTGACGCGCAAGACGCTACGCGATGCCAAATTAACCGTGGACGAGATTGATGAGGTTGTATTGGTTGGTGGGTCAACGCGAGTGCCTGTCGTAAGGGAATCGGTAGCTAACTACTTCTCAGCAGATCCTAAATGTGACATTAACCCAGATGAGGTTGTAGCGATCGGCGCAGCAATACAGGCAGATGTGCTGGTTGGTAATCGACCCGATCATGACACGGTTCTCCTGGATGTCTTGCCGTTGTCGCTCGGAATAGAGACAATGGGCGGCCTGGTTGAGAAAATCATTCCCAGGAACACGCCGATTCCTGTTTCTCGGGCACAAGACTTCACCACCTATAAAGACGGCCAAACTGGACTTAAAGTACATGTGCTCCAAGGCGATCGAGAACTAGTAGAGGATTGCCGTTCACTTGCGCAATTCAATCTCACCGGTATCCCTCCTATGGTTGCTGGTGCCGCTCACATCAGAGTCACTTTCCAGGTTGATGCTGATGGTTTGCTCAGTGTTTCGGCACATGAACTGTCAACGGGTGTGGAGAGTCAGACTGTTGTAAAGCCATCCTACGGCCTAACTGAAGAAGATATCATCAAGATGATAAATGATGGTATGACCCATGCGTCCGAAGATATTAAACAGCGGCAGTTACGAGAAGAACAAACTGAAGCAGATAGGTTAATAGAAGCAATAGAAGCGGCTCTAAAAGTCGATGGGAGTGCATTGCTTTCAGACACCGAAATTAGCGAGATAGAAGAAGCCATAAAGCAGTTAAGAAAAACGCAACAGACGGGTACCTATCTCGAAATTAAGGATCATATTGAACAACTGAACGAAGCCACGAAAGAGTATGCAGGAAAACGTATGAATGCCGGTATTCATGAGGCGCTCGTTGGACATGACATAGAAGAAGTAGACCATGCCTAAAATTGTATTTTTACCACACCATGAATTGTGCCCGGAAGGTGACGTAGTCGAAGTAGAGCCGGGTATCTCAGTACTGGATGCCGCGCTTGCAAACGACATCATGATTGAGCACGCCTGTGAAAAATCATGTGCCTGCACCACATGCCATGTGATCGTGAGAGAGGGCTTCGATTCGATGGAAGAGTCGGATGAGTTGGAAGACGATTTGCTAGATAAGGCCTGGGGACTTGAGCCTGATAGTCGTTTGAGTTGTCAGGCGATCGTGGAAGACGAGGATCTTGTGGTAGAGATACCAAAATACACCATAAACCAAGTCTCCGAAAACCACTAGACAAGTCTAAAACTTGCTCTGCCGTGTTGCAGTGTCGCTCGTGTAGTTTTACTAAACTTCACTCACTGCGCCGCGCATATCAATTTTTATTCTGTGTCTAGCCAAAACTACTAGCTATCTTAATTGTTGGAGTGAAATTATGAAGTGGACTGATTCGTTAGATATCGCCATTGAGCTGACAGAGAAATACCCAGATGTCGACCCGACCACAGTTAGATTTACGGATCTGAGGGAGTGGGTCATGGGTCTGGATGAGTTTGATGACGATCCCGAGCGCTGTGGCGAAAAAATACTCGAAGCAATTCAAATGTACTGGATCGAAGAAGCTGATTAACTCAGTAGCACTTTATTTGTTCAATCTATACTGCTGAACAAAGAGTATTCTATAATAGGTTACTTATTGCGCTTATTTTTTTGCAAAAAACTAGCCTTAAAAGCTTGCCTTTTTCGTAAAAAAAAGTATCATGCGCCTCTCTGTGGGTTGTTAGCTCAGTTGGTAGAGCATCTGACTTTTAATCAGGTGGTCGCAGGTTCGATCCCTGCACAACCCACCACTTCATTCTCACTAGCCTGTTGCAGTCATTATGCCAAGCGATCTATTCTACAAAGGCAGTGAGATGATTCATCACCACAAATTGTTCCCAGTAGTAAAATTGTGTTGCTAAATTAACCATCCATCTAATGCAAAATCGCCATGACTAAGCTTATAGTACAAATCAAACTGTTCGCATTGATAACCTGTTTTTGTTCGCTTGGACTAAGTTCAGAACCCATTTCAGTGTTGTATCCCAAACCAAGTGGTGATGATGATGTCAGAGAGGCTTATTTCTTTGAGTTACTCGAATTAGCGCTTAGTAAATCAAAGCAGAAATACGGTGACTATTCACTAGATTACAGTGACGTCGCTATTCCAGATAGGCGAATACCTAATGAAGTGAGGAGAGGGGCATTAGTTTCTATATTCACATCGCCTGCATCGACTCAGCTAGAAAGTTCATTTTTAGCGATAAAGATGCCGCTTGTGAAAGGCATTCAAGGCCTCAGAGTGTTGCTTATTCACGAAGCATCTGAGGAGAAATTCCAGTCAATTTCAAATTTTGAGCAATTAAGCCAGGTCGAGTTTGGCATGGGCGCGGGATGGCTTGATGCGATGATTTTTAACGATACGAAACTTAAGGTGACGGAAGCACCCGATTATAGCGGTTTATTTAAGATGCTCAGCCTGGGGCGATTTGAAGCATTTCCCCGTGGTATCAATGAGGCCGATAGAGAGTTATCACAATTAAATAATGACTTCCCTGAACTAATGATAGAGCCATCGCTGCTCATATATTATGACTTGCCCGTGTATTTCTTCGTAAATAAAGACAACCTATCGCTCCATGATAGAGTGCGAGAAGGGTTACTTTTGGCAAAACAGGATGGTAGTTTTGATAAATTGTTCGATCGTTATTACGCTGCGATAGTCAATAATGCTAACCTGGAAGAGCGGCGAATATTCCGCTTGGTGAATAAATACACACCCAATATCGATAAGGCTGAGCTCGAATCCTATTGGTTACCCTTTATTATTAAAAATTTCTCAGACTAGTTCTGTCTACCCATATACTCAAATATATGAATCTGTGAGCGGATGCCCTTTGGATCGTCTTCCTCACTCGCGACAATAAACAAATTTCTAGACGGTATTGCCAGGCCACCTTCTGGCCCTCTTGGAGTATCTAGAATTTGAATCAATTCAGGATTTGTAGGCTCTGAAGCGTTATAAACCAAGACAATATCGGCCTTCTCTATGTTCGCTAATAGGTAAGTAATACCATCGGCAAATTGCGCGACTTCGATATTCTCTGGTTGAGCCCCTTTGTCGAGTACTTGCTCCTCTCGGTCAATATAACGGACGACTCGTTTCAACGTATCTCGAGAACTCCAGATCACCTCACCGCCTGTGTCAAAGATGGTGACTGTGTCCGTGCCACCATAGTATCCTCCTTCATCCGCGGTTACTATGTAGTCGTTACCAAGCCAACTCGCACCATCGGGCTCTCTGGGGGCTGTGATAACACGCTGAATTCCTCTCGAGCCAGTTTGTTCATAGGTGATTTGGACTCGCGTTCTACCCGTTGAGAAATGCGATATCAGTTCAGCACTCTCCAAATCGATAACTACTAGATGATTATTCTCTTGGAGTGTCACGGCGACCTGATTTGCGGCATTAATATCAACGTACTCCGGCTCAGGATCATCCGGGAATTGTGAGGCAAGACCTGTGATTTCAACGCTAGTCGCGGTCCAGTTGTCAGGCTCAGGCTGTGATATATCCAAAATCATCACTTCGCCCGCTGGATATTGAGGCATATCACCATTGTTTACTTTGTAATCGCGCTCATTCTCAATGGCGATAGCGATGTAATGATTATCAGGACTGATAGCGATTGAATCTGGTTGCCCCGTCAGCGGTATGCTATGGATAATCTGGCGAGTATCTATGTCAATTACAACCAGCACACCTGCGGGTTGCTCTGCTGGTTTAGAGATTGTCGCCACAACCAGAGCATAGTCCTCATTCGTTGTTACTGAGGTCGGTTCGCCCGGCATGACTAATCTTCCGAGGCTCAAAGGATTGCCAGGCTCGCTGATGTCTAAAAATCCAACACTATTACGAGGACTATCTGTGTATATCAGTGTTAATCCATCCTTAGTAGCTGCCAGTATTTCAGCTGATGTAATTCGAGATTCAGTGCAGTCAGTTTGCTGGCATACAGTAAAACTGGCCACTTTTGTGAAAGGGGTTTGTGCCTTAAACATCGCTTGCATGCTGTAGCGATCACTCGGCTTTTTAGTGATAGATTGACAGGCACTGAGAATGCACAATATCAACAAGGAGATTGTAAGTCTTAGGCTAATTTCGATTAGGCTTATCATTCGATGTTCTTTGAAATATCTTATGTCCTGAAGGATAGTACGATGTGCAATAACATTCCACCATATCAATCACTAAAATCGAATATACACTCATCAACTAGCGAAATTCTGACAGTAACATCCCGGTCGTGGATTGAATCATTTCTTCCGTATTGGTATCCGGATAAATCATTTGATAACTATTATCTATGGTCAAGGTGGCTGCTCCATGTACGAACGTCCATAAAGGGAAGGCGACCTCCATCAGTTTATCAATATCACTGAAACCGGTACGAATGATGATTTGATCGAGTAATAATTGAAATGTCCCTTTGCCCATCGGCTCATTACATTCGTTTAACGGTTTTAACTTTTCTCCAAACATCAGTCTAAAAAGTTCTGGTTCAGCGATCGCAAATTTCACATAGGTTATGCCCAGTGCAATGATGCGTTCATTCGAGCCAGGTTCTAGTTCATCTGATGCTTTTTGCATGGCGATTGTCATCTGATTGAAACCGTACTCAATGACAGCCTCTAACAGTGCCTCACGGCTACTAAAATGACGATAGGGGGCCGCTTTGCTCACTCCCGC
This sequence comes from Enterobacterales bacterium, assembly GCA_965250035.1. Lineage (GTDB taxonomy): Bacteria > Pseudomonadota > Gammaproteobacteria > Enterobacterales > CAXRAF01. The sequence continues at coordinate 1,051,533 of OZ252282.1, read as the reverse complement.
CTGTTTACAGGCATCAGTCATCGAAAATTTTTCGGGACCATTGGAACGGATTAATTCCAATGTTGCAGTGATAAGTGATTGTCTTAAATCACCGTGATGATAGCTCACCTTATCTTTGGTTGTTACTGAACCACATTTTCTCATTTTATTTTTTCATCCAATGATGAACCAATCTCATCTATTTACGTAGAATATGTTACCACATGTTAACGTTGTTTACATTTAATGTAAACCCTGTTAACATCCGCGTAATTATTCGTTAATACTAGTGCAAAAAAATGAATAGCATAACCAAGAGTATCGTTATATTAGTCACGCTCTTCTCTGTGATAGGCGTGTTGATGTATAGCAGAGCTGATCTGACTGATTCGTCACAAACTCCACTGACTGTCAGTGTATTGGTCGTTGAGCAACAACCAAGTTACGAGGTAACTCGCTTTTTTCCAGCCATTGCAGAAGCTCAGAAATCAGTGGCTATCGGAAGTGAAATAGCAGGCAAAATTACACAAATATATGTCGATGACGGCGATCGAATCGCTTCCGGCGCGCCACTATTTCAATTAGATGTACAGTTACTCGAGACACAGAAGCAGAATCTCCTCGCCAGGATTGACAGTATCAAGCCAGAGATTGAGCTCTTAAAAAAGCGACTCACCAGACAACAAAATTTGAAACAACAATCATTCAGTTCTGCCGACAATATAGATGAGCTTGAATCTCAGTTAAGTGCGACACAGGCGACAATAAAAAGTCTTGAAGCGCAAATAGATGACATAAACATCAGGATCGCTAAGTCGACAGTTTATGCACCGTTTGACGCCGCGATTCAAAAACGTCTATTTGACGAAGGAGCGGTGATTGATGCTGGGAGACCTGTTCTACAATTGGTCGGAGAAGAGATCGCTGAAATATTAACCGGGTTACCATCCGACGTCGTACAGCAACTTGACTACAGCCAAACTTACAATGCATATGTTGGTCAAAAGTCGATTCCTGTGAAACTGAATCGGGTATTGCCAGAAATAAGCACGATAACGCGGACTCAAGGTGTAAAGTTTAAAATCGATGAACAGGTTGACCTCACCGCGAGTGAATATCTACGTCTATCGTTGAAGACTCAATACAACGAAAGAGGTTTTTGGGTACCCAACACGGCACTTGTGGAAGGCCAGAGAGGCTTGTGGGAAATTTTCGTAGTCACAGATGAACAACGTGTTCAGAAATATAGTGTGAGTGTCGTTTACCCATCAAATCCAAATTCATATGTGTCTAGCACCATTCCTGATGGCAGTAGAGTGGTTACCAAGGGTGTCCACCGGCTCGCTCAGAATGTCACAGTCAATGTCACAGAATAGTTAATTGAGACGACAATGACCCAATCATCCTCCACACTGTTATACCGTGAGCCACGTCTGCTGGCGCTACTCCTGTGTATTATAATCACACTCGGCTTCTCAGCGTACCTGACAATCGGTAAGCAGGAAGATCCGACAATCACCAATCTTTTTGCCACGATAATCACCCCATATCCCGGTGCCGATCCAGAGAGGGTAGAGGCACTGGTCAGTAAAAAGCTGGAAGATGAACTGAAACAAATACCAGAGATAAAGGAAATAATATCGAATTCGAGAACGGGTATTTCGGTCGTTCAAGTCGAGTTATCTCAATTTATTAGTGACCAGGTAATAGAGCAAACCTGGGCTGAAATTAGGGATAAGATAGAGGATGCTAGACGGCTGATGCCACAGGATGTTGGCGCGACAAATTTTGATAACAATCGAGTAGGGGCCTTTACCCTAATCTCTGTATTACGATCGAGTACCGGCTATAGTGTGCCTGTCAATATACTCTCACGTTACGCGAAACAATTGCAGGATCAATTACGCCAGGTATCGGGTACTCGCGATGTTGAGTTGTTTGGGGACACACAGGAAGTTGTGTACGTTAAAGTTGACCCAATTAAACTCAACGCGTTGGGTGTTAATATTACATCCATTGCAGAGACAATAAGACAGGCTGACGTAAAGACCTCTGCTGGTCGATCTGAGACAACAGAGTCATCACTGGTAATCGAAGTAAGTGGTGAAGCCAAAAATCTTACACGACTAGCAACGATTCCCATTCGTTCGGATTCTCAACAGCAATTATTACTGGGTGATATTGCATCATTCGCAAAGACTCTCAGGGATCCCGCTGATTCAATCGGTTTGGGTCACGGCAATCGCCTTGTCATGGTCGCTGCACGTATGAAATCTGATTTGCGCGTCGATGTCTGGACAGAAAAGAGTCTAATGGCTGTGCGCCAATTCGAATCTCAACTCCCAGTCGATGTCACGCATGAAATCATTTTTTCTCAGGCTGAATATACCTCTGAACGCCTGAGTGATGTGGTCATTAATATGGTGATAGGTGTGTCATTAGTCATCGCTGTTCTATTCCTATCGATGGGATGGCGTTCTGCGCTTGTCGTCGCCATCGTACTCCCCTTAACGGCATTATTATCACTGAGTATTCTGCAATTCATTGGAATCCCTATTCATCAGATGTCTGTCACCGGCTTGATTGTGGCTCTGGGTTTATTGGTCGATGCAGCAATTGTGATGACGGATGAAATTAGCCGACGCTTAACACGTGGATTAGATAAGTTACAGGCCCTGAGTGGCTCAATAAGTCGATTACGCTGGCCTTTATTTGCGAGTACGGTAACCACAGCACTCGCTTTTATGCCGATGGCGCTATTACCTGGACCCGCAGGTGATTTCGTCGGTGCGATAGCAACGAGTGTGATTATCATGCTCTTTAGCTCCTTCTTCCTAGCCATGACGGTAACGCCAACTCTAGCGGGTTGGTTACTGAGTGGCGATGAGCCGACGAGAAGAGTTTTTCCTAGACTTGCCGAGTTATTCAATCAGTCTCTAGCCTGGTCATTAAGAAAACCATTCGTCTCTATCTCGTTGGCATTAATTCTACCCATATCAGGGTTCCTTTTATTCCCAACCCTGACAGCGCAATTTTTCCCAGGAGTCGATCGTGATCAACTTTATATTCAGGTCGATATGGGGAATGGCGCGTCAATTTATCAAACCCAGGCAAAAGTAGATGAGATTGCTCAGATCCTCGCGCAATATGAGGAAATTGAACAGCAGCACTGGATCGTGGGAGAGAATGCGCCGCCTTTCTATTACAACATGTTGCGTAATCGAGATAATGATCCCAGTTTCGCAGAGGGCTTAATCACGACAACGTCTGTCTCTGCAACTGAGCAATTAATTCCGGTATTGCAAGCCAGATTGGACAAAGACATCCCTTCGGCACAAATTCTGGTGAAAGGATTACTCCAAGGACCTCCTGTTAATGCACCCGTCGAAATAAAAATCTTCGGTCCGGAAATTAGTCAATTAGCTCAACTGGGTGATCAGGTTAGGGCACGAATGAGTGATGTGTCAGATATCACGCACACCAGACACAGCCTAAATGCTGGAGCGCCTAAAATTGTATTCCAACTGGATGAAAATAAGGTCCAGCGCGCGGGATATCGACTTGTAGAGATTGCCAATATTATGTCAGCCAGTATGACAGGTATTCGATCTGGTAGCATTGTTGAGCAAACAGAGGAGTTGCCAATCATTGTCCGGCTTGATGATGCGTTCAGGACTGATATTGAATGGTTCAGGCACCTGATGTTACCAGCGAAAATGAACGATCCGCAGGGAGAACTCATACCCTTGTCCAGTCTGGGTGAGCCTGTGTTAACGGCCTCGCAGAATGTCGTTGTAAGAGAAAACGGCGAGCGGGTGAATACTGTACAGGGATTCATCAAGCGAGGATTGTTACCCCAGGAGGTACTGAAACAAGTCCAAGAAAGGTTGGCAGATGATCCGGTTATGCTTCCGCCTGGTTACCGATATGAAATCGGAGGTGATGCAGATGCTCGTGATCAAACCGTAACCAACCTTATGTCCTCTATGGGGCTAATTATTGTACTGACCGTTGCGGTCATTGTATTGACCTTTAAGTCGTATCGTCTGTCTATGATTGCTTTTAGTGTGTGCATTTTATCGGCTGGTTTGAGTCTCCTATCCCTTGCCGCCATGAACTATCCATTCGGTATCACTGCCCTGATAGGTGTCATTGGTTCAATCGGGGTGTCGATCAATGCGGCAATCATCATAATGACGGCCCTCCAGGCGAATGATGATGTTATGCTTGGTAGCGACGCTGCCATACAGACAACGGTTTTTAAATCTTCACGTCATATTGTGTCGACGACAACCACGACCTTTGGTGGATTTTTACCACTTATTCTAGCTGGTGGTGGATTCTGGCCGCCTTTTGCTATGTCTATTGCCGGTGGTGTCCTGTTATCAACAGTAGTCACATTTTACTTTACTCCACCACTATTCAAGTTATGGTATTTACGCAACCCTGCAAAAAAACCAGTGACGCAAGCTCAGCAGTCGACGAGCAAAGCCTAGATAACAGACGCTTTGGCTGAGCTGAAGTATAGCCAGTACCACTGAGTCATGGTACGCTTAGAATTGATCTAATTTCTAATATCATTTACACATATATGCCATACTCAACGAGGCGTTTCATTAATCTGGTGGTTAACTCCTATGTCATTTCATTATTCTAAAAACAAGCCAGTGACTGGCGACGAACTACTGACAACATTACCGTCCGAAAGACAGAATGTTCTCAAAATGTCTGCAATCCTGATGCTCGGCTCAATGCTGACTACATCGGCGATTAGTGCAGATGAAACACTGCTAGAGGCAGTTAAAAGTACCACTGACTGTCGAACTATCACTGACCCGCAACAACGTCTCGATTGTTTTGACAAGTCGGTCAAGCAGCTCGCAGATCTTGTCCTGCAAGAGGGAACGTCACAAGAGATGGTTAACGCACCGCGACAATCAGATAAACAACTCGCTGAACAAGTCACTCAAACAGATGCGCCAGTGGCAACTTCAGCTCAAGCCGATGAACGGGCTGAACCAGTTGTCGCAAAGACAAATACGCGCTCGACTAGCTCTGACGATTCAGAAGTCAAAGCCACTGAACCGTCTGAAATAAGCACTGACGACGGCTTACCCCTTTGGGCGGCAGCACCGCAATTTACCAGGGAAGAAAAGGCGCAGGAAACCCGAGATTCATTCGATGCTACGATTGTTCGCATAACGCGGAATAGTCTAGGAAAACACCGCTTCTATACCGAAGATGGCGCCGTATGGGAGCAGACCCAGAAAGTTAAAGTCGTACCTCCCAGATCACTCCCGACAGTGGCAGAATTTCGCCAAAGAGCGACGGGTAGCCCGACCATCAAATTTGCAGATGTCTCGAATCGCTCCTATCGCGTCAGGCGAGTCAAGTAACTTACCTGTTCGATAGAATCGCCAAAAGAGAAGGGGCGCAATGCGCCCCTTTTTGTTTGTTCGCTAAACCTGACTGGTTTAGAAACCACATTTAGAATCGAAGAACTCGAACAGTTGTGGGAACCACTGCATGTTTTGCGAAAGGAAGAATGGACTATGTCCCATATCCTCAATCTCGATGTATTCATAGTCCGCTTCAATGGCGGCTAACCCTTCCACGAATCGGCGGCTATGCTCAACTGGGACTGTTGAATCATAGTCTCCATGCACAATCAGCATCGGGACCTTAACGTTCCTGGTGAGATCGACCGGTGATACACCTGAAATAGTCGGTTTTTGAAACAAGCGCGCGAAGCGACTTCCATTCAATCCACCCCTGATTCGTGTCAGGTCTGATACCCCGGCACCCGAGACAACACAGTTGTACATGGAATCTGGCTGTGTCGCTGCGACAAATGCGGCGTAACCGCCATAACTCCATCCGAATATGGCTAGTTTGTCAGGATCGGCGATACCTTTCTGGACCAAAACTTTCATACCATCATCGATATCGTTCTGCATTTCATGGCCCCATTTATTATCACCTGCTAACCAGAAGTCTTTACCAAGTGAGGTTGAGCCACGATAATTGGGTTGAAATACAGCATAGCCTTTATTCGCAAGCATCTGAGGCCATCTGTCATAGCCGTATGTATCACGTACCCATGGTCCACCGTGTGGCATGGCAATCGTAGGGAATGGTCCTTCCATACCATCAGGGATGGTAACGTACCCTGACACTACCAAACCATCACGTGCCTTATAGGTAATGACTTCAACTGGCGAAAGGGATTTGGCATTAATTTCCGTAGAAGCAGAAATAATAGGTATCACCTTACCATCCCTAAATAGATACCATTTACCAGGTTCCTGGGGCCCTTCAGTACGAATTAGGATTGTTTTTCCATCCTCAGACACTCTTCGAATTGTTACATTCATATCAGGGAAAGCCTGCTGTAGACCGTGATGTAATGGCCCGAAAACGTCGTCTATGTAGTAACGCTGGAATCCTTTCTTATCAAAATAGGTGTAACCAACGACTTTTGTTCCATCAGACAAGCGAGGAGATAATATTACTCCTGCCGCGTCATAGCCATCGACTTCGAAAACCAACTCTCTTTGACCAGTACGAATATCTACATTGTAGATACCGAGATAGTTTCCATCTTTTTTATCAGAACCGATAGTTGCTATATATGGTTTGTCTGGATTGTAAAATCCGAGCAGATCAAACCGGTCGCGACTCGTCGCACGCAGCCGGCCGACTTCCTTCCAATCATCGTCGGAAGAGACTCTAGCAAGTGTGATAATAGATGGGCCATCCGGGTCATATTCCTGTGCACCACGTGCATTGCCTTCTCGATCCCAGATGATGCCACTAAACCGTTCATTCCCCTTATATACCAGGCTTCACTTTCCATCTCTGATATCTACTTTATAGTAGTTTGGCGGCTTACCAATCTCTTCGTTATGCGCGACGATGACATGAAATGGCTCGTCAGGTAAGGAGCTTACAATTCCGCCACTGCCAAGCCGGCCCATCCGGTTATCGCCAGAATTGCGAATGTCTCTTCGTGAAGTGGTCCGTATCAATGAAGTCCATTCCTTGGATTCAACATTATATGAGGCAGTTCGACCTAGCGTTTGTGGTCGTCCCTCAACTTCTGTTTGGAAATAGAAGTTCACTACTAAGTAGTCTTTATTAGCCCAGAATAGGCTATTGGGGATGAGTCCTTCTGGCTGAATCGCCTGCAGAGTGCCCTTGATATCGCTTGTCTCGAATATCATGAGCTCAGGAACTGCACCGCGCTCGCGACGCATAAGCATGGCCATCCGCTTGGCGTCAGGTGACATGTCCAGATCACTGACGGGAAGTTGATCAGCCCAGGCTTCTATGGGTATTTGTGCTGGCTTTGCCATCAGGGTTATTGATAGGCAGCTCACGACCAGGGTTGCCATGATGGTCCGAAAAATCTGCATTAAATCCTCCAATTTATAAATCTAAATTAGTCAATGCCAAGCTTGATTCGCTGGCTTATTCTTATCGTTTGAATATACCAAAATTATTAGGCATTTCGGTAAAAAAAAAGGTCCTTACGAAAAATAAGGACCTTTTCCTAACTTAGGTTCGATGCGCCACTTAAGCAACGCATCGTAAGCTAATGACTAGCTTAGAAAACCACCGTTACGTTTGCGAACAGAGTACGTCCACCGATGTCATAACCCAGACCACCTAGATTACCCAACGTGTTGTTGTTGGTAAGTGGAGGAGCATCATTGAACGCATTGCTCAGACCGAAGCGGATGAGTAAATCATCACCACGCCATGCGGCAGTCAGATCATGTACCCAGTACTCATCTAACTCATCGAAGCTTACACAGCCCAGAGCCTGAATTTCAGGATTATCATCTCCAGATTGTGAGGCATCATAGCCTGGTCCACGGTCATTGGCTTGCACACAAGGGTTGAAGCCAGAGTTTGTAACATCATACGGATCATCGTTATCTTCGATCATGTCACTGATGTAACGAGCTTGCCAGATGAACTGCCAATCACCTAATCCGAAGATATTAGTGATGTTTGCACGCCATACTGGGTTACCGAACTCTCTCAGATCGTTATCGAGGAATGTTTCCGTAGCACGGAACTCTTCTTCTTCGTCAGTCAGCATTCTTGTAGCACGAACGATCAGGTTGTAAGTAACGCGATCTTCCATACCGAAGGCTGCGAAGTCAGTACCAAACTCAATGTTGTAGTCGATACCTTCTACACGCTGCTCACCGAGGTTCAACTGTAGAGCTTCTACGAATTGAATCTCACCTGACGTGTCATCACCAGCAACACGTGGAGCACGCTGGATGTACTGACAGGTTGGATCAACGAGACCTGCTGAGTTGTAGCAACGCGCTACGATAGTAGCTGCTGTCAACTGATCAACTTCGTTATCGATGATGATATCGAAGTAGCTAGCAGAGAAGTCTAACTCAAACGCATCAGACCATGGTTGCTTGAATACGATACCGTAAGTCTTAGCCTTAGAGGTCTCAGCCTGCAGATTCGGGTTAGAACCAGACGCAACTTGCGTAGGTGCACCGAAGAACACAGGGTTTTGAGTTCCAAGTCCTCGGATACCGAGTGAGAATGGATCGGTAGCAGCTAGACCGAATGGTCCACCACCGTTCAGACAGTTAGCAATGACTGTTGGATCACGTGTGTCAAGGCTAGCTACATACTCTCTGGTGTCAGGAGTTGTTGGATCATTATCGTAGTCACCAAATGGTACAGCAGTACCTGGTGTACGACATGGATCGTTCGGGTTACCGAAACCAGTTACCTGGCCACCAAACTGCTCACCTAGGTTAGGTGCACGGAATGAAGTACCGACAGAACCACGGATACGTAACCAGTCAACTGGTGCATATTGTCCCTGGAAGCGGTAAGTGCTTTCTCTTCCGAAGTTTTCTTCTTCAGTCCAGCGTGCTGCCAGGTTGAATGACAGGTCACTCACCAGTGGCATATCAGCAAGTACTGGAAGATCTAACTCCATGAAGGACTCACGTAACCAACGCTCACCGTTAGAACCTGGGTCACCGAAGAAGCCAAAGAAATCACCGTTAGATGCACCCGCATCAGTCGCAGTTTGGATTCTATCTTCACGATACTCGAAACCAACGACTAAGCTTGCAGGCATACCTGAAGGCATATCGAAAATCTCACCACCAACGAAGGCATTGACAAGAGTCTGCTCAACAACCGTATAGGTAATACGATTCGGGAACAGGTAGTCGTTGTCTGCTGGGTTAGTGAATCGACCAGTCTGAATGAACAGAGGATCGAAGAAGTTCAATGGACGACAGTCAACTGTCTGACCTTCACCTGAGACAGTGTTTGAATCACAAACATACTGACCAGTAGCAGCGTCGAAACGCGTATTAGCCAATGTCTGTTGTAGGCGAGGGAAGTAAGGAACACCATTTACAAGGTCTGAACCCTGTGAACGTGAGTAACTTACGTAGCCGTCATAGGCCCAGTTGCTCAGTGTACCAACATCTTCTAAGCCTGGGATGTCACCTTTAATACCACCGACAAAGCGTGTCTGTGACACTTCAGTATCGTTGATAAAGGTGTTGCCGTAGTAAAGGGTGCCATCGAAGCCACCGAAGTTACCGCGTGCATAGTCTCCAGGAATACGAACACGACCCTGACCACGTGTATTGGTCTTAGTCAGACGATTCGCCCAAGAAGCCTCGAAGTAAGTTGTCGCATCGCCAGCCCAACCCGGTGCATACTCACCGTATGTATAGAATGACTTACGCTCGAAATCAGGCGCGAAGGCCGCTTCGAATTCTTCAGGCCATAACAACAGTGCCGCACCGTTGGCGCTACCTGGTGTTAACAAGTCACCTGAAATTGGAATCTGGAAGAAACCTGGTGGTAGGCCAGCGCCTAGATTAGTCTCTCCATCATAACCGAGGAAACCGTATGCTGTACTAGCTGAACCAGCACCGAATGAAACACCACAAGACTCATACAATTCACCACTGAAGCCGCGAGTGTAGAAGCTTAGGCAGTCGCCACGGTATGGCTCATAGAAGTTAGCAAAGGCTTTTTCTTGATAACCTGGTGCACGGCTATATTCTGCACCGAAACCGATGAAGCCAGTGTCGCTGTTGAAACCCCAGGTTGCAGAAACAACTGTTTGTCCATCTTTTTCTACAGAACGTGGGTCAGTTGTGAAGTAATCCAACTGTAATCCGTCAAAGTCTGTACGTAAGACGTAGTTAACAACACCCGCTACCGCGTCAGAACCGTATACAGATGACGCACCGTCTAGTAGAACGTCAACACGCTCGATCAGAGAGCCTGGGATAAGGTTAAGGTCAGGAGCACTTGGCGCACCACGTACACCCGCTGGAGCGAGTCGACGACCATTAATCATGACCAGAGTACGGCCGGGATCAAGACCACGTAATGAGGCAGTTGCAGAACCAGGACCACTATCTGATAGTAAGCCTGCAGAGGTTGATAGACCTGTTGTGAACTGCTGACCGTTTACCACAGAGGTCTGGGCAAGCAGGTCCGCGGCGTCAAACAAACCGAGGTCACGAGCAATTTCACCGTCAATAACTTGAACTGGTGAGATAGATGAGAACTCAGGACGAGAAATACGAGAACCGGTTACCGTTACCCGTGTTTCTTCCTCTTCTTCTACTTCCTCTACCACTTCGTCGTTAGTATCGGGTTCTTCTTCTTCGGCGAATGCGAAGACTTGGGGGCCACTTATGCCAGCCGCTAGCGCAAAGGCTATGGCTGAATGTAGCACCTTCTTTTTAAATTCGACTGGTTGAGACACAGTTTCCTCCAAATAATACAATTACAACATGTGCCAGATGGAACATGGCAAAACACGTCGTTTTATTGGTTAGTTTAATCATTAATATTAATGTTTAGAGCTAGAATTTGTCGTTATAAATAGATTGGCTCAAGCTCAAACGCGACGATAGCACAAGGAAGGGGAAGTGTAAACAATTGTAAACAAGTGTAAATGGCTGTAAATAGTGGGTTTCAGGTTGTTTCCGTGATTTAAATTACGTCAACTATAGGCGTAATTTTATAAGTTAAAACATCCTGGTAAATGAATGCTTTTGCAGTGATTTCATCGATTAGGTTGCATCCTAAACGGAAAGTAGCGTAGTTTGACTTTACAAAACTTCGCTACATCAGGATTATGACATGTCTATTAATTCGTGCAACGAAATCGATTTATTAGACCATCAGAGCGACAACTATGTCAGATAACCTTAATCAACAACGAACAACCTTCGTAACACATCTTGAGTGCAGTGATACGGGGGAGCACTATCCAGCAGATACCATTCAGGGATTATCGCGTACCGGTCGTCCACTTCTGGTGCGCTATGATTTAGAACGACTTAAAGCAGTCTTCACGAAAGCTGACCTGGAGGGACGTGCCCCAGATCTCTGGCGATATCGCGAACTACTACCTGTCAGGCGCACTGAAAACATCCTTTCGCTGGGTGAGACAATGACACCGATCTGTCCATTAAATAACACTTCGAAGGCGCTTGGACTGGTAGAGGGCTCTCTACTAGTAAAGGATGAGGGACGATTACCTACTGGCTCATTTAAGGCACGAGGGTTGGTCATGGCAGTCAGCATGGCAAAAGAACTAGGTATTAAGCGCATCGCGATGCCGACCAATGGCAACGCTGGTGCAGCTTTGTCCGCATACTGCACACAGGCAGGCATCGAGAGTTATATCTTTTGTCCTGAAGATACACCTGATATCAATATCCAGGAGACATGCCTGCAAGGAGGAAGGGTTTATAAAGTCGACGGCTTAATCAATGATTGTGGCCGACTGGTCGCTCAATTCAAAGAGGAGATGGCATGGTTTGACCTGTCGACACTCAAAGAGCCTTATCGTATCGAGGGCAAAAAGACCATGGGATTAGAATTGGCAGAGCAACTCAATTGGCAATTACCCGATGCTATATTCTATCCCACAGGTGGAGGGACTGGCCTCATTGGTATGTGGAAAGCATTCGCTGAGCTGACATCAATCGGATGGCTAACCGGTAAATTACCCAAAATGTTTGCTATCCAAGCCGAGGGTTGCGCCCCCATCGTCAAGGCGTTCAATGACAATAGTCGCCATGCAGAGTTATGGCAGAATGCCACAACCGCCGCGGCGGGGATTCGGGTACCTGTAGCGGTCGGCGACTTCCTTATCCTGGAAGCCGTGCGTGAAAGTGGTGGTGCCGCCCTGGCTGTGTCAGAACAGGCGATTGACGATGCGAGAAACTTGGTCGGCCATTCGGATGGCGTGCTACTGTGTCCCGAAGGGGCGGCTACGCTAGCTGGTTATCGCAAGGCGTTAGCCGATGGTTTGGTTGATACATCAGACAGGGTTGTTTTATTTAATTGCGGGAATGGTTTGAAGTACCCGATGCCGGATACTTCAAAACACATCAACCAACAAACCGTCACACTAGCCGACATCATCGGCTAGTGCGACGACCTTGCTAGACTAAGTTCTCTTTCCACTCGCCTTTATTAAACAGTTTCCAGCCTATCCACGCAAAACATGCCTGCGCTGCTACGACCGCAATAAACACACCTTGCGGACCGAAGGCGAGCAGTTTAGCGAGGCTATAGGCAATCGGAATCTGCAATAACCAGTAACAGATGAAATTGACTTTAGTCGGTGTTTTCGTATCGCCAGCACCATTAAACGCCTGAATCAAAATCATACCAATCGCAAAAAAGCCATTACCAAGACTGATTAGACGCAGGCAATCGACTCCGTAGGCGATCACGACTGGATCACTGCTGAATAATTGTATAAGCCACTCAGCCAAGATCAGTAAAACAACGGCTACGGAGAGCATGTAGATAATGTTGTACTTGGCGATCTTCCTCACCGAACGTTCCGCTCTATCCGGTTTTTCAGCACCCAGGTTTTGCCCCACCAGTGTGGCAACCGCATTACTCAGTCCCCAGGCAGGGAGGATGATGAAGATAAAGATCCTAATGGCAATCGTATAACCCGCAGTCGCTTCTGGACCATAGGTAGATACAATACGCACAAGTGCGATCCAGCTAGCCGTACTGATGATGAATTGCAGTACCCCAAAAACCGATAGTGACAGAAGTCGTTTGATGATGGCTAACTTTAAAAGCAGGTGTTGTAAATGAATCTGAATGCGCCCATTCAAACCAAATAGATAATACAATTGATACAACACGCCCACACCACGGCCAATATTGGTAGCCACTGCAGCTCCTGTCAGCCCCATTTCAGGGAACGGCCCGATACCATAGATGAGTAACGGATCCAGGACAATATTAATACCATTCGCTAACCACAGGGATCGCATAGCGATTGATGCATCACCCGCACCGCGGAAAATGGCATTTATCAAGAACAGGTACAGGATTGTTATAGAGCCTGTAAACATGATCGTTGTATAGGTTTTACCCTCCGCGATCAAGGCTTCGTCACCGCCCATCAGGCGCAAAATATCCTCGGCAAAGTGTAAACCGATAATGCCGACGATGAGGGCAACTGCCATGCCTACCCAAAGGGTTTGCCCGGCGACGAAATTCGCCTGATCATAATTTTTCTCACCATATCGACGAGATATCATCGCGGTGACTGACATACTCAGGCCAACCGCGACGGCATACAGCAGTGTGAGCACTGCTTCTGTAAGACCTACCACAGCAACGGCTTGTGCTCCGAGTCCTGAAACGAAGAAAATATCCGTGATCGCAAAGACAGATTCCATCAGCATTTCTAGTACCATGGGTACTGCCAGAATAAAGGCTGCAACACCGATAGAACCGGTCGTGTAATCCTGATTACCACCTTTAAGAGCGGTTTTGAATAACTGCCTTAGAGGTGGTCTTTCATTTATTTGATTTTGATTCTGCAAAATAATATTCCTTTTTTTGCCTTTATCTGATGTTCCAAATACAAGGCATTTATTGTTTTTTAATGTTGAATCACTGTGACTTACACAGGTCAGACAGGCACAAGTCTCCTGTCATTCGAGGCAGACAGCTATTCGTTGGGTTTGCAGGTGGTCGTTCAGTTGTTTGATTTAGTAACCAAACTGACTCAGGGTTTGAGATTTATTGAGTGTAGAGTCCTGAAGTCACACTGTCAGAATAGGTGTCAGTTTTTAGATATGAACTGTTCATCAAAATGGACTCCGAGGTTAGAAAACTCGCGCAAGAATAGAGTTGTCTCTCTCTAAAGTCAACCGTTTATTAATTTAGTCAGCAATACAGGACTCAGACATACGGCGGAATGTCATATTGACTCTAGGCTCAGTTACCTTGGTCGATTTGGGTAATTGATGCAACCAATGCTTTTGTGATTGGTAATCCATTATGAGTAAACTGCCGTGTTCCAGCATCACAGATAGGCGTGAGTCGGAAGTGCGATGCTTGAAATCAAAACGCCTTTCCGCTCCTAAACTAACTGAAGCGATGTATGAATCCTTGGCGATTTCTGGTTCGTTGTCAGAATGCCAGCCCATGCCTTCTTCACCGGTATGATAAAGATTCATCAAGCAGGCATTGAACTGTGACTCACAAGTTTGTTCGACTGCGTGTTTTATCAACGATATGATTTTTGGCATCGGCAGGGCTATTCTAGAATGGCCAGAGTAGTTATAGCGGTAGGGGCGTTCGCCAAACCAGACATACTTACGTTTGGTAACAGTCGTTTTGCCAAACATCTTAACGATATCAGATTGCCAGTCAGGAACTCGCAACAACTGATGCAAATAGTCGTCAGCATGGTTTTCTAAAATCGGACCGAAATAGTTAGCCTGCCCATCATATGGCAGCAGATTAATCCTGGTGTCATCAGATGTATAGCCGAACAGGTCCATAACTTATGGGTCCTGCTCAGCTAATCACAGTGTGGATTTCAGACAATGCCTAGGAATCCTGATTTTGTGGCGTCAGTCGCAATTGTTTCCTAATTAATTTCGACATGTCGGAGCGATAGTTTCGGAAGTAATTACGCAGGTCCTCAAGAATCAAATAATTGATTGGCACAAGAATTAGCGTAATGGCCGTCGCGAATAAAATACCGAATCCCAGGCTAACCGCCATAGGAATCAGGAACTGTGCCTGAGTTGATTCCTCGAATAACAGCGGCATAAGCCCAGCAAAGGTTGTCAGAGAGGTCAGTAATACCGGCCTGAAACGGCGACCACCCGCCATGTATACGGCTGTGAACATCTCAATGCCTTTCTGACGCTTTTTATTGATAAAATCGACCAGTACCAGGGAATCATTTACAACCACTCCCGACAAGGCGAGGATACCCATCAGACTCAGCATAGTGAGATTCATGCCCATAATCCAATGTCCTATCACCGCACCCACCATACCAAATGGAATGGTTAGCATCACGATAATAGGCTGGGTATAGGACTTGAATGGTATAGCCAGTAGTACGAATATCAACAAGAGTAGGCCATACATGCCAACTTTCAATCCTTCGGATGATTCGCGCGTATCGCGTGCTTCACCGCCCAATTCATAGGATGCGCCTGGATAGCGACCGACTTCAGAAGCCAGCCATTCGTCAACTTCACGTTGTAGCGCATTCAGGTCGCCGGTTTCTTTGTTGAAATTCGCATTCACGCTGAGGGTCCGCTGACGATCGATTCGCTGAATTGAGACGGGGCTCATGCCGGGTTCAACGGAGGCGATTTGCCACAAGGGAACTTCGTTTCCGTTATTGAGGCGAATCATCATCTGTTCCAGAGTCTCGATGTTTTGTCTGGCCTCAATGGGATAACGAACCATAACACGCACTTCTTCGCGACCGCGCTGAATACGTTGTACTTCAAATCCAAAGACGGCCTGGCGGACTTGTCGCGCGAGCGTCGTCAAATCAACGCCTAGCAGGGTCGCTTCGGGTTTAAGCGACAGCTGAAGTTCCTCTTTACCATTCGACATTGAATCTTCTATGTCGTAAACCGCCTGATATTGTGCGAGTTTCCGCTTCAGTGATTCTCCGAGGATCTCAAGGTCGTCGGTATTTTTACTACGTAGCTCGATATCGATCGGGCTTCGATCCCAACCAATCTGGGCGCGGTAATTCAGTTGTTCTGCACCTGCGACCTGTCCAACATTACGACGCCATTCGTTCACGATTTCCAGGCTGGAGATCTGCAGGGTACGCATTTCTGGCGGTACCATCTCAATACGAACCCGGCCAGTACTGGAGTTGCGACCACCACTGATAGAATAAATGTTTGTAATCACTGATTCGCCAGTCTCAGGATCGACATATTTCTCTTGTAATTCCAGAGCCTTATCAACCATGTACTTAACGATCCGATCCGTGCTCTCGAATGGCGTTCCGGTAGGCATGATCAGATTAGCGCGCGCGACTTCACTTGGCACGCTAGGGAACCAGACGAATTTGGTTTTACCACTGGCAATCGTGCCGATGATGACAATCAATGTACCAAACATAGCGGCGAGGGTGACATATCGCCAGCGCATCGCCAGTCCAAGGATGGGCTGGTAGTATTTCTGGATAAATGTTTCCAGTGAGTTTGACACGGCCTTTTGGATTCGGGTGATGCGGCTACCTTCGCCTTCTCTTTGACGAACGTGTTTCAAATGTGCGGGCAAGATAAACTTAGATTGCACAAGTGAGAATAACAACACAGGGATAATCACATAGGGAATACTCTGATACCAACTACCACGGCCATCCAGGAATGCCAGCGGCAGGAACGCCGCGACCGTCGTCAGGATCCCGAATGTCACAGGCACTGAAACCTCCTGAGTCCCTTCGATAGCTGCTTTTAGGGGGTCGGAGCCCTGTTGTAAGTGGGCATAGACATTTTCACCGGTGACAATGGCATCATCTACCACAATTCCCAGCACCAGGATGAAAGCGAACAAACTCATCAGATTCAGTGTAATGCCGAAGATAGGCATGACCAGGAAGGCGCCCATGAAGCACATGGGGATACCGACACAGACCCAGAAAGCGACGGCAGGTCTTAGAAACAGGGCGAGTAGTATGATAACCAGTATCGCCCCTTGCCAGGCACTGGTTGTCAGTGTCGCAAGGCGTGCCTTGATGGCCTTACTGCGGTCACGCCAGTAGGTCATTTCTAAACCCTGGGGTAGGGTATCCTGCTTCATTTCAATATAGTCTTTAACCGCTGTTGTCACATCAATAATGCTCTGATCGCCGGTCCTGAATACCTCAATCTCAATGGCTGGTCTGCCATTGAAATTCATTGATAACGGGATTTCTTCGAATTCATCTCTCAGCTCAGCGATGTCCCCAAGTCTGATGAGAGTACCATCGGCACTGGTGATAATAGGAATCTGAGCATATTCGCTCGCACGATACACCTGACCACGACTACGGACGAAAATTTCACCACCCGAGGTACGTAAATTACCGGCTGACACGTCAACGGCGTTAGTCCGCAATGCATTAGCGACTTGTTCGAGTGTGAGGTTATATTTGCGTAGTGAGATTTCCGGGATTTCAATGGAGATCTCGAAGGGTAGGGTATTTTCTACGGCAACCTGGGTTATTTCAGGCAGGTTTGCCACCTCATCACGGATGTCTTCCGCGTAGCGACGCAATGTCAAGGCATCATAATCACCATAGAGGACGATACCAATCGCGTCGAAACGACGTTGAGGCGTACTGACGAGTGGGCGTTCTGCTTCGACCGGGAAATTATTGATGGCATCGACGCGTATCTTCACTTCATCTAGTAATTCTTTTACGTCATAACCATCTTCGACTTCGATATTAACGGAAGTACTGCCTTCTCTGGATGTCGAGCGGATCCTTTCGATACCATTCAAGTCCTGAATGGCTTCCTCGATGCGAATGGTCAGGCCTTCTTCAACCTCTTCGGGAGATGCGCCACGCAGCGACATATTGACAGATACGGTGTTGGTTTCAAATTCGGGGAACATATCTACCGCTATTTTAGACTCTAGTACATAAAGCCCAGAGAGAATGATCAGCGCCATGAGGATATTGGCGGCGACATCGTTCTTTGCAAACCAGGGTATTAATCCATGCATGATCTATCTCCTAGCGGCTACTTGAACTGGTACCGGCGCCGGAGTCACCACCGCGGTCTGCCGTTCTTCGCTGACGAGGGGACGACTGATCATCTGCACCGATTAATTTGACTCTTGTCCCGGTTGCGAGATTTGCGGTCGGAGTGAGAATCAACTGATCCGTCTCTGCCAGTTGTCTCCTGTTAGGCGTGCCTGTATGCAGATTGCCGAGAGCCTTGATGATGACCATATCCCTGTCTGTCCACATGGGGTCTACCGGAATTTTTAGTAATTGACCCTCATCTACGATAGCGATTTGATTATCTTGTGATACGGCTCGTCGGGGCAGGGCGAATACATTGCGCAGGAGATTACCTTCGATTTTAGCCTCGAAGAATTGACCAACCCGCATTGCTGGCGCAGTGTCAGTCGCTTGAAATGGATTCTCAACGCGTGCTACCACATAGAGCATTCGGTTGTTTCTATCGTAAGCGCCTTCACTTCGGACTATCTCACCGAACCACTGGTAAGTTCTATCCCCGAGTTTGCTCTCCAGGATGACTCTAGGTGCTGTAACGAATGATTCGAGGTTGTTGATATCTATCTGATGTAGGTCTTGGGTTTTTATCGGTAGTCGGACTTCCAGCTGCTCTGTAGCGTAGATTTCCGCAATGGCTTGTGACGGGTTAACGACTTGACCGACGTCCACTCTCTGCTGCAATACTTTGCCAGTGAAAGGAGCCTTGATTTGAGTTCGCTCGAGATCTAACTTGGCCTGTTCGAGTCGCGCTTCGGCACTCTGTAAACTCGCTTGAGCTGCACGCACCTGCGGTTCGCGCAAGGCAAGTGCCTTACCATTTTCGTCTTTAGGGATTCTATTCCACTCGCGCTTGGCGATCTCCGCTTCTGCCAATTCTCGTCGCAATCTAACCTCGGCTTCTGCAACAGCGGCCTCGGCGACATTGACAGCAATCTGATAATCGCGTGGTTCGATACGGAGTAAAACTTCGCCTTCCTGGAAAGTCGAGCCGGCACGGATTTTTTCTGACACCTCAATGACTCGACCACTGACATCAGACACCAGGTTCGTCAACGTTAGCGGTGTGGCTGAACCGTATGAATCGATCCAGATTTGATAATCTGTCGGGATCAACTGGGTCGTTTCCACTGTCACTGCTGGAGCAGGGCGGTTGCCAAACTTCCTGGCTTCTGGTTTTGTAGCAAACATTGCAGAAACTGCCATAAATGCAACCAGGATGATTGCAAACGATACAATGGTATGAGTGATCCAGGGGACTTTTCTCAGTTCGACTTTCGGATGATAGTTATTCGTGTTTTCTTGTGCGTCATGTTGTTGAGACATCAGACGAAATCCTTTAAAAGTTAACTATATATGATCGGCCAATTAGCCATACATTTGGCTACATACAAAATGTAACGTATGGAGTTTTGTTCCGTTGACCGAATCTGTTATGCTCGATCCACTATTTTACCTCACGAACCTGTCAATCACCTACATTTCCCAGCATGTTGTGATAGTTCACGTTCCATATAGATAAAATATTAACCAACAGTACGTTTATGGGTATGGTTCAGAGCAGTCAACGAAAAGAAAAAATCTATACTCCACTGGTAGTTACAGGAATAATCTCAGGTCTTATTCTATCCTGGGGTTTGCTTAGTGGTGATCAGAATGGCCGGATTAACTTACTGTACATCCTACTTCTGTACTTTCTGCTACCGGTTGTGAGTCTGATGTTGACACTGTTCAGTGTTATTCGTGGTCGATCCGGTTCGTTAGTTAATCGGCTGTTGCACACGTCAATTTTCAACATTCAGACAAATGAACAGTTCCGACAACTGCGGACATTGCGGCTGGATAATCTCTGGCTTATTCAGCAATTGCAGTTATTCATGATAGTCTTCTCCCTTGCCAGTCTAGTAACGTTTTTTTTCCTGTTATTATTCACAGATGTGACGATCATCTGGCGCAGCACCTTACTTGAGCCAGATGACATTTATCCTGTATTAACTGCTATTGCGTTTCCATGGCAGTTTTGGCAAGCCGCGCAACCCGATTTGCATGTCCTGCAAGCTACTCAGGATTTTCGTACACAAATCGTACAGAATAATCTGACTGAGTTGGCTCCCTGGTGGCCCTTCGTTATCGCAACCCAGTTAGTCTACAGCATCATTCCCAGGGTCCTGATTTATCTGGCTATCGGCTTCAAACTTAAGCAAAAAAATGAACACACAGCAGATTCAGAGCACGAGGTGCAGGTTGATCCAACAGCTAGCCATCGTGGTCAAATCGTTTCTTTTACCAAGCTATCCGAACCTCTCGAAATGATATCCTGGGATTCCGTACCTAGTGAAATCGGTCGCAGGGTTTGCGACATGAACAGTAATGCAATTCATAATCAGACGAATCGTTGGACGCCTGAAGCTGGTGATCTGAAGTCGCTGCCACGAACTGGAGTCCCTGTAATTCTAGTTAAATCATGGGAAGCACCCATGGCAGAACTAGCCGATCAATTAACCGATTTTTCAGGTTATATTTTGCCACTTAACTGGCATGACAACGACATGACCAAGCCGCTAGAAATCCATATGGACGAATGGTCACGCTTTGCAGAATCGGCTGGCTGGCAACTACTTCAATTAGATGAAGAATGTTATGAATGATGTACGCTTTGCAGTCGTCGGTCACCCGAATAAGGGGAAGTCGAGCATTGTATCGACCCTGAGTCGTAATGATGCCATCGCGGTGTCACCCCGAAGTGGTACGACGACAGAATCACATGAATATGTTGTTCGCATTGCTAACGCAAGCTATTCGTTGATTGACACACCAGGGTTTCAACGGCCGCGACAAGTGCTGTATTGGCTGCAACAACATGCCCACGATGCCTCCAAACGCTCACAAGCCGTTAGAGCGTTCTTAACTGAATTTGAGGGAACGGATGAGTACCCTGATGAGGTTGAGCTATTGAAGCCCATCATGGCCGGCGCAGCCATCATCTATGTTGTTGATGGCTCTCACCCCTATGGACCGGAGTATGAGGCTGAGATGGAGATCCTACGCTGGTGTGGCCAACCGCGCCTGGCGTTGGTCAATCCAATCCACAGCGAAGCGTATATTGCCGACTGGCGTAATGCCCTGGATCAGTATTTCAGCCTGGTGCAGGTTTTCAATCCTTTTAAGGCATCAGTTTCTCAGCAGGCACTGATGTTAGAAAGTTTTAAGGTTATCGCACCAGAATGGACAGAGCGACTAGCCAGAATTGCCTCAGCAATGACTCTCGAGCGCAATCAATTGCGGCGCTCGGCTGCCGATAGCCTCGCACTATTCCTTATCGATGTGTGTAGCTATGAACTGAGCCAAAAGCTTCCGGAAGGTACTGATGTCGATGCGCTACAGCTGCTGTTGCAGACACGCTATCAGCAGTACGTACTGAAACGCGAAAAGACGCTTTTTAGAGAGTTTCTGAGCATCTACAAGTATCTACATTGTGATTTAAATTTACAGGACCTGGAAATACCTCCCGATTTATTTGATACCGACCAGTGGTACTTATGGGGACTGAGCAAGAAGCAACTGCTCATCAGCTTGACCGTCGGGGGCATGGTCGCGGGGGGCAGTCTCGACTTAGCGACCGGTGGGGCAAGCGCACTCGCTGGAACGCTAATCGGTGGAGTTACTGGTTTGACCTCGGGTCTTGTTTCCAGCCTGCAGTTAAACAAGGCCAGATTTAAAGGCTTGCCACTGGCAGGTAAGAAGGTTAAGTATGGCCCAATTCGTGATCCAAATTATCCCTATGTGCTGATTAATAGGGCACTCCACTTGCACACCCAGATCATGCACAAGAATCATGCAGATCGTTCCGATATTGATATCAAAATTCCTTCATGGGAATTGACCATGGACTTACTCGATGACAGAATGGTTAAAAAATTACATAGCCTCTGTAACAAGTTAAGCCGACAAAGCTACATTGAGCAGGAAGAACTCAGTACCGTGTTAGAGGCAATATTTAAAACAGCTGATCATAATTAACATCAGTTCTTATAGGGGGAACACATCATGTTGGAACAAATCGACATTGCACAACTCACGACTGACTACCTGATTCCATGGTCGACGAATATTATCTTTGCTTTACTGATCTGGATTATTGGTCGACGAGTTGTCAAGTTTGCAATGAAGTACATCAGGCGGGCATTCGAAAAGTCCAACATGGATGCTGTTCTAGTAGCCTTCCTGGCCGCAATCCTCAACACCGTTATGGTCGCGTTTGTTGCGATAGCCGCGTTAGATCAACTGGGCGTGCCAACTACGTCACTCGTGGCAATCTTCGGTGCGGCCGGCCTGGCGATCGGTCTTTCGCTGCAAGATTCACTCAAGAACTTCGCCGCGGGTGTCATGATCATCCTCAATCGCCCATTTACTGCGGGAAATTTTGTCGATGTCGCAGGGGTAGCTGGTGTGGTTGAGAAGGTTGGCGTATTTTCGACAACACTCGTTACGCCAGATAATCGTGAGATAACCATTCCGAATGGCAGTATTTACGGTGATGTTATCACCAATTTCTCGGCACGCGATACACGCAGAATCGATTTGGTAGTCGGTATTGGCTATGACGACGACATCATGCAGGCCAAGGGAATTCTGGAGGATATTCTGGCTAAGGATGAGCTTGTGCTCGATGATCCTGCGCCAGGTGTAGCCATGGCTGAACATGCCGATAGCTCGGTGAATTTCAACGTCAGACCCTGGGTGAACTCCGGAGATTACTGGCCAGTCAGAGCAAGATTGCTGGAGCAAGTCAAGCTTCGTTTCGATGCAGAGGGTATCTCTATTCCTTATCCACAGCAGGACGTCCACATTACGCATCATAACTCAGACGAATGAGTTATTTTATTTCCTGAAATACTTTGTAAACAGTTTTTCATTCACAGGGCTTATGGCATCTGCTATAAGACCTGTGTCTTTTATTAGTAGTAGTTAAAAATAGGTTTAATATGTCTAGACGTATAAGTAAATATGCGGTTTCAATGATCGCTTCCATCATTATCTCAACCACTGCCGCGACGGCTTCGCCGGACGCTGAAAAATCTGGCAAAGCGGAACTCGGTACATTTGGTGTAGACCTCAGTGCACGTGATTTATCAGTTAAGCCGGGCGATGATTTCTTCATGTATGCCAGCGGTAACTGGTACAAGAATTACGAAATACCGGCCGACAAGACCCGTGTCGGTGCTTTCAATGTACTCGCTGACAAGACCCGCGATCAGGTTAAGACCGTGATCGATGAGGTCGTCAATTCGGATGGTGAGAAGGATAAAAACGAGCAGATGATCGCCGACTTCTATGCCGCATACATGGACACAGAGCGGCTGAACAAGCTTGGCCTGAAGTCACTAGATAAGCAACTCAAGGCGATTGACGGCTTGAGTAATGCGGCAGACTTGACCAACTTAATTGGCAAGTCATGGTATCACGGCATTAACACACCAATCAGTTCAAGTATTGGCTCAAATAGAACGAATCCTGATGTCTATCAGGTGAGTGTTAGCGTAGGCGGTCTTGGTCTACCTGATAGAGACTACTATCTGGAAGATTCAGAGCGTTTCAAAGATATACGTGCTGCTTATCAGCAGAATATCGCTGATATTCTGACCATGGCTAATGACAAAGATGCTGACTCTAAGGCAGCGCGTGTCCTGGCCCTTGAGACTAAGATTGCTGAGTACCTCTGGCCACGCGAAAAGCGTCGCAACAGAGATTTGACCCTGAATCAGATGAGCCGTGACGAATTCGAGAAAGAATACGCAGGCCTCGATTGGGACGCTTACTTCAGCAAGACTGGATTCAATGCTCCGGATGTAAATGTCACAGCGCCTGACTCTTTGAAGGCGGCGATTGAGCTAATTAATGCATCTGACATCAATGATTGGAAAGCTTACTTTACCTATCATTTGATTACCAACCATGCGTCTTTCCTATCTGAAGATATCTATGCCAAGACCTTCGAGTTTAATAATGCCAAACTCAGAGGCCAGAAGGAGCCTGAGCCGCGTTGGCGTCGTGCAATTAATTCGATGAACTCGACACAAACTCTTGGTTTCGTCATTGGTCAGGTCTACGTCGACCGCTATTTCCCTGCCTCATCAAAAGCGCAAATGTCAGAACTCGTTGAGAACTTGAGGACGTCCTTCGGTCAGCGTATTCAGAATCTTGCCTGGATGGGTGATGAAACCAAGGATAACGCCATGGCGAAATTGAAGTCATTCCGCCCTAAAATTGGTTATCCGGATGTCTGGCCAGATCTGTCAGCTGTTGCTATTAAGGATGATGACCTGATTGGTAATGTATTCAGACTACGCCAATTCAATCGCCAGCAGTCACTTGACCGTCAAGATGGCCCAACCGATCGTGAGCAATGGTTCTTGGCACCGCAAATAGTTAACGCCTATTACAACAGTACCTTCAACGAGATTGTATTCCCGGCCGGTATTCTGCAGGCGCCTTTCTTTGATCCGAACGCTGATGATGCCGTTAATTACGGTGCAATTGGTGCTGTCATCGGTCACGAAATGGGCCATGGATTCGACGACCAGGGTTCTAAATCAGATGCCAATGGTATCCAGCGTAACTGGTGGACAAACCAGGACCGCAAGTCATTCCTGGATCGCACAGAAGTACTCGTCAAGCAGTACAGTGAGTATCAGCCAATCCTGGACAACTACGTCAATGGTAAAAACTCGCTGGGTGAAAATATTGGTGACGTGGGTGGATTAGCGATGGCTTACCACGCCTACAAACTGAGCCTGAATGGCAAAGAAGCACCCATCATCGATGGTACAACCGGTGATCAACGTTTCTTCCTGGCATGGGCACAAGTCTGGAAAGAAAAACGAACAGAAGAGTCCATGCTCAACGCACTGCGAGGCGGCACACACGCTCCCGGTCGTTACAGAGCGCTTGCACCAAGAAACCACGATGCCTGGTATGAGGCATTCGATGTTAAGCCAGGGGATGAGCTATATCTACCCCCCGAAAAGCGCGTTAAAATCTGGTAAGCAACCTCTTATTGGCCTAACTTTGTTGGTACTCTACAGAAATAGTTTTTACTATGTCTAGTAGAGTACCGCCGCGTTAGGCCTTCTAAGAGCCATGCTTATTCACTGATACGCTGCCTAGTCAGACTTTCAAATAGCTGCCCTATGGCTCTTAGCATATCTAGTAGAGTACCGCCGCGTTAGGCCTTCTAAGAGCCATGCTTATTCACTGATACGCTGCCTAGTCAGGCTTTCAAATAGCTGCCCTACAAATCCCTTCACAAATTACGAATCGCTCTCGACGTGAATCTGAACATCTAGACCAATCAGCAATACAACTTTTTAGTAGCCATTAAATAGTCTCAACGAGGCACAGCTTTGCAAGTCATAGCATCGCTATTACAGCAAAGTTGTAACAAAGTTGAGGTTATTTAGGGCTTACTAAAAAGGAGGCCGGGTGGTTGAAGCCCGGCCGAGTTATACAGAAGGGTAACGCCTCCTGTCTTTAGAGTTTAAACTTTGAAATGATTAACTGACGCTTCCAACTCATTGGCTAGTTGGGAGACTCTCTCTGATGAACGCAGAGTAGATTCAGCACCACTAGATGTTTTATCGGCCAGTTGAGAGATTGTATTAGCGTTATTGAAGACTTCATCAGCAACAGAGGCCTGCTCTTCAGCCGCAGTGGCTATATCTGTACTCATATCATTGATGGTTGATATGGCAGTGGTGATGGTCTGCAGCAATTCGCCTGCTTTTTGAATGTCTTCGACACTCGAAGAAGCTTTCGCGCGACTGCCTTGCATCACTTCGACAGCCTGAACGGCCCCTGATTGCAGGCGTTCGATCATCTCCTGAATCTCTGATGTAGATTCCTGAGTTCGGCTGGCTAGCGTTCTAACCTCATCTGCGACCACTGCGAATCCACGTCCTTGTTCACCCGCTCGCGCTGCTTCGATTGCTGCGTTCAAGGCGAGTAGGTTTGTCTGCTCGGCGATGCCACGAATTACATCGAGTATGTTTCCGATATTGGTCGAGTAGTCATTCAACTGGTTGATGACTTCCGATGCCTTATCTATTTCGCTTGCAAGGCTCGTAATTGAGTTGATATTGGAATTAACAATCTTCAAACCGGACTGGGTTTCCAGATGGGCTTTTTCGACCTCGTCTGAGGTACTGTGGGCGCTGGTTGCTACTTCCTCAACTGCAGACGTCATTTGCTCCATCGAGTCCAGAATATGAGTCGTTTGTGCTCGCTGTTCGCTGATATTGTGGTTTGCTTCCTGAGTGACCTTACTAGTCTCATCGGCTGCCACGGTGAGCTCGTGGGTATTATCTTTAATATTTTCAATAATGGTCTTAAGACTGTCTACCAGCTCATTTACTAGGCCAGACAACTCACCGAATTCATCGTCGTTGGTAATTTCGATTTTGTTCTTGAGATCACCGCGAGAAATCGTCTGTAAGACCTTGTTCACACTGGCCAATGGGGTTCGAATACTCATGACAACCCACCAGGCGACACCACCTGCAATAACGAGACTGATAACTGACAGAAGCAAAATCACAACATAGGTGAAGTTAACCGTATCCTGTGCTCCTTCATTGGTTTCATTCGTCATGTTAGACAAAGACTGTATCAGTCGATTCGTCGCTTCCACGGCTTGGTCTTCGATTTCACCTGAACGAATCACCGCGGCATCACGGGCAATCTTGGCAGCGAGTTGTACTTTATATTGGCTGAGCAGGCTTTGATTACCATCAATCGCGGTAAAGTAGTCATCAAAGTTCTCAGTGATTGTGGCGAGTGCTTCCCGATCAGAGCTCGTCCTGGCTGCAGATTGCGCGTCCTGAAGGCGTTGCTTGAGGGTTGTGACAATCGCTTCCATTTCACGCATCTTAATATCAACGGTTTGCATGTCCTCGACTTCCAGACCATCCACGCTGTTGATCACGGCGTCTGATGCCAGGCTGTTTATGCTTTCCATGGCCGTCCTGAGTGCTCTGGTATCCGTTGTATCGGAGAGGTCGAATATCTCTGTATCCAGATCATCGGCTAATTCTTCTAAATCAAATTGTGCATTCTCAATTTGATTCATCATATTTAGGTTGGTGGTTTGGTGTTCTATCACCTGTTTGGATGATTCATAGAATGATTGTGCCAGTGTTTCAAGTTCACTCATTGCTGCCAGCAAATTGTCATGATTAGCAGAAATCATCTTCAACTGGCTATATTGATTAAAAAATTCTGACTCGTTTGAATTGATGGCATTGGTGTGCTCAGCCATTTCTTCTTCAGACATTCGCTGGGCGACACTATAATTGTATTGATTAGACGCGAGTAGGTTGGTCTTTAAATCGCCAGCGAGGCGCGACATTGGCTCCATTTCATCAACGATTAGACCGATATCATCACTAATCTTAGAAACCTGAACCCAACCTGTGAAACCAATTAGTATCAGGAAGATAACCACCACGGCGAAGCCCGCGGATATTCTCGTTGAAACTGCTAAATTCATACTCGGCCCTTTGTGCTTTATTATGTGTCTTTATTAGAATTATATGTCTGACATATAGCGAAGGATGTTATCATAAACACCTCGTAAATGCGTTAGGTGAAATTCACATAATCACATCTACAGAGACTTAAACATCGTACTTACACTTGAATATCGACTAGAGTGTGCCCACCTTTAGGTGAACGTACATCATCAAGCCTTAATGTAAGTGTAACTTGTGAGTCGTTTATTCAAAGCTTAGCTCAGGTATTCAGTTTGACAACATTAGATAACACCAACAAAGTAATCGACTATCCGAAAACGTTACCACCCGAGGAATTGCAGGAATCAGAGCGCAATGCGCTTATTGAGCGAATCAAGCAGCAACTGGTAGCTGAAAATGCCGTACTTGTCGCTCATTACTATACGGATCCAGTCATTCAGGCACTAGCCGAAGAGACAGGAGGCTGTGTTGCTGACTCCCTCGAGATGGCTCGCTTCGGGGCCAACCATGAGGCAGAAACGCTGATTGTGGCTGGCGTAAAGTTTATGGGAGAGACGGCGAAGATTCTAACCCCAGGAAAGCGCGTGTTGATGCCGACACTTGAAGCGACCTGTTCACTGGATATCTCATGTCCCATCGAGGAGTTTTCGGCATTCTGCGATGCCCATCCCGATCGAACCGTCGTTGTTTATGCCAATACATCTGCCGCAGTAAAGGCGCGCGCCGATTGGGTCGTCACCTCCAGTATTGGGC
Organism: Enterobacterales bacterium; assembly: GCA_965250035.1. Lineage (GTDB taxonomy): Bacteria > Pseudomonadota > Gammaproteobacteria > Enterobacterales > CAXRAF01. The sequence continues at coordinate 1,023,201 of OZ252282.1, read as the reverse complement.
TAGAAGTCATCGATCATCTCGATGCAAATGGTGAGAAATTTATCTGGGCCCCGGACAGGCATCTGGGACATTACATTCAGGAAAAAACAGGTGCAAATATGCTCATGTGGCAGGGCGAATGTATCGTTCATGATGAATTTCGCTCAAATGCATTGTCACACATGAAGATGCAATACCCGGATGCTGGTGTTCTTGTGCACCCTGAGTCGCCGCGAGGAGTCATCGCATTGGCGGACGCTGTGGGATCGACCACACAACTTATCAAAGCGGCGACAGATTTACCTCATCAACAATTCATCATTGCCACGGACATGGGCATTGTCTATAAAATGCAGCAACTTTGTCCGGAGAAAGAATTCATTGCAGCGCCAACGGGTGGTAAAAGTGCGACATGTCGGTCATGTGCACACTGCCCATGGATGAGAATGAACTCACTCTCATTACTGGCAGAAGTCTTTGATAGTGGAGACAATGAGATTTTGTTAGACCAGGAGGTCATCGACAAAGCCATGATTCCGCTTGAACGAATGCTGAACTTTAATCGAAGTCACTAATCAAATAATCTGGAGTACCCATCTATGAAATCTAAATTGTCAATTCTATTGGTATTAATCGCTTATACAGGGCTCATACAAGCAAATGATGCCTTAGATAAGGCTATCGCAGCAGAGCACCGTCAAGAAAGCGCTGCAAGAGATGCGTTTCGTAATCCTAAGGAAACCCTGAGTTTCTTCCAGATTGCACCTAACCATAGAGTTATTGAGATAACCCCGGGTGGTTCAGGCTGGTACACAGAAATCTTAGGGCCTTACCTGAGAGAGTCGGGCCATCTAGCATTAGGTCATTTCGATCCAGAGTCTGATTCTGATTATTATAAGAAGAATTACAAGAAGTTAGTTAACAAACTTAATGCATCACCTGAGCTATATAATAAAGTCGAAATTGGTATGTTTGCGCCTCCAGGCAAGTATCAGTTGGGCGAGGAAGGCTCGTTTGATCGCGTTGTGACATTCAGGAATGTACACAACTGGACTAAACACGGCGACACCGAGATGAACAGAATCTTTACAGAGTTTTTCAATGTCTTGAAGCCGGGTGGCAAATTAGGTGTAATAGACCATCGACTACCTGAAGACCGAGAGATAGCGTATGAGGGTGGTTATGTTAAGGAATCATATGTTATTGAACTGGCGGAAAAGGCTGGTTTTAAACTAGAAGGGAAGTCAGAGGTAAATGCCAACCCTAAGGATCCCGTCGATTCTGCTGTTGGAGTCTGGAGACTTCCACCGTCGATGAGCCGAGGAGAAGAGGCTGACAAACCCAAGTATGAGGCGATTGGTGAGAGTGACCGTATGACGCTGTTATTCGTTAAGCCTGAATAAGTAAGTTTTGGAATAAGACATGGTGAAGATTAGTAAACAAACATTAAATGAATGGTGGGTAGAATGGCGACTGTTTTTGTTGTTCGTATTGATACTGTTCACGTTTCGCTCCACTATCGCTGATTGGAGCCATGTCCCAACCGGTTCAATGAAACCAACACTGATGGAGGGTGACCGGATCCTGGTGGATAAACTCGCCTATGATCTCCGCGTCCCTTTTTTCCATCAACGGCTTAAAACCTGGGATCATCCCAAGCGGGGTGACATTGTTATATTCCCGTCCCCAGAGACCGAAGAACTCTATGTAAAGCGGGTGGTTGGAATCCCTGGGGATACTGTCGCACTCAAGAACAACCGCCTGATTGTTAACGGACAGCCGATCAATTACGTCAAGGATAACAAGGGCGTGACTGATGTTCTCAATGAAGAAGATCAGGAACAGTTCGTGGTACTGGAAGAAAATCTAGTCGGTAAGAAGCATAACATCATGATTAGCCGCTATTTTCGAAGTGCTGCAAGTAATTTCCCGCCACAGGCCATTCCAGAAGATCAGTACCTGGTACTCGGTGATAATCGAGATAACTCCAAAGACTCGCGCTTCATCGGCTTCATAGAGCGCGAACGTATCAGAGGCAAGGCCACCAGGGTGATTATTTCACTGGATAGTGAAGACTACTGGAAGCCACGTGATGGTCGATACTTCGAGGAACTAGAATAACCAGCTAAGACCGGAGATGTCTTAGCTGAATATCGTCTATAGTTTGGTATTAAAGCGGGCCGGTTCGGCCTTTTTCTGCTTATTCTCATTGCCCATAACGTCTGCATTCGCTCCCTGATTACCCAATCGCATACGCAGACTGAGATCCGTTCTGGATTCTGCAAAATGCAGTGCATCTTCGCGAGTAATCTCTTTCGCACGCCATAGGTTGTATAGCGCCATATCGAATGTCTGCATGCCGTCGTTCTCACTCTTCTCGATAACAACACGTAATTCATCCAACTTGTTTTTATTCAGTACTTCCGCAGTTTCAGGTGAACCCACCATGATCTCCAGGGCAGGGATACGGATACCTTTCTGGTTTCTTAACAGTCGCTGAGAAACAACGCCCTTGAGTACAGTCGACATTTCCATCATTACCTGATCACGATTATCCGCAGGGAACATGTTTCTGGCGCGGTCAATCGCCTGCTTGACGTTGTTACCGTGTATTGTGGCGATTACCAGATGACCGGTCTGTGAGAAGGATAGGGCGTATTCCATGGCTTCTTTATCACGGATCTCACCAATCATTATCACATCAGGCGCCTCACGCATGGCATTCTTCAGTGCGTTATGGAAATTCTTAGTATCGACACCAATTTCACGTTGATCGAGAATCGACATTTTGTGTCGGTGTAGATATTCGATCGGATCCTCAATGGTTAGAATATGACCACCCTGACGCGAGTTACGATAATCGATCATGGCAGCCATGGTGGTAGATTTACCTGAACCGGTTGGGCCGCAAATCAAAATCAAACCACTCGGCTCCATAATCAGCTTGGATATCACCGGGGGTAGGCGCAAATCTTCCATGGCGGGAATGGTGTATTTAATGTGGCGTAACACCATGCCGATCTCACCGCGTTGCTTGAAGACATTGACACGGAATCGACCGATGTTCTTAACGGTGTAAGCGAAGTTGGATTCCCACTCATCCTCAAACTCGGCAATCTGCTCGGCATTCATCATGTTATAGACAATGTCCTTGATTGCACCGGGCGGCAGAGGACTCTGGCCCATAGGCGTGGAAATGCCCTCAATTTTCATATGCGGCGGTGCACCCGTGCTGAAGAACAGATCCGAGGCGTTTTTCTCAGCCATTAGACGCAGAAGTATGTTGATATCCATTCGTTATTCTCTTACTAGACCCTATGTGACAATCTTAGTCAGATTCGAAATATTTCACAAGGAATGTTCAGTGATTATAGACAAGACATTGCGTTAATTCACAACTTTGTATATCCTACGCGCCTTCTGTATAGAGGCGTTCTAATACAGATTGAATACAAGTTTTACGGAGAGGTGTCTGAGTGGCTGAAGGAGCACGCCTGGAAAGTGTGTATAGGTTAATAGCCTATCGAGGGTTCGAATCCCTCTCTCTCCGCCAAATACAAAAAAGCCCCATTCTTGGGGCTTTTTTGTATTTGTTGAAGATAGAAGATGATTCTCACTCTCTGGGTTCGACCAAACGCATGCGTTTGGGACGCGTAGCAGTCTGCAAGACTGCGTTAGCGCCCGAAGGGTAAGATTCGCAGAGGCAATGCAAATCTTATCCATCCCTCTCTCTCCGAGGCACACATCCCCCATTCTATCCCCCCGATAAGATTAGCTAACTAATCTCTTAAGTGATAATCTTTATTGATAGCAAAGGAATTGGAGTTTTAAATACATGGAAACAGTCCGCAGAATCAGTCAAGTTTCAATAAACCAATCTTCAATCCACAGAATCAGCTGTTACGAGTAACTCATGGTTTGGTTGTTAGTGAGAGTTTTCCTGTATGGATATTTCAGCTCAGTAATTATGCTCTATATAGTATTAGACTTTTCACATCAATATTCTGAATTAAATATTATTGGGCCTTCGGAGATTACTTATCAGTATGCGATATACGGTGCTGTAGCTGCTGTAGTTTCCACATTGAGCTATCAGGGATTAAAAAGAGTTATTGTAATTTTGTGGGAATCAGATTAGTGGAGTATTTACTCCTAGTGATCGTTATTGGTGCAATATTAAGTCCAATTGCATTTGCCCTATATGATGACAAAGACAAAAAATTACTATTTGTTGGTTCTATTTATGGGGTAAACATAATTATCTGGGTGCTGATATATTTTATGTATATTCCCGTTTGGCTTTTCTTAGTTTATATCGTTCCTACATTGAAGGAATTTGGATATGCAGAGAGTATTCTAAACGTAATTGGATTGGCGGAACTATATCAAGAATGGTGGTTCATATTATTTTTTATCTCATTATTCATCGTTTCACTTCGGATCAATATAAGATATGAGAAACTATTTTAATATTGTTACTCGTAACCAGAAATCGTTGCCGACCTCACTGCGTTCGGCGGCAAGCTTTAAACGTTAACTCCAGGAGGAGAGCTATCTTAATAGACATATTTCAACAATATCGAATAGAGAAAGGGCGCAATGAAGCTATTTCTAAAGCAATTGATGCAAATCGCACCTCGAATGATAATAAAGTTAGTCTTCGTGTGCTTGAAGAGAGAATTGATCATCTCTCCTTAGCCTGTATGGCTATGAGTGAATTACTTGAAGAGATTGGATTCTCCAAAGAAAAGTTACTTTCTAAGATAGAAGAAATCGACCTGCGAGATGGCAAACTTGATGGCAAGTTGCTTCCGCAAAATACGTGTAAATCTTGTGAAAGAGTTATTGCAGGAAGACACATTAGTTGCATTTATTGTGGTACGCCAATTGAAAAGTCAGACATGTTTTAGGGATTACCATTAAATCATCGGACGACAATTTGTTTGTCACACCTTTTGAGAATAAATTGAACTTTAATATCCGCCCTCAACTTCACAAAGTTACATTTTATTGGATTGTGCCTTTTGCGATTTTTAAGGGTGTATATCTGTACATAAATCCATTCGGGCATACTGAAGAATACGTATTTGGCTTATTTTTGCTCATTACGTTGTGCATTATTTTGATGGCAATAATATCCTTGTTTAAACCATGGATGATGAGCGTGCATGTAAATGGAAATCTTATTAGTCAGGTGACAGAATTTGGTGGTGAGATAATCATTGATATTGAGCGATTAGACTATGATTTATCTGTTTATGATGATAACGGATTAAGCTTAATCACCGTTGATGGGTCTAGGTTAGATTTAGCTAGCAAGTTGTTCAAAGAGTCAGACTTAAATAAGTTGATAGAGTATATACAGCAAACTAACAATTCAGCAGACGATTAATACTGCATACTAAATAGTCAATACACTTGTCATATAGGGACACTCATGAATCACATTAGCTGGGAAGATTTTCAAAAAGTAGATATTCGGGTTGGAACTATTATTGATGTCCAAGATTTTCCCGAAGCCAGAAGGCCTGCTTATAAGTTGCAAGTCGATTTCGGTGCTGACATTGGCATCAAAAAATCCAGTGCGCAAATCACAGATCTCTACACCAAAGAAGAACTAGTCGGGAAACGCGTCTTAGGCGTTGTCAATTTCCCACCCAAACAAATTGGTCCGTTTATGTCTGAATGCTTGATTACAGGCTTTCATACGGCAAGTGGTTCAGTGGTTTTATCGACGGTAGACAAGGATGTTCCCGATGGGGCAAAACTGGCATAGCCATTATTTATAAGAATTAAACTAATAAGCAAAATCGGAGGCTATATGCTTAAAACTCTATGCACACTGTTATTGCTTTGCTCAGTATCAATTTTTGCAGATGAAAATAAGTTGAATTTAGATGATTTTGCGCAAAATTATTTCCAGAAAATGATAGCAACTCAAGCGCCAAATGCTACTGAGGACGATCTAGAAAATTACCTCGCTTTATTAGCCGATGATGTGGGGCATACTCACTTGCCATGGGATACAGACGACTCCAGGTTGCCTGACGGAAAAGAGGCCATGCGAGAGGGGATGACGTTTTATCTTGGTGCGCACACAGAATACAACGCTCAATTGCTCGATGTATTTATATTCAATTCGTCTGCTATCGCCATTAGATACCAGCACAGTGCCAAAGGAATTCATCCTCAAAATAAACAAGCAATAGAATACACTAACACAATGATGGAAGTGCTGGAGCTGGAAGGTGATAAGGTTGCAATCATTCGAAAATACCATGAATAGCGACTCAGTCAGACAATACGACATCCTGCTTATTTTTTTGGTGCAACACTCAAGCGATAGGAAATTCTGTGGATATTAAATTTGAGCGCTCTAAAGATCTCGAAAGAGCAGCGAGATTTACTTATGAGAACATGCGAGTCTATTACGAGCAATTTGCGCCAGACTGGGATATTACAAAAGTATACGAAGTCACATCTGAACTCGATAACTATGACATTTTTTTCCAGCAAGAGGTTGTCGGTGTCTTGCGCTTACAATTTGAAGCCGATTGTTGCGTTCTAAGAGATCTTCAAGTCATACCGGCTGCACAAAATAAGGGGATAGGATATGTCGCTCTAGAAGAGGCCAAACGTCGCACGTTAAATGCAAGTCTTAATATACTGAAATTGCGGGTACTAAAAATTAGCCCCGCAGTAAGCCTGTATAAGCGAAACGGATTTGTTGTCGAAAGCGAAGATGATCGATTTTTCAATATGGTAGCAGAAGTATAAGCTCTTATGCCTTCTCTGTGGTCTCTAACATACAACGACATGCATGATGATTTATCACTATCTGTTCGCTTAGCCCAATTCATATAACTCAAACTATGAATATTCGCCTAGTAAATGAAGATGACAAAGATATCTGGTGTAAATTCAGGTCGGAACTTTGGCCAGAGTCATCTGACGATCACGCTCTTGAAATTGCAGACTATTTCGAAGGCAACTCAATAGATATAGACGTCGTCTTTGTGGCAGAAACAGCAACGGGTGATCAAGTTGGGTTTCTTGAGCTCAACTTAAGAGACTATGCGGAAGGTAGTCGATGTTCTCCGATTCCATACATTGAAGCCTGGTATGTCACGAAACCGTACCGAGGCAAAGGTGTTGGAAAGTCGCTGATTCAAGCTGCCGAGGAATGGTCAATCGAGAACGGATATTCAGAAATGGCGAGTGATACAACACTAGATAATCTTGCTAGTATCCAAGCACATAATAAACTCGGTTATAAAGAAGTCGAGCGGATTGTGTGTTTCGTTAAGCCCCTAAAATAAATATAACAAATAGGCGAAAGAGATCGTTAAGATGAAGTTAAGTGAAAGTTCTAGTAATGCAAATATTGATATAACTAAGCCGTCCTCTCTCGTCTTCCTATTCGATTTGATTATTTACATTTCGATAATGTTTCTAATAAGAGAAGTCTACTTTTCGCAGTTTAACTTCTTAACTAATGGCCTTTTTTGGTCGTGTACAACCTTATTAACCGCAACAATATTATTGCGTCTACGGCATGTCTCATGGACAGAGATAGGATTATTTAAGCCGAGAAATTATAAACAATCGTTGTTGGCTACCGTCTTTATTTTTGCATTCACCATCATTTCAATCGTTATCTTTCAATCCCTAAAAGATCAACTAGGCCTGGATGTAGCACCTGATATGTCTGGTGAGCAGGCTGAGTCAAAATTTGGCGATCTAACAGGTAATTGGCTATTATTTTTTTCAATAATCCCATTTATTTGGATACAGTCTGCCTTGGAGGAAATCTTAGATAGAGGCTTTCTTATCAACTGGATTGAAAAGGCACTATCGAGTACATGGTTTGCGACTATCATTGCAGTATTAACTCAGGCCTTGATATTTGGCTTTAGGCACTCCTACGATATATCTGAACGCTCTATTACTGTTGCCTTGATTGGACTAGCGATGGGTATTGGTTATGTGGCATTTGGAAGGAACATATGGCCTCTAATATTCGCGCATTGTTTGTTAAATACAATGTCCATGCTTGAGAGAATATAGAGGGTCCGTTAAAAGGTAATTCATCTGAGTAAATAATCTAGAGCGTTGCTTGTTCTGCACGAATGACAACCAGTTATTATGCTCTCATTAATTGGACGATACTAAATAACTTATGACAAACCTCCGCTACCTAGGCATGACACCGAAGTCGCAATCCGACTGGGTTGAACAAATGCATGAATCCAAGTATTTAGAGCTTGGTATTGATTTCTATAATGCTGGTGAAGCCGTGGAGCTGCTTGAGCAACGAACGGCTGACATTCTTGGTAAGCCAGCCGCGATGTTTTTCCCGAAAGGGATGGCAGCGCAGTTTGCCATGTTGAAAACTGCTGAGAGTCTTAGGAGCAATTCAAACCTAATACTACATCCGCTATCGCACCTTGCTTGGGATGAGCGAGATTCATACACCCACTTACTCGGCATGAATCCGATATTCGCAGGTAGCAATGAATCACCCATCACTGCGAAAGATCTGAATTCAATTAAAGACCCTTCAGGCACATTAGTTATTGAGTTGCCTCTGCGCCGAGCAGGGTTCAGGGTGACTCCCTGGTACGAGTTACTCAATATCGCAGAATGGGCGAGGGCACACGCTATTCATTTGCATATGGATGGGGCACGTTTGTGGGAATCAGCCTGCTATCTAAACAAAACGGAAGCGGAAATCGCCGCATTATTTGATACCGTCTATGTCTCGTTTTACAAAGGTATCGGTGGCATGGGTGGGGCGGTACTTGCTGGGGGTAAGAACTTCATTGCACAATGTCGATTCTGGCGCAGTCGTTTAGCTGCCGACCAATTTACCGCCTTTCCGCAAGTCATTACTGCCTTGGATGGCTTGGACAATAAGCTAAAGAAAATCCCTGATTTGGTGGATAGAGCCCATGAGCTAGCAGCCGAACTATCGCAACTCAATACGATCGAGATCCTTCAGCCGCATACCAATGGCTTCATTCTGTTCCTGGATGGGAACATAGAGCAGTTAAATGACAAGGCAAAACAACTCACCGAACAAACCGAATTAAAACTCTTTAATGAGGTCAGTTGTTATCCGAATAGTCAGAGGCTCATGGTTGAATTACAAGTCGGTCATGAACACGACTTGATTACGAATCGAGAGATTGTCGATTATTTTGTCGCGCTAACGGATTCAGGGACATCCTCTTCATAGGCCTTCAATTCCCCTAACTGACGCAAAGGCTTGAATAGCACCATACTGATACCAACCACAGCGAACGCCATGATACCGCCAACCAGGGCGCCTGTGACTGGCCCAAGCAGTGCCGCCGCCGAGCCAGAGCGGAAGTCGCCTAATTCATTAGACGATGCGATGAATAGGGTATTCAAAGAGCTGACCCTGCCGCGCAGTTTATCCGGTGTACAAATCTGCACGATAGACGAACGAAGGACCACGCTGATCATGTCTGAAGCGCCATAGATAAATAACGCTACAGCGGCAACCCAAACGATGTGGACAGTGGCAAATAGCACAATCGAGGAAGAGAAAATAAACAGGGCGATAAAGAGTGCCCGGCCATTTTGCTTAATGGGCTCTTGGCGCCTGGTTAGGATAATACCGACCAGAGTCGCACCAACGGCTGGCATTGCCCTGAGCAGTCCAAGCACCTCAGGACCGGCATTGAGGACATCCTTAACAAACACCGGTAGGATTGCCATGACACTGCCTAGCAGGACGATAAACAGATCCACAACCATGCTGCCCAAAACCTCGGGAGAGCGCCTCAGGTAGGCCACGCCTCCGAGTATATCCGTTAGATTAATGGTGGGTTTGTCTGAGCGTTTCTTGAAATCTGGCAGCAGGCTGAAACCGACGATATTAAACACGCCGAAGATTAGAAGCAGCCAATAGAAGTCTTTATCTAACCAGGCAATCAGAAATCCAGCGATAAATGGACCAAGCGTTAAGGCTAGGTTCCAGGAAGAGCTGACCAGGGCAACCGCCTTATTCAGGTCTTCAGCTTTAACGATATTCGGAAGGGCAGACTGAATGGCTGGTGCAAAGAAGGCCCTGCCTATTGCCAGTATGATCAGTGCGCCATACAGGTACCACTTATTCAGCTCTTCCTGATTCATGATCAAAGCGATGACAATCAGAATAACGATTTGCAACGTACTTGAAAGCAGTAAGATTGTGCGTCGGGAAAAATTATCTGCGACCCAGCCGGCCGGTAGGGTAAACAGGAATATCGGGATAATTTGGAACAGGCCGATTAACGCCAAATCAAACGCACTGCCAGTCGCCTCATATAGGTGCCAGCCGATACCCACGATCATGGTCGATGCGATAACTGTCGTGGCAACACGACCTATGAGTAATCCGTACAGCGCTTTTGAATACATCTGGTTAATTCTGTTCTTTGTTCTAGCAGTGCGTAGTGTACTTTGATCCCGTCATGAATACATCAGCAACTAGAGCCAAGGTTAAAAAAAGCCAAGACAAAAAAAGAGCCAACTGGGTTGGCTCTTAATTGCGCTTAGTATATACGAATGCTTAGAGATCGAATCTGTCAGCCTGCTTGACTTTAGTCCAGGCAGCGATGAAGTCATCAACAAATAACTGCTTGGAGTCGCTGTAGGCATAGGCTTCAGCGATGGCACGTAACTCTGAGTTAGAACCAAAAATCAGATCCACTGGTGTTGCTGTGTACTTCACCTTACCTGACTTTCTGTTTACACCCTCGTACATGCCTTCACCGGCTTTACGCCACATGGTCGACATATCGAGTAGATTAACGAAGAAGTCATTCGTTAGTGTTCCAGGCTTGTCAGTAAACACACCATGAGAGCTACCATCAGAGTTTGCGCCAAGGGCACGCATTCCGCCGACCAGTACCGTCATTTCAGGGACCGTTAAGTTCAGCTGGTCAGCACGGTCAACTAGCATTTCCGTCGGCGAGCGATAGCTATCATCTGCATCGTAGTAGTTACGGAAACCATCTGCCTTCAGCTCTAGGAGGCTAAATGAGTTTACATCTGTCATGTCTTGAGTTGCGTCTGTCCTGCCCGGAACGAACGGCACAGAGGCCTTCATACCGGCATCCTTCGCTGCCTTCTCAATTGCTGCATCGCCCGCTAACACAATCGTATCGGCCAGAGAGACTTTCTTGCCGCCTTTAAGAGACTTATTGAAAGACGTTTGAATAGTCTTCAACTGCGCGATAACTTTGCTCAACTCAGCTGGATTATTAACAGCCCAATCTTTCTGGGGCGCCAGCGTTAAACGTGCTCCGTTGGCACCACCGCGCATATCAGATGCTCGGAAAGAACCTGCAGAGGCCCATGCTGTGCGCATCAGATCAGATACACCTAGTCCAGACTTCAGAATTTCAGCTTTCAGTTTCGCCGCATCTGACGCGTCAATCAGTTGATGATCCACCGCAGGTACTGGGTCCTGCCAAATCAATACTTCTTCAGGGACATCATTACCAAGATAACGAGTACGTGGCCCCATATCTCGATGAGTCAGCTTGTACCAAGCTTTTCCAAACGCCAGGGTGAACTCATCCATATTCGCGAGGAATCTTTCAGAAATCTTGCGATATTCTGGATCAAACTTCAGAGCCAAATCTGCCGTGGTCATTACGGGCGGATTGAACTTACCTTCGACGTGCGCATCAGGGACTGACTTGTGCAGTGACTCGTCCGTCGGTATCCATTGCTTTGCGCCGCCAGGACTAGTCGTCAACTCCCAGTCGAACATCAATAGATTTGTTAGATACAGATTAGTCCATTTGGTGGGTTGCTGAGTCCAGGCGCCTTCCAATCCACTGGTGACAGTGTCTTCAGAATGACCTTTGCCACACTTGTTCTTCCATCCGAGTCCTTGCTCTTCGATTGCTGCTCCACCAGGTTCGACACCGACACACTTCGCAGCGCGATGTGCACCGTGCATCTTACCGAATGTATGCCCACCAGCAATCAATGCCACCGTTTCCTCATCACTCATCGCCATACGGCCAAATGCAACACGGATGTTTTTCGCAGAAGCAACTGGATCTGGCTTACCTCTAGGACCTTCAGGGTTCACGTAAATTAGACCCATATGTGTCGCACCAAGTGGTCGTTGTAATTTACCGTCGCGATCTTCACGATCACTCGCCAGCATCTCGACTTCTGGGCCCCAATAAACAACATCAGGCTCCCAGTCATCAGCTCGACCGAAAGCGAAGCCATAGGTTGGGAATCCCATTTCTTCCATGCCGTAGGTACCGGCGAGGATCATCAGATCGGCCCAGGATACGGCAGAACCATATTTTTGCTTGAGCGGCCACAGCAGGCGCTTGGCCTTATCCAGATTGCCATTGTCTGGCCAGCTATTGAGTGGATCGAACCGCATTTGACCGCCATCTGAGCCGCCACGGCCATCTAATGTTCTGTAGGTACCGGCACTATGCCATGCGAGTCGGATGAAGAGGGGACCATAATTTCCCCAGTCTGCTGGCCACCAGTCTTGTGACGTGGTGAGAAGTTCTTTCATATCTTTTTTCAGGGCATCGACGTCCAGATTCTTGAATGACTCGGCGTAGTCAAAATCTTCACCCAATGGATTAGAACGGCTGTCGTGATCGCGCAGCGCTGACAGATCCAATTGATCCGGCCACCAAAAATCATTTGTTTTAGCCGTCATAGGAGTTACTTTACCGCTACCCTTAGATCCTTTAGGCTTACCCATCTCATCACCGATGACTGCATTCGAAGCAACCACAGGTAACATGCCCGCCAGGGCAACAATGAGAAGTCGTTTTGTATTTTTCATTTGTCTCTCCAACAATTAGTTTAATCAATCGCGTCTCAATGCAATCCGTAGCAGGGTTCGCGATTAGTTTTGTTACTGAGCTCTATAAACGCTAGTCATGGTAGGATTCTGTTTAGTATATGTACAATCGATTGTTCCGATTTCAGATATAGGTGAAACCTATATGCCTTTCACGCAATGTTGCCAGGGGCGGTCAGCTGAAAATGACTCGATGAATCCTTGCGAAATCACATAGGATAAGACATAATCCACGTCCTCTGATTTCAGAGCTGTGGTGGCCTTTCAGGTTCTCTCGCAATGATAAGTTGTAAACCCCGCCAGGTCCGGAAGGAAGCAACGGTAGCAACTGACTCATGTGCCGGGATGTGGCTTGGAGGGCTGCCTCCATCACTACCCTATCTAATTCCGTTTCCGATAGTGTTCTGCTTGTATTGGCTGATGCGCTCTGTAATGATGTCTGCTAATAAAAATTCGCACTGGATAATGAAACCTTGCCAGTTACTCTAATCGCCACATTACTCACCCTGTCGTTCGCTGCTTTTATCGTCAAACGATATTTGAGACTACCTGACAATGTCTGGCGGCTCTTTTTGGCGCAACCGCTGGCGATGTGCGCTACACCTGCAGTCGTTGTTGCGGCAGGAATATTGTCGATTAGTATTGCACCGACACCCGAGTTGGCCACCATTCCGTTGACATTATTGATCATCGGTACAGCACTCGCGGTTATTCCTGCATCCATGGCATTGAAGCGCCTCGGACGACGCAAGGGAACCATGCTGGGGCTCAGCGCTGGCGTGCTGGGTACATTTATCGCTGGCGTTGCAGCCATGCAGAGTCACTTCTACTTCTTACTGGTAGGCTGTTTCTTGATTGGGAACAGCACGGCCTTCGTCGCGCAACTGCGTTTTGCCGCGCTTGAGAGCATCAAAGATCCCGATGATGCGCCTAGAGGCCTATCGACCTTGATGGTCAGTGGCCTGTTTGCAGCCATGCTTGGGCCTGAGATAGCTGTGTTGGGTAAAGATCTGGTCGGCTCGCCAGAAAGTTTTGCTGGGTCATTCTTTATCCTCAGTGGTTGTTATCTGTGCGCCATTGTTATTATCTCATCACTCAGTAAGATAGAAGCCCAAACGGAGTCTGTCTCCAAGGAGACCAGGCCCCTCGGTGTAATCATTAAGAATCCCGTTTTCATTATTGCCATTTGTTCTGGGACGATCGCCTATTCAGTGATGAGTTATCTCATGACTGCTTCACCACTGAGTATGCATTCTGATCATAGTTATGCCATGGACACCATCAAGTGGGTGGTGCAGAGCCACGTACTCGCGATGTATCTTCCATCCTTGTTTTCTGCCTTCCTGGTTGGTCTGTTAGGTATACGCAACCTGATGCTCGTGGGGACAGGCTTATACGTTGCTGTGGTGATCATTTCATTGACCGGGGGTTCTATCACGCACTATTGGGCTTCCATGGTACTGCTAGGAATCGGCTGGAACTTCCTGTTCCTGTGCGGCACTTTACTGCTCCCGCATGCCTATCGACCGGAAGAACGGTTTAAGGTGCAGGCGCTCAATGACTTTAGTATTTTCGGTATCCAGGCTGTCGCATCATTGTCAGCAGGTATCATATTATTTAGTCGGGGCTGGTCAACACTGGTACTGCTAACCATTCCGCTGATAATCGTTATGATGATGGTTACCTTGTGGTATTTCATTGTCTTTAGAAAGCAACAACTGGATAGTCTGGAAGCGAAAGCTGGATGATACTGAGAAATATGTCGTTTTAAGCTGCATATCTTTTCTTGAACTAAAAAATCAGGTACAGAAATTATTCTCATCGGGGTATCATATTGGACCTCGAAATGGAGTAATACAAGGTTTCAATGAGCTACCAAGTTCTGGCACGCAAGTGGCGTCCTGTAAATTTTAATCAAATCGTCGGTCAAAGCCATGTGGTCAGAACCCTATCGACTGCACTCGAACTAGAGCGTATCCATCACGCCTACCTGTTCACGGGCACGCGTGGTGTGGGTAAAACAACTATCGCGCGGATTATGGCTCGATGTCTGAATTGTGAAACGGGTGTGAGTGCGGATCCCTGTGGTACTTGCAGCAGTTGTGTCGAAATCAATGAAGGACGATTTGTCGATTTAATTGAGGTGGACGCAGCCTCGAAGACCAAGATCGAGGATACCCGCGAACTATTAGAAAATGTGCAGTACCGCCCAAGTCGAGGCAAATATAAGATCTACTTGATCGACGAAGTGCACATGCTCTCAAAGCACAGTTTCAATGCACTGTTGAAAACACTGGAAGAGCCGCCGCCGCATGTTATCTTCCTATTAGCAACGACCGATCCGCAGATGCTGCCGGCAACCGTATTATCCCGCTGCTTGCAATTTCACCTGAAAAACATGACCACGGATGAAATATATTCTCATCTGCAACATATCCTGACCACTGAGAACATTAACTATGATGATAAGGGTGTCTACGCCATAGCGCAGTCTGCGCGTGGATCGATGCGTGATGGGCTCAGTTTGCTCGACCAATCCATCGCCTATGGCCAGGGCAAGGTGACTGCGGATGAAGTCAAAGAAATGCTAGGGACGATTGATCACGATCACATTGAACAAATCATCGATCTACTGATTTCGGCTGATATCAGTGGCATCCTGCAACTGCTGGACACCATGGACCAGTATGCGCCTAACTACCCTGAGGTACTCGACCAGATCATTATTGCCCTGCATCAACTGGCATTGGCTCAGGAAATTCCAGGACTCAAGAACCCGCAATTTGATAGTGAAGCCATGAGTCGATTGGCGGAGCGCATCGATGCGGCTGATATACAGATGTTCTATCAGATTGCATTAGTCGCCAAGCGTGATCTGTACCTTGCCCCATCGCCAAGAGCGGGCCTTGAAATGTGTTTGTTGCGGATGAATAGTTTTCGACCTGCAACCCAGGAAGAATTAATGGCCCGGGGAGGGTCCGATAGCGTAAAAAAGTCTCCTAGCTCGTCTCAAGAGACGAGCCAGCAGCTTGAACCTGAACCCGTTTCGTATGAACCACAGATTGACCATGAAAGTCATGTAGACTCTGAACAGCACTACGATCCGGTGCTGCAAAATGAGGCTGCATTGTCGAATCAGGAACAGCCACAACAGCCTGCGAAATCCGACATATCGAAGGAGTCCGTGGCCGAAGAAACTGCAACGGATTCATCGATACCTGACTGGTCCGCAGAATCGATCCTTCGCCCTAAGAGTAGCAGTCCACAAGCCGTTACTGATCAAGCGCCAGCAATTGCGACTCCTCCAGCACAGGCGGAACGGGTTGAATCGACTCGTATGGAACAACCCAGCGTAAGCGATGCTGAGGACATGCCACAACCGGTTGAACAGACCATAGCAAAGCCTCCCGAACCACAAGCGACAGATGAGCCCAATGAAACGAACATAAGTGCTCTGCAGTCAATTACAGATATTACAACGAGCAACTGGCATCAGGTCGTTGATGCATTGGATGCCTCAGGAATCAGTCGACAAATTCTTCTGGGAACTCAAGTAGCCAATACTGAGAACAACACATTAACCCTGTATGCCGAGTCACGTTTCTGGGATATGCTCTCAGCAGAGCAGAATAATCAACTGTCGGTTCAATTACATGATTTCCTGGATTTCGAATTCACGTTGAAATTAGAACCTCAACATCCAACGGCAGAAACTCCGGGGCAGCGTAAGCAACGCCTGATCGCTGAGCAGCTAGAGGCAGCTAAGCAACATCTTATCGCGGATCCAATGGTTCAGGCATTAGAGAAAAAATTCTCTGCGAGCTTGGATTTTGAATCCATAACACCCATAAACAGTCCAGAAACCAGTTAGTCGCTAACATAGGAGTAATGAATGAAAGGGTTAGGTAACCTGATGAAACAGGCCCAGGAAATGCAGGCCAAAATGCAGCAGGCTCAAGAGGACATGGCCAAGATTGAGGTCACCGGTGAGTCTGGCGCTGGTCTCGTTAAAGTCGTGATGAACGGTCGACACGATGTTAGAAGAGTAGATATTGATCCATCCTTAATGGCTGACGATAAGGAAATGTTGGAAGATTTAATTGCTGCGGCGATGAACGATGCGGTCAGGAAGGTCGAAAAATCTAATCAGGAAAACATGGCGAGTATGACGTCGGGTCTGAATTTACCACCGGGCTTTAAACTGCCATTCTGATATGTCATCCCGCAATGATAATTTAATCGAAGAACTGATTCAGTCGCTGGGCTACTTGTCGGGTGTGGGTCCT
This sequence comes from Enterobacterales bacterium, assembly GCA_965250035.1. Lineage (GTDB taxonomy): Bacteria > Pseudomonadota > Gammaproteobacteria > Enterobacterales > CAXRAF01. The sequence goes on along the minus strand of OZ252282.1, from coordinate 1,006,074 downwards.
AAAACCGCCCAACGAATGGCCTATCAGCTCCTGGAGCGCAACCGACCTGAGGGTCAGCGCCTCGGTGAAACGCTCATCAAGGCGATGCAGGATATTCGGCACTGCTCGAAATGTCGCAACTTCACAGAACATGATATTTGCCACATTTGTCAGAACACGGGACGTAATGATCGCCAAGTATGCATCGTAGAAAGTCCCGCCGATGTATTGGCGATTGAGTCAACGGCATCTTATCGCGGCAGTTATTTTGTGTTGATGGGCCATCTGTCGCCGATTGATGGCATTGGTCCTGAGGAACTCGGACTGGATAAATTAGCCCAGCGGATTAATGCAGATGAGTTTGATGAACTGATTCTTGCGACCAATCCCACCGTCGAGGGTGAGGCAACGGCCCATTACATATCCGACCTCTGTCGAAATAATGCACTAGAGGTCACCCGAATAGCCCATGGCGTCCCATTGGGGGGAGAACTCGAGTATGTCGATGGCAGCACCCTGGCACACTCATTTAGCGGGCGTCGCAAGTTTAATTCTTAAGCACATTTCTATCCTATTTTAGTGTTGAAACCTGATTAGATATCCCCATCTTTATGGGGATATTTTGAACCCTTTTGTTAGAAACCATATCCAGGAGTGATATCAATGAGTGAAACCAAGGGCACAGAGACCCATGTTTTTCAGACAGAAGTAAAGCAATTACTTCATCTTATGGTCCATTCTCTCTACTCAAATAAAGAAATTTTTCTGAGAGAACTCATTTCAAATGCCGCTGATGCCGCGGACAAATTACGCTTTAAGGCATTAGACGATGATAGCCTGTATGGCGATGATAACCTGTTAAAAATCAGGGTGACGGTTGATAAAGAAGCCGGAACCTTAACAATCTCTGATAACGGTATCGGTATGTCACGTGACGAGGTTGTCAGCAATCTAGGTACCATAGCGCGGTCGGGCACTGCAGAATTCCTGAAGAATCTCAGTGGCGATCAGAAAAAAGATGCCGCCTTGATTGGTCAGTTCGGTGTTGGTTTTTATTCCTCGTTCATCGTTGCTGATAAGGTGACAGTCGTCAGTCGAGCTGCTGGCGCTGAAGCAAATCAAGCAGTGCAATGGGAGTCGGCAGGCGAAGGCGAATATACCCTGCAAGATACTGTCCGCGATGGCCGTGGTACTGACATCATCCTTCATCTCAAAGAAGAGGAGAAGGAGTTTCTGGAAACCTATCGCCTTCGTTCGATAATCAGTAAATATTCTGATCACATCAGTCTGCCTGTCGAGATGGAGAAGCAACCGACGCCAGAGTATGACGAAGAAGGGAATGTGAAAGAGGTCGAGACGCCTGACGAGCCAGAATTCGAGGCAATCAACAAGGCGACAGCTCTCTGGACACGCCCTAAAGGTGATATCTCAGACGAGGAGTACCAGGAGTTCTATAAGCATATCTCTCATGACTTCGGAGATGCTATGACCTGGGCGCACAACAAGGTTGAAGGTAAACTCGAATATACATCATTATTGTATATCCCAAAGAAAGCACCTTTCGATCTCTGGAATCGTGAAAAGCCACGCGGTGTGAAACTCTACGTGCAACGTGTGTTTATTATGGATGAGGCAGAACAATTCTTGCCTATCTATCTGCGTTTTGTGCGAGGACTCATTGACAGCAACGATCTACCGTTGAATGTCTCTAGAGAGATCCTACAAGACAGCCAGGTGACAGATTCTCTGCGTAGTGCCAGCACCAAACGCGTGTTAACCATGTTGCAGAAGATGGCCGACAACAAGCCGGACGAATATCAGGAGTTCTGGAAAGAGTTTGGTGAGGTGCTGAAAGAGGGTCCAGCGGAGGATTTTGCCAATCGTGAAGCGGTTGCCAAGTTGCTACGCTTTAGCTCGACAGAAACGGATAGTCCGGAGCAAACGGTTTGCTTAACGGATTACATCAGTCGTATGAAGGAAGGTCAGGACAAGATCTATTATGTCTCGGCTGAAAACTTCGAAACGGCTAAGAACAGTCCGCACCTGGAAGTCTTCCGCAAGAAGGGCATAGAGGTATTGTTGCTCAGTGATCGCATCGATGAATGGCTAGTGATGCATCTAACTGATTTTGATGGCAAGCAGTTGCAATCAGTCAGCCGAGGTGAACTCGAACTGGGTGAACTCGATACCGAGGACGACAAGAAGGCGCGCGAGGAAACATCTGAGAAGATGAAACCGTTTACAGAGCGCATCAAAGACGCCCTCGGCGAACAGGTACAGGATGTCCGTGTTACCGATCGACTAACAGAATCACCAGCCTGTATTGTCGGTGGTCAGGATGAAATGGGCTCACAACTTGCGAGAATGATGCAGGCGGCGGGCCAGACAGTACCTGAGACTAAACCTATCCTGGAAATTAATCCTGATCATGAGTTGATCATTAAACTTCAGGATGAGCAGGATGAAGATCAATTCAAGGATTGGACTTCAGTTTTATTCGGACAGGCACTACTCGCTGAGCGTGGTCACATCGAGGATCCGTCCAGTTTTGCCAGACAACTGAATAAACTTCTACTCAGTCTAAGCAAATAGTCTTATAAGCCCTCAAATGAGTGTCATTTGAGGGCTTTTCCTCTTGTGAATCCAATCATTAGGGTTTAACCTAGGCGCCAAATAACACAATCACATTTCACACTAAAATCGCAGGAGCTTGATACCAATGCGGGTAATTTTGTTAGGCGCGCCAGGAGCCGGAAAAGGCACTCAGGCACAATTCATTATAGATAAGTATGGCATCCCTCAAATATCGACTGGAGATATGCTACGTGCTGCCGTGAAAGCGGGTACGGAGTTGGGAATGAAGGCTAAAGCCGTAATGGATGCAGGCGATTTAGTCTCAGATGACATTATTATTGGCTTGGTAAAAGAGCGAGTTGCTGAATCGGATTGTGAGAATGGCTATCTGTTAGATGGCTTCCCGCGCACAATCCCTCAGGCAGAAGCCATGCGTGAGAATGGTATCGACGTTGATTATGTGGTCGAGATTGATGTACCCGATGAGGAAATCATCAAGCGTCTATCTGGACGACGAGTTCACCCTGGCTCGGGCCGAACTTATCACATCATCTACAATCCACCTAAGGCAGAGGGAAAGGATGATGTGACCGGTGAGGATCTGGTTCATAGGGTAGATGATCAGGAAGATACGGTGAAGAAGCGTCTACAAGTCTATATGGATCAAACCAGCCCACTGGTTGCTTTCTATTCAGATTGGCATCAAGCGTCTGACGAAGCGCCAGCCTATATCAAGGTACTCGGCACTGGCTCAGTCGAAGACATCAAAGGTAGAATATTCGACGCGCTAAAGTAAACGTTATAGATCTACCGTTGACATTGTTTAATATCAACTCGCGATAATGCACGTTTAGCTCACGCATCAAGGGGTGTGAGTCATATCAGTGGACATCCTGCTAATAATTGTACTTAACAGACATGCAGTACCACTCAGATTACATTCGGTGAGTTGAAGCATCGAGTATGTCCCTTTTCGAAGCATCCGCAGGGCTGATGAAAAGGGGCTAGCGATGATTCAACGGTTGAACTCGAACTTTCATCAGATGAACTTGATCTTTCACCGTATGAACTAGAGCGTTCAACGGTTGAATGTGATTCACCAGTTCTCTAAGTCTTATTGAAGAGCAGTTCGAAGACTTCCTTGAAGTGTTTAACGAAGTGGACTTCGACATTTTCCCTGAGATAGGCGGGGAGTTCCTCATAGGTACTTCTGACTGCTTCAGGGAAGATGAGCTTTTCGATACGGGCACGTCGGGCTGCGATTAATTTTTCTCGGATGCCACCCACCGCCAACACATGGCCGGTGAGGGTGAGTTCACCAGTCATTGCAAATGACGGTTTAATCCGTTGCTTACGCGCCAGAGAAACGAGAGCCGCGGCAATCGTTATGCCGGCACTAGGGCCATCCTTGGGGGTTGCGCCCTCGGGAACGTGTAAGTGGAACTGCCCCTTGTCAAAAAATGCCGCCTCATGCTTGGCATCGGCAAATTGAGTCGCGAAACTACTGGAAACATAACTATAGGCAATCTCTGCCGATTCTTTCATGACCTTGCCCAGATTCCCTGTAATCTTCAGGCCGGCGTTGCGGTCATGTATTTTTGCCGCTTCGATATTTAGCGTAGTGCCACCAAGAGAAGTCCAGGCGAGCCCCGTAACCACCCCAATATCACGCATTGGTTTTTCATGATCAAATGTGGGTTGCCCTAAATAATCGATGAGATTCCGTCCGGATACAGAAATCTTCTTCTGTTTACCGGTTGATAACTTCATAACCGCCTTTCTGGCGAGGCGCCCAAGTAACTTCTCTAGCTGTCGTACGCCGGCTTCTCGGGCGTAGTTTTCTATCAATTTCCTTAGGCCGGCATCGGATAGGTGAATTTGCGACTTCTTCAGCCCATTGCGTTTTATTTGTCTGGGCCAGAGGTACTTTTGTGCAATTTCGATCTTTTCGCGGGTGATATATCCAGACAAGCGAATGAGTTCCATACGGTCGAGCAGGGCACGAGGAATAGAATCGATTTGATTCGCGGTACAGATAAACATGACTTTGGATAAATCGAGGCGAACGTCGAGATAATGATCCAGGAAACTATCATTTTGTTCAGGATCCAGTACCTCGAGCAGAGCGGAGGCCGGATCGCCGCGATAGGAGTTACCCACCTTATCAATTTCATCGAGCATGATTACTGGATTGGCAGTCTCAGTTTCCCTTAAGGCCTGGACAATCTTACCCGGCATGGCACCAATGTAGGTCCGCCGATGCCCTTTAATTTCAGCATCGTCGCGCATACCGCCTAGAGAGAAACGATAAAACTTCCTGCCCAGTGCAGCGGCTATCGAACGGCCGATTGATGTTTTACCGACACCCGGGGGCCCAACAAAGAGCAGGATAGATCCTGCCATTTCACTACGTAGTGCGCCGACAGCCAGGAATTCCAGGATACGCTCTTTGACATCCTTGAGCCCTGCATGGTCAGAATCGAGTATTCGTTTAGCGCGACGAACATCGACATAATCTTTTGAATAGATTCCCCATGGGAGATTGCAGATAACGTCCAGGTAGTTACGCGAGACGGCATACTCAGGGGATCCCGTTTCCAGGACGCTGAATTTATCCATCTCCTCATCGATACGTTTCTCGACCTGACTTGGCAAGGTTAACTGCTTGATCCGTTCCTGAAATCGTTCCATGTCAGCGGTTTTATCGTCTTTGGCTATGCCGAGTTCTTTCTGAATCGCCTTGAGTTGTTCACGCAGGAAGAAATGGCGCTGTTGAGTCGACATCTTATCCTCGACTTGCGCCCTGATCTCGACCTGTAGTTCGGCTACTTCTTGCTCTTTCTGAATCAACTTCATCACTTTACGCATGCGCGAGTTCAGATTGACGGTTTCCAGAATCTCTTGCAGGGCATCTCGATTCGATGTCGTAAGGCTCGCGGCAAAATCAGCGAGAGGAGAGGGCTCATTCGGATCAAATCGATTCAGGAAATATTTTAACTCGTCGATGTAGAGTGGATTTAAAGGCACTAATTCACGAAGTTCATTGATTATCGCGACGGCGTACGCTTTTATCTTCTCAACGTTTCTGTAGTTTGGCTCTGCAGGATAATCAACACGAACCCTGTATGGCGGCTGATCGGATAACCATTCCACAACACGAAAGCGGTGGATGCCTTCTGCAATGAATTGCACCTTACCCGAGGCAACGACTGGATGATGGATGCTGACTAGTGTTCCTATTTCATGGAAATCGGCAGCAGAAGCTTCATTAAGTTCAGGTGATTGTGTCATGATCAGACCCGCGACCTGATCTTCCGCGGATGTGATTTTTTCTATCGACTCGCGCCAGACCTCTTCACTCATCAAAATTGGCAGAGTCTGTGGTGGAAAGAATGGTCTCTCTGACAGTGGTAGAAGATAAATTTCGGATGGTAGATAGTCGACGATTGATTCTTCTTCAGACATCTCAGTCCCTTAATTCCTTAACAATTCAAACCATTGATTAGTGATACACATAACACAGCGAATGCGATGGCTGATTTATTATCAGCCAGTCAATATTACGGAAGTATAGCAGGGATATTCAGACAGAGCATCGCTGAACACGATTGCTCTGTTTAGGAAAATTTTCAGGCGTCTGTGTCTTCTTGTGGTTCAATAATCCAATCAGAGACATCCATTGTCTCGAGGAAATCCAGCTCATCTTCGGCAATCAGCAGTTCAAGATCTTCATACATTGCTACCTCTTCTTCAGAGAGGCTCTGATAGTTTGTTAAGCCAATCGATAAGCTAGCCACGAGCGCGACAGAGGCGAAAGCATATGTCCACTGTTTGCGACTGTTTGAGCGTCCAGATTTTGCCAGGCTAACACGACTGGCAATCCGTTGTTCTAGTTTCGGATCGATCATATTGCAACTGCGATCCAACTGTTGCTTAATCTGTTTGTCTTCTGTCATGACTCACTCTCTAAATTTACATCACATTCTCGTAATGTGTGTATTGCCCTATGTAGATGTGTCTTAACTGAGCCGGTACTGCATTGCATGATACTGGCGGTCTCTTGTTCACTGTAACCGTGCCAATGACGTAACAGTAATGCTTGTCTCTGACGTTCACTGAGCTCGCTAATTGCACTTACCAACGTCACCATCTCCCGTTCGGTACTCAGTAACTGCTCCGTGCTCATATCGAATTCAGCCGCCATATTTTCTATTGGATCGGCCTCATCTTCCTGCTGGTTGAGAATCCAGTTAAATTTACTTCTAAACTGTCTTTTGCGGTGCCAATCCGTTAATTTCGACGTCAGTATCGAATAAAATAATGGTTTAAGTTCCGCAACCGGTTTGTGGCGATAATTCTGTAGTAACTTCAGAATAGCGTCCTGCAATACGTCCAATGCTTCTTCCGTATTGCGGGTTGAAAGCTGTGCCATTCGGTAACCCGGCTTCTGGATAGAACGAAGAAAGTCATCCAGTGTGGCCTGTTCAGTTACTGCAGTTACGTCAACCATCAAGTTATTATTCAATATTTCTGTATTCATACGGCGCTCTTTGTATACAGATTATAACGTTTAACAAACGATCAGGTTTACAGCAAAGCTAACAATGGCGTAATTTCTTAATTTTGACGTTATAAAGATCCTAAGCGATTGGTCGATATGAATTGAGAACTGTATAATGTGTTCATAATTTGAACAACCATTGGCGATGAGTACGATCAACCCAACACAACTTGATATTAGTCGAGTACCAAGCGAACAAAGTAAGGTCCAACGTAAGGAGGGACCTGCGCCGGTTTATTCCAGTGAAGCAATTCATCCAACCGAGCCTAAGGCGAACCTCAAGGAACGTCGTAAACGTAAGGATCGACGTAAACGAAAAATCGCTGTCGCTGGAGAGCGCAGGCGATTAATTCAGCGCCGGCAAAGCCCACAAGTGCCAAATAATGCAGCGAAAACACTCAATTCTGGCAGAGGTTCTCTGATCGACCTGGAAGTGTGAAAGCATTACTAATTAGTTGTCTGAATTAATGTCACAATTGACCTTGCATAGGGTTAATAACTTGTTGAAATTACTTCAAATTTAGAGTCAAGTTAGATACTATTCGCTGATGGATAGTACGCAACTAAAAGATGGAACGCAGATCTATCAGTTAGACAAACTGATGGAGGAGACTCGTTCACTCGCCGCAAAATATCGATCGGCAACCGGTCAGACTCTTCCAGTCAGTCATGATTTGGCCTGCTATGATGCTATCCGATTACTCAATCTTCAGCCGCCTGAAACCGTCGAGGCAGGTGTTGATGCCATTTCCAACACTGATGACAGGGTTAAATATACCATCAAGGGCAGGGTACAATTTAGTAACACCAAGGGACGTCAGCAACGGATAGGGCAGATCAACCTTGATGCGGACTGGGGTGTATGTCTTCTCGTATTGCTTGATGATGAATACCAGCCGACGACTATTTTAGAAGCGACTAAAGAGACAATTTCTACTGTTTTATCAGAAAAACCTGTCAACAAACGTGGCGCGATGACGGTTGCACAATTCCATAAGTTGGCCGATATTGTGTGGCAGGTTGAACAAGCAGATTAACACCGATCCTCAGTGAACACAGCAGTGACAGACACGTATCCTCTCCTCAGCGAGACCGGCCCCTTTGCGAGTAAAATTGATAACTTCGCTGCACGGCCGGTACAGCAGAAACTCGCTGCTGAAATCGCCCAATGCTTTAAGCACCGCAAGAGCCTGGTTGCTGAGGCTGGAACGGGTATTGGTAAGACATTCGCTTATCTGGTACCAGCGGTGCAGAGTGGGCAGAAATGCCTCATTTCTACGGCGACGAAAAATTTACAGGAACAACTATTTCAACGTGACATTCCACAGGTCTGTGATGTCCTAAAACAAAATCCTCGTGTTGCTTTGCTCAAAGGCAGGGCAAACTATCTCTGCACATATCGAATGCAGCAAGCTGAAGGCCGAGGGTTATTTAAGCATAAACAAAGTTCCCATGATTACCAGACGATCGTGCGTTGGTCAGCAACAACCCGCCATGGTGACATGGCTGAATTATTATCCGTGGCAGAAGATAGCGAGGTCAGGCCTCATGTCACCTCAACGGCTGACAATTGCCTGGCACAGGATTGTCCTGACTATGATGATTGTTTCGTCCTAAAAGCTAGGGCAAGGGCACTGCAGGCAGATATTCTGGTCATTAATCATCATTTATTATGTGCCGATCTTGCACTCAAAGATGATGGCTTTGGGGAGCTGTTACCTGAGGTGGATAACATCGTGATCGACGAGGCGCATCGATTACCTGAAACCGTCAGTATGTTCTTTGGACAGTCATTCTCTAGCCGACAAATAAGTGATTTAGCGTCGGATATGCGGCAGGAATATCTGACCGACTCGAAAGAAATTGGTCAGCTCGAGGACTTTTCATCAGATTTACCCAAGCTAGTCGCCCGATGTCGAGAGTTGCTGGATGCTTATGATAGTCGTGGCAGCTGGTCTGATCTGACTTCAAATGGCGCATTCATGTCGCAACTACAGTCATTAGCCGATTATCTCAAAGAGGCACAACGAGCACTGGATAAAGTTGGTGAACATAGTCGTGGTCTTGTTTCGTGTATCGAGCGTTTGACGCGACTGTATCAGTTATTGCTCCAACTGATGGAGCCTGCACAAGATGGAATCGTCTGCTGGTATGAAATATTCAAGTCATCCTTCGTCATCCACCAGACGCCGATCCAGATCCAGAATCTATTCAAGCAGCAATGGCAGTTGCAAGGAGGTAGTTGGATATTTACGTCGGCTACACTGGCGATAGGAGAGCAGGTGAGTCACTATCAGCGATTAATGGGCCTTGATGATAGCCGGAGTCTGTCATTACCTAGCCCGTTCGATTATCAGAATCAGGCAGTGATGTACCTGCCGCGTCATCTCCCAGAGCCCAATGATCCTCAGCATACGGTCAAGTTGATGGCAAACGTCTTGCCTGTACTGCGCGCAAATAAGGGGCGGGCCTTTTGTCTATTCACTTCCTATCGAGCACTGCATGAGGCGGCAGAGTGGCTATCTATAAATAGCCAATTTAAACTACTAATCCAGGGAACCATGGATAAAACCGCACTGCTTGAAGAATTTTTGAAACGGGAAAATACGCTACTGCTCGCAACGGCCAGTTTCTGGGAGGGCGTCGATGTCAGAGGGGCAAACCTCAGTTGCGTCGTAATTGATCGATTGCCATTCTCAGTGCCATCCGATCCCGTCTTGAAGGCGCGCATAGATGCCACCAAAAAGGCGGGTGGGAATGCGTTTAATGAGATACAGCTCCCCAGAGCTATTTTGGCCCTGAAACAAGGTGCTGGCCGACTGATACGAGATCACCTGGATACAGGTATACTGGTGCTCGGTGATAACCGGCTTATCAGAAAATCTTATGGCAGGCAGTTCATACAGAGTCTGCCGGATATGAGACGAACCCGTTCAGAGCGAACCGTAATGGACTTTATTGATGCACAAAATAAATAATCTGGAAATTGTATGAACGCTAGAATACTCGCCATAGAGACATCCAGTGAGACCTGTAGTGTGGCCTTACTAAACGAAGGCCAGGTCAGTCATCGCATGAATGAGACGCCTAGAGGCCATGCGAAAAATATCCTGCCGATGATCCAAGACCTTCTGGCGGAATCTGAATTGCAAACTAGCGATCTGGATGTCATTGCCGTCACGAATGGACCAGGGGCCTTCACCTCAATCAGAATAGGAGTTGCCGTTTGTCAGGGATTGGCTGCGGCCATTGGTTGCCCGGTGATTAGCGTCTCCAGTCTTGCGGTAATGGCCCATGGTGCCATGAAATTGGGCCATGCCAAGTCAGCTGCCGTTGCGCTGGATGCGCGAATGAGTGAGATCTATTTAGGCGTCTATAAGCTATCAGACGATGGGCAGGTATTGGCGATTCAACCCGATACTGTCATCGCTCCTGAGAGAGTTTCTCTACCAGCTGAGTTGGGACACCTAAATCCTGCTTTAGCTGGCGTGGGCTGGAAGGTTTATGAGCAAGAATTAGGTGGTGCAATGGCCTCAATTCAATGCACGCCAGTGGAACTAGCCTTTCCAAGGGCCATCGATTTGCTGGATATTGCACAAATCCACTACGCGCAAAAGAAGACACACCCTGTGCAACAACTCCAGCCAGTCTACTTACGAGATAATGTGGTACATGGCTGACAAAAAAGGCTTTGTCTGCTAAGATATTTGCTTAATAATAAGGATAACCGACTAGCTAATCATTGAATTCTAGGTACGTATGCCTATCTCAGGATTGAATTTTAACACGGCTGCAAATTTTACTAATCTGAACAACCGTCCAGATGCGTCTCAGAATTCGCAGCAGAATAGTTCAGCCACTTCTGGCCGGCAGCTGGCAGAGATCAATCAATCGAACGCCACAGGTGGGCCGCAAACGGTCTCCAATCAAGGTAGCCAGGTTACCGCAGGTACCACACTTCGCATTCCTCCCACGAATCAGGCCGATCAACCCAGTCGCGCTGTGACTGCTCGACGCGATCCAGCTGAAACAGAAGCATTTGCGAATCAATTCCGTCTGCAACGAGATTCTGATCAGGGCAATCCTCAGGTCAGACAATTCATCTCAGTAGCGAATTTCGAACAGCGGGATCAACTGGCTCAAGGCACAGGCATCGATATTTTCGTCTAGGACAATCGGATTTATTCTGATTGTGATTTATCCAACTCGCGATACGTAAGCATCACATCGGCAATAGTGCCTCGGTCATTGTCCGTGCGATAGTCGGATAATTGCACAATACGATTTCCTGAGCCAGAGGAAGCTGAGACATCGTCATAATCAAGATTAATAGACTGAATGCCCTGATCCTTGAGGCTGGTTAAGAACTGTTGATTTCCAAGCAGGCGAGCCGTTAACAAGCGATTAAATACCTGATCTTCCGAGTTTATCTTATTATCCATGTTGTCATCGAAGGCCTTCAGTGCCTCAAAACCATTACGATATCCTGCCTGATCGCCGAATAATTCACCGGCGTTATCAATGCGCCCATTATTATTGCGGTCGAGTGCAAGGAAGACATCATCTCCGGTCACTGTCGAGACAAGTTCCAATTGTCCGTCATTATCGATATCAAACTCCATACCGCTTGATGGGCCACTAAATGAGATGCCATCGCCATTCAAGTCGATGACCAAGGGATCCGCTTCCTCCTGGTTTTCACTAGATTGTTCTAATGAGATTCGTAACCAGTCGATCCTGCTGGTGACCTGGACGCCATTGATCTGGGCTTCTGTGGTGAGTGAACCCTGCTCAATAGTGAGCGTGAAGTTTAATGACTGAGGAGTCTGACTAGACTCACTCGCTGTACTGCTGACATCAGATCGCGTGGAAGTCATCTCCGCGCTGATTTCATTCGATTGATCGAGCCGTGCGGTTTCTTCTTCACTCAGGAGTAATTTACTCACTACCTGGTACAACACAGAGCCTCTACGTGCTCTATCGATGGAAGAACGGATACTGGTTTCTGAATCGAGCGGCGTTACATTGTCATTCCCGGATTGCGATGACAATGGTCGAGACGAACGGTTCTGAATCTCCAGAACATTAACCGGTCCTGCAGATGACAGTGGTGAGAGAGCCACTTGGTGATCCTTATTTGTGTTGCTTGCATTAGATTTATCGACAGATTAGGACAGTCCTTTAGAGAATATGGTTTATCGATGGTGTATACTTTTGCTAATAATTAGGGTGATAAATGATATGTTACAACGACTTACTCAGATATTAGCAGTCGTGCTCTTAACCTCATGTGCCCATATTCCGGAGGCGATTGAAGGCGAGAGTTATCAGACTGAATTAACGCCGGCTATGATCACGGCAAATCCCGATCGTTATCTCGGACGCGCCGTTCGTTGGGGTGGTGTGATTGTTGAAGTAGTCAACAATGAAAATGAAACATGGATAGAGGTACTTGGTTTACCGCTGTCATCCAACGCCCGGCCACTGAGTGACAGAACCGAGGCCCTGGGGCGATTCATAGTCAAGACGCCAGAATTTCTCGATCCTGAGGTGTATCAACAGGGACTCAGATTCACCGTGACCGGTAACATATCACAATCGATTGAGGGCAAGGTCGGAGAACGTCCTTATGTCTATCCTACCATTGCTGCAGATAACCACTACCTCTGGCCGAGACGCACCCAACACAGACACTACGTGACGCCAGGACTCTGGTTTTACGGATTCCATCCCTATTGGCGATTCGGATATCCCTATTTTGGTTATGGTGTCTGGTCCTATAACAGTCATTTTTATCCATATTTCCCTGTCTACGGATATCTCAGTCGATCACGGATAAGACCCCATCATCACTATCGTTCAGGTAACTTCGCCTATTCGAGAGATTTCGACTGGAGCCAACGGCATAGGGCGTGGGAATTGAGAAATTTCCAGTATCATCGCTTTCCTGGCTATAGTAATGCGGAATATCGCAGGGTAACCAATCAACCGCGGATGCGAACCAGTCCTTCGGGATCACAAGGCATTCGAAGGGCGAATGAAGTACAAAAATCACCCTCAACTGCGACTCGTTCTTCTCAGCGACGTTCAAGCCAACGCAACAATCGATCGGAACAGAGGCGGGCAATTAACACAACTCGCTCAAATGACCGCATAAGGCCACCGAAGCCATCCAGAGAAAGAAAATAGTAGTTAATCATGGCTAGTCGTCTAGTCGTTGCCATAACGACAATCGTACTTTTGCTTTCACTGGTTTGGTTGTGGCAGGGGTCAGACGATCCTCTGTCTGAGCAAACCCATTGGTACCAGATGATATGGCAGGGTGAAAATGTCGGATACATGTCAGAAGAGAGCGTGATTGACGGCGACCAGTATTCGATTCGTACCGAAACCCGGGTTAAGACGATATCACAGGGGCAGCCGTACGGTTTTCGGGAAAGTAAATACCTGACATTTTCGACCCTTCCACCTTACCCACTGATCAATAGCTACTATCGTTATGAAGCGCCTGGCCAACTCATAGAAACTAAGTTGGATAACATTGGTGATGTACTCATCGGTAGTCGGCAGAATAATCATGAATTGTTAAGCATTAGCCTTCCTTTTGCCAATTTAACGCTCGATAGGTTCAGAAGCATCAATCATTGGATAGCAGATAAACCCGACTCAGAGGCAATCCTGCGAGTCATATTGCCAGAAGTGGCGAGCGCCGAGGTGACCGAAACTATTTACCAGGTCGAGGAAATCTCTGCAGAGGCATACAAAGTCAGTTATCGTGCCGCTAATCAGGCCAATAGCCGCGAAATTGAACTCGATCATACAGGAGATGTACTGGCTTATCGATTTGGCTCAGTTATCCAACTGGAGCGGGTAGATGATAAGGATGATCTGGTGTTAGCCGGTGATGTCGATCTGTACCGTTCTAAATTGCTCGCACTCGATAAACCGCTCGGTGATACGGCTAACATTCGTGAAATTAGTATTCAGGCTGAGCCCTGGTTTGTTGACTACGTGAGCGTTGATAATCGGCAAACACTGGCTGGCAATATCTTATCACTTGCAGCCAATGTGAGTGCTATCCCTGGTAATAAGCCAGATACAGAGGTGGCTGAGTTTAATCTTCTACCCGAAACACGCCTAAAACTGATTGAAATGGCACAGTCAGCCATTGCTGGTAAGACAGATAAGATTGCCCAGCTGACTGCGTTACGCGAATACGTGTCAGATTACTTAACCGATGGGGCCAGAGTCTCTGTCACCACAATAGAATCCCTATTAGAGAGCCCGGAAGGGGACTGTACCGAACATACCCAGTTATTTAATGCACTGGCGAATGTCCTCAACTTTCATTCACGTACGGTCAATGGCTTGGTGTATCTGGGAGATTCTGATAAAGGATTTGCAGGACACCAGTGGTCTGAAGTATATGTCGATGGCTATTGGTTGAGTTTCGATCCGACATGGAATATCAACAGCCTAACGGCCACTCATATCAGACTAAATCAGGATAAAGCAGCCTCTTTATACCGGTATATCAAGACTGAGACGAACCCTGGGGTAAAACTGATAGCTGTGAAATAAGCTATTCGTGTGGGTTTTCGTTAACTTTCTTAATCGCCTTGATTAACTGGCGCTTAGCATAACGTTTTAGGTCATTAACCTCATCCAGGAGGTTCTGCCTGGGATACTGCTTTTCGATAAAACTGCAGATATATTTAGGTGGCATGTTATTCAGTGCGATTGCCGCTATATCCTGAACCGTAACTGCAGTTTGCGGAAAGTCATGCTTGCCTTCCTCTATCAGGATCGATAGTTGTTCGAAAACGATTTCTTCTGACAAGTTCTCTAAATCATCTGTGACAAACTGCTCTTTGAACATTGACATGTTTCCTTTCAAATGGTGTTAATAAATGTATTGTACCTATACAGGATGTTATATTACTAATCATAGTCCAGACGGAAGAGATGTACAATTGTCTAGTCAGCTTGCCGAACAAAGAAATTACCAAATACAACTCCCACAGATAAGCCTCGCCGTCCGTGAATGGGGTCCGGAGAGCGGAATACCGCTCGTTGCCTTACATGGCTGGTTAGATAATTCAGCATCATTTGAGCCATTGGTTGGTGATGCAGGGTGGCTGGAAGCGCACAATATACGCTTCATAGCGATCGATAGTGCCGGCCATGGGCATTCTGGGCATCGAGCAAAGGGACAAAGTTATGTGCTGCTGGATAATGTTGATGACCTTCATCAGTTCATCAAGGGCATGGATTTTAATCAGAAACCCGTACTGCTGGGACATTCAATGGGTGGGGGCATTGCGACACTCTATGCGGGTACTGAGGTTGCGGATCTGTCATGCCTGATTTTGATTGAATCATTAGGTCCTGTCTCGAATTCAGCAGCGGACGCGCCGACGCAATTAAGCAAACACCTTCAACACAGACATCGCCATCAATCACAGGAACGAACGGTCTATAAGGATCTTGATGCCGTGATTGCAGTACGCACGGAAAATGGCGATTTACCTGAACAACATGTCGCTGCCTTAATTAAACGCAATATGAAAGCTACTCCCGATGGCTATCGCTGGCGCTCCGACCCACGACTTCGCGTTGCCTCGGCCATGTACCTGTCGCATCATCAGGTTGAAGCATTTGTGGCAAACATCGCTTGCCCAACCCTGCTAATCTATGCCGAAGACGGTCCCTGGCCGAATTATCCCGTGCTGGGCGAGCGAGCCAATATGCTGCAAAATAAACAGATTGTCAGCCTGACTGGTGGCCATCATTTGCATATGACCAACCAGCACAAAGTTCGAGAAGAAATTATAAAATATATTTCTAAAACAGTCGGTTAGAAATTTAATCTAATGTACTTTCTAATTTCTTATCGGCTGCTTGATGGGGTAAGTCGACGTCTTCAAAGTCTAGACCAGCCTC
Organism: Enterobacterales bacterium; assembly: GCA_965250035.1. Lineage (GTDB taxonomy): Bacteria > Pseudomonadota > Gammaproteobacteria > Enterobacterales > CAXRAF01. Next base: position 990,017 of record OZ252282.1, on the reverse strand, counting down.
CGGATCGTCGAACACTTCACGACTGAAATCGCCTTCAGACTTGGCAACAATCGTTGTAACCGTTGCATCGCCGGTGATATTGACCGATGTCCGCAACATATCCAATAGACGATCGACTCCAATGATCAAGGCGATACCTTCAACCGGTAAACCGACCTGGTTCAAGACCATCGTCAGGGTAATTAGACCGACGCCTGGGACGGCGGCTGTACCGATAGATGCCAAAACTGCAGTCAGGATCACTGTTAGGTATTGTCCGATCGTTAAATCGATCATATAGACCTGGGCGATAAAGACGGTCGCAACGCCCTGCATTATCGCGGTGCCATCCATATTTATAGTCGCCCCCAGTGGAACGCTGAAAGAGGCAACCGAATTTTTCACACCCAGTCGTCTGGTAACGGCTTCCATAGTCACTGGAATCGTTGCCGCACTTGATGATGTGCTGAAAGCGAATAACTGTGCGGCACGCATCTTCTTCATAAATAATACGGGATTTAGGCCTGTCATTAGCTTGAGAATTGCCATATAGGTGACGAAGCCATGAAAGATGAGGACTGATGCCAACAGGAAGAAATATTTGGCCAGTGATTCAAATGCCTCGAGACCCAATGTGGCCGCTATTTTAGCAATCAGGGCAAATACGCCATAAGGAGCAATTGCCATGATGATGGTAACCATTTTCATGACGACCTCATTCGCATCCTGGAAGAAGCTAGAGACACGCTCACCACGCTGACCTGCTTGAGTGATTGCGAAACCGAATATGACTGCGAATACGATGATCTGTAGCATATTGCCTTCAGCCATGGCCGCGACAGGGTTCCTAGGCACTAAGTTAATGATGGTATTAATCAGTGGTGGAGCCTCAACGGCAGTGAACTCCTGAGCCTCAAAGTTTGCACCGACACCCGGTCCAATCAGGTGGGCCGCAAATAATGCGATCGTCACAGCGATGGCTGTCGTGAACAGGTACAGGCCAAGGGTCTTTATTCCCATCCGACCAAGCTTACTGGAGTCTTGCAACGCGCTGACACCACAGACCAGTGATACGAATACTAATGGCACGACCAGCATCTGCAGGCTGGCAACAAATATTTTACCGAGCGCCTCAAATAGGCCCATCACTATGTAGTCTTGAACCCAGCCAACATCAGCGGCAAACTGTTTTAATAACAGGCCGACAACGATGCCGATAGCCATTGCTGTTAGAATTTTCCCGCTTAGACTCATGCCTTTATGCTCTGACATCTTAACTCCCGTTTTATTGTGTTTTTATTCAGGTATATTGATTGAATCGTTGCTCGTTATGCAACCATTCGGAATATCAGTTGACCCCAGTCTATCATAGTGCTGTCTTTACAAGCAGATGTAATTACACGAGCTGGAAAGGGTACACCGACCCAAGATTTAGCAACTGCGTTAACTCATCCAGTGCGACCCTGGACTCCTCGAGGAGTTTTGGATCCGCTAGATCACTGGCGCTTAAATGATCACGGTAATGCTTCTTTACCCAATCACAAAGGGCGTGATAGCGTTGTTCTGTTAATAGCACTGACTGATTTACTTCTGCCTGTTCTTCGCCGTTCAGGACGATGCGTTGTCTTAAACAGGCGGGACCACCACCATTTTTCATACTTTGCTGAACGTCATAATATCTGACTTCAGAGATGGCCGTGTTTTGTGTTAGCAGATCGTTGAGGTAGTTGCGGACCTGGTCATTTTTTTCGCATTCTGCTGGCGCTATCAAGACCATATTCTTGTCATCGAGCGATAACAGCTGACTATTAAAAAGATAGCTGTTGACTGCATCTGACACGCTGACACTATTTTCTGGAACTTCGATCACCTCTAATTCCGGAAACACTGACCTAATTCGGTTGTATGTATCATCTTGCTCAACAAATGCCCTCTGATGACAGAACAAAACGTTACCATTCGTGACGGCGATGACATCATTGTGGAATACGCCCGCGTCAATGGTTTCTGGTTTTTGTTGCACATAGAGCGTTTTCTGTGGATTCAATTGATGCAGTCGGGCAATGGCGGACGATGCTTCATAGGTCTGTCGGGCAGGGAATCTGGATGGCTCTGGCTTGTTTTTTTTGAATGCGTACTTACCAAATACAAACATCTCAACACCCGCGCTGCCATATTCAGTACAAAAGCGATTATGATTTGCCGCCCCCTCATCACCGAAGTGATCCCCGGATGGCAGGGCTGGATGATGCGCAAACAACGCTGGATTGTTGAATATGGCTTTTAGGACTCGGCCCGTAGTGGGATGTTCGATTGAACGATGAAATTTATTCGACAAATTGGCCGGCGTGATGTGTAGTCTGCCATCTCCACAGTCAGCACTCGGTGAGACGGTGCAGGCATTAGCTGTCCACATGCTCGATGCTGAGCTAACCGCCACGAGGAGTTCAGGTGCTTCCTTGGCAGCCTGTTGTAAAATACTGGCGTCATCACCACTGAATCCGAGTTGTTTCAATACATGCACGTCGGGTCGTTCTAGCGGGGGTAAGACAGCCTGTGCAAAACCGGCATCAGAGAGCGCTTTCATTTTTGCCAACCCTTCCAGCGCTGCCTGACGCGGACTGGATTCGCCTTGCGCATTTTTTAGTGAAGCCACATTACCGAGAGAGAGGCCAGCGTAGTTATGGGTCGGACCTACCAGGCCATCGAAGTTAAATTCACGGGCAGGAATATTGTTATTTGTCATTGTCATTATTATTTTCCAGTGGTGTATGCGCGGATTGTATCACCATCTTCAATTTTGAGTTCGATAGCGTCGTTGATTGCCATAAACAAGGTGTCATCGACTTGCTGGGCATTCACATAAGCGCAACGAAAATCTTCCATCAGGTTATTCGCAACCATCATGTTTTGTGGTTCATTGACCTGATTGATCAACTTTACTTTGACATCTTTACTCTTTTGAATGGTCGTTAGGTTTTCAGTCAGGACTTCGACGGTTGGTCCTGCATCAAAGATGTCGACATAATTCTTATATTCGAAACCTTCTTTTTCCAACATCGCCAGGGCAGGGCGAGTATTTGGGTGTACCTGGCCAATCACCTCTCGCGCCGATTCGGGAAGTAGTGGCAGATAGATTGGGTATTTCGGCATTAATTCGGCAATAAACTGGTTTTTTCCTTCACCACTCAGGGCATCGGCCTCCAGAAAGGACATACCAAAAAAATGATTTCCTACGGCATCCCAGAATGGCGAGTTTCCTGCATCGTCTGAAACACCACGTAACTCAGCAATCACCTTCGGCGCGAATCGTTCTAGATGCAGCGCCATAAACATGAAGCGCGATCGCGACAGCAATGAGCCATTGCCATCCTTACGAAACGCCGGTTCAAGGAATAGGGTACAAATCTCCGTCACCCCAGTGTAATCGTTTCCCAGATAGAGTGTATTAATGACGTTATGTACGTTTAACTCACGTGATGAGTGAACCGTCGTACCCAAGTGGTAGGTATAAAAGGCTTCTTCGAGACCAACCGTCGCCGCCAGCGCGCTGGTGCCTGCAATGTGTCCAGTCGCCGTATCTTCCAGGACGAAGAAATAATATTCCAATCCGGGAGCGTCGATCACCTCAGCAAATGCGCTCGTTGACTGTTCGATTTTTTCCTCAATCAATGACTTGTCGTCAGGTAGGGTCGTCAGTCCAGGGCCTGTCTTTAGTGATAACTCATAGATACCATCAATGTCATTAAAACTGGCGGGGCGGATTACATTCATCTAGTTATTGTTCCTGGATGTTACTAAACATCAAATATTTATGGTTTCGCTCTAGAAATTCTTCCCTAAAAGAGACAATATAGCAGTCTATCACAGGAGACAATAACATAGCTTATGAGTGAGTTGAAACGAAGTACATTTGATGAAGTAATGTTGCCTAATTACAACCCATCTTCGGTCATTCCAGTCAAGGGTGCCGGGTGTGAAGTTTGGGATAGTGAAGGGAAACGTTATCTGGATTTAGCCGGTGGTATCGCAGTGAATGGTTTAGGCCACTGCCACCCCGACTTAGTTGAGGCGCTACAGGATCAGGCACAACAGTTATGGCACGTAAGTAATGTCTGGACCAATGGCCCGGCACTCGAACTGGCGTCGAAACTGATTGATCATACCTTTGCGGAACGGGTATTTTTCTGCAACTCGGGTGGTGAGGCGAATGAAGCAGCACTCAAGACGGTGCGTAAATACGCCAAAGATCATTTCTCTGAAGATAAAACCGAGATAATCGCCTTCAATAATAGCTTTCACGGTCGCACCATGTTTACCGTTTCCGTTGGCGGTCAACCGAAATATACCAAGGGCTTCGAGCCACTGCCGCCGGGCATAACTCATATAGACTTTAATAATCTAGAATTGCTTGAGCAGACTATATCTGATCGTACCTGTGCGGTAATGATGGAACCCATCATGGCTGAAGGTGGAATTATTAATGGTGATGAAGCATTTTATCGCGGGGTTAGGGAACTCTGTGATAAACACAATGCATTGCTGATATTTGATGAAGTACAGACGGGGGTTGGTCGTACTGGTGAGCTGTATGCCTACATGGGAACCCCAATCGTACCTGATATTGTGACGTCGGCGAAAGCCTTGGGTGGTGGCTTCCCAATTGGAGCCATGCTGACGACTAAGAAAATTGCTGACAGTATGGTCGTAGGTACGCATGGCAGTACCTATGGTGGTAACCCATTAGCCTGTCGCGTCGCAAGTAAGGTGCTCGATATCGTCACCGCTCCAGGTTTCTTAGAACAAGTGAAATCTAAACGTGAATTGTTCGACCAACGACTGAACGAAATTAATGCCAAGTATGGCGTGTTTACCGAAATAAGAGGGCGTGGTCTACTGATTGGCTGTGCCTTGACAGATGCATGGCAAGGGCAAGCTAGGCTGTTCCTGAATGCGTCGGTCGATCAGGGATTGATGACACTTGTAGCCGGCCCGGATGTTATTCGAATGGCGCCACCACTCATCATAACTGAGGCTGAGATTAATGAGGCGATGGACTGCTTCGATAGGGCAGTCGCACAGGTGGTCGATTCAGCAGCAAGCTAATTCAGCATTTTTTCCAATTCTGGCCAGACACTATCTAAAAGTAGTGGCTGGCCTTTTTCATTCGGGTGGATGCGGTCATTCTGCATCAACTCCGGATCGACCCCCACCATATCGATGAATGATTCAACCAGAGGTACGTTCATTTCCTCTGCCACCTCGGGATAGATACCTGCAAACATGGTGGTATAGCGTTTACCGTAGCTGGGAGGGAGTTGCATGCCGATTAACAGAACCTCGACGTCCTGTTCCTGACAAATTCGAATCATCTCTTTCAGATTCTTCTTCAATCGCATCGGTGGGTGGCCGCGCAATCCATCGTTTCCACCCAGTTCAAGGATAAGTAAATCGGGTGAATGCGTCGCGAGATCTTTCGCTATTCGATTGAGGCCGTTACCACTGGTGTTTCCAGAAATACTGGCATTGATTACGGAAATGTCGTAATTTTTTTCTTCCAATCGCTCTTGTAATAATTGCACCCAACCATATTCTGCTGGTATACCGTAGGCTGCACTGAGGCTATCTCCAAACACCATTATTTTGGAGACAGGCTCATTGCCATAGGTGTTAGTGACTGAGAGGATCAGGATCAAACTCAGTAACACATTTTTAAAATACACTTGAACCATGCGCTGTTATCCTACGTAGTTAGTGATACAAACAATCTGGCCACGAAAACCAGAAAATCAATGGAATAAACAATTAAAGATTTATGATTACAGTAGACAACCTCTCTAAAACAGTCAATACGCAGGAAGGCCCGCTACAGATTCTGCACGATATTAATTTCACGATCGACAGTGGGAATACGGTCGCGATCACCGGTGAATCAGGCTCTGGTAAGTCGACGCTCTTGAGTTTACTTGCTGGACTCGACAGGCCAACCACGGGCAGTGTAACGATCGATGGTCAGGCTATTGAGACACTCGATGAAGATGCACTCGCAGCCTTTCGTGCGGCCAATGTTGGATTCATCTTTCAGTCCTTTCACTTGCTTGGCTCATTGACTGCACTTGAAAATGTGATGTTGCCAATCGAGCTAAAGGGGACTGAGAACGCCCGTCAAACAGCCAGAGAATTATTGGATCAGGTTGGCTTGTCTCATCGCCTTGGGCACTACCCAAAACAATTGTCAGGTGGTGAACAACAGCGCGTAGCCATCGCGAGGGCGTTTGCTAGCCAGCCGAAAATTTTGTTTGCGGATGAACCGACCGGAAATCTTGACACCAAGACGGGTACACACGTGGCAGAGTTGTTATTTGACTTAAACAAAGATCAACAAACGACGCTAATTCTGGTGACGCATGATGATAGTCTGGCGCAATCCTGCCAGCAGCAACTGGTGCTAAGCGCAGGCGGTCTGGTGACATAATATGTGGTCATTAGTATTTAAACTATTTCGTCGTGACTGGCGTAGCGGCGAATTGAAAGTATTGATTGCGGCACTCATCGTGGCAGTTGCGGCTGTTAGTTCAATCAATTTCTTCAGCAGTCGCGTTGAAATCGCGATGGAGGAGGAGACTTCTCGTTTTATCGGTGCAGACCTGCAATTGTCCGGTCCGAGGGAAGCGGAACAAGCCTGGCTAGAAGAAGCGAAGAGTCGTGGCCTGGAGTTATCACACACGCTCGTATTTCCGTCGATTGCTTCGACAGAGCAAGGCTTTCAATTATCCAGCATCCGAGCTATCGAATCTCTATACCCACTCAAGGGTACGCTGAATCTGACACAGCCCGATGGCAGTGTTACTGCGGTGAATACACCGCCAGAGTCTGGCACGATATGGGTCGACGCCACCTTATTCAGAAAGCTAAACCTTAGCTATGGCGACATGGTTGAAGTCGGCGTTGCTGAATTCAAAGTAGCCGGGACAATTGAGCCTGAACCAGGTCGTGGTGGTGGCTTGCTGAACTTCCTGCCGCGTCTGGTTATGAATATGGTCGATGTACCCAGGGCCGAAGTGTTACAGGAAGGGAGTCGCATTAACTGGCAATATCATCTGGTGGGCGATAGACCGGTCATTGAACAGTTTAGTGTCTGGTTTCGTGACAATGCCAATGAGACCTGGAACCAGGTCGGAGCACGGAGTGGCGTACCTCGACTAGAACGCACATTGCAACGTGCTGAGTCGTTCCTTGGATTCGCCAGCCTGGCAATTTTAATGCTCGCAGGTATCGCGATAGCTATGGTAGCCAACCGTTATTCTGAGCATCATTTTGATCACGCCGCCATGCTACGCTGCTTCGGATGCCGTCAGCAAGACGTCTTACAAATATACGGATTTAACCTGCTGCTTATTGGCCTGACGACTAGTCTGATCGGTGGAATACTTGGTTATGTGATCCATGAAGGACTAGTCACCCTCATGCAGCCTATCTTGCCACCGGGTTTACCTGCACCAGGCATGTCTGGCTTTCTGGTAGCATTCGCGACCGGTATCACTGCACTGGTCGGTTTTGCTCTACCCGCGTTAATAAGACTAGGCCAGGTGGCACCCTTGCGGGTCCTTAGGAAAGATTTGACGCCACTCACCATGAGTTCTTATTTCACATACGGACTCACTATCGTCTCACTGGGCCTGATTATGTGGTGGCAGACCTCTGATATCAGGCTGGTGTTCAACCTGTTAGGCGCTGGAATTGCTGTATCAGTGGTGTTCAGTGGTATTGCCCAATTATTTGTCAAACTAGGACTATCGTTTGGTAAGTTTTCTTCTGGCGCTAGCCTGTTTGGTATCAAACAGGTCAGCCGTCATTCTGGCGCCAGTCGAATTCAAATTCTCGCGTTTGGTCTGGCAATGCTAATAATGATGTTGGTCATATTACTGCGTAACGATTTGCTCGATACCTGGCAGGCAAAGCTAGATATGGATACGCCAAACCACTTCATCGTCAATCTGGAGCGCTTCGAGGCGAGCGACCTTGAACAATACTTTGCTGAGAATGAAATCCGTTTCGCCGGTCTGTTCCCGATGATTCGTTCACGTTTAAGTCTGCCAGAAACGGCGACTCGGGGTGTGCGACGTGAGGTGAATATCAGCTGGACTGAAACCCTACCTGAACACAATGAACTGGTCGGTGGTGAGTGGGCGCCTGAGAAGACGGAGTCAGGGTTGCCTGCAATGAGCCTTGAGCAGGGATTCGCCGAGAGTAGGAATCTTCAAATCGGCGACGTAATTAACTTCAAGACAGGTGGTTTCGAGTATGCAGGTGAAGTTACCAGTTTTCGAACCGTTAAATGGGACTCGTTCAAGCCAAACTTTCTGGTGATATTTACCTCCGATGCAATCAGTGACTTGCCGGCTGAATGGATGACCAGTTTCTACATGAGCAAACAGCAAAAGGCCCTGTTGCCCGAAATGATCGATCGCTTTCCTGCAGCGACACTCATCGAATTGGATGCTATCATGGAACAGATCCAGCGTGTCATCGATCAGGTGAGTATCGCGGTCGAATATGTTCTGATGTTCGTCATGGCTGCAGGCCTGATGGTGCTCTTTGCATCTGTGCAGGCATCGATGGATGTTCGTAATTTCGAATCGACGATTTTGCGTACCCTTGGTGCCCCCAAGCGGTATCTACGTCAGGCGATTGTGAGTGAGTTTGGTCTGATTTCTCTGATGGCAGGATTAATGGCAGCCGTCGGAACTGAGTTAACCGCGTGGGGATTATATACCTTTGTTTTCGATTTGCCTTTCACGTTGCATGGCTGGGTTTGGATAACTGGACCCGTTTGTGGTTTTATCATCATTACGAGCGCGGGATATCTGGCAAGTAGGGGTGTATTACAACAGTCGCCGATGACAAGTCTGAGAAAAATTTAACCAGATTTTTCTTGACCCGAACTAAGCAAGTCTCTATATATGCACCTCAGTCATTGTGAGAAAGTTGCTGTGAACCAGCGACTGTTCGAGATTAATTTGCAGTCAAATTAAGGGAATTATGGGTAAGTCACTTGTCATCGTAGAGTCTCCAGCCAAAGCGAAAACAATCAATAAATACCTCGGTAAAGACTTCGTGGTAAAGTCCAGCGTCGGCCATATTAGAGATCTACCTACCTCTGGAAGTCGCGATCCTGTCGATCCCAAGGCGCGGGCAAAACAGAGTCAAAAAACGCGTAGCATGAGTCCCGAGAAAAAAGCCGCCTATAAAAAACAGCAGGCGAAGAAGGCGCTTTTTAAGCGCATGGGAATTTATCCCGATAAAGACTGGCAGGCTGATTATCGTGTTCTTCCCGGAAAGGAAAAAGTCGTTAAAGAATTGAAATCCATTGCTGACAAGTCAGATGCCATCTACCTGGCAACGGATTTGGACCGTGAGGGAGAAGCCATCGCCTGGCACTTACAGGAACTCATCGGCGGAGATGAAGATCGTTTTAAGCGCGTCGTGTTCAATGAGATTACTAAATCTGCGATTCAGGGTGCCTTTGAGAAACCCGGCGAGTTGGACACCAACTACGTCAATGCACAACAAACCCGACGATTCCTCGACCGGATCGTTGGATTCATGGTTTCACCTCTGCTGTGGAAGAAGATAGCCAAGGGCCTGTCCGCTGGTAGGGTTCAATCAGTCGCTGTGAAGCTGATCGTGGAACGCGAGCGTGAGATACGGGCCTTCATCCCTGAAGAATTCTGGGAAATCATGGCCGATCTGAATCATTCTGAGAATGATTTTAGTATGCAGGTAGAGAAATATCAGGGGGAGAAATTCCGCCCGGTCAATGAAGCCCAAGCCACAAAAGCAGTGTCAGATTTAACTGATGCCAGATATCAGGTTGCTGAGCGGAAAGACAAACCGACACAATCCAAACCGTCCGCGCCATTCATAACATCATCATTACAACAGGCGGCCAGCACACGACTGGGATACGGCGTCAAGAAAACCATGATGCTTGCCCAGAGGCTCTATGAAGCAGGGCACATAACCTACATGCGAACGGACTCTACGGCACTCAGTCAGGATGCCGTGAACAGCTGTCGAGAATATATTTCAGATAAATTCGGTGCTGCCTATTTACCGGAACAAGCTAAGAACTATTCCAGCAAAGCGGGGGCTCAAGAAGCTCACGAGGCGATTAGGCCGTCGGATGTGAATCGAACATCTGAGTCACTCGAAGGCCAAGAGCCTGACGCGATGAAACTATATGATTTGATTTGGCGTCAATTCGTCGCCTGTCAAATGACAAATGCGCAATACACTTCCACGCGGATATCAGTCGAGGCTGCAGGCTATACATTGTCTACCCGAGGCCGTGTGATGCGATTTGATGGCTGGACCAGAGTATTACCACCGGTTAGAAAGAAAGACGAAGACAAAGAGCTGCCAGATCTGAAGGAAGGGGACGTCCTCACGCTGTTGAAATTGAATCCTAGTCAGCATTTCACGAAGCCACCAGCCCGATTTAGTGAGGCTGCACTGGTTAAAGAATTGGAAAAGCGTGGTATTGGCAGACCCTCTACTTACGCCAATATTATCTCGACGATTCAGGACAGGGGTTACGTCAAATTAGAATCGCGTCGATTCTATGCCAGAAAGATCGGTGAGATCGTCACGGATAGACTCAATGAAAGTTTCAATCATCTGATGGATTATAATTTCACCGCGGAGATGGAAGAACATCTGGATGAGATTGCTCGGGGCGAATCTGACTGGCGAGAGACCCTGAATTCTTTCTACAGTGATTTTGTCACTAATCTCGAGAAGGCGGATGAGGCTGAAGATGGCATGCGTCCCAACGTTGCTGTTGAGACAGATATTGCCTGTCCGGATTGTGGTCGTCCCATGATGATAAGGACAGCCTCGACAGGAGTATTCCTGGGTTGTTCAGGATACAACCTGCCACCCAAAGAACGATGCAAGAAGACGCTTAACCTATCACCAGGCGAGGAGGCCGTAGCACTCGACGAAGAAGATGCCGAGACGACTAATCTGATGGCTAAACGCCGCTGTGATATCTGTGGCACCGCGATGGAAAACTATCTAATTGATACCGAGCGAAAACTCCATGTATGTGGAAATAACCCCGATTGTTCTGGCTTTTACGTCGAACAGGGGCAATTCAAAATCAAGGGGTATGACGGGCCGGTAATCGATTGCGATAAATGTGGTGCCGAGATGCAGCTGAAGAATGGACGCTTCGGAAAGTATTTTGGTTGTACCAGCGAAGACTGCAAAAACACGCGTAAACTACTACGTAATGGGCAACCTGCGCCGCCAAAGGCGGATCCGATTCCCATGCCGATGCTTAATTGTCAGAAAGTGGATGATACCTATGTGCTTCGTGATGGCGCATCCGGAATTTTTCTGGCTGCTAGCCAATTTCCTAAGAATAGGGAGACCAGGGCACCGAAAGTCAGTGAATTACTGCTGGTGAAAGATCAGTTGGATCCCAAGTTTAAATACCTCACGAACGCACCGGAAAAGGATCCCCGTGGACGAGATGCCATTATTCGCTATTCAAGAAAGTCAAAATCCCAGTATGTTATGAGTGAGAAGAAAGATGGCAAGGCCAGTGGCTGGGTCGCTCACTACGATAACGGCACTTGGGTTGAAGACAAATCCAAGATGAAATAGCGTGGCAGCGCAACAGACATTTCGTGCGATCTGCCCGAAGGGGCTAGAGTCACTCCTACAGGATGAAATGCAGGCGCTCGGTGCCTCTGAGACCGGAGAGAGTCCCGGCTCCGTGAGTTTCAAAGGTGACATGGCCTGTGCGTATCGTGCCTGCCTTTGGTCACGACTAGCGAATCGAATTCTCTACCCACTCGCGACAGGGAAGGTGACGGATAAAGAGACACTCTATGAGTTGGCCGCCGGCATTGATTGGGCTATGCAAATGGACGTCAAGCATACCTTTAAAGTTGACTTTCGCGGTACCTCACGGGAACTAAACCATGAGCAATTCAATGCCCGAATAATCAAAGATGCGATCGCAGATCAGTTTCGCGATGAATTAGGCAAGCGACCCGATGTCGAGTTAAGAAATCCTGATCTGTGGCTGTTTGCACATCTCAATAAAGGTGAATGTACCATCTATATTGACTTGTCCGGTCCCAGTTTACATCGTCGCGGCTATCGCCTGGATCAGGGCGAGGCGCCGATCAAGGAAAACCTGGCAGCTGCACTCCTTATCAGATCCGGCTGGACCAGCTTGCATCCTTCCTGTGATTTGATTGATCCACTCTGCGGCTCCGGAACCCTGCTATTAGAGGGTGTTTTGATCCGGGCCGATATCGCACCCGGACTATACCGTGAGCGATTTGGATTTGAGCACTGGCTTGGGCACGATGCATCGTTATGGCAAAGTCTCATCGAGGAGGCTGACACACGTGCAACTGAAGGCCGTAAACAGCTAGAGTGCAAAGCAGTTGGATATGAAACCGACAAACGAACCGTTCGAGCGGCACAAGCTAATATTGGCAGACTGGACCTGGAAGACACGATATCCATTCACAATACATCCTTCTCCTCGGCACAGCCGAGTCAGAATGGACTGATTATCAGCAATCCTCCGTACGGAGAGCGACTGGGGGATGTTGAGTCACTCACGCCTACCTACAAGGCGTTGGGACAATGGTTAAAGAAGAACGAAGGATCCAAAGCGGCGATCATCTGTAGCGAACCTGAGTTAATGCAACAAACGGGGATACGAGCACAAAAACGTTATAAATTCTATAACGGTAAAATACCCTGTCAGCTCTACTGTTTCGATCTGAATGAAGAACATTTTTTCGTGCGCGAAAATGACCCTTCAAAATTACCGCACCTGCAACCACTCATAAATCGAATTCGAAAAAACATCTCGAAATCAGAAAAATTAGCCGCTAAAAATGGATTGGATGCCTATCGCATCTATGATCATGATCTACCCGAATATGCCTTCAGTGTGGACAAGTATCTTAACTATCTGATCATTTATGAAACTCAGGCGCCCAAGCAGGTCCCAGAAAATAAAATACATCAGCACCGTCGTGAGATGTTCAATGTCCTATCGCATGTGACAGGCACTGGTAAGTCTGATCAGATATTGAAAACCCGGAAGAAGCAGAAGGGCACCCAGCAGTACGAGAAGCGTCAAAAGTCTGGTAACCGAATTGTTATTAATGAGCAGGGATTAAAATTCTATGCCAACCTAACAGATTATCTGGATACCGGTATCTTTCTAGATCACCGTATCGTGCGGCAGAATATTCGCAACCAATCAGAGAAGAAAACATTCCTAAACCTGTTTTGCTATACCGGGACTGTGTCTGTCTATGCAGCAGCAGGCGGTGCTGGTCGCACAGTGAGTGTTGATATGTCGAATACTTATCTAGACTGGGCCAAGGATAATTTTAAATTAAACGGTATGAATATTAGGGATCATGATTTTATCAAAGCAGATTGCCTGAAATGGCTGGAAGGGGAGCACTCGAAATTTGATATCATTTTCCTCGATCCTCCGAGCTTCTCTAACTCCAAATCGATGGCTAAACACTTCGACATACAGGCCGATCACAAACAACTATTAGACCTCGCCATGAATCGGCTTGCGCAGGATGGTCTGTTGATCTTTTCCACGAACCGTCGAGGTTTTAAGCTAGATGATTCAATTCTGAATCGCTATCAGGTGACTGACCTGCAGCAGTCGACCATTTCACCGGACTTCAGAACGCACAGGCCTCCCCATCATTGCTGGGAACTGCGTCATAACTGAGTGGCTATGATCTCGTTATCATTACTTGGGACCGAACCATGTCATCTGTGTGACAAGCTCAAACAGGAACTGGCATCCTATCAGCTATTCAGTAAGATTCGATTCGAATTTGATGTGGTAGATATCGTTGATCATGATTCTTGGTATGAAGAATATCAGCTAACGATTCCTCTTCTACTCCACCAAGAGACTGGCTTAGAGCTCCATTATCCATTTGAATTTAATGACTTTGTACACTACCTGACTGAGGTTTCCAGTCAGAATAACTCAATGTCATCATCATCTGATTGACTGTTTTTAGTCTCAAGATAGGTTTTCACTGCCTGATCAAAATCATTGTCAGCTAATATTTGATCGTAAAGCAGACGTTCATCTTCCATGGTATAGCTTTGGTATATGACAGTTTTCAGACGCTCTATTTCACCCATATGTTGTAAGAAGTTTGTCTCCTCGATCGTCGACAATTCTCTAAGGCATTGAATGCTATGATCAAGACGTTGACACAATCGATCGAAAAACTGAAAAGCGATAATTGAATTCCTGACATTACTACCGATCGCATTAGACTGCGATGCGATCGCATGCTTAATCGGGGCAATTTCAGGGTCTTCCGGCAACGATTGAACCAGATCCCTTAACGCCCGATCTTGATTGACGATCTCGGTGAAAGAATCGGTCAGTTGATTAACGGATTGATCCGCATCGGCCATACTTACTTGAATCTGCGCTGCGGCAAGGCGTGTCAGCTCAGCAATCTGTTGTTGGAATTCCTTGTATGATAAATCTTCCATCGGCGTCATTTCAGCGTTCGTCATCTATTCAGTATAGACAAAGATCCATGAATGGTATGTCTCGGTCGTCGATTATTTTTACTTAAATTACGTCATCATGAATCGCGCCTAAAATATTGCTTTCTATGAACTTCCTACTTGACAAAACATGCTTATGAACGTATGTTTCAAACATACGTTTGAATTAATATTGATTAATCATGACTGACACGAAAGAAAAAATCCTCAATGCAGCAGAAGTTTTATTTGCAGAACAAGGCTTTAGCGAAACATCGATGCGCTTAATTACGAGTGTCGCACAGGTGAATCTTGCCGCTGTGAATTATCATTTTGGTTCTAAAAAGGACTTAATCCAGGCTGTTATTGATCGATATTTCATCCGTTTCTCTGGTCGAGTTCATATTTCGTTTACTGATCTCGAAGAAAATGAAACGGTCACAATGGAAGACATTTTGAAAGCCTTGCTGATTCCTGTGATTGAGTTAGATGAGACGAACACAGACAGCGCGGCGAACTTCATGCGTTTACTAGGACGAGCCTACACAGAATCGCAAGGACACCTGAAAGTGTTTTTGAGTGAGAAGTACGGCTACCTGTTATCGCAATTTACTCGATTGGTCCACAAGGCGAATCCTGATCTGGATAATAACGAAGTCTTTTGGCGGCTCCACTTTATGCTTGGAACGATGGTCTTTGCGATGGCTGGGCATCAGGCGCTAAAGGATATCGCTGAAGCGGACCTTAATGAGACAGTCGATACTCAACGCATGATTGAATACCTAATTCCCTTTTTAACCGGCTCGATGCAAGGTTCAAATACTCTGGAGATAAACCTATGTTAATCCAACTCACTATCCTTCTTCTCATTACTGCGTACTGTTTGTACCAGCGCAAGTCCTTCGAAGTGGGGTTAGCTGCAGTCGCAGTTGCATTATTAGTTGCGACCGCCATTAGTGGTTTCTACGTGATTCCCTGGGCACTCGTATTATTAACTTCTACGTCCTACTTTATGCCAGATTTGAGACGTGAATTAGTCTCGAAACCAATCTATGCGGTATTCAAGAAAATGATGCCGACTATGAGTGATACAGAAAAAGATGCCCTGGAAGCGGGTGATGTCTGGCTCGATAAGGACTTGTTTCAGGGTAAGCCAGATTGGAATAAGATTATTTCCATTTCTAAACCGCAGCTATCACCCGAAGAAAACGATTTCCTGAATAATGAAACAGAACAACTGTGTGCCATGCTCGATGAGTGGCAGATCACACAGGATATGGATCTGTCTCCCGAAGTATGGCAGTTCATCAAAGACAGCGGATTCTTAGGAATAATCATTCCAAAGGAATATGGTGGTAAGGGGTTCTCGGCATATGCCCACTCAACCATCGTTAATAAAATATCGACTCGCAGTGTTACAGCTGCCGTTACGGTAATGGTGCCCAATTCACTGGGGCCTGCAGAGCTACTAATACACTATGGTACAGACGAGCAAAAAGACCGTTATCTACCGGGTTTAGCAGCTGGCAAGGAGGTTCCCTGTTTTGCATTAACGGGCCCTGAAGCCGGAAGTGATGCCGGGGCGATGACAGATTTTGGTATCGTGACTAAAGGCGAATATGAAGGCCAGGAAACACTGGGAATTGAAGTGACCTGGAATAAGCGCTATATCACGTTGGCCCCAGTCGCGACTGTACTCGGACTGGCTTTTAAACTCTATGATCCAGACAAACTATTGGGTGATACCGAGGAGCTAGGCATCACCTGTGCGCTAATACCGACGTCGCACCCAGGTGTGCAGACAGGTGATAGGCATATACCAATGAATCAGGCGTTCATGAACGGACCTACCTATGGTGACAAGGTATTCATACCGATGGATTGGATCGTGGGAGGTGTCGACTATGCCGGTAAGGGTTGGCGGATGCTGGTCGAACTACTCTCGATTGGTCGTTCGATTTCATTACCTGCCATGGGTGTTGCCAGCGGCAAGGTCAATTATCGCTTTACTGGAGCCTACGCGCGCATTCGCGAACAGTTCAATACGCCGATCGCTAATTTCGAAGGCATACAGGAACCGTTGGCGCGCATTGCTGGTTTGACTTATCGACTCGAAGCATGTCGAAGGCTAACCTCTCATTCGATCGATTTGGGTGTAAAACCATCCGTTATTTCTGGTATTGCCAAATATCATATGACCGAAATGGGTCGTACGCTGGTTGATGATGGCATGGACATACACGGCGGCCGAGCGATTATCTCAGGTGAACGAAACTATATGTCTAATGCCCATATCGCTAACCCGATAGCGATTACAGTTGAGGGCGCTAACATTCTCACTCGAAACCTGATGATATTCGGGCAGGGCGCTGTGCGTTGTCATCCATGGGTCTATGAAGAGATGCTCAGTGTCGCGAATCCGGATCCCAAGGCTGGACTAAAGCAGTTTGACCGGGCGTTCTTTTCTCACATTGGCTACAGCATCAGCAACTTTGTTCGCACTGTCTGGTTAGGTTTGACCGGTGCTCGTTTTACCAACGCACCCGTTGCAGGCGAGACTGAGAAATATTATAAGCAACTGACACGCATGAGCTCTGCGTTAGCCTTTGTTTCTGATGTCGCCATGTTGATTATCGGTGGTGACCTGAAGCGTCGTGAGCGGCTCTCTGCACGACTCGGTGATGTACTGAGTCATCTCTATATGTCGACTGCAGTTCTCAAGCTGTATGAGGATGAAGGGCGTCAGGCTGATGATCTTCCGTATATACACTGGAACTTGCAGAACTCTTTAGCCGACATACAGAAAGCATTTCAGGAATTTTTCGCCAACTTCACCAAGAGTAAATGGTTGAATAATACCCTGTATCGGCTGGTATTCCCGTGGGGCGTAACCTATAGCAAGGCGTCAGATCGATTGGATGAAGCAGTTGTTAAGCCGATGCTGTCAAATACGCTATTGCGTCAACGTCTTACGTATCCGATTTATGTTTCTGATAAAGCTGATGACGTGACAGGCCGAATTGAACACGCATTCAATGCCGTATTACTGGCCGCGGATTCCGAAAGGAAACTCGCTCGAGCAATCAAAAAAGGCGAGCTGGAGAAATCGCGCAATTTGGAAGATACGCTACAGTCTGCCCTTGATCAGGACATCCTCAGCAGTAAGGAAGTCAAACTGATTCAAGAGGCGGCTACGGCAAGATGGGATGCCATTCAGGTGGATTCATTTAATCCAGAATGGTTTGAGAAATTCAATCCAGTCGCCGCTAAACATCAATCTGCGGCCTGATTGTAAAAAATCCTTAAACGGCAAATAAAAGCCTCAATGATAACCATTGAGGCTTTTTTTATGGTGCTAGTAGCTAGCGAGTTTATCTGAGAATTTGGTCTAGCCGTGGTAGGATTGCGATGAGCCAATTTGGTGAAGGAAAACCTTGTGATTAAACGGTTACTCTATGCTTTAGTCTTGTTGTCTGTCATTAGCTATGCAGAGAAGAATACTGATGACTCTATCAACAATTCAATGTCTCAACCGGAACTATTAACGGATGTTGCCATTGGTGAAGTAGAGGGTACCAAGCTATTCATCAACATCGCGTTACCTGGTAGTCGCTTTCAATCACCTCGTCCTGTTATATTGCTTATTCATGGCGGGGGATTCATCTCTGGCAATAAAAACGCTAAAAATAGTCATCTAGTTCAACTAGCGCAAGGCGGTTATGTGGCTGCTAGTGCTATGTACAGACTTGCTCCGAAACATAAATTTCCAGCAGCAATCGAAGACGTAAAGTTAGCTATTCGTTTCCTTAAGGCGAATGCAAAAATGTATCAGATTAACCCTAATAAAATTATCGTCAGTGGTTCATCTGCTGGCGGTTACTTAGCCGTGATGATTGGAGTGACAGGTAATTCAGGTGAATTTTCAAAACACGAGCAATATACGGACTATGACTCCACTGTACGAGCAGTTACAGCCCAATCAGCTCCTACAGGAGATTTTACTTTATCGAAGTACAGTAATTCTAAAATGGTAGAACGACTCCTTGATCAATCTGCCGGCGATATTCGTCAACATTTAATCGCCATGTCTCCGTTGACTTATCTTGATAGTTCCGACCCGCCATTTTTCTTGGCTCATGGCGACAATGACCCGATTGTGCCAGTGGATATGAGCCGCGAATTTGTTGCCCAACTAGAGCTTGCGAATCATAGTTATGAATATCATGAAGTTGCGGGTGGAACTCATAGTCTAAAAAAATCAGTTCCAGATAAAGCTAAACGTGTTTACCGCGACTATCTAGATTTCCTAGCTAAGTGGTCGAGAGATTAATTCGACTTCAGGCTCGCTCAAAGCCTGTCGGAACGCTTCAGTCAAAGAGAAAGCCTCAATGAGAACCATTGAGGCTTTTTTTATGGTGCTAGTAGTTAGCGAGGTAATGGTAGTAGCATCGGCACAGCGCGTTTGTATTGCTGATATTTTTCACCGAAAACTGTGATTAAATCCTTCTCCTCGAATCGAATACCGACCAAGATATAGGCAGTGAGTCCTAATGCCAGCACCAGATGTGCGATCGTCATATGTGGTGTGGCCCATATACCCAGGACAAAACCCAGATAGAGCGGATGTCGCACCATTTTATAAAGGACTGGTTCCTTGTATGGTACATCCGTATAGGGCTTGTTGATAAAGTTCAGATACACCTGTCGTAGCCCGAACAAGTCGAAATGATTGATACTGAACGATGATAATAGTAGCAATACCCAGCCAAGACCAAAGACACTATAAATAGCAATCTGAGCGACTGTATTTTCGACATACCATATTGAACCACCCATAGGCTCCCAAAAGTAGAGCAAAATGATCAGTGCAATACTGGAGAATAAGACATAGGTTGAACGCTCCAGGTGTTCAGGCACTACCTTAACCCACATTTTCTTAAACCATGGTCTGGCCATGACTGAGTGCTGTACGCCGAACAATAGTATCAGACCAAGATTGATCAGCAATGCTTGGGTCCAGACGACCTGTGGTGCACTGTCCAATGATTTCGGAACAATAAAGTCACCAAGGAAGCCAACCAGATATAAGAATGTCGCATGGAAAACGAGATAACATCCAATGCCATAAATTAAAGATAGATAACGTTTCATAATAATCCTCCTGTAAATAATGATTAATGGGTTAGGGCATAACTACTCAGAATGCGCTGACGTTCTGAGGTGAATGCGTTTATCAACGGCTGTGTCGATTGATTGAATCTGTTGAATAGTTTGCTGAGCAGATTGAATGGTAGAAAACCGACGAGCCAGGCACTGCCGATGACAAGGTGCAATAACGTCATTATGCTGTCTGTAAAACTCATGCCAGCAATGACAGACATTGTTGGTGGCATATGAATAACTAACAACATAGCAGATGTTGAAGCAAGATAGTTTAATCGATTCCTGACAATCCAATTTATCGCTGTTTTGATAGCGTTTGCGAAGTGTTTCATTGTTTATCCTCTGTTAGTATTTATGGACCCTGGTTACTACTCACCTCTCGCGAAACTACTGTCGATGGCTTGCGGAGAATTTTCCATGTAGAATGATTCTGAGTCGTGACCAAAGCCTGACCAAAACCTGACCTTTGCTTTGGTCATGATTAACCCAGGGGTATAAATAATAATGAAATCAGAGGGTTATCGATTTGGCGACTGTGTAGTCAATAGTGTCACCAAAGAATTACTTCTAGCCGGTACCAAGGTTGATATTCAGCCTAAGGTGTATCGCCTGATTGAGTACCTCATTGAAAATCGTGCCAGAATAGTTTCCAAAGACGAGTTACAGGAACAGGTATGGGACGGATCCTTCATCACTGATACGGCACTGACACGGGCCATAATGAAAGCCCGAAAAGCCATCGGAGATGACGCTCAAAATCAGGCGTTGATTAAAACGATTCATGGTGAGGGCTATCGCTTTATTGCCGATCTGGAGGTCGTGACTGAGCCAATTACCTCGTTTTCGGAACAGGTAGATACGCCAACGCCTCAAGAAAAACCAACCGCATCAACCTCACTCTGGCGCTATGCCGCAGTAGCTGTTGTGATTATTGCTGTAATAGTCAGTGCGATATCATTGCGTCAGGATCATGAAAATCGATTAATCCGATTGGCGGTTATGCCGTTTGATGTAATCAGTGACACTGAAGATTATAACTGGGTATCACTGGGACTGATGAGTTTAGTTAATCAACAACTCAGTAAGGAGTTGGGCGTATCAGTGGTGTCATCCAGGCGGATTATTTCATCACAGGACCAGATAGCGGCCGATACTGAATCGGATTCCGGTGACAGGCAGCTAAGAGCATTGCTAAATGATGTAGACGGCGCCTCGCATTTCGTACAATACCAACTATCGTCTACACCTCAGGGGCTTGAGCTAAACTACGTCATTACTGACTTATCGGGTAAAGCCATCGCAACGGATCAATTCCATGGTGACACGCCAACATTACTGGCGAGAGCATCACTTCATTCTGTTGCTAAGGCACTAGGGATTTCACAATCTGATGAGACTGTTCAGCGAATTATCTCTGATGACCCGTTTCTTAACGAGGCCTACAGTAGGGGACTGGCGTTACAACTCTCAGGTAAGGCTGAGGAAGCATTGAATTATTTTAAAATTGCTTCTGACATGGAGCCTGAGTTGTTTTGGCCGCGCTATGAATACGCATTATCAATGCGGATACTGGGCAATAATGAAGAAGCAGAGAAATTATTAATCGCATTAGAATCGCAAGCGCAAAGTTTAGAAGAAAAAATTTCAATAGCTAATGCCCTTGGGCTCCTTTATTGGAGAATGTCCAAGATGAGCGAAGCGAAGTCCTACCTGGAATCAGGACTCGCCCAGGCACAAGAATCGGGCTTTACAGAAAAACACGCCATATTACTGGGAAATCTCGCCATCATGGCGAAGAATGAAAGTGAGTTTGAGAAATCACGCACCTACCTTGGTCGGGCTCTCGCATTATATCAAGAACTAGGCACTTCGACGCCACCGGGTTGGTTGAGCAATACACTGGCTGGCCTATACGTCAACGAAGGTAATTTCAATGAAGCAGTGATTCATTTCGAGCAGGCCATCGCCTACTTTAGAAAGGTACAGAATGAACGAAACCTGGCCACCAGTCTAGGTGGTTATTCCGGCGCGTTAATAAAGATGGGACGCTACGATAAAGCAGAACGACTATTGACTGAGTCGCATATGCTAAGACAGAAAATTAATGATCAGCGCGGTATCGCCTCAGTATTGATCGACCTGTCTGATTTGAATGTTTCCAGAGGCAGATTTACGATTGCGCGTGATCATCTGGAACAGGTCCAGAACAACAGCATGTATGAAAAAAGTAACCCCATAAAAATGGCTGTCTTGAGGCGTAAAGCGTCCTTGAGTATACAAGATGGTTCCTATGAGCAAGGGCTGAATGCCCTTAAGGAAGCAGAAGAAATTGCGCTTGCAACGAATAGTCGGTTGATTACTAGTAATATTCATATGCAGCGAATAGAACTACTCATCGCCGAAGGTCGAGAAACTGACATCGCGGTTCGACTAGACGATTTAATGTCTCAATTAAGCCTTAATGGCTATACGCGATTAATGATTAAGGGATACAAGTTAAAAGCTGAGATTGCAAAGAAGGCAAACGATCCTGACTCAGCGATAGGTTTTTACAAAGAGGCGATCGCTCATGCCAACACAATTCGCGACAGGCTGGGTAGGGCACGAGCCGAAATCGATCTCGCCGAGTTATACCTCGAAACCAATGACGTATCATCTGCGGAAAGTTTGGTTGCATTACTTGCTTCAGAATTTGATTACCTTTATCAAGTAAAGCTCCTTCGTGCACACCTTGCCGAGCTGTTGAACGATAAGCAAAGGGCATTGGATTATTTGCAACAAGCCAAAGATATTGCGAATGAACGCTGGTCTGATGAACACGAACAGCGCTTACAGAAACTATCGCAACCTACCTGAGCTCAATCGACACCCACTTTAGTTCGCTAATACACGATCCGTTAGGCCAAGCTTAGAAATCAGGTCATTCGTCAATATCAGATTTTTTGCGCTCTCAATATCATCAGCCATGTAGCGATCGCAGTCGTAAAAAGGCACGATGTTACGCAATTCCCGCATTGCGATTTGAAGCTTGGATGATGTGTTCAGAGGCGCTCTGAAATCAATTCCCTGAGCAGCACACAGCAGTTCAATGGCTATGATGGCAGCGACGTTGTCCGCAATATCTGTCAGTCTTCGCGCAGCAAACGTTGCCATACTGACATGGTCTTCCTGATTAGCGGACGTTGGAATGCTATCAACACTTGCCGGATGTGCATAGGTCTTATTCTCGCTTGCCAGGGCGGCAGCGGTTACCTGGGCAATCATAAATCCTGAATTCACCCCTGAGTTATCGACCAGGAATGGTGGCAGGTTACTCAGATGCTTATCCAATAATAATGATATTCGCCGCTCAGACATCGATCCAATCTCACATAATGCGATCGCTAAGTTATCACTCGCCATAGCAATGGGCTCAGCATGAAAATTGCCGCCCGATAATATGTCGCCGTCCTGTTGAAATACCAGCGGGTTATCCGATACGGCATTGGCCTCTGTGATGATGGTATTTGCGGCGAAACGAATCTGATCGAGAATCGCGCCCATAACCTGTGGTTGACACCTGAGCGAGTAGGGGTCCTGAACCCGATCACAGTTTGTGTGACTGCTATTAATTTCTGAACGACTTAGTAATTCTCGATACAGGCCAGCCACGTCTATTTGCCCCTGATGACCACGGATTTGATGAATTCGCTTATCAAAGGGTACGTAGCTACCAAGCGCGGCATCAACCGTCATGGAGCCACTGACGACGGCATGGAGCAGTGCAGATTCTGCAGCGAAGAGACCTTTAAGTGCCAGTGCAGTCGATACATTGGTCCCGTTCAATAACGCCAGCCCTTCTTTGGCAGCAAGAGACAGGGGTTGGATATCAAGTTCTCTGTAGAGTTCTTGTGTCGCCATCAGCTTGCCTTGATATGATACGGACCCTTCTCCAATCAGCACACACGCCATGTGTGCCAATGGCGCTAAATCTCCCGAGGCTCCTACTGAGCCTTTTGCCGGTATGACAGGATAGATCTTCTGGTTAAGTAGATATTGCAATCGCTCTATCACGACGCGACGAATGCCAGAATAGCCATGGGTCAAACTCTTGAGTTTAACCAACATTATCAGCGCGACAACGTCATTCGACAGTGGCTCGCCAACACCACAGGCATGGGATACAACGAGACTCCGTTGTAACTCTTGCAGATCGGAGTGAGGAATTTTCTGAGAGGCGAGTAGACCAAAGCCAGTGTTGATTCCATAGACCGTTTTACCATCCGCGAGGACTTGTGCAACACAATCAGCAGAGGCATCGACTGCCGGCCAGATTGAATCGTCCAATGCGAGTTGATACGACTCATGTGAACGATAAAAATCGAGTAATTCGTTATAGGTTAGCGGCTGACGTCCCAGTGTTAACGTTTTCATGGTTAATCCTCAAGCATCGGCAGGTTTAAATTCTCTCTGCGAGCACAGTCCTGTGCAATCTCGTAACCAGCATCGGCATGGCGCATTACGCCAGTGGCCGGATCATTGAATAGAACACGTGCAATTCTGCGGTCCGCTGCCTCAGTTCCATCACAGCAAATCACCACTCCTGAGTGCTGGGAGAAGCCCATACCAACGCCTCCGCCATGATGCAAGCTTACCCAGGTTGCGCCGCTTGCAGTATTTAACAAGGCATTGAGTAAGGGCCAGTCTGATACGGCGTCACTGCCATCTTTCATTGACTCAGTTTCACGATTCGGCGAGGCAACCGATCCGGAGTCAAGGTGATCCCGTCCAATCACGATAGGTGCTTCCAGTTCGCCCGTGCGGACCATTTCATTGAATGCCAGGCCTAATTTATGTCTAAGGCCGAGTCCAACCCAGCAAATTCTTGCAGGTAAGCCCTGAAAATGGATTCGTTCACGGGCCATATCCAACCATTGATGCAGGTGTGGATCGTCAGGGATTAGCTCTTTAACTTTCTGATCGGTCTTATAAATGTCCTCAGGATTACCGGATAGGGCAGCCCACCGAAAAGGACCAATGCCTTCACAGAAGAGGGGGCGAATATACGCCGGTACGAATCCTGGGAAATCGAAGGCATTTGTAACGCCTTTTTCAAACGCCATCTGACGGATGTTGTTTCCATAATCCAAGGTCGGAATTCCTTTCTCATGAAATTTCAGCATGGCAGAGACATGGATTGCCATTGATTCTTTAGCCGCATCGATGACATTCTGAGGATGGGTGATTCGTTCGTGGGCCGCTTTCTCTAATGACCAGCCTAATGGCAGATAACCGTTGAGAGGGTCATGTGCACTAGTCTGATCCGTCACCACATCCGGAAGTCGTTCCTGCCTTAGTATCGCTGGAAAGACCTCCGCCGCATTTCCGAGTAATCCGATTGAAATCGCTTTGCCCTCTGCCATAGCAGCATCGAGCATATCCAACGCTTGATCGAGCGAGTCTGTCTTACAATCAAGATAACCCGTATCGAGTCGTTTCTGAATTCGGCTAGGATCACACTCCACGGCCAGCGTACAGGCACCAGCCATCGTCGCTGCCAGCGGCTGGGCACCTCCCATACCGCCCAGTCCGGCCGTAAGAATCCACTTGCCAGCTAAGTCGCCATCAAAATGTGTTTTCCCGACCGCCACAAAAGTCTCATAGGTTCCTTGCACAATGCCTTGACTACCAATATATATCCAAGAACCAGCCGTCATCTGGCCGTACATCATCAACCCTTGTTTATCGAGCTCATTGAAGTGATCCCAGTTCGCCCAATGTGGAACCAGATTTGAATTAGCAATCAATACTCGAGGCGCATCTGCATGTGTCTTAAATACGCCAACCGGTTTGCCGGACTGCACCAACAAGGTTTCGTCTTCATTGAGTCGCTTCAATTCCCGTTCAATGACGTCATAACAATGCCAATTTCTTGCCGCTCGGCCAATGCCACCATACACCACCAGATCTTCCGGTATTTCTGCCACTTCTGGATCCAGGTTATTGCGTAACATACGTAGGGGGGCTTCGGTTAACCAGCTCTTAGCCTCGAGTGTTGTGCCAGTATTCGCTTTGATTAATCGATTACTATCATGGCGACTATTCTTGTTGTCCATCGGTATACTCCTATTCAGGAATTAACGGTAAATTGGGTTCCCAGTACATATCTTGTTCCGGGATGATAAAGGGTTGCATGGCTTACAACCTGGTTCTGATACAAGGTGGTTCGGATTACTTTCAGACATGGTTCATCAACGGCTAGCTGTAATAAATCGCGTAACTCCGCTGTCGCACACACGGCTTCGATCTGATGCTTTACTTCTTGTGCAGGGCACTCCTGAGTCAGATATTCATTCGCTGTTATTTGTGTTAAATCAATGTTCAGATAATCGGGCACCAGGATCGGATTCACATATCGCTGCTCAAGCTGTATGGGTAATTTATTTTCCTTATGGAGCACCGAGGAGTAGAACAAATCCTGCTGTTTAATCCCTAGTTGTCGGGCAAATTCTGGGCAGTGATCGACTTGATGAACGAGCACATCACAACTGTAATGATTGTTACCAGCACGGACTTCATCGGCGATATTGCGTAATTCAATAGCTGAAGACTGATGTTTGGCTGATGTAATGAAGGTTCCTTTTCCATGGATGCTATGTACCAAACCATCTGACACAAGTTCTTTAATCGCTCGTCTGGCAGTCATTCTAGACACGCCACACGTCTTAACCAGGTCGTTCTCAGAGGGTAGACGTTCGCCCACAGACCAATGTTTTGACTGTATTCCGTCAATTAAGTACTGCTTTACTTTTTCATATTGTGTCATCATGCCTGCAATATATCGAAATGAACTTGTATATACAAGTTCATTTGTTACTATATTGTCCGTCAAATAGAGTTAAAAATTAAAACACCACGATATGATTGATCTGAAAACAGGCGCATCACCACTAATTATCAGTGTCCCGCATGCTGGAACCGACATCGACGAAAGCATCATTGGTTCAATGACAGAAGCAGCAAAGCGACTCACTGATACTGATTGGTTCGTTGACAGGCTCTATGGCTTTGTAGAGAGTCAGGATATTACTATGATCAAGAGTCATGTAAGCCGGTATGTCATCGATCTGAATAGAGCACCTGATGACGTTAGCCTATACCCCGGGCAATTTACGACGGGGTTGTGTCCCGTGACAGATTTTAGTGGCAGGGCACTGTATCAAGAAGATCGCGAGCCGGATCAGGCGGAAATTGAATCACGTATCCTGACCTACTGGAAGCCCTACCATTCACAGCTCGCCGACCAGATCGCACGTGTTAAAGCGCAACATGGTTATGCGATTCTGCTCGATGCCCATTCAATCGAGTCCATTGTCCCGAACCTGTTTCAAGGGGTGTTAACCGATTTAAATTTTGGTACAAATCAGGGGAAGTCTTGTGCTAAATCACTGATCAACGCGCTCGCTATTGATACGATTAGGGAGTACAGCACAGTGGTTGATGGCCGATTTAAAGGCGGATTCATTACTCGGAATTACGGTAAACCAGACAATGGGGTACATGCGATTCAGCTAGAAATTTCACAATCCTGCTATATGGATGAACAAAATTGTCGCTGGGATACAGTTAAAGCTCGGAAATTGTCAGATTATTTGACACAATTCTGTCATCGATTATCCACTTGGCACCCGGCACAACAGGCATAACCTAAGAGAGCACCTATGACACGATCACTACAACGACTATTCACACTCGTCTTAATAACAGCCAGCTTTACGTTTACTGCTGACGAACGCCCTTTTACACTCATCGAAGACGCTTCGGCACATATGGCGCAAGAGCGAGTGGCAGCCATACAAGAGGATAAGAAACTCCTTTGGGTATTAGGGTCCCAGTGGTGTCATGACAGTCGAAGTTTACAAAAGAAATTCAAGGACGAGACGCTGTCTGCAATACTTGAAGAGAGTTATCGAGTATCGATGATAGATGTGTCCTACTTAAACCAAGGATTTGAATTTACTCAATCTGTTGGAATGCAGACCTTCTATGCGACACCGACAGTCCTAATACTGGATCCTGAGACGATGACTCACTTGAATGCAGATGATATGCATATCTGGTCACAGGCATATACTATCGAACAAGAGGAGGCATTGGCTTATTTCAAACGCTATGCTGAACAAACGAGTCTACCTCAAACGCACTGGAATGAAGACCAAACAGCAGCATTACAACGACTGATGTCCTATGTGAAGAAGCAGGAGATGCGTATTTATAACTCATATAAGGTCATCGGGCCTTTGTTAAAAGGGTATAAAGATGGTACGCCTGATGACACATTCGAACCTTACTGGGATGCGCTTGCTTCGTTACGTTCAGAACTACCCAAGACGATTGCGAATAACATTGAGCTGATTAAATCTGTCCCAGACGGTCAGGCAATCGTGTTGGAAATCCCTGAAGAAACGCCATTTCCATGGGAAGAGGCAGAGGAATAACACTTCATTAAATCAGAGTCTATTTGACACTATGTAAGACTGCTCATTCGGGTCGGCTGGTTTAACAGTCGACCCGAGTGTATTGTCATATCAGGCTGATGGGCGCCGAAGTAATAACTTAAATCATCTAATTCGTGAATATCCCAATGCAGAATGTCTGCCTGCTTACCGACTTCGAGACTACCCTTTGTCTCAGCTACTCCGAGTGCTTTAGCCGCATTAATCGTTACGCCATATAGTGCCTGCATGGGTGTCAATCCGAATAACCGGCATGCCATATTCATAACGAGTGTCAAGGACTCCACAGGGGCGCTGCCTGGATTGTGATCCGACGCAATAGCTATCGTCACACCGTGCTGTTGCAATAATTTCATCGGGGGTAGTTTAGTTTCTCGAAGAAAATAGAATGCCGCGGGTAACAAGACGGCCACAGTATTAGATTCAGCCATAGCAATCGTTGACTCTTCATCGAGATATTCGAGATGATCGGCAGACAAGGCGTCATACTGCGCCGCCAGGAGGCTTCCCTGTTGATTGCTGAGTTGTTCAGCATGTAACTTAAGTGGCAGTTCAGCCTTTGATGCTACTTTAAAAAGCTTATCTATATTGTTGATATTAAATGCAATTTCTTCGCAAAAACCGTCAACTGCATCAACTAGCCCCTCTGCCATTGCCGTTGGAAGTATAGTCTCACATATGTAACGAATGTATTCCTCTTTTGCCACGTCAGGATCGCTAAATCGAGAACTAAACTCGGGCGCTAAGGTATGTGCCGCCAGTAGCGTCTTTGATACGTCAATTGGATGGTTATCAGCCAGCCTTTGAGCGACGCGCAACATCTTCATTTCGTTGGGCAAATCAAGGCCATAACCTGATTTAATTTCTATATGAGTCACACCCTGATTCAACCATTGCTCTAGTCGTTTTGCTGCCGATTCATATAACTCATCCTCACTGGCTGCTCGAGTCTCCCTAACCGTTGACAGTATTCCTCCGCCGGATGCGCTAATCTGTTGGTAGGATTCCCCCTCAAGTTGTCGACGAAACTCCGCTGATCGATTACCGCCATAAATGAGGTGGGTATGGCAGTCAATCAGGCCTGGGGTTATCCATCCCGTCGGGAAAGAGACGCTCTGAGTGGATTGCGTGATTAAATGCTCGGGTAAATCGTCAGTGTTTCCTAGCCAGACAATCTCATCGCCTACGATGGCTATCGCACCATTCTCGATAATTGGTTGCTCTGGGTTGGCAGTAAAAATCCGGCTGTTGGTTATTAGAATATCGACTTCGCTCATTATAGACAGCAAATAATTAGGTTTGGTTGATTATATCCTATGTCACTGACAATCGTTATTTATCGATGTCTTTGTCATGTGGTAGCATCCTCGCCTAGAGGGCATTTGCATGGCACATTTTTTCTGCGACACAATTTATCTCGAATCCGGCTGGGCAACGAACGTCCGGATTAGCTGCGATCATCAGGGTACGATATCTGATATAACGACAGATACGACGGCTCAGGCTGATGACTACTTGATTTCTGGCAGTGTAATTCCAGCCATGCCAAACTGCCATTCGCATGCTTTTCAAAGAGCATTTGCCGGTCTATCAGAGTTTAAGGCATCGTCTCAGGACAGTTTCTGGTCCTGGCGTGATTTGATGTACCGATTTTTGCGACAGCTTAGTCCGGATGATGTTCGCATTATAAGTGCTCAACTTTACGTAGAGATGCTCAAAGCGGGTTATTCAGGCGTTGGAGAGTTTCATTATCTTCATAATGATTCCAATGGTCAGCAATATGATAATCCCATTGAGATGGCACAGCAGATTAGATCGGCTGCTGAGCAAACTGGCATAAAGTTGACTATGCTACCTGTGCTCTATCGCTATGCAGGTTTCGGTAAACAGAAGCCCTCACACGCGCAGGGGCGATTTATATTACCGATGGATGCCTATTGTGATGCGTATCATCTGCTCGCAAGAGACGTTCAGCAACACGCATTTTCATTAGGCGTCGCACCCCATTCACTGCGCGCAGTCGCGCTCGAAGAAATTCACCAGTTACAGGAATATCTCCCAGATAACAGGCTTTTTCATATTCATATCGCTGAACAAATTCCAGAAGTAGAGCAATGCCTGGATTACTCTGGACTGAGGCCAGTTGAATATTTATTACAGAATGTCGATGTTGACTCTGGCTGGAACCTGATTCACGCAACTCATATTCTCGATCGCGAAATCGAAGGAATCCAGCGGAGCGGCGCAGTCGTTGGTCTTTGTCCCACAACAGAGGCTAGCCTTGGTGATGGCATCATCAATCCTGAGCTCTTTTCGGTGTCCCGTGAAACCTCATGGTGCATCGGGTCCGACAGCCATATCAGTATCGACCCACTCGAAGAACTGCGATTATTGGAGTATGGCCAACGGCTCGTCACGCATCAGCGTGTCAGGATTGTTTCAAAAGCTACTCAGTCGAATGGTCAGACCCTCTGGCACAAGGCCGTAAGTGCTGGGGCAATGTCGATCGGACAGGGCGGGCTAATTGCTGAGGGCAATCAGGCTGACTGGTTAGTGCTTGACACGAATCACCCATCCTTGTGCGCCTTGAACAAGGAGCAACTGCTAGACGCGTTAATTTTTTCGAATAGAAATGGCAACCCTATACAAGACGTCTATATTAATGGCAATCGGGTGATAGAGCAGGGTAGACATCCACAGGAAGAGGCGATATCAGCTGAATACCGCCAACTGATGCAGCGATTAATTTCTGAACTCTAAATCAATTATCGCAGCATGAAGCGAATAAGCCATTCATGTATTTTCCGCCCATAGGGTGGGCCAAACAGCGGCGTTAAATTGATTCGCCCTCGAACGAGCGTTGATTTTGCATGTGAAAAGGTGTTGAATCCTTGCTCGCCATGGTAACTTCCCATGCCTGATGCGCCAATGCCGCCAAAGGGAAGGTCATCCACCGCAGCATGAAAGCCGGCATCATTGATACAGACCGCACCAGAATGAGTTTTATATAGAAATTCACGTTGCACAGCGACATCATGGGTGAATACGTAAAGTCCGAGTGGTCTTGGCTGGCGATTCACTTGTGCAATCACGTCTGACAACGCTTTGAACGTAACGATCGGTAGTATGGGGCAGAAGAGTTCTTCCTGCATTATACGCATATCTGGCGAACAGCCCGTGGCTAGTGTCAGGGTTAGCTGTCGCTGGTCGACATTATCATAATCGGCAAGTGGCGTAAGTGTTGCCCCCTTCATCCTGGCATCCTCTAGAAGACTCTGATGTCGCTCATGATGTTGGTAATGTATCAGGCTGGTCACGTCAGTTTGATAGTTGCTCTGAGGGTAGTTCTTTTGGAATTGTTCTTTGATCGCTGCCATCAGATCCGCTAACTGATCCTCGTGACAATAGAGTGTATCCGGTGCGACACACGTCTGACCGGCATTGATGGTCTTGGCCAATAAGAAATCGCGGGCGAATCGTTTGATATTGAAATCAGGCATTAAAATACAGGGTGATTTGCCACCCAGTTCTAGCGTGACAGGAACAAGATTATCAGCGGCACTCCGAAGGACCGATTTCCCAACATTGCCTGAACCCGTGAACAACAGGTGGTCGAAAGGTAATCTCGAAAACGACTGAGATACCTCGAGCTCTCCTTCCACAATACAAACCTGTTCATGACTGAAGTATTCTCCCAATGCTGAGACAAGTGCACGGTTAGTGTGGGGGGTATACTCTGACATTTTAATCATCGCCCGATTCCCAGCTGCAAGGGCCGCAATTAGGGGGCCCATCGCCAAAAACACCGGATAGTTCCAGGGAGTGATTATGCCAATGACACCCTTGGGTTGGATGTGCACTTCAGCGCTCGCGGGAACAAAAAGAATACCGGCGCTACGTTTCTTTGGCTTCATCCATTCCTTGATATGCCGCAGGGTGTAGTTAATCTGTCCCACCGAAGTCATCAGGTCGATTAATACCGTTTCAGTTTGATTACGGCAGCCAAAATCGTCAGCCACAGCTTGCGCTATCGTTTCTTTGTGATCAACCAGCGCTCGCTTTAAGGAAGTGAGATGCCGTTTCCTGGATTTGTAGTCAGGATATGGCGATTCGCTAAATGCGGCCTTTTGTGCGTCAAAGCAATCTTGAATATCAGCAATATCAGTAATTAGTTTCATCAAACAACCATCATTTTCTGAACATAGGGTGTCAGGCCTGCAAAAAAGAACTCAACGGCAATCAGCATGACAATTAGCCCCATCAGGCGAATCATAACCCGGGTACCTGTCTGGCCTAATAATTTGATTAGATATTCTCCTGATGCAAGCATAATAGACGTCAGAGCACATATGATGAATATACTAGCGACGAGTAGTGATTGTTCCATCACTGTCTTGGTCTGCTGCATGAATAGGATGACGACAGTGATTGAGCCAGGTCCCGAGATGACGGGTATTGCCAGAGGGGTGATTGCTACTTCTGAACCAAATTCATGCTTTTGCTCTTTATTCCGTAATGGCAAATTTTTACCGCGTAGCATCTCGTAACCCATGACAAAAAATAACACCCCACCGACGATTCTCAGGCCATTGACTGAGATACCGAAGAAGTTGAAAACAGCCTGTCCGGAGAATGCGAAGAACACGAGAACAATGAAGGCAGCGAGGCCCGCCTGAAAGGCTATTGTCCGCGCTTCCTTGTCATTCATTCCCTCTGTTAGGTTCGTATAAAATGGAATAGCCCCGATGGGATTAATCACCGTAAATAGTGACGTTAGGTATAGTAAAAAGATTTCCAAGCGATTACTCCAGTCGCCAGTCAACAGGTGTCTGATTATGCGCTATAAGCGCCTGATTTGCTAAGCTAAAATGCTTACAACCTAAAAATCCTCGGTGTGCAGATAGAGGCGAGGGATGAGGTGCCTTCATAAGGGTATGTTTGTTGCCATCTAGAAACGCCATCTTCTTTTGTGCAGCGGCGCCCCAGAGTAAAAATACGACATGATCATGGCGGTCATTAATTAGTTGTATTACATAATCGGTAAATGATTCCCAGCCAATTCCCTGATGACTATTCGCTTGCCCATGCTCAACAGTAAGGACTGTATTCAGTAAGAAAACGCCATTCATCGCCCAGCGAGTCAGATCGCCATGACCGGGAATCGCCAGCCCCAAATCGCTATGTAATTCCTTATAAATATTGACGAGTGATGGTGGAGGCGGTATGGGTGGTTTGACCGAAAAACACAAACCATGCGCCTGATTAGGTCCGTGGTAGGGGTCTTGACCTAGAATCACGACCTTAATTTGTTCAAATTGACACAACTTAAATGCGGTGAACACTTCATTCGAGGGCGGATAGACCGTGACATGCTGCTCACGCCGTTCTCTAACGTGCTGTAATACAGATTGGAATGCGGCTGATTTCTTATAATCAGCAAGATAATCGGACCAAGTCATAACGCCCACATCATACGTTTATTTTTCTTTCATCACCACTTGAAATGGATCACTATTGGACATAAAATGACGTAACGTCAAAAAATGACATTAAGTAATAAAATATCGAAAAGTCATTTATGTGATTAGGTTGTATCTGAATCAATAGAGAGAAGTATGGTTGAATTAACTCGCAAACAGAGAGAAATTAGTCAACGCGATGAGCTGATATTAAATGTCAGTCGCCAGTTATTTATTGAGCAGGGATATCACAATGTGACAATGGATTTGATCGCAAAAGAGGTCGAGTATTCCAAAGGGACGATTTACCAGCATTACGCCTCAAAAGAAGAAATCATTTCAGCGCTCTGCATGCGATTTGGCAAGATGCTGCTGACCTGGTTTGAGAATATCAGTCAGGAAAACGAATTACCCGGCTATATACAGATATTGATGATCATGGAGAGCCAGTTTGTGATTCATGAGTATGCCAGCGCAGATCATGACTTATTGACCCTATTCAAGAGCCAGGCTTTCTCGAGCAAAGTCGATGAACAAATCCTCCATGATATGAACTGCAACGTAGAGGCGATCATTAAAATCGTCCATAAAATTATCCGTCACGCTGAAGCCACCCAGGAGCTAGTGATTCAATCGCCCGCCACGGTTGATTCAATCACGATGGGGTGTTGGGCGATGATTGAGGGAACCTTCGAGATTGCTGACAAACATGCCTATGAGAAAGGGAGTTTCACAGCGAAACAAATCAAGCAGGTTCTGCGTGCGAATTGCTTTCTTTTCCTTAAAGGGTGTGGCTGGCAAGACATTCCGCTCAATGCTTCGGGCGCATTAACACTTACGGATAAAGATAAACAGAATCTTAAACACTATAAAACATACTGTCGTGATCAGATTGACGCATTAAATCGTCAAAACCAGGCTGTTCACTGACCGGAGAAAACCAATGAGTCCTAACTTATCTTCGAAAATACTAGCGTATCGATATTGGGTTGTATTGCTATTTATGGGCATCTGTTTTTGGGTCGCCTCAGGCGCCCAACATATCAAGCTGGCAACTGATTATCGCGTCTTCTTCTCTGAGGACAACCCGTGGCTATTGCAGTTTGACCAGATGGAAGAAACCTATACCAAGGCAGACACTCTGATGGTGATAATCTCACCCAAAGACGGAGAGGTTTTTACTCAAAATAGCCTTAGTGCGGTACTCGATGCGACGGATAGAATGTGGCAATTACCTTATGTGTTGCGAATTGATTCTCTGAGTAATTTTCAACACACTGAGGTCGACATGGATGATCTGATGGTTGAGGATCTCGTCACCGAATTCGATTTGGAAGAGGATGGCCAGCTAGCTGCCAGACTGGCAGAGATTAAAACCGTCGCACTCTCAGAGCCTAGCCTGGTTAAAAGACTAATCTCTGAGAGAGGTCATGTGACGGCCATCGCAGCGACAACAAATTTTCCCGGCATCGACCAAGCGAAAGAATTACCCGATCTGATTGCAGCGACTCGTGCCATGATGGCTGATCTGCGCGAGATTTACCCG
Source organism: Enterobacterales bacterium (assembly GCA_965250035.1). Taxonomy (GTDB): domain Bacteria; phylum Pseudomonadota; class Gammaproteobacteria; order Enterobacterales; genus CAXRAF01. The sequence continues at coordinate 954,792 of OZ252282.1, read as the reverse complement.
GATATCGAATTTCGACTGTCAGGAAATGTTTCCATGAATAACGCCTTTTCTGAGGCATCACAAAGTGATTTGACGACCTTGTTCCCGATCACATTCGCTGTCATCTTCATCGGATTATGGATTTTCTATCGTCGGCTAGGTGCAATGATCGCGACGTTCACAGTGGTCATCGGTTCAATTGCATTCTCATTTGGCATGATTGGCTGGCTGGGTATTCCGGGCACGCCACCTGTGTTAAACGCGGGTATTATGGTAATGACACTGGCTGTTGCCGACTGCTTACACGTATCGACGACGTACTTCCATAACCTGAGAGTCGGTGAAGATAAGAAGACTGCGTTGATGGAAAGCTTGCGCATCAATTTCCAGCCTATTTTCCTCACCAGTATTACAACCGTGATTGGTTTTCTCAGCCTGAATTTTGCAGAGGGCCCGCCTTTCCGTGATTTGGGTAACATCGTGGCCATCGGTATCAGCGTGGCATTTGTATTGTCGATCACTGTATTGCCGGCGCTGCTTTACATATTGCCAACAACGGTAGCTGAGAAACGCTCGCTTGAAAGTCGATTGATGTCTCGTTTCGCTGACTGGGTTCTTGCCAGACATCGTTTCTTGTTTATCAGTAGCGGTGTTGTCATTATCTCTCTAGTCGCTCTGATCCCCTTGAACGAACTGAATGACGTCTGGACCGAATACTTCGATGAATCAATGGAGGCGAGACAAAATATCGAATATACCAGAGAGAACCTAACCGGAATCAATTCATTACAATATTCACTTAAGGCAAAAGAAGCCTATGGCATATATGAGCCGGAATATCTCCAGAACGTAGAGAAATTTGTAAACTGGCTAGAGCAGCAACCCGAAGTTTTCCACGTTAGTTCTTATACCACCATCTTAAAGAAACTGAATCAGAACTTGAATCAGGATGATCCGGCATTCTATCGCATACCGGATAATCGGGAATTAGCGGCCCAGTATAACCTGTTATATGAGCTGTCCCTTCCTCAGGGTCTGGATTTGAACAATCAAATTAATGTCGATAAATCATCAATCCGTCTGATGGTCACGCTACACGACATCTCTACAAATGGACTATTGGAGCTAGACGACAGGATTAGTGGCTGGTTACGTGATAACACACCGGATTATATGCATACTACTGGCACCAGCTCAGATGTGATATTCGCTCATATTTCTATCAAGAATATCTTTAGCATGCTGGGGGGCACGTCGATTGCTCTGGTGCTCATATCGATTATTCTCGTCGTCGCATTGCGTTCGGTGAAGTATGGCGCGCTTAGCCTTATCCCTAATATCGCTCCTGCAGCAATGGGTTTTGGTATCTGGGCATTGCTTAGCGGTACAGTCGGCATGGGCCTGTCTGTGGTCATCGGAATGACGCTCGGTATAGTTGTTGATGACACAGTACACTTCTTATCGAAATACCTGCGTGCTCGCCGTGAGAAGGGAATGGACGCCAAAGAAGCGGTTAGATATTCTTTCGAGAACGTTGGCGTGGCCCTGACAGAAACAACCATTCTTCTGGTGCTGGGATTCAGCGTCCTGACCTACTCAGCGTTCGAATTAAACTCACAGAACGGCTTGATGACCAGTATAACAATCGCCCTGGCGCTGGTAGTCGACTTCCTGTTCCTGCCTGGCCTGTTAATCGCTATAGATAAACGAAAATCAAAACGAATCAAGATGAATCAGGTAGCTGCAGAAACTGCTTGATTTGAAACTCAGATAGAGGAAACCAATATGAAATATTATATTAGCGCAATCTTATTCAGCATCGCCCTCCAAATTACAGCAGCGGATGCATATGAGGGTATGTCTGCAGAAGAGAAGGGACTCGCAATTGCCCGAGCAGCAGATGATCGAACCAATGGATTTATTGATTCATCAGCCAATATGAAAATGATTCTGACCAACAAACATGGTCAAACCAGCGAACGGGAGTTACGCGTTCGTTCTATGGAAGTGGTGAATGATGGTGATAAATCGATGACGATCTTCGATACGCCTGCTGATGTTAAAGGAACCGCATTGCTCACCTACAGCCACAAGTTGGAAGATGACGACCAATGGCTTTATCTGCCCGCTGTGAAGCGCGTAAAGAGGATGTCGTCGAGTAATAAGTCAGGCCCATTTATGGGCAGTGAATTTGCATTCGAGGATCTTGGTTCACAAGAAGTCGAAAAATATACCTGGAAGTACCTTCGTGATGAGACTATTTCAGGTAGAGAAGCCTATGTCGTTGAGCGGATTCCAGTAAACAAACGTTCTGGCTATACACGGCAAGTCGTGTGGACAGATAAGGCCGAGTTATACCCGATTAAGATGGATTTCTATGATCGCAAGAAGTCATTATTGAAGACGTTAACCTTTAGCGACTACAACCTTTACAAAGAAAAGTTCTGGCGCGCACATGACATGCTCATGGTAAATCATCAGACAGGGAAAAAAACACAATTACTGTGGAGTGATATCACCTACGACAACGATTTCAGTGACAGTGACTTCACCACAAACAGCTTGAAGAGGTTACGTTAATCCATGCTTCGTATTGTACTAGCCGCGCTGATACTTACCCTAACATCGACATCTGTTGCCGATGTTAGGGGCTACCTTGCTTTCGAGGCGAGGAGTTATTTTGATGATGCAGATCAAGGACAGGATGACGAACAATATTCATTCGTGTTTGAACCGGAATATTTCTATCAGGGAGATTCCAGTCTTTTCACGGCACAAGTCTTTGTCCGAGAAGATAGCATGGATGATGAGCGTTCCCATACAGACATCAGAGAATTAAGCTGGTTGTACTATTCTGATGACTGGGAGCTCAGAGTTGGGATTTCAAAGGTATTCTGGGGAGTGGCTGAATCACAACACCTGGTTGATATTATCAATCAAACAGATGCTGTAGAAAATGTCGATGGCGAGGATAAACTGGGTCAACCCATGATAAATCTCACGCTAATAAGAGACTGGGGTAACCTTAATTTATTCATTCTGCCATATTTCAGAGAACGTACCTTTACGGGACCTGATGGCCGTTTTCGTGCGCCCTTTGTGATCGCTGAAGAACTGACAACCTATGCTGATGCAGATGAGGAAAATCATATCGACACAGCGGTCCGTTGGTCGAATACATTAGGCGACTGGGATGTTGGGATCGCTCATTTTTCTGGAACCTCAAGGGAGCCAAGATTTATCCCGCAGTTACAGGGAAGTGACATCGTCTTAGCACCGCACTACACCACGATTGACCAGACAAGTTTAGACGTACAGGCAACCATTGACAGTTGGTTGTGGAAACTAGAGCTTATATCCAATAGCGGTTTTGATGTCGATCGATACACGGCTGCGGTATTTGGTTTTGAATACAGTTTCTATGATATTGCAGAGTCGGGTATCGATCTCGGTTGGATACTCGAGTACCAATACGATGATCGTAAAGTCGATTATGCTGGCTTGCCCATTCTAGATAGTGTGGTCTTGGGTAGTCGATTGGCACTCAATGATGAACAATCGACAGAACTACTAATTGGTGCAGGAATCAATGAACTTGATAATATTTTCTGGAATATCGAAGCGAGTCGACGAATTGGTTCTAATTGGCGGCTGACACTGGAAGCAAGAGTGATTAGCGGCGTTGATGAATCTCAGTTCACGACTAGCCCACTATTCCCAATACGCAATGACAGCTTCATACAAGTTGATATGGCGTATTACTTTTAGCCAAGGCACGCTAGAATCAGTTCGTCAATGACTATCCAACGGTTAAGTAATTTTGTTATTCTTAACCATTCTGAGACCGCAACTGAATAACACTTTGAATGAATAAACGCTTACTCTATGTACTCGGTTTCCTCTACCTCGGTATGACGCAGTCGATTCAGGCTATCGCGAATACTATCGAAGAGGCTGAACAGGGCGTCATTGTCGCGCCTTCGCCCCTGGTTGATGTGCAAACTACAGCGGCTTATTCTCGACTTAGCAGTCTGGCCTACAAGCCTTCACAGAGCCTTTATCCTGTCCGAATAGATAGCATTAACGATTTTGTTATCAAGCCGTTGCTACATGGTTATGAGTATCCACTGGCAGCAGGGGAGTACGTTGTGGAAGTCCGACCTGATTTTAGTTTGATTCGAGATCTGCAGCCATTTATGAATACCAAGTTCGTTGCAAAGCGAATCCAAATCAGTTTGTCAGGTAATAGACGATATGCAATCGGCGCAAGAATAGACGCGGCTAATCCGACTGATTGGCAAGTCCAATTATTTGATATACAGCCAGCTCTACCAACCGAATAAACGATCTGAATGAGCCTTATTCAGCTGAATAACCTTGAGTTGAGTTATGGTACTCAGCAATTGCTCGATCAGGTATCGTACACCATAACCGAAGGGCAGAGAATTTGTCTGCTTGGTAGAAATGGTGTTGGTAAATCAACACTTCTGCGAATATTGACCGGTGAATTGTCGGCGGATGATGGGCAGATACAATTCAAATCTAATCTGATTATCACCAAACTCAACCAGTCACTTCCCGAGCCAAAAGATATCAGCTGCTTTGAATATATGACCGGTGCATTTACAGATGCCCAAGATATCTTGACTGAGTACTATCGATTAACACACATAAAGACACCCGTGGCGAGTGAATTAGCTCGAGTTGCTGAACTCCAGCAAGCCATTGAACATAACGAATGGTGGCAGATAGAGCAACGAATACAACGTTGGTTAACCGAGGTGGGGCTGACTGATGAAACGCGCATGCCAGCCCTTTCTGGAGGCCAGTTGAGGCTTCTAGCACTCGCTCGAGCATTGGTCGTTGAACCCGATGTATTATTGCTAGATGAGCCGACCAATCACCTCGATATCAAGCGTATCGAATGGCTAGAATCAAAGTTATTGCAATGGGTAAAAACAGTCCTATTCATTACCCATGACAGGAGTTTTGCCAATTCAATTGCCACTGAAATCCTGGAATTAGACCGCGGTAATCTTCGCAGCTATCCAGGCAACCTATCGGCCTATTTCAAACAGAAAGAGCATGAAGAGGCCTCGGAACAGAATGCGTTAGCACAACAAGACAAGAAACTCGCCCAGGAAGAGGTTTGGATTCGGCAGGGGATTAAAGCCAGGCGCACACGGAATGAGGGGCGGGTAAGAGCCTTGCAAGCTCTGCGGGAGCAAGTGCGTGCGCGCAGGCACAAGTTATCCAGCGCGGATATTAGTCTCACGTCCGGTGAGTCATCAGGGAAACTGGTTGTTGAATTGCAGGGCGTTTGCAAATCATTTTCCAATAAGACTCTCTTCCGTGATCTGAATTTGATGCTTTTGCGCGGGGATAGGCTCGGCATTCTTGGCGATAATGGCACTGGCAAAAGTTCTTTAATCAAAGTCATGTTGGGTGAGCTGGAACCGGATGCGGGTAGCGTGAGGCTTGGTACTCGATTGGATGTCGCTTATTTCGATCAGAAACGTAGTGATATTGACCTAGATAAATCAGTATTCGATAACGTTGCCGATGGCCACGACTATGTCACGGTTGCAACCAGGCAAGTCCATGTCATGAGCTATCTACAACAATATCTTTTCAGTCCAGATAGGGTGCGCCAACCAGCGCGTGCATTATCCGGCGGCGAGTTAAGTCGACTCTCACTTGCTAAACTCATGTCAAAACCATTTAATCTACTCGTCATGGACGAACCGACCAATGACCTCGATATGGAAACTCTTGAGGTTTTGGAGAATCAGCTAGCAGATTATGACGGCACCTTGATTCTCATTTCTCACGACCGGAAATTTATCGATAATACGGTATCCACTGTGCTTCATTTAGATGGCAAAGGTAACGTGAATCAATGCGTTGGTGGATATAGCGACTGGGTCGACAAGTTCAAGCCGCAACCGACGTCTAAACGTTCACAGGATTCTAAAAAGTCAGCGCAGCAAATACAGTCAAAGAATAAAGTCGTTAGAAAAAAACTCTCTTATCATGAGCAGCGTGAACTCGATAAATTACCAGAAAAAATCGAATTACTTGAGACTGAATTACTCGCAATTCAACAACAATTAACGACGCCTGAATTCTCTCAACTTGATCACAAAGAAACAGATAAAATTTATAGACAACTCGCCGATCTTGAAGCAAACATTAATAGTGCATATGAGCGCTGGGAAGAGCTCTCCGCGGACTAATCCTCCTCATTTCGTGACGCATTAGGTTGGTGCGTTCTATCTGCATTTGCACTATCAAGGTGCGATATTTCCTCTAAATACCCCTAAATAACCATCTAAACGGCCACAACAGGAGTTGGCACGCTCAATGCAATATGTCAGATATCAAATAAATATATTTGTTTGAGTTAGCCAGATCGCACGCACTAGAAAAGTATTCATTTTGATCAATTAAAGGGGGAATCAATGAATAAACTTAACACACCATTAGTTGTGAGTGTCGTTGCGTTAGCCACAATCGCTCCATTTACTCAACCCATTAACGCAGAGGTAACTGCAAACGTTGCCTTGTCGTCTGACTATCGATTCCGCGGGATTTCGCAAACGGACAAGGCCATTGCCTTATCAGGTGGTTTTGACTTCGCTGATGATAGTGGGTTCTATGCCGGCGTATGGGGCTCGAATGTCGATTTTCAGGTAACGGCAGTTGACGACGCCAGTATGGAGCTAGATATCTACGCTGGCTTTGCAGGTGACCTCGGTGAAACGGGATTTACTTATGACATTAATCTACTGCATTTTTATTATCCGAATTCGGCTAGCTCACTGAGTTATAACTTCACTGAACTTACAGTAGCCCTGGGTTATGAAAATTTCGGCTTTAGCATTTCTAACACCGATGATTATTTCGCTGGCGCAGGTGCGGCAACCTATTACAACTTCTCAGGCGGATTCGATCTTAATGATACCTGGTCTTTCAGTGCCGCAATCGGTAAGCAGAGTGTTGAAGATAACGTTGCCTGGGGTACACCTGACTGGGTTGATTACAAACTGGCATTATCAGCGAGTTTTACCTCTGTCGATGTGGAGTTCGCCTTCATTGATACTGACTTGAGTGAATCAGAGTGTTTCGGTGGATCCGACTGGTGTGATAGCACCTTCGTTTTCACATTATCAAAGAGTCTTTAACCAACAATTATAAATAGAGTAAGAGGTAACGTTATGAAAATGATAACGGCTATCGTCAAACCATTTAAATTGGACGATATCAGAGATCAACTCTCTGATATCGGCATCCAGGGTTTGACAGTAACTGAAGCAAAAGGGGTAGGCCGACAGAAGGGTCATACTGAACTATATCGTGGCACTGAGTATGTGGTGAATTTCTTACCTAAAGTTAAGGTAGAAGTCGCTGTGAAGGATGAAGATCTGGACCGTGCTATAGAAACTATCGTCACAGCCGCCAAAACCGGCAAGATTGGTGACGGTAAAATATTTGTTAGCAATTTAGAAAGTGTCGTCCGGATTCGTACCGGCGAACTCGATGAAGAAGCAATTTAGCGGGGTGGCATAATTATGGAAAATCAAATTTTTGAACTTCAATATGCCATGGACACATTCTATTTCTTAGTGTGTGGTGCCCTGGTTATGTGGATGGCCGCTGGCTTCTCAATGTTAGAAGCGGGACTGGTCCGTTCTAAAAATACAACAGAAATACTGACGAAGAACATCATGTTGTTCGCAGTGGCCTGTACAGCCTATCTGGTGGTTGGGTATGACATCATGTATGGCGGAGGCATTTTGCTGGATGGAATCGCTCTGGATGGCGCTGAGAGTGCAGATACATTAACAGCCAAGGTATTGGCAGAATCCGCCGAAGCCGGATTTGGTGGTGGTGCAGTGTATTCTGATGCCTCTGACTTCTTCTTCCAGGTCGTGTTCGTTGCGACAGCGATGTCAATTGTATCCGGTGCCGTAGCTGAGCGTATGAAACTCTGGTCATTTGTCCTGTTTGCCGCGGTCATGACAGCCTATATCTATCCGATGGAAGGTGGTTGGACATGGGGTGGTAATGACGTTTTCGGACTCTACAATCTTGGAGAACTGGTTCCGCTTCTTGATGAAGCAGGCAATCAGGTCATAGAGGATGGTGAGGCTCAATACATCGGATTCACCGACTTTGCTGGCTCAGGTATTGTTCATTTGGCGGGTGCAGTAGCCGCGCTGATGGGCGTACTTTTACTTGGTCCACGTAAAGGCAAATACGGCAAGAACGGCTCGATCAATCCAATTCCCGGTGCCAATCTGCCATTGGCCACATTAGGTACCTTCATCCTATGGATGGGTTGGTTTGGATTCAATGGCGGATCTGTATTGAAACTAGGTGATGCCGCGAGTGCGAATGCAGTCGCGATGGTATTCCTGAACACGAATGCTGCGGCAGCGGGTGGTGTTATTGTCGCTCTGATTGCAGCCCGTTTGGCGTTTGGCAAGGCCGATCTAACCATGGCACTCAACGGCGCACTGGCTGGTCTAGTGGCGATTACTGCTGGTCCCGATACACCGACACCTCTCGAGGCGACGCTAATCGGAGCGGTGGGTGGCCTGTTTGTGGTCTTCTCAATCGTTGCCTTCGATAAAATCAAAATCGATGATCCGGTGGGTGCAATATCAGTGCACGGTGTTGTTGGCATTTGGGGTGTTATGGCCGTGCCTTTAACCAATGACGGCACATCCTTTTATGCGCAGTTGATTGGCTTACTGACCATCATCGGATGGGTTGCTATCGCCAGTGGTATTACATGGTATGCGATTAAGCTGATTATGGGCATCCGTGTTTCTGAGGAAGAAGAATACGAAGGCGTAGACCACAGTGAGTGCGGTCTGGAGGCCTATCCTGAATTCACTTCCAACTAGCCTTTGATAGGCTGGCTCAGATCCAGCCTATTACACAGAATGGTCCCCTCAGTCAGGGAAAGACTGATCTTATTTGGCCCCAAGGAATAGGGGCCATTTTAATTCTCACATTTGCACATCATCGCATTCACCACCCCACCGAAACACCTAACACAACTATTACACTTGCATACTTAATGCAGACTAACTTAAGAGCAATTGTCGATTATATTCTCCTTGCCTAGCTGGAGACGCCATGAATACATCCATGTAGGCTCGACTACGACATCCATGTCTCCGTACGCTCCTGCTAGTTCAAGGAGAATACAATCGCCCTTGAGTGAATCTTAGAATGCATACAGTGAGTTGAAGACTTGAGTATGTCCCTTTTCGAAGCATCCGAAGGGCTGAGTAAAAGGGACTATCAAGGTTTCAACGGTTTAAAGAGCTAAGGCGAGAATTAAAATTTTTGTTAAGTGTGTGGGGGAGGCGAATGAGACTATTCCCATTCGTCATCGAGTTCATTTTCGAGATGCTCCAGGTGACGAGAGAGCTTATGTAGCAGGTGGAATAGTTGTTCCTTCTCCTCGTAGCTGAAACAGGACTCGATCAACTCACCCGTTTCGATTCTCCTCGGGGTGATCTTATCGTGTAGCTCAGCGCCTTTTTCAGTCAGGTAGATCAGTATTCGTCGTTTGTCGCGTTTGGAGTTTTTGGTATCAATAAATTCTAACTCCTTCAGCACCTTAACGCCTCGGGTGATTGTGGCTGCATCCGTCACCAGGAGTTCTGCCAGGCGGCCATTGGTGAGGCCACCATATGCGCCGAGTAGGGATATGATACGCCATTCGCGTTCACCAATTGCGACACCGGCCTCTTGTAACAGATCGCTCAGCTTATGGCCAGCCTGGGCCATTTTGCCAGCAAAGCGGTACATGACATAGGGCAGGAAGGTCTGCAAATCCATGCCATATTTGACTTTGCCCGGCGGTAGTTTGGTACTTACAGGCTTATTGTCGGCCATAGTGCTTCTCCATATTCGTCCCGAAGTTTTTGTAGGTTATCCTGGACTTGTCCACTACCCATGGTCTCTGCGACATGCATCGGCCCACCACGATGGCGCGGAAATCCATAGCCGAATAGCCAGATAACGTCCAAATCAGACGCCCTCTCGACGATACCTTCAGCTAACAACTGATAACCCTCAGAGATTAATGCCATAATGGCGCGATGTTGTATAGTCTCTTTGTCGGGCTGTGTCTGAGTTATTCCCAGTGTCGTTGCTAATTCACTGATGTGTTGTTCTAGTGCCGGATTCACGACTGGCTTGTCTCCACTATAGTCGTAAAATCCAACTCCAGTTTTGCGACCGAGGTTACCTTGCTTTACTAACAATTCAGAGACTTTAAAAAATCCCGGATCATACTCCGGAAAAGGACGAGTGCTACGGGCTTTATGCCCTACGTCTATACCAGATAGATCCTGTACAGCGAGTGGTCCCATCGCCATTCCATAATCGGTCATCGCCTTGTCTACGTCAACGACTGAAGCCCCCTCTAGCAGGAGTTGTTGAATCTCTCGACCATAGCGTTGATACATTCGATTACCGGCGAAGCCATAACTATTCGAGACAAGAACTGGAATCTTCCTGGCCTTTTTTGCAACAGCGAATGCAGTGGCGATGGCTCTGTCGCTAGATTGCTCAGCTTTCACTACTTCAAGTAACTTCATGATGTGAGCTGGGCTGAAGAAATGCATGCCGATCAATCGGGATGGATCACGGATATGTTGTGCCATCACATCGATATCAAGATATGAGGTATTACTGGCAAAGATTGCCTCAGGAGAACAGATGGCATCGAGCTGTTTGAACAGGGCCTGTTTGGCAGCCATATCTTCAAAAATTGCCTCCACAACGAGATCGGCCTCACTAATGTCTTCTAGTAAATCCGTTGCGCTTAACCGCTCAATCGTCTGTTGGTATTTTTCAGAGTCAATAAGTCCGCGTGATAGTGCAGCCTGAATGTTCTTAATGACTGCATTCTTAGCCCTAACCACAGCGCCACTGTCTTGTTCGACCAGGGTGGCCATATAGCCTGCATTTAAAAATGCTGTCGCGATCCCAATGCCCATCGTACCGCCACCAATGACTGCGACCCTGGTCACGGGCTGGATATCTTTTGATTTACTGTATTTAGCGGCAGTTTTCTCAGCCAGAAACGCGTGTCTTAATGCGATGGCTTGACTGGACTCCCTCAGCTCAAGAAATACTTTTCTCTCTGATTTAAGGCCATCTGCGAGTGGTACATCAGCTGTCGATTTTAACACTTCAATCGCTCTAAGCGGCGCGATTTTACCCTTTGCGATTCGGCGAGTTAAGTCCGTTATAGCATCCCAATCTATGTCTTCTTTTGCATGTAAATTATCATTAGTATCAGCAAGATGCAGCTTCATTCTTAGGGTTTGCTTTAACAAATCATTCGCGCTATCGATATCCTCTTCAGTGAGTATTGAGAGTACCATTCGAGTCTCTTCGAAATCAGTCACAGGATACGGCTTGCCTGAAGTGATCATCTCAGCTGCTTTTTTGATTCCTATGAGCTTGGGTAATAGCTGTGTACCTCCGGCACCCGGAATTAGGCCCAGGTTTACCTCTGGTAAGCCGATGCGACACGATTTGGTAGCAACCCTGGCATAGCATGCCATCGCAAGTTCTAATCCACCACCCAGGCAGGTTCCATGCATGATCGCTATCACCGGCTTAGGGCTGTTATGTAATGCCAAAACAACGTCGGGTAAATGAGGCTCAAGCGGTGGTTTCCCGAACTCCTTGATATCCGCGCCTGCGCAGAAGGTATTCCCCTCACAATGCAGTATGATATGTGTGATATCTGCAATACTTAATTCTTCCAGGGCGGTAACAATCCCTCTGCGTACTTCAACAGAGATGGCGTTAACTGGTGGATTGTCTATGACAATTACGCCGATATTATCGATGAAATACCAGCGCACCACACTCGTATTGCTAGATGACATCGTAATCTACTTCTACTTCATCAGTTATCGGATGTGCCTGACAGGTTAATATCATGCCTTCAGCAACCTCATCATCAGATAGACAATGGTTGTTATCCATTTCGACATTACCCTTGATAACCTTGCCCTTACAGGTAGCACAAACCCCACCTTTGCAAGCATAGGGCACATCGGCTCCCTGATCGATGGCTTCATCCAGAATCGACTGGCCACTTTTCTCAAGCGCAAAGGTCATTGTCCTGCCACCTGTACGGATGGTGACCTCACTCTCCTCATGGCCAAATCGCTTCTCTAGATTCTCATGGTGCTCAGCCTTATCCTTTGATGCAGTATCTGAATGGAATAATTCGAAGTGAATTTTGTTTGCATCAAACTTGTTCGCGTTAAAGAAATCTCTGATGTTATAAATCATCGCTTCCGGGCCGCACAACATGACTTCGTCAACCAGATTCAGGTTAATTATCTTAGAGCGGTGAAGATCGAGTACTTTCTTTGCATCAATCCGACCATGTAATATGTCGGCATCGGAGGTTTCCTTGCTAAAAATCTTAACCCAATTCAATCGCTCCAGGTATTTATTCTTAAGGAAGCTAATCCGTTCTCTAAACATCATTCGATTGGCAGTCTTGTTCGCATAGAGCAGTGTGACCGCTGAGTCTGGCTCTGTTTCTAATATCGTTGTCATATGTGCGAGGATTGGCGTAATTCCACTTCCAGCAGCGATAAACAGGTAGTGTTTATTATTAGTCGCATTGACATCAAGGGTGAACAGGCCTTGCGGTGGCATGACCTCGACTGTCATACCTTTAGCGAAGTTATCATTGGCATAGTTTGAGAAAATTCCCTGATCTATCCGTTTAATGCCAACTTCTAACGTTTGTTCATTTTCAGAACGACAGATCGAATATGATCGCCTCAGTTCTTCACCAGTTACGCCTGTTCGAAACGTCAAATATTGACCTGCGCGGTAACTGAATTCAGTCCGATGTTCTTCGGGCACATCAAAACGTACCGCGATGGAATCTTTTGTAAGAGGCTCTACCGAGGCAATGGTTAATGGATAAAAATTGGTGTTCATTGGGTTTACCTATAAGGATTTAAAATAATCGAATGTCTCTAAACAATCGTCGCAACGATAGAGCGCTTTGCAAGATGTTGAACCAAATTGGCTAAGCAGACTCGTACGACTACTCGCACACAGAGGGCACTCGATGACTTCATCTTTGACTGGTGCAGCAATTTGTATTGCCTGTAGTTGATTTTTTGCCTGTGGAGACATCATATCCGTGCTCCAAGCAGGACTCAACAGCACCTTTACGGAAATATCACAATCGGGTAGTTGTTCTCTGAGGCAGTTAACAATGTCCTCTTTCATGGTATGTACTGCAGGGCATCCTGAGTAGGTTAATGTGATAAAAACTTGCATCGCTGTTTCGTCACCCTGTATGTCTTGTAGTACGCCAAGATCCCACAGGGTGACACCGGGTAGTTCTGGATCGCAGACTGAGTCAAGCAAGTCCCAATATTTCCCCAAATTTGAACAATTGCGTCGATTCAGGCGCTCAGCATACAGCGGATGATATGTAGGTATCAGTTGTGGCAAGGTCTATCACCATTCAAGATCAGGATAGGCTCGTTGCATATACTGCATATCAACTAGCAGATGCCCGAGGTGTTCAGTATGAATACCTGAGCGGCCACCTTCAATCGTTCGACTAAGATCCAACTCATCCATCTGCATTGATTTCAACAAGCTGTTCACTCTTTCTATCCAGCTATCGCGGAGTGCTTGTCTATCAACACTGATACCATCCGCGAGGAGGGTACTGTCTGCATCAGACATGAGGAATAGTTCGTTACAGTAATCCTGTATCTCGAATAATGCACTTTCCAGGCGCCTTAGGCTTTCGTCGGTTCCGAGCGCTAGTTGTTTCATCCATTGTTCGCTTCGTTTTAGGTGGTATGTTGTCTCTTTAATGGCCTTATCAGCGATTGCCGCGACTGTTTCGTCTGACGAACTCCGTAGTTTTTGCAGATACAGGTCGTAGAAAACATCGAGCAAATATTGACGCGCCATAGTAAAGGCGAAATCACCATTGGGTAGCTCATGGATTAATAAATTAGTGTATTCGCGCTCTGACCGGTGAAAGGCCAGTTTATCTTCGGTGCAATCGTTACCGATAAGTTCGGCTGCGTACTGGTAGAACAGGCTCGCTCGACCTATGTAATCCAGCGTTGTGTTCGTTAACGCTAAATCTTCTTCCATGTAGGGACCACGAGAGCACCAGGCAGATAATCGTTGGCCAAGCACCATCGCATCGTCGGCAAGACCGATCACAAATTTGGTTAGAATCTCTTTACTCATAATGTCACCTACATGTTGTTAACTTCATCAGGCAGGATATAGTGCGTCGCATGACGATAGGGTTTATCGTCCATTGGAGAAACGAAACTGGCCATGTCCTCTTCACGGGATGCGGTGATGTTACTTTGTTCAACTACCCAGATTGAGACACCCTCTGAGCGGCGAATGTAGACATCGCGTGCGTACATCAGGGCATGCTCAGGACTCTCAGCATGAAGACTTCCCACATGGATGTGATCCAGGCCGCGTGCTGAACGCACAAAAACTTCGTAGGTGGCTAACTTTTCTTGATTCATAATTAACTCCTAAGCGGCCTCATCACGGGCAGATATATATTTCTGTCGATAAGAACGAACAGCTTCTCTTACCCATTCGCCTTCGTCATGAGCCTGCTTGTGATGTTTAATACGCTGATAGTTACAAGGACCGTTACCCTTGATGACTCGATAAAACTCATCCCAATCCAGTTCGCCTGAGTCATAATGGCCACGTTCTTCGTTCCACTTAATCTCGGGATCTGGATATTCGAGACCGAGAACATCTATTTGCTTCACCGTCTGGTCTATGAATTTCTGACGTAATTCATCGTTACTTTGGCGTTTTATTTTCCATGCCATGGATTGACTCGAATGCGCAGAATCACCGTCTTTGGGGCCGAACATCATCAATGAGGGCCACCAGAATCGATTGAGAGCATCTTGTGCCATCGCCTTTTGTTCCGGGGTACCTTTGGCTAGTTTATACATGATTTCGTAGCCCTGACGTTGGTGAAAGCTTTCTTCTTTACAAATCCTAACCATCGCTCTGGAGTAGGGGCCGTAAGAAGTCCTCTGCAAAGAGATTTGATTCACGATGGCAGCACCATCAACCAGCCAGCCCACAGCGCCAATATCTGCCCAACTCAGGGTAGGGTAGTTAAAAATTGACGCATATTTTGCAGTTCCATTCTGCAATTCTTCGATCAGTTGTGATCGCTCCACACCAAGGGTCTCTGTGGCAGAATAAAGATACAAACCATGTCCACACTCATCCTGAACTTTCGCTAGCAGGATTAATTTTCGGCGCAGTGATGGCGCTCTTGAAATCCAGTTGCCTTCCGGCTGCATGCCAATGACCTCTGAATGTGCATGCTGTGCCATCTGACGAATCAGATTTTTACGGTATGCTTCGGGCATCCAGTCACCAGGCTCGATTTTTTGTTCGGCAGCAATTTTTGCTTCAAATTCTGCGAGTAGTTCAGCCTCTGTAGTCATTAATAAATCCTCACGTTTACTAGTTGTCTTTTCGATACTTAAACTGCTTCAATGATAAGTGCAATGCCTTGGCCCACACCGATACACATGGTACATAAGGCATATTGCTTACCGCTGCGCTGCAGTTGGTAGGCAGCCGTTGTTACCAGTCGAGCGCCACTCATGCCCAATGGGTGGCCTAATGCGATCGCTCCACCCTGAGGGTTTACTCTGGGGTCATCGTCAGCCAGGCCCAATTCACGCATCACGGCAAGTGATTGCGCAGCGAATGCTTCATTCAATTCAATGATATCCATATCATCGATAGTCAGGCCAGCGAGTTGCAATACCTTATGACTAGCCGGTACCGGCCCCATGCCCATAATTCGCGGGGCGAGTCCAGCCGTAGCAGTCGCAACGACGCGTGCCATTGGCTTTAGATTATACTGTTTTGCGGCACTATCGGAACACATTAACAGGGCACAAGCACCATCGTTTATTCCGGATGCATTACCCGCCGTAACAGAACCATTCTCTCTGAACGGTGCTCTTAACTTTGCCATTGCCTCGAGACTCGTATCAGCACGTGGATGTTCATCCTGATTGAACTCCCGAGTTTCTTTACGATTAACAGGGACTGTCACAGCGGCTATTTCAGGATCGAAGTGTCCGGATTGCTGCGCCGCTGCCGCTTTCTGTTGGCTTTGGTAGGCAAACAAATCCTGATCTTCACGCGAAACCTGATACAACTCAGCGACATTTTCGGCCGTCTCAGGCATCGTATCGACGCCATAGGCCGCCTTAAGTGCTGTATTAACAAAGCGCCAGCCCATCGTCGTATCATACATGGTTTGATCACGCCCAAACGCACTGCCAGCCTTGCCGACAACCATCGGTGCTCTGGTCATATGCTCCACGCCTCCGGCAATGCAGATAGACTGCTCACCCAGCTTAATGGCCCTAGCAGCTGAGCCAACAGCATCCATGCCGGAACCACATAAGCGATTAATAGTTACCGCTGGGACCTCCTGGGGCATCCCCGCAAGTAGGGCAGACATGCGTCCGACATTGCGATTATCCTCGCCAGCTTGATTGGCGCAGCCATAATACACATCATCCACTGCCGACCAATCGAGTCCCTGATTGCGCTCAATCAAGGCCTTGATGGGTATTGCGCCGAGATCGTCTGCTCTGATCGCTGCAAGTGATCCGCCATAACGTCCTATGGGCGTTCTGATTGCATCGATAATGTAAGCGTCTGTCATTTTGCTATCCTATCTTTAATCCTGATTACTTGCCTTTGAAGTTAGGCTGACGTTTCTCAATGAATGCAGCAACGCCTTCCTGATAATCTGCACTCTGCCCCAGTCGATGCATCGCTTCTCTTTCCAGTTCGAGTTGCGCCATCAAACTCCGGTCAAAACTGCTGTTAAGCAGTGATTTAATATTAGCCAGTGCAGCGGTTGGTTGGGTGGCTAGATGCTGTGCGAGTTGCCTTGCCTCTGCCATCAGATCCGCATCATCATGCACTTGATAAATAAGGCCCCAATCTTCAGCCTGTTCTGCGGATAGTTTATTGCCTAACATTGCCAGCGCCTTGGCACGTGGTAATCCAAGTGCTCTGGCGATGTGCCATGAGCTGCCAGAATCAGGGACAAGACCAATTTTTGCGAATGACAATATGAAGGATGCTGATCGTGCCGCCAGGACAAAATCACATGCCATGGTGATGCTGGCACCGGCACCGGCTGCGACGCCATTGACCGCACAAATGACAGGCATGGGATAGGTTGTAAGTCGACGGATCAGAGGATTGTAATTAAACTCAACAGAATGCCCCAGATTAGGAGCCTTATCCGTATCCGAACTGACTGTACGATCGGACAGGTCCTGGCCGGCACAGAAGCCTCTGCCAGCACCCGTTAGTATGATTGCTCTGCTATCACCTGCTTCTAGGATGTCGTCCAGCACGGATCGTAATTCACCGTGCATCTCGGTGTTAAAACTATTCAACTTATCTGGTCGGTTCAGGCATATTTCGGTGACCTGATTCGCATGAGTTACTTGAATTGTCCTGTAGTCATTTGCTTCAAACATAAAACGTCCTCGTTTATACTGCTACAAATTTTGTAAAGAGACATCACAATGCCTATTTACCGCCTCGATGATCTATTTCCTGTCATCGATCCTTCCGCTTACGTACATCCCAGTGCCGAAATAATCGGTGATGTTGTGATCGAGGCACATTGTTATATTGCCCCGGGCGCTGTGTTACGTGGTGATTTTGGTCGTATCCACGTAAAACATCATTCAAATATTCAGGACAACTGCGTCCTGCATAGTTTTCCAGAACAGGACTGTGTTGTTTCAGCCTATGGCCATGTCGGACACAGTTCCGTATTACACGGCTGTCATCTCGAAGACAATGTCCTGATCGGTATGAACGCCGTCGTGATGGATGAATCGCGAATTGCAAAAAATTCCATCGTTGCCGCGAATAGTTTCGTTGCGGCCAAATTTTCCTGTGAACCTGCCAGCTTGATCCTTGGCTCTCCCGCACGTGTTAAGCGCTCCTTAAGTGATGCCGAGATATCCTGGAAAACAGAGGGTACAGAAGAGTATGTACAACTCGCTAAACGCTACCTGTCTGGTTGCAGTGAAGTGAATCGAGCAGACTTACCCAATAGCCCTGCCGAACGAAGCACTACGTCACAACCATACGGATATAAGCCACATCACTCGGGTGATTCCTAACTTTAGGGATTTTTCCGCTCAACTAAAGTCAGGATATCATAGAGTGCGACTAGTTCTTCTTCCTGATTACTTATCTCAACCGCCCAGACGACTACACCGGTTGCGTACTTGTCATCTGGTTTCTTAACCTTTTTAATCTTTCGTTTACAGGTTAGGCTTACCTGTATGGTATCGCCGATTCCTACCGGTTCCACGAAACGCAGATTATCAATACCATAATTCGCAATGACGGGTCCTTGCTTAGGATCAACAAACATTCCTGCCGCCGCGGAAATAACAAAGTAGCCATGCGCGACTCGCTTTTCGAAGAAAGAATCACGCGCCGCCAACTCGTCGAAGTGGGCGTAAAAATGATCGCCCGATAGACAACCGAAGTTGACGATATCGGCTTCCGTGACAGTTCGTCGATGCGTGGTCAAATTATCACCGATCTGTAACTCTTCGAAATATTTCCGAAATGGGTGTATGACATCTTCATGTTTCGCTGCACCCGGTAAATACTCTTCCGTAATATGCGTGAGTGTCGTAGGAGAACCCTGCAATGCGGTTCGTTGCATATAATGTTTTATCGCCAATGAACCACCTAACTCTTCACCGCCACCCGCACGGCCGGGACCACCATGTACTAACCCGGCAAGTGGTGAACCATGCCCAGTCGACTCTGCAGCAGAATCTCGATTGATTACCAGCATTCTGCCGTGATGCGAAGCGGTTGAAAGGATAAATTGTTTTGCAAGTGGATTATCGTAGGTGAAGAGGGAACCGGCCAGGCTACCTTTACCCATTTTGGCAATAGTAATTGCCTCGTCGATATCGGAATAAGGCATGATGGTTGATACCGGACCGAAGGCTTCCACTTCATGCGGAATGGTCGTTTCCAGTGGCTTTTGACAGTGCAATAGCGTCGGGGCCATGAATGCCCCCTGATCGGCTTCGATATCCACCAATTGATACTCAGCCATATCACCAGTTAAACGCTCGCTGACGCTGCTGAGACGAGCCACAGCAGCTTGCACATCATCCCTCTGATCTCTCGCCACAAGGGCACCCATTCGAGTGGCCTTATTATGCGGATCACCGATGGCAGTCGCGCTAAGGCGGGCAATTAAGGCATCAGAAACGGCTGACGTCATGGTTTCTGGCACAATGATCCGTCGAATTGCCGTACATTTCTGGCCCGCTTTAGACGTCATTTCCCGGCTCACTTCCTTGATGAACAGATCAAACTCGGGACTGTCCGGTTTGACATCTTTACCCAAGACACAGCAATTCAGTGAATCCGCTTCCATGGTAAAAGGAATTGAGCAGTTGATAATGTTCTGGTGTGATTTCAACATCCTTCCTGTACTGGCAGAGCCAGTAAAGGTCACAGTGTCCTGCTCGTTAAGATAATCAAATGTATTTCCAATGCTTCCACAGATCAACTGTATACTGCCTTCGGGAAAGATCTGAGACTCGACGATATCTCTGACAACGCGTTCTGTTAAATAGCATGTAACAGACGCTGGTTTGACGATTACTGGCACGCCAGCGAGAAGGCTGGGCGTTATTTTCTCAAGCATGCCCCAGACGGGGAAATTGTAGGCATTGATATGCAGGCTAATGCCTTCTTTGGGTGTCAGGATATGTTGACCAATAAACGATCCTTTCGCGGATAGAGGAATTGATGCGCCTTCGACAATGTGTGGTGCATCGTTTAGATCTCTACGCGCTATACCGGAGAAATTGAACATCGTCCCGATGCCGCCTTCGATATCTACCCAGGAATCGATTTTAGTGGCACCCGTCAGATAGGAAATCTGATAATAGATTTCTTTCCGTTCCAATAGATAAACGGCCAGTTGTTTGATTCGCTCAGCGCGTTCATGAATGGTCATGCTTCGAAGCTCAGAAGTAGCTTTTGAGCGACCATATTCCAGTATGTCAGCAAATCCTGTCGTCAAAGATTTGAATGTCGCTATTTCACTGTTATCAAGTGCGCTGACAAGTGATTGTTCTTCACCATGACCATCCTGCCACTCGCCACAAACATAGCTCTGGATATTCATCGTTGCTAGTTTATCCATTGATATTATCCTTCCCAGTTTTCGATTATTTCGACGAATCGCGTCAGAAACAGATTAGTTTGATGCGCATCGAGTGCCCGGTGATCAATCGTCAGACTGACATAGCACATAGGCTTTATGACTAGCTCATCGGTGCCATTGTTATCTATCACGACGGGGCGTTTCTGTAATTTTCCCACCCCCAGAATAGCAACTTCAGGCTGATTAATTATGATTGGCGTGGCGAATAAACTACCACTCACACCGTGATTTGAGATAGTCAGAGTGGAACCTTGAAGATCATCCTGGGTTAAGGTGCCGTTCCGCGCCTTGTCAGTTTGTTGCGTCAGTGCGGTTGCAATTTGATATAGACTGAGCGAGTCGACATTCTTTATGACGGGAACAACCAGTCCCTCATCACCAAGGGCCGTTCCAATCCCCATATGTACCTGGTTAAACATTTCTAAATGATCATCGTGATAGCGGGCGTTGACTTGAGGAACTTCTTGCACTGCCATGGCCGCGGCATAGGCAAAATAAGCAGTGAATGTGAGATTACCTCCAGCCTGTTCACATGCCTTTTTGTGCCATTTGCGATGCGCCATGATGTTCGACATATCCATCTCAAAGACACTCGTGACGTGAGGGGAGGTGTGCAATAGACTCGTTACCATATGGTCGGCGATGGCCTTTCTGATTCGAGTGTGGGGTACTTTCACTGATTGCTCATCAGACTTGGGAGATAATGTCTGCTCGATACTATTATTTGCTACGGGCTGCTGCGGCTGAATCGAACTCGAACGATCTGCTTGTTGTAGGTATTTCTCTACATCATCGCGAGTCACTCGCCCATTGCGCCCACTGCCGGATATTTGCGCGATATCTAATTGATTTTCCTGGATCAGTCTTCTGACTGCCGGGCTGATGCGCTCTCTGGCTTTATCACTTGAGGTGTCAGTTTCTGGTAGTTGCTGTGAATTCATGTCATGAGCCGAAGTAGCGGACTCATCATTTGACTCCTGACTTTCTGTATTGGCTTTGATGTGAGCCAGCACCATTCCCGCTTCAACCTCTGCGCCAACTGCCAGAGTAATATTAGAAATCACACCAGACTGATGTGCACAGACTTCCATGCTCACTTTATCAGTCTCTAATTCAAGCACGGGTTGTCCTTCTACGACAGCATCGCCATCGTTTACAAGCCATTGCGATATGCTCGCAGTAGTCCCTTCGAGTTCATCTGCTGTGATAGTCAGTTCGCTTGTCATGGCTGCTCCAGTTGTTGGTTGCTATTAGACGTTAAGTGTATCGTGAATTGCCTGCTTAATGGTCTCAACTGATGGTACTACGGCCTGTAGTAGCCCTAGATTGTGAGGAACCGGAATATTCGGCATGGCCAAACGCTCGACTGGCGCATCGAGATAAAAGAATGCCTCTTTCGCGATAACAGCCGCAATCTCTGCGCCAAACCCTGCCGTCATATTGTCCTCATGGACAATAATACAACGTCCTGTTTTTTCAACGGATCGTAACACCGCATTCTTATCCCAGGGCTGTATGGTACGCAGGTCAAGGATTTCAATTTCATCATGTTCTTGACTGGCCTCCAGACATCGCTCGACCATTGCACCCCAGGTAATAATCGTTAACTTGGAACCCGTGCTAAGTCTATTTGCCTTTCCAAACGGGATAACATAATCATCGCCGGGGTAGGGTCGTCGGGCACTCAAGCCATCTAATAATGACCGATGCTCGAAGAAAATAGTAGGATTATTATCACGCAATGCGAAGCGTAATAGTCCAACGGCATCTTCAGCATTCGAGGGCATTGCAATCTGCCAGCCAGTTTTATGCGCCCATTCGACTTCATCACTCATCGAATGCCAGGGATCGCCCCGTCCCGCAAAGCCACCGGGTATACGTACCACCATAGGTGCCGCAAATTGGTTATTCGTACGCCAACGCATAATTCCCGTATCAACGATTTGTTCAGCTGCCGGTTCGGCGTACTTACGGAACTGTATTTCTGGTACAGGTAACAGACCGTTTAATGCCATCCCGACGGAACGACCAATGATTCCCTCTTCAGATAATGAGGTATCGAATACTCGATCTTCACCATACTTATCTGTCAATCCGAGAGTGGCTGCATGTACGCCTCCCTTAGGTCCAACATCTTCACCAAATACCAGCATTTTTGAATTGATACTTAACTCATAGTCCAGTGTTTTACGAATTGCAGTCAGCATATTGAGACGTTTGCCTTCAGGATTAGGCGTCTCTGATGGTGTGGGAAATACGTGTCCATCCGCATGCAAGCCTCCTCGTAATTGCAGCTCGAATTGACCGTTCTCGAGTTTCTCGGCAAAGGCATATCGACGTACCCTAGAAGTATCGGGTTCTGGCCGTAATAGGGCTTTATCGACCGCCTGTTGCACTTCTGACCTGGCCTTGTTTTCTAATGCATTCAGTTCATCTGCGGTCAGAATCTGCTTTTCAACCAGGTAACGGTGCAATTTCGGCAGCGGATCCATTTTCTGTTCCGCCGCAATCAGTTCCGCTGGTTTATAGGTTTGCGTATCCTGAAAAGTATGACCACATAGACGAGGTACCTTAAGGCGCAGTAAACAACAACCTTTATCACGTCTGACATAGGAGATGGCTTCTATAACGGCCTTGGGTGTCGCCACCGGATCCGTGCCATCGACATCGATAATATGTAAACTCTTATAGGCTGCGAGATTCGCGACCTGATCACCACCTGGCGTCTGCAATTCCTGCGGAACAGAAATGCCATAGCCATTGTCTTCGATAACGAATAATTGAGGAAGATTCAGTGTGGTGGCAATATTTAATGCCGACCAGAAGCCATTGGTGGACATAGAGGAATCGCCACCCATAGCCACTGATATGGCGCCCTTGTATGATTCATCATTAAGTGTTTTGCGACGATAACTAATCGCCTGTGCCCAGCCAACGGAGGGGGTGTATTGTGCGCCAACGCCGCCTGACATTGGAAACAACATGGCACCCTGTCGCTTTATATTGGGGAAGTTGCAGACTACGCCAATATCCCTGCCATCAGAATAACTGCCCGATTTTGCCATCGGAGCAGCCACCGCCTCCTCGATGTCTAGTCCTAGAGATAAGACCAGTGGACGCGAGCGGTAATAGCCGGTCACGGCATCGTGTTCATGAGTCAATAAGCTGCCGATCAGGATTTGTGCGAAATCATGACCACGGGCAGAAAATTGATTGAATACCTTCTTCGCAGGAACGAGTTGTTGCTCTTCGATATCATCGATTGCCCGAGATGCAAACATCAGATAGGAAATCTTATTCCAGTCAAATGCATCTTTCTCCGGGACCAGATACATTTTGCGTGCTTCTACGCCCATCAGTCTATCTCCTCACATAAGATAGAATGATTATACAAACAACTAGTTGCACCTGCAATATATTACATGATAGTGCAATGTATACATGGGATCTGGATTTACCTATACTGTGCAGATCAATCAGATTCAGGTGAGTTATATGAAGCTTTACAGTTATTGGCGTTCCACCGCAGCGTATCGTGTACGGATTGCATTGGCACTTAAAGGGATAGATTATGAATATATTCCTGTGAACCTGGTCAAGGACGGAGGAGAGCAGCATAGTCCGGATTACAGAGCGAAAAATCCCCAGGGCCTTGTGCCTTTATTGGAACACAAAGGGAGAAGGATAAATCAATCCTTATCGATCATACGCTATCTTGAGTCCATCGAGCCGACACCCACGCTATATGCTGATGACCCGCTGTTAAATGCCAGGATCGAGAGTTTTGCCCTGAGTATCTGTGCAGATATCCATCCTCTAAACAACTTACGGGTCCTCAACTACCTAACCACTGAGTTGGCTCATACACCAGAAGAGAAGCATAGCTGGTACCATCACTGGTTAAAACATGGCTTTGACTCATTAGAAGGGACACTCAGTGAGTCTGAGACTGAATACTGCCTGACTGATTATCCATCCGTTGCTGATATCTGTCTTGTAGCTCAGGTTTATAATGCCAGACGATTTAATTTTTCACTGGATGCTTACCCAAATATCGCTGTAAAAGAACAACATTGTTTAATGCATTCTGCCTTTGCGATGGCCATTCCAGAAAAACAATTGGATGCTGAATGAACTTTTTACAAGTAAAGAGTCAAAAAGGAACTGAGACTGATTACAGTATCACGATTATTAAGCTATAATTCGCCACTATTTTTTGACTGTGTCAAAGCAGAAGGTATTTTAATGGGATTTTTAGGAAGTAAGCGAAACTGGCTAGCATTGATGACTGCCAGTATTTTGACAACGACTAGTTATGCAGCACCGTATCAAATTATCGATCTAGGTACATTAGGCGGCGTTAAAAATTTCGCGTTTTCATTAAATGATATTAATGAAGTAGTGGGCATTTCCGATGGCCGAGTACTAGAAGAAGACGAGATTACTGAAGAGAATCCCGGTACATTTTGTAACGATGGCAATGCAATCAATGTAAGAGAATATTGTAATCATGCCTATCTATTTCGAGATAACATGATTTTTGATCTGGGCGAATTCGATCAGGATGGAACAAATGCCTATGGCATTAACAATAACTCGATAATCGTTGGTCATGGTTTCATCACGCTCGATGATGGTGATCCTGACACCGACAATGACCCAGTGACCGAACAGGCTTTTGTGTCGATTGATGGTGGTGAAATACAAGCGCTACCGTTCCCACCCGAGTCTGCGAATCTGGCTGATCTGGTTAACCCAATCATGCGCGCCCAGCACATCACTGATACCAATGACATTACCGGATATGCTTTGGTCGGTATACCAGTTCCTGATGAAGATGATGTCTTTGTAACAACAACTCGGCCATATATCTACAATCTGGATACTGATACGTTTCAGATTATTCCGCCCTACGAGGAAGATGACCTTGATTTTAGTGGTACCGGCCGCTCGATCAACTCAAGCGGTCAACTTGTCGGCTGGGGCAGTATTACACTTGAAAATGCTGGCACGACGACACAGGCGCTCCTGTGGGATCCAACGACTCCAGAATTGAGTCAGACACTGGGTACGCTGGGAGGTTTCTCCTCTCAAGCTTACGATATCAATGACAGTGGTTACATCGTGGGAATCTCAGATACCGATGAAAACTTTTTTAGAAATGAAGAGTTAGCTTTTGTCTATGATATTGCCACAGGAACCATGACGAGACTCCCAGAATTCTCGACGGTTTCTAATTTCACACGTTCTATCGCCTATGCCATTAACAATGCGAATCAGGTGGTTGGTTCTGCTCAGTCTTCGATCAGCTCTAGCAACTCGGCAGCATTCCTATACACGGTCGGTGATCAGGAACTCATTAATCTCAATACAATGATTCCATGTAATTCTGGTTGGTATCTTACCTTAGCCAGGGATATCAATGAATCAGGCGTGATTATCGGGACTGGAACCTTCGAAGGCGAGGTTAGGTCTTTTATGCTAGTCCCAACGGCTGATACGACTCCGCCAAACTGTAATGGCACTGATCAGGGTAGTGAAGGCAGTAGTAGTAGCAGTAGTACTGGTTTCTTATTCCTGCCACTGGCACTGACACTCTTCATCAGGCGAAGAATAACGTCTAATCGGGATCGCTAACCCATGGCACTGGCCAACGCGGTCCTTATGGTAGAGCCAAGAGATTTTGGTTTTAATCATGAGACCGCAGCGGATAATGCATTTCAGCATCATCCTGATGCGCCTGAAAGTGTCATTCGTACTAATGCAGTTCGCGAATTCTGGGGAATGGTCGAACTGCTAGATAAACATCATCTAGACGTGATGACTCAGGAATCCCCAGCGGATGTTATCGTTCCAGACGCCGTATTTCCCAATAACTGGTTTAGTACGACAGAAACATCGCTGCTTATATACCCCATGAAGACAGCCAATCGGCAGCAGGAAGTGCAAATTCAGGAACTCAGCCATACACTTGAAACCCGTGGGTATAAGATCTCAGAAACGCTACAACTAAGCGAAGAAGGCCACATTAATGGGGTACTTGAGGGCACTGGTGTTCTCGTCTTCGATCATGATAATGCGACGATCTATGCCAACATAAGCGAACGATGCGAGAGCGACGCGCTCACGCAATATGCGACTCATTTTGGCTTTGATGTTTGGCCTCTTGAAGCAGTCACCTCAATGGCTGTACCCGTGTATCACACCAACGTATTGCTGGCGATTGGCACTGACTTTGCGGTCATTGCTTCTGATACGTTAACCCCATCAGTGCCGAATAATCGTGCGATGCAAGCGCTTAGAGAACATAAGCAGGATGTTATCGAGATTAATGAACAACAAATGGTGGAAGGTATGTGTGGCAATATTCTGCAGTTACAATCGAGCCGAGGCGAGCCTCTGATTGTTATGTCTGATTCTGCACGTAAAAGCTTCACAACCGATCAGATCCTACGACTCGAGAGGCACGGTAGCCTGGTAGCCGCAGATATTGCTACAATAGAGTATGTAGGTGGTGGAAGCGCGCGTTGCATGCTCGCCGAGATCTTCCTGCAAAAAGCTTGACATCTTAGTTGCTTTGCATGAGAATGCGCACCGCTTCGCGGTATATGTACTGCTTGCAATTAATACGCGCCCGTAGCTCAGCTGGGTGCAGCGAACGCAGTAAGCAAATCATGCTTTGCGTGAGCGAAATAAAATTGAGCACATACGCGCCCGTAGCTCAGCTGGATAGAGTACCTGGCTACGAACCAGGCGGTCGGACGTTCGAATCGTTCCGGGCGCGCCATATTTAAAGGGTTGGCAGGTTAACACTTGCTGACCCTTTTTTCATTCCCACAGTTTTTCCCACAAAAACATGTCGTTAATATTTACACATCACTGACAGAAGCCAACTGCCGAATAGAATCAATCGTTAATTGATGCAGCTTTCTGACGGCAGCGTGTGCATTTGGTTCTTTAAATGAAGTTTGTACTTTGAACTCAACGCCTTGGCCCGTGACAAAAACATTGATTCGAGAATGCCAGCCTTTATTGTGTTTCGATAAGCTAGGTTCACCATATTTGCACAGCTCTTCCAAGATTTCATCAGTTGAGCAACCGTCAACTTGAAAATCAGCCTGGTATTGCACAACCCCATTCATCTTGTACTCTCCGTTCGTTTAGTCTTTCTCATGTATGTCAGCTTTGCACGCTCTGATTTATGGCCACTAGCGTGATTCTTGTGGTCATCGATACCCTTGGCTTTTAATTCATGTACAGAGAAACGCTTAAAATCTTTCATGGTGGCGCTGCACTTAGCCATCAGGCGTTGCCAGGCGCTATCAAAAGCATTTTTCTTTATGGGCGCTCCGTCTCTATCTCTGATCAGGTAAGGATCAGGGTTCAAGGTATGTATCTTGCGCTTCTTGTCCTGGGCTTTGCTGTAAGCATTGGCAGCATCATATCCCTCACGCAAGAAGTCTGACCATAGAGTGACTTCAGGTAAGCTGCCTTTAGAGCGATAAATGTGTATTCCTTCGTCGTTAATATCGCTCATTTTAATGCCAGAGTCCTGGTAATTACCTTCAACAAACTCGCGCCGACTAATTTCACCGACTCGAGCACGGCAGTTATAAGCAAGTATCATCATTGGATAGAGGTAGGATTTCAGCTCTCTGGCTATCTCAAGCGCGTGATAATAATAAACGTCTTCCACATACACCTTTGTGCTGGTTTTCTTCTTTATCGTTGCCTGAGCGCCCCTGATTGGGTTAGATGAGCATATATCCCTGGCAAATCCCCATGAATACACCGCCCTGATGAACTGCATGCGGTGTTTTGCTATCACAGGCTCGCTCATCATCGAATCATATAGCTTTGTGGCCACACCAGGCGTGACAGACTCATAAGTAATGTGCCCGAATAGCTTGCCGTTCTTCAGGCGCTTGTTAATCAAGTAATCAGCGCTGGCTCGATAGCTTCGTTTTGTCCTGGGCTTCAGCTGCTCGAAAGTAGGGGAGCGAAGGTATTTGTTAATTAACCACTTAATTGTATCTGACTTGTCGAGCTTGTGGTTCTCCCAGGCAATCCATACCCACGACATTGGATCGTCTTCACGGATCAGCTTGCCTTCATGTCTCAGCGGCACCTCTTTGAGTCGTTTGCCATTCACATAGGGGCAGAAGACCCATCGGCCTTTTCTCATATACACTTGTGGTGGCGCTTTTTTACGGTTCATTGAAATTCAATATCATTGGGTGGCGTGATGTTTTTATCGGCAGCTTTGACAAAAGATTGTTCAAAAGCATATATCAGACCATCGCGCCCGGTAAAGTAGGGCACTCGAATTTCCTCTAAATGCTTGATTAATGCTGACCGGCGCTTATAGCCAGTAATTCGCATTAAGTCTTTCTGAGCTAGAGCTGTCATACTATTCCTTAAATAGAATGTCAGTCTTGGGCCAATGCGCATACAGCCAAATTAAGCTATGCGCGATTATAAAGAACAATGGCTTTTGAAATACGGTAATTAGAACCACAAATGGAAACGCCACCACTCTGCCTAATGGCGTCATGTCGTGCCATACTTCTTTAAGGAAGGTTATTGATTCAGTCATTGCTAATCTTCCCTCTTATCCACTTACCAGCCTCCACAAGAAGCCAGAGAACTTGAACAAAACAGAGCATTATTATTCCCAAAACGCCAGTGCAGGGTATTAATAACTTGGCAAATTCAAGTGCTGTTTGCGGTTGTTTATCCACAACCAAAAATATAAGAACAAATTGCCCTAAAAACGCCCATATATAAATGAACGCAAAAATAGCTTGTTCTAGTTCACTCACAATTAGCATCCGGTAGCGATTCAATCCTTTGCAACAGAGCTGTCACGTCATCTTCATTCAAATAGCCCTCAACATCATTCGTAATACGCGTGTCATAACAACATTTTCCATTAAGCAGCACAGCCAATTCATAAGGAGCATCGTCGCTTGTGTTAAACAGAGCGCCTGATATAACTGAAGCGAGATAACCATTTTCAAACTGCACTCTTGCTTGCGTTGCGCCGGCGCCTACAATATGTGGCTTAAATTCCAAATCACTGAATTTCATTTTCACCATCCCCACGCATAAAAATGCGCTTCAAAAATTCCCATTCACTAGCTCACCAGACTTCTCTGCCTGAACTTTAATGAATATCTCTTCTCTATGAACTCCAACATCCCTCGGTGCATTAACGCCTATACGCACCTGGTTGCCTTTAACGCCCAACACAGTCACAGTAATGTCGTCGCCAATGTTTAGTGTCTCACCGACACGCCTGGTTAAAATAAGCAAAATCCTTTCTCCTTGTTAAATTAAGTGCCGCTCTCATTTCTCGGCTAAGCATTGTCAATATCTGAATCGAACGGCAAATTCAGACGTCAGACAATCAATCATCGCCTTCCACGGGTATTCGATATATAAACCAATAGTCATTGATTAGTGCTTTCTTGCTTTAATAGCCCATTGATATAACTATC
This sequence comes from Enterobacterales bacterium, assembly GCA_965250035.1. Classification (GTDB taxonomy): domain Bacteria; phylum Pseudomonadota; class Gammaproteobacteria; order Enterobacterales; genus CAXRAF01. Next base: position 924,948 of record OZ252282.1, on the reverse strand, counting down.
AGAAACACCGTAAACGGATTTCAGTCCTTCACGAAGGGCCTTGAGCTCACGATTTTTCTTAATAATATTTCTGATTTCCCTCACGGGGATCCGTGGTTTTGTCATGCTCTGATCCTTTTGTGCATTGTGGTTTTAAGTTTTGATACAGCCATAATCGTTGGCTTTAATTCTTCTGGCGCTTTCTGATAACCAGATTTGTTTAAAATCAAAAGCTCATCACGAGAAACGCAAATCAAATTATCTATGGCCAAGTTTGACTTGTTGCCATCTTTAAACGCAATTACATGATTCTCGGGAATGGTGCCGTGATTCTCTTCCCACAACACGCGATGCTTTAATTCGTAATTGTTGCATGAGCAGCTCGACCGGATTTTGACCATCGTATACCCATCAGATTTGCGCTCAGAGCCAAGGTCTTTTGTGTTGGTAGGGACATGACCTGGTTTAAATGCAGTAGGACCCGCCTTGCAAATGCCTTTGCCAGCGAGTCCCGTACTCCACGGTATGTTCCCTTTTTTAAACCTTCCCGTGCGACCAGATTTGATATTATGGTTTTTAGTGATGCCTATCAGCTGAGACAGGCTAATATCTAAACCAAAGGTTTCATTAAACTTTACTAATAATTCTTTTCTGCTGCATGAAGGGTAGTGCGTGCGAATGAATTCCAATTGCTTCTCAGTGTACTTAACAGGCCCTATATTGCCTCGTTTGACACCCGCCCTTATGCCGCGACACTTCATGGCAGAATGCAGCTGCTCGGGCGTTTTGTTCGTTCCAAACTGGTCATTAAACAAATTAGTAAGAGATGAAATGGCATGCACCGGGAAGTTCTCAGCCAGATATTGAATCATTTCCGGTGTATATCTGAACATTACAGCGGAGCCTCGCTAGATAGCATAGGTGGCATATGCCCGTCTCTTGGCAGCGAGTCGCCACCAGATTTAAATTGCTCTGCTGCAAGAACGACTTTTGCATTGCTAACAATTTGATCAGACACAGATACGATAGATTTTGAGCGAATGACCTCTTTCTCAAGCTCATCTGCAGTCAGGCTCTCATCGCTAAGGCGTTCCATTTGGGCGAATAAGTGATTATTTAGGTCAACTAGTTTGTTTTGCATTTTTCTTCCTTCCGGTGGCGCAGAATAAAAAACACCAGGTCAAATAGCCTGGCGAAGATAGCGAACAGAACCCGATCCTAGTGAAGGAGACTCATTGAGGAGGTCTTTAAACCTTTCGGGTTCGTTGGCTATCAATTTGATTAGGTAGTTGGTGTGACGCTTTGCATTTTCGCCATAACCAGCATCGAGGAGGGCACATTCAACTGCATGAGTGAAAGCAAAAAATGAAGTCGCCTTTCCTGTTTCATAAAGCGCAATGGCATGTTTTTCAGCCACCAACATCCTGTGGGCAGTTACTTTTGTTTTTGCTTTTAAGTTATGCCTGACTAGGTTAACTATGGCATTGGTTGTTAACATATTGTGCTTTTCAATGTTGTTTACAGCTTCCAAAAGGCTTGACATATGAGCTCCTCGAACATCACGTATGTGATATTATTTTCATAATTTACATCACGTACATGGTATTTTCAACACTCTCGTGTTAATATTTTTTTTCAATTGAAGGTTTGATAAATATTATTAAGGAGATAATATGAAACTCGAAGTATTAGAAATGGTCCCAGGATCTGGCGAAAATCCGCCGGATGGTCCCGAGCCACCACCGCCACCACCGCCACCACCAGGAGGTGGGGCTAGCAAGGAATAAGGATGTTTTACATTGCTTTCACATTTGAAGCTATTTACGTGGTCTTAGTTGGGCTTGCCATAGTCCTAAACAAAGACCATAAAGAATTGTTAGCACTGTCTTGTATGGTGCTAGCCATTCATTTCACAGACCTGCTTGTATCTAAATTCATTTGGGAATCAGCCCATGCAGTACAATTATGGTATTTGCGTGTGATTGTGATGAACTATGCATTGATTGCAGGCTGTTCATACATCCTATCTCGTTACCCTCAAACCGCCATTAGATCAACAATCAAATTAACTATGTACGTATGCGCTATTAGCATCCTGGTTAACCTGGCTCAATTCTATTTGCGAAATTTTCAAGGCACCACAGTGCTGAATGATGTTTATTCATTCGTTGAAAGGTTTATGATGCTGATTATTCTTGCGTCACTTTTTCAAAACAAAATCAACGATCTTTTGGGAAAACTTACTAACATGAAGGAGGCTGCTATGAGGAAGTTATACGCGTTAGTATTGGCATTTGTTTCAGTTTATCTAATATTTGAAATGAATCCAAAATATGCCTTTGCAATACTCTCTATAGGTATCGCGCTTGAATCATTCAGGATGGTAATAAGATCAAACGAGAGTGTTTATTCTTATTCGACAGCGCCAATAGATGGCACGAATAATTCAGAGATCGCTCACAGCATGGCTACATGTGAAAACAATCCAAAAAGGATCGACGAATATATTGACATAGCCAGAACCACAGCAGATTTGCTTGATTCTAATGAGAGCGTTAAAACAAGGCAGTTCCTTGAGTTGTCGGTTAAATCTCAGAGATTAAAAGAGAAATATCCAGAAGACTTCGCTGATAGCTGATTATATTGAATCAATTTTTTCTAAAAAAGCCGAAGACATTTGCTTTGGCACAGTGAATATTCCAGACATCCGTTTACCGTAAATCTTTATTTTCCAGTCCTGTTGCGACATCTGATGCAAATAGTCTTTCGGAATAGTGAGACCAATTATTTCAGCTGTGCCCACGGTGTTGAAAGTAGTTGTAACTCTTTTATCAATATCAACAAGCTCAAATTCATAGCCATCTTCTCCGACTGCTCTATTATAAAAGATCCAGTCGACAGAATGCCGGCTGATTACAAGTTGAATAAATGCCAATTCATCTTGTTTGTAGTGAGCCCTTAGCCTAATGTTTGACGCAAGGGTGTTATTCTCGTTAGATCCAGTCCAATAATTATAAGTACTAATCCATGTTTCATTGGTGAACTCATCTGTCTCGACAGTTATGTCCGATAGGACTCCAGCGGGCGTATCCGGTATGTTTGATGGCAACATGCTGACAAGGCAGCCAGCTAACATTAAAGATGCCGCAATGACAGTCAGCGTTTGAAGTAATTGTTTCATTTCACAACTCCTTGTATTTAATTGCTTGAATAATACGATTTGTGATCATCTAAATGCTTCTGTTTTAAAGCATACCACTTAGATACCATGGCTTCTCTGCAGGCACCATGTTGCTGCGCTTCGTATTTGTGCTGAAGTTCAAACAAAGCACACGCCTCAGATATTCTTTTGCTTTCATTATGATGATTCACATTGATTCGAGGAAAGCGAACTACGTTTTCGGTCAAATTTATTTTCCTAATATTTACAAAGGCAGATGAATACTCTATTTACATCCCGACATTTTGCAAGTCCTAAGTCTAGGGGAAATGATGTATTTGACGTTTTTTTAAAAAAAAAGGAGGATAATTTATAATGCTTTATTTCTCTTTAGAAACAACTACGGTCTTATTTTGATGATTGAAGTGTATTTAACGCTGTGAGAAATGCTCGATCCTTTTGCTCCAAAGTTAATCCTGTTTTGGGAATGCCTTTGTCAGCAGCAACTTGATTAACAGCATCAATTGCAATTCTGATCGCTTTCTCATCGCCAACTAGCGGTTGTTTCTCGCCATGATTTTCAATGAATTCCGTAAGCTCATCAAGGGCAGCCTCTACATCTACGGCTTGCGCCATTAGTGAAATTGCTTTTGCTGTATCTTCGCTACTCAAATGAAGCTTTTTTATTTCTTTAAGTTTTTCAATTCTATTAAGACACGCCAACACGCGCTCTGGAGTAAAAGAAAATTTATCGACAACAATTAGATCGAGCGCCTCAAGAAGCTCTGGTATGCATTCAAACTTAGTGGGTTCGTTTCCTTCGTATTTAGAAATGACACCTTGGCTGACGCCGGCTTTTTCGGCCAGCTGCTCTTGAGAGAGCCCCATTTGTTTACGGCGAGGCTTCAATATTTCACGGATATTGAACATGACACAAATATATCACGCGCGTGATATGTTGACAAACCCTATGCGTATTAGATACATTATCACGAACGTGATATTTGAGTACGCAAATGACAAATCAAGAAGCGCTGGATAAAGCACTAAGAATATTCGATGGTAGCCAATCTGAACTGGCAGAAAAGCTAGGCGAGGTCACTGGTAAGACCCTTACTCAAAGCCAGGTGGCCAACTGGGTTATGCGCGGACAGGTAAGCAAAGATTTTGCCACTTCTTTATCAAAAGTTGTTGGCGGGAAAGTCACGAGAGAAGAACTTCGCTCAGACATAAACTGGAGTTTATTTTGATTTAACCAGGTCATACGGGAGATATTGACATGGCAACAGTACACAACATTCGCGAATCAAGCCGAGAAGCTTATCACGAGCATACACTGTCTGGTGCTCGCGCGAATCAACACAGAAGAATAATCAAATACCTGCGTCAGGTGGGAAAGCCGGTAACGCGCAAACAGATCGCCTTGGCGACAGGAATTGACAGTTCGACGATTTCACCACGTATTCATGAGCTAATTCATGAGCTGGATTTAATCCATGAGACTCATAAAGACAAATGCCCGATTACAGGGATAACGGTTAACTATGTCGCTTTGATACCTCATGGTCATCAAACAGCGTTTAACTTCTAGAGGGAACTGTTTTGGCAAGACCAACTAAACAAGGTATCGACTACTTCCCCATGGACTGCCAGTTCGATGACAAGACTGAGATGTATCTCATCGAAACTGGTGCACCTGGGCTCGCAGTATTAATCACAATATGGCAGATGATTTACTCGAACGAAGGGTATTATATTACCAACAATGGTGACCTACATTTGCTGATAAAACGAAAAATAGATGTCGGAATTAATGAGGTTATCGAATGCATTAATGTGGGTTTACGTCGACATTTATTCAGTCAAGAAATGAACGATGCTCATGGGATTTTGACTTCCAGGGCAATTCAGAGACGATACTTTGATGCCGCAAAGAAGAAGAAAACCGTCAATGCGATCCAAAATTACCTGCTCATAAACATAAATTCCTATCCAAACTTAGTTAATTCCTCCGGAAACCCAGTTAATTCCTCCGGAAATGCCACAAAAGAAAAAGAAGAAGTAAAAGAAAAAGAAGAAGTAAAGGGAGAGGTAAACATTGGCTCGCCTCAAACGATCACCCAGTTTCAGGTTCCGGCCTTCCCTAGAGCACCCAAACTTAAACAAGCGCTGGAGTTTTGTCACCAACATGGTTACCAGGAGATAGCCGAGATTTGTTTTCACCACTACGAGTCAAAAAACTGGATCGTGAATGGGGTACCAGTGGCTAACTGGAAATCATTGTTTCACAAGTGGTACCGCAAGGATGTGATGGACAAGAAGGGGCAGAAATCCAGCACTGGAAAATCAGACGACGGTCTAGACTTCAATTCCACTGGCTGGTCAGAGGAGGGCGAGAAATGTCTCAATTGACCGAAGAGCAGATTGTCAACCAGGTGATGAAGTCACTCCGTGGTATTTTCCCCGCCTGGCGTAACAGCATCAAGACTCAGGAAGAGCTTAACCAGGTTAAGTCAGAATGGCTCATTGCGTTCAAGGAGAACGGCATCAACACGAGTGAGCACCTTGAGCAGGGTCTCAGGATGGCACGGCGCTGCACAACGCCTTACATTCCGTCTGTCGGACTATTCATCGAGTGGTGCCAGTTACCCGAACCAAAGAAGTTTATACCTGAGCCTTGGCAGAGACTTGGATACAAGAGTGAGGAAGAGTATGACGAGGTAACGCGTATTCGTAAACTTGAGAGCATGGGGGTAAATGTGGAGAGGATGGCTGCCAATGGTTGAGAAAATTTCAGAGGCTATGCGGATAGCCAGACTAGGGCTTGTTGATTCTTACGTCGAAGCAAAAGACAAATTCATCAAGATGTCTAAGAAACAGAACTGCACGATATTCACTTTTGCTGATGATTCAGTGCTTGAGATCGGCTTTTTGAAAACTCGAGCATCAGAGCCCGGACCAGCACCCGATCTGGTTATTCACTACTAGTGCCAGGCAAACGACCGAGAAACTATGCACATGAGATTTGCAAACTACGAACCAGGCAAGAACGCAGTGAAGCACTTGAGCAGGTGCCAGAACACTGGCGCGGGCTTGTTAGGCTGCATGTCGAAATCACATTCAATCATCCAAAGAACAGGAAGCGCTGATGGATATATTTAGCTTAGCGATGGGATTTTTACTTGGTATGTCTGTCACTGTGACTGTCATCGCAATATACATCCTTACCAGATCAAAGTTTAAAAAGGAGTTTCCGCATCGTGACAAGCTCTGAGACAGTTGTCATTGGTGTGGATCCTGGCTCTAAGCGGCATGGCGTTGCAGTGTATCGAGGTAGTGAACTCGTAATGCTCACTATGATGAAGCGTAATCCGCTCGTCAGATACGCCAAGGCTCAGAAGGCAATTGTCTTTATCGAGAAAGTTACAGCGAATAATTTCATGTACGCAAGAAACACACATCCCAGTAAAGCTGCACAGAGCAAGATAGCCATTGGGGTGGGGCGCAACCAACAGGCTCAGGTTGAACTTGTCGAAGATTTAATGGAGCTCAATATCACAGTCAAAGAATATCCACCACAGTCGGGCAATTGGGCCAATAGCCCCAAAGCATTCCAGATGCATACGGGTTGGACTGAACGAAGTAACAAAGATACGCGCTCAGCAGCCTACTTCGGATGGTTAGGTATTAACTCGTTAGAACATAAGGGGAGGGCGCTTGGTCGTGGCTGATAAAACACTCGATTTAATTAGGAAGTATTTGCTTATGGGTAACGAAAAGAAAATATCTGAGATTATCCCAACACCTAAAGAAATGGTGGTTCTGAGATATATTCAAGAGAACGAGCTCGTAACGACTCATGACCTGATGGCTGCCACAGGGGCAACCCAAGGCAATATGATACCGCGAATCAAGAGCTTAATTAAAAAAGGTTATATAGAGAAACATGGTGGCGTCTGGAATACTAAAGCCAATAAAGGTGAAAAGACGTACCGGATTCGTAGAGCTCTGCTGTGAGTGGAGATATTGATCCGTCTTGGTGGCGCTATAGGAAGCATTATTGTGAATTTTCACCGCCGATCAGTCCTCATAACGCAACCGCCACCAGTAAGGATAAATTAATAACAGAGCTGCTCAGTTCCATTATCTATTCAGTAGTTATGGTCGGAGAGGGGGAGGTTCTGCGCACTAATGATCTACAGGCCTGTTTTAACTTTGTGAGAATGAATGGCTGCGAAGGTTTTTTCATTTGGGATATTGAGAATAATAAAGCGGTGAGGCATGAGAAAGAACTCTCTTGAGGAAGATTTTCCGGAAACATGTCGGCTATTAGCAATTTGGGGGCCATGGGCCAGAGATAGTCGCGACTATGGGTTGGGTTACCCTAGTATCAGTCCAGAGCAGATGGCCAGAGAGGGTGGAGGCATCAACACCAGGGGAAGTGGATTAAAAGTCATTGAGCAACCGCCTGAGATTAAAAACGTAGAATCTGCACTAAGTGATTTAAAGCAACGCCACCCCAAGCAATTTAATGCCATTAGGGTTTATTTCAGCGACCCAAACACCTCTATCGACATCATGTCGCGAATCGTTGGATTTACAAACAGAAAGGTCGCTGCCAAATATTTAGGACTTGGCGTCAGCTGGATAGACTCTCGTTTGCATTGATGGATGATTCAGGCACCCAGCGTGTTACTTACACTTACTTGGCTTCGATCGCGGATGAGCTTTCACTCTCACAGTCTTAGGGCCAGGCTTTTTAGTTGTGCGAACTGTTCGCTTGACTTTTTTGCACGCCATAATCGATTACCTCCTATAGCCCAGATTAACGTCCGTGTGGGCAATTCCTGTTTCAGTTAAAAGATAAGCCTGAATCATCACTCTTTATATAAACTGGCGGGGAGTGAACCACCGCCATTCCTAGTTACCTAGGTGCAAGTACCCGGTGGACTTCTGTAATGTTCTGAGACATGTTCCCAAACTCCATTCCTGAAGCGTGGGTATGCACAGACGTGTACTGTCCGCTGGGTCAAACCTAAAGAAGTCATAATGAACCTCCAGTTTTGACTGGTTAATGGAGGCTTTAGAGATGGCGATTATCGAGACGTAGTGTTACACTGGCTCTCCTTCTTAGGGGGAACACTCGTCTCGGCAATCTGGAAATTGCCTCCGCTTTGTGTTTCTGCTTTCTGGCAGTTAGCCCTGCCAGAAAGCTCATCTCCACATAAACGATTACATCATACGAATTGGGCAATAAACCCAACTTCTTAATTTTTTTTCAATAATACCTCCCCAGAGACGGATTCCTGTTTTTAAAGCACTTACCCAATGTAGATAATTATTAATTTTTACCAAGGTATGACCCATTGCCGTATAAGATAAAGCAAAGAGCATGCTGGACAGATCGAGCACTTCTATTGGTGCACTGAACTGAAGGCGCGTTTGATTTTTGTTATTTTGCGCAGTTGGTTTCACTAGTGGTGGGTGCCAGCAAATAAACCCCGAATTGGATTTGTAGGTGTTGTATTTAAACAATTCTTTTGCTAACATTTTCTCACTAGTTCCTTTCTCTGTGCGCTAGTAATGCTGAAATCACTCGTTAAAGATAATCAGTAATCCGAAGGCCCGCTCCCACAGCGGGTCTTTTTTATGAGTCATATAAAAAGACTCAATACACACTATATTTCGATCACCCCGTTCTTGCAAGCGATTAACCAATAATATCCCAGTTTCACTGACAAAAAATACTAGATCGTGTGCTGATTAGCCTATTTATATACTACATCATGCACAACTTATACAATTACTGCTTATACAAGTAGTAAAAAAACTTGATTTGGACCCTTTGATATGATCAAATATGACCATAATCACGAATTGTCACTCTAAAGCTCGCATCTGCGGGCTTTTTCTGTTTTTGAATGGACGTTTTTTATGAATAAGCCGGAAATCAATGGACTTGGTAGCTGGATAAGTCTTGCGACTTTTGTTCTTGTAATAGCGCAAGGAATTTATTTCTTTGGGTTTGGCAATGCAGACACTGTAGCCGCTATTCAGGAATTGAGAAAAGAGGACGTCAGAATATACGAGTATATTGATACCAAAACAACTGACAGAATATATGGCCAGACTGTCAATCAAATGTTTAACAACCACCAGCTGCAAATAGAAAACCTAAAGAACAGCCAGTCAAGCCAAACGCAAGATTTAAAAGACAGAATCGATAGGATTGACGCAAGGATTCAAGAGCAAAACTCTCTCCTTCAGGAGACTCTAAAAGAGTTGCGCAAAATCCCACATAGCTGAGATTGAGGATAATTAATGTATTACGGACTCACTGGACAGTTTGAGGCATCTAAAATCTGCAGCAGGGTCTGTGTTGTGCTAGGCAATGGTTATAACGAAACCGCTGTGCAGCTGCTGCTCGAAACGGCCATGCAAGAGACGCATCTTGGCAAATATCGTGATCCCACTCCAGGTGGGGCGGGCATGGGGTTGTGCCAGTTTGATGAAATAGCCTTTTTGGATGTTAAACAACGCACCAGGCACCCGGATATTGCAAAGATTAAACGAAATTTCGATGTTGATTTAATGGACATCGAACACCGAGAGCTGCGGTTCTCCCCCGTGCTCTCATTCTTATTCTGCCGCTTGTTCTATCGATTAATACCAGAACAGATCCCCAAAACAGTGTCGGAGCGGGCGGCCTATTGGAAGAAGTACTACAACACGGCCAAAGGAAAAGGCACAGCGGAAGAGTACATTCACAATGCAAACCGAATCGAGGTCCAATACCGATGAAATGGGAACTAATGAAAAAGAGAGTTCGCCAGTATTTCAAGAGCAAGACCCTGAACTTTGCTCTGTTATTGCAGATGACGGCTGTTGTTCAGATCTATGTAGACGGCCTGGGGAACCCGCTAGCTACTATGATAGTGGGTCTGATAGTGGCATATCTCAGATTTAAAACAACACAGCCGGTACATGAAAAATGAGCTTTCTTCTGTCTTCGCTGGACTCGCTAAGCTTTTTGTTTCCCTACCTGATTGCAGCTGGCGCTGTTTTATTCGGCATTAACCGAAACAAGGCAGCCAAAGTCGAGAAGGAAAATGCAAAGGTCATGGAAGGCAAAGCCAATGCGGAAATGCAAGCCAGGCAGACATCAGAAAACATGCTGGATGTTGTAATCAAGTCTCAGAATAAAGGTGATGAAGCCATTAAGAAGGCGGTAAAAGATGCGGAAACTAATCGCGATCATTTTACTAAGTAGCTTGTTGCTAGGCTGCGAAACAATTAAATACGTTGACAGGCCAGTTGTTGTGCCTGTTCCCATTTTGCCGTTGCCAGAACTTCCCAAGCTAAGCCAGGAACAAGCTAACAGCATTCGTGAGGATGTGCACCTGATCCTAGTTGAGCGAGACGAGACCTGGCGGCAGCATGTAATCAAGATTAACCGCATTATCGAAGCACACAATAAACCTAAGGAATAAACGATGTTTTCTAAAATATTCGCACTACTAGACGCACTAGAAATGGTAGACGGCAGGCTCACTTTAAGAATTGTTCTGATTGTTGAGGATAGCGCCGGTCGTGAAATCAGTTTCGAAGAAATCCCAGAAGGTTGATCGGGAGCTTCACGATTTATGGAATCAGGCGAGAGCTTGTGATGACGACTTTGAGTGTATCGAGATACTCCTAAAGTGGCAAGAACGACTACGAGTGCTTGAGGGCAGAAGAAAAAACGGAAGGCCCAAAAGAAACTTTGACCCATTTGATGAGGATTAAAAATGGCGAATTATCTAGAAATAAGAGATTTATTTAATGACAGCGACCTAAAGAACCGCGTTGAAGTCGCAGTAATCGTTGCTGCTCAGGGACTAGCCGACAGCCCAGACAACAATGCATGGGTTGCAGAGGCCTACAACAACCCCAAAGGAGAAGCCCAAAAGGCTTTGATGGGTGTTCTTGCGCAGAATAGAGCCTTTACTGTCGCACAGATACAGGGCGCTGATGATGCTACCTTGCAAACTGCTGTTGATGCAGCGGTCGCGACACTGGTGAAGGCTAAGGCGGGCCTCTAATGGCTATCAATGATATTGAATATGCCAGTAAAGCGGCGCTCGCCAACGTTTCGAGGCTTCACTCGAATGCTAATGGGGTCGCGGAAGCGTTCGGCGAGATACAAAATGCAGGCGCGATAGTCCAGGACATTTATCTCAAAATACCCATCAATTCATCTGCTACGGGTGGGAATTATGCCTTATACCTGGTTGAGTCTCAGGATGGTGTTGAGTGGACTGATGACATCGATCCGAATAGTTCGGGCGATGTTGCCGCCAAAATATCAGACGCAAAATTACTCAAGTCGATAAGCACCATCTACAACGCGAGCAATAGGGCTGAAGCAATTTTTCATATCAAAATCCAAACGTTGGCCGTTTCTGAGTATATTGGGTTTGTTCTACTGAACAACTCAGATCAAACAATTCCTGCTTCTGGCGCTGACGGAGATTCTGTAGCCTATACAATAGCGAGCTCGTAAATGCCTTTTATACCTCTACCCAAAGAGGCTCACCCTGAATGGGTAGATCCGAGGCTGAACCCAACTGTCCCCTATGAGGTGGACTGGGACGACGAGCTAACAAGGGGGCTAGAGCGCCTATATGCCGTTACGCCTTCTGGGATTGTTGATCTTACTAATGAACGTCCCATTTCGAACGGAGAGGGAGCGGGCTATACAAACGACGCAAGCGTAAGAAATTTACTAAGAAAGTCTGCCAGCACGGGACTTGAATATGACATTATTCCACTAGTCGACAGGCCAAACTGTACGATAGGCGGCGTCTTCTTCAATGATTCGTATTCTAGCGACTCTAAATATATCGGCCTGTGTGATGAGAATTCATTTGATCCATTCTTGAGTTTGGGTAATGGCTTTATCACCAATACAACACGATGCTATACGCGAAACTCTAACTTTAACCAGGTTGATTTAGAGAATAGTGATAGTGCAGTCGGAAGTGATACATTTGTAACCGTTTCAGCTGTTCGTGTGATTGGAGGCGACACAGGGCTATATGTGAACCAAGATACGCCGGTAGAGGCGTCACTCGGGTCGGGATCATTTACTTGTGACACAGTGGCATTTAATGGGGTTCGATTTGACGGCAGTAACACAACGTCATCGAAAGGGTTACAGTTTGTCTGGTTATACAAAAGAGCTCTGACTGCTGCTGAGGTAAAGGAACTACACGCCAACCCCAAGCGGCTTATCAAGCCCGTTGAGATGCCGCTGTTTTTTGTGGCAAGTCAAGGGCTGACAAGAATACAATCAGATTTAGCATTATCCTGGTCTGCCTTAGAGCGAATCAACTCTGATGCTGATTTGATTTGGTCAGCACTTAATCGTGTTAATTCAGATGCCGCTTTGAGCTGGTCGATACTCAACCGAGTATCCAATGACTGCGATTTGTCCTGGAACACATTAGAGCGTGTAGATTCCGATGCAGCCATATCATGGTCAATAATTCAGCGGATCACGTCAGACAACGTTCTCTCGTGGTCAGCGCTAGAGCGGATCAACTCTGATTCTGATTTGTCCTGGAGTGCGCTAAGCCGGGTTAGTTCAGATGCTGACATATCATGGGCAGTTCTCGAAAGGATTCAGGCTGATGCAGACATTAGTTGGTCTCTGTTACAGAGGATAAACTCGGACGCAGAGTTACTGTGGAATATTAATTCAGCGTTAAGTCGCATATCAAGTGACTTGACGATGCTTTGGAATATTGAACAGCGCGTATTCCAGAGCATGGACATGTCCTGGAACATCCTAAACCGGGTGTTATCCGATGGGCAATTGGCCTGGTCGATACTTAATCGAGTCTCGAGCGACCTGGCAACATCATTCAATATACAAAACAGAATCGTTTCTGACTTTGACATTGAGTGGTCATTACTATCCCGGACTGAATCAACCCTAATCATCCGGTACAACATTGGAATAGTCGACATAACCCTTCCAGAAGGGAGGACGTTTATTGTCGATCTAGAAAATAGAACATTTCAAATAGCCTCAGAAAGCCGCACATTTACAGTGGCCGCAGAGTCTAGAACATTTAAAGCATAAGAGGATTTCATAATGCCTATTGCAGCATCCGACATTGATTTTAAGCACTCAGGTGGTGCATCAAACTCTGATGGTAACGCCTCAATAGGTGGCGCTATCTCATCGAACGACATAGGACAAACATTGCATGACTTGTTTGACCAGGTATCCAGTGCTGAAGCAAGTGCAGGCGATACTGAGTACCGTTTAATCTACATTCAGAATAATCATGGGTCAATCACTGCCGAGAACGTCTCAATATTCATTGAGACTAACACGGCTAATTCAGAGTCTCAGATAGCTATAGGGCTGGCAACTCAAGCAAAGAACACGACAGTGCCAGCCATTGCAGATGAAGACACCGCGCCAGCTGGCGTGAGTTTCTCAGAGCCTGCAAGTGATGGTGCTGGGCTTAACCCAGTCGATTTGGAGGCAGGTGATTATATCGGCCTATGGGTTCGCAGAACGATTGATGCAGCTGCTTCAGCTGTTAACAACGATTCAGCTACTCTTCGTGTTGCGGTTGATACAGCAGCGTAATGGAAAGCAGAACCAAAGATGTAGGAGACGTTGCTGACTACGGCTTCGACTGGTCCGTAGGGCTGGCTAGAAATGAAGATGGCACGATAGTCTCTTCAACATGGGAAGTTGACCCAGGCATCACTGTAGACGACGACACCCAATTCAATACCACAGCTACGTTATTATGGCTGTCGGGAGGAGTGGCAGGCCGCGGCTATAAGATTACCAATACAATCGAGACTACCAGCGGCGCGACACTTCAGCGTACTCGATTAATAAGGGTGACTGACTGATGAGCAAAGGCAGCGCTCAACGACCAACCAATAAGCGTAAATTTAATGATGGCTGGGATAGGATATTTGGTAAGAAGGATAAAGCCGATCACAACAGAGCGATATTAAAAGCCCATGTTCAAAGTCGATGCATCAGATCTCAACCGACTCTCAAGAGATTTAAAAAAGATACAGTGGAGTTTTCCTGTAGCTACTAGGCAGGCGGTTAATAGGACACTCATAAGTGTTAAGTCAACAGCAATAAAAAGTATTGCTAATGAGACTGGTTTAAAGCAGAAGACGATTCGCTCAAGGATGATAGAGAGGAGGGCGAAAGGAAAAGACCTAACAGCTTCAATTGATGCCAAGTTGGGGCGCGCTTACAACTTGATAACGAGTGTAACCAAAAGCCAAAGGAAGCCTGGGTATTTCAGTAGAAAGCTAAAATCTGGCAAGCGCAAGGGCCAGAGAGCAAGCGCAGGCGTTCGAGCTAGAGCATGGCGAAAGAACAGGGTGTACCGTGGAACTTTCATCATCCAATCTGATAGAGGCCCATTAGTTGTAAGCCGTCGTGATAGCAGCAGACGGAGAGGTTGGGCAAAGTTTATACATGGCCCGAGTATTCGAAATACGTTCAGGAAAGAGCACAATATTGCACTGATGCGCAATAGGGTAGCCGAACGATTACCTATTGAGCTGCAACGTGCCATTGATTACCAGAAAAGAAAAAATAATTTGCGTTAGCGATCGCGGGTCCTTTTGGGGCTTTTGCGATGTAGGTTCAGCTGCACGCAGAATTTAAGGTGTGCGTGCATTTCAGATCGAAGGTCAGCATCAGCATAAAGTCATATGAAGAATAAAGGAAACATCGTTAGCCTCGTCCAACTGGCGGCAGTATTCGCAGTTCATAGAAATACGGTGGCGGCATGGGTTAAACGTGGTTGCCCTTATCTTCAAAAAGCCGACCGAAGCCAGGGGATTGAGTGGCAGTTTGATACTGCTGAGGTTCATCAATGGCGAACAGATCAAGCGGTTACTAATGCTGTTGGTGACACCTCTGAGGCAGATCAAGAAGAACTGTATCGACGGAAACTTGCAGCAGAGACAACGATTGCTGAAGTTAACGCGGCTAAGCAACGTGGTGAGGTTGCTGATTTAGAAGAAGTTGAAAGGCAGTGGCGAGATACCGTCCTCGAGCTTCGAGCACGTATTCGTCAGATACCGATCAGGGTTGCCCCTCAATTACTCGGCGTTACTGAGCTGGCAGAAATCAAAGAAATATTACTGGATGAGGTGGATGAGTCTCTGACAACATTGGCTTTCCAGTTTGATGATGAAGAGTGATTTTACTAATTCAGATGGCGTTCAAAATGCGATTCGAAAATCAATCAAACATCTAAAACCACCGGAAAGATTAAAACCCAGCCAGTGGGCAGAACGGTTTTGCCGGATCCCTTCTGGGAACGCCTTGCCAGGACCCATACGATTTAGAAACGCGCCATACCAAGTAGAGCCATTAGACATGGCGATACATGATGGATGTTATCGCATAACGTTGATGTGGGGTGCACAGACTGGCAAGAGCCAAGTGCAGCTGATGTCAATGGGCTACTTCATTGATCATGATCCACAGTCGATCATGCATATGCAGCCAAGCCAGGGTGATTTGCAGACCTGGTTAAGTGCGAAATTTGATCCGATGGTGGATAGTACGCCTTCATTGAGCAATAAGATTGCAGCGCCTCGAGGGCGAGAAGGTGTCAACAACCAGAAGATGAAACAGTACCCGGGCGGCTTTTTAATGTTTGCCTGGTCTGGTTCACCGAAAACAATGCGAGGCCGGTCAGCCCCAAAGATTTATCCTGACGAAACGGACGGATATGAGCGCACCTCTGAGGGTCATCCTATTGGATTGATTTGGCAGAGGGCTGCAACATTTGGTGATCAGCGTTTGTTGTTTGAGACAAGTACACCAACCATCAAGAACGCTTCACATATTGAAAGTGGTTTTGAGGAAGGGGACCAGCGCCGGTGGCATGTCAAATGCCCTGACTGTGATGAAGAGCAGTACTTCAAATGGTCTCAAGTCAATTGGCAGAAAGGGCCAAATAAGGAACATTTGCCGGAAACAGCGCAGTATGTTTGTGAGCATTGCGGCTCTCTATGGGATGACGCTAAGCGTTTTCAGGCAATACGACAAGGCAGATGGATAGCTGAGAAGCCATTCAACGGGCATGCAAGTTATCACTTGCCTGAAATGGCCTCCATGTTTCGAAGGCTATCAGACATAGTTAAGTCGTTTCTTGAGAAAAAGGCAGTCGGTGACCTTCAGACATTCGTCAATGTGTCTCTGGCTGAGACCTGGGAAGAAGAAGGCGACTCGATTGAGCACAGCTCGCTTCATCAAAGGCGAGAGCATTATCCAGATGATGTCCCAGAAAAGGCCTGTGTATTAACTGCAGCGGTCGATGTGCAAGACGATCGCCTGGAGATTGGCGTCGAGGCATGGGGCGAGGGAGAGGAAAACTGGAAGGTTGACTTCACTATCCTTCGAGGTGACCCAGCCAGAAATGAATTGTGGCAGAAACTAGACGATGTGCTCAGTGAGAAATATACCCACGAGACTGGCGTTAAGCTGCCAATAGCATGCACCACCATTGACTCAGGTGGCCATTATACGCAGCAGGTGTATAAGTTTTGTAAACAGCGCGAAGGTAGACGTGTGTATGCAATCAAGGGTCGTGGTGGTGAAGGGACCCCCATTGTCAGCAGGCCGTCAAAATCCAACTTAGGCAAAGTGTCGTTGTTCACTGTTGGGGTAGATACCGCCAAAGAGACGGTGTATGCCAGGCTAAAGGTCAACAATCCGGGTCCGGGTTATGTGCATTTCCCTGTGAGGGAATATTTCGATGAAGAATACTTTGAGCAGCTGACCGCAGAAAAAAGAGTTGTTCGTTACGTAAAAGGGCACCCCAAAAGAGAATGGATAAAGAAGCGCTCTAGAAATGAGGCGCTTGATATTGCCGTTTACAACATGGCTGCGCTTTACATACTGAATCCGAATTTCAAACGACTCTCTCTAAGGCTTCATGAGAAGCCAGAAGAAAAACCAGAACCAAAGCAACGAAGGACTACTCAGAGGCCAATTCGAAAAAGGCCTCGGAAGAAGAACTGGGCGACTGATATATGAAAAACCAATTTGATATTAACAACTACCCCGATTCAGAGCCGAGTGAACTCGTTGCTGGCTCACGGTGGGCGTGGACTCGACCTGATATTACAGAAGCATATCCAACTGCTGATTACACGCTCAAGTATCAATTCATAGAACTTGCTGAAGATGGCTCTGAGTTTACCCATAACGCCAACAAAACAGACTCAAAGCATGTATTCGAGTTAGCAATAGCTGATACCTCTGGCATTAGCAAGGGCGATTATATCCTCCGCGCAATCATTATTAGAGACTCTGATAGTGAAGAGGTTGTTATTGATGAGCATCTGCTCCTGGTTAAAACAGAAAGCGACGATGCAAGAACGCATGTATATAAAGTTTTGATGGCTGTCCGCGCTCTTATTGAAGGCAAGGCAACAACAGATCAGCAAACTTTGACAGTGAATGGCAGGACGCTCACACGATTTACACCCGAAGAGTGGATAAAGCTCGAGAATGAATATTCAAAGCGGTGGCTGAGAGAAAAACAAGCTCTTGATCGTAAGAATGGCCGCAGTGGCAGCAATAAAACCTTGATTCAGATGAGTGCTTAATATGTGGCCATTTACTAAAAACAATGACACTGAAACTATCACTGTTACAAAAACCGTAACCAGAAAAGTAAAACGAAAGCGGAAACATGGGCAGAATCCACATGTCGGCATGACTCCAGACAAGGTTCGTTCTGGATTTTTCAGCACTGATGTTAACAGAACGCTGGCAGGATGGGATAGCCACTCTAAATCTATCGATTCATACCTTCGGACGGAGTTGACACAGTTAAGGGCTCGATCACGTCGACTCGTGAGAATGAATCCTTATGGGAAACGTTTTGTAGAAACCATTAAGTCGAACATTGTTGGTCCAAATGGCATCAAGATTAACGCGCAAACTAAGGCGCAAGACGGGACGATTGACAAAGAAACGAATGATGCGATTGAGCATGCCTTCAATGACTGGGCCAATTATCACTGTGATTACCATGAGAAAAGCTCATTTATCGATTTGCAAAATATAGCCATCTCATCAGCAGCGCAAGATGGTGAACTGTTATTTCAAATCGTAAAATCAGGCAAATATGGATTGCAACTTAAAGCAATTGATCCTGAGTTGTTAGACATTCAAAAGAATTACCTCCTGGGTAATGGTGGCCAGATCCGCATGGGTGTTGAATATAATAATCAGGGCAAGGTTGTTAGGTACCACTTCCGCACACTAACAGAGTGGGGAGACTACCGATCTGGTGAAGAATACAGTCTGCTGGCAAGCGAAGTTATCCATGGGTTTATACCCCAGTTTGCAGATCAGTCTCGAGGGATACCATGGATGCATTCTGCTTTAGAGCAGGCCAAACATCTCGAGAAGTACCAGGAAGGCGCAATCGTTAACGCTAGAGCGTCTGCTAACAAGTTTAATGTTTTAAAGTCAAAAGGTGACGATCAGTATTCTGGTGACGAGGAAACGGATGATGGCGTTCAAATTGATAACTTTGAGCCTGGCACGACAGTAGATATTGGTGATCGTGAGATACAAAACATTGATCCCGATTACCCGCACCAAATGTATGACTCATTTGTTAAGTCAAATCTTCGCAGCATCGGCTCTGGATTTGGGATCTCTTATCACTCACTGTCGAATGACCTCGAAGGGGTTAATTACTCGTCTATTCGTGCCGGCGTTTTAGAAGACAGGGAAACATTTAAGGCAATACAGAACTGGTTTATTCGAAACTTTGTTAAGAAAGTTTATGACACTTGGGTTTTATGCGCATTCACATCAGGGAATTTGCCTGACGTGACATTGCCACCTGGTGCAGATTATATGACGCATTTTAGGTGCGCATATTACCAGCCAAGAAGGTGGGCGTGGGTTGATCCTCAAAAGGATATGACCGCAAACCAGTTACTCATTAACGAACGACTCAAATCACGCTCTCAAATCATACGAGAGCAGGGCGATGATCCAGACATGGTATGGGCTGAAATTGCAAAAGAAGAGCAATTGATGCGCGAACTCGGTCTTCAGGTAATCAAGCCAGAGAACACCAATCAAAAGCCAAATGAAAATGAAGAGGTTCAAGATGGTCAAGACTAACAGAAGCATAGTCAAAGAGAAGTTCCAACGCGACTTTAAACTCAACCGCCAGGAGATTGACGAAGACAGGCGTACAGTTGAAATAGCATTCAGCTCTGAAGAGCCATATGAAAGATTCTTTGGAGAAGAAGTGTTAATTCATGATTCGGACAGCATGCGATTAGATCGTTTGAATAACGGTGGCGCTGTCCTAGTAAATCACGACTCTGACGATCAAGTTGGAGTAGTAGAAAGTGCGAGAGTGGATGGCGACCGGCGTGGTCGAGCAGTTATCCGCTTTAGCAAGAGCAAGCGTGGCGAAGAAATATTCCAAGATATTCAAGATGGTATTCGCTCTCTGGTGTCCGTGGGATACCGCATTCACAAATATGATGTGACTGAGCGAGAGGGAATGCCAAACCTCGTGGAGGTGAAAGACTGGGAACCTTTCGAAGTTTCGATTGTTTCAATACCGGCTGACACGAGTGTCGGAGTAGGCCGAAGCGACGAAGATAGCAATCCTGCTATCGAGACTCAAAATAAATCACAAAGTTCTAAAGAGGAAATAATTATGAACGATGTAGTAAAAGAGCCAGTTGTCGAGGCCGATAAAATCGACAGGGATGCAGAGTTAAAAGAACTGCGAACACAAGAAACTAAACGCATTGATATGATCAAGAGCGTAGCCGATGAGTACGAGTTGCCAGAGTTGGCCCGTGAAGCAATCAGCGAAGGCTGGGACATCGCCGAGTTTAACCAAAAAGCTCTGCAAGCAGTTGGTGAGCGCAACAGCCAGGCTCGTTCTGAGACTCGCCACAAGGGTGATATTGATCTGTCGAATAACGATCAGCAGCGCTTCAGCCTGACTCGTCTGATGCATGCGATTGCAAATCCAAATGACAAGCGAGCTCAATCGGATGCTGCATTTGAGTTTGAAGTTGGTAATGAAGCGTGTAAGGGCTTCGGTTCAGACTTCAAACAGCGCGGAGCCTTTGTGCCTAACTCAGTATTAGATCTGAGTGCTGGCAAACGTGACCTTTCTGCAGGCACACCTACAGCTGGTGGTAACTTGGTAGCGACTAACTTGTTAGCAGGCTCATATATTGAGGTGCTTCGCAATGCTTCAGCTCTTATGAACGCTGGTGCAACGCTCTTGCCTGGCTTGGTTGGCGATGTAGCAATTCCTCGTCAGACTGCTGGCGCAGCAAGCACTTGGATTTCTGCTGAGGATGGCGATGCGACTGAGGACGATCCTGCATTTGACCAGGTAACGCTGACACCAAAAGACTTGGCGTGTTACACAGAAGTCACTCGCAGACTGTTCCAGCAGTCTACACCCGCTATTGAAGGCATCGTAATGCAAGACTTAGCGATCGCTCAGGCGCTTGGAATTGACCTTGCTGGCCTATATGGTTCAGCAGCCGCTGGTCAACCGCGTGGTATTGTTAACCAAACAGGTATCAATACATTTAACTTTGCTGCCGCTGATCCAACTTACGCTGAGATTGTTCGCATGATTAAGGAAGTTATGTCAGATAATGCGTTGCTTGGTACTCCACGCTTCATCATTGAGGCTGAAGGCTGGGAAGCACTGTCAACCACTCCTAAGCAGGGTTCAGGCGTTGAAGGCAACTTCATCCTTGGTGAGAACGATCGCATCAAAGGCTATCCATACACTATGTCGAATCAGTTAACTGCTGAGGATTACTTCTTTGGTAACTTCCGTGACTTACTGATTGGTGAATGGGGCGGCCTTGAGATTGATGTCGATCCTTACACTCACAGCCTGAAGGGCAAAGTTCGCTATGTCACGTTCAAGACTTGTGATGTGGCTGTTCGTCACCCTGAGTCATTCTGCTACTGTAACGACGGAGCATAGTAGCTAGATTGACACTAACTTAGAAAGGGGCTTAGGCCCCTTTTTTAATTCCTTCAATAAAGGTCGAAAATGATGAAAATTAAATTAACACAGTCCACCGTTGCTGGTGGCGAGCGCCATGTGCTGGAAGACAAAGACGGCAAAGTAAAGGCCAAAACAATCGATGTTGATGACGCAGAGGGCAGGCTCTTAGTTAATCTAGGCCGAGCAACAAAAGTCGAAGATGGTAAGAAGTCTGATAAGTAATGAACCCAACCGAGTTCATCAATCCTGATCTGCCTGGTTATGTGGTGGCGACCTCTGGCTCGTTATCCATACCAGGCATATTCGAAAAGGAATATATCGAGACGGATGATATATCAGGTCTTGTGACGTCTTTATTCTGCGCTGCAGCTGATCTCACTGATTTCAGCGAGGGTGACACTATTGTCATTAATAGCGTTAGTTATGTTGCAGAAGTTGTCCAGGAACAAGATGAATTCTTTACTCTTTTGGTATTAAGGCGAGTTTAAATGCATCGTTCACAAGAAATCATTAATACCATCACAACGCTTTTAACCGGACTGGATACGACTGGGAGCAATGTAGCGCAAACCAGAGTATATCCGGCCAGAACAACACCGGCCATCACCATTCAGCGTGGGGCGGATACTATTGAACAGATTTTAAATGGCAGCGTGGTTGATCGTTTTCTTGAGGTGATTGTTTCCATACACGTCAGCGACAGTCCTGATCAATTAGATCTGGTGGCGAGCAATGTAGCAGAAGAGACATACATCGCGATGATAGCAGACATCACCCTCGGCCTTGATTACGTGATAGACACTGATTTAATCGCGGAGCAAGCGCCTGAGATGTCACCAGACGCAGAAACACCAACCATGTTGTTACAACAGCAATGGCGCATTCATTACCGCCATAGCTATACCGATCCTGCAAATTAAGGCAAAAACCAATGAAAAAACAGTTTATCCCTAAAAAGGGCGGCAGTCGCACTGTTGATCCTAAAAAGAAACCTTCTGAGAAAGATCAGAAGTCAACTAGCAAGGAGAAATAACCATGCTTACTAAGCGAGAGCTTATCGCTCTGAAAATTGAATCAACATACAACACAGACAGCTCTCCTGATGGAACAGATGCCATGCTGGTTGAGAATGTTGCACTATCCTATGAAGGCGCTCGAATGGTTGAGAGAAATCCAATCAAACCGACGCTTGGGAAAGAGCAGAGCATTCACGCTGGCAATCTGGTTCAAATAACATTTGATGCAGAGATTAAGGGATCGGGTACTGCTGGTACCGCACCTGAGATTGGCGCTGCATTGAGAGCGTGTGGATTTGGCGAAACTATCGTTGCAGATACGTCTGTCACCTATGAGCCTGTTAGTACGGCGATTGAGAGCTGTACTATTTACTATTATCAGGATGGTAAGTTAAATGTGATTACGGGTGCCCGAGGCACGGTTGAAATCAATTTAACTGTTGGTGACAAAGGTATGGCGTCATTCACCTTCACTGGCCATGATGGTGGCGATTCTGATGCCGCATTGATAACAGCAACTTATGACAGCACTGTTCCTCCACCTGTAATCAATGGCTCATTCTCTGTAGGTGCGTATGCAGCCGTTATCTCAGCGTTAACATTTAACCTGGGCAATGAGGTTGTCACTCCGCCTGATTTCAATGCACCTGATGGTTATTCGGAAGTATTCATTGCCGATCGGGACATGACAGGCTCATTTGATCCCGAAGACACCCTAGTGGCCACACAAGACTGGGTGGGTGACTGGAAAGCCGGTAATACAAAAGCAATCACTACTGGTGTAATTGGGAGCGCAGCAGGTAATCGCTATCAACTCGACTTGACTGAAGCTTATTATCGTGAATTAAGCCAGGCTGATAGGGACAACATCAGAACCCGTGATCTGGGTTTGGGCTGTGTAGGTGATGACGACGCAGTTAACTTCATTTTCACATAGGAATCAGCATGACGATTAAAGTTACTAAAGGCCTAGAGCCTGAGTGGTTTATACCAGATTCACAGAAAGATGAATCATCTCCATCTGAATTCAAGATTGAGCCAATGACTTCGATTGAATACCTGGCGTTTTCATCTACTGGCTATGGAGGTCTTGATGATAGTGGGAATATTCGAATGGCACTCGGTGAGCGAGAACTCTCACTCGTCCTCAAAAAGGTAAAAGCATGGAAGAATATCGAAGATGAGTCAGGGGAGCCTATGCAATTTAGTCCAGCGAACCTGCGTTCATTGCCAATGTCTGTGATTGGCGAAATTCTTCAGAGGATTATGCATATCTCAACTCTTTCTCAGGTTGAGGAAAAAAACTAATCATCGCAGTTGAAGTTATCTCTAACAAAGATGACTTCAATTGCAATAGCTGTCAATGGGGCCGGCACTGCGATGAGAACAACCCAGCCCCATACAATCAATGGAAAATTCCCGGTGTTATTGAAACCAACACCTGTTTATATCCAAGAGTAACGAATCGAGAGCTTCTGTTTCAGAAACTGTTTAACAGCTACCAACACAAAATTCTGTACAAGGATGGCGGCTTTCGCGATCAACCCAATGTGTATCTAGAGGCCATGCAACTGATAGATAACCACCTTGCCATATCAAGAGAAAAAGATGCAAAGAGATAACAAGTACGTTTTTTCCATCATAGCTGATGCTGATACAAAAAAAGCATTTGAAGACATTGCCAAACAGTCTCGTGAT
Source organism: Enterobacterales bacterium (assembly GCA_965250035.1). Classification (GTDB taxonomy): domain Bacteria; phylum Pseudomonadota; class Gammaproteobacteria; order Enterobacterales; genus CAXRAF01. Next base: position 901,009 of record OZ252282.1, on the reverse strand, counting down.
CTGGTTAACAAGTTGGGTCAGTTAGCTGTGGGCGCTGGCGCAGGTCTAGCCTTAATCACTGAGCGAACGATTACTGCTGGTGCTGAAATGGGTCGGCTTGCAGAAACTGTTGGTGTTAGTTCACAAGCTTTATCGGAATGGCAGTATGCAGCCAAGTCTTTCAATATTGAAGGCGACAAGATGGCTGACATATTCAAGGATGTGTCTGAGAAAGTTGGTGAGTTTGCGGCAGTGGGTAGCGGTGGTGCAACCGATTTATTTGAGCAGTTAAATCTCAAAGCAAGCGAGTTAGTCAAGCTTGCCCCAGATCAGCAGCTCATCAAAATTGGTGAAGCATTAGATGAAGTAGGCACTCGCAGTGAACGTATTGCATTCATGGAAATGCTTGCTGGTGACGCGTCTCGTTTACTGCCTCTACTCGAGGACAACGCTAAGGGATTAAAGGATATGCAGGATGAAGCCCGTGAACTAGGCATATCTATATCTGACATCGATGCCGAAAAGCTACGCATGGCCAAAGAGTCGATGGATAAGGCTCAAGGTGCTCTTCAGGGCGTTTTTAACAAAATTGCTATTGAGGTGGCGCCGATCGTAGAGGTTCTCGCTGAAGAGTTTGTCGACTTGAGTAAAGAAGGCAATGGAGCGGCGCAAATAATTCAAAGTGGATTTAATTCTGTTGCGGTTGTGGTAGGCACCTTGGCAGATGGAGTGCATGGCCTTCAAATTATCTTGAAAGGATTAGAGGTTGTTGGCAGAGGCGTCAATGCCACTCTGGCTAAAGTGTTTTCTGGGCTCATGTACCTGGTTACCGAACTTGGCAATACGTTGCTCGATACTGCATCAACTATTGTCCAGGGCTATGCCGAGATGGCAAAACTAATCGATGACGATCTAGGGAAATCAGTAGAAAGCGCTGCTTCATTCCTGCGGGGCCTTAAAGGCGACGCGACTATTTTCGAAACGTTTGCACAGAGTCAGGTAGAAGCTATAAGCATCGCTCGTGAAGAGCTACACAATATGATGATGGAGGAGTTGCCGTCAGTTGCATTAAAGAATGAAATAGATCGGCTCTTTAATGAAATTGATGCTTTAGCCCAAGAAAGAACAATACAGCTTCAGCAGAGACTCGCAAATTTGGGTTCTGGAGATGGCGATGGCACTGATTCCTCAGCCACTCAAAACGAAATCCAACAATTCCAAGATAAGCTAGCAAGAATGCAGACAGAGTTCATGACGGAGCAGGAGTTATTGATTCTGCAGCGTGATGAGCGACTTGCTTTCCTTAATGACAAATTATTCCAGGAGCTGGGCCTCGAGGAGCAGGCAAAGCAACTCAGGTTAGACATATGGGAAGACTATAACAAAGAGAAGGATGCGCTTGATCGCGAAGCAGCCAAGAAAGAAATACAGAATCGATTGGCAATAGCTGATGCAGTATTGGGCATAATGGCTGCCTTTGGAGGTAAAAGCGAGAAGATCCAGAAAGCTGTTTTTGTTGCCAGTAAAGTGATTGCTGCAGCAGATGCGTTCGTCGCTGGCAAAGTCGCGGTAGCTAAGACAATGGCTTCATTGCCTTATCCAGCAAATCTCGCGGCTGCAGCGCACGTTGAGACACTGGCTAACTTGAATGTAGCTGCCATAGCAGCCAGTGCCATCGGAGGGTTATCTAAAGGTGGTGCTGGCGGTGGTGGCTCATTAGGTAGTAGCGTGTCTGCTAATGCGAGTGGTTCGAACGTTGTCAATCTTGATAGTGTAAGACAGTCATCTAATCAAAGTGAGCCGCCGGAGAAAGTCACAAAAAATTACTATATCGTCAATGGAGACATGGTTGCTGAAAATGCAGCGGAGTGGATTACAAGCAAACAAAAAGACATGATTGATAATGGCGATTTGGTTTTAATCTCACCTGAATCAAGAAATGGTCTCGATCTGAGAGATCCATAGGGGCGGCTATGTACATTGAATACACGCCCACTCGCCAGCTGGTCGGCGGTTCTGGCTCTGACGGTAAGATAGACATCGGTATTGAGCAAGAGGATGAGCGACCCATTGAACATTCTAAAGAATCACGGTCGTTATCTGGCGTATCTGAGAGAGTGTTACACCGAATCGATTATGAATATGCTTTAAGAACTGTAGCAACAAATGATTCGACACTCATTGCAAAGTTCAAAGAATTGCATGCCAGTGTTGCAGCAGGTGAGACATTCACTATTGATCTGTATGGAACTGAAGCCTCCCCTGTTGACCCAATAACCGTTCTAATGATACCGCAGACCTATTCCAAGACTCGCCAGGGTTTTACTCAGTACTTTTCCTATAGCTTCCGTGTAAGAACCGTCTAATGCTTGTTCACAATGCCAACTTTGAGGCTGCCAATAGTGCGGCCAGCAAATCCCTGCGCCTGGTAATCGCAATTCATTTCGATGACAGCAATGTTATTTACTTCACTTCTCATGACGACATAACCATATCTGGTGAAACTACGGTTGACGGTGTGCTTCGGAAAACCTCGTCCACTTCCCAAAGAATAGACCCAAATAACTTCAATGCGACTATCGGCGGCATTTCATTCGAAAACCTTGATTTCAATGAATCGGTCACTGATGTATTCAGAGAGCAGCTGCAGGATAATGATAACGGCCTGAAGGGCAAGACAGTCGAGTTATATGTCGGCTATGAAGGGCTAGACTGGGATGACTATGTATTAAAACAGACTCAGAAGATCGACAGGCAAGTCACCTATATGGATAAGGTGTACAACGTCTCATGCCGGGATATTCAGCGCGAAGCACGTAAGAACATTCTAGAGCCAAAGAAAACCCGCCTATCAGCGACACTGCCAGCTGGCGACACCACTGTTGAGGTGTTTTCAACCAATGGATGGGGTTTGGTACCGCATGGCACATCATACAGCCTCGATCCGTCAGTAGAACTGTATTACTTCAAGATTAAGCGTAGTAACGGCTATGAGATATGCTCAGCGACTGGAAAAACGGACACCTCATTCACTGGTGTGACCAGGGGACTGTTCGGTACAGAGGACCAATTGCATGAAGTCGGCAGTAACGAAGGCAACTCTCCTGAAGTAACAGAGTACATCTATCTTGAAATGCCGGCCGTTAAACTGGCCTACGCGCTTCTAACAGGCGATTTGATTGGTCAGTCACCCGATGTGTTGCCTGAGCACTATCATCTCGGTGTAGCCACTGAGTGGGTCGATTTGGATAGCTTTACTGATATTGGTACAGACCTATATGACTCAACCGATGACACTGTAGGTCGAATGGTGCGTTTTGAGGGCCTAACCAAGACAGATGGTAAACGCTTCATTGAGCAGCAAATATTATCAATTCTCGGTAGCGTCATGATTATTCTCCCTAATGGCAAACTATCACTTAAACGCATCGGCTCAGTTCAGCCTGGTGCTTCTTATGTGGCTGAGCTCAATGAAACAAATGTCGTCAAATATTCAGCCCTAAAATATGATTTAGCCGCTGTACGTAACATTCTCAACGTCTATTGGGGGTGGCTTGAGCTTCAGAATGGAGATAAAGACTTTTATCGTAGAAACACGTATGTCGATGGCACCTCAATAATCAGAAACGAGATAGAATCAGAGAAAGACATTAGGCTGTATGGCTTGCATTCAGAAAGGCATACATCCGACTTGATCCAATCGATGTTCTCAACCTTTCGAAATAGAGTGGCAGGGCCACCTATCAACCTGACGCTCGATGTCTTACCAAGTCTGAATAATCTTGAAGTCGGCGATATTGTCAGGGTTAATCTTCCTTACTTACATGATCACACCGGCATCAACATCTTAGATAGGGCCATGGAAATACAAGGGATAACGGTTAATCAGTTAACTCAGGCCGTTTCACTTCAATTATATGGCTCTACACAACCAGCCTCACTGTTAACAGGCAGCGCAGGCGGTAATAGTGAGTTACCTGATAACTGGTACTGTCAGACAGGCACTAACCTCGATGATGTAGCAACAATCACAGCAGGATCTCTTGCAGCAGACGTTACTCTCACTGGTGGCGACACCATGAGTGAAGGTATCTACTTCTATGAAGGCGATTTAACTATTCCCTTTGGTAGAACTCTTACGCTTGAGGATAACGTTTATTTACGTGTCAGAGGCTTCTTCCAGAATAACGGAACCATCAATGGCCAAGGCAACGGCCATGCTGCAGTCAGTAGCTCTCAAACGGGTGGTGATGACGATGATTACCGTGGAGAGCAGGGCTTTATAGGACAGTCTCGCGGTGGCGGTTCAGTTTATAGTGTTGTTAATGGCTTCAGATGTGAAAGAGGTATTTTAGCGACTGGTTTATTCGAAGAATTCCCTAATACCGTTATTACAAACAATGCTGGTGTTATCGAAGGGCTTTATGATGATTTGCGTGGTGTGCCTGGTCCCGGTGGTTTAACTTCATTCGATAACGACCGCCAGGCAGGTGGTGACAATGCGACACTGACTAATGGTCCAGGTGGCGTTGGTGGAAATGGTGGAGCAGGGCTTCGAATAGTCTGCCGTGGTTTTGGTATCGGTGCGAATGGATTAATAAACCTATCAGGTGATGATGGCTCTCAAGGTGCATTTGGTGGTGGCGCAGGGATTAGCCCTGATGGTGTTTTCGGTGGTACCGGTGGCGGCGGTGGCCCTGGTGCGCTAGACATTCTCATCGATGGCATTAATAACACGACTCCACCATTAACCACAGCTAACTTCCAAGCGGAACTAGGTGATTCGCCTCCTGTAGAAACGCAGTTATCAAGTCCAGAATTACTAGGCAGCACGAGTGTGGCTGCATTGCCTGAGCCAGCATCATCCTATTACCGAGGTTTTTCATCGTTTAACTATGGACTGGCGGCCGCAAGTGTTCGTTATGTCCCCGCATCAGAGACTACGTATCCTATCTTTGTTTGTGGACCAGTAGAAACCCCTCCTGATCCAGAATACACCGGCGAGCCTGGTCCGACGTTATTATGGGATGAAGATTTGCACAGCCTGCCAGCTGCTTATGCTTATAACCCTTATTCGAATACAACAGACGGTACTGATGATGTCCGTTTCTCTCTGAATCAGAGAATAGGTGATGCCAATGGGTGGGATGTACAATCAGAAGCCTCTGGTAGCGGAGGATCTAATGCGACGCAAGTTAACCTCTATTCAAAGCTTCTGAGGCATATTGGTGATGGAGGGAAGTACTTCATTGAATTTGATATGAAGTACGAGGCAAACCATAGTGCTGTTTCACTATTGCTCCAAGGTAATAGCGCTCACTTCCAAGGCGGAATTAATGCCAGTGATCCTCAGATCCTGAATTTTAAGGGTAGTGGCTCTGGCTATGATTTCGGATCGTTTGTCTCGTCGCCAGCCTGGTGTACATCATGGGGAAGCGGCGACACGGTATGGTTATTCATTGATTTTGATAACGAAGAAGCGATCTTATCGGTGAACAACACATTACAAACGGCAGTTGATATAAGCGATATTACTTCGTGGGTATCGGTAGGTGCTGTAGTGGACACCATTTCAAGTCTTGAGCCTGGATTAGAGGGTAACTTTATCAACCCATCTCCATCGACTTACCCAGCAGGCACAACAGCAGCAGACTGGACCCCATGGAATGATTATAGTGAGTGGTTAACAAAATACACTCCACATTTCTTCAGCAATGATATTTCTGACTGGTCAATACTGGCTGATGTCGGCACCGGCGTCCCATCTCTGACCCAGGGTTCTGATGATAGCGTGGTATTCCAGCACCAGATTGAGTCTCCTGATATTACGCTAGAAGATTCGGATGACTATACGTTAGTTGTGCAGTTATCGCATTTAGAGCGCCCAACATCATTTAGTAGCACAGACAGTATCGAAATCGTGCTGAGAAAAGATGGCGCGAACACCTCCACCACAATGGAAGCATTTCATTCGGCCACAGTTGCGGGTGATTACTTTGGATCTGGCATAGTTGCCAGGGCATTCTCAGGCGTTGCTGCAGAGGACATCAGTTTCAGCGTTCGCGCTGATTCGGCATATGATCAGGATTGGTCATTAAAGAACTGCTATCTCATTCAGAGAAAGCGCTCTCCTTATCAGTATCAACCCAGAATAACTTTTTCTCCCGAATCGATAAGCAGTAATGTAGCCAATGGAAGCCACACAACAGCAACGGTCACGCCGTCATTCCAAGATATAACACCTGCAACATATTTATGGACTCGTGTGTCAGGCTCAGCAGATATTACGATTGATAGCCCCTCTGATGCAGACACAGAGTTCTCAAGTGATGGAGAAGATATTGCCAGAAGTGCAGTATTCAGGCTTCGAGCTACAGACGCAGATGGCAACTTTGTTGAGGCAGATTATCCGGTCAGAATCCAGCATGGCCAGGCTGTCACCATAACCCCATCATCAATAAACGAAACGTTGGCGAATGGTCCAGATGACACTACCTCAGTCACTGCAGCAGCTGCCAATATGTCGGGCACGATCACTTATGCCTGGACTCGAGTTTCAGGGGATACGGCAATAACACCTAACTCTCCTAATGCAGCGACCACCTCATTTGCTTCAAGCGGTACCAATACGACTAGAAGCGCAACATTTAGAGTCACCGCCACAGATGAGAATAATGATACTGCCGTGGCGACCATTGTAGTAAACACAACACATCAGGCTTAACAAGGGGCGAGGAATGCCATCAAATATATTGCCAATACAAGGCCAAGAATCTTTTACAATCGAGGGTTTTGAGTTTCGATTTACAGAGACCTTAGACACTGACAACGCAATTATTACGTTATCTGTCAATGAAGACAGCCAATGGAACGCCCTAAGAGGTGAAATCATATTTGATCGCGCCACTCTTAATGTTCCGCAAGAAGTTCAGGTAGCATTAGATATGTTCAATGCCGCCATTCAGGACTATCTAGAACTTCAGGACGCTATTGACCCTTCAGATAACACAGGAGGTCATTTGCCAGATGGCTTAACGTTTCTGCAACAGCATGAGTGGTATTATGAGAACCGGGTGGCAGTGATTGGCGGGCGCCTTACTTTAACTAATTAAACTTCACCGCCCGTTCAACTAACCATACTGATTCCTGTTACGGGCGCTTTTTATACAATCTCTACGTTAATCTTCAGACATTAGCTACTGCCAAATAAAAAGTATTCACGTACAGTAACCTCATTCGGCCAAGAGCTAGCACAGGCAGCCAGGAGTCTGATGTATGCGCCTCAGAAATGGGGCGTTTTTATTTCTCGCCCGTGTTGTAGGTGTATTTAGTGCGAGCAATAAGAGTATTTCCTCCTGGGAGGTATTTGCGATCAATCTTCTTTTGCTCATTTTCGAAGTTTCGCTTCATTTCGTCACGCTTTCCAAGAAGGTATCCAATCCTATATGCGCAACAAAGCACGACACATAACCAAATAATAAATAAAGCCTCGCTCATTTCATATCCTCACTTGGCGGCGTTCTTGAGCGGAATTTTCTTCCGATATTTCCACTGCTCCCAAATTCCACAAGAGCGACATGAATACACACTCATTCCCATAAGCTGATGATAGCCCTCATATATATCTGGACTGTCGCAATGTGCGCATCTGTATTCGATTTTTCCACCTCTGCTTAGCACTTCATGTCCTCATTTTGGGTGGTTGCTTCATAACCCAACAAACTGTTTCCACTAGAAATTAAGGCAAGCATTTTTTCTTCTGTGTGGGTGTTCTCTTGAATCAGTTTGGATATTTTGGCCATGCCCATTAACAACTCGTGAAAAAATAATGCGGCTTCGTCGGTATACGGAATTTCTTTGCTTTTCTTGGGATTGAGACTAATTGACGTCCAGCTATTTAGTTTTTGAGCAGGGTTTTCAGTGCCGAGGTGACCCCCGTCTTTATAGTAATCAATATATTTGACTTTTTTAGTTTCCCCGTACGCATGAGTTATCTTGGTTTTCGCTCTAGCTCCGACACATAAAGAATAACCTCCGATTGATGGGTTTGCGGCATGATGTCCACCGTATAGCTCTCTGTCTTCACTAGGCCATTTTGTGTTCGGGTAATAGCAATTAGGTTTAACCTCGTTGTTATCATCAACAGCGAAACTTACATGCGAATCAATGTTATATATGATGACATGCTCTTCTGTAACAGATGGGTTGAAAACATCCGCCATTACTCTATAAAGACCCTCTTTTAATGATTCCAAGGATTCAGCATAAACATTGCATTTGTCGCTATTTTTGCGTGTCTGAACCAGTAATCCATGGTTGTTATAAAACGGCTCAAGAACAGTCTCTAACCTCTCAGGAACTGGGCAATAAAATTCGCCGCAATTGTTTACATAAACTTTTATGTGGATGCCGAATTGACCAACCTCATTATGATGATATAGCTCTTCTTTTTTAAGATAAGGCATTACTCACCCTCGCTCTCTAAAATGCTTATGGCATTTTGCACAGGGCAATTGCCAGACGAATGTTCGCCTACAGACATAGAGAAAAACTTACCTACAAGCTCAGCAAGTTCCGTGGCGTTGCTTTCCCAATGGTCTCTATCGTCTATAGTAGTGCCATGATTTTCATGTTCACAAATGAGGTCATTTCGCAAACGCATTATTTCCAAATAAGCCTCGTTAGTTGTTTGCTGTCCGGGTGCAATATTTGCACCTAAGCAAAACTTCAGTTTCTCAACTATATCCATCACTCATTCTCGCTCTCTAGTTTACTCAACAAGAATTCATGATGACCTGGAGAATCGTTCTTCATAGCATTCTCCCAATAATCACGCTCATAAACTAATCGTTCATATTCATCTCTAGGCAATATAACCGTTTCCAAAACCTCGCCCTTTAGTTCATCAAGCAACGCATCTGCGAAACTAGCAGCATGCATGGCGACAATTTTGCTGGTGGCGGAAGCTATTTCGCGGGTATTTTTTCTGTGTGCCTGCACAATGGTTGGCTCTTGTATTAGAGACATCATCGCCAGTCCAGCAAAATATTCACGCTTTGACATATCATTTGGTATATCTGACACAATTAACCCCTTATTTTTCCCACAAATAACACCCTCTAACTCATATAAAACAAGCGCTTAACTCATATACTCTGTGGGAATTGGGGTATATAAGTCGTTGATATTATTGATTACTTAACTTGGCTACGAACCAGGCGGTCGGACGTTCGAATCGTTCCGGGCGCGCCAAATGAAAAGAACCCCGCTTATAGCGGGGTTTTTCATTTCTAGCGGTCGAACCGATGAGAACGTAGTTCGACAATTTGCGATTACAGAGCAAATTGGAAGCGTCAGCTCCCCGAAGGGGTAAAATCACCAGAGGCAATGGTGATTTTATCAATCGTTCCGGGCGCGCCAAAAGCGCTCTACTGCGGCCCGAATGTCAAAGGGCAAGACGCCCCTAGTAATTCCGGGCGCGCCAAATGAAAAGAACCCCGCTTATAGCAGGGTTTTTCATTTCTAGCGGTCGAACCGATGAGAACTCTATACATTCATATACCCAGCCAGAAACTGTTGTCACCGGTGTCATTGTGAACTGCTAATATTTTGCAACAAGTCAATATTGATTTTTAAAAAATGAAGCTTCATAATCCGCGCCTCGTAAATTGTCCAGGTAGTTTGAAGTTATTTTTTCACCTATCTCTGCGCGATGGAACTAAACTTTTTACAAGAGGTCTAAGCCAGCATGAAGAATAATAATGAACAAGTATTCGATCGAATACTCGAGCAGTTTGGCAAGGATCACGCTCACATCTATCGCTTGATCTCAGAGCAAGACCAAATCATGAGTACCTTCGGGCTGCAATGCGCAACCAACATGTCATCAGAATTACTCGACGAATGTCTCGGAGATCTCGTTAGGGCTTCTTATATCAGGGTATATGCAAAGCACAATCGTCCTACTGCATGGGAAACTGTGAAAGAAGTCGCAAAAGCATGCTGACATGACTACATTGTTCTACTAGAATAATATTTTATTCAATGAAGCAGATGCAGCATGTCAATCCCTGACACCACCGAAAAGATACTTAATGAAGCTCAAGTCAACTTTGAGACAATTAACTCCGAATCACACGAATCCTTTCTAGCCGCTGCACGAGATAGCCATATACCTCTGGAACAGCTCGTCAGAACGTTGGTGATAAAAACTCAGGGCCGCACCATGATGCTTGCACTGAGGGCATCTGACTTACTTGATTTCAGTATGCTGACATCGGCGTTTGGTGACTCTATTGAGCTTGTACATAATTATCATAGTTCCATTGCAGATGGTGCCGCAGAAAAGCGAACGCCGTTAGCAGGACTGCTAGAACTCGATCTGGTAATCGATGAAGCAGTTACCAGATGCTCTCATATTTATTTTGATTCAGGCGCTAACTGGTCATTCATTAAAGTTGGCGGACCAGACTTTTCTCGAATCAACCGCACCGCCATGATTAGCCGCTTTTCTTGTCCACCAGAGAAGTTGTATAACATCGATCATCATGACGATGGCGAGGAAAACAAACTATTAAGCTTCACGCCGAAACGCATTCATCAGCGCGTTGAGGAAACTCTCGACCTTCCGGCGATGCCCACCATTGCCCAGGAAGTCATGCGACTGCGTGTCGATCCTAACGCAGGCGCTGCCGAATTAGCGAGAGTCGTCGAACAGGATCCGAGCTTGTCGGCACAGGTTATCAGTTGGGCAAGTTCACCATATTATGGCTATCAGGGAAAAATTGATTCCATCCAGACCGCAATAAGTCGTGTGTTAGGTTTTGATCTGGTCCTCAACCTTGCCCTCGGTATATCGGTTGGTAAAGCGTTTAACGTAGGCAACGATGGTCCACTCGGACTCAAGGCCTATTGGAAGCAGTCCGTCTACTGTGCCACATTGTGTGAGAAGCTGTGTGGCTTCATCCGTGAGAAGACTCGCCCATCACGTGGCTTAATCTACCTCGCAGGGTTACTGCATAACTTTGGCCAGCTTATCTTGGGACATTTGTTTCCACCACAATTTTATCTAATCAATCGTTACGTTGAGATGAACCCACACATCCCACTGGCTGATATCGAGCAGTATCTTCTGGGTACCACACATCTAGAAGTCGGTGAGTGGTTGATGAAATCCTGGAACATGCCTGATGAATTGGTCGCAGCGGTTCGCTGGCATCACCATGAGGATGTATGGCGTGATCATGCTGTCTATTCCAACCTGGTACTGGTGGCCAACCGACTGCTCAAACGAATTGACATTGGCGATGCAACTCAGCTCGTCTTGCCTGAATCCATCCTTGAAACGATTGGACTTGATGAGGATGATGCTTTCCGCGCATTAGACCTTATTGTTGCTGACGAAGAAGAGCTCAATTCAATTGCCCAGCAAATGGTTGCCTAAGGTAGCTAACGTTCAGTTTCAGTTCAGTTTCCTGATCATATGATAGTGCAGTAACCTCTATGATTAGGAGACTTCCAAATGAAAAAAGTAATTCTAGCTTCTGTTGCTGCAATCCTTGGCACCACGGCTCATGCTGAGCAGGCTTTTCATTATGATTACGCTACCGTTCTTGAAGCGACACCCGTCGTCAAGATTGTTCAACGCACAGACTATGAACGAGAGTGCAAGCCGAAGGTGATCCGTTATGAGCGTCGTGCCAGAGATGGTAGCGCATTGGTGGGAACCATTTTGGGTGCTGCAGTAGGGCATGCCCTGGGCAGTCGTAGTAAACACCGCACGGGCGTAACGATTGCTGGCGCATTAGTCGGTAAAGAAATCGGTAAAAGTAACAGCAGAGTCGTCACGAATGAGCGGGTAGAGCAACACTGCGACATGATCCCGGTTACATGGGATGAGGAACAGGTTGTTGGCTACAATGTGGTTTATCGTTACAATGACCGTACATTTGAATCCAGACTTCCTTATCAACCGGGTGATACATTAAAGATACGCGTGTTGCTGACACCTATAGCCACAGAAGTCGATAACCCATAAAGGAAACGATCAAACTGTTTCCTTTATATGAATGAGAATGATGCGTTTACTGATTGCCATACTTTTAGTTTTGTTTTGCTGTATGCTCAGCCCCCATAACCGAGTTCAAGCAAATCAATATCACGTCGCCTACGATTCCGATCAAAAAAAGCCACGGATTATCAGTAAAAGTCAGGCGATCAGCGCAGCCAAAAGACAGGTCAATGGCAAGGTGCTCTCGGCCTCTTTGATTCGCAGTAAAGGACCGGCAGTTTATCGAATAAAGATGCTCGTGGCTGAAAAACGTGTCCGGACGGTTTTCGTCGATGGCAAAAGCGGCGTAGTCATTCGAATTAACTAGCGAGTGTGATATGCGTATTCTGGTTATAGAGGACGAACGTCCACTCTCAGAACAGGTTGCCACAGAACTGAGAGATAACGGCTTCACGCCCGATCAAGCCTATGATGGTGAAGAAGGGCTGTATTATGCCAAGGAATACGCATATGACCTGATGGTCATCGACTTGGGCTTACCTAAACAATCAGGCACAGAAATCATTGAACAACTGCGTAAGGATGACAATAAAACCCCCATTATCATCCTCACTGCGCGCGATCATTGGCAGGACAAGGTGGATGGCTTAAGTTCCGGTGCTGATGACTATTTAACTAAACCTTTTCATATGCCTGAGTTGATCGCCCGAATCAATGCCTTACTTAGGAGAGCAGCAGGGCAGGCGAATTCAATATTCACTCTTGGACCCATCAGTCTCGATACTAACAAGCAGGTCATTAGTATTTCAGGTGCGACTGTCGATGTGACGGCCTATGAGTATCGAATAATGGAATATCTGCTGTATAACCCTGATAAAGTTATTTCAAAAACTGAACTGACAGAACATATCTATGAACAGGATTATGATCGTGACAGTAACGTAATTGAAGTGCTGATCGGACGATTGCGCAAGAAACTCGACCCAGACAATCAGCTTAAGCCCATTCAGACCCTGCGTGGCCGTGGTTACCGCATCAACAGCTCCTGGACCGACTAATGCCTAAGTCGTTGACGGGTCGCTTAATGCTAGTGGCATCTACGGTTGTCATTTTGTTCCTTCCCTTGGCTGGACTCATCATAGAGAGAGCGCATGTGGCTAGCCTGGATAGTCGCCTGGAAGAACAACTAAAAATCCAGACATACAGTTTAATGGGGCTCGCCGATGAGTTAGAGCAGGGGGTATTATGGTTACCCGAAGCCTTGCCTGATGAAAGGTTTAATCAATTGGCCAGTGGCCGATATGCTCAGCTGTTCGCTGACAATGGCGACCTATTATGGCGCTCTTTGTCAGCGGCAAGTATCAAGCTGCCTGAACGAGTGTTTTCACTGGCAAATTCAACTGAAGAGGCCCTTGGAGAGTTCCAATACAGTCGAGTAAATATATCCCGCGATGAGGTACTGCAAGTTTCAGAGGTCAGTATTATCTGGGAAGGTCCTGGAGATATCGAGAATATCTATACTTTTCAGATTTCCGAGTCATTAACGCCTTACTTCTTTGAGATCGAAGCATTCAGGCAGACGCTCATCGTCTGGCTGGGGGGGCTGGGTGTCCTCTTGCTAATGGTTAACCTGGGAGCAATGTACTGGGCACTCACACCATTCCAACGCTTGTCGGAGGGGATTATTGATGTTGAGGCTGGCAGAAGTGAGCGCCTTGGAACAGACTACCCCAAAGAATTACAACAGATTGCTGACAACATTAATGCCCTGGTTGTGCATGAGCGGACCCAACGGAAACGTTACCGGACAACGCTACAGGATCTGGCTCATAGCTTAAAAACCCCTCTAACAGTCATGACTGGACTGATCACTGATATCAACTCAGAGAAACTACAACAATCTTTCAGTGAACAGTGTGAACGAATGCGGAGGCTGATAACTTACCAACTCCAGCGAGCAGTGATTGGGGGCGAAGCACCAGTCAAACAGCGTACGCGACTGAAACCCGAAGTTGATAAATTGTTCCTGGCGCTAGCTAAAGTCTATCTGGAAAAGCGTATTACATTTGAATCAGACATCAATTCAGATTTGGTTATTTTTGGCGATCCAAATGATGTTCTCGAAATGGTCGGAAATCTCTGTGATAACGCCTGCAAGTATGGCCAGTCTTCACTGAACGTTACCGCACGACCCGTTGCGGGCGAGGATCTTGTATGGATAGATATCGTTGATGATGGTCAGGGCATTCCCGAAGCTGAGCGCGAGGCAATTTTCGAGCGCGGCAACCGACTGGATGAGGGGGGAGAAGGTCAGGGCATTGGTCTAGCTGTCGTCAGAGATATTGTGAATTCATATCGTGGCAAAATAGAATGGCCCGATAGAACGTCGGGCCATTGTGTGCGACTCATTCTCCCTGGAACAATAGCCTCACAAGGTTGATTACTGTTCTTTTTTCTCTTTGATTTCCTTCTTCAGGATAACCACGTTTTCCGCGGCCTGTCCATCAATCATCTCAACCTTAACGTCGACGTCCTCAGAGTTCAGAAGATCGAATGAGTGACCTGACAAATCTATCTTTTTACCATCAGCATGGATGAACTCGAATTTCGGTGCATCACGAAACATGACCTCTTTCTCGATACCGTAGGAGACTAGAACACCCTGAATTGCATCTACCATCGCTTTTTTCGCATCATCGGATAATTCGGTGCCACTGATTGTGACCGTATCCTTTGCAAAGTCACTCACTTCATGGATTCGTGTTATGACCGATGACAGGCCTTCTTTACCTATTTCTCGCTTATGTAGTCCAGGCAACTTAATCTCTTCACCGCCGATCCATACCATCTGACTTCCATTAATTGCTTTGACGGTTACTTCACTTCCATCATCAGTCGTGAATGTTTTGGTTTCACCATCAGTTAATTCGGGGATAGTGAAGGAATGCTTGTTCCCGTTGAGCATTAATTCAACGACGGCATCATCATTGCCCATCTTGTTAACAAACACCTGCACATCTTTTGCATCACCAAAACTCATGACTTTGGTTGACACAGATTCTTTGTCACTGTCTGCGATAGACTGTTTATCCGAGGCGACTAACATCATTAATCCAATCGCAAGTACTACATAACTAAACCATGCTCTGGCCATTTTTCGTTCTCCTATTCTTAGTATTTAAAGTCTTTGTATTTACAGCGACTTGTTTCGTTCACATGATACGTTGCAACCGTCGTGCCAATACGGAATCCCAATAAAATAGGCTCTCTCGTGTGATGAGAGCGGATTTAATACCCATTTCGGGAAATCAGTTTCCCCATTTCGGGAATCATTTGATGCCATATTTATCGAGACGATATAGAAAAGCCTTGTAGGGTAGATCCAGTAACCGGGCTGCTTCCGTGCGATTATTATTACTCATTTGCATCGCCTGAGTGAGGCAGTCGCGTTCCAGTTGTTGCATTGAAATTCCTTGTGCTGGCAAGGTGAACTGATAGTCACTGGTCGGGGTATCTGGACGCACCAAATCGAGATCGTCTATTGCAACGGTCTCGCCATCACTTAGCAGTACCAGTCTTTCCATGACATTGCTCAATTCTCTCACGTTTCCGGGCCAGTAATGGTCAGTCAGCGCTTTTAGTACATCCGCCGACAGTCTCGGTTCAGCCAGGCCATGAACTTGGCTAGCTCGTTGTAGGAAGTGTTGAGCCAACAAAGGGATATCATCTTTTCGTTCGCGCAATGGAGGCATAACGATGGGCACCACATTCAAACGGAAAAACAGATCCTCACGAAACTGTCCAGCCTGAACTTCATCTTCAAGATCACGATTGGTGGCAGCGATAAGTCTGATATCAATACTAATTTCCTCATGACTACCAACTGGCGTTAAGGTGCCTTCCTGTAGTAGACGAAGTAATTTAGCTTGAATACCAAGATCCAGCTCGCCGATTTCATCTAGAAAGATGGTCCCGCCGTCAGCAGCAAGAAATTTTCCCTTGGTACTGGCACTTGCCCCGGTGTAGGCGCCTTTCTTCGCACCGAAAAATTCAGCTTCGGCGAGTGACTCTGGGATGGCAGCGCAGTTGATTGCTATGAATGGTTTATCCGCTCGCGGAGACAGTTGATGTAATGCTCTGGCGGCCAGTTCCTTGCCAGTGCCGCTTTCGCCTGTCACCAAGACGGTAGCCCTGGTACCCGCGAGTTTCTCCACACGCCGGAACAACGTCTGCATTGGGCTGGACTTGCCAATCATATCCAACAGGCGTTCCTGCATGCCAAGCGCCTGTTTTAGCGATTTGTTCTCGGCGAGTATCTGCCTGGTTTTACTCACCTTGTTCAAGGTGAATAGGAGGGTATGTTTGGTAAATGGTTTGGATAGGTAATCATCTGCGCCAGCATGCATCGCTTTGACTGCGTGCTCAATGCTGCCATGGCCAGTGGCAAGGATAAATGCCAAGCCAGGTTGGATGGCACGAGCCCGCTTCATCAATGACAGACCATCCATACCCGGCAATTGCCAGTCTGAATAAAGCAACTCAACCGTTTCATGCTCAAGTAATGCTAAGGCTTCCTCAGCCGAGGCAACCGATCGAACCTGGAAGCCTGCATCTTCAATGATCGACTGCACGACCATCCTCTGATCAGGCTCATCCTCAACGACCAATACCTGAATGTGTTGACTTGTCATGCTTCTAGTTTCCGTTTGGTTTGTAGCCGTAATGCGATTGTAGTCCCCTCAGGCGATGAATCGACAAGGTCAATGCTGCCTTTGTAACGATTCTCAGCTAACTTCTGCGCCATGTATAGTCCCATACCACTGCCATTTACTTTAGTCGTTTTATGGGGTTGAAATAGACATTCCTGAACGGCTTCAGGAATACCGTGTCCATGATCGTTAATAGTGCATGTGACGGATCCTGCATCATTAGTAAAGGCAAGGCTGACCTCACTATTAGGAGGGGATGCCTCGACAGCATTGATGATCAGACTATGGAGAATAGCGTGTAATTCTGCCTCTATCCCAACCACAATGATACCTTCTGCGTTGTCGGTTGAAATTTTGACATCATTACGCATCTGTTTACATTCAAGAATGATACTCTGTACTACCTGTTGTAAGCGAATGTCCTGGGTCTCCGCCTCAGATCCCAAGGCAAATGTCATGAATGTCCTAACCCAGTCATCTATGCGTTTTATCTGTCGATAGGCTGAATCGATCAACTGCCTGCCATTCTCGAGGGAATTCTTAGACTCAACAACTTGCTCTATTGTTAACCCCAGTGTATTCAATGGGTTGCGGATACTATGTGCCAATCCACTTGAAATATATCCGAGTTCCTTATAGTGGGCATTTGCAAGCAAATCTTCATTTTCCTGTTGCATCCGTTTAAGTTTTTCAGACATATCATTAAAGGTATCAATACTGTTCGCAATCTCAGGGCTGCTGAAGCGACGCCTGTAGTGTATTTGGGTACCTAGCGACCCCTGAGCGACCTGCTGGGCAGCTTCAGATAAGTGTTTAATGGGTTGCATCAATCGACGCGCCAGGAAGCCTGCAAGCAGTAAGCCAATGCCGAGGATAACCAAGGTACTCATGATCATTTGTTGTTGTAGATTCTCGACGGCGGAAGTCATGGCTTGTCGTGGAAGTGGAATTGAGGTGGTGGATGTACCGGAAATCAGCTGAATTTCATTATCTGTCCGTTGGTTGTCTATTCTTACTTCGATACTGGGGGCTTTTAACTCAATTACAGCCTGAGCACTACTGATAGAGCCGTTCTCAAACTGTATTTTCTGCGAACGATTGATTGAGTTCGTCGCAGAGAGGCTATTAGCAACCCAACTAATGTCGTTAAGCACGAAGTAACTCGCTGTATCCTTAACCACCGAAAAAGCGACTTTTCCTAATTCGGATGAAACCTGCTCAGTGATTGATCGCATCATGTACCACTGACTCCCCAACATGATGATCATTAGGGCACCAAATAAAAGAAATACCCGGTTAGCAATCGACATAAAACCTCCAAAACGTACTCATCTGCGAAATATACCGCAATTAAGTCTTGTTGTAGTAACTTTCAGGTAAGCAATTGTGATGCCAGCAACTGGAGCCAAGTCTGAACAGTTATCATGTTAGACTGTTGACCTGTTAATTTCTCGCCGGTCGGTGAATAGCACCTTCACACACTCATCGCCGGGTAATATAAGTCGCAGAGGGATTTTTCTTCATGTCACGAGATTGGTTTAACCTGGATATTGATCGTCGCAAGCATCAGGCGCTGAAGTGGCTTCTCTATCCCGATGATGTCATACCGATGTGGATCGCCGACTCAGACTATCGTGCTGCGCCTGCCATCCACGAACGACTCTCAAACTATGCCCAGTCGGCGATATTTGGTTATCAATTGGCTGAGCATATAGATGAACTTAACAGGGCTACGGTGAACTGGTTGCAACGCCGTTATGGCTGGGAGATCGAACCCGATTGGCTAGTATGGATACCGGGTGTGATGGTCGCAGTGAATGCTTGCGTTCAGGTATTTAGTCAAAACAAAGTTACGGTACAGACTCCTAATTACCCCCCGATTCTCAATCTAGGCAAAACCCATGAAATGGAAATGGGGCTTGCGCCAGTGCTTCAGAGCCACAGTGGTTGGACACTCGATTTGACAAAACTAGAGGAAATTTTGAAGGAAAGGGCGGGGGGGCTGTTCGTCCTGACCAATCCGATGAATCCGGGTGGTAGTGTATACAGTTCTGACGACCTGAATAGTATAGGTCGAATGTGCGCCGAGTACGATACACTCCTTTGCTCCGATGAGGTGCACTGTGATTTGATTCTCGATGCGAGCAAACATATTCCAGCTGGGAGTCTGGAGTCATTGTCACAACGATCAGTTACTATCATGTCGGCAAGCAAAACCTTTAACATCGCCGGACTGGCTACGGCCTATGCTGTGATTCCAAACGAATCGCTTCGACGCAGGTTTTACCAGCACACGGTGAAACAACAGTTTTGGGTCAATCCATTCGGCATTCAGGCAACAATCGCTGCCTATACCGACTGCGATGATTGGTATCTCGCTCAATTGCAACATCTACGTGACAATCAACAACTATTGAACGAAGGGATCAAGAATATAGCAGGGATCAGCTACCAACCTGCCTCCGCGACTTATCTCGCCTGGATTAATACCAGCGGACTTGATACTGATGACCCACATCAATACTTTCTCGACAGAAAGGTAGGATTAGCAGCGGGAGTCGAATTTGGTGATAAAGATTACTTGAGGCTGAACTTCGCCTGTCCACAATCACTGTTGTCTGAGGCCCTGCAACGAATGGCTAACTGAGTAACCCTCAGGTTTCGTCGCTACGAATCCATTTGCTTACCACTGGGGGTTGATAGGCAAGCATCGATTCTAGGAGTCGTTCTGGGTTCGACTCATTGAGTACCATCGCTGTATGTTCTGGTCTGATGAAGCCTTCCTGCACCGAATGCTGTAAATGCTCTAGGAGATGATCATAATAGCCTTCGACATTGAGCAGGGCGCATGGCTTGTTATGAAACCCAAGCTGTGCCCAGGTTAGGACTTCGAAGAACTCTTCCAGGGTACCAACACCACCCGGCATGGCGATAAAGCCATCAGATAGCTCTTCCATCATCGTCTTGCGCTGATGCATTGATTGCACCACGTGCAACTCGGTCAGGCCATCGTGACCGACTTCTTTATCCAGTAATGCCTGAGGTATGATGCCTGTGACATGACCACCGTGTGCCAGCACCGTATCAGCGATAAGGCCCATGATACCCACCTTAGCACCACCGTATA
This sequence comes from Enterobacterales bacterium, assembly GCA_965250035.1. Classification (GTDB taxonomy): domain Bacteria; phylum Pseudomonadota; class Gammaproteobacteria; order Enterobacterales; genus CAXRAF01. The sequence continues at coordinate 881,184 of OZ252282.1, read as the reverse complement.
CGAGCGCGATATCCTTGGCGACTAACGCCCGGCCGAGCGCCTTTGCCATGTCTTGATAGGCCTTATCATTGCCAAGATTAGAACCACAATAGACGCAGACTGTTTTCATTTAGCGAAATCTGGAATAAGTGAAAGAAAGGTTGGTGGTCGCTGCTGGGCTCGAACCAGCGACCCTCGCCTTGTAAGGGCGATGCTCTCCCAACTGAGCTAAGCGACCAAGAGCGCGAATTCTAAAGGTGATTTCGCTGATGGTCAATGGTTTTTGTGTAAATTTCTCGCATTTAATCTTTTTCCACTTTCCTTCTGTTACCAACCTGATAAACTTGCGCTTTTTTTAACCACAGAACTAATTTTATGGCCGTTATTACCCGTTTTGCACCCAGTCCGACAGGTTACCTGCATGTCGGTGGGGCGAGAACTGCGTTATTCAGTTGGCTCTATGCCAAAAAGACTGGTGGACAATTTATCTTACGCATTGAAGATACCGATCTAGAGCGTTCGACCGAAGCGTCCGTTCAGGCCATATTTGATGGGATGAATTGGTTGGGACTAGCACACGATCTTGGCCCTTATTATCAGACCAAGCGCTTCGATCGCTATAACGAAATCATCCAGCAATTACTGGATAACGGCCAAGCCTATCGCTGTTATTGCAGCATTGTGGAACTCGATGCAATGCGTGAAGCACAAAAAGCGCGTGGTGAAAAACCTCGTTATGATGGAACCTGGCGCGACCGAACCGATTATCCTGAAGATAAACCATTTGTCATTCGCTTTAAGAATCCACTCGACGGTAAGGTAGTCATCAACGACTTGGTTCGTGGTCAGATTGAAATCAGTAATTCCGAGTTAGACGACCTTATTATCGCTAGGACGGATGGTTCACCGACCTATAACTTCACGGTTGTGGTCGATGACTGGGATATGAATATCACTCATGTAATTCGTGGTGATGATCATATTAACAATACACCGCGTCAAATTAATATTCTCAAGGCACTCGGCGCGACAATTCCTCACTATGCCCACGTCCCCATGATACTTGGCGATGATGGAAAACGTCTCTCAAAGCGTCATGGTGCCGTAGGCGTAATGCAATACCGTGATGAAGGGTACCTACCACAGGCGTTATTAAATTATCTCGTTAGACTCGGGTGGTCTCATGGTGATCAGGAAGTATTCTCAGTCGCTGAGATGATTGAGCTGTTTGAGCTTGAGGATATTAACAGGGCACCATCGGCTTTCAATACCGAAAAACTTAATTGGTTGAATCAACATTACATGAAAACTCTGCCACTGGCAGAAGTTTTGCCGCATCTGCAATGGCATTTACAGCAGCTGGGCATCGATGACGCAGATGATGCGATACTTGCGGAAGTCTTCCCACTATATTCTGAGCGTCATGACAGACTAAATACACTGGCTGAAGCCATCACCTACCTGTTTCGATCGTTTGAAGATTACAATGCCAATGCGGCCAAGAAACATCTCAAGGTATCAGCGGCAGAACCTCTCGCGCTAATTCGGGATAAACTTACCCAACTTTCAGACTGGACGCGTGATGGTATTCAACAGAGTATTGATTCTGTAATGGCTGAACTGGACATCGGTATGGGAAAGATTGGCATGCCCCTCAGAGTAGCGATTACTGGGGTAGGTATGTCACCTAACCTCGATGTGATTTGCGAATTACTCGGTAAGCAAACGACCCTGGCGCGAATCAATTCTGCGCTTAACTGGATAAAGGCTAGAGAGACGCAAGCGAATCAAAGAGGCTAGAAAAGACCGACCTCTACTATTCTGGCTTTTTAATTTTTCGATACAGTGCTCTACCGACCATCCTGACCTTAGTGCCTGTCGGTAGACGCTGGATATTCGTTTTCACGACGCCGTCTGTGAACCGGGTAGACTTGCTGTAATCAACCATAACATTGACCACGACAGTACGATTGTCTGCAGCCATGGACATCGCCTGACTTATGCCATCCACGATCGTTTCATTTTTATTGATCAGGATATAGTCACAACCAACTGCTGCAGATAATGCTTTATAGTCAACAGTAGGTAATCGAGTACAGGTCGTTCGGTTATAGGGTCGCTCCTGAGCTTGCGCAATTTGCGACAGTTCACCATCATTAAATATAAAAACAACAAGGCCTAGCTGTTTCTTTACTGCCGTCGTGAGTTCCATACAGGTCATGTTGAATGCACCATCACCAACGATACTGACGACATGTTTATCTGGATTAACGAGTTTCGCACCAATGGTCGCCGGCACGGCATAGCCCATACAATTAAAGTCTGTTGGAGATATCAATTGTCCCGAATGATGGATGGGTAATAGTTCAGCTGCGAGGAAAGTATGATTACCATCGTCCAGCACCACAATGGCACTGTAATCCAGCGCGGTGCGAAGATGATCAAAGAACAGCACCGGATTTACCCGTCCATTTGAATCATGTGCGCGCCATTCATTCCGATAGGTTTCTTTGTGCCGCGCAATGAGTCCCTGTAACTCAGCGCTGTCGTGACTTTCCACAGAGGCAGATAACTTCTCTGCAAGCAGAGCGGTTGTGACGATTGCGTCACCTTCAATCGCAACTCTGGCAGGGAAATTCCTGGAAAAAACTTCCGGATTAATGTCCATGTGGATCAAGGATTCGGGCACTGTGACACCATAGCTACCGGTTGCTATTTCAGCAAAGCGGGTACCAATGGCTAACAGGCAGTCACAATCCTTGAAAGCCTCATAACTCGCAGGGACCGAAGCCGGACCAAAGCCGAATCCAGTATGCAATGGATGATCGGCTGGGAAGGAGCTTAAACCCTGCAATGTTGTTGCTACTGGTGCGCCAAGGTGTTCAGCTATCTGTATGACGGATTCGACTGCCTTGCGTGCGCCCCAGCCAACGAAAATACCGACTCGCTGGGCATTTGCAAGTTCTTTAACGGCAGCATCCAGCTGTTGTTCAATTTGCATCAGATCGTGCGTGGCAGGCCCCTTCGCCTGATAGTCGATCAGTTGGTCAATCTGCCCCTTATCGAGCTGTATATTGACTGGCACTTCGATAAATACCGGACCTGGTTCATCAGATATGGCGATTTGATAGGCCTCATAAATCGTACTGAGAATTTCATTGTGATCCTGCACAAGAAATGTGGCTTTGGTGATTGGCTTAAGTAGGGCATGTTGGTCGACTTCATGCAACTGATAGCCGAAATCAGAGTCGCTGCGAATCCCACCTGCGATAACCAACATCGGAATACCGTCTAAATATGCTTCGCCTATCCCGCTAGAGGCATGCGTCACCCCAGCAGCCGGGACGATCGCAAGACAGCCGATCTGCTCTGATGTTCGACTAACGGCATCAGCCATGAACGCAGCACCTACCTCGTGTGATACCAGGATAGGCTCTATCTGTGTAGAACTGTTCAGCTCATCGTAGAGTTCCGTGTTATGTACACCGGGAATGCCGAACGTTTGGCGAATGCCAATCTGTTCTAGCGCATACCGAATTAACCAAGCACCTGTCTTTTTCATGAATTTACCTCTGAGGGGATTACAGCAGACTTCTTGCCGCCTGTCGACCAGTTAGGATGCAGCCGGATAAAAATGTTCCCTCAAGGGACTTCTCGCCACTGGCACCACCACCACCAAACCCTGCTGCTTCACCCACCGCGTATAGACCATGAATTGGATTTTGCTGCTGATCCAGAACCTGGCTATCTAAATTGGTCATCAATCCACCCATGCTTTTGCGGCTGATTAGACGACACTTGATCGCGATGAAGGGTGGCTTCTTCAGCAATGATTGCGGCTTTAGCGTCCTAAATCTATCGGGCAAATATTCACGAAGTGTTAACAGCTGATTGACTTGTGGATCGGTGAGGTCATGGCGTGACAAACTGGCATCATAATTATTCAAGGCGTTGATTAAATCAGCTTTCCTTAATTCTTGATTCTCAGAATGCGTTTGCATCTGGGAAATCAGCGAGTCCAGATCATCAGCAAGGATAAATTCTGAACTTTCCCTTGCCATTTTGTCGACTAACCAGCGATTGCCAAATAGCAGTTCTCTGATAAATGCAAACGTATTTTGATCGCGTATTGATGGATTATGTTCCGAACCGGATATCGCAAATTCTTTTAACGCGATGGCACGATTCATAATTTGCCAGGAATAGGGGATTTGTAATTCATTGATGATGTGACACAGTTCGACTGTATCAAAACCGCCCATAATGGGTGGCATAATCCGCTCACCCGAGGGTTTGACCCAGAGGGCAGAACGGCAGGGAATCAAGCTCAGACCCTGATCTGGGAATTGAGCCTGTGGATGCTTAATTCCGGCAGCATAGTTCCACATATTGTGCATATTTCTCAGCTGGGCCCCATGTGAACAGGCATGTTCTGCGAGCAGACCATCGTTTTGCGGATGACATCCATTGAGCATCGACTGCTTGAGTGGAGACCAGTGTGGTGGCCAATGGGCCTTGACTTTTGTTAGCGATCCGCCAAACCCGCCCGTTGCGATGACGACTGAAGGGGCAGTATATTCTCTGTCAGACGTGAGGCATCCCGTAATTCGATTATTTTCTGTCGTTAACGACAGGACCTTCTGCTCGAAATGATAGTCGATATACTTAGAATGGTGTTGGAGTTGCTCCTTCAAGAGTTGTATTAGCCTCAGGCTACAACCCCATAAAATATGATATCTAGGCACAGAATTCCCACTGCGCTCAGCCCAGTTTACCGCAGGTAGGAATTTCATCCCGAGAGATTTCACATACTCATATACCTCGGGCATGCAACGATCAACGTAATATTCAGCCCAGCTTTTAGCCCAATGTTCAGACTCATCAAACTTTGCATAATTCAGCCAGTCACTTAGAGCGAGTTCCTGGTTATCATTGATTTTCTTACTCTGCTGCTCCGGTGTACCGACGAGTGCCATTCCACCAAACGCCCAATTAGCAAGTCCACCCATGTCTGACTCGGGGCGGGCGTCAATTAAAATAACATGGCGTTGCTTCTTGACTAGTTCTAATGCGGTGACAATGCCAGCGAGTCCGGCACCGACAACGATTACATCAGCTGAATGTTTTTGCATGAAGACTCCTTGTTGGGAAATGTACCTGATTTATAACAGTGATCCTAGCCACCACTAAAAATTATATTGACAGCATGGATGATCTTGATACAATTCGCGTCCTGCGGATTCAGGGGCTATAGCTCAGCTGGGAGAGCGCTTGCATGGCATGCAAGAGGTCGGCGGTTCGATCCCGCCTAGCTCCACCAATTTATTCAGCACAAATCTAATCAATTAGTGCAATATATTTTGGGTGAGTTGTTGACATCAAATGATGTCATATATAGAATGCGCTTCTTCGCAAATCGCGACTGTTTTATGTTCTAAGGGTCCCCTTCGTCTAGAGGCCTAGGACTCCAGGTTTTCATCCTGGCAACAGGGGTTCGACTCCCCTAGGGGACGCCACTTTTCTTCTCTGAGAAAGTAGCTATTTCACGATTTTAATTTGATTGCTGACGAGCAGATTGACAGCTGTTTAAGCTGTATTAGGACACTCTGGGATTAAAAATTTTCCCACAGTTTAGTGCGGCTATTTTGAGACTTCTTGTTATCCCTTAAGTCATTAACGCGACTGTATTTCGTTGTTTCAGCCTTTACCGCAGGATTATTCTGGTCCTGTACAAGATCTTTGGAGAATTTTGAGAACTCGCTCTGATAATCTGTCTTATATACTTTCTTGTCAACCATTGTTCTATCCCTCAAATAACCGCTAAAATAGAGACCTGTTCAGATACAGGTTGCATCTTAGTTGACGGCTAGTCTGTATTCAAGATTTGATTGATAAATATTACGAATAATCAATCTGAACTTAATAACTTCAACGACAGGCGTATATGACAGATCCTATCATTGTTAACGATTACTACGATTCTGAGACTGGCACATTTAGCTATCTGGTCATCGATAAAGAAACGAAAGAATGCATCGTGATCGATCCAGTACTGGGTTACGACATGGTTTCTTCCTACACCAGCTTAGAACCCACCGACCCTATCATCAATGATATCGAGTCACTCGGTCTACGACTTGTCTGGATCTTAGAAACCCACGCACATGCCGATCATCTCACATCAGCGTATCAACTGAAGCAGCAGTATTCCGCGGCAGTCGCCATTGGGCAGGGAATTACCAGGATTCAGAACAATTTCAAATCCATTTATCGATTCGGTGATAGTTACGACACCACAGGTAGTGCATTTGACCGACTCTTGCGCGATGGAGAGTGCCTTACATTCGGGAATAGCCAGATTGAGGTCATCGCCACACCAGGTCATACCTCAGATAGCCTAACCTACAAAATAGGGAGATATCTCTTCGTGGGTGATACCCTGTTTCACCCGGTACTAGGCTCTGCTCGTTGTGATTTTCCCGGGGGTGATGCGCATGTACTATTTGATTCGATCCAACGACTCCTGGCCCATGATGATGACTGCCTGATTTGTCTTTGTCATGACTACCCGGAGGAAGGTAGACAACCTGAAACATATATAACAGTTGCCACCATGCGAGAAATGAATATCCACCTGTTGCAGGCTGACTATAATCGTGATGCATTCAAGACATTACGTGATAAACGTGATGCGAGTTTAGATTTGCCGAAATTGATCATTCCATCTATCCAGGTCAACACTCAGGCAGGGTTAGATCTAAGCAAAACCGACGCATCTCTGACATGGCCAATTAATCGTTTTTAACTATACTAAGGTATGCAATAGCTATGATGTGGTTGGTCTGTTGACTCTACTTAACTCAAATAACATTCTTCTTAGTACTAAGAACTGGAGAGGCTACCCTCTATCCAGCCGCTTCGTAATGTTTTTGTTGTCCTTTCTTTTAATGACAGCACTGCATGCGTCGGAAGAATCGTCTGAGTCTGAAAACACGGCTATCGGTACATCTACCTATCAGTTCAATCAACTCTCAGTACTTCAGGGATTATTAGATAATGAAGTCTCAGATGTTATTCAGGATAAGGCAGGCTTCATCTGGATCAGTTCCGATCAGGGTCTAACTCGGTATGACGGCAGTTCGTTTCAGAATTGGCACCATAATGTAAAGGATCCGACTAGCCTGTCTCATAATGAAGTGACTGCCATTTTCCAGGACAATCTGGGTAGTCTCTGGGTTGGTACTCACAAAGGTCTCAACCGTCAGTTGGAATATAATAACTCGTTCAAACGGTATTATCATTCGAGTGAGCAAAGTACCAGTTTAGCCGACGATGATGTGGTGGATATAACGCAAACAGTCGATGGCCGAATATGGGTCGCCACACAAACAGCGGTGCATTTATATAACAAATCATCAGATAGCTTTAATCGCTACTACTTTTATGATTCAAACACGGGGCAAAATACCCCTGTTACGCATTTGTTGGCCATTGGCGAGCAACTCTATGTGGTGACAAGTTACGGACTATTCCACTATCTAATCGATGAACAACGGTTTGAGAATTATGGCATTGCTCAAGGCATGCCGGCTGCGAACTACGAAGTAAGTGCTATCGCTGCTGGCCCGACAGGAGATATCTGGATAGCGATTAAAGGGCATGGATTATACGTCGGTAATGCGTCACAACATCTTCTGAAGCCGCTACAGGACGTTAACCAGCAACTTCAAGGCATTGAGAGTATCACAGCGATGCACATCAACGCAGATACGGGTGATCTATGGTTAGGCACAACCGATCAGGGCCTATACAGCATTAGTGGTGAGAACCATCAGATCACAAAAATTCTGCAGACGAATGTCAACGATTTTTATGTGTTTGAGAATTCTGCGATCGCGGGCATTTTTCGCGATACCAGTGGCTTGTACTGGGTGTACACACTCAGAGGCGGGATCTTCTTATGGAGTGACCATACGCTCGGCATTGAACACTATGGCTACCATGGTGGCTTCAGAGACGAAATGTTATTGCGATCCTACATTTGGTTCTTCCACCAAACAGCTGACGATGCTCTGTGGGTTGGTACAGAAAGAGGATTGATGCGATTCAACCCCCTTACGCGCCAGTACGAAGGTTTACTCATTGACGACAAACCCTACTCAGAACAACCGGCGATCTACTGGATCAGCTCTGAAGAAGACATGCTCTGGTTGGCCACTAATCAAGGATTGCTTAAATATGATTATATCAATGATGAAGTCGTAGGGCGCTATCTGGAGAATATTGAGAATGCTATTTACTCCGTGCAGTTGGATGAAAACAACCTCTATATCGCCATAGACGAGGAGGGCATCCTGGTTCTGGATCGTAAGGATATGAGCGAAAGGCCCTCAACTATATCTGGTGCAGGAGTCAATGCTAACCTAGTCAGCCGCCCGGTCGGAATCATCAAAGATGAAGACAGCTCTCTCTGGATTCTCACCCGGGAGCGTCTGGTTAACTATGAGCCGACGACAGATACTATTCGCATCAATGTCACATCAGGACCAACTGGGTTAAGTGGTGAGCGAGTTTCAGCATTGTTTCAGCACGGCAACGAATATTGGGTTGGCACAACCGGCAATGGTATCAACCGGCTAATTGTTCATGACTTTGCCTCTGCAGACTTCGAGATAACGCAATTTGATGGTAATCCTGAGCTGGCGAATCTGGTGGTAAATGGCATCGTCGTCGATGATACCGATGCGAATAATGTCTGGATTAGTACGCATGGTGGTCTCATAGAATTTGATCCACAAACAAATTACAGCCGCAAACTGAAATTCAGTGAAGGGCTGCAAAGTATTGAGTTTAACGAAGCTGCCCAGTACAAAGACTCTGAGGGGAAGCTATACTTTGGAGGCATTAATGGCTTTAATGTCATCCTGCCGGAGTTAATCAGCCAGAGTGATTTTGAGTCACCATTGCGAATCACCGAGTTGTCCCTCTCTTGTGACACGCCCTCAGAAACATGTGAGACTGCCGAATCACGTTTCAGACAGTACATTCAATGTGCGCGTCATGAAGAATCATGCGCTGATAGTAATTTGATTCTGCCAAGCGATATCCAGACGATAACAATCGAATTTTCATCGCTGGATTTCACTTTGCCTGAAAACAATGTTTATCGGTATCGACTGTATCAATCCAACCCAACGGCCTGGTCAGATTTAGGCCGTACCAGCCGCCTATCATTATCTGGACTCTCGTCGGGGCGTTATACGCTAGAAATTCAAGGCACTAATTTTGTCGGTGAATGGAGCCCTGTGAGTGACAAACTGACATTTACCGTTGATCAACCCTGGTACTACGAAAACTATACGCTGGTTATCCTATTCCTCACCGTAATAACGGCAATTTATTTCTATCGAGAAAGTAGGAATCTAAGGAACCAGGAACGGATCCGAATTCAACAAGCCATTCGCACCAATGAAGAGAATTTTAAGTTTGCACTATGGGGGAGTGGGGATGAAATATGGGACTGGAACATCTCAGACGATAATATTACGAGAACCAACCCAATCCAACAGATAGCCTTTAAGAATAGTACGACCGAACTCACTATGTCAGACGCGCTGAGTAAAATTCATCCTGAGGACTCTTCCCGTGTGCGCTCAGAAATGACTGATATCGTCAGCGGCAAACAACCCTACATGGAGTCCATTTTCCGATTCAGAAGCAAAGGAGAGGGCTATTTATGGGTCATGTGTCGAGCGCGTGTGGTTGACCGTGACGAAAACCAGAGAGCCATTAGAGCACTGGGCTCTCTCAAGGATATCACCCTCATGAAAGCCACTGAGGATAAGCTGACACTTATTGCTCAGGCGTTTGAGAACACAAAAGAAGGCATTAGTGTCGTAGATCACGATTTTATACCTATCTTTAACAACCGCGCCTTCTATGAGATCACTGGCCTGGACCAGTTGGAGAGTCTGAATAAGCAGTACTTTTTCTCACCAGAGAGTGAAAATCATTCACTACTGAATCAGGTAAAAATGTATCTGAAAAACTTCAACGAGTGGGAAGGAGAAATCTGGGAGAAACGAGAGAATGGCCAAGAATTCGCCATGTCACTCAAGATAGATATCGTATTCGATGCTAGTAAAAATGAGGAATACTATATCTGTGTGTTTTCCGACATTACCTATAAGAAGCGTTCTGAAGAAGAGTTGATTCGATTAGCCAACATTGACTCACTGACAGGACTGCCAAACCGCTCATTATTTCTGGATAGACTGTCACACGCAATCGCCTATTCACGACGCAATAAAACGCTCTTTGCACTATTATTCATTGATCTCGATAATTTCAAGAATATCAACGATACCCTGGGTCATTCAATCGGGGACAAGATGTTGATTAATATCTCAAAGAGATTGAAAGCATGTGTCCGCGATGTTGATACCGTCGCACGGCTTGGTGGTGATGAATTCACGGTAATTTTAGAAAATATCCATTCCACCAATGAAGTAGGTCTCTGTGCCAACAAGATATTGGCCCGATTAAGTGAGTCCATGGAAATTGAAGGCTCCATGCTCAAGACGACCCCTTCGATTGGAATCGGCATGTATCCGGCTCATGGCAAGGATCGCGAGATGTTACTCAAGAACGCCGATCTGGCGATGTATTCTGCGAAAGAGAAGGGCAAGAACAACTATCAATTCTTCACAGAAGATATGACTAGTCTTGCGATGGAACGTATTAATATTGAACAGAAACTCAGGCATGCCATTGAATCGGATCAACTGAGACTCTTTTATCAGCCAAAAGTGTACTCAGTAACTGGAGAAATAACCGGTTTCGAAGCCTTGATTCGCTGGATGCATCCCGAAGACGGAATGATCTCTCCTGGCGCCTTCATTCCGGTAGCTGAAGAGACAGGTTTAATCTTATCACTGGGTGATTGGATTATTGAAGAAGCGATTAGACAAGCAAAGGCTTGGTCTGAGATTGCTCCCGATCACTGTCAGATTGCTGTCAATATATCTGCCAAACAATTTATGTCCGAATCGTTACCGGATCGTATCGCCGATCTGCTGGAGAAATATGAACTTCATCCACGCTTCCTGGAATTAGAAATTACTGAGGGAACCTTGATTGAGAATATGCACCATACCATCAGTGCCTTGACTCGGTTGCGTGATATGGGGGTCGAGATTTCACTGGATGATTTCGGTACCGGCTATTCTTCACTGAGTTACCTGAAGCAGTTCCCAGTGAACCAGCTTAAGATTGATCAGTCATTTGTCCGTGATGTTACCACCGACCCATCTGATGCGAGTATTGTCGCTTCGATCATCGCGTTGGCACACAACCTAGGATTAACTGTGGTAGCGGAGGGCTGTGAAACCGTTGATCAACTCAAATTTCTACGCTCGTACCATTGTGAACAGGTTCAGGGCTACCTCTTCTCACGTCCTGTAGCGAGTGATGAGGCTGAAAAGATACTACGCACAGGAATGATCCAGGTTGACGAATCATGAAGCTTCTCGCGCAACTGATACAGCATGGTAATCTTATCCAGCACTGTCTGGACGATTCGTTAGAATCAACGTTTCAGCAAGAAGTGATCGAGACAGACTCTTGTCAAGTTCGCAGCCTTGCACCTGGAATCTTTGAACTGTGTCCGCCACAGTATAGCGCTTCGCTAGTATTATCCTGTGGCATACATGGCAACGAAACAGCGCCTATCGAGTTAGTCGAATTGCTTTTCAGAGAGATTATCAACGGCTCGGTGGCGTTAAATTGCCGGCTCATGATCATTATGGGTAACTTGCCGGCGATGCGAAACAACCAACGATTCTGCGAAGAAAACCTGAATCGATTGTTTAAAAAAGAACCCTTCAGTTCTAATAATATTGAAACCCGCAGGGCTAGCGAAATCATGCCAGTTGTGGATACCTTCTTTGCTGACGATGCGACTGAGGTAAGGATACATCTGGACCTGCACACGGCGATTCGAGGCTCATTCTACGAGAAATTTGCAATCTATCCGTTTCAATCAACGGGTCAGTGGCATCAACCGGCCATCGGTTGGTTAGCGAATGCTGGAATACAGGCCGTCTTACTCGCCAACAAATCATCCGGAACGTTTTCCTGCTATACGGATCATATTCACGACGCGATTGGCTTTACCGTTGAGCTTGGAAAAGCGAGAGCATTCGGTGAGAATGATCATAGTCGTTTACGTCTGTTCAAAACCGCCCTGTGGTCACTGCTAGAGAAACCCCAACTAATGCTGGAGAATGATTACCCGATAGGCTGTCAGGTATTTCAAGTTGTCGATGAAGTATTACGACATAGCGACGATTTCACGCTGAATTTAAGTGATGACTTCGAGAACTTCTCCCCCCTGGAACGGGGGTATGAGTTGACGACAGATGGACGTCATAGCTATCGCATTAAGTCAGATAGCAGCGCCGTGGTCTTTCCAAATAAAAATGTCCCTATTGGGCAAAGAGTTGCTCTTATAGTAGAGCCTTCTAGCTAAGAATGGTCTAGAATAGCAGCCATACAATTCATGCACAGATTAAGAGATTGATTATGATAAATGTTTCGTTAATTGGTGGAGCAGGATACGGAGCCGCCGAGATTTTACGTCACCTGCTCGTCAGAGATGATGTCAAAATTCATCGTATATCCAGTAAAGATTATGTTGGTCAGTCGGTGAGTGAAGTACACCGCACGCTCGTTGGTTATGATGACATAATCCTTGAAGATATCTCACCTCGTGAATGCGTAGAAGGGGCCGATCTGGTCTTTCTAGCCATGCCCCACATTACCACAGCCAAAGTGGCTATGGAGTTATTTGATCTGGATGTCAAAATTATCGACTTGTCGGGTGACTTTAGATTACAGAATCTGACTGACTACACGCGTGACTATGCCCCAACGCATCCATGCCCTGAGCGGTTGGGTACATTTGTATATGGCATGCCAGAGCTCAATGCAGAAGCAATTAAGACGGCACAACACATCGCCTCTCCAGGCTGCTTTGCAACAGGTATTGCAATGGGACTGTTACCTCTTGCCAAAGAGGGATTACTTCAGAATAGCCTGGTGCGTACGGTTGCTATGACTGGCTCCTCCGGATCCGGCGTTAAACCTCAAGCAGGAACGCATCATGCGACTCGAGTGAATAACTTAAAAGCTTATAAAATACTCCATCACCAGCATCGGGCTGAGATTGTGCAAACACTCAGTACGGCCGGGGCGACAGATCTCTCGCTAGACTTTGTACCGGTATCCGCACCACTTGCTCGCGGCATTCTAGCCGTCTCACAGCTCGATCTACCCAATGGCCATGATGAGGATACTATTCGCGCAATCTATGAGGCCTATTATGCTGACCATAAGTTAACACGTCTGGTCCCCAAGAATCAGACCGCCGAAGTGGTTGCCGTCTCTGGCACGGCACGAGTAGAAATCGGACTTACGGTAAGAATTGATGAGGAAACAGGCACCAGAACCTTATGCTGTACTTCAGCGATCGACAATCTCATTAAAGGCGGGGCGGGGCAGGCCATCCAAAGTTTCAACTTGATGACGGGCAAGCCGGCTCATTACGGCCTGACAAATCCGGGTCTATGGCCTTGAGTCATCCCATTGCAGTCATCAAGGTTGGCGGAGATGTCCTGCTGGATGAATCGCAGTGGCGAGGTCTCGCTGAGAATGTGTCTTACCTGCACAGCCAAGGTTGGCATTGTGTTTTACTCCATGGCGGGGGACCACAGGTAAATGCTTTACAGGAAAAAATTGGCTTAACACCCAATAAGGTCGCTGGCCGGCGGATTACTTCACCAGACGACTTGTTATGTGTGATGCAGGCAATTGCTGGTCAGGTCAATGTTGAACTGACCAATTGTCTGCAACTCGCTGGCTTACCAGTCGTCGGTACGCATGGAGCAAGTGGTATCATTACAGCAAAGCGAAGACCCCCCATCGAGGTTTCGGGCGTTGATGGACTTGTCGACTTTGGCCTTGTTGGTGACGTGCAATCGATTAATGAACAATATCTACAAAATCTCCTCTCGCACCAGCTTATCCCAGTTATAGCAACGCTTGCACGTGACGATGACGGCGTGATCTATAATATCAATGCCGACACCACTGCTGTGGCTATTGCAAAAGCATTGCAAGCAGACATCTTATGCTTGGTGACAGCCATTGGAGGAATATATGCCGACATAGCGGATCCTGGCTCGCTGATAACAACCATAAATGATGCGAAAGCCGACCAGTTGATCGCTGCTGGCGTCATTACCGACGGCATGATTGCCAAAGTCCAGGAAGCGCTCGGCGTAGTCAATGATGGAGTAGGGCGTGTCGTCGTTACCTCGCTCACGTCGTCGGGAAATTTACAACAGCTCGTCACAAAACAACAAAATTACGCCATGGGCACTATCATCAGCAAGGCCTAGAATCGTTTCACTTTCATCGAGATACTTGAAGATTCAACCTTAACTGCCTCATAGCACTATATATTCCTTTTGTTCATGTAACCATTCCCACTTGTTATATTACTCAGTGCTGTTTATACTCTGACGACAATAAAAAATCCTTATTAGTTTAAGGACTTTGCATTTCATGTTCAAAACGGGGAGATTAAATGTGAAACACAGTAATATTGTATCCACGCCATATAGGAAGAACGCGTTGGCAATCGCCTGCGCTATGGCATTGTCCACAGCATTACCAGCCGGTGTCTTGGCACAGGAAGATGATGCAGCAGAAGGGGACGAAAAGATAATTGTAACCGGTACTCGTATGTCAGGCCGAACGGCAACTGACTCACCTGTACCAGTCGATGTTATCTCCGGTGATGAGCTACGCTCTAATTCATCATCCGACCTTCAGGACATGATTAGAACTACCGTTCCATCATTCAACATCAACGCTCAACCAATTTCAGACGCTGCGACCATCGTCCGTCCGGCGAACCTTCGTGGTTTATCGCCCGATAACGTTTTGGTACTCGTAAATGGTAAACGACGCCACAGAGGCTCTATCATCTCATTCCTAGGTGGTGGTATTTCTGACGGTGCTCAGGGTGTAGATATCTCAGCGATACCTTCAATGGCACTCGAACGTGTCGAGGTATTACGTGATGGTGCATCATCACAATATGGTTCTGATGCAATCGCAGGTGTAATGAACTTCATCCTAAGAGATGACCCAGAGGGATTCCAGGCAAACGTTAAGTATGGCTCAACATACGAGGGTGATGGTGAGAATGTCACAGTCGCTGCAAATGCCGGCTTTACCATTGGTACCAGCGGTTTCCTGAATGTGACTGCTGAAATGAAAGAAGTGAATGGTACCGTGCGAGGTGTGGTACGAGATGATGTCGCTGGCGCGATTGCCGGTGGTTATTTGCCATCTGACATCATGTTTTCAGAAATAAACTCCTATACCAATGAAATACCGCAATACTGGGGTCAACCCGATGTTGAAGATGATCGCAAATTCTTCTTCAATGCCGGCATTGAGCTCAGCGCAAACTCAGAGTTATATGCCTTTGGTAACATGGGAGAACGAACGGTTACTGGTGGATTCTTCTATCGTAACCCAACGACAGATGGTTCCCAGCGTGGTGGCGTCTACCGTGGTCCTATGGTTGATCCATTAACTGGTTTAGCCTCTACCGCGTCGAATGCCGTGCATTCTGTTCTGGTTGGTGATCTCGATGGCCGGAGCCAGGGTGGTTCATGTATTGACGGTATTCCAATTAATGGCGTGATACCTGATGCAGCGTTAATGGCACAAGTTGCTGCTGATGACAATTGTTTCTCATTCATTAACACTATACCGTTTGGTTTCGTACCGCGTTTTGGTGGTGATAATGAAGATGAAGCGATTACGCTCGGTATTCGTGGTAGTTGGGACGTTGGCACTGGACTATCGTATGACTTCAGTTACACCGATGGTCAGAACCGTACCGACTTCTTTATCATGAATACGGTTAACGCATCACTCGGGCCATTTACTCCAAGAGATTTTGTTCCTGGTGGACAGAAGCAATCAGAAGTTATGTATAACGCAGACTTCGTCTATGCACTTGATGTTGGATTGGTCTCTGATTTGAGTATCGCATTCGGTGCTGAGTACAGAGAAGAAACATTTGATCTTTATGCTGGAGATGGTGCGTCATTCGCGCTGGGTCCATTGGCGTTCGATCAGGGTGACTTCCAGTTTGCTTCAAGTTCAAACGGCTTTGGTGGTTTCCCGAATAGCTCATCATCATCGCAGGACTCAACAGCATTTTATGTTGATTTAGAGGCAGACTTTACCGATGACTTGACGTTACAAACTGCTATTCGTACCGAGGATTTCAGCGAGTTTGGTCGTACTACAGACTTCAAACTGGCCGGTATTTTACGCATCACCGATGACTTCAAAATTCGTTTTGCTACGTCTACTGGTTTCCACGCGCCTACCTCAGGTCAGGCGAGTATTACCAATGTAACGACACAAAACGTTGCAGGCGTCGGCCTGGTTGATCAGGGCACCTTACCGCTGTTCTCGGCGGCAGGGCAGTTGGCTGCTGACTTCATTGAGAGTCAAGGTAATGGCCGTCCGACCTTAGGGCCTGAAGAAGCACAAAACGTATCATTCGGCGCCGCTTTCAAAGCGCTAGATTTCGACTGGACGATTGATTTCTATCAAATTGAAGTAGAAGATCGTGTTGCACTAGGTGCAGACGTCGACTTCCTTGATGCATTGAATTTCGCAGGCGGTACGACTTACGCTTCGATTGGCGGTGCATTAGATGATCTTGATGCCTCAGGCACGATTGATCGCGCAGACTTTGTTGGTCTGGATGATCTATCAACCTTCCGATTCTTCGCCAATAGCTTCGATACTGAGACAAAAGGTATTGATATCGCAGGTAACAAGAGCTTCGACCTTTGGGGTGGTAACTCTCGACTTGTTGCTGCATTCAACTGGAATAAAACTGAAGTGACTGACCGTGGTTCATTGAACCCAATTAGTGATGGACGTGTCGATGCACTGGAAAACTTACTGCCTGAGGTCAAGGGTAATGTAAGTTGGTTCCACACCCAGGGTGATTTCAGAACTATGGTACGCGGTAGCTACTATGGTGAATGGGACGATACAGGTAATGGCTTCCCGAATAAGTCAGCGGAATTTCTGATTGATGTTGAAGTGGCATACCACGTCAATGATCATGTTCAACTGATACTCGGTATCGAGAATCTGTTTGATACATACCCTGAAGAAAATCCGGCGGCAGGTGATATTGGCCAGCTGTATCCTGAAGCTGCACCATTTGGCTTCAACGGTGGCTCTTATTACATCCAAGCACGTTATACTTACTAGGGTGTAAAAACATGAACTAACCTTGTTAGTTCAGCAATACAAGAATACTGCTCACATATGTGGGCAGTATTTTTTTTTAACTGTTGGATATGCCACTAAACCATCATGTGAAGATATGGTTTTGCAGCGTATATATCCATGTAATTCAATTAGATAGAGCTCATACATAAAGCACTTTATATAGTTTATGTTCTTATTAAGACCCGCAAAACTTGACGATTTAGCCCAGTTATTGCAATTGGCTGAGGTTATGGCACCTGGTATAACGACGTTTCCACCAGATGAATCAGTGATCAAAGAAAAGATCCAGAAATCAGCAATGGCATTTGCTATGGATATAGCGGATGTTGATAGCCCACGAGACTTCTTACTTGTTTGTGAGGATCAATCGAATCATCGGGTAATAGGTACAACGGGTATCTACAGCCATATCGGGCATGATTCTGACTTTTATAGCCTTGAACGCACGTCTGAGAAGCAAGAAACTAGGATAAATGGACAATCATTGACTGTAGATTCTATCTCGTTACATCTGACAACAGAATTCAATGGTGCGACTGAGGTGGGTACTTTACTTCTGCATCCTGATTACGCCGGGCAGGGCTTAGGTAAGTTTCTAGCAAAGTCTCGATATCTATTTATCCGTCTTTTTGAACAGTTATTTAAAGAGCCTGTGATCGCTGAACTAAGGGGTGTAACTGAGGAAGGTGATATTTCGCCATTCTGGGAAGCGATTGGCAGGCATTTTTTCGGAAATATGGAATTCGCACAGGCAGATTTCCTTAGTGCAACAACGGATAAGCAGTTTATTGCTGATCTGTATCCCAAATATCCTATCTATGAACATATGCTTCCCGAGACAGCGAAGCGATGTATCAATATGGCTAATAGGAAAGGGCAGGCAGCACTCAATATGCTCTATAAAGAAGGCTTTAAGGACAAGGGATACATCGACATATTTGATGCTGGTGCCACTGTTGTAGCACAGTTTTCGGATTTAGAGACTTACCGAAAGATTAAAGCGCTTAACTATCATATCAGTACAACTGCAGATAACACACAACGAGCGATGCTTGCAGTGGAAAACATCGCTGATTTTAAGATCCTCTTAACAACTGAGTACCTTGTTTCGGAGAATACCCTAGGCATTAGCCAAACAGTCAACGATATCTTGGCACCCGTCGATCATAGTCGAATCTGGTACGGAGTCATTACTTAATCTATTTATTCGCACCAACAGGGCAGAATAGATGTTTCCTAAATCATTAACTCAATGGCTTTTCTCGATATTTATTCTATTTAACATAATATACAGAGTCGACGAAGTCCTGCACTAACTTATGCTTAGCAGGGGGGAGTACCGGCTTAATGCTCTCCAGTATCTCGATCATGTCCTCGCGCTCAATATTATCAAGGGTTTCAGCCTTTTTAGCCATGTCTGGTACGTGCGAGAAAAAGTCAGCGTCGATCAGATCTTTTTCCTGTTGCGACAACTTCTCAGATTGAATTTTTAACCAGATTACCGTCGGATTCATTTCCAACAGTTTGGCGACCTTAAAAACCAATTGATCAGACATATGTGTTTGGTTTTTTTGCATTTTATAGAGCGATTCGACAGAAACGTGTAGTTTCTTAGCGATTGCGTACGTCGAAGCTAGGTTATATTTGGATTTGATGGCTTCCAAAAGCTCAATAGAAGTGTTCATTTTCGATCCTCACCAGGTAATCATCAATAATACTAAACCCAATTTGTACACATGGCAATATACGAACTAGCTTGTATACAACCATACTTGGATATGCTTAAATCATGATCCCTGGTCAGCGGCCTTTACTAGTGTAAACCCTCAGGGCGGGCGAAATAGTTCCTCACCAGGGTGATCGCCCGATATAAATTTGAACCCGGAACCATCAGGCGGGATAGGCCCTTGTGATAGTTCCAGGTAGGCTGAAGGTCCTCACCAGGTTTACACCCTTCAGCCAGATGTCAGTGTAATTGAGACCAGATGAATGGAGCCTGAACGGCACTTAAGGATTAATTTTTGTTGTTGTATTCGATGAACTGATTGAAAAGGTCATTTATATCGACATCAACATTGAAGTCAACATTTACATTAATTTGAGAAAGAATGAATAAAATAATTCCAATTGCCAGCTTCTTGTTATTCATCCGAAGTAAATTAGAAATCCTTTTCCCTAATTCAGGATCTACTTCACTTAAAACTTCAATAAAATCAGATTCATCTATCTCGTCATTTGCAAATTGTTCAGCTGCTGTTTGTAAAGGCTCTAAAATTTCTAAAGACCAGGCCGGTGCGGAATGTACTCGAACTAGCCCATTAAATAGATCAAAAACACCTTCAGCAGTAAGTGCATCATTTCCGCATCTCGGACAAGGTTCGACATTATTCTTGAAGAATGCAAATTTAGCATTTCCCTCAAACAATGGCCCATATCTGCTTGGAAAGATTAAGCCGCAGGTGGGGCAATGAGCAGGCAAGTATTTAGTTTCCATAAACACTCCTTTGTCTTGAGAAGTTGCGAGGACTTTAAATGATACAGGAGAGTTATTTTTATTTGAAGATTGGAGTGCCAGGAGAAGTTGCACCTTCTCCCGGCGATTCCTCTGATCGCGCACAAAAACCATTCCTACACGGAGAGGGTGATTAGTATGACACCCGATGCGAACCCGGTCAAATTACAGCTAAATGAACTCACCAACGCAGCCAGGATTATCAAGGAAGGTATTGCCTTTCATAAAGATAAGTCTGGCTCGTTAGGGGTTGCATATGAATATGCATGTTATTTGTCCGATGAGCTGCTGAAGTTACAGGCGCGATCAGAACAGATTGAGTCCGGTACCCAATAGGGACCGGCCATGTTCTGACGGTACCAGGTACCGGCTCCCCTTGGATCATAGTCGTTGTGGGGGGATCGCAGAAAGCAGCAGCCCACACGGGGATCTGTCCAGGGCTGCACGTACAACCATGATCAGCGGGTATATGGATGCCAGGCACCAGACCACATAGCCAGGTAAGCCACATTAAACCGCTTCTCATGCCCGCAGCGTGGCAGGGTGTCCAGGCGTTTGCCTGGTGAAATGCGGGGCGTAGGTGGTCGCGGAATAGCGGTTTTTACCGGGTTCTGGCTACGATGGAACGGTACCGAAACCGCATTTTTTTTGCGGTCAAGGTAGGGGTTCCGCGTAGCGGAATATAGCGAATCTCACGATTTATCGTGGCCTTTTGCCGTAGGCCAGGGTAAAGAGGCCAGCAGCCAAAAGGCTGCCTGGCAACATTAATTGGTCGAGTTATCCACATTGTGGGTAACTGAACAGTGAAACGGCCTGGTAGTCAGTTATCCATCATTGTGGGTAACTCGCGCCCAGGGTTTGAAAAACCCGCGGAAAAATTTCCGCGAAATTTTGGAGAAAAATATGAGTGATTTACACACCGGTCAGGTACCAACTGAAGAAGAGGTAAAAACCGATGAGCAAGAAACGCCAGCTGCGGAACACCAAGAGGATGCGGAAGATACTCCGACGCAGTCCGGGTCCGACAGTGAAACGAAACCGGAGCAGTCAGGACAAGATACGGCACCGAGTGTACCTGGATCAGATCTTAGCTCCGGCCAGGTCTGATACATGAGTGCAGCAGAATCGATCGAAGTGGTCAAACTCAGGTTTGACCACTTAAAAAACGTTAGCCGATTCGATATTGACGGCATGCGATCCGGTGTCGTAGATGGCATCGAGGCCCTGATCGTCGCGTTGATTGCCCTGGAGCGTGAAATCGAGGCAATCCGCAGTGATCTCCGTGAATCTGACGGGGTAACACCCCATGAATCACAATAATATTTACATAGGAGCGCGTTAATTATGACGAAACGAGCTGAACCAGTGGGATTTATCCGCTGCCGTACCTGCAAGGATATTGCAGAGGTCGTGCCATTTGCTAAAGGTGAGGGGTATTTTACTCGATGCCCTTGCGGTACCGATCAGCGTCGCGGGAAATCTCGCCAGGATTACCTAGCGAATAATATGGTTGATACCCGGGAGCAACTCGAGCAGGCAGCTGAACCCGAACCGGCTAAAAAAAAACAAGCAGCATCAGATCCGGAGGGTGCACCTACATCGGACAAAAAGCCAGATGGTACTACCCAGGCGTCCGGTAAATGGTGGCTTGCGATCCCGGGTGTCGCAGCTGGTCTATTAATTTTAAAGTTTTTAAGGCAATAACATGAATGACACCGTGAAAGGGCCTGAGTACATCGATAACGACGAACTAGCCCAGGAAGCAGCCGCAGCCAAAGCGGAACAAATCGTCCAGGAATCTGAGGAGCAAATCAACTCGGTACCAGGTCACCAGGCAAACGAAACCAATCAGGAAAATGAACCGAGCCAGGGCGCGCTGATTGCTGCTTCTGATGTCGTCGGTGAGATATCCGTCGCTGTTCATCAAAAATGGCCTATCATCGAGTATGACAAGCCACGCCAGGAAGAAATATCGAAGCGACTGGCCCTGGTTATGGACAAATATCAGCTGGGGATCCCCGAAGAGCTAAAAGCCTGGGAGGAGGAAATCCGACTCGCGTTTATTCTGGCCAGTACAGGGCTGATCAGCTACATGCAGATCAAAGCGTACAAACAACAGCAGCAAAAGCAGGACCAGGAAGAAAAAAAATCAGATAAGAAACCCGCGGCCACGCCAACGAATGCCGATCTGGACCTATCACAGCAGAGTCAACCAACGGTGCTCCATGGCGAGGAATGAATCGAATAAATACAAGAACCGTCACGCGTTCTATGTAGGGATGTCTGGCACCGGTAAAACCGTGGCCTTGATGCAAAACCCCGATCTGCTCAAAGCTAAAAAGTTGATCTACTGGGACCCATTCAACGATCACCCGGCAAGAGAGCGATATAGCGATCCACATAAATTTATCCAGGCACTGCGACTGAAGCGACCGACATTCTCTGTCGCCTACACCAGGGACAACACCCGGGCGAATTTTGAATTTTTCTGTAAGCAGGTCTGGTTGAGAGCAGATGGAAAGGAGCCGATCGTCGTGGTTTGTGAGGAAGTCGGCGACGCATGCAACACGACAGGCCAGCTGGATGGTTACGCCGGTAAAATGTGGCGCGTCGGCCGCAAGTATGGCCTGATCATCCTAGCAGCCAATCAGCGGATCGCTGAAGTCCCTAAGACGGTGATCTCCCAGTCTCAGCACAAATACGTGATGCGCCAGGATCTTGATATCGATCTCAAAAGGGCTGCGGATTATTGTAATCGGACCGCTGCCGACATCCAGGCATTAAAGGATCTGGAATATTACTACAAAATACCCGGTGCCGATCCGGTCCTGAAAAAAGCCAAAATTCCCCGCAGAAAATAAAACTTGACATCGATGCGATCGCATCGAGTAGCGTTTCCGGCATGGATGCCAAAATCTATCAACCCTTATTGATTAGCGTCGTCGCCTCGGTTATCGGGGCGTTGGTCGTTGAGTATGTAAGGAATCGAAAACGCTAAGCGCAGGAGCTTAAAATGAAGAAAGTTAATCTCTGGACTGTTGCCGCGACACTGGTCGCTATCGTTGTGATCAATCGTTTCGACGACGATATCCTCAACGGCAATAAATTTTTCTAAGGGGGTTTTGACATGTTAATGATGACAAAACAACCGGCCTTTAGTGGTGTAGCAGCAGGCCAGACGGCCAACTGTCGGATCAACCGCGGCTGGACCTATCATCAATTTTTATTGAATTATTCCGGTGTCACACTAGCCCAGATGACTGAGATACGTCTCATCGTCAATGGCGATATATATCGTCGTTGGACTGGCGCTGATGTCCTGGACTTATTCAATCAGTATGACGGCCTCGGCGCTGCATCAGGAACCCTGGTTCTAGAATGTCGTCGACGTGGATTGAAAAACCGTGTGAATCAAGATATCACTGCCATTGGCACTGGTATGCCTGTCACGTCCGAGAATCCAATCCAGGCCAACACGATCACGCTAGAAGTCGATATTGACGCGGCAGCCGCCTCGCCTGCATTGACGCTTTACTCGCGTCACACTGGTCCTAGCAATACCGGCAATATTTTGCAGCTACGTCGCAAGATATATAACGCGGCTGGTGCTGGCACATTCGAGATAAACGATCTGCATCAGAAAGGCGATGTGATCAATCGTATTTTCTTCATGACGAATGCAATCACCGAATTGACCGTCGAGCGAAATAATACGGTTATCTACAATCGTACTGAGCCACAGAACGATCTGATCCAGGATGATGGCGTTCGAAATTCTCAGGCGTCGATGTTCGTGCTTGATACCACGGAAGAGGGGCACGGCCTCGATCTGATCCAGACGGCAGGTGCCTACGAGCTGCGATTCCTTCTGGAAATGTCAGCCGGTGCAACGATTCCGATTTATCTGGAAACGATCGGACCATTGAAAAAGTAAGGGGTGATCTATGTCTGTCATAAATGACCTTTTCAGTGGCCTGGGTGATATAACCGACAACTATGTCGATTACATCCGGGCCAAAAATGGTTACCAGGATTACCCTGAATACGCGGGTCGAACCTTACCGGAAGATCCGCAAACTCCCGCCAGTGCTGAAGCTATCCGTCAAGCCCAATGGGTCCAGGGAATGAGTAACGGCCAGGTGATGATCCTCGGCGGGGTGGTCGGCGTCTTAGTGCTGGCCCTGGTATTGAGGAAGTAATCCATGCCTGTCGCTTTAATTTGGTTGGCCGGGGCTTTTGGCCTCGGTGCAGCGTCCGGCCTGGCTATCTCTGACACGACGAAAAAAGTCGTGCTATATGGTGGCCTCGGCTTTGTGGCTTATAAGGTGATGACCAATGACTAGTCTATTAAGCCCGTTCGGTGGTGCTGGTGGTTTTTCGGGCGGACCTGCGACAAGTGGTGTCGGCGATGGTGGCCGCACCGGAGGCACTCACATCGGCGGGATCACCGTCAGTCCAGGTGGGAATAATCAAATGCTGCTGATTGGCCTCGCGGTCGTGGTGGCAGTCTTGCTGCTGAAAAAATGAACCTGGTTAAGATAACCGGTTTTCCTGACGAAGCGCGAGAGGGTTTAAAAAATGCCCTACAAGATGATCTCGATATCATTATTAAAGAGGTCGAGAGCGGTGAGAGCCAACTTTACCAGGTAAACGATGACAGTTGGCTCGTAACCAGGCTTGAGGTGATTGATGAAAAGCCGCAACTGGTGATCGTGGCGTTCGAAGGATCGGACTATATCAAAGTCATGAAATACCTCGTAGAGCGCGCGAAAGAGTTAGGGATCGCCAGCATCAGGGGCCATGTGTTTGAGAAGCGCATCGAAGAGATCCTTGATCAGGCAATTGAGCATGAAGGATTGCGATTCTCAAAAGAAATCATTTATAGAGTTGAAGTCTAATGGGTGGAAGAAGTCGAAGCGAAAACAGAACCAGTAGCAATCAATCCTCAGCGGTTAATAATTTTAATCTGAGTGATAACGACGGCACGACGATCGTCGGTGGTGAAGGTGATGTGACAATCAATTCTCTCGATGGTGAAACAATCGAGGGTGTTTTCGATGTCATCGACGAGGTCAGTGACGACTCATTCTTATTGGCCAACAATTCACTATCACTCGCCGATCGGAGTACTGAAAATGCGCTGATGTTCGGTGCTGGTGCCATACAAGAGGTGCTCGATGTCTCGGGCGATACATTCAGTCATGCATTGGACTCTGTTGATCAGTCTACTGAAAACGCGCTGACGCTTGCCGCTGGCAGTCTTACTGAATCACTCGACTTTGGCCGTGACTCAATCGAGAGCGCGGAACAATCGCGTGAAGATGCGCTGAATTTTGCCTCAGGCAGCCTAATTGAATCACTCGACTTTGGCCGTGATTCGCTGGCCCTGGTTGACGAGGTTGTCCAGGTAAATGAACGAACCAACAATCGAGCCATTGACACAGTATTTCAGAGCAATCGAGATTCATTGAACTTTGCAGCCGGTGCCTTTGACCGTTCCCTGGACGAAATTTCAAACACCAGTGAGAATGCATTTAACCTGGTTGGCACGGGTTTCGATTCTGCTTTCCAGTCAATTGATGATGTCACCTCCCAGGCCTTGGCTGCTGTGACTCAAGGATCACAAACTGCGATCACTGGGGCTATCAATGCCACGCGCAGTGATGCGTCGGCAAGCCTCGACACGGTTGTGAAAATGGTCGGTGTGGTGATCGTCGTTCTCGGTGGTGTCACTTTGTTTATGAGTACTAGAAAATGAGCATGACGAAATTTGAACATACGTTCACACCAGGCCAAAGCCTGCAAATCAATACGCCTGGTAGTTTTATTAGAATTATCAGCGCCACGGGACCGGTATTTGTAACACCGGACACTGGCAATCGCCTGGAAATTGAAAACCGCAAGAGTTGGAAAACCGCAAAGAAATTTGAGCGCCTGCACCTTGAAAGTGACACCGCTCAGACGGTAATCGGTTACCTGGGCGATGGTGAAATCACCGATGATTCCATCGGGGGGAATATTGCGATCGGCAGCCCTTTGCCTGGGAGCAACACACCGGATTACGGTGCTGTCACATTGGTGGCTGCCACCGCGACAGTGATCGCAGCAGCGAACACTAACCGCAATGAGATTTTAATCCAGAACTTGACTGGATCAGATATTTATATCGGCTCTGATAGTTCCGTGACGAATCTAAATGGGATTAAGGTACCGAATAATGGCCAGCTGACGACGCGACTGACGTCGGCTATTTATGGCTACTCGACACCTGGTGGTGATGTTCGTTTCTTAGAAGAGGGTAACGTCTAATGCCTTCTGTGACTGGTGCCGGTGCAAATATTCCAGAACTCGATGCCGATCTGTTATTTCCTAGTAACAATGGCCAGGACGGTTTTGTCTCGTTGACAGCAATTGATGCCACAGCTGGCGTCAATGTGATCAGCGCCTATGGGAAATTTTCATTTCCTTACTTGCTGCTATCCGGCTTGCCAACATCAGAGAATATCACGGTCAATCTGACGATCGATGGCAATGTGATATTCAATGCCACCTTCACGCCAGGCAATGCAACCCTGCGCCTGGTCGGTGCTTCAAACTCGACTGAGGAATCAGCCTATTTAGTGAAAGAATCGCTGCTGCTGTACGTGCAAACGACGAGCGACACTAACATTGGCTGCCAATATTTATTGAGGCCGATTAAATGAGACTGCTTGATACTGCGACACATGTCATCGAGGTGCCTGATAGAGCGACTATTTCCAATGCTCGGATCATCTCGGTTGATGAATTTGTTGAGCGATTTCCTGACTCGGTTTGGGATCAGATTGCAACATCAACCCTGCCACGTGCTGTGGCGTTCGTTAAGCGACTGCAATCAGTTAACCAGGTTAATCTGGATTCACGCTATATCGTCGATATAGTCAATGACATGCGGGGCGCTGGATTAATTAATCAGGCACAGGCTAACGCTATACGCGCATGAAACTCGATCCGAGACATCTTATTGCGGGTCTGGCCATAGTCGCTGCAGGAGTCTATTACATGAGCACTAGAACACCGTTAGGTATACGCAACAATAACCCCGGCAACATCCGCAGAACGACGGATCAATGGCAGGGCATGGATCTATCCTATTATGGTGATTTCGTGCGTTTTGAAAGCCCTGAATATGGCTATCGAGCCATGGCCAAGCTGCTTAGAAATTATCACGCCAGGGGCCTGGTAACCATTCAGCAGATCATCAATACCTGGGCGCCTAGCTCTGAGAATGATACATCAAGCTACATTGAGCACGTTGCGAGCTTTTTGCAGACATCCCCCGCGGAAGAATTGAACCTTGACGATCCGATCGTGCTCGGTGATCTGATCGAGGTAATTGCCAGGCATGAGAATGGCTCAGCCGCCTGGGAAGCGAACCACAACCGACAAATGATAGAGCAGGGCATCGCCCTGGCTTAAGGAGTGCAGCAATGACAAAACGCGCAGCAGGTCGAACCGCTAAAGGTCGATTGAAAAAAGGGTACCGACTGACCAAGGGTGGTCGGGTAGTGAAAGCCAGCAAATCACGCAAGAGAAAACGATGAGCCAGTATCTATTTGAGATCCGCGGGATCGATTTCAAACTGCAATATAGTGGTGTAGATGGTGATCCGGTCAGCTTGTGGTATTCGCTCAATGATGGTCAGACTTATTCGAGCGTTAGAAACTTCTATACCGATACGGTTCACAACGGGCAGGAAACAGTCGTGGAATACTTAAGACGTTTACATGGATTGATCAATAACTGGGTCGGCCAGATCGTTGAGATTCATGCGCCTGATGCAGAGGAGCCAGAGTTTGCCAACTGGCGCGAAGAATTAAGATATCGATTGCCTCGATTTTTTGATGTCGTCGACGACGAGCTCGTCGAGAAGCAATGACCACTGAGGGTAGGCTGTCATCAATTAAATATAGGGTGTCAGCTGGTCAGCTGTATGCTCCGGCAAGCTTTATGACAACACCTACCAGGCGACTGGTTGAGATTTGTAATGGCTGTGGCTCAGCTGATGCCAAAATCGATTTTGTGCCGGATCGCATTTATGGTACCAACGTCGCGCCAGCCTGTCATATTCATGATTTTATGTATTTTGAGGGGCGCTGTATCGAGGATAAAGAAGAAGCCGATCGGGTGTTCCTCAACAATTTATACCGAATTATTAAACGGTCTGACAAGTGGTATAAGCCGAAATTTTTAATGCGCCGACGGGCGTTGAAATATTACTGGGCGGTCAAATATTTTGGTGGCCCAGCTTTTTGGGATGGGAAGAATCTAGCATGAAATATTTACTCATAATCGTATTGTTATTGATCTCAGGGTGTGCGAATTATCAATTTGGTGATGCCACCAGGACCGCGCTATCAACGGCGGGCAAAGTGGTCGCGTTAAAGATTGAATACTGTGCAACCGAGAACCTGGAAAGCAGGGCAGTAATACTCGCAACGATCCGGGCAGTTGATCCATCATATGATGGTGTATGTACAACAGAACTCATCGAGGAATGACTAGTGCATGGACGATCAAGTATTCACGATCTTAATCACTGCGATTGTTACGGGAATCGTTCAAACCATCGGCACAGTAATTGCCTTAAAAATCCACATTGACTACCTACGTAAACAGGCTGATCACAACCAGGAAGAAACGAGACGCGCACATAGTCGGATCGACAAAATTGAGCTGGGCGGCTGTGCTTTGTTTGGTAATGAATTGATCCGAGCGCAACGCGGCGATAAGTGTCATTAATTCCCCAAAGCGATGCATTACCCGGCCATGTGCCGGGTTTTTTTATGCGCAATCAAATTAGCCTGCAAAAAATGGCCATTTCCACGAATGCAATCATTATTGTTGCCAGGCAAATCGATGCCGGCTAAGATATGCAATCATATTTCTATGGCCACAGTTGCACCAGAAAGTTATTTTGCAATCAAAAGGGAATAAATCATGGCATTAACACTAAGGTTATCTGATGTGCATCAAATCGAGATTGAGCGAATTAAGGAACTAACAGGAATAAAGACGTCCAGTAAAGCCATTGAATATGCGCTAGAGCGTTTTCTCGGTACTCACGATCGCAATGAACGATTATCAGATCAGGTTGATAAGTTAATTCATGAGAACAATAATTTAAAAGGAATGATTTATGAACTTAGAAACAGCTTCAATAATCTTAATAACTTCGAATAGTATCAGCACGTTATATAACAAAGCTAATTGTTCACTTTAAGAATATCGATTTTTACCCCGTGGCATCATTGGCCGGTGTATAGAAAAATTTATAATCATTCACTTGACGTTCTAGGCGTCGATTACTCCGTTTCAATTCTGAGGTCAGTTGTCGTTCATAGAATAGGGCCTCGATGTCAGCCTGGCTGTAACTGTGACCGGTACGGACATATAACCGGTGATCACGCGGACCAAAATAACAACCATGCCAGGAGTCTGGTACGTAACCATGTGCTGCTATCCAGTGCAACCGCCTGGCAGCCTGGGGCGCGTTGTCCTTTACCTTCCATCGTTTAACCGTCTGACGGTCCACCAGGAGCAGATCACAGAGTTGATCGGTGGTGAATTGGTGCGCAGCGTATTGCAACTGCTCAGAAAAGCTGAATTGCTGCCATTCCATAGCCATATTCTTGCATCCTTGTATATCGTTTGTTTCGATAGTCATTACATTAGGCTATAGGCAAAGCCTATTAATGTGACGCATTTCACAGAAATAGGTTAATTGTATAAAAGAGGGCATTTTCAGAGATTGGCTATATAACGGCCAAAAGTCGACATTTGGCCAAAATATTGTATTTAACATAATATACATTATGCGCATATGCAGAATAATAATGCATCTGACCGATTGTTTCAAAACTAAGGCAAATTGTATCTTCGTTGCTAGAATTGCCGTTGATACCAGAAATACCGTATATCAGTGTTCGTTACGTCATTCTTTATGCACAATCCCTCTGCGAAGATTAAAGTATTCACATAGCGAACGGTATAGATATCAACTAGGCAAAAAAAAGCCTCGCACTGCGAGGCTTGAGTTTATTTACGCTAGTCGTGTGAATTAGTAAGTTGCAACCACTTTGACAGCATCTGTGACACTGGCGGAATCCACGTACCCAATCAAAGATGGATTCTTTGAGACAAGTTCGATCATCTCAGCGATTGATCCAACTTCCTGAGGTGGATTTCCCTTCCCACTGAATACCAATTTTGACCAATAGGCCTTGGTCTGGTTGGTACTCTTGCCGAGCGCAGCATCATCAAACTCAGATCGCGCAGCGACCGATGCTGAAAGGTTTATAGGTACTGCGGATGCGCCATCTGAGAATTTCTTGGCTTTACCGAGGAATATCCTCTTAACATCATCAGTCGATACAGCCGCATTATTCGCCTTACTTACAATGACTGAAACCTCAGCGAATGCAGTGACAGACAACAAGGCGAATGAAACGACAACAAGTTGCGTGATTTTCTTTAAACAGTTCATTCTAGCCTCCTAAAATATGGTTACTAATGCAATTCTGATCAAATTCGGATCATTCCGCCCAGGCAAATCATTAGAAAACGCAGTATATTCAACCTTCAGTGATACGGTTGTATCGAAGTCTTTCTTGAAACCAAGGGTTATATAACTAGCATCCTCTTCCTGTCCTGCAAGAGCGCCCGTTGTGGCCGCATAGAGGAAATCCAGGCCAGGATCTAAGCCCAATGGTACGTTTTGCAGTATCCCGTAATCGGAGTTTGACTCATCCATTCCGTACGTGATGTGGAACATACCAACATTCGCCCTGTAGCCAAGGCTAGCGAAGAAACTCTCATTATCAGAGAAGATATTATCGCCAGGCATTACCTCTGTATATTCAGATACGAAGATAAAGTCCTCGAAATCAGCGATAAACGCAACACCCGCGAATGCACCCTTGTCATCATCAATGGCTAGATTTGAACTCACATCTGAGAATCCAGCCTGTTGCCAGCCACCTACAAGTTGTCCTAAATCAGATGGGGTTTGGATATTCATCCTGCCAGCCTGTGCATAACTGAACCTGATCGTGTATTCATTTTGTGTCAGTGCCCAGGCGATGCTGAAGAATTCGTCAAAGTCAGAGGAAAGCTGCTCGCCTGACAATGGTACCGTTTCTTGATTTCTTCCAAATGTTGCATGAATGGTCGAATCGAAGTCTCCGACAGTTGAATTGTGGATATAACCTATTCCATCAATTGAATCAAAGGGTAATGAATAGACGCCACGAGGTGGTTCAATCCAGTGATAGGCATATGAAACATCGAGGAAATCGGAATACAGATAAAACGGCGCCCTCTGACGGCCAAACAACCAACGACTATTGTCTGTGGTGTAGCTGGCGAACGCCCAGGTTACACCGATATCCCATTCTTCACTCCCTCGCGAAAGAAGTTGCGTCGTAACGCCCCACCCTTCACCTAAATCCTTGGATAGCTGTAGGCCCAGTAATGATCCTTCAGCAAAATCGATGTCGTCATTGAAACCATATAGGGAGTCGTCGCTTGACGTTGTCATACCAGCGACGAATGATGCAAATCCTGAGATTTGAATATCATCAGCTTTTAATGTGGTTGCGATAGTCAGAACACTCATTAGGACTACAACCAGGAGTTTTAGATGTCTTGTCATAATCTTTTCCTGTTAATTAGTATGGACGATCTTACTTATAGCCTAGTACACGGACATAAAATGCCCAAATATACTTAACGCTAGGTGTGATTATTATCCGTCAGGATTTGACGGTGATTATTGACCGATGTCAGCTTCTGGGCAAAAAAAAGCCCCGCAAATGCGAGGCTATACAAATTATGCGCTAGTGTAGTTGCTAAGACTTAGTATGTCGCAACCACTTTGACATCTTCTGTGACACTGGCAGAGTCAACATAACCAATCAGAGATGGATTTTTAGAGACTAATTCAATCATCTCAGCAATCGTTCCGACTTCCTGTGGCGGATTTCCTTTACCACTGAAAACCAGTTTTGACCAATATGCCTTGGTTTGATTTGTACTCTTACCAAGTGCTGCATCATCAAATTCAGCGCGCGCTGCAACTGATGCTGATAGATTAATAGGAATTGCCGATGCACCATCAGAGAATTTCTTAGATTTTCCGAGGAATATCCGCTTTACATCATCACTCGATACAGTCGCATTGTTTGACTTACTAACAATAACCGACACTTCGGCGAATGTATTGGCAGACAGTAAGACAGCAGAAATAAGTGCAATCTGTGTAACTTTCTTAAATAAGTTCATTCTGACCTTCCTTAAAATACTGTAACGAGTGCGAGTCTGATGAGATCGCGTGAGACGTTGTCAGACAAGTTGTTGTCAAACATGGTGTACTCAACTTTCAATGAGACAGTCGTATTAAAATCTTTCTTAAACCCTAGTGTAATAGAGTCTGAATCCTCGTCCTGACCTAATACGGTTGCCAGCGATGCGCCATATAAGAAATCAAGACCGGGGTCGACGCCTAATGGTACGCCATCAAAACGGGCAAGATCTGGGTCACTTTCATCCATTTCGTAGGTGATGTGCCACATACCATAGTCGGTACGATAACCAAAACTTGCATAGAATGAATCATTTTCAGCCAGTAATGTATTGTCAGCCTCGACGAGAGTGTACTCACTGACAAACAAAAACTCTTCATAGTCAGCCATAAAGGTGAAGCCAAGGAATGAGCCATCATCATCTGCTAACACAATACTATCGCCGACAGCTTCAAATCCAGCGGCAGTCCAACCTGCAGCGAGCTGTGCCAGACCTTCTGATGGCGCATCAATATCAGAACGTGCATAACTTAATCGGAAAGTCATCCAGTCCTTATTTAAGGTCCATGAAATACTCGCAAAGTTACCAAAATCAGGCGTAATTTCTTCTCCTCCCAGAGAGAATGGCTCAGTATTGCGACCATAGGTCAGGTGTAATGACGAATCAAAATCACCCAGTGTCGAGCTATATAGATACCCTACGCCGTCGATAGAGTCGAACGGGATGTAGTTATAAACGCCCTGTGGTGGCGTTATCCAGTGATAGGCATATGACACATCCAGAAAATCTGAATACGCATAAAAAGGTGCTCGCTGACGGCCTAGCAAAAATCGTGATGAGTCAGACTCATAACTGACAAAGGCCCATTCGACACCTATATCCCAATCTTCATCGCCGCGAGATAGTAACTGCGTTGTAACACCCCACCCTTCGCCAAGATCTTTGGAGAATTGTAGGCCCAAAAGTGACCCTTCTTCAAAGTCGATGTCATCGTTGAACCCAAGATGCGAGTCATCTTCACTGGTAGTCATACCAACGACAAAAGAGGCAAATCCCGATATGGAGATTTCCTCAGCAGCCGCATTGGCGGTACTTATGAAGGCGCCAAGAAGCATCATGATCATTGCTTGTTTGATAGTTAACATGATTCTTTCCTATGTTTTATTCGCTTAATTTAGCCAGACTATTTATAGTCCAGATTTTCAAATCGCCAACCAATAACGTTTGAATGGCGCGAATTTTACAGTTTTAGGGGGGTGGAATTGTGAACAGGGTCACATTTCAAAGGCAATATGGCGTTTAGGTTTAATTATTTAACCCAACATCACCAGATGAGCGAGGCTCTGATGATGTTGAGCATAATACTAAGATAATATCAGGCTTTAAATTGTCCGGTAATACTCCTCAAATCACTAGAGAGTCGAGCGAGTTCCTGACTTACGTCATTTAACTCAGTACTAGCCTGATTGGACTCTTCACTTTTATTCTGGATTTGAGTAACTGATTCGACAAGGCTATTGCTGACATCAGTCTGATGTGTCGTATCCGTAGCAATATTACTATTCATCAGGTTGATTTGATTGACGGTTTCTGTGATTTCAGTCAGGCTCTCACCGGCATGTCCTGCGAGTTGAACTGAATTATCAACCTCTGTACGGCTGGATTCCATCACGTCAACGGCTGCCTGGGCAGATTTCTGTAATTCTTCCAGAATGACATTGATTTCTTCAGTGGATTCCTGCGTGCGCGAGGCCAGACTTCTGACTTCGTCTGCAACAACCGCGAATCCCCTTCCCTGTTCGCCCGCTCTCGCCGCTTCAATGGCCGCATTGAGCGCTAACAGGTTAGTTTGTTCTGCTATGCCCTTGATCACTTCAAGTACGACATTCACCTTGGCAGTTTCTTCCTTCAACCGGGTGACAGTGTTCGCAGACTCTGTAATTTGGTTGCTGAGACTATTAATACTGTTAACCGTTTGTTGAACGTCATTCAATCCTTTCTGGGCTCTGGTTTGAGCATTGTCAGCCGATTCTGCCGCTTGGGCTGCGTTAGTCGAAATTCTATCGACGCTCTGACTCATCTGATCCACCGCCTCACGCGAATGTCGACTCGTCTCTAGTTGTTCCTGAAAGATTTTCTGAGATCGGCCAGTCAAATCACTCACTTTAGTGGCCGTTTCCGAAAGTGGGGACACGATATCAATGGTTTCCCGTATCGCCTTCTGTAATTTTTCCATGAAGATGTTAAACCAGTGTGCGAGGCTACCGATTTCATCTTTACTGACATTACTAATTCGTAAGGTCAGGTCACCATCTTCTTCGGCAATTTGGCGCATGTTTTGTATGATCTTATCGAGACTGCGCTTAATAACCGACGCAATTGGAATTGAAACTGCGAATAAGATGGCAAAGGTAATTAAACCGACAATGATCCCGACGTAATTGGTGGTCTCCGAGTTGCTGAGAACGGATTGAAAGGCTTCATTAAAATCCGCATTCTTTTGCTGATTGTATGCGTTTAACTCGGTTTGTAATTGTTCCAGCAAACCAGACATGGTCTGACTCATCTCAGAGAGTGTTGAGAAGTCGGCAGTACCATCCATGATGCTCTTGGAAAGATCATAGGCGAAGTTATAATAATTATTAAAACTACTAGATAACTTGTCAGCAGCGGCAGCATCTGCAGGATTAATTGATGCTAGTTTTGCTAATTCTGCGCGAACTTCTTGGGCAATTTCCTGAGCCTGATTGAGCTTATCCTCTTCAGATAGCGCAACTGCATCTCCTAAGCTAGAAGTTATTACGTTCAATTTGGTAATGACATCTTTCGAGATATTCAGTAAGGGATACTGAATATTTTGTGCATCATTGAGTTTATTTACATTGTCATTCATGGCGACCATGGAATAACTTAAGTAAACCATGAACCCGATAGCAGCAATGATTGGGATGAGTAAAATTTTATTTTTTATTGATAATTTAGAGAAAAACTCCACGACAGTCCCTCCTGACCTACGCAATATGTATCGGCTAGCATCAGTATTTTCTTAGCGATATATGACTAGTTTAGTACAAATATCCCGCATATCCTATTGAGGATCGTAGTTATAGCAATCCCACATTATTGATATGGATCAATTAAGGGCTAAAGATCAGTGTTGTCGTCTCAGCTTTGTTTAGTTGCTCAGATGATAGAATTTGAGGCCGAAACTCTCCTTTGTGGTACATCTGCGCCTGATCATCATAGTGTTTATCTGTCACTACACCCGACTGTCCAGTGGGGTTAATGCCCCAACTATTGCTGAAATCGTTAAAATCTATGATACGTCGAGTTGATGGGCCATGAATTGCTATAAATGGCTCATCATTTAACTTAAATATCATATTATTAACGGTTTCATTACCCCCGGCCACTGGATACGGTCCAATGTTGAAGATCCCAGCCAGGTTCTCATTGAGCCCAAATGGATGCTGGTGCAAGGCATTCATATGGTACTGCCATTGCATTTTTTGAGGATTAAATTGGGTTGAGTTTCGCAGCTTTTCCATTGCATGATTCCAAGCCGCAGTCATGGTATCAACCATGGTTTCAGAATCAGTTGTTGATACGTTGTCCCACCAGGGTGAAGTGGGTGAGTTTAAAATCTTCCAGTAAGTTTTCTGACGCAGGAATCCCGCAAGGAACATATCAAAATAATGCTCCCCCATTTCATCTTTGAAGATTTCAGTTAGTAGCTGTTTTTTAAAGGTATAATAAATCGTTGGTTCAATCGCGGTAGTTGCATGACTACCATCCCACTCATTTAACAGTCGAAGATACTCAGGATGCGCTAGGTTAGGCGAATTTTGATTCAGTAATGGCAACCCTTTTTCTTTAAGCATTAAGGCCGATGTGGATACATCATCGAGTAACATCGATTTCATATCAGACACAGTGAATTTGCGGTCGGTTGAGAGTAACTCCTCAATTCGTTTCGCGCGATCACGTCCCACATAGTAGCCAGGTATCAGGCCAATGCCGGTATCTGCTGGTTGATTGTTAGCGGTAAATAAATATCCCTTGTCAGGATTCAGAATCTTGGGATTATAAGAAAAGTCATACAGACCAAGCGGCTCATCATTACCGGATGCGCCATCGAGTACCATTGAGGCGTTCACGTGGTCCGGACGTTGAATCAATCGTGCGCTCGCCCACCAGGCGATGTTGTCATTCTTGTCAGCGTACATGACATTCAGACCTGGAGAATAAATCTTTGCGACAGCAGTGGCGGCTTGTGCTGGTGTCTTACTGCGTGCTAACTCATAGAGAGGATCAATCAGATTATTATCTGGATGATAAAACAACCACGACATGGCCAGGGGATCATCGAGGGGTGCCTCAGCAAAGCTATTCTCATAGTCATCGAATAATGCGTAGGCCTCATTGACGATAGGACCGTGATGACTACTCCTTATGGTTAACTCAAGGGGTTCTTCGCCCTTGATTTGTATTATTTCCTGACTGACTTCAAAGGCTCGCCAGGCGCCATTTACCCAATATTGATTACTGTTTTCGGGGTTTAACCGTTCCTTATAGAGATCAACATCATCATTGAGAAACATCGTAAGTCCCCAGGCGATATCCTCGTTGTGCCCCAACAAAGCAAAAGGGACCAATGCCAGATGATGGCCATAAATCTCGGACTCGGGTGATTTCAGATGTGCTTCATACCACACCGATGGTTGAGCGAACCCCATATGCGGGTCATTCACCAGCAAGGGTTTACCCGACTCGGTCTTACTGCCCGAAAGTACCCAGCCATTACTGCCTATAAACAGCCCGCCAGGCGTAATCATATCGGTGATATCGCTCAGCAGCGACGAGAGTGCTTGCGATTGACGTGGATCGACTTCATTCAGTGTCGCTCCAGGCTGCCACCTGATCCCCAGATCATCGATGTGTGCTTCTGTCAGACTTGCTGCAAGGGCATTAACCATAATGTCCTGATTCATACCTATGGTAAATTGAAAGGCTGTGAATCCGAGCACTGCCGCCATGTCATCGGTGGTAAAGGGCTCTTTATCGGCAGAAATTAAAGCATACTCAATAGGAGTCGCTCCACGCGCGATAAACTGATTTACGCCGGCCAAATAGGCGTTGATTGCTTGTACCGTTTTATCAGGTCCGGTCTCGAGGTAATTGGCCATCCATTTTGAGGTATAGTGCTCGATTTGCAGGGTGCGAAATAGCCTGTCAACCTTCACTACCTCGGGGCCAAACCATTCAGCCAAGCGCCCTCTTCCCAGTCGACGAATGAGATCCATCTGAAACAATCTATCCTGGGCGTGAATGTAGCCAAAAGCCCGATACATATCATTATCGTTATCTGCCACGATATGCGGGATGCCAAATTCATCAAACGTAACGGTGACAGGCGCACTGAGACCGGGCAGTTGTAGCTCGCCAGATCGAACCGGATGTTTGGACGTGATGTAGAAGTAGCACCCCATACCGACCAGGATTAGTACAAGGATAGACCATTTTATTATTTTCATTATTACTCCATTTCA
Organism: Enterobacterales bacterium; assembly: GCA_965250035.1. Lineage (GTDB taxonomy): Bacteria > Pseudomonadota > Gammaproteobacteria > Enterobacterales > CAXRAF01. The sequence continues at coordinate 843,402 of OZ252282.1, read as the reverse complement.
ATCGACCAGTGACGGTGATTGGGGTCGCTATGTTGTGGTATTACTGCGCCAACTTTCTTGATCGAGCGGCCCGGTATGTACCAGTCAAATGGCTTACTATCGGATAAGAATCGACGCACCATCTTTTGAATACGCTCATCTTTAAGAATGAACCCATGACCATAATCTCTATATCGCCATGAATCGGTTGCGACAAGCGTCAGTATCTTATCGGACCAGGCACAACTACTGATATGCGGTACTGTTCCATCACCATGAGGAGAAAAGTGCATATGTTCTAGATCAACATAATTGTTGGGTTCTCCTGCCATCTGCTTGTGTACCTGGACAGACTGCGCAGTCGCGTAGCCATCGCGGACAATAATTAAAATCCTGTCACGTAATGGTTTCTTCAAGGCTGACCAGTCATGGAGTCTTGCTTGCATCTTCCTGGCGATACCTAAGGTTTCAGAAAAAATTGCGGCATGACTGTTATCATCGTCGGTGATATTGGCTTGCCAATGCGCCAGATTGAAGAAATCGACAACCGACTGATCATCAAATAATCCAGCGCCATAGGTAGGTAACAGTTCAAGGGCACCGGGAAACGAGCGGATCAGCTTCCTGACGCGCGCTCTAACACCAGGAAACACGCCCTCTCCTGTTAGTACCGCATCGACCGCATCAAGAGCTCCTCGCAATGGTGGGGCTGCTAATACTATCTTGCCTATTCTGCGGAGCCCTTCCATAGCGGTTAGTTGTCGCAGGACATTCGAACCATGACTGTGCGCGATTAAATCAAAACGCCTCAGTGGCTTATCAAATCGCTGACTGGCTTTAGATTTTTGCAACAACATCGTCATGAATTGTTGCAGACGTTCAGCGTTAACGACTGAATTTTGCCGCCAATCATAGTTAAACACGTAAATCGGTTTCTCTGTCTTAATATCACGAAGGAATTCTGAATAGACGATACCCTCAATCTGTCCAGGTTTGATCAGGCTATGCGGCCAACTGTCATACCCCATATCGTTTTCATCAAAACTCAATTCGAGCAGATTAAGATCTTCGTACTGGCTCTGAATAGCTGACCAGATGGTGTCATAATCAGCGCGATTGGTATTGACCAGAGTGGTTCCCTTAATGCCGGGGAGGAAAATAATGGCGTCACTTGTCGGCATTGTCATCTTCGGATTCCCATGCGTTAAATTAGCTGATTATTGGCGCAGTATACGTAAGTTATCGGGCCTGTCGTCCTGAGTAGAGCGATAGGGATTAATATCTATCCCCCCTCTTCTGGTATATCGGCAATAAACCGATAACTCTTCACAATGACAGTACTGGAGTAAATCAGAGAATATCATCTCACAGCAAGGTTCATGGAAGGCCTGATGATCGCGAAATGAGACCAGATACTGCAACAGGCTTAGACGATCCAGTTTCGGCCCTCGATAATCAATAAACACACTGGCCCAATCAGGCTGGCCGGTCACCATACAATTGGTTTTAAACAAGTGACTGCATAGGCGTTCGCTAACGACATCTGATGACGTCGATAAGAGATCCGCATCAGGCTGGTAGACTGTAAATTCTCCGGCAATCTCATCAATGCAATCATAGGGCTCGATCCAGTCCGTCCTCAGACAAGTCTCGTCGAGCACCGAGACTGATACATCTGAGTCAAGGATCTTTCGCAAATCTTCGCTGACGATTTTAATCAATTCAGCTTGCGATTCGACGACACTTTGATTGAACGAATTAAAATATAACTTAAGTGACTTAGATTCTACGATCGCTGAGGACAGCGCATCATAGCTAATACTAAGGCAGCAAATCTCCGGCTTGCCTGTTGCATTCAAGTATGAAACTTCCCAGTGATTCCAGATATCAACACCATTCATCCGCGCCGTACGTATTCCAAGTGTTTGTCGAATGGGTGCTCTTGCTATCGGAACGAGTAAGTCGGGGGCATAGGTGTCTATGTAGGGACTGCTTTTGCCCAGGTGTGTATTTTCCATGTCTCATCAGATACTCACTAAAGAGAACTAGTATAGGAAGATGTTAGGTAATACACAAGCGGCTTAGAGGCCCAAACGAATACTCTGCTGCTTGGATTTAATGACATGATTAACCAGTATTTCTAACTGATAGAAATCGGCCTTAACGAATAAAGGATCGGCAATGTATTCCAGATGAGTCTCGAAGGAGATGGCGAGCAACTCAGCAAATTGTAATGAGTCGACCTTGCCTCGTTTATAGAGTTGGATACTCTTGGTGTCGGCCATTTCATAACGAACGATATAGTTACCGAGAAAGAACGTGACATGACCAGTCGCCACTCGAGGATCATAAGTATCATCGAACAGTTTAAATTTCAGCTTTTGATCTTCGAGGAAAATTTTCTGATGACTCTTTAACTTAAAAAACAACGATAGAAGGCGCTGACGCATCTCGACGATTTCGTCAGGGTTCTTCATATTAGGTAGTAAATTACCGATGAGTTGTTTTAGCATGAGAATCGATCCCGGAGCATTAGTCCAGGCTAGTTTATCGTTTCATCACGCCTTAGGATGTGCGTTACATCACAGATTGAGTGTTATTAGGCTCTCTGCTAGACGTTATCAAAGCTTACTTCGACATAGAATGGGCCGACATCGGATTCGAATGGGATATGAATAACCTTGTTCTTAGCTTTGTGTGATATTTCATGGTTCTTTCCAGTAACGACCGTGGGTGTCGCCATATTGAAATCATGACCAAGGTCATCGAGTATCTTCTTAGCACCACCTGTGACAATATTAGTCACTTCGCCTACCATGTCAGTGACTGTTTCATCGATTTTAGTCACTTTTTCACCGAGCATCCTGGCCGTTATCGCCAAAATGGCCTCTTCGGTAAATGTAATCGACATTGAACCGATGACCTGATTGCCGACCATTCCTATGATGCCAGTCACATCACCTCGCGCGATATTATCTCGCTTGATTATCGGTTTTTTATGCTGCGCTTCAGTTTGCGCCATGGTGGCGAGCACATTGAGAAGTGATTCCAAGAAAGCGTTTATAAACTTTACATCAACAGCCACGTTACAATCCTTGAACAATTAACATATGTATGAGTATAAATAAATGCAGACAAGTCGCAAGTTAAGAATAATCATGTTACAGGAAAATAAGACTATTTTCCCTCATCAGCCGACAATAATTCCTGTATTTCTGGTTTGCTGAGTAATCTTCTGAGTGAGGCCAGCTTGTCAGGATCTTCAAGCTGTTTCGCAAGATCCTGTGCATCCATCTTCAGATGTTTTAGTAATTCTTCAACCTGGCTCCTGTCCAGGCCCAGTGATAATGATGCTGTTGCAGCAATCTTGTCAGATATTGTCGTATTGGCATTGCCATCCGGTATTAGATTATCCACTGAAAGAAATGATTGATTCTTGTAACTTTCCAATAACCACAATGAGAGCGTCTGGAAATGCGGGAGGAATCTGGATTCACTGGAAAACGCAGTCGTCGGTTTGTTCATAGCCAATTGTGTAACCAATACCACTGCGGTGATTATCAAGCCGCCTTTAAATAGTCCGAATACACCGCCAAAGAGTCGATCGACCGGCTTCAACCCAACCAGGTCGACCATTGATTTAATGACAAGCCGTATGAGATTCATGACGATGAAAGTGGCGACGAATGGGATAATCCATGACAAGAGCAACAGGACCGGTTGAGATTCTATCGTACCTGATAACCAGCTACCGACATCCGATGCGAAAATTCTGGCTACTAAAAAGGCAGCTATCCAGCTGGCAATCGAGAATAATTCGTTGATCAGGCCCCGCCACAGACCGAACAAGAGTGTCAGGCCAAGCGCGGCCAATATGGCTATATCAATCCAATGCATTTTTATTCAGTATCGCTATATTCAAATTCGTATTCATCAAGTGCATCATCAATGCTTTGTTGGCGATTCAGTGCTAGATAGTTTTGTGCCCTGATATAGCCACGAGCGGCCGCCTGGCGGATCCAGTAGTGGCCGACTTGAGGATAAGAGCGCACGCCTCTTCCATCGACCCACATGGTTCCTAATTGAAACTGCGCACTTGGCTCGCCTTGCATCGCTGAGCGAGCATACCATTGATAGGCCTTTCGAACATCCTGTTCAGTACCGATACCGAATTGATAAAGCCTACCAAGGAAATACTGTGCTTTTGAGATTCCGAACTCTGATGCCTTTGACAGATGTGTGTATAGCTGCTGATCGAGGCTCGCGTTGATCGATCGCATGTCATGCTCAGAGTAGGCTTGAAGTTGTTGTTGTGCTTGGAGCCAATGCGCTTCTGCACTATTCAAGGGCTGTAGCAAGTCGCCAGCAGTTTGAGTATCTTTAGGAAACACATCGCCCTCGAGGAGTAGCCTCGCCAGAATAACTGCTGCTTTGTTATCCCCTGCCTGAATGGCTTTATTTAGCAGTTGGTATATGTCGATAATTCGATCAGTGGTATCTTCAGCGGCGGTATACTCCAGGGCTTGTTGGCGCATAGCGATAGGATTATCAACGTCAATGGAATTCGCCAGCGACGTCCTACGTGCCATTCTCGCACACTTCAATTCGCTGTAGCCTGGCACGGATTGAAAACCGTTCATGCCACAGGCTGCCACAGGGTATGCCGTTATTTGAGTCGTTGAAAGCATAATGGGCTTGGGATAACGGACGATTACCGGATCTTCATCACAGGGATTTATCTCAGGATAGTAGTGCACGATTTCATCCGGAAAAGTACTAGAGATCATGCCAAGCAAGTAACGCTCTCCGCCATCTTCTATCAGTACTGCAGTACCCTCATAGTGTTGGCCAGGTAAAATCGCTGCGGTTTCTAAGTTAAGTCGACTATGAACATAGTCATATTCAAGACCAGACAGTTGTAGATGAGACTTCTGGATTGGTAAACGGCTAGAGATGCCCCGGCTATCATAGCCAACCCACAGTGTTTGTAGATCGCCTAAGCCGTCCTGCAGTAGTTTTTCAAACTGTTGGGGTGAATACTCCTTAATTGGCCGAATGCCAGTCACAGGCTGTTTCAAGTCGATATAGGCCAAATTATGGGCATCGGTAACACCCTGTGAGCTTAAGTAATTCGAATGCGTCAGAATCTGTGCGCTCGAGTAGCAACTGCGCTGGCCATTAATGCGGAAACAAACCTCGGCGGCTCGTGCATGGCGTCCGGTTTCCTCGGACAATACGCAACTAGCCACTGTAGCGACCCGACTTGGTCCGACTAGGGTAGCACTACAACTCGATGAGACTCCGGTTTCTGGATTGATCAGTCGGAGTTGACCTACAGCACTGATATTCTCTGCCGCATTGAGTTGTGGATTAACAATGACAAGAGTGATGAATAACAGTAAAAGGAATGTAGGCGCACTCCGGTTAGGGAGTGCGTGAAGTTTATTGACTTTTAACGTCTGATTCCGGTTCAACATATGCAATTTTACGACCCTGAGCAAGGGCAATATAATCCGTCAGGATGTGGGCTGTTTCATCCAGTAAAGGATCAGGTCGCTCTGCTTCATCGTCGATATCATCGACTGATGTAATCGCTTCTTTCCCCAACGCCTTTAGACGTGTGTTTTCACGATCAATTAGCTTTTGCTCGCGCTCTTTTCTTACTTTTAGCCGTTTTTCGTAGTTCAGTGAGATCGCTTTTTCGTCACTTCGCTCGAGATACTCATCAATATCTTCGACAAGCTCCATAAACTCTTTATCGGTCGCAATTCGATTTTTGTGAGCTTTTTTCAAGCCTGGAAGCAAGGATTGCACATCGGATACCGGGATATAGTCGACTGATGAAATGACATCCCATGGTAAGGCATTTGGCTGAGCACTCTCGCCATACTCTTCTCCATCAAAGGCACTAGGGAACAATATATCCGGCATTACACCCTTATGTTGCGTACTCTCGCCGTTGATTCGATAGTATTTAGAGTAGGTAAACTTTATCTGTCCCATGCCACCATCGGGTTGAACTTGTCGATCCAGATTCTTGATCACTTGCACGGTGCCCTTGCCAAACGTCTGTCCACCGAGGATGAGGCCTCGGCCATAATCCTGGATTGCGCCAGCAAAAATTTCCGATGCCGATGCCGATGATCGATTCACCAAAACAGCCAGTGGGCCATTGTAGGCGATGGACTCATCCATGTCGGAGCGAACGTTAATGTCACCCTTGTAACTACGCTCCTGGACAACTGGGCCTTTGTCGATAAATAAACCGGTTAGCTGAATGGCTTCGAGTAATGCACCACCGCCATTATTCCGTAAGTCGACAATGATTCCCTCAACATCCTGTGCTTGTAGGTCGGCAATTAATTTCTTCACGTCACGGGTAGTACTTTTATAGTCTTTTTCACCCTGATAATAGGCATCGAAATCGATATAAAATTTCGGAATATCGATCACGCCATATTTGAGCATCTGATCACCGCGTTCAATCTCGATGACTTCAGCTTTTGCTTCCTGCTCTTCGAGTTTAACGGTATCGCGGGTAATCGTTACAATCTTGCTGGCAGCATCTGCGCCTGCAGAATCGGGAATGACTTCCAGTCGCACAACGGTTCCCGACTTACCACGAATTAGCTCAACAACATCATCCAGACGCCAGCCGATAACATCGACAATGGGCTCCTCACCCTGCCCTACACCAACAATGCGGTCTTCTTTTTTAACTTCACCTGTCTTGTCAGCCGGTCCTTTAGGGACCAGAGAAACAATTTTTGTGTAGACATCGTCAGACTGTAATACTGCTCCAATGCCATCAAGCGATAACTTCATATCGATTTTAAAGTTCTCGGCGACACGGGGTGAAAAATAGCTCGTGTGTGGCTCAACAGTCATGGCTACCGCATTCATGAAGTGCCAGAAAACATCCTGACTATTAGACTGTGCCATTCTGCGCATGCTCGCTTTATAACGCTTGGTCAACAGTTCTTTAATTTCAGGCATCTCTTTACCGCTGAGTTTTAGATTCAAAACATCATTTTTGACCCGCTTACGCCAGATTTTATCTAGCGCCTTACTATCGATAGCCCAATCTTCCTCAGTGCGATCAAACTCATAGGTTTCGTCGAGTTCGAAATTGAACTCCTTGTCGAGCAAATCGATGGCATATTTATAGCGGTGTACCCACCGGGTAAGGAACGTATTAAATATTTCATAGGCCGGTGTCACATCACCGAAACGGAGATTGTTATCAATACGGTGCTTGTGACGCTCAAAATCAGAGATATCCTTGAGCGTAAAATAGCTCTTATTTCGGTCCAGGCGTTCCAGATAGCCTTCCAGTACTTGCTCCGAAAACGTATTATCAATGAGTGGCTTCTTGTAGTGGTAGTTGACGAGTATCATGGTGATCAGTTGACTCGCCTTGGGATGCTGTTCATCAGGGGTAAACTGAGGGATTATGCCTCTTTTTAACTCTTCGAGAAGTTTCTGTTGTTCTTCAACATCTACTTTTGCTGATAGATCGGCACCGGAAACAAGTGCCAATGACACTAAAATGACAAAAATCAGACTTCTGTTTAAGGACATAAAATTACTCCACTACTACTTAATCCTAAATGTGACAGTCTTTGGAGGTCATATCAAGGGGTTTGTTCAAATTATTAGTATACCGATATGTAACAATATTTATGTTAACAGGGTCTATTTTATTCAACCAATATACCTAAATCGCTGCCTTGTTTACCTCGATAGATTGCTGCTTCAGCTGTTGTACCTGCTCGGACCGACGTACTTCATTTGCTGCATGCACAATAGCGCGGGCTGAGGAATGGATTATATCTGTCGCCAATCCCATTCCATGGAACAATCTGCCATTGCTCTCCAGTACTACACTGACCTGCCCCATAGCATCCATACCGCTGGTCGTTGAGGTGACTTTATAATCCTTTATTTCAAGGTCATAACCGCTAATTCTGGCGATGCATTGGCAGATGGAATTGATTGGGCCATTCCCAATCGCTGCCTCGGTGACTTCTTGGTCACCACAGCGCATCGTGACGGTCGCTGTTGCAATCTTATCCGTACCTGACTGGACCGACAGATGCTCCATGGCATAATAGTCGTCCTCTTCGGATAAATTATTAAATAACGTCAAGGCCTCCAGATCGTAATCGAATACCTGCCCTTTCTTATCTGCCAACTTCAAGAAACTGCTATACAAACTGTCCAAATCGTAGTCCGTTTCTGAGTAACCCAATTCTGCCATTCGGTGCTTAATGACGTGTCTGCCCGAACGAGAGGTAAGATTGAGCTGATTTGTCTTAATGCCGACACTCTCAGGCGTCATAATTTCATAGGTTTGTTGGCTCTTTAACACGCCATCCTGATGGATTCCTGATGAGTGACTAAAGGCGTTAGTACCAACAATCGCCTTATTTGACTGAATTGGCATGTTGCATAGATTGGAAACGAGTTGGCTGGTGCGATGAATTTCCTCAGATTTAATGTTGGTTGAGAGGTTTAGAATACTTGAACGGGTTTTGACGATCATCGCGATCTCTTCCAGTGCACAGTTACCTGCCCGCTCGCCTATTCCATTGATCGTGCACTCGACCTGTCTAGCACCAGCCTGAACCCCCGCAATCGAGTTAGCGACCGATAAGCCAAGATCATCGTGACAGTGAACAGACAGGCGCGCTTTATCGATATTTGGCACTCTATTTTTCAAGTCGCTGATGATATTCGCAAACTCAGAGGGTATCGTATATCCAACTGTATCAGGAATATTGATGGTATTGGCTCCAGCATCAATCGCGGCCTCTACCATTCGACAGAGGTTTTCGATCTCAGTCCTGCCGGCATCCTCGCAGGAAAATTCAACATCGTCGGTATAATTACGGGCTCGTCTTACTGCACGCACGGCCATATCCATGACCTGATCGAACGGCATCCGTAATTTTTCTTTGATATGTATATCTGACGTCGCTATGAATGTGTGGATCCTGAAACTGCCGGCTATCGCATCATGTAGTGCCTCATTTACGGCATCAATATCCGCATCTACAGCACGAGCTAGTCCGGCAATCGTACTATGCTTTACATGCTGACCAATTTGTCGCACGGACTCTAAATCGCCCGGAGATGACACGGGGAAACCCGCCTCGATGACATCGACACCCAGCCGTTCAATTGCCAGAGCAATCTGCAATTTCTCTTTCGCTGTCAGGCTTGCCTGCAATGCCTGCTCACCATCCCGTAACGTCGTATCAAATATTATCAAGCGCTCTGTCATAATGATCTCGTTTCTCTGTTCCTAATACGAAAAAGCCCGCTCTGTGGCGGGCTTTATAAAACTGTTGAATACAATTAAGCCCTCAGTGTTCTCCGAGTTGAAGTAGAAGGTTTAGTAAAGTAATCATATTCATAAGCTCAAGTCTGATAAACACAGGTCGTATTGTCAAGAAATTATCTGTTAAAAATACTGGGATTGAGTATTTATCATACCTTGTCTAGCTGGAGACGCCATGAATACCTCCCTGTAGGCTCCCCTCCGGCGTCCTGCCTCCGGAGGCTCCTGCAATCCAAGGTATGACAAATCCTCTGGATAAGTGCGCATCCGATATTTCCAAAACGATCAGTGATTATGCGTTACATCTACACAGAATCTGAATGTATTCATTACATCTGATTCGATTGTACGCAACTGTCGTTCAGTAAATACGAAGTGAATTGGTTGTTTAATATGATTTACAGGAGCGTACGGAGACATGGATGTCGTAGTCGAGCCTACAGGGAGGTATTCATGGCGTCTCCAGTAAATCATATTAACAACTAATTTACGTGCAATTAACTTGATATATATCGATTGAAAATGAGCTTATCTGGCTGATTTATGACTATCTGGCGAGCGGAAAGCAGTTATAGAAATTCTCGGTCGTGATTCGGGCGATTTCCTCAAGGCTGACATCATGTAGATCGGAGAGCATTTGAGCCACCTCTACCACATAGGCTGGTTGGTTTTCCTTACCCCGATGTGGCACAGGAGCTAGCCAGGGGCAGTCAGTTTCGATGAGGATTCTATCCAGAGGAATCAGACGCGCTGTTTCACGGAGAGCATCGGCGCTCTTAAAGGTAATGATTCCAGAAAATGAGATGTAGAAACCCATCGCCATTGCCTCCTCAGCCATCGCATGACTCTCGGTAAAGCAATGCAAGGTACCACGACATTTCTCCGCATGATTATCGCGCAGGATTGCCAGGGTATCGTCAACGGCATCCCGGGTATGAATCACGAGGGGTTTATTAGCATCGACGGCGACTTCAACATGTTTAGCAAAAGAGGTTCGTTGGGCGGCTGCGGTCTCAGCGGCATAATAATAATCAAGGCCCGTTTCACCGACTGCAACCGTGCACGCCTGATTGACTTGCTCACGCAGACGATTTTCATCCAACTCAGCAACCTGCTTTTGTAGAGGGTGAATTCCAGCTGTGACTCGGACATCGGCATGTTGTCGAGCAATGGTGCGAATACGATCGTAACCGTCAAGGTGTGTGGCGATACAGAGGAATTTTTCGACGCCTCGACGACGTGCTGATGTGAGTACGGTTTCGAGGTCACCGACCTTTTCGTAATCTAGACGATCCAGATGACAATGAGAATCAACAAACATGGTGGGGGGGTGTTAAATATTCGAATTACATGGTGTGAGTCGGTCTATCCGACTCGAGTGAACCTGCCAAATGGGTTTCTATCTTGCCACGTGCATTACCCTGATCTTGTGGAGAGAATTGTACGCCTACACCGGCCGCTCTGTTTCCTTGTGCTCCCTTGGGGGTAATCCAGACAATTTTGCCAGCAACTGGAATCTTTTCCTTCTCATCCATCAATGAAAGCAGCATAAAAACCTCATCGCCTAATTCGTATTGGCGGGCAGTTGGTATGAACAGGCCACCTTCCTTCACAAACGGCATATAGGCAGCATAAAGCACCGCTTTGTCTTTAATATTTAAAGACAAAATTCCGTGTTTTGGGCCTTTCGCTGTCTGGTTCATTTGATTCCTCGAAGTTGAGTGTTGAGTATGCCGTCAATCTGCTAAAAATGCAATCCAGCCAGTCATGAGCGACTCCATTGTCAATACGGGATTAACATTGGTCCCTTTAATCATGGTTCTCTTACATTCGTGCACTTTATCCAGCCAATACGTTCGACGCTCTGGAGACTGGCTAGACAGTTTCTCAACCAATGATATGTAGTCAGGGTGTCCTCGTTGTAATGTGGCACCGGCTGCACTTTTTTCCGCATCGCTCAACAGACCGTATAACCAGTCACAAATCTCAGCGACCTGCTCGGAATTCTTGTATTGACCAGCTAACGCGACGGGATCTAATTTACCGCCCAGTGCTGCACGAAGATACGCAATGAACTCGCTATGCTCTTGTAGCTTACCCGACTCGATTAAGTGGGTCGCTGTCAGTGGCCTATTCTGCGCATAATCAAGCGCGTGATGGATTATAGTGCTATCGTCTGGATGCCTTGACTGGACATATTCAAATGCGACGCGACTATCTGGCGCTTGAAAATGCACAGTTTGACACCGACTCCGAATGGTTGCCGCGAGAGCTTCTGGACGAGTCGTTAGTAAGAGGATGAAGGTATCATCTCCCGGTTCTTCTAGCGTTTTTAGGAAGGCATTTGCTGCCGCGCGGTTCAGCCGGTCTGCTGGTTCAACAAGCACCAGCCGTTTACCCCCCTGATAAGGACGTTCCATGAGTTTGCCGATCAGCGCCCTCACCTGCTCTATTTTAATATCCTTGCTTTTATCCTGCAGGGTTAGATGGTGGAAGTCAGGATGGCTACCCGCCTGAAACAATTGACAGTGATTACAGGTCCCACAGGGTTGATCTTCCACCCTTGCAGTACACATCAGCCATTGCAGAAAATGCATACCTAGGGTTTCGGTGCCAATTCCGGATGCTGACACCCATAACATCGCGTGTGGTAGGCGATCAGTCTTGACTTGCTGTTGTAACTTTTCCCATACCGGCATGAGCCAGGAGTAAATCTCAGAGCTCATCGCCACAACGCTCCTCTAGCACTGTGATAATCTGGCGTTCAACATCGTCAATCGACTGTGCTGCATCGATAATTACAAATCGTTCTGGATCCGTATTAGCGCGTTGTAGGTAACCATCCCTCACACGTTCAAAAAAGGATAAATTTTCGTTCTCGAAGCGATCGAGGTCACCACGCATCCCTGCTCTCTGCATGCCAGTGGCTACAGGTAGATCCAGGAATAATGTTAGCCCTGGTTTGAAACCACCTAAGGCCCATTCATCCAGTTTTTGTAATTGTGAGAAGCCAATATCGCGCCCTGTCCCCTGATAAGCAAAGCTGGCATCATTGAATCGATCGCTAATTACCCAGCGTCCTTCTTCGAGTGCAGGTTTAATCTTGATTTCAGTATGCTGCACACGTGATGCATACATAAGTAGTAACTCGGTATGTGGATCAACCGTCTCGTCACGATGGGCAAGCAACAGATCGCGGATTTCCTCAGCCAAGGGCGTTCCACCAGGTTCTCTTGTCAGTATAGGGATGATGCCTTTACTCTCAAACCACGATCGCATGCATTCAATCGCGGTAGACTTGCCAGCTCCTTCAGAACCTTCAATCGTGATAAAACGTCGATTTCCTAAATCCATTATTTTCCTAATTGATATTTTCTAACGGCTTGATTATGTTGCTCCAATGTATCGGAGAATACGTGGCTACCATCTCCACGTGCAACGAAGTATAGCTCGGTTCCACTGGCAGGTCTTGCCGCCGCGACTAATGATGCCCTGGATGGCAGTGCTATTGGGGTCGGCGGTAAGCCGAAGACACGATAGGTATTGTAAGGACTTTGCCGTAACAGATCCTTTTTACGGATGTCACCATCATAGTCGTCACCCATGGCATAAATCACGGTCGGATCCGTCTGTAGTCGCATATTTATTGCCAGGCGACGGTGGAAGACACCCGAGATAGTCTCCCTCTCAGACGCCAGGGCGGCCTCTTTCTCAATCAGTGAAGCCATTATCAACAACTCATATGGTGACTCGAGATCATTATCCAACGAACGATCCCGCCAAGCTTGTGCTAGTTCTTGTAGCATCCTTTCGTGCATTGTACGTAAAATGTCTGAGGTCTTGGTTTGCTTGGGAAATTGATACGTATCCGGGAACAACCAGCCTTCTGGGTTTATGTTATCGATACCTAATAATTCCCTTACAGCGCTGACGGTGAGTTCAATATCTTGCGTGAGTTCTGGATGGCGACCGATCGCCAATAGAGCATCTTTAAAACGCCAACCTTCAATAAACTGGATGGTGTATTGCATCCCCTTACCAGTCGTAAAAAGAGCCAATGCCTCGGCGTAGGTGAGGCCTGGCTCCAGCAGATATTCTGCAGTTTTAAGCGAGGTTAATTCTGGATATCGCCAGGCTATGAGTTTATGCCAGATCCGATCAGGTCCAATCGAGAGTTCCGTCAGGTTCGCGGCAAGCGAATAAAAATTATCACCTGGTACGACTTCAACGACCAAACCCTCCTTAGGAAGATCCAGTTTGGTGGTCATAATCAAGTCAATTTGTTTCCAGGTCCAGCCCACGAAAATCGAGCCGACAAGGAGTGTCAGACCTATCAGTTTGAAGGCGAGGTTTTTCATGACTAGGGTCTGTTAAATCAGCCTGCGCGCTTTAGCACAAGGCTGCCATTCGTTCCGCCGAAGCCGAATGAATTACACAGGGCAAACTCAGATTGATATGGTTTTGCAGTGTGAGCCACATAATCAAGATCACAACCCTCATCCGGATTATCAAGATTAATGGTCGGTGGAGCAATCTGATTCATAACTGATAAAGCTGTCACAATGGTTTCAAATGAACCTGCAGCACCTAATAGATGGCCTGTCATCGACTTACTAGATGACACTAGCACCTCATTCGAAGCACTGCCGAATACCTTTTTGATTGCCAGTGTTTCGGCCAGGTCACCCGCTTTTGTAGAAGTGCCATGTGCATTAACATAGCCAATCTCGCTGGGCTCTATCATGGCATCATTGATTGCGTTTTGCATCGCGAGTGCAGCACCGGCGCCATCGCTAGGCGGTAGCGTCATATGATACGCATCCCCACTCATGCCAAAACCGGCAATTTCACAGAGTATATTCGCACCTCTGGCTTTGGCGTGTTCCAACTCTTCAACCACAACCACACCCGCACCATCTGCAAGTACGAAACCATCACGATCTCTGTCCCATGGGCGGGATGCTTTTTCAGGCTCGTCGATTCGCTTTGATAGTGCTTTAGCGGCAGTAAACCCTGCAATTCCAAGAGGCGTACTGGCCATTTCAGCCCCACCCGCAACGACTACATCAGCATCACCATATTGAATCGCTCGTGCCGCCTGTCCTATACAATGAAGCCCTGTCGTACAGGCAGTGACAATGGCCAGATTTAAACCCGTCAGGCCGTACTTCATAGAAACTTGTCCTGCGATCATGTTTGTGATCGAACCGGGAGTGAAGAATGGCGAAACTCGGCGCGGTCCTTTGGTGACCAGGATTTGGTTATATTCTTCAATACTACCCAAGCCACCGATACCTGCACCGATAATCGTACCGATTCGATGCCGGTTGGCATCAGTAATCTCTATGCCCGATTGTTTTATCGCATCGGCTGCTGCGACCACACCATATTGGATGAACGGATCTAGAATTCGAACTTCTTTCACATTCAGATGTGGTTCGGGGTTGAAATCCTTGACTGCTCCATGAATATCGATTGGAAAGTCAGTGGTGTCGAAAGATGTTATCTTGCCAATTCCACTCACTCCATGTTCAAGATTACTCCATATCGTGGCAATATCATTACCAACGGGAGATAAGGCTCCCATGCCTGTTATAACAATACGACGTTCAGATTTCATACTAAGATTATTCCCGGCCAGTAAGGGCGCTAAATTTACACAGTTAATTCATCTTATGTTAACAAAAAAACAGGGCGCTAAATAGCTGTTGTTCGCCGAGTAAAACGAAAAAAGCGGTGTATAAACACCGCTTTAGAATTCCTTGTTTGCACTAGTTGATCTAGTGGCAGAAGACAGACCTAGTCTACGTTGTTATTGATGTAGTCTATTGCAGATTGTACTGTGCTGATCTTTTCTGCTTCTTCATCAGGAATTTCAGTATCAAACTCTTCTTCCAGAGCCATTACTAATTCTACTGTGTCCAGAGAGTCGGCTCCAAGATCATCAACAAAAGATGACTCAGGCTTAACTTCATCTTCACTGACGCCCAGTTGCTCAACAACGATTTTCTTTACACGGTCTTCAACGGTACTCATGACTAGTTTTATCCTCCGATAAATATTTTCTTGTAAATAGCCTGCTTTGGCATTGCAGGTCGCTAGTTTATTGGTTTTTTGGCAAGATGCAAGTTAAAAAAGGCATCTTGCCGAATTCATTTTGACGATAGTATCACTGAACAAGATAGTTTGTCCTGTTTATTAACGATACTAGACCATATGCATGCCACCATTGACATGGATCGTCTCCCCTGTGATATAACCCGCTTCATCTGAAGTAAGGAACGCAACCGTTTGTGCAATATCATCTGGACTACCTAATCTCGCCGCAGGGATTTGTGCTTTCAGCGCATCACGCTGTTCATCACCCAGTGCTTTGGTCATATCCGTTTCAATGAAACCTGGCGCAACCACATTCACAGTGATGCCCCGGTTGGCTATCTCACGGCCGAGACTCTTGCTGAACCCTATGACAGCGGCTTTTGCAGCGGCATAGTTCGCCTGACCTGCGTTACCCATACTACCAACAACAGAGCCGATACTCACGATTCTTCCCCAGCGTGATTTCATCATGCCACGAAGTACCGCTTTGGATAAACGAAAAATTGCCGTGAGGTTGGTATCAATTATGTCATTCCATTCATCATCTTTCATTCGCATCAGCAAATTATCGCGTGTAATGCCCGCATTATTTACCAAAATATCAATCGTGCCAAACTCATCATTTATGGCTTTGAGGACTGACGTAACGGAGTCTGTGTCGGTCACATTAAGGGCCATACCCTTGCCACCCGATGCTTGTAGATAGGCTGAGATATTATCTGCACCAGACTGGGTAGTTGCTGTTCCAATCACGGTAATGCCTTTAGCCGCGAGTTTTTCAGCGATTGCTTTACCTATACCACGGGAAGCACCAGTCACCAATGCTACTCTTGAATCACTCATTATTCATAATCTCCAATAATTTCTCAAATGACGCCAGGTCGGTGATCAATTGCACTGGCGCGCGTCGGTTAAATCGTTTCACCAGGCCAGTCAAAACCTTGCCAGGTCCACATTCAATATAGGATGTTACAGAATTGCTTTCGAACCACTGCATAATTTCTGACCAGCGCACCGGATTATAGAGCTGTCTAATCAAAGCATCTCGGATCGCTTCCGGATCATCGTTTATTGCAACATCAACATTATTGACAACAGACACCTGTGGGCGTTTGATTTCAGTCTCAGCCAGCGCCTGTCCGAGTTTTTCAGCCGCAGGCTGCATCAAGGAAGAGTGAAATGGGCCCGATACGACCAATGGTATGGCCTTTTTGGCTCCCAGATCGAGACAAGCCTGACTCGCCCGCTCAACCGCCCCTTTATGCCCCGCAATCACAACCTGGCCAGGAGAATTATAATTGACAGGCGAGACGACCTCGTCAGCTGCCGCTTCAGCACAGGCATTGCTGATTTGTTCATCATCCAATCCCAATATCGCCGCCATGGCACCAACACCCGCAGGAACGGCCTTGAGCATCAATTGTCCACGCAGATTAACCAGTCTGACTGCATCGGCAAAGGCCAGCGCACCAGAACAGACCAACGCAGAGTATTCGCCAAGACTGTGACCCGCCATATAGTCAGCCTTGATATCTGACAGCGAATTGATTAAACGCCAACCTGCAACACTAACAGTAAGAATAGCGGGTTGCGTCATGTCGGTACGGGTTAATAGCTCTTCGGGACCCTCATTTATAAGCTGAACCATATCCATGCTCAGAGCATCCGACGCCTCTTGCAGCGTATCTTTGTAGACCGGATACTGTTCAGCCAGATCTGACCCCATGCCTAAAAACTGTGAGCCCTGGCCGGGAAATAGTATGGATTTCATAGCATTATCTCTATAGTTATCAATATTTTATTGTATTTATTTAATCTAATATCTTACTAGCGCCGATCCCCAGGTAAAGCCCCCACCAAACGCTTCCAGCATGATGAGTTGACCGCGTTTGATACGACCATCTCTCACTGCTTCATCTAGCGCGAGTGGTATTGATGCGGCAGAGGTATTTCCATGATTATTGGCAGTCACTACCACCTGATCCATCGACATTTTTAGTTTCTTTGCGGTTGCCTGAATGATTCTGATATTCGCCTGATGCGGAATTAGCCAATCAATTTCACTCGCATCTATATTGGACGATTCTAGAGTTTCTTGAACAATCCGACTCAGGGTCCTTACCGCAACCTTGAATACTTCATTGCCGCGCATGTTAATGAAAGGACCAGGCGTATCATCTTCAGCATGGATGCCATTGTGACAGTAGAGTAAGTCAACATAGGTACCATCAGAATGGATATGGGTCGATATAATCCCCTGCTCTTCACTGGCACCTAACACGACAGCACCAGCGCCATCGGCAAATAGGATACAGGTACCTCTATCATTCCAGTCAATGACTTCAGAAAGCTTCTCCGCTCCGATGACCAGCACGTGCTTATAGGTACCAGCCCGAATATACTGGTCGGCGACACTCAAGGCATAGACAAAACCGGAGCAGGCCGCACTAATATCCATCGCCGGTGGACCGATAATCCCTAACTCACGCTGAACATAGCAGGCAGTACTGGGAAAAGCACTATCTGGCGTGGCAGTCGCTACGAGTATGAGTTCTATGTCAGAATCATTCAGCTGTGCCGCATCAATAGCCTTCCTGGCTGCAGTAACGGCCATGTCAGTCACCGACTCATCGCCAGCGGCTATGTGACGTTGCTCTATTCCGGTTCGTTCAACGATCCATTCATGGCTGGTATCAACCATAGTCTCCAATTCATGATTGGTCATGATTCGCTCAGGAAGATAACTGCCGGTTCCGAGAATTTTACTGTAGATCATCTAGCATCATCCATTGATTGGATTATTTGTTCACCAAGTCGTTTTTGTATTGCGTAGGGGGTGTTGTAATTCGCTTCACGAACAGCTTCTTCGATCGCAGTGACCGTTGCCCTGACATTGGCGGCTCCGTGACTTTTAATCACAACGCCCTGCATTCCTACCAAACTGGCACCGTTGTGTCGATCGGGGTCAACTGCCTTTTTAAATGACTTTAGCACAGTTATTGAGATAGCTGCCAGCAGCCGATTAAAAATGTTCTTTTTAAATTCGTCACCGAGGCGTTTGATGATCATCTGGCTCACCCCTTCAGATGCTTTGATCAACACATTCCCTACGAACCCATCGCACACTATCACGTCGATATTGCCATGAAATACTTCATTTCCTTCGATGAACCCTCTGTAGTCTATGTCCTTTACCGCTTGCATGAGTTCATGGGTTTTGCGCGTTTGTTCGTTGCCTTTGATCGCTTCTGAACCGATGTTAACTAACGCGACAGTGGGAACGTGCATTGAGTCAGGTTCATTTGCCATTGTAATAGCGGCGCCCATCTGTGCAAACTGCACCATCTGTTCTGGTGAGCAATCGACATTAGCCCCCAAGTCAATCATCCGACTAACACGGTTATCGGTGGGAAGTGAACTGATGATCGCTGGGCGACTAATACCCGGCACCATCGTCAGGATTTTGCGAGAAAATGCCATCAATGCCCCGGTATTGCCCGAGCTGACGACAGCCTGAGCCTTACCCTCGGCAACCAATTCGATGGCCACTGCCATTGAGGAATCTTCTTTTTGTCGTAACGCCTTGGATGGCACATCATCCATGGTTACTACAGATTGCGTTGGGTGAATGGAAAGTCGAGTAAGAAAGATTTGATCCATGCGGGTTAAATTCGCACGAATCTCCGCTTCATCGCCTACAAGAATGAGACGCAGGTCAGGGTTATGGCTCAGAACCCGACAAGCGGCCTGAACCATGGTTGAGGGGCCTGAGTCGCCCCCCATACAATCAATTGCCAGAGTCGTGATAGTCATATCACTCTAGTGACAAAAAGATTTAGATTACTTTCTTGCCTTTATAGTAGCCATCAGGGGTGATGTTGTGACGTCTGTGTAGTTCACCCGTGGTTGGATCTTCTGAAATAGCTTCAGGCTTGAGTCGATCGTGCGAACGACGCATATCGCGACGTGAACGAGACTTTTTGTTCTGTTGTACGGCCATAATTAGCTCCTGTTAATCCCCTTTAGTTGAGGATTTAAGTTGTTCGAGTACTGCGAATGGAGAAGCCTTTTCAGGTACCTTCTCGCCGACAGACAGTCTGATTTGCTTGCTACAATCCTCGCCCCTAGTGGCCAAATGTGTCACCACTGATGGTAAAGACAGAATCAGCTCGTTAACCAGCATGTCCTGTAAATCTAGTTTTCCATCCTCAATGAGGATAGGATCCATGGTTTCTTCCAACGAATCTAACTCGGTCTGTTCCACCGGATAGAGGCTGAAATCGAACTCATGATGCCAGACGATAGATTCTGTACAAACCTGACAATTGGATGCCAGATCACCAGATACCTCGCCGGCAATGAAAGGCTTTTTGTCACGAATCTCACCTGAAAGTGAGACCTGTAATGTGATCGGTAGTTCAATTAACCCATCCAGCCTTTCATCCGTTGTGATAAGAACTGCTTCAGTTGCTTGCTCCCTGTTAAGGGTAAATTTGCGAACATTCAGCATCTTACTTCCCGGGTAAAATTCAGCCGCGAATGATAGCGACTTAGACTGTTGGCGTCAAAGATATTTAGGTGTTTTTTTAGCAAAATCAGCCAATAAGGCCGACTTTGCCGATATTTTTCATGTTTATAGGCTGTTAGCGGCCTATTCGTCGTAAATCGCCTTGATTTCAGTCAGTTTGGCAATCACCTCTGTCGCATGCGTATTCGGATCGACTTCCTCAAAATGATGAGCAATCATACCCAGTGGATCAATAATAAATGTTTGCCGTTTACTGTAGCTCAACACCACCAGATCATTGAGGACGTTATAGGCTTTCGATGTTTCTTTGGACACATCGGCGAGCAGGTTGAAATTTAACTTCTGATCCGTGTGAAACTCCTTCTTGGACTCTAGTCCGTCGACGCTGACGCCCATGACGACTGCATTCATGGCATTCAATTTAGCCAGGTTATCGCGAAACTCTCCCGCTTCGACCGTACAACCCGGTGTATCATCACGAGGGTAGAAATACAGAACTACCCATTGACCTTTATAGTCCGACAACTGATGCATAACACCGTCTTGATCAGGCAAGTTAAATTCAGGTGCCTTAGAGCCTTGCAGGCTAACCGCCTGAACTGAAAAAGTAAGTAGGATAAAAAGGGTCACCAGCAGGCTATTCAGGTATGTTTTGGTAGACATCAAATTACTCCCATAATTGTGATTGATTGTCATATAATGCAGTAAGATGTTAAATCTCGTAAAACCCAAAAGCAATATACGTCATTGCTCTACGACTAGATAATCAATAATAACGGGAATATCATGGCAATAAGCATCCAGGAAATGTTCACAATTGGGATAGGTCCATCTAGCTCTCACACGGTCGGACCAATGCGTGCGAGCCACTCATTTCTGGAATATCTGGACCAGCACCAACTATTACAGCAATGTCAGCGTCTTAAGATAGAATTGTTCGGCTCACTAGCCTTAACCGGGGTTGGACACGGTACGGATTCTGCTGTCATGATGGGGCTGCTGGGCATGTTACCCGGCTCTGTTAATCCGAAACAAGGCCGTGCCAGAGTACAACACCTGATCGATCAACAAAGTTTAACTCTGCCAGATGGTCATCATATCGAATTTAACGCCGATCGGGATCTAAAGCTCAACCGCCAAAAACTCCTGCCGGGACATAGCAACGGCATGCGTTTTTCTGCCTATGATACCGAAAAGAATAGAATCGCTCGTCGTTGTTACTACTCCATCGGCGGTGGGTTTATCCTCGATGAAGAATCGATTAATCAGCCATTGCTCGCAGAGCAGCCCCTGAATGTTCAATACCCCTTTACCAGTGCTAAAGAATTAATTGCCATTTGTCAGGATACTGGACTAAGCATCAGTCAGGTCGTATTGGCCAACGAAGCTGCCTGGCGCGACACTCAGGAAACCAAGGAATATCTGGTTAATATATGGCAAGCGATGAAGGATTGTATTCAACAAGGATGTGAAACCGAAGGCATCCTGCCCGGTGGCTTAAAAGTGAAGCGACGAGCCGCCAACCTATATCGCAAACTGAGTAGCAGTAATGATCAGCCGATTGATCCGCTGAGTGTTATGGATTGGGTCAATCTATTCGCACTGGCTGTGAACGAGGAAAATGCCGCTGGCGAACGGGTTGTTACTGCTCCGACCAATGGCGCAGCGGGAATCATCCCAGCTGTCATGAGCTACTTCGATCATTTCAAAGCACCATTAACAGATGAAAAAGCCATCCGATTCCTGTTGACAGCCGGTGCCATCGGCATGCTGTTCAAGCAGAATGCCTCAATCTCTGGTGCGGAAGTTGGCTGTCAGGGCGAAGTCGGCGTTGCCTGTTCCATGGCCGCAGCGGGCCTGACTGAAATTCTGGGAGGAACTGTACAGCAATGTGAAGTAGCGGCTGAAATTGGCATGGAACACAATCTGGGTCTGACTTGCGACCCTGTTGGCGGCCTGGTACAGATTCCTTGTATTGAGCGCAATGCAATGGCTGCCGTGAAAGCCATTAATGCCTCAAGATTAGCGTTCCATGGAGACGGTTCGCACAAGGTATCTCTGGATGGTGTAATCAAAACGATGATGGAAACCGGCCGGGATATGGGCAACAAATATAAAGAAACAGCACTTGGCGGCCTGGCTGTCAATATTATTGAGTGCTAACGATCGATTGTCTCAATATTAGTAATTCCATTAGGGACATGGCCTGATGCAACGTGTTGAGCAGCGGAATCTATATGGCCTTGTTGATCATCGAAAAACACATCAGCCTGATAAGCCTGCAGGAACTGCCCTTTTGACATCCCACCGAGAAATAGTGCCTCGTCAATTCGAATATCCCAATCTCTGAGTGTTCGGATCACCCTTTCATGGGCTGGTGCAGATCTTGCGGTGACCAGGGCTGTGCGTATTGGGCAGTCGCCATCGGGGAAATTTTTCTGTAAATTGTGCAACCCCGCGAGAAAGATTTTAAACGGTCCACCCTGAAGCGGCGTCTTGGCAGCCTCTTTTTCACTTTTCGCAAATGCCTCGAGTCCCTGCTCCTGATATATTCGCTCCGCCTCATCCGAGAAGATAACTGCATCACCATCAAATGCGAACCTGAGTTCATCAGATGATTCAGTACTTGCGGATGGTTTAATAATGGTCGCGGCCGCGATACCAGAACTGATTGCCCTTCTGACATCAGTTGGGTTGGTTGAGAGGAATAGGTGTGCCCCGAATGCCGGCGCATAGCGGTAGGGTGTTTTTCCACTCGTGAACGCAGCTCGCTTAATGTCGAGATTATGATGTTCGATCGAATTAAATACGCGCAGTCCCGTATCAGCACTATTGCGTGATAGCAGAATCACTTCCACTAGCTCCTGCTGCTTTGAATTCAAACGCAGCAACTTGGTAACGAGTGGATAGGCAGGGCCAGGAGGTAGAATCTCGTCTTCATGCGCTATCTGGTACTTTGAGTAGGCATCGACGCCATTGGCTTCGTATATTTCGTGACTATCGTCTAAATCGAATAACGCTCTGGAAGAGATTGCTATAACCAGCTTTTGCATGACAAATAACTCTCGAGAAAAACAATCAAAGCATACCTAAGCACCGACTAATAAACAAATATGATTTCTGTGATATCTGTGCTTGATTTTGACGCAAATTCAATCAATAGTATCCATTCGTCATTAACCGTCTGCTAGTCCGATGTTGAGTTATGTAAATCAGAAAATACTGATCATTGATAATTTCCCAGAATTTCGGTTATCACTAAAGCGACTCGTGCAAAATTTAGGCGCGAAGGATATCGATGTCGCCGTAGATGGTAAGGCCGGCATCTCGATGTGCCGTAACAAGAGCTATGACATCATTCTGTCGGACTATAATCTTGGTGAAGGCATTGATGGTCAACAGGTCCTAGAGGAATTACTCTGGCGTGATTTACTCAAACCTACCACAGTATTCGTTATGGTCACTGCGGAGAATACGACGCAAATGGTGATGGCGGCGATCGAATATACGCCGGACAGCTACCTGACAAAACCTTTTACTGAGGATGAACTGAAGACACGGCTGGACAAACTCTTACATAAGAAAATCAGCCTGGAAAAAATCAATCGGGCCATTGTGACTAGAAACTATCCAAAGGCTTTAAAACTGGCTGATGCGATGATCGCTGCTAAATCCAAATACAGCCTGGCCTGTATGCGAATCAAAGCCGATCTTTACTTGAAAATGTCGGATCTGGCGAGTGCCAAAGAAATATATGAACGCGTCATTAGCCGTCGCCCTGTCGCATGGGCGCTGACCGGATTGGGAAAGCTGTTGTTTGCGAAACAGGATTTTGCAGAAGCCGAAGCGCAGTTCAAGCAGCTATTAAGCATGTTACCAGACTTTCCAGAAGCGCTAGAATGGCTGGCTAAAATCGAGGTAGCTAATGACCAACCAGAAGCCGCACAGAAACACCTTGAACGAGCCCTGGCCGTTAGCCCTAAGGTGAGCCAGAGACAACTCTTACTAGGGGATCTCGCCCATCGCAACGGCGATCTTGAGGTCGCTAAGCGTGCGTACCGCACCGCGATCAAATCAAGTCAGTATTCTATTCATCATAGTCCTGAGAGTTATCTTAAACTGGTGAGTATATTGACCGAAGAACTCTCCTCCTCGGGTGGTATAAAGAACAAGCGAATCTTAGCAGAAGCCATATCGCAACTGGAGAACCTTGAGCAGGCTTTTAAAACCGATCAGGAAGTTAAACTAAGAGTCAGCATCAGTCGTCATGCGCTATATCATAAGATTGGTCGTGATGAGGCTAAACATAAGCACCTCGATATAGCTAAATCATTGTTTTCAGAATTAAACGATACCGTGTCTGGACAAGCCACAACTGACATGGCTGGCGCCTATTATCGAGAAGGTGATGTTGAAACCTGCCAGGCATTGCTCACTCAGGTTCTGGAAAAGTACGGGGACGATAGTGACATTATGGCTTCTGTCGAGTTGATAATCGACGATAAAGAGGCCTTTCATCGCGCTGTTGAGGCGAGTAAAACGAACAGTGCTGGAATTAAGGCTCATGCAGAAAACAAACTGGATGAGGCCATCATGCACTTTAGACAGGCCCTGGAGGTTGCGCCTGAGAACATTAGCTATAACATGAATCTGATTCAGGCACTCATTAAGGTATGTGAGCAACAACCCTCTTCGCTTGAAAGTATCGTCACGGAAATGAAAGGCTGTTTTGAGAATATTAAGGGCATTCATCCGAATGATTATCGTTACGTCCGCCTGCAGCAATTACAGCGAATGGTTAATGATCTACAAATAGGGCTTGATTGAATTCACAAATTCCCATGGGATGTCTTTCGCTTCAGTGGGTTCATGCTATACTCATCCCATTATAAATCAGGGCTTTAATCAAGAGCTATAAGAGAGTTATCGTGTCTACAACTGTGATCATTTCTATTATTATTGCTGTAATAGTCATTAGCATCGTCGGCAGTATCATCTTCACCAAAAAAGAAGCGGCGGCTGCCGAAAGACGCCAGAAAGTTGCGAGTGCCAGATTTAAAGCCGATGAGGCACAAGATCTTCATGATGGTCTGTTGAAAGCTGGATTAGATAAGATCGCTTATAAATTTCTCCTGGAACGTGTGCTCGCAAATTTGCAAGATGCCTACGATGTCGATCCCACTACACCCGGTATCGCTCGTCGAATCTCAGAGACCCAGCAGCAAATCGCCGATATCGATAACACCACATACTACATCGAAATGCCATCGGCTATGGTTGAGTTACAGGGGCTGATTGCCCGCTTGAACAAGCTTATAAAGTATCTGGTGGTACTGTACCAGAGGCGAGCGTTACCCCAGTCAGCTTATGAGAAACTGATGCCCTCCTTGCAACGTACCCTGCTAAAATTCGATGCTGAGGGATATATCAAGATGGGACATCAGGCAGCCAATGATTACCAGATTGGTACTGCCAAGCAAAGTTATTTGCATGCTAAGAACAAACTGCTCGAGTTCGGTGAAGACGATGCCTATGTCCAACAGCAACTGCCAATCGTTGATGAACTATTGCAACAGATTGCCGAAAAAGAAGGACTGGAACAGGCAGGCGTGACTTCAGTGGCTGACCAACAGGCCGATCGTGTGGCCAGCGAAATGGAATCAATTGATAGTGAAGAACGCAAGGCAGCACTGAAGGAGCAAGCCGAGCTGAACAAGAAAAACATGTCCGACTTTGAAGAAAAGAAGAAGTGGTAGAGCCCTTCTTCTTTAATCTTGTTTTACAATCGCCCCAGCCGTCTCTGACTTATCAAAATGCAATGTCTGTGTCGGAAACGCTATTTCAGCACCATTCTTGTCAATGATAGCAAGAATCTTTAGTAGGACATCCTGCTTGATCTCATGAAATGCTATCCATTCTGTTGTCTTGGTAAAGGTATATACAAAGAAATCTAGCGACGAGGCAGCAAACCCATTAAAGTTGACGATTAACGTCGCGTCCTGGTCAATCTCGGGATGCTCGCGAAGCATCGCCTTTACATCTGCAACAATCTGGCTCATTTTCATCGCGTCGTCGTAACGGATGCCAATCGTTTCATAGATACGGCGATTCTGCATTCGCGAGGGATTTTCTACCGTAATCGATGTGAAGATAGAGTTGGGAACATACAGCGGACGCTTATCGAATGTTCGAATAAGGGTTTGACGCCAGCCTATCACCTCGACGACCCCTTCAATGGTTCGATCGGGGCTGCGAATCCAGTCACCGATCTTGAATGGCCTGTCGAGGTAAATCATCAAGCCACCAAAAAAGTTAGACAGTAGATCTTTCGCGGCAAAACCGACTGCCAATCCACCAATGCCACCAAAGGCTAACAAGCCTGATATGCTATATCCCATATTTTGCATGATGATCAGAACAGTGGTGATGATCACAGATGCTTTAAGTAATTTAGCAATCGCATGGACTGTTGTTTCATCCACCTTATCATCCTGCGATTCTCCAGACTGCAAGACGTTTTGCTCACCAAATCGAATAAAGCGTAAGAAGAACCAGGCTATCAAACTTATGACAGCAATCGCTCTGATGTCCTCCAGTAACTCGAGTAATTGGGGCTCCAGAGTGGGTGCCTGACTAATCTCGACAGCGAAACTAATGCCCACTATCCAAATCAAGAAACCCATGGGTTTATGCAACGCTTCCCAGAGCGCATCATCCCAAAGGTTTACCGTTTTCTTGAGCCGTTTTTGCACGACAGAGTAGTATCTTTTCCAAACGAAGTTAACGATTAATGTCGCAAAGACGAGCGAGAACAAAACGAGTATCCACTGGTAATTTTGATTAACTTCGACGAACCAATCACTAATATTTGTCATTCTATCGTTGCCTTGTAGTTATTAAGAAACGGTATTTGCTGCTGGGAGGTAGCTTTGTTATCTCACATAGATAGGGATAACTGCCTGGCTTTCAAGAGCCAGCCGTGATTAAGATGATGTTGGAATGTGCGTTACTTACCGAGTAGGTTTCGCTTAACTTTGGCATTAAACGGATGTGGGCCTAACCAGGTCTTAAGGAATGCAGAATAGAATTCTTTCCCTTCAATCTCGGCGACAACTTCACCATTTTTGCTTATCTGGGTGCCGACGTCAGGGATATAGTCAACCCAAACCTCGTCGCCTTCGGTTAAGCCTTGCTCCCAGACCTTGGTGAATTCTTCGATGAGAGGCTTCATTTCCTCCAGCTCGGCGCCAGAGTAATTAATATTGAAACCCTGCTTCCATGCGCGTATGAGCCTGTTGGCAGGGATTTTAGATGTACTGCAGTAGAATAGGAACCGCTTAGGATTCGGATCAGCAATGATCTCCTCGAGGCTGGAAGTTTCACGGGTAAGGTACAGGCCACCGACATAGACCGTATGCTGGGCTTCTTTTCGCACCGCTGCGCCATTGAGGATCAATTCCGTATTAGCGACTGACATTCTGGCCACCTCTTCAAGATCCACACCCGCTATTTCCTTGGCTTGCATTTGAACTGTGCTTGCCATT
The DNA here is from genome assembly GCA_965250035.1 of Enterobacterales bacterium. Taxonomy (GTDB): domain Bacteria; phylum Pseudomonadota; class Gammaproteobacteria; order Enterobacterales; genus CAXRAF01. The sequence goes on along the minus strand of OZ252282.1, from coordinate 815,909 downwards.
GCAAGAAGAAGTGCTGAAATGTAGAGGCTGAATTTCATTGCGACCTTATGCTCCTGATCGTGAATTCGGTTTTGTAGTATGAAGTATACAACCGAATTATTATTATATTGTTGATTTACATCACACTCTTAAAAAGCTGCACACAAAATAATCGATTAGCAACCATTGTGCAAATTAATTTCTCATATTATTGCTGTTACTCTCCTTGCGACAGCAAAAATGCTGATAAGTTCATTAAAACAAACCGCATAAAGACAGTGCGAGATACAGTTCGTTTTATTAGAAACAATTGATTACATTGTCCAAATTATACGATATTGTATTTAATATTCAGCAACATAGCAAATTTATCTAATACATCACATTAACTATATGATACATCTAAAGTGATTTTTTTTCGTTTATGTTAGCGTGATCTCGATAAGCGGTTTAAAATATCAGTTCATCTACGACTTATCGGAGTATATATGTCGTCCAAACCTGGAATTTTACATCGCCTTATTACAGGAAGCTGGAATCTCGTCGATCAAATGCGTCGAGCACTAGTAAATATACTTTTTCTCCTCTTGATATACTGGCTGGTATCATCGCTATTCCAAGATGACTCACCCAGTGTCAACTCGAACAGTATATTAGTGCTTAAACCCGTCGGCTTTATTGTCGATGAGAAAGATTATGTCCCACCAGCTGATGAGATCTTTGATGAATTAAGAGAGACCTCCAGCCGCCCTCCTCAGACATTGCTGAAGGATATAGTGCAGGCTATCGATATGGCTCGCACGGATGACGACATAAAAGCCATGCTGATTGATTTAGGTAGTATGTGGGGCGCTGAGCCGAGTAAGTTGCAGGAGATAGCCCAGCAGATCAATAACTTTAAAACGGCTGGTAAGATGGTTTACGCCTATGCTGAGGGTCTTGGGCAGAGTCAATACTATCTTGCCGCTCATGCTGATGAAGTCATGATCGATCCCATGGGGAGTGTTTGGATTGAAGGATATGGACGGTATAACACCTACTTTAAAAATGCCATCGACAAACTCGGTGTAAAGACCCACATCTTCAAAGTTGGAACCTACAAATCTGCTGTCGAACCCTATATGCGGAATGATATGTCTGATGAAGCGAAGGAGGCGAATCTAGGTTACCTAAATGACTTATGGATGTCCTATAAGAATGATATACAAATGGCCCGTAATTTAACGCCCGATGCCATACAGTCATTCAGTGACCGCTTCCTGACCACGGTTAGCCAATCCGACAAAGACTTATCCGAATTAGCACTGGAGAGTAACCTCATTGATCAACTGATGACCAGACGGCAACTAAACGACTACCTGATGCAAGAACATGGTAGCAGCATGTCGGGTGATTCTTTCAGAGGTATCCATCATAGTCGCTATTTGAAGATCAAAGAACCGCCAGAACTCCTAGCCCAATCGACTGCTGGTGACGCTGTCGCAGTCGTCGTGGCCAAGGGCGTAATTATGAATGGCAAGCAAAAACCAGGCGCGATAGGCGGCGATAGCACGTCTGAATTAATCAGGAAAGCCAGGTTAGATAAGAATGTAAAGGCCGTCGTGCTTCGTGTGGATAGTCCCGGAGGCAGTGCCTATGCTTCGGAGATAATCCGTAGGGAAATTGTTGCAACAAAGGCCGTGAAACCTGTGGTTGTGTCCATGGGTAGTTATGCCGCCTCGGGTGGTTATTGGATTTCTGCCTCTGCAGACGAGATCTGGGCGAGTCCCACAACCATCACTGGCTCGATTGGCATTTTCGGTATGCTGGCTACTTTTGAGCAACCACTGGATACCCTGGGCATTAGTCGAGATGGTGTTGGTACAACTAATTTAACCGGTGCATTCGATGTCGCTCGTCCGCTTCGTGAAGATGTCGCTAATGCCATTCAACAAAGTATTAATAATGGCTACCGAGAATTTCTGGAAATCGTCGCCGAAGGACGGAATATGAGCGTGGAGGCGGTTGATGAGATTGCACAGGGACGCGTCTGGTCTGGCAAATCTGCCATCGAGTTAGGCCTGGTTGATAAACTTGGTAACCTGGAACAGGCCGTCGCATCGGCCGCCACACTGGCTGGTCTTATCGAATATGATGTGAAGTGGATACAGCACAGCTTGACGCCTGGCCAGCAATTCCTGAAGGATATGCTAAACGCTTACGTACTCAGCCCAATCGATGAAATCACGCATCGGCTGCCTAAACTATCAGCGGTTGACCGCCTTATGTATCAGATCCAACTAGGCATAACGACGTTCAAGCAAATGGATGATCCAAACAACATGTATGCGCATTGCTTGTGTAACATCAATAAATGAGTAAACCCTCAGTATATGTCGCCTACACAGGAGGCACTATCGGTATGCAACGCTCCAGGTCTGGTTATCGACCCAGTCCTGGACATCTCCTTGCAGCGATACGAAAACAACCTGAATTCCAATCATCCGATCTTCCAGACATCACTTTTCATGAATACGATGAAATCATTGATTCATCAAACTGCACACCAAATCACTGGAATTTGATTGCAGAAGATATCCGTAGTCGATATGACAGTTACGACGGCTTCATCATCCTTCATGGGACTGATACGATGGCCTATTCTGCATCTGCCTTGTCATTCATTTTACAGGGATTAGATAAACCCGTAATTTTCACGGGTTCTCAGATACCCTTTGAACAGGTTCGCTCGGATGCCAGAGAGAATCTGATTGGAGCCATTCAATTGGCTGTCAAACCAGAAATTAATGAAGTATGCGTGTATTTTCACAACCAATTGTATCGTGGGAACCGGGCAAGTAAGACGGATTCAACTGGGTTTGCTGCCTTTGAATCGCCCAACTACCCTGCTCTGGCCACTGTCGGAATCGACATTGCCATGAATAAATCAGCCATGTTAACGACCGGTCATGAGAGCTTCACAGTTCAACCGCTAGTGGGTTCAGCTGAGGTAGGCACGGTTCAAGTATTTCCGGGAATGACTGCTAGACTGCTTAGAAACTACCTACAACAACCGGTTAGAGGCCTGGTGCTGATGACCTATGGTAGTGGCAATATTCCAACGCATGATGCTGAATTAATCAAAGAGATCAAACAAGCCTGTGGTCGCGGCATTATCATCGTCAATTGCACACAATGCTTGAAGGGAAAAGTCGATATGGGTGCCTATGAAACGGGTTCTATCTTGGAGGAATCTGGCGTGGTTAATGCCAAAGATATGACCATCGAAGCCTGCGTAACCAAGCTATCCTGGCTTTTAAGTCGATACCAAGAACCCGATGAGATACGCACCTTGATGGCTACTGACCTGCGCGGAGAGCTCAGCGCTTAAAGATATTGCTCCAGGTATTGAAAGCTCGGAGTCAATTCGCCGTTAAATACAATGATCGAATCCTTAATCTCTGGAGACAGCGTCAGATCATCAAATGCAATTGATAAATCAAGATCCATCAATGCCGGAAGGTGTTTGCTGAGTACACTCGAAAAATGCTCCGAAGCATCCTGAGATAATTCACACGGCAGGTTATCTATGGCCATCACAGCCATACCCTCTGGATACAAGCCATCCCTTACGGTCTGTGAACTCGGATCGAACATATAGACTGGATTATCGATATCCGTCACTTTAGTAGTACAGGCAAATGCACCCGAAATATCGCAACTTATATCACCAAGAATCGCCGGTAATGAATCCACATATTCTGCAAAATCATCCAGCTCCATATGGCGTGGATAATCATCGGTCCAGAAGCTCGTCAACAAGACAACATCACAATGGCCAAGATACTCCTTGAAACGGCTCCTAAATTGTTGCTTGCCCGCTTTGTAGTATTCCTGTTTGTTAAATTCAGAGCCATCTAGTCGTGCGTACATATCTTCAGTGTGAAGGACTGCAAACCAGCTCTTGTTTGATTCATACTGGCCAGTTCTTACTGCCTCAGCTGTAATCTCAGGCAAGCCTAACCACTGACACACTTCGACACAACCCTTAGCGACCTTGCCACTCCCCAGAATGATGATGCGCATCGGCTTCTCGTCCGCAGAAACATCGATACTTTGTAGCTGTTCACGCGCCTTGGCTACTGCACCATATTCCCATGTTTGACTCATCTGTGATAATGCGGATTCAGAGCCTTTATCGTGCAAAATCTTTGCGTACAACCAGAGTGTGTCTATGGCACCGGCTATTCCTGCATATCGCCCAAAGGCGATCGTTCTTACACCACGTTCATCAGTCATCAACTCATAATCTATCAAGCTGGCTTTCTGATCCAGGAAGCGTTGCAACAGTGGCATATTATAGTCCTGCCCCTTGATAGTATGGGAAAAGCAAAGGTGAATCTGACGCGCCAGGATTGATTCGACTGGCGGTTCCTTGATACCTAGGACAAGCTGATAATCATCAGCTGAGGAGACGACTGTCAGATTGGAAGCTCGGTAGTCGTTATCACTGTAAACTCGGTCCGGAGATGATTCAACAGCTAGCTCGTAGCCCTCTGATTTTAGACTCGCGGCTGCAGAAGGAGTGATGGCAACACGTTTTTCCCAATGGTTTTTGTGTTCCCGACGCAATATGGTTTTTAACATGTCTGGCGGTGTTGATAGGTTGGTTTTATTATGCGGAGGGATTATACAGTAAGCTGGAGTTCTGTCCCAATAGTCTAGTCACGAATTTTTATGTTAATACTTTCGTCGTGCTTATCACTCGAATGTTGCTCAGTGGATTCCGGTTGCTTGTCCATCTGACGGATCAATTTACCACCCTTGAGTACTTTGAACGGCTCATTTTCCTCTTGCCCATGTTGACTGTCCCACAACATGACAGCCTGCATGGCATTCTCACGTTGCTCTTGGGTCAATGCCACACCATCTGGCCACTTGCCTATCTCAACGGCGGTGGCAAGATTATCTCTTACCTCACGACTCATTGACTGTACGAGCTCGTTAATTTCAGTCGCCATATCAATAGCCGTCAGCACTGAGTACCTGATGAATACCTCGAACCGTCCACAGACCAGCTCCACCAGAGGCAAGCGGCATCTCAGGATAGCGTTTATTTCCAGCACCATCAGTCGCACTGTTCAGGTGGTCTCGTAACTGCTTTACTAGTCGGCTAGCAGCTAGTTGACAGGGCCATTTACGATAGGCATCAGGCCATTGGAGTGATAATTCACGTGGTCTCGTTCCGCCCCACGCTGACACGATACCGATATTAGGGAATAATTGGGCGGGATCCTCTATGCCTGCTTCGACCAACAAGAAATCGAGGCGTGATACGATTGACGTGGAAACTCGTGAATTCCAACTAACCTGAGGCACGCGATCCGGTTGTTGTTCCAGAAAAGCACTCGCAAATGCAGCGACTTTCGTCCACCCACTATTCATTTTCGCGTCGGCATCCTCGTGTTCGAAAATCGCAGCGCGGAATACTTTCTCAATATCGTCGGCATTAAATTCACGCTGCGGCGTACCAAACAACATAAGGATTTCATTGACCGTCTTCACCGCGAGAATCTTATCCTCGTAACCCCAACTTTTGCCTTGATCAAGCCCTTCGCCGAGTAATCTGCAACGGTATAACAAAGGATCAGCCAAATGGCTGTTAACCATATAATTCGCTCGTGGCTTGGGCCAGAAAGTCGCCTGTAGACGCTGATCCCAACCGCTGACAGGATTGCCAAAGGCCTTACGGTGATACATTGGCTGGAATGGATCTTCCTGAATCCATGCAGCGAGCGCCTCGATGTAGGCCTCTACCCCATCATCATTTTCAGGTACCAGTGGTGGATAAATATCCTCACCAATTATCACAATGCCGGCATCATCAATGACGATTGGCTCAGAACTGGTCGATTCGATATCGGCCTGGATTCTGGCTTCAGCAAAAATCATGAACGTATCTTGCTCATTAAATGTGAACTCTTCCCACATATCCAATGATTGATCGGCCAGTCTAACGCCTGGTACCGTAGTGCCATCCTGAGTCTTATAAGAAACTGGACGAAGCAGGTCGGAATTCATATTTAGGAAATGGCCATCAGCCATGGCTTTATTGCGATAGTTCCAGGGCACCATCAGACGGCAGATGACTTCCAGACTGAAGCGATGTCCCTCCCGTAATAACTCAGCGAGTCCAAGGTCAGACTCTGACACAGGCATGCGGCCTTCTTGCCAATTATCTGGATTATCGCTAAAGCGTTTAAACCAAACCTTCCAGGCAGCGATAAAGAGACCACGGTGAAAATGATAGTTATCGGCGTTAGGAATCGTTACGTACATGGGAATAACCAATTAATATTTTACAGCATCATAACACGTGCATTTAGAAAGCCAAATAGAGCCGACAGACAACTCTATTCTGTCAGGTATCCAATAGCGACAGACTAGCGAATTGACTTAACATATCGAATGTTTTTCTTTAGTATGGTTATACTGAACAACGCACACCGACCAGTATCATTTGAATACGAATACCTCAAAACAATCCAGGCTCACCGTACTCGTTGTTGATTCTGACGACCAATCTTCGAGCTTCTTGAAAGAGGATCTATTGCAGGATGGTTACCAGCCGGTCGTCGCTCGAACCGGATCCGATGCCGTAGCCATGTTAACCAATCAAGTCGTCGACGTGGCAATCATCGATCGTAACCTGGTTGATATTGACAGTATCCGACTGTGCGAGAAAATACGCACCCTGCCAATCGAGCATCACTTATCGATCATCATTGTGTCGGCATTTGGTGATGATTTGGAACGAGAAAGAGCGCTTTCTTCAGGTGCAGATGAATACATATGCAAGCCGTTCCTCTATTCTGCTTTGGCTACGATGATAGGCGCTTTTAGTCGCTAATCTGCTTTGTTCTCAGCTAATCACTAGTCAAGATCGATTGTATCTTCGATATCATCAACTGCGATATGTCTGATGTCCTTGCCCTTGATCAGGAAGATGATGTATTCGCTGATGTTTTTCGCATGATCTCCGATACGTTCCAAGGCACGAGCACTGTAGCTAATCATTAAGGCGTCCTTGATTGTGCGAGGATCTTCCATCATTTTCAGGACTAAAAGACGGGAGAGGTTTTCGAATTCTGCATTCACCTCTTCATCAGCACGCATGGCCTCGATGGCATCGTCTACATCCAGACGGGCTAGCGCATCGAGTGTCATTTTCAGGTTAGCTTTTACCAACTTACCCAGAGATTTGAGATCGCGATACTGGCGTTCACTGATTTTACTATCGACGACAGAGTTCGCGCTAACGGCTAATTTTTCCGCCTCGTCACCGATTCTTTCCAAATCGGTAATGGTTTTGATGATACTGATAATCAGTCTTAGATCAGTCGCCGCTGGCTGGCGTCGCGCAAGGATGTGTGTACACAACTCATCGATCTCGACTTCCAGCGCATTGACCTTGCGGTCGCGTTTGATCACTTTCTTGGCCAGCGACTCATCCCCTTTGAGTAACGACTTGAGTCCATTTTCTACCTGCTGTTCAACCAGGCCACCCATCTTGAGTACCAGGTTTCGCAGATCCTCAAGCTCTTGATCAAACTTCTTAGAAATATGCTGTGACGTGTTTAGTTCGTTGTCCATGATAAATTCCTGAATTAACGTTGCTTAGCCAAAACGACCCGTGATGTAGTTCTCAGTCAACTTATGCCTTGGATTGGTGAATATCTGACTAGTATCCCCCATCTCAACCAGATGTCCAAGGTGAAAATAGGCCGTCTTTTGCGATACACGCGCAGCCTGTTGCATAGAGTGGGTTACAATCGCAATGGTATATTTTTCCTTTAACTCATCGATCAACTCTTCTATGACAGCCGTTGCGATGGGATCAAGCGCTGAAGCTGGCTCATCCATCAGAATCACTTCAGGACTGACAGCAATAGTTCGTGCAATACAGAGACGTTGTTGCTGACCACCAGATAATCCTGTCCCCGGTTCATCCAGTCTGTCCTTCACTTCGTCGAACAGGCCAGCCTTCTGCAGGCTGGTCATGACAATCTCATCCAATTCCGCTTTATTTGAAGCGAGTCCATGAATCTTAGGCCCATAGGCTACATTTTCATAGATAGACTTAGGAAATGGGTTTGGCTTCTGGAATACCATGCCCACCCGTGCTCGGAGTAACACCGGGTCCATCTTTTTATGGTAGATATCTTCGCCCTCGAGTTTAAGCGAACCCTCAACTCGACAGATTGGAATCGTATCGTTCATACGGTTCATACAACGCAGAAAGGTCGACTTTCCACAACCCGATGGGCCAATCAACGCGGTTACTTCACGTCTAGCCAGATCCAGACTAACATTCTTAATAGCCTGCTTATCATCATAAAAGACGTCAACATTACGCATCGACATCTTGGCATCGTCCGAGAAACATTCCCCGACCGTACCCTCAATCACCGTATCCGATGACGCTAGACTTTCTGCTGATGAAATATCCATGATTCCTTACCTAATTCTTTTCAAAGCGACGACGTAAATAGGCGGCTGTGGCATTCATCACGAATAAGAAGCCCAGCAATACGACAATCGCTGCGGATGTTTTGGCTAAAAAGCCGCGTTCAGGGCTATCTGCCCAAAGAAATATTTGTACTGGCATGACGGTCGAAGGATCCGTGACGCCCGCCGGTATATCAACGATAAATGCCACCATGCCAATCATCAACAGAGGCGCGGTTTCACCCAACGCCTGGGCTAAGCCAATGATAGTACCTGTCAGAATACCAGGCATTGCCATGGGTAACACATGTCCGAATGCGGTCTGAACCTTCGAGGCACCCAGTCCGAGTGCCGCCTCCCTGATTGAGGGTGGAACCGCTTTGATTGATGCCCTACTGGCGATAATGATTGTTGGTAGGGTCATGAGTGTCAGAACAATACCGCCGACCAGTGGTGCCGATCGTGGTAAGCCGAAAACATTGATGATTACAGCCAAACCGAGTAAACCAAAAATGATAGACGGTACCGCAGCCAGGTTGTTAATGTTAACTTCAATCATATCGGTCCATTTATTCTTTGGCGCAAACTCCTCCAAATACAAAGCGGCTGCAACACCCAGTGGGAATGACAGAATCAAGGTAACCAGCATTGTCAATAATGTGCCAGTGAGCGCCCCTCGGACACCTGCCAATTCAGGCTCTCTGGAGTCGCCATTCCTGAAAAACTCTACATTAAAGCGTTTAACGATTCGATCCTCAGAAAGCAATTTTTGGACAAGCTTTGCTTCTTTCTCATCGATTCTGATCAGAGGTTCGCCTGGTGCAGGGTCTTCTTTGAGATAGACATCGACATCATCATCAGCCAATACTTCAATGGGGACCGTCTGTCCAATATGTTCCGGGTTATTAATCAAATGCTGGCGTATCCTGAACTCAGCATTGGTACTGTAAAGCGCATACAGCTGCCGTTTGTCACGTCGTCCAGTGACCTCTGGGAAGCCTGCCGCTATCGATTTACGAAGTACATTCCGGTAACGAAGATCGGCGAGATCAGCCCCCTGTTCATAGCCGAGCTCATCCTTATCAAAATTCACATCGAGCACCACCCAATGTTGGTGAAACGCAGGGAATGCCTTATAGGAGATATCAAACAACAGGAAGAATACCAGCAAAAATCCCAGCACTACGGCACTGAAGCCAAACGAGCGAAAAATTCGTTCACTTCGATGACGCTTGGTTAGGCTATCTTTAATTCGCTGCGTCACAAGATTGTGATTTGCGTTAGATTTACTCGACTTAGTCATATTGCTCTCGATACTTTCTGACGATCTTCAATGCCGCGATATTGAGTGCCAGCGTGGTTATAAACAACATCAGGCCCAACGCGAACGCAGCGAGTGTTTTCGGACTGTCAAATTCCTGGTCGCCCTTGAGTAGCGTCACTATCTGTACCGTTACTGTCGTTACAGATTCAATCGGATTAAAGGTGAGGTTTGCTGCTAAACCAGCCGCCATTACCACGATCATTGTCTCACCAATCGCACGTGAAACGGCTAGTAACACCGCACCAACAATACCTGGGACAGCGGCAGGCAACAAAACTCGTCGTATCGTTTCGGACTGCGTCGCCCCCATTCCAAGAGACCCTTCTTTTAGCGAAAGCGGCACTGCTGTCAGGGCATCCTCGGACAGTGACGAGACGAATGGAATAATCATAATGCCCATGACTAATCCAGCGGCGAGAGCACTCTCGGCGGCTATTGGCAAATCAATCCAGACGCCAAAGTCACGAATTAAAGGGGCAATCGTCAAGGCAGCGAAGAATCCATAAACAACCGTGGGTACGCCGGCCAGAATTTCTAGCATCGGCTTAGCAATGGAGCGCAGTTTTGCGCTGGCATACTGCGACAGATAGATAGCAATCATCAATCCCACTGGAACCGACAACCCGAGCGCAATCAGGCTAATCAAAATGGTGCCAAGAAACAGTGGCACAGCACCAAAGGCGCCCGATCCACCGACCTGATCGACACGCATCGCAATTTGCGGACTCCACTGAGTACCAAACAAAAACTCAGTTATAGGGACCTGCTGAAAGAATTGTATTGATTCAAACAGCACCGAAAGCACGATACCAATGGTCGTTAACAGGGCGATTGCAGAGCAGGTAAACAATATCCCTCTGATTATTTTCTCTAACTTATTTCTTGCATGGTAGGTCTTACTAATGCGACTCAGGATGAAGACAACCGAAATCAATGCCACGATGAGGCTCAGGATCGTCTTAAGGTAGGTTGCCTTAGTTTGCAAATCAACATAGGTGTGTCCAGCAACGATAAAGGCTTCATCGTCAGCATTAATCGCCTGCCCTTGAATGATCTGACCTGCGATTAACTTGATGTTATTCAGGACTAACCCAATTCGATTCGTATCTTCCTTGAGTGAGTCGGGTAACGAGGCGACTAGTAAGCTGTCGAGTACATAATTTTCCAGACTGACCCATAAGCCAAGGAATAATATAGCGGGTATTCCACACCAGAGTGCCGTTAGTAGAGCATACTGGCTAGGCAGACACACGAGGCCTCTGACTTTTCTAGCACCGCCTGCGACTGATATCGAGCGATAGATGGCCACCCAGTAGCTCAGGAGTGCCATGACCAGAATCGTAAACATCAAGGTAAAAGATGACATAACGCTGCTATTCTATCCTTCAGAATTGAAAAGGCACCTGAAATCAAGTGCCTTTGCCCAAAATCTCAACTGTGCGTGATTCTACAGTGTGAGGTTTTCTAACGCCAGTACCGACTTGCGTACCTCGGCTAATTTCTCTGGTCCAAGTGGAATCAATCCACGGTCAGTTAAATAGCCCTCTTCACCCATGGCATCTTCGCTAGTAAATTCAGTCAGGAACTCCATGATTCCAGGGACTTTTCCGACGTGTGCCTTCTTGACGTAGAAGTACAAAGGACGAGATACCGGATAGCTACCATCAGCGATGGCTTCAAACGTAGGGAATGCACCATCGACTTCTGAACCCTGTAATGTATCCAGGTTTTGATCCAGGAAGCTGAAACCAAACACGCCAAATGCATCCGGGTTAGCCGTTAGCTTCTGTACGATCAGATTATCGTTCTCGCCAGACTCAATGTAAGAGCCATCTTCACGGATAGAGTGACAAATTTCTTTGAATCGATTTTTGTCAGACTTACTCAACGCTTTTATCCAGTCATATTTCTCACAACCTGCTTCCATAACGAGCTCAACAAACGCATCACGCGTACCGGATGTTGGCGGCGGTCCGTAGACAGCAATTTTCTTCGCTGGAAGTGCTGAATTAATTTCATTCCAAGTGTTATATGGATTATCGATTAACGTTGCAGAGCCATCAGGATTTGGAATTTGACGGGCAAGCGCCAAATATATTTCTTGACGAGTGACTGAGACGTTTGGTGACGTTGCGGCATTTGAAAAAACGATGCCATCGTAACCGATTAGGACTTCGGTTACTTCAGTTACGCCGTTCGTCTTACACATTTCCAATTCGGATTTCTTGATTCTTCGCGATGCGTTAGACATATCAGGACTATCGATATCGAGGCCGGCACAGAATAACTTCATGCCTCCACCGGTACCTGTAGATTCAATTTTAGGCGTCGCGAAGTCGGTTGATTTACCGAATCGCTCTGCCACAACTGTGGTAAATGGGTAGACGGTTGATGAACCGACAACAGATATAGTATCTCTGCCAGATGCACTGGTTGCCGCTGTCGCAGCTATCAGACTTAGGCCAAGTATTGTTTTACGTAACATATTAAATTTCCTCGGGTTTTTCCAATCAAATCATCATAACCGGTATCGAGTACCTGCAGTATAATGCGCTATGATGCACACTGTATGACTGATTTATGACGACTTGATTACAAGCGACAATTGATTATGGCGTGCTGAATATTCAACACGCCGTAGGATTAGAATGCGATTTGCAGTCTCACTCTGAATTCATCGCCCTGGTCATTGCTACCGGCTTCGTTACTTTCGCCGTCAGAATAGTTCACGCCTAGTCGTACCATGCTGTTGACATAATAGTTCACACCAATTGTGTAGGCGCTAGCATCAACACGACCTAATTCGATATCGCTGTGATTACCATAACCCTCTTCCAGGCGGGCAAATACTTCCCATGCGCCATCATCGCCTTGCGGCTTTACACGTCGGAACTTGCCGCCACGGTATGGACGCGTCTCACCCGTCAGGATATAACCGGCCTGCAAGTAGTAACCATCACGACCAACGCCATCCTCGTCACCATCGAAGAATTCAGACTGCAGACTCAGTGAGCCAATATTGGCAGCCAGTTCAACATTGGCTGCTGTGTTGTCTCCACCTCTGGTAAGATAACCCAAACCCACATGAACCAGCATGTTGTCATCCTTAATTGGATTGAATACGACCCGACCCGACAGTCCGAAATCGTCATCCGAGCTAGCATCGCTATCTTCAAAGACAGATACCGAGTAGAGCGCTGCACCCACTTCACCATGTAGGCGAACAGAGTTTTGTCGTGCTGCAGCATATTGTTCTGTGATACCAGAACGCTCTAGGGCCGTAATATCATTCGAGCTAGTGTAGTCTTCGAGGCCAAATAACACGCGTTGTTTACCAACCGTTACTTTCGCAGACTTGCCCCAACCGCCATAGGTGATGTAAAGATCTTCCGGCGTTCCGCCATTTCCCTCACCGATGTTGAACTGTGCTTTGTATGTCCAGTCGTCACCCAGATCACCACTGGCATAAAGACGGGCACGACGGATGCCGAAATCGTCTTCATCGGCTTCATCATTCAGAGTGGCATAGTTATAGTCATATTGAATACGACCACCAATTTTAATGGTGTAGTCACCAGAGGTCACAGATAGGCCGCCTTTGGTTTTGACGGCGATTTCATCCCCATCCTCATCGGCCATGAGATGACTGGTTACTGCTAGCTGACTGGCCAACATAGCCAGTGCAATACGATTTAGCTTGGTCATTGTATATCTCCCACGTTTTGGCTCCGCAAAGCCTTTTAGTTGTCAGCGGGGATAGTATGACAAAAATATTACAACTTTATGACAAAGACGTCCTATTTTGACAGATTTATTACAAACAATGACTATCTTTCAGGCCTAATCGGAGAGCTCCTCATCGAGCTGTGTGCTACGATATATCTCACTTTCACGCTCTACAAACTTCAACCATTGGTTCGCAATTCGCTTGGTTTCATTAATTTCTCTTGCTTGCTTGAAAGCTGAAATTGATTCATTGAAGCGTTTCAAGTTGAGCAAGGCAATTCCCTTAACGACATAGATGTTGCCGGGTTCCTTGATGTGTTCGATGATATTCTCTGCTTTAGTTGCATACTCAAGTGCCTCATTCCAGCGTTCAAGATCGATATACAGTCTTGCAATCTTTTGCAGTAAAGCATGGTCATTAGTTAGTCCAATGGCCTCTTGTAATGAGGCAATCGCCTTATCAAGTTCCTTCGCAGCTTCCCAACTCTGTGCCAGGAAGGTATAGATTTTTAAATCAGGTCGGATGACATCATTGTTGATCTCCTTTTCCAGCAGCGATGCCGCCTTAAACGGAGCACCAGAGTAGAAGTAGAGTTGTGCCAGGGTTTGTACATCCGTCGATTTCTCAACATATCCTTGCTGGTAGGCCGCCTCGAGGACAGCCAGATGCAGTTCATCTTCACCGAGTTCACCGTATAGATTCGCCAATTCAACCCAATATTTTGGCTTCGAGTAGTGTTTTACGAGTAGTTCGGTCGTTTCTGTCACTTTGCGCGTCTGTTTCAACTCATAGTGCAGTGCTCGTTTTAGTACGAGCCAACTCTCTTCCGGTAATTTTCCTTCTTTAAGATCTGCAATGGCGCCTTCAATTGCTGATAGAGCTGCATCGTATTGTTTATTTGCATAAAGCGCATTAGCACGTAAATTAAATGCAGACGATCGACTTGTTTTATCAGTGGCCAATGATTCCCATCGATCGAGGTAGGCAATCGTATTTGAATACTGCTCGAGTGACATCGACAATTGTGCCAGGCTAAACAATGTCGACATTTCTAATGATTCGGGGATGGCGTCCTGAGCAATTACATTTTCAAATGCTTCTATCGCCTCCGCCACATTTTCCTGACTATATTCAATGAAACCAATAAAATTCCATAACATGGCGATTTCATACTCATTCATCTGACTCTGCCGTCCCTTGATCGTATTCAGAATCGCCATACCCTCTTCGACCTGGCCTTCATCGGCCAAATTTTGTGCACGAGCCAGTTGACTGTATACACGTTCTCTCAAGGCTGGGGTTTTGCGTGTTTTCTTTTCCTCTGCCAAAACCGAATTAGTGACAAAAGGTAGCCCAGCAACATCAAGGATGATGAAGGAACTCAAAAGAATTAAAAGTGCTATTAGTCGCATAGTAGTCATCCTGGTTTTAATTACGCATGGTAAAGGTGATTTTGTTTTGTACGCCCGCCACTTCGGTGGCTTGACCATCGATAACTCGTGGCTTGTACTTAAACTTCAGCGCGGCGTCTAGCGCTGCCTTATCGAATATATTTTCTGGTTCTGCCTCAACAACAAAAGGATCCCTGACACTGCCATTTCTCGTCACAGTAAATTCCACAATGACGAAGCCCTCAATCCCACGGGATAAGGCTCGGCGCGGATAAATGGGAGCCACCTTGACGATGGGTAGGTATTCACCATCACCACTTTCCAAAGCTAAGCCACCTTGAAGAGAGGTATCGGTTGTGAAATCTGCCTGAAACGACAAGCCAGCTGAATCCATGGCCAGATCTTGTTGAGGTTGCGGGGCAGACATATCCGGCGGTGGATCTTCCGGTTTCGGTGGCTTCTTAGGCATCCGCTTTTTAGTTTCAACCGTTTCATCCTGCTTCAAGCGGACGAAATCAATCACCTTCCCTTTCGGTGGTTCACTTAATTCGCCATCCTGACCGATGATGAGGTAGCGCATAGCCAGAAACAACGCCACAGTAATTGATGCTGCCAATAGGATTGCAAGTAAATATCGGCTTTGCATTCTCAACTTCATTAGGATCAAGGCTCCTCGGCAGCAATCGATACGTCGTAGACACCCGCTGCACGTGACGCATCCATTACTTTAATCAACACATCGGTGGTCGCCTTTTTATCGGCTTGTATCACCACAGTGCCCTGAGGGTTTTCAGCCTTTAGACGTTCTACGTTTGCTTGAACAGCGCGTACATCGATGCGGCGCTTATTGATCCAGATTTCACCCTTATCACTAATCGCAATCAGGATGTTTGCTCGCTCTTTCTTCACCGCTGTCGCGGCTTCTGGTCGGTTCACATCAATACCCGCCTCTTTCACGAACGAGGCAGTTACGATGAAGAAAATCAACATGATGAAAACCACATCAAGCATGGGGGTCATGTTGATTTCGGATTCTTCCTCTTCCATTATTTTTGCGAAAGGTGCTGCACGCATTGTTATTCCTCTTAATTCTCCAGAATCAGCTTGTCTTCTAACAAACTGGCTCTGGTGGTCACTGTTTTCTTTAAATAGGTTGATGCAAAAACGCCTGATAAGGCCCCTACCATACCGGCCATTGTCGGGATGGTTGCTTTGGAGACACCCGAGGCCATTTCTCTCGCGTTACCGGAACCCGATATCGCCATGACATCAAATACTTCAATCATTCCGGTCACGGTGCCTAGCAGTCCAAGCAATGGACACAGTGCAACGAAAGCTTCTATGGTAGGCAAGGAGCGTTTCATCCTGAGCTTTGCACGGGAGATCATGGCTTCCCGAATCATGTGGGCGTTCCATGAAGACTTGTCATCGCGTTTTTTCCAGCGCTTAATCGCCGCCTTTTTCTCTTTCTGATAACGAAAATTGAAGTAGAAAAAACGCTCGATGATCATGACCCACATCAAGAAGATCACGATCCCGATGTAGAACAAAACGCTACCGCCAGCTTCCAGAAACTCCTGTATTTGAATCCAGGTGTCGACTAGGAATTGCAATGTTAGGCTCCCTGCTCTGCGCGCTCGGCAATTATTCCAGCCGCCTGCTCCTGTAGAATGTGCAGGATGTTCTTACTCTTGGTGTTCAGCCAGGTAAATAACATAACCGTTGGAATCGCAACCACCAAGCCTAGTACGGTTGTCACGAGTGCAGTTGAAATACCACCCGCCATCAGTTTAGGGTCACCAGTACCGAATAATGTGATGGCCTGGAATGTCACAATCATACCGGTGACTGTTCCCAGTAATCCGAGTAATGGAGCGACAACTGAAATTATCTTGATAAATGTAATGCTGCGCGTCAGCTTGGGTATCTCTTTCAGGATAGCTTCGCTCAGTTTAAGCTCCAGACCTTCAGTGCCCAGGTCCTGATGCTTTTCTTTCGCTTGTAAGACGCGACCTAACGGATTGTCGTCACGAGTCTCAGCAGATTTAAGCTGCTTGTTTACCTTGCCTGAGATGACAGTCAATGAGAACCATCGTTCTGCGGCCAGTAACAACGCGAGTAAACCAAGTGCCAGTATCACATAGCCAACCGTGCCACCCTGCTGCACACGTTCCGTTAGATTCGGCGCCTGAACGACTAGGCCCAGAATGCTCCCCCCCGTCGGGTCTAGAGCAAAGGCTGTATAGCCAGATGTTGCTGATTCCATATCTTCGACAGTGGTAAGGAATCGTCCGGCAGGTTGTCTGCTCAGTTCTGCCAATACCTCAGTACCGCCTAACCACTCAAGGTAAGCACCTTCGCTAATCAGATTAAAGGTTCCGACACGTGTTACGGTCTGTTCGGCTTTGCTTCCGTCTGCTCGGGTAACCTCAGCATTAAATTTAACTACTTTGCCTGATTCAGTAATTTCACGAGATAACTCGTACCAGACTTGCTCGATTTCCTCGATTGAGGCTAATTGACTTGATGAGCCCATTTTTACGGCGAGCTCGTCCAGGAATTGATTCCTTCCGGGGAATTGTGCCGATACGTTTGAAGCGACAAACTTACCGCTCGCATCACCTGATACCTGCTGTAATACGCCAAATAACTCCTTTAATGAGCCTAAGCGATTATTCAGGGTATCCTGAAGTGCTGCGATCTTTATTTCGTTTTCTTCGAATACGGTTTCCAGTTGGTTCGAGAGAGCCTCTTCCTTATTACGAGTGTCAATTGCCTCTCTGAGTAGGTTCTCCTGTTCCGATTTACGGTTTTCAAAATCCTTCTCCCTTTGTTTATTCTGTTGCGATTGCTGATACTGTCCTTCTTTAACTTTCTGCAGGACTTCGTCAATGCTAAGCTCTTCGGCAGACACAATACTCTGACAGAATAATCCGATTGCTGTCAGGACAATCATTGGTACTTTCTTCATCATTTCCACCTAGTTCGCCTCAGCTGCCCGGACAGGAACAACTAATAAGTCCGGAGCCATTTGTTTCTGTGCCATGCGTAAGCCTTTGCTCACAGCCACCTTATAAGTACTATCTAAATCATCCCAACGATTGTCATCAACGTTCCAGACACCCATCTGACTCTGATCTCGTGTTTGATAAATCAGGGCGATGCGACCGATGCGCAGAAAATTAACTGTCTGCTCTTGATCATTGAGAGCAATGTTGCCGGAGTAGGCCTCGATGGTTTTGCCATAATCAATTTCAATTTGATAGGCTTCCAAGATTCGCCGGAACTTCTCTGATACAGTGACATCCGCCCTATCCATCATGGCTTCCAACTCGGCGATACGGTTGTTGCGCTCATCCATCAGGAATGGCACATCGGCGGCAATTAAATCATCCAGTGCCGTTATCATCCGAAGCATCAAGGGTGTAATTTGCCGCTCAATCACTGTGACAGTGTCAATCGACTGATTGATGTTGTTCATTTCAACTGCTTGGTTACTGATTTGCTTGTTCATCTGGGCGTTGTAGACGCGCAAACCCTCAGTTTCCTTCAATGTTGACTTGTATTGCTGCAGCTTGGTCTGAATCTCGTCTGAGATCGCATTGATTTTGTTCTGGGATGCAACTGCGGAATTATTAATTTTTTTACTTTCTTCAACAATCTCAGTCAGTTCGCCAGCGTTAACGCCGAATACACCTGAGAGTCCAAGTAAAGCAACTACAATAGCTGGTTTACGTAACACCTTGATTTGCCTCATATTTATGATTTAAGGAGTTGAAATGTCATTGACATTCAAAAGCTTATCGATGATGACGGGCTATTTTAGAGAGCAAATATGTCAGAAAAATTACGGCTATGTGACAAGGTTGTTAACGGAGAAAAATAGTGGAGACAGAGGTGTCTCCACTATCGGCTTAGTCAGTCTAGAACTCGTATTTGAAGTCTACGCTGAATGACGTCCCGCGTGTTTCTGAGCGCAAAAGCGTATCCTCAAATTCAAGGATCCTTTCTTCATCGAGGATGTTTTGTAACTTGAACGTTATGGTCGTCGCAAAGTCTGGGTAGAACTTGTAGACCATATCAAGCGAATGAAATGGCTGTTCAAAACTATCATCGAAGAAATCGATACCTGGAATCAGAATACGCTCACCGAATACATTGTAAACGAGCGATGCTGAATGCTCACCATTGTCTGAGTCATAACCTAACTGCAAGTTGACAACATATTCAGAGTGCCCCGTGAGTCGTCTGGTCAGATTCGTTATGGCCGCAGAGACTCCCGTCTGATCGACGATATTCTGTAGATCTAGCTGAATCTCGGAATCACTCAGTGTGACATTACCTGACACAAAGATATTGCGCAGGAAATCCACGTCGAACACATCCAGTCCCTGTAAGAACTCCAATTCAATACCATACAACTCACCCGATTCTGCATTAGCAATCCGAATCAATGGCGGCCCATCCTGGGCAGGAGATTGAACCGATTCAATTGGGTCGGTCATGTCCTTATAAAACAGCCCCACTGAAACATTATTACCTGCCTCACGATACCATTCCCAACGAAGATCGAAATTATCGATAGAGGTGGTTCTAATACCTGGTGTTCCACCAATTGGGAAATCGGTTAACGGGTCAATGTAGGTCGCAGAGGATACTTCACGTAGATCTGGGCGAACTACCGTGGCACCATAACTTAGTCGCCACTGCATATCATCCATAATATAGGTCAGTGCTAGTGATGGATACGCATCGTCTTCTAAAAACGCGAGCTGATCACGATCGGCATTGTCAGAGATGTCAATCTGATTGGTTCGAGGGTCGAATGGCACTACGACTTGACGGAACGTCTCCCAACGTACACCACCACTCAAGCGCCAACTATTATTGTAGAAGAAATCACCTTCAACAAAAAACGCCTCAACCTTCTGTGCCGCCACATAATCATCGCCAGCAATCGTCGTATCTCGGAGGATAGGTATTGTATTAAACTGGGCGTTGTCCAATGCCGTGTCACTGAGTATTTCAGAGAACAGGAAGCCAGTGAGATCCGAAGAATTCTCGAATGCACGGGTATTAACATCCAGTCGTCTATTCTCAGCCGTTCTGAATTTTTCAACGAAATTCGCCCCGACATTAAACTCTATTTCCCAATTATCAGTGGAGACTGGAACATTCAGCTTATACTGGAAGTTCTCGACTCTGTCATACAGATCCTGAAAGCTATAACGACCCGCCGTTGTGGCATTGGTTAAACTGCTTTCTGTCTGGCGGTCATAAAATCCATCCAGGTTGGCATCATCCAGTAGGAATCTGGCAGTGATGTTACCCGGCGCATTTCTGGAAGAACGTGCTCGCGAGTAGTTCCAATCGAATGCCATGAAGTTAAACTCTGGGAACGTATGTCTACCTCTCACCTGATTGGTAAACATCTTGCGCTCTTCATACAGAATCTCAAACTGTCGGACCCGCTGATTATCTACCAACTGAATATTGTTGGTATTACCGACCTTGTCGGTTAGTTGGTCGCGCGTGTCATTCAGGACGATTGAACTAAAATCCAATCGATGATTATTCTGATAGTTTAGGCCGAAGTTGAGCATCGTAGACCACTTGACGGAAGTCTCCGTCGTTGCAATCTCATCAAAGAAACGTACGTTGATGATTTCATCGCCGTTTCGCTGTGGCTGTTCACCGACGAATTCATCAGATACCTGCGTACTGTAGT
This sequence comes from Enterobacterales bacterium, assembly GCA_965250035.1. Classification (GTDB taxonomy): domain Bacteria; phylum Pseudomonadota; class Gammaproteobacteria; order Enterobacterales; genus CAXRAF01. The sequence continues at coordinate 795,273 of OZ252282.1, read as the reverse complement.
CGTAACCTGCCGTTAACAGGAATCCACCTGTCCAGTCATCCGATATATCGAAACTATTGCCTGAGGCGAAGTTAAAACCGATATCTGCAGGGACATTAGATAACACCGGGTCAACATCACGATTCAGTGTCCCTAATAGTTCCAGCGCCTCATCAGCAGGCAGGTTATCCAGGAAATCTTTATTATCCCAACGGTATTGTATGTCGTAAGGCACCCGTCGTGTGCCATCATCCATACCGAGTCGATCATCCTTGCCACCCTGGTAGAAATAGGCATCGTCAAAGTTATCCGAATTACTTCCCAAACTGACAGACATGCTCAATAGGTACTGGTCAGGAATTGACTTCAGGCGAATGTCCACGTTACCACCGCCAAAAGAAGCTGGCATGGATGGCGAATAAGCTTTCTGTACCGACAAGCTCTCGATAATATCTGCAGGGAATAAATCCAGAGGGATAACATTACGAGTTGGATCCGGACTCGGTACCGCGGCACCATTCAACTGGGTCGAAGAGTAACGCTCACCCAAACCACGAACATATATAAATTTACCGTCTACCAGAGTCAGTCCTGTTACGCGGCGCAGAGCGGATGCAGCATCGCTATCGCCAGTCCGACTGATTTGATCAGCGCCTAGGATATCAGTCACAAACGCCTGGTTTTTTCGTTCTTCGAGTACAGCAGTCGCTGTCCCTTTTAAACGAGTTCCTTCAACTACAACTTCTTCAATCGTCGATTCTTCTGCCTCAGCCTCATCTGACTCTTGTGCATATAGGTGATTGCACCCAAGCGTCAAAGTTAATGCCATGGCAATAGGGTTAAGTGCTAACCTGCATACAGGTTTATTCATTGCTAACCTCTTTACTTAACTCAATTTAACTGGTGTAGTAACAGCACGGCTACTACGGATATGAAAAAACATGCCAGCGTATTTTCTACGCTGACATGTATTTCCAGTCACTTACTGTGCGTTAGCAGTTAAGCCAACAGTCCAACCAGCAGTCCAATCGGCATCAGCACTCACCGCACCAACATAATCGACGTTGCTGAAGAATGAGTCGCCTGACCAGTCTTTTGGAGTAACCGCAGTTGTGATTGAGTAGATTCCATTGAGAACATCCGCTTGAGTCGCTTCGACAGCATTACCTGTCTGTACATTCAAGAACCAGTTTTCAAGGTCAACGTCTGCTGCGCCATTCTTGAAGTTTTCGTTGTTCTCACAAGCGATAACAGAGTTTGTGAATGTGATCGTGCCATCACCGAGGTTAGCCTGTGACTCAGTAGAACCCTCTACTTCGAAACATTCACCCATACCCATTGGGCCGGTTACGATGAAGTTAGACAACTGACCACCCGTACCTTCTCGCATATAGACACCTTCAGAATCATCTTCTCCATCGAAGTTGTTTCCGATGATTGTCACGTTTGAAACGGTCGGGTTAGATTGTGGTTGGATGTCTGGTTGAGAGCCATCATTGTCTGTTTCAAATGCGCGATTTGCGTCTGAATCATCTTGTGCAGCTTGAATCAGCACGAACTGTAGACGTCCCTGATAGCCATTATCCCAGTCAACCGCGTCATCCTGGATACCAGTCAGTACCAGCCATTTGACGTCAACGTTTCCACCGAAGAATTCGACTCCGTCATCGGCATTTTTATGAACCTGGAGATACTCGATAGTCGTACCAGAACCTACACCACCAAAGGTAATGCCGTTCAGTTCGTTGTCAGGCGCAATCTCGAAACCACCGTGCATCACACGGACATAACGCAGCGTACCTGAATTGTCAGTGGTATCCGTACCGCCAAATACTGCCCCTTCCTGCACTCCTTCAACCTGTAGGGCACAATCGCCAGTTGTAGGACATTTGTTTGAAGGTGCATTACCGAGTATTACCATTCCACCCCATTGACCGGGCTCGCCTGCTTCCAAGCCGCCTTGTACAGCCTGTCGAGAAGTGAATGTGATAGGATTGCTTTCCGTTCCCTGGGCATCAATCTGTGACCCACGGCTGATGATGAGGTAGTCATTACCTGAACCACCGTATACGGTCACGCCGGCTTCAATAGTCAGTGTTGCACTGTCAGTATTATCACCACCGACAAATACCGCACCGGAGAGTGAGTAAATATTACCCGCTGTCAGCGTCAGGTCAGAGGTAAGTGTTCCTGATACCTCACAAGTATTCGTTGTACCATCGACTGGCGCAAGGGCGACAGTGCCTGCTGGACATCCCGAGACAGACTGAACAACACCGACAGTGCCACCACCGAAGCCAAAGGCCCAGCCTGCACGCCAGTCGTCACCATTATCCAGTGCACCGATGAAACTTGTCGCGTCGAAGAAAGAGTCGACTGATGAGGCATCAAAACCTGCGCCGACCAGGGGACTAGCAGCAGTTGGCGTGCCATCATTATTTAAACTCACTGATTCCAACACACTGTTGCCTGTCTGCGTATTCAGGAACCAGTCCTCAAGATCGACAGCACCGTCCGCTGATTTGAAATTTTCGCCATTACTACAAGCCACAATGGAGTTTTCAATGCGAATCGTATTATCTGTCAGGTGGCTTTGTGACTCAGAATTGTTCTCAACTTCAAGACACTCACCCATGCCCTCTGGACCCGTGATAACCATGTTGTAGATTTGTGCGCCGGTGCCTTCACGAAGATAAACACCCTCGGAATCATCTTCGCCATCGAAGTTGTTACCGATGATCGTCATATTCGAAATCATTGGGTTGGATTGTGGTTCGATATCTGGGGAAGAACCGTCGTTATCCGCTTCAATAGCGCGGTTAGCATCGCCATCAGCGCGATCATGCTGGATGAAGACGTATTGCAATTTACCGCGATAGCCATTATCCCAGTCTACGCTGTCATCCTGATTCCCAGTTAGAACCAGGTACTTAACATTAACGTTACCACCAAAAAACTCAACGCCGTCATCTGCGTTGCTGTGAACCTGGAGATAGTTGACCTCTGTGCCAGATCCAACACCACCAAAGGTAACACCGTTTAATTCATTATCAGGTGCAATTTCGAATCCGGCATACTTCAGAACCAGGTAGTTGATCGAACCAGAATCGTCTGCTTCATCTGTGCCACCAAATACAGCGCCTTCCTGAGCACCCTCGATTTGCAGGGCACAATCACCCGTCACAGGACACTTATTGGATGGTGCATTACCGAGTATTACCAGTCCACCCCATTGGCCCGCACCAACCTCATCACCCAATACATCGTTTAAGGATGTCATGATGACAGGTTGCGACGCAGACCCATTGACTTCAATTTGCGAGTCACGGCTAACGACCAGATAATCCGCGCCCTCTGAACCAAATATAATTGTGCCTGGCTCAATTTCGAGTACGGTTGGGTCGGCTTTATCATTGCCAACAAAAACTGGGCCCTTGATCGCCCAAATCGTATCGTTAGTCAGAATAATACGGCCATCACCGTCGAGCGATTTCGTCGGAGTAGTGTCTGTCAGCACACCTGTTAAGGCGCGAACTTCAACCGTAGTACCAAGTGCAGCTGATACCTGTCCTGATAGAAAGGCATCTGGTTGGCCTGGTAATACGGGATCATCAGACCCACCCGAACCACCACTACCGCCGCTGCCACCACCACTATTATTGGTAGTATTGTTAGTCGTTGTCGTGGTTACGATATCTCCTTCTGAGATATTAATGTCTCCACCACAACCAGCTAAAATTAACGTGCTGACCATTGCATAGGTAAATGCAATATTTTTAAGTTTCATTCTATTACTCCGATTATTAACAGATTGAGTGTTATTATTGGTGGAGTATTTTGAAGAGTAATTGTGTCAGTTAGATAACAGGATTATGACACCTGTGTTACCTGATTAATGAGGAGCTAGTCTTCGTCTGCAAGACGATAGCTGGGGAAACAAGCTTTAAAGGTTGAGCCTTTATTAACTTCACTGATGATTTCCAGGTAGCCGTCATAATTATCGAGGATATGTTTCACAATAGAGAGGCCAAGTCCTGTCCCGCTGACTTGCATTTCCGGATTATTAACGCGATAGAATCGTTCTGTGAGTCGGTTGATATGCTCTTGCTCGATACCAAGCCCCTCATCAGTCACACTCAAACAACCAAAACCAGCTTCATCGATTTGCCACTCAATGGTTACCTCACTACCCTCTGGGCTGTACTTGATCGCATTACTGATCAGATTCTGACAGACACTGAAGATCTCGGTATCGATTGCTCTTAGGCTAAATTCGTCTGCATTTACACTGAATGTATGATTGGTGGAAGCTGAACTTACCTTGAAGTCATTGACGATCCTCTCAAGCATCTCCTTGACATCAACCATGTCTCCGGTGGACTTGTTGTAGCGTTTGCCTTCCAGTTTTGAAAGTACGAGTAGATTATCGAGAATGTCTTCCATACGGGTTGCCTGACCGTAGGTGTTCTGTATCACTTTATTTAATTCTGGCGGTAGATCTTCATCATCAATGAGAATCTCAAGATAGCCGAGTATGACCGTCAATGGCGTACGCAGTTCATGGGATGCGTTTGCAATGAAGGCTTTACGTAGTTTTTGTGTTTCAACACGATGGCTGACGTCGTTGGCAATTAACAAATAACTGCCTGATTCATACTCCATTAAACTGATACTCAGCGTAATGCCGGGGGTGGAAGGTGATTCTATTTGAAGTCTGTTAATCGAAGACTTGAGTTCGAATAATTGCTCAATCTCCGGATTACGAAATATATTATCGAGCCGTTGTCCGACATCCTTATTCGGTTTAATCCCCAGTAACTTCTCAGAAGCCTTATTCGCCCATTCAATTTCCTTGTTAGCATTAATGACCACAGTAGCGTTCGGCAATGCACTCATCACTGCATGGTAGTATTTCGCCATGGATGCGAGTTGTTTTTTACGCGTCTTATTGGAACGTTGCGAGCGGTAGAGCTGCTGTACCATGAATTGCCAAATACCAGTGTTGTCTGGGGCATCGACCTTATTCGCACCACGGGAAATCCAGGCTGCTAGTGATTTTATCTGCAGCAACAACCAAGCGAGATAGAGTATATAGTGTATAAAAAAGGATAACGCCCAAAAGTCTGTGACGACAGCAAAGACGAGCGCGGAAGACGATAATATGACCAGTCTCAGAATTTCATGAGACCATGCCGAATTCATTTCCTGGTTATCCCCTGATGTTGAAGTAAATATCTAGTAGATAGTACCATCAGAGAACATATAACCCATACCCCTGACAGTCACAAAGTACTCATCTTTATTGTAAGGCTTTAGTATCTTTCGTAACCGTAGGATATGGACATCAACAGTACGTTCTTCCAGGTAAACACCCTGCCCCCAAACAAAATCGAGTAGCTGCGAACGTGAATATACCTTATTTTTGTGCGTGAGGAAGAATTTTAACAGGTTAAACTCTGAACTTCCGATCTGGACTAACTTGCCGTCTATGCTTAATTGATGGCTTGATAGGTGCAGTTTTATGCCTTGTACTTCGACGGTCTGATCATCATCAGTCGAAATCGTTCTTCGCAATAATGCCCTGATACGTGATTGAAATTCTCTTATCGCTACAGGTTTGGTCATGTAATCATCACAACCACTGTCCAGTCCATTCACCTTATCAGACTCTTCTACGCGCGCTGTCAGCATAAGTACTGGAATATCCGTTAGGACATCATCATCACGAATCTTCTTCAGTGTTTCTATGCCAGACTCGCCCGGCATCATCCAGTCTAGTACGATCAGATCGGGCCGGTTAGTCAGCATGATTTCCCTCGCTTGACGACCACTCTCCGCTTCCATGACCAGATAATTTTTCTTTTCAAGGGAAAATCTAAGCATCTCCCGAACGGGTTGCTCATCTTCGATTATAAGAATTTTTGCAGACATACTTACTGACGATTTACTTCAAAAATGGATGAATGTGAAGTTTCTACAACAATTATGACAACTTGATGACAGTATAGTGTAGTTTTGTCATAAACTGTAGATCAGCAGCGCAAAGCTAGTGTCGGCGTAGATTCGAATAGGCGTCTTCAAAGACAATTAGATAGATCGACGCTAGCCATTGATTTTCTTGGTCTGCGTCAGCATTATCTGTGACTAAGATAAGCAGAATATTAATCCAGATCGGAATACATTTGTGGTCAGCCAGACAAGAACTAATAAACAGTCGCCCATGACAGATGAACATGTAACGCAGAATAAACCCTTCGTTCATGACAATCGTCGCGACTGGCACAATATTAAGACCATGTTGCCTTATCTCTCAGAATTCCGCGGCAGGGCCATGTTGGCACTTGCCTGTTTGGTGTTAGCCAAGGTGGCAAATGTCGCAGTACCGGTCTATCTGAAGAAAATCGTCGATGCGTTGGAGTCAGCCCCTGAACAAATGCTGATTCTACCGGTCACACTAATCCTAGCCTATGGCGCCCTCAAATTAAGTGCCTCATTGTTTACTGAATTACGTGGCATTATCTTTTCTAAAGTCAGATACCGGGCGATGCGCAGACTCTCTACTCGGGTGTTGAGTCACTTACATAAATTGTCATTACGGTTTCATTTGGAGCGTAAGACCGGGAGCATCAGCAGGGATCTAGAACGCGGCACACGATCAGTCGCGACCATATTGAATTATCTCGTATTTAGTATACTTCCGATTGTCGTGGAATTTGGTTTAGTGGCCTTTGTGTTACTGACCAACTATGACTTTATCTTCACGGCGGCGATATTCGGTTCGGTATTGGTCTACATGGTTTTCACGTTCCTAATTACTGAATGGCGCATGGACTTTCGCCTCATTACGAATAAACTCGATTCCAAATCAAATGGCCAGGCCATGGATAGTCTGATTAACTACGAGACCGTGAAATATTTCAATAATGAGGCGAATGAAGTCAATCGTTATGACAACACTCTGGATGAGTGGGAACACTGGGCGGTTAAAAGTCAAAACTCCATGTCCATTCTAAATTTCAGTCAAGGTGCCATCATCGCGTTGGGTGTCACACTGGTGATGTATCTAGCAATAGATGGCGTAGTGAATGGCACCATGAGCATAGGTGATCTGGTATTGGTGAATGCGTTTCTACTGCAATTATTTATCCCACTTGGGATGCTGGGCATTGTGTATCGACAAATCAAATACGCATTGGCTGACATGGATCTGGTATTTAAACTACTCGAGAAACGGCCCGAAATTGTTGACGCTGACGAAGCTAAACCTCTCAGAGTAACCGAGGGCCAGATTGAGTTCACTAACGTGCATTTTGGCTATGATTCACAGCGGGAAATATTAAAGGGAATCAGCTTCACGATCCATGGAGGAGAAAAGGTTGCTATCGTCGGTCATAGTGGTGCGGGTAAATCAACACTATCGAGACTCCTATATCGATTCTATGATGTCAACCAAGGTAGCATCCGTATCGATGATCAGGAGATTACATCAGCGACTCAGGACAGTCTTAGAAGTTGCATTAGTATTGTTCCACAAGACACTGTTTTATTTAACGAATCTCTATTATATAACCTTCAATATGGTAACCCTGAAGCATCTCTGCCTGAGATTCATCAGGCGGCTAAAATGGCGCAAATATATGATTTCATAGAACAGCTGCCGGAAACCTGGGATACGGTGGTCGGGGAACGCGGCTTGAAGCTATCCGGTGGGGAAAAGCAACGAGTTGCTATCGCCAGGGCGTTACTGAAGAATCCAGGGATTATGGTATTCGATGAAGCGACCTCCTCTCTCGATAGTAAAACAGAGCAGGCAATACAAGAAACCCTTGAAGAAATATCACGAAACCATACGACCATGGTCATCGCTCATCGATTATCGACTGTCATCAATGCGGACCGGATACTAGTGATGGATCAAGGCCAATTCGTCGAGCAAGGAACGCATCATGAGTTATTGGCATTGGGCGGCATTTATGCCGATATGTGGGAGTTACAACAACAGGAGCAGGATGATTCTGACAGAGTCATGCTGAATCAGTAACAATCACATCATAATTCCTGCGTAGAGTACTTTGTCGACATAACAATAAAAATTGGAATAGTTATATGGGTCTTTTTGAACGTTATCTCTCTGTATGGGTTGGTTTGGCCATCATCCTGGGCATTGTTTTAGGTAGCATATTTCCCCAATATTTCGCCGTGATCGCCGAATGGGAGTATGCCCACGTCAACATCGTCATTGCTGTATTGATATGGCTAATGATTTATCCCATGATGGTTCAGGTTGATTTCACCAGTATCAAGGATATTGGCAGAAAACCCAAAGGACTCGTACTGACACTCGTAATTAATTGGCTGATTAAACCCTTCACGATGGCATTTCTTGGCTGGTTATTCTTTAAAGTGCTATTCGCAGAATGGGTTGACCCGCAGACAGCGACAGAATATATCGCCGGGATGATATTACTCGGTGTTGCACCATGTACCGCAATGGTATTCGTCTGGAGCCAGCTAACAAAAGGGGATCCTAATTACACCTTGGTTCAGGTTTCGATCAATGATGTCATCATGATCTTTGCCTTCGCGCCAATTGCCGGTTTCTTACTCGGTATAACCGATATCGCGGTGCCATGGAATACACTACTTCTATCCGTTTTCCTCTATGTCGTTATCCCTCTAATAGCGGGAGTATTCACGAGAAAAGTACTCGACCGAAAGGATGATCATTCTCATATTGAGTCTCTGCTAGCAACCCTCAAGCCCTGGTCTATCATTGGTTTGCTAGCAACGGTTGTGCTGTTATTTGGTTTTCAGTCGGAAGTAATACTGGCGAAGCCACAAGTCATTGTTCTCATAGCAATACCGCTATTGATTCAAACCTACGGCATATTCGCTATTGCCTACTACTGTGCCATTCGAATGAGACTGCATCATAATATTGCAGCACCAGCCTGCATGATTGGCACATCTAATTTCTTCGAGCTGGCCGTCGCAGTTGCGATCTCACTTTTCGGCTTACATTCAGGCGCAGCGCTAGCCACTGTCGTGGGAGTATTGGTTGAAGTCCCTGTGATGTTATCCCTGGTGTGGTTTGCTAACCGAACCAGGCATTGGTTTGCTTAGTTTTGCCCAGATCAATCAGCTCAGGTCGATTTGAAATCAAATTTTGAGATGAGTTCATCAAGCGATGTAGCGAGTTGTTGAAGTTCCGTCGATGCCGTCTGAACTTCATTACTCACCTTTAAATTGGCATCAGACGAATCAGCGATCTTCATCATATTCGATCCGACATCCCTGATGGCTTGGCTCTGGCTGGTCATCTCATCAGAGATTGATTGGGACTTGCCACTCAATTCATTGATATGCTGATGAATGGTTCCTATTATCTTCGAGACGTCGTCAGACTGGGTCAAACATTGCTTCACCATGCCATCCGCATGTTGCATATGCTCGACCGTTTTTTCTGAGCCAGAACGTAATTTAGCCACGATTGTTTCTATCTCATCCGTTGAACTTTTCGTTTTACTGGCCAGTGTTCGTACTTCATCAGCAACGACGGCAAAGCCTCTGCCCTGTTCTCCTGCTCGTGCCGCTTCAATAGCAGCATTTAATGCGAGTAGGTTTGTTTGTTCCGAAACAGCCTGAATTAGATTCGTTATTTGCGAGACATCATCAACCAATTGGCTTAGGTCTGTCGTAGATTGTGTCGCCTTATGGATATCACTGGACAGACGATCCATGCGTTGATTGTTTTCTTCTAACAACTGCTGACTTTCTAGGGATTCACCTTGAATCGCGCCAGCGGTCGTCGCCGCCGTTTTAGCCTGCTCCGATACGTGGGTGATCGACTCGATAACACGTTCTAAATAGTCATTGATGACCTTCATGCTTTCGTCAACCTGTTGAAATCCCTGATGGTTCTCACGGATGTTGGTATTCACGTGGTCGACAGAGTTATTAATGCGCTTACTGATCGAATCAATATCACTGACCATCTGACGTAATCGCCATAACATCTTCTGGATAGATTCTTCAAGTTGTCCAATTTCGCCTTTACTCACCAGTTCTACATCGATGTTTAAATTACCTTCTGAGATTTCGGCTGCAGAATGGATGATCTTCTGTATGGGTTTGATATTGTGAGACAGGATCATAAAGATGGCTACCAAACCTCCGACAGACACGCACAAGGTGAGAATGAAGCTCAATAAATCATAAAAATTACGTTGATTGATACTCTCCGTCGACTCGATTGCAGTCACCAGATCGAACAGCCGATCCATGTCTTTGCTCTGGATTGGTTGCCGGGTTATGAGATACGATTGCTCGAGTGCAATGCTGTCTAGACCAATGGGATAATTTGCAATATCAATGACAGATAACTCGCTGTCATCCCAGTTCGCCGATCGATACAGGATGTCATTATCCGCAGTGGCAACTAACACGGCCTGATTCAGAGTCTCCGCCAGGGTATTGATCGTTGCAGTAATTTCATTGAGCAATACAAAATCACCCACAACGGAACGTCTGGTCGATATGCGATTCGTGTAGTAATGATAAATTTTGTTATTAAACTTGAGCAAACCCGACTGTGGTGTCTCATCTGCTGCTAATTGTGCAACGATTGGACGCAAGATTGGCTCAATATCAGAACTTATGGATGTATAGACGAGTTCCTGCTCTTTATTAAAGATGATCAGCGTATCATAACTTCCAGCACCTGCCGTCAGTTCCATCAGGCGTTCACTGTAGGTCACAATATCAGCCGTTTGATTTTTCCTAACCGCCGTTTTTAGATCAAAATCATCTTCAACATTACTAAAAGCAGAGATCAGAGCAGCATTTTGTTCCTGAGTGAGTTTATTGAACAGGATTTCGTTCCCTGTCAGCCAGGCGTCCTCGGTTAACTGCTCCGTCTGTCCTCTACTGACCATGCCCAATGCGACAAGTGTAGAAATGATAACTAGCATTACTAGTGTCGTTACAAATGCGATTCTAAAGGTGAGAGAACTGCTGTTGAGTGTAATCATTAGAAGAATAACCAGCCTATATAATTTACTGTCAGTGTCTCTTAACGAGTTTATTACAGTAATATGACAAATTTATTACAGCGTCAGTGCCTGCGATAAATGAAATGAGGCATGAGGCTTTGACTCTGCTGTTATGTCAGCTCATTTATCCGGTATCAGTTTAGTTTTAAATGTAATGACTGGATATAAGCCCACGAATACTAAGAATAGAGTCTGTTTACATTATTGAATTTACCAATTTTAAATTCTATTCGGTAAATTAGAACGACTAGCATGCGAAGATAAGTTATCCAATCAGGTGTTCATCTTGATATCACCTGACCGCAACGTAATGACTGCGATGTGTTATTGATTGTACTTGTTGATCTTGTCCATAATCGCTGTGGCATCAGGGACTTGTTTATTCAAGAAAAGATGAACAGGAAACACGGTTAGAGGATAAAATTTGAACCTGATATCTGGATATTTATTTTGTTCAATTTGAAATGGGGACTGATAACCCAACGCACAATCACCACGTCGATGAACCAGCGCTTTCACCGCCCCCTCATGAGCATCCGAATAGATAGATACATCGAGTGAATCGCGATCAGGTAATAAATTGCCATAGGAATAACTCGAAATTAGGACTAATCTGACCCTTGCTAAATCATTGATATTTTCTATCGCTTGTACTTTAGATAAACAGACAGCCCCAAGCACGATTTCGAAAACAGGAGCCGTTGATTTGAGGAATTTTTCGGGTTCAAGTAAGAAACTCTCAATGACCAGTGAGAAGTCGACTTTACCCTCTTGAGTGAAAAGTTGGGCTCGTTTATTGGGTAATTGATAAGAGGTATACGTCAAACCTGCGCTGTCAAAGATTTTGTCCATTTTACTAACAACAGTGCCCGTCATCTTATTATTGACGCTATAGTGAAACGGCTCAAAATTGATATAGCCCCAAACTAATGGTTTCTTTTCGTTCGCCAACGAGGGTGAAGGTAAAGTCAAAAGTGCCAGCAGAATGGAGACGCTTCGTATCATAATCATCTTCCAGGGACATTGAATAGACGCAAAATATTCGACAAACATTATTGAATTTAACGGCAGTAAAATCAATTATGTAAATTAGAACCGAAAATTGACACTGGATGAGGAAAAGAAAAATGGCCTCCCCGAGAGGACTCGAACCCCTATCTAAGCCTTAGGAGGGCCTCGTTCTATCCGGTTGAACTACAGGGAGGTGGCGCCATTATACGCATAGATTAAACGGTGAGGTAGAGCCACTGCCACTATTCCCTAAAAAATACTGGATCTGTAACAATTTTGACTATACTTGGTCTATAAACATATCTAACTCTCTCGGAAGGCAATCCTATGTCGATACTCGCCAAGATCAAAATTGGTCCTCGTCTGATGATATCGTTTGGCATTATTCTGGCACTTCTTATCACAATTTCATTGTCGAGCATCGTTCGACTGAACTCCATCTCTGAAATCACCAACATCCTGATAGAAAACGATGTCAAACGCGTTACCGTCGCTTCCCAAGTAAACTCTGAAGCGCAATCAGCTGCTATCATATTGCTGGAGTTATTATCTACTGAGAATAGAGAAGATCGTGTCGCACTCTATCGAACCATTGATATCCACAATAAGAATCTAGACGAGGCGATTAGTCAACTGGCCGGATTGGGTGTAGCCGATGCCGAACGTATCCGGACGTTACGGGAGGAGTATCAATCGGCATTCACAGAAACAGTCGAACTACTCGAACTGAGTGCAGAATATGCCGTTGCACAATTCAAGGACAACACTCGTCCGAAACTAGATAGTTTACTCTCAGCCATTGCCACGCTCTCAGCAAACCAGACGGCAGTAATGCAAGAACAGATCTCAGAAACAAATTCTGCTAACGATACAGCGACATTGCTGATGATTATTATTAGTATCGTCGCAACGGGTCTTGTGGTTGTGCTGGCCATCATGGTCGGCCGCAGTATCGTGTTGCCATTACAACACATCGTTCAAATGGCGAATGCCATAGCACGAGGCGAAATAAATAAGCCGGCGAAATTAACGGGAGACGATGAGCTCGCAGAATTGAGCGTTGCTTTCCAGGAAATGTGTGACGGTTTGCAACAACTCATTCAAGCAATCCAGAATTCGAGTATCGAAATTAGTCGCTCCTCAGATGGATTAATGCAACCCGTAGCGAGAGTTAAAGAAGCCTCTGATCAACAACAACACGCCGTGAGTCAAATTGAAACAGTAATTTCCGGGTTTATGCAGCAATCTCAGAAAGCTGTTGAGACAACACAGGAGTCGATAAAACAGGCCAATCAGGTCGAAGAACTATCAAATCAGGGGCAATCCTTGATCCATCAAACAACCGCTGAATTCGATCAGATCAGCACAACAATCGACAATTCAGTGCAACTCGTCGAATCGCTTCGTAGCCATGCCTTATCCGTTAGTAATATGGTGAATTCAGTGCGTGAAATAGCCGATCAAACAAATTTATTAGCGCTAAATGCCGCCATTGAAGCTGCTAGAGCCGGTGAATCGGGACGGGGTTTCTCAGTTGTCGCTGATGAAGTCAGGTCGCTGGCTGTCAGGGCTAGTGAGGCGACGAATCAAATTGATGAGGTCATTGAGTCGATTATGAACGGTACGCAATCGGCTGCAGAGCGTATCGGAGACGGACGCAGTGAACTTCAGGAAGGCGTGGTGTTATTAAACCAACTCGTCGACCCTCTGACTGAGTTATCATCCAACGCACGCAGCTCAGTGACACAACTCGAGGCGATGGAGACTGCCGTTATTGCCCAATCGAACGACAGCAGGAAAATTGGAGAGCAGATAGAAACCATTAGTAGTATGGCAAAAGATAATCAAACGGCTGTTAATGGCGTCACTGAAGCGACGGCTACAATTTCCGAAAACTCATTACAACTGGAACAACAACTGCAACGCTTCCATCTGAGTTAATCAGGTATTTCCACAGGAATACCATCGATACTGGTGCGGTTCTTTTTATGCCAATATTGTTTAATTCCCTCATCACCTTGCCGTTCCGCCCAGTCAGATAATAATTCTCGATCAGAGACGTAATCCAGGAATGGTACTGCCATACCACATGACGTCTGTACGCACTCGATGCGTAATGTAAATATTTGTCTGGCACCCGGTAGTGGTTTGAACAGCTTGTATTTCTCTTCCCAGACAGGATCCCCCTGCTGAATCATTTCTGCCTGTCCATAGAGTCGTAGGATCATGGGATTACCTTCAAATGCACAAAACATTATAGTCATACGAGGATGGGTCTGAACATGGGCTGCCGTCTCATTGCCACTCCCTGTGACATTGAGCCAGGCGACCGTCTGCTCATCAAGGATTACTAAGGAGTCCATTCCCTTGGGTGAGACATTAACCCTGCTATCCGCCGTTGCGGTCGCGACGAAGAATAACTTTTGCGCGCGAATAAATTCACAATGCTTGCTATTGAGTTCCGGAAATTGCGTTGCCATCGCGTTGTTGCTTCCAATTGTGGTAAAGCAATAGCCTAACCCAGACAAGGATAAAGTGATATTAATTTAGGTAAGAAAGCGCCAATGTGAGTGTCAGGGCGCTGAGTATACTCGCAAGAAGTATTGTTGCAGCGGCAGACTGAACTCGTACCTCATACTGTTGCGCAAAATTATAGGCGACGACACCCGTCGGTAAACAGGCTGCAATCGTTGCGATGGCTACCTGCTGACTACTAAATTGCATGACTGAGCCAAAAAACCAGTAAATAAACAATGGCAGCAATAGTAATTTAATCGTAACAGCCGAAATAGCAACAACCCGAACACCTTTTAACTTAACGCGTGAGAGCGATAATCCAACGGCGAACAGTCCTACCGGTGCAGCCGAATTCGCAGGTAGACTGATAATAGAGATCACCCAATCACTTATGCCTAATCCTGTCGCAGACCAGAGTAATGAGGCAACCAGTGTAATGATGATCGGATTCTTAACTAGCCTAACCAATATCTCCAGGATCATGGCGAATCCGCGTTTACCGCCACTGTTATTCAATTCTGCCAGCACACTGCTTACAAAGATTAAAGTCATTGAATGGAACGACATGATCAATAATAAGCTTCTCAAACCTGCATCACCATAGACTGACTGAACCACTGGAATGCCGATAAAACCAAGATTGCCGAAACAGACACAGAACGAGAAGACAGCCTTGCCACGTGCCTTGATTCCAATCAGAGGGGCAACAAACAAATAAGCGAAAAAATAGATGACATACAAGCAGAAGTAATAGCTACCAATCCAGACAAATTCAGAAGCGTCAGGAAGGTTGTTGTCGGCGATGAGTTTAACCAGCAATGCAGGTATCGCGATGTGCCAAACGTAAGTACTCAACGAATTAGCGGCACCTGAACCTTCAGGAAACACCGAAGTTCGGCCTAATAAAAAACCTGCAAACATTATGCTGAAAATTGGCAATAAGATTTGCAGGTTTTCTAACATTAGAGCATCTCTTCTATCGCTCTAGCGATCGACTAATTCACTTCAGTAACGACAGCAAATCCCGACTCGGATAGATTCATGACCGGACCGGCGCCCGACTGAATCCGAGCCTTTGCTGCCTGAGCGGTAGGTAAATGATATTCGATGAAAAATCGTGCCAAGGCCAGTTGTTGTTCATAGAATGGCTCTTCTGCGGCATTTTCAGGTAATGCGCTAATGCACTTCAACCACATGGCGGCAATACTGACTGTACCGAAGAAATTCATATAGTCTACAGCCACTGACGAGACTAAATCGGGCGTGGCAGTTTGAATTAATTGACTCGTAATATCGTCTAGTGCTTCCAGGCTGTCAGCCACCGAATTGCACAAGGCGTCGTCGTATCCGGCCTGTTGCGCCTGATTAATCATTTGGTGAAGCTGAACCTTGTAGTCAGACCAGGCAACACCCTTGTCACCCAGAATCTTTCGGCCCAGGAGATCGAGCGATTGAATGCCGTTGGTGCCTTCATATATTTGTGTAATGCGAGTATCACGCATCAACTGCTCCATACCCCATTCCTGCACATAGCCATGTCCCCCCAATACTTGTATGCCCGTACTGCATGTCTCAAGTGCTCTATCGGTGAAGTATGCCTTGGTGACAGGCGTCAGAAGCGCAACGAGCCCTGTCGCCCGCTTGCGTTGCTCAGAATCAGCATGATGTTCACTGATATCGTACTGTTGCCCGATATAGGCCGTAAGGATACGGCAGCCCGATGTCATGCTCATCATCGATAACAGCATCCGCCTGACATCGCCGTGCTTGATTATTGAGTCTAGCTGGGTTGGATCATTAGTCGTCCTGCCTTGCTTCCTATCTAGCGCATAGGCGACAGCACTTTGGGTGGACGTCTCGGCTAGCCCAACGCCCTGCATTCCGACTGAGAGGCGTTCACTATTCATCATCGTAAACATACAACGAAGTCCCTGGTTGACCTCTCCAACCAAATAGCCTTTCGCGCCGTCGAAATTCATTACCGCTGTCGCTGACGCCTTAATGCCCATCTTATGTTCTATTGAGCCGCAGGATACATTGTTCAGATCTCCCAAATCTCCGCTGTCATTTGGCAAAACCTTTGGCACCAAAAATAGAGAAATCCCCTTGGAACCGGCTGGCGCATCAGGCATCTTGGCCAAAACCAGATGAATGATGTTATCGGCCAGGTCATGCTCACCGGCCGAGATGAATATCTTCGTTCCCGTGATAGCATACGAATCATCGCCATTAGGCGTCGCCGTCGTCTTAATGATGCCCAGATCTGACCCGGCATGACTCTCGGTGAGACACATGGTTCCCATCCATTCACCACTTATCATTTTACTTAAATATGTATCTTTAAGCTCTTGATTTGCATGATATTGTAATAACAGAGCTGCTGTGCTGGTAAGGTTTGGGTATAACGCGAAAGCTGTGTTACAGGCACACAGCATTTCTTCTACCATTAGATGCAGTGATTTGGGCACTGGCTGTCCGCCATAGTCCGCTTCTAGTCCCATGGCAGACCACCCGGATTCACAATATTGCTTGAATGCATCCTTGAAACCCTTTGGCGTCGTGACCTTGCCATCCTGCCAGGTACAGCCCTCGGCATCACCCGAGGCGTTAATAGGTAACAGGACTTGCGTGGAGAAGTTTGCCGCTTCATCCAGGATCGCATCCAGCAATTCCCTATTAAAGTCCTCATACTCCGGCAAGTCAGCTAAATATGTCTCAGCCTTGAATACATCATGCAACAGGAAGCGCATGAATCGTAATGGGGCCTGATAATCTGCCATTTCCTACTCCTGAAGATTACTTCTTTTTACGGTAATCGGGATACTCTTCATCAAATCCAACCCAGTAGTCTTTCACGGTTTGCTTCATTTCTTTGTGCATCAAGAGAATGGCAAATAGGTTTGGAATGGTCATAGCGGCCACCGTGACTAAAGCAATATCCCAGATGATTTTCGTGTCACTGAATGATGCTACGAAAAATGCCAGAACATAGATGATCCGGTACGGCATGACGAATTTTTCACCGAGTAAGTAGGTCGTCGCCCTGCCTCCATAATAGGACCAGGCAACCGCCGTAGAAAACGCAAATAGCAATAAGCCGATACTCACAATATAACGGCCATAGTCCCCGAAATAACTCACAGTGAAGGCCTGAGTCGTTAGACGGGCCGAGTGAAGGAGTGATTTCCCGTGGATTTCAACAGCGTTGTTTTCATCCACTACCCCATCAGTAACAGCCACTTCACCGTTATACATTTCACCGTCTATTTCGAAACGAATGTCTTCTGCCACGGAACGAGCATTTATAATGGTATAGTCCCCAGCCTGTGGTTGCCCATTAACGACGAAGATTGTACCCGTAAAGCCGGCAATATTTTCCTGACCTGGATCGAGATGCGCAAATAACTTACTCACATCTTCTTCATTCTGATCGGAATAGACTCCCTGCAATATCTGCGTATCAGCTCGTTGGAATTCATTGTCGTACTTTGTAATCCACGCACCTGAAGCCAAAAGCACTAAACCCGTTAAGGTACAGATAATGATCGTATCGATGAACGGCTCAAGAATGGATACCATACCCTCTGAAACAGGCTCATGTGCTTTAGCAGCCGCGTGAGCAATAGGCGCTGACCCCTGACCTGCCTCGTTTGAGTACAGACCACGATTAACGCCACGGTCAAGTGCGAAGGCGATAGACGCACCTAAGAAACCACCCACAGCTGCAGTGCCCGTAAAGATATCATTGATAATCATCATGAACGATGGCCCAATGTTCTCAATGTTATAGAAGATAACCGCCAGTGCCCCGATTACATAAATTAATGCCATGGTTGGCACGACTGCTTCTGTAAATTGCACGATACGTTTAATTCCACCAACAATCACGAGGAATAATAAGAAGGCGAGCACTAATCCTGTAATCCAGGCTTCAATACCAAAGGTTTCATTCATACTGGCTGCAATACTATTGATCTGCGGCATGTTGCCCGAGCCTAACGAACTCACAATGGTTGCAATTGCAAACAAGACCGCGAGCCATTTCATGCCAAGCGCTTTGTCCATGTAGTACATTGGGCCACCCGACATGTTGCCATTGGCATCCTTTTCACGATATTTATGTGACAGTGTGACCTCAACAAATTTAGTGGTCATGCCCATGAATGCCGTGGCCCACATCCAGAATAATGCTGCTGGACCACCCAGGAAAATCGCCAATGCAACACCACCGATATTACCTGTACCCACCGTACCGGAGAGTGCCGTGGTTAAGGCACCAAAATGAGATGTATCACCTTCGTCTGTTTTCTTATCAAACTTACCTCGAACAACTGCAATAGCATGTTTAAAGAATCGGATCTGGGGGAATTTGAGGTAAATAGTGAAGAAGAAGCCTGTTCCTAGTAAGAGTATTGGAAAATAGGCTGCTGAACCTAAAAAGCTGTCCAGCCAGAGAATAAATTCGTTAAATGCGTTCAAGGTATCCCCCTGTTAGTTTATTATAATTAGATCAGTTATCAATGTCGCATAACTGCTAGCGCTAAAATAATGGATCGACATACAAAAGTACAGCTATCACAGCGAATGGATACGTAAATCAATGCCCGGTGAATCTGAAAACTCATTAAAGATACAGAAAACTCATCATAAGAGACCGAAGAAAGATCCCAGGAACCGTGTGACACCGGATGCCTTTACCGTCTCAAATGAAGTACTCGGGTTGCCTCTGGCTACCCCTAAACGACGGGGACTAGCCATGCTAATCGACCTCATAGCGATTCAGCAATTGAGTCAGATTGGATCATTACTCCTTGGATTATGCCTCGCTGGAATGCTATTTCTCCTCGGAAGCCAGAAAAAAACAAAATCCGTCGGCCGAGGAGTCAGAGATTACGCTACCTATCTGGGTATTGCCGTATTGGTTGGGTTAATCCTGTATGAGATATATCAGATACAGTCTGGTGAAGGCATACAGCTGGTTCGTTCTGATACTGAAGCCGAGGCATTCGTGATCGATGATTCACTCCCTGTTGAGCGGCAGTTGGCTATTGCAAAGGATCGCATAGTCGATCTCGAGGATCAGGATAAGGATCTTATTGAGTTAATTGAGCAAATCGCAGAGCAACTTGGCTACGGCTTTGGCTGGGCAGCAGTCTACTTTACCATGCTGGTGTATCTCTCGAATGGACAGACTCTGGGGAAGTGGCTTTGTCGCATTAAAATTGTGCAGCTCGATGGAAAACGAATGGGGATCTGGTCAGCTTTGGGCCGATACGGCGGCTATGCCGCATCATTCGTAACAGGCCTGAGTGGATTCTTCCAAATCTACTGGGATGCCAACCGGCAGGGCTTGCACGATAAAGTATCGAGCACTGTGGTTATCTGTCTGCGTCGAGGTAAGTGGTCTGGTGAGTCTCTAGCCACCAACCAGAGCGAGCAAAACACCCGCAGCAACAGCTGAGCCTATCACACCGGCTACATTGGGACCCATGGCATGCATTAGTAGGAAATTATGGCCATTAGCCTCAAGGCCGACCTTATTCACGACACGGGCTGCCATCGGAACTGCCGATACACCCGCCGCCCCAATCAGTGGATTAACTTGACCACCAGTCAGGCGTGACATCAGCTTACCCATCAAGACGCCAGCAGCCGTGCCAATCGCGAAGGCTAACATCCCGAGTACCAGGATCCCTAATGTTTCAACCGTCAGAAATGTGTCCGCTTTTAGGCGCGAGCCTACTGCAAGACCGAGGAAGATCGTAACTATATTGATTATTTCATTCTGAGCCGCATGGCTAAGACGGTCTACAACACCCGATTCACGCATCAGGTTACCCAAACAAAACATACCAATCAGGGGTGCTGCCGTCGGCAATAAGAGTGCGCAGAACAGAAGGATCATCAATGGGAATATGATCTTCTCAAATTTCGTGACGTGTCGCAGTTGCTTCATCTCGATCTGGCGCTCTTTTTCATTCGTCAGCGCCTTCATGATCGGTGGCTGAATCAGTGGGACCAATGCCATATAGGAATAGGCTGCGATAGCGATTGCACCCAATAAATCTGGCGCTAGTTTGGATGCAAGGAATATCGCCGTTGGGCCGTCTGCTCCGCCAATAATAGCGATCGCTGCGGCATCTTGCAGTGTGAAATTGAAGCCTGGAAATGCATTGAGTGCCAAAGCGCCAACAAGCGTCGCGAATATGCCAAATTGGGCAGCCGCTCCCAGGAACAGTGTTTTAGGGTTAGCGATTAATGCGCCAAAGTCTGTTAATGCCCCGACTCCCATAAAAATCAATAGTGGGAAAATGCCGGTATCGATGCCAACGTAATAGATGTAGTAAAGGATGCCACCCGGATCGGAGATTCCTGCCTGGGGTATGTTGCTCAGTATCGCACCAAAGCCAATGGGCAACAGCAATAACGGTTCAAATCCTTTGCGAATTGCGAGGAATATCAAGCCGCCGCCCACCGTCATCATGATGGTCTGACCCCAGGTGATAGAGGCTATCCCAGTGGAGAGCCAGAGAGTCTGTAGCCCTTCCATTAAGCTTGTAGCTCGAGCAAGAGATCACCAACTGCGACTGAGTCACCCTCTTTCGCTGCGAGACGCGCAACGGTACCGGATGCGGTCGCCCTGACCTCAGTTTCCATTTTCATCGCTTCAAGAATCATAACGACATCATCTTTCTGTACCGTGTCTCCCTGATTTACGAGCACTTTGAATATGTTACCCGATAATGGCGAGTTGAGTGCCTCCGCCTGACCAGTGGCTGCAGGTGCAGTTGAGGCAACAGGGGCTGGGGCGGCCACCGCCTGGGTAACAGCTCCCGAGGGAGCTACATTGACCTGATAATCCTTACCATCGACATTGACCACATAAGATGCAGGGCCAGATGCTGCGATAGTCTCATTATTGGACGAAGTTGCTGGACCAGGTGCCTCAGTTTCAGTACCAGGCGCTGGTTCGAAGGCCGAGGGGTCATCACGATTAATTAAAAACTTAAGCCCGATTTGTGGGAACAATGCATAGGTCAGCACATCATCGATTTTATTCTCGGCGACGCGAATATTATGTTCAGCAGCAAGGGCATCGAATGCCTCAGTTAATTGGGTTAACTCATCATCTATCAAATCGGCCGGGCGAACGGTAATTGGCTCGGCACCCTCATCCAGGACTTTTGCCTGTAGTTCGGCATTGACTGGTGCAGCTGTGGCACCGTATTCACCCTTCAATACGCCGGCTGTCTCTTTGCTAATTGTCTTATAGCGTTCACCGGTCAAGACATTAATCACCGCCTGTGTTCCTACAATTTGTGATGTCGGTGTCACCAGGGGGATATATCCGAGATCTTCCCGTACGCGCGGAATTTCAGCGAGTACTTCATCCAGCTTATCAGCGGCGCCCTGCTCTCTTAGTTGATTTTCCATGTTGGTCAGCATGCCGCCAGGAACCTGAGCCAGGAGAATTCTCGCATCGACACCCTGCAGACTACCTTCCCATTTGGCATACTTCTTACGAACAGGCCTGAAGTATTGAGCAATGTCCTCGAGTTGTTCGAGATCAAGTCCCGTGTCATGCTCCGTTCCCTCAAAAATAGACACCATCGTTTCGGTCGGACTATGACCGTATGTCATACTCATTGATGAGATGGCACTATCGATCATATCGACTCCGGCCTCGACCGCCTTGACCAGTGTCGGCACACTTAGACCTGTGGTCGCATGGCTATGAAGTGCCAATGGTATTTCGAGGACCTCTTTCAGACGTGATACCAGTTCGAATGCGACGTAGGGCTTCAGCAGACCCGCCATATCCTTGATACAAATGGAATCACTCCCCATGTCCTGTAGTTCTTTTGCCATGTCTACCCACAAATCCATGGTGTGAACTGGACTCACAGTGTATGACAATGTTCCCTGCGCGTGGCGCTCATTTTCCTTGACCGCTGCAATTGCCGTTTCAAAGTTACGAATATCATTCATGGCATCAAAAATGCGGAACACGTCCATGCCATTGGTAACAGCCCGTTCGACAAACTTACGCACCACATCATCAGCATAATGCCGATAGCCGAGAATATTTTGCGCCCTGAATAACATCTGCTGACGCGTATTCGGCATGGCAGCCTTCAATTTACGTAACCTTTCCCAGGGATCCTCACCGAGGAAGCGAATGCAGGCATCGAAAGTCGCTCCACCCCAGGTCTCCAGCGACCAGTAGCCCATGCTGTCCAATTTCTCTGCGATCGGCAACATGTCTTCGATACGCATTCGGGTTGCGAATAATGATTGGTGTGCATCACGTAATACAAGCTCTGTGATACCTATTTTCTTAGCTGCCATAATGTGTTGCCTTAACGTTACTCTTTGGATTGATTATCATTCCGATATTGGTGTATTGCGGCACTAATGACCGCCAAAAGTGTTTTGTCATTGACCTGACTAGCTGCTGATTGCGTGGAAGGCGGTTCTTCAACAGGAGCAACCGCAGCGAGTAAACGCAGTGAAATCACTACCAGGGTTAGAAAACCCAATACAAAAGACATACCTACCAACATGAGGTAGAGGCCTTCGACCAATGATGCTGTGATATCTGCTGTCATTAATACCCTGCCGCAAGTGAATGAGGACGTCTTGGATCCGCGAGACCCGTAAATATTCCGTTACGATACATCACGGATTGTAGATAGCCAATACTATCATCCGCCGGAGTTGCCGAGTGACCCATCAGTTCCGGTGCATCTACACTGTAGCCCATCGATCTTAATTGGTTGAGGACATCGGGGGCAAACCCTCCCTCCATCACTAGGCTATCTGGCAGCCATTGGTGATGAAATCGCGGTTGTATCGTTGCGGCCGCAATGTCCATGTCATGATCGATGACATTCGAAACCAGTTGCAGAACGGTTGTGATAATCCGACTGCCACCCACACTTCCCGTAGTTAATAGTGCCTTGCCATCTTTCACCAGGATGGTTGGTGTCATCGAGCTTAATGGTCGCTTACCGGGCTCGATTGCGTTCGCTTCACCACCAATCAGCCCAAACATATTCGGAACACCGGGTTTCGAGGAGAAATCATCCATCTCATTATTCATCAGGATTCCAGTCCCTTCTGCAACTCGACCGTTTCCGAAGCTGGCGTTGAGTGTGTAAGTATTCGCGACCGCGTTTCCAAACCGATCCATAACAGAATAATGCGTCGTTTGTGGACTCTCGGGTTTGTTGATTACAACCGGAGAGATATCGGCTGAAGGCGTTACCTTTCGTTCGGTAATCGACTGATGTAGTTCCCTTGCATAGGCCTTATCCATCAGTTGTTGTGCGGGTACATCGTAAAAATCCGGATCACCCAGATGTTTACTCCGGTCGGCATAGGCACGCTTCATGGATTCCACAAGTCGGTTGATTGTGGTGGCAGAATTATGGCCAGACTCAGCAATATCCCAGTGTTCCATGATGTTCAACATTTGAATCAGATGGATACCACCTGAGCTCGGTGGTGGCATGGCTATCACATCATGACCGCGATACGAACCAGATACCGGTGTACGCTCTGCTACCCGGTAGTTTGCCAAGTCTTCAAGTGTGATAATACCTTCGTTATTCTTACTATCTGCCGCCAGGAGCTCTGCAACGTCTCCTGAATAAAAGCCATCTCTTCCCTTCGCTTTTATCTGTTTAAGCACGTTAGCCAGTTCGGGCTGTCGCAATGTGCTACCAGCTTGAGGTGGCTCGCCATTAGGATAGAAAACTTTCCGGGTCGATTCATTCGCTGTGAGTCGCTTTTGTGCCCATACCAGGCTGGCATGAAGCTCACCCGGCACCGTGAAACCCTTGTCAGCTAGATCGATTGCGGGCTGAATGACTTGGGCAAGTGACATGGTTCCATATTTCTCCAGGGCATATACCATACCTGCGACCGTACCCGGAACACCTGATGACAATGCACTAAAGCGTGCTTTACGATTATCAACATTGCCGTCTTCATCAAGGAACATATCCCGATGAGCTGCTTGCGGAGCCATTTCGCGATAATCAATTGCAGTGGCTGCTTTTTCATCCGCATTATAAATAAGCATGAAGCCACCACCGCCAAGATTTCCGGCACGTGGATAGGTAACCGCGAGTGCAAAACCAACGGCAACTGCCGCATCAACTGCATTACCACCCTGGCGAAGTATTTCAACACCAACCAGCGTTGCCGTAGCCTCTTGGCTTGATACCATGCCATTTTTGGCAGTCGGGAGATCATTAACAGCCTCAGGTTGGTTCTGTGCTGGCGTATTCTGAACAATCACGCAGACAATAATTAGAAAGGTAATTTTAAGATGATTAAGCATCGTTCATTTTTCCTTTTTTCTGCGCCAGATATGATTTCTTGGTTTGCACTATACTGGTGAATTCCGGTATGAAACCTGTTTTATCAGCATAAAAATCGGCAAAATGTTTAAAGTCGGCATCTATATCACCCGTGGTATGGAAGGGTTCGGTAAAACCAATCTGGCGAGTTTTGGTATCCAAATAGAACATCACAATAGGAACATTGACCTGATGGGCTATATGATAAAAGCCGGTTTTCCAATATTTGGTATAGCTTCGTGTGCCTTCAGGTGCGATCGCTAATAGGCATCGCTCTTCAGTATTCATGATCTCCGTGACTTGTTCGACCATATTATGCGCCGCCGATCGTTCGACTGGGATCCCACCAAAAGCACGGAAAAACCATCCGAATGGCGGCTTGAAGAGTGTGTGCTTGCCCAGATATCTGACTTGAATATCCCAAGCAAATTTGGCACACAGCATGACTACAAAATCCCAATTGGACGTGTGTGGCGCGAAAATGCCAACCGCCTTTTTAAAGTCGGGAATATCCTTCGGTTCCAGTTTCCAGTTAAAGAGTTTTAATATGGAGCGGAACAGAGGTGCAATCATAATCAGTCGACGTTGTGTAATCCAATCATCGCCATGGGCTCCGCGGAGGAGTCATCAAACAAACTTTCCTGTTTGTTTTTGGCGTTATCATTCCGTTTGATATCCAGGTTATTCAGGTAATCTTGATCAATGTCACCCGTGACGTAGTTACCCGTAAACACCGAGTCATCGAAATGGGTGATTGATTTATTGCCTCGACGTGCTGACTTAATCAAATCATCCAAATCCTGATAGATTAGCCAATCAGCGCCTATCGCCTCCTGGATTTCCTCGACTGTTCGACCATGGGCAATTAATTCAGATGCTGACGGCATGTCGATACCGTAAACATTGGGGTATCGGACTGGCGGAGAGGCCGAGGCAAAGTACACTTTGTTTGCACCCGCGTCACGAGCCATCTCGATTATTTGCTCACTCGTTGTTCCACGCACTATCGAATCATCAACCAGCAATACATTTTTGTCTTTGAACTCGAGTCCGATTGCATTGAGCTTCTGCCGCACAGATTTCTTGCGTTGTTGTTGACCCGGCATGATGAAGGTCCGACCAATGTAGCGGTTTTTAACGAAGCCATGGCGCATCTTTTTGCCAAGCAGATGGGCCATCGCGACCGCAGAGGTCAGCGAGGAATCCGGAATAGGTATAACCACATCGATGTCATGATCGGGACGCTCACGAAGTATCTTTTTAGCGAGTTTCTCTCCCATTCTAAGACGCGCTTTATAGACAGATACCTTGTCGATGATCGAATCAGGACGAGCGAAATAAACATATTCGAAGATACAAGGACTATAATCCGGGTTGCGAGCACATTGACGAGAATAGACATTACCATCAAAGTCTATATAGATCGCTTCGCCCGGAGCGACATCACGTAACACTTCAAATTCTAATGTATCCAGCGCCACACTCTCTGAGGCAACCATGTACTCAGGACCATCAGGTGTCTCACGCTTACCTAAAATCGCTGGACGTATCCCATGGGGATCGCGAAAACATACCATGCCATGGTTATTAATTAATGCAATGGCGGCATAGGCTCCCTTACAACGATGATGGACCGACGCAACGGCATTAAATATATCATCTGGCTCGAGTTTGAGATGATGGCAGAGCTGTAATTCATGCGCGAAGATATTAAGCAAGACTTCTGAGTCGGATGAGGTATTAATGTGGCGACGATCGGTACGAAACAATTGCTGAGTTAGTTCCTCGGCATTGGTGAGGTTGCCATTATGAGCCAGTGTAATGCCGTAGGGAGAGTTAACATAGATGGGTTGGGATTCTGCTCGACTCGAGCTTCCAGCCGTTGGATATCTAACGTGCCCTATGCCGGAAGTGCCTTTTAAACGCATCATATGGCGGGTGGAGAAAACATCCCGTACCAGCCCATTGGATTTTCGTAACGACAAGGCGCCGTCGTTATAAGTGACGATACCAGCAGCGTCCTGGCCGCGGTGCTGCAAGACCGTTAAAGCGTCATATATGCGTTGATTAACTGGCTCCTGACCAACGATACCTACTATGCCGCACATGTAATTATTCCAGATTATCAGAGGGACATGAATGGTGGCTAGTATATAGCATCTTGTAACTAAGCCCTAGTAGAAATTCGGCTGCAATAGAGTCATGTTAACCCTGGCTATGCTTCAGCGGATCATATGTCACGATGATCGGGTTAACATCAGCAATCTTTTTCAAGCCTAAAATTGCTTGCTGTGCCTCATCACGATTAAGGTACGGACCTACAAATACCCGGTAAATGGTCTTATTCCGAGATGTCCCCGTCTTGTAATAAGACCGGTAAGAAGCCGTCTTTAACTTTTCGACCAGACGACTGGCATTTTCCCGGGAACCGAAACTTCCAATCTGTACCAGGTGCCCGCCTCCCTCGTAATTCGGGCGATTGTTCCGCTGTGGAATTGCGACGGGCTGATTGATGTCATCTTGGGTCTGTGCGATTTCAGCTGCGGGTTTGCTGGCTGGCTCATCCTCAGCCTCATTTTCTTTATTAGAACCTTCTGCGGCCGCCGTTATCTCACTGGCTTCAATGGTGATTGAATTTTTCTCACCGCTTGTCGACCCGCTATCCTGGTTGCCAGCCTGATCTTGCTGTTGCTCAGAACTTTTCTGCTCATCAATATTAATCAGTATAATTTCACCCGAAGCAGGCTTTTCCGGGATATAGGAATCCAAAATTTGTGTCTTTTTCTTACCATCCAGAATGAGCGGAAGGAATATCACGGCAAGAGAGACGAGCACGACAGCGCCGGCGACTCGGTTACGGATATTAGGTTCTGCTGACATCAGTTCGTTACCTGCTCGAGAATGGGACCCACTGTAAGAAATGAACCCACCACCACTAATACATCTCGTTTTGTGTCCAATGAATGCATCGCTGCATGATATGCTTCAACAGGTGAAGAATAACATGATATTCGATGCAACGAAATTCCTTGATCGACTGCAATATCGCTTAATTGTTTAGCAGACGCGGCGCGCGGTGAATCCAAGTCAGTAAAATACCAATGCTTGGCAATCCTTTGCAATAACGCGATCGCCTGTGGCATGTTCTTGTCGCGCATCATTCCCAATAAAATATGGACCTGTAAATGCCGATCAGATTCGAGGCGTTTTACCAAATGGGTAATTGCCTGTGGGTTATGGGCCACATCGAGTATCGTTAAGGGAGTGTCATTGATTTGTTGATACCTTCCCGCAAGGCGTAATTCCTGATTAGCCCGGCTGACATGCGCAACACTCAGCGATCGTTGCAATAGAAGCTCAAAGGCGCAAAGCGCAGCGGCGGCATTGCATCGAGGCTTGATCTGTTCGGGCAGCGGCAAGGTGTTTCCCTGAGTTCCTACCCAGTGACGTTCCTCAATTTGATAATCGCTTCCTGAGCGTAATATCCGTTTTGCTTTTCGCTCAGCGACACAGGATTCTGGGACGGTATCATCAGCGAGTATTAAGGTCGTCGAGGGGTGTACAATCCCCAGCTTTTCCCGCGCAATATCAACGATTGTGTTACCCAGATATTCCTGGTGATCGAGATCGACAGTGGTTACGATTGCGATATCTGCGGCAACCAAATTAGTGGCATCAAGTCGACCTCCCAGGCCGACTTCTAGAATTAACAGATCGGGTTGTAGTTTCGCGGCCCAGTAGAAGGCACACAGGGTACTGAATTCAAAGAATGTCAGAGGAATTTCGTCTGCAGCGATTGTAATCGCAGACAATGCTTCGATATGCTGCTCCTCAGACAACCATTGTCCCGCATATGTCAGTCGTTCGCGATAATCAAACAGGTGTGGTGATGTAAACGTCAGCGGCTGCATATCTATCGATCTTGCCAAGGCATCAAGATAGGCTACTGTCGAGCCTTTGCCATTCGTACCCGCAACTGTAATTACTGGCTGATTATAGTCAGACAGATTGAGTCGCCGCATAACATCACCACAGCGCGCCAGGCCGAGATCGATCTCCTGGTGATGTTGCCGTGAAATGCGTTCTAGCCAATCAGCTAGGCTTTGGCTCATCGGCCTCTGGCGGAACGATTGATTCCTGAGACGTTAACTTACGCAGCAGAGATGACAAGGTTTCTTTTAATTCCAGTCGGGACACAATCATATCAATGGCCCCATGATCGAGTAGAAACTCTGAACGTTGGAAGCCTTCCGGTAATTTTTCGCGAACCGTCTGTTCAATGACTCTGGGTCCAGCAAAGCCGATTAATGCTTTTGGCTCACCAATATTAATATCTCCAAGCATGGCTAGAGAGGCGCTCACACCACCCATAGTCGGGTCAGTTAATACCGATATAAATGGAATACCCTGCTTGGATAACTTAGCCAGGGCGGCACTAGTTTTTGCCATCTGCATCAGAGAAAACAATGCCTCTTGCATTCTGGCACCACCACTGGCAGAGAAGCATATTAGAGGTGCCTTATGCTTGAGAGCATGATTCACAGCAATGACAAATTTCTCACCGACGACCGAGGCCATCGATCCACCCATAAACCGAAATTCAAATGCCGCCGCAACGACTTTCTGCCCTAGCAGGTCACCCGCCATGATGACAATCGCATCTTTTTCACTGGTTGATTTTTGCGCCGCTGAGAGGCGATCTTTATAACGTTTAGTGTCTTTGAATTTGAGATGGTCGACTGGCTCGATATCCTTGCCTAACTCTTCGATTGAATCGGGCTCAAGCAATGCTAGTAGTCGTTTTCTAGCCGATATCCTCATGTGGTGGTTACATTTTGGGCAGACCTCCAGATTCCGCTCCAATTCTGCACGGTACAGCATGGCATCACAGGCACTGCATTTGGTCCAAAGTCCCTCAGGTACAGACGCTCTCTTGCTTCCACCTGTGCCCTTACTCTTGGGAATAATACGATCGAGCCAATTCATCAGTTTCCTCTGCAGTTATTCTTATTACTAGCGTTAGTGCTTTCACTGGTGCGTCATTTTAGCAGTATGACATACAAGTTAAAACTCTTGTGTGCTAATTTGACTGGATAGATAGAGTGGATATCGAACCGTATCCTGGATGCCAAATTCCTGCGGATAACGTACTCGACATAAAAATAAACCATTCGGTGGTGCGGTTACACCTGCGATGGTTCTATCCTCTTTCGCAAGGAGCTCGCCTATCCATTGTTCCGGCTGTATTCCCTTTCCAACGTCGATAAGGCTTCCGACTATATTGCGTACCATATGATGCAGGAAGGCATTGGCGGTTACTTCAATAACGACCAAATCATCAAATCGAGTAACGCAAATTGATCGCATGAAGCGATGTACTGAGTGCGATTGGCAGTGCGCCGAACGAAAAGCGCTGAAATTCTGCTCACCCAGCAAAGCCTGCGCGGCATCGTGCATACGACGCTCATCTAGCCGATTGCTGATCCAGGTAGTCTGCTGAGCCAGGCCTGCACGAGGCAAGTCATGATTATGAATCAGGTAAACGTAAGTCCTATCCCGTGCGCTTCGTCGTGCGTCGAAATCTGTACTGGTCTGTGCCGCATGGAAGACAGAGATATCTTCAGGAAGTAAGGTGTTACAGCCTTTCAACCAGGCTTTGAGTGGACGAGCATTGTGAGAATCAAAATGAACATACTGACTGGTCGCGTGTACACCACGGTCTGTGCGGCCTGCGCATATAGTTGATACGGGGTGATCAGCTACCTCAGATATGACGCCTTCCAGCGTAGCCTGCACAGAGGAAGCATTAGATTGCCTTTGCCAGCCGTGATATCGGGTACCGATATATTCGATACCCAATACGATACGGTTTGAATCAGTTTTCAATCGAATCTAGGAGTGTCTGAGCCTGAGATTTCTGTGCTTCATCGCCGGATTCGAGCACTTCTTCAATGATTTCACGTGCCCCCTCGTAATCGCCCATTTCAATATAAGCGCTGGCGAGATCGAGCTGTGTATCAATGTCATCTTCAGAAGACGGATCCTCGCTGTCATCCTGATCCGATTCCTCAACAGCTTCTTCAGTTGTTGAATCCGTTTGATCAGCAAGATCATCTTCAAGATCGAGGTCAATCAGTTCATCTGCCAATGAATCAGTGTCTTCATCGCCTGCTTCACCAAATACATCTTCGGTGGATGGCAAATCGTCGAGTTCTTCGGCAAGACTATCGTCCTCTAGGTCAACTTCATCGTCTTCTAGGTCAACTTCATCGGCTTCGATGTCGAATGCCTCATCTTCTGAATCTGAATCATCCTCTGCTTCATCGAAGGTATCCTCAGACACTTCATCGTCCGTCGCTGAGTAGAAATCACCCTCTGGCCATGCCGTGTGATAGACTTCTTTGACCATCTGCGACAACTCAGTATCGGCATCAATAAGTGGGCCGACATCGCTAAGATGTGCCTCGAAACTGGCTCTAGAGTCCATTTCAGCATAACATTCGAGCAATTTAGCATGTAAGTCTGCCCTATCCTCTTCCTGTGCTATAGAGCGCTTGAGTAACGCTTCAGCCTGATCAAATTTGCCATAAGCCATATATATGTCAGCTTCACCGATTGGGTCGGCTGACTCGTCCATGGTCATTTCATCACTACCATAAAGATCAGAGTCATCAGCCAGGACGTCATCGGCCGTATCAGGTAGGTCGTCGGCACTGAAGGCGTTACTACTAGCGCTTGGAGCGGATGGTGTGGTTGTCCGCTCAATAGCATCCTGATAGCTCACGGCCTTATTGCTTCTAAAACGAAGTATCAGAACGATGACGATGATGATTACGGCAAGTAGCGCGAGGTAAAGATTATAAGCACCACTCATAAGCTGATCGACGAATCCCGGTTCAGGCTGTGGTTGCTGTGGTTGTTGTTCTGCTGGGGTCGTTGCCGGTTGGGCCGTTTCAACAGCCGCTTGTTGTACATCTTCTGCGGCCTGCGCATTATCTGCCGCGGTATCCTGTATTTCTGCCAGTTGTTCGTTCTTTAACTCCAACAGGCGTTCCAATTGCTCAATGCGTTCTTCCTGATTACGTTTCTCTTCCTCGAGTTCCTCTTTTTGTTGTTTCAGGACGAGATTTTCTTCTTCTGCAATGGCCGCATTACTGCCACCTGTACCAGTTTCTTCCTGTTCTTCTGTTGCCAGTGAAAGGCGACCAGACTGCTGTGCAGGTGGATTCGTCTGGGCTACAGATCGAGAGCTAGAGCGACTCGTATCAACCACCGTTTGGTTGATATCAGTTCCACTCCGCCAGGCTAATTCATGTTCACGAATCAGCCTCAACGCCTCACGCTGACTGACCTGCTGGAATGCTTCTGCAGAAGGAATTCGCAACTCAGCACCACGTTTTAGGCGATTGATATTGCCCTGCATGAAGGCTTGAGGATTCTCTTCGTACAGTGCAACCATGGCACGATGGATACTTATCGAACGATCAGTACGAACCTTGGATGCGATACTCCAAAGGGTGTCATTGGATGTTGTTGGACCATAAACATCGCCTGTGAATGCCTCTCTTGGAGTAACGTTGCGTGGTTGGGGTCTGCTACTTGGAACCGAACGAGCCTGACTTGGCTGTTCAACAGGGGTGACACTTGGAGCGGGTGCTTCATCAAACACCGGCGGGTCTAGTAATACAGTGTATTCGCGTAATAACTTGCCATTTGGCCATTCCAGGCTAACTAGAAAATTCAAAAAGGGTTCCCGTACAGGCTCCTGAGTCGTTAGTCGGAGAACCATGCGGCCACTACCAATCGAAACGGCTTCGAATCGAATTCTGGTCAGGAAATAGAGTCGGTCGATGCCGGAACGTTCGAAGTCAGCAACTGTGCCTAATTTGGCAATTATCTGCTCGGGTGTTTCACCCCGTACAGACAAGAGCGTAATCTCAGCTAGCAATGGCTCATTTAAGCCAGATTTAAGTTTTATCTCGCCAAGGCCAAGTGCATGATAAACAGGTGTGTATATCACCAGAGCCAGCAGTAACGAGATTAATACTTTGCGAATCATTATCTATTCCTTTGCTGATATTCCGTCATTAACTTTATCAATAACTCAGCATCGATACTTCTTAAACAGTACCAAGTTGTGAAATTGTTCACTATCATAGTGCACTGCACCGTTTTTATAAATAGTTTTCTATCAGTTTTTCGGCAATTTGTATACTATTCAGTGCCGCACCTTTGCGGATGTTATCAGAAACAACCCACATATTGAGCGACTTATCTGAATCAAGTCCGCGACGGATACGACTCACATATACAGGATCTGTACCGGTACCATCCACCGCAGCCGACGCATAGGTCATCTCAGAATCATCATGAATCACTTCAACGCCATCTGCCTTTTTCAGCAGCCGTGTAACATCTGCCAAATCAAATGCATCCCGAGTTTGGATATGTACCGCCTCAGAATGACCATAGAAGACCGGAACACGTACAGCCGTCGGATTAACCTTTATCGACGGATCAGAGAATATCTTTTGTGTCTCCCAGACCATTTTCATTTCTTCTTTGGTGTAGCCGTTGTCTAGTAAGACGTCTATATGGGGTATTACATTAAATGCAATTTGCCTAGAATACACTTTAGATTCGATATCTAACCCATTGAGAAGCTTAGATGTTTGCCCTGCCAATTCATCAAGTCCTTGCTTGCCACTTCCTGAAACAGACTGGTAGGTTGCGACATTAATAACCGTTACTCCATAGGTGTCATAAATTGGTTTAAGCGCCACAAGCATCTGAATAGTCGAACAGTTTGGATTCGCAATTATCCCACGCTTCTTATACTCAGCGATTGCATCTGGGTTAACCTCGGGAACCACGAGCGGAATGTCATCGTCATAACGAAATTCCGACGTATTATCGATCACGACACAACCCGCTTCAGCGGCCTTTGGCGCATAAATTTTTGAAATCGCACCGCCAGCACTGAACAACCCAATATCGACCTGATTAAAGTCGAACTTCTCAAGATCCTCTACCCGACGGGTTTTATTGTTAAAGCGAATGACCTCGCCTGCTGACCTGCTCGAAGCCAGCGGATATAAATTATCAACTGGAAAATTTCGTTCCTCGAGGATTTCTATTAGAGACTGGCCTACGGCACCCGTGGCACCGACAACTGCGACGTTATATGATTTACTCATGTAGTGACTTACCTGTTTACGTTATATTTTCTATGACCTTTTGACCCATTGCCTTCGTGCCCAGCACAGTCATTCCAGCTGAGGCAATGTCTGTGGTGCGATAACCATCCTGCAATGACTTGAGTACAGCATGTTCGATTCGATTTGCAGCTTCCGACTGATTCAGTGAATAACGCAACATCATCGCAACTGACAAAATTGTAGCTAATGGATTAGCGATATCTTTCCCAGCAATATCGGGTGCAGAACCGTGAACGGGCTCATACAATCCCACTCCGGAAGAATTAATTGACGCTGAGGGTAACATGCCAATTGAGCCAGTTAACATCGCCGCAGTATCAGATAGAATATCGCCAAACATGTTACCAGTCAGGATGACATCGAATTGTTTTGGTTCTCGAACTAACTGCATGGCGGCATTATCGACATACATGTGACTCAGCTCAACATCCGGATAATCTGTACTGACATCTGTCACGATCTCACGCCAGAGTTCAGTCACTTCCAGCACATTGGCTTTGTCAACAGAACATAATCTGCCTTGACGTTTTTGCGCACTCTGGAACGCCAAATGGGCTATTCGACGTATCTCGTGTTCGTGATAGACGTAGGTGTTAAAGCCATATCGTTCGCCACGATCGTTGTTGCTTATGCCTCTGGGTTGCCCGAAATATATGCCACCGGTCAACTCCCGCACAATTAAGATATCCAGTCCAGCCACCAGTTCTGGCTTGAGTGATGAGGCATCAGCGAGTGGTTGATGTAAAATGGCTGGTCTCAGGTTAGCGAAGAGGTCTAACTCCTTTCGAATACGTAACAGGCCTTTTTCGGGTCTGACGCTGATATCTAGCGATTCCCATTGTTTACCACCCACTGCGCCGAGGAGGATGGCGTCAGATTTCCTGGCGATGGCTAGCACCTCATCCGATAGCGGTGAACCGCAGCGATCATACGATGTCCCACCAATATCAGCATGCTCGATCTGGATCTCAAATGAGCAGTGTTTGGCTGTTGCTTCAATGACCTGTGTCGCGACTGAACAAATTTCGTGACCGATGCCATCGCCGGGTAAAATCAGGATTCTATTTGACATTATGACAATACCTTTTCGCAGGGGTTAAGTGTGAACAAAGACATGAGTTGTGAGCGTAAAATGCGTCGTAGCGATTTGCTAAGGTATAGTTGTAATTTTAGTCAGAATTTAATCTGATTACCATGTATGATCAGTATATTTTCCGCAAAACCTTACGAAATTTACACTGAGTGATACATGAACAGCCAATTTCAGCTAATACTGGGCTCCAGCTCACCATTTCGACGAAAATTACTAGAGAGACTATGCCTGGACTTTACTTGCATCTCACCCGACATTGATGAGTCACAACGCCCCGGTGAAACACCAGAGCAACTGGTCCAAAGATTGAGTATTGAAAAGGCAGAAGCTGTGGCAAAAATGGCTGAAAATGCCCTGATCATCAGCTCCGACCAAATCGCCATTTTTGATGGTCAGATTCTGGGCAAACCACATACACATGAGCGCGCAGTCGAGATGTTATCCTCATTCTCAGGTCAGACGGTGCGATTTGAGACAGGCCTTTGTTTATACAATACTGAAACGAAGAAACATCAATTCAAGAGTATACCAACGTTGGTACATTTTCGTGATTTAACAGATGCCACGATCGAAGCCTATCTTAAACAAGATAAGCCCTATTACTGTGCGGGTAGCTTTCAGGCCGAAGGACTGGGGGTTGTTTTGTTTAAACAGTTACAGTCAGATGATCCCAGCGCACTTATCGGCTTACCACTGATTGAGCTGACTTCTATGCTTTTGAATGAAGGATTTGACCTGTTTAAGGACGAGTGCCCTATTTCCTGAATATCGCCTGAGTATTATGCTCATCGAGATCTCGTTGCTCGCGTTTTAATTCAGCGAGCTGTTGCTGTTTCTCGATTTTTCCTATGGCACTGTTGATCGCTTTTTGGTGGGAATTCTTATCCTGCCACTGAGCTTGTTTGTCCTTTAAATGGGCTTTCGCCATTGTCACCTGCTGTTGCTGCTGCACAATGGCCTTATCCAGTTGTGCGATAAACCGCTGATATTGCTGTAATTGTACAGCCGACATACCATTCTTTGCTTTTGACTGTAACTCAGTATGATAGTCTTTCCGATAACGGATGAGGTCGGTCAGTTTCTGCTTATTCAAGTTATGATCATTACGCGCCATAACCATAGCCTCGGTCGCCGTTTTAGCACGGTCTTCCGCCAGTTGTTTCACTGGTTCCAGCCTGGTTGATTTAGATTTCATATTTCGAATCATTGACAGTCACTATTAAAATTATACATCACTATCACTGTACAGTCTGACTCATTATTTGGTTGAGTTCAGCACAGCTAGTATTAAAATCGACCTTTTCGTTCATTCCTTGAGATAAAAAGTTGCGCATGGGACCAATCATCGCAATCGACTCATCAATCTGCGGATCGGAGCCTTGTTGATAGGCGCCAACACTAATCAAGTCTCGGTTCGCGTTGTATGTGGAATAAACCTGTTTAAACGCCCTGATACCCATCTGTTGGCTGTCATCGGTAATCTGCGGCATGACACGACTGATGGATTGCTCAATGTCGATAGCTGGGTACAGTCCCGACTCCGCAATTTCTCTGGATAACACAAGATGACCATCGAGTATGGCCCGCGCTGCATCGGCGATTGGGTCTTGAACATCATCCCCCTCAGTGAGTACCGTGTAAAAAGCCGTAATAGACCCCTCACCCTTGTCGGCATTGCCTGCCCGCTCTACAAGTTTGGGTAACTTGGCAAATACAGATGGGGGATAGCCTCTAGTTGCTGGCGGTTCGCCAATGGCCAATGCTAGCTCGCGTTGTGCCTGGCAAAATCGCGTCAGTGAATCCATCAATAGCAAGACGTTTTTCCCCTGATCGCGGAAATATTCCGCAATACGGGTGGCGGTCATGGCTCCATTCAGCCGCATTAGTGGTGACTGATCCGCCGGGACAGCAACGACCACAGAACGGGCCCTGCCCTCGGGACCGAGGATATTTTCCAGAAACTCTTTAACCTCTCGTCCCCGCTCACCAATCAGGCCGACGACGATTACGTCCGCGGCTGTGTAGCGTGTCATCATGCCAAGCAGCACACTCTTTCCCACACCAGAACCGGCAAATAATCCCATGCGTTGACCACGACCGACGGTAAATAATGCATTGATGCTGCGTACTCCAACATCAAGGGGTTCGTCGATCGGATGTCTCAATAATGGATTTATCGGCCGACTCGTGATGCTGGTCTGTATTCCTTCAATTTCTCCCAAACCATCCAGCGGCTCACCCTCACCATCAATTACACGGCCTAGTAATTGATTACTAATTCGAAAAGTTGCGGTTTCTGAAGTGGGAACCACCTTCGCACCGGGACTCAAACCATGAATTTCGCCCGTTGGCATAAGGTAGACACTCTGACTAGAGAATCCGACCACCTCTGCCCGTTCTTTGTGGCCGTCCTGGGTGATGATGTCACATCGCGTCCCGACTGGAACACTAATACCGACAGCTTCAAGCGTAAGACCAATCATTCGCACTAGCCGCCCTTCAATCTGCAATGCCGGAACATCCTGAAGGCGATTCTGATAGCTAGCTAGCTTGTCTGAAATCGTATTCGGCAGTGTTTCATTCATCAGATCCGCTCTCTCCAAGCACTCGATTGAAGACGTTCGTGATGCGCTGTTCCAGCTCTGCATTGATCTCGGAATTGTCAGAGCTCAGGATACAGCCCCCCTGCTGAATTGATGGGTCTTCAAATAGTTTCCAACTGACCTCGACACTTGAATCTAACTCAAAGACTTGCCTGATCAGTTGAGCATCCTCAGGATGCAATCGAAGTACCATGTTTTCAGAATTGGCGGGCATCATGGAGAGCACTTCCTGTACAACCGCCGTGATAGCATCAGCTGAAGTCGTGAGCTCTTTTCGCAGGACCTGCTTGGCAATTACGGTCGTCAGTTCGACCAGTTGTTGGGTAATTTTCTCGTCAAACTCTTCGGATTTTGCACGGATTGCCCGAATGACAGCATCCAGTTGCGTAATCTTGATTTGTTGCTGCTCAAGAGCCGCCTTCTGTCCATCACTTACTCCCTTCTGAAATCCTTCTTCATAAGCATCCTGGGTAATTTGTTCCAATGATTTACCCGTTGCTGGACTCGTTGAGGAAGAATATTCGCCCGGCTTCAATTTATTTTGATCGGCGAGCGTCCCCTCCATAGCGGGCGGTTGCCAGGATGAGTATTGATCGGCTTCATCCCCTTTAATCACACCACTTAGGCGACGCTTGAGTTCTTTTTCAGTGGAACTGACCACTAAATCATCTCCTCACCACCTCCACCGAGCGCGATTTCACCGGATTCAGCCAGTCTTCTGGCAACCGTCAAGACCTCTTTCTGAGCTGATTCGACATCGCTCAATCGGACAGGCCCCATGGCTTCCAGATCATCTTTCATTAATTCAGCCGCTCGTTTAGACATATTGGCAAAAATCTTATCAGAGACTTCATCATCCGCACCCTTAAGTGCTAATACCAGGGTATCTGTGCTGATCTCACGCAACAATGTTTGGATTCCACGATCATCGACATCAACCAGATTATCAAATACAAACATCAGATCCTGGATATTTTGTCCTAGATCTTCGTCGACTTCCTTAACCGATTCAATCAATTGGCTCTCAATGGCCGTATCGAGGAAGTTCATGATGTCGGCCGCTGTCTTAACTCCACCAATCGTTGCTGATTTGGAACCAGCCGCGCCACTGAATTGTTTTTCCATAATGTCATTCAATTCCTGCAATGCAGCGGGTTGAATGGTATCTAGTGCGCAAATCCTCAATGTCAGGTCAAGGCGATTTTTCTCGGGTAAATAAGCGAGAATTTCGGCTGACTGGTCAGCATCCAGGTAGGCCAGGACAATACTCTGAATTTGCGGATGTTCGTACTGTATGACATCGGCAACGCTCTTGGGATCCATCCACTTCAGGGTATCCAGTCCTTTGGTGTTTGCACCCAGTAGAATTCTATCGACGATTGAGTCTGCCTTTTCCTCACCTAGTGCCGCACGTAAGGTATTTCGAATATAATCCTCAGAACCAATCCCGATCCCGGTCTGATCTTCGACGACATCAAGAAAACTGTCGAGTACATCAACCATGGTTTCTCTTTGTACATTGTTCAATTCAGCCATTGCCAAGCCGACTTTCTGTACTTCTTTAGGTCCCATATGCTGTAGGACTTTGGCAGCCTCTTCCTCGCCGAGACTCATTAGCAAAATTGCCGAGCGTTGAACGCCTGTGAGATTATCAGCGACTTTTTTTACTGCAGGCGGCTGATCGGTTACTTCAGCTATTTCATTACTCATCTGCTTCCATCCAATTCTTAACTACTTGCGCGACCATTGCAGGGTCGTCGCCAACTGCACTCTTGGCACGTTCAACCTGTGCCATCGACTTTCTGCCCATCGGTGGTAACGCTAAATTCCCCACATCTCCCCCTAATGATAGTTGATCAGTCGCTAAATCCCCACCATAGTCTGGTTCTAATAGCTGCATCGTTCCTGTGGTCAACTTCGAAATGACCGGACGGAAGACAAAGAGAATCAGCAATAATACTCCGACCAGAGCAACCGCTGGCTTGAGGTAGGTCTTAAATAACTCTTCCTCATAGAAAGGTAATGGTTCCGGATCGGGCGGAGTTTCCGCTGTTGGGAAATCGAAAGAGTCGACAATGACCGTATCACCCCTCGCAGCATCGAAGTTAACGACGCCTTTGATCAGACGCTCAATTCTTTGAATTTCAGCGGCTGTCCGAGCCACTCTATTGCCACTGCCATCATCCAGATTATTTAATCCCAGGGATACCGAAATGCGATCGATTGTCGCGGTCTGGTAACGGGTATGGTTAATCGTCGTGTCCAGCTCATAATTTGATTCTGTCTCAGACCGTTGATTACCGCTTACATTGGTTTGTGCGGTCTGGTTCGCAGCAGCGCCTGTGGCTGGAATATTCGCGGCTCCGGGCGGTTGATTACTCAATGCACCTGGAACACCCTGCGCGTTGCCCGATGAATCGGATGAAGTCAGACGCCGCTCGCTACGTAACGATGGCGTATCGGAATTGTGAAAACGGGATGTTGTTTCATTCGCTACAAAACGCATTCGTACATTCACCTGCACGGTAAAATTCTCAATGCCAAGGATTGGTGCCAGAATGGTCTCAATCTTGTTACGCAGCACCTGTTGCCGCTTGCTTTCTTCCTGGAATTGCCTGCGTGACTGCATCTCTTCCGAGGACATGGTGCCGGAATGGTGTAGGCGGCCAAATTGGTCGGTGATTGTAATTCGTTCTGCCGTCAAGCTGGGAACACTTCCGGCAACCAGGTCGACGATCGCTCGTGTCTGTTGGTCATCGATAGGTCTCGATGACGCCAAATTGAGTAATACGGAGGCGCTGGGACGACGCCGATCAGTAACAAAAACGGTTTGTTTGGGAATCGCCAGATGCACTTCTGCAGAAGTTACGCCGGCAAACTTAACAATAGTAGAAGCCAGACTTTTCTCTCGACTCCTTATCAGACGGGCATTTTCGAGTTGCTGACTGACCCCGAAGCCGGAATCTGTTTGTAATATACTGTCGCCACTCATGGTGTCTGCCAGCCCCTGTGAGGCCAATGCCATCTGCACTCGTTGATACTGAGCCTGATCGACCATAATCACGCCCGAAGGGCCGATATCAAATGCAATATTATTTTGCTCGAGATAACTCACGACTTCATAGGTCGTTGCCGGATCCATTTCGCCCATGGGCCGTTTTTCTGGTTCTTGCGACCAGAGTACTAATACCACACCCATCGCGACGCTCGCCGCCAAGCCAATCATCAAGCCGAGTTGGCGCAGGATAGATAGTGACGTCACCTGAGCCCCCGTTCGTCTTGAAATACTTTGTCCTTCGTCAGCCACTTTTCATATTCTCCACTAGTTACATTTACAGAGGCATATTCATGATACTTTTATAGGCTTCAGCAACCTTGTTTCGTACCTGTAGTGTAGCCTGAAAAGCTACTGATGATTTCTGTGAAGCAATCATGGCGCGTACAAGACTGACGCCGCCATCCCCCATCTCAACCTGCTTTGCCAATTGAGAACTCTCCATCTGCA
Organism: Enterobacterales bacterium; assembly: GCA_965250035.1. Taxonomy (GTDB): domain Bacteria; phylum Pseudomonadota; class Gammaproteobacteria; order Enterobacterales; genus CAXRAF01. Next base: position 753,929 of record OZ252282.1, on the reverse strand, counting down.
ATGAGTTGACGTTGTTAATAGCTCGAGTCAACAAATTACCAAAGCCGGCTCCCTCACTCGGTGCAATGCGATTATAGGTTGAATCGACGGGTGCGATTTCTTTAGGTCCCGCGACATCAGCCATCTGGCGCATCTGGGCGAGTAATTGTGAATTATCGATTGGTTTTACAGCCATATTACTTTCTCCCTAAACAGCGATTCCTGCGTCGCGCATCTTGGCTAATTTATAGCGCAAGGTACGCGGACTGACACCCAGACTCTCTGCGACTTTCGTGCGATTTCCACGATATTTGTCGAGTGCTTCGAGAATCAGTTGAAACTCGTGATTTTGAACGCCATCTCCCAATCTTGCTGATGATTTTTGTTGTTGGCTGGCACTGTCTTGTGTGGCGAGCCCAAGATCGAGTTGAAGATCGGCGAGTTCAATATAATCGCCCGTTTGCAGTATCAGAGCGCGCTGGATCACGTTTTCGAGTTCTCGAACATTACCAGGCCATTGATACGACTTAAGCCGTTGCTCAGCCGCCTTAGATAATTGTGGGACCACTCCACCCGTCGTCACTCCGTGCCGCTTCAGAAAATATTCGGCAATCGGCACAATATCGAGTGGTCGATCCTTCAATGCCAGACAATGGATCGGAAAAACATTCAATCGATAGAACAAATCTTCCCTGAACCGCCCTTGCTTGACCTCAATCATTAGATTACGGTTTGATGTTGCAATCACGCGGACATCTAGGGCAATAGTTCTCTTGCCACCGAGTCGTTCGACTTCTTTTTCCTGTAATACTCTGAGAAGCTTCGCCTGTAGTCCCAGGTCCATCTCAGATATCTCGTCCAACAACAGGGTGCCACCCTGAGACTGCTCAAACTTCCCGGCTGAGCTATTCAAGGCCCCTGTAAATGCGCCCTTTTCATGACCAAATAATGTGGCCTCCAGCATATTATCCGGTATCGCTGCGCAGTTAATCGCCACGAATGGCCCCTCGTTGCGCGGAGAATATTTGTGGATGTATCGGGCAACTACTTCTTTACCGGCACCACTCTCCCCTGTCAGTAAAACCGTGGTATCGCTCTGAGCGACCTTGAGTGCCATCTCGAATAGCCGTTCACTTTTAGGATCTTCAGCAATAGGCTCATGCGTAGAATCGAAATTGATTGAAATGTATCGGTTAACCAGAGATACCAGCTTCTCAGGTGCGATAGGCTTCTCAACATAGTCAATGGCACCGGAGCGCATGGCTTTGACCGCATCATTGACGTTACCGTAAGCAGTCATGAGTAAAAAGGGAATATGCGGAGACTTGTTTTGGATATTATCAAGCAAATCGTGTCCATCCATGCCATCCATATGCACATCACTCACAATGATATCTGGTTTGAATCGATGCAATTCCGACAACGCCTCTTCGCCACTGGCTACAGACACCGTCTGATAGCCTGCGACGTCTAATGTATCGCTTAGCGCCTTACGCAGGTTAGAATCGTCTTCAACGACCAGTACGTGTGCTTGCCCCATAAATTACCTCTTGCTGGAAACATGACCCGACAGCTTTGGGTCTAACATATCTATTGACTGATTTATCAGCGGTAAGCTGATAGTGAATTTTGCGCCCTGACCAGGCGTCGCTGAGACTTCTACCTGCCCCTTAAAATTACTGACGACTGTCTTTACAACAGCTAACCCCAGGCCGGTTCCTCTCGCCTTGCCCGTATGAAACGGCTCAAATATATCGTTAATCTGATCGAGTGAGAGTCCACAACCGTTATCCTTAACGCTGACGAGGAGTCTTTGCTCGTTTGCCGTCTGTATGTCCACTTCAATCGAGGTCAACCGCCCACGCTGCTGGTTGTCGCGGCAGGCATGAAGGCTATTGTCCAGTAAATTACCGATCGCACCGCACAGGGCTTGCTGATTCCCAAACAGGTTCAGTTCATCTGTATTTGTGACAGATACAGTCATTTCTATGTCGATATCTGCATAAACGTTATTCAACAGATCATCCTGCAGGCTTCGAATTAATTCTGCGGTAGAAAACCGTTGTGCAGTGGCATTTCCACCACTAGCAAACAGCAACATGTCGCTCACTTTATGTTCAAGTTGTTTCAAGCTTTGCAACATATGTCTATGAAATTCTTGCTTTTTATTGCCATCTAGCCGAGGTGAGTTCAAATGACCCGAGTATAGCAGTGCTGATGATAATGGCGTGCGGATCTGATGCGCTAATGATGCCATCATCTGCCCCATTGCGCTGAGACGCTGCTCTCTGGATAGGGTTTCCTGTCGTCGTCTGGTTTCAGTCAGATCCGTCAGTGTAATCACCTGCCCCGGCTCTGAGCCGATTGCCTGGGTGTCTACCTTTACTCTTCGTCCATCATGGAGGGAGATTTCGTGACCATCATCGCTTTTGGGTGCAAATGCCCTGGCGATGATATCGATCCAGGCGACACCTTCCAGTGGTTCACCAAGCATATCAACTGCCACAGAATTGGCCTGCTGAACTAGTCCGTGGCCATCAATCACAACAACACCGTTGGGTAAAGTGGCTAACACCACCTGTAATTTCTTGGCGAGTGATTCACTTTCCTGGGCTTTGCGGCGCTTCTCTGCAGTCTGTCGAACCAGGTCTTCTCTAAGACTCTGCACCTGCTGATTGAGATGATTATAAGAGTCGATGAACTGCTGTGAGATTGCACTGAATTGCTGCAGTGGCATGAGATCGTCGAAATTGTTTGAGTCGTCAGAGCCTGGTTGATAGCGATCAGCGCTTTCTGGCTTGCTCAAATTCTCAATAACGACAAGATTATCCTGCTCTCGACTGCTTGAACCCTGTAAGGCCGAATCCATTAACGACTCCTGTAACTGACTGTGAAAGTGACGTTAGTTTGTCACTCCTATTCTGTTACAGGATACAGATGCAACTATTATGCCTAAATGATTATGCTTTAAGATTCAATATGTTATAGTTTTCTGGAGCGTAAGATGTCAAGACTCTGACGTTGCATCTTCCTGTTTGCTGATTTCGTATTTACGCATTTTTTCAACCAGCGTAGTGCGTCGCATGCCGAGTTTTTTGGCTGCACGTGCAACGACCCAGTTGCAATCATCCAGGGCTTGGTTGATGTAGAGTTTTTCGACTTCCACGAGGTAGTTTTTCAAATCAAACCCATCCTCAGGGATTGGCCTAAGCACTTTCTTCTGGCTCTGTTCAGAGTTTTGCGTTGCCAGCTCAGGGGTCGCTGCGTTGCTTATGCCCTCATCGTATTTATATTTGTCTGGTGAATCCAGAATATCAACGATTCCTCCGGGGAAAAGTATGGCCAAACGCTCCGTGAGGTTCGCTAATTCTCTGACATTCCCGGGCCAGTCATGACGGGTTAGTGAGACCATGGCGTTGGGCGTAAAACGAACACCCTGCATGCCTGCAACTTTAAGCCGTTCATTAAAATTATTAATGAGTAGAGCGATGTCCTCTACCCGGTCTTTCAGTGGCGGCATATCGATTGGAAATACATTTAGGCGATAGTAGAGATCTTCTCTAAACTTGCCTTCAGCGACCGCCTGCTCAAGATCCCGGTGAGTCGCGGCAATCACTCGGACATCTGCCTCAATCGGTTGGGTACTCCCAACACGTTCGAAGAGTCTCTCCTGTAATACGCGCAATAGCTTGACCTGCATTGGCATAGGCATGTCACCTATCTCATCAAGGAAAATAGTACCGCCCTTGGCGAGTTCAAAGCGGCCTTGTCGAGCGGATATTGCCCCTGTGAAAGCCCCCTTTTCGTGACCAAACAGTTCACTCTCCAACAGTTCTGGTGGGATCGCTCCACAGTTAATGGGTACAAAGGCCCCGTCTGCGCGACTCGATAACTTATGTAAATTCTGCGCGACGACCTCTTTTCCTGTACCAGACTCTCCCAAAATCAGCACATTGGCGTCTGTGCTAGCGACTTGATGAATGAGTTTACGTACATCGGCTGTCGCAGCGCTCTTACCGACGAAATTTTTCAGAGCGTCTTTCTGGTTTGTTGTACTAAAAGCATGCTCATTCTGTCTACATAGCTGACAGAGATGCAGTGTCGTGATCCAGGATTCCAAATCAGCGGTCTGTTGTATCGAGGAAATTACCTGCAGGTTTGCCTGTTCAGAAGTTAGCCCAGCCTCTTGTATAGAGGTATTAAGTAGTACAATGGGTATCGACTTATCCCACGCAACAATATCCTCTACAACGCTAGTCACATCATTCACCACACAGGAAGCATCAATCATGATAGTGAGTACCTGATTCGCATCGGCTATGTCTTTTTTCCAACTACCAGAGGTTAGCCTGGCACAGGACTCATTAATGAAGGAAAGAGAAACTTCGACCGGATGAAATTCAGATTGCTTGTCATCGAGAATGACGATTTTTTTAGACTGAGTCATAAGGTTCGACTATTTATGGCTACTTGTGTGAGCTATTGTATTAAATTACCGGTATGAATCAAGCTATTGCGTCAAATTATTGTCTAATTAGCCAAATTGACCTAAGAGTCTTACTCTTTTAGTGACAAAAAAATACCGATATTGATAATTTCATCATCGGATATTACTAATTAAAGCCCCCCTTGGATGATGGTTCATTTGCCGATCAATTGCCGCTTTTTGCCACACCGGCAAGATATTGCCGCTCCCAATCGCCAGCTATGTGCTTGTATTTTATGCATTTAATTCATTTTTTTACTTTTTTACAAAAAATCTAAAGTGCTGAAAACGACCGTCGACAACTGGTGTGACAATAATAATAAAGGTCAGCAAGAGGCCTGCTGGAAACCTTGTAAGCGTAAAGACCCTAACTTTTAGCATCATAGGTACAGAAATAGGAGTACAGAAACAATGGGTAACGTAATTCAAACCAATGTGTCATCGTTGAATGCACAAAGAAACCTCACCAGGACCAATATTGGTCTCGGTGAGACCTTCCAACGACTCTCATCGGGATTTCGTATTAACAGTGCGAAAGACGATGCAGCCGGTTTGCAGATTGCTAACCAGCTAACCTCACAGGTGAGAGGTCTTTCCGTCGCAATCCGAAACTCAAACGACGGCCTGTCGGTCGCTCAGGTAGCTGAGGGTGCGCAGCAGGAGATCACGAATATTCTACAAAGAATGCGCGAACTGGCTCTATCCGCTGCCAACGGTACAACATCAGATAGTGGCTCTGAGAAAATCGCACTCGATTCTGAATTTCAGGCTTTGAAGGCTGAAATCACGCGTATTTCGGAAAGCACCAAGTTCGGTAATACCAACATCTTGAACGTGACGGGTAACTTCAGCCGCACACTCCAGGTAGGTACGACAAGTGCTGCAGAGGATCAAATAACCATTACCATCGCAGATATCGGTGGGTTGAATGCCATTGATGGCACGATAGGAAGCATCACCACTCAGGCACTAGCTCTGGGCGTGTTGGCTAACCTGGATACCGATGTGACGACAATCGATACGAACCGTGCTGCACTCGGTGCGATTCAGAACCGATTGACTTCAACCATCGCGAACCTGTCGAATGTAATCGAAAATGCTTCAGCAGCACGTTCCAGATTACGTGACGCAGACTATGCACTGGAAACATCAAACCTGGCAAAGAATCAGGTACTCCAGCAGGCTGGTTTATCCGTCCTGTCACAGGCAAATGCCCAGGCACAGAGTGTGTTATCCCTACTTCAGGGGTAATACGTAACGTATAGCTAAGCAAGCTACTCATAACAGGGAAGATAAAATGTCCAGGAAGGATATAAAAATGGGGAGTCAGGATTAGGGCCTGGCTCCCCATAAAGTTTGAAAGGTTCATCAACTAATCAAGTTCTCAGTTCTTAATTAATTGTACAACGAACACTTTCAGCTTCTTGCAAGCAACGAATAGACAGCGGAGATCTATCATGGGTATGTCAAGAATCTGACCATCTGCACTATTCGAGATATATACTAGCAATGTGTGTGCCAACCTTGTCAAAAAAAGGAATAAATGATGAAATTAACGACCACCCTTACCTTGAGATAGCGATTTAAGCAACTCAACTGAGCACAATCATCTCCAGTGTCCAACCCTTCATCTAGTCGAGCATCAACAGATGTTTGACCCGAATACTATTTTTATAAAAAAATTATTAAAGTTTCTAATTCACGCACCGATACCTAGTTTGAAGCCAGCGTATTGTTCTCAGCAAAATACTGGCAGTAACTTCACCTTTTTCTATTCATTCTCAGTGACAGAACAGGTGTATTAAACAGATTCAGCTCATTGCAAGCAGCAGAATCACAACTCTAGACACTTTGTAAGTGCATGAAATATATGTAATTTCTGCACATCAAAGGCAGGAGATCTATCATGGGTAACGTAGCTCAAACTAATGTGGCATCCTTGAATGCCCAACGGAACTTATTCCGTACCAATAACGATTTACAAACTTCATTCCAACGACTCGCTTCAGGTTTTCGTATTAACAGTGCGAAAGATGATGCGGCTGGTCTGGTTATCTCTAACCAGTTAAGTTCGCAGATCGTTTCAATTAACGTCAACATTCGTAACGCAAACGACGGTATTTCTATCGCTCAGACAGCTGAAGGCGCCTTGACTGAGGTAACACAGCTGTTACTTCGTGGTCGTGAGCTGGCATTGTCAGCGGCCTCTGGTCAAAACTCTCAGGCTGCACGAGACGCACTAAACGCAGAGTTTTCAGCGATCGAATTGGAAATTACGCGTATTGCATCAGACACTGAATTCGGTGGTCAAACACTTCTAGACGCTGCGAACACCTTCAGCATCCAGGTAGGTACAGATGCCGGCGATACAGACATTGACGTTGTGACTGTTGATGTAAGTGCCGTTCAATCAGCCATCGCGGGAACTATCTCGACTGAAGCAGGTGCTGGTACAGCACTGACAGCAATTGATGCACAGCTGACTGCTGTTGATACTGCTCGAGGTTCACTCGGTGCGGCTCAGAACCGTTTAACGTCAACCATTGCAAACTTGCAGAATGTTGTCGAGAACGTTTCGGCTTCACGTTCACGTATCCGTGATACTGACTTTGCTGTTGAGACTGCAGCCTTAGCAAAGAACCAGATTCTGCAGCAGGCTGGACTCTCAGTACTGGCTCAGGCGAACGCCTCAAGTCAGAGTATCCTGTCACTGTTACAGTAAGCACGATAGCTTGATGATTGCAGGGGATCTAAATCTCCTGCAATCATTCAACATGTAACGGATTAAGGTGGGCAACCTAATGACTACAGACATTAATACTCGGGTGACGACAAATCTGAATCGTGAGATCAGACTTAGTCAACAACCTGTGCCCTCTGACAGGCCGGCATCAAACACGACACAGTCATCTCAGAACACTCCAAATGCGGACAACATTGTCCCATTGGGGCGGCCAGAACGGCAGAATATTGCCGCTGAAGCACCCAGCCAAACCAGGACAAGACAAGCAGGACAACAAACCCCTGCCCGGTCCACTCCTGCGACGGATAACGCATTGAATGACATAAGTCGAGCTGTTCAATCAATTCAACGAAACCTGGAGTTTCGAATTGATGAAGCGTCGGGTCGAACAGTAATTACGGTCAAAGATACGCGATCTCAGGAAGTTATCAGGCAAATTCCTTCAGAACAACTATTGGAATTGTCTGCAAGGCTTCAGGAAATTGAATCTCAGCGACTTAACAATGCTGATATCGATGCTCAAGGTATCTTGTTTACGAGCAAGACATAAAACAGTATAAAAGCCAGCTGATGGTACAGGTATTGCAGTAAATTTAACGTGTAACAAACGTAAGAGACACGTTTTATAGCGATTAATTTACTGTGTTACAAAATGCAATATATACTTGTAGGTGTTGTTGCGACTTAATTTAGTGTGTTCGGAGTAGTAGTATGGGACTAATTACATCGGCAGGTATCGGCTCTGGAATCGATGTCGAATCGATCATTTCTGCGATCCTCAATGCAGAACGAGCCCCTAAAGAAGCCAGTCTGCGTAGAAATGAGCAGCGGGTTGAATCAACCCTGTCGGCTATTGGTCAATTAAGCTCCGACCTGTCCTCTTTAAATGAAGCACTCAACAATTTAAATTCACTTAGCGATTTCCAACTCAGCAGCGCATCAGTATCAGAAGATGATGTGTTAACCGTTGTTACTGATGAAAATACCTCACCGGGAACATTCACACTGGACAATTTCACTCTGGCTACAGGCAGCAGACTGGAATCGACCGCTGGAACATTCACTGATATCACTGATACTGTTGGTTCAGGCACGCTCACATTTACCGCTGGCTCAGAGACATTCGACGTTGCTGTCGATGGTGCTGATGATCTGGAAGCTATCCGCAATGCGATCAATTCAGCAGACGATAATTTTGGCGTGACAGCAAATATTATCAATGGCGCAAGCGGCCCAATTCTTGTCTATACCTCAGATGTCACGGGCACTGGTAACACACTGGCTGTCACGAATGATGATGCCAGCCTGGATTCGATCTCGACGAGTACGACTGCCGTGATTACGGCCCAGAGTGCTAGTGTCGATATTGACGGTATTACGGTGACTAGTGATACGAATACCTTCGATGATGCCATTCAGGATGTCTCCTTTACACTCCTAGACGACTCAGTCTCTCCGGTAACGCTGGAGATTGGGGTAGATACGGACGGTGTTAAGGAGGCGATTTCTGCATTTGTTGATGCAATCAATGCATTCCAGACAACGGCCCAATCGCTGGGAGAAAATAATGAGAACGTTCAGGGTGAACTAGCTGGCGACGCGACTCTGCGTATATTGACCAGCCAATTGGTAACCACCCTACAGGATACAGTGACTGGTCTCACGGGAGACTATACATCACTGAATTCAATCGGCATTACATTCGATGAATTTGGCAAATTAACGATTGACGATGAAGTACTCGATAATGCCCTGGCCAGTGATTTTGACGCGATCGGAAATATATTTGCCACCGATACTGAAGGAGTCTCTATAAAAATCCAGGACTTGGTCGATAACTACATTGGTACAGGTGGTATACTGGATATTCGCGAATCGAGTTTGAATGACCAGAAGCGCCGTCTGGAGAATGATCGCATTAATTTCGACTTTCGGATTGCGAAAATTGAAACTCAATTACGTGAAAAGTTTGGTGCGATGGATGCTTTGGTCGCTCAATTCAGTAGCACAGCATCTTTTCTCAGTCAGCAATTGGCTAATTTGCCAAATGCAAAACAAGATTAAATCAGACGCAGATAGGAGTATTTATCGTTATGTCAGTTAGAGGCGCAGCTGCTTACAAAAAAGTCGGTAACCAGAGTGGAGCTGAGTTCGCAAGTCCCCACAGGCTTATACAGATGCTACTAGAAGGCGCATTAGAGAAAATGTTTCTGGCAAAAAGTCACCTGGAACGAGGAGATATCGCTGGCAAATCGGAAAATATCAACTGGGCACTTCGTATTATCGGTGGACTACAGGCAAGCCTCGACGAAACGAAAGGCGGTGAGATCGCTGAAACTCTTGGCTCGCTGTACAACTTCGTTGTAGGTCACCTTAGCCAAGCAAATGCTCAAAACGACCCGTCAATGATCGATGAATGCATCGAAATCATAAAAAATATCAAAGAAGGTTGGGACGGTATTAGTGAAGAAGCCGAGAAAATCCAACAACAACAGTCTGCAGAATAAACGCCGTACAAACGTATGAATCAGCAGTCAATCAAACAACTCATCCAAGACACGCAAGCAATTGCCGAGGAAGTTCGCCTGAATAACTGGTCGGTGGTTCAGGTGATGGCAGAAAAACGTCAGCAGGCATTACAAGATTTTTTTGCCCAGCCTGTATCTTCTGAAGACGCGGAAGATGTTGCAGCAATGATTCACAAGATTATGAGTTTAGATGACCAGGTGATGCAGCAGATCATGGCGGAAAAAGAGGCCACGATCAGCTCCTTTAAAACACTTAACAAACAGTCAAAAGCCCACCAAAGCTATCACAATGTCGCCACCTTCAGTGCAGGGTGATCCTCGCGGCCTAAAGAGTTCCATTCAATTCAGAGAATCGACTGCAAGCGATCTCGATATTTTGACAGACTGGACCATGCAACTCATGCAGCATGAGGCTATCGATGAGAAGCTTGAATTACCACTCAAAGAAGATGTCAGGGACAGGATCTCAAATTGGCTTGGTACATTAATCGAATCAGATAGTGCGCTGTTCATTATTGCCGAGGATGAATCAAAACAGCCAATAGGTTGTGTTTTGGGTTTATTACAATTGGTACCCAACGATTTTATCGAGGTTCAGGTGCACGGGCTCATTCAAATGATATGGGTTGACCCGACATATCGTCGCAAGGGTGTTGCCGAAGCGCTCCTAAATCACATGGAATCAACCTACAAGAATCTTGATATACCCTATTGTGAGATCAGTTACAGCATGACTAATCTTGAAGCCGAGTCTTTCTGGCAGAAACACGGCTATTCGCCAGTGTCGGTCACTTGTCGTAAATTCCTCTAACGATCACTCATCGACTAGATTGGTTCCTATGATCTAAAGGAAGTTGAATAGGGATAAATTCTGGATCCGAACAAAGCTGGCTTGGGCTGCCTCCAGGCTTATCTGACGTAGATTAAGCTCTGTGATCGCCTCAGCAATATCCAGGTCACGCGCCTTAGATAGGGATATCTGACTGGTAAGAATAAAATCACTGTTTATCAGACTCTGATTTTGTAACACATTCAACCGAGTTCCAACAGCTGCTTGTATCGCACCGATGTTTTCCATCGATTGATCGATATTCTCTAATGAGCTACCTAACTGCGTATTAAGTAGTGCTTCATCGGCAGCATCAATGACATTCGTTCGCAATGCGGTAACTGTTTGTTGTATTGTTGTAAAGAGATCTTGCCGCACACTGGGAGTGATGGTGAAGTTGTCACCTATCGCTGGTGTGCCGCCGATCGTAACATTCAGGCCGTTGAAAGAGATATCTCCGCCATCGATGAATGGCTGTCCAGCAACGACTGTCCCGCCGCCTGAATCGATCACATCATATCCCAGGACTCCCCCACCGAGATCGACAATATTGATGTCATAAGTGTCTGGCGTATAGGTAACCGGATCAATGACGCTACCAGAATAGATGACGCCTCTACCCGTGTTGGCCGTATTCGCATCCGTCGTAAAGTCTCCATTACCATTTAGGATATTCTGAAACACATCGTATCCAGAATCATTCGAAGCAATTTGACTACTACTGCTCACCTGAATATTCCGTACCCCTTGATCGCCGTTATAGATATAGTTACCGGCAGCGTCCTGGGTAAAGGGTGTTTGATTATTCCGATGACCGGCAAACAGGTAGTCTCCAGATGAATTCTTATTATTTGCCAGCCCGACAACCTGTACTAGCAGACCATCCATCTCTTCTGCCAGTGAGTTGCGCTCCACGTTGCCAAACGTCGCATTACCGGCAGACAGAATTAACTCTCTAACGCGTTGTAGTATATCGGTTAGCTGTTGTAAGACGGTCTCTTCAGTGATGAGATTATCGTTTGCGATATCAATATTTTTATTATATCGCTCAGACAATGCGATCTCGGTTTCAAGATTCAATATCGTCACCGAGGCCACCGGATCATCAGATGGTTTCGTTACCCTGACACCCGAGGAAATCCTATCCTGTACAGTGTTAAGGTTCTGCTGTTGATCCAGGATATTATTGAGGCCTGATTGATAGAACTGATTAGTCGAAATTCTCATATCTCACCTAGTTTACCGATGCGATCAGTGTGTCGAAGATAACGCTGGAGGTACTGATGATACGTGCAGCCGCCTGATAGGATTGCTGAAACCTGATAAGCTTAGCCGCCTCTTCATCCAGGTTTACCCCAGAGACTTCTTCTAGCCTAGCCTGATTCTGTCGCAACAGGCTCTCAGAGGCATTGAGACTGATTTGATTCTCATTCGTTGTCGTGCCGACTTCGGCTACCAACAGTCCATAGGCTTCCTGGAGTGTGGTACTTCCTTGATTTAACACATTTTCCGTTTGAATATTTGCCAGGAGCAAGGCATTACGATTATCACCACGACCAGAAGTATTGTAATCCGCACTAAACACGTCGCCTGTGGCAACGTTACCACTGATCTGGACGTCATAACCCAAACTCAGCCCTGCCTGTGCCAACATATCATTGGTTTGATTCGTGGTGTAAGCAACGCCAGCCGCAAGAACGGCACTCGTCGTGGCATTCACAACATTGTAGGTATTGGGTCCTGTAAACTCGAAACGAACGGGAGGCGTCAGTGCTCCTGCAGTTGTAGTAAATGAGGCGTTAGTCGTATCAGTAATAGTCGTACCAACAATCTCGCCAGTTCCACCATTGCTCAAACTGGAGGCCGCTGAAACAGGAAAGGCCGCTGCAAACTGGGATACATCCGTTAGTTCCCTGCCCAGGTTTTCAACGGCACCGCGTGTCGGAGATAGTGTGTAGGTGTCACCATCTGAAAGTGCACCTGCACTAAATGTAAGTGTAAATCCCAGAGTCGCACTGGTATAAGTCACTGGAAAGAAGTTGGTCGCGATAAATGTATCAACCACGGCGTTCGTTGAGGCATCTCGAATAGTGGCCGTAGTAGTTCCTGTGTCATACTCAAGTGTATACCCGTCGGCAGTTATCAGACTAATGTCATCGATCGCCATATCTAATACCGCAGTACCAGCATTCGTGGTACTGGCAAATACCCGCTGTTGTGTCGCGGAGGTACTATTAATATCGGTAAAGAAATCACCGCCGAGCGCACTATTCAGATCCATACCCAGACGGTGCTGCTCGTTAACACTCTCAGATAGTCCCATGGCTATCAAGGCAAGCCGATCGATTGCTGGTTGCAACTGATCTTGTCGATAGCGTAGCAACCCGCCGACTTGTCCGCCGTTTAGTTCTCCAGTTACGATTCGGTTCGTCCCGGCAATTGATAGTTCTATCTGATCGTTAAAGGGATCAGATTCATTCGCATTGGTCGTTAACGTATTGGCAGTGTTGCCAATGACCAGCGTCTGGCCATTGCCAATAAACACGTTTATTCCACCATCATCCTGTTCCACGGTAGAGACTCGAACCAGCTGACTGAGTTCGTTAATCAGGTTGTCCCGTTTATCTAGTAAGTCATTTGGTTGTGCTTGCCCAGTAGCGCGTCCGAGAGCGACCACAATATCCCGGTTAATATTCGCAATGCTCTGACCTAATGCACTGATCTGGCCTGTCAGATTTTCTAACTCATTATTGATGGTTTCACGTTGTGCAACCAGTCGGTCATTAAGTAGATTAAACCGATTAATTAGGAGATCTGCCTGACTGAATACTGACTGACGACTCGCCACAGAGCCAGGATCGTCGGCGACTGCCTGAATCGCATCGAAAAAGCCCTGAATGGCTGGTGAAAGGCCGGTTGACGGATCAGCGACCACCTGGTCAATCCGATTGGCTTGCGAAGCATAGGCATCCAGATCATTAAAACTGCTGATATTCGTTCGTAAGTCTAGTAACGCCAGTTCATCGAAGACTCTTTTAACATTCGACGTGCTAACACCAGCACCGATAAAGTTACCACCGATAAAATTTGGCTGGTTTGTCGCAAAATCTACAAATTGCCGGCTGTAGCCCTCGGTATTCACATTGGCAATATTGTTAGAGGTTGTGGTAATCGCAGCCTGCGAACTGAGCAGTCCCGATATACCAATGTTGAGAAAATTACCCGATGCCATATCCTTACCTCATGCTCTGTTGTGATGCCATATCAATGGCCTTGGTCAGCGAGTCAGAGTTGTATATCTGATAAATTTTTTCGGCATAGTCTGGATCTGTGGCATAACCGGCATTCTGTAATTCGTTCAGATACTGTCTTGGATTAGATACGGTATCTAAGGCTTTATCATAACGACTGTTAGCCTTGAGGAAATTGAAGTAATCTTTGACAGATTCCTCATGGTTTGCGTAAGAACGAAATGCCGCCTTGGTCTGTTTTAACTGACCCTGCTCGAATTCTAATGTGTCTACGTATGTACTATCACCATCCCATGCCCTATCCGCTTTGATACCGAATAGATTATTTGATGACACGCCATCAATTGTCCTCATGACAAATTTTCCCCAGCCAGTTTCGAGAGCCGCTTGAGCGATCACTAGCTTGGGATCCATGCGTAAATTTCGGGCATATTGTTGGACTGTGGGCAACAGGGATTTTACGAATGCAGCTGGCGATGAGAAATCCATGCCCTTAACTTCTGTAGGTCGTGACTGAGTCAGTTCAGAGGGCCCTGTAACAGAACCGACCTCTATTGGGGCTTCAGCGATTGGCGTTGGCTCGACCTTCTTTACTGGCTGTATATTCTCACTCGGCTTGACCTGAACTGGGAGTGTCTGTTCGACAGTCGTCGCTAAATTGACATTCTGTACATTGTCATTGGTATTAAAAGTACGCCCTCTGGTTAGCTGCTCAACCAAAGCCTCAGCGATCCCGAGATTAGTACCCGGACCCGAACCGAAGTTCAAGCTGAGCTGCTTATCGTACATGTCCTGAAATAGGTCTAATGAAGGTGAGTCAAAAAAAGGTTTATCGACGATGGCGTTGGAAGCCTCACGCATCGATTTCATCATCATAGAAAAAAATACCGATTCAAATTGTTTCGCTGCTTCTGTAATAGCTGCCTTACTATCGCCGCTGGCTCTTAGTTGTTGCAAGCTGCCCAGATCATGCCAGGTTCGACTATTTTCTATGACTGATTGTGCGTAGGAATCCATTGAATTTACCATCAAATAACAACCAAATCAGCGCGCAATGCACCAACTTCTTTCAGTGCTTCCAATATGGCCATCAAATCTCCGGGAGCAGTGCCAACGGCATTGATTGAGTTAACAATATCCTCTAATCGAGCGCCCTCCTGCACCAGGAACATCCTCGCCTCTTCCTGGGTTGCCGTGATTTCGCTATCTGGCGTTATCACGGTATCGCCATCACCAAATGGCTGGGGTTGTGACACATTAGCGTTCTCTTTAATTGAGACAATGAGGTTGCCATGGGCGACCGCCGCCTGACTGACACGGACATTTTCACCGACGACAATCGTGCCTGTTCGTGAGTTCACGACGACCTTGGCCTGGCCTGCCGCCTCTCTTACGGCTAAGTTCTCCAGAGTCGCGAGATACATCACACGTTGGGATGGATCGAGTGGCGCACTGACCTTGATCGAAGCGGCGTCGACAGGCATTGCCGTGCCGGGTCCAACGAGCTGATTAATTGAGTCAGCAACGCGTTTTGCTGTCGTGAAATCTGGCCGATGGAGGTTCAATGTCAGACTATTACCCAGGGCAAAACCAGACGTAATTTCCCGTTCAACCATCGCCCCGTTGGGGATTCGACCAACGGTCGGTACATTCACTGTAATCTTTGAGCCATCAGCAGCACCGGTACCGAAACCACCAACAACCAGATTGCCTTGTGCAATCGCATAGACTTGGCCATCAATACCAGTTAGTGGGGTCATAAGTAATGAACCACCACGCAGGCTTTCCGCATCTCCGAGACTAGACACAGTGACGTCTATCGTCTGTCCAGCCTTCATGAATGGTGGCATTTCAGCATGCACTGCGACAGCCGCGATATTACTTAGGGTAGGATTTACATTCGCGGGTAAAGTGATGCCAAATCGTTTTAGCATGGTCCTGAATGTCTGTATCGTATAGGCTGTCTGCTCGCCTGTGCCATCCAAGCCAACCACTAATCCATAACCAACCAGCGGATTACTGCGAACACCTTCAATCTCAGCAATGTCTTTAATGCGTTCCGCGGGAGTCGTACCCTGCAGGAGTAGAACTAGCAGTAGCGTTAATTTAAATACAGTTAAGATTTTCATTCATGGCATCCTTACAGTGGGAACCAGCTGCTATTGAAGAACCTTGATAACCAGCCCATTTTATTCGCTTCGTCCAGGTCGCCCGTGCCGCTGTAACTAATCCTGGCATTCGCAACCCGGGTAGATGAGATCGTGTTATCAGTAGAGATATCCTCCGGACGGATGATTCCAGTTAATCGGATGTATTCATTACCCTGGTTAAGCGTTAACCATTTCTCTCCCTTCACCAGTAGATTGCCGTTGGGCAAAACCTGAGCGACTGTTACTGTGATGGTACCGCTTAAGCTGTTCGCCTGTGCAGTATCCGCCTCTGCTTTAAATTGCTTGTTCTTATCAAAGCTGTATGAGATGGGGTTTCCACCGTAGGACGGGATCCTTCCTGAAATGGTCGGAGCGAGTTCATTGGTGTCGTTATTTTTGATCTCGGTGTCAGCATTTTTACTGGCATTCGTCCGCTCGTTTAGTGTCACGGTGATCAGGTCACCAATGGTCGATGCCCGTCGATCTGAATAGAGATAGCTCACCTGGTTTTGGTTAAACAATGAGCCGGCCTTAACGAGTTGTGGGTCAGATTGCGTTTCAGCACCGGGAATGACCGGAGCATAGTAGGGATCATTGGGTTGCGGTGGTATGACTTGATTACAACCGACCAAAACAATCAGACTGATAGTGATGATACTTAGCTTCTTCATATCAAATTCCCACCCAATCAAATTAAAGCGTCTGGTTGATGTAAGACAGCATATTGTCGACGGTCGATATGACCTTGGCATTCATCTCATATGCCCGCTGTGTCTCAATCATCCCAACTAATTCTTCCACGACACTGACATTAGAACTCTCTAACGCTCCCCCAAGTAAGGCACCGAGACCTGCTAGACCAGGAGTTCCGGTTGTAGGGGCTCCACTGGCAGTCGTTTCAACAAATAGATTCTCTCCAATCGGCTGCAAACCGACCGGGTTAACAAAATCTACGAGCTGCACTGTGCCAACTATCGTAGAGGCTGGATTTCCCTGCTGCGTTATCGAGACAGAGCCATCGGTGCCTATCGTTAAAGAGGTCGCATCATTCGGAATCGTAATGGCAGGCTGAACCACATAACCATTACCGCTGGTAACCAGTTGTCCGGTTTCATCCAAAGCGAACTGTCCATTTCTGGTGTAAGCAGAACTGCCGTCCGGCCTTAGGACCTCGAAGAACCCACGACCATTGATTGCCATATCTAGCGAATTATCTGTAATCTGTAATGTCCCTTGGCTGAATGCTTTCTGGGTGCCAGCCACTTTGACACCCGTACCGACCATCAGGCCGCTCGGTAGTGTGCTATTGGCTGAAGATTGCGAGCCTGGCTGACGAACATTCTGATACAACAGATCCTCGAAAGAGGCCCGTGTTTTTTTATAACCGACAGTACTGGCGTTCGCCAGGTTATTGGATATGACAGAAATATCTGTCTGCATGGCATCCAATCCGGTTTTACTGATCCAAAGTGCGGGATGCATAGTTTATCTCCTGTTCCTGATCTTAGCCGAGGCGCATCAGGCTATCTGTTTGTTCACTAATTTGTTTCAGGTTTTCCATGAATTTGACCTTCATTTCAAACTGCCTTGAGAGCGCTATCATGTCTGTTAATTCGCTAATAGCATTCACGTTACTCCCTTCTATCGTCTCTGTGATGAGCGTCACCGACGCATCCGCAGGGAATAGTTGTCCATTGATCCCTTCAAAGAGGCCATCAGGTCCCTTGCGCAGTTGGTCATACTCTGGCTTAACTAATTTAATCCGGTCCAGATTTTCAAGCGCTGTCTCGGGTGCACCAAGTGGTATGATCGAGATATTGCCGTCCGGGGTGATTGATAAGCGCTCTACAGGTGGGATAACAATTGCCCCCCCGTCACCAAGTACTTGACGTCCGGAACTGGTAATAAGAAAACCGTTCGTATCAATCTGCAGGTCTCCCGCTCTGGTATAAGCCTCAGTTCCATCGGGTCGTTGTACCGCGATGAAGCCATCGCCACGAATCGCGACATCTAATGGATTACCAGTCGATATCAACGATCCCTCGTTGTAGTTGTACCCGGGGCGTTCAGACTGGGTAAATACTCTGGAGTCCAATCCAGGACCGACCGCTTGCATGGCCCTGAAATTCGCCAGGTCTGCACGAAATCCGGTGGTTTTGGCATTGGCCAGATTATTGGCGACGCGAGCCTGAGACAGCATGGTCTCCTTCGCGCCGCTCATCAATATGTATAAACCCTTATCCATTGCTAATTACTCCAGCTGCTTACCGAATCTGTAAGATGGCCTGAGTCACTGTATTGGATGTTTCAATCGACTTGGCGTTGGCCTGGAAATTACGCTGCGCGGTAATCAGATTGACTAATTCTGCCGTCAGGTCGACGTTGGA
Source organism: Enterobacterales bacterium (assembly GCA_965250035.1). Taxonomy (GTDB): domain Bacteria; phylum Pseudomonadota; class Gammaproteobacteria; order Enterobacterales; genus CAXRAF01. The sequence continues at coordinate 735,576 of OZ252282.1, read as the reverse complement.
AGCCTCCAGAGCACCACTACGAATCAAGCCGAAACTAGCATTTCCAGCCTCCCCTGCAATTGCCTCACCCGAATCAATCGTTTCAGTCCAGGCGGTATTACCTTCCTGACGTAATCCTTGCGGGTTTGAGAAACGACCTAATGCAATTTTGCCTAATGCCGTTGACGTACCGTTGGTATAGTTCGCCCGAACAACCCCTTCATCACTAATATCCAAACCTGCTAACTGGCCTGTACCAAAGCCATCCTGACTCAGTGTGCTGACCGAAAAAGGTGAAGCGAACTGAGTTGGGTTGTTACTGGCATAATCAATCGTTATCGTTTGTGATGGATCGGCACCATTGGTAAAACCGAGTGCTGACGAAACGATCGGTGATGGCGTCACGCCAGTAAAGTTACCTGCCAAATCATAGGTGATGCTCGCATAGAGTTGGCCACCGGCACCGGCCGTACCACCCGCAATATCGACAGCAGTTCCATCAACAGAAAGATACTGGCGCCAGGTATTCGTAGCACCACTGTCTTTGACATAATAGAAGGTTGCGACATGTGTCTCACCCAAGCTGTCAATGATGGAGATTGATGTCGAGTGGTTGTACGTCGTTGGCTGAGTCTGATCAAATAACAAAGGGTCCAGGCCCGTCTCTGCAGCGGATAGGTTGACACCAATATCGACCTCAGTCGTCGGGGTCGGAGACCCTGAGGTTGCTGGTAACTGCAACGCTGTCGTACTGTTTAAACTGGTGGCAGACACACTGCCGTCATCGTTAACCGGGAAGACTTTTAGGAATTGCCCGGCTGAGTTCACCACATAACCATCGTCATCGACACCCAAAGCACCAGCTCGGGTGAATATCTGCTCCTGTGAAGTCAGGGCTGGCGACATGACAAAAAAGCCATCACCACTTATCGCTAAATCCAGTGAACTGGCTGTAAAGTCCAAATTTCCCTGGGTGAACAACTGACCCACTTTGCTTAACAGGACACCACTACCAATCGCAGTCGAGCTGCTTCCAAGTGATGAGGTGGCAAAAATATCACCAAACTCGGCTCTGGATTCTTTAAAGCCAGTCGTATTTACGTTGGCAATATCGTTACTTGTAACGTTCAAGTCAGCTTGTGCTGCGTTCAGTCCACTAAGTGCAGTATTAAATGACATATTGATTTCCTCTGGTTAAATTAGTTTCTAATTTGGCTAACGTCATCAAGTGAAACGCTGCCTAAGCCGTCTAGATTTAAATAAATTCCGCCCTGAGAGCCGCCGAGATTGACGCTGTCAACTCGCGCAAAAACACCGGTTGCCAGGCTTGTTTCCTGTCCGTAAATTCCTCCGGTCACCCGTATTGAATAGAACCCAGGATTGACCGTGTTGCCACTTTCATCAGTCCCATCCCAGCTAAATTCATTCGGTCCCTGCTCTAGATCACCGAGTTCAATGGTTCTGACTACCTGGCCAAATTCATCCTCAACGATCAGTGTGGCATCCGTTGCACTGGGTTCTGACAAGGCGACAATTCCAGATACATCAGTTGAACCATCAAATGACGCAACCCCTGACGGAACTAGGACTGTTCGTCCAACCAACGCAGAGGCTTGTAATGCCTGGTTAGAGGTCATGGCAGATGCCAGACTGGCAAAACTTTCTTGCAGGGACTGTAAGCTCTCGAGGCTACTAAATTGAGCCATCTGAGCGATAAACTCGGTATTATCGAGTGGCTTAAAAGGGTCCTGCTGAGCTAGCTGAGTCGTCAGCAAGGCAAGGAAATCTTCCTGCCCTAGTTCAGTCTTCCGCGTGTTTTGCAACTGGTCAGCACTGTTTGCCCCAATCGTGTCTGCTGTTCTGTTTAATGTATTGATTGATTCTGGCATAGGTTATTCCATCTCTATTGACCTAGCTTTAGTGTCGCTGACAACAGCTTCTTGGCTGTATCTGCAACCTGCAGGTTGGTTTGATAGGCTCGGGTTGCGGTAATCATGTTTGCCATTTCCTCAACCACATTGATATTCGCCATGTATATATAGCCATCTTCATCCGCCATAGGATGTTCAGGAGAGTGCTTCTTGATTGGTTCAGCAGTACTACTGATGATGTCCGTTACGCGTACGCCAGGCATACTGGCTTGATTGACACGTGACGTCTGATACATGGTTGCAAAAACCGGGTGTTTTGCACGATAAGATTCGTCGGTATTGCTCGTAACACTATTGGCATTCGCCATATTACTCGCCGTGGTATTCAGCAGCACTGAATTTGCACTCAATGCGGATCCGGCGATGTTGAAAATATTATATAAAGCCATATGCAGCTATCCCCTATTCACCTTTCAGTGCCGTAATCATTCCCTTAATCTTGCGATTGAGAAAATGCATACTCATCTGATATTCCATTGCGTTCTGAGCAAACTGAGTTTGTTGGGACGGAAGATCCACTGTATTACCGTCGCCAGTACCTGTTTGAAAAGGCACGATATATTGCATTGAGTAATCCAACGAATTGCTACCCGCACCGAAGTGATCCGGATGCGTCTTTATCATGGAGGTTTTCTGTGAAGATTGTGCTTCTTGCAAAGCACGACTGAAATCAAAGTCTTTTGCTTTATAACCTGGCGTATTCGCATTAGCTATATTGGCTGCCAGAACTTCAGTTCGTTTGGAACGAAGTAGTAAAGCAGTCTCATGATATTGCATTACTTTATTGATACTAATTGCCATGACAATGTCCACTATCGAAACGATACTGGTTATTCAGCAATTAGTATGCCAATAATATTAGTCCTTATTTATCAGCGACTTAGAATGTTTTTAGTGATGTGCGGCAGTTGATATGGCAAGGTTAAACCGAAATGCGGCAAGCAGATTGCCGCCCGGCTATATTAGATCAGTGGCTGTCACTCATCATCATCGGCAACGATATCAGAATCTTTAATTAATTCTTGAACGGCTGATGCGAGTTCATCTGGATCAAACTTGGGAATAAACTTATTCGCGCCAACTTTTTCCACCATGGCGTTATTGAATACGCCAGATAATGATGTGTGAAGCAGAATGTGTAAATCTTTTAAATCAGGATCGGCACGCACTTCCGTGGTGAACGTATAGCCATCCATTTCCGGCATCTCGATATCGGAAATAATCATGATTAATTGGTCATAGATACTGCCTTCCTGTTTCATTTCTTTCAGCATCTCGAGTGCCTCGAAGCCATCTTTCGCAATGAGTGTCTGGATGCCAAGCTGCTCGACCGTGCGCTGAACCTGTTTTCTCGCAACAGCAGAATCATCTGAAATCAATACTTTCCTTGCTTCGCCCTCAGCAAAGACACCCTTGGACAGTTGATCTTGTGAAATCTCGGTGCCTGTGGGTTGGATTTCAGCCAATATTTTTTCTACATCAATAATCTCTACAATCTTGTCTTCCATCTTGGTAATGGCTGTCAGGTAGCTCGATTTACCAGTTCCTTTGGGTGGAGGCAATATGTCAGACCACTTCATATTGATGATCCGCTCTACCCCATTGACCAGAAATCCCGTAATCGTCTTGTTATATTCAGCAATGATGACGAATGCTGTATCGGTGTCGGTAATCGGTGGACCACCAATCGCCATACTCATATCAATGATCGAAGTCGTGACACCACGGATGTGTGCAACTCCTTTAATGACAGGCTTGGATTGCGGGAGATTGGTGAGTTGCGGGCAGTTGAGCACTTCCTTAACTTTGAAGACGTTAATGCCGTAAATTTGTTTCCCGTGAAGTCTGAATAACAGCAACTCCAGGCGATTCTGACCAACCATTTGAGTACGAAGGTTGACACTCTCCATTATTCCTGACATCGATTACTCCCAACTAAATCTGAATAAACTGGTCATGTCGGCATGGCTTTTGCTTAGTCATTACTAGAGGCTATAAATACCCTTAATTATGTCAGTTTATTGACAGAAATAACGGAACAAACAGCTATGCGACACGCAATACATATTCAGTTTAGGCTATTTAAATGAAATACGGTAGAGTCAACTGCATAATTTTTATCCTGATATGGACCAGTGCCCATCTGGCAGAGAGCATCCAATCTTTAGATCAGATTGTCATGGTTGCAAAGCAATATGCTTATGACCAACTAGGCGCAGATGAAGAAAGCAGTAACATTCGTGTAACGGCTGGCGATTTAGATCCACGCCTGCGTCTACACCTCTGTCAATCAGGACTCGTCCCCTTCAGTCCACCTGGTAATAGAAACCGGGGTAACACAACGGTCGGAATTCGCTGTGATAGTCCAAAACCCTGGTCTATCTATGTACCCGTGCGAATCGCTATATTTGAGCAGGTCGTGGTCACCAACAAGCAGGTTCGGCGTGGCGAGATGATACTCGACGATGATGTACTGATTCAGGAGATTGATATCAGCCAAGTCAGAGCTCAAGCATTTCAAGACGTTAACGATGTAGTCGGTAGCAAAGCCAAGTCTAATTTAAATCGCGGCGTAATCGTACACTCAGACAACATCTGCCTGGTGTGTAAAGGAGACAAGGTAACTATCACAGCAGCAGCGAGCCAAATTGCTGTCGCCATGTCTGGTATCGCACTCAGTGGCGGTGCTCAGGGTGATGCAATTCGAGTTCAGAACAGTTCTTCGAAGCGTGTCATTGAAGCGACTATCATCAGTGGAAGCAAGGTTTCTGCTGGAAATTAATCGAGTTTTATTAAGACGGAAATAAGTTAAAGTTTATGGAAAAGCAGTCGTTAAAGAGGTATAAATAGATGCCTAGTGAAATTTCTGGGAAAAGAATGGCTATTGAGATTAAAAATTTATCGTCAAACCGCACCGATGCGCAAGAGCAACGGCCGATCAGCCGTTCTGTTGAGAAATCAGAAGCAAATGCTGCTGTATCTGATCGATCACAGACGACTGCGTCAAATGCGGACACGGTCATTCTGAGTGACAAGGCCCAGGAAGTACAATCATTAATCACTAGCATTTCTCAGCCTCCCGCTTCTAATCAAGAAAGGATTGAAGCGATACGTTCTGCCATTAATTCTGGTACTTATACTGTTTCCGTTGAGCAGATAGCGAGCAAATTGCTCACTATTGACTTTGGAAACAGGAACCAGGAAGAATGACAGCACAACAAACACAGACACCGAACGACAATCCACCTACTTTTTCGCAACTACTCAACAACGAGATAGAGTTGCTTGGTGCATTGAAGCGCCTGATGTTAAATGAGAAAGAAGCCGTCGAGACGAACAACGTCGACCAGTTGATTCCCATTGCTGATGACAAGCAAAAGTTGTTACAACAGGTCGAGCAAGCATCGTTCAACAGGCAGGATTACCTGAACAAACGCGTTATCGGCCAACGTGGATTGCAGCAACTGCAATCCTACATTGCACAGACCGATTCAAGTGAAGGACTCTATTCCCAATTTAAAGAATTACAGAAGGCGTTGAAAGAGTGTCACGACCTGAACGAAGTGAATGCCAAGGTCATCGCAATCAGTCAACGGAATGTGGAACGCAACCTAAACATTCTAAAAGGAATTGATGACAAAACGATGGTCTATACAGCAAAAGGTTCGACTGAAGCAAACCAGTCGCGATTAAATGGCGTCAAGGCGTAACGCCAGAAATGGTCATCAATTCCATTTCATGTACATAATCGCTGCTCGAAAACCGATATAACCAATGAAACCCAGGCCAATCATCAGCCGCCCTATTTCCTGATACAGGTTATCTGAATTCGTCATACCGAAATACATCAACAGTGCGCCCGTAGCAAAGACAAGCATACATAAAAAAGACATATTCTGTAGCCTTGCCTTCTTCTTAAAGCGCTGATTTCGTGTATCACGCTCTGCCTTCTCAATACTCTCGACATCATTAATTGCAGTCCCACAGTGCGGGCAGGTTTCTACTGCAGATGAGATACGCTCTTTACAAGCCGGACAGTTAATAATTGCCATTACCTTCTGGTCTCCTATGCTAAATCAAGCTAATGCTTTATTGGCTATTTCAAATACATCAGCAGACAGGTTGTCATGTGCGAGTATACGTTTCAGTGCATCCTGCATCATTGTCTTGCGGTTGTCACAATCTAGATGTCGCCAACCATTAAATGCGGAACACAGGCGCGCTGCTACCTGAGGATTTTTTCGATTCAGTTTTATCACATAACGACAAATTAAATCATAGCCCCTTCCAGACTCATGATGAAATTGGGTGGGATTACCCATTGCGAATCGGAATAACAGGGCACGTACCTTATTTGGATTCGTTATGGTGAAATCAGCATGATTCAGCAACTCCTGAATTTGCTCAAAAACACGGTCATCCGCCAGAGTCGATTGAATGCTGAACCACTTGTCTAATACCAGTTCCTCATCCTGCCAATCATCATAAAAATGATCGAGCATGGGACCGGATTGATCAGTGTAGTTATGATGAATAATGGTTAACATCCCTTGCTTAATTGTCATTGATTGTTGTGACTGATACAGTTTTTCTGCCCTGCTGAAGACCTCAGGACGCTGTGTCGCCGCAGCGATACTGTAGATGGTCACCAAGAGGCGGCGCCACAATGCCTTCTCTTTGGCAGTGATTGAATCATCTTCGAGTTTGCTCTCGCACTGGTCGGCAGCGACGAGCAATTCATCGATAAGATTCTCGGCGACTGCACGATACACCTCAGGCCATAGGTCAATCAATCGAGCAATTGGTATTGGCTGATAGGTTTCCATTAACACACCGATTGGCGCTATTTCCAATTGCAGTGCTTTGAATGCCGGATCGATTGTCTCGTCAGCAATAATCGCTCGACGGCTATCCAAGAGGTCGGCGAGGTGGTCAATAAAGGAATCGCTCTGATTGTTATCAGCCAATATGGCGTCAAAGGTCTGTTTAACCAGATCCTGGTTTGCCTGCCAACTCACATACGAATCCTTATCGTGAGAGATTAATTTGATTCGCTCTGAATTTATATACTCATAATTGAGTTTGACGGGTGCCGAAAACCCTCTTAATAAGGATGGCACGGGCTTTTTCTTAACATTCTGAAAGGTGACGCGATGATGGCTCTTAACTAGCATGAGGGTGACTTCATCTTTCAGACTATTCATCTGCAGACTGGTATCCGTCCCTTCCGATAAAACATCCAAGGTCATCGCATTACCATCGTCATCTAGTAAGCCTAAACTAATTGGAATGAAAAATGGCTGCTTCAAGCTCTGTCCGGGAGTAGGAGGACAAGATTGCTCAAATTCAAGAATAAACTGCTGACTGTCGTCCAGCCATATGCCCTCGACTGTGACTTCTGGTGTACCCGCCTGGGAATACCAGTATCTGAATTTACTTAAATCGATACCCGAGACTTCTTCCATGGCTACAACAAAATCTTCGCATGTCACTGCCTGCCCATCATGTTTCTCCAGATAATGGCGGACACCCTGATTGAACTGTCGTTTCCCAAGGATGGTTTGTAGCATACGAATCACCTCGGCACCCTTGATATAGACGGTATGCGTATAGAAGTTATTCATTTCAATATATGAATCCGGACGTATCGGATGCGCCATAGGCCCCGCATCTTCAGGGAATTGATGTGCTCGTAATGTTTTGACATCATCAATACGCTGTATCGATTCAGAATTCATATCACCACTGAACTGTTGCTCGCGAAAAACGGTTAAGCCCTCTTTCAGTGACAATTGAAACCAGTCTCTGCAGGTGACACGATTGCCAGTCCAATTATGGAAATATTCGTGCCCTATGACTGCTTCAACCCCAGCGAAATCGCTATCTGTCGCTGTCTTATTATTGGCTAACACGTAGGCTGTGTTGAAAACATTTAGCCCCTTATTTTCCATGGCACCCATATTGAAATCACCGACCGCGACAATCATGTAACGATTTAAGTCATATTCCAGGCCATAGGTTTGTTCATCCCAGCGCATCGACTTTTTCAGACTTTCCATCGCAAAATCACACTGATCTAACTTTCCTTTATCGACATAAATCTGCAAGGCCACCTCGGTTCCAGATCGTGTCGTATATGAGTCTTCCAATAGATCGAAGTCACCTGCGACCAGTGCAAACAGATAACTCGGCTTAGGAAAAGGATCTGCCCATTTCGCCATGTGCCTGCCATTATCTAATTCGGCTTGCTCGATGAGTTCACCATTTGACAACAGATAAGGATACTTCTCCTTGTCGGCACTAATCGTGACTTCGTACCGACTCAGGACATCAGGACGATCCGGGAAATAGGTAATCCGCCTAAACCCTTCTGCTTCACATTGGGAACAATATTTCTTATTGGATTTGTACAAGCCATTTAAACTAGTGTTCTGCGCCGGGTTAATCGTATTTTTTATGCGTAACACAAAATCGTCCGGAACATCAGAAATACGTAACTCTTTATCCGACAAACGATAGGCACCCGGCGTGAGTATGACCCCATCCAGGCTGATGGACTCCAGACTGAGTTCCTCACCATTTAACACCAATGGCTCGCTAAAATCAGACTCGGCCTTGCGTGATATCTCAAGGACACTTTCGACGAGACACACGTCCTCTCGGAAATTAAAATCGAGTTGAATTCGGTTCACATCAAATGGGAATGGTTGATAATCTTTTCTAAATTTTTCTGTAATTGTCATTATATTTTTTATTGTAGAGTGAGTTAATTAGATGCTATTTCTTCGGCTATACATTCTTTTATATAGTGCAGATCTTCATGCACGATCCCGGTATTGTATATTCCCGTTGCATTGGCCATGAATGGATGTGTTGGTTTACCAACGATACCTACGCCCGCCGTCGCCAATAATCGCTGTCCTAAGCTGCCACATAGTGCGCTCACAGCAGTGGGGACTGACACAACGAAGTCACACGCCATAATCATTGCGGCGACGGATTCCTGATCATCCTTCAGATCGATACCTTGCAGATGAATGAATCGATTGCCAAATGCATTCGATAATTCTATCAGGTCATCGTCAGTCGTGTTGTACTGTAGATTTAATATGTAACAATCTAATCCCTCGAACAATTCGATCACATCCGCAATCGTCATATAGTATTGGTCACGTAAAAATTTCGTCACAGATGAACGCCAACACAAACCAACGACTTTTTTATCGCTGAATTCAGCCAGCATTTCTTTAATCTCGGATATTCGACTCTCAGATGCCATTAGATGCGGCGCCTTCGGGTTGCCCATATCATGAAGGTCATTCGCCGCGCGGATGTCATTAAAATAGTAGCGCGCGATACTCATGAACATCACGACGGCATCATAATTAGAAAGGTTTTCTTGCCTTAGAATCTCGCTCGTTTCCTCTGCTGTGAAAGATAAATCAGGGAATGAGCGTTGCATCAGAGATAGCAGTCTCGGATCGACCTGAATCGTTGCTTGAACCCCATCCCGCTGCAGAAAGCTGAACAAGCCTGACCATATATACATATCCCCAATACCCTGCTCATCCCAGGCAAACAGTTTCTTACCTGCAATTGATTCAGGATAGCGCAAGTAGGGCTTCAGGTGAGGCATATCGACATCCACCCTACTCTCATACAACTCAAATCCGCGTTCCATATCTTTGGTGCGAAACAACGCCAAGCCCAGATTGGATCGTGTTTGAGGATTATCAGGGTCATGCCTTAGCGACTCCTCGTAAGAGTTGACCATCTTTTGCCAATTATCAGAAAAGACCCCGTGATTATTGAGTGCTTTTGAGTGCGTAGGATTCTTGTGTAATACATATTGGTTCCAGAATCGCGCCTTGTTGAGGTTGCGTTCTTCATAACAGTAATACAAGGCTATCTCAGTAAGCACTTCGAGCCGCTCATTTTGATTCTTTGACAATTTTAGGCAACGAACGAAGGTATCGCGCCCGCGTTGAATTTGTCCTGTTTTGATGTAGCTATTAGCGAGTAAGACCCGGTATTCGATATCGATATCAGAATCAGATAAGAGGTATTCAGCGTAGTTAGTTAGCGTTGCATAGTCCTCACACTTATATAACAGGTGAATGAGACGTTGCAAATAGAGTGAGTTGTCCGGCTCTAACTCAACTGCCTTACTAATCTGTTTTAAAGCATCCTTGTGGTTGCCAGATAAATTCAGTGCTCGTGTCAGGTAATAATAGACGCTTGCGTAAGCCCCTCTGGTAAGCAGAGTATTACAGGTATCGACCAATAAGTTGATATCACGTTGTTGAAAGGCCAGTTCCAATATCTGATTGACGAGTTCTAGATTCTCCGGCTGAATTTTATTTAATAACAGATATATCGCAATAGCCTGATCTAGGGCACCAGTCTGCTCAAGCAATAACGCATAGTAGGTTCCAGCATTGACATTTGCAGGTTCCAGAGTCCAGGCCGTTTTGAAAGCTTCTATGGCAAAGGCCGTATCCTGTAATTGTAAAAACAGCTCGCCCAGGGTGAAATAGGTATGGGAATTGGCTCGATTGGCCTTGACTCGTTTGAGTAACTGAATAGCCTGTTTAATCGTCGGCTTAAACTCAGGTCCATAACCCTGTCCAGTCTTCAGTATCGTAGACAGCCGATTTATCAGCTGACTGGCGTCAACATTGAAAAGTTTTTCCTGATCCATGAGAAAACCCAAGATTATATATGCATTTGTTTATATACTTCATCATAACAAAAAAAAGCCCGCTTTAGAGGATCATTGCGGGCTCAACAAGATTATTTTTGGAGTAGTTTATGGTGCGTTGGGTCTTTCCCTGTATGGCTTTCGTTAGTGGCTTTTCAGTCATGGCAATTCAGATGCTTGGAGGGCGAATATTGGCGCCCTGGTTTGGTGGTTCAATCTACATCTGGGGAAGCATCATTACCACGTTCCTGGTTGCACTCGCTATCGGTTATCTAGCGGGTGGAAAACTATCACTTTACAAGCCGTCTATTCGTAAATATGGCCTGCTGTTTGTCTGTGCCGGCCTGAGCCTACTGCCCCTGGTGCTCTTTGGCGACAAACTCATTGCCCTGACGTTCGATATCACTGAGGATCCGCGATATGCATCCCTGCTCGCTTCGTTTCTCTTATTTTTCATCCCCGCCGGGATATTGGGTATGATATCTCCCTACTCGATTCGTATGATGGTTACTTCTGAGGTGACGAGTGGTTTCTCCGCAGGCCTACTGTATTTCGTATCGACTCTGGGAAGTGCGCTTGGTACCATCGGTACTGCATTTTATTTTGTTTTGATGTTTGAAATAAATCAGATCATGTTAACGACCTGCCTGGCCGTCGCCATTCCAGGAATGATCTGTTTATTCTTTAACTGGAGTCCTGATGATGTTCACGGCTAGAATTACGGTACTTCTCATATTACTGTTTCTTTCAACAATGGTTGGTGCGAAGACATTACATTCTGAAAAATCCATGTATAGAAATATCGTGGTCACTGAAACGCGCGGTGAGCGTTGCATGATTTTCGGGAGTCTGTCACGCAGACCCACGCGTCAAAGTTGCTTCGATGTCCGTGATCCCGAACGTCTTGTCTTCAGCTATTCAAAATTAGTTCTGGCTGGTTTTACCCAAATCCCGCAATCACCCGAACGCATTCTGATCATCGGGCTCGGTGGTGGCACATTACCGATGACGCTGGAGAGAATCTATCCAGACGCCATAATTGATACAGCTGAGATAGACCCTGCTGTTGTTCAAGTGGCAAGAGACTGGTTTCTATATAAAGATTCCGACAAGCAAAAAATCCATACTATCGATGGCCGGGTGTTTGTAAAAAAGCAGCTATTGCGACAGGTTAAGTATGACGTCATCATTTTAGACGCATTCAATGGTGACTACATCCCTGAACACATGATGACCGAAGAGTATTTCAAGGAAATCAAAGGCATTCTTTCACCCGATGGTTTATTGATTGCAAACACCTTTTCAACAAACAAACTATACCATCATGAGTCGGTGACCTATCAGAAGGTATTTGGTGATTTCTATTATGCCCACTCGGATCGATCCGGTAATCGTATCATCTTTGGCAATCTCAAAGAGCCCAATGCCTTTGAATCAGATCCTAAGGTGAGAGAGGTTAAGGCATACCTGCGTGAGATTGGTGTAAATTTTCGCCTCTTTAATCGACTGCTTTCTAACCGGGTAGATTGGGATGAGACGGCACGATCGCTTACCGACCAGTTCTCCCCGGCTAATCTGCTCAATCAGTCATAAATAATTCAGCTGGTTAGCAATCAGCTGAGTGCTTGATCGACATCAGCGATGAGATCACTGATGTCCTCAATACCCGCCGAGAATCGTACCAGATTATCAAAAATCCCCAGTTTCTGCCGTTGAGACTCTGGGAGCGAGGCATGAGTCATAATCGCTGGATGATTGATCAGGCTCTCCACGCCTCCCAGGCTTTCCGCGAGAGTGAATAGTTGAAGCCGTTGCATAAATTCACTGGTGCGGGCCAGATCACCCTTGATATAACAGGAAACCATGCCTGAGAATCCGCTCATTTGTTTAGCAGCCAATTCATGATTTGGGTCATCCGCAAGTCCCGGATAAAATACTCGCTCAACTTGATCCAGGCCAGTCAGGTGTTCGGCTAGTTTCTGGGCATTGGCATTGTGGCGCTGCATGCGCACCGATAGGGTTTTCACGCCTCTGAGCGCTAAGAAGCTATCGAATGGGCTGGCTATTCCACCGACAGCGAACTGCATGAATTTTAATTCTTCCGCCAGTTGTTCATTATCACCAATTATCAATGCACCGCCGATAATATCTGAATGACCATTGATATACTTGGTCGTCGAATGCATCACCACATCGATGCCGAGTGTAATGGGTTTCTGGTTATAGGGGGTGGCGAACGTGTTATCGCATACGGTCAGAATATTATGTTCCTTCGCTATGTCGGCAATCGCAGCGAGATCGACGCATTTCAGGAGTGGATTAGAGGGAGTCTCCAGCCATATCAGTCGGGTTTCAGGCGTGATCGACTCTCTTAACAAATCCAGGTTCGCCATATCAATGTGGGTAAATTTCATTCCGGCATGCTTGGACTTAATTCGATTAAACAGACGAAACGTTCCTCCATATAAATCATCGAGGGCGACCACGTGTGATTGGGCCGGCAGATTCTGTAATACGGCATCGATTGCGGCCAAACCTGAAGAAAATGCCAAACCAGCGATTCCTTCCTCAAGCGCAGCCAGGTTTCTTTCCAACGCCATTCGAGTTGGATTCTCCGAGCGCGAGTACTCATAGCCAGTATGCTCACCTGGTGCCGACTGTGCATAGGTTGAGGTCGCATAGATGGGCTGCATCACCGCGCCGGTTTGAGGATCAGGCGCTTGTCCCGAATGAATCACTTTTGAGTCAAAAGCCAAGTCTTTTTTATCCGTCACAAACTCACCTGCCTGTCTGTTTATCTTTAAAGAGTGATGCGAAGAATAGCACGTTCCTGAGCAGATAAAAATTGTGCTCGATTGTTGTTTTTCGTATTCTATGAACTATATTCTAACTATTAATATCTCAACAGGAATGCGACAGATGGCATTGATAATCGCAGTCGACGATGCACGTACAATGCGCGAGATGGTTCGCTCAATATTAGAAGAAGGCGGTCATACGGTGCTCACCGCCGATGATGGCACCAGCGCCCTCGACCTCGCCAAAGAACAAAGTGCAGATCTCGTGATCACGGATCTACATATGGATGAAATGAATGGCATCGAATTGACCAAACATCTCCGAGCATTAGATGACTATCGAATGACCCCTATCCTATTATTGACTACTGAACACAGTGATGAAATGAAGCAAAATGGCCGGCAGGCAGGCGCCTCTGGTTGGTTAACAAAGCCATTCGATCCTGATAGACTCAACAGAGCAGTCGATAAGCTACTAAGCAAATAATTTCACAGAGAATCTAGCACCATCAATAAGCATCTGGTTATCTACGCCGGTCAGACGGCGTATGACGTATTACAACGTGACGGGTTTCAGCAAAACCTGTTTTCAACCTTCATCGGAGCAAGCGGCGGACCGAAATGGTTCACCTTGTTCGCGTGGGACAAATATCTGTTCGGTGAATTTTTCAACGACCGATCTGAGGTATTGGATATCGTCGGCTCGAGTGCCGGTGCCTTTCGCGCTGCCTGTTTCGGTCAAGCGGATCCTGTGGCAGCAATCGAGCGACTAGCGAAAAATTATTCTGAAACCGTCTATTCAAAACAGGTCGATCGAGCCGAAATTTCAGAAAAGGCGATGGCACTACTGGAAGTCATGCTCGGTGAACGGGGTGTTCGAGAGATCATCGACAATCCGATATTCAAAGCGCATTTTATCGTCGCCAAGTCTCGCGGATTCAGTGCACGAGAAAACAAGGCGATACAAGGGCTTGGTTTGGTCAGGAGTTATATCAATAATCGTATTGATCGAAAGCATCTGGCGAAACAATTCGAGCGCTATATTTTCCGCAGTCAAGGTTCACGGTTCGAATTTACCGATCCCGATAACATACCAACTCAGACCGTCGACTTAACTGAGGTAAACCTCAAGCCAGCATTACTCGCTTCCGGCTCTATTCCTATGGTTATGTCAGGTATACGCGATATACCGGGTTGTCCTACTGGGATGTACCGTGATGGCGGTATCATCGATTATCATTTCGATATGAAAATAAGCGGTCCAGATCTGGTGTTGTATCCACATTTTAATGCCGATCCTAAGGCAGGCTGGTTCGATAAGCGACTGAACCGCCCGGTCAGGAAAGCCAATTACGACAATGTCGTGATGATATGTCCCAGTGAAGAATTCATCGCCTCGTTACCCTATGGCAAGATCCCAGACAGAACCGACTTTAGCGTTCTGGAAGATGCTGACCGTATCAGCTACTGGCGACAGGTGTTTAAAGACAGCGAACGGCTCGCAGAAGAATTGGATACTGTGATTAGGACTCAGGATTTATCCAGCGTCAGATTATTTTGAACACTGGATAAACCGAGATGTCTAGACTGACTCAGTTGCTGTCTGGCCTTTCTCAAGTGGGATTAACTTGAAACCAGTATATCCGTAGATCATAGAGATAAGCGGATTCAAGTAATTGAAGAAAGCGAACGGCAGATACGCCAATGTTGCCACACCCAGCGTGCTTGCCATGAAGGCACCACAGGTATTCCATGGTATGAGAGCCGAAGTCATGGTTGCAGAATCTTCCAATGTTCTAGAGAGATTGCGTGGATCGAGTCCCCGTTTTTCAAACTCAACTTTATACATTCGTCCTGGCAATACAATCGCCATGTACTGATCTGCCGTTAGGATGTTGCAGCCGATACAGGTCAGTACGGTAGAGGCGATTAAACTACCGGTTGATTTAACCATACTTAATATACTACTCACGACCTTCTGCAATAGCCCAGTTAGTTCCAGAACGGCCCCAAAGGATAATGCTGTGATAATGAGCCAGATAGTATTGAGCATGCTGGACATACCACCACGACTCAGCAGATCATCTATCGCAGCATTGCCGCTGCTTGACTGATAGCCATCGAATAAGGCGGTCCAAACCGTCGTCAAAACATGTGATGTGGAAGATAACTCAGGATCGGCAGGAGTAATGATTTTATCGCTTTGAAAAATCACTGCGAAAACACCGCCCAACAGTGCACCAATGAAAATAGTTGCAATGGCTGGTACCTTCTTCACCGCCATGGCAAATACCAATAGCAATGGCACCAGAAGCCAGAGTGATAAATTAAACTGACTTTGCAAAATCGCAAGGGTTTGATCCAGATCAGACAGATTGGCAGAACTGTCAGCTTGCAGTCCAATCACTAAGAACAAAATGGCTGCAATGATCAAGCTTGGAATGGTCGTCCAGGTCATATGCTGGATATGATCAAACAGATTGGTTCCAGTGACCGCCGGTGCCAGATTAGTCGTGTCTGATAATGGAGACATCTTGTCACCAAAATAGGCGCCACTGATAATGGCACCCGCAGTTATTTCAAGCGACAAGCCCAGTGCGCCGGCCATGGCGATCAGACTGATACCAATGGTTCCTGCGACGGTCCATGAACTCCCGATACTAATCGCAACCACGGCACAGATTAAACAGGAAGCCACGTAGAAATAATCAGGCGACAGGATATTCAATCCGTAATAAATCATAGTAGGAACGATACCAGCCAGGATCCAGGTTCCTATCAAGCCACCGACTAGCAGAAGAATAAGGATGGCAACCATGGCCATCGAAATGCCCTTGACGATTGCCTTCTCGATGGTTTGCCAGCGATGTCCATTCTTAATAGCGATGAGCACCACGATGGCGGTACAGATCATCAATACGATCTGATTAGGACCATACGATGAGTTGTCACCGAAATAGAAGACACTGCCGGCGAGCATGACGATCAATGCCAAAATCGGGATTAAGGCATCGGCCAGGCTCGGTTGTTTTACATTCTCTTGGGTCATGATATGTGTTGTCCTCAGGCGATCGAGTCGATGCCGAAGAACCGGTTCATCACAGTCAAGACGAAGATCACAGCCAGAACCACCGGCGCAAGGTAGGAAATCGAGAAATTAATGAATTTCTCTATCCCAGAGCCTTCATAATTCTTAAAGCCATGGCCAATCTCCTCGGATAGATTGTGCTTCTTCCAGATGTAGGCGGCATAGAAACTAATACACATACCACCAAATGGCAGGAAGGTATCGTTAGCAACCCAGCCGATAAAGGTCATGAATGAGAAATCCGACATGCCCTCTCGGGATAGACCAATAATATCGATAAAGTTAGACCAGAAACTTGATGCTCCGTTAGATAGTAGCGACGGTATGCCGATCAGGAAAATCAGCGAAGCCATTAACCAAACCGCTTTTTTACGCTTCATTTTATGCTCATCGACCATGTAAGAAACCGGAACTTCGAGTAACGAAACCGTGGAGGTTAATGCAGCGAATGACAGTAGTAAGAAGAATAGCGCCCCGACAATGACGCCCATGTTTGGCCCGAAGTTCTCAAAAACACCCGGCAGGGTGACGAATATGAGGCCTGCACCGCCGGTCGGTGGTAAGCCTTGTGAGAACACCAAGGGGAATAACATCAAACCGGCCAGGAAGGCGATCCCGACGTCCATCAGGGTGATCATCGCGGCAGAAGTCACAATATTTTGTCGCTTACTAAGATAACTTCCGTAAGTGATGAGAGCGCCCATACCTAGCGAAAGTGAGAAAAAGGCCTGGCCCAGGGCTGAATAAATAACCTGTCCGGTGATCTTGCTGAAGTCAGGTACCAGATAGAATCGCAACCCATCAATGGCTCCACCAAGAGTCAAGGAGTAGATCAGCAAAAGGATCATGATGATAATGAGAGACGGCATCAAAATGGATGCGGCTTTCTCTATGCCCCTCTGAACACCATGAGAAACAATGTATGCTGTTAAACTCATGAAAATGATGCCAAATAAACCGATCTTGAGCCAGTCCTTAATAAAGGCACCAAACTGACTTCCTATATCGAAGTTACCCAGCAGCATCTCAATGAAATAGCCGAACGCCCAGGCCGCAACCACATTATAGAAAGACAAGATAAGAAAGCCTGATAATAAGCCCAGCTTACCGATAAAACTCCACTTCGGGGTTTGAAGTGCCTTGAAAGCCCCCACCGGATTACGCCGTGTTTTACGTCCAATCGCGATTTCTGCCACCATGACTGGAAAGCAGAGTAAGAAACAGAAAATCAGATAGATAACCACGAAGGCAGCACCGCCGCCGTTGCCTACCTCAAAGGGAAATTTCCAAATATTACCCAACCCAACGGCTGAACCAGCAGCAGCCAGAATGAATCCTAAACGAGTATTAAATTCTCCGCGGTGAACGGCCATGAGACACCTCTATAATTGTTATTGTAATTTGGTACGTCGACTCGCAAGTCGATCATCTGCGCTCATTAAACTATTTTCGGTGTAGTTTGACAAGTCGATAAAAAAAGGCCCTTGCGGGCCTTTTTTATAGTTTGCTTTCTAATTCCGGTAATACCGTAAACAGATCACCAACCAGTCCATAGTCTGCCACCTCAAATATGGGCGCTTCCTCGTCCTTATTAATGGCAACGATGACCTTTGAGTCCTTCATGCCAGCCAGGTGCTGAATCGCGCCCGATATGCCGACGGCAATGTATAACTCTGGTGCGACGATTTTTCCCGTCTGTCCGACCTGATAGTCGTTCGGGACAAAACCAGCGTCTACGGCAGCACGTGATGCGCCAATCGCAGCGCCAAGCTTATCGGCAACCCGTTCAAGAAGGGCGAAGTTTTCACCACTACCCATGCCTCGGCCACCGGAGATTACCACCGATGCAGCCGTCAATTCAGGACGTTCCGATTCGGTTAGTTCGTGTCCGACAAACACACTGGTAACCGTAGAGCCAGGTGCTGTAGCCGATTCAACGGAAGCATTGCCGCCCTCACCCAAACTATCGAACGCAGTCGAGCGTGCAGTGATGACCTTTACCGAGTCATTTGATTTGACGCGGGCAATCGCATTACCTGCATAAATAGGTCGCTCGAATGTCGAATCGTCGATAACAGCGGTAATATCTGAAATCTGCATGACATCCAGTTTGGCCGCAATCCGTGGACAGCAGTTTTTACCAAAACTGGTCGCCGCGGCAACGATGTGAGAATAGCCATCTGCAAGTGAGAGTACAGCGTCTGCTACGAGTTCAGCGGTTGGATGTGACATTCCAGCATCATCGATATGAATCACCTTGGCGACACCGTTTGCATTTCCAGCAGCATCAGCCACGGCCTGGCACCCGCTACCGGCTACCAGAACATCAACTGACTCAGAAATTGCGCAACCACAGGCGATGGCACGGTAGGTGGCAGGATTTAGTTCGGCATTGTCATGCTCTGCAATGATTAATGTACTCATGCTAACACCTTCGCTTCATTTCTTAATTTATCCAATAACTCATCGACCGACTCTACCTTGATACCAGCGGAACGCTCAGCCGGTTTAGAGATACTCAATATCTCATGTCGTGGCGTCACGTCTACACCAAGGCTCTCGATAGGCTTACTGTCTAGTGGCTTACGCTTGGCCTTCATGATGTTTGGCAGCGAGGCGAAACGTGGCTCATTGAGGCGCAAATCCGTCGTCACAACAGCAGGAAGCGACATTTTCAAGGTCTCTAGTCCACCATCTATCTCGCGTACCGCTGTCAGCTCATTGTCAGCGACAGTCACTTCAGAGACGAAGGTTGCCTGAGGGCAATCCATGAGGGCTGCCAGCATTTGTCCGGTCTGATTATTATCAGTATCGATCGACTGCTTGCCCATGATGACCATGCCAGGCTGCTCTTCATCAGCAATGGCTTTGAGTATTTTTGCCACACCCAGAGACTCGACATTCTCTTCTGTGACCACATGAATCGCTCGATCAGCACCCAAAGCTAGCGCTGTTCTGAGGGTTTCCTGGGTCTGTGCAGGACCAATAGAAACGACCACAATTTCTTCAACTGCGCCCTTCTCTTTTAGCCTCACAGCTTCCTCGACGGCAATTTCACAGAATGGGTTCATAGACATTTTGACGTTAGCGGTTTCGACACCTGTTTCGTCATCCTTTACTCGGATTTTGACGTAAGGATCGATGACTCGCTTTATAGCGACTAAAACCTTCAACTTGGCCTCCAATAAACGGTTTATCTGACAATATAAAAACAGAACGCGAGGATATCATAAAGTCGGCACCAGTATCAGGTTAAATCCGCCTATTTGAATGGTTTAATTGCGACAAAATATTCAGAAAACCAATCATTTGGAGACTGAAATTGACCATCTGCTCAGGTATAATGATTTTCGCGTGAGGAGCAATGAGAGAATTATAAAAAATGACCAGAGAATCCATGGATTTTGACGTAGTCATCGTTGGGGCCGGGCCATCCGGTCTCAGTGCCGCAATCAAGTTAAAGCAACTTAATCCCGACATCCAGGTGGTCGTGGTTGAAAAAGGTTCCGAGGTAGGAGCACACATCCTATCAGGAGCAGTACTTGAGCCCAGGGCTCTCAATGAACTGCTCCCAGACTGGAAATCACTCGGCGCCCCTCTGAATACCCCGGTAGAAAATGAAAAATTCCTGTTCCTTAGAGAAAAAGGCCAATTGAGTTGGCCGACGTCACTTCTCATCCCACAACAGAAAAACCACGGCAACTATATTGTTAGCCTGGGCAATGTCTGTCGCTGGCTAGCAGAGCAAGCCGAACAGGCCGGTGTTGAAATCTTTCCCGGCTTTGCCGCCAGTGAAGTGCTCTATGATGAAGATGGCAGAGTAGCGGGTATCGCGACAGGCGATATGGGCATCGCTAAGGACGGTAGCGAAAAGGCTACCTATCAACCCGGTTATGAATTACGAGCGAAGTACACCATATTCAGTGAAGGCTGCCGTGGCCATCTGGGCAAACAGCTCATGGCCAGGTTCAATCTAACCAATGAAGATTCACCGCAGCATTACGGCATAGGTATCAAAGAGTTATGGAAGATACCTGAAGAACAACATGAAGAAGGCCTGGTATTGCATTCCGCCGGCTGGCCACTCGATAATGCCACCTATGGCGGATCGTTTATGTACCATCTTGAGGATCGCCAGGTCGCGATAGGCTTCGTGGTGGGATTGAACTATCAAAATCCACATTTGAGTCCATTTCAGGAATTTCAGCGGTTTAAGACACATCCCTCGATTGCGAAATATTTAACCGGTGGAGAACGCATCAGTTATGGCGCAAGGGCCCTCAATGAGGGGGGAATTCAAGCCCTTCCTAAACTCACCATGCCTGGTGCTGTTCTGGTGGGCTGCGAAGCGGGCTTTCTGAACCTGCCCAAGATTAAGGGCAGTCATACCGCAATGAAATCCGGCATGCTGGCTGCAGAAGCCATTGCAGAAACACTCGCAGGTGATGCAGAGATTGATTGTTATGAAGATAAAGTCAAATCTTCCTGGATTTATGATGAATTGTATCGCGCACGAAATACCTACCCTGCATTCCATAAGTGGGGCCTGATCGGCGGTATCCTATTCACAGGCATCGATCAAATCCTCTTCCGCGGCAAACTGCCATTCACAATGACCGTGAGTCAACCAGACCATGAGTCATTAAAGCCTGCCGCTGAATGCCCTAAAATTGACTACCCAAAACCAGATGGTAAGTTATCGTTCGATCGCTTGTCGTCTGTCTATCTCTCCAGTACTGTGCATGAAGAGGATCAACCAGTCCACCTGCAATTGAAAGACACCTCAATTCCAGTGAAACACAATTTGGCGTTATATGATGAACCCGCGCAACGCTATTGTCCTGCTGGCGTGTATGAAATTCTGGATGATGAAACCTCAGGTGAGAAGTATCTACAGATTAATGCGCAAAATTGTGTGCATTGTAAGACCTGTGATATTAAAGATCCGACTCAGAATATCACCTGGGTTGTTCCAGAGGGTACCGGCGGTCCGAACTACCCGAACATGTAATAGGCTAGTGTAAAGTAGCACCTTGCGGATATATTTTGCGGTCAACGATTTGCATACCGGCAAATTGATCCAGGGAATCCGGATGCAATGAATGGACCGCTATCTGCTCATCAAATTTCTGCCGCCAGAAGCCGCCGTCAGCACCTGTCTGCTGTAATTTTTGCAACCGTTTAGTCGTTTCTGCATGAATCGTCGCGATATGCTCATGCAGATCTAGATTAGCGAGCGTTGATATAAGTGACAAAGCGGACGCTGTTAGCCATTCCCCGGATTGATTGTCATCAACACGGGGATTATCGAATAGCAGTAGCGCAGCCTCGTAAGCCTGCCCCAGGTAAGGCAATGCCTCGTCCCACATCATCTTCTCGAAATAATACAGCCCAGTATCGAACCCCTTTTCCCAACAGGTTCTGGTGAGATGCTCATTCTCTGCTATTCGATGTAAGAAGGGAGTGCAAATAAATTGTAGCTTCATGCTTTATTCCTTATCTGGATGGGACAAGGAATATATTAAATGATAATGATTCTCATTTGCAATATATTTATCGATTTTTATTTAATAAGCGGTCAAGCCGAAGCCGAACGGATAGAGTGCCTCATTGGCATCCGGAGCTAACGGTAAATCACTGTATTGTCGCGGCCAGCTGAAAGGTAACTTACCGACAGGCTTGAAGCCGTCTGTGCCATAGAGAAAATCGGCTACCCCTGCTCCCTCTGAACCAGGTAACCAGGCGGCAATGAAGGCGTCGCTCGCCTCAATCGAGTCGGTGATGGTCATGGGACGTCCGGAAATAAGGATCAGGATAATCTGTTTGTCTAAATCCTTACATTGCTTAATCATGGCTTTCTGTTGAACGGGGATATCGAGATTTGTACTGTCCCCCTTGAATTCGGCATAGGGTAACTCTCCCACGACGACAACAACCTTGCTAGACTCCATGTCGGCATGACAACCAGTCGCTGAATACTCTACCTGATTGGTCAGTGTCTGAATGCCATCGAGAATACTCGTAGCGCCGGTATAACTATGCGTCTGACCTTGCCAATGGATAGACCAGCCTCCGCTTTGCAAGCCAGTATTATCTGCATGCTCACCAACCACGGCGATTGTCTCTTCGGTATCGAGTGGTAAAAGATCGGGTGATGTTTTTAACAGTACCAACGACTCTCGTACCGCCTGGCGAGCAACCTGTCGGTGAACTGTTGAACCAACCCTGTCGGCAAGAGACCTATCGCTGAAGGGCTGTTTAAAGAGTCCCAGATTGAATTTCATTTGCAATATGCGTCGTACGGCATCATCAATACGACTCATGGCGATGGTGCCGTCTTCAACTGAAGCCTTCGCTTTACTGATGAATTCATCGTGATTTCCAGGTTGCATGAACACATCCACCCCAGCATTAATCACACTGTGTGGCGGTCCATAGCGAGTGCCACCCAACCAGTCCGTCATAACCACGCCATTAAATCCCATCTCGTCCTTTAGCACACCCTGCACCAATTCCGTATGCTGATGCATATTAATGCCATTAACTGAGTTAAAACCGACCATGATACTGGCGATCCCCTGATCAACAGCCGCCTGATAGGTTGGCAGATGACGCTCGCGGATGATCTGCTCACTAAGGACTGAGTTCCCCCCTTCCCGACCGCCTTCTGTCGCGCCATCTCCGAGATAATGCTTCGCAGTCGCCGCGACCGTACGGCTGTGCGCTAGTGACTCGCCCTGGTGTCCCTTCACTGATGCTGTGACCGCGGCGATAGTTAGATCCCTGTCCTCCGAAAAGCCCTCGTAGACCCTGCCCCAATGCTCATGTTCCGGCATGGCAATACAGGGAGAGAACGTCCAGTTGAATCCAGTCGCGGCAGTCTCTAATGCTGTTATCTCGGCTGCCCTTTGGATTAAGTCAAAATTTCGTGTTGCCCCCATTCCAATGTTATGGGGAAATATCACCGATCCTTCGAATGTATTCTGCCCATGCACCGCATCAACGCCCTTGAGCAGTGGGATCCCCAGTCGGGTGTTCAGAGCCTGTGCCTGGAAGGCATCGAATGTTGCCGTCCAATCGGATACCTGGCTTCCGGGAACTGGTCCTTCGGTATGGATGATCGACCCGATTAACTTTTCTCGGATAATGTCCGGCGTCACACTATTGTGCCAAACTGACTGGGTCATCTGACCCAATTTTTCATCGAGCGTCATCTCATTGAGTAAGGCCTCAATCATTTCCGCTTCGGTGTCATACTCACACAAATCAAACTGCGAGGTTCCCCACTGGCAAATTATACCACTCGCATTATGAGATGGCCGGTCGGACCAGGGTAAAACAGAACAACCTGACAACAGCGCCAGACAGAGGCTTAGTGGGAGCAGTCGGAATATTTTCATACTAAGATGATAGTCGAGCCTGTCATTCAGTGACACCTACCGCTGTGGTGTCCGACGCAGGGGAAGTCCGTTTTATCTAAAATTGCCCATGTGAAGGCGCATAGACTCGGATCTATTACCACATATAACTCAGGATCAACGATATCTGTCGAGGCGTACCCGGGAAGTAGCGATAGGCTGTGAATGAGGTATAGTCGGCGCGCTCGGCATAGCGTTTGTCGAGGAGATTATGCACTCTGGCCTTTAATTCAAGCGAGTTACTGAGTTGATGGCTCGCGACAAGATGAACTAGATCATGACCAGCATAGGAGAACTGATTCGTCGGTTCAAGATAGTAGTCATCGGCATGAATCCATTCAAACTCTATCCTGGTCGCATTATTTTGCCAACCCAACCGGCTATTAGCCGTTAGGCGAGGCGCACTATCGATATCTTTGCCGTTAATATTGATGCCATTCTGAATCGAGTCATAGGCATATCGGTGCCTGGCATAACTACTACTCAGGCCAAAATACCAGTTCTCACCCAGGCTATAATTCAACGCCAATTCAATCCCATGATGGCTGGTCTCTCCATCGCTGACATTGAAGAAGTCGGCATCACGGAAGATAAAGTTTTTCTTCGTCATCCAGTAAAGGGATACCTGATATCGTAAAACATCCTGTCGGGCTTGATAACCAACTTCAAACGCTGTCACACTCTCAGAGTCGAGATCAGCAATGGTTTGTGCTCTCTGCAGGCGATATAACTCAGTAGCTTGCGGTGCGCGAAATGCCCTGCTTAAGCGACTGAAGAGCGCAGTGTCTGACGTGGCAAGATAGTTCATATTGAGGTCGATAGACCAGTTGTCGAAGGTATCAACAGCGCTTTCTGGGCGGCTGTATCGACAACCTCCGAAGCCACAGGTCTGCCCATCTTCTGTGAGACGCCCGCTATTCATCAGGTTTGTATAATCGTATTCCAACTGTTCGAAACGCAGACCGGCACCTACTGAAAAGCGACGGCTATATTCTTTATGCAGATCGGCAAACCCACTTATCAGTCGTGAATCGACTTCATAATCGTATTGCTTGCCCGCAGGGATTGTCGCTTGCAAAAATGCCGAACCAGGCGTTGGGTTCTGCTGAGTCTGTCGCAAGAAAGTATCTGCGTATTCGATATCGAACCCTGTCCTCAGCCTGAGACTCTCATTGAAGTAGGTTTCATAGTTTGACTGTATGCCAAAACTTGTCTGACCATTTTCTTCGACGGGATCGCCTGGCAAAAAGTGCATCATGAAATTCATGTCTGACGAACGTAGATAGGGTGTGATAATCAACCGGCTGTCGACATTATGATCAATCGCAATCCTCGACCATAACCTGAGTGATTGAACATCGCGATAGCCCTCCGGATCCTGATTCATCCGACTGATGGATAAATCCCTATAGGAATCCTCACCGGTCACATAGCCCGAGGTTTCCTGATTCAGATTGGTAGTACTGAGGCCGCTTCTGATTGAAAATCCATCCCCACTGTACTCATGACGTAGTGCCAGCTTTTGCTGATCGTAGAATGATTCTTCGCGCCAGCCGCCATAACTGGCACCGATAAATGCCAGTCCAACACGATGGTCGTCACTTTCATGGCCAGTCTTGAATGTTGTTCGGTAGTGGTCATTCTCTCCCACTTCAAGTGCGATACGTCCTCCCTGCTCGGCAGGCGGTGTGATGATATTGATGACACCATGCAGAGCGTTCGAACCATAATACACCGTGCCAGGCCCCCGGATTACCTCTATCTGGCTGGCCAGTTCTGTGTTCGCCTCAAACAGCTCATTGATGTTGCAAAATCCGGCAGGCCTGACCGGGATATTACCCTCAAGTATCAACAATGCACCGCAGCCCCCCGCTCCGGTAAATACTTGAGAGCGTATTGCTGGTAGGTATTCCTGGCCATTACCCCGGTGAAAATTGACGCCAGGAATGCGATTGATAGCCTCTTGGATATGGCTGTGATTTATTGACTGTAATTCACTCGCACTAATCACCGAGATACTCATAGGTAAGTCCGATAACGCCTGGTCATCGCGACTCGCAATTGTGACGATGACATTCTCCTCTGTCTCGACAGGGGCATCCTGCTCAGACTCAATTTCATTCGCACGAACCTGCGTGAGTGAAGCAATCGTGAATGAGGCTACTAAGAGCCATCGTAAAATTTGTTTCCGCAGCAATGTATTTACTCTTCGTGAATTAGATAAACCGACATCTGCTGTTGTTAAACGCAAAATCGGCACCTTTAGATCATCAGCTCTGACTAGTCGACTGATTATAACAAATTCTCTTTCTCGACAGTCTCTGCGTGATATCCGGTTTGAGTTTCTGACGCTGCCAAATTAGTGGATGTTTCGGGGTACCCGACTTGTTCCTCGGTAGGTCAATTTCTTCCAGAGTTTGCAATGACTCTCGTACCCGATGGATTCGCTCCTTGATGTCGTCTTCGTACTGGCCTCCATTCTCATAATCACCATATGCCATGATGACGTAATCAAATTGATCAAGCGCCAACCGATCGAATACGGTGTCATGTGCATCCCGAGACGACCAGTCGTTAAATAACTGCTGTGGCGAGGGACAGGCATAATCAAACAGATTAATGATATAAGGGTTGAGCCTGGCAGGACCACACACCTCGCGCAAGATTCTTAATGTGGTATCGCGTCGTAGATTGGCCCCATCACCACTCAAACTCCCGGGATTGAACATGACCACTATTAGGTTCTCCCACCCACTGTCTTTTTCCTGATAACACCAGTGGCGATAATGACCTGCTGACTCCCAACTGATCTGCCAGCCATCGAGGAATTGACTGTACACCATGCCATTCAGTATCGGTAATCGCATCTTTTTCTTAGGACGACCGATAGCGTCGACTTAAATATATTGTCACAATGCCAGGCGCAATAATTGTCTGTAACGAAAAGAAGGTAAGCGTATACCAGTCACCCGTTTGTATCGCTTTGCCCTGCTGTAAGAGTAGTTGTTGTCCAAGTGGCCCAGAAGAAAAGACAACCGCGGTTACCATATTCCACCCCATATGGAGACCAGTCGGTGCGTAGAGAGATTTTGTTTTTGCGTACGCATAAGCGAACATCCAGCCACCGGCACCAGTGATCAGTAAGACATACACCATCAATATAGCTCGCGCTCCGAAGACATCATAACTGAACCAGTGGTACATACCGAAGATCAGCGAACTGACTAAACAGGCCTTAATTGGACCAATAATTTTAATCAAGAGGTAGAGAAGAACCCCTCTGAACAATAACTCCTCAAACAATACGGCTTTAAAAACCCAAAAAGTACCACCGAAAAAATCTAACACACCATGATCAGGGTTTAATGCATAGGAAATTTCTTTCCAGTGTGCTTGCCACAGATGATTAATAAAACCAATCGTCGCCATGAATAGAAAAGCAACCGTAAACTCAACTAGGCGCTGTTTGGTCGGGCGGACACCGAGTATTGAGAGCGGTTCTTTAGCAACATATTTCAACAGCAACCAGGTGAGCAGGATGACAACGACTAGTCCAATGGTCATAAGAGTTCCTTTCAGCTATTACTTATTGTAACGGAATGACTGCTGGTTGCCTCAAAGGCAAGGTTATGCCAGGCCCAGTGGGTTCAAATTTAATACGAAGTGACTCATTCGCCTGTTGCTTAGTCGTTAGATAGTCACGGTACTGGCACACATCCATTCCTGTCATCTCAATATCGTCAATCGCGTGAACGGTTTGCATCAACTCAACATCCGCGAGGAGTGGATCATTTGCATTCAATTGTATTAGCTTCCATGTCCCGGCGATTGGATACAATGACATCCCATAGGAATTGTTACTACGGCTGGTGCCTGACTCGGTATCAGGTTTGAAACTCATTTCTTCCTGAGTCGAATTTAGCACCACCGTCATATCAGAATAATAACCGGCTCCTAGATAGCCCTCATACTTGAGTGACTCATGCAAGCGAAGTTTCGCAGGTGCCGGGAATATGACTTCTTCACTACTGATGGGTATTTTTGCAGTGAGTGAATAAACGTCCTCATGTTGCCCTGGTCCAGTCGCTGAGAGAGACTGTATGCCTCGCGATTGCTCGACGAGTTCCCCTGACAACGAATTACCGACCGAAGAACGACGAGTCCTGAGTTCTGAGTTCGATCCAAAATCAAGTTTGGTTGTAATTACATTACCTTTCACAGTCAGATCAATGAAGGCACTATTATTACTACTGTAGCTTAGCCTGATCGGCGAATACACATGCGGGAAAGGCTTTGAAGCGATTTGTAACTGCTTGTTGGCAGATTCAATTTTCCAGTTAGCCTTATTAATAATCGAAGCGCCAATAATGCCATCAATCTCATGACAGGGCAGGAATCGTTTGGTATCGATCAGATAGAAGCCAGTATCTATGAACTGATGACTGCCAATAACTACCTTGCTCACGGTGGTTTCTCTGGTTTGTGCTCGCTGGTTATTCGCATCCTTAATATTTGCAGACGATGTAAAGGACACCCCCGCCCTGTTTGCGAACGATTGATTCACCGCACTCAGAGAAAAGCCATTATCGAACAGGAATGTCCCAGTGACACCATTGATTTCTGCCTCGATGATAATCAGTTGCTCGATAGTGGAAAATTCGATGCGAGTCGGTTCATCCGAAGCCGGAATTAACTGCCCCCGAGAGAAATTGGAGACACTACAGGCCGTTGTGGTGAACAGCAACAACCCTGTTAAAATCCATTGGGCGCACCTGAAGGATGCGGATGACCCCAATGCAAAGGCCGCTGATTTATACCCTGTTAAGCCCATAACAACTCAGTGAGTAGATTTGCAGACATTGATGATCCTTTACGACTCACTTCATGCCACAGTGAGTAGCATGGGTTTTCCCTTAGTGATGACCATAGTGTGTTCAAATTGCGCCGATAAATTATGTTTATGACCGACCAATGTCCAACCATCGTCAGTCTCAGATACAAATCGACTCCTGGTTGAAAGGAATGGCTCTATCGTGATGACCAGGCCCTCATGCAGCGTACGCCGATCTTTAGGATCATAATAGCCACGTATTTCCTTGGGTTCTTCATGCAAACCTCGCCCAACACCGTGACTACAAAGATTTTTAATAATTCTAAAGCCCGACTTCTTTGCAACTTTTTGGATTGATTTCCCAATACCGTTCAACGGCCTTCCTGCGACAGCGCTCTGACACGCCTCGGCTAGCGCGAGCCTGGTTGATCTTATGAGCTTATCCTTTATGAAGTTTGTGGGTGGAACAACGAATGATCCTCCGGTGTCCGCAAAATAGCCATCCTTCACTGCAGATACATCAATGTTGACCATATCCCCCGGTTGGATAACTCGGGTTCCCGGAATGCCGTGAGCAGCCTCTTCATTGACGCTGATACAGGTATAGCCCGGAAAATTATAGGTCACTTTCGGAGCAGACTGAGCACCATAGCTTTCTAATTGCTGCTGCCCGATCAGATCCAGTTCAGATGTCGTCATGCCCGGTTCTGTCTTAGCCATCATATGCTTCAGAGTCAGGGCGACAATTCTGCCAATTTCTGATAACTTTTTTAAATCTTCATCCGTTTCTATTGTCATCTCAACATAAATCCATCGTGCAATACCTGATCATGCAATATAGCATGAAGAGGTGTTAGTTGCTTTTTCAATCACCCTTATGCCACTGCTTTCTTATCGATTGGCCAAAACCTCTGCGACGCGTTTTCTAATTTCTGGGATTACCTCTAACTCAAACCAAGGATTACGTTTCAACCAAATATTGTTCCGCGGGCTTGGATGCGGTAGTGGATAAACATTACCGCCGTACATGCGCCAGTTTTTCACCAGCTCTGTCAGGTTTCCCGACGCATTGGGCAAATGATACGAAACCGCGTACTTACCTAATAGTATTGTCAGTTTTATGTGCTCAAGATGGTTCATCACACTGTCACGCCATGCCTCTGCGCATTCGGGTCGTGGAGGTAAATCACCAGACTTCCCTGTTCCCGGATAGCAGAACCCCATCGGTAATAGTGCCACGATTTTATCATTGTAGAACTGACCCTCAGACAATCCGAGCCATTGGCGTAATCTAACACCGCTCGCATCGTCAAAGGGCACGCCAGAATCATGAACTTTTCGCCCAGGGGCTTGACCAGCAATCAGAATTTTTGCTTCTGAATTAATCTGAACGACAGGTCGTGCACCTAACGGTAAATGATCTATACATAGCTCACAGGCTCGAATATCCCGTACCAGATCATTGAGTCCCTGCACATCAATACTCATGCATCAATTAGCGAAACCAAACTACTCTTCCAACATCATTTGGAAACCGCCATAAATTAATCTTTTTCCATCAAAGGGCATGGGTTCGTTAGTTGGATCCATTCTGGGGTCTTCCATCATTTTTTGCCAACCATCTTCACGTACTTTCTTGTCCGGCCAGATGACCCAGGAAAATACAACGGTTTCATTTTCTTTACATTTCACTGCCATTGGAAATGAGGTGACCTCACCATCGGGAACCTCATCACCCCAACATTCAACGACCTTTAGTGCACCGTACTCTTTGAATACTGCCGCTGCGATTTTTGCATGTTTTATATATGCTTCTTTATTGTCATTCTCCACGGCTGCTACAAATCCATCAACGTATGACATATCTGATTATCTCCTGTGTAAATTTATATGCTTTTGGTTTCAAAAAATTACTAATTGAAATGCATTAGAAGGTAACCATAGTATACCTAGAATACATTTTGTAAAACTGGCGTATAAGGTTAGAGAAGTTTTACCTGGTTAGACGTGATGGTAAAACACACGACCAAACATGAACAGATACGCTTTGAGTATCATGTAACAAATCATTTAGGAGAAAAGATGTATACAAACAAATTACATGCTGGCGCGAAATTTCCTGAAATTACCGCCACGCTATTAAATGGTGAGCATGTACGGCTCTCTCAGCCAAACGGCGATAAGGACTGGAAACTTGTCGTTGTGTATAGAGGAAGACATTGTCCGTTGTGCACAAAATATCTCAATGAGCTGGAACAGCATGTACAAACGCTAAATGAAGCAGGCGTGGATATCATTGCCATATCTGGTGATAGCAAAGAACAATTAGAGAGCCACATGGAAAAACTCAATGTGAGCTTCCCGATAGCCTATGGATTAACACAGGAACAAATGCAATCACTGGGTGTGTACATTTCCATACCTCGTTCTGAGAAAGAAACCGATCACAACTTTTCCGAGCCAGGGCTATTTGTTATCAATCAGGAAGGGAATATTCAGGTAGTCGACCTTTCGAATAATCCTTTTGTCCGGCCAAGCCTGCCTGAGTTTGTCTCTGGCATACAATGGATAAGAAACCCGGATAATAACTACCCCATCCGAGGAACCTACAAGTAAAACGCTAGCGCCTCGTTTCTTCTTTGAGGCGCATTACACCTTTGACCATCTTGCCAAAACTACGATCTTTAGCGCGTTTCTCTGCCAAACTCGCAACGGCATGTTCATTCTCGCGCAACAGTTTGTGGTAACTGGCAAGTCTACGACTATCCAGCTCGCCCAATTCAATGGCTGCTAGTACCGCACATCCTGGCTCGTTGCTATGTGAACAATCTGAGAATTTGCAGTCGCCGGCTAATTCTTCGATATCGCCAAACACATGGCCCAATGCTTCATCCACATCGGCAACCTTGAGCTCTCGCATACCCGGCACATCGATTATAAGCCCTCCAGAGGCGAGCGGATATAGCTCTCTGTGAGTCGTTGTATGACGGCCTTTCTTGTCATCGTCTCGTATCGCTCCGGTCGCGGCCAATTCATCCCCTGCCAATGCATTGACAAGAGTAGACTTTCCAACACCAGAAGAACCAACCAATGCAATGGTTGCGTTGTTATCAATCCAGCCTCTCACACCATCCAAAGAGCTTGGGTCCAGGGCACTAACAGCTTCAACCGCGACAGCCGACTGAAGCGTTCGGGCTCGTTCTATAAACTGACTGGTGTCGTCAGTCAGATCAGCTTTCGTGAGTATAATGACTGGCATCGCTCCAGCGTCATTACACAATGCAAGATAACGCTCAAGCCGAGACTCATTGAATTCCTCATTACAGGATGTAACGATAAAGACAACGTCGATGTTTGCAGCGATCGGTTGAAACTGTGTCGTGTTTCCAGAACCGATACGTTTAAACAGGCTTTTCCTGTCGAGTACCTGTTCTACACGTGCAAGCGACTCATCCAAAATAACCCAGTCACCAATGGTGGGACGATCGACCGCATCAGATTGCTGAAGGTGGATTGATAATTCAACACTTCGTTTTTGATCACTACAAACAACGTCGACGAGTGATCGTTGTACTGAAACAATACGGCCGAGTCGACTATCCATGACACTGTAATCAGAAAGCTGCTGCGCAAAGAATGGGACGAACCCAAGGTTTATCAATGCTTCGTTCATACCATTTGCTTCATTTGTTCACGACATCACGGCTTGTTTCCGACCTCAACGATCGGCATGGTTTTTCGGTTATGGTCTATATTGTTCAATAAAGACTCTACTCCCATCTTTATGAAAGTCTATCTTTATATTACGTGTCTTACCACACGCCTTGAGTTTCCAGTGTTCCGATACATACTCATCTGTTTGTTCAGTCTCATCTTTGATGCGCTTCACAAATTCCTTGGTGGAGCGTTTTTTACAGCCCACTGCACGCAAGTAATCTTTGATCATTGAATGGGATATTTTTTTAAGTGTCCTACTGTCCTCAGTGACACTCACAGACTCATCTCCATCAGAATTAGAATCTGCACTGTAACCTGAGGTAAGTGCGATGAGTGAAATGATTAATAGTAAACGAGTGTGTTTCATGTGTTCTTCCTTGTTGTTCGATAAACGTATCGTGGTTTATGCATTGAGATCATAGTTCTATATTATGCTATTAATTTGCACATACGTGATGTTGCATAATTCGTTTCATTTGCTCTTTGGAATTACCTTATTCTTGCGATTAGCATCAAGAATCAACGCTAGCGAGCCAAGTAATAGTAGGACAGAAATAAATATCCTCATACCCAAAGATTCGATATAAATTGCCCCAAAATCTGTATGAAGCGAGCCTGTAGACAACAACAATATGGCAGTAACAATTAGCCGAAATCCGATAGCGGCGCCTGGTTCTTCGTCTTCAAAATCGTCCGCTTCTTCCTGCTTAAGCATCTCTTCATGCTGTGCTTTAAGGATTAGATATTTCTCATTATCATTCAGGATATTTTCAATAGCTTGAACTCTATCGGGATATTTATCCCTATCTATGTTGTTCAAGACATCAATAAGATCTCTTAAGCTATATGATTCGTAATCAGGCATACTCATGGAAGATAGGAACCTAACATCTATAAGTTAATTTCGAATACTGTGAGCACAAATAACCTTCTGGGCATATACCTTTACTTGACTAAATTTTATTAAGTCTTAGAAAAACGAATCCACAGTCGTCACATGCATATGCGAGCAGTTCATCCTTATTGAG
Source organism: Enterobacterales bacterium (assembly GCA_965250035.1). GTDB lineage: Bacteria > Pseudomonadota > Gammaproteobacteria > Enterobacterales > CAXRAF01. The sequence continues at coordinate 702,085 of OZ252282.1, read as the reverse complement.
TAATTCACGTCCAAACATGACTTTCCAACGTGATCCTCTAATACCTAACTCACGACAATCGAGATTAATGCTGGAACATTGAGGGCATTTCAAATTATCACTTTCCATCATTTTCTTAATATTTGATTTGTGATCACTTTTCATAATTATCCTGACGTAATACATCTAACGGATGCCACCGGACTAAGAGATTTCGAAGACACTTAATTTGTGATTATTTAGTCTTTACTATCTCATAATACTCTATTTGTTCTAATGTTCCATTCCTAGGAAAAGTTATCACTTCACTCCGTTTATGAACCATCCCAGCGTTTAATAATACTTTTCCTGAGGCCGGATTTCGAGATAGATGATGAGCATGCAATTTTGTCAGTGATAAGCACTCAAAACCAAACCTTATGATTTCATTACATGCCTCGCTACAATAACCATCTCCCCAATATTGAGAGCCTATCCAGTATCCAATTTCACCAATATGATTTTTTATATCTATTATTGAAATAGCTCCAAATAATGTAGATGAACCGATATCAGTGATTGCGTACACACATTGGCTTCCATTATCCCAGTTATGCTGATGGGTATTTATCCATTCCTCAGCAATGCCATCTAAATACGGATGTGGGACACTTGCAGTAGTTTCTGCTACGTTTGCATCTCCTGCTAGTGATTGAACATCAGATGCATCATGTAGCGAAAATGGTCGTAGCAATAATCGCTTTGTTTTGAGGTTTGGTTGTTCACTCATCATCTGCATGTCATAACGCTTTAATAATCTGTTGTGGCTTCCCAATAAGTTTTACTTATTGCGCGATAGCCTTCAGCCAGTATATATGTGCCCATTAACAAAGCGGTATTTTATCTTTTTTAGGAGTATAAAATGTTACGTCATCACCGCATACCCTATAAGATATTGACCTTTCAAAACTGCTGGAGCCTTTAGTTCTAGCAACATGAAGAATGTCATAGGCATCCCTCTCACGTTGTAAAAGCCTTATTTCAGTTTCAGGGTTCTCATCGTTTTCTCCTGGAGTTATCAATAGCAGTTGATGATTATCATCTATCTGTATAGTAAACACTTGTTTAGACTTTAAAGGGATTCGAAATTGATGGCCCAAATTCTCATCCACTCTGACTCCCCCGATGAATGTATAAATCGTCGGCTCGGCAGATAAATCATTGGAGTTCATCAAAGATAACGATAAATAAGCAATTGGTAAGATAGCAGCTAATGATGCAGCTATTGATTTAACTGAGAGCGGAAATTTATTCAACATAGGTTCTTTTACAAGTAGCTCCTCAACCGTCACGTTGAAAGCTGAGGCTATTGATTTAATTGACTCGGGTGATGCTAATCCAGTCGTTTCAATTCTTTGAATAGTGCGCAAACTCAAGTCCGCGGCTTCAGAGAGATGCTGCTGACTCCAGGCGCGCCGGTTGCGCTCGTACTTTAATATTTTGGTATCAACCTTCATGTCCATTTTTAAATCCTCGTGAGAATAAGCACCGGCTTAGTGTCATTTAGATTTTCCTCAATGTATACGACAGTATTGCGTCAAAGTTACGTCACCTACATATGCTTATAACTTTGACACATTCGATTTACAATGTTGTTGCATCAAGATCGAGTTCTGGACTAAGACTTGGTCGGTATACTTATTCAGATTTAGCCCGTGCTTTTTGTAACTCTTGAGCTAGCTCAGCTGATAGTGCTTGGATTTGCGGAAGCGCTTGCTGTACCAGAGATTGGCCAATCAACATCGATTCTTGCATGACAACAGGCATTTTCTTGATGATTTTTCTACCAGTGTCTGTTTTGTAGAACTCAAGCATGTCTGATATCTCTTCCTCCGTGTAATGCTTATTGTGAAGCTCAATCATTAATGGCTCCATAGCTTCCCAGTTAATTGAAGATTTCATGACGTTCATCATCTTTGAATAGTATTCGTCGAAAATTTCTTTCTCATTTGGCTGTACTCCCATTTGTGTAGATGTACTTTTAAGCATCATTTCCATTTGGTCATACATCGACTCGATCATGGCATCTGAATCCATAACCTGAAGCAATTCTTTTACCTTGGCTTCTTTAGTTTCATCAGCTGAAATCATTTGAACTGAAAACAGACCCAGGATAATAAATAATAGTACTCTCATGAACTTCTCCTTTTATAGTTCTATAGTCTCGAAACGAATATCGTTAAGACAGACATTTCATTCTGTTTCATTTTGTTTAAACGTGGTCCCACAATTTTGACATTTATCACCACCTGGCGATAGCGTGAATTTACTGCCACTACCAAATGGTGCTTCACAAATTGGACAGGGTATGTGCGCAACGCTACTAATTTGTTTGACCGAGTAATAAATCGCAAAAAACAAACATACTACGCCAAGGCTGTAATGAATAAAGCCGAGCGCAAAGCTTGCAAGAAGAAAGAAGAGTTCTTTACTCCATGGCCGCAATTTATAAGCACTTTCCTGCGCTAATCGAATATGTTCAAATTTATCTGGATTAGGCACAACTACCATAACTCTTTTATTAGCGATATTTTCCCATCGGTGAATCCAAATAATGCTAGATAGTTGTCAGTTTTCTCCCATTTCCCATCACTATTGATTTCTCCATGAGAATATTCAATCGCAATGTGATCTTTACCCGAAATAGAATTAAGTATTCGTATTTGATTCTTTTCAGTTTTTTGATAACGACCTAACTCAAGGTTTCTCAGAAATGCTTCTCGCCATGTATCTTTGGTAAAATCGGCTTCGTACTGAACATGAATATACCTAACACTATCGTGTGTTAAAGCCAGAAGTGCTTCAATGTCTGATGCAGTTGATCCCTTTTTAGCTACTTTATCGAGTGCTGAAAAATAAGATTGGACCTGTTGCAACTGGCACTCTTCGGCACACTCCTCAGAGCGGATAGTATTGAAAGAAATTAACACAACTAATCCGAGTGAAATTTTGAATATTTGATTCATATAACCTCTATTATTAAATTTATGGCGAGCTTTCTGCTAACCTGAATTATGCCAGTTGGCGTTGTTTTTTTATTCCAAAACCATGACAACCACATAGTTGGCCGATGATTGACTGGATATAACTTACCAATTCGTAGGTTTCTCTGCTTGAGCATTAAATTCTTTGCCAACTTCCTCAAGAATTGCAATTTGTTCTTTTGTTGGCTCACCTTCCAGGTTCGCTCCAATTTGCAACATCTCAGTAAGTTTCTGAATGTGGCTTGGGGTGAACTCATCTTTAGATGGTTTTAATACATTTCTTACTTCATGCGCCATGCTCAATACATCTTTTAACATATACGTAGATGATGAAAACAATTCAAGAGATTGGCTTCTATTTACTCCAAATTCTTTTTCGAATAACTCAAGCAAATCGACTTTTGTTTCTCTTGCAATATCGCCTTTTTCACGTACGACAGACACGACCAATAGAGCAGCAGCATCCATAGTATCTGTCAATGCATGCATAGGTTTAGTACCTAATTTTTTCTCCCATCTCCTTCTTCGAGCCCATGCGAACGGATTTAATGAATTTATATTAAAGCCAGCATTCTGAAGGCTGTTCAATGCCCATACTAGTCCAGCATTTGCTGTAATCAATCCAATGATGTAGTGCATTATTTCTCCATTAGTGTTGTAAGTTATGTCTAAAGTTTGCCGCCGCGTTTTTCAATGGTCGGCAACAGTTTCTTGTTACAAGATTATTCAGCCAATGCCAATGAGGTAATATTAAGATTATATATTTCAAAATCATCTCCATGATCAACAAGTACTAGCTTGATAGTTGCATCCCCATTCTCATATTGAGCCTCAATCGTATATGTGACAAATGAGTTCGCACCTTCATCTAATGTTGCTGATGAAGAGACACCTTGAAAAACAGGCTCATCATGTGATTTCAAAGACCCTAGCTTCGAAAAGAACCGAATGATTTTTTCAAATTCTGCCTCATCGAATTGCTCGCTAAATCCACCGACAAATTCTGCGCGAATTAATCTTGTGTCCCAAGTAGATATCCGAGGAATCAATTCATTAACATATGGCACTGCCGTCTCAGAATACTCTGATTGTTTGTATAATGCATATGTTGCGAAAATTGCTATTAGTATTATTATAGCCAGCAGGAACTTACCAATTCCCTTTAGTAATTTTTTGAACATTAGTTTCCCTTAGTCTTGTAACGCCGTAAACATAGGCACGCATAGCGTGTCGTAATGCTTCGCGTTATCATGTGCTTGTTTTTTTGGTTAAAACTATGCGGAATATTTAGCATCAATTTTCTCCCATTTGCAATTCAATACAGTACCGTGTTCAGGCCACACTCTTGTTTTTGAGGTAAATTCTTTTGGCTCTGGGATGTCTAGAAAGTCACCCTTGAATTCATCTAGGAAAATTTGTTTTGAAATTGGAGCCCGTGATAAAAGCAATTTTTCTTTCGGTTTGAAATTGCTGTTTTGAGGATTCTCTCCATTTATTGCCAAATACTGGCTTTCGGAGTCATAAAGAGCTAAAACTTCATTGTCTGAGGTAAGTAGGAAATAGATATAACCACTATGCTCTGGCTCCTCAAAGAGCTTTACCTCTTTAATTGTATATTCTGTTACCTCTATTATTTTGTTTGCAAGATCAAGCTTCAAGTTCTTGCGAATAATTGATAGAGGGAGTTCACATCTTGCAATTTCGAATAGTGCATATGTAAATGAAAAAATGACTATCGATATGGAAATGAAAGTACCATATTTGCTATTCCAGCCAAAATCAAAGCTAGTAAAAGATCCGATTATCCAGTTTAAAAGCAGCCAAAAAAGTACAAGAATAATTGAAATCATGAAACCAAGGTGAGGTACAGCTTCATACATCAATTTAAGTGATTCTTTTGAAATCAACTTTTTATAAGAAAGATTTTTCTTAAGCTCAAGCTGAATTTCTTCACTCATTATTTCTTCATATGTTTTTGTTTCTAGAATGTTCATTTCTTAAATGATCTTAAAGGCACATAACGCTCAGCTAGCCAGCAACGTGCCGGTTGGCGATGTTTTTATTAACAAAAACCATGACAGCCTAATAAGTATCTGGTTAAGCGCCTTGTGATATGCTCAGTATCCAAGACAACTTTGCTTGAGTTGTTCATCATATTTTTTTCTGTCACTCAATATTTCTACAAATTCTTCTCTCGCTGGAAGTTCGTAGTTTTTGTACAGCCACTGTCGTTTTGTATGTCCAGAGTACATCGCTTTTTGTTCTCCCAACACCAGTCAATTATTTCATCAGTCCTTTGAATCCTTATGTCTGCCCCTGTTTTCGGTATTAATAAATTCTCGTGCTGATCACAGGTACCAAAACACGTCATAGTACAACCTGCTATTTCATCAGAAGGAATCATAAGATTGCGAGCAAACATCGCTGATGGCTTTATAAATATCCCTTTATCGAATGAATATATTTTTGCGCTACCTCCTAAAGATTCTGCACTTCGTTTAAGTCTACTTGAAATGGAATACCAATCAGTTTTTAGCTCGATTAAATTCTCGGGGACTTTATCTGAAATACATTCTTTCTCAAGATCACGGTAAGCATCTGAAAGTCCAGATAGTATTCCAATAGATAGTAGTACGATGGAGAAGTTCATAGCATATAACGCTTGAGAACAGCAGCCAACTTGTTGTCTGCAGAGACGACTGATTACACAGATTTGTCCCTATGCGCCGCAAGGGTATTCGGCTGAGTGTACGATTCTAGTGGTTCATGCCTCCTCCCTTAAATGCGTGAAGAACCGATTGCGAAGCTTGATTCCATATCGTGAAGCACGCTTTAAGGTAGCATACTTTCTCCCTGTCTAAAATCGGCGCATTCTAAAATGACTTTGCTATTACTCTGGGATCCTGTCTACAATGTCCATTCACGATTGGCCCTATCCTTAACCAAGAAAGGAAACTTTGTAACGCCTAGTACAACGGCACATCGCAGTGTGACGCTGTTTTTGTTCTCAAAAACCGTGACACACAAAAATGTGTCCGATGATACGTCTTGTTATATGTCATTTGCACCAGACCAGTTTGCATTCTTAAAAGATAACACTAATCCTTTATCCACTTTATCAGCTATTCCATACTCATCTATGTGTAAGTGAGCACCTTCTACAGAATTTTCTGCCAGTTTTAATGCTTCTAAAGCAAACCAAATTAATCCCTCTCGATTTGCAGAAATAACTGTTTCGACGTCATTATTCGATACTTCGAAATAATGATTTGATATTCCACCATTCGTAGATTCGCTATCTAGTGATTGTAATCTCTGAATTATTTCATTAAGCATATTAACTCTCGTATGACAAATAACAGCTGATTTTGCGGACATTAATCACTGTTTGTTTTGTTGGCATATGATAAAAGTGCTGATTCCAGTTTTATTACTTAGTCTCCCTAGTGAGTCAGTGAGTCCGGTAATTGATTTTATAGTGCTTTTATTTAAGCATTTTACTTAGGACGTGACTAGGCACTCAATCTCTTAGAAACTTAATTACTCCATATAAGAATCAAGTTGTAACCCAGTAGTTCTCTCGAAGCAGTTGATGAGATGCTTAAAGAGATACTATGTGAGTCACTTGAATTCGGTTAATTTGCAATCGACAGCATCTTTTAGAGCGTATAATATTGCAAAAATTGCGGAACCATGACAAAAACCTTAACTGGAGCATCAATTAGTGAGACTTTATCCTATACTGACTAATAACAACCAAGCCAAGCCAAATAATCAACAAGACTAATAATCCTTGCAAGTTGAAATCAATGATGTAGTAAATCAATAAACTACATACCTGATAATAAAATAAGGGGTGCCCTAGGAATGGTATTGGGAGTATTAAATAAATAATAGATGTCTTCACGGCCCTTCTGACCCGGATGTTTTCAATATTTTTACTGGCAAACCAACCAAAGGTAGCTACTATAGTAGAGCCGATTAAAATGTAAACATTACTCTCAATTTCCATAGATGCGCCTCACATTAATACTCATAGCAACTACAATCCCAATCTGCACCATTAATAGCATCTATCATGTCTTGAACTGTCTCATCAATCAGTGAAGGGTTTGCTAATAGTTCCTTCAGCCCTTCAAGTGTCCGCTTTCTTTCCACACCCAAAAAGGAATTTGGACCGTGTTGTGCTCTATTAATGGGATTATAAACTGAAAAACTTTGATATCCACGATGAACAGGAGAGGTATTATCCATAACAGGGTGCAGTGCTTCGCCTAAAGCGAAATAAGCAGGTCGTTCTCCCCATACTCCACGTGCCTTCCAAGTTTTATATAATTCCAACTTTTCTTTAATATACTTTGCAGTTAATAAACAAGCCTTATATTTATCCTTGTGGGTAGCAGAGGTAAGTGCGTGAATATATGAAAAATCATCATGTTGATAGCCCCATAAGCGTTTCTCTTTAAGAAAACTATCAACATGTTTACTGCCACTCTGCATGGCTTGTATTTGATGTGGATGTAATTTTAAATTCTTACCCAATACACTTAATAAATGATTATGCGCTTCTGTAGAGTGAAGGCCATTCATATCATAATAGCTTAATGGACTACCACCAACATATCCGTATGTATTCAGCCCACCTTCAAGTCCTATCGGGTCACTGGTGATATATCTTCCAGTTTTTGTGTCATAGTAACGGTGCCAGTTGTAGTGCAGTCCACTCTCATCATCATAGTACTGACCAGGGAACCTCGTATTAAGTACAAAGTATGTCCCATCATTATCCACATCCGTATTCACTGTGGCCTCACCAAACGGCGTGTGTGACGCTTGCCATACAATCGCACCTGCAGAGTCAGTCAACACCTTAGGTGTGGCTAAGTGGTCATTGTGTTGAAATAGGATTGCATCTGTTAGTGACTGACTAGAATCATTGACGACTAAAGCTAACCCTTGCGGGAGCCCTCCCGTATGCATGCTCAAGTAATGCGTCGAATTTGTTGCACTGGTCGTCGTCTCATACAACATTGAACCATCGAGATGATAGACATAATGAGTAGTTACTCCACCGACGGTCTTGCTCACCCGTTGTCCTGCCGCATTGTACTGATACGTTGCAATGACATAGGTCGCTATCGAACCACCTTCTAAGACCTTCTCATTAATTTCAGCAAGTCGATTATCAGGTGTGTGGATATACACCATCCCCTCACCCGCTGTGTCCGTACGGCTGATGATGTTGCCATTATAGTCATACGCATAGGTCTGTGTGTCTGCGGGCTCAGTGATGGTAGATAATCGATTACTCAAGGAATCATAGGCATAGCTATCTGTCTGATTTGACTCATTGATAAAGGAAGTTCGGTTACTGACAGCATCGTAGCTATATACTTTTGAGCCTGCTGTAGTGGCGGCATCGGTCAGACGATTCAGATTGTCGTAGGTATAGGTTGTATCTAGCTCACTCCCTGTGCCATCCGTCTTACCATCAATGTTATTCGCTGCATCATGGGTATAATCCAAGTCCTGAACAGTCCCTGTATCCACATCTATCCCCGTAAGGCGATAATCTTGGTCAAAGGTAACGCTTAAATCTAGATTGTTACCATAGGTTAACCCACTGACTGGGCCAAAGGGCTTGTAAGAGATACTGGATGCAATCGCGGTGGTTGTTACCCCTTGTGTGGTATCTACAGCAGTTATCTGTCCTGAGGCATCACGGGTATAATCCAGTGTTCGCCCATCGGGATAGGTAATCTGCGTCTGATTACCGGCCAAATCGTAGGCATAGGAAACCGTGTAGCTGTCACTACCAATCGTTGTGGTAACTTCTGTGATATTACCTTGGTAGTCATACACATAGGCAGTTGAACCACTCGCATCACTAACTGAGGTCAGTCGCCCCTCTCCAAAGTTCCCATTGGTCGTATCATCATAGGTAAACGTGATGTTATGTGCTGAGTAAGCAGGATAACTCACCGTCAATAATCGATTCAGTGCATCGTAGTTGTAGTTGGTGACAATCCCTTCGGCATCTGTTTTAGTCAGAACATTCCCCGCATCGTCATGGGTGAATGTTGTTGTCCCAGTATCGGGCGATTGCAAGCTCGTCAGGTTGTCGTAGGCGTCATAGACATAATTTGTCACTAGGTTACGTTGGTCAGTGACTGAGGTCAGCCTGTCTCGACTGTCATAACCCATCGAGGCGTCGTTTAAATCAGCGTCCGTGATGGTGGTCAGGCGATTCAAGGCATCAAAGGCACTGTCAGTATCGTTATTACGACCGTCCACGACTTCGGTCTGATTGTCATTCACATCATAATCGAAGGTTGTGGTTTGATTCGAGGCACCGACAATCGAGCGAAGTCGGCTCAGCTCATCAAAGGTCTGTGTCAGTGTCTTCTGGATTGTCCCAAGGTCATCCTTAATCACTTCCCCAGTTCTGTTGCCAGCCGCATCCAGGGTGTACTCAATGCGCTCCCCAAGAGCGTTCTCAATCGCGGTAAGACGCCCAGCATCGTCATACTCAAAATCAATGGTCGTGCCATTTGGCATATCGATTTGAGTTACACGCCCTGCACTGTCATAGGTATAGGTTGTCGTCGCATCCAGAGAAGTCTGTCCGGAAGGGCCTTTAATCGTTGATGTGGCTAACCAGCCGCGAGGCGTATAAGTTAGCTCAGTCGTAACACCATTGGCATCAATAATAGTTAGAGGTCTACCGGCACCATCATAGCTCGTGAACTGTGTAACATGTCCAACAGCATTGGTAATCGTTGCCACATTCCCTGAGGTATCGTAGGTGTAAGTAGTGACATCGGTGACATCGGTTCGTGGTCCATCAATCGTCAGCACCTGTCCATAACTATTATAGGTATACGAGGTGGTTTCGGCAGCTACAGGGTCCATTGTACAATTAAGATTACTTAGTAAGATAATCGTTAATATGTTGCTGAATTGTTTAATACTAAATCCTTTCATCATCATTCTCCCTAATCAACAGTACTGTACATATCTTCTGAAATAACGGCTTCATCCTGTGTACCCGCATTTCGCGCATGGGCCCTGAGGATATAAAAGCCATTCTCAGAAGTTGTGTCCCAAGTAAAGGTTGAGGATGTTGAGAAATCTCGAATCACTGTCCATTGTCCATCATGGTATTGTTCGAAGAGGTACTCATAATTGCCACTTCCACCAGTAGCGGCAGCTGCTAGGGTTACTAGCGAACCTGCACTGATCGGTGAGTCATGATTAGCACTCAGCGTGACCGCAGTGGCTGCATCAGCACTGTTGATATTGCGGTACATATCTTCTGAAATAACGGCTTCATCCTGTGTACCCGCATTTCGCGCATGGGCCCTGAGGATATAAAAGCCATTCTCAGAAGTTGTGTCCCAAGTAAAGGTTGAGGATGTTGAGAAATCTCGAATCACTGTCCATTGTCCATCATGGTATTGTTCGAAGAGGTACTCATAATTGCCACTTCCACCAGTAGCGGCAGCTGCTAGGGTTACTAGCGAACCTGCACTGATCGGTGAGTCATGATTAGCACTCAGCGTGACCGCAGTGGCTGCATCAGCACTGTTGATATTGCGGTACATATCTTCTGAAATAACGGCTTCATCCTGTGTGCCCGCATTTCGCGCATGGGCCCTGAGGATATAAAAGCCATTCTCAGAAGTTGTGTCCCAAGTAAAGGTTGAGGATGTTGAGAAATCTCGAATCACTGTCCATTGTCCATCATGGTATTGTTCGAAGAGGTACTCATAATTGCCACTTCCACCAGTAGCGGCAGCTGCTAGGGTTACTAGCGAACCTGCACTGATCGGTGAGTCATGATTAGCACTCAGCGTGACCGCAGTGGCTGCATCAGCACTGTTGATATTGCGGTACATATCTTCTGAAATAACGGCTTCATCCTGTGTACCCGCATTTCGCGCATGGGCCCTGAGGATATAAAAGCCATTCTCAGAAGTTGTGTCCCAAGTAAAGGTTGAGGATGTTGAGAAATCTCGAATCACTGTCCATTGTCCATCATGGTATTGTTCGAAGAGGTACTCATAATTGCCACTTCCACCAGTAGCGGCAGCTGCTAGGGTTACTAGCGAACCTGCACTGATCGGTGAGTCATGATTAGCACTCAGCGTGACCGCAGTGGCTGCATCAGCACTGTTGATATTGCGGTACATATCTTCTGAAATAACGGCTTCATCCTGTGTACCCGCATTTCGCGCATGGGCCCTGAGGATATAAAAGCCATTCTCAGAAGTTGTGTCCCAAGTAAAGGTTGAGGATGTTGAGAAATCTCGAATCACTGTCCATTGTCCATCATGGTATTGTTCGAAGAGGTACTCATAATTGCCACTTCCACCAGTAGCGGCAGCTGCTAGGGTTACTAGCGAACCTGCACTGATCGGTGAGTCATGATTAGCACTCAGCGTGACCGCAGTGGCTGAAACAGAGCTGTTCACTGTTTGATAAATAAGATCAGAAATCACAGCCATATCTTGAGAGCCTGCATTCCGTGCTGCTGCTCTTATCTGATACTCACCGTTATAGGAAGAGGTATCCCACACGAAAGTGGCGGAACTAGAGTAATCTTGCAATAGTGTCCAATAACCGTCACTACCTAAGTATTCAAATCGATATTCATAATTCCCACTTCCACCAGTAGCGGCAGCTACAAGGGTGACTAGCGTACCTGCATTGATCGGTGAGTCATAATTAGCACTCAACGTGACCGCAGTGGCTGCACCAGCACTGTTCACTGTATGATAAATAAGATCAGATATCACAGCCATATCTTGAGAGTCTGCATTTCGTGCAGCTACTCTTATCTGATACTCACCGTTAAAGGATGAGGTATCCCATACGAAAGTGGCAGAACTAGAATAATCTTGGAATAGTGTCCAATAACCGTCACTACCTAAGTATTCAAATCGATATTCATAATTACCACTTCCACCAGTAGCGTCAGCTACAAGGGTGACTAGCGTACCTGCACTGACCAGTGAATCATGATTGGAGGCTAGCGTGGCACTTGTTGCAGGTCCAGTAGCAGTGTTAGTAATAATTAAATTAAGTATTGCTGTTTCTACCTGGTTATTGCTGTCAGCAATACTAGCAGTAATGACATGAGAGCCTTGAGTTAACATCGTGCTTATTGCTGTTCCACTACCTAGGACTCCATCGATATTAGATGACCAAGTAATTCCACTACTAACATCACCATCTTCATTATCGTTAGCAATACCAGTTAGATTAATACTTTCGTTAATATTAAAACTTGTGCCATCTGTTGGAGATGTAATGCTAATGGTTGGCGCTGTATTCGCTGCCACCACTGTAACATTCACTATCTCTGTATAGGCTAGACCGTTGGCATCAGTCACACTCGCCGTGATTTGATGACTTCCAACACTTAGAATGTTGCTGATGCTCGCGCCACTGCCTAATTCGCCGTCAAGATTAGAGGCCCAGGCAATATTCGTCGAGAGTGAACCATCTTCGGCATCCATCGCCGTGCCAACAAAGTTTATGCTTTGTGCATTGTTAAACTGGGTACCATCCGTTGGTGAAGTAATACTAACTGTCGGCGCTGTATTGGCTGCTACCACAGTAATAGTAAGTGAGTCCTCGGCATACTCCACTTCATCACATTCCTCACCACCTTCAGGACATACAGATGCTAAGATAAAATGGGTATTTTCACTTAATTGAACTTCTATTGTTGCTCCTACTCCTAAACTACCATCCACAGCTGAGTACCAGACAACTAGATTACTAATATTTTCTGTACCCAAATATGCAGATGCACTTAGTGTTATCGATTCAGAAGCAATATATCTTGAATTATTCTCCGGTGAGATAATAGATAATGTGGGCGAGGCAACTGCAGTGATTGTCAAGGTTATATTTTCTACTACATACTCATCGCATTCACCACCTCCTTCGCATGGAATATACGCAGAAATGATGTGAACTCCTTCAGTTAAACTAACATTAATCGAAGGACCTACTCCTAACACGCCATCAATATCTGAACTCCACTCAAGTTCGTTTGATATATTACTTTCTTCAAATGTTGCGATAGCATTAAACAGTACGTTGTCTCTTGTTGTAAATTCTGCGTTATCAACAGGAGAGTGAATTGTAATTACAGCTGTTTCAACAATGTTAGTAACAGTAATTTCGATTTCTGATTCACTATAATTTCCACTAGCATCATTTGCTAATGCGATAATTCCATATTCACCTTCATCAAGAGTAACATTGATGCTAGCACCTTGACCTAAGTAGGCTTCTGAAGAAGTAAACCATCGAATATTCTCACTGATATCACCGTCTCTTTCATCAATTGCTGTTGCAGTAAACGTTATTACATCAGTTCCGTTTAATACATCCCCATCAGATGGAGATAAAATGGTGACAATTGGATTCACTATATCGTCATCATTTTCACCTCCACTATTATCACCAGTCAAGTCACTGACGGTTTTAGATAATAGACTTCCAGTATTATTATCATAAGTGAATGATATTGATTGTGTCGAATCAGAGATGTTTATTGGAAGATTAAAGGTTTGATGCCATTCGGTTGTTATTGTCCTCTCTTCAGACGTACCTACAGCCTCAGTTCTAGATATTTCTTGCCCTTTGCTATTCCGAATATATGTAGTTTCAATCCCGTTCCAGTCGATCTTACTTACAAGAAACCCGTTTGAATCGTAAACTCTTTGCTGATTTGCCCCTGCACAACTAGCTGTCGGCAATCCTTCTACTAAAGTAACTTTTTTTACGCCATCATAAGTTTCAAAGTGATAAATATTATTCTTTCCAAGTGAATTAGTTACCGTGGTTGTTCCATTTGAGTTATAGGTATAAATTTTATTAACTATATTATCTAGAATAATCTCAGACGATAATCGACCAAGTGCATCATAACTCCAAGATTTAATTTCTGCTCCACTCTCGTTAAATACGTTAGTGATTAAGTTTGAATTATTCTGATCGTTATATACAAATTCGGTATACGGATTATCATTTGTTTCTGGAGTGTCATCTGGAAAAATAATTTTTATAACTTTGCCAGTAGTATCATACTCAAGGGTTGTGACAGCGTTGTTAGAATCTGTAATGGTAATTAAATTGCCATTAGCATCATAGCCTAGCTGTGTTGAGTTATTGAATTGATCAGTTATTTCAACTAATTGGTCCTGAGTATTATAGTCTAGATTAGTTTCAGTACCGTTGCGGTATTGGATCGTAGTAAGCAATCCATCTAAAGAATAATACTCACTGGTATCATTAATCTTATTTAATTTGTAACCAATTAAATTTTGTTGTTCATCTGTGACATTTTCTAATTCAGCCTGCTGTGAAGCAGACCCCATCCAGCTATCATTACTACCAGCAGTGAAGACGTAGTCGTTCGATCCGGAGTGAATAGAGATTATCACAGGCTCTAAATCATTATGCCTTTCTAATTTATTAGAATAATTATGAGTCCACTCTCCATCAAACCTAGTTCTAGCATCTGGTTGCTCAATCGTGCATGAAGAATAGTCTACTTCTGGTATGCTTTTATATTGCAAATTGAACATTTCAGCGACTTCAACTCTGTGTTGATTACCACCATCACCAATCGTCGGACAATTAGAAATTTCAGGTTTATTGCATTGATGCGGTTCACCACATTCCCACACTGTACCATTTGCATGATATATCTCATTTGGAAAACCAGGAGTGTCACAAACGATATTAGGGATTGATTCATGAAGGATAAATCCAACTCTCCTATAACTTTCCGTCCCATCAGAACATTGATAGTTTGCATAAATATCAGGAGTGTAGTGAATTTGCCCTTGTGGGTTGTACTCATTTTGTGAAAGTGCACTACCCTGAGAATATGTACATGTTGCTCCATTCGAATTTTTTGTGAAAGTGGGGAAAGAAATTAGTTCTGCGCATGTGTTTATTTCTGCAAGTGTAGGAATAACCAAAGGTAGCGGGTTAGGCCCAATATAGTGAACATCGTCATTTTCACCAAAATAAATTGAACTCGCACTATTAGTAACACCGTGACAATTACGATTATTCTCATATGTGGTAGTAGGTGGTACAGTTGAACCATAAACAACTTCACAATTTATTATGCAAGAGAATATTAATAATACTGAACAACTTATAACCCAAATCTTCATAGTTAATTCATCCTTAAATTTACTCTTTGAAAAGATTATGACTACGTGATGTACATTTGAATGCTACAACACCATTGGCTCATCAAAGCAAATATTAAATTATTATTTCAGATGGGAATTATTGAATAGTGGCGAGAAATAAATGTTCATACTTACAATTCCATCTGCATTGACATCCTATTAAAAAGAATACAACGTTTCGTTACGTGAGGTCAAAAGCTTTTTTCTAGTTGAACGCGCTTATTAATACATTGCTCTAAAGGTATTGATTTTCTAGGGGACCGTGGAGAAATAGATTTGACGTACTATGAGAAGCTATATATTGTTTATACAGGCTCAAGAAATATATTGATGGGACAAAGTTTTCTTTCGACATGATTTCAAAGTAACATCAGTCAGCAAACAGTTCAATTTATTACAAAACTAGCAGTATATGCGCATAAGTAGATTATCCTTATGAGCACTTATTGGATTTTATTCTTCGCAGACGGTGGCCCTATGGATAATGGGATGAAACTATTTCTCAGAGTAATGTTTTTATTAGTTAAGTACTACTTTAAACATCATGGCAGTATAAAACCTATTCTAAAGTCGTTTTTTTACTACAATAAGAGAATAAGAATATCAGCAGCTGCACTTTTAGAATTAGAGGTGGATGGAAAGTTTGTTCTTATTAAGAATCATCATCGACAAGAATATTACGCTCCAATTGGTGGAGTATATAAATTCATATCAGACACACCACGACTTTTAAAAGATTTGCAGTGGACTTCTGATTACACGACACACCAAAACAAAGTAATGGATATGAGGAATGACGTTAGAGGAGTGATTCCAGGTAAATATCTACCAATCTTTATAGAGTGGTTTATATCAAGGAAAGATCGTGAAGGAGACCAATGCCTTCTACGTGAGATTAAAGAAGAAATGCAAGAGGGGAAATTTGAACAACTATGGTTAGATAAGTCTTCAGATATCAAGTTTAAGCTTGAGAAAACGATACTTGAAGGCCCAAACAAGGTTGAAGAATCAGATTACCATGCGCAATTTAGATACTTTGAAATTTACTCTCTTGACTATTCTGATAGTCAAACTGTAGGCTTTGTTGATGAATTACATACTAGAGCAAGAAATAATCAAAATAACCTTGTCTCAGCAACAAAAGAAGAAATATACAATAGAAGGGTAAACAATGATCAGTTACTAATTGCTGACCATACAAAATATTATTTCACTCAAGACTGGCATGGCAAACAACCAGTTAGATACTAATAATTAACCACTAATAGGAAATAGTAGGTTGGTTTGCTAATATTCTAGACGAACATTAACCAAATTATTCTCTTTTGCCCTAAAACATTCCTTACATCATATGAGCCAAACAATAGCTCTCTCTCGAGTAGTTTGTATACTTTGAGTATTTCAACTGCTAGATTCAATGCTATTAAAGCCATTTCACAAGTCTTATGTAATGCAGCTACTACCATTGCCTCTCTATCTCCAACATAATCCCACCAAGCCGCAACGTATTGATCAGCTACATCGATCTCTTGTGGCAATACTAATAATCTATTCGCTAATGCAGATTTATTCGACTCAAAAGAGCTGATATTCATAGAGAGCTCTGTGAAATTTGGGACAACAGCTAATACTTTACCGGACTTATCCGTGAACTTGATGCTAGCATCTATTCCACCTTTTTTATTATGAAATTTAGTTATTGCTTGTACCTTTCTAGAACGATTCCATATAGTCGTTTTCAGATAAACCCTTTTTAATTCAAAATTATCAGCAATAATCTCACTACTTATTTCATTAAATAATTCAATGAATTTAGGATCTACATTGTTCATCTTACCAACATCCAATAGAGATGCCACAATAGAGTGTAATGCTTATTTGCTCTTTTCGATTTCGCTTAGGCTTACGTATGGCGTAAAACTAAAGTTATCTCTTTTGTTTATCTAATTCTTATAAGTTGTCCACTCTGGTCAGCCTTTATGATTCGTTGTCTTATGGATAAAGGAATAAACTTACTATATCCTGCTCTCAACCTAGCTCCGCCGCTACCTCCACCTAAAGATCTTCTAGTTTCTCGGGTAAACAGAGAAACAACAAAATCCGTAAATGTTTGAAATGCAATGGCTGCCGTTAACATAGCATTACTGGGGCAAAGTAATGTGTCTCCCCAGAGAGGTTCGACTAGATCGAATTTGTCTCTAACTAGAAGTTCTCTTTGACCAACTTCCGGTATTGACTTGAATAGGGTTTTCCTCATAAATGCTGACAGAATTCCTTGTTTTGAGATTCCAACCTGACCCGATAAGATAATTTTCCAACATCAAATAGATCTCGTCCGCGTGTACGTTGAATCCACGAACGGAACTTTTCAGCTGAAATTTCTTCTATTGAATATGCAGTAACAACTCCGTTGCATAATTCAGAACCTGAAAAAGGATGAAGGATGTTTCTGTTTTTGGCAGACAAGACTATCTCTTCAAAAGGAGAAATATCGAAATTCACACGAATCGAAAGATTAGTATCGCCAGCTAAACCCTTATAATCCCATGCATCAAGGGAATGGACGTCTAGTTCGGGGGTGTCTTTCTCTTTAACTCGTGTTTTCTCCAGTTCAAACCCTATCCCAATTTATGAAGAAAGATATTTTACAACTGAATTCAATTCAGATTGAAACCATTCTGAGTCAATTTTGTTATGGCTCTTTGATTCGATAGTTTATACTTGAAGACGAAATAAATTTGGGCCATCAGAGATCAAGATATTCGTCTAATGACCATGATCGAGAATTGGAGTAAAGACTTGCCAACCATCCTGCATTGGCCAACGAATTACCATACTTTCATATGTATGAGTTCTTGAGAGCTTGATGAGTACCCTCTTTAGTCGCTGTTTGTCTGGTTGGCATTTGGTTCTAATACTGTAATTTCATTCTTAAACACTGAGTTGCCTAGCTAATTCAGAAATCATTGTAATGCTTTGAGTTAATAGAGAATGAAAATATTCTCTGAAAGCTGATGACATTGTTTAGAAGGTGTTAATTGCGAAATTTCTGCAATATATATCTTGATAATAAGTAAGTAAGCAAATTTTGTACAATCACACCAATATACAAACCAATTGGAAAGTTCTCATGAAACCCTCCAAGTATATTGATAAAGACAAACATTCCTGGCAAGTAGGTTGTAAAGAATAGATCACTCAATAATAAAGATATATCGTCCAATATTGAATATTGAATCAACCAAGACAATAATATTGAAATGAGAATTATTATATATGTGAATTTCAGTCTATTCACAGCCACAACCCAAGTCTGAACCATCTAGCGCTTGTTGCATAGCAACCAATGTCGCAGATAAATTCTCTGGCAATTTCTCTTGTTGTAGTGTTACTTTTGAACTCTCAATGGAGCCTCCATGTTGAGTCACTACAACTTTTCCCCATCTCCATGTTTGAAATCTTCTATGTACTAAGTGATGCTATACAAGCATTTAAATGATTATAACTATTTGCATTTAGGATCTGCGGCAAATCCACATGAACCATTAATTAAATAGAATCCAGTTGAATTATCTTTGATTGCTCCCAACCCAATTACCCCATTAAATTTTGTATAAATTAGCCGCATGGTCCAGTCATTTTGTTTCTTTTCAATCAAGAAAATCTCTCCTTTCGACCCAATATACTTAATATCACGTGTCGGAACTAACTTGTGTTCAACATTAGATACTTCCCAGCTATTGGTAATTCGAGATAAATTAATGGGGATGTGAAATTCAAACTCTTCTGAAATTAAACAATAATAGTCACTTTCAGCGTCGCAAAATTTAGCTTCATGCAATACATGTTGTACGCCTATACCTGGTGGTGTAGAAGTTATCGTAATCTTCTTATTAGGCAAAACTGGATTAATATAATCCCAGTGTTCAGCTTCAGTTAGTGTGCATAGGCTTAGCATAAAAGCTAAGCCTGAAAATTTCAGGTAACGCATAAAAGTAAACCTCATTATTAGTTGAAGCATGAACAATCATCCAACAGGAAGGCTTTAGCCCAGTCATCGGCATCTTTCTCAATAGGCGGATAATCATCTGAATCCGTCAAGAAACTAGCAGTATCTCTAGAATCACTTAAGATATCATTGTCGCGCATCATGTGTCTAAACTCGTGATAAAATGTTGTTGCAGAGGGATCTTTAAAAAACCAGTAATTAAATTGTGTCTGTCTACTACCGAAATGAGTATATGCATAATCAACACCACGTAACTGGTAACTATCTATATTGGGGTCCACGTAAATTATCCAATCATCAAATATTTCTTTCATTTCTGGAAGGCTATTCTTAAAGCAGGTTGAATCTAGTTTTCGTGCCATCCCCCGTAGATAATTATTTAGAATGGCCTCTCTTTTTCCTGCTGGAGTTTGATTGAATAAGAGCCTTTGACGCCTCGTCTCTTGCATATTCCAACTGGGGTCTCTCACAAAGCTACTTCGTACTTTTGCATTACCATTTGGATCTGTGAAGTTCAATGGATCTCCATCCACATAGCCATAAGTATTCATACCACCTGCAAGCCCGATAGGGTCACTAGTAATATACCGTCCAGTCCTTGTGTCATAGTAACGATGCCAGTTGTAGTGCAGTCCACTCTCATCATCATAGTACTGACCAGGGAACCTCGTATTAAGTACAAAGTATGTCCCATCATTATCCACATCCGTATTCACTGTGGCCTCACCAAACGGCGTGTGTGACGCTTGCCATACAATCGCACCTGCAGAGTCAGTCAACACCTTAGGTGTGGCTAAGTGGTCATTGTGTTGAAATAGGATTGCATCTGTTAGTGACTGACTAGAATCATTGACGACTAAAGCTAACCCTTGCGGGAGCCCTCCCGTATGCATGCTCAAGTAATGCGTCGAATTTGTTGCACTGGTCGTCGTCTCATACAACATTGAACCATCGAGATGATAGACATAATGAGTAGTTACTCCACCGACGGTCTTGCTCACCCGTTGTCCTGCCGCATTGTACTGATACGTTGCAATGACATAGGTCGCTATCGAACCACCTTCTAAGACCTTCTCATTAATTTCAGCAAGTCGATTATCAGGTGTGTGGATATACACCATCCCCTCACCCGCTGTGTCCGTACGGCTGATGATGTTGCCATTATAGTCATACGCATAGGTCTGTGTGTCTGCGGGCTCAGTGATGGTAGATAATCGATTACTCAAGGAATCATAGGCATAGCTATCTGTCTGATTTGACTCATTGATAAAGGAAGTTCGGTTACTGACAGCATCGTAGCTATATACTTTTGAGCCTGCTGTAGTGGCGGCATCGGTCAGACGATTCAGATTGTCGTAGGTATAGGTTGTATCTAGCTCACTCCCTGTGCCATCCGTCTTACCATCAATGTTATTCGCTGCATCATGGGTATAATCCAAGTCCTGAACAGTCCCTGTATCCACATCTATCCCCGTAAGGCGATAATCTTGGTCAAAGGTAACGCTTAAATCTAGATTGTTACCATAGGTTAACCCACTGACTGGGCCAAAGGGCTTGTAAGAGATACTGGATGCAATCGCGGTGGTTGTTACCCCTTGTGTGGTATCTACAGCAGTTATCTGTCCTGAGGCATCACGGGTATAATCCAGTGTTCGCCCATCGGGATAGGTAATCTGCGTCTGATTACCGGCCAAATCGTAGGCATAGGAAACCGTGTAGCTGTCACTACCAATCGTTGTGGTAACTTCTGTGATATTACCTTGGTAGTCATACACATAGGCAGTTGAACCACTCGCATCACTAACTGAGGTCAGTCGCCCCTCTCCAAAGTTCCCATTGGTCGTATCATCATAGGTAAACGTGATGTTATGTGCTGAGTAAGCAGGATAACTCACCGTCAATAATCGATTCAGTGCATCGTAGTTGTAGTTGGTGACAATCCCTTCGGCATCTGTTTTAGTCAGAACATTCCCCGCATCGTCATGGGTGAATGTTGTTGTCCCAGTATCGGGCGATTGCAAGCTCGTCAGGTTGTCGTAGGCGTCATAGACATAATTTGTCACTAGGTTACGTTGGTCAGTGACTGAGGTCAGCCTGTCTCGACTGTCATAACCCATCGAGGCGTCGTTTAAATCAGCGTCCGTGATGGTGGTCAGGCGATTCAAGGCATCAAAGGCACTGTCAGTATCGTTATTACGACCGTCCACGACTTCGGTCTGATTGTCATTCACATCATAATCGAAGGTTGTGGTTTGATTCGAGGCACCGACAATCGAGCGAAGTCGGCTCAGCTCATCAAAGGTCTGTGTCAGTGTCTTCTGGATTGTCCCAAGGTCATCCTTAATCACTTCCCCAGTTCTGTTGCCAGCCGCATCCAGGGTGTACTCAATGCGCTCCCCAAGAGCGTTCTCAATCGCGGTAAGACGCCCAGCATCGTCATACTCAAAATCAATGGTCGTGCCATTTGGCATATCGATTTGAGTTACACGCCCTGCACTGTCATAGGTATAGGTTGTCGTCGCATCCAGAGAAGTCTGTCCGGAAGGGCCTTTAATCGTTGATGTGGCTAACCAGCCGCGAGGCGTATAAGTTAGCTCAGTCGTAACACCATTGGCATCAATAATAGTTAGAGGTCTACCGGCACCATCATAGCTCGTGAACTGTGTAACATGTCCAACAGCATTGGTAATCGTTGCCACATTCCCTGAGGTATCGTAGGTGTAAGTAGTGACATCGGTGACATCGGTTCGTGGTCCATCAATCGTCAGCACCTGTCCAAAACTATTGTACGTGTAAGAGGTAGTTTGATCGGCATTAACAGTGAAGCCAAGTAAAATACTTAGTGCTAATGTGGAATAAATTTTAGTAGTAGTTTTCATTGTTAATGTCCTTATTAGTTTGAACTGGTATGAAGTGCGGAGACTTCAGATTCTGTTAGTGCTCGGTCGTATATACGTACGTCATCAATCTTGCCATTAAAAAATCGTACTAATGAACCGCCATAGTTAGTTCTGGTGCCTATAGATAATGGACTAGCAGCTTTATATCCTATAGGTATAGTGTGTGGTTGCGTTACTTTTAGTTCTCCATCAAAAAATAGTTTTATTTCTGAGCCGTCATAAGTTCCACATATGTGGTACCAAACTCCCTGACTTAACGTCACATCATACCTTGCCGTCTCATGCGTTACTCCACGTTGTATACTTGCGGGGTCTCCTGTACCAAGGAAGAATGCGACACCCGTTGGATATGTCATGAGTCTGTACCCAGAATGGCCACTATAGTTATGTACATACCAGTTCTTTGAAACAATATCCCCAGGATGGTCCATATCAGCTTCGGCATTTATTCGAGCACATACTGATATGTTTGTTGGCTCTAGACTAATATCATGAGGTGTGATGGCGTATTGGTAAAATCCATTAAAGTCTACCGCCTTACCATTAAACCCCTCGACCTGGGGTGCATCATGTATAATCTCAGCGTCAAAATTGCCAGTTGATTCAACAATTGTAGAGCCGTTAATGCTATCCATGGTCCACTCAGCGATAAAATCATTTGGCGCTGGCACATAAACTTCATCTCCTACAGGTGGCTCAACAGGCTTGATAGTACGATTAGTGACATATCCAGTTGTAGCGTCATAAGAAATGTTCAATTGTTGGTTAGGGTCTCGGATAATTTCAGGCAAATTAAATTCATCATGCCAATGTGTCGTGATGGTTCGTTCAACACTGGTACCAACGGCTTCAGTTCTGGCGAGCTCACGGCCCTGATTATCTCTCTTGTAAGTTGTTATGAAACCACGTTTGTCAGTTTTCTTGACTATAAAGCCATTGTTATCAAATTCACGTGATTCGTCTGAGCCTGCACAAGAAGACGTAGCAATACCTTCAACTCGACTTATCTTCTTAATTCCATCAAAGGTTTCAAAATGATAGACAGTATCTTTACCTAATGGATTGGTTACTGTCGTTGTACCATCAATGTTATAAGTATATGAGAGGTTATTGATTGAATTGGGCTGTACCTCAGTTAGTACCCTACCTTCAGTATCATAAGACCATGTCTTGATACGAACGCCAGATTCATCGGTAATACCTGTAATTAGGTGTGGGAAGTTCGAATCTTCAAAATGATATAGTCTCGTTGGATTATCTAAGTCATCGCCCGGCGTGTTATCAGGCAAGATGGCTTTCGTACGATTGCCACTCGCATCATATTCAAACTTAGTCACCTCACCGTCGGGATCTGTCAGTTGTGTAACCTGACCATTTGCATTGTATGAGAAAGTAGTCGTTTTGCTAAAGGGATCCGTCACACTACTCAATTCTGAATTAGCATTGTAAGCAAGCGTTGTTGTATTGCCATTCCTCTCAATAATCGAAGTTAGTTGACCGCTTGCATTGAACACTTCTTGCACATCATTCGACTTAGTAAGCGTGTAGCCAGAGGTGTTGCCAGCGCCATCTAGCGTTTCAGTAAATGATGCTCTCTGTGATGCACTCCCGGGCCAGCTCCCATTGCCACTTGATACAAATTGATAGTAGGTGCCCTCCGGTGTTTGGATCACTATAGTACTCATACTAGTTGCATCGTTTCGCTCAAACCCTCTCTGGTAGTCATGATATTGAGTCCCAGCTTGAGATGGCTGCCCGCCACTGAATGGGTTTACCAGTCCGCTCGATGCATAATATTGAGTGTATGGTCCGAAGCTCTCACTGACGACATTTGTCCCATCGGGTTGGTTTTGACAAGCCGAGGTAACTGGCTTTTCTGGCTCTACAGGGTCTGGTGGAACAGGCGCATGACATTGGTTGGAACTTGTTATAAAAGGATGCGCGGGGTCGTTACACTCATAAGCTTTATCTTGTACAATACCAACTGTAACTGTGACAAAATGCTCTGTCGATTGCTGGCCTTGAGCTGGCCCAGTGCATGAATAGAATTGTTTCAATTGCCAGGAATATAGGATATTTCTAGATGAAAATGATTCTAGTCCTTGTGGAGTACAGCTTTTATTATTGCGCACATAAGCAATCGGCGTTCCCTTGCAAACCTCCTCATTTGGAGGACTTGTCAAGGATGGTAATTCCTGTTTGTAAAACGTAGTTTGGTGCGGAATATTTGTAAAATAATTATGACCGTTAGAGCTACACACCTGATAGTATGCATCCCTAGTTTTCGTAGCACTAATCACACTCGCATAATAGCTCGATGGAAAACTGATTAACACGAGTGAAATTGTGAATGGGCTTAGTTTAAACATTTAACTTCCTTGGTATTATCGGTGTATCCAATATTTGGTAGAATCAATTGCATTACATGTAACTCGAACAATGTAATGCGAATGTTGACAATTAATTAAAATATCCATTATCAAAGCCCTTACTCAAACTCTCGATAAATTTCATTTATTTCGTATCCATTTAGCACTCGGGTGAATAACTTAATCTCATCTAATTCTCCGTGAAAGTCATAGCCTGTATGCCTGTTAGGCCCTGTATACATAGCCCCAATTGCAACATAATTGTTTGTGGCATAGTCTAAGCCACCATCAAATTGTTTAGATCTAATATAGTCGCCGTCATAATATACCTTAATGGTTTTACCATCGTACGAAGCGCAAATATGATGCCAGGTATTATCATTCACATACCCTATCCCTAACGCAGCGTAGTCATCATTATTAAGACCACCCGTATTGGCTGCCACCTGAATGGCTGCATTTCCACTACTAGTTGCATATAACAAAAACCCTGAATGATAAGGTCGCCTAGAGTATGACTGAAATATCGCATCACTCGATGTATTCGAATTCCCTTTAACCCAAGCGCAAACCGTCATTTCATTCGGGCGCAAATCTAGGTGGTTAGTAATGTTTAAATACTGTCCAGAACCATTGAGTGAAATTGAATTTTGGTTCTTGCCTGAAACAAACGAGGGATTACTAATTGAAGTTGCATCATGTCCCCCAGTGACATCTGAGACTGTAACGCCACTTACACTATCCATCGTCCAATGAGCAATATGGTCAATTGGCAATTCGACTTGTGGCTCTTCTATACCATTAGGGGGTAGAACAATTTTCTTCTGTAATACCCCACTCTCATAATCGTAAATAAACTGGGTCTTTTGATGCTCGTCAGTAATGAGTGTTGGGACATTATGTGCCTCATGCCATTCAGTAGTTACTACGCGCTCAGAGTTACTCCCCACCCCTTCAGTGCGACTCAGCTCTTGGCCCTTCGCATTTCTAATGTAAGAAGTCGTATTTCCGCTCCAATCTGTCTTACTTATTAAATATCCATTCTCATCATAAGATTTTGATTGATGCGCACCTGCACAACTTGCCGATGCTACACCTTCGACTTGGGTTATTAACCGCACCCCATTGATGTGGCTGAAATGATAAATGGTTTCTTTCCCCAGTGCGTTTGTAACCGTCGTTGTGCCATCAGGATTGTAATCGTAGGATTTATTCTCGTGCCCTTGTGGTGAGCTGACTGTTAGCACTCTGCCCTCAGAGTCATATGTCCATACTTTGAGCTGAATCCCATCTTGGTTGGTCACCTGAGTGATCAAACCATTATGATTCGTATCATCATAATGGTACTGAATGAAGGGATTATCATTATCTGTTAATGGCGTTTCGTCGGCGTAAATAATCTTAGACCGTTTTCCTGACGCATTATACTCAAGCTTAGTTGTCTGGTTGTCTGGACCTGTTACAGATGTGAGATTAGCAGCTCCATCATATGAAAGACTGGTCACCTTACCAAAACTATCGGTGAGTGATACGACTTGGTCATTGCCATTATAGCCAAGCGTTGAAGTTTGGCCGTTACGTTGTTTAATTGACATCAAGCGGCCATTCAAGGAGTACTGTTCAACAACCCCATTTTTAAGTGTTAAGTTATAGCCAGTAACTACACCATTGCCATCGCGTGCTACATCTAAGGAGGCTTGGTTTGCTTGGTTCATCGGTGACCAGTTGTTTCCACCACTATCAGAAAATTGATACGATTTCCCTTCAAATGGAATTTGAATTGTTATGACAGGCTCATCGAGATTCGAAAGATGCTGAAAGTCTCTATCAATATTTGTCACTTGATTGTCATTAGGCGTGGCTTGAGGCAAAGGATTGCTAGTCGTACAAGAACCTATATCAATTGGATTAAAGCTGTTGCTTGAAGCGCTTACTTCTTCGCTCAATTCTGCGAATATTTGATTACTGCCACTTTCTTCAGCGCCACATTCTTTAAAATTTAATGGTGACTCACATGGTATCGCTATAGAAGCACACTTTTGCTCACCATTAACTTGGGTCAGCTTTGGATAATCTGGGTTTGGACAAGTATATTGCGTCTCATTGCCAAGGATATAAAACTGTCCAAAAACGTGATACTTGGTCTTAGTTGTGTAATCGTCATGTCGTGTGCAACGATAGTCGTTTCCTAAATAAAGTGTTCCATACCAATGTGACTGAATCTCTGTATATGCTTTTGCAACGCAATGTTGAGCATGTACCCCACTGATTTCAAAGTCAGGAGGCAACTGAGATTGTTTACATTGATTTGCAGCAGCGAAGAGAGCTTCATTAGTGGCAGGGGATGGAGTATATATTTTGAACCAGCCGCCTATTCCAACGGCACTCTCTCCCTCGACTCCAGCTGATCTACATTGATATGCTGTTTGATTAGGCACCGCCGTTGCGTCAATATAGTCTGCATACACAGATTCTAAAAATATTTGGTATGAGATTACACAGCAAATAAAGAGATACTTAATTACAGACATGTTCATTAATCTTCCTCGAGGATTTCATTAACGGGTTGTATTTGGCTATTATTAATTTATAAATGAAATGATATGTTTAGTGTGAGCATTACATATATTCAGAGTTTCATGACCATAGTTTTCTTATTCGTTTTCTAGAAATATCGCCAACACTTCTTCATGACTAAGAGCTCGACCATACAATTTCAACTCATCTATCAGTCCGTTGAAATTAAATGTAGTATGCTGAGTGCTTGTGTTAAACAATGTCCCAATTGCAACAAAATTCGTCAACGAATATTTTATGCCGTTGTTGTATGGCTTTTCGCTTGTCAGCACTCCATCATAATATCCTCTTAGGTAGCTTCCATCGTATGAGGCACATACATGATGCCAGGTATTATCATTGACCTTTCCGATACTTATCGCAGCGTATCCTACATTTTTAGAAGCACCTGAATAATCGCCCACAAGAAAACCTATATATCCGTTTGACCACGCTTGCAGTTTGAATCCGGAGATATTGGGCGTTTTTGAATAGGATTGAAAAACAGTATCATTTATCGCGTTTGCGTTGCCTTTGACGTATGTACAAATAGTAACTTCCGTGGGCTGTAATGACAGATCATCAATAATCGTTGCATACTGACCACTCCCACTAAGACTGAGTGCATTACCAACTCGGCCAGAAGCACTGATAGATGGACTGCCTACGACTGAAGCATCATGACTACCAACTTGGTCTGTGATGGTGTTTGAACTAATTGACTCCATAGGCCAATAGGCAATGTAGTCGGTAGGGGGTGATACAGATGCACTGTCTGGGACTGTATAATTTGGGTCAGCTTCAGAAGTGGCCTTACTAAGCAAGTTTCCATTGCTGTCATAGCTGAATATTGTTTGTCGAGAGTCATCAATTACTCTAACAGGTAGCTTGTATGTATCATGCCACTCGGTATGTATTACTCTCTCATCAACGCTACCTAGTGCTTCGATCCGTCTTATCTCGTTACCTCGACTGTCTCTCAAGATATTCGTCGTATTGCCAGACCAGTCAGTCTTACTTATAAGTGCACCATTCCTATCATATGACTTATACTGATTAGCGCCTGCACAATTTGCCGACGCAACGCCTTCAACCTGTGTGATGAGTCGTTCACCATTAATAATCGTATAGTGATAGGTTGTATCTTTTCCTAATTTGTTCGTAATCGTGATCGAATCATCGACATTATATGTGAAGTATTGAGTGCCACCTGAATCAGTTTCAGATAGAACATTGCCATCCACATCGTATGTCCAGCTTCTAAGCTCAGTACCTGACTCATCAGATATACGGGTAATCAAACCTGTGTTATTGGTATCATCATAATGATATTCAACATATGGATTATCAGTCAGTGTGCCACTAGTATTATCATCAAAAATGATTTTTTTACGCCTTCCAGATGTATCATACTCAAGTGTGGTTGTTTGGTTGTCAGCTTCAATAATTGTCGATAACTTACCTGATGTGTCGTAGCTTAAAGTCGTCACTCTTCCGTATGAGGTTGTAAGCGTTGTTGGTTTATCATTAGAGTTATACCCAATGGTGATACCCTGTCCATTTCGTTGGGTAATTGAGGATAGGCGACCATTCACATTGTAGTTCTCAACTGAACCATTGCTAAGTACCAAGTTATACCCTGTCAGATTACCCTGGCCATCCGTGGTGCCTTCAAGCCTTGCATTATGGATTGACTCAGTCGTAAAACCACCAGCCCCATCATCAGAAAATGAGTAGGCATTGCCTGTATGAGGGTTGTGGATTGTGACGAGTGGTGTATCAAACTCAGTATTTAATTGAAAATCTCTTTCAATACTCATCGCTTGATAGTCATTAATTTCATCAGGTATTGTGGATGTATTCGTACTGCAGCTGCCAATATTAATTGGATTAGGGGCATTTTGTGATAAGGATAACTCTGGAGAAATTGCTTGATAAATTGGGTTAGAGCCATTTGGTATTGAACTGCATTTCTGTTGTGTGTCAATTTCACATGGAATAGGCTCTGGCTCACATTTCAATTGCCCATTTACAGTGACTTTCTTGGGATGCGTGGGGGTTAATCCACAATCAGTGACAGTTTTTGACGTTTTAATCGCTGTCGCTGCTACTTGTGAAGAGGTGGTCGTGTCATTGTATGTAGAACTAACGCAGTGAAACGTTTGCCTTACTTGATATGAGTCGGGGATTGGATTTCCTGTTCCTGATGTTGACTGAACAATATATTCTGGCCCAGATCGTGTACATGTATAGGTATTGTGGACATGATCGATGGAAGTTCCAACGCACATGCCTGGTGTAATAGCATCATTCTCACCAATTTCTATCTCTAGAAATATTTGGTTGTGAGGGACGTTAGTAAAATAATCGTGCCCATTAGATATACAAGTCTGGTAGTAAGCAGTTCGTGTCTGTCGGTCGACATAACCAGTCGCATTAAGGTTAGATACGCACCCGAACAAACTGAGTATAGCAATTATCTGTGCGAGTTTAACAATATCTATTCCGTGAGTTTTCATTAAATCTTCCTAGTTGACTAGAATACCTCCACTAATAAAAATTGTTGATGGAGATATAAACAATAATTTCCATTTACAGCGCTTGCTGAAGTGTTTTCTTAAATTCAATCACATGTATGGCGAATGTAATTCATGCCACTAACAAATCGTCAATTCATTAGTCAGCAGGTTATATTCATAATGATTTAAACAGGTGGGCTTTAGCCTTCCTTGCTTCCGTTTTTACACGGACATTCATCCATAATGTTAGAATAAAACGATTCACGACATGAAATCAAGTTAGAATTTTACGATATTGTGATTATGTTCATTCGCTTTATTATTTAGCTATTTACACTCAATCCCTTAATGGTATGCCTGAATAACTAATTCTACTCCAAGGGTCATCAACACCAGCTCGTGAGAGTAATTGTGCAAATGCTTTTCCGAGTACTATCTGTTGATCATTCGGACCAATAATTATTTGTTTTAAAAATTGTGGGATTGTTGCTCCGGTGA
Source organism: Enterobacterales bacterium (assembly GCA_965250035.1). Taxonomy (GTDB): domain Bacteria; phylum Pseudomonadota; class Gammaproteobacteria; order Enterobacterales; genus CAXRAF01. The sequence continues at coordinate 672,005 of OZ252282.1, read as the reverse complement.
ATCCGTCGTCAGGAAAGTCTTTTAAAGGTAATTTTTGAATTTCTTGGGGAACCCCACTAATACTTCTAATTTCCATAGACATTTTCTCAGATCGTCTATATGAAGGATTATAAACAACCCTCCATTCTCGCTCTTCTTTAAAACCTGGGTGTTTTACACTAAAGACTGCACTTTGAAATGTCTGAAAAAGATAATTTGAGACTACATCAGAGCCTAACTCTTTCAGGAAAGATTTCGCATCATGCATCCTCTCGGTCAACTTTGTAAACTCTTGATTAAAATCATCTTTATCTAGGTAGGCAACCGGATACGAATAAGCGTAAAAAACATCTGTTTCAGCAAAAAAAGGGGTAGAATTCAGGACTAGCGCTACTGATGATTTCCCTCCATAGGCTCGCCACATTGATAATCGTCCATATTTATCTTCATCTTGGGGGTGCTCTGAGACGCATGTAATAAAGGTGCTCGTTTTGAAGTGCGGGATCCAACTCTCAAAGGATTCAAAAAATGTCTTCCTTACACCAGGGAATAACTCATCAAAAAGAGCTTGAAAATTTTTACCAACTTCATGATCACGGATGGCATCATTCAGGCAACGAAGCCCGTGTTCAACTTCGTTGAAATCATTCATGCACTGCGTATTTCGCAACCAAATTTCTTGATTCTGTATCATACTCATTGCTGCTTCAGCACTTGTATATTGCACGAATTGTAGTTGTTCTGTTTTGACCCGGTTCACCCGCTCTATATAGTTAGGCGAAAAAATTTCTAGTGCTTGTTGATGTATATCATTCATTTATCGTTGTAGTTCCTGTTATATTTCTCGCACAGCTTATCACAGTAAATTAAATTTCTACCTTCACTACAACTGTAGATTGCGGTGTGTCTGTGATTAAAATACTTATTAAGTTATCAGCTCTATAAACTATCAGTATTTCTAATTCCAAAATGATGATATCTGTAGGTTAAGTTGCTGGAAGATGGTTTTCTGTCACCTTAGTCTTAATAATAACTCCAAGCAGGTGAGCTATAGGCAATAAATATAATGGATTGGACTGGAAGACAAATACCTATAGATATATCAGGTACCACTTTCCCTGAAGTGGATAATGGAGGAAAGGCAGAAAACTTCTGGTATGTTAAGAATGAGTTTATTCGGCATTCAGAAAGGTTAATGAACGAAGGGAAATTATTCGCTCGTATCAGTATCGAGCGAGTTGGTCAAAGATGGGTTGACACCACCAAACAAATCACACTTAGAGATATTGCTCTATTTATGTGGTCATTGCGATTGTTTTATATGAAAACTGAACCTATGAGTTTTGTCTCAATATGCAACTACATGGAAAGAGAAGTAAAAAATATCCATGTTAATAAATTTTTTAGCCATATGAGATCTACATGGGAGAAAAAATTAAGCGATGATGTTTCGCTATATGATTGCTCTTATTCAGGACCTATAAAAACGAATAAAAATTTAATTGATACGATATTATATTCAGGAAACTTTCATTCCCAAGAAAAGTTTAAATTGCAGTATGACGAATTACTGGAATACATGGATGAGAGCTTAATATACAAGTCTGCATATAATGTTCTCTACAGCGGATATCATATGAATCAAATTAGTAGAGCCCTAAGTCAGCTTTCTGAAACGAACCTAGTAATTATGCTTCCAGCACATTTACAGCATGAATGGGATGATGATTGTCCGTACCAAGTGATACATGAATGAGCTTATGAACAAGAATCAATGGAGGACGTTTTGGGGGATGAAAAAATAAAACCCATTGCTATCTTATTGATTTTAATGGGCTTTTTTGTTATTTGGCGGAGAGAGAGGGATTCGAACCCTCGAGAGGGCTACAAACCCTATACTCCCGTAGCAGAGGTACGAAAACCACCATTATTAGCCCTCTTCGCACCCGCTATTTTTTCTATATTTATCTGTGCGTTACAGAATTTTTTGTGTTTGTAGCCAAGTGTTCGTTGAACGTACAAAAACTTCATTTAAATTCAGATAGTTACATATTAGATACTATTAATTTCGGACAAAAATTCGGACAAACCCTATATGTCCTGAGAGAGAGGGATTCCAAATCATCCCTCTCTCTTAATAAAATAATTTTCATGATGGAGAGATAGGGATTCTAAGTATAAGAAGTGTGTAGTTATACTCCCCTAGCGAGGGAACGCCTCTCAAATGTGAGCATACAACTGTGTAATGAATTCAATTTATAAGCTTGGAAAATCTAAAGTTGATAACCAGTTATCAATTTCTCTATAAGAGATAATATCTTTACTATTTATCGGTAAATCATTTTTATACTTCATAGGCATATCTGTGCTTGTGAGAAGAGCACTCCGTATAGACAAAACCTTCCCATCATAATTTAGCCGCTGCAACATGATATTAAGGTTATTTAATGACCAATCGACTCGATTCAAATGTTTCCTAAGTTCATCTTTTTCCTTTCCTCTAAACCTATTACAAACATCTGCAATTTCAGAGATTGTTTTTGCCATTTGTAGTTTTTTACATTCGAAAATTAGCATCACACCACCTTTAATTGCTAACACATCAATATCACCAAGTTCTTGAGTTGCACCTACTGTTTTCATGAGAAGTTCTTTATTGACAAACCATTTATCAGCCTCAAGTTTCGATGCAACTAATTCAGTAAAATCCGCGCCTCTTTTTTCGATCATTGACCCCACATAAGTACGCATACCTGTAGATTCAAAAAACTCAGTATTAAATTCACCACGTTTTGCTCGATCAAGAAAATAGCCAATACCTAGACGGATTAATGATAAACTTAAGAAAACCTCTTCATCGTTAAGTTGAATTATAGGTTTGACTAGGCAACTTAGTCTTCTTTTAAACTTCCAGGGCGCAATATCTCTAAATGAGAAGCCTTCGGGAACGTTAGACCAATTACTCCTTGTGAATAATGTGAAGGCTCGGAAGAATCGCACCACAATTTCTGTTTCTAACTGTCTTTTTTCTACAATATGACTGATTATGGCATCCCGGCTAATTGTTATCGATGTACAGGATGATTCTATATGCAGGTCAATGATTTCTGACCAACATTCGATTATATGATGTGCTAAAAGCCCATATTCTTCAGATAAAGCATTATCAAACTCTTCGCCAAAAACACCAACTTGAACATCTGTCTTCTCAATTTCCTTTGCATCATAAAGATCTTCATAATCTTCTATTGCTCCTCCAAATTGAATACCAAAGTGCCCTGTATAGTAAGGTACTAGCATTTCATCCATTACATCTGTAGGAATTAAATATGTGCCATTCATGTTTAAGATTAGTTTTGGAGCAACGAGCCCCCAGTGAATAGCATCAGAATCTGAAGCGATATTTACTAATAAAGAAGTAAGTGAGAGTAAATCACCAATAATAGCCTCATTAATAAGTATTTCTGATTCGTCAGGACATTCACATAATGACATTTCAATTAATGAACGTAAGCATAAAGATGCCAAACTCCTATTGGACTCTCTATCACGAGCGACCCTAATAACATCGTCATGTTTAGAATAAATTGCATAAACGGCTCGTGCCGTTCTGTTCCACTGCCCGCGATCTTGCTCTATCGCATTAACAAGTGATACTAACTCATTTAGTATAGATTTCTTTTTTACCTTAGATAAAACAGCACTAATTCTGACCCAAATTTCGTCGACAAGACTATGTAAAATTGCACCACAATTACGCTTCCCTATATACTCCTCGTTGTATAACCCCAAAGACTTACTAATTCGAATTAAATCAAATGTTGTTTTCTTTTTGTCGATAAATATTGGTTTGCGTGACTCTGAATTTAGTAAAAATTCAGCTTGATCAAATGACATAAATATATGGAGAAGCCGAACACCCGAATCACCTAAAACATGGTCTATGGCTCTATCGATATACTCATAAATATCATGCCCCTTCCCAGCCAAATAGTCTGAAATACTGTATAGAATTTGATAAAGAACTAACTTTTCACCAACATTGTCTACTTGTGCAAAATTTGCCAAGAAATTTGGTGCAAGTTGTATTGTACAAACATCAATATTCCAATTAACACTGTAACCTCTATTTTCTTGAGAATCTAAATTCAGCTGTTCAGTTGATGTAATATTCGAAAAATCAATTAGTACTTGTAACGAATAACACTCTTCAATGGTTACATTAGAGGAGATAAAACTGAGAGCTTCTTCTACCGAATCAATGAAACCAGACCACCACTCGTAGATCATTGACCGTTCTAATGTTTCATTTTCAAACTCTACTCCGAACCAAAGGTAAATAAAGTCTGATTCGACAAGTCCATTCAGAACACCACTAAGTATGTGATCGACAGATGCGTAAATTGGTTTATTCTTCATCCCTTCATAAAAAGAATCTCTTGTTAATCGCTCAACTCTCTTCCAGGTACCGTCGATAAATTTAACGCTATGTTTGTCTCCTACTATTCTCAAATCTCTTCTAAGAGAAAACACAAAATCAGTGTATAAACTGATGAAGCCATTTTCTGAAACAGGAATCTCATCAGGAATACACTTGTAGTCATTTTGCTTCCAAAATCCAAAATAATTCATATCTCCATTGATGTTATGTACCTTTACACCGTTGTCTTCCATCCACTGCTTCTGTCTTATACATTCAAACAATTCCTCTAAAGGTCTACTTTTAGAATTACTTAATAAGAGTAAGTCATTTAAGCTTAGTGCAGTAAAACCCCAGTCATCAGGCCATTTATCAAATCCGAGGTTATATCCTCTTCCTAGACCACCAAACGTGATTAGCGAAGAACCCGATACAAAATCATCCTGTGATTTACAGCATTCAGCGACTGCATGGAAAAATTGATTAAGAGCCTCAATTTGCTCTTCTGAAGGGATAAAGTAACTATCCATACCTTCATCAATTATTTGTTCATTTTTATCATGTAGAATAACTGCATGAAGATAAGTTCCAGAATTATCCTTTAATAACAACGCATGCATTGAAGGTATATTTGCGATATCAGGCAACTCAGGCTTTATTGATTTAAATGAGCCTTTGAATTCAAATAGAATATCATCTGTTAATTGTTTAGCTTGATAATCAGCTAGTAGTCTCGAAAAAACACTCAAGCTACTATTTGCTTCACAACCAGCTAAAAAGTAATACCTGATAGCTATTCCTACTGCACTTGGAATAGTAAGTATGTAACTACCGTCAATTTCAACAACTGGTTTTCTTTCTAAAATTGAGTTTCCGACTTTTGATTGCGTCAAATTGACTAAATCATCATTTGAAATGACAAATGGAGCTATTGATTCGACCGATATCCCTAGGTTCTCCAATTCGTCATTAGTAAACGTAACTCGTTTAGACAAGGAATCAAATTTACTGGACCTAGGAACATTGATATTCTGTTTGTCTCGTGAATTTTCACTGAAATTTCTGGATAAGTTAGATCGTGAAGCAACCTCCTCACTCAATTTGAGCAAAGATATACAGCTCTCTCTTATTTGCTGGAGACTATCAGGTACCTTGTACCGAGTTACGATATCAATCAGGACTTGAATGAAGTAATCATTGGCTTCCCAAAGTGCATTAAACACCCTAAGATCTCCAATCTCAGTTAAGATATTTGAAACAAAAACATCCTCTTGAGGGTCTTCTAACATTGCAACTTTAGTGTTGCCCAGTAAATCATTTAGTGCAGTATTGAATGTTGTTCTGTTAGGTTGACTATTTCCTCTCGAGTAAGCAACTGCAAGATGCGCTAGAGTTTCACACCTTATTGAATTCGCTGAAAGTCTTGGAAGTGTCAGTAGACCTGCTGCAATAGCTACAGTTTCTTTGTACTTATACGCAGACAGAAACTCACCTACATCTGTACATAGTTGTGATCGCAAATCGACCATTAAAATCCCTCTTAATTAGTTGCTATTATTTCATCCAGTTATTGAGACCTCTTAAATAAACCCATCTCACACAAGATATTCTGGAATAATCTTGAGAGCTCAGTTTACTTAATTGTGGTTATTTAGAGTCGATTGTATAAAGTTCGACTGCATAACAGTTCATTAAAAGAAGGGAGAGCTAGATATTACTCCATATGAAATAGTCTCTGTATTTTCCTTGACGTCAGTCATTACTCCCTTGTAGAAATATTAATTTACTCCTCTATAAGATGTGTGTCCAATAAAAGCAATCTCAAATCCCCCTGTCAATTTTGACAAAACCCAAACAAATTTCTAACAAAAAACCTAACAAATGAGAAAATAGACTAATATTTGAGAGAGAGAGGGATAGACAAGATTCGTATTGCTTCTACGAATCTTGCCCTTCGGGCGCTAACGCAGTCTTTCTGACTGCTACGCGTCCCAAACGCATGCGTTCGGTCGAACCCTGAGTGTGAGAATCAAACTCTAACTCTGTCAGATACAAAAAAAGCCCCAAGAATGGAGCTTTTTTTGTATCTGGCGGAGAGAGAGGGATTCGAACCCTCGATAGGGCTACAAACCCTATACTCCCTTAGCAGGGGAGCGCCTTCAGCCGCTCGGCCACCTCTCCGTAAAACTTCAAATTGTATGCGCGTCGGTTGGGACGTGCCAGATCGATCACACTGCCGATAATCACAGATTATCGTCGCTCAAGTCACGCAAAGCGGTGCTTTGCAGACAACGTGACTTACGCCTCGGCCACCTCTCCGTACGAGCGCAGAAATATACCTGATTTGATTTAAAAAGCAATAGTTAGAATGGATAAATTGAATTGCTGGCGGTGAGTTGTTCGAAACTAGTTAGAGTTTATTACCGTCAGGTTCGTTATCATCTTTTTCACCCTGGATACGCAGGTAAATTTCTTCCCTGTGTACAGATACTTCTTTGGGTGCGTTTACCCCGATTCTGACTTGGTTGCCTTTAACACCTAATACGGTTACCGTGACGTCATCTCCAATCATTAACGTCTCGCCAACTCTGCGGGTTAATATAAGCATGTTGTTACTCCCTTGGTGAGCACTATTCCTGACAGCTCAACACTTTTTATTACTAAAAAGTCCACGCGTTCTTAGATTCATTATAGTCCATATCATTTAAATTGTTAGCAAAAATTACAAAATTTGCGTTTAAACGCCACTATTCAAGCAACATGTCATATTCATTTGATTATTGCGCTATTAAAGTGTCTTTTTTTTGTAACAATACCGGTTTTAGGCCTCTAATGAGGCGAGTTGGTCCTTTAACCATATCTCGGTAGATTTTATGGCTTCATCGAGTGCGCCGACATCATCACCACCCGCTTGGGCCATATCCGGACGACCTCCGCCCTTACCACCAACCTGATTTGCGAGATGATTAACCACCGTACCGGCATTAATTTGCTTGGTGAGGGTCTTAGTTACACCTGCGATGAGGCTGATCTTATCGCCTCGTACGGTTGCCATGACGACAATACCAGTCTGAATTTTATCCTTCAGCTTATCCACTGTCTCACGAAGTGCCTTCGGTTCTATGTCATCAATACGGCAAACGATCAACTTGAAATCACCAACCGTCTGAATGCTGTCATCCAGACTAGAGCCTGATCCTGAGGCGATACGTGCATTAAGCTTCTCAATCTCACGTTCCAGTTGCTTAGTTTTCTTCTGTAATTGCTCGACCTTTTCTACGCTATGATTGGCATCGGTTTTTAATAATCCGGCCAATCGTTTAATCGTCTGTTGTTGTGACAGGGTAAAATCAACGGCTCCCGCTGCGGTGACCGCTTCGATTCGACGAATACCTGCGGCAATGCCTGTTTCACCGCTGATTCGGAACAGCCCAATATCGCCCGTACTCGTGACGTGCGTCCCACCACATAGTTCTTTGGAAAAGTCGCCCATCGTCAGGACGCGTACCAGATCACCATACTTTTCGCCAAACAGCGCCATAGCACCCGCTTGCTGTGCGTCATCTGGGCTCATCAATTCAGTTTGTACAGGGTTATTGGCGCGTATTTCGTCATTAACGAGTCGTTCAATCGCATCCAGCTCGTCATCGGTCACCGGATCGGTATGAGAAAAATCAAACCTAAGATAATGTTCGTTTACTAATGACCCCTTCTGTTGCACATGATTGCCTAGCACCTGTTGCAATGCCGCGTGCATTAGATGTGTCGCCGAATGATTTGCTTTGATTGCTTTCCGGCGTTCCTCATCAATCGCGCAACGAACCGTATCACCGACCGCCAGATTCCCTTCAATGACCTTGCCATAATGAATGAACATATCTTGCTGCTTTTGAGTGTCATTGACAGCAAATCGCATACTGTCCGTCTCGATGATTCCAGTATCACCGACCTGGCCACCAGACTCTGCATAAAATGGCGTCTTGTCGAGTACCAGAGCACCCTCCTCTCCGGTTTCAAGCGTATCCACCGATGCGTTCGCCTTGCTGAGATAGAGAATTTTCGCTTCGCCCTGCTCATGCTGATAGCCTTCAAAGGCTGTCTGAGAACTAAATTCCAATTCTTCGTTATCAGCCATACCAAATTTACTGGCAGAGCGTGCCTTGTCTCTTTGTATCTGCATGCAGGCCTCAAAACCGGTCATGTCCATTTCCAATGCACGCTCTCGGGCAATATCTGCCGTCAAATCGGTTGGGAAGCCATAGGTATCATAAAGCTTGAAGATTAATTCGCCGGGTATGGTCTGATCACTAAGATCGGACGTTTCAGCCTCGAAGATACGCAAGCCGTTTTCCAGAGTCCGTAGAAACTGTTCTTCTTCACGCAGAAGTAGTTTCTCGATATGCGCCTGCTGCTCTTTAAGTTCAGGATAGGCATGCCCCATCTGATCCACCAAAGGCTGCACCATTTTATAGAAGAAATTCGTATCGATACCGAGTTTGTGGCCATGGCGAACCGCCCTGCGGATGATTCGGCGCAATACATAGCCCCTGCCCTCATTCGCCGGTATCACGCCATCTGCGATAAGGAAGGCACAAGAACGGATGTGATCGGCGATGACATTCAGTGATGCCGATGAAACGTCTTCAGCCAACTGATTATCTGCTTTCAGTCGGTTTATCAACGCCTGAAATAAATCAATCTGATAATTGCTGTGCACGTCCTGCATGATCGCTGCTGTGCGCTCCAGTCCCATGCCAGTATCGATTGACGGATTAGGAAGTGGCGTCAGCTCACCGTCAGCCGAACGGTCGAATTGCATGAATACCAGGTTCCAGATTTCAATGTAGCGATCACCATCTTCGTCCGGAGAACCTGGGGGACCTCCAGCAACCTCTGGACCGTGATCAAAGAAGATCTCGGAGCAAGGACCGCAAGGGCCGGTATCACCCATCGACCAGAAATTGTCCTTCTCGCCCATACGACTAAAGCGTTCCTGATTTATGCCGATTTTATTGAACCAGATATCCGCCGCCTCATCGTCATCGATGTAGACCGTCACCCACAGGCGCTCTTCCGGCAGCTTTAATTCCTTGGTTAGAAATTCCCAGGCAAAACGTATAGCATCCTCTTTGAAATAATCACCGAAACTGAAATTACCCAGCATCTCAAAGAAGGTATGATGCCGTGCCGTATAACCTACATTATCCAAATCATTGTGCTTCCCACCAGCACGTACACATCGTTGCGAGGATGTGGCTCTAACATAAGAGCGTGGGTCGGTGCCGAGGAATGTGTCTTTGAATTGCACCATGCCGGCGTTGGTGAACAACAGCGTTGGATCATTACCGGGCACCAAGGGGCTGGAAGCGACAATCTGATGTTCGTTACGGGCAAAGAAATCCAGAAACTTGCTGCGGATTTCATTGGTCGTCATGTAGGGTATTTGTGTGGTCATTTAATTGTTATCTATGTTGATAAAAACTGCATTGTTAATCAATGGTTACGATTCGTTGATATATCAATGGCTAAAACCTGCAGATTATAAATAAGTTCGAAAATGATAAAAACCTCTGTAGGCGCTAAAGTGCCTAATTCATGCACATTCTACTAGTGGATGGCATGATCCAGTGGGATCTCGGTTTTGTAACGTACCTGTTTTAGAGACAAACTACTCCGCACATGACCGATGGCATCAACATCGGTTAGCTTATCGAGGAACTGCTGGCAGGCTTCTAAATCGGGTAGTAAGACTCTGAGCAGGTAATCGATATCACCCGTCATTAGGTAACATTCCATGACTTCAGGCCATCCGGAGATGACACTTTCAAACGCATCGAGTGATTTCTTCCGTTGTCGACTTAAGGTAATTTGTACGAACATGGTAACGGACAGGCCGAGTTTTTTATTGTCCAGTAATGTTACCTGCTGACGGATGTAACCCTTCTGTTCGAGTAGTCTCACACGACGGGCACAGGGCGATGGAGAGAGCGATACCTGTTCTGCCAGATCGGCATTGGATATCGCTGCATCGTTCTGAAGTATTCGCAAGATTTGCAGATCGATTTCATCGAGTTCAGATAAAGCCATGGTTTAACCTCATTAATTCAATTAATGCTCATTTATTAACACATAATATCAATTATTTATATTTTGTTAAATTATTATGCCATTAAATGTCCGTTTGAAGCAGATTTTTGGCATGAAAATTCAGCCTTGTTTGTGCTAAAATCACGCCTCATTTAAATAGCAGAGTAAAGTACCCTGTTATCAGCACTCAGCCAAAAGGACTCGTCGCATGACTGAAACCAACAAGCTTAGTCTTCACGTACCAGAGCCTCTCTCGCGTCCCGGAGACAAACCCAACTTCAGTTACTTGAATGTGTCACAAGCAGGAGAGTTACGCCGACCTGCTGTCGACTCCACTCCACAGGATATGCATGACCTGGCCTTTGGCCTCGTCAGAGTCCTCGATGATGACCACAATGCCGTCGGTGAGTGGGCCGTCGATTTACCCGAAGAGGTTTTGGTCAAAGGCATGACCGCTATGGTCAAGACACGGATCCTTGATGACCGGATGATCAAGGCGCAACGGCAGGGCAAAACGTCTTTTTATGCATCCTGTAAAGGAGAAGAAGCTGTCGCCATTGGACAACGTCTGGTGCTGCGCAAAGGTGATATGTGCTTCCCAACGTATCGTCAACAAGGTTTGTTGATCGCACAGGATATACCTTTGGTTAAGATGATTGACCAGATCTTCAGTAATTCGAGAGATGAATTAGAAGGCCATTCACTGCCAGTTCTCTACTCTTTCGATGAGTACGACTACTTCACAATCTCTGGCAATCTAGCAACCCAGTATATCCAGGCCGTTGGCTGGGCCATGGGATCAGCCATTAAGGGCGATGACAAAATTGCTTCAGCCTGGATTGGCGATGGCTCGACTGCCGAGTCTGATTTCCATGCGGCATTAGTATTCGCCTCGGTATACAAGCCACCTGTGGTTATGAATGTGGTTAACAACCAATGGGCGATTAGTTCATTTCAGGGGCTTGCTGGGGGTGAAGCAGCAAACTTCGCCTGTCGTGGACACGGCTTTAATATCCCGTCACTGCGTGTAGATGGCAATGACTTCATCGCGGTCTATGAGGCATCACGTTGGGCTATCGAACGTGCACGCAACAATTTAGGACCTACCATCATCGAATGGGTAACCTATCGTGCAGGCGGCCACTCAACCGCAGATGATCCGAGCAAATATCGCCCGGCCAATGAATACGATGAATGGCCATTGGGTGATCCCATCGATCGCTTGAAAGGTTATATGATCAAACGTGGCCTATGGGACGAAGACAAACAAACGGCACTCGAAGAAACCCTGGATGCTGAGGTCCGCGCAGCCGTTAAAGAAGCCGAATCTTACGGTACACTCAACAAAGGCCCCTATCCATCTGCCAGTGAGATGTTTAATCACGTGTTCAAGGAAATGCCTGATCACCTCCGCAGACAACGTCAGGAAATGGGAGAATAAGCATGGCAGCGACGACTAAACGAAATATGATCGAAGCCATCCGTGATGCGATGGATGTGAAAATGGCCGATGACGACAACGTCGTACTATTCGGTGAAGATGTCGGATACTTCGGTGGCGTATTCCGCGCGACTGATGGTCTGCAGAAGAAATATGGCAAGTCCAGAGTATTCGACACACCCATTAGTGAATTGGGTATCATTGGTGCCGCTGTTGGTATGGGTGTCTATGGGTTAAGACCGGTCCCGGAAATTCAGTTTGCTGACTATATCCTGCCAGCCTACGACCAGATTGCCTCAGAGGTAGCGCGACTCCGTTACCGTTCGGCTGGACAGTTCATTGCCCCAATTACTATCCGTACACCCGTTGGTGGGGGTATCTTCGGCGGCCAGACGCACAGTCAGAGTCCAGAGGCTATCTTCACGCATGTTTGTGGTTTGAAGACGATTATCCCGTCCAATCCCTATGATGCCAAAGGCATGCTGATTGCGGCTATTGAAGACGATGATCCCGTGATATTCCTGGAACCCAAGCGACTGTACAACGGTCCATTCGATGGGCATCATGATCGTCCAGTCAAAGCCTGGGCTAGTCATGATCTGAGTGCGGTGCCGGATGGGCATTACACAGTACCGATTGGTAAGGCAAAAATTACCCGACCGGGTAATGATGTTACAGTCCTGGCCTACGGCACAATGGTCCATGTCGCCGAGGCTGCTGCAGAAGAAACCGGGATTGACGCAGAAATTATTGACTTAAGAAGCCTGCTGCCATTGGATGAGGAAGCCATCGAAGCATCCGTCAAGAAGACGGGACGTTGCGTGGTTGTCCATGAAGCGACCAAGACCTGTGGCTATGGCGCAGAACTGATTACCATCGTTCAGGAACGCTGCTTCCACTATCTTGAAGCACCGGTCATTCGAATTACGGGTTGGGACACCCCCTACCCCCATGCCCAGGAATGGGACTACTTCCCTGGACCGGCTCGTGTCGGACGCGCCCTACAACAAGTAATGGAGCAATAAGATGAGTGATTTGAAAGGTAATTACAGTATTGAGCTCCCGGATATTGGTGAAGGGATTGCCGAAGTAGAAATCATCGAGTGGCCCGTTGCCGTCGGTGACATGGTGAAAGAAGATGACGTGGTCTGTGTGGTGATGACCGACAAGGCTAGCGTTGAAATCCCCTCCCCGGTAGACGGCGAAGTCATAAGCCTGGGCGCTGAGCGTGGTCAGATGATGCCGGTCGGTTCAGAACTGATGCGCCTGCATACGGATGAGGCTCAGGCAAATGCGACACCCGGTGAGTCGGCTGCGACACCCGTAGTAGAAACGCAGGAAAAACCCGCCGCGAAACAAGCCGAGGAAGTAACCGCTCCGACTGAGCAGAAACAGGAACCAAATAAGCAACCAGCGGCAATTGCTTCTAAACCTGTGGCACAGTCGACGGCAACACAGTCAGCAACCGCAATACCAAGACCAGAGGGCGAAAAGCCAATCGCGGCTCCTGCGGTACGTCAACGCGCCCGAAATGCCGGTATCGATCTGCGTCAGGTACACGGAACAGGGCCCGCTGGGCGAATTCAGCATAGCGATTTGGATGCTTTTATCGCCGGTGAAGGTCAAACCTCAGTCGCTTCGGGTCGTGTGGCATTAACTGGCATGAAGGAAATTCCTGTCATTGGCTTGCGCCGTAAAATTGCCCAGGTAATGCAGGACGCAAAACAACGGATCCCGCATTTCACCTATGTTGAAGAGATCGACGTGACCGAATTGGAGACGTTACGCCAGAACCTGAATACTCAACGCAATGAGTCACAACCGAAATTAACCGTGCTGCCATTCATCATGCGCGCCATTGTCATGGCGATCCGAGAATATCCGCAGATGAGCAGCCGTTATAACGATGTGGATAATATCGTCGAAGAATACGCCGCGGCGCACATAGGTATTGCCACACAAACGGACAAAGGGCTGATGGTTCCGGTCGTTCGTCATAGTGAATCACTCAGCATCTGGGATTCTGCGGCAGAGATAAAGCGACTATCCACAGCGGCACGAGAGGGTTCAATCAAGGCGGATGAACTGAATGGCTCTACCATCACGGTTACCAGTCTGGGGCCCATGGGCGGGCTGGTACATACACCGGTCATCAACACGCCAGAAGTTGCCATTGTCGGAGTCAATAAGATTGCCAAACGTCCAGTATGGCAGGATGGTGGCTTCGTACCACGCGACATTATGAACCTCTCTTCATCGTTCGATCACCGAATAATCGATGGTTGGGAAGCGACGCTCTTTATACAGAAGATAAAATCGCTCCTCGAAAACCCAGCCATGCTGTTTATGGAGGAATAAGGAATGGAAACGATTAACACGAAAGTCCTCGTCGTAGGCGCTGGTCCTGGTGGTTATGTTGCTGCCATTCGTTGTGGTCAGTTAGGCCTGGATACAGTTATTGTCGAGGGGAAACGTCCCGGTGGGACCTGTTTGATTAAAGGCTGTATTCCATCCAAAGCCCTGATCCATGCAGCGAGTCGCTTTGAAGAAATTAGTGATCATGCTAAGAAGTCTAGCCTGGGTATCTCTACGTCTGCACCAGAACTGAATTTTGCCGATACGATCGCCTGGAAAGACGGCATTGTCGACAAGTTGAGCAATGGGGTTGCCGCCCTATTGAAGAAGAATAAGGTACAACGCATACAGGGTTGGGCGACTTTTGCCAACGGTAAAACCTGTGTCGTTGAAACTGAAACAGGAGAGGTAAAGATTGAGGCTGAGCATGTAATCCTCGCTACGGGCTCGAAGGAAGTCGACCTGCCTTTCCTCGGCGATTCTGAGCATATCATCAGTTCAACCGAAGCACTGTCACTGTCTGAAGTCCCGAAACGCCTCGCAGTCATCGGTGCGGGTTACATAGGGCTAGAACTGGGAATTGCCTACCGCAAACTCGGTTCAGAAGTCACCTTCATTGAAGCGGCAGACAACCTCCTGCCACAGTACGATGCGGAATTAACCAAACCAGTCAAGAACTGGCTGAAGAAGCACAAGGCGAACTTGCTCACCCAATGCAAAGCCAAGGCAGTCACTGATACTGCGGATGGTGTAGAGCTTGCCTATGAGACAGCTGCTGGGGAGATTCAGACGATCAATGCCGACAAGGTCCTGGTCACGGTTGGCAGAAAGCCAAATACAGAAGGCTGGGGCTTAAGCAACATGGTATTGGATATGGATGGCCCCTTTATCAAGGTGGACAAATACTGCCAGACCGCCATGCGAAATGTCTGGGCGATTGGAGACGTCACTGGCGAGCCCATGCTAGCCCATCGCGCATCCGCTATGGGTGAAGCCGTTGCCGAGACCATTGCTGGCAAAAAGACGCCATTCGATCCAACGGCGATAGCCGCCGTATGTTTCACCGAGCCGGAAATCGTCAGCGTCGGCCTGTCGCCAGATGAAGCCAAGGCACAAGGGTATGACATCAAGATTGGTAAATTCCCCTTCGCGGCCATCGGTAAGGCGATGACCCAACAAGCCGGTCGTGATGGCGGATTCGTGCGAGTAGTCGCGCGTGCTGACAATCACCTGATACTGGGTATTCAGGCAGTGGGTGCTCATGTTGCTGAATTGAGTAATCACTATGCAATGGCGTTGGAAATGGGGGCTTGCCTGGAAGACTTTGCTGGCACTATCCATGTCCATCCGACTCTGGGTGAAGCCAGCCTGGAAGCCGCTCTGGATGGCCTCGGACACGCCATACATATCTAGTATATCAATCGACGAGGTGGTTAAGTGTTTATTGCACGGCCACCTCAATCTTATCAATATTCTATACCTCATTCGGCTGCGAGAATTCGGGAGTAATAGCTACACATTAAAAAAAGAAGTGTCGACTGCAGGGAGCAGTCGCCAAGCCCACAGGGATGTGTTTACGGCGTCTTCGACTTTTTAATGAGAAGCTGTTGCTCATTGCACCATTCAATAATTATATGGTGCAATCTAAGACTTGTGATTGAGTTGACCGGTGATTTGGTTAGGTGACTTTTACGATCCAATCGAAGGGATCCTCGAGATCACCGTATTGAATACCAATCAGATTATCGAATAAGGCCTTTGACACAGGACCCGTCTGATTATCGTTAATCAGGTGTTTTTTACCCTGATAACATAATTCACCAACCGGAGAGATAACGGCAGCTGTACCGCAGCCGAAGACTTCAGTGATTTTGCCATTATCGATGTCTTGTAGCACATCATTGATGTCCATGCGTGCTTCAACCGTCTCATAGCCCAATTTTGGCCCAAGTTTGAGGATAGAATCACGGGTGATTCCAGGTAAGATACTACCTGAGAGTTCAGGCGTAACTATTTGATTTCCCTCATATACGAAACAGATATTCATGGCGCCCACTTCTTCAATATATTTGCCATGAACAGCATCAAGCCAGAGCACCTGACTGTAACCCTGTTTCGCCACTTCTTCCGAGATATACAGACTTGCTGCGTAGTTACCGCCAGTCTTTGCTTCACCAACACCACCGATAACCGCTCTGCGATACTCATCGGCGACATAGACTGGAATTGGGTTGAATCCGGCCTTGAAGTAACTGCCAGCTGGTCCGGTGATAATAAAATGGATGTAGTTAGCCGCTGCACCTAAACCAAGCTTGGAGCTAGAGGCTATCATCGCAGGCCGGATATACAGTGAAGCACCATGATCATTAGGCACCCAGGCTTGATCGAGTGCGATCAGTTGAGTCAGTGCATCCAGGTGAAAATCAACATCAACTTCAGGCATCACCATCCGTTTGGCCGAGCGGTTAAAACGCTTCATGTTCTCCATTGGGCGAAACAGATTCACGCCGCCATCGTTCCTGCGATACGCTTTTAATCCTTCGAAAATCTCCTGACTATAGTGCAGTACGGCAGCAGAGGGATCCAGTACCAGGTTATGGTATGGCTCGATTGCCGCATCATACCAGCCTTTGTCATGCGCATGATGTTGACTAAACATATGATCTGAAAAGCTGCTACCGAAGCCAAATGTTTCTGGACAGGCACCTCTATCTTCCGGTGCCAGGGGTTTCACAGTTAAAGACATTGAACACCTTTTACTAACTCATTTTGACCTGTTAATAAGGCCGATATTTAAGAGGGGCTATTGTAAACTTTTGCAGCTAGTATAACCACCGCGAGGGCAATAAATAGTGCAACAAACTACGAATTTAGTGATTGTGTCTTCAGCTTATTGAGGGCATATCGAACCGAATCGAATCCAAAGCCACGCTGCATGAGAAAACGCTGCCATTTGGCCTGCAATTTCAGATCATTTGACCAAAGGCTGGCTTTCTTTTGTAATACGTCGAACGCGAGCTCATTCCAGTCGTCATACTGTTCAAGAATTCCTGCAGATTCGGCATCATTGATCCCCTTAGATCTGAGATCATGGGAAATTCTGACCGGACCTTGCCCCTTGTTTCTCCGGGCACGGATGAAACTCTCGGCAAAGCGAGTCTGATTCAACCAGCCAGCCTCCTGCAGTTCCTCGCATAGTCGATCAAATTCGAGCTCAGAGAAATGACGGCGACGAGAGAGTTTCTTTTTGATTTCTAGGGCAGAATGCTCACGACGGCTCAAGAGATCAAGAGCCGCCATTTTAGCTTGTTTGTAGACTTCTTCAGGATTATCCTGATCGGGATCCGTCATCGCAGAGATTTTGGGCTAACCGATTAGGCCTCTACCTCGGCCTGCTCAGCGTCTGCAGCAGATTTTTTCTGTGGCAATAGCTCTGCTCTAATCTGTGCCTCAATCGCGTCAGCCATCTCAGTATTTTCTTTCAGATATTGAATGACGTTCATCTTACCCTGGCCGATACGTTCTCCCTGGTAGCTGTACCAGGCGCCGGCCTTATCGATGAATCCAAGCTTGGTGCCGATATCAATAATCTCACCCTGTAGACTGGAGCCTTCGCCATATAGGATCTGGAACTCCGCCTGCTTGAATGGCGGCGACACCTTGTTTTTAACGACCTTAACCCGCGTCTCATTACCAACGACTTCATCGCCCTGCTTAACGGCCCCCGTACGACGGATATCCAGCCGGACTGAAGCATAAAACTTAAGCGCATTACCACCCGTTGTGGTTTCAGGGTTACCAAACATGACGCCAATCTTCATTCGGATCTGGTTAATGAAGATAACCAGGCAGTTGGATCGTTTGATGTTGCCGGTTATCTTACGTAAGGCTTGTGACATCAGTCGCGCCTGCAGGCCCATGTGGCTGTCGCCCATATCGCCTTCGATCTCAGCTTTAGGTGTAAGGGCTGCTACCGAATCGACCACGATGATATCAACTGCGCCGGAACGCACCAGCATGTCGGTAATCTCAAGGGCCTGTTCACCAGTATCTGGCTGAGAGACCAACAGCTCATCGACGTCAATGCCAAGCTTTTCGGCATAAATCGGATCCAGAGCATGTTCTGCATCCACGAATGCAGCAGTTCCACCGGCTCGCTGACAACTGGCAACTGCCTGTAATGCCAACGTCGTCTTACCAGAAGACTCCGGGCCATAGATTTCTACGACGCGCCCTTTGGGAAAGCCACCAACACCTAGTGCAACATCCAAACCGAGAGAGCCGGTCGATATGACATCGAGATCTCTAGCCATAGCATCTTCATCACCCATTCTCATGACCGAGCCCTTACCAAATTGCCGCTCAATCTGACCAAGTGCCGCATCTAATGCTTTCTTCTTGTTGTCATTCATCCGAATGTCTCCGTGTTTGTTTCCCATCATGGGGTAAATTAATAATAGGATCGTATCAATATTATTTGCGATAGATTAAATCTGAATATATACTAAGAATATGTCTACTCAGGCTACAGTCACGTTTCTCTATACATGAGTAATTGTATACTACTTATATGAGTAGTATCAAGTATTTTTTACCATATAGCGAATTAAGCCTGACATCGCCTCTTCCGCGGCCTGTTCGCGTATCGCAGTTCGGTCGCCCTTGAAGTGAAAACACTTCGATTCGGTCTCTGAGTTTCTACCTGCCCAGCCAATCCACACCATACCGAGTGGCTTCTCAGTCGTTCCACCCGTGGGGCCCGCGATGCCTGTTATCGCCATTGAAAAATGGGCCTCTGAGCATTTCACTGCGCCATCCGCCATCGCGACCACAACATTGCGACTGACCTCACCTGATGCCTTGGTTAATGCTTCTGGCACACCCAACATGCGGTTCTTAGCCTTGGCATTGTAAACAACGAATCCGGAGTCAAAATAGCTCGATGCGCCGGCCATCGATGTCAATCTTTCTGCCACCATTCCCCCGGTGCAAGATTCCGCCACGCTCACTGTCAGGCGCCGTTTCTTGAGCTGGAGAATCAACTTATCTAGTGTCTCTTGCATGATTAATCCAGTACCTGTTCGCTGAGGATCTGATTAAAGCGAATCACATCAAAGCTTCCCTTGATTTCAAAACGCGCTTTGCCCACGGCACTGATGAATATTTCGATTTCACAGTCCATATCGAAGGTGCCGGATGACTCGACTGAATAGGCCTGGATTTTGTTGTATGGAATCGAGGTGTAATCTACCTTGGAACCAGTCAGCCCCTGAACATTGGCAGCAATCACGCGTTTATTGGTGAACACCAGTTGATCTCGCACCGTCTTGAAAGCCGCAAAAATCGTCTCATCAGTGATAAGAAACTTGTGAAAATCCTCTCGGACATCATCTGCATCAATGGGTTTCAATTTGAACACAGCGGCGTTTTTAAAATCGATCATATGAAGTCTCCCGTCCCATGGCTGGGTATGAAAATATCAGGTTTAAAATCAGTTTACGAATCTCTGAGTCGATCATACCACCCTATATATCAGACTGACATAAGTCTGACTATTTAATGCCACAGTTAAGCCTGTATAATCGTCCCTATGAACGACAAATCGATGATTTCATGACCCAGAATATAACTGACAATACCCACACGCCCATGATGCGTCAGTACTTCAAAATTAAGGCTGAAAACCCAGACATCCTGTTGTTCTATCGCATGGGTGATTTTTATGAACTGTTTTACGATGATGCCATTGAGGCGGCCCGGCTGCTCGATATCACCCTCACCAAGCGTGGTAAATCGAATGGCGAAGATATTCCCATGGCAGGGGTGCCCTACCACGCAGTCAATGGCTACCTCGCCCGCCTGGTCAAGCTCGGTGTAACCGTTGCTGTCTGTGAGCAAATTGGAGATCCCGCCACATCCAAGGGACCCGTTGAGCGCAAAGTGACGCGCATCGTGACGCCGGGGACCGTTACGGATGAGGCGCTACTTCAGGAAGTGGTGACCCACCGACTGGCTGCCGTCGAAAAAAATGTGAATGGTCAATTTAACCTCAGCTGGATAAACCTCAGCTCAGGAGAATTCAAGACCCAGTTCCTGTCGGGCTGGGATGAACTCATGAGCCATTTGCTTGGCTTTAACTGTCAGGAGGTTCTGTGTTCTGAATCATTTTATGCGTCACTAACCGATTCACACCTGACCTTCACCCCGCGCCCGGACTGGGAGTTCGAGCCACGTGCGGGAAAAGACAAGCTCTGCCAACAGTTTGAAGTGGCTGATTTGCACGCCTTCGAATGTGATGACAAGCCGCTGTTTCATGCCACCGGTGGTGCCCTATTAGCCTATCTACAATTTACCCAGAAGACGGCACTGCCACACATTAAATCAGTTAGCATAATTAAACGCGGCGACAGCCTGCAACTGGATGTCACCAGTCGCAGAAATCTGGAATTGACCAAGAGCATATCTGGGGTATCAGATCACACCCTGTTCGCTCAATTAAACCAGTGCGCCACGGTCATGGGTAGTCGACAACTGGCTGACTGGTTAGAATCCCCGCTCACGGATCATGCACGAATTAATCAGCGTGCAGATATTGTGCAGGATATCCAGCAGCTGTCGCTGTCCGATGCCATGTCCGATTGCCTGCGTCAGATTGCAGATATCGAGCGTATCACGGGACGTATCGCCCTACTCTCTGCTACACCCAGAGATCTGTCACGCCTGCGTGATTCGCTGGCTGTCTTGCCAGCAATCCGAGGCATGTTACTGGAAAGTGATTCGGCTAGCCTGCAACAGGTCGGTAACAATATTAATCCCCTGGATCACCTTTATGAACGATTGCGCGCTGCAATCGTAGAGAATCCTCCGGTCGTCATTCGTGATGGTCGCGTAATTGCCAGGGGATACAACGCAGAACTCGATCAATTACGCGCTGTCAGCGTCGATTCAGAGACCGTTCTGGCAGAGTTGGAAGAACGAGAACGCGAGCGGTCGGGATTAAGTAGCCTTAAAATTGGCTATAACCGGGTCCATGGCTACTATCTGGAAATTAGTCGCCGGGAATCGGACCAGGCACCTTCAGATTACGATAGACGCCAGACCTTGAAAAACGTCGAGCGCTTTATCACGCCGGAATTAAAAGATCTGGAGCAACATTTACTCAGTTCGTCATCGGCCGCCCTTACCCTTGAGAAGAAATGTTATCACGACCTATTATCACAACTAGCGACCGAGGTCTTTGAACTGTATGGCCTGGCCAGGGTGCTAACCAGATTAGATATCCTGAATGGCTTTGCATCCTATGGCGAGACCATCCCAACTTGTCGTGCAGAGTTCACTGAAGAGCCAGGGCTTGTGATCCATGCCGGCAGGCATCCAGTCGTAGAGCAGGTTAATGAACAAGACTTCGTCGCCAATGACACTCACCTGAACTCTGAGCAAAGGCTGCACCTGATTACCGGACCCAATATGGGTGGTAAATCGACCTACATGCGTCAAGTAGCCCTGCTTACCCTCATGGCCCACTGTGGTTGTCCCGTTGCCGCAACAGAGGCTCGTTTCGGCCCACTGGAACGGATCTTTACCCGGATTGGCGCAAGCGATGATCTATCATCGGGGCGTTCAACCTTCATGGTAGAGATGAGCGAAACCGCGAGCATACTCAATTACGCTAATGATCAGTCGCTGGTGATAATCGATGAGATGGGGCGTGGCACTTCGACCTACGATGGCTTGTCACTGGCCTGGTCAGCGGCTGAGTACATCGCCCGGCACAATAAAGCATTCTGCTTGTTTGCTACGCATTACTTCGAGCTCACTGAACTGGCCGAGCACCATCCCAGTATCATCAATATGCATTTCAGTGCCGAGGAGTATCTAGGCCAGGTTGTGTTTCAGCATCAACTCAAGCCAGGCCCCACAGACGACAGCTATGGTGTACAGGTTGCGAAGCTTGCCGGCCTGCCACTCGACGTCATTAATAATGCCGCTAAAAAGCTCGAAACTCTAGAGGGAAAAAGGTATGATTCGGGCCATATTAAGCAGGTCTGTAACCAAGACCAACCACCTTCGAAAGAATCTGAGACTAGCCGACGCGTTGGCGATATTTTAAAATCCATCAACCTTGATGATCTCAGCCCGAGAGAAGCGCTGGAATTGCTTTATAAACTTAAATCAAAGCTTAATTAGTTCAACTGGACATCATTAATTGTTAGGAGAGTAAGATGACCTTTGTTGTAACCGACAACTGCATCAAATGTAAATACACCGATTGTGTCGAGGTCTGCCCGGTAGACTGTTTTTATGAGGGGCCCAATTTCCTGGTGATTCATCCTGACGAATGTATTGATTGTGCCCTCTGTGAACCCGAGTGCCCAGCTGAGGCGATCTTCGAGGAAGACGATGTACCCAAGGGTATGGAGGTCTTCATAGAACTAAATGCTGAGCTGGCAGAAGAATGGCCGAATATTACCGAGATGAAAAAATCACCCGACGATGCCGAACAATGGGATGGGGTGCCTGACAAACTACAATATCTCGAGAAATAGCCGGCATTTCCCTCCTAGGTAGCCGGCATTAACTCTAGTAATGCATGGATCGTCGCCGTAGTCCCAGTGACCACGGCAGGCTTAGGCGTAATTTTAAATAGTGGCGAATGATGGCTCGGTACCGGTGCTCCGCCTTTACGTGCTGCCTCAATGTCCTCCAGAGGCGTACCACCCACGGCGAAATACACACTGGGTATTGCCGGATCGGTGGTGAAATAAGGAAAGTCTTCCGCCCCCATGCCCTTTGAACGGACGGATAACACCCTCTCCTCTCCAAACTGCGACAACCATTTGGTCTTCAGCCGCTCTGCCAACGCCACGTCATTGAGTGTCGGCGGGGTACTCTCTTCTGAGTAGATAACCTCAGGTAATTTGTCCTCCGGTAATCCGGCGGCTCTGCCGAGGTTCACGGCGATGCGTTCGATGCCTTCAAGCAAAAGCTTGCGGGTTTCAAGGCTGGTGTTACGGACCGTCACCTGCAAGTGCGCGCGGTCGGAAATGATATTATGTTTTGTACCGGCATGAAACGAACCAACCGTGATGACGCCCGCATCACGAGGAGGCAGCTCTCTGGATATTAACGTCTGTAACGCCAGAACTATCTGCGAGCCCAAGACAATTGGATCCTTGCCGGAATGGGGAGAGGCACCATGGGCGCCAATCCCATGGACTATGATATCCAGACTGTCCGAGCCAGCATAGGTACTGCCGCCTACAACATTAATCTTATGGGATGGCAATTGGGCTCCTACATGAAATGCCAGCGCATAATCAGGCGTGCCGAAACGCTCCCATAACTTGTCTTCGACCATCATTCTTGCGCCCATGATTCGCTCTTCTGCCGGCTGCACGATGAGCATCAGTGTCCCACGCCACAAGTCTTTATTATTGGACATGTAGCGGGCCGTTCCGACCAGGCTAGTAATATGAACATCATGGCCACAGGCATGCATTACGGGCACCATATTGCCGGTGATCGGGTCCTTTTGCGTCGCTTTCGAGGCATAACTCAGGCCGGACTTTTCCTCGACAGGTAGGCCATCCATATCGGCACGCATCATCACTAACGGACCATCCCCGTTCTCCATCATCGCCACGACCCCTGTGCCACCCACCTTCTCAGTCACCTGAAAACCAGCCGCCCTGAGCTCCTTCGCCATTCGAGCCGCTGTCTTAAACTCAAGGAGCGATAACTCAGGATTTTCGTGAAAATGAACGAATAGTGGCTGTAGATAATCATCGTAATCTTGCGCAATTTTATCCTCAAGACCCGAGTCAGCCTGTACAGCCGAGCTAAAAAGACTGACCAACAATCCGATCCATAATCCTACTTTTATCATGATTTTCCCCTTTGTGAGCGTCGCTAATTATCATACGCGCCTGAGGATGAGAGTCGCAATAATTTATTGAAAAACTGGTGAATTTTTGTTTTTTCCTGCTATGCTTTATGAATAGCCTATCTAAATGCGGCCCGAAACGATATATGAGGTGAATTATGAGTAGAGAAGATCAAGAATACTCTGAGAAGCGGGACTTCATTCGAATGTTCATAAACGCGCCAATAGAATACAGCGCGGTTGGTAAAAATGACTGGCAACAGGGAGTCGGCAAAGATCTGAGTGCCACGGGAATTGCGTTTGTCGCTAATGAGGATTTCTCTGAGGGCGACTTGATTGAGGTAAAGCTTAAACCTGCGACAGCAGTGACTCCTCCCCTCGAAGCGACCGTTAAAGTAATCCGCTCAACACCCGCTGAATCCGGTGGCTACGAGTTATCAACCATCATCGATAAGATTCATCCCTGAGAGATAACAGGTTAGACGAGATCAATCCAGGATCTCGTCAAAACAATCATCATCTTCATCCAGACACTCGTCGTCATAAAGATCATCAGGCTCCGGCGGATTTCCGTCATACACCAGATACTCGCGACGCATCAAATAAGCATCCCTGACAAAACTATATTCATCAACGGCATCTTCTAGCTGGGCATCCAGAGGTAGCAGACGATAACGTAGGTCGACCAGGTTCAGGAAATGCACCGAGTTTCGGGTTGCGATGTGATCGATCTGGTCCTGCACAGTGGCAAGATTGTCTACCGGTCGACCAAAAACATCCCGTCCGGATGAGGGTCCGAGAAATGGCAAAACCAGATAGGGTCCTGATTCAATGCCCCAGGCACCGAGAGTCTGGCCGAAGTCCTCATCATGCGACTCAATGCCAAAATGGCTTGCGACATCCAGGAAGCCGCCAAATCCCATCAGGACATTGATCGTAAAACGGCCGAGATCACTAAGGCCATCCGCAAACTTTCCCTGTAGGAATTGGTTCGCAGCCGTGGGAAGCTCGTCCAGATTAGCAAAGAAATTACTGACTCCCTTTTTGGCCGGATCAGGCACCACGGTATCATAACCCTTAGCGAGTGGTTTCAGCACCACGGTATCGACACCCTTGTTAAAGTCGTACATGGTTCGGTTAAAGGATTCGTATGGGTCAGATTCGACTGTGTTCTCAACCGTTGCACAGCCTTGGAGCATGGCCACCGCCGCACACAGCATGACGATTTGTTTAATATTTTGAAATATCACATCAGATCCTGTTGGTCTTGTTCAGTGCAGGGCATGAGCACTGCTTTAGTATCAGAGTATGTTACGATTATGACCTATATATGGATAACTGTCTGCCGATACAAGCAATATATAACGTTTCGAAACAACTATGTCCCAGCTTCCGGTCAATTTAGAAATATCACCTCTCAAAGCAATTGCTCTTAGCCAGGATCAGCTTGCTTCTCTGAAAGCTGTACAGCAGCTGTTGAATTCTCTTGTACCGGGCCAAGTGGTTGAGGCCCAACTTGTCGTTGAGGAGATTAATAATCGGACCAATGCCGTGTTAATTATTCAGGACACACGGCTGGTATTAGGAAATGACCAGTTAGATGCCGTGCGACCTGACGCTGACAATAAATTGATGTTACAGGTCGTGGCAATCAGTGGCGAACAATTACAGGTCGAAGTAATTCGCGACAGTGCGGCGCAAAATGCCCCCCTAAGCCGGTCCCCTGAGCTTGTCAGTGATATCCAGGCAGTACCCGAACGACTGATCGATACGACTAAATTGATCGCATTAATCCAGCAGGTCAATCCTGACTTCAATTCATCATCTGAAACCACACAGGCGTTGATGAACTACATCCAGTCAGGTGCCCCCTCGTCGACACAAACTCCTGTCGTATCCTCTGCTAGTGCCGGGACAACCGATGGCGCCAAGCCATCCGTAGCAGGCGAAGCTAGCCGCAGTAATACAGCGAACACTATCACGGCTACAGCGACAAATATTGATCCCAAGGTTAGTATCAGCCAGAGTCATACTGAAAAAAACCCATCTGGCGCTAATCAACAGGTTGCCAGTCAGTCGAATCAGCCGGCGGCTCTCAATACCCTGTCTAGTCAGTTAGGCAAGGTGCTGTCAGAACCCAACTCGCCTGGCATTCATGGACAACAGCCAATTACGGCAAAATCAGACAATTCCCAATCTATAACCAGCGATCGAATGGTTCAGACTACGTCAGCGACACCATCAGATGGGGCTATCTTGAGCCCGAAAAATGCAGCCGATAACTCACCGAATTCCTCCGTGGCAGGTAGCGATTCTGGGCAGAAGTCAATGAACCCAACGGCCTCTGGGGCTGGCTCCATGCCAATCGAAATGGAACAACAGCCGAACAGTGCACAGCGAAACACAGTGCCGGCAGATGCCACAGTGTCTGATGAGGTAGACCTACTGACCTCCAACAAACATAAAGAATCAGCCGGTGAGACCACTAGTCAAAACAACGTTACCACTAACCGGGCCATTGATTCAGGGACAAATATTCCGGTTACAAACGCCCCTGCGAATACCGCGGATGCGATCAAGGCATACACTCAACCGAAGATTTCAGTGCCTATCGTGATACCACAGAGTGAAAGTTTTCCATTACTCGCCACGACTGTATCGCAAGAATCCCAAAGACTCTCAGGCGCAACACAAAACATCAGCCGGCAATTAAATACATTGTTCGCCCAACTCGCGCGATTAAATCAGTGGCAAGGTGATAATAAACGCGCACTCCGTGCAGAGTCTGGACAACTATTAAATAAAGCCAGTCGAGATGTCACCGTCGCGCTGAAAGATCTGCATCGTTATGTTCCCGATGTGAAGCAATTGAAGACAGCGGCTGAGGTAAAAAAAGCCATACGACAATCGGGCAACTTTCTCGAAGCGAAAGCAGCTATGAACCGTACCAATAGTCCGACAACGCAACCCTCGATACATCAGGACCTCAAAGCCAATATTCAGCGCGTAATCTCGGCTTCCCTGTACCATATCGCGAAGCTCCAATCGGCAAACTCAGGCGCTCAAACGAATGCTCAAAGTACGCAACCAGCATCACCACAGGCGGGCCAGTCTCCCCTCCTCACACCGTCGGCCCAGGCGCAACCCGATTTGGTAAAACTGGTCAAGCAAAAGCTGCATGGCATGACAAGCCGAAGCATACCTGCCGACTTACCTAACCAGTTGATCCGAATCCTGACACAAATACTGACCCAAACTAGCCGGGCGATGAACCGCCTGCAATCAAATCAACTCAGTAATTTACGTCCAGACACCCTGGCACCCCAATGGTTCTTTGAGTTACCGGTCTGGCAGAATATTGGGACCGATCTGGTACAGATCCTTATGCGAAAGGAAGCTGGCAATGATCGAGAGAAACCGGAGAAAGTCTGGTCGCTCATACTCCAGTTCGATATTCCTGAACTCGGAAAAATACGTGCCGTGTTGAAGTGGCAAAATGACTCTGTTGATATCCGATTCCTGGCGGAATACCCGCAAACAGTCGAGCTGATACATTCTGAGATCAACTACATTTATGACAGTATTCGCCGCTCAGACATCAGCCTGGAAGACATTAATGTCGCTCATGCAGAATTGAAAGACATTGGTATCGACTTTGGAGCGACTGGCTGATGAGTGATAAACGTTCAGAGATTGATACGGCAGTCGCACTGAGTTACGACCAGATATCGGCGCCTAAGATCACCGCCTCAGGGACGAATGCTGTTGCTCAGGAGATGGTTCGAATTGCTGAAGAAAATGGTGTACACCTTCACAATGACCCAGTGTTAAGCAGAATGCTCGCAACCCTCGATATTGGGACAGAAATTCCCCGCGAACTGTATGAATTAATCGCTGAGATCATCGCGTTTGCCTACTACTTGCAAGGCAAGGTACCGGATAATTGGGTGCCGCCGGAAGCACCAGACTATGAAATACCGGCACAACTCCCAGCACCAGATGAAGATAATAGCGACTAGTCGCTAATGTACTTCCGCCGTAGCCGGCAATTCTGACTGGTTCAGGTGCCTGAGTAACTCAGCTTCTCCCTGACTCAAATCACAACTCCGTCGTAACTCATCGGTCGATGCGCCCAGCTGTGCCATTTTACTGGCCTGTTTGAATGTTTTCTGCTGGAACAGATCGTTCTTACCAAACTCCTGCAGTTCAGCGATTAGGCCGTCCATGCGTCGGCCTTCAGACTCCGTCGCCAATAGGCGTTTACCCAGCGTTTGATTGATCAATGCTGCAGCCTGGAGTTCACTCTCTAAGTGTTTGATTCGCTTGTCGTATTTACGCGTTTGGCTAGACTGATTGCGCACTTGAATGGCTAACATCAGTAGCGACACCGCCAGTAAGGCAGTGGAAATATACAGGTAGATCATAGTCGATTTTGGTCGGGTTAGAAGTCGAACTCCGCCCATTCCTCTTCATTTAGTAACTTATTTAGATCTACCAGAATTAATAAGTCGTCGTTGCGATTAGACACGCCCTGTATAAACTTGGCACTTTCTTCTGTGCCAGCATTCGGGGCTGGTTCTATCTCAGACTTACGCAGGTAGACCACCTCAGCTACACTCTCGACCAAAATACCGATCACGTTGTCCTCAGATTCAATAATGACGATACGCGTATCGTCAGTAATTTCGGAACTGGGCAATCCAAATCGATTATTGGTATCGATGACTGTAACCACGTTACCGCGCAAATTGATGATCCCTAGAACAAAGGCTGGTGCACCGGGTACAGGGGCAATCTCTGTATAACGTAATACTTCTTTAACTTGCATCACGTTAATACCGTAGGTTTCATTAAATAGGCGAAATGTTACCCATTGAAGAACTGGATCTTCCGCCTCACTCTTACTTGAGACCCTGCTATCGCTATCTGTACTCATACCAAATGTCCTGTGCCAAAGATGTCGAGATCTTGACTATCTGCCAGTAACGACAGATAACCTGCATAATTCATACCAATGCAATCATCGCTATGTCTATGATTACTATAGTACATTATACGATGATGTCGAAAGAAATTGTTAATTAACGTTGATAATCTGAATTAAGGAGCTCAATCATCACATCAACGTCCAGCAGAACACATCGCTCTTCAATCAGCATGCCTGCCAGCCAGGGTCGTTTGCTGTCGTTGCTTCGCCATTTTATATTGTCGGGTTCAATACTAATGGCATTCTGGACATGAGAACAAGCGAGTCCCCATTGGCTGTCGCCAAGCATGATAATAAACGAATAGTTCAGTCCTTTAGTCTTGGCTTCGCCATACCGTTCAGGCATCACCCAACGACAACTATCGACCACATTGATATTGCCATTAATTCCAGGAGTTAGCCCCATAAACCAGTCTGGCTTACCGAACAATTGCGTCACTTCCTTATCCATACGGCTAATTCCGCCTAGGGAAATTAATGGTACAGCGATATCCATACCTGCCACACTGAACATCAGAGCTTGAAATTGCTGCCCTTCGAAATCAGCGCGTATAGTGGATGAAATGACCGCTTCGGGCTTTACCTCTTCCTGAGTTTCGACAGCCGTTTCTTCCGCCACATCCTCGGCATGTTCTTCCTGTATGACGATCTCAGGTTCCAGGACAGGGCGCAGCAAACTGATATTGTCCTTAACGTCAGTCTCTTTCTGATGGCGTTGGTTATAGTCGTCCAGCAGGCGCTCTACCCGCTCGATTTGGTGACGTTGTTCTGAAGATAATTGTTTTTGCTCTGTACCCAATGGGTAGTGTTTTTTAGTATCGAGCGGTGCGGATTGGACCTTTTCCTGACTAGGAGTGGTTGATTCAAATAAATCATCCAGGTAGCTTTCCATAGCCACATTCGCCTTATCGGATTTCAAACTCACACGGCCTCCATAATCTTCACAAAGCGGTTGATTGATCCTTTATCGATGTCCCGACATAGCTGTTGATACTGAGTCACACCTCGCGAGTCAGGTTTGTAAACAGATGGTACAACATGTGCCTGACTGGCGTCACGAAAATGTGTGTCGATTGAGATGACCGAGCGCCACAGAATTTCCTCATAATGTTTACGAAGATAGCGAAGTGAATCGACGCTGGCACGCGTTCGTCGATCAAACAAAGTTGGCACGACGGTGAAATTCGGAGCTTGCTGTTGCCTCTTATACACCATTTCAGTCGTAGCGAGCATTCGTTCAAGACCTTTAATCGCCAGAAATTCGGTCTGTACTGGGATGATCAACTCATCAGCGGCAGCCAGGGCATTGATCATCAATACGCCAAGCATGGGTGGACAATCCACGATGACAAAATCATAGTCATCTTTAACATGTTCAAGGAATTGACACAGTTTTAACCCGAGGCCTTTCTGTTGACCAAATTTCTTATCGAGGGTTGCCAGGGCGACATTCGCAGGAGCGAGTGACAAGTTTGGCTGGTTGGTCGTCAGGATACCCTGCTGGGCAAATTGAGTCAGTCCGACATCACTATCAAATATATCAAAGATCGATCGTTTCAGATCGTCAATTCGTACGCCAAAGTATTGCGACAGGGAAGCATGTGGATCAAAGTCGATCATTAACACGCGATTCGACTGTTGTGCCAAAATACCGGCAAGGCTAATGGCTGTTGTCGTCTTGCCGACTCCGCCTTTTTGATTTGCTACAACCCAGGTATTCATCACAGTCTTTCCGCCAGTTTGGCCTAGTTAGTCCCGTCGTCCTGATTATCATCGTCATCATCACTCGCCGACGTAATAGTCAGGGTACCATCAGGAGCACGAATGAGTCTAATGTTGCTCGGATCGGCTGCCGGAGAGGCCTGGTTATTGGCTGGCTGCGCTGTCGGTGGTTGCTGCGACAAGTTAGCATTGGGTTGCCCATTCGTTGGTGGTGGATTGTTATCACCAGATAACTGCCGTGTCGCCTCATCGATGGCCTGTCGCTCGAGTTCACTCTTTGCTGGCGGATACTTTGACATGGCGATGACGACTCGTCGATTGATGGCGCGTCCTTCAGCCGTGTCATTCGAAGCAACCGGCTGATGTTCACCGTACCCTTCTGGAACCATTCGCTCGGGAGAAATGCCGACCTGCTGCATCAGTTCCAATACCGCCACAGCGCGAGCAGATGACAGTGCCCAATTTGAGGAAAATCGCCGACTACGTATCGGAATGTTGTCGGTGTAACCGCGGATATGAATGGCATTCGGTTGGTCAATAAATTCATCTGCGATGGTACTAATTAGTTCAGTACCGGCCTGAGTCAGGTCGTCACTTCCGCTTGAGAATAACATGCCAGAGCGCATATCGATGACGAACCAGTGTTCATTGGATCTTAACTTGACTACATCTGCTTCGATGAGCTGCTGCAGACTATGGGCAAATTCCTCTCTGATTTCTTCGAATGCACGTTCCGATTCCGGTGTCGCAGGCTCACCAAAGTAATCACTGGCATAGACGGCATCACCGGAACTCTCAGTTTCAGTGCGGTTAACTTCACCCACTTGAATCGGCTGTAGACTACGTTCCGGTTGTACGAATGCATCTACCAGTGTTTCTGATAGGATTTTGAACTTACCTTCGTTCACCTGTGATACGGAATACATCACCACGAAAAAGGCGAATAGCAGGGTGATGAAATCCGCATAGGATACTAACCAGCGATCAGTATTTTCTGATTCTTTCTCCAGAACGCGGCGCATCAACGCTCTCCATCTGGAATATAACCCATCAATTTGGCCTCTATGATTCGCGGATTCTCACCTTCAGCGATTGCCACGATGCCTTCAACCAACATCTCTTCAAAGTGAGAATGTCGATGCACCAGTTGTTTAATTTTGTTGGCAATGGGAAGAAACAACAGATTCGCAGAAGCCACGCCGTATATTGTTGCGACGAATGCCGTCGCGATGCCTGGGCCTAGCTTATCAGGGTCACTGAGGTTGCTCATGACCTGAATCAAGCCCATGACGGCCCCGATAATACCGATCGTTGGCGCATAGCCACCCATGGCTTCGAAAACACGTGACGCCATCAGGTGTTCATATTCCCTGGCGTGCATATCCACCGTCAGAGAACTCCGAATGATTTCAGGTTCTCCACCATCCACCAAAAGGTTAAGTGCCTTGTTCGTGAAGGGATCCACTTCGGTATCGGCGGCCTCCTCTAGTCCGAGCAGTCCTTCTTTTCTGGCAACCATGCTCCAGTTAATTACCTTCCTCACCCCGGCCATCATATTATCAACCGGTGGTTTGAAGACCCATACGGATAGCTTCATCGCTAACAGAAATGACTTACTGGAAGATTGCAACATGACAGCACCGATGGTGCCACCGAATACGATGAGAGCCGCAGGGGCATCCAGCAGCCCATTAATGCTACCGCCCTCGATGTATTGGCCACCGAGTATGGCAATAAGTGCTAATGTAAAACCGATTAAGCTGAGCCTGTCCAAAAGAACACCTTATTAATAATTATAATGGCTTAACAGCCGTGCAAGAATGTTATCGGCAGATCTAGCGATGACCTGAGTAATGACTCATAAGACTTGGCACATCGAGAATAAGAGCGATGCCACCATCGGCAGTGATCGTCGCTCCAGCCATCCCTGGTGTACCTGACAAACTCTTACCCAGCGCCTTGATGACGACCTCTTCCTGACCGACAAGTGAGTCAACGACGAAACCAATACGCTTGTTCGCCGCCTGGTAGATGACCACATGGCCCTCTTCCTTGGTTGAGCTGGTATCAGCGCCGCGAACGAGCCAGTGTTCGAGATAGAAAAGTGGAATAGCTTTCTCACGTACAATAATTGTTCTCTGGCCATCCACCATATTCGTCTTACTCAGATCGAGATGGAAGATTTCGCTCACACTGGCGAGAGGCAATGCGAATGTCTGGCCCGCAACCACAACCATAAGCGTTGGCATGATTGCCAGAGTTAAGGGAACCTTAATGCTGATGGTCGTACCGACCCCCATTTCAGAGTCGATGTCGACCGTGCCATTCAGTTGCGTGATTTTGGTTTTAACGACGTCCATTCCCACACCACGACCTGACACGTCTGAGATTTCTGTTTTGGTCGAGAAACCAGGCGCAAATATCAGGCTGTAGGAATCTTTGTCTGATAAGCGGTCAGCCGCTTCCTGATCCATGACGCCTTTATCTACGGCAATCTTGCGTAATTTTTCAGCATCCATTCCACCACCGTCATCGACAATAGACAGCAGGATATGGTCACCCTCTTGGGCGGCAGACAGCGTCACGTTACCCACTCTATCTTTGCCAGCCTTCTCACGCACATCTGGCATTTCAACGCCATGATCGACCGAATTACGGACCAAGTGGACGAGTGGATCCGCAAGTGCTTCCACCAGATTCTTATCCAAATCAGTATCTTCACCAACGAGGGTTAACTTGACCTCTTTCTTGAGATTTCGGGCGAGATCCCTCACAACGCGAGGGAAGCGTCCAAATACTTTCTTGATTGGCTGCATGCGGGTCTTCATAACAGCAGCCTGAAGTGATCCCGTGACTAAATCCAGGTTCTGCGCAGTAGCAGATAAGCCCTCATCGGCCAGTTGCTGTTGCAAGATGTTCAGACGATTACGGACCAATACTAACTCACCAACCATGTTCATAATGACATCGAGTCGCTTGGTGTCGACCCGCACCGTGGTTTCACCCGTAGGGACCTTCGCCGCCGGCTTAGGTTTGGCAGCTGCAGGAGACGGACTGGCTTTGGCTGGTGTTGCTTTTGCTTTGGGAGCCGCCTTGGGAGCCGCCTTGGGAGCCGCTTTAGCCTTTGGCTTGGCATCCTTTTTAGCGTCTGTTTCTGAGCCCGTGGTTGGCCCCTTACCTTTACCGTGAATCTCATCTAACAGACTATCAAAATCATCATCATTCATTAGATTTGATTCGTCTGCCTTAGGCTTTGCCGCGGCTTTCTTCTTGGCGGCGGGTTTTTTCTTGGCGGCAGGCTTTTTCTTAGCCGCTGGTTTTTCCTTGGTCGACTTTGATGCGTCTTCTTTGCCCGGTGTTCCACCTTTACCGTGCAACTCGTCTAGCAGTGCCTCAAAATCATCATCCGTCATCTCTGAGTCATCGGATTTCGTGTCAGTCGAACTCTTAGCGGGTTTTTTATCCGCCTTTTCCGATTTGTTGGACTTTGCTGAGTCTTCGCTTTCGCCTGGCGACCCACCCTTGCCATGTAATTCGTCGAGCAAGGCTTCAAAGTCATCATCGGACATCTCTGAATCATCACCTGATCCGGATTCCTCGGGCTCTTCGGCTATGTCTTCTTCTTCCTCGACGTCCTCTTCTTCAGCCTCGTCCTCTTCCCCTTCAGGTTCGCTAAAGGTATTCAGATCCTCGATTAATTGAGCATCAGCGGCTTCCGGTTCCTCGCGCTGTTTGATACTTTCAAACATCTCGTTGATAGAATCGAGCGCCTGCAGGATTACATCCATCAGGTCAGCCGTCAGGGAACGCTCTTGATTTCGCAGTAAGTCGAATATGTTTTCGGTAACGTGTGTTACATCAACCAGGTTGTTCAGGCCGAGGAATCCAGCCCCACCTTTGATGGTATGAAAGCCACGGAAGATGGCATTCAGGAGATCAAGGTCATCGGGATTATTCTCTAGCTCGACCAATTGCTCTGACAATGCCTCGAGAATCTCCCCTGCTTCAATCAGGAAGTCTTCTAACAGTTCTTCATCTGCTTCAAATGACATACCAGGAAATCCTTAGAACCCAAGACTTGATAGCAAATCATCCACATCAGTCTGATCGGCCACCACTTCATCTGTCTTTTTCGCTTTTACAGTAGGACCGGTCGCTCCTTTTTCCAGTTCTCTGTCTTGTTTGACTGCTGAATCGTAATCCTGAGCACCACCAAACATTTTGATTGTCTCTACGAGACTCGTCTCGACATCCTGAACGAGTCTGATGACACGATTAATAACCTGACCGGTTAAGTCTTGAAAATCTTGTGCCAGGAGTACTTCATGCATTAGTCGACTCAGCTCTTTAGACCTGTCGGCTGCTTGCTGCATATGGGTTTGAGTCTCAGCACACAGTTCGCGGAATGCACTGCCTTCCATCTTCTTGTTATGTACATCTACCCAGCCGTCATTCAAACGGTTCGAATCGGCTTCCAGGACAGCGGCAATTTTTATCCCCTCTTCGACAGCATCCATTGTCTTATTGGCCGCATCAGCAGTCATCTTAACGACATATTCCAGCCGATCTTTGGCATCGGGAATATC
The DNA here is from genome assembly GCA_965250035.1 of Enterobacterales bacterium. Taxonomy (GTDB): domain Bacteria; phylum Pseudomonadota; class Gammaproteobacteria; order Enterobacterales; genus CAXRAF01. Next base: position 636,545 of record OZ252282.1, on the reverse strand, counting down.
ATGCGCGGCAAGGGTCGTTAGTCGATTATCAAGGTGGAAATTATTTAGGGTATCGTGTAATTCGCGCGTTAGTTTGCCAATTTCACGAAAAAGTGTTTGTTCACTGATTGCGGTCAATTTTTCATAATGCGCCTTGGCCGTTGCTTCATTGCCCGCATCATAAGCAGCGACGAGTGCCCGGGCTTCATCTATCAGCGCATCATTCAGCATACAGGTGGCCTTCTACTAATCCTTAACCGTCGATACGTTCGAAGATTTTTTCGATTTTTTCTTTTAACGTCCCTGCGGTGAAAGGTTTGACAATATAGCCGTTAACACCAGCCTGGGCTGCTTCAACGATCTGTTCCTTTTTTGCCTCTGCCGTTACCAGCAGGACTGGCATCGATTTCAGATTATCATCGGCACGGACTCGCTTGAGTAATTCGATCCCCTCCATGCCAGGCATATTCCAGTCAGTTATCAGAAAATCAAAATTTCCCTGCTGCAACATGGGTAATGCAGTCTGACCGTCATCAGCTTCTGACGTGTTCGTAAATCCTAAATCTCTAAGTAAGTTCTTAATAATTCGTCGCATTGTCGAGAAGTCATCAACAATGAGAATTTTCATGTCAGGATCCAAGCTAACCTCCGTAGCAGTGTGTAATCTCTGTCTCTAATACTAATTGTATATTAAAAATCACAAATCGCCAGTGTTTCACCAGTCGGACATGCGACTTTTTAATCTGACCATGGCCTGGCTATGAATCTGGCTCACGCGTGACTCACTCACCCCTAGAACCTCGCCAATTTCCTTCAGGTTCAATTCCTCATCATAATAGAGTGCCAAGACGAGTTTCTCGCGCTCAGGTAAGGTCTCGATGGCTTGTCCCAGGCTTTGCTTAAACTTTTCGTTGTGAATGCCACGATAGGGCTCATTGCTGTCACTATTCTGCTCGGCGAAGTAGTCATCACTCACCCCGAGGTCGTCAAATGCCAGGATATGGCCATTCGCAGCATCCTTTAGGATGATGTGGTACTTATCTACCGTAATATCAAGATAGTCAGCAATCTGCTGATCAGAAGCCGGCTCGCCGGTTTGCTGCTCTATTTCCGTGATCGCCTGGGCAACCATGCGGGCATTCTTATGCACGGAACGAGGCACCCAATCGCCCTTGCGTATCTCATCTATCATGGCACCACGAATACGAATCCCGGCATAGGTTTCGAAGCTGGCGCCTTTCTTGTCATTAAACTTTCCGGCAGCCTCCAACAGACCCATCATGCCGGATTGCAACAGATCTTCGATCATCACTGAGTCAGGTAACCGAGATTTCAAATGATAGGCGATACGCTGCACTAACGGCGCATACTGGGTGACTAAATCATCAGCCTTGCTAGTGTCCTCGTACATTGCTATTCCTATCATGTTTCATTCGTTACAGCTAACCCAGAACAGACTGGCCAACCATACGCTCCATGAAAAATTCAATGTGGCCCTTGGCCATTTGCGGCACTGGCCAACTGGTTACCTTTTCGGCCAGATTATCAATCGCGATGCTCGCAGGCGATGAGGGATATAGACTCACCAGTGCCTGTTGCTTACGTACCGCCTTCCTGACATTCTCATCAAACGGGATGCTACCCACATAGTCTAGTGCAACATCGAGAAATTGGTCAGTAACACGGGTTAATTTTCTATAAAGGCTTTGCCCCTCGTCGGCACTGCGCACCATATTCGCAACGACCCTGAAACGAAATACGTCATGTTCCTGGCTAAGGATCTTTATCAGTGCATAGGCATCAGTGATCGAGGTAGGTTCATCACAGACGACGACCATCAGATCCTGTGAGGCCTGCGCGAAACTAATGACATTATCAGCGATACCCGCTGCTGTATCGACGATCAGGATATCTACTTCATCGGTTAATTCACTGAATGCACGGATGAGGCCGACGTGTTCCATCTCAGAAAGTTGTGCCATCTCTTTGGTGCCAGATGACGCAGGGATAATCTTAATCCCATGGGGCCCTTCAATAATGATATCTTGCAGACTGCATTCGCCACGAATCAGATGCGACAGATTCTTTTCTACCCGTAATCCGAGCATGATATCGATATTCGCCAGTCCGAGATCGGCATCCATGATGAGGACCTTCTGGCCGCGACGAGCGAGACTTACAGCGAGGTTTACGGTTAGATTGGACTTGCCAACACCACCCTTGCCGCCGGAGACAGTGATTACTTTGACAGGTTTCGGGTTGTTCATATATCTAAGTCCAGTTGCTTGATCAAAATACATCGCAACATTTTAACCCAGTTGGCGTTGCATTGCAGTGATCCAATCCTGTTGCATCTGTTGTTCCAAGTCAACCGCAAGCCGTAGTAATTCAGTCGGTTTTGCGATGGCTATATCCTCTGGAACTCGCTGCCCGTTGGTGATGTAGGAAACCTTCAACTGGTTCGCAATGACGGCACTGAGACTCTCACCGAGACTCATCGTCTCATCCAGTTTGGTCAGGATAACGCCACAAAGTGGGATCACACCAAACGTTTTCACAGCCTGACGCAGAACCGATGTTTGAGATGTCGTTGATAGGACCAGATAGGACTGAATTTCCTGCCCAGCGTTGATTAGACAATTCATTTGTTGTGCCAGCCGCTTATCACGCTGACTAATGCCTGCCGTATCGATTAGCACCAATTCTTTGTCGCTGAACTCTTCTAGAATTTCCTGCAACTTCTCAGCGCTGTCTGCCACGCGCATCGGTACGCTCATGATGTTCGCATAGGTTCTTAACTGTTCGTGCGCCGCGATTCGGTAGCTGTCAGTCGTAACCAGAGCCACCCCCTTGTTGCCATGCTTGAGTACATACTGTGCCGCCAGCTTGGCCAGGGTGGTTGTTTTACCAACACCCGTAGGACCTACCAGGCTGAAGATCCCACCCTGCTCCAGGATATCAGTCTCAGATTTCGGTAAGGCATGCGCTAATTCCATGGCCAGCTGTTCCCAGCCGCTATCCACATCTGCCGCATTAATTCGGCCGGCAAATTGATCCGCCAGTTGCGCATTAAAGCCCATGTTAACCATCCGTCTGGTTATGGCAGACTGGACGGGTGCTTTACGACGCTTTTCTGCCCAGGTCAACTCACCCAATTGTTCCTGCAACAACTCCTTCAGTACAGCCACTTCCTGACGAATCGCAACCAGATTAGGTTCCTGTGACCATTCGATCTTACGTTGGGATTTAGCATCCTCCGAACGTTTTTCTGGTTCGCGCTGGACGCTTTTGACCGTTTCAATTGTGTAGTCCAAAGCAGCTACCACCTCAACACCACCATCCGCCTTGCGGCTCGACATGATGGCAGCATCTGGCCCAAGCTCCTCACTCACCTGACGCAATGCAGTTTTCATATCTGGAGCAAAAAAGCGTCTGATTTTCATGGTAAGTTCCTCACGTTATCTATAATTACTGACCAACCGTTGCAACAATTTTCACCTGTTTGCTATCAGGAATTTCCTGATACGACAGGACATGCAAGTTCGGTATACCGTAGCGAGCAAATCTCGCGAGTATGGGCCGTATGGCTGGTGCGGTCAGAAGCACCGGTGTTTGCCCCATAATTTCCTGTCGCTGAGCAACATCCTGTAGCGAACGCTGCAGTCGTTCTGCCAGCCCTGGTTCTATTCCCCCAGAATCGGCATCAGCTGTCTGTGTAGACTGAAGCAAGATTTGTTCCAGCGATGGCTCGAGCGTGATAACACTCAGCTCTTCTGCGCCATCATTGATGTTCTGGACGATCATTCGACACAGTGCGATGCGCGCAGCAGCGGTTAAAACGGCGGGATCTTGACTACGGATCGCATACTCCGCCAGAGTTTCGGCGATTGTTCTGAGGTCACGGATAGGCACCTGCTCTTGCAATAAATTCTGTAATACCTTGACGAGCACCCCGAGTGGTAACGCATCCGGTACCAGATTTTCAACCAACTTCGGTGCATTTTGTTGCAGCATCTTCAATAACTGCTCGACTTCTTCATGACCGAGCAATTCGTGGGCATGGTCCTGTAGAATCTGGCTGAGGTGGGTTGCGACGACCGTACTGGCGTCAACCACTGTGTATCCGAGCGATGATGCATGATCCTTCTGTGACTCCTCGATCCAGGTAGCATCTAAACCAAATGCTGGGTCCTTGCCCTTAATGCCCTGAAGTTCACCGAATACCTGACCTGGATTGATAGCCAGATGCCTATCCATATGAATTTCGGCCTGACCAGCCGAGACTCCCATCAGGGTAATCTTATAGGCGGTTGGTGCCAGATCGAGATTATCGCGGATATGAACCGAGGGGATCAGGAAGCCCAACTCCTGCGACAGTTTTTTGCGCACCCCTTTGATGCGCCCCATCAGGCTACCATCCTGCGCCTGATCGACGAGTGGGATAAGTCGATAACCCACTTCCAGGCCGATCGGATCGACCGGCTGAACATCATCCCAACCCAGTTCTCTAGTCTCAGGCGCTGCGGGCTGTTCTTCTTCCTTGGTTTCCTTCGGTTGCTGAGCTTCTTCAAGGGCATCGCGTTCTTTTCGCTGTTGAACGATATATCCACAACCAGTCGCGACTGCGGCCAGAGTAAGGAATGCGACATGTGGCATGCCGGGGATAATACCCAGTAGTCCGAGCACGATGGCTGAAATGAACAATGAACGAGGCTCTTTAAAGAGTTGGGTAAAGACCTGCGAACCAACATCTTCCGATGAATCCTGACGTGTCACCATGATGGCTGCAGAGGTTGACAACAGGAGTGCTGGAACCTGTGCAACCAGCCCATCACCAATGGTTAACAGGGCGTAGTATTCCATCGCCGTGCCAAAATCCAAATCATGCTGGATCATGCCAATCATCACGCCGCCAGCGATATTAATAAACAAGATTAATAGACCAGCGACCGCGTCACCGCGAACAAACTTACTCGCACCATCCATCGCCCCATAGAAATCTGACTCCCGGGCAACTTCCTGACGTCGATCTTTCGCTTCTGCCTGGGTTAGCAATCCTGCATTCAGATCGGCATCGATAGCCATCTGTTTGCCCGGCATTGCATCCAAAGTAAATCGGGCACTGACTTCGGAGATTCGACCTGCACCCTTGGTGACAACGACGAAGTTGATAATGATCAGAATCGCAAAGACCACCAGTCCCACGGCGTAATTACCGCCAACCACGACGGCGCCGAAGGATTCGATGACGCTACCCGCTGCACCAGGGCCTTCATGACCGTTTAACAGAACGACTCGAGTGGATGCCACATTCAACGCCAGACGCAGTAACGTAGCAATTAGCAGGACGGTAGGAAATGCTGCGAAATCTAATGGCCTGAGGGTATACACAGTCACCATTATCACGATCAAGGCCAGAGCGATGTTAAATGAAAATAGTATATCGAGCAGTGGCGTGGGCATTGGCAATGTCATCATTGCCAATATCATGACCACTAGAATGGGCGTCCCTAGTCCGCTCAGGGGGATCGATGTTTTCTTATTATTAATACTAATATCCATTCTATTTACCTCAACGCCTTAAATCATCTGGGATCTCCAGATCCGAGACTTTACTTGGTCGACTGGCATTCCCCTTACGGAATTCCTGTAATTGAAAGACATAGGCGAGAACCTGAGCGACAGCGACATATAAGCCTTCAGGAATAACCTGATTAATCTTGGTGTTATAAAAAATTGCCCGTGCGAGTGGTGGTGCCGCAAACAGCGGGATGTCGTGACGAATCGCAATTTCTCGGATCTTCATCGCCGTTTCTTCGACACCCTTTGCTACGACGACAGGAGCGATGAGAGAGTCATCATATTTTAATGCGACCGAGAAATGCTCCGGGTTGGTGATAACCACATCAGCCTTCGGGACTTCTGCCATCATGCGTCGGTAACTCTGCTGCATCTGTTGTTCTTTTATCTTGCCCTTAACTTCCGGTTTACCCTCGGTATTTTTCGACTCATCCTTGACTTCCTGCTTGGTCATTTTTAATTCATTATTATGGTTCCAAATCTGGTATGGCACGTCGATGAGTACGATTAGGATTAATGATAAGGCCACCATTAAAAACGACTTGGACAATAATGAGAGTCCGTGCATGATCTCGGTTTTTACCGACCCATGACCGAGCCCCATGAAGATATCAAATTCAGTCTTCAGATACAGATAAGCTATCCCGCCAACGACAGCGAATTTGGCAATACTCTTGATGAGTTCCATGAGTGCATTTTTGCCAAACATGCGTTTAAAGCCTTTCGCGGGTGATAATTTGTTAAATTTTGGTTTTGCGGCCTTCCAACTGAAGCTAAATCCGCCAATCGCACAGGGCGCAACGAGTGCAGCAACTAGCAATGCCAGGAATACAGGTGTCAGGAGCGTAAAGGCTTGCTCTATTGAGGCACCAAGAAACGTCAGTGGTGTTGTTGGATCAAAGATATCGGCCCGGGTTAGCCGAAAATTCTGGCCTAATACCTCTGCAATGGCACCGGCACTGGCTCCGCCTACTCCCATAAACACCAGGGCTGCGACGATCAAAATTGCAGCCGAGTTTAACTCCCGAGAGCGGGCTATCTGGCCTTTTTCCCGGGATTCTTTTTTCTTTTTCTCCGTGGGTTCTTCGGTGCGTTCTTGAGCGTCTTTTTCAGCCATTTGTACACTCCAGATATACCATCTCACAGGCCAGGTTTAGCCCGTTGAAGAACTGCAAATCAAAGTAGATATCGAAACTGTTTATCGTGAACCACAGGATCAGTAGGCCCGACGTTAAGATCATCGGGAAGCCAATGACGAAAATATTCAACGAAGGGGCGACCTTGGTCAGGATACCGAATGACAGATTCACCATTAAAATCGAAATAATGGCTGCCAAAGCCATCTTTAAACCAACCGTAAACATGCTACCAGCCAGCTCAAATATACCGCTAAAGGCCGCCACGCTGATTCCTTCAGTTGAAATCGGCAAGCTATAGAAACTCCGCACGACAATATCGATCATCAATAGATGTCCATCAACCGCCAGAAAGACCAGCGTGGCCATCATCAGGAAAAATTGACCAATAGCCGGAATCGGAATGCCGCTGGAGGGGTCATTGATCACCGCGAATCCAAGGCCTGATGACATAGCAACAATCTGACCACCCAACACGAATGTTTCAAATATCAGGCGACTAATGAAGCCAATCGTTACCCCAATGAGAATTTGCTGTATGGTAATCCCCCAGCCCTCAAAGGATGTCATCCCAACATCAGGCATGGGCGGTAACACGGGTATTATTACTGCCGTAATGGCAAATGATGCCACGATTCGCTTTTGGGCCGACAGGATTGCAGAGCCAAATACCACCATCGCCATCATCATGGATGATATCCGAATTAATGGCCACATGAATGACTTGACGTAGGCTTCTATTTGTTGAAATTCGAGCGCGATCCCGGTATCCATGCCGTCACCCAATCAGTGTGGGAACACTGAGCATCAGACGCTCGAAAAGATCCACGATCGTGCCGAAGAACCAGCTCCCGATGATACTCATGGTGGTCAGGGTCGCGATGAGTCGCGGTAGAAATGATAAGGTTTGCTCGTTGATACTGGTCGCTGATTGAAATACAGCAATGATCAATCCAGTCAATAATCCAGGGGCGATAATCGCGACTACCAGGATGATCACAATCGATAGCGCTTCGCGAAATATGTCAATCACCATATCGGGCGTCATAGCTACATCCCGAAACTGCCGGCCAGTGTGCCCATGGTCAGGGCCCAGCCATCAACCAATACGAATAACATAATTTTAAATGGCAATGAGATCACGAGTGGTGACAACATCATCATACCCATCGCCATCAACAGTGATGCAATGACCATGTCTATAACCAGAAACGGAATGAACAGCAAGAATCCAATCTGAAAAGCGGTCTTCAATTCACTGGTGACGAATGATGGAACCAGAATAAAGAAAGAGACTTCTTCTAGTTCAGCAACTGGCTCTCGTGATAAGCGAATAAACAATTCTAAGTCTGTCTGCCGGGTCTGGCTGAGCATAAATTCACGTAGGGGTTTTTCAGCCGCCATAATCGCAGGCATTAGTCCCATATCCTCTTCCAGATAGGGTTGTACAGCCGACGTATTAATGCGCTCAAAAACGGGCGCCATAGTAAAAATTGTCAGGAATAGTGCAAGTCCAATGAGTACCTGGTTAGAAGGCGTGGATTGCAATCCAATGGCCCGCCTCAGGATGCCTAATACGATGGTTATCCGGGTAAAGGATGTCATCATTATGACCAACGCAGGTAGGACCGTTAGCGCTGACATCAGGAACAGGATTTGTAGCGTGACCGAATATTCTTGCGCCCCATCCTCGTTGGTCGTCATGGTCAGAGCTGGAATACCATTCTCAGCGCCCAGCGTATTAGCCGTTATGAGGAAGCATAACAGGAGTAACAGATATCTCATGGCTTAGTCTCGCTGCTCTCGAGTCTGAATCCCGAGTGCCTGTTTAAACTGAGTGGCGAAATCTCGCGGCGATCCCTCATGAACAGGGGCCGGAATGGCCGAAATGGGTTCATCAAACACATGGATTTTGCTCACACTCCCGGGAGCAAGCCCGATCAGGATTTGTTTATCGCCGACTTCGACCAGGCAGAGTTTTTCGCGACTGCTCAGCGATTGTGTGGCCAGTGTTTTGATTTGATATTCGGCATGGAGGCTTGTAATTAATTTGCTCTTGCGACTCAGCCATGCCAGTAGAAAGATAATTGCAATCGTGAATAGTAATCCGATGAACATCTTCACGAATGCTATCGCATCAACACCTCCGTTTCCCAGCGTGGGCGTGCTGGCGAACAGTGAGTGCGAAGGCAATAACAACAGAAGACTCAAGCGGATAATATGTTTCATTACTTCAATTTCTTGATGCGTTCAGATGGACTCATGACATCCGTTAAACGGATACCATATTTCTCGTTTACGACCACGACTTCCCCATGAGCAATGAGGGTGTTATTGACTTTGACATCCAGCGGCTCGCCCGCCAAACGGTCTAGCTCGATCACGGATCCCTGGTTCAGTTGCAATAAATTTCTGATTGCAATGACCGTGGTGCCAACTTCCAGAGAAAGGGTGACTGGAATGTCGAGGATGACATCAATGTTCTCCCGGTCCCTTTCTCCAGCTGAATCGTCGACCAGCTCATTCATGGGTGCTTGAGAAGCGGCGGCCTGCTCGGCCATGGCGTCGCCCCAGTCAGCGTCATCGGATGATTTATCATCATCTTTGTTATTTTCATCAACCATTACTACTCTCTCCTACTCCCGCCAGGATGTGGGTTCTATCAATAATGTCGGTTATCTTGAGTGCTGCATGACCATGCGAGACACCATACTCGGCGCGGAAGGACGGCAATCCCCCCGCATTAACGGTAATATTTTTGGGTAATTCAATCGGGATGATATCTCCCGCCTGCATTTCGAGAATGTCGTTGAGGGTGACATTCTTCTCGACCAGTGTTGCATCGAGCTCAACATCGACTGCCATGATCTCGTCACGAAGAGACTGTAACCAGCGCAGATCCACGTCATCACGGTCAGTCTGTACACCCGCGTCCAACTTCTCACGAATCGGCTCCAGCATGGAATACGGCATACAGACATGGAAATTGCCGCCGCCGCCTTCAAGCTCAATGGTGAAACTGGATATCACGACGACCTCGGAAGGACTCACAATGGTCGCCATCGCAGGGTTCACTTCTGAATCAAGATATTCGAAGTTGAGTTTATAAACCGGCGCCCAGGCTTCAGCCAGATCCAGGAAAATCTGATTCAGCAACAGGTGAACTATGCGTCGTTCAGTCGGTGTGAATTCCCGACCCTCAATTTTGGCATGATAACGACCGTCTCCGCCGAAGAAGTTATCAACCAGGGTGAAGACCAGTTTGGCCTCGAAGGTAAATAACGATGTTCCCCGCAGAGGGCGGATGCGAACCATGTTCAAGCTTGTTGGTACAAAAAGACTGTGGACATATTCACTGAATTTGATCATTTGAACGCCATTGACTGAAATCTCGGCCGACTTGCGCATCATATTGAATAGGCTAATGCGCATATGTCTGGCAAATCGTTCATTGACCATCTCGAGTGTCGGCATCCGACCACGGACGATTCGATCCTGGGCACTGAAATCATAAGCCCTGGCATCGCCTCGCGGCGCTTGATCTTCTTCTAGATCAATATCGCCGTCATCGACGCCGTGCAACAGCGCATCAATTTCGTCTTGGCTTAATAAATCACTCACATTCTAATCCCAATTATTGCACCACGAAGTCGGTGAATAACAACATTTCAATGGCCTCAAAACCTGCCTGCTGCAGCATCACTTCCTGAGCAATCGCAAAGGCTTCATCTTTAAGTTTGTTCCTGCCTTCACGAGTGCGTACCTCTTCCGCATCAGCAGTACTAAAAAAGTCGAGCAGATTGTTTCTCACCAATGGCATGTGAAGTTTCAGTGCATCTTCTGCCTGTTTACTATGCACCATGAAATTCACTCTCACCTGCATCATCCGAGTACGCTTACCTGCGGTTATATTAACGAGCAGCGGATCCGGCATGACAACATAGATAACGTCACCCTTAGGCGGTGGTGGAATCTTCTTCACGGCCTCCTGAGTCGATTCAGTCGTTTCTGCACCGGCATCATCAGGCCCCTGTTCACCATCGGCTACCTCGGTGACCACGGCCTGTGGCTCCTCATCATCAGCTGTCAGTAAAAAGTAAGCTGTCAAACCGCCTCCGATCAGTACAATCGCAGCCAACACTGCAATGATGATAAAAAGCATCTTATTGCTGCCTTTACCCTCACCTGCTGATTCATCATCGTCTTGTGGTTCGTCTAATGATAGATCTTCTTCTGCCATAACTAGTCTCGCTTCTTATATTAGTGGAAATAGCAATTATCGAGCCAACTCAAGATGGCTCAATAATCAATAGATAAAACAATCACTTAGAATATAGCAGGAATATGAGGAATTGTAACTGACATGATATTGACACCTTTGTCACAGGATAAGATCGACAGGTGTCAATTATTTGTTACTGGCGCTGTATCAGGCGAAGATGTCGATGAGCCCAATGCTGTCTTGATATGATTCAATTGGGCTCAACTCCGTATCGAGTTCGCCCTCTCTACGCGCTAGGAATTCAATGTCCTCTGCGTCGAGATCATCGTTATTGGCCTCACCCTGATGCTGATTCTTGAATTCATTCACACCAACATCGACCGATTCGAAGCCATGTTGTTCCAGCATTTCTCGTAATCGCTGGGAGCCAGAGTCAACCAGTTCGCGAGCGATTGGATTATTGACAGTAAACTGGATTGACGTCTCACCACCCTGCGTTTGAATCCTGACTGACATGGGGCCAAGTTCGGGTGGATCCAGTCGAATTCTCGCTAGACTCGCCCCCTTCAATGCTAGCATACTAATGCGTTCGGCAAATCGTTGATTCCATTGCGGCTTAGGCACATTCACTGACAAGGCGGCATCTTTTGCGAAGATCGAGGGCGTCGTACCTGCGGCTGATTTGTTCATCCCTTCAGCCGCTGGAGACATGGCATGGGTTATGTTCAATCCTGATGCGGTCTGATTCATCGCCAGTGATGCAGGACTCGTGGTAGCGCCCTGAACGTTGGATTTGATTGCAGACTGCATCATATCTGCTGATCTCAGGAACTTATCCAGCCTGATGTCAGACTCTTTAGAAATGAGCGCATCCGATTTTATCTGCACGCCATCCGTGTATTTCGCAGCAACCTTGGTCTCATTGCTTGATTTAGCATTCGTAGGCTTACCTGCCGCAGATGGCAAGCGGTCAATGAATCTCTGGGGAGATTCGCTGCCTGATTCACGGCCTGCCAGTTGACTGGCTTCTGTCATGGTCCGTTGTGAGCTGGTTGCATCTGATTGCCCCTGGGTTGTGACGAAGCGTTTAGCGTCCGCCATACGCTGCTCACTATACTGATTCTGACTGGTAGTTACCGCAGGAGCCGCTGGACTAGTTACTTCAGCTTTATTAGGCGATTGACCAGCGCTTGGGTTTGTCGCAGCCAATAATTGGCTCTCTACTACATTGGCTGTACCGTTAGCCGTATTGGTACCTGGCGTAGTCGATGGTCCTTCACCTGCAACAGCTGATGGGATAGCTGTAGTAAGCGTCGGATCCTCACTATCATTGCCTGTTATGCGATTGCCAGGGTCAATCAATAATTCATCAGACGCATCTGAGAGGATTGGGGTTTCGCTATTTTGAGCATTCGTTTGTTCACTGGTCGTTCCTAACCCCTCTAAATCGTCCAGTTGTTGCAATGTGTTTGGATCACCTTCAGGGGACTTAACATCCACTGAAAGTTGATCAAGGAGTTTAGCCTTATCCGCTTCACTTACACCAGCTACGACTTGCGTCGCGCTTGTCTGTTCGGGTTGGTTTAAGTCGGCATTTTCACCACTGGCACCCTCAAGGCTCCCCGGGTTTGTTGTTTGTTGTCCTGGCAACAATGCCTCAGTGTCGACTAATCCAGTCTCTGAAGATTCGTTTTCTGGCACTACTCTTGTAATCTGAGCCGCGTTAGGTTTGAGCAGATCTGGCAATTGATCGGGCGAGATTTCCGGCAATGCTTTGCCTCCTGATTCCTGAGCCAATGCCGCATCCTGAAATTCTCCTAGCGTTGCCGACGTGATTTGTTGGCCAGTAGTCTGTTGTGATTGAGCCTCAGTAGGATTTTGCTGTCTGGCAATTGATTGCAGAATTAATTGCTTTTGAAGCGGAGTCAGTTTGATGGACGAGAACTGAATATCCTGTTGATCAGGCCCCATTTCTTTATTTAATAAATCAGTTAAGCTTTGTGCTGTTAATTGTTGTTTTGATTCACTTTTATTGACATTTGAAAGTGAGTTTTTTAAGGCGTTGTTAAATTCCTGTAAATTGCTGCCATCACTCGCATTCTGTTTTCCAGTGCCTGAGTCTGAGCTTTTATTTGAGGCAGAACTGCTAGCCGTTTGAGAAGCAGAAAATAAGTATTGCAGTAACATACAGCGAACTTCCTTTAGCAAATGTAACCCTCAAAGCTGTTTTTAAAGACAACCACTCTGAGTCACATGAATGGACGATAGCTAGAATGTTGCAAACGGCATGCCAGCCAGTCTGGCAATTAGGAATATGCGGCTAATTGAGGGTGAAGTCGGGTTAGAGCTGATCGTTGAAGTAGGCGCGGACCTGACTATATTCAGCCTTGAGGGTGATATATGTCGCAGCGGCATCATCGAGGTTCTCTTCTCGTCCCATCGTTTCCAGTTGCAGGCAGATGTCCGCGAGTGGTTGGGCTCCAAGATTCGCTGAACTACCCTTGAACGAGTGGGCTAATTCGCGTACTTCTGATGCATTCTGGGACGTGATAGCAGAATCGAGTGCCAACAGTCGATTATCTGAGTCCTGTATATAGGTTTCCAGCAATACAGTGAAATCATCTTCCATGAGCATCTTTAACTCATCGAGCATGGCTGAATTTACGGATTCTGTCATTATTTGCACCTTGTGAAGTATCAGTTAACTATAGTCCCACTCAAACAATACATCAACCTGAGTTCCCGAATTTGAGAACTGAATATCCTGACATAAGGAGTCTATCAGGGCCAAACCGCGTCCAGAAAACTCATTTTTATCGGTTTTGATCTTCGCTACATCAAACCCTGTACCTGAGTCCCGCATGCTAATACGTAGCTGGCCGCCATCCGCGGTTGGTTCATGCGTCATGCGAATACAGATACTTCCCTCTTCCAGTGATTCAAGACGCTCTTTTTTGGATGTATAAAATTTCGCAAAGCCCTCTGCCGTGTTCTTAAGCGCCGAGTCCAGGCCGAGCACCCCATGATCCAATGCGTTCGCGTAAAGCTCTGACAGGATGGTAAAAACACGTCCCCGGAATTCTGATAAGCCGGGACATTCATTTAAGATTTGTAACACGACCGGTAGTGGGTCGAAGTAACGTAATGAACTAATATGAAAGGTATATTCCGATGACCAAGAGAGTGGAACTTGAGGCTGTGCCTGACGATTAGCCACATTAGATTCCAGTGCATGTATTGACTCATTCATCTGATACTCAATCAATGTGTAGTCATCAGACTGGCTGTCTGTGTGGTCGAAGTTTCGAACGGCTGTCACCAATTCATGGTAAGTATTTTTCGAGTCAGTATTGCTATTGAGAATATCGATAAGCCGTTGCTCACCAAACATCTCACCCGCCGCATTTTCTGACTCCAACATGCCATCAGACGTCAGATAGAGCTTATCGCCTTCCTCGAATCGTAACATGGTCGTTTCCACTGAGAAGTCTATGGGTTTTAGAACGCCCAATGGCAGATGCCTTGACTTCAAGGTGTTTATAATCCCTTGATCTGACCGCACCAGATAACCATCGGGTAGTCCACCGCTCCAGTAGGTTAAACTATTTTCTCGGTAGTTCACTTCACAGATTGTCGCACAACAGAAGACGCCAACCGGAAGAATGACGGCTAGTCGGCGATTAATCTCAGTGATGATATCGACTACCGAAAAGCCCTTGCCGGTCATACCGTAGAATATATCTGCCACTGGCAGCGCGCCAATGGCTGCCGGCAAGCCATGACCCGTGAAATCTCCTAACAAAATATGTGTGAGATCTGATGGCGTTCGAGCGACCAGTAGCAGATCACCATTGAAAATTGACATAGGAGATAATAGGAACTGGATATTTTTCTGATCCAGATTGCCACTATGCGCGATGTTATCAAATAGGCGTTTGGCGATTTCCTGTTCATGAATCATGTGATCGTTGAATTGCTGGATTTCATTGCGTTGGATACGCACCTCATCATGCAACGCCTTCATGCGCTCAAAGGCTTTTATCTTGGCTTGCAGGATAATCTTGTTATAGGGCTTGGTCAGGAAGTCATCCCCACCTACTTCGAGACATCTAGCCAACGCCGAGGCTTCAGTTAACGAGGTGAGAAATATGATAGGGATCAATTCCTCTCCGGCAATTTTCTTAATTTCGATGGCTGCCTCGTAACCATCCATGACTGGCATAAGGGCATCCAGTAGGACCAAATCCGGCTTAATCTCTCGATAAAGAGCAACAGCCTCTTCACCATTGGCGGCGGGGTGAACTTCATATCCACCAAAGGTGTTTAGGATACGCTTGAGTATTAAACGATCGGTATTGTTGTCATCGGCAATGACAATTTTCATAAGCGATTAATGACAAGCTACGAAACGCTGAAGAGTTGTTCGAAGTTAGAAATGGTCAGAATCTTTTTCACATCCGGACTAGTATTGGTAATACTCACTGCGGAGCTGTCTCCTCCGGCAAAGTCTCTGAGTAATAACAACATACCCAATGCAGAACTGTCGAGGTATGAGGTAGTCCTCATATCAATCTCGTACTGCTTTATTCCATCACTGGCATTCTCATATGCCGCGCGAAATTCCTGATGAATACTGAAATCAAATCGACCATCTATCTTTATGGTTAATTTGCCATTGTCTTCAGTCGTAGAAATAGACATATCGATCTCCGTTTTTTAACCTGATTAGATTTAAGTGTTTGTTATTGCTCTATCTAAACCATAGCAGAAATTATTCATATGGTCTTAACTATTTTGTGACGCCTTTTTTGTCACCAGTTGTTGTATCCGATTCGCAATCTTGTCGATCGCCAGTGTTTCACTCGCACCACCCAACTGCACGACCGCGCCAGGCATGCCCCATACCACACTGGACGCCTTATCCTGTGCGATGGTATGCGCGCCGGAATCATGCAATGCCTTCATCGCCTTGGCGCCATCAGCTCCCATACCAGTTAACATTACTGCGATACTTCGATGTGCAGCTAGGCGATTAATTGAAGCAAATAACACCTCAACGGAAGGCTTATGCCGATTCACTGGAGGTCCATCATATATTTCTGCATAGAGACGGCCACTTCTGGAACGGACCAGCAAATGCTTATCACCGGGCGCTAAATAGGCATGGCCATACTTGAGTGGCATGCTCTCAGTCGGTTCGATCACAGTGATATTTGCATGGTCATTCAGTCGGTTAGCAAATGACGTACTAAAGACAGGTGGTATATGTTGTGCCATCACGATGGGCGGTAAATTTGCTGGCAGATTAGTCAATACCGTTTTAATCGCTTCCGTACCACCAGTCGAAGCGCCGATGGCAATCAATTCAACGGATCCTGTTGCTTTACTTCGTGGCGCGGCGGATGGCGTGTGCGGTTCAGTTTTCTCAACGGCAACCTGGCTCGGCACGGTCCGCTCAGGCATCTCAACCTGGCTCACATTCGCCTTCGCTGCCGCTTTTACTTTTTCAATCAATATGCCCGAATACGCCATGAGATTATCTTTGACGTCAGCATCTGGTTTGGCAACGAAGTCGACCGCACCATACTCTAGCGCTTTAAGTGTTACGTTTGCGCCCCTTTTGGTCAAGGTAGAGATCATAATCACCGGCATTGGCTTCAGACGCATCAAGTTTTTCAGGAAGGTAATACCATCCATCTTTGGCATTTCTATATCTAGTGTCAGTACATCCGGATTGGTACGCTTTATCATGTCTCGCGCGACAAACGGGTCTTCTGCCGCGCCAACCACCTCAATCTCATCTGAAGATGATAGCGCCTTGGTCAGCAACAGACGGATGAGTGCAGAATCGTCAACGACGAGCACTTTAATTTTGCGACTCATTCACCAGACTCCATGAGTTATTCAAACACCTCTATCTCTTCTGTGTGTTCAGGTTTTTTCAACAGCTTACTATAATAATCGTCCTCGCGTACGCTAATTGTCGGATTATTCACAGTACGCAATTTCTTCACCAGTACTCGGCCAGAATCACTAAAATAATGCACCTTACGTGGGAAGATGTCTCCGGTATCCTCAGAGCTTATCGCTAGCCCTTCATAGCGCAGATATTCATGAACGAAATCAATGTTTTTCTGACCGACATCAGAACTGTGCATTTGACTCACGACTCGTCCACCACCAAAAATCTTAACCTCAAGGTTCTTACGTTTACCGCCGTTTGAAATAATGACATTGATTAATTTTTCCATCGCAAAATCACCATAGCGGCAAGCTACAGCCAATTGCTCTGAGGTCAAATCCTGGCCTATGTTCTTGTTATCAATCGGTAGCATAAAATGATTCATACCGCCGATTTGCACGATTGGATCCCGGATACAGGCGGATATACAAGATCCAAGCACCGTCGCAATCATCTCACCCGAGGTGCTGACATAAAACTCACCAGGTAAAATTTTCGCAGCAACGATGTTCTTCAACGGATCAAAGTAACGGTTGATATGCTTAAATTCTGGCAAACACTCAGATAAATTGTCCCTGTTATATACCATCGGTTAGTTATTTTTTACGAAAAGTCGTTTTGCCTAATGAGTCGAAATTTTCCTGAAATGCCCCGAGTTGTTCTGAGTGACCCAAAAACAGAACTCCACCCGGAGCCAGCAGATCATAAAACCGTTTAAATAATTTTTGTTGCGTTGGTTTATCGAAATAAATCACAACGTTGCGGCAAAAGATGACATCGAATGGTCCACGAATTGGCCAGTGATCCATCAGATTCAATACATTAAAAGTGATATCACCGGCTAAGTCCGGACTGATTTTCACCTTATTAGGATTATCGGCGAGTGGTTTAAACCACTGTTTCACCAATCGATCTTGTACCGGCTCTATTCGTTTAATGTCGTAAACGCCTTCTTTGCAGTGTGCGACAACATTCGAGTCCAGATCGGTCGCCAAGATCTTCACATCCCATTGCTGCCTTGCTGGCATGGCTTCTCTGAGCGTCATCGCGATGCTATAGGGTTCTTCACCGGTAGAGCAACCAGCTGACCATATTCTCATTCGATTTCCACGCGGACGGTTCTGCATCAACTCCGGGATAATGGTTTTCTTCAGTGTGTCAAAATGATGAATCTCACGAAAGAAATGCGTCAGATTCGTGGTGATCGCATTGATTGCGTTGTTGAGCTCTACAGCCTGATTACTCTGTAAATACTGACAGTACTCCTTAAAGCTCTTTAGATTCAATGCGCGCAGTCGCCTTGCCAGGCGACTATAAACCATATCCTTTTTAACATCGGATAGGCTAATTCCAGAAACCTTATAAACGAGTTCCTGAATAAATTTAAAATCTTCGGTTGTATATTCGAATTCCCTGCGTAGGCTAGGGTTACGTGGCTGTTCTGACACCCTCAGACTCCTAATTCAGCGTGGTTAGTCATCGATAGCGCCAGTCGCCTGCAACAGTTCGTCGGTATCAAGTAATGACATCACGTCGGTCAAAATGACATTCTTGTCACCTATCTCGGCGATCCCGTTGATATATTTTGCTTCGATATGGCCACCCAACTTTGGCGCAGGTCGCACATTCTCCGGCTTGATGTCATACACTTCAGACACAGCATCAACCACAATCCCGACTAGTTCACTGTTCGGATCAGCCTCATCCATGTTGAGAATGATAACTACCGTGGTGCGCGTGTATTCTTTCAAATCCATATTGAACCGTTGTCGCAAGTCGATGATTGGAACGACTCGACCACGTAAGTTAATAAATCCCTTGACGTAATCTGGGGTATTAGGGATTGGAGTTACTTTTTCCCAGCCTCTAATTTCTCTTACCGCGAGGATACTCACAGCAAATTCTTCATTTTCGATGAAAAAACTCAGAAACTGTTCTATGTCTGCCTGGTTAGCAACCATTGCGTTTTGTTCCAAACTCATTCGCTGATATTCCTGTCGTCCTCAATCATCCTAAATAGGATGAGATTAGTTATGCCTAATCTCATCTATGTCCAACATCGCTTCGGTTTTAAGCAAACTTACGACATTTCCATCAATGGTCGTCAAGCCTTCAATATATTCAGCATCAACCTTGCCGCCAAATTCGGGTGAATTTCGTATTTTGTCCTTATCAATAAATAATACATCTGACATCGAATCGACCACGATCCCCATGACCCGAATCTTAGCCTCTTCCAGTATCCTCAGTACGATCACTACCGTTGTCTCGTCATAAACTGGCTTGCAGATGTTAAATTTCAAACGCAGATCGATGACAGGTACTATGGTACCGCGTAAATTTATGACGCCTTTCATATAATCAGGTGAGCGCGGCAATAATGTCGGCGTTTCCCAGGTCCTGATTTCCTGCACGCTAAGAATTTCAACGGCAAATGTCTCTTCGCCTAGAGTAAATGACAAGTACTGCTCACCTAATGCGACGGCGAGCTCTGACGCATCATCTGATTCTAATGTGACATCCGTTTGTGATAGTTCTATTACGTCAGTCATTCATAATCCCCTAGGCTGCATCACTTTCAGTCCGTTTGTAGTGCTTAGCACCTCGGATGAATCCGACTATATCGATGATTAAGGCAACACGGCCATCACCGAGTATCGTGGCACCCGAAATGCCCTGAATGGATTTGTAATTCTCTTCAAGACTCTTGATGACAACCTGTTGCTGCTCCATCAATTCATCGACCTGCAATCCGATTTTCTGGTCTTCACCTTCTACCACGACCAATACCGAATCTTCGATACTCTTCTTGTCAGAATCGAAGTCAAACTCCGAGGCCATGTCGATTATAGGCACATACTCATCACGTAACTGATAGAGATCCATCTCCCCGCCTACCCGATTGATCAAACTGGTATCGACTTGAATGGATTCACTGACCGAAATCAATGGCACGACAAAAATCTGATCCCCGATACGAATCAGTTGTCCATCCAGTATTGCGAGCGTGAGTGGGAGTCTGATGCTAAAGGTCGAACCTTTGCCTAATTCAGAATAGACATCGACAGAGCCGCCAAGATTGGTAATGTTGCGTTTGACGACATCCATGCCGACCCCACGGCCTGAGACATCTGATACCGTTGCTGCAGTTGAGAAGCCCGGTTCAAACAATAATCGGTAGATGTCCTGTTCCGACAGATTATCTTGCGCAGAAATAAGCCCTTTCTCTACCGCCTTCGCAAAGACTTTCGCAGGATCGATCCCTTTTCCATCGTCGGTGATCTCGATCATGACGGTACCGCCCTGATGAAACGCATCCAGTTTAACTGTTCCCGTTTCATCTTTACCTGCTGCCGCGCGTTCAGAAGGCGACTCAATTCCGTGATCCATAGAGTTTCTGACCAGATGCACCAGTGGATCGCCGATCTGTTCCATGACCGTTTTATCCAACTCGGTATTCTCACCCGATACGATTAACTCAACCTTCTTATCGAGCTGTTTGGCAAGATCTCTGACCATTCGCGGAAAGCGGTTGAATGCGAAACTGATTGGCATCATGCGGATCTGCATGACGCGTTCCTGCAACTCGCGGGTATTTTGCTCTAACTGAGCCAAGCCATGTTTCAAGACTTCTAACTGCTTGACATGAAAATCTGTCCCAACCTGACTAAGCATTGATTGGGTAATCACCAATTCACCCACCAGATTTATCAGGCTATCAACCTTATCTATATCAACGCGGATTGATGACGCGGTGCGATTAATCTCTTTCTTGGGTTGTGCTTTTTTAGCGACTTCAGTCGATGTGGACAGCTGCTCATCTGGCGATTCCGTGCTGACGACTTCTAATGGTTTGTCATCCGTTGCTTCATTCGATTCCGTTATCACTGCAGTCGCCGAGTCGCTAGGCACATCAGCTTGTTGTCTGGTAACCACCAATTCGCATTCATCGAGCACCCATTCAAAGACTTCCGTAATGTCATCCTGAGATACGCTGGCATCCAGGCTGACTTGCCACTTCAAATAGATCTCTTCCGGATCCAGATCATCCCATGCAGGAATCGAATCCTCATCGAGCGTAATTTTGGCATGACCCAGCATCGCCAGCTCGCGAAACATTCGAATCGGTTCATTGCCGTTATGTAATATGTGCGGCTCAGGTTTGAAGGTGATATCCCAGTCGGCCGATTCATCCTGCACTGAGTCAGCGCCAGAGTCCGGTTCCGAGTCCTCGCTAGTGAGTGCTTCACCCCCTTCCAGGGCCTTGAATTTTGCCGCCAGTGATTCAGCCAATCCGGCATCGCATTCGCCGCTAGACTGTAATGAATTTAGCATGTCCCGCAAGCAATCAACCGATTGCAGTAATAAATCGACGGCGTCAGACGTTACCTCGCGTTTTCCGTCGCGCATATCATCAAGCAGTGACTCCAGAACATGTGTAAATTCAGACACGGAAATAAAGCCAAAGGTCGCACTACCACCTTTGATGGAGTGCGCTGAGCGGAAGATTGTGTTGATCGCTTCAGCGTCTGGGTCACCGTCGTTTAAACCCAGTAACAACTCTTCCATTACATCCAGCCCTTCGAAGCTCTCTTCGTAGAAAACCTGGTGGAATTGGCTAAGATCGATTCCCATGTCAGTGACCCTAAACCACGCGAGCGATTGTCTTTAGCAGCTGTTCTGGGTTGAACGGCTTAACAATCCATCCAGTGGCGCCCGCCTGCTTACCCGCCATTTTCTTGTCTGAGGAAGACTCCGTGGTCAGCATTAATATGGGGGTTGTTCGATATTGGGGTAACTTACGGATTTCACTAATCATGGTGATTCCGTCCATGACCGGCATATTTACATCAGAGACAATTACGTCGAATTGTTCCTGCTTGGCCAGATCCAGTCCTTGTTGTCCATCGGCTGCATCTTTTACATCATAACCCGCTCCAGATAGCGTGAAGGTTACCATCTGACGCATCGACGCAGAGTCGTCAACTGCCAATATTTTAGTCATTTATATCTCCCATCAATAAAATTCCTTGACTAGTCACTCCAATGACAGCAACTGAGTTGCTCCCAGTAATTCGGTACCACTAACCATCTTCTCGGAGGCCTTGATAAAGCGAACCTCTCTTCCTTCAGAATGCACCTGTTTCTGAAAACTGAGTAATAACTGAACTGCGGCTGAGTCCAGCACTTCAACATTCTGAGCGCCTATCTCTATCATTGAGACATCTTTTTCCAGCGCCTTCTCCATTCTCGATTTCAGCCCATTTACAGCACTGATATCAAATTTCTCGGGTAATGTAATGGTGGTCTTAGACATGTATCTATTCCGTTAAAATTCTTCCCAACCGTCGTCATCTGATTGCACAACCTTTTTCTGAGCCGTGGTATTTGCCTTACCCGGATCATCGCCCACCGCTTCTGCGGGTGTGTGAATGACGTTTTTCTTCTCCCGTGTTGCGCTCTGTACAACGCCGCCGGTGTTGAAGAAATCCATCAACTCATTCATCAAGGCCGCCTGCTCAGCCATATTTTCTGATGCCGCCGAGGCCTCCTCGACTAACGCGGCATTTTGTTGTGTCGTTTCGTCCATCTGACTAATTGCGGTATTAACCTGGTCGATGCCTTCGGCCTGTTCCCGCGCAGATGAACTGATATCTGAAACAATCGTGGTGACCTGATTAATGGCCGATACGATTTCCTTGAGTGTATCACCAGACTCGTTAACCAACTTACTTCCGTCTTTGATTTTGTCGACGCTATCACGGATTAGATCTTTGATCTCATTGGCAGCCGTCGCCGATCGTTGGGCTAAATTTCGGACCTCAGCAGCAACGACCGCAAATCCGCGCCCCTGCTCTCCTGCTCTCGCTGCCTCGACCGCGGCGTTTAGCGCCAATAAATTGGTCTGGAAAGCAATCTCATCAATCACACCAATGATGTCAGATATTTTCTCACTACTGTCATTTATCTCTGCCATTGCATCGACCGCTTGTCCAACCACTTCTCCACCCGTCTGGGCTTTGCTCGAGGCATCATTGGCCAGATCTGAGGCATTCTCCGCATTCGACGCACTCGCCCGTACGGCCGAGGTCATCTCTTCCATGCTCGCAGCCGTCTCCTCTAGAGCGCTCGCCTGCTCTTCGGTACGTTGACTCAAGTCGATGTTGCCACCGCTAATTTCCTGTGCACCACTCGACACAGAAGCAGCAGAATTTCGAATTTCGGTAATGATTTCAGTCAGTTTGTTGACCGTGGTATTGGCATCATTCTTTAACTTGCCGAATGATCCCTGATAGTCGGCTTCGATCGTTTTGGTCAAGTCGCCGTTTGACAAGGCCTCTAACACCACGGCCGTATTCGTGAGGACATCCTCAGCGACCTCGACCAGCTGATTGAGTCCGAGTGCCAGTCGCTTGAAGAAGCCTTCTTTGTTGGATGTTTCAATACGGTTCGTCAGGTCACCCTGCGATGCCGCAGTAACCATTTCATTCACTTCGGCTTCAATGGCTAGCTCATCGGTACGTTTACGCCACTCAACGACCGTACCAAGACGCTCATTGAGATCGTTAAACACAGGCGTTGCAATCAAACCAAAGGTGTGAACACCGACCTTGATTTCAGTATGGTGTGCTGTGGTCAGTGCCGCGACCAAGTCCCTGATGCGGCCTGGGTCTTTATGGAACACATCTACACAGGTACCAATCAGATTATTGGCATCGAATGAAGACAATACCTTTTTAAGGTCAGCTTCGGCTTCTTTCATCATGTCAGAAACCGCATCATTGCAGTACACAATATTCATGTCATTATCGGCCATCATGACATTGGCCTGGCACACTTGCAGGGCGCTTGCGATGCCCGCATTCTTATCAGCCAGTTCCTTGGCAGCCTTTTCAGCCGCCAATCGTTCTGTCTTGTCATCCCACTCGACCACGGTGCCCAAACGTGCACCATCATCATCAAATACCGGTGTCGCGATTAGTCCAAATGTCAGGCCGGCGAGCTGTAAATCTGTCTTGTACACCTCGGTCAGGCGTTCCAGCATACCGCGCTGATGGGCCGGATTGGCATGGAAATCATCGACACAGGTACCAATCAGGTTAGCCACACTGAAGCTGGGTAATTTGGTTTGGATTTGTTGTTCCCTCTCAGTCAACATCTCAATGACTGAATCATTGGTATACACAATGTTTAGATCAGCATCAGCCATCATCACATTGGCCTGACAAACCTTTAAGGCATTGGCAACACGGGCATTGGCAGCCGCCATCTCCCGCGCTTGCTTCTCTGCGGCCAGTCGTTCCGTCTTATCGTCCCATTCAACGACTGTACCCAGGCGTTTCCCTTTATCATCAAATACCGGTGTCGCGATCAGCCCGAAAGTCAGGCCCGCGAGTTCGAGATCGGTCTTGTACACTTCGGTCAACCTTTCTAACATACCGCGTTGATGGGCTGGATTAGCATGAAAATCATCGACACAGGTACCGATGAGATCGGCGACGCTGAATTTAGGTAGCACAGTTTGTATCTGCTGCTCCCGTTTCGATAACATCTCAGTGACTGAGTCATTCTTATAGATGATGTTGAGATCCGTATCAGCCATCATGACGTTGGCCTGGCATACCTGCAGGGCACTCGCTATTCGGGCTGATGCGGCAGACTCTGTTCTGGATTCGTTGGTATTGGTTGCGAGTTGACGTTGCATGGCATCGACGGCCTGCTGTAACTTACCGATATCATCCTGTCTGGTTCGACTGATGTCATTGTCATAATTTCCGGACGCGACCTCCCCCATATAGTCGGCCAATTTCTTCAAAGGATCGGCCACGTTCATTTTCAGCCAGACATTAAAAATGATAAATGCCGCAACAAACTTGGCGATGGTCGTAGCTACTGCCGGGAGATGGCTGAGATACATGTCCACGAGTACGAAGAGTATGACAATGGGGATAAAGACGAATGCTAATTTAACGGTAAGTGACGTTTTGTCCATAAATTTGTCCATAATGTAAGAACCCTCTGACCAATTCTAATAGCGAAATTCCAATACAAGATCTGCAAATATTTCTTCGCTTTATTATCGAAGCTTAGTCAATGACATCAAAAGGACAATAGGAAAATTAATTTTTATTTTAAAGTGTTAAATCAGCGAGTTAGTAACATTTAGTCACAAAAACTGAGGAAAGAGCTGGAATCACATTGGACCTGAATAGGTGCCTCCTCTGGCCGTTCGGTAAACACGAGTTCATGGGCATGTAAATAGAGTCGATTAAACGGCTTATTATCATAATCCGAAGAGGTGTATTTGGGGTCGCCACAGATTGGGTGACCATGAAATTGACAATGCACCCTGATTTGATGCATGCGGCCGCTATATGGCTTGGCTTCTAACAGGGTATATTCTTGTCTTGAATTGAGTACCCTAAACAGGGTTTTAGATTCTTTGCCTGTGGCATCAACCACCGAGCGCCTGTCACCGTTAGCATATCGAACCGTCTTGATGGATTCCTCTGCCTTTTGCAATCGAGCCGGCCATTGACCATGAACCCAACAATGGTAGGTCTTTCTTATAGTGTGATTGCGCAATTGTTCATGCAGATGCCTCAGGGTGCTACGTCGTTTAGCGATCATCAAGCAGCCTGATGTCAATTTATCCAGACGATGAACCAGTTCGAGGAATGGTGCATCGGGTCTGAGACTTCGCAAGCCTTCAATTACGCCAAATGATTCCCCCGAACCGCCATGAACAGCCATTCCTGATGGCTTATTGATGATCAATAGACGCTCAGATTCGTAAATAATTCGCGATTCGAGATCCTGAACTTTGGTTAAAGATGCTGAGACAGATGAATTCGACTGTGACACAGTAACGGGAGGGATACGCACCTGATCCTCGGCCTGGATGCGGTAGGTTGGCTTGATCCGGCCCTTATTAACGCGCACTTCTCCCTTGCGCAACATCTTATATATTCTGGTTTTGGGGACCCCTTTCAGCTGATTGAACAGAAAATTATCGATTCGCTGTCCTTCCTGCTGTCCGGTTATTCTGATCATGCGGCTGGGTTGGAATTCTGTATTGTTGTTATTCATCTATTTTTCAGCCACTTAAGCCATTTGGTGATTGCCGGATGTACAATTTGTTGCTATCATTGCGGCGCTGTAAATATTACATGCACAATGATACGTGTGTAAACGCACAGACAGTAAATGATTGATAGTCAAAAGACAATCATCAAGGTGCGCTAACTAAACCACACATTGCTCAGCACGCGTGCTGGCTACGAATGAATAATTAGTTTTCAGTTCAAGATAACTGAAAAGATGATAAGACCGCGATTATCCGGAACACATCAGAACAATAGAATTTATACCTTCTGCCATAACTCAGAAGACATTATTAATCATGAAAGCTATGCTTAAAAAGCATATAATTAACATTAATATCGAAGCGTAACCATTTGAATTTTAATATTTTATAAACATCAATAACGCTTGCCCAGGCACACGTGTAGCCTGCTATTCTAATTCTGTTCTGATCCTAATCGCTGTCACTAGTGAAAAGGAATAATTAACAATGAGACGTATGCTTATCAACGCAACTCAACAAGAGGAGTTGCGCGTTGGTATGGTCGATGGTCAAAAATTATATGACCTCGATATTGAAGTACCCGGTAGAGAACAAAAAAAGGCCAATATCTACAAGGGCAAAATAACCAGAGTCGAGCCCTCCCTAGAGGCAGCCTTCGTTGATTATGGCGCCGAACGACATGGTTTCCTTCCTGTAAAAGAGATTGCTAGAAACTACTTTCCCAAAGGCTACAGCTTCAAGGGTCGACCGAATATCAAGGATGTTGTTTCCGAAGGTCAGGAAATCATCGTACAAATTGAGAAGGAAGAGCGTGGCAACAAAGGTGCAGCGCTTACGACCTTCATCAGTCTGGCTGGCAGTTATCTGGTCCTCATGCCGAATAATCCCAGAGCGGGCGGTATTTCACGCCGTATCGAGGGCGATGACCGAACAGAATTGCGTGACATCATGCGAAGCGTGGAAGCACCACGTGGCATGGGGCTAATCGTTCGTACTGCAGGAGTTGGCAAGGCGGAAGAAGAAATCCAGTGGGACCTGTCGGTGCTCGAACAACTTTGGATTGCCATTACCAAGGCCGCCGAAGAGCGCCCTGCTCCATTCCTGATCCATCAGGAAAGTGATGTCATCATAAGGGCTATCAGAGATTATCTACGCCCGGATGTCGGCGAAATATTAATTGATAATGAGCAGGGATTTCAGAATGTAAAACGCCATCTGGAGCTCGTTAGACCTGATTTCGTCAAGCGCTTAAAGTTATACCAGCATGAGATCCCATTGTTCAATCGCTATCAGATTGAATCTCAGATCGAGAGTGCCTTCATGCGCGAAGTCAGCCTACCTTCTGGTGGTAGTATCGTTATCGATCCAACAGAAGCCCTGATATCGATCGATATCAATTCGGCACGCGCAACCAAAGGCGGAGATATCGAGGAAACAGCAACCAATACCAATATCGAAGCCGCGCAAGAAATCGCTCGGCAGTTAAGGCTGCGTGATATCGGTGGCCTAATCGTCATCGATTTTATCGATATGCATAAGACATCGAATCAACGAAAAGTCGAAAACACCCTCAGAGAGGCTGTAAAACGGGATCGTGCCCGAATCCAGGTAGGTCGCATTTCACGATTTGGACTGATGGAAATGTCTCGTCAACGTCTGCGTCCTTCGCTCGAAGAATATTCAAGCCTTGTGTGCCCACGTTGTAATGGGGTCGGCAATATCCGCAATGTAGAATCTCTTGCCCTGTCAATCTTACGACTCATCGAAGAAGAGTCGATGAAAGATAGCACTGGTCAAATCGAGTGCATACTGCCTGTTGAAGTGGCGACCTTCTTGCTAAACGAAAAACGCCAGGTGCTTCAGCAAATTGAACGCAGACAAAATACACGAGTGGTAGTGATTCCAAACCCATACCTGGAAACACCGCATTTTGAGGTCAAGCGATTACGTACCGGTGAAGAGAATGACGTCGTCAGCTACAACCTGGTTAGCCAGCCTGAACTCGAAAATCCAATCGCCTCAGATGCTAAAGTTGTGCGTAACTCGACTGATGTACCCGCTGTATCGCTCGCAGATACTGCCTCTCAAGCGGTTCCTGTCGCGCAATCCAAGCAGCCTAAAGCTGACAAGAAAAAGAATACCAGGAAACCTAGAAAATCGAAGCCTGG
The DNA here is from genome assembly GCA_965250035.1 of Enterobacterales bacterium. Lineage (GTDB taxonomy): Bacteria > Pseudomonadota > Gammaproteobacteria > Enterobacterales > CAXRAF01. Next base: position 608,410 of record OZ252282.1, on the reverse strand, counting down.
TTTGATCCAGCGTCTACTTAAAACATTGTTTGGCATCGGTAAAGGCAAGTCTAAGCCTAAGAAACAGGGACAACGCAGAAGCTCGACCAGGACGAATAACAGACAGCGTCCTAATAATCGTAAGCAGCAGCCTAGAAATAATAGACAGAATCAGAATAAGCAGGCGGCAAACAAGCCATCGGATAACAAACAGAACAACCGAGACAGCGGTCGTAAGCCGACGAATCAACGCAAGCCTGCGAACACCCGTAACCAGACTGCTCAGGAAAAACCAACGACGAGGACCAATGATAAGACTGCAAGGCCAGAGCGTAAGCCGCGAAATCAACGTCGTGCAAAACCAGATGCCAGTGTGACGCAACAAGCAGAGCAGCAGCAAGCACAGCAACAGGCACAACAGAAACCACAGCAGCAACAGACGCAATCGAAGACGTCAGAAAAAGTGGCAGAGAAAAAGCAGCCAGCTACACCAGCCAAGCCTAAGCCAAAAGCGAAGCAAGCGGCCCCTGCTAAACAGTCAGCTCCTTCGACTGAAGCGACTACAGAAGCCGTGGCAACTGAGACATCGGATAAGTCGAAGGCTCCCGACTCCAAGGCCAAGCCAAAGAGTTCATCTAGGAAGGCACCACAGAAAGCAGCACAGGTTAAGAAACCAGCCGAGAGCCAACAAGCCAAGGAGACTAGTGATAAGACTCCCGAGCCAGCACCTGTTGCAAAACCAGCTTCTGAAGCGAAACCGGTAGCCGCTAAACCAGTCGCCTCGAAGCCGAAGACTAGTTCTGCAAACGCTCCTGCGGTCGCGCCCATATATTCGGATCAGTCTGCTGATGCAGGAGCATCAAGCGAGCAAACCAAGAAGCCTGATCATCGACAAGCTGAAATGCCTGCCACTGACAACAAGGCAAGTCTTGGAAACATGGTTAATGCCGCGGCAACGGCACCAGCTCCGGTTGAAATGCCAGAGCCAGCCTCTACACCAGCCGCAAAGCCATCCACCGTGGATGAGGTTGCAGTAGAGCAAGCCAAAACAGAACAGAAGCCAAAGCCCAAAGCCGAGATGGTATTTGCAGAAGCAACAGCGCCGGGAGTCGACAAGGCAGCCGACGCTTCCGCTAGCGAGGCAAAGAACAATGCCGAAGAGTCAATGGATTCTGCAAAATCTTGAGCTGAGTTTACAAGGCATAAAAAAAGGTGAGCTTAGGCTCACCTTTTTCATTTAGTTCGCTTAATGTCGTGATTATGACTTGGGTAAAATAACTGAATCGATTACGTGGATTACACCATTTGATGCTTTGATGTCAGTTTTAACAACATTGGCATTATCAATCATGACACCATTATTTGATACCTTGACTGATGCACTCGTGCCCTGCACGGTCGCAGCTTCGCTTAATTTTACGACATCACTCGCAAGAACCTCACCTGCGACTACGTGGTAGGTTAGAATGCTAACTAACTGATCACGATTCTCTGGCTTCAGCAGATCTTCAACCGTACCCGCTGGGAGCTTTGCGAAAGCGGCATTGGTCGGTGCAAATACCGTGTATGGCCCATCACCCTTCAGTGTATCCACCAGGCCAGCTGCCTTGACAGCTGCGACCAATGTACTGAAATCATTGTTAGATGCGGCAATGTCAACGATGTCTTTACTACTTTTCTTGTAGCCACCGCCCGCATAAATTGCGCTTGTTGTAATAACGGCCGCGACCAGAATAATGCTACTAATTCGTTTGATTAATGTGTTCATTTTGAATCCTCAAGATTGAATTGTTAATGCGTGTATGCATCCTGAGGTACGCCGCTAGATGAAGACACAGATCATTGATACTATAAAAGTAAACAAAGGGGTGTGTTTTATCCTGACATTAATTCAAACCGATGGTATCTGATGCCACTTAATTCACGTAAGGCCCACTAACGGTTCGAAAAATTAAAACACTCAAAATCAATTTTCAGAGCATTAATCTGACCCATGATCATAATCGGAGACACCATTTTGCACAGACTACAGCAGACAATCATACTTAGCATATTGATATATTTCCTAGCGGCCTGTAGTGCCATTACCGTTCAGGATGACCAGTCCCAATTTACGTCGACAAATCATATAGACCATGCTGAGGCACAGCAGAGTCCAGAGTCTACTAGCAAACAGCGAGGCCATCAGAAACACAGCGAGATTCAACCTGACAAAGGACATCTCAGAGTCGTTACCTGGAATGTAGAGCACTTGGCCTACCCTATCGACAGTGGCTGCAAACCTCGAACAACAGAAGAGGTAAAGGCACTCAAACAATATGCTACTTCCCTGAATGCAGATATCGTCGGCTTGCAGGAGGTCGGCTCAGCCGAAGCAGCCCACCTGTTATTTCCAGCAAATGAGTGGCGGGTGATTATGTCGGATAGGCCAGACAGTGAGTCCTATGAGTGTCGAGATAACGGAAATGTCTCGTCTCAGCAAAAGGTTGCATTTGCTGTCCGCAAGTCTATTGCAGTGAATCGTATTGATACTATTCGAGGATTCGGACTAAACAGGCCTGGACTCAGATATGGCCTGGCCATTACAGTCGACACGCCGCTGGGCGAAACGACCATATTAAATCTGCATCTTAAGAGTGGTTGCTTTGTTGACAATTATCAACGCAAGGATGGAGAGGCATGCGAACTACTTGGAATGCAGATCCCTATCCTACAGGACTGGATAAAGGCGTCCGAATCATCTGGCAACCCTTACCTGATCATCGGTGATCTAAATCATCGTATTTCGGCACCGTACAATCGTATGACCCGCGATCTTAGAGACACTTCGACAAGTCTATATATTGTCACCAGGGACCTGATTGGTTGCCATCCATGGTACCCCGCACCGATTGACCACATCATCGTCGGCAATACCAGTCACCATGCGATTAAAAAATCAGCACAGATATTCGATTTTCAAGACATGACCGTTGAGAACATGCTCAGTGATCACTGCGCAGTTGCGGTAGACCTATAAAAAAGCCCACTCATTGAGTGGGCCTTTTCTGTTCAATTAGCTTGATAGACTAGTCTAATAAGCTAGGGTCTGAAACGACAAGTGCCGCTCCACCACTCGCGAAGAAAGACACTACTTGAGTCTGCATCTCCGTTGTTACGTTTAGAAACTCAGTTGGTCCTGCAGTGCCAGCAGGAGTCAGTAGCGTTGCATGAAGACCTGAGTTAAGTCTGCTAAACAGTCGACTACCGACAACCTGGCCCGGAGCAGAGGCTGCAACAGGAACAGTTTCTAGCACACGTGCCATTGGAACAGTGCCCGAAAGCGGTGCCGTTGCCACTGAATTTGGAACAACACTGTCATTTAGGTTTTGCATCATAAGCGTCGGTACATCATTAACCAGTGCAAACGCCGCTGTGTTCGCAGGGTCCGCTGGATCAATCACAGTTTGAGCAGCGAATAAGAACTGTGCATACAGAGCAGGAAACTCCGGTGCATCAACCGTGGTACCCGCCGCTGCAGCTATACCACCGCGAATTCTTGGGCCAAAAGTTAACGACGCATCAAGTAATCCAGCAATACCACTGCCCGGATTAACCAGCGCAGCAGCCTGAACCAGATCTGAATAGGCTACAAAATTCGAACCGACAATACCACCTAATGAATGACCAGCGAATGTAATATTAGTGGCATCGAAATCGGTACCACCACCATCTACATCCATGAATGCAATCGCTTTTTCAAGGTACAATAAATCAAGTGTCGCCTGTCTCAGGTTATCACGTGCAACTAACAGGTTAGCCAGATTAATTGTGTGTGCGCCTGAAGAATCAGCTATGCCATCTGGACCCGGGGCACCAGTGGTATTGTCCAAGTAATCAACACCCATGGTTCGCTCACGTAAACCGCCAGCCGTATAGCCTTCAAATAATCCGATGGCTCCACCAGAAGCAGCCTGTAAGCCAAGGTGAACCGGATCATTCGCCGAAATACCGTGGAGTGGCTGATCCATTGAAACCACCGCACGACAACTAGGTGGGGCAGCCATAGCATCCATGATTCCAAGTGCAGCCGTTCTGTTAGAGGTGATACCATGCTGGAAAATAGCCACTGGATAGCCATTCGCTGGCTTAGGGCACAATGCTGCCTTAGGCATTGACACCAGAAGCGGTGCTGTTTCAACAGAATTCACACCAGGGAATGAGTTGGCATAGGTCAGGAAATCACCTAACACTGGGAGCAGTGGGTTTGGAACTAAGGCTCCACCCGGCCCAAGTGGTAATTGCTCAGCCGCTCGCCAGAAGGTATTTAAAGGCGCGGTAGGATTCTCAACCGACGGCACACCTAACAGGTAATTCAGGGCAATGGATCCTTTGTAGAGATCCGCAGCACCGATGCCTGTAAAGGGTGTGGTATCAGTGAATAGACTACTGAAACTCAATGCTGGTGTTGCACCCGCAGCGAGTGGGCCATCAATGATGGCCAGCTTGGCTGATTGCATCACCGCACCGACAGACTGTACCGTAAACTGGAAAGCCACAATAGTTTCAGAACGCGACGGGCCACCAAAGGCTTCTGTCGCTGTGATCATGGCATTTACTAATTCTCTGACCGGTTCCAGAGCGCCTTCTTCAGTATTTGGGTCAAGTGGACTCGTCGATTTGACAATAGCGAATTCAGCATCATTGAGAATTGCTTCACCATCGGAGTCAGACAGGCCATTGGTCGCGACAACCATGTATCCTGCCTGTTGCTCTAATGGCGCGGTTGGAATAATAGCGACTGAACGTGGGCCATTTGCAACCACCACGTATTCCAGATTTGGGACCAATTCGCGTTCAATACTCGTCACCGGTCCTGTTGGTGAAATGATTCCAGTACCAGGCACCACCTCTGAACGAAGTGTATTGACCTTATAAACTCTAATCGTGTCACCACCGACAACAGATGAAGCATTCAGACTAACGCCTGGATCAGAACTGTTAAAGGTCATCGAGATTGGCGCGGTAGCAGACCAACCATCCAAAGTACCTGCGGCAGCGAGAGGATCCGAGAAGTCCGTCGGATCGGCTGCCGGTAGATTCAGTGTCAAGTCGCTAGAACCGTTAAACAACAAGTCATTGGGTAACGGCAGATCGCCTCCGGCCGGTGAATACACCAGATCCATACGCGCAGGCACAGACTGAGTCTGGGATGAAAATGCATCCGGGATATCTTCTACTCCACCACAACCGGTGAGTCCTGTGAGCATGGCGGCTGCTGTTAAGGTGGAGAGTACAACTTTAAAATTTTTCATGAAATAACTCCTAATTATATTCTACTTTTATTTTTCGAGTCATGAGCTGCAGTGGTAATGCTAACTGCAGCATTCTCTCCATTGTTAGAATGTGTAGATAACTTCTATACCATAGGTTCTGGGAGTACGTGGTGTATTGACCAGCGTTCCAAAGAATTCACGGAAACTATCAACTGGCTCATCAACATCCGTCAGGTTCCTACCCCAAAAGTAGACCTCCCATCCGGAATCATTACTCATCAAACCGAAGCGCGCATTGAGCATGGTATTTGATTCGATGTAACCATAAGGTACCGTTGGTAATGTCGTGGCCGAACCTAGGAAGTTTGGTAAATCCAGAGCAAACGTCAGCGGGTGTGTACCGGGTACGATACGTTCCTTGACGTTATTGATGGTTGTGAAATAACCACTGGTGTGTGTCACATCGAGACGGAACATAGTGAGCATATCCCATGAGCTAATTTCTCCGACATACTCAACACCGAATGCTGAGGTCAGGTCTGCGGCATAGGGCAGATCATTGCCAGCGGCGTCTTCGGGTACGCGAGCCAGAGTACCACCTGCGGTGATGACTTCGGTACTTGCGCCGTTAGGGAAGCTAGCAAAGGTTGCATCCAGCAAGCCGAGCGAGCCGGTTAATGTCAACGAATCGGTCACTCGGTAGTTCATCTCAAACTCTAGACCACTGGTGTCCACCTCTGCCGCATTTTCAATACGAATCGAGGTCAAGGGTGTGCCATCTGCTGCCAAACCTAGATCGAAGAACTGATTAACCTGATAGTCTTCATACGTAGAATCGAAGTAGGCCATATTCAGGGTCATTCGATTATCGAGTAAGGTCAATTTCATACCTAATTCGATACTGTCTACGGTTTCCTTATCGAATTCCAGACCCGCTTCGATGTCCGACTGGGTTACGAAATCGAGGTTATAGCCGCCCGACTTGAAACCCGTCGAGTATTTAACATACATGTTGGTATCGGCTGAATGGGCATAATTCAAACTGATAGCGGGTGAGAAGTTGGTATCGTTACGCGTGTCTTTCAGACCAGATGAAGGCGTATTACCAATTCCAAAACTACCTGAAGTGCTACCATCCAGGTGCCAATTCACATCCTTATCTTCATCCGAGTAGCGAGCACCGAATCCTAATGTCCATTGGTCATTGAATTCATAGCTACCGCTAACGTACAGCGCACTACTGCTGGTATCTACCTGGCCATCATTAAAGGCACCACCACCGACAGGAACACCGAAGAAGTATCCCGCATTACCGGCTATCGCATTTCGAATCGTTGTCGACTCCTGCTCATATAGATACAGACCGACAACATATTTAAACTTCGCATCATCGGGTGAAATAAGCTGGAATTCCTGAGAATCTTGCTTGTAGATATCCTGATAAAAGAGGAATAAGAAATCCAATGGCGAGTAATCAGTGTCATTACCATAGTAGATTTCGGTATCACGAACACCGGTGATCGAGCGGAATGTATAGTCATTGTCGAAGGTGTACTCGATATTTAAACTAGCACCCTCGATATCGCGAGTTTCACGATTTCTGAAACTTTCATTGATTTCGTTATTAGACGTGTCTGCAAAGCTGAAGGGTGTATCACCAAACGTCGAGGTAATTGGTACACCTAAGACGGAAGCTCGAGCTGACTCCAGGCCATCGAATGCCAGATTGATGTCTAAGTCCTCATCGACAGCAAAACGAATTTGTGCTCGATAGGAGTTAGTGTCCTGGTTATTATAGTCATCCGTTGTATTGGGTGGTGTAGAAGTCTCGATTGGTCCCGGTAGTGCGATGTTGAAAACTGGTACCCCCGCGACGACGGTATTTAACGTTGTTGGTAATTGGCCTTCGGTGTAGACGTTTGTGATGTAACCGTCTCTCGCGCGATCTGACATTGCTACTTTCAGGTAGATGCTATCTGATAGCGGCAGATTGATGCTCGCCTTCATCTCTCTGGCATTATAATTACCAGCACCGAGTGTCACCTTCCCTTCGAAGTATTCATCGGGTTTCTTGGATACCATGCTAATCGCACCGGCGACCGTGTTCTTACCAAACAGCGTACCCTGTGGTCCACGGAGAACTTCTACCTGTTGTAGATCAACCAGATCCTGATTCACTGACGGTCCCTGGCCGAGGTATACACCATCAAGATAGACACCAACACGTGAATCGAAACCAATGTTTCTTGAAGCTGCACCGACACCACGGACATAAATACGGGAGTTAAAATCTGTTCCCTGAGTTATCACCATGTTGGGAATGAAATCGCCGAGTTCGCGCAATTCCTGCACCCCGGTCTGATCAATCTTGTCATCACCGAATACGCTCATCGCGATGGGTACTTCAGATAATCGTTCAGAACGTTTCTGAGCGGTTACGATGACGACATTTTCATCATCGTCTACATCATCGCTTTCTTGTGCGACGGCGGTCGGTCCGTAAATTGCCATGCTAATGGCTAGTGGTAATAATAATTTTTTATTATTAAATCTCATCCCAATACTCCAGTTATTTTTATGATCAATTGGAAAATAGTGCAGTTTGTACTTTGGCGAAACTAGTGTAACTAGCCACCGCGTTAAAGTCATCTAATTCGGTCGTTAAATTTGCATGAATCCAACCGCCTAAAAATCCTCAATAATAGAATCAGTTAGTCGCTTTTCTTAAGTACAAACGTTAACGTAACCATTATGAGCCATTTCAGGCCCCCTGTTGTACCATTTTTGCGGGATTATTGCCAAATGTAGGGTGAAAATTCGCGAAAATCGGCAAAACTCTGACAAAGTGGATGAGTAAACTCTAAATTGAGTGGGTTGAGCGAATGTTAGACAGTAGTGCGCCACATGCTTCGTTGATCATCTCGAATACAGTCTCAAATCCATCCGCACCACCATAATATGGGTCGGGTACTTCATCGAGATACTGGTCAGAGTGATAGGATAGAAGGAGTTGAAGCTTATGTTGATACTGGTCAGGACATTGTTGTTGTAGGTTTCTTAGGTTGTCGTAATCCATCGCGAGGATATAGTCCTGTCGTTCAAAATCATCATCGTTCACCTGTCTTGATCGCTGAGGCGATAAGTCTATTCCATGCGCCAGGGCCGTCTGACTGGATCGAGGGTCGGGTGCTTCGCCCGCATGGTAAGAAATGGTTCCAGCCGAATCGACAAGAATCTGCTCGCTCAAACCAGCCTCGTCGACCAGCTTTTGAAACACGCCATGAGCCGTTGGCGAACGACAGATATTGCCCATGCAGACGAATAGAACTTTGATCTTTTCCATGCTATACCTCAGTGTCACAAAATCAATAACTTAGCTAGACTCAAAATAATCATCTCGTAGCTATTTAGGAATATAATCTAGGAAAGGCTTCGCATTTACTTCAGGTATCAATGACCATTGTTTTTGTAATTTATAATTAAGCCCATCAGTGCAGTTAAAACTATGTACTTTTATAGTTAATCTCCTACAATTTGGAAACGGGCAGATGATTATCTTACAGTTTGCTTTCATGTAACAATGATCTTTCGCTAGATACGCCTCATCTTCACAAAGCTTAATATCATCATCTCCTAATGTGCAGCCGCGATTACAGTATGGATAAGTCCAATGTTCTTTTTCTAACTTGCGCGTATTCCTTTTCAGTCAGTTTATTTGAGAATGAGATAGTCGTAATTGTATCTTTCGTACAAGCTATTACTTTCCTAAAATATATTTTTCAAAACCCAATCAACCCCGTCTATCATTTCACTTACCTGAACTTTTGTAGGTTCAACATCTTTTTTATGTGTGCACAGATTTCGAATATCGCCTAGATAGGTAATTTTCCTCCATGTAGGAGTGTTGAGTATCTTAGCTTTTTTTAATGCCTCGTTATAATCAGATATTGTAGGTGCTTTTTTTCTAAATTTTATGTTATGAGATGTACATAATTTATTTAAATATCCTTCCAATACTACACCAGCAAGAGCACCAGAAGCTCTTGCACTTACCTTTACTAAAGCTCGTGCAGTTTCTATTTCTGAATCTTTAAATTCCGTATATATTTCTGTTTCTAAATCAGCTAGCACTGAATTAATACGAGATGTTATACCTTTAATCAAAGTTAACTGATTATAAACACCTGTCTTAACCTGTTCTTTAGTATCAAAATTTGGATAATTGTAATTATTTGGAGCAACCCCCTTAAAGAAATCTTGAATCACATAGGTCCCATAACCCAAACTCTTTCTCTTAGGGTCAGGTTCGTAATATCTACGAAATTCTTCATATCTGTCTGGGGCAATCAACTCGACTGCAGGTAGTGCTCTTGTATACCAACTTTGATATACCCATTGAAAGTTACCCCAGCTCTTATCTTCATCAGCCAATACACTTTTAAGAATTTTTTTGCCTTCAGCGACTAATTCATCAAATTCAACTTTTGCCTCGTCTGTTCTACTCATCTATCAATACCTTTCTTTTAAATTATCTAGACCAAATAATTTCTCAAAAATAGATCGTGATCGCTTACTACCAGATGTAACATTAATTTTTCGTTTTTGGATTCCTCTCTTTCTCTTTTCTACAAGCTTTTGAGCATAGTTCTGATAACTTCTATTTTGTAAATTCAATCTTGTATTTGAGATTCGCCGAAATTTATTATCAAAATCTCTTTCAAATGTTGGAGGAGAAACAACAAGGTCATGTGCTAGATCAGCAAGAACAGTTATTAAAGATTTTTTATATTGTAAAGCCGCAAGGTTTTCCTGATTTAAAGCTTGATATTTTCCATTTTCAATATCATTCTCGTTGCTATTTAAAGGGTATACCCATTGACCATGAGCTAACTTATTTCTAATCTCAATTACACTTTTAAGGTCTTGGTTTAATATTTCGTTCAGAACTACATATCGAGCGGCAGCGGTAAAAGAAAGAGAGTTATAATCTAGTGAAGCTGCCGGTATTCGATAGTGTTTTCGATATGCAACCTCGATTAACTTCTCCCATTTTTCTAATTGGGTCGGTTTTATAATTATTTGATTTCTTTCTTGATCAGATAACCCAGGACTTTCATACAGTAACTTCTTGTGTCTATTTTCAGTCCAGGCTCCTAAAAGAAATGCATACAGGCTAACAAATGATTTCGTTGCAGTTGCATTTTCTTCAGATATAGCTTTTCTAGCAGCCAACGATGTATTTTTAAGGGCTATTTCTACTGAACGATTATTATTTACATGGTATCTGTACAGCTGTTGATTAGAGGCAACCATATCTAATCCATACCGCCAAAAGACACTATCAAAATATCCTTTGGCGGTAAGGAATCGAACCTTACTAGACTCTTGCCTCTCAGCAAGCGAGTTTCCATTACTCTATCGCCCGAAGTCATTATAGTTAAGTAGTACTTATTTTTCATCACTATTATCTCATGTCATCTACTTAATACTTTAACTATTCAATAACTAACTATGTTGATTTTTTATCCTCAATGACATCGTTAAATCTAAAGTCAACAGTCTCTCGATCTCCAATAGAAACGGTGAACAAATAACCTCTCAAGTCTTTCCTATCTATCGATTTATAACGTATTTCGCGTCCCAACGATTCTGCTAAAGATAACGCCAGTATCGCGTTATGAGACTTGTTAGCTCCATTACTTGCAACTTGAATTAGAGCATCAAGGAACTGCGTACTCATGTTACTCCATATATCTTCTTTATATGAAACAATTATGTGCTTGTTAGACTTATCATATGACATACATCTCCGAGTCTTTTTGTTATGTACTCTCTCAATCATAGATTGAGCAACCTTTAAAGAGTCAAAGGCAGCACCATTTGCTAGGCATTCAGCGAACACTATATCGTCTGGTGATTCAATTAATGCTCTTTTTAAATACTCTGTAGCATCGGGTACTAAGCATGCTGCATAGGCTGCTCTTGTATCCCATTCGATTAATCCATGAGCCCAAAATTCACCACTTTCTACCCAGTACCTAGCAGCTAAATAATCATGTAACGTGCGGTGGACAAACTCCCATTCACCATCTGATGTAGGCACAAGTAATCCATACCATTGTGCTAATTCTTCTAATAACTGTATTGTGCTTATTTCAGTTCTTTGTAGCTGCTGTAAATGTTCATCAATAATATGTAAAGCATCTTCTTCTCGACCGACGGGTTTTTTGAATGAATATGCTATTTTCATTAAACAACGAATTCTTTCGTCACCATCTAAAGGGATCTTCCCGTCACGAGATACACCTTTCCCTTCGTCCCACCTGAATGTAAGTGTATCTAAAGCTCGTCTCAACAGCCCGATTGATCGTTTGGGTAGTTCAGGTAATGGCCCTGTTTTGAGAACACATGCAAGTGTTAACATCAGTGGACTTCCAATAAAATCTCCAAAACCCTTCTCTGTCAATTCTGATATTAGATCACCAGCATCGTTTTCAGATGAATGAGCTTTAAAAAAAGCGCGGGCAAACTTCTTTGCATCTCGGTTTGAAAATCTATCAATATGATAGTGCGGTGCTTGAAGATCAATAATTGAGTAATGCTTTCGGCATGTTAAAACAAATACACCTCGCTGCATTCCAAGAAATTTCACTAACAATTCAGAAACTCTCTTCCGTTCCTCAATAGGTATTTCATCATAACCGTCGACAAGTAATATGATCTTTGCTTCTTTTATACTTGTTACTTTAGTATTTCGTAATTCATTTATAAATCTAGAAAGGTCATCAACTCCATGTTTAAGACGCAGTATAAAAAGCAATGGAACTACATTCTCACATCTGAGAAACTTAAGATATGCCCAATGCATTAAAGTACTCTTACCGGCACCAGGACCCGCTACGATTACTGCTCCATCTTCTACCTTTACTAGGTCAATAATAGATTTAACCTTTTTACGTTTCTCTGGTTTTGGATGATACAAACGGGTTTTTTGATAAATGTCATCGATAGGAATTGGTTGCGTCATACCAATTCCCTGTACATTAGATGCACGAACTAAACCGACTTCAATATGTTGCCTTAACCAATCATTGGTCTTTCTTGTATCATCATCCTTTCCAAAATAGGATAAAGTTTTCTCGATAGTAAATCGGAGAAGACCAGAAGTTTCCAGACTCACACTACTTAATTCCATTTTTCACATCCAATATGCAATAACAACTGAAGTAACTAATTATGATAAGGAACATTAATTACTATTGTGATACACCAATTCCTGTCTTATTTCTGAAAAAATATTATTCTGGTGTACGGCACGTAGAAAGTTAACACTTCATTATCTTTCTAGACTGATTATCTGACTCCAATAAATAACTTAGTATGCTCCATGCTCAATTACATCTTATTCCTATGAATGCGATTGATCAATCGATGAATAGTGCTCCACATTATTATTGAAGTTAGCCATGACTTTATCAGACCACAGGTTAGTTACTAGTGGCATACAAAATGGTACACAAAGAAAGGTACCTTATTGATTTAATTAGATAGCCAATTATTACCCATGCAGACGAATAGTACTTTGATTGATTTCATTTAAGCCTTTTACCTACATGCCTATGCATGGTTCCAATGTCACTTCCCTGCATCAATACTCACCGTTGTGTCGTAATCAAATGCATCTTCATAGGATATACCAACTACTGCAACACCTACAATGGGTTAGGATAGAGACTTATCTGCCGTTCAGTAACGAGATTGCCTGTCCAAGGTTCAACTCGGTATAATTGACTGACCGTTCAAATGGAACGTTAAGCCGATGCAACGGATTGTAATCCCCATACTCACAATACTCATCATAGGTCTTGCCCTGTATTACAACTCAAGCGATGAGCCGGTAGAGACAATTGCACCAGTATCGGATACAGTTAATGTAGCTAGTGCAGGTCCTTCATCAAATACAAAAATTGAAAATGTATCAGCAGAAGAGGAAACAGAGGTAGCAGCTGATACCGTGCGAACGCTCTCTGATATGTCGTATAAAGAATTGCAACATATGCTTCAAACGGATTCTATTGACTGCACGTCATCTGATAGTTTGCTCTATGATGAAGATATATATGCGTACCAAATATTCTCTAGGGAAAGGCTATCCATGTCATACGATGAGTTAAAGCCCTATGGTGACTATACAGAATCTCAATTGATAGAGTTGACAACTAACGGCGATTCACTAGCGATGTACGCTTTAGGGATAAATTATCATTGGTTTGCGACAAACCAATCTTTTAACTCACCAGAAATACAATATCAACCGACATACCCCAGGCAAGTTTCACAAAACAAATACGACGACGAAGCCATAACTAAGTCAGTTCATTGGTTTTTCAAAGCTGCTGTTAATGGCCATATAACTGCTTTAAGCAATATCACTCGGATACTCAAAGATAGGATTTCTGCAAATAATAAATTACTCGATAGTACAAATGAGGATTTGGATCGTGATGCTATCAAGCAAGAAATACTGAAAGATAAGGTGCGTAGAATTGCTATATATGAACTAATTAATGTGACTTTGTCTATAGTACAGGGCAGCGAAGAGTCGCTTCAAAAAGCATTAAAAGAAATCGGACCAGAAGCAATAACTTTATACGAAGAGATTTATGATGACTATTTTACTCAATGGAAATTAGATAGAGAGAAAGTTGGACTTCCTATAAATATCTACGAACAGTACGACAAGGAGCAGTTAGCACTGGGTAATATCAAGATAAGGATAAAAGTAAGTTGTAATAGAAAACTGGAAAAGCTAAACCCATAACGAATTCGCTTATTTGATATACCAGGTGTGATAATCCAAATCAGCGCTTATTCGATATCCACAGAAATTCATAGGGCGCCAGTTGAATCGTGGCCCGTAAATCCTGATACACTTTGTCCGATAACAGGTTATACCAGCAGTCTGTCCCGACCAGGTTGACTCGGTTCAGCGGTAACTCACGATGTGTGTCGCTGATATTATAGATACAGAAGATACTCTGCTCACGTCGACGACTTTGACGCCAGTAGGCAAAGATGCCCTCCCCCAAATGCAATGTGAACTGGGTAGCGTTCGGGTGGAATGCCTTTTGTTTCTTACGGATAGTGATAATCTCTTTTAACCGGTTGAAAACTCGATGGTGGTGACTCTCAGGATCATCTAATTTTTCTTCGAGTTCATCGGCGTCCCAGACGTGTCGATTAATCGCTCGATTATGGGATAGGTTGTCAGCACGCTCGAAATCGTTTTCAGTCGCGACCAGACTATGGATGTAGATCGCTGGAATTCCTTCTAGACCTAACATGATTGCGTGGGCACAAATGAAGCGTTGCATTTGCCAGTCGTCGGGTCCTTTGATCGTGCCCTTGAATGCATCATAGAGACTGATATTAATTTCATAAGGCCTGACCTGGTCATCACTGAGATTACGCCAGGAAATACGACCACCGAATGATTGCATCAACCGAGCCATCTCATCGACTCTGTCATCCTCCAGAATCCCCTCGACTGGACGCAAACCGATGCCATCGTGTGAGGCAATGAAATTCAAGTAGGTCGTTCCATCCTGTGCTGGCGGCATACTCATCAACCAATTATTGAGATACTGCGCATCACCATAGACTAGTGCATGTAATAACAGTGGCGGCAGCGCGAAGTTATAAATTGCATGTGCCTCGTTTGAATTGCCGAAATAAGCCAGGTTCTCGCGATTAGGGATATTTGTTTCGGTTATGATGACCGCTTGCGGATTCGCCGTTTCAATTACCGTTCGCAACAGACGAACGACCTCATGAGTTTGCATTAGATTGAGACAATTCGTCCCAACTTCTTTCCACAAAAATGCGATGGCGTCCAGGCGAAAGATCCGCACACCACGATCCAAATAGAATTTAATGATGTTGATGAACTCCAGCAGCACATCCGGATTTTTAAAATCCAGATCAACCTGATCATGGCTGAATGTACACCAGACGTGTTTCTCGCCATCCAATGTCTGCGTTGGTCTTAGTAATGGACTGGTACGCGGCCTGACGACATCCGACAAATCAGTCGCGGGGTCGATCTCAACAAAATAATCCATGCCTGGTTTCTCGCGCTGTTTAAATTGCTCGAACCAAACACCACGCGACGAACAGTGATTTATAACTAGATCGGCCATCAGTTTGTAGTCTGATGCGATCGTCTCGATATCGTTCCAATCACCAAGGCTTTCATTGACCATGACATAGTTAATAACGGAAAAACCATCATCCGAACTCCAGGGGAAAAAAGGGAGTATGTGAACCCCATTAATGGCTGACTTCATGTGTTTATTCAGGAAACCATGCAGAGTTCGCAGTGGTCTTTCACCCTCGCGGACGATTGAATCGCCATAGGTAATGGTAATCACATCTTTTCGAGTCCAGTTGTTACGGTATGGTTTTGGCCCCAGGTCTCCCTCATCGAGCGCCATTGCCGATACAATTTTTTCAGCCAGTGATTTGGGTTCTTGATCGGGATATATCACCCGCAGATGGCCAGCCACCTTCTCAAGGACCGAGAGATAATGTTTCCTTTTAGCCACGTCTGCTCTTCCTAAGAGTAGGTTTGTCTGTCTTTATCCACTGCATCAATCAGTCGATCATAGATATCAGGAATGGCACTGACCACTCGATCCCAATGAGGAATAAACGGCTGCTCCATGGGGCGATCCAAATAGACTCCACCGGCCTTCATCAGATTTTCTGCAAACAACTCAACCATCTTCTCTTCCGAGTTGACGTCAAATTCCAGTCCATTCATTTCTGCATCGGCATGATAACTTTCGATGAGATCCAGAGCGATTCGATAATAGGTTGCCTTCAGAGTACGGAATCGACCGCGACTGAATACGACTCCGGTCGTTGCCAACTTCCGGAAGAAAGCTTTGGAGATATCGATCGACATCTTATTCAACCCGCCTTCATCATTGTCAGCAGAAACATCCTGATGCTTATGATCATAGATGTCGGCAATATCTACCTGACAGATTCGACGCGTGGAATTATTTCGTTGCATCTCCATTAATATTCCAATTTCCAGGCCCCAGTCGCTCGGAATCCGAAGGCCACCCAACACCTCGCGACGAATAGCGAACTCCCCAGCGAGTGGATAGCGGAAGCTATCGATATAGGAAAGTGCGGGATGGGTTCCCACCGTCTCCTGTAATGCGCGTATCAGTGGGGTCACTAGTAGACGAGTCACCCGTCCACCCAGCTTATTGTTACCGACCCGAGCATAATAGCCCTTACAAAATTGGTAGCGGTAAGTTGGGTTTGCAACTGGATACATCAATCGGGCGACGAGTGAGCGGTCATATGTGACAATGTCGCAGTCATGCAGCCCGATAGATTCGCATTTACCCGAAGCCAACATATAACCGATGCAGTACCAGACATTCCTTCCTTTGCCTAATTCTGTAGGCGCGAGACCTTCAGCCTGGAGCATGCGATCGATTTCGAGCAAATTCTCACCATCATTCCAAAGGATTTCATAGTCTTGCGGTAATTCTGAAAAATACTCAAGGGCATGCTTGTATTGTGCTTCATCAGCGCGATCGAGCCCGATCACAATCTGTTTCAGGTAATTCACCTGTTTGAGCTCCTTCACGATGTGAGCTAATGCAGGACGCTCTAACTCCGAGTATAGGGCGGGCAATATCAGACCCATCGGTCTGAAATTTGAGAAGTGTAACAGCTCGTATTCCATCTCTTCGAGCGACCGATCGGTAATATTGTGTAATGTAGTAACTTTTCCAGCCTGAAAAACATCAGCCATTATGTTAACTCCTTGAGTTTTGTAAATTCTGTTCCTAGTACCTGCACTATTCCTTCCACCCAACCCTCTGGCGCCTGCTGACTCGTACGATAGATCCTCTCTCCGGGCATATCTAACCAGCCATCGTGATGATTTCGTATCACGATAGGATGATCAGCCACCTCGAGCATGGCCCGGTCATTATTACTATCACCCAGTGCTATCAAGCCGATGTCACTATCCTGCTGTTGTTCGTAGAGACGGCAGAGATGTTGAATCGCCCTGCCCTTCTCGCACGTTCCCATCAGATGAGAAAATCGGCCACCTGACACGATCTGAAATCCCTCGTCTCGCGCCTTGCCCTCTAACAGTAGCAGGTTGTCTTTATCATCTGTGAATAGTGGTACTGTATAGCGCCTATCCTGGGCAGCCTTTGCGTCTTCCCGTGTAAGGCCGGTCATCTCAATCGCACGCCCAAGAGAACATTCAACGAGCGATTCTATATCTGGTGCATGACGTCGTTTAAATTCTAGCAGTCGGTCAATTGATTCACCCAATTGGATCACATCATAGACAGTCTGATGTGAACGCCCGGTGTTTCGTATTGCATCGGACGATTTAAAATAACCCTTTGGACAGTAAATAGCAGACCCGTTTTCGATAATAAACGGATGGTCAATCGCCAGTCTTTCGATCCAATCTTTGACTTCAGATAGGGTCTTACTAGTATTTAGTATGACTGGTATATGCACCTGTTGCAGGAAGTCCAGAACGGGACGAGCCGCCTGCCAACGATAATCGTCGTGATTTAACAAGGTGCCATCCATGTCTGTCGTTATGACCCATTGCATACTAGCCGCCTTCCCGTTGAGTAATCTCATACCCTGTGGCCATATGTAATTCATCGAGGTGAATCAACATGTCTGCAGTTGAGGGTAAGGTGGTCATTGCATGGCGTGTCAGGCGTTCGAAGTGCTGAATAAAACGCCTGACTTGTGTGGTATCCATGATACCTGAGCCAGTTTCGTTTGCCCGGCGCAACTTGTCCTCTTGCAGGCCACGCCATTGATAGACAAGGTCGAAATCAGGAATCGTCAGACACAGTAAGGCATCGGTCAGTGAGAACAGTCTCTCCTGATACAGGCCGAGCTGTTGATTTACATAGTGGCGCCATTGGCCATCAGGATCCTCCATCAACTCGAGATCGTTTATCGGTTGGGCTAACGCTTCTTCCGATTGTGCGGGTAAATTATTACACCAGCCCTCGAATAGAATGATCGATACCTCAGGCGGTGAATCCGGCCACAGTTCTTCAGCTAATGGATTGTCTGTTGCCTTATCAAAGCGTGGCAAAGGGATAACCTTACCAGACTGCATACTAGTCAGGGTGTGGATGGCTAATGCCAGATCATGCGTTCCCGGCACGCCCCTTGTCTGTAGCAGAGGATGAATATCTCGGGCTAACTGCTGGCGTGTTTCGGCATCATAATAAAAATCATCCAGCGACAAGACAGCCACCTGATGTTCAAATTCACACTCTAGTAACAATGTCAGGAACTGACACAAGGTGGACTTCCCGGCCCCCTGGGGGCCTTGCAAACTGAGTAATAAAGGCTTTGACTGTGATTTGCACAAATCATGAATATGCTGAGCGATCGGCACGTAGCATGATGTGATCTGTTGCATGAATTGAATCGGCAGGTTTGCCTGAACGATAGCCTGCTGCAATGAGTCTTGCAACGGTTCTGATAAGGACACGCGGGCTCCGAGGTAGATGTCATCAGTGTTCAGGTACTCTGATATTGCCTTATCAGAGAAATAATCGCAATGGCAATCAGACAGAAGGCCCTGTATCTGAGGTTATTGAAAACACTGCTGACTGAATTAATAACATTTACCTTTCCTTTAATAAGGGTTCTGTCATGTCGCGCGGTTTCGTATAAACTAATATGATAACTGTAGGAGTAGACAGCTTGATAGAGGTCGCCTTATTTCCGATTCCGAATTGTGTCGCCTTTCCCGGCACCAGCTTTCCATTGCATGTGTTTGAGCCGCGTTATCGCGATATGGTGAAACATTGTGTGGCTGAACAAGTACCCATGGGTATAACGCATACCGAAGCCATCATTCAGCACGCCAAATCAAATCAGACGGTAGAGCAAGCCATGCAATCGAACCAGGCGACCTACAAACCCTATACCATATTCTCGGCTGGGCAAGTTGAATTACTTGAAACGCTCGATGATGGTCGAATGATGATTGATGTTCACTTGACCGATAGACTCTATGCCATCAATGAGATTCAAACCCTGCCATTTCTAAAATATGAATGTGAAAGCTACACTGATCGCCCTATCGATGACGAAATACGTCAGGAGAGTAGCGTACTAAAGGAGAAGCTACTGCATCGGCTCATCGCTTTGACAGCGCACAGCAGTGAAGTCAATGAATTGCTTAAATCGCCCAGATGGCAAGAAATGGATGTCGTCCAGTTCAGTTTTGAGTTATTCGGGATGGTCAGACTCGATGGTGATATCCAGCAACAGATATTGCAGTGCCGCTCACCAGTCGAACGCCTGCACATCGCCCTGCAGATCCTCAACCGTTACAAAAACACGAACTAGCGATCGGAATAGCGAGCGACAAATCTGGTTAGTATCTGCTGGGCATGCGGTGTTTGATGGCGTTGCAAGTCTTGAATTAAGTCTTCCGCTTCGGTTGCCTCAAAATATCCATGGTGCTGATAAGTGCGGATCCGCAGCGCAAATCCATCTGGATCAGCCTCGGGGTGGAACTGGGTTGCATAGATATTATTCTTCACCCGAAACATCTGAATTGGACACTGCTCTCCGGCAATAAGCAGTTGAGCTCCGGCAGGAAGTTCATCACAGGCTTCTTTGTGCCCAAGGATAACGCTAATTTGATCAGGAAAACCCGCCAACAATGGATCGGCTTTGCCGGCTTCAGTAAGTGTCACTGATCGGCAACATACCGGTTCAGCGAATCGTCGACTCATGGGTGTCCCAAGATAATTTCCTAACAGGCCATTGCCCGAGCAGCATCCAAGAAACGGAATATCCTGAGTGAGGATTTGATCGAAAAGCTGGTTAAATTCAGCTTCAAGTTGTAATTGTATTGCCGATTTTTCTGCTACCGGTGTGGTCACATCAAACGGACTACCGCCGATGATAATGCCACAATAGTTGTCAGCCTGTAGATCGCCCAGACCTTTCTTCTCGGCGCGGATCCTGACTACCCGGTCCTCATCAATCTGCCCATAGTTTAACAAGGCTGCATATTCATCATCCGCTGCCTCATCCTCAGGGCGTAATTGTATGACAAGAAATGGCTTTACCATGTGACTTCAAGCAAACAAGCTTCGAACCGTTTGCAGGTCCTCCGGTGTATCAATCCCCTCGGGAACAGTCTCGCATGCCAGGGCAACCTGGATGACATGGCCGTGCCAAATGGCTCGTAACTGCTCCAGTGACTCGGTTATTTCCAATTGACAGGGGTCCCAGTTGGCGAATGCTCTCAGGAAACCCGCCCGATAGGCATATATTCCTATATGGCGCTGATAGTCAAAGGCTTGCATTTCTGATTCAATCGAATGGTTACGCGAATTCCGATGCCAGGGAATCGGAGCCCTACTGAAATATATCGCCCTCCCTGCTGCGTTCGCGATTACCTTCACGACATTCGGGTTTTGCAACACCTCATTCTCCGTGATTGGTGTGGATAGTGTTGCTATACTTGCATCAGGATGATCACTCAGTAGTTGTGCCACCTGTTCTATGACTGCAACCGGGATCAGTGGCTCATCTCCCTGAACATTTATAACAATATCATCTTCGTGTAACTTGAGTTGTTCAGCCACCTCAGCGAGTCGATCAGTCCCCGACGGATGATCATCACGGGTCATACAAACGGCATAGCCGGAATCTTCCAGACTGGATTTGATACGCTCATCGTCTGTGGCAACGATAATGTCCTGAATGCTCGACTTTGCTGCCTGATCGTAGACACGATGAATCATTGGTTTACCGGCGATATCTAATAACGGCTTACCTGGCAGGCGTTGCGAGGCATATCGCGCAGGGATAACGACTAACTTCTTCATACATTCTCACTTACTAGATTAAGTTTTCTAGCACAATGCTGGCTGAGATTTGGGGTGATATGACTTTCAATTACCAGATACCATACGTTAATCAGCTCGAATTCATAACATTTACTGGCATCCTTCTCAGTCATCACAATAATCCCGTCATCAAACTGCAGGTCTTGTTCGGTAAACTGGTGATGATCAGGAAAACTATGCGTAATAATGTTGAGGCCGAGTGAGCGCAAGTAACTGAAAAATGCCTCTGGGTTTCCGATGCCCGCGACTGCATGAACGCGTTCAGTTCGAAACTGACTCGTGAAGGACTGCCAACTCAATTGTAAATCACGGACATGTAATTGCTTGAAATGTTTCGCTGAAAAATGGCAATCATAGGTCGTCAAGCCAGTTTGTCGTAATTCCTCTGAAATGGCCGTGTTTGAGTCAAAACGGTGATTGACCAAGACGGCATCGGCGTATTTCATTCGCCAGGCCGGTTCTCTTAATGGACCCAGAGGCATCAACAGGCCATTGCCTAAAAATCGCTCCGCTTCAATGACGATGATTTCGAACTGTCTGGCCAATTGATAATGTTGTAGCCCGTCATCACTTATCACCACATCACAATTATGGATGCTTGCCAACAAATCGACGGCGCGACTGCGCACGGGATCGACAACCACAGGACAGTCACAACGACTCGCTAACATCCAGGCTTCATCCCCTGTTTCAGCCACATCACTCTGTGGCGTTACCTCGATGGGATAGTTTCGAGCATTACCACCATATCCTCTGCTTATAATAGCCGGACGTAACCCCATTCGCTTGAAATCAGAGACGAGCGCCTGAACGACTGGCGACTTTCCGGTACCGCCGACAGAAATATTGCCGACCACGACCACGGGTAGACGCACAGCAGACTGTTTAAAAAATCCCTTACGATAGCCAATAAAGCGTAACCAGACCAGCGCCGAGAGAAGCCAATGAAACGGCCAAAAGATGATTTGCCAGAAAGATTTGTGATACCAGAAATACAAGATTAATCCTGGATAGTTTGAAACTGTACGGCGTGAAGTTTGGCATAACTACCTGCCTGGGCTAGTAATGCTCGATGGTCACCCTGCTCTATGATGTTACCGTTCTCCATCACGATAATATTATCTGCACCCTCTATCGTAGAAAGTCGATGGGCAATGACGATGGTCGTTCGATCCTTCATTAGCCTATTCAGCGCATCTTGTATGGCCTGTTCAGAAGCGGTATCCAGTGCTGATGTTGCTTCATCCAGAATGATAACAGGAGCATTTTTGAGTAGTGCGCGTGCAATAGCAAGTCGTTGTCGTTGCCCGCCAGAAAGTAACATGCCGCGCTCGCCAATCTGCGTATTTAAGCCGTCTGGTAATTTCTCAATAAAGTCCCACGCATTCGCCTGTTTACAAGCCGCGATGATGTCCTCTTCATCCGCTTCCGTCAGGGCACCATAGGCAATATTGTCGGCGACAGAGGCATTAAAAAGTGACACATGCTGGGAGACGTAAGAAAAAGCACTACGATAACTCGCCAAATCGATATCTTCAATGCGCACATCATCCCAGTAAATGACGCCATCAGTGATAGGATAAAAGCGTAATAAGGTCGCGATCAAAGTCGATTTCCCGCTGCCTGACTGGCCAACTATCGCTGTCGTTTCACCCTTAGCGAAGTGGCAGGAAATATTATTCATTGCACTAGATTTAGCCTGCGGATATGTGAACGAACTGATGTCTACATTGATGCCACTGTGCAATGCCGTGATTGAGCTGTTACCAGGATCATATTCCTTGTCCATATCCAGAATAGCGAAAATACTGTCGGCGGCGGCAATACCCCTTTGTAACATCGCATTGACTGAGTTCAGATCTTTCAGGGGTTTCAAAATGAGTGCCATCAGCATTAAAGTTGCTATGAAGGCACCACCGGTCAGTTCACCTGAGGTAATCATCTGTATGCCAAAGTAAAATACGACAGCGATACCGATGCCTGCAATAATTTGGATAACCGCGACACTGCCGGCTTTAGTCGTCTCAAGTTTCATTGACTGTTGACGGTTATTTCGATTTACCTGCTTAAACTTGCTGCGTTCCTGGGTCTCACCACCATAGATTCTAATCGTGTCATAGGATTCGACGCCTTCTTGTGTCACCTGAGTAATATCACTCATAGCGCCCTGAATTCGTTGGCTAATCAGACGAAAGCGGCGGCTGACATAATTCACCAGCAAGGCAATAATCGGTGCTGTGAGTAGGAAGATGAGCGTTAGTTTCCAGCTGTTTTGGAACATTCCGATCACGGCAAACAGGATCACCGCTGAACTACGGACCATGGTCGTGACGGCTTCTGTCGTGGACTGTTTCAACTGCTCAGAGTTATAGGTCAGCTTGGATATGAGTTCAGCTGAAGAATGTCTGTCGAAGAAACTCGCTGGCAGATCGATGTATTTATTAAACAGCTGGCGGCGCATATCGTGCACCAGACTGTTACCCACATAGGACATGGCATAGGTCGCAATGAAGCTCGCAATGCCACGGGCCACAACGATCATGACTATGAAGTATGGCGCGAAGGCTAGTAATTGCTTGTCATCACCATAGAGCGCCTCGTCGATTAATGGCTCGAAGGCTTTGACAAATTCAGTGTCGATATAGCCATAGATGAGGTTGGCTATAATACCAGCGGCGAATATCAACCAGTAGGGTTTTAAATAACCGAACAAACGCCGATAGGTCTTCTTGGGATCATTCATCGGAATCCGTATCTCTACGCGTTGCCATTTGAATGTTGGTGAAACCCTCCTGACCCGCGGCATCCAGTGCGGTAATGACTGACTGATATGGCGCCTTGGCATCGGCACTGATAATTAATGGCAGGCTTAAATCACCTTCAGCAATTTTGACTATCGCCCTACGAACCGTCCCTATCTGGCCGTTGATCAGTGCCTGCTTATTCACATAGAAGTTCCCCGCGGCATCGACTGATATCTCGACGACGTTACGCTCTGTTTCCAAAGGCACGCCTTCAGCTTTGGGCAGTTCCAATTCGATCTGAGTCTCACGCGTAAAGCTGGTTGAAACCATAAAAAATATCAACAGGAGAAACACCACATCGATTAGGGGTGTCAGGTTGACACTCATTTCACGTTTGGGGGGGTTATGTAACTGCATACTACTTGGTAATAACCTCGCGCTCACCATGGAACACTTCGACCATCTTGAGGGCTTCTTGTTCCATGCCAATAACCAGTTCCGCGATACGCCGCTCGAAATAGCGATGGAAAATTAACGCCGGGATTGCGACGCATAACCCCGCAGCCGTTGTTAATAATGCTTCAGAGATACCACCCGCCAAAGCTGATGCATTGCCAACACCCTGTGAGGTGATTACGGTAAACACTTTGATCATTCCCAGTACAGTTCCTAACAAACCAAGGAGTGGCGCGATATGTGCGACCGTACCCAGTGTATTGAGGAACATTTCTAACTCAGTCACAACCTTGCGTCCGGTTTCCTCGATGGATTCCTTCATCGTTTCCCGGCCATAATGATGATTAATCAGTCCCATGGCCAGGATCTCACCCAGTGGTGAAGAATCCTTCAGACTTTTTAAATTGCTTTTATTTAGTTGGTTATGCTTCACCCAACTCCACACCTGAGCCAGAAGATGACGCGGCGCAACTCGGCCAGGCCTGAGAGACCAGAAACGTTCAATAATGATACCTAATGCGATAATCGAGCAGAGAATGATAGCCAACATTACCCAGCCGCCGGCCTGAATCAATTCGAGCACTTGTTCTGTTCCTTTATTATTTGACGATATACAAAGCGGAAATATATCAGTTTCTGCGCCATAAAGCAGGGGTTTGTTGTCTCGATAAGTTAATATTTATTTCGCCATCCGGGGTGACATTAATCACAATCTGACCATGTTGCGCAGTATCATAGAAATCTACCCCTGCCTCACGGTAACGACGAATCACCTCCTCATGCGGGAATCCGAATCGGTTCCGATAGCCGGAGCTATTCAGGGCGATGGCAGGTTTGACGGATCGAATAAAGGCCATCGTGGAAGATGTCCTGCTGCCATGATGTGGGACTGTCATGACATCAGCACTGAGTATTGGATGACTATGGAGTAAATCTCGCTCAACCCGGCGCTCAATATCCCCCGTTAGCAGGACTGTGCGTCCGGCATACTGAATCTGCACGACACACGAATTATCGTTATCTGATTCGTAACGGATACTACCAGGTGACAATACCTCAAGTTGTGCAGGCCCAATCGACCAGCGTAATCCACTGACACAGATAGCATGATGTCGTATGTGTTTTGAAGATAACACACGCGAGCTGATCATCTGGCTGATTGGATACGTATCTATTAACCAGGATGTACCACCGCTATGATCAACATCCTCATGGCTCTCGATATAGGTATGCAATGCGGATATTTCGTTAGCCACAGACCATTTCGACAGGATCCTCGAGATAATGGCCGCCTCTTCATTCCCGAAACCTGTATCGTATAGTAATACCTGCCCCTCGATATTGAGCAGGATCGAAGTCCCCTGCCCGACATCGAACATAACGATATCAAGGCCCCGATTTGATGAGTTCAGTCGCGGTAGCATGATGATCAAGGTGACGAATAACAGGGCGATCTTATGCCGCAAGAACAGCCACAGGAGCAAAAGCGAGACTATCAAAACAACGGCAATGTCGAGTGATACCTTCTTCTGCCACAAGAAGAATTGATTTAGTTGGTTTACCCACTCCAGCACGTACCAGAAATGATGTGCGAGAAAACCAAGCCAAAAACTAAAATGCTCTAGCAACCAGGTTGAGACATGATCGGGCATTGGCATAATGATGACGACCGCCCAAATGAATATACCCGGTAATAATACAAGGCTGATATAAGGAATCGCCCAGAGGTTTTGTAGCAGACTGAGAAACGAGTAGCTGGCAAAGAAATAAAGCTGCAACGCAGAGAGTATTAGCGCTAAAAATGCTTGCAAATAAAGCAGCCTATTGCCGCCAGTTGCTGGCTTGATAGCCATCCCGATAATGATTGTCCCAGTGACAATCACTGTGAGCCAAAAAGACATATCAAGGACGGCACGAGGTTCTAACAACAAAATAAATAGTAACGCTATCCCGATACGTTGGGTACTGGATGTATCAGTGTCATAACAGCGTGCCAGTACGAACACTGCCAGCATAATCAGGGCGCGCTGTGCGGGCAATCCCATACCGGATAATAAGGCATACAGCAGTGCGCAACATATTCCACAGAGCCACTGCACCTTTCGCTTGGGTATTCGCCGCAGTGGTAGCAGTATAAGCCACAAAAGATTGCCCATGACTAGTCCGGGTATCATCGCCAATCCGACATGCAATCCGGATATGGCGATTAAATGACTCAAGCCAGCCTGTGCCAGGGCATCTCTTTGTTGATTGGTTAGATCACCTCGAAACCCCACCAGCAAGGCGCTCAGGCTAGCCGCGATACTGGGTTGCTGAAAATGATCGTTGATCTGCTGGTGGATTGCCTGCCTGATGTGCGCGATGCCATGACTCCTCGCGAGTCGCCTGTTTCGGGTCGAAGACTGAACCGAAGCCGTTGCTTGAACACTCTGGCTAAACATCCAGCGCTCAAAATCAAAACTATCCGGATTGAAGCGCCCACTGACCGATTTCAATCTAACCAGCAATTGCCATGTCTCACCACCGGCCAGTGGTGGGCAATCCTTATCACAGTAGAGCATTAATCGCAGTACAGTCACGCCTTGCCGATTGATGGAACTGGCATCGAAAATAACGCGCATTCCCTTGTTTACATTCCCCACGATATCCTTGACCTCACCCCGAATGACTTGAGTCCCAGAGAGGGTCTGTTGGACTTCGGGTGGTGAAAACAGATAACCACTCAGCAGTGCCCAAATAAATCCCGATCCATAGTAAATAAAGGTGTGATAGCTTGTGGTGCGATGACAAAGGAGCAGAAAAGCGCTTTGAAATAACAGAAGTAGAAGCCAAGAACCATAACTAAACCAGAACGCAACCTGTCCCAGCAGAAAATAATATCCGCACCATGGCCAGTCGTTTACTTTGCCCATCGCGGCAGGTTATCAAGGACACACGGCCACCAACAGAGCTAAAAAGCAGTTTAATTCATAGGAAATTTGCGAAAATGTGAATCAGACATACACTATCTGTCGAACAGACGTTTCGCTGGCCTCAGAATTTGCTATGATCCACCTGTCCCAACGATGACATGACGTTATGGCCAAGAAATTCCTACAAAGATTCACACCAAGTCCCGAAACTCTCAAAGAGCATAAACACCTCAGAGCGTTCGGTACTCTGTTGCATAATCCTAACCTCTGGCATTTCAATCGCCGTGCAGTCTCAGGTGCCATCGCACTGGGTCTCTTTTGTGCGTTTATTCCGCTTCCATCACAGATGATCATCGCCGCCAGTATTGCACTGTTTCTTCATGTCAACATGCCCGTTAGCGTAGCCACTGTCTGGATCAGTAATCCAATCACTATGCCACCGATGTTTTACGGCTGTTATGTGGTCGGCGCCTGGTTTTTGAATACCCCGCCATCCCAGTTCGCCTTTGAGTTGAGCTGGGAGTGGCTAGGTCAATCTCTGAGCGATATATGGCAACCCTTTCTGCTGGGGTGTTTTATCGTCGGCATGATCTCTTCAATGCTGGGTTATGTGCTCACCAGGATCCTGTGGCGCATTGCCGCTGTTCGCAAATGGAAACAACGTGGTCTCAGAGTTAAGAACGAACTAGGATAAACGGCCCGATTCCAGTTGTAGCGTTCTGTTCATCCGTCCAGCCAGTTGCTGATCATGGGTCACGACCACGAAGCAGGTTCCTAGCGACTCATTCAAAGACAACATCAGTTCGAAGGTCTTGTTCGCGGTCTTGGCATCCAGGTTACCCGTTGGCTCATCAGCCAACACGCAATCGGGCTCAGCGACCAATGCCCGGGCCAGGGCAATACGCTGTTTTTCACCACCCGATAATTCCCCAGGCTTATGGTCATAGCGATCCTGAAGTCCGACAGCCTCGATTAACGCCATCGCTCGTTCTTTCGCTTCCTGTACGCTGCGTTTAACCATTAACAGAGGCATTGCGACATTCTCAAGGGCGGTGAACTCTGGCAGGAGATGATGAAACTGATAGACAAAGCCCAGATGTTTATTCCTGAACAGTCCCTGTTGTTTAGCAGACAAATCATGGATATTAGTCCCCTGTACCAGAATGTTTCCGGCAGTCGGTTCATCCAATGCGCCTATCAAATGTAACAAGGTGCTCTTGCCACTACCGGATTGCCCGATTATCGCCAGTAATTCACCGGACTGGACTTGCAGATCCAAATCTTCAAGGACCTTCACCTGACGCTGACCGTCCGTGTAAGTCTTATTTAGTTTGTGTATATCAATTATCAATTCAGGGTTAGACGGATTATTCATAGCGTAATGCCTCCGCCGGTTTAACTCTCGATGCACGCCAGGCTGGATACAGGGTTGCCAATACACTCATACCGAAGGCGGCCACAGCAACATTGAATACGTCTGACATCTGCAGTTGTGTTGGCAGGAAGCTGACGAAATAGACATCTCCCGGGATCAGAGAGATGTGAAACGTCTGTTCAACCCACACGACAATCTCCGGAAGAGAATTTGACAGGCTAATGCCACCGATCAGTCCGAGAGCGGTTCCAAAGAACCCATTGAGTGAACCCTGAACGATAAAAATACTCAATATTTGCCCGGGTGAAGCACCGATGGTTCGTAAAATAGCAATATCCGCCTGCTTGTCTGTGACCACCATAACTAAGGTCGTGACGATGTTGAAAGCGGCGACGGCAATGATGAATGTTAGCAGGATAAACATCATCGTTTTTTCCATTTTTATGGCGCGAAATAGACTGCCATGACTACGAGTCCAATCACTGTTGAAATATGGTCCATCCAATGCCTGATAAATTTCTGATGATAGCGACGCTGCCCTAAGGACATTATCGGCCTTTATTCGAATTCCAGTGACATCACCTTTACGGTAGCGTAACAGGGTCTCGGCGTCCTGGATATGAATCACAGCAAGTTGAGAATCGATCTCGGCACGTACCTCGAATACACCGACCAGCGTGAATCGCTTCAGCCGTGGGCTGATGCCAGCTGGGGTAGCCGTGGTCCCCTCAACTGAGATTAGCGTTACCTTATCGCCGATGAATACGCCTAATTTGCGTGCGATGCCACTCCCAAGAATGATCCCAAACTCCCCAGCTTCAAGTGACATCAACTCACCAGCCACCATATGCTCATCGATGATCGAGACCTCTTGCTGTAATTCGGGTTGTACGCCCTGTATGAGCGTATAGTGATGCCCAGAACCCGCGCGCACCATGCCCTGAGTTGTAATATAGGGAGCCGATGAGCTTACGCCTGGTTGAACGTCGATCGTCTGCTTGACTTGCTGCCAATTTTCCAAACGACCATTGAGTCCCGTGATAATGACATGAGGTGCCATACCGAGTATTCGCTGTTGTAACTCGCGTTCAAAGCCATTCATCACCGATAGAACCGTAATCAACACCGTGACGCCAAGTGCAATTCCTAGTGTCGAAGCCAGCGCTATAAAAGAGATGAAGTGATTGCGCCGTTTTGCTCGGGTGTAGCGTAAGCCGATAAATAACGAGGCTGGTTTAATCATCTGATAATAACCAGTTATGAGTCTAATTAATTTGCGAGCGATATTAGCAAATATCGAGATAATATGCTTCAATTGAAGGTGTCATTAAGACGAATAAATTATCTTACTGTCAATAACTCATGGAATAGCCACGATGCAAGCAGTTGATGAAAGACGAGATTATTACCGAATCAATGATGTCGTTGGGTTAAGAATTGATCCCACCAGTGAGAGCGAGTTACCAACTAAAGAGGATCTCGCTGAGCAGACATCAGATGAATTCAAATTAATCAATCATCTCAGTCGGATAGATCTAGAGAATTCTGCATTGCTGCACAGCATTCAGGATACGTCACCGGATGTGGCTCGCTATCTAAAACTGATCAACATTAAAATTGAAGCGATCGCTAAACAAGTGGTTGCGATGGGGCTGACAGATGATGTGAAACCGACAGAAGTCACCCTCAGCGCCGGCGGAATCAGTCTGAACTGTGATATTCCATTTTCCAAGGGCGATCTGGTCAAGTTACAGATGATTCTTTATCCCTCTAATGCGGTGATCACTAGTTATGCACGGGCCGTGCGCAGCAAACCGGTCGACGGGCATTTCGATACCGCCTTTGAGTATCAGCTGATCACAGAATCGGATCGTGATGCCTTGGTACGCCACGTACTGCAGTTACAGTCAAACTCACTCCGCCAACGAGCCATTCAGAATACCGCAGAGTAAGTCAAGACAGCGAACTGTGAACCAGTCAGCATATTTAGAAATTTTGTTAATGTGTTTTGAAATAATAGTTAATTAAACTATTGTTTTACAATGAATTGATATATCATTAACCAGTCTAAGTTAATCGAATGGCCATGGAGATTGTCATGTTTCGAACCAGTATCGCCACATTATGCCTGTTGTTAAGCACAGGGTTGTATGCCGATGACCTGAAAATGCCCGTTGGAAGTCAGGGAGACAGAGAACAAAATCGTCCAGCGAACGGCATGTCAAAACCCGATGTTGAAACGCGCTATGGCGCACCAGAAATGATCAAAGGACCGGTTGGTGATCCGCCCATTTCCGTATGGAAGTATCGTGGTTACAGCGTATATTTTGAGTACGATAAAGTCATCCACACTGTTCTACACAAATCATAACTAATTCCATCCAAACACACTTACTCACCACAGTAAGTGTGTTACCATGCGCCTCCCTGAAAGATCTAGCTTGTACCTATGACTCTGGCGCTCGAAAACATTTCATTCAATTCAGCAAGCGAGAAACGATTTTCGTTACCGAACACCAGCGCTGATTCTCTAATAATCGCCCTGCTGGCCGCCCAGCAGAATAAACCATGTCTAGTGATATGCAAAGACTCACGTTCGATGCAGCGACTCGTCAGAGAGATTGCAATATTTAGTGATGAACAAACCAATGTCGTTACTCTGGATGATTGGGAAACACTGCCGTATGACCTTTTCTCCCCGCATCAGGATATTATTTCTTCACGCCTGAAAACGCTGCATCAATTACCCCAGATGACTAGCGGGATCATATTAATCCCCGTGGCAACACTGATACAGCGACTCGCGCCAGCCTCATTCCTGCAACAGCATAGTCTGTTACTTAATAAGGGTGATCAAATCGATATGCTTGCTATGCGTGAACATCTGGTTAAGGCAGGTTATTTCCCCGTGGATAAAGTGATGGAACACGGAGAATTTGCCACCAGGGGCTCGCTATTGGATCTCTATCCAATGGGCTGCGACTTACCGTTTCGCATCGACTTCTTTGATGATGAAGTGGACTCTATCAGGACTTTTGATAGTGAGAGTCAACGCAGTATCGATGCTGTCGACTCAATTCAATTGCTTCCGGCACATGAATTTCCCACCGATGAGGCTGGCATTCGACGTTTCAGGAGTCAATGGCGCGAACGGTTCGACACTGGTGATAAGAACGGCTTATATCAGCGAGTCAGTGATGGCGAACTGCCGGCGGGAATTGAATACTATTTGCCGCTGTTTCACGAATCGACCGAGACACTGTTCGATTTCCTGCCAGACGACTATCTGTTATGTATCGACGAACATCTGACGGGCGCCATGGAGACTGAATGGCAGGAAATTCTGGTGCGCTACGAACAGCGACGGCATGATTTGTCCAGGCCGATTCTTGAGCCAGATCTCCTGTTCATCCGACCCGATAAAATCAGACAAATGATTAAACCAGTCCAGCGACTCGCCTTTGCTAACAAATACACCCAGCAGGTGTTAGCGAGCGAACAGTTGCCGGATCTAGGCATCGATCATACCCGCACAAATCCGGTTAGTTTATTGGACGGCTTCATCAAAAAGGCAAGCTATAACACCATAATTTGCGCCGATTCCATTGGACGCCGGGAAGCGATTTTGGGCTTACTAAGGAAACACGGTATTGGCGTTAAGGCTGTTGACTCCTGGCAAGCGGCCTTGGGTACATCTGATGATATACAGGTCATAATTGGCCAACTCGATCAAGGCTTTATCCTGCCAGAGGATGCTACGGCTGTTATCGCCGAGTCAGACTTGTTCGGTCAACAGCAAACCAGGCAACAGAGTGGCAACGAACGAAGCATCGATACTGACGCTATCATCAAAAACCTGGCTGAGTTAAAGGTAGGCGATGCGGTGGTGCATGCCGAACATGGTATCGGACGATACTCTGGCTTGGAACGCATCACAATTGATGGCCTTGAAGCGGAATATCTGATGCTCCACTATGCCGACGACGACAAGCTCTATGTGCCGGTGCAGATGTTGCATTACATAAGCCGCTATACCGGTGCCAGGGATGATGCGACCCCTTTGCATCGCCTGGGTTCTTCACAATGGAGTAAGGCACGGCAAAAAGCCGCCGAGAAGGCGCGTGATGTCGCCGCTGAGTTGCTCGACATTTATGCCCGTCGAGCAGCCAAACCGGGCCAGAGTTATAGGCTACCAGAGGATGACTATAGTCGATTCTGTCATCAATTTGGTTTCACAACGACCGCCGATCAACAGTCGGCAATCGATGCCGTGATGGCCGATCTGAAAGCCCCCCGACCAATGGATCGACTGGTATGCGGGGATGTCGGCTTCGGCAAAACCGAGGTCGCTCTGCGAGCAGCCTTTGTCGTCACACAAAACCTAAAACAGGTAGCCGTTCTGGTACCGACGACCTTGCTCGCTCAGCAGCATTATGAAAGTTTTAGTGACCGCTTTGCTGACTGGCCAGTACGAATCGAGATGTTGTCACGTTTCAAAACTGCCAAACAACAAAATGAGATCATTGCCGATCTCAATACTGGTAAGGTCGATATCATCATTGGCACACATAAATTACTTAGCACACAGATTAAATTTCCTAATTTGGGACTGGTGGTGATCGACGAAGAACATCGATTTGGTGTGACTCAAAAAGAAAAAATCAAACAGCTGAGAGCAGAGGTAGACGTCCTAACACTGACAGCGACACCGATACCACGGACGTTAAATATGTCATTTGCTGGGATACGGGATCTTTCGATCATTGCCTCTCCCCCTGCCCGGCGCCTGGCGATTAAGACGTTCGTTCGCGAGTACAACGACAGCTTAATTCGTGAGGCGGTTATCCGGGAAATACATCGTGGCGGACAAGTCTACTTTCTGCATAATGATGTCGCATCCATTGAGAAGAAGGCGGCTGAACTTGAACAACTCATTCCCGAAGCACGCGTCGGTGTCGGCCATGGTCAAATGCGAGAGAAGACACTCGAACGACTCATGCAGGATTTTTATCATCAGCGCTTCAATCTGCTTGTATGCAGCACCATCATTGAAACCGGGATCGATGTTCCAACAGCGAATACCATTATTATTGAACGTGCCGACAAATTTGGCTTGGCCCAACTGCATCAGTTACGAGGTCGAGTCGGACGTTCTCACCATCAGGCCTATGCCTTCCTGTTAACTCCCATGAAGCGGAAATTGACCCGAGATGCCGAGAAACGGCTACAGGCAATTGAATCCTTCACGGATCTCGGCGCGGGATTTGTACTCGCAACTCAGGACATGGAGATCAGAGGCGCGGGAGAACTCCTCGGTGATGAGCAAAGTGGCCAAATTCAGAGTGTTGGCTTCAGTATGTACATGGAATTGCTCGAATCAGCTGTTGAGGCGCTTAAGGAAGGTAAGGAGCCGAGTCTACAGGTGTCCTTGGCGAGTCAGTCTGAGATTGATTTGTCCGAGTCTGCCCTGATACCAGACGACTTTATCGCCGATGTCGGCTTACGTTTATCATTTTATAAACGCATAGCCCATGCCAAAACAGTCGACGATCTGGATGCCATTCAGGTCGAGTTGATCGACCGGTTTGGCTTGCTACCGGATACTACCAAGAACCTATTCCGCATTACTGAACTCAAACGTATCACTACTCCATACGGCATGACAAAGATTCAAATGGATGATGACAGTGGTGCGATCGATTTTCGCGAAGATGCCCCGCTTGATCCGTTATCGCTGATACAACTAATCCAGTCTGGTTATCTCAATGCCAGAATGTCGGGACCCAGTCGGCTGCTCGTCAGTCACGACTGCAGTAATCTGGAACAAAAGTGTCAGGTGATTGAATCTATCTGTGATAAACTCAAACTCAACACCTGAATCGAATTCAACCTATGAACAGTGACACCATACGACAAGCCATTGTTTGCACATTCCTGATTAGCCTGAGCCTGTGTTACACGCGCGACCTCACTGCTGAACGTTGGTATGAGATTGAAGTGATCCTTTTCGAACAGGCGACCGGTGAAAGACTGGCTTCCGAGTCATGGGATAGCAATAGTCAATTACCAGATGTGACTAAAAGCAGAGATATCCTCTCGCGACCCACCCACATGCAGTCTATTGAGCAGTTGTGTTTTGATGACACAAATTATCAAGTCATAGAGCAGCCTGTGACAGTGATTCCAGCACAGGAAATCATGGTGGGCCCAGATGACTTTACCGATAATCCCCTATTGGATTTACCTACTCAAACAAGTGAACAATCGACATCGGAAGAACCTGACGAAGTTATCCAACCCTACCAATTATTGGATGATTCAGAGCACGAATTGACTGATGTATATCAACAGTTACGCAGACGCCGAGGTTATCGCATGTTGTTTCATGAAGCATGGCGTCAACCGGCTGGCAGTAAACAGGAAACCTTACCGATCAGAATTTATGCAGGCAAGGATTACGGCGACACCTTTAATTATCAGGGCGATGCAATCATCGATTTGGAATTGAACGCCAGTGCCTTCGACAACCAGTCTATGGAACGTTTCGATCAGAATCAGATAATTGATGCAATGATGGACATGGACCAATATTTCCGACTTACCAAGGCTGACATCGCCAGAGACAGGCTGACGTCCTGTGCTGAAAAAGATCGGCTTGCACAGGCCGAGAAACGTCAACCCGTTTGGCAAATTGATGGCAATCTACATGTCTATACAGAACGATTCAGGCATGTAGATACTAATCTGGTGATTCGCTTTCCGGATACTGAAGAAGTCGATCTACGAGCGATTGAAACTAATCTAGCTGCGGATGAGTTACTTGCGAACATTGATATCAGTAGCGAGCAATCCAGTTTCGATTGGCAGTTCGCTGATGATTTCCTGGCCGAGGACTCCGATGCATCAACCGTGATTCGGGAAGTCCTGAAGTATTATCCAATGCAACAGAGTCGGCGCATCATCGATTCAAAGACGCATTACTTTGATCATCCTCTGATGGGCATGATCATACAGCTACGCA
Organism: Enterobacterales bacterium; assembly: GCA_965250035.1. GTDB lineage: Bacteria > Pseudomonadota > Gammaproteobacteria > Enterobacterales > CAXRAF01. The sequence continues at coordinate 572,712 of OZ252282.1, read as the reverse complement.
GTTTTGATCCTGACGAAGAAACGAGCTCATGACAGTCTGCGAAGATCTCGGCAATGGCATTTCGGTTATTGATACAGGGTTAATGGCCGATGATATGGTTGCCTGCTACCTGGTACAGGATGGTGATGGGGTTGCGATTATCGAAACAGGGAATTACCAGACCTGTGACCGGATTCTGTCAATATTGAAGCAAAAGAATATCTCTCCGGATCAAGTCAACTATATCATCGTTACCCATATCCACCTGGATCATGCGGGCGGTGCGAGTCACCTGATGAATGCCTGTCCTAATGCAGTCTTAGTCGTCCACCCATCGGGTGCCAAGCATATGATAAATCCTGAAAAATTAATCACCGCATCGACGCAAGTTTATGGTGAACAACGCTTTGCCGCGATGTACGGCACCATCGAACCCATTGCGTCTGAGCGCGTGCGCACTATGAATGATGGCGAGACGATAGCCTTGGGTAGTCGCACTTTACTTTTTGAGTACACTCCGGGACATGCTTATCATCATTTTTGTATCTGGGATGAAACAGATAAATCATGGTTCACCGGGGATACGTTTGGCTTGTGCTACAAACCTATGAAACTGTCTCCGCAACCCCTTTTGATCCCTACCACAACACCGACACAGTTTGATCCTGAGGCACTAAAACAGTCTATCTCAAAATTACTCGCGCGAAATCCCAGACGCATGCTACTGACCCATCATGGCGCACTGGCGATTGAAGATAGGCACAGAATCGAAGACTGGTTACACAAACAAATAGATGATTTTGTGGAACTGACGCGAAGGGAAATGCCGAATTGTGAGAATCATCACATGCTGGCAGATCGTCTATTGGATTATTATTATGACCTGACTGAGCAGGAGGGACTGGATGTCAGCAGACAACAGGTTCGGTCAGTGCTAGCGATGGATTTAGAGCTAAATGCCCAGGGCTTATGGTATTGGTACAATAAGCACCATTCCCACTAGGCTAACTAGCGAAGTTCGCGTCGAAGAATTTTCCCGACAGCCGATTTTGGTAATTCATCGATAAATGCTATTTGCTTTGGGACCTTATAGGCTGCCAGCCGCGGACTACAATAATCAACAACATCCTGTTCAGTAAGATCTGGATTGTTCTTAACGACAAATAGTTTAATCGCTTCGCCAGTCTGTTCATCGGGTATACCGATGCAGGCGCATTCCAGGATATCTTCCAATCCCGAAACCACGGCTTCAATCTCATTGGGGTAAACATTAAATCCGGATACAAGGACCATATCCTTCAACCGATCCACGATATGGTAAAAGCCGTCAGCATCCTGCATTGCGATATCGCCGGTGCGGAAATAGCCATCTTCCGTCATGACCTCTGCAGTCGCGATATCATTACGCCAATAGCCTTTCATGACCTGAGGTCCTTTAGCGCATAGTTCTCCTCGTTCCCCCGTTTCTACCGGCTTGAGTTTTTCATCGCGTAGCGAGATTTCAGTCGAGGGTAACGGTAGTCCAATCCCAGGGGTGAATTCCCCATCCTTACCCAAATTCAACGTCAGTACCGGAGACGTTTCTGAAAGTCCATAGCCTTCGTTGATGATACAGCCTGTGACCTCCAACCATTTTTGCGATACGGATGCTTGTACAGGAGCGCCTCCACCGGCACTGAAATGCAGGGCGCTGAAGTCTATAGAAGCAAATTCAGGGTGATGCAAAAGACCGTTATAAAGCGTGTTGACACCGGTAAATACGGTCGGATTACTAGAGCGCCACTGGGCAACGAAGCCATCCATGTCGCGTGGGTTGGTGATCAGGATGTTGCGTGCCCCCAACGAGAGAAAGCAGATGCCATTCACCATCAGGGCGAAAATATGATACATCGGAATGGCAGTGATAATCGCCTCTTCGCCATGCTTAAAGCGGGCGCCGCAATAGACCATGAATTGGGTCACGTTGGCCACCATATTGGCATGTGTGAGCATGGCGCCTTTGGACATACCCGTGGTACCTCCGGTGTATTGCAGAAACGCTATGGCATCTGAATCGATATCGACTTCCTGATAGCTATCCTCAGTACCTTTCGCCATTGCATCTGCAAACAGAATACAATCCTCAAGTCGTTCATCAACCGCGGGTGATGGCAGGTCTCGTTCCAGTAGATCATCCAACGCGAATACGATGACCCGTCGTACCGGAGTGTCTGCGATGATTTCAGCGAGTACTGGCGTGGAACCTGAGAAGATCACGATCGTTTCAACATCAGCATCCTGTAACTGACTCTTTAATTCGGGCGCGGAGTATAGCGGGTTAACATTCACCTGAACTGCGCCAGCCCTAAGTATTCCCCACATGCAGACCACGAATGGCATGCAGTTAGGGCTCATCAATGCGACGCGATCACCCGGATTAATTCCATGTTCCTGCAGCAAGCCCGCGAACTTCGCCGACAGATAATTGAGTCGATTGTAAGACATGGTCTCACCGAAGCTCTCGAGGGCTTCTGAATCCTGAAAGTCACTCACTGCGTCATTGAATATATCGATCAGGGTACGCTGAGAATCGAGCTGGATAGTCTCCGGAATATCTTCAGGATAGAAAGGGGATCGTTCTGCCATTGCAAACCTCAGTTAGTCATTGTTATATGATTTTATATGGCCAAGTGGCCTAGACTACCCTAGTTTGGCGGCTAACTCTAGCGTGGCTGCATCCGAATAGCACCGTCGACTCTGACAGTTTCGCCATTCATGTACTCATTCTCTACTAGGAATACTGCCAACTCAGCAACTTCAGCCGGTTTGCCCAAACGCTTCGGATAAACGACAGATTGCGAAAGTGAATCAATGACCTCTTGCGGAAACGAATCGAACAGTGGGGTGTGGATCAGTCCTGGTGCGAGGCAATTCACTCGGATGCCTACGCTCGCAAGGTCCCGTGCCATGGGTAATGTCATGCCAACGACACCCCCTTTGGAAGCACCGTAGGCAGCTTGTCCCATTTGTCCTTCATAGGCGGCTACCGATGCTGTATTGATGATAACGCCTCGTGTGCCATCCTCTGTTAAGGGGTCATTATCGGCCATTTTCTCGGCCGCGAGTCGGGCGACATTAAAGGTGCCAATTAAATTGATATTGATCACTTTTTGAAACACTTCTAGTCGATGCACGCCTTTCTTGCCATACACCTTCTCTGCCGGACCAATGCCAGCAAAGTTATTACAGATATGAATCGCTGAGAATTTTTCGATAACATCTGCAATGGCGCTTTGGACGTTTTCCTCACTGGTCACATCGACCTGACAAAACATTAGATTGTCCTGATGATTCGCTAATAAATCAGGATCCTGAGGTTGATTCATATCAAAAATGGCAACCTTAGCGCCCCTTGCTAAATAGGCTCTAACCGTTGCTTCACCAAGTCCCGAACTGCCGCCCGTAACGATTGCTACTTTATTATTAATCTCCATGATTCCCTCTTTATTTAACCAGATCGCGACCGATGATTAATTTCATGATTTCATTTGCCCCACCGTAGATACTTAGGACTCTCGAATCCGCAAAGGCTCTAGCCACCGGATATTCCCACATGTAGCCGTAACCACCATGTAACTGTAGACAACGGTTAATCACATCAAATTGCGTGTCAGTCGCGAGTAATTTTGCTTTAGAAGCCATAATGGCGTCTAGTTCGCCATTAATGTGCCATTCGATACACTGATCGATGAAAACACGTTGTTGTGTTAGTTGTGCGGACATATCGGCCAGTTCAAATTGTGTATTCTGTAAATCCGCCAGACGTTTACCAAACGCTTTTCTATCTTTCACGTATTCAATTGTTTGCTCAAGGATCGATTCCGCTGATGCCAATGCTCCCACAGCGATGCTCAACCGCTCCTGAGGAAGTTCGGTCATCAGATAAATGAAGCCTTTGTTTTCCTCACCAAGCAGATTCTCCGCCGGCACATGAACGTCTTCGAAAATAAGTTCCGACGTATCTTGAGCCTTCATTCCGACCTTCTTAAGGTTGCGTCCCTTGCTATACCCTTTCGTACCTGATTCGACAACAAATAAACTGATGCCCTTTGCACCAGCCTTGGGATCGGTCTTACAGGCAACGAGAACCAGATCGGATTGTATGCCACAGGTGATGAATGTCTTTGCACCATTGATGACGTATTCGTCACCCTGACGCACTGCGGTGGTCTGGATACCCTGAAGGTCAGATCCCGCACCAGGCTCTGTCATGGCGATGGCAAGAATCGATTCACCGCTGACGCAGGATGGTAGATACTTCTGCTTTTGCTGCTCCGAACCATGGTTTATCAAGTAGGGTACGGAAATATCAGAATGAAGAAAGAAACCGACACCCGACAAGCCGAGCTTAGCTGCCTCCTCTACCACAACGACGTTATAGCGAAAGTCGACGCCCACCCCGCCGTATTCCTCTGGCACTGTCGGTGCAAGTAAGCCATATTCTGCGGCCTTATTCCACAATGTCCTGTCTATCTGCCCCTGCTCTTCCCACGCTTCGTGGAATGGAACCGCATGAGTTTCAAAGAATTTTCTGACAGAATCTCGAAATTGTTCGTGTTCGGATTCAAAAATACGTCTGGCGTTCATATCTTTAACCTTACAGAGTGACTTCAGGGCGTGAATTGTGGACGACTTAAAGCCGTTATGCAATCATATACGCGAACAATACGAAATTCAGACCAATCTGTGTCCCAGCCATGCCTAAAATTACTTATGTAACCCCGACAGCAGAGGAATACACACTGGATGTGCCCGTAGGCATGACATTGATGCATGGCGCATTACTAAATAATGTACCCGGATTACTGGCTGAATGTGGCGGTGCAATGATCTGTGCAACCTGTCATTGTTATATCGATCCGAGTTGGATAAATCATATAGATATTCCGTCTCAGGCGGAGCGTGATAAATTAACCAAAGTTAATTCTCCCAGACCCAATAGTCGCCTTTCCTGTCAGATTACTATCACAGAACAACTCGATGGTTTGCGAGTCCAATTACCAGATTCTCAGGTCTGGAGTTAGTCCGCTCCGCTATTTAGATTAATCTGTCCCATAAAGATAATAACCCTACCTTCTACAACCTTGATCCTCGTCAATAACATTTCCGTAGCCTCAGTTATTGTGTCGACCATAAATCACATATGACTATTTTTTTACAATGACTAGAGGACAATTCTTATGAAAAAGTATATCGCAGGCATTTTGCTTGCCGTGACTGTATCCTTCTCAACGGTGGCCGCTGATGATTGGTTTTTGCGCTTTGGTGCGGTAAATATCAGTCCGAATTCAGATAGTGACGCCCTATTACCTGGTGTTCTTGGCGGCAATAGTCTCGATGTCGACAGTGATACCCAATTAGGCTTCAACTTGACCTACATGTTTGATGACACCTGGGGTATCGAAGTACTCGGCGCTAACCTATTTGAACATCGCATAACAGGCGAAGGCTCACTGGCTGGCGCTGATATCGGCGTGACGGAACATCTGCCACCGACAATATCTGCCGTCTATAACATCAAACGAGGTGACGTACGGTATCATTTTGGCGCAGGCGTTAACTACACCAAGTTCTTTGCAGATTATCCTGGCGCAGATGCCGTGGCACTGGGTGTTACTGATCTCGATCTGGACGCATCCGTTGGCCTATCATTGAAAGCAGGTTTCGATGTACCAATTACAGAAGACTGGTATTTCACTGCCAATGCCTATTACATCATGATTGAGACTGATGCCGCGGTGATCGCCGGTGATACAACACTAACGACCGTTGGCGTTGACATCAATCCGTGGGTACTGATGGTTGGATTCGGCACCAGCTTTTAATACTGATCACCCTCTGTATCCGAAAGGCCTGTCTCGACGGGCCTTTTTTTATGCTAGTCTGTTCCACTAACTATCAAACTATAAATAAAAAGCGTCATGAGGAAAATGAAATGAAAGTTGCCTATTTCGGTGGAGACTGGTTTCTCTCCTGTATCAATGCCTGGCAATCAGCGAATCATGAAATCACTCATATTTTTACCCATGGAGAGAAACACTACAATCAGCAACTCAGGCAGTGGGCAATCCAGCAGGGAGTGGAAGTTGTCACCACAAAACCAGGCCCCTCTGACTTACAGAAATTATTAAATGAAGGCGTCGACTGCCTCTTTAGTATTGAATACCCCTGGCGGATACCTTGCGAACACTTGCCCTTTAAAACGATTAACGTACACCCAAGTCTATTACCGGAAGGCAAAGGCCCAACACCAATCAGTTGGATTCTGCATTCGTATCCTGATGCGGCAGGTGTGACGTTTCACCAACTAAGTGAACATTTCGACTCGGGTAAGATCATACTGCAGGAAACCCTATCGCTCAGCCCACATGAAAGTATTGATACCGTGCTGGCCAGACTGGAATTAGTCATTCCACGGATGTTGGTAGCCCTCCTGGCAGATTTTGATAGTTTATATAGCAATGCGACTACTCAGTCGTCAGGGGAATCCTGGCCTAGGATGACACTCGCAGAACGCACAATTAATTGGTCAATGACCTGTGAAGAGATACGTCGAATCGTTCGTTCGTCAGGACACTTTGGCGCAGCCGCAAATATCAGTGAATGCCAATATTTGATCAAACATGTGCAATGTGTTGAACACGATCATCCACTAAAACCAGGCCTTATTTACAAAGATGATGCCCAGCATTTCTTCATCACATCACAGGATGGCATTTGCGTTATTGATAAATCAGCCATCATCGAAAAATCAGCGGCGAAAATAACGGATTAGGGACGAATTATTTATCGGGAATTGTATACACTTAACGACTAAATTTGTTTATAGTTGCCCCTGACAGATAATAACCATCAACTGAGAAATCCGATGTCAAAAAACCGCACCGAATATGACTGGCAAGATCCACTCTTTCTTAACCAGCAATTGACCGAAGAAGAGCGAATGATCGCTCAAACAGCCCATGATTACTGCCAGAATCAACTCTTACCCCGAGTAATGATGGCCAATCGTGATGAGGTGTTTCACCGCGAAATAATGAATGAACTGGGTGAATTAGGCCTGCTCGGCGCGACACTACCAGCACAATATGGCGGCAGTGAAGTGAATTATGTCAGTTACGGCTTAATTGCGCGTGAAGTTGAACGAGTCGACAGCGGCTATCGTAGTGCCATGAGTGTACAATCTTCACTCGTTATGCATCCAATTTATACCTATGGCAGTGAAGAGCAACGTCAGAAATATCTGCCTAAGCTTGCCTCCGGCGAATGGGTAGGATGTTTTGGTTTGACAGAACCAGACTCAGGTAGTGATCCAGCCTCCATGACAAGTCGCGCGAAGAAAGTCGATGGCGGCTATATACTAACTGGCAATAAAATGTGGATTACCAACTCACCTATCGCAGATGTCTTTGTGGTATGGGCCAAATTAGATGGTGTCATTCGTGGATTCATCCTGGAAAAAGGAATGGAAGGCCTGTCTGCACCCAAGATCGAGGGTAAATTCTCACTTCGTGCATCCTCAACTGGTGAGATCGTCATGGATAATGTATTCGTACCTGAGGAAAATAGATTTCCAGATATCAAAGGACTTGCTGGCCCATTCGGCTGTTTGAATAAAGCCAGGTATGGAATCGCATGGGGATCAATGGGTGCTGCGGAATACTGTTTTCAATCCTCTAGAAATTATGTCCTCGAGCGAAAACAGTTCGCTCGACCACTTGCAGCAAACCAGCTGATTCAGAAAAAATTAGCGGATATGCACACCGAAATTGCTCTCGGGCTGCAATCGTGTCTACAAATGGGGCGTCTTATGGATAATGACCAGTGTCCTGTTGAGTTGATTTCTCTACTAAAGCGTAACAACTGTGGTAAGGCGCTCGACATTGCACGTCAGGCGCGAGATATGCATGGCGGTAATGGCATCAGTGATGAGTATGGAATCATCCGCCACGTCATGAATCTGGAAGCGGTTAACACCTATGAAGGGACACATGATATCCATTGTCTGATTCTGGGGCGTGCAATTACCGGGATTCCTGCGTTTTCATAATCCAAATTGCGGATTCAAACGGCAAACATCTCTGGAACCATTACGAATTGGCCGCGACTGTCACTATGCAGTCGCGGTCTCTCTTGAATATGGTCTGATTACGAATTGGAGAGATTGTCAGGCTTAGTTAAAAATACCCAGCCGACATGGCACTACGTGCCTCACGCCAACCACTCATCCACTCTTCTTTGAAATCTAACTTCTGGAATGGACAGTCTGAACGAGTACGTCCCATTAAAGCTGCATGAAAACCTCGTGAATGGGCACGGTCCAGGCGGTTGCGCTTCTGTCTTTTCATAAGCTAACTCCTTTGTTGTAGCGAGATGATTTAGAGGACCTACTAAATTAGTTCAAAGGAGGTATTTTTGGCAAATAGACATCTGAAAACCATGCCGAATGCCTGTCCAAAGATGGTCTGAAAACAATACAAATATATACATAATAAACAATTACATATAGAGGATTTGAAGAATTTACTTTAATTACAAATAGTAACTTTAGCTCGCCCGTTGACTCTAATAGTGACCGGTAACCCAAGTAATTAGCGGGTTTAAACAATTATCACGGGTCGGCATCGGCTTTTTTGCTCGTTCCGAACGTTTTTTTGCAACGCACAAATATCAGGTTAGTCCGAAACACAGACAACCTAACGCAAATTTTTCGTCTTGTGAGGCACCTGAACCGTCCAGCTGCTTTACGTTTACGTAAAGGTAATATAAACTATTATCTTCCGTTTTCCAGGTTACAGAGTCATGACAGAGCGAAACATCAGCATATCCAGTTTATCAAAGGAATTTAACATCACCTCGCGCACACTCCGTCATTATGAAGACTGTGGTTTGTTGAAACCAGAGCGTCAAGGCACTCAGCGTCTGTACCATTACCGCGATAAGGTACGCCTGAAACTCATACTGAGAGGGAAACGAATAGGCTTCTCTCTCGGCGAGATTAAAGAAATCCTTGATTTGTATGACCTACCCGAGGGCGAGCAGAAACAGACCTCTTTCCTGATGGAAAAGATAGCAATCAGGAGAGAATCTCTCATTCAACAGCAATCGGATATCGTCCGAATGCTTGCAGAACTAGACGACATAGAAAAGAAAATTAACCGCTAACAACCACTAAGAGCAGAAAAAATGTATCAATCATTGAACTTCAATTTTGGTGAAACCGCACAAATGATTCGCGAAACTGTTGAATCATTTGCCCGGAAAACAATCCTCCCTATTGCCGAAAAGACGGATCAGGAAAATAGTTTTCCCAATGAACTATGGCCAGAGTTGGGCGCACTCGGCTTACTAGGCATAACCGCTGATCCGGAATACGGCGGCAGCGGCCTTGGTTATCTGGAACACGTCATCGCGATGGAAGAGATTAGTCGTTGTTCTGGATCGATTGGACTCAGTTATGGGGCACATTCCAATTTATGTGTTAACCAACTAGATAAAAATGGCAATCAATCACAAAAGGCAAAGTATCTCCCGGATCTCTGTTCTGGTAACGCCATCGGTGCACTCGCCATGAGCGAACCGAATGCTGGGTCGGATGTTGTCAGTATGCAACTGAGAGCCGAGGATAAAGGCGATTACTTCCTTCTCAATGGTAATAAGATGTGGATCACAAATGGCCCTGATGCGGATGTCCTGATCGTTTACGCCAAGACAGACACAAGTGCCGGTGCGCATGGAATCACCGCATTCATTATTGAAAAAGGCTTTAAAGGCTTCAGCACCGCACAGAAACTGGATAAGTTAGGCATGCGTGGCTCAAATACGTGTGAACTGGTATTTGAGAATTGTGAGGTTCCCAAAGAGAATATACTCGGCGGCTTAAATCAGGGCGTCAAAGTACTCATGAGTGGATTGGACTACGAACGAGTGGTGTTAACGGGTGGGCCAACAGGCATTATGCGTGCTTGTATGGATGTCGTTGTCCCTTATGTTCATGAGCGTAAGCAATTCGGCAAGGCGATTGGTGAGTTTCAGTTGATGCAGGGTAAGCTCGCTGACATGTACACTACTATGAACGCTAGCCGCGCCTATCTTTATGCTGTTGCACAGGCCTGTGATCGCGGTGAGACCAGTCGTAAGGATGCCGCAGGTGTGATCCTGTTCGCTTCTGAAAAAGCGACCCAGTTAGCACTTGATGCCATACAGTGTCTGGGTGGAAATGGCTATATTAATGAGTACCCAACAGGTCGATTCCTGAGGGATGCCAAACTCTATGAAATTGGTGCCGGTACGTCTGAGATCAGACGTATGCTAATCGGCCGTGAATTATTTAATGAATCAAAATAACTTGAGTGAGACTATTACATGAATAACGATCCAATCGTCATATTATCTTATGCAAGAACACCGATGGGTGGCTTTTCAGGTGACCTGAGCCCAGTATCTGCAACAGAGCTTGGTTCGGTCAGTATCAAAGCCTGTATCGAGCGCGCCGGTATCAGCGCAGATCAGATCGATGAAGTCTATATGGGATGCGTACTTCCAGCCGGTGTCGGGCAAGCCCCTGCCCGTCAGGCCTCATTGGGCGCCGGCATACCAACATCAACGCCCTGCACGACCGTGAATAAGGTCTGTGGCTCCGGCATGAAAACAGTGATGATAGCCCACAACGAATTAATGGTGGGTAACAGCGACATAATGGTTGCCGGTGGTATGGAGAGTATGTCCAATGCCCCTTATCTGCTGGACGCACACCGCGGTGGCCAACGTTTAGGTCACGGCAAAGTCATCGACCATATGTTCTTAGATGGACTGGAAGATGCCTATAATCCCGGCAAATTGATGGGTTCCTATGCCCAGGAAACGGCTGATGACTATCAGTTTAGCCGTGAAATGCAGGATGACTACGCCATCCGTTCGACAAAACGTGCTCAAACAGCGATCGAATCGGGCGCATTTGACGATGAGATCGCACAAGTGACCATAACGACTCGTCGTGGTGAGCACACCATCAGTATTGATGAACAGCCTGGCAAGGCTAAACTAGATAAGATCCCGACCCTACGCCCCGCATTTGCAAAAGACGGAACGGTCACTGCTGCCAACTCTAGCTCTATTTCCGACGGCGCGGCTGCTCTAATGCTGAGCAAAGCGAGCCATGCAGAGAAACTTGGCATAGAGCCTGTGGCGCGCATTGCAGGTTTTGCATCGTTTGCCAGAGAACCGGAAAAATTTACCATCGCACCCGTGGGTGCCATTGAAAAGTTATTGCAGCAACTCAACTGGTCGGTTGATGATGTTGATTTATTTGAAATCAATGAGGCATTTGCCATTGTGACGATGGCAGCGATTAAGGATTTGGGACTGGACGCTGAGAAAGTAAATATTCATGGTGGAGCCTGTGCACTCGGTCATCCACTCGGTGCCAGTGGTGCTAGAATCCTGGTCACGCTGATTGCAGCAATGAGACAAAACAATCTTAAGAAAGGGATTGCTAGCCTTTGCATTGGTGGCGGTGAAGCAACTGCTATCGCGGTGGAAATCGACTAGTAAACAACTGAGGTAGATCACATGCCGGTATTGAAAACTGCCATAAATACCAAGTCAGAGGAGTTCGCTACAAATCAGTCGACCATGCAGTCACTGGTAGATGATTTACGTAGCAAGAGTGCAGAAATAGCATTGGGTGGCCACCAGCGTGCACGTGAAAAACATCTTTCACGCGGTAAATTACTGCCGCGTGAAAGAATCCAACAACTGCTGGATATCGGCTCCCCATTTCTAGAATTCTCAACCTTTGCAGCCTATGGGAAGTATGATAATCAGGTCCCTTCAGCAGGAATCATTACAGGTATCGGCCGGGTCTCTAATGTGGAATGTATGATTGTCTGTAACGATGCGACAGTTAAGGGCGGCACCTACTTTCCAGAAACCATTAAGAAACACCTTAGAGCACAGGAGATAGCGGCGCAAAATCATCTGCCCTGCATTTACCTGGTCGATTCTGGTGGAGCTAATCTGCCCCAACAGGATGAGGTTTTCCCCGATCGTGATCATTTCGGGCGGATATTTTTTAATCAGGCCAACATGTCAGCCAGAAATATTCCTCAAATTGCTGTGGTGATGGGTTCCTGTACTGCGGGTGGTGCCTATGTACCGGCCATGGCGGATGAGAGTGTCATCGTCAGGAATCAGGGCACTATTTTCCTTGCAGGCCCGCCATTGGTTAAGGCGGCAACAGGTGAGGTTGTCACGGCTGAAGCTCTCGGTGGTGCTGATGTTCATTGTAAGACATCGGGTGTGACTGACCACTACGCCAACTCCGATGAACACGCCTTAACAATTACCCGAGACATCATCGCGAATCTGAATCATGACGAGCCTGATTCAACCAATCCTCGTTCGATTAAGGAACCGCTGTATCCTACCGAGGAAATCTATGGCATCGTCTCCCAGGATCTAAAAAAACCATTCGAGGTTAGAGAGATTATCGCTCGCCTGGTTGATGGTTCTGAGTTTCAGGAGTTTAAAGCCCTGTACGGCACCACTCTGGTGTGTGGCTTCGCACATCTGTTTGGCCAAGCGGTAGGAATTGTTGCCAACAATGGCATTTTATTCTCGGAGTCAGCACTCAAAGGAGCGCACTTCATTCAGCTATGTAGTCAACGCAAAATACCACTCATCTTCCTGCAAAATATCACTGGCTTCATGGTAGGAGAAAAATATGAAAGTCAGGGAATCGCTAAGAATGGTGCAAAGCTCGTCACGGCTGTAGCGACGGCTCAGGTGCCCAAATTTACGGTCATCATTGGCGGTAGCTTCGGCGCTGGGAACTATGGCATGTGTGGAAGGGCCTACTCTCCCCGCATGCTCTACATGTGGCCAAACGCCAGGATATCGGTAATGGGTGGTGAACAGGCGGCGAATGTCATGGCTCAAATCAAGTCCGACAATATGGAAGCAGCCGGTCAGCAATGGACGCCTGACGAAGAAAAAGCGTTTAAAGCACCCATTGAAGAACAGTATGAGACTCAGGGGCACCCCTATTATGCCAGTGCCAGACTGTGGGATGATGGCATCATTGACCCGGCGCAAACACGCAATGTACTTGGACTGAGTCTGACTGCTGCGCTTAATGCACCAATTCCCGATAGTAAGTTCGGCGTATTCAGGATGTAATCATGCACACAGTAGAACTTATAGAACACACAGACACGATTCTGGAAGTTAAATTAAACCGGCCAGATATCCACAATGCATTCGATGATCAAATGATTGCCGAGCTCAATCAAACCTGGGAAAGTCTCAAATCTGATGATGCGGTTCGTGTCATTATTCTCTCTGCAGCTGGGAAAAGTTTTTCTGCTGGGGCAGATTTGAATTGGATGCGGCGCATGGCTGATTATAGTGAGGAAGAAAATTATCAGGACTCGATGGCGCTTGCTCAGTGTATGCACGGTCTTGCCAACCTACCCATGACCGTGATCGCTAAAGTCCAGGGAGCAGCCTATGGTGGTGGTGTCGGGCTGGTAGCCTGTTGTGATATCGCCATTGCAACCAGTCGGGCGAGCTTTTGCTTATCGGAAGTGAAGCTAGGACTGATTCCGGCCGTGATTAGTCCCTATGTTATCGAAGCGATTGGTAAACGTGCCGCGCAACGGGTTTTCCTCACCGCAGAGCGCTTTAAAGCCGATAAAGCCCTGCAGATGGGACTTATATCAGAAGTCGTCAGTGATTCAGACTTCGATAGTTCTGTCATGAGTACCGCCCAAGCCATCGCTAAAAATGGCCCAAATGCTGTCCGTAAGGCCAAGCAACTCATCAAGGATGTCTCAGGCAAAACCATTAATCAAAAATTGATGCATCATACGGCAAAAACGATTGCCGAGGTGCGTTCCTCAGAAGAGGGTCAAGAAGGTGTTTCTGCATTTCTAGGTAAGCGTAAACCAGACTGGTTGGAGCAGGAAGATGTTTAATAAGATACTCATTGCAAATCGTGGAGAGATTGCCTGTCGGATCATCAAGTCAGCGCGCATGCTTGGCATTCGAACCGTGGCAGTATACTCAACTGCAGATGCCAAAGCACAACACGTGACTATGGCCGATGAGGCTTACTTCATTGGCCCTGCTCCGGCATCTGAAAGTTATCTAGTGGCTGAAAAGATTATTGAAGTCGCCACAACAGCTGGCGCTGAAGCCATACATCCTGGCTATGGCTTTCTGTCGGAAAATGCAGATTTCGCGAAGCAATGTCAGGCCGCCAATATCGTGTTTATCGGGCCACCCGTGGCTGCGATAGAGGCGATGGGGTCAAAGTCCGCTGCAAAGGAAATAATGGCTGCTGCTAATGTGCCTATGGTGCCTGGTTATTACGGTGATGATCAATCAGAGGAGCGACTCATGAATGAGGCGCAGTCGATTGGATATCCGGTGCTGATAAAAGCTTGCGCAGGTGGTGGTGGCAAGGGCATGCGAATCGTTGAATCGGCAAACGATTTCTCCTCTGCACTGCAGAGTTGTCAGCGTGAAGCAAAAGCCTCCTTTAATGATGATAAGGTTTTGATTGAAAAGTATCTGACCTCCCCGCGTCACATCGAGATTCAAATATTCCTAGATAGCCAACAAAATGCGGTCCATCTGTTCGAGCGTGATTGCTCGGTTCAAAGGCGATATCAGAAGGTTATCGAAGAAGCGCCAGCACCTAATTTTCCCGATGAAATGCGTCAGGAGATGGGTCGTGTGGCAATACAGGCAGCCAAAGCAATCAACTACGTTGGAGCAGGCACAGTAGAGTTCCTCTATGATAATGGCCAGTTTTACTTTATGGAGATGAATACCAGGCTGCAGGTAGAGCATCCTATTACCGAAAAGATTACAGGAGTTGATCTGGTCGAATGGCAGTTAATAGTTGCCTTCGGAGGAACGTTACCTAAACAACAGCAAGAATTGAGTATTAACGGTCACGCATTTGAGGTTAGGTTATATGCCGAAGATCCCGCTCAGGATTTTCTTCCCTCAACAGGCATAGTCGAATACATGAATACCCCGTCGACGACACATCACGTGCGTATTGATTCTGGAATTCGGCAGGGTGATGTGGTTTCAGTCTACTATGATCCCATGATTGCAAAACTCATTGTATGGGATTCGAATCGAGAACGTGCATTGAGCAGGCTGATAGGTGCACTATCGGAATATCAGGTCGTCGGGGTAGAAACTAATCTCACCTACACCAAAGCCATCGCCCTTCATGATGAATTCCAGTCTGGACATTACTCGACAGCGTTCATCAAAGAACACGCTCATGAGTTGGTAGAAGATCATCAACTCAGTGAATTGGACTTTGCCATGGCGGCATTATTTATCGTATGTCGTGACAAAGATAGTGCGATTGGAAACCAACCAGAATCACCCTGGCATAGTTTGGTAGGCTGGCAGAACAATCTAGTCACAAGGAATAAATTTTATTTTATTACTGATCGCAATAATCCCGAATCTGAGAATACAGAAGTGGTGATTGGCTTTAGAAAGGACCATTATCACATCAGCGTCAATGGACTTGAGTTCATGGCTAATGCGCAGTTGGATAATCATCAGCTACAAGCCACATTGTCACAACAGAAAATAACCCGAGATGTCATCGAGTCAGCGAACACCTTGCATATGTTCAGTCATGGACGGCACGTTCGTATTCAACAGTATCAGCCGGGTAACGATAACCAATCTGAGAATCAAAGTGCTCGAATCGTAGCACCGATGCATGGCTCAGTGACTGCGGTACATGTTAGCGAGGGAGAAGAAGTTGTTGCGGGGCAAAAATTATTGACGATGGAAGCCATGAAAATGGAACATGTCATCGCCGCACCCTACTCTGGAATAATTAAATCGATTCACTGCACAGTCGGCGACCTCGTCGAGGATGGCCTCGAACTGGTAACTTTTTCTGATGATGAATGAATCACACCCTGCACAGGTAAAGATCGTTGAGGTCGGACCGCGCGATGGTTTGCAAAATGAAGCAACGATCATTCCGACTGATGTAAAAGTTGAACTTATCAGACGGCTTGCTGAGACCGGACTGCAACATATTGAAGCCACAAGTTTTGTATCACCCAAATGGGTTCCACAAATGGCTGATGCACACGACGTGATGACAGCATTAAATCATCATTCCTCAATTACGTATTCTGTATTAACTCCGAATCTTAAAGGTATGGAGATGGCACTGGCTGCCGGTGCGAAGGAAGTCGCCATTTTTGGTGCCGCTTCAGAATCCTTTAGCCAGAAAAATATTAATTGCTCTGTGACTGAGAGTATCGCGCGATTCGAACCGGTAGTCGCGTTAGCACGACAAAATAATATCCCCGTAAGAGGATATGTTTCCTGTGTTCTTGGATGTCCTTATGAGGGTGAAGTTGCTCCTAGCAAAGTGCTCGAAGTTTCTCAGCGATTACTCGATTTGGGATGTTATGAAATTTCTTTGGGTGATACGATTGGAACTGGAACAGTCGCATCCACACAAGAACTTCTGTATGCATTACTGGCCAAGATTAATTCCAACCAACTGGCCGTTCACTTTCACAATACCTATGGCCAGGCACTGGCTAATATTCATCGCGCTATGCAACTTGGCATTGCTACTGTTGATGCCTCTGTGTCAGGTCTGGGTGGTTGTCCATATGCTAAAGGTGCATCGGGTAACGTAGCGACTGAGGACGTATTGTATATGCTAAACGGGATGGGGATATCAACCGGCATCGATCTTAATAAGCTGATTGCTGCTGGAAATTTTATTTCTGATTTTCTGAAGCAACCCAATCGATCGGCTGTCGCAAATGCAATGACAACCAAGACTGACTAGTTCAACACTAATATGATATTTGCAATGGCAAGTATCAGTATCGCGAACCAGGTGATAGTGGTTCCAACAAATCTTCCGAACGATGTACCCACCGACTTTAATATGCCTAGTGGATGCAAAATTCTCGCAATAACAAACGCAACACCCGTACCAATTAGTACCATCTCAGATCCGCCATTGATCTCATAGACAAGATACAGAAGTGAGAATGGCAACAGGTATTCCAAAAAATTTGCGTGAGCTCTTATTCGCTGACGCATCTTTTTATTGTTACCGTCACCGAGTCCAATCAGTTCAGAGCGACGCATCAGGATAACAAGACTAGCGAGTACAATCGCTATCACAGAACAGATACCGAAGAGGATTGCTGAGTAGTATAAAGTAGGTGCAGTCATAAGCTTTTATTATTTATTCTAAGTAGACCATCCATCCTATCATGATTCGTGGTGAAATAATTTTTGAAAAAATATTTATATCGCATACAATAACAGTGTCGCTTGTAATAGATTAGAGCAACTCACATTCTAATGTCACCAGGAGATCACAATGGCCAAAGCTGCAACCAAAAAAACCGCACCTAAGAAAAAGCCCGCTGCAAAAAAGAAAGCAGCTGTCAAAGGTGTGGCAAAACGTGTCGTAAAGAAAAGAACAACGGCAGCTAAGCCTGCTAAGAAACCAGCTGCTAAGAAACCAGCCGCTAAGAAACCAGCTGCTAAGAAACCAGCCGCTAAGAAACCAGCTGCTAAGAAACCAGCTGCTAAGAAACCAGCCGCTAAGAAACCAGCCGCTAAGAAACCAGCCGCTAAGAAACCAGCCGCTAAGAAACCAGCCGCTAAGAAACCAGCCGCTAAGAAACCAGCCACTAAGAAACCAGCCGCTAAGAAACCAGCCGCTAAGAAACCAGCTGCTAAGAAACCAGCCGCTAAGAAACCAGCCGCTAAGAAACCAGCCGCTAAGAAACCAGCCGCTAAGAAACCAGCTGCTAAGAAACCAGCCGCTAAGAAACCAGCCGCTAAGAAACCAGCTGCTAAGAAACCAGCTGCTAAGAAACCAGCCGCTAAGAAACCAGCCGCTAAGAAACCAGCCGCTAAGAAACCAGCCGCTAAGAAACCAGCCGCTAAGAAACCAGCTGCTAAGAAACCAGCTGCTAAGAAACCAACCGCTAAGAAGAAGGTGACTAAGAAGAAGGCAGCGAAGAAATTTAATCCAGATGTCGTCGGAAGTTTAGCTGCGAAGGCAGAGAAAGCAGCCGCAACCAAAGTCGAGCGTGCGCAAAAGAAAGTGACCACACTGAATACCCGACTCGCTGCGGCACTCGCTAAGCTAACTGCTGCAAACGATGCGATCAAATCCAAACGTGCCGCAGCCAAGAAAACCAAAAATGCACGCACCAAGAAAGCAGTCGCATCTGCTCTCAGTGCAAAGGCGAAACAGTCACAAAGAGTGTCATCAATTCGTACTGATCTAGCGACAGCAAAAGCGGCTTATAAGGATGCCGTTTCTGCAGCTAAAGCTTACGCCAACGTCAGTAATTCAATCGCTTCTGCGAAAACCAAAGCTGTCATCAAAGCAGAAAAGACGTTGCTCTCTGAACTGAAAAAGGTCGCCAATGCAGAAGCAAAACTGATCGCTAATGCACTCAAGCCTAAAAAGAAAAGTAAGAAGAAAAAGTAAGCGATAAAAATGTAAATCAAAAAACCGGTCAATTGACCGGTTTTTTATTGCCAGGATGAATAAGAGTCTCGATCCGTTTGTTTCTGAGCAACCCATTTCTCTTCACCATCCTGGTAAATTTCTTTCTTCCAGAATGGCGCTTCATTTTTCAAATAGTCCATTATTAACATCGCCGCATCAAACGCAGCTTTCCTATGTTTTGAAACGACTCCAACAAATACAATCGGTTCGTCACGGTATATATTCCCTGTTCGATGACATAGAAAGACTTCATCTATTTCAAATCGATGTTTGGCTGATTGTATAATTTCATTGAGAGAATTTTCTGTCATCACAGGATAATGTTCCAAGTAAATCCGATTAAGTGGTCTACCCTCTTCACCCATTTCACGCATCTTGCCAGTAAAGGTCACCACAGCGCCGCAATGAGTCGAATTTTGCTGAAGCTGTTGCAACAATTTTTCGGGTTCAAGGGACTCATCTGTTACAACTAACATATCAGCCTCCAGTGACGGGAGGAAATAATGCCACCTCGTCGCCATCTTCAAGTCTTTGATCCAAATCGACTAGCGTTTGATTCACCGCAATGAGAATTGGATACTCAGCAATATATTGAGCGAATCGCATATCCTCACGACTTAGATCCTCCAACAGGCGAGCGACGGGTTGATGTGCATCGATCGCAACCTGAGAATCAACGAGATCAACTGACTCGCGCAAACTGGCAAATAGTTTTAACTGGATGCTTGCCATGAGCCTGATTTACCTCCCTGCTTCTCAATAAGTCGTGTGCTACTAATTGTGATACCTTTCTCGACACCTTTACACATATCATAAATGGTGAGCGCAGCGATGGAAGCCCCTGTCAATGCCTCCATTTCAACACCCGTTTTATGTGATACCTTGCACTGACAGTTGATCGTTATTATTGACTGTTCTGTATCTATAACAAAACTGAGGTCGATACCTGTCAGGGCGAGCGGATGGCAGAGAGGTATTAAATCAGCACATTTCTTAGCGCCCTGTATGCCAGCAATTCGCGCGACTGCAAGAACATCGCCTTTTTGAATTTCATTCGATGTGACTAATGCCAATGTCGCAGGAGACATTTGCACGGTACTCTGGGCAACAGCAATTCGTTCACTGATGTCTTTTTGACTGACATCTACCATTGCTGCTTTCCCCTGTTGATCAACATGAGTCAGTTTATTCATTTGGCAACCCGATTGAAAAATTGTAAATATACACCATGATCAGTTCATCATATAGCGTCTGAGCAGATTTCTACTTAAGACTTTAATTGTAAACTGTTACTATGACGCACCTGAAATTTGGGTATCTGAACAATGCAAAAAAACACCAAAGTCATGGTTGGCATTTCCGGCGGAGTTGATTCTGCCGTATCGGCGCATTTGCTCGCTGAAGAGGGCTATGAAGTCGAAGGATTGTTCATGAAAAATTGGGAAGAGGATGACAGCGAGGAATACTGCACCGCAACCGCTGATCTTAAGGATGCCGAATCTGTCTGTGAAAGACTGGGAATCCCATTAAGGACCATTAATTTTTCATACGAATATTGGGAGAATGTATTCGAATATTTTCTCTCTGAGTATCGTGCAGGTAGGACGCCCAATCCAGATATCATGTGCAATACGGAAATTAAATTTAAGGCATTTCTAGACTACGCGATGACCCAGGGAGCAGAGAAAATTGCAACGGGCCACTATGTAGGACAATCTACAGATGGCACTAGAGTCACGTTACTCAAAGGACAGGACAATAACAAAGACCAAAGTTATTTCCTTTACGGCCTGAATCAGTCGCAACTATCCCGCTCACTATTTCCGCTGGATAAGATTGACAAGTCTGAAGTCCGTGATCTTGCGCGGCGTTTAGGATTGCCAAATGCCGAGAAAAAAGACAGCACAGGAATTTGCTTCATTGGCGAGCGGAAGTTTTCTGATTTTCTAAACAAATTCCTACCGGCGAATCCGGGGGAGATTGTCACTGATAAAGGCGATATCATAGGTGAGCATCAGGGCATCATGTTTCATACCATTGGCCAGCGCAAAGGGTTGAAGATAGGGGGTATGGCTAATGCCAGCGAATCACCCTGGTATGTCTACGATAAAAATGTCGAACGTAATCAGCTGTTTGTCTGTCAGGATGTCGATAATCCCTTGTTGTTTAATAATTATTTGCAAGCAACCCAACTCAACTGGATCGCGGGTATACCACCTGCCACTCAGTTTGATTGTCACTGTAAAGTCAGATATCGACAACCCGATCAGGCATGCTCTGTTACTGTAGAGAATGACCAGGCGATCGTTCGTTTTAGTGAATCACAAAGGGCGATCACTTGTGGCCAGTCTGTGGTCTTTTACCAAAATGATATATGCCTCGGCGGCGGAGTAATTGATAAAGTATGGAGCGAATAGATTTAGCCCCCTTAGAAGAAATTACGCTTGCATTAGCAGGCGTATTTCAAGGTGTCCGGCAGGTAATAAGAATTAGCGAAACGGGCTATGAGGATCAATCCGTTTTGAAACCATTAATTGGCAGTCTGCTCAAGCTTGACGCTGAATCCGTGACAGATATCTATGGCGATATCAGTCATCTCAAGCCGGGTCTTCAGACAATTCGTGAACAGCTCAGTTATGGCGCTGATGGTAAAATTCCCCAGCTAGGCCGATACGTGGCGAGTGTCTTGAACCTTGAGCGACAATTGTCCAAACAATCCGACATGTTGACCATTATTGCTGCTCGCATTACTCATATAAAACGGCTGACCCAACACGCTGATTTGACAGACGACATTATTCTCAAAAGCATTGCCGATCTGTACACAGATACTATCTCCAAGTTATCCCTGAGGATACAGGTCGTCGGTAAACCAGAAATCCTAAAACAGGCTGTGGTTCAGGAAAAGATTCGCAGTGCGCTATTTTGTGCCATTCGATCCGCCGTTTTGTGGCGCCAGCTCGGAGGGAAAAGGAGGCAACTCCTATTTCAACGTAAGCAGATAGTGGAAAATGCAGACAAGTTACTTACTTACATTGCTGAGAATCCATGATTGATTCTTCCAGTTGATGATTTAAACTATGATGACTAATTTCTCAACAGTGAGCCCCTAAATGACTCTTTCTACCCTTTTGGCCATC
Organism: Enterobacterales bacterium; assembly: GCA_965250035.1. Lineage (GTDB taxonomy): Bacteria > Pseudomonadota > Gammaproteobacteria > Enterobacterales > CAXRAF01. The sequence goes on along the minus strand of OZ252282.1, from coordinate 550,998 downwards.
TCTCCTGTAGATGGGCGCTATGCCGGCAAATGTGATCAACTCAGAACGATATTTTCCGAATTTGGACTGATTAAATATCGTACCATTGTTGAAGTACGTTGGTTACAACAACTGGCAGCTATGCCAGAAATACCGGAAGTACCAGACCTGTCTCCAGCTGCCAATGAATTCCTGGAAACGATTCTCGACAATTTCGATGAATCGTCTGCACAACGAGTCAAAGATATTGAAGCCACGACCAATCATGATGTCAAAGCCGTTGAGTATTTTTTAAAAGAATCTGTCGCCAATCAGGATGAATTGAATGCCATTAGTGAATTCCTCCACTTCGCATGTACGTCGGAGGACATTAATAATCTGTCCTATGGACTGATGTTGGCTGATGCCAGAGTCATCATACTAGATTGGATGAATCAGTTGATTGATGCCATTAGAAATATGGCACATCAATACGCAGAGCTACCGATGTTGTCGAGAACACATGGCCAACCAGCATCACCCACCACTTTGGGTAAAGAAATGGCGAATGTCGTCGCCCGCCTTCGCAGGCAACAATCACAACTTGAAGCAGTGACTATCAGCGGAAAGATTAACGGTGCAGTAGGGAATTACAATGCCCATTTATCAGCCTATCCCGATATCGACTGGCCAGCTGCTGCACAAGAGTTTGTATCCAAGCTCGGTTTGCAATGGAATCAATATACTACGCAAATAGAACCACACGACTATATCGCCGAATATTTTGATGCAGTAACTCGATTTAACACCATCCTGCTCGATTTCGATCGTGATATCTGGTCTTACATATCAATCGGCCATTTCAAACAGAAAACAGTCGCTGGTGAAGTTGGCTCGTCAACCATGCCACATAAAGTCAATCCTATCGACTTCGAAAACTCTGAAGGCAATCTAGGTATTGCCAATGCATTATTTACGCATCTAGGGCAGAAGCTACCCATCTCGAGGTGGCAACGCGATCTCTCGGATTCAACGGCTCTCCGAAGCCTTGGCATGGGGGTCGCTCATAGTCTGATCGCCTATCAGGCGACTTTGAAAGGGATCAGTAAACTGGAGGCGAACGAAGATAACCTGGCAGCAGATTTGGATGCCAACTGGGAAGTATTGGCCGAACCAATTCAGACGGTGATGCGCCGATATGGCATCGAGAAGCCCTATGAAAAACTCAAACAACTCACACGAGGACGCCGTATCAATCAAGCCGATCTGGAACAGTTTATCGATACACTTGATCTACCGGATGAAGCGAAAAACCAATTACGACAATTAACTCCGGCAAACTATATTGGCAACGCGACTGAACAAGCTAAAAACATCTAGTGGCACATCTCAATCTATTGTGTCTCGATACTGTCTAGATGTTTAATTTTCCTCAGTCGGTAAGCCGCCAGGATTTTATTCGTCATTACTGGCAGAAGCGCCCGCTCCTGTTTCCCGCGGCACTCGAACGCAGTAACACGATCATCAGCTCAGACACACTACTGAGTCTCGCCTGTGATGAAGCGGTCGAATCACGACTGATTATCCATGATCCGGATAATGGTGATTACGATGTGATACATGGACCTCAGGATCCTGAACTGTTGAGGGAACTCCAACAAACTGACAACTGGACACTGCTGGTGCAATCGGTCAACCTGTGGAATTCTGACGTTGCTCGGATAATAAATCATCTGAATTTTATTCCCCACTGGCGTTACGACGATATCATGATCAGTTTCTCCACTAAAGGAGGAGGTGTTGGTCCTCATACTGACCATTACGATGTGTTTCTGCTACAACTCGATGGCAAGAGACAATGGCGCGTTGGCACGCAACATCAATTCATCAGTCGTATGGACTCGCGCTCAGAGCTGCAACAGGTCGAACCATTCGATGCGCAGATAGAGTCAGTACTTCAACCCGGTGATATGATTTATGTGCCACCTGAAACGCCTCACGAAGGCACAAGTACCAGCATCGGGATGACGCTATCAATCGGCTTCAGGAGCCCATCATCGAGTGAACTTGCATCCATGCTGTCAGAGGAACTATCTCGCCAGACCAGTTATTACGAGGATGCCTGTGATCCATCGATTGAGTCCGTAGCAGAACTAACAACTGAGGCGATGATTAAAGCCAGAGACTGGTTTCAAGGCAGTCTTGATGAGCAATTGATATTCTCAGCATTCGGTAAATTACAGACCCAGCCTAAACAGGAATTATTGTTGTATCCACTTACAACCAATCCCAGGGAATTGCTAAAGTCAGGCGAAACACTCTTTAGGGATCCTGCCGCACGGATCGCCTGGTGGCGACATGATGATGACATTCGATTGTTTGTTAATGGTGAAGAAAAACGATTCCCGGTCGATGATCTTGATATGATTAATTTTCTCAGCCTCAGCCAAGATATTGATTTGGATATGATTTCAGCCTATATTGGCAAAAAAGACTGCGATGAGATTTTACTGTTCCTGACAGATTGTGGATTTTACGGAACAATTGAGTAGCCTGATGAACGAACAACCATTAACAATTGAAATTGCCAAGTGGCCGCAGGATAGTGCAACCATTAAGGATTTGCGGCGCAAGGTATTCGTTATCGAGCAAGGCGTTGAACCTGAAATTGAATGGGATGGTCGAGATCATACCTGTACCCATGTCCTCGCCCGGCTAGACGGTGAGCCTGTTGGCACGGGTAGAATAATGCCCAGCGGACACATCGGTAGACTCGCGGTACTCAATAACCATCGCGGTAAAAAAATCGGCAAAGCCTTGCTTGAGCATTTAATTCAGATTGCAAGACAGCAACAACATGAGATGGTTTATCTAAACTCACAGGTGCAGGCAATCGGCTTTTACGAGCAATATGGCTTTATCGTCGAAGGTAAGGTTTTCATGGTAGCTGGAATCCCACATCAGCGAATGGAAATGAAACTATCCTACGATGATAGAAACAATATTCTCGAACAGGAACAGCTCAATGGTATTGAAGAGAATTACTCAGCACTATTGGAGCTTGCCTATCTAGCACGCTACTCCATTGATATCTTTACGCCGGATCTTGACCGTCGACTCTTAAGTCGGAATTCGTTCATTCAAACACTCAAGGGCTTCATCAAAATCAGCCCCAAGAGTCGTATCAGGGTGCTGGTTACAGACCCAACGATGGCCATTCGCTATGATCACCTATTGATCGAGTTGAGTCAGGAATTTTCCAGTTTTATACAGATTAAAAAGACCCACCGAGAGTATGCACATCTGCCCTACTCTTATATTCTGATTGATAGTAAGGCTTCTCTATATCGTCCACTGGCCGATGAGTACGAGGCCAAACTCGATGTCGAGAATGGAAAAGAGGCAAGACTGTTACAGGCTGAGTTCGATGAGATCTGGAATGTGAGTGAACTCGTTCCAGGTATCAAACGGCTCTTCATCTAATAGCAAAAAGCTGCGCTGCCGTACTGGCTAATTTCACAGGAATACACTAGTATTGCGCCACAATAATGCAAGGCCAATGACATGTTGCCATTTACACTAGCTGACATTAAAAAGGAAAGTCGAACCACGCTTCGATTAGCTATCCCTGCGATCATTTCTCAGTTAGCACAAATGTCGATGGGCACTATCGATACCATCATGTCGGGTCGTCTCAGCACTGAAGCTTTAGCCGCAATTTCTGTCGCCAATAATCTCTTTATGCCCTTGATGATTCTCGTAATGGGTGTTTTGATGGCACTTAATCCACTCGTCGCGCACGCCATCGGGGCTAGTCAGACGGGTCGAGTTGCCGACTATTGCCGCCAGGGTATCCTGATCGCATTGATATTGACGATCCCCTGTTTTCTAATTATTCCACTCGCAGCGCCGATGATGGATGTCATTGGTGTTGAGCAATCGATACGACCCATCGTACAGGAATATCTGCTGGCATTGCGTTGGGGCTTACTCCCCTTTTTCCTGTTCCTTGCACTGCGATTTGTCAATGAGGGACTTTTCTCTACCGACGCGATTATGTATATCACCGTATCGGCAATACCCATCAATATAGCCCTGAATTTTATCTTCATGTACGGTTATCTGGGCGTCCCAGAAATGGGTGCGGTAGGTCTGGGCTATGCCACCGCACTAGTATGGACCCTGATGTTTGCCGCCATGGGAATCTACACATTAACGGTGAAGAAATATAAAGAGATACAATTCCTGGCTGGTAAGTTCTGGCCACAGTTGACTATCATCCGCCAGATATTGAAATTAGCGATACCATTATCACTGACCTTGTTTCTTGAGGTATTACTCTTTGCTCTGGTCGGATTGATGATAAGTCGCTATGCGCTTGAAATTATTGCCGCACATCAAATTGCATTAAACATCAGTGCTCTCATTTACATGATACCGCTCGGATTATCAATCGCCGTATCCGCTCGCGTGGGCTATGCGCACGGCCAACACAACCTTGATAATTGCCGACTGGCGTCTTTTGTAGGGATCTGCATCGCTATCATGATCAGCATGACGGCAACCGTTGTCCTCTATACCATTCCAGAGTCTATCACTCGAATCTATACGAGTGCGGTTGAGGTGATTGAGCCGACGCTTGGACTATTAGCGATTGCTGCTATATTCCTGATTGTAGATAGCATACAGGTGATTGCAGCCTCTGCACTACGTGGTTTGCACGATACTCTGGTTCCCATGATCATCGCGGCGATATCCTACTGGCTGGTCGGATTTACGACAGGATACTATCTAGCCGAAATGCAAGGGATGCAGGCTGAAGGATACTGGTACGGATTTGTCTCGGGTCTAGCGACAGCCGCGGTGTTCATGCTCTGGCGACTACGTCACATGTTACGAAAGTTCGAAGCAATCGAATCGATGCAAAGTAACGAATCCGTGGTCTAAAAATTCTCATAAATCGCCTCAGATAATGTAAAAATCATTGGTGGTCTGACGCCTCAAATGTTATGGTTGCGCCATCGTAAATCAACCGCCATGAACTTACTGTTTTTTAACGTTCAGTAAGTTAAGAATATAGGAGAACTAGTCATGGATTTTCTACAAGAACTAGGAATCGAAACCAACAACTCTGGAGCATCCTGGGGTCCAGGGAAATGGTCCAATACAACAGATTCAGGAACCATCGTTTCGGAATCTCCAGCAACCAATGAAACAATCGCATCCGTCTATGCTGCCAACGAATCAGATTATGAAACCGTGGTAAATGCAGCTGTCTCTGCCCAGAAGCAGTGGCGCACTGTACCTGCTCCGGCCCGAGGTGAACTCGTACGTAAACTTGGTAATGCGCTTCGTACACATAAGGACGCACTGGGAAGCCTGGTGTCTCTAGAAATGGGTAAGATCAAAGCTGAGGGTGATGGAGAAGTACAGGAAATGATCGATATGGCGGATTTCGCAGTCGGTCAGTCACGTATGCTCTATGGCAGCACCATGCACTCTGAAAGACCAGAGCATAGAATGTATGATCAATATCATCCTCTTGGCGTGGTCGGCGTAATCTCTGCATTCAACTTCCCTGTCGCAGTATGGTCCTGGAATGCCTTCGTGGCACTGGTGTGTGGCAACTCCGTGGTGTGGAAACCGTCGCCTAAAACGCCATTAACTGCCATCGCAGTCCAGAACATCTGTAATAAAGTGCTCGCAGATGAGGGATTAGAAGGGTTGATTGGATTGTTTGTCGACGACAGTAACAACCATCTCGCGAATCGATTTATCGATGACAAGCGAATTAACAAACTGTCTTTCACTGGTTCGAGTGAGATTGGCCGACTGGTAGGAGTACGTGTTGCTGAGCGCATGGGTAAGAGCCTGCTTGAGTTGTCAGGTAATAATGCGCTAATAATCGATGCGACAGCCAATCTAAATCTGGCTATTCCATCGGTTGTTTTTGGTGCCGTCGGAACGGCTGGACAACGTTGCACGACAACTCGCCGATTGCTGGTCCATTCAAGTATCATCGACGAGGTATTGCCTATTATTAAAAATGCGTACGCTCAGGTGAATATCGGTAACCCTCTGGATGAGAATGTCCTGATGGGGCCTTTGATCGACCAGACTGCCGTTGATAATTTCAAGGCGGCGGTAGAGAAAGCAGTCGCATCAGGTGGTGAATTAATCTGTGGTGGTTCTGTACTGGCCGATGAGCCGGGCTATTTTGTTGAGCCGACAGTGATCAGAGCACAAAATGACTGGGATGTGGTGCAAAACGAAACATTCGCGCCAATTCTTTATGTGATGTCATTCGACACTATCGAGCAGGCCATCGAGATGCAAAATGATGTCAGGCATGGCTTATCTTCAGCGATCTTTACTAACTCGGTACAAAACGCAGAGCAGTTCCTGTCAGCTATCGGCAGTGACTGTGGTATTGCCAATGTCAATATCGGTACCTCGGGTGCTGAGATTGGTGGTGCATTCGGTGGAGAGAAAGAGACCGGCGGTGGTCGAGAGGCTGGTAGCGATGCCTGGAAATCTTACATGCGTAGGCAGACCAATACCATTTTCTGGGGCGACAAGCCCACATTGGCGCAAGGTATCAAATTCGACCTGAATCTCTAATACGCAAATAGTCGAGGAAACAGTATGAGTTTTTTTGATCTAAAGGATTTTGCTGATCACGAACATGTGTCATTTTGTCGCGATCCCGAGAGTAATCTTACGGCGATAATAGCCGTTCACTCAACCGTATTAGGGCCCGCTGTCGGCGGCTGTCGTATGTGGACCTATGAGACAGACACTGCAGCGTTGACTGATGCATTACGCTTATCACGCGGCATGACCTACAAGAATGCTATGGCTGGCTTACCGTTCGGCGGTGGGAAGGCGGTCATTATGGGGAATGCCCGCACAGACAAGACGGAAGCATTGTTTAAGTCTTTTGGCCAGTTTATGAATCGCTTGAATGGATCCTATATAACCGCTGAAGATGTTGGTATCACTCCGGCTGATATGGCGATCGTTAATACGGTCACTCCACACGTCGCTGGTCTGGAAGGTAAAAGTGGTGACCCCTCTCCCCTCACTGCGCGGGGAACCTGGCAAGGAATTAGAGCGGCAGTTAAACAACAACTGAATCGTGATTCTCTGGAAGGCCTTAGTGTTGCAGTTCAGGGTGTTGGTCATGTGGGCTACTATCTCTGTCAACACCTGCATAATGATGGCGTCAAACTAGTCGTTTCCGATGTCAATCAGGAAGCGTTAGCTCGAGTGAGTGACGAGTTTGGAGCAACCGTCGTGGCTGTTAATGAAATTTACGATGCCGACGTTGATGTCTATTCACCCTGTGCACTGGGTGCGACAATTAATGACCAGACGATTGACCGCTTGAAATGCCAAATCGTGGCTGGTGCTGCTAACAATCAGCTAGCAGAGGATCGTCACGGCAGAGCATTATTAGATCGTGGCATACTGTATGCACCCGATTATGTCATTAACGCCGGTGGCATTATTAATATCTCGTTTGAAGGGGATTATCAGCGTCACGAAGCGGAAGCTAAGACAGATAATATTTTTCAGACACTGAGTGAAATTTTTAGCCGGTCTAGCCACGAAAATATCCCAACGAACAGCATTGCTGATCAAATGGCCCAGGATATTATCAATAAAGGCAAGTTAGCCAGGAAATGACCTCCTATGATGTCTTCAACGGTGATGCGGATGGCATATGTTCCTTAGTGCAGTTAAGGCTGCGTGAGCCAAGACCAGAATCTAGACTGGTTACCGGCGTTAAGCGTGATATTCAATTATTACAAAGGCTAGACGTTGATTCATCGAGTTTTGTCACTGTGCTCGATATCTCCATGGCCAAGAATAGTGCAGCCTTAATCGAAATTCTGAATGCTGGTGCGACAGTATTCTATGCTGATCATCATTTTGCCGGTGCTATCCCTGATGCTGACAACCTAGAGGCACATATTCACACCGAACCCGATGTCTGTACTGCGATGATCGTCAATGGCCTGCTGAATGATGCGTATATTAACTGGGCGATCACGGGTGCCTTCGGCGATAATCTGAACGCCAGTGCCATGGCACTTGCTAAGCGAACTCGGCTGGCTACAGAAGATATTCAACGCCTGAAAGAGCTGGGTAATCTAATCAATTATAACGGCTATGGCGCAAGCCTCGATGATCTGCATTGTTCTCCATCGGATCTATATCGGGCGTTAGTTCAGCATGATGATCCATTAGACTTCTGTGTGCCAAGTAATCCGATATTCAACCAGCTACGAATGGGTTATGAGGCTGACTATGCGGAACTTGATGCTTTGCATCCATTCCATGAATCGGATGTCTGCGGTATCTATGTATTGCCCAATGAGCCCTGGGCGAGACGAATCAGCGGCATATTTAGCAATCAACTAGCCAATGCATCGCCCGGGCGTGCCCATGCTGTGATCACTCTTAAAACGAATGGCAACTATCTTGTCAGTGTCAGAGCGCCCTTGAATAACAAGGACGGAGCCGATGAGTTCTGCCGTCGTTACCCTTCTGGTGGTGGTCGCGCGGCCGCGGCAGGAATCAACGATTTATCCGCCGAACAGTTGCAGACAATGACAGATGAGTTTGAGGCTTTCTATCGCAAACGTAACGCCGGTTAGCCGAATTATAGGTCGAATACCTTGCCCGGATTCATGATGCCATCGGGATCGAATTGTCTTTTAACTGCACGCATCAACCCAATCTCAGCCTCTGAGCGACTGTAATGAAGTGAATCCTTCTTCAACAGGCCGATACCATGCTCGGCACTAATACTACCGTCAAAATCAGCCACTGTTTGATAGATAATATGGCTGCATTCACTGCATTGATTACGAAAATCTTCAATGCTGAGATCCTCCGGTCTGAGGATGTTAAGGTGTAAGTTGCCGTCACCAATGTGACCAAACCAGATACACTCAAATGTTGGGTAGGCTTCAGAGACCTGCTTTTCTACTGCCGCAAGAAAATCAGGGACTCTGGATGGGATAACAGAGATATCGTTTTTATAAGGTGTATAGCCTGTAATTGACTCACTAATTCCCTCGCGTAACTTCCACAGGGATTCTGCCTGAGTTTCCGATTGCGACATCACGCCATCGAGAACCCACCCCTCTTCCATGACAGATTCAAAACAGTTCATCAATACGTTTTCACTGTCTTCCTGACCCATATCGATCTCTAACAGTGCATAGTAGTCAGTTGCCGTCTCGAAGGGGACTACGGCGCCTTGATGCTCGATGACTTTTTGCATCGCCTGATGAGAAAAGAATTCATAGGATGACAACGTCATCTGGTCACGGAAAGTTTTCAACACGGACATTAAATCATTGAGGGATTCCAGGCCCAGTACAAGTACTGCCTGCTCAGACGGCCTAGGCAGCAGTTGCAATGTCACCTCAGTAATAAACCCTAGAATTCCCTCAGACCCGATAAAGAGTTGTCTAAAATCAAGACCGGTGGCATTCTTTAACAAGCCCTTATTAAGGTTCAGGATTTCACCCGTCCCTGTGACGACTCGTAAGCCAAGCACCTGTTCACGGGTCATCCCATAACGTATCACTCGTATTCCGCCGGCATTCGTTGCCACGTTGCCACCGATTTGGCTAGAACCTGCCGCCGCGAAATCGACGCCATAGTAGAGGCCTTTATCAGTAGCGAAATTTTGAATTGACTCGGTAATAACACCAGCCTGACAGCGCAAGGTCGCATTGATTGGATCAAACTCGATCATTTGATTCATCTTCTCGAGCGATACAACGATTTCGCCATGCCTGGCTGTCGCACCTGCACTCAACCCTGTCCTGCCACCGGATGGTATCAGTGACCACTGCTTTGCTCTGGCCTGATTGACTAACCAGACCAGATCATCTTCGTTCCGTGGAAATACAATGGCCCCTGGCGCTACCTCATAGAAACGAGTCCAGTCCTGACCATAAATTTGGTAGCTGTCATCATCGGAGAGAACATCCTTGGCATCGAATCGCTCAAGCAGTGCCTCTCTAATTTCTTGGTTCATTTTGACCCGCCAGATACAACCAAGTTTCGAGGACCGAGTCGGGGTTGAGAGAAACCGTGTCAATTCCTTCCTGCATTAACCATTTAGCTAGATCAGGATGATCAGACGGTCCCTGACCACAGATACCGATATATTTACCCTGCTTACGGCATGCCTGAATCGCCATGCTCAGCATCTTCTTGACCGCAGGATTGCGTTCGTCAAACAGATGGGCAATGAGTCCGGAATCACGATCCAGCCCAAGTGTTAACTGCGTCAGGTCGTTAGAACCGATAGAGAAACCATCGAAGTACTCAAGAAAGTCTTCTGCCAGCAGTGCATTTGATGGTAGTTCGCACATCATAATATGGCGTAAACCATTATCGCCTCGGGCAAGTCCATGCTTAGCTAGCAGTTCACTCACACCTTTGGCTTCATCGACAGTTCGGACGAATGGAATCATCACCTCAACATTGGTAAGCCCCATTTCGTTGCGTACCTTGCGAATAGCCTGACATTCCATATCAAAACATTCCCGGAAATCATCAGATAGATAGCGGCTAGCACCACGGTAACCAAGCATCGGATTTTCTTCTTCAGGCTCATAGAGGTGTCCGCCTAGAAGATTGGCATACTCATTAGACTTGAAGTCCGACATGCGCACGATAACTTTTTCGGGATGGAATGCTGCAGCGAGTGTTGCAATTCCCTCGCTCAGCTTGTTGATGTAGAACTCGGTTGGTGAGGCATAACCGGCCATATGCGTACGTATGGATTCCACCAGATCGGGATCATCGTCCTGTTCAGCCAATTGTTCAAAATTAAGTAGCGCCTTAGGATGTACTCCAATCATCACGTTAATGATGAATTCCAGGCGGGCCAGACCAATACCAGCATGTGGCAGGCGAGAAAAGCTGAAAGCGCCATCCGGATTTGCCACGTTCATCATGATCTTGAAAGGAATGTCTGGCATATTGTCGATTTCACTCGTCTTGATACTAAAATCAAGCAGGCCATCGTAGATATTGCCGGTGTCACCCTCAGCACAACTGACGGTCGCATCTGAACCGTCGATGATTACATTTGTGGCGTCATTGGTTCCCACGACAGCTGGAATTCCCAATTCACGGGCAATGATAGCCGCATGGCATGTCCTGCCACCACGGTTTGTAACGATTGCAGAGGCGCGTTTCATGATGGGTTCCCAATCCGGATCTGTCATGTCTGTAACCAGGACATCACCCTTCTCGACTTTGGCCATTTCGCTGATATCATTTAATACCCTAACCTTACCTTGGCCAATTCGGTTGCCGATCGCTCGCCCCTGAATGATGACATTACCTGATTCGTTTAGTTTGAAATCTTCCAAGACGTTCGCATCGCTACGACTCATGACCGTTTCCGGCCGAGCCTGGACGATGTAAATCTTGCCATCGCTACCATCTTTTACCCACTCAATATCCATCGGGCGGCCATAATGTTGCTCGATAATGGTGGCCTGTTTCGCGAGTTCGATGACGTCCTCATCCGTAATCGAAAATTGACGGCGCTCTTCGAGCGATACATCAACTGTGGTAACACTATTACCATGCGTTGTATCGTCGGTATAAATCATCTTGATCGCTTTACCACCTAATGTGCGACGTAAGATGGGCATCTTGCCATTGGCGAGTGTGGGTTTATGAACATAGAACTCATCAGGGTTTACCGCACCCTGAACGACTGTTTCACCTAGACCATATGCAGAAGTAATAAACACGACATCTGAGAATCCTGACTCAGTATCAATGGAAAACATCACCCCACTAGAGCCAATATCAGAACGGGCCATACGCTGTACGCCAGCTGATAAGGCGACACCAGCATGCTCGAATCCCTGATGTACTCGGTAGGCAATCGCGCGATCATTAAAGAGGCTTGCGAAAACTTCTTTCATCGCAATTTTGACATTCTCTAGTCCGCGGACATTTAGGAATGTTTCCTGTTGACCTGCAAATGATGCATCAGGAAGATCCTCTGCCGTTGCCGATGAGCGAACTGCGACAGCAAAACTGTCATCAGAATCCCCTTTCATCTGCAGGTAATGTTCAGAGACTTCACGCTCCAGACGCTCATTGAATGGTGCGTCGATAATCCATTGACGAATTTCCTTTCCCGTGGCTGCTAGTGTCTCCACATCATCAACATCCAGGTCATGCAATCGGTCGTAAATTCGGTCTTGCAGGCCACTTTCAACCAGAAAATCGTTGAAGGCCTCCGCCGTGGTCGCGAATCCTCCTGGAACCTGAACACCTGCAGCGGAAAGATTACTAATCATCTCTCCCAGAGAGGCGTTTTTACCCCCCACAGTCTCTACATCATTCATACCCAGTTCTTGATACCAAGCAACGTACTTACCCACTGTAAACTCCTTGAAAAAACGATTTGGCAGTTGAGCCATTTGACTTGTGCGAAGTATAACAGCTTTAATGCCAGAAAATTTATCAATTAATAAATTTTGTCGTGATAGAATGATGATAATAACTAACAATAAACATAGCCATCCTACCTTAGTAGTGCCATAAATAATGCCATGAAAAAACACACCGTATTTTATATCTCTGATCGAACCGGTATCACTGCCGAAATCCTTGGCAATGCACTAATATCTCAGTTCGAGGAAGTGCTATTTGATGAAGTAACCATACCGTTCATCGACAGTAAGGAGAAGATTAATGGCGTCATCAAGAAAATTAACTACGCCGCAGAGAAAGATGGCACCAAGCCGATAATTTTTAATACGATCGTTAATCCAGAACACAGAAAACAACTCAATGAGGCAACTGGACTGGTTATGGACTTCTTCAATACCTTCGTCGGGCCATTAGAGAATATGCTACAAACCAAGTCGAGCTATAGTGTCGGTAAAGCACATGGCATGAAAGACAAAAAAGCCTATGACCATCGCATGGATGCGGTTAACTACTCATTGAATAACGATGATGGGGCTACAACCAGAAATTATGGTGATGCGGACCTAGTGCTCATCGGCGTTTCACGTTGTGGTAAGACGCCAACATCGCTGTATATCTCTATGCAATATGGATTAAAAGTAGCCAATTATCCGTTCATCGCCGAGGATATGACGAATCTGACCTTGCCGCGTGAATTGAAGCAACACAAAGATAAATTATTTGGACTGACCATTTCTCCCGACCGCTTACATGATATCAGAACCGAGCGCCGGGCTAATTCCAACTATGCATCGCTACAGCAATGCCAATTAGAAGTACGCAGCGTCGAACAGCTTCTACGACGAGAGAGAATCCCCTTTCTGAATACCACAACCCGGTCGATTGAAGAGATTGCTAGCCGCATTTTGGTTAAATGCAACCTGCGTAGTCGCCACAAGCCAGAATAAGGTACTCAAGAGGCACCATCATTTGCCCGTTTTGCTAGTCGCTGTAGCACACGCGCGACTGCAAATTGGGCAAATGCCGCGGTAATGTGAGTAATTGAACCAAATCCCGTAGTGCAATCCATGCCACCACCATCGACTGGTTTATCTTGCGTAATCCCGCCATTGCCATCGGGATACATTGGCTGTTCTGGAGAGTAGATACATTCAACACCGAAACTACTCTTTGGGTTCCTGGAAAAGCCATGATAACTTCTCAGCTGAGATCGAACCTTGGCAAGTAAAGGATCGTTCCAGGTCCGGCTTAAATCCTGTCTCACTATTTGAGTCGGATCGACTTTACCGCCTGCTCCGCCAATACAGATTATGGGTATTTTGTTGCGTTTGCAGTAGCGGACAAGGGCTGCTTTCACGACCGCCGAATCGATTGCCTCAACGACATAATCCAGCTCGGTACTAATTAATTCAGGAATATTCTTTGTATCTACATAGTCGTCGATTACATGTAGCCGGCAATCTGGATTAATATCCAATGCTCGTTGATACATGGTATAGGTTTTCGATTCATTGACCGTGCTAGTCAGTGCATGAACTTGGCGATTTATATTGGTGACACAGATATCATCCAAGTCGATGAGCGTCACTTCACCAATACCCGAGCGTACCAATGATTCGACCACCCAGGAACCTACACCACCGATGCCGATCACGGCAACATGTGATTTTTTGAAGAAATTAGCCGCAGTATAGCCATACAAACGGCCAATACCGCCGAAACGAGATTTGCGTGTTTTGTCGGGGCTTGTTGTCAAAAATCTAGACCATCAATCACTTGCATTCAACGGGATTATAACCTAGCTTTATGACTAAGGCCTGTTGAAGTTTCATTTGTCTCATCTGCATATGAACAAAATGATTCGATCGAGGCGTGAGGTGTGACATTTGCTCATTACAAATGAAACTTCAACTGGTCCTAATGAATGCATTCTGAATGGAGAATCGATTGAAGTTTTGTCGAACAGCCTCTGCGACCTATGTGCTGGCTCTCAGTTTCCTTCTGCTAGCCGCAGCCTGCGATTCTAGTCCTATTGATGGGCTGGCTATCAGCTCTGATTACTCACGCCAGCCGGCTGAGTATATTCCGGAAATTGAGCAATCTCTGAGACGCTCAACGATCAGCGCTATAGATTATAACCTTAATCTGGATCTGACCCAGGCGAATCGCTATACAGGTACCGTTGATATTCGATTCGACTATCAACCCACTACCTATCCAGTTACTATCGACTTTGCTGGCGGCGAGGTAGAGCGGTTATTACTCAATAATAGCCCTATCGGTATTGACTATGATGGTGAATTTATCAGTATCCCGGCGCGCTTACTTCGACCCGCTAAGAACCGTGTAAAGATACAGTTTTCTAAACCCTTCAGTCATGAGTCTAAGGGACTTAATCGTTACTTTGATCCGATCGACAAGGGAATTTATTTATCGCATCAATCAGGAATACAAAGTAATCATCACTTTTTCCCGATGTTCGACCAACCCGATATGCCGTTCTCAATTAAGGCGATGTTAAGTACCAACGATGATTGGACACTCTATAGTTCAATCCCCACAACACAGGTTGAATCGCGTGGTGATTTCAAACTTTGGCACCTGGAAGCCGACCTGCTAAATCCAGATAGCCTGGCACTCGTTGCAGGAACATGGCATGAGTGGCAGGGTAAGAATGCAAATAAAGAAGTCAGGGTATTAGTCCGTAAAAGTATGAAGGATCATATACCTGTTCGAGGCTGGTACCAAAGGATTCAATCGAGCACAGTACCCCTCGCCTCCTATTTCAAGCTAGGAACAGAACAAACACAATTAACCATTGTGCTATTGCCTGGTGTGTACCAACAGCAATCATCGGCGCAAAATCTCATGGCACTTAGCGAGCATCCAAATCTGATTAATCTGGATCTTAACCCCGACTGGCCACGTTTATTAACGCAACACTATGTCGCGGTCAATCTGCAACAAAAGCCCTATCAGGAGCGATGGCTGGAAATATGGTTAACTGAACAGGTTTTGCAACGCCTCTTTCCAGATCATGACAATAGGCGTCCCAACCCATCATTTAAGGATCGCATACAACCCGGTCAGAAGATTCTTGCGAGCAGTTATCCAGCCATCATGGATAATCTGCACAATAACTATTCACTCAACGTAAAAAGTCCAGCCGCGATGGATGGTATCCACCTTATCAGTCATGCAGAAAGCCTTGCCCTCGCAATTCGAAACTACCTGACGACACCAGCCGCAAGTTTCTCTGATTTACTAGACGGAATTCAGACAGTCGCCAGTCTATCCCCAGTTACCTGGGCGACTCAGGCATTAGCGAGTCCAGGACTGACTCAAATACACACCGAGCGGCACTGTGAGCAGGGACAGATGACCCGCCTGCATATTCAACAAAAGGCATTGCCCCATTACCCACTGACAAGACACATGCAGCTGACTCTTCGTTATCAAAATGAACGTGACATAATTTCCAAACCGCTAACGATGACTGCTGAGAATTTTATCTATGATGAATTTGATGGGGTGGATTGTAACGCGGTTATTTTGCTCAGCGCAGAGCCAGCAGTTGATATTCGCAACCACAATCAATCGGCTCGTTTACGAGAATTTAGCCTGCTACACCCCGACTATTCAATCCTGGAATTGTTTATCACTGCCAGTCGCAGCCTGTCTGAACTATCCTCTGACGAACTCATACAGTGGCTACATCTTGTGCGTGTGAGGCTTGATACACTAACGCAATCAGAGACCGAGCAAATTATCCATATGCTCAATCATCACGTCGCCAAAACCGAACATGGTTCTGAAGAACTAGGCACAGCCTATCGTCGATTGAGCAACCGTCTCTATCAGTTGAGTCTTCAAGCCGAAGCCCATCCTGATCGACGAATTCAATGGTTTAAGCTGCATCTAATTACCGTAACTGATGCGAGCGAGGCAAATCGGCTTTTCAACTGGTTCATCGGCAAGTCTGAGCCGCGTGACTTACTAGAAATCGAGAGCCTGCAGATCGCAGTCCTCAATCGATTGAGCCAGATTAACCATCAATATACAGACTTATTGCAGGATTCCTATCGCGAACAGGAGAATACGTTATTTACCCCTTATCTCAGGGTTCTCGAGACCATCTATGCTAACGAATTCGATGCCATCGGTTATCTAGAGACGTTACTTGAAAATCAGACTCGACACTCTGCAGACTTCTCAATCGTCCTCTTTCATCAGGACTTTTTCAAATCGAATGATTCGAGACAATTACTGGCATATGTTGTCGCAAATATCGATCGTTTGGAACAACGTCTCGGTAGCAGGCTACTTCAACTCTGGTTGGAGCCGACCCTCAATGACCAGTGTTCTGAGAACAGTTTATTAGACGCTATCAGTACTGCTGCTCAGAATGAGCAATTAGCAAGAATTAGCCGAGTTTGGTTAAGCGAGATCAGCAGGAGTTGCCAGGCACAAAATTTCTATAAATTGTACTGATCATCCACATCAGTGACATCATAACTTGGTAGTCTGCCAGTCCTGAAACGATTACCAGATAAGGTATTTTCTATGAGTGCCGAAGCCAGGGTAACCGGTACGATCTGTTCTGACACAACGGGATATAGCTTTGCACGAATGTATTTCTGCTTGGCCTGAGACCATAATTCCCTTGATTCCGGGTCATTATCATTAACGATCTGTGCCTTCTGCGATTCAAGACTATATCGACTACGCCAAATTAACTGTTCCGCCAGTTTAATTTGCTTATCTCGCGCAACGACCAACTTTTCCTCTCGTCGTTGTTTAAACCGTTTCCGCACGGATAATCCCAATATCACAGCTAAGATGAGTACTATGACAGGTGTCGCGATCAGCCAGTATTCTTCAATAAACGCAGCGGCTTCATCGGGAAACAAGAAGGCATAAAAAACTCCCGCGACTGCTATCAGTGCGGTAAAAGTCAGCAATAACCAGGGTTCGTTATTCGTTTTTTTAGCCATGGCTTCTTCTTGTCGAATCTCCGAGCAACAAAGTATAGGGTGATATGTAAAATGTCAAAGGCTAGTGTAAATATCCCAGATGCGATTAACCCATGCCAGATGCTCTGCCTTCATTAGACAGCTACGCAAGCAGGTGACCTGCTCCTGATCAAATTCTACATCAGGCCAATGCTTTGCTAACCAAGCAGAATCTAGACGAATCGTCGCCAAATGGAGTCCCTGCTCTGCTGCCTGAGTAAATTTCTTCTGGCTTAATTGACTTATCTGAGATGCTGATGGTGCATCAGGAGCCCAGATAACAATATTAGTCTGAGGTTCAATGACAGCCAGGTCATGCTCAGAATCTAGGATTTTCTGATACAGTAATAGTGCGGCTTCATGGGTCGATCGGATCTCATTCGCGAATTGGCCATCTGGACTTAGTGGGAGTAACTTCATCGTGGCCCATAATGCAACGGCACTTGCTCCGGCTCGCGAACATTCCAGACTAATTTCGCCCAGGTGCAGTTCAGCGGAGCTGAAATAGGTATATGGAGAATCGTGTTGATAATACTTCCCCACTGCCGGATCGCGAAACAGTATACAGCCACAACCGTAGGGTTGCAGGCCGCATTTATGTGGGTCAACAACGATTGAGTCTGCCGCTTGCATCGCTGTAAATGCTGATCGCGCCGGTGACTTAAGATTATCTGCTAGACGCAAGTATCCGCCATACGCGGCGTCAATGTGTATTCGGAAGTCATAACGTGCCTGCAGGGCCACAATCTCTGCCAGTGGATCAACAGCGCCCAGACCAGTGGTACTCAGTGTAACAACGACCGTACCCACCGGCTCTGTTTGCAGTTTATGTTCCAAGTCGGTGAGTGACATTCTACCTCTGTCATCCACGGCGACCGACATGAAGGGGATCTTTAACACTTCAGTGATGCGACTATGGGTATAGTGCGATTGTTCAGAAGCTAGAACCGTCTTGCCCGGATGAATTCTGTCTGCAACCCAGAGGGCTTCAAGATTCGCCATTGTTCCACCTGAGGTAAGGTGTCCCAGATGTTCATCTGCCCAGCCGAACATCTCTGCAAGATCCTGAATCACTTCTTTTTCCATAGCAGAGCTTGCTCGCCCGCCATCCAGTGCATGGTTATTCGGATTGACAAACAAGGCCAAACTATAAGCAAGTCGTGCCATCATATGCGGTGGCTTCAGCATCTGCCCTGCGTAGAGTGGATGCGCATAGGGGTAATTATCCTGCATACGCTCAGCAACCTGCTGCAAGACATCATGCACCTGGGATTGATTCGTGGTCGCGTCTGACTCAAATTCCGGTAATGAGGCGAAACCCTGTTCCAGAGTGGCCACTGCCTCGGTCAGCAGTCGTATGCTATCTTGTTGTAATACCATCGTAACCCTTGAAGTACGCTATAGAGACCTCATGATACATTCAAATAACTGACAGTGATATAGAACAAATGCAATACACGCCTTGCCAGGATCTTTGTGATAAATCCGCATTCGTCTGTCCAGGATGTGGACGGACTCGGCTGGAAATCGATACCGTCAAAAGTATCGTCCAACAGGCCGTTAAATTGGGTGTTGAAATGGATTATGATAATATCGACGAATACGCGGATGCGATCGCTGCGAAAATAAAGAAAAAGCTCAAGCAGCAAAAATCTTAATCACACCATTTCAAACTCTATCGGGAGACCTCATGAAAACAAACATTCTGGCGCTGCTGCTCTGCTTCACGGCAGGTACAATCACCGCTCATGATACGCATGATAAACAGGAAGACAAGCGTGACTTCTCTGTCACTAAACTCAGTGACAATATCCATGTCCTGATGGGCATCAATGGCTTCACAGGAGGCAACATTGCCCTGTTAACAGGACCCGACGGTGTCATCATGGTAGATGACTCCATGCCACCGCTCGGTGACAAGCTGAAAGCCGCAATCAAAAAGGTAACAGGATCTGAGGTTGACTTTATCATCAACACTCACGTTCATGGTGACCATACGGGACTCAATGCTGAATTTGCAAAGGATGGATCATGGATTATCGGCCATGAAAATCTGCGCAAACACATGCAAGAAAAAGGCAATGGCGTATCTGATAAAGCGCCAAAAGAGGCACTACCAGTCATAACTTTCGACAGTGAAATGAGTTTTCACCTCAACAACGAACAGGCGAGAATCGTACATATGGCCAATGCTCACACGAGCGGTGATGCGATGATCCACTACACAGAGGCCAACATTATTCATACGGGCGATTTAATGTTCAATGGCTTGTTTCCCTATATTGATATTAATAGCGGCGGCGGCGTAATGGGATATTTAGCGGCTCAGCAAAGCATGCTAGCAATGTCAGACGATAATACTCAGATCATCCCTGGACATGGCCCAATGGCAACCAAGTCGGATCTGCAGGCGGCAATTGCAATGCTTGAAGACTCAATCGCCATTATCAAAAAGCATAAGGGCGATGGCATGTCTGAAGACGATGTAGTAAAAGCCAATCCTTTGCAAAAGTATCACGACGACTGGAACTGGGGCTTTATCACGACAGAGCGCATGACGAGACAACTCTACAGAGGACTCTGAGCGCCTAATTATCCAGACTGAAATTAAACTGGGCAGCTATTTTTGCTGCCCTTTTTCTTTCCGGAATATTTATAACGACTAGATAAGCTGCGGGATTGATCGATACAAAATATAAACTGCCATGACGATCAAAAAGTAGCCGAAGTATGTTTTTAGCACCTGCTGTGGCAGCTTGCTGGCAATGCGATCGCCTATGAGCGTGCCAAGGTATCCACACGCGATCATCACCCCTAACACGAACCAATCTAATGAGTAGCCAGTGTCTCCCAGTACGTCCAGATACTTGAAAAACCCGCTGAATGATTTCAACGCGATGATGATAAGGCTGGTACCAATGGCCACATGCATACTCAATCCGCCAAGCAATACCAAAGCCGGAACGATTAGAAACCCACCTCCAACGCCAACCAGTCCAGTAATGATTCCGACAACCAGTCCGTCTACAATAATTTTCACGATATGCCTGTCGCCGGATACAGGTTCATGCATGACTGGCCTAAGCATGAAATAACTTGCCATGAACATAACGCAGGCAAACAGTGCGAGTTGCATCACCCCTGAGAGCCAGACCGAAATCCAGGCCCCGATATAGGTACCGAACATCCCCGGGATGCCAAACATCCAAACGACACGCCAGTCTATCCGTCCAGAGCGTAGACACTGAATTGAACCTAGCAAAGCGATTGCACCTACGACAAACAATGAACCGGCGATGGCAACCTTCTCTTCTTGACCGACCAAATAGACCAACACTGGGACAGTTAGAATAGAACCACCCGATCCCAATAATCCCAGGCTCAAACCGATCGCAATGGCACCTATGATAGCTGCTAGACTGATCCCCATACCGTTATATCCAAGTGTAGATTTTAAAAAGAATGGCGCAGACAGATGTTATTATTCGTGTCTTCGCCAGATTTGTATATCACAGAATTATTATATAAGATAATGCTAATATTTTAAATCAAGATTCACCGAGGTAATCCCATGACCACATTTACGCCATATGAGGCCCTATTTGGCGGTTCAATTCTGGGACTGTCTGCATTGCTATTTCTCCTGGTTAACGCACGAACAGCTGGCATTTCAGGACTCATCAGTCAGTTATTAAATACAACCAGGTCATCAGCCAGGATAGACTCCCTGCTATTTCTTACCGGTATGATTGTCGCTCCATTACTGATCAGTCCCTCTGGATTTACCCTTCCAGATCACTATAGCATCAGTTGGCTCTGGTTGGTCGTCGCAGCCTTTTTAGTGGGGGTCGGGACGAATATTGGCAGTGGCTGTACCAGCGGTCATGGTATCTGTGGCATGGGTCGTTTCACCAAACGTTCCATCATCGCGACCATGATATTTATGGCAACGGCCATTGTCACACTCTACCTAGCCAAATCATTTCTGTAGGAGATTATCATGAGCGAAATAATGACTCCTTCAAACCGGTCTTCTTTGATTCAACGAGGTAATGCGTTGGTCTGCGGTATATTATTTGGCACCGGACTTGTGATATCGCAAATGGTTAATCCGCAGAAAGTGCTCAATTTTCTGGATATAACGGGTCACTGGGATCCATCGCTAATGTTCGTAATGATTGGCGCGCTGGTTGTCTATGGTATTGGATACTGGGTACTTATCGATAGACGGTTGACCACTCCACTTGGCGAATCCATTCCCGCGCGAAACACCAATCCAGTGGACAAAAATCTGATCATTGGCGCCGTTTTATTTGGTGTAGGATGGGGCTTGTCTGGCTTTTGTCCAGGACCTGCGATGACCAATGCCAGTTCTCTGGATCCAAAGATTGCCGTGTTTCTTATTGTGATGATGATTGGCATGAAGGTCGGTAGCGTTATAAAATCCCGACTTATCTAAACCATGTTGACTAAGCACTATGAATATCGCACTCCTCATCAATGAGGGTCCTTTCTCTCATCAGGCTTCTGATACAGCGCTGCATTACGCGAAGGCCGCTATTGGCCGCGGCCATTCCATTAGTCGCGTATTTTTTTATCATGATGGAGTGAATAACGCCAATCAACTTTCTGAGCCTCAGACCGATGATAGAAATCTTGTGCAAAGTTGGAGTGAATTGGCTGAACAGCATGGCGTCGAACTGGTTGTTTGTGTAGCGGCTGCCCTGCGCAGAGGGATTAAGGACGATCTATTGGCATCTGGTTTCAGCATCTCTGGACTCGGCCAACTGGTAGAAGCCGGCATTTTGTCTGATCGCTTGATTGTGTTTGGAGACTAGCCCGATGACCATTGACCAGTCTGACATCCCGAAGAAGCGATTCTGTTATATTAATCGTAAAGCACCTTATGGCACCATTTACGCGCACGAGACGTTAGAATCGATTCTCGTAGCCTCAGCATTTGAACAGGATGTCACGGTAATCTTTATCGATGATGGCGTCTATCAACTGAAGAAAAATCAGGATACATCAGATATCGGGGTAAAAAACTTTTCCCCGACTTTCCGCGCTCTAGAACATTATGATGTTGAGAAGATTTACGTCGAACGAGAATCACTGGAGTCTCGCGGATTACATGCAGAAGACCTGATCATTGAGCCTGAAATACTTTCAAGTGAAGAAATTAGTGACATCATGGCACGGCAGGATGTGCTCATCAGCGCCTGAAGGAATCTATCATGTTACATATTGTCAACAAATCACCCACAGAGCGAAATAATTTAGACTCATGTCTGCGACTGGCTCAGGCAGGTAGTGTGATCTTACTGATCGAGGACGCTGTATATGCCGCGATGGCCAATACTGAAACAGCGGCACGCATGAAACAAGCCAGTGAAACATTTAATTTTTTTGTGTTGGCACCTGATCTCAAGGCACGTGGTTTGACCGACCTACCCCTGATCCAGAACATCGAACTGATAGATTATGATGGGTTTGTTGAATTAACTGAACAACATACCAATATCCATTCCTGGTTATAACAGGACGTACAGGCATCGGACTTATGGCATATCAACAGGCTGGTAAAACAATCATTACAGATGATGAAGGGTTTCTCACTGAAATGAGCGACTGGAACACGGAACTGGCTGAAATCATTGCTCAAGCCGACGGAATTGAGATGACAGAGAATCACTGGGAGGTCGTCAATTTCCTGCGCGATTATTATGCAGAATATCAGATTGCGCCGGCAGTCAGGATTCTGATTAAGTCTATTCGCGAGCAGTTTGGGCCTGACAAAGGTAACTCGATCTATCTGTATGAATTATTTCCAGGTGGACCCGCCGTACAAGGTTGCAAAATAGCCGGCTTACCAAAACCTACCCGATGTATCTAGACTAGCTTGTAGGTCGATAGATACTCATCCTCGCCGTGGTATCCGCGCCTCCAGCTTTTGCCGCACCGGCAATAACGTATATTTCTTCTGCGACTGTTAGCGCTCCAAGGCCGTGCCGAGGGACTGGCATAAAACTGCTTTGTCGCCAATAATCACGCAGTGGATCATATTGCCACACTTCGGGATACACCCCACCGCCATTGTTGAAATATTCACCACCGAATACGTACATTTTGCCATCTAACGGGGCTGCAGCAAGGCCTCCCTGGGCCTGCGGCATGGCAGTTCGGCTAAACCATTTCTCTTGGTTTGGATCGTAAACCTCGGTCATGGCTTTATTTCCCTCATCAACTGTTCTGCCGCCGACGACATACCATAAGCCATCAATTACCGCAGAGGCCGCACTATTCCGCGCCGTAGGCGCAGGTGGTCCTGCGCGCCATTGATTGCTGGAGACATTAAAGATCAGATGGTGGTTAATATCCGTGTGATCTCGCCATTGTCCATTGGCACTCGAGTTTGGTCGTCTTCCTGTGGCGAGATGTACGTTGTCGCCGTTAACCATCGCCACTGTCTCACACAACGGGAATGGCATGTCAGCATCAAGTCTTACCCATTTGGCATTTTTTTCATCCAGTCGCAACACGTCTGTGCTCGCAACCCAACGTCCTGATGCGTTGGCCGTGAAACCACTGAATGAATACAAAGCCCCTTTGACAGAACACAGCATTGGGTGATGCCGCGGCTCAGGAAGCTCAGGCAGATATTTCCACTGCTTACTGGATAAGTCGTAGGCAACGACAGTCGTTGCAACAGCTAGTGAATCCGTCTCATTGACGAAAAGCCCACCTGCGACCACAATATGGTTTTTGTGCAACACAGGATAAATTTCTTGGACCGCATAGGGTAATTCAGGCGCTGTTTGCCAAGTTGAGTTAGCCGCCAGAGTCAGCCGAGGTGTCAATAACCCAGCTGCAGATGCCCATATGAAACGCCGACGATCAAGCATTATAGATTTTTCAACTTTTGATCCAGTTCATAACGCGAATCAGTGACAATTTTCTCCAGCACGACGACTCTCTCCGTTAATTCTGCGATTGTCTGTTTGTCTGATTGTGATGATTCTGCTTTATCATCAGCGGATGATAGATAGTCTTGCAAATTCTCACTTAAGAAATCAGAACTCGATGTTTCATCAAACCACTGTATCAACACATACAAAAGTAAGAAACCGCACAGAAAAACTAATTCAGGATTATTTTCAATGAACGTCATTTGTCTGCCTCTCAATTAACCTGTTTAACTAGTTAGTCATATGTGATGCAGTTTTCTTACAGCAATTTAACAATTTTTTATGGTTTAGATCTTAATTGAATCGGCAAGTTTTTGTAGAACGCCGACTGTGTCATCCCAGCCAATACAACCATCGGTAATACTTTTGCCGTATTCCAGTTTTGTGCCAGGAGCCAGTTTCTGATTTCCCTCATTCAGATGACTTTCAATCATGACACCAAAGATTTTACAATCCGGTGTTGCGAGTTGCTGACACACATTGTCACAAACCGCGATTTGACGTTTGAATTGTTTCTCGGAATTCGCATGACTGAAGTCGACCATCAGGCGATGATTCAAGCCGGCTTCCTCGAGCTCGCTGCTTATTGCCTCGACATCCTCGTGAAAATAGTTTGGTTTCTTACCACCGCGCAGGATGATATGACAGTCTTGATTGCCTGCAGTCTCAACAATCGCTGAGTGGCCAAACTTGGTAACCGATAGGAAGTGGTGGGATGATGATGATGAACTGATAGCGTCCATCGCAATATTGATGTTGCCACTAGTACCATTTTTGAATCCGACAGGACAGGATAAGCCTGAGGCAAGTTCACGATGCACCTGACTCTCGGTTGTTCTCGCGCCAATAGCCCCCCAACACATGAGATCCGCGATGTATTGTGGAGTAATCATGTCGAGGAACTCACCCGCCGTGGGCAGGCCGGAATCATTCAGTGTTAAGAGCAGCTCACGCGCATGGCGTAATCCATCGTTTAACTGGAAACTATTATCGAGGTAGGGATCATTAATCATCCCCTTCCAGCCAACGCGAGTTCGAGGTTTTTCGAAATAGACACGCATGACGATTTCGAGTTTATCAGCATGTTTCTTGCGCTGCTCTAGCAGGCGTGCGCCATACTCCTTAGCAGCCTCCGGATCATGGATGGAACATGGGCCAATAATCACCAGTAGCCGCTTATCCTGACCAGACAGGATATTAGAGATTGCCGTACGTGTATCAAATACGGTTTGAGACGCCTGCTCGGACAGTGGAAATCGTTCAAGCAACGCCACGGGAGGCAGTAGCTCCTTGATGGAGCGAATGCGTAAGTCATCGGTTTCGAATAACATGATAAGTAAGATAGGTTTCTAGTCTCAAAAGTCTAACAACTACAACATCTGATGCCAATAGTTGCCTAGATATTCTGACGATAATGGTTCATTTTTATCGCTTAGCCTCTATAATCGGCTCTGTTCAACAGAGGATTAATTATGCCAACGCGACGAGATATTTTTCGCCATATGATTTCAACGGCACTATTAAGTGCATCGGTAACCAGTCAACAAGTCTTTGCTTCGAAGCAATCCAAAGCGGGTTATATGAAGCCCAAGCGGTTACAAGCTGGACAAATGATTGGCCTTATCGCTCCCAGCAGTAACTTCATGGAAAACGAAAGTGTTAATTTCGCAGAAGACATTCTGAAGTCCTTCGGCTTTAGGGTTAAGAAGGGACAGTACGTCTATGATCGCTATGGCTACCTTGCCGGCCAGGATAAAGACCGTGCCGCCGACGTCAATGCGATGTTTGCTGATAAGGAAGTGGATGCGATAGTCTGTATCCGAGGTGGCTACGGCTCACCTAGAATTCTGCCGTATCTTGATTACGATATCATCCGTAAGAATCCGAAAGTCATCATTGGCTTTAGCGATGTCACAGCCTTGTTGAATGCAATCTTCGTAAAGACGGGACTGATTACTTTTCACGGACCGAATGCTGGCCGTAACTTCTCAGACTATACATTGTCCGAATATAAGAAGGTTTTGTTCAATCCGGAACCTACAATGATAGCAGTGCCCCCGCCTTTCGAGCCGACCGAAGGAAGGGCTGAGAAAGATAACCGAGTGACTGTCATCACGCCAGGTATCGCGAGGGGTGAACTCATTGGCGGCAACCTATCCTTAATGGTTAAACTAGTCGGTACCCCCTATGAACCTTCCTACAAGGGCAAAATTCTATTCCTCGAGGATGTTTCAGAAGCCCAGTACCGGGTCGATGGCATGCTGACCCATCTGAAACTGGCTGGCCGCCTGGATCAGTTAGCAGGTATCGTATTTGGCAAATGTACCCGATGCCGGGATGAGGGTAATACACTCAGTTTGGAGCAGGTTCTGGACGATATCCTGAAGCCCCTTGGGATTCCAGCCGTGAGGGGTTTGATGATCGGCCATATAAAAGATTTGTCCACTACCCCAATAGGTGTAATGGCCGAACTGGATACCAGCGTGGCTGGAATCAAATTACTTGAAACGGCTGTAAGCTAGGGATCGGATATGCTTGGACTCGATTTATTATTTACACAGATTCTCTATTTCTCAGAGCAGAAAGATATTTTTCTGGAAGTGGTCAAGGGCGAAGAAACTAGCTGGACTTTTCTTGCACCCCACGAAAATGAGCGCGTTGTAAACCGTTATGTCGCAGAACAGATTACAAGACATGGTGGTACATTTGTCGTTTTACGCCAACAAGGGAAACGTCATGTCGAACTGAACATCAATGGCAATCGATATGAAATCGATCCCAATCGAATATATACACATCGAGGCAGAACGAGCACCTTAAGGCGACTCAACCCTGAGTTCAAACAAGCGCATCCGGATTATGAGCCTGCGCTAGCACGAACAGAATCCCTGGCAGATTTTATCCTGAGTACCATGTCAGCTGACAGTGCAACCGACTGGATTGCTATTCACAACAATACTAACGGTTACGACAATGACTGTAATCATGGTCGCGGTACTATCTCCATCAAGCGTTATCAGAAAAAACTCGCTGCAGGCGCAAACTATCTCATCAAAGTGAATGATGCCAACATTGACGAGGATGACCTGTTTTTTATTACCGCACCTCAGGACTTCATATCGATGTCAGATGCAAACTGGAATGTCGTGCTACAGAATCCAGCCGTCGCCAATGACCCTAATGAAGATGATGGGTCCCTATCGGTTCTCGCTGAAATGCGGGGCAAGCGCTACATCAATGTCGAGGCCGAGCGTCAGGCTGAGGATGGTTTTGGTGAAGACCATTTAACAGAGCAGATGCAAATGGTCGATCTGACATTCAAACTACTCAAGGAACGGAAAAAGGATGAATAGACTGCTCAAGTCTGTCTTGTCGTTGTGCTGTTTAATAGCCTCATTCAGCCAGGCTGAATCCAATAGCAATGTCATAAAGTTAGCAGTACTCCCAGATAACTCAGAGATGAATGTCTGGTATCACTTGCCAGAAGGATATAGCAGAACTAGCGCCATTGTTTTTGTAATGCATGGCGTGTTGCGCAATGCGGATGACTATCGCGATAACTGGATTAGTCTGAGTGAGAAGTACGGCTTTATCGTCCTGGTGCCGGAATTCGATCGTGGGCACTTCCCTGAAAACCATCATTATAATTTGGGAAACCTGCGTAATGATGACGGAGTGCTTAATCCAGAACGAGAATGGAGTTTTTCAGTGATCGGACGAGTATTCGAGGCTTTTAAATCGAAATTAGCCAATGAATCAGAGGATTTTTATATTTTCGGTCACTCTGCTGGTGCTCAGTTTGTGCACCGTCTATTGATGTTTAAGCCAGACTTGCCCGTGGCATTAGCCATCGCCGCAAACGCTGGCTGGTATACGCTACCAGTGAAGGATCAAGCATTTCCATATGGGCTAAAAGACGTCGGTACTGACATGATAAATATTCAACGGTTTCTGAGTCATCGGATGGTAGTTCTCCTGGGTGATATGGACAATGATCCTAAAGACAAATATCTCAGAACGACGCCTGAAGCAAATTTGCAAGGAGCCCATCGATACGAACGTGGTAACCGATACTTCCAGCTTGCCAAGAGAATCGCTAGCGATTCAGATATCGACTTTAATTGGCAGCTAGTGATTGCGCCAGGGATCGCGCACGAGAATGCTAAAATGGCACCATTTGCTGCTGAACTAATCAGTCAGCATATCCAGTCCAGATAAACTTATAGCGCATCCAGTCCTTTTAACGCAATCTTCAATACCTGAGTTTCAATTTCTTCCATCGGTGTTGATTTCGCGACTGCTGTTGGATCACTACCCATTCCTGTCAGTAGAATGACAATACCATCTCGGGTTTCGGGGTTGAACCATAATTGTCCTAGCAAGCCGTAGGCTGCCGCCATGTGACCATAAAGAATATAATCCTGCTCAGTCAGCTTCCAATCTTTCAGATTGATGATGTGTGTTGATAAGCCATAGGTCCGCTGTAAGCCCTGCGCACTGACATCTTCTGGATCTGCCTCGCCCCCTGTATGACCATTATTTGCGCTATCATCATGCTGCCATACTGGCGTTAACATCATATCAATCGTTTCACGAGAGAGGACCGCACCGTCAGCTGACTGTAAATCATTCTCGCTACTCAACAAGAGAATCAGCTTGGCCAAATCACGCGCCGAGGCACGAAGTCCACCTTGCGGTGAGAATAACGTAGGATTGGATCCAATCACATAATCTTCCAGTTCCGCAAGATTATGCGTGGTATCGCTGGACACTCTTGGGCCACCGTAGTAACAACGTCTGATTGTATCGTCCACCTGAGCTTTCCAAGGACCTTCAGGATCCCAGGTATAGCCCCCCTCACCGCGGCGATAAAGGGTTGCTATGTACTTATGGCCGGCATTACTGAAACGACAATTATTGAAGCTGACATCCAACCCTAAGGGCTGGAATATGCGCTGCTCCATAAATAAGTCGAATCGTTGTCCAGAGACATTTTCGATAATACCAGCCAAGATCCCGAAATTTAGATTTGAATAGGTAAAATATTCTCCCGGTGCCTGACCGTCTTGATCCGCAAAATGTGCCCCATCATCATAATGTTCTGATGGCCGGAAAAAGTCCTGAAAATCTTCGCCATGGGCTAAGAAGTAAACTCCGGCATCACGTATCGAAGAGGTGTGGGCTAGCAGTTGTCTGCTAGTTATCACTGTATCCGGGAAGTTTGGATTACGTAGTTTAAAGCCTAAATAATCCGAGACATCTCTTGATAAATCAACCTTCCCCTCCTCTACTAGCGTCATGAAACCCAACGCCATAACGAATTTTGAGATGGATGCAACCCTGACTTTATGATCAATGGTCAGTGGAACAACCTCGCCATCTTCTCCAAGATGAGCCATGCCAGCAGCATGCTCATACGCAATCTTGCCATCCTTAATGAGCACTACCTGAATACCGGCCAATTCTGTGACAGCTTTCTTTTTATCAATTAAATCGATGAGTTGTTGTTTAAAGCTAACTGCTTGATGATGGTTTTCTTGTGCCAAGGTCGTGGATACTCCAATAGCCAGTAATAGTGTAATAAGCGTGAAACGTTTCATAGTTGATTATCTTATCGCAAGGTTAACGGATGGGTAATGGTTGCAAGTCGATTTTCGCCAGACCCGCTCGAATACGACGCATGTTCGCATCACCAGGATCATTTTTCTCAGTTAAGTAGGTTGAATCACTCTCTAACCATAACGGATGCCCAATAAACTGCTGGTACTCATGGTGTCCGATCACATATTGCAGCTGATGCTGCTCTGACAAATGATGAATCAGATCGATATTCGCCTTAATTTGCTCATCAGTCAGGGGTAAGGACCTTCCGTCAGCGATATTTTCAATACCGATTGCTGTGTGATTCAAACCGATTGTATGACGAGCAAATGTCGTTGTAGGAAGTAGCTGGTATATCGTGCCATCACGGTCTACAAGAAAATGTGCAGAAACATTGAGAGAACTTGCGCCACTGATCCGTGTACGTGAAGCCGGTAAGGTGACCGGGTTAAATGCATCGAATGATTTCTCAAGCGTCGGAATGACAGTCCAATGCACAACCACCATTTTCGGGTCGATCGTCGCAGTTGCTTGTTCAAGTCCGTGTCTGACTTTCAGATACTCAAGTGATAATTTCTCTCGTTCAGCATCAAAGGTAATCGGCATTTCTAAAATTCTGACGCTCGGCTGTTTCGCACAACTGATTAACAGACTCACTAGCACAGATATCAGTAATAGACGCATGTAATATTTCCTTATCATTAGCCTTGGGTACTTTCCTTACTAGTTCGCCGTCTTATCGTTAGGCAGACTTCTTCTCGAAATTCACGATGTTGTCTGAGTTAGCCAGTTTCAGGCTGAAATTTGTCCGTATCAGATTGGAATATTCTCTTGGTAGGATGAGTGCGGCATTAATGCGCTGATGCTGTAGAACCAACCAGTCGTATAGTTCGCGATCGGCAATCCTGTTATCAATCAAGGGACCTGTTTTTTGAATCTGTATTTTCAATCGATCCATGTAAGCTGCAAAGCAATGGGGAATTCCTTGCTGATTTAAATGGTGTTCAGCGGGGCTTCCATCAATATTAACCAACCTTAATTGGTCTATTTTATCACTCGAAAGTTGCCCTTCTCTGACCAACTTATGCATTCGATGCACCCATTCCGCGAGGGCGCGCTCATGCTCATTCTCACTGCGTCTGTTTGGGGATGAATGGCCATTTAGGCGATAAAACTCAACGACACTCTGGAAGTTACTCTGCCATTTAGTCTCGTGAGGGTCGAAATCAAATCCTATCTGTCTGAGGGCAAGTTCACGTTCGGGTTTCAGTGTATTGTTGCGCTTTTGTTGTCGTAGAGAAATGACGAGCCGGGCTAATTTGGTATCGGAATAACTTTTAGGCACATTTGTATCACCATGCAACTCTTTGTAATCACACAGTTTTTTGAAGTTTTGTTGCCAGATTCTACTCATGTTCTGCAGCTGTTAGATTGTTCGCTAGTTACCACTCTCTAACTATAACATATCAAATTTAATCAAACTGCCCTTTATTCGCCCTATCTTAGATGAGTGGTCTAGATAACGGGAACCGTGGTTGAGAGCTCGTAGAGCATCTGGTGACAGGATTCGCCACTCATTTTGTAGGGATCGAATTCACTAGAACCTGAATATTTAAGATTTAAGTCCTCGGTTAGTGCCATCTCTGGCATATAACCCATCGACCAATTCGCGAACTCGCGACTATTGATTTCTTTATAATCCAGGAGGATTAGCTTATCGTGGCGCTTATCATTTGAGATCGAGTGATATATTTTATTCACACTCGAACGTGAACCTTCAAGACATTGCAGGAAGAACTTACGGTTGAAGCACAGCAACCCGGTCACTTCTTCCTTTTCATTGTTTTTTCGAGCCGACTTCAGGATCTGCTCGATGTCATCCTGGGTCAGTTGAGCTGTTATTTTACTGGCATAAAGAAGACGTACTAGATACATGTCCGGTTCTGCTCCTGATTAGCTTATATCAATCACTATAGTCTGAATCGAAAAATGGACAAGTCTCAGATCGTGATTGTCATATTACTGATTAGTCTTTAATTATGAGCAGTTTTCTGTTTTGATAGGGCTCGAAATACACCCACATCAGGCTTAATTATGTCTCGGCTACACTGCAAGATACTCCTTATCGCTTTACTCGTTTCATCGGTCGATCTGGCGGCAGGAAAATTGCCGGAAGGATTCGTTTACATCCGGGACGTGATTCCCGACATCATCGAAGATATTCGCTACCATGGGCAAGACAATTTTATAGGGAGTCGTATCAATGGTTACCTAAAACCAAAAGCGATCATGTCTAGCCAGGCGACCGATGCACTAAATGAGGTACAAAACGAGTTAAAACAATATGGTTTAGGCCTTAAAGTGTTTGACAGTTACCGACCACAGCAGGCTGTCGATCATTTTGTGCGCTGGGCGAAAGACCTGGAAGATATCAAGATGAAATCACGCTACTACCCAGAAGTAAATAAGCAGCACTTGTTTCGAGACGGCTATATCGCTTCCCGGTCATCACATACCAGAGGTAGTACGGTCGACTTAACGATCGTTTCGTTGATAGATCCAGATAAGCCCGAATTAGATATGGGCAGTCGTTGGGATTATTTTGGTCCAATCTCATGGCCATCCAGCATGAAAGTAACGAAAAAACAACGAGCCAATCGAATGCTTCTCCAAGTTGTTATGAACAAGCATGGCTTTCGAGGACTGTCCACCGAGTGGTGGCATTTCACCTATAATGATGAGCCTTTTACGGATACCTATTTCGATTTTCCAGTTCAGTAGCCTGATTAGTGGCTGTGACAACACAGGATTATGGCATACACACTCTGGGGTGTTTAATATCCAAGGGTGTTTTGAGAGCATACTCACGAGATATCACAATTTCTCGCTCATTCCAGAGATTGATTAACCATCGGGAGTCAATATGAAGAATCTACTGCTAGTACTACTCTGTTGTGTCGGACTGAATATAAGCGCATCTCAAATCCTGGTCGTCAATGCGAATATTCAGACAATTGATACCGAATTCTCCTTTGCAGAAGCACTCTGTATAGCTGATGGAATCATTACCTATATCGGAACTGAACAAGGCGCGCGTGCCTGCTTTAACAAATCCCAAAAGGTTCAGACTATCGATGCCGGTGGGAAAGTAATACTCCCGGGACTGATTGACAGCCACATGCACATATTCTCAGGCTCTTCTTCTGCGACCAAAGTTAACTTATCACTGGCTGAGGATCTTGAAACATTAACGGATGCGCTAAAATTTCTCGCACAAGACGCCAGTGAAGACGTAGTGTATGCGCGGGGTTGGCAGAATCACATCTTCGATTCTCAGGGGCCGCGAAAGACGCTGTTAGATGAAATTTTTGGAAACAATAGAAAAGTCATCTTAGGTTCAGTCGATGGTCATTCAACCTGGTTCAGTAGCGCCGCACTTCGGGCTGCAGGAGTTGATAAGAGTATTATTGATCCTGAACCTGGCGTTAGCTTTTGGGAACGAGATAAGCAAACTGGCGAACTCCTGGGAACATCTCGCGAGGGAGCTGGCAGCATTGTCAGACGAAAACTCATTACTTCAGATAAAGCTTTCTATAAGCAAGCCCTCAAACGCTGGCTGCCTCAGGCAAATCGATCCGGCCTGACGACCGTCTTCGATGCCGGTATGGGCGCGCCAACCGAACAGGAAGCCTGGCAGATCCTGGCCGAACTATCAGAATCTGAAAATCTATCACTGCGCGTCTATGGCGTGGCACACGATAATGGTGATGATCCCGAGCTGCTCGTAAGGCGCCTGAAGGCGTATCAAGATAACTATCAGTCAGATCTCGTTCAACCACTGGGGCTGAAGTTAAATGCCGATGGGGTGCCTGAAGCCCATACTGCTTTTATGATTGATGATTACCGTGACCGCCCCGGTGATCGGGGTAAACCGCTCACATCATTTGAGCGTCTAAGGGATATCATCAAAGTCGCTAATAAAGCGATGGTTCCTGTCCATATCCATGCCATCGGTGACGCGGCGATAGATATGAGTATCAGCGCAATTGAAGAAGCTGCTAATCCAGAAATTGCCTGGCAGAATGCTATCGCGCATGTCGACTTCGTTAGAGAGAAGGAGTTCAAGCGTTTTCGGGAGCAGGCCATTACGGCACAGATGTCCATCCAGTGGGCGACTGTTGATCCCAGTTTCTACAGTATTGGAAAATTCGTTGGGATGGATACCATGGAACGTGCCTATCCTGCTAAATCATTCATTGATTCGGATGTAAATGTCTCCTTCGGGAGTGACTGGCCAGCTGCCGCTTACCTGTCAACATTCGAGCCATTTACACTGATAGAAGTAGCCCAGACAAGACGCTTGCCTGGCTATACCGACGGACCGTATCGCGCGAAAGAGCAACAGCTATCCCTGTTACAAACTCTGTATGCGTATACTATGGGCTCTGCGAAGCAGTTAGGCATTGCTGATAAGGTGGGATCCCTCGAAGTAGGGAAACAGGCAGATTTGATTATACTAGCGCATGATATATTCAGTCAGCCAAAGCATGAAATACACACGAATTACAGCCTGTTAACCATGGTGAATGGCAAAATCGTCCATAATGAAATGTAATCAGTATATTCTCCTATCCACACTGTCGATTTTGACTGTCCTGCTCGGCAGTTGTAACGCGACGATTACGATTGATGACGACGACAGTAGCGAGGAAAAGCCTGTAGAAGTGATGTTGGTCTCCGATCACACACTGCCCAGCCACCTCAATCTGGCATCCGGCGGAGCCGAGGGCAAAGAACGGCTCTATATTGACCCGACACTCAAACGCCTGAATGAGATTTTCACGGCGCGAGGCATCACTAGCCGTGTCGTCAATGTGGAGGATTACGCACCCGGCAACAACATCCAGGACAAGGATACGTTTGACAGGGCCTACGCCCGCTACGATGAGGTGTTACAGCAGGCTGTCGCTGACAAAACGACCATTCTCTCTGTCCACTATGACGCGAATGTAATATATGACGCAACTAATCCATCGGTCATTACGTACACTGGAGGCGCGCAGGTAATCCTTGATGAACGTGCCGTCAGTCCTCAGACATTGGCTTTGGCGACGAGCCTAATACAGGATTATAAATTACTAGAATCACTGAATCAGACTGGACTCAGGATTAGGCCCGAATATGACGATCAAATCAGATATCAGAACAATCTGACGCTCAATATCATCGGCCATTCAGAGGGTGGCGGGTTGTTATTGGAAATCGGTGCACAAGAGCAGGCTGAGCAATTATTCGGCGATCCCGAAGCTATCGTCAGTGCCATCGAAATCCCTCTGAATATACTCGTAGAGGGCGTGATTTCCCATCGGAGCAAAATTGACAATTAACTTTAATTAAATGCTATATAGTGTTGTTTTATATAGTTTTTATGTTGCTAATTTGATTGTCGAGCCGAGTAATATATTCGCCCCGGCCCTGATATCATCGAACGTCGCATTTTCCAGCTCGTTGTGACTAATCCCATCCTCACATGGGACGAATATCATGGCTGTCGAAGCCACCTTGGAAACATAGACAGAATCATGTCCTGCACCGCTAAACATCTCCTTGGCAGGATAGCCATATTCCGCTACGGCATGCTTTACCGCTGCAATGCAGTCCTCAGCAAAACTGACCGCAGGAGAATGCCATTCTTCCCTGACTTGGGCTGATAGCGACAGGCGTGAACTGACTTCAGTACAGATGCTTCTGAAATCAAGGTCCATTTTCGAGAGTACCGACTCGTCTGGATGCCGCAAATCAACTGCCAGGACGACCGTCTCTGGAACCGTGTTCCTGGCACCAGGGGAAACATCGATATCCCCGAATGTTACTCGCGCCCACGGAGAATAGTTCTCAGCTAACTTATATAGGCTTTGACATATCTCACTCAGGCCCTTGACCGGATCCTGTCGTTGCTCCATCGGGGTCGGACCCGCATGTACTGGCTGACCAGTCAGTGTCAAATCGTACCAACGAATCCCCTGCACTCCCTGAACGATCCCAATTTGTAATCCTTCTTGCTCCAGAATTGGCCCCTGCTCAATGTGCAACTCTAGTGCGCCATGGACAGGAAATGCAGCGCAGGGAGATTCACCGAGCATGTCATGGTTCAGTAATTCTTCTTTTATTGACTTGCCATCCTTGTCAGTCCTGCTCCAGCCATAATCCAAATCAAATTCGCCACACCACACACCTGAGCCAATCATGGCGGGAGAAAATCGTGCCCCCTCCTCGTTAGTCCAGACGACCAGTTCAATGGGATGCAGAGTGCGTATGTCATTGTCATGGAGGGTTCGTAGCACTTCCAAGCCGCCAAGGACACCGTACACGCCGTCAAACTTCCCCCCCGTAGGCTGGGTATCAAGATGACTTCCAATCAGGACGGGTGCAAGACTATCATCCGTTCCGCGGTAACGAATAAACAAATTCCCCATGGCATCATAACGATATTGACAGCCAAGCTCTTTTGACCAGGCAATGAGTAATTCTCGTCCCTGCCTGTCGAGATCGGTTAATGCCTGACGATTACAACCTCCTTTCTCTGTGGCACCAATCTCGGCCATCTTCATCAGTGACTGCCATAACCTGTTACCATCGACACTCAGCATAAAACAGTCCTAGGCCGGCTCACGGTGCAATGGCTGACACATACAATGGATTCCTCCGCCACCGGAAGTAAACATCGATAAATCCGGAGCGAAGACCTCTAATCCATGGGCTCTGGATTTCTCAATCAATTCGCGGCTTTGTTCCGGAATCATCACCCGGTCGTTTCCCAGCGCGACGACGTTCACACCTAATTCCAGGACACTGCGGTAGGAGATATCAATGATTTCAATTCCCCTGGACGCAAACCAGTCCAGGAGTTCATCCTCAACAGCCTGAGTGCAGACAGCAGCCAGCTTTTCCGCCAACATGGCTACCTTGACGTCAAGGTGCAGAAAATAGGGATCAAACTGATACGATTTAAATTCCCATCCCTCGGCTTCAACCCAGCCTCGCATTTGCTGGATGCCTTGTTCAGAAGTCCGTTCGCCAGAATAACCGCAAAGTACCACCCCGGGTTCCAGGACCATGAAGTCCCCACCCTCAAATGTGCCTGCGGTGATGATATCGTACAAAGGGATGTCCATGGCCTGATAAAACTTCACCAATTCGACCCATTCGCCACGACGCCACGGACTGTATAGTTGTGTTATCACGGGTCCCCATGGGGTCATTACTGAAGAATCCCGGGCATAGATTTGATAGGGTAAATTGGCATCCGGACTGAGTATATGTGGCGTAACACCTGCCTCGCGATACACGTTGAGCATGTTGTGGTATTGCTGTCGCGCAAGAACCGGATCGAAGGTCCTGCCCAAGCGAACGGAACGACGCGACATGGCATTACCCATCTGCCAGGAATAATGATCCATTGGGCCGATAAGTACCTGTTTCAGGACGCCATACTCGGAATCCATACCCCAATCAGTCAGCGGCTCGGTTCCGCCTTCGTCTGCTCTTCGTTTGTAAGTAAAGTGACTCATACTATTTACTCTGAATAAAAAGTCTTACTGGCCAACAATTACAGGGAGTATAAATCAAACAATAGCCAGTAAGACTATAAACTTAAGGTTTCAACGGAAACCCCATACGATCAACTAACTTTAACCACCCGATCCGCCACCCTCGCTTTTCATCACAGGTATCTAGTGCATACATAGTTATCTTTGCTCCAATCCAACGAAATGGCTCAGGAGGAATCCAGGACGGTAATGTTCTGGCAAAGGTTAGTCTGGTTTCTGGCATATCAACATTATCCACTATGGCCAGTGCAACACGCGCCGCGAAACGGCTGGCAGTTACTCCAAATCCAGAGTAGCCGCCGGCATAAATCATCTGACCATCATGATAGTGCTGGAAATGTACTGCCATACGCGTGGTCAACGCGATGGGACCGCTCCAGGCGTGTGAAAATGAAATGCCATCTAAACTGGGAAATGTTTTATAAAATGATTCGGCCAGAGGTATGAAAGGCAAGGCAGTCTTATCCTGTTCGGGATCCGTGTTATTGTTGAAGAAGTAGCCCAAACGTCCACCAAACAGGATACGATTGTCTTTCGTCAGACGCATATAATTCAATTGGGTTCGAGTATCATAGATCCCTTGCCTGTTAGACCAGCCAACGCTCGCTAGTTGCTCATCTGTGAGTGGCTCAGTCATTAAAATCCGGTCACGAATTGCAGCTACTCGCGAGGCAATAGGGCGCTTATGCTTGGTAAATGCATTGGTCGCTAATATGACACGCCTAGCTCGAATGCTGCCCTTGGGTGTTCGCACAGAAATCGATTGTTCACGCTGTTCACTAGACAGCATCGGCGTTTGTTCGTACAGACACACTCCTAGTTTTTCAGCTACCCTTTTAAGTCCCCAGGCGAGTTTGGCCGGATTTATGATTCCTGATCGCTTTTTAGACCATAGGCCACCGCTAAATAATGGCGAGTTAATTTCGTGACGAATTTTTTCTTCATCTAACAGGTGGGCATCATGACCAAATTGACGGTAGAGAATATATTCGTCTGCGATGTCGCGAATGCCTTTCTCACCGATTGCGACCGTTAACTCCCCTGTCCACTCCACATCACAGTCAATATTGTATTTCTCGATTGTTTCTCGAAAACCATCCATATTCTCCTTACCGAGTTGTTCCAACTGCTCCATTTCGTCTGCGAACAAGCGATATGAATTTGTCATGCCGTGCATGAGCGATGTGGATAAAATCGCTCCGGGTCTGCCTGATGCCCCGATAGCTATCCTGTTGGCCTCTATAAGAACGACTCGTCTATCGGGTTGCGCCTCCTTTGCCTGAACCGCAGCCCACAAGCCAGTAAAGCCGCCACCAACGATTAGCAGATCTGCCTTCAGATCCTCTGACAATCCAGGATTTGGATCATCGCGCACCAAGGTGTCAAGCCAATAGGGATGAAACCTGGTGTTTGATAGTGCAGCTTGCGCCTTCGACATAGTGACAACGATTAGTTATGAAACATCTACTAAACTACTGCAATTGAAAATATTCGATACCCCCGACTGGGGTATGCTGATTGCTAATGTTCAGCGGGGGCTTGGCAGATTACACAGACTAGAAATTCAGGACATGGTGCTGAAGCAGATCGATCTCAGGATCCAAATCCTCTCGTTGTAGGATATCGATAAACAGGGCAAGCAATTCAGATTGAGACGTCATATAGGTTTTACTGTAGATATTCTTTTTATGCATCTTCACCGTTTCATATCCAATGTTCATATGATCGGCGATATTTTTGGTAGAGTAGCCTTGCAGCAATAATTGACAGGCTTGATACTCCTTTCTGGTCAGTAGCTCTTTACCGAAATTGGCGAGTACATTCTCAACGACAGAAGGCCCCTGATTATGGTGCATACCCGGCTTAGCGTGATGTTCAATTACGAGGCTTGCCAGGGTCTCATATAGGTCGGTAAGCAGCGCCAGAGATTCTTTCTGAAATTTCTTATCGCTACCGAACAACGACATATCGACATGTAGACAGGTACCATCCTCGAGGGCGAAAAGGTAGCCTATCTCATCGGATAAATTCAGAAAATTAAAGTAGGAGTTGTATATGGATTCAAATTCCTCTGGGGCTATCTCATCCAGGGTAAAGAAACCAAACCGTTGTCTATCGACAAACAGTCGATAGAATGGATCCAGTACATACAGTCTTGTTAAATACTTCCATGAATCCTCACCCTGTAATCGATTCTCTACACCATCTTTGCCATAGCGATAATCCAACTGGACGCTCGTCTTAGGACTCATGTGCAAAACAAGTAGTTCGTCGTAGTCAAAATGCTGACTCAACAGTTGGTGTAGATTGGGATAGAAGTCTTCCTGTCCCGTTGAGCGTGTGAGACGGACGAGGTCCTGACTTAATTGTGCAATTGATACTGTCATTGGCAAGGATTGCGTTGTGAATAGACACAGGTGCAGTTTATAACGCAATCAAGCGGTCGTATCTAGCTATTTTTGTGTCATTTCACCAGTCAGGATGATGATTTCGCCTAATGCAATAACTACCAAAGAGCCCCAGATCACTTCCCAGTATATTGCTTCTCCCGGCGTCCACATGAATAACATGATTGTTATAGCCAGTATTAAGGCACACATATATGATAAAAATGTCACAAGGCGAGAGCCGCCCGGGAAACGAAAGCCCTCAGAAGAAGGAGGACTGGTTGTGCGAATCTTGACGAATGCCAGACACATAACCACGTACGGCAACATGAAGATCACGCCTGAGAAGGCAAATAGCGTCCAGAATAGATCAGCGTTTGTCTTGGCGATGAGACCATACAATATCAACATGGCAGAAGAGGCAACACCTAGACATATCGCTGCGCCGATCGGTGTACCATGATTCGTTTCTTTTCCCAGGATGGCAGGTAATTCCTTATCGATTGCCGCCTGGGCAGCGGCCCTGTTAGCCCCCATAGCCCAGGTTGTGCCATTTGAGAAGAAGGTATAGAGGGCGCCAAGGCCTAATATACTCACAACCAGAACACCCAGCTCACCGCCTCCGAAGAACAATGTCAGCGTTTCGATCAGTCCATCTACGACATCGACATCACCCGCTGGAATCGCAATCAGGATGGCAACAGTTGCTAAGACACTCGCCGCAACGACAACAAATATTGAGGTAAATACGGCCTTAGGGAGATCGCGTGACGGGTTCTTCATCTCTTCACTGGATGCTGAAGCAAGCTCAAACCCCAACATGCCATAGACCAGCGCAGGTAGATACTGCAGACTCCAACCACCATTCTCGATGGTAGGAAATATGGTCGCAAGACTAAACTCATTGGCCACCCCATTCGCCAGACCATAGTTAATACCACCGATTATCAACAGAGCAAATAAGAGCAGTTTGATTATGGCCCCAAGATTAGGTACCCACTTACCGATACTCAATGTCAGAATATTGGTCACAGTCACAACCCATATGAGTGCCAGACCCAGAATAATTTGTGCCTTTAACGACATATCCGGGAAAAACAACTGGGATGCAATGCCAGAGAATAGGATGACTATTGCAGGTAACCAGGCGGCGACATTCGCCCAGTAGTACCAACTGATTCGAGAGGCCATTTTACGACCAAAGGCACGCTTGACCCAGGCATAGATCCCCCCCTGTTCAGGATAATGGACACCTAGTTCTGTACTAATCGCACCGAATGGCAGCAGGAAAACTATGGTTAGGAAAAGCCACCAAAAGATCACCGTCGGTCCCATAACTGCCCCAGCGGTCAGGGTTTCCAGTAACAACACCGCTGACACACAATAAAGGAAAATGTCGCCTTTCCTCAGGGTCTTCTCATGTTTATGAGCCGTATCCATAGTCTTCCCCTATTTTGTAATGACTGCCCTTACCTCGAGATACTCGCGCAAGCCTTCTTCACCCCACTCTCGGCCATTGCCAGATTGCTTGAACCCACCGAAAGGCGCACGAGTAGTGAAGTAGCTACCTTGTATATAACATTGGCCTGCACGGATCTTACGCGCTAATTTCAATGCAGCATCCGTATCGTGAGCATAGACTCCTGAAGACAAGCCGTAATCCGTATCATTGGCAATCTCTACAGCCTCATCTTCATCACGATAGGGGATCATACATAGAACAGGACCAAAGATTTCTTCACGCGCGATAGTCATCTGGTTTGTAACATCGGCAAAAATGGTCGGCATAACATAGGCGCCATCAGAAAGGTGTTCTGGAACATCCACACCACCGGTGACGAGCCGTGCACCCTCCTCAATGCCCTTCTCAATATAGCCTCGCACGCGTTTCTGTTGCGTTTTTGAACTTAACGGCCCCATAGAAGACTGATCATCCATGGGATCGCCAACCACATTTTCTTCAGCGATTCGCTTGGCAATCTCGACTGCATCAGCATAATGATTCTGATGCACGAGCATCCGTGTCAACGCACTACAGGTCTGTCCCGAGTTCAGCATCACATCCTCTACGCCGTATCTGACAGCGGCTTCCAAATCAGCATCCTCGGTTATGATGTAAGGGGACTTCCCACCCAATTCCTGGCAAACACGTTTCACGGTTGGTGCTGCAGACTGGGCGACCTTAATCCCAGCGGCTGTCGAACCTGTAAATGACACCATATCAACATCACTATGCGAACAGAGCGTGTCACCAATCTCGTGGCCAACGCCCGTAATGACGTTGAAAATACCTGCCGGTGCGCCTATCTCGGCAAATATCTCTGCGAGAATCAGATCCTGGAGGGGCGTCTGCTCGGCTGGTTTAGCGACGCTAGTACAACCGGCGGCTAATGCCGGCCCTAACTTGCCGACCAGTTGCGACAGAGGATAATTCCAGGGATTTATCAGTACACAAACACCGACTGGCGAATAGGTTTGCATGACACGTTTAAGTTGTTCGACTTCTTCAACCTTATGAGCCAAGTCAGCAAATGATCGAAACGCATAGATAGATCCTTTGACCTGTATGTCGATTGCGAGGTGTTTAGGACAACCCATGGTCTCAGATATCGCCTGCGCAAAATCATCCAACCGTCCCTGCATATGGTCAGCAATCGTATTAATTAGATCAGCCCTTTCGGATGCGGGGCTTTGTGACCAGGCCGGGAAAGCTCGTTTAGCGGCCTTAACCGCAGCATCGATATCCTGATTATTTGCCGCTGCGGTGGTTGTGACCAGTTTGCCATTAGCTGGATTAATGACGTCTATCGTCGCTTGTGAATCTCCTTCCTGCCATTGGCCGTCAATGAAGTGTGAAGTGTAACGCTGCATTAGAGTGAGTCTTATTAGTTATTTAGCAATATAGAGTATGAATTATGACATATTAAGTACACCCCCTATTGGGGAAACAGAAAATAGGCAGCGGTGATATTTTTCTCAAAATACACAACTGGTTCTTTTCAATGGTCAGGTTATTTGCTACATTAAGCCGTCTAGACGTCTATATAGCCAAAACGCGAATCGATAGTGCCCTTAAATATACCTGACAACCTACCAGCCAGAGAGATACTGGCTAAAGAGGATATCTTTCTGATGCCCAAATCAAGGGCCGTACATCAGGATATCAGGCCCTTGCATATACTATTTCTGAATTTGATGCCGAAGAAAATAGAGACAGAGACTCATTTCCTACGGATCCTCTCAAATAGCCCAATGCAGATCGAGTTAGACCTATTACACATCGAAGAACATGAGTCTAAAACGACACCGAAGGAACATATCCAAGCCTTCTATCGTAAGTTTTCGGATATCAGGGCGAATAAGTATGACGGAATGATCATAACCGGTGCCCCACTAGGACAAGTTGAATTTGACCAAGTGACCTACTGGCCGCAATTAAGGGAGATCATGGACTGGTCGCAAACCCATGTCACTTCGACTATGTTTATCTGCTGGGCAGCCTTGGCAGCGGCATGGCACTTCTATGATATTCCTAAGCATGTGTTACCCAAGAAAATGTTCGGAGTCTATCTACACAAGATTCTCCAACCTCATCATGCCATATTGCGAGGAGCAGATGATCAATTCTGGGCGCCCCACTCGCGCAATGGCGCGATTGAGCGACAATTCATCACGGAACATCCGGATTTAGATTTGATTGCTGATTCCGATATTGCCGGCCCTTATCTCTTCGCCACCAAAGACGCTAAGAATTTCTTTGTATTGGGTCATGCAGAATACGATCCTGTGAATCTGAAAGCCGAATATGAACGCGACAAGGCGGCTGGCCTGGATACCCAATTGCCCGCGAATTATTTCCCTGACGACGATCCCAACAACGATCCAATGGTGCGCTGGCGTAGTCATGGCAACCTGATATTCAGCAATTGGTTGAATTACTTCGTTTATCAGAAGACGCCCTACAATCGGCAAGATATTGGCTGAGAACAGTTTTAATGAGCAGACTCGCACGGTTCTAATCAGAAAATGCAACATTCTATCGCTAGAACTCACCTTAATAAGTGACTCTATCAAATTGAAATATATAGAATTGTTGCGAAAAAGTGCAAATAATACTGGAAGATATGGTAGCTACGGGTGGACTTGAACCACCGACCCCAGCATTATGAATGCTGTGCTCTAACCAGCTGAGCTACGTAGCCATATCAAGCGAGGCGCGTATTCTCCTAAAACAACCCTTCCCTGTCAATAGTTGCCGCGCTATTCAGGCGTCTTTTTCTCTTGAATTATTGGTTCAAATCCTGACACCGACTCAATCTGGTAGATTCGCGCCCGCTCCTGCTCATTTGAGTACACAATCACAAAGTGTGTTGTCGCTCCCAGCAGCGTTACCGTTTCAGCTTCTGAGCCCTCCTCTGAGAGTGTGAG
Source organism: Enterobacterales bacterium (assembly GCA_965250035.1). Taxonomy (GTDB): domain Bacteria; phylum Pseudomonadota; class Gammaproteobacteria; order Enterobacterales; genus CAXRAF01. Next base: position 506,542 of record OZ252282.1, on the reverse strand, counting down.
ACGGATATGACTTCCGTGCCCCTGCTCAATTGACTTGGCTTCTCTCGCTGCAAATATCACGACATAGATAGCTAAGAAGAAAATAGCCATAAAAATGGCCATGCGAATATTTCCTTTGAGCGTTCTGGGTGACCAGACCAGAATCTTCAACAGTCTGATATACCAAGGAGCTTTGACCTCGGCGTATTTAAGATTCAAGCGGGCATTGAAGCGATTGCCAATATCAATTATGTAGAAGACAAATACTATGACGGCGAAAACCAGTATGATATTTGGATTCTTAATTGGCGTTGCCAGAATGTCTTCCAAGGTCAGTAATTTGATGATTGAAACATCAAAACTGGAATAAAGTACATGGAGATACGCCATGCTAGAGAGAATTAACACGAGGTAGGCTATCGTGATAGCAAAGCCCGCCGACTCCTTGATGAACTTATACAAATCGCTGAAATAGTAGAGATTTTGAAGCTCTTCGTATTCTGATTTTTTGTCTGCCATATCAGGTCTTCACTTAATTTTTGTTTTATTGTGCCTGATGTTATGGCAGCACACAATGTTGGCCCCTCTTAGAGTACCAGGACCACTGACAGCACTAATAAAATGGCCATGACAATGTTGAAAATGTGCAGATTCCGTTGGTTCTTGAGAAACCGGTTCATGGATTTGCCCAGATATACCCAGCTGAAAACACAGGGGATATTCACCAAACCAAAGACCAGGGCGATTATCAGAACCAAATGAAATTCCTGTGATGGCGCATATAACGTAATCGCCATTAATGCTATAGTCCAGGCCTTGGGGTTCACCCACTGAAACAATGCGGCCTGAAGAAATGTGAGTGGCTTTTTAGCTTCAACATCATCCGTTTTGAGTTTCGCTGACGTGGCAATACGATAGGCTAGATATAACAAATAGACAATACTAAATACTTTCAGGATCTGATAGGTAATCGGAAACAACTGAAAGATCTGCATTATCCCAACACCGACCAAAACGATCATAATCATAAAGCCGATGCCGACGCCCAACAGGTGTGGGATCGTACGTTTAAAACCAAAGTTAGCCCCCGAAGTCATCAACATAATATTGTTTGGTCCAGGCGTTATTGATGACACAAAGGCGAAGCTGGTTAGGGCTAAAAGGATTTCCATCGTCATATGATTCTCTTATTTTGCATTCTAAGAGCAATTATAAGTATGTTTTGATACAATTATCGCGCGTTTTAATTGCAAATTACCATACGATAGACAATATATGTATAAAAATGATCGGTTTAACACAATAATATTGCGCGAACTTCAGCAGAATGCGCGAATCTCTAATGCTGACTTGGCAGATAAGATAGGTCTATCCCCCTCAGCCTGTTTACGTCGTGTTCAGGATCTGGAAAATTCTGGCGTGATCAAACGATACAAGGCCGTCCTGGATTCCGACAAGATGGGTAATCGCTTTATCGCTTATGTGAACATCGGCCTGAATGAACATACTCACGCTTCACAACTGGCGTTCGAGGAAGCCATTAAACCGATAGAAGAAGTCAAAGAATGTCACAATGTCACCGGCGCGTTTGAGTATTTACTCCGGGTCGAATCCCATGACATCCAATCCTACAAAAAGCTACACACCGACATATTAGGTGAAATTCCACAAGTAGCCCGGATAACGACCCATGTAGTAATGGAATCACCTAAGGATGAACGCTAATCATATATGATTACGTATTCATCGAGCTGACTCAGGTTTAGACAGTGTACAATTAGCCAGAATTATTCTATTCAGGTATAACGATGCCTTAAGCTTTGTAATGATGCTACCAAACTACATATTCAATCACTTCCGCTTCTGTGTCATAGCGCTGATCATGTTTATAACGGCCTGTGACCAGACCGTACCAGAATCCACATCAAATCCTGACAATACCGAGTTGCTCCTGCATATCCCCTCCCCTGATTGGCGGGATCAGGTGATATATTTTCTCATGACGGATCGATTCAATGACGGTGACCCTGCTAATAATGATCAAGGCATCGGCGAGTACAACCCGAGGAAGTCAAGCCACTATAGCGGCGGCGACTTACAAGGAGTGATCGATCAACTAGACTACATCCAAAACATGGGTATGACTGCCGTCTGGACCACACCCTGGGTCGCCAATCAGTGGTGGTCTAACGAAACAAATTATGGCGGCTATCATGGCTATTGGGCCGTCAATTTTAACGAGGTAGACAAACATCTCGGCACAATGGACACACTAAAACGTCTGTCTGATCAGTTACATCGTCGAGAGATGTACCTAATCCAGGATGTCGTGGTTAACCACACGGGTAATTTCTTCAATTATCGAAACGGTCAGGATGGCTATGATCCAAACGATACAGCCAAGAATTTCTATTTATTTGAGGATGAAAATTCAGCTCAGCCCAAGCCGACTCAATCACCTTTTCATCAAATAGACAGAAATAATCCTGAGCACGTCGCTGCTGATATCTACAACTGGACACCATCAATTCGTGACTATCAGAATTACGATGTATTGCATACCTACCAACTCGCCAGACTCGCAGATATCAATACCAAAAATCCTATGGTCGTTGAGACGTTCAAGCAAACCTATGGTGACTGGATAAACACCATTGGGGTAGATGCATTTCGTATCGATACGGTTCGCTATGTGGAACATGAGTTCTTTCATCACTTCATGCACGATAATAATGGTATCCACGCACGGGCCAAAGCAACAGGGCGCGATAATTTTCTCGCCTTCGGTGAGGTATATGATGTCTCTCAGGCCTACCAGAATGATGCCGAACACAGAGTAGCCAGTTATCTAGGCACATCGGATAAACCTGAACTAAACTCACAAATCTCATTCCCATTGCATCAGGAACTGCGCACGGTCTTCGCCCAGGGTTTTCCGACTGACCACCTCGCCTATCGACTCGAGCAACATATGGCGATCTATCCGAATCCTTATGTATTTCCAACCTTTATTGATAATCATGATATGTCACGCTTCTTATCCAGTGGCGACACAGTCGGGCTAAAGCAGGCTCTGGCAACGATATTTACTATTCCGGGAATACCGACGATCTATCAGGGTACGGCCCAGGCAATGACCGAGACCAGAACGGCTATGTTCAAGGGTGGTTTCGGTGCCAAGAAAAATGCATTCGATCAGGAATCAGAGCTGTATCAATTCATCCAGTTAATGGCGCGAATGAGGACCTCAGACAAACTATTCACTCGGGGTGATTTTGAAATTTTAGCGTCTAACAAGACCGGCCCCGGCGTAATTGCCTATAAACGATCGTATGCCGATCGACAGGCTGTCATTTTAATGAATACAGCGACTAGCCGCATTCTCGTTGATGGTATAGAGGTGAGTGATGAGCCTGGGACGCTTGAACCGATTTATGGCTTCGACAAGAAGATAGATCTTAATGCCTCTGGCGAATTGTCTGTTGAGCTTCCCGGACGAGCTATATTCATTGCTGAATTACAGCGTCATGATATCAGTACTTCTTTAAAAGAGCGCCCAATCTTACGCCTGGATGCAGAATCTGATTCGTCCGAAGTCCAACATACCGTTTATGGGACAACGCCCTATCCTGAAAGTCCGGTGTTCATGGTCAAGAACAATAAACTCGAAACAGCCATCCGGGTGACACCGGATGACAATGGCGAATGGGCCTACAAATATGAGGTGAAAAACCTGGGACAGGAAGACGTTAGTCTTGTGGCCTATCAACCGGAACAGCAAGTCGTATCCGATCCTGTTACTTTTACGACTCAAGTGACAAAGGCAGAGTTTGAAGCACGAGTTACTGACACAACTAATAGTGATAATGGTTTAGACAAGACCTATGCGGCACCTCAACACAGTCAGAGCGTTGGCCAACAAGACATTGTCGCTGCCGAAGTTAGTACAGGTGGTGAAATACTATTGCTCACCCTGGTAATGAATGAACTAACTGACGACTGGATACCAACCAATGGTTTCGATAATGTCGCATTTAGTATCTACTTTGATCTTCCAACGACTGATGGTGCAACCATACTCCCACACTTGAATACACATATGCCAGGCCCCTGGAATTGGGATATTGGCCATGTGGTCTATGGCTGGGGAAACACGACATTTGCCAGTACTGACGCCAGTGCTGAGGCATTCGGGAAAAAATTCGGTGTCGCGCCCACAGTGACCGTAAATAAGGCTGCCAAATCAATTCAGTTCAAATACAACGCAGCTGACTTTGGAATCACCGGCTGGCGAGGGTCCCATATTTACATTACCACCTGGGATATCACAGGTGAAGGTAGATACAGAGAACTAACTCAAGACATAAGTGATTGGAGTTTTTCTGGCGGCGAAGCCAATGACCCCAAGATTTTCGATGCTCTGAAGATATCTCTTTAACGACTAGACTTAAGCTGTATTCTCAGAGGCTCTTTCTATTCTTGCCTTTTTCATGATACGAAAATAGATGCCAAACAATAGCCCAATTCCTGCTCCACTGACATGGGCCACATAATTGATATTCGAAACATCATCCGCCTGATTCATATTGTAAACATCCCAACCTACATACCAAACAGCCAAAACGAGTGCGGGTAATCTGAAGGTTCTGACTATAAGGATGAACCAGAAGAAACAGCGAATTTTTGCTCGAGGTAATATGACGCCTAAACCTGCCACAGCGGCCATCACCACACCTGATAGACCGAGTGTCGGCAACGCATTTTCTACACCCGATACTGAGTAACTATAAGCCAAACTGGTTCCTATCGTCGTTACCCCTATGAACAGCAGGTATCCCATCCAGCCCATTATCACTTCGAGTGATGCCGCAAAGACGAAGAAAAATATCAGGTTTCCAACCAGGTGAAAAACATCGCCATGAGAGAATGTCGACGTTACCATCCTCACAACGTCGTACTCTCCGGGTTCGTAAACCAGCTTATCGGTTAAATTCTCGGTGACTTTCCTGTCATAGATTCTATACAGTGATTCGAGCCGTCCATGATAATATAAAAACTCGTCCTGCTGAGTAGGAAACAACCCGATCGGTTTGGCATTTCTTGCGAGCTCGGCTAGTCGTGAAGCAGGATCGTCTGCCATGCGAATCGAATTAAATATCTCGTAACAGGGGTTTGTATTACTTTCATTCGCGACATCCTGTAAAAATGAAAGATTCGATTCATCTAATTCTCTGTAACAAAATGACTCGACCGATTCGAAGAAGGCTTCGTCTTTCGTATGTTGGTTCCAATAAATAAAGATACAACTAATGCAAATGATAAGAGTGAATAACGGTAGAAAGCGTAATTCAGAATCAAATTTATAAGGTAGGAAGAGCAACGAAAGTCCTTTTGTCTGTTTAAGCTAACGCGTTTAATCCATTAGACTAGCTTGTATTTTGAAATAACAGTTAAATCTCGGCTGAATCAATCTCTGCATTATCAACCGAATATCAATTTGGTACCAGAGGCGAGACTTGAACTCGCACGCCCGTGAAGGCATCGGATTTTGAATCCGACGTGTCTACCAATTCCACCACTCTGGCATTTCTTGTATAGATATTGAGCAAAGACCCAATACCAATCAGTACAACACACAACATCTTCGATGTTGATGTCTACCAATTCCTCCAGCCAAAAATCACAGATTTTTGTCGTTTCGCTCACGCAAAGCATGCTTTGCTAAATACGTTCGCTACACCCACTCTGGCTATGTGCTACGTCATGTACTAGTCAAACTTCCAGAAGCTTGTTCAGCCTATCGGCTTCACCCAGCCAAAAATCACAGATTTTTGTCGTTTCGCTCACGCAAAGCATGCTTTGCTAAATACGTTCGCTACACCCACTCTGGCTATGTGCTACGTCATGTACTAGTCAAACTTCCAGAAGCTTGTTCAGCCTATCGGCTTCACCCAGCCAAAAATCACAGATTTTTGTCGTTTCGCTCACGCAAAGCATGCTTTGCTAAATACGTTCGCTACACCCACTCCGGCAAAGATGAGGGCCTCGCATTATATAACGCTTTATTTTCATTGCAAGTGCTATTCGGTATCATCGAAGCATCCTCAATCCGTTGTAAGTTATTTTGCTCAAAGATCTATTCACATTTCCATTCAAGTCCGGCCCGGTCGTTGCCAATCTGACGTTTGCGGTTCTATTTGCACTATGCTTCGCAGGAATGCGCGCAGTCGGAGTTTTTGGCATGGCTGTAATCCCTTTTGTCATCATTTTAATCATGCTCTATGGACATTACCTAATCGATATTGCACTAGCAGCAGGTAAAGGAATGGCCGAACGAACTGTGTTGCAATTTGCCGGTTTTAGCCCACAGATCTTGTTCTTTTTTCTCAGCCAGATTGCTCTTTGCACTTTTTTAGTTATGTATGGCGGGATCTGGATAGCGGCTCCAGTGATTTCCCTGATCTTACCCGCGAGTATAGCCGCGATGGCCGTCGAGCGAAATTTTGTACAGGCGCTGAATCCTATTGTCCTTATGAGTTATATGAAGATGTACAGGCCGATCACTCTAATTCCAATGCTAGGGATCTGGGTCATTCTCGCTGCGATTCTATGGTTACCTATTGAGCTTTGGCAGGTGATTCGACTGTTCATATATTTCAGCATGATACTGTGGTTATTTTTCGTGATAGGTACTCTCTTAATCCCAGATATCATTCGACGGCATGATGATCTGAGCGAGACCAATGCCAGAGTCTATGTTGAGGATATAGCCCCACCGGAAGTATCATTTGAACGGTTAACGGATGAATGGCATCGTTTTAATGAAGTCCGTGAAATGAGCAAGGCATTGCAATCTATTCAACGATATATCCAGTCGCAGTCTGACCAGGCAATCGCAGCGGAGCAGGTAATGGTTGAACTAAGTAGTTGGCGCAATAGTCGCCTGGCGTATCGTTTCCTGCCAGATTATCTCGGCCACGTTGCTGCAACGAAGAAATATGGCTTGATGTATAAATATTATCGCAAACTATGCCTGGAACATGGAGCTATCGCAGTACCTGACAATGAGGTACGCGATAACCTCTATCAGTTCGCTTTATCGATGGATGATGATGACCTTACTCAGGCGCTACAGCCGAAGTTGTAATATTAATCACTCAGATTAATCCATCGTCCGTTAATCAAGGCGAGTTCTGGTATGTTATCCCTTGCAAAAATCAGGTGTGGAACCGTTTCTCTCACGGGTATCGTCAACTCAGCCTCATCCTCGAGTACAACAACAGGTAGGCCAGATTCATTCACCAGTTGCTTGCTGTCGCCCGAAAAATAGCTAAAGCCGCGCCGTAGCAAATCCAGGTAGGTTTGCTCATCCAGTATGGTCTGCTCATCTAGTCGAAAACATTTGGCTGGGAGTAACTGGTAGTCGGCCATATGCCGTTCATCGATTCCTGTTTGGTTACTCAAATCACCAACCTCCTCGATCAGGCTATCCTGATACAGCGGATCGAAGTTTATCGAGATGTCTGCTTCATATCGGTCCGCGATAGGCACTGAGCGCAACATGATATCCACGAGTCCCTCTTTGTTGTTCATCGGGATCGCATCATAATGTTCGGTACTCAGTTCATCGACCTTATTACTAGCAATCGCATCAATCGCACATACCATCATCATGAAATTAAGCCAGCGGGCGACCTGTCGGTTAGGATCGTTATGTGAAAACCCCGACTCTATTAGCAGCGTAGCAATTCCCTTGGCTGCGAAGTTATCGCCAAACGACCGATAACTATAGGTGTCATCATAGCGACCAACACAACCGGGGATCGCTTGTTGTAGATGCTGATTGAACAAAGCGCCAATCTTCATCGCTCTGAGTCGCGGTTGATGAATTTCTTTGGCCTCATTAAAGGCCGGTGCAAGCAATGAAATTGTCGTCGGATTGATAGAACCAGTGACGGTGTAATAACGCACCTGATCATGGAGATTGAAGCCATAGTGTGGCTTAAAATCATCGGCCAGATCATTCAGTATTTTACCCTCCGGGCTTTGCAGGGCTCTTGCATCACGATTAATATCAATGCTCTGAGCATTATAGCGCTGATGCACCTCTGCGCCATCGGGATTGATCATCGGCGCGAACTGAATCGTTAGTTTATCCTCCCAGCTCTGACGCCATTCCTGCCCAGCATTGGATTTTAAGTAGTTAAATAGATCGAATAATGCGGCCGTCGCTGTCGGCTCATTACCATGCATTTGGGACCAGAAGAAGACACGTGTATCCCCAGTGCCCATCGTCATTTTATTCAATGGCCTACCCTGGTAAGAACGGCCAACCTCCTGCACATTAAAGTCGTTCCCAAGTGTGTCTAGGAGTGGCTGGATATCCGCATAGCGGATAATCATCTTGTCTAATCCGCCTTGCTTTATCGATTCATAAATAGTTTTTAAATCAGTTATGTTCATTTCTAGTAAACCTGATGGCAATTACACTAGTAGCAATAGACAGAAAAATACGGCACTCATGGCTCCAACAGCATCCGCCGTCAAGCCAGCAGCCAAAGCATGCCTACTCTTGACGATACCAACCGAGCCAAAATAGACAGCCAGCACGTAAAATGTTGTCTCAGATGAGCCAAACATGGTTGCTCCAATCTTCGCTTGTATAGAATCTGCACCATACTCATTAACCAAATCTGTGAGGAGTCCCAACGATCCTGAACCGGAGAGTGGACGCATTACAGCAAGCGGTAGGTTCTCAGGAGGAAAGCCGACAAAATTAAGAACCGGTGCCATAAAGTTGAGCAGCAGGTCGAGCGCACCTGAGGCACGGAACATGCCGATTGAGACGAGAATTGCCACCAGATAGGGGATGATCCTGACAGCGATTGTGAAGCCATCCTTCGCCCCCTCTACGAACACCTCATAGACTTTAATCTTCTTGAACGCCAGACCGTAGAATGGGATGCCTACCAGCAGTAATGGGATAATATACTTCGCGCCTGCATTCAGGCTACCAATGATGGATTCAATCATGACTCAGCCTCCACAGCAAAGCGCTTTCGTTTTTCGAGAAACTTAACCATGAAGATAGCCGTGATGGTTGAACATAAGGTGGCTAGAATTGTGGTGATAAATATTTCACTTGCCGTGACTCCCATCAGTGCAACGACTGTCGCGGGAAGTATCAATTGTACACTGGACGTATTAATGGCCAGGAACAAGACCATGGCATTGGATGCCGTATCTTTCTTAGGATTTAACTGCTGCAATTCTTCCATTGCTTTGAGTCCAAGAGGCGTCGCCGCATTCCCGAGTCCAAGCATGTTTGCCGACATATTCATCACAATGGACCCCATCGCGGGGTGATCGGGTGGGACGTCGGGGAATAACCTAACCGAAATTGGCCGGACTAACTTCGCCACGATCGACATCAGACCGGAAGCCTCAGCGATTTTCATAACACCTAACCAAAGTGCCATGATCCCAATAAGGCCGATGGCGAGTTCAACGGCTACCTTAGCCATGTCTATTGCAGCTTGAGTGACCGCATCAATGGTGCCGTTAAAGATCCCCACTAACACCCCGATGGCCATCATGCCGAACCAGATATAATTCAACATTATTTATTTCCTGTTGTTGTCGTTATTGTATTAAGCTGTAACTGCCTGTTGCGGAATCAGAATTTGGCATTCCTGTTCCTTGGCGATAATAGTTACATCATGTCCGATAGGCAATGTAGCAATATAGTCTCCATGACCGGCTGGGAAATTACTAATAATCGGCGCCTGAATATCTTCACATATATCCAGAATGATCTCATCAGTTGATTTTCCAAACGGTACATCCGTATCAGACATCTCTGTCATCTCTCCGATTATCAAGCCCTTAAGCTGCCTTAGGCTGCCGCTATTTTTAAGGTGCATCATCATCCGATCAAACGCATACAGTTTCTCTCCGACCTCTTCGATCAGGAGTATTTTATTTGCACAATCGATTTGTGTGGGCGTTCCCAGCCGTTCGTTGATCAAGGACAGATTCCCACCGACTAATATCCCACTCGCCTCACCAGCTCGTAATATCCGAGCCTGACATTCAGGCAGATCCGGGACGTGAGCATTTATCTCACCCCCTAATACCTGCTGCATCTGTGTTAGATTATAGGTCAGTTGCTTTTTGCCGAAGCTCCCAATCATTGGGCCATGAAAGCACACTAGCCCCGCCTCTGTGGCAAGAGAATTTAAGATTGCGGTCACATCACTAAAGCCCATGAATATTTTGGGATTCTTACGGATTGTCTCGAAGTCCAATAACGGCAATACGCGATTAGCGCCATAGCCTCCTCGCGCGCAGATGATTGCATCGATATCAGGATTAGCAAACATGGACATGATATCCCGGGCTCTGAGATCGGGTGAGCCTGCAAATATATCCATACGACTTCGCACTGATTCACCGAGTATTAACTGATAGCCATGACTCTCAAGGTAACTAATCGCTGTGTTCAGTAATTCGTTATCTAGCCAATAGGAGGGTGAGACAACGCCAATTGTGGCACCTGGATGTAGCGCCTTTGGTCTAATTCGGTCTAGCATGTATCTGATAGATAGTTAGTCAAACGGCTAGCATACCCGAATGTTGGCTACACTGAAATATCAGCTGCTGCTGAGACTGCAGTTAGTTTGTAGAAGGGTTCGGATTTCCTGTAGGCAAATAGATTAGGAATGTGGTTCCTTCGCCCTGATCACTTCGATAGTCAATGTGACCGTGATGCTGATCGATCACACCCTGAACGACAGACAATCCCAAACCCGCTCCTTTGCCGATTTCTCTGGTCGTAAAGAATGGATCGAAGATATAGGGCTTTATATCCTCAGATATTCCTTTGCCATCATCACTAATAGTTAATTCTATAAAGTCACCATTTAGCGTATCACCTGTCGCCTGAACGAATGATCGTGCGCCCACATGACCGAGTGCGATACGCAATACACCACCATCTGGCATTGAATGTATTGCATTGATACAGAGATTATTGATCACCTGGTGCAACTCATTGGGCATCGCTCGTATTGCAGGGACCGGCTGTAACTGTTTCTCTAACACGACATTGCCTGGCATCGTTTTGGCAATCTGGCTGATAGCTTGCTCAGTCAGTTCCACTAAATCAACGATATCATACTGCGACATTGAGTGCCGACCATAGGCGAGCATCTGACGCACGAGTCGTTTGGCACGATTCGCTGACTTATGGATGTTCTCAATCATTTTTTTATCATCGTCACTGATATCTTTGCGCAACAACAATTCGCTGTAACCCAAAATTGGCACCAATAGGTTGTTGAATTCATGCGCGATACCACCGGTTAAGATACCAATGGCTTCCATTTTCTGTGTCTGGCGAACTCTCCGCTCATTTTCGCGCAGTTGGGATTCGGCCTTCTTCCGGCTCTGTATATTACGAACAATGGCCTGCAGGAAATATTCGCCTTCAAAATCAATTAGACAGAGGTTCACCTCTCCCCACTGCAAGCTACCGTCAGATAACTCATGTAACCATTCGAATACCTGCGGTTCGCCGATCATGGCTTTATAAGCGAGTTCTTCGATTAAGTTTGCTGATTTCTTACCACTAGGCTGATATTCAGGAGAAAAATCCATTGGGGACTTTCCCAATATGTCCAGCTTGGAGTCACACCTAAAAAATTTCAGTGATGCGTCGTTGCAGTCTTTAAATATTGGTAGTGAGTCTTTCTCAATAGCAAGAGTAAATACCGCATCACCTGCTGATTGAAACAATGTTTCATAGACAATTTTCTGCTGCTTTATAGATTTTGATTTCAATTTCCGCTGGGAAACCGCATCAAGAAATCGCGCCCTCAAGTGACTTGACTCGCCGATGATAACGGCCATAGTCAGTGCCATCACATGCGTAAATATACTGAGCGGTTCCAGTAAACTTTGGAAATTGGGCGATAGTGTAAATAACAGCCCATGAAAGCCTAAGATGAGCGGTACGATTACCAGGATGCCGACTAGTCCATATAACCAGGTGATAGTCAGGACCGGGAGTAGCATCAACGGCAGGATAACTGCGCCAAGGATTTGATATAGAAGTAGCAACAAAACGGCATACAACAGCATCGAGGCCGATGCAGTCATGAGTTGCCTATTATATAATTTTTCCAACTATACCTGCTCCAATTCAATCTAACGAGGAAATACAGGTCATCCGCTAACCGCGCAATAATATAGCAAAATTGTACATTTTTTGACAGCCAAATCTATTTCACGAAAAAAATTCAGTCAATAAACAGTTTCTCTTATTTCATGGGAACTACAGAGCAAATCATGTACATTACAGGCACAAACAGTTTCTAGAAGCATGACGATGGAATTCACTGCGAGATATATCACGAGAGGCGAAGGATGAATCCAAACCAGTCAATTACACACCAGGCTGAGGATGATGCACGGAACGAGCACATTCTTATCTACCTCAATGGCAAAATTGTTCCCAAGTCGGAGGCACAAGTCTCGGTGTATGACAGCGGTTTTATGCTGGGTGATGGCGTGTGGGAAGGATTGCGACTGTATCGTGGCCGATGGGCGTTCGTTGAGTTACATATCAATCGACTCTTTACGGGTGCAAAGGCCATCGACTTAGCTGTGGGCTTGTCACCTGATGATGTCTATGAGGCCTTGGAAAAGACACGCCTGGCAAATGACATGCACGATAATGTGCATGCCCGTATTATGGTCACGCGTGGTATTAAATCCAGGCCATTTCAACACCCCTCTCTGTCACAATCAGGGCCAACAGTGGTGATAATCATGGAGCATTCCAAGCCATCGTTAAAGTCTGGCATACGACTGGCGACTGTACCTCATCTTCGTGGCTTGCCTATGACACAGGATCCCAAGCTAAATTCGCACTCAAAGTTGAATTGCATTCTGGCTCTTATTGCCGCCGAAAAGGCGGGCGCTGACGAAGCCCTAATGCTCGACATTAATGGCTTTGTGAACACCACGAACGCCTGTAATTTTTTTATCGTCAGAGATGGTGAGGTATGGACTTCAACTGGTGATTATTGCATGAATGGGATTACGCGAAAGAAAGTTATCGAGTTATGTCGCGCCAATCATATCACTGTGCATGAAAAGAACTTCTCTCTGGTAGACACCTATAGTGCTGATGAGGCGTTTTTAACTGGCACGTTTGGAGCCCAGACCTCTGTCAGTCATATCGATGGTAGACAGATTGGTGATGGGAAGACAGGCAGTATGACGAAGCAAATAAGACAACTGTACAAACAGCTCCTGGAACGCGAGTGTCCATGAGCTCGACACTGAGAATTGCCATGTGGTCTGGCCCGCGAAACCTGTCCACAGCCATGATGTACAGCTTCGCCCAGCGCGACGACACAGAGGTAATCGATGAGCCGCTCTACGCTGCCTATTTGAAGGATACCCAACTGAAGCATCCATTTGCCAAGCAGATAGTCGAGCAAGGCAATACAGATATCGACCAGGTTATTGATCAATTGACACGAGTCAACTCGGCAGCAACAGTTCAGTACCAGAAACACATCAGTAAACATCTGCTGTCAGAATACCCAGTCGATTGGCTTGGATTGGTCACCAATGTCTTCCTGATTAGACATCCGGCTCGTGTAATATGTTCCTATCACGCAAAAGATGAAGATCCTGACTTGAGTGATATCGGCATTGCTGACCAATGGCAGATCTACCAGACAGTACTAGCGATGGGCCAACAGCCATTGATAATCGATAGCGCCCAAATTCTCGCCAACCCCAAACGAGAATTAAGCCATTTATGCACACACCTTGGAATTGATTTCCAAGAGTCTATGTTGAGCTGGACCAAGGGAGCCAAGCCCTATGATGGGATCTGGGCACCACACTGGTACGAGTCGGTATGGCGTAGTGAAGGATTTGGTCAACCAGCCGGAAAGATTCCTGACGTCCCCGCCCATTTACGACCTTTGCTCGACGAGGCGATGCCATATTTTGAACGATTCAGTGAGCTATTGATCAGCCACTAGAGGTTATATAAACCCAGTACGGCGGCAGCACCCGCTGTCACAACCAATAATGCGATATAGGAAATGCCGACCATCAGAAACTTTATTGTGGTCATTATCTTGCCCTGCGCATAAACGCGTTTCTGTTGTATGAACAGGTTGATCGGTATCCACAACCACAACAGGACAAACAGCAGTTCAAATGTATCTCTTGCCCAGGAATCCCGTGGTGCAATATCACTCAATGCACTGACCAGGAATATCATCAGTAGTGAGAAGAACATGAAGCTGTGACTATGTAATGCCACGATGAGATGTTCCATGTAATAGCGCTTTTTGAAGATATAGACAATCTTCAGAAGTAACGCGAATATCGGTAGTAGCACAAACATCAGCCCTGGTAATACATTGAGGATCTCTTCGGCGAACCCCCCCGGATCTTCCTCGACCATTTTAGTCTTGTTTTTTAACTCCCATAGAAATGCGTTGAGTTTCTGTGTTACCTCAGCACTGAACAGATTATTAAACTTTACCGGATTGGTCTCCGGATGCCACTCGGTTCCGTCATCGAGTGTGACGGTTAAGTCATCATCGGAATCTTGTGTAGCATTGTTTCTGGATACTGGCCGGTCATTATTTAATTCTTTTTCCAATTCGGTTATGACACTATCAGGTATCTGAGCGCCACCTTCCCTGGCTTCCTGCAATTCGTCAATGCGATCCTGTATCTGCTGTCGACGTTCGTCAGCAGCAGAGTCGGCTGAGGTATCCTCCTCAATCTGAACCGCATCATCTGAGATGGTTACACGCGATTTAACTCCTGACTCAGATGTCCCAACATTGACCTCATTGAATGAATCGGAGAATTCGAGCACCAGAAAAAAAATCAGACTGATAACGATGTACATACGCAGTGGATTGATATATCTGGCGCGACGACCAGCAATGTATTCCAGCGTCAGCCTTCCAGGCTTGAACATCAATGGTAGGATTGTGTTAAAAATTTTCGAGTCCAGATCGAAGGCTTCATTGATCATATCCCACAGCACACGCGGGAAGAAGCGAATGAAATGTCGCTCTGGCTGACCACACTCGTAACAGTATGGACCTCTCAGTGGTGTATTACAGTTCAGACATGGCAGCCCCTCAGCTTCGGCAGCGTCTCCCTCAAGAGCCATATTCGCAAATAGCTCCTTCTCTGCCTCCGTCTCAGCCAATTGCTGATCACGACGTTCTGTCTGCCGTTGTTGGTCTTCTTCGAAAGCCTGCTCAATTGCCTGCTCAGCAAATTCTAGATCAGAATCCAGGCCCGCCTCATTCTCATCAGGCTTCTTTGAAGAATCATTGGCGGTTGAATTTTTATTGTGTTCTTTATCTGAAGTCATAGCCACCTCTGCTAAAGCGATTTTAAACAGACCTGAGTAGGATTGCACTATTTCTCCTGTTAGAATATGCGACCTTTAATCATGTCTACTGTCAACTATGAGCGATAACTTAGCCAATCTACCGGATGCCACAGCCATGCGACGCCTATTAGCCCTGGTCTATGACGCCCTGATAGTCATCGCCATACTAATCCTCGCTGGTGCGATAGGTACGGCCGTAACTGTCGCATTCTATGGTACACAGGCAGTCATAGAGACGGGCATATTGACAGAAAACCCGGTTTACTTTTCATGGTTATTATTTTGCTGGTTTTACTATTATTACTATTGCTGGTCGAAAACAGGCCAAACTCTGGCAATGAAAACCTGGCGTATTCAGCTAATCACGACAAATAATACAGAAATTGAAATGCATCAGGCTCTGATTCGGTTTTTCACTGCCCTACTGGGACTTGGGAACATCACAGCATTGTTGCCTAGCCGTTGGACTTTACACGACTCCCTGTCTAAAACTCGAGTCGTGGTATTACCTAAAGCTGCGAAGAAACACTCAGAGAAAGTGCAATGATTATTAGCTTCACACTCTGCCTGGTCATTTTTCTAGGGATCGGCCTTTGGTCAGCCTGGTTTAAAAAGAATACGCCGGAAGACTATCTGCTTGCGAGTCGCAGTCTTACCCCCTGGCTTGCAGGGCTGTCTGCTGTAGCAACGACCAATAGTGGCTTTATGTTTACTGCCTGGATCGGCATGACCTATAGCCTAGGTATCAGTTCAGTCTGGTTTATGTTGGGGCTTGGTTTTGGCTCATTTGTTGGTCTGCGATCATCCTCAAGTCATATACGCAGGGTATCTGAAGAGGTTGACACCTATTCCTATGGCGGGCTGATTAGCCAATGGCAAGGTCAAGACATGCCCACGTTACGCCATGTGTTGGGCTGGATCGTGCTGCTATTTCTATCTACCTACGCCGCCGCACAATTGACCGCTTCCAGTAAGGCAATGCATGTGTTATTCGACTGGGATCTAAACAGCGGGACCTTACTTGGATTCGTTGTCATCCTGATCTACTGCTTTTCTGGTGGATTCAGAGCCTCGGTATGGACCGATGTCGCCCAGTCCATCGTGATGATGATAGCTATGCTCATCCTCGCATGGATTGCGATCGATGAAGTGGGAGGTATTTCAGCGCTGTACGAGACACTTGCTCAATTAGACCCCGATCTCGTGCACTGGTTACCGCAATTACAATTTGCTCCACTCCTCTACATTGTTGGCTGGTTCATCGGTGGCTTAGGCATAACCGGACAACCGCACATCATGGTGCGCTTCATGGCCGTCAATACTGAAGCCAATGCAAAACGCTCACTCGGCTGGTATTTTAGCTTCTACACAATATTCTTCTCGGTATCCTGGGTGGTTGGTTTGTGCGCTCGTGCTCTACTTCCCGAGGTGTCCAGTTTTGATAGCGAACTGGCATTGCCGACAATTGCCGAATCGCTACTTCCTCAAATAGTGGTAGGCGTCATCCTGGCGGGACTATTCGCAGCAGCGATTTCTACTGCCGATTCGCTGGTCCTTTCAGCATCTGCAGCCCTGTCACGGGATATCTTGAAGCGACCGTCCATGTCCATGTGGGTAACTAAAGGCAGCACCATACTTATCTCTAGTCTGGTATTAGCCATCTCGTTATGGGGTAATAAGAGTGTCCTGATGCTGGTGGCCCTGGCATGGTCAATCCTGGCAACTGCGATAACCCCGCTACTTTACATCCATATCTTTAAACAGCCACTGACTGAAAGGCAGGCTTTGAGTATGATGGTGATAGGCTCTGCCGTAGCCATAGGCTGGTTTTGGGCAGGAATTGATGGCCTTATCTGGCCTTCATTCCCAGGGTTTATTGCAATCGCCCTGCTCTATCTCGGCTTTAGACTCTTCCAAGGCAACAAAGCAACAACCTAAATTCAGCATGACTTTAGTATCCAGCGACTTTTTTTGCCACTGACTAGGCACTAGTGAGGCGAATAGCGGGACTATTTAACGACCTAGTAATAACGTCAGAGGCAAAAATACTGATGGATTAGCGGCTTCGTTTCATGAGGAAGGCAGTAATGACCGCAAACAGAAAAACAGGTAGTGAAGCGGCCAAGAATGGCGGCATTTGATACACCAGACTAACCGGCCCGAAAATATTGCTGAGCATATTGAATGCGAACCCTACGACCAGTCCGAGTACAATGCGTGCACCAATTGGGGTTGTACGTAATGGTCCCGAGATGAAAGATAACGCCATAAACATCATCACAGCAACTGCAAATGGTTGCATTATCTTCTTCCAGTATGCCAATTGGTAGCGGGTAGCATTAAGATCATTTTCCTTTAAATATCGGCTATATTCACCCAATCCAACGAGATTCAAATCCTCTGGCTTAAGGCTAACGATTCCGAGCGTCTCGGGGGTAAGTTCTGTCTCCCAGTTCATGACATCAGCGATCGTTGAGTTAACCTGATTATCAGATATGAAGGTCTGTTGGACATTCGTCATTAGCCACTGATTCTGGGTATCGTAGGCAGCCGATTGGGCATATATCATCGCCACCAATTTCTGTTGTTCAAATTGGAATCGGGTTACACCCTCCAACTGTCCATCGGGAAGAATGACGCGAATATGAACATAATTCCTGCCATCGCGAACCCATACACCGCGTTCTGATTTGACCAGATTCCCGCCGGATATCTCCATGGTTTTCATCTGCCGGCCGAGTTGTGAACTTTTGGGAGATATCGCTTCACCTATAAAGATCACGATGAACATCAGGGCCAATGTACCGATCATCACTGAGCGGCTAATTTGCACAAGGCTGAGACCTGAGGCACGCATGACCACCAGCTCCGACTGGGACGCCAATCGCCCCATGCCCACTAAACCGCCTATTAGGGCGGCCACGGGGAAAAAGTCATAAACACTGGCCGGTATCTGAAGGAAAACGTAAAAGATAGAATCAACCAGCTCATAATCCCCTTTACCGACATCACCAGCATCGTCTATAAATGCAAATAGGGTGCGTAACAGGATAAGTGCCATCAACACCATCAAGGAGTGTTTAATCACCACGCCGGCAATGTAGCGATCGAGAACCTTCATGATGCTGACGCCTCTTGCCTTTGACGGGATCGGCTACGTTTCAGCCATCGCCACTGGGTAAACTCACTCCAGCCATAGGCAAACATCAATAGGTGAATCCACCAGGTACCAATCGCTGGACTTATCTTACCGTCCTCCATGCTGGAACGCATGCTGATGATTAGTGCGACATAGCAAAGATAGACCAGCATGCTAGGCACGAGACGGCCGAATTTCCCCTGGCGAGGATTTACTTTGGATAGTGGAATAGCCACCAATAATAACAGTAAAACAGATATCGGCGCCGAGAGTCGCCATTGCAGTTCCCCCTGGTGAGGAATCGTTGGCTCCAGAATAAGAGTCAGAGTATCTACCGCCTTGAGTTTGGTTTTGCGAACCTGATCCGCTTTAGTCTGAATAGTCATAAAGTAACGCTCAAAAGCGAGCATTTGGAATTTCTTCAGACCTGGATTACCTCCATACTGGTGTCCTTTCTCCAATACCAGGTAATTACCTCTTTCAGGATCATTTAGAAAGTAGCCCTGTTCGGCGAAAATTATCGAAAACGCCTGCTGCTTAGCCGGATTCTCATGGGCGAAAAAAATACGCTCCAATTGATCATGACGGGGCATCCGTTCGACATAAATAATGGTTTTACCATCAGCAGACTGTTGAAACCTCCCTTCGCGCAATAAACTCAGATCGCCTTTTTGCTGCTGTTCGAGAATCATTTTCTGCTGTGCAGCGACGGCCGTTGGAACTTGGAACAGTGTCAGATAGCCTGAAATCAGCGCGACCGCTATCGCCATAGGAAGAAATGTCTTGTATAGCTGGCCCTGCGAAAACCCAGTAGCACTCAGGATGGTCATCTCCTGATTGGCATAGAGATTTCCAAGGGAAATTAGTAGTCCTATGAAAAAGGATAATGGCAGCAGATAGCTAATAAACACCGGGAGTTGCAATAGCAGCAACATCATAACCAAATCACTGCCGATATTGCCTTGGGCTGCATCACCAAGATACAGGACGAAACGCTGCCCCATGAAAAGCGCAACGAGTACTCCGAGCACCAGAAATGAAGACTTGAATACTTCGCGATTTAGGTATTTGC
Source organism: Enterobacterales bacterium (assembly GCA_965250035.1). Taxonomy (GTDB): domain Bacteria; phylum Pseudomonadota; class Gammaproteobacteria; order Enterobacterales; genus CAXRAF01. The sequence goes on along the minus strand of OZ252282.1, from coordinate 486,904 downwards.
TAATTATCACCGGGATCTAATCTTAATTTATTCACACACCAGGCATCATGCATGGCGACAGTGATTATTATCTCAGACAAAACCATCGATAACCTGCAAAAGATGCCTCAGATGAGATAAAATACTGCCACTTCAAAGTTCAGCTCCAGACGAGCTTAACAATTAATAGTTCAAAGTATACCTAAATTGCCGACAGTTGGTCATTTTAGTTTAGCAAATAAGTATTTAGCATAGGACGACTCATGGAATATAACGTAAAAAGTGGTACCCCTGAAAAGCAACGATCAGCCTGTATTGTGATAGGCGTTCACGAGCCAAGGAAGCTCAGTGCAGCCGCCGAAAAGCTGGATGAAGTCAGTGATGGCTATATCAGTAATATCCTGCGCCGAGGAGATATTGAAGGCAAGATTGGCCAGGTATTACTGCTACATAATGTTCCTAATACACTGTCCGATCGCGTCCTACTTGTTGGTTGTGGTAAAGAGCGGGAACTGGGCGATCAACAATATCATAAGATTATCGGCAAGACAGTCACGACACTCAACGATACAGGAGCCATGGAGGCTGTTTGCTTCCTAAGCGAGCTCAATGTAAAAGGTCGTGATAGCCATTGGAAGGTCAAACATGCAGTTGAGGCTGCTGAGGATAGCCTGTACCGATTTGATGAGTTAAAGTCTGAAGCCAAGTCGGAAAGGCGCCCGTTGCGTAAAATTACCTTCACCGTACCCACGCGCAAGGAACTGACCGAGGGAGAACTGGCACTGGAACAGGGAATCTGCGTTGCCAGCGGCATGAGTAAAGCCAGAGACCTTGGTAACCTGCCTGGCAATATTTGTCATCCAACCTACTTGGCAGAACAAGCCGAGGCTTTGGCGGACGCGCATGAAAATCTGTTCTACGATGTGGTTGATGAATCTGAGATGGAAGAACTCGGCATGGGCTCATTCTTATCCGTGTCCAAAGGAAGTGACCAGCCGGGTAAACTCATCATACTGAACTACAAAGGAGCCGGAGACGACTCCAAGCCTATCGTTCTGGTGGGTAAAGGCATCACCTTCGATACCGGGGGCATATCCCTCAAGCCCGGTGCAGCGATGGATGAGATGAAATTCGATATGGGCGGCGCTGCATCCGTATTCGGTACGACCAAGGCGGTCGTAGAAATGCAGTTAGCCGTCAATCTAGTTATGATCATCGCTGCCGCTGAAAACATGCCCTCAGGCCGTGCCAGTCGTCCGGGTGACATCGTTACCTCAATGTCGGGACAGACAATTGAAATTTTAAACACCGATGCAGAGGGAAGACTCGTTTTGTGTGATGCCCTCACCTATGCAGAACGCTTTGATCCTGAAGTCGTTATCGATGTTGCTACCCTTACTGGTGCCTGTATCATCGCCCTGGGACATCATGCGGCTGGCCTGATGAGCAACAGTAACCCGCTGGCTAACGACCTACTGAATGCCGGAGAGCAGTCATCTGATCGTGCCTGGCGCCTACCACTATGGGATGACTATCAGGAACAGTTGAAGAGTAATTTCGCTGATATGGCAAATATAGGCGGCGCGCCCGCTGGGACAATCACTGCCGGTTGTTTCCTTGCGAGATTCACTAAAAAATTCAGTTGGGCTCATGTTGATATAGCCGGTGTCGCCTGGCGCAAAGGCGCTGAGAAAGGAGCGACAGGAAAGCCAGTACCTATGCTAACTCAGTATGTACTAAATAAAGCGAAAGCCAGCTAGCCGACTATTTTGAGTAAAACGGCTGAATTCAGACTCCTATCTGAAGCTACTGACCCCATTACTGAAGTGGCGAACATCGTCTACAGAGATGTTAACCGCTTCGGTAAGGTGTCTGTATTAACAACCGATTTGGAATTCCTGGAGGCCATCAGTGAGATGCTGTGGGTAAACGCCAAGCATCAGTTTGTGACCTATCAGTTTGCAGATGAAAGACTCGACATTAGTACCATGGTATTTTTAGCAAATGAAATTCGGCAGATAGGGAATACTCCCGCCCTGTGCGTGATTAATTATCTCCTCGATCCTGAAGATATTCGCTTTCGCCATGTCACTGAAATTGTACTGGCAGGCGCCGAAACGGTTGATAAAGCGAGAAGACAGTATAAAATGTATCGCTCTGCAGGATTACAGGTTTCGCACCTGGAGTGTTAAGAAAAATGAACTCCGATGAGCACAATTCGAATGATGATCAATCATCCGGGCAATTTGCTTCGAAAGCTAATCAATATACTGATGATATTCCTGTTCTGACACAACAAATTCCCGTCGTTGAACAAGAAATACCCGTGGTTGAGCAACAGATTCCTGAATTGCATGAAGTGGTACCCGATCGTGGAGTAATCATTCCTCCTCATACCAGTGTTTCTGAAGTGACTATTGACCAATTACCCGATTTTGATGACCCAGTTTCTCCAGCTGTCCCATCTGAGGATGTACAGAATGAAGCGAGAGCCATCCTGCTACCAGATCAGGTCAGTGACAACGAATTACAACAGCAACAATGGCAGATAGAACAACAGGCACTGGCACAGCGCGGTGACTGGCAAACACTGGCTGAAATTGAATCTATTCAGACTCAGGCCGATCATGATCCCAGCGCAGATACCGTCTCTGCCACTGCAACAGTGGATGATGTCAGGCTTAATGACGAACAACAACTCGCCCTTCAGGCAAGTTGGGAACGACTCGAGGCATTAATTATGGATAATATGCCTGTCGAAATAGCTGGAATTTATCTAACAATACTTGAGCAAAATCTACAGTCAGCTCAGCAGGATATTGCCAGAGAAATAGCACTTCTCGAACAAGCTGACTTAGATTCGATACTCGACTTTTATCAAATCGAACGAGGCTTCTAAGTCCTCTATATAATCAATTTACTCTAAGAAAAGACCATGGATAAAGCATACGATCCCCACGCGATTGAACAACAATGGTATAGCCAATGGCTGTCCTCTGAGGCATTCAAACCATCCGGCGAAGGTGCACCCTACTGCATCATGATCCCACCGCCGAACGTCACCGGCAGCTTGCATATGGGACATGCATTTCAACATACGATAATGGATGCATTAACTCGCTATCATCGGATGAAAGGCCACAATACTTTGTGGCAGCCGGGCACAGACCACGCCGGCATTGCAACCCAGATGGTGGTTGAACGCCTCCTGAATGCAGAGAATATCAAACGCCAGGATTTGGGCCGTGAGAAATTTCTAGAGCGCGTTTGGGAGTGGAAACAACATAGCGGTGGAACCATTAGCGAACAAATGAAGCGTCTCGGTGATTCTCCTGACTGGAGTCGTGAAGCGTTCACCATGGATGAAAACCTGTCCCATGCGGTGCGAGAAGTATTTATTCAACTGTACAAAGAAGGATTGATCTATCGGGGTAAGCGCCTTGTTAACTGGGATCCCGTCTTCCACACGGCCGTCTCAGATCTTGAAGTAATAAGCACCGAGGAACAGGGTTCGCTGTGGCATTTACGCTATCCACTCAGTGAACCCGAAGGGGATCTTAAATATCTGGTTGTCGCTACCACCAGACCGGAAACCATGCTCGGTGATCAGGCAGTAGCCGTTCATCCCGACGATGAACGATATAAGCATCTTGTAGGGAAAAGCATCGATCTCCCGTTATGTGGTCGCCAAATACCCATTATTGCAGACGATTATGTGGATATGGAGTTTGGTACCGGTTGTGTGAAAATTACGCCGGCTCATGACTTCAATGACTATGAGATGGGTCAACGCCACGGCTTGGAATTACTCAATATTCTCACCGAAGATGCCAGCATCAACGATAATGCACCTCAAGCCTACCAGGGACTGGACCGATACGAGGCACGTGAAAAAATCATTGCGGATCTTAAATCGCTCGATTTACTCGACAAAATACAACCCCATACGCTCATGGTCCCGAGGGGCGATCGGTCTAATGCAGTGGTCGAGCCATTCCTGACCGATCAGTGGTATGTCGATGCCAAGACACTGGCAAAGCCGGCGATTGAAGCCGTCGAGTCCGGCGAAATTAAGTTTGTCCCGGAGAACTGGAATAAAACCTACTATCAATGGATGTACAACATTCAGGATTGGTGTATTTCTCGTCAACTTTGGTGGGGCCACCGTATACCTGCCTGGTATGACGATGAGGGTAATGTGTATGTCGGTCAGTCTGAGCAGGATGTCCGGGATGCGAACAATCTCGGTGATACGCCTTTGCGTCAGGATGAAGACGTACTCGACACCTGGTTCTCTTCTGGTCTTTGGCCGATGGCAACCCTGGGATGGCCTGAGGACAATGATGATCTGAACACCTTCTTACCGACCAGCGTTCTGGTAACCGGTTTCGATATCATTTTCTTCTGGGTTGCACGCATGATAATGCTGGGACTGAAGTTTACTGACAAGGTGCCATTCAAGGAAATCTACATTACAGGATTGATCCGTGATGAGCATGGCCAAAAGATGTCGAAATCCAAAGGGAATGTCCTGGATCCGATTGATATTATTGATGGCATTGAACTCGATGCCCTGGTTTCCAAGCGCACAACAGGCATGATGAATCCCCAAGACGCAGAGAAAATCGCGCAACGCACCCGTGATGAGTTTCCAGAGGGAATTAGCTCATATGGAACCGATGCCCTGCGATTTACCTTCTGCGCCCTTGCCTCAACCAGCAGGGACATCAACTTTGATTTACATCGCGTCGCAGGCTACCGTAATTTTTGCAACAAGCTATGGAATGCAGCGCGTTTCGTGCTGATGAATGTGACCGATGATGCCCACCGTGGAGCTGACAAGGCCTACGGCGTTGCAGATCGCTGGATACAATCAAGATTTCAGAAAACTATTCAGGTATTTGAATCACATCTTCAGACGTATCGTTTCGATCTCTGTGCCCAAACTCTGTATGAGTTTGTCTGGAATGAATACTGTGACTGGTATTTGGAATTAGCAAAACCTGTGCTCTATTCTGATAATTTCGATACATCTCAGAAGGCTGGAACCACTGACACACTAATAAGTATTCTCGATCAGACGCTGCGCCTACTACACCCCTTCATGCCATTTATCACTGAGGAAATTTGGCGCAGTGTTCGTCCATTGAGTTCTGTTCCAAATAAAGACGGCGACTTATTAGTGCAGGAATTTCCGCACCATGATGATGCCTTAGTGGACCAGGATGCGGAGCAGGTAATCGACTGGTTAAAATTGGTCGTTGTCGGTATTCGCACCATCCGCTCGGAAAATAATATTGCGCCATCGAAACCAATGGATGTTATTTTCGCCAAGGGTGACCAGAGCCATCGCGACATGACAGAGAGCCAGAGGAACTACCTCAGCAAGCTCGCAAAACTTGAATCGATACGATGGCTTGAGGACGGTGAGGCAGCACCCGCTGCAGCAACCGCACTTGCCGGTGATATGGAAATTCTGATTCCCCTGGCCGATCTGATCGACAAGACCGTGGAACTGGAACGCCTGGATAAAGAAATCGAAAAATTAACGATAGATATCAAACGCTTAAAGGGCAAACTCGGAAATGACAATTTCGTTGCCAAGGCCCCAGAAGCGGTTGTGGCAAAAGAGCGCTCTAAATTAGCTGAAGCCGAATCGGCACTGGAGAAACTGCAAGCCAATCGTGACCAGATCGCAGCTCTCTAATAAGATTATTTGTTCATCAGATTTCTAACTCATTAAATTATTTCACGGCTAGTTTTTTGTTAGACGAGGCATCGTGAGCCGTAGTTTGGTAAATCCAAATGAGCGAGCGATAACGAAGTATAAAGAAAAACTAGCCTGAAAGAATTACTAGTCGAGGCTTGGCGAGAGAAATTTACTACCACTAAACGAACGAGGCGAAACGAAGCATAGTGAAGTTCTAGACTGAAAAAATCAATGATCCTGCGTGGGGGCGACGCGGAAGATCTCTTCGAGTGTCGTCTCACCCTTCGCAACCTTCATCGCACCCGCAACGCGTAGTTGATTCATCCCCTCTGCTACGGCAGCATCACGCAGTTCTCTGGCATTCGCCTCATCCCGGATGAGATTATGAATCTGGTTGTCAACTTTGAGCATTTCGTAGATGCCCTCACGCCCTTTGTATCCTGTATGGCGACACTGTTCACAGCCAACGGCTTCATAAATCGATTCCGGCTTGGTGAGAGAGACATTGCCTGTCAGCGCATTCCAGTCATTTTCACTCACGGTTGTTTTCTGTTTGCATTCTGGACACAACAGTCGGACCAGTCGTTGGGCAATCACTCCTAGTAGAGTGGCATTGATCAGATAGGATGGAACCCCTATTTCGAGCAATCTGGTAATCGCGAGAGGGGCATCATTGGTGTGTAAAGTAGAAATAACCAAATGGCCGGTTAATGCCGCTTGCACGGCCATTTCTGCCGTTTCTGCATCGCGGATTTCACCGACCATGATGATATCAGGATCCTGGCGAAGTAACGCACGAATGCCACTGGCGAAATCGAGGTCTATCTCGTGGTTAATTTGCATCTGATTGAAACTTGGCTCAACCATTTCGATTGGATCTTCGAGCGTACAAACATTCACATCACTGGTCGCTAATTTTTTAAGTGATGTGTAGAGAGTCGTTGTCTTACCACTGCCCGTTGGTCCGGTGACGAGTACGATGCCGGTTGGTTGATTGATTAGAGAGAGCCATAGGGCTTGTTCGTGATCATCCATGCCAAGCGCTTCAAAGTCTCGCAACAGGACGGTAGGATCGAATATACGACCGACAAATTTCTCTCCAAAAGCAGTTGGCAGTGTCGAGAGTCTTAATTCAATTTCATCACCAGCAGAATTTTTAGTTTTAATTCGGCCATCGAGCGGTCGGCGTTTCTCAGCCAAATCCATGCGACCGAGAATTTTAAGTCGACTGATGACTGCCTTAGTAATGTCTATCGGCAAATCATGCACCGTATGCAAAACGCCATCGATACGGAATCGAATATAGCCTTTCGAACGACGTGGCTCGATATGAATATCACTGGCGCGTTGTTCAAAGGCATAGGATAAAATCCAATCAACGACACGAATGATATGTTGATCATTAGCATCAGGTTCCTGTTGATCCGTTAACTCAACCAGTTGCTCCAAATTACCAATGTCTGCCTTTCCACTGAAATCAGTAACACTGGCTCCTTTGACAGATTGGGACAGATTATAGAATTCTCGGGTATAGCGTCTGATCGATCCAGGTTCTGCAAGAACGAGGTCGACCTCTTTCTTGGTAATGTGCTCAAGATCGGACACCCATTCGATGTTATTTATGTCCGACACGGCGACGGTGATTTTATCTTCAGCAACATCAACAGCCAGAATTCGATGCCTTTCAGCGAAGTTATATGACATGACTGAAGCAACTAAATCCACATCTATTCTGAGTGGGTCGATCCGCAAATATGTCATGTCATATTTTTCTGCCAGCCATTTGGTGATGAACTCACTGGTCAGAGGCTTGAATGGTTCTATTGAAGATTTAAGACCTAACTCGCCTATTTGCCGAATAGGATGGTCACCGATGTGGCGCTTTGATTTTAGTCTGATTTCAGCCTTTTGTTGATCGTTCAGCAAGCCATCGCTTGCCAACATGAATACGAGTTGTTCCTGCGATAACTTTGAGCCGTCATTACTGGTCATGTTACGTTATCTTAAAGACCGACTTGGCATTTCGGCAGGTTGCCTCAGCAAGTACTTGTGGTGACTCATCGCGTAATTCACATAACACCTTGAAGATGTCTAATAGATGAATTGGCGTATTCCTATCAGCTTGACTGGTGGCCGGGATCATATCGGGTGCGTCGGTCTCTAATACGATCGCGTCAAGTGGAAGCATCTTAACCATTTCCCGGATCTTGACTGACCGCGCATATGTCATCATTCCACCAAAGCCTAGCTTGAATCCCTGATTAATATACTCTTTGGCAATCTCAAAACTACCGCTGAAGGCATGAACAATTCCGCCCTGTTGGAAATGGAGCATCTTAAGATGTTTTAACACCTCATTATGAGCCTTACGGACATGAAGGATTACTGGCAGATCGTGTTTTATCGCTAGCTTAAGCTGAGAGCGAAAAAATACCTCCTGTTTATCCCTATGCGCACGAGAGTCATAAAAATCAAGGCCAATCTCTCCCACGGCATGTACTGGCGGGAGGGAGAGTGCTTTATCTAGATCATCGAGGTGTGAATCTTTGTGCTCCTCAATCATCATGGGGTGAAGACCGAGCGCAGCATAAAGTGATCGATTCTGCGCCACATGCATTCGTAAAACACGCCATGAATCCTTCTTGGTGGCCGGAATCATTATATGATTAATCCCTACCTTATTGGCCTTAACAATAAGTTGCTTCCGGTCTTTGTCGAAGACTGGAAAGTCTAGGTGGCAGAGGGTGTCAAATAGTTCCAATGGCATATATGTTTATATCTCGAACGGCTAGTGTTCCCTGGTAGCCCTGAACTCTATGTCCGGCCAACGCTCCATAGTTAATGATAAGTTTACCTGTGTTGGTGCGAGGTAGGTGAGATTGCCTCCCCCATCCAAAGCCAGATTCTCGGCGGCTTTCTTTTTGAACTCTGCCAACATTTTTTCATCGTCACAGGCAATCCAACGTGCAGTCGCAATACTAATCGTATCATAAAGACAATCGACGCTGTATTCACTTTTTAGGCGCTCCGCAACGACATCAAATTGCAGTACACCGACTGCGCCCAGAATCACATCATTCGAGGTAAGAGGATTGAACACCTGTGTCGCCCCCTCTTCTGATAACTGTACCAATCCTTTCTGAAGAGCCTTGTTCCTGAGTGGATCTCGCAGGCGTACGCGGCGAAACAATTCAGGCGCAAAGTTCGGGATCCCGGAAAATTTCAGATCTTCACCCTCACTGAAGGTATCACCAATCTGAATCGTCCCATGATTGTGTAATCCGATGATATCGCCGGCCCATGCCTGTTCCAGTTTCTCTCGCTCTCCGGCGAAGAAAGTCAGTGCATTTGAAATAGTAACCTGTTTCCCAATCCGGATGTGTTTAAGCTTCTTACCCTGTGTGTAATGGCCAGAACAGATCCGCAAAAATGCTATTCTGTCCCGGTGAGCTGGATCCATATTGGCCTGAATTTTGAAAACAAACCCTGAAAATTTATCCTCTTGTGGTTCAACCAGTCGCGTCGTCGTAGCGCGCGCCAAAGGCCGAGGTGCCCATTGCACCAGGCCGTCGAGCATATGATCGACACCAAAATTACCAAGTGCTGTACCAAAGAATACGGGAGTTAGTTTGCCTTCAAGGAATAATTTTTCGTCGAAGGTATGACTCGCACCACGGACCAGTTCCATTTCTTCACGTAGTTCTTCTGCAAAGGACCCAATGGCGTCATCAAGTTCTGGGTTATCAAGCCCTTCTATACAGCGGCTCTCCTGGATTCGGTGACCCTGCCCGGTCTGATAGAGATAGACCCGATCATCATAAAGATGATAGACGCCCTTAAATTCCTTACCCATACCAATCGGCCAGGTAATCGGGGCACACTGTATTTTTAGTACGTCTTCTACTTCATCCAAGAGCTCGATGGGATCACGAATGTCGCGGTCCATCTTGTTCATAAAGGTTAGAATTGGTGTATCACGCAGGCGACACACTTCCATTAATTTGATTGTTCGCGCCTCGACACCTTTGGCGCCATCGATGACCATGAGTGCAGAGTCGACGGCCGTTAAGGTGCGATAGGTATCCTCTGAGAAATCCTCGTGTCCCGGTGTGTCCAATAAATTGACTAATGCTTCCTTATAAGGGAACTGCATAACTGAAGTCGTTACAGATATTCCTCGCTGTTTCTCCATTTCCATCCAGTCAGATGTCGCATGGCGAGATGCTTTGCGCCCCTTCACTGTTCCAGCGACCTTGATGGCGTTACCATAGAGTAATAACTTTTCTGTGATGGTCGTTTTACCTGCATCCGGGTGAGAGATGATCGCGAACGTCCTGCGTTTATTAATTTGCTCGACCATTTCGGCCTGTTTTACTGTCATATATTCCGTCTATTGTGTCACAGGGTCTCTTGATGAGAGAGACGATGATTGTGATGATTGTTAATTCTGGAGGCAGATTGTAGCTGAAATCACCCAGGGATTATACATCTCATCAGAACCGCATTCTCACGATCCTTCCCTGAGGTTGGATAATAACCGTTGCGCATTCCTACGACCTCGAAACCACACTTCTGATACACCGCCTGCGCAGCCAAATTTGACTCTCTAACTTCCAGGAAGACATGTTTAACGGCACCATTTTCAGACAGGCTCTCCAGTCCACTGAAGGGCGTTCCACATAAATGACTAATCAAGGTTTTGAGTATCTGAGTTCCTATTCCACGACCCTGTCTCTCTTTACAGATCGTAAAATTATGTAGGTGGAGCTCATCCAGAACCTGCTGCAGGATCCAGTAGCCCACGATGTCCTCTTCGTTATCTAATGAAAAGGTGTGAATGATAGTGTCATGAGCCTGACTGTCGGCGACCTGCTGGCTCGACCAGGGATGCTCACTGCTGGTCGCCTCAATGGCTTGAATTAGATTAAGCTGTGCTGGTCGCAGAACTGCAAAGTGAATGTCATGCGCTGGCATGCGACTCATTCAGCAGTCGATCGAGCAATTTCAAATCATTCCAGGCCTGGCGCTTTAACTCAGGTGTGTCGACCAGCTCATCAGGATGCAAGGTGACAATCATCGGCTTATTATCTAGAAGGAAGTAATGCTCACCCGGAACCCGACGCGCAGTACTGTGATGCACCAAATGATCTCCCGCTATCTTGCCAAAAGCGATAATACCCCGCACACTATTCAGATCCAAAGCTGGCTCCAGATCCAAAGACGCATCAGTGTCATTCTCAGCGCATGATAAGTAACCACAGTCACTCGCCTTGACGCCAATCGCTTGAATCATCTTTATCATCAATTGTCGAGACTCTGTCGATAGCTCATTCTGTTGTGCTGGAAGTAATATGATAATGCCATTCGAACCCGGACTGGATAACCACTTCAAGCCGTGAAAACCAATGGCATTCTCATGTGTCTCAACTTGGGCCAGTTTCTGGGCTGGCTCAGCATTCGCCTCGGCTGCAACAACATGAGTCTCATCGGGCGACAGATGCTTTGGTATAAAGACATCTATGCCCATGAGTTTAAGATACATACCTCGCTTATCAGTGTGCACAGTAATCAGGAACCTCTGTTGGCAATGAGATCATCAACAACCGATGGATCGGCCAGTGTCGACGTATCACCCAGGCTATCCATTTCATTACTCGCAATCTTGCGTAAGATACGCCGCATAATCTTGCCTGAACGCGTCTTCGGTAAACCCGGTGCCCATTGAATGACATCCGGTGATGCGATCGGGCCTATCTCTGAACGGATCTGCATTTTCATAGCCTGTTTGAGTTCGTCTGTCGCCTCGATTCCAGCCTTCAGCGTGACGTATACATAAATACCCTGGCCTTTAATGTCATGTGGGAATCCAACCACCGCTGCCTCAGCAACATCCTTGTGCAGTACCAGCGCACTCTCAATCTCTGCCGTACCTAGACGATGGCCTGATACATTAAGCACATCATCGGTACGTCCTGTTATCCAATAATATCCATCCTCGTCCCGACGTGCACCATCACCCGTGGTATAGACGTTATCGTAGGTACTGAAATAGGTCTGTATAAATCGGTCATGATCGCCGTATACGGTTCTCATTTGTCCAGGCCAGCTGTCCTTTATCACCAGGTTGCCCTGTGTAGCGCCCTCAAGCTCAATGCCATTCTCGTCGAGAATCGCCGGCTGTACGCCGAAGAAAGGCCGTGTAGCGGATCCAGGCTTGAGATCGGTCGCTCCCGGTAGTGGTGTGATTAGTACGCCACCCGTTTCAGTTTGCCACCAGGTATCGACGATTGGACAGTTATTGTTACCGATGACCTCGTGATACCACTCCCATGCTTCTGGATTAATTGGTTCGCCAACACTACCAAGCAGTCGCAGACTGGATCGGTCACTACCCTCGACAATGGGAGCGCGACCATCCTTCATTAGGGCACGAATCGCCGTCGGTGCGGTATAGAGAATATTAATTTGATGTTTGTCTACTATCTTGCCAATTCGAGAACTATCAGGCCAGTTAGGTAAGCCCTCAGCCAAAACGGTGATGGCACCATTCGAGAGTGGCCCATAAACCATATAGGTATGACCTGTAATCCAGCCAACATCGGCGGTACACCAATAGACATCACCTGGATGGTAATCGAAGATATACTTGAAAGTCATGGTGGCATAAACAAGATAGCCACCAGTAGTATGCAATACCCCTTTCGGCTTACCAGTCGAACCAGAGGTATAGAGAATAAATAGTGGATCTTCGGCCGACATGTCCTCGGGTTCACAGGTATCCGGCTGAGTTGCGGTCATTTCCTGATAATCGACATCCCGACCATCGACCCAATCTATGTCACAACCGGTGTGTTTAATCACGAATACTTTTTCGATTGTACCTTTAGAGGTCAGGTTGACGGCTTTGTCCACATTCGCCTTCAGTGCAAAGGTTCTCCCACCACGAACGCCCTCATCAGCCGTAATGACAAATTTGGAATCGCAGTCGTCAATGCGCCCTGCAATCGCCTCAGGAGAGAATCCGCCAAATACCACCGAATGGACGGCTCCGATTCGAGCGCAGGCCAGCATAGCAGCAGCCGCTTCGGGGATCATCGGCATATAAAGCGTGACGACATCGCCCTTGCGAACGCCCTGTTCACGCATGCCATTGGCTAATTTACAAACCATGGCATGGAGCGCTTTATAGGACACATGCTTTGAGACCGTTGGATCGTCTCCTTCCCAAATGATTGCCGTTTCATCACCACGCTCTGCCAGGTGACGGTCCAGACAATTCACACTGACATTTAATGAACCATCCTCAAACCATCGAATATGGCAATCAGACTTCTGGAAGGAAACATCCTTGACCTTAGTGAAGGGTTTTATCCAGTCAACACATTGTGCCTGTTCAGACCAGAATCCCTCAGGATCCGAGACTGACTGTTGGTACATGTTCAGATAGGTATCGTTATCCAATAACGAATTTGCGCTGAATTTTGGATCAACGCGATAGATTTTTTCCCCACTGTCTGATGTTGACATACTAGCTCCTTAACAATGCGATAATTAAAAAATTACAGATTGTCAGGGCTTTTTCTGTTGCTTGCCCCAACCATCTCTCAATGTCACTGTGCGATTGAACACCCGTTTATTATCTAAACCATGCAGTTGTTCGTCAGCGACAAAGTAACCTTGTCTCTCAAACTGAAACGCCTCTCCTGCCTTGGCACCTTCCAGGCTTGGCTCGACTTTAGCCTCTTCCAAAACCTCTAGAGAATCAGGATTTATGAAATCAGTAAATGGTTGTTCATGACCATCCGGATTCGGTACAGTAAACAGTCTGTCATACAGTCGTACCGTTGCATTCAGAGCGTGTCTAGCAGACACCCAATGAATGACTCCCTTAACCTTTCGTCCTGACTTATCCTGTCCTGAACGTGTTTGCGGGTCATAGGTACAATGGATTTCAATAATGTTTCCGTCTTCATCTTTAATACACTTCTCAAAATCCACAATATAGCCGAAGCGTAATCTGACCGCGCCACCCGGCTTCAGTCGAAAATATTTGTTTGGCGCCTCTTCCATGAAATCTTCAGCATCAATATATATTTCTCTGCTGAATGGCATTTCTCTGGTCCCAAGTTCAGGCTTCTGAGGATGGTATGGTGCCTCCATCATCTCTACCTTATCTTCTGGATAATTAGTCAGCACTAATTTCAGTGGTCGTAATACGGCCATCACTCTCGGGCGTGAAGCTAGCTCATCTCTGATGCAGCTCTCCAGCAAGCCCATCTCACTCGTATTGTTGTTTTTAGTGACCCCTATACGACTGACAAATTCTTTTATCGCCTCAGGTGGATAGCCTCTACGACGCATACCTGAGATAGTAGGCATTCGAGGGTCATCCCAATCATCAACTGCCCCGCTAGCCACCAATTCGTTCAGCTTTCGTTTACTCATCACCGTGTGCTCTAGAGCCAGGCGCGAGAACTCAATCTGCTGTGGGTGACACGGTACAGGGAGATTATCCAAAAACCAATCATACAATGGTCTATGATCCTCAAATTCCAATGTACAAAGGGAATGCGTAATCTCTTCCAGCATATCCGACATACAATGGGCATAGTCGTACATAGGATAGATGCACCAATCATCACCCGTGTTGTGGTGCGTCATGTGCTTAATCCTGAACACAGCCGGATCCCGCATATTCATATTCGGTGATGCCATATCAATCTTAGCGCGCAGTACCATTTCACCATCGGCGAACTCTCCCGCTTTCATTCGCGCAAACAGATCGAGATTCTCTTCGACAGTACGATCACGATAAGGACTATTTCTGCCGGGTTCAGTCAAGGTACCACGGTATTCCCTGATCTCATCAGCACTTAGGCCATCAACATACGCCTTACCATCCTTAATCAGGAGTACTGCATAATCATAGAGTTGCTGGAAATAATCGGATGTATGTCTTAGCTCATTCCACTCATAGCCAAGCCATTGCACATCACGCTTGATAGACTCGGCATACTTTGCCTCTTCTTTGGCAGGATTAGTATCGTCAAAACGAAGATTGCAGGTGCCGTTATAATCCTCTGCTATGTTAAAGCTAAGGCAAATTGCCTTGGCGTGACCAATATGCAGGAAGCCATTAGGTTCTGGCGGAAAACGAGTTTTAACCCGCCCGTCATTTTTACCGTTCTTAAGATCTTCATCGATGATCTGGGTTATAAAATTGTTCTTACTGGTGTTCGCCATTAGATTTCTGTTTACACTGTGTTAGTTGTTCAATATGAGGTATCCGCCTGATTAACGACTATATTTAGCCGCCTCAGTCCTAGATACCATTGTTTTTTGAATAAATTCCCTTAGGTCGTCATTGGACTTTTGTAAGTCTTCTGCCCGGAGATACATCATATGGCCACTCATGTAACCTTTAAAGGACATACGATCCTTCATTTTTCCTGAAGGGTCCAAATGCCAATGATTATATTTGGCATCAAAGTAATTTGTTGCACCATCAAAATAGCCCGACTGGGTTAATACATGTAGGTATGGATTTTGCGCCATGGCCTGGCGTAATTGTTCACCCGTGTTGTTATTTCGCCTATCCCAGGGATGAACCATGGGTGATAACATCTGGTATTTGATATCCGTCTTGTAACCCAACACGGTACGGATGTAATGATTGATCGCAGGGGTAAAGCTATGCAACCAGGAATCAAGTTCTGAATAATAATCGACGCTATCACCAACATCTTTCCGATCGATGCCTAAATAACGAGAATCCAATCGACCAATCGTGAATCCATCATCAATGAGCAAATTTTTCCAGAAAAATTGCAGATCAATTTGTAGATGACTTGCCATGACATCGGCTACTTTGAGTCCTGAGTAATAGGCTACTTTTTCTGCTACCTGGGCCTTCTCCTCAGCACTCAAGGTATTACCCTTTGCCAGCGCAGGTAAATAGGTGTTTAGCGTATAGGCTTCAACTTCCTCTAATAATGCCTCGAACGGCTTGTTCTGAAGAGCTTCCGGCAGCACCTTGTGATACCAGGCTGCTGCGGCGAAGTATGGCAACCGATTGGCCATTCTTACTGGGCCGTCGCGATCAATACCGATAGTCGTCGGCGAGACAAGAATAACACCATTCAGATACATCCACTGTCGACTCTGCAACTCGCCCGCCAGGCCTGACACTCTTACCGTTCCGTAACTCTCACCAATTAAATACTTGGGTGAACGCCAGCGCTCATAGCGACTCACGAAGGTATTGAGCCAGTCGGCCAGATAACGTATATCTGCATTTACACCAAAGTATTTTTTCTGTTGCTCGTCCTTACTCGGTAACTTACCTTCTTCGTTGGGTACCAGGCGCGAATAGCCGGTATTGACAGGATTAACAAAGACTATATCCGCAACATCCAATACCGAATGTGGATTATCTTTGAATCCGTAGGGCTGGAGCGGGTATCCTTCCGAGTCTATATTGAGTACTTTCGGCCCCGTGTAAGCCATATGCATCCATACCGATGCCGAACCAGGCCCGCCATTAAAGGAAAACATTAACGGACGAGTGGCACTGTTATCGACATCGGTTCGTTTGTAATATGTAAAGAATAAGCCGGCCGTCACCTTACCCATCTCATCCCAGACGGGCATCATACCTGTCTCAGCGGTATAGTTAATTTTTTCACCTTTGATTCTGACACTGTGTTTGGTCACAACCGTTTCATCTGGGTTGATGTCAACATCCTTCGATATCACAGGATAAGTGACTGTCATGAGGATTAACAACACCACAGAAATGCTGAGTTTATTCATAATAATTCCTTTTGATTCGATGACTGGCAGCGGATTAAAATTTAATCCAGAAGTGTGCCAAAATTTAGTACAATCTACCAGTCATTGCAGCTGAAAAAACCGCAAAAGTCCAAATACAACAAAAACTTCTTAGTAGCGAGATGCCAGATGGGTAGAACCAAAACGCAACGCCAAAAACAGTCCGAAATTCGTTATGAAAAGCACCGCCGTATGAATGTCTTGGCAAAGCCAGGAGTCCATGATTTCGTAATTGTTTTAGATAACCTGAAACCCGGATTTAATGTCGCGAAAATTTTTCGCTCCGCTCAAGCATTCGGCGCCCATTCGGTACATCTCATTAATATCGGTCAATTCGACCCATCGCCGGCGAAAGGGGCTTTCAAGTATGTTCCCGCCCGATTTTACGATGATTTTTCTGACTGCTATCACCATCTGCACAATGAGGGATATCAATTTTTCATACTCGAACCCAACAATAGTGAACTACTACACAAGGTTAATTTTCCAGCCAAGTCGGCGTTCGTTATGGGAAATGAAGAACTGGGGATCAGCTTCAATCCAGACGATTATCCAGAGATCAGACGCCTGGCAATTCAACAATATGGAAACGTGGAGAGTCTGAATGTCAGCATTGCAGCATCCATCGTGATGTATCAATACTGCAACGGACAGCAATAATCTAGCTAGCGATTGATTGCAATGCCTATTAATTCCTTTACAAATTTAGCCGCCACGACAGCAGTCATTCCCTGAAAATCTGTTTGAGGATTGTACTCCACCACATCCGCTCCAATCAGGTAACAGTCCTGATCAAGCAGCTGATGCAGAATGCGAATCACATCGCGGCTGGACAAACCTCCCGGCTCACGGTGAGATACGCCTGGTGCGAATGCCGGATCGAGACAATCCAAATCGATGGATATATAGACAGGGCCTGATAAAGTGAGTTCCAGTGGTTGTCGCTCAAGGTATAACATGTCATAGCATTCAACACCAAACCGCTTAACCTGCTCTCGCTGATGGGCATTGAGAGTTCGTATGCCCACTTGAACCAGTCGATTCACACACCCGAGTTCCATGATACGAGCGAATGGGCAGGCATGTGAATAGCGATCGCCGTCGAACTCATCATAGAGATCAGGATGAGCATCGAAATGAAGGATTGTCATGGCCTCATGTTTTCCACTCATGGCCTTGACTACTGGAAAGGTGATCGCATGATCGCCACCTAATAATATTGGCAAGTATCCATCATCAATAAGCTGCTCAACAAATGCTTCAACTTGCGGCATATGTTCCTTAGTCTCTAGGAACGACATATCACCGAGATCAGTGAGAACTGTCTCATCAAGTACATTGCTGCCGGACTCACTAAACGAATTCGATGATGCACTGAATAGCGCCTCTCGAATGATAGGCGGCGCCTGAGCGGCTCCCTTGAGGAAGCTGGAGTGGTTATCGGAGCCTATACCAGCCAATGCGATCCGTTTCGCCATAGTTCTTAGTTTAAGGTCGGCTTATCCAGATCATTCACGAGAGCCTGTCTGACATTATCAGTTAACTCAATACCCGCAATCGAGAGATTTTCATGATCACAACCAGCCAGGATACTGGCACCACCAACGGCATCGATGACCATATTTGGCGTCAGTTGAAACCGCATAAAATGTACGGATGACGTCTTCACTTCATTTTCACGCTCAAGGTCCTCATCAGCAATGGCGTAGACTTTTTCGTGTCCCTCAACCTGCATCCATACCTTGTCTTCAACGCCAATCAGCCCCGCTAGCTTTTGCTTGCGCTCTGGTACGTCGTCATACTCAATCATGAAGGTACATTTCCAGTTGTCGCCATCGGGTATCAGTGGATTGTATGCATCCAGTTCATCCTGGATCCCGTCAGCTTCGAATACCTTCTCAATTCGCAGCATTTCTTGAATCTGGTACCGAAGTGTTAACTCGTCTTCAAAAATCAAACGTGCATTTGGGGTCAGGTTTACGTAACGGTTTTTTTTGTGCTCAAGTACTTTGGCCCTGAACTCTGAACGCTTTTCAGCATACTGTTCCAGAGACCAGAGGTCGTCTCTCGTCAAAGTCATTATTCCGCTCCTCAGCTAGATTCCATAGGCCATGCGCAACATGGTAATTGGATGTGTCGCACTATCAATTTTAGTCGCAATGTTCGCTACATGATTTGCCGCCATTGGACAGTCACTCATGAAATGATCGGGTTCTGCTTGATCGACTTTACGCGCGACCGGGCGACCAATCTTAACGGCCGTATCATGAGTTTCTTTCTTCACCGCATAGGTACCATCGTGCCCCGAGCAACGCTCTATTGGCGTAACTGTCGTATCCGGTACCAGTGAGAGTAGGTCTTTTGCCCGGTTGCCAATTGCCTGAACCCGAAGGTGGCATGCCATCTGATAGCTGATGTCGCCGAGGCTGGCTTTAAAGTCAGTGTTAAAACCGCCCTCCTTATGACGCAAATGCAGGTATTCAAATGGGTCGTAAAAAGCGTTCTTAACTTTCTGTACATCCTCATCGTCGGGGAACATCAACGGTAATTCCTGCTTGTACATCAGGACACAGGAAGGCACAGGTGCCACCAGATCGTAGCCCTGATCAACTAGTTTTGCTAACACCGGGATGTTGGCTTCTTTCGCGGCGATGACTGAATCGAGGTCACCCAATTCGAGTTTAGGCATGCCACAACATTTTTCCTTGGGAACGATATCGATATGTATGTTGTTGTGCTGAAACACTTTATAGAAGTCTTCACCGAGTTCTGGCGCATTATTATTACCGTAGCAGGTGGCATAAAGGGCTACCTTACCCGTCGTCGAACCGATGGCGTTTGGCGTTATATCCTTTGCCATTGATTTCACACGCTTTCTGAGCGTATTGCTATGATACTCAGGTACTGGCGCCTGATGATGCACACCCAGTGTGCTCTCCAAAGTCTTACGGAATATCGTGTTCTTATTAAGTGCATTGACGGTTTTATCAATAACAGGAATCGTGGCCACTTTCGCCACCCCATCAGTATTCGATAAGACCTTATTTCTAAAACTGGTGCCCTCTTTCTTGAAATTTTGTGCCTTAGCACGAAGCATCAGGTGGGGGAAATCGACATTCCATTCATGAGGCGGTACATAGGGACATTTCGCCATATAGCACATGTCACATAGATAGCATTCATCGACAACTTTGTTAAAGTCGGCCTTATCTACGCCATCCACTTCCATTGTGTCCGATTCATCAACCAAATCGAACAAGGTTGGAAATGAATTACACAAACTGACACAACGCCTACATCCATGACAGATGTCATAGACCCTCTCGAGTTCAGTTTCTAATGATTCCTGTTCCCAGAATTCCGGATTTTGCCAATCAATCGGGTGCCGGGTCGGTGCCTCAAGACTGCCCTCTCGGGTGGTGATTGAGCTGCTCATAGTATGTCCCTGAAATGGTGATAGGGCCCGCGGCGCAGGCCCTGCTAGTAGAATAATCTAATCAGAATTTAGGCATCAAGATTATCTAATGCTTTCTGGAATCGATTCGCGTGACTACGCTCGGCTTTAGCCAACGTTTCAAACCAATCAGCGATCTCATCAAATCCTTCATCACGGGCAGTCTTAGCCATACCTGGATACATATCTGTATATTCGTGGGTTTCCCCCTCAATTGATGCCTTTAGATTATCCGAGGTATTTCCGATTGGCAGGCCTGTGGCTGGATCACCGACTTCTTCGAGATATTCGAGATGACCGTGTGCGTGACCTGTTTCGCCCTCTGCTGTTGAGCGGAACACCGCGGCGACATCATTGTATCCCTCAACATCAGCCTTTGATGCGAAGTAAAGGTAGCGTCGGTTTGCCTGCGATTCACCTGCAAAGGCATCCTTCAAGTTTTGTTCTGTATTTGAACCTTTCAATGACATGGGGTTTCTCCTTCCACATTAACGTTGACTCGTGCGCAGCACGATTAGAGTTGATTCAACAGGTATCCCTGTCGAATGTAAGGTTAATATACGACGGAAATCGGGGATTGTATAATAGGTTGCAACAATATTACTGATAGGCTACGCCTATAGGTGGACCCGGAATAATTGCCAGATTGTCTGGGAAACCATGGCCTCCCAGACAATGATGAAAATCCCGCTATTGAGATGGGTTTGATTCGAGCTCTCGAGCCCGATCCGGTCGATTGTCTTCAATCGGTTCTTTCAAGGTGGCCGCCAGGACGAAATACCCAACCAATCCCGAAGCGAGTGAGCCAATCATGATACCCAGTCGTTCATCGAATAAACTAATCGCGACCCCATCCTCAAATGCCAGAGACCCGATAAATAGACTCATCGTAAAACCGACTCCAGCCAAACAGGCCGTACCATAAAGACTTGCGAAATTCATACCTTTCGGCATTTCGACAAGTTTGGCCTTTATAGCGAGCCAACAGAGGCCGAAGATACCAATTTGCTTACCGAGGAATAAGCCAAGTGCGATTCCTACTGGCACGGGATGCAGTAATTGATCGAGGCCTATTCCCTGGAGGTCGATACCGGCATTGGCAAACGCAAAGATCGGAAGGACAGCAAAAGCGACCAGGGTATGCATATCATGCTCGAGTTCGCGTAATGGGGATGAACCATCTTCAGACTGCATCGGAATAAACAATGCTAATAATATCCCGGCGAGTGTAGCGTGAACCCCAGATTTGAGCATAGCTGTCCACATGATTACACCGACGAATATATAGGCCGATCGTGACGATACTCCCTTGTAATTCATCAACGCTAGGATGGGCACACAAAAGGCTACAAATAATAGCGCCGTCATTGATAAGTTGGCTGTATAGAAGAATGCGATGATCATAACCGCACCGACATCGTCAAAGATCGCAAGTGACGTAAGGAAGATTTTTAACGCGATCGGTACCCGTGAACCAAGCAGGGTCAAAATGCCCAGGGCAAACGCTATGTCAGTAGCCGCCGGAATCGCCCAACCTTTGATGTTTTCAGGATCATCGTAGTTGAACCAGACGTATATCAGGGCAGGAATGAACATGCCACCGATCGCACCAATGGCCGGCAACATGATTTTGCGAGGACTGTTCAACTCGCCAACCGTCATCTCTCGTTTTAATTCCAATCCAACAAGAAAGAAAAACATTGCCATTAACCCATCATTGATCCATAACAGGAGTGGCTTGGCGATTTCTAACTTGCCAATTGTGATCTCGACAGGCGTATCGAGTAATAGGTTGTAATACACATTTAATGGCGAATTAGCCACGATCATGGCAAGTACTGCAGTCAGCATCAACAGAATACCTGCTGAAGACTCATGTTGAAGGAACTTTTCTATTGAGGTTTGTAAAGTTTTCATAGGCCGCATTATTATAAGTTAAATTATTCTTTAAGTGGGTATAACCCGTGTAATTTCAAGTAGTTGACAGACTTTTTGTCGTCAATATGGATCATTTATAAGCGAGCATGATAGACTCACTGCATGTCCAGCAAATGAACGTCACTCATGTTATTACGTAATTTTTCGATTCTTGTGTCAATTATTTTAGTACTTAGTGGATGCCAGTCTGCATATTATTCTGCGATGGAGAAGGCAGGATTTCATAAACGTGACATCCTGGTCGATCGGGTAGAAGATGCCAAAGAAACACAGGAAGAAACAAAAGAACAATTTAAATCGGCCCTCGAGAAATTTAAGTCGGTCAAGCAGTTCGATGGCGGTAGTCTGGAAACTATTTATAACGATCTCAATTCCGAGCTTGAAGCGAGTCAGGCATTAGCTGACAGCATACGCAACCGAATTGAGTCAATCGAGGACGTATCTCAGGCCCTATTCGATGAGTGGGAGGTTGAGCTCGAGCAATTCTCAAATGCTAGCCTTAAATCCAAGAGCGCCAGCAAACTTCGTGAAACGAAATCCCAATATAGCAAGCTCATTAGGGCTATGAAAAAGGCCGAATCTCGGATTCAGCCAGTATTAACCATCTTTAACGACCAAGTCCTGTACTTGAAACATAACCTCAATGCTCAGGCGATCCAATCTCTGGAGGGTGAGCTTGGAGAAATTGAGATGAATGTGACTCGACTGATAAGTGAGATGAACCGCTCGATCGACGAAGCAAATCGATTCATTAACTCCATGTCTAGCAGTAGCTAGCAATCAACAGGATATCAGGTCCCGCAAAATGTACGCCTGACAACCTGTTCTTTGGTTGGTGCATGAGTGAATTCTTGGTATTGATTATCCACGGCATAGGGTTGCATGAGCGCGTCACAGAGCTGGTGAAATAGCTGGAAATCCCCTTCATAGGCATTGCTAATAGCCATCTCAATTTGGTGATTTCTTGGAATGATCCAGGGGTTATGCAGGTGCATCAGATTGATTGCCTCATCCAATGTTTCTTCCTGCTGGGTTAATCGCTGTTGGTGTCGATCTGACAGATTCTCTGCCAATCCACGAAAGCCATTAGTAAAGTCGATTCTGTCACGCTCGAATGATTCTAATGTTTGCTCAATCAACGACTTATCATCATCTTGCTGGTTAAATAAACCAAACTTGGGACGAAACTCAGCGAGCCAGTATGTCTCATACAACCCAGGTAAGGATTCCATTATTGTATTCAGTTTTGCAATTGCTTGCTGCTCCTGATCATCGACCAATGGCACCAAACATGAAGCTAATAATGACAGGTTCCACTGCACGATGTTCTGTTGCTGGTTGTAGGCGTATCGTCCATGTCTGTCTATAGAACTAAATACCTTATCAGCCTGAAAACTATCCATGAATGCACAGGGACCGTAATCAATCGTCTCACCTGCCAAGCTCATGTTATCGGTATTCATCACACCGTGGATAAACCCAACTGATTGCCAGTTCGCCACTAACTGCAGCAGATTCTTTGCCACTTGATTGAATAACTCCAGATACGGATTGTCAGCATCTGAAATGTCCGGGTACAGTCTGGTAATAGTGAAGTCAGCCAGCTGTTTTAACTCTTCGGTCATTCGCCGTGCGGCAAAATATTCAAATGTGCCAATCCGAATGTGGGCACGGGCCACACGAGTGAATATTCCAGCGGGCTCTTGTCCTTTCTGACGATAAACCCACTCATTGGTTGATACCGCTGCGAGTGCCCGACTTGTGGGTATCCCCAGGTGATGCATCGCTTCACTGACGATATATTCCCTGAGCACGGGACCTAAGGCCGACTTGCCATCACCATTGCGCGAGAATTCAGTCTGTCCTGAGCCCTTTAGTTGGAGATCGTAGCGCAGTCCATCCGTCGCAATAACATCACCAAGTAGTATGGCTCTCCCATCTCCAAGCTGTGGCACGAATTGACCAAATTGATGGCCAGCGTAAGCCAGCGCCACTGGATTAATCGTTTCGGTTAATGATGTACCGGAAAAAATCGCTGCCAAATCTGAATCCGATTCGTCAACTAGCATCAGATTCAGAAATTTGGCCAGTGAATGGTTAAATCGGATGATTTCTGGAGACTCAATCGAGTCCGGTTGCTGAACACGATAGAATGACTCGCTGAGTTGGTCGACCGTACTATTGTCTAGAATCAACATTATGTGCTTTGCTGGGTAGTCAGAGTGATTATATTCAGTATAACATTATCGAATATTCAACCGGTTGAATTTGTTCAATGACTTCTCTTATTTGTGCTAGACTGATTAGTAAGCGGGGCAAGACGACTAAAATAATAAGGTTTATCCATGGCTGAGATGAAATTATCTAATCGCCTGTCACTCGTAGTTATTATGATTACAGTGATATTAGGTGCTTCATTATCGCTATACCGACTCTCGAGTAACTTTGAAGCATCTGTTGAGCGTATCGATGAAACAGTTGAAAGCCACCTCAGAGAAACTGAGGGGATAGCAGCCGATGCAATATTCAAATTGGACGAGCCTATATCTCAGAGTCTCGTTGATGGTTCGACCGCCAACCCCTATATCGTCCGCAGTGAATTATACGCTGATGATGGTGAAAAACTTGCATCCAGTGAAGTCCCGGCACCGGCCGGTATCTGGCGCCCTCTGGGTCTATCGAATCGGGTGATCAATCATCCAGTCCTGATTACTCAACTTGGAGAACAGACGACTGGAAAGCACGTCATCGAAATCGATTACGAAGCCGGCCTGGTCGAATTTTATGAGCAAGCCCTGTTGAATGCCCTGGTCGACTTTATGCTTATCGCGATGGTATCGTTGATCATCTATCTGATTAGCCTTTTCTATGTCGCTGAACCCGTATCTAAACTAGCCGCCGAAGTTGACAGTCTCGCTCCCGGGGAAAAGCCAGAAAAACCCAGCCTCTACGAGCGTGGCGATGAGCTTGGTAGCCTCGCTAAGAATACCTACAACTACATGCTGCAGTCCTATGAGTTCGCCCAACGATTGAGAGAAGAACAAAATGAGCGCATCGAACTCGAAGAGAAGTTGCGACACTCGCAAAAGATGGATGCGATAGGCCAATTAGCGGGCGGTGTAGCACATGATTTCAATAACATCATGACGGTCATCATGGGTAACGCTAACCTGGCACAGACGTTCCTTAGTCAGGGCCATACCGAACGAATCGAAAAAGCATTAAATGCCATCGTGCAGAGTAGTGAACGGGCAGCTAAATTGACCAACCAACTACTTGTCTTCTCGCGCAAGGATGTGAGTGAGGCGAAGGCAATTTCTTGTCATGAGTTAATCCGTAATAGATCAAAGATGCTGGAGCGATTGATCTCGGAAGAAATGCACATCCGTTATGAACTTGAACCCGTCAAACCAATCATTGCCGATGAAAATCAGATTGACCTTATACTCATTAATTTAACGGTTAATGCCAGGGATGCGATGCCCGACGGCGGTGATATCGTCATATCGTGTCGGACCATCGATTCATCCACTGATGAGACGGCAAAAATAGTGAACGTCGATGGTGGAGAATATGTCCATCTCCAAGTCAGCGATACCGGAACCGGTATTGATCAGGAAATTGTTGATCGCGTGTTCGATCCTTTCTTCACGACTAAACCCGTTGGAAAAGGGACTGGATTAGGCCTGTCTACCGTGTATGGCATCATCACCAAATGGGATGGTCATATCTCAATCGATTCAGAAATTGGTGTCGGTACAACGATCAATGTGTACTTCCCTGTGGCCGACGTTAATGTCGAAAGTAAGACAAAAACCGAAACGGTTTCCTCACAGGAATACACGTTCAGCGGCAAGGTACTGATCTGTGAGGATGATGTTAATGTGCGGACTTATCTCGAAGATCTACTAAGTACGACAGATTTCGATATCACAGCCATGGAAAACCCTATTGAAGCATTGGATGTTTATGGCAAAGATCCTAACTTTGACTTGCTGATTACTGACATCATTATGCCCGGAATGAATGGCAAGGAATTATCCGATGCTTTGAACAAGATCAAGCCGATACCTTCTATTTTCGTTTCTGGTTATTCTGAAAATGTCTTTACGGATAAAGGTATCATCACTGACGACATCACGTTTATTCAGAAGCCATTCACCGAAGAGAAACTATTTAAGGCGATTAAAGAAACGCTCAAGCATGCCTAAATTTCTGGTCGTTTGCGCCCTGCTCTTCTCTTCTTTGCATTGTTTTGCGAGCAAAACAATCACGATCGTCACGGAAGAATCTTACCCACTGAATTACTTGAAGGATGAACAGGTCTCAGGCATTGCGACTGACTTTTTACGCCATGTCATGCTGGAAAGTGGATACGACTATTCCATCACTTTAATGCCATGGAATAGAGCGATTCGAACAGCCACCGAACTGACCAATTCGCTACTCTACTCTGTCGCCAGAACACCAGAACGTGAAGATAAGTTTCATTGGTTATTCCAAATTAAGGAGATTCAATATTATCTCTATGGCCTGACAGGCAGGAAGGAAGAGTTCGTAAATGAAGATATTTGTTCCAATCGTAAAATCGCTGTCGTGCGAAGCGATGTGACTCATGAATACTTAAAGAAGCTCAACTGCGGTGAGTTGATATTGGCTCAAAGTTACAAGCAACTAGATTCGTTATTGCTTAAAGGACGTGTCGATTTTATTGCCTCAAGTGCACTAGGCATGAAGTATTTTATTCAGCGACATTCGCACTCGATGGATAATTTTTACGCACAGAAAAAACTCGAAGGACTTTCAACAGGCCTGTACTTCGCCATGAATATTGATTCAGAATCAGTGATTGTAGATACTTTAAAACAGCAGTTTATGGAAGCCATGGCTCACCCAACCTATACAGCCATTGAGAATATGTAACGATAATGATTAAGACATGACGACAGAATATCAAATTAAACCAGGCCGCTACCGGCATTATAAAGGGAAATATTATCAAGTTATCGACGTAGTAACACACAGCGAATCGCTTGAAAAACTGGTGCTTTATAAACCACTGTACGGTAAAGGCGCACTATGGGTTAGACCCTATGAAATGTTTCAGGAGACCGTGACAATTAGCGGTGAGCAGCAGCCACGTTTTGCGCTGGAGCAAGCGGATGACTGATCCGGTGAAAAAGACTACCGTCTGGGATCTCCCAACTCGATTGACACATTGGTTGATCGTGGGACTGTTTTTCTTTCAGTGGTATAGCATGGAATTCATGGACGATGCGATGTACTACCATGAGTATGGTGGTTATGCGCTGATGACATTGTTACTGTTTCGCATCGTATGGGGATTTATTGGACCGAAATACGCACGATTTGCAGAGTTTCTATACGGGCCAACAACCATCATTGGATACAGTCGAACAGTATTCAGCAAAACCTCTGAACCCTTTGCCAGCCACAACCCCCTTGGTGGTCTGTCGGTAATACTGCTACTGGGGTTATTGTTGATACAGGCATCGACGGGCCTATTTATGACCGATGACATCCTATTCTACGGCCCCTATTACAATGCTATATCAGATGAAACACAAAAAGTAATGTCTCGTCTGCACCATTTGACATTCGATATGCTAGTCGCCTTAATAGCATTGCACATAGTAGCCGTGATGTTTTACGCCTGGTATAAGAAACAGCCTCTTGTGTCAGCAATGATTCACGGAAAGAAGCCTTTGAGAGAGCATCAGAATATCAACACACACAGACTTTTGCTTGCGCTGTGTGTGTTGCTCGTTTGCATTGCCCTCGTCTACGGTCTAGTAGAGTATTTTGCTCCGGAGACCATTAGTTATTTTTAATCGGCTTAATCTTTTTTATATTCGTCGTGGCAAGACTTGCAGGTACGAAATAAAGCGCCGATAGCCTTTTTTGTTTCTGCCTCATCACCAGCCTCTGCTGTTTTTAATAAGCTCGCAGAAGCGTCCTGCAATGCGGATGCTTTCATTTCGAAATCTGCCTTGTTGTTCCATATTTTGGGTAACGCATCAGTCGTTACATCAAAGCCAGATGTATCAGTCATAAAATAATCAGGAATCATTAATGCGAGTTGATTGACGCGTGTGGCATTTTTCTTGACAGTGTCTAAGTCAAATGCCACATTTCCGCGTGCCATACCTCCAAGCGGTCCAACATTACTCCGAATGAGCTTGTAAATTGATTGACGAAACTCTGTCGCTGCCTTGGCGTGTTTCTCATCAGTTGCTGGTTGCGCAGATGTATGTGTCGTCATTAGTAATGCCAGCAAAATGATGGCTAGGATATTTCTCATTGTTTTCTCCTGGATACGATGGTCATTTTGAGTTTTGATTAGATTGCTTAGATTAATGTATTCTGATTATTGTACTGGTGATATTGTAAATTGGATTGCAATAATCTGGCTAGTACTGATTGATGCCCTATGATAACACCACTTAGAATTAATGCAGATTACAACTGGTTGTTAACCAGTCCTGAGCTAATTGACACGACGAACCTCAGGTCTCACTTCGACTTAGACACTTCAGATATCGACTCTATCTTATCGCATGCTATCTCACCACCCATTCAGAGATTCGATATTACCTATCGGAGGCTAGGACACTATTTTGAAGATCTATTTTTTCTCAGCATACAAAACAACGATCATTACGAATTGATCGAACGCAATAAGCAAATTCACATTGATAGGAAGACGATTGGGGAATTTGATGCCTTAATTCAATCTGTAGCAGATGGTAGAAAAGTTCATGCTGAGCTAGCGGTGAAATTCTATTTGCAGCGCGGTATTGGCAGCGAATTAGCAGATTGGATTGGTCCAGGTTTACGAGACAGATTGGATATAAAATATCAGCGGATGATGGCGCATCAGCTCCAACTTAGCAGAAGACTCATTGAGTCTGATGATAACAATCTTCGGCAACTCACCATTGACCAGGTTGCGCTGCTTACTCGGGGTAGTCTCTACTATCACTATAAACAATACATTGAACAACACTTTGTGTACCCCGAACAAATATCGCCAGATCACTCGAAAGGATTCTGGATTCTAGCTGAAGATTTTGCGACTGTGATGTCTGATGGCAAGCACTTGAGTTGGTATGATTTAATCAAGCCCTACTGGTTTTCTGCAGTCACAGTTGATGACTTGCAACTTTTGGAGCCGTTCCACATGAATTCATTTTCAGGCGCAAAGCAGGTTGTTGCTATGAGCGCAGAGCAAGAAGTGATGCGTGGCTTCGTCGTCACACGCGACTGGTGTAAGAAAGCTAATATAAGCAGTGAGATTTTTTGCCTATGATCCGAATTAATCCAGATAAATTACTGAGATCAAAGTGGACGGCAGTCAGTCCCGAGAACAAAGAAAAGCACTTCCTGGTTACGCGGTTGGTTCGTGACGACAATGATAAAGTCGTTAGATGTGAAATTGAGTCTGTGTATAGTAGGAACACATACAGGATTGATTGGACTGAACTAAAAAACACCGAATTCTGGATGCAAGGCTGGCGTTAACTAGTGAATCCATTAGTTAATCAATCCCATAATCTCAGACAAAACTAGAAGCACTACACGGCCTAATTGACTTGAAATCGAGCTGGAATTCACCGGGGTTTTTATCGGCTAGCATAAATGCTACCTGTCTAACTTCTTCGGGCCGGATATTGCGAATGTTATCAAGCTGGCGTCCTCTGAAGGTAGGCTCAAACTCGGCAATATTGAACTTAAGGTCCTGCCATTGATCTGACTCTGTTGAAAAGCTCTGGACAAATGAAATGCCGTCCAGATCACCGCCTGCACGCAGACGGAGTTGGTAGCGTCTCCCGTCTCCACGTACCCGGATACATATTTGCTCAGCGGTGCGAAAGAATTTTTTCGGGAAAATGGCTCTTACACTGGCAAATCCACCATTATTCTCAAGTGACAGGAATCCTGAGAAGCGGAAAATGTCATTATTTCCAGTCAAGCTTAGATTCGAGTCAGAACGACCACCCATTACCGTATCATTCACAATCATCCAGCGTTGTACATCATCATTCAAGTTATTCGCCATGACCATTGGACCTTGTATCAGTAGAGTTAGAAGAATGAATAATCTGATTTGCATAAAATTTTTTCCCGATGCTAACTACCATAAGCATACGAGACTAGCCGACTGGTGGATATCAGATAAGACCTGTCACGAATCTATCAGAGTAACTCGAAAGCACAACCGTTCTATTCATTGTAAAATCTATGCATTATATTGTTTGAATTATCCTCTATAATAGAATCCACACCCTGTCAGGCTACGTATGAATTGACACCCAATTAATCTGAAGAATTGGTACAAACGCTTATAATGCAAAAAACCACAAACCAGTATGTAAAACCTCTCATGACCAGCCTTATTATGCTGGTCGCAACGACCATCGTAATTAGCTTGATATTCAGTACTGAACCTAAGGCGCAAAAGGATGGCGCTACAAAACGCACCCCTATGCTCGTTGAGGTTATAGCAGCCGAGAAACGCAGCAACGTACCCGTCATTCGTGCTTACGGCGTAGTCATGCCAGCGCAATCAGTCGAACTCAAGCCAAGAGTCAGTGGTGAGGTCATCGATGTCGCCGATAACTTCGTACCCGGAAACCTCATTCAGAAAGATGAGTGGCTGGTCAAATTGGATCCTACTGACTATCAGTTGGCACTTGAGCAGGCCAGCGCCGAGTTGACTAAAGCCGAATCAGCCTATCAGATTGAATCAGGGGAACAGCTTCGAGCAAGAAAAGCATTCGAGTTAGTTAGCAATAGTATCGCAAACGAAAATAAGTCTTTAATTTTGCGTGAGCCTCAGAAGAAACAGGCAGAGGCGAATCTCCGTGCCGCGAAAGCTGAATTTGCCAGAGCCGAACTCGCATTACAGCGAACCGTTATCAAAATGCCATTCGCAGGTCAGATCCTCAGACGTGGCGCGAATTTAGGTTCGCAGTTATCACCAAGTGACATGCTGGCTGAGATTATTGGTACCAAAACGTACTGGATAGAGGCAAGCCTCCCATTATCTCAATTAACCTGGTTGGCTCCACCTGCTGATCCAACAGCCGACGCTGACGTCATCATTCGGAATAAAACGGCATGGCAAACCGACTATAGCAAGCGCGGTAAATTAATACAGATCATATCAGCACTCGATGAATCTTCACGGATGGCTCGCGTACTGATTGAAGTCAATGATCCTCTCGGTTTGAATGACAATGCACAGCAAATTAGCGAAAACCCGCTCATTGCCGGTAGCTATGTTGAAACTGACTTGCCTGCCAAAGCAATCCCCTCCTCGGTGAAGCTACCGGTTGAATATCTTCGCAAACGAAACACTGTGTGGGTTAAGGATGGTGATACATTGGACATCAGGACAGTGACTGTGGCATTCAGAGACGAAAAATACAGCTACATCACCGATGGTTTAAATGATGGCGATGAAGTCATCATCACAGATATTTCTGCAGTAAAGCAGGGAGCGACTGTGCAACTTAAATCAAGCTCAGTATCACCAAGAATGTCTAACTAATGGCCACATCGACTGATAGCAAAGCAGCATGGATTAGCCCCATCGAATGGATGGCCAGAAATTCTATTGCCGCAAATTTGTTCATGGTACTTCTGCTAGTAGGTGGGCTATATATGGCCACACAGGTACAGAAAGAAGTTTATCCTGCATTCGAACTAGATATCATCGAAGTGAATGTAGATTATCCTGGTGCTTCACCTGAAGAAGTTGAAAAAGGTATTCTACAACCCGTTGAGGAAGCTGTCAGAGGCGTACAGGGCATCAAAGAGATGAGCTCTAACGCCGGAGAAGCACGCGGCTCGATCACTCTCGAGCTTGTGACTGGTATTGATCGAATGAAAGCATTTCAGGATATCGATCAGGCGGTAAATAGAATACGAACATTTCCAGATGATGCTGAACGACCAACGGTGTCCATGGAGGTGCAACAACGCGATGTAATGAACATTGCTTTATATGGTGATGTCGACATATGGACTCTTCGGCAACTCGCGGAGCAGCTACGTGATAGCCTTGCCAACGAACCCGAAATTTCACAGGTCTCCCTGAATAATGTCCCACGTTATGTAACCCACATTGAGATACCGAAGCGCACACTAAGGCAATACAACCTCACCCTCGGTAGTGTCGCTAGACTAATTTCATCGGCAGCTCAAGATGTCCCAGCTGGTGCGATAGAAACGAATGAAGGAGAGATCCTGATTCGGATGAAAGAACGCAAGCAGTGGTCCAGTGAGTATGCAACCATTCCGGTAGTTACCACTGAAACAGGCGCACTCGTACGACTTGGTGACATTGCGAATATATATGATGGTTTCGAAGAGGATGGCTTTCATGGTCAATTCAACAGGACTCCATCGGTTGGAATGCGGATATATCGTATCGGTGATCAATCCCCGCTGGAGATAGCAGCCGCTGTGAATCGGGTCATAGAACAGCAAGAATCTATCCTTCCGGAGGGTGTTCAAATACGCATCGATAGCAATCGAGCAGAAGATTTCAGCGATCGACTGAACCTACTTTTGAGCAATGGCTGGATGGCTATTTTTATTGTCATGCTTATTCTCGGGGCATTCCTGGAGTATAAACTTGCCTTCTGGATTATGATGGGAATGACCATTTCCTTCGTGGGCAGTTTACTGCTGATGCCGATGCTTGGTGTTAGCATTAACATGATATCGATGTTCGCCTTCCTAGTCGCACTGGGTATTGTCGTGGATGATGCTATCGTGGTGGGTGAGAACATCTATCAATACCGCGAACAAGGCGATGACATCATGACGGCAGCAATCAAAGGCGCCAAGGACATCGCAGCACCAGTAACCTTCACCGTTCTAACGACAATCGTAGCGTTCATTCCAGTTTTATTTATCCCGGGGACGACAGGACTATTTTGGTGGCCATTGCCCGTGGTAGTCATAACGGTACTAGCGATCTCATTGGTTGAGGCGTTGTACATATTGCCATCGCATCTGGCACATAGTGAAGAAAAAACCAGGAACCCAGTAGGTCGGTTCATTCACAGCAAGCAACGACACCTGGCAGCTGGATTCAACCACTTCGTGCAGACCAGGTATCGTTCTTTCCTAATTGGCCGTCTCAATGATCGCTACACGACTCTAATTGCCGCTATTTGTTTACTCGCGGTCGCGATTGGCTTCGTGAAGAGCGACCATATGGGTATCGTCATGATGCCAAGGGAAGCGGCCGATGAAATTGAAGCCGGTGTAAGGCTCCCCGTGGGAACGACCCAGGATAAGGCCGCTGCAATTGCTCAGCAAATTACCGACTCAACCTATGAGATGTTCTTGGAACACAACCTGTTTGAGGTCGCTGAAGGGATTAAAACCAATGTTAGGCGTAAAACGTTCATTGATGTAGAGATCGTACTTAAAGATCCAGACCAAAGAGACATGTCAGCACAGGATGTCATCGAACTATGGCGCGATCAAATTGGTGAGATAGACGGTGTGGACCAGATAACCTTTGAAGCAGAGCGTGGCCCGGGAGGATGGCGGGATGATATTAGCGTCGATCTGAGTCATAGCGATCTCGACATGCTCGAATCAGCTTCAGAGCTGTTTGTCGAGACAATGAAACAATACTCCAATACACGTGATGTTAATGACAGTTTGAATACTGGAAAATTGCAGTATGACTTTACGATAAGACCACAGGGAGAGCTTCTCGGACTCACTCCGGATTATATTGGCCGCCAAGTCCGCGATGCCTTTTTCGGCTCAGTAGCCCTCAGACAATTACGTGGTGTTAATGAGGTGGAAGTTCGAGTCAAGTTGCCTAAGGAAGAGCGTCAGCAACAGAGCACCCTCGATAACTTTATCATTTACACGCCTGATGGTCAGGAAGTACCACTACAGGATGTCGCAGAAGTATCACAAGGCGAAGCCTACAGTTCACTTCAACGTCGCGATGGTCGGCGAATTATCTCCGTTGGTATGGACGTGGAACCTGCGGGTGCCGTGAATCAGGTTCTTGATGCAATCAATCAAGACGTATTACCCGATCTGCAACAGCAATATCCCGGTATCACCTGGTCATTTCGTGGAACAGCTGCAGAGATGAGAGAGTCGACACAGGTATTATGGAGCGGATTCGCAATGGCCATGTTTGTGGTTTATTCATTACTGGCTATTATGTTTAGGAGTTATCTACAGCCAGTAATGGTCATGCTAGCTATTCCGTTCGGAGTAATCGGAGCAGTCATAGGGCATCTTATCTTAGGGTATGACTTATCCATCGTTAGTTTAATGGGATTCGTTGCGCTGAGCGGCGTCGTCGTCAATGGTGCCTTGATCATGGTCGATTATGCCAATAAGCTAAGTGAAAAGCTCACGCCCTATCAAGCGATTTTGGAAGCGGGTGTCAGGCGTTTCCGGCCGATCACACTCACAGCACTGACTACCTTCGGGGGATTGACTCCTATTATCCTTGAACAATCCAGACAAGCATACCAACTGATCCCAATGGCTATTTCACTTGGTTTCGGAATCGTCTTCTCCACGCTAATTATTCTTATCATCGTGCCCTGCTTTTACCTGGTGCTGGATGATCTTCAATCGTTACTATCTGAACGAAGTCATGTTGCCGACGAAGCAGGATAAATTATAGCCATTCTGAGCAATCCGATTTTTCATACCTAGTACATCGTATATAACGTCCGTTTTTTTAACACACAATCAACTACCTATACCCCATCACTGCGGATCTAACCAAACATCTCAGCGTATACCCCTATGCATGAGACAAATCCTATCTAAGGGTCAATTAGATCTCATCCTCGTCAATAATTTACACTCAGGAGCAAGCTATGTTTAACAACACACTTAAAGCAATACTCGTTGTTGCAATCATAACCATTACGACAGTCGTAGAGGCCAGTTGGAAAGAAATCAGACAATGCAACCGGACTCAACTCATCGATTTCCCAGGTACAATTACTGAAGCAGCCGTCGCTACGCCAGAACTCAGTATTCTGACCAGTTTAGTGGTTGAAGCAGGCTTGGCAGATGCCCTTAGTCAGCCTGGAAATTTCACCGTGTTTGCTCCAAGAGATGAGGCTTTTTTAGCGATACCAAGCCCCATCTTAAATGCGCTAGGCGCATTTAAAATCTTAGGCTTATCAGAAGGCGTAGCCTCTCAGGAGGAGATCGACATCATCACCCAAATCCTCACCTACCATGTGGTACCAAGAAAGGTCGACCCACGAAAAAGTTTCTTTCGTAAGAGTATCACAACGTTACAAGGACAGAAGTTATTCAATACCCGTCGCCATGCGACTCCGATGATCAATCAATCAGTGGTCGAGTGCCAGGGTGTGAAGACAACAAACGGCACTGTCTGGTTTATAGACAGTGTGCTGTTGCCACAATTTAAGTAATAGTCGACCGCTATTACGTCATAAAGGCTAGTCTATTGTACTAGCCTTTTTTTTAACCTCGTCCACCTATTGAAATTCACAATGTGTTACACAGTTTGAATAACGCCTTAACAACAATACTCTGTACATCGACTCAGGAGAACGACTAAAATGATGCTATATGAGTAATAACCAGTACATAGATCCCTTTGGTAGAACGATTGACTATATTCGATTATCAGTCGTTGATCGTTGTGATCTGCGTTGTTTCTACTGCATACCCAAGGGCTACAAAGATTTCGAAGTTCCGGAGCGATGGCTCAGCTTTGATGAAATAGAACGCCTAATCACTGCCTTTGCTGACTTGGGATTGAAGAAAGTACGAATCACAGGCGGTGAGCCCCTACTGCGTCCAAACCTTGCTGAATTGGCTGGTCGTTTATCGGCAATATCCGGCATCGAAGATATGTCGATGAGTACCAACGCCGTGAAACTAGCCAAACAGGCCAAAGATTTACGCTCTTCTGGTGTAGATCGACTTAACATTAGCCTGGATTCTCTCAACCCAGAGACATTTCGGGATATTAGCGGCGGCAAGTTACAGAAAGTATTGGATGGCATTATGGCTGCTAAGGATGCCGGATTCGAACCGATTAAAATCAACATGGTTGTAATGAAGGGTATCAATGATCACGAAGTAAGCGATATGCTCGAATTTTGTGAACAGCATCGATTTATTTTACGTCTGATTGAAACCATGCCGATGGGTGAAACTGGAAAAGAAGCATCAAAACATTACGTTTCCTTGCAAGATATTAAAGAGGAACTCTCAGTTCAACACGGTCTCGTTCCCACTATTGCTAAGGGTGCAGGTCCTGCAAGATATTATTCTACACCGAATGGGACTCAAATCGGCTTTATTACTCCAATTTCTCAACATTTTTGTGACACCTGCAACCGCGTGCGACTAGGTGTGGATGGCACGCTCTATTTATGCCTGGGACAGGAGCACAGCTATCCATTAAAGCCAATCCTTCGCTCTGGTGTCGATGATCAAGAACTAAAAAACCATTTAATCAAGGCACTTGCGCTGAAACCTCAAAAGCACGAATTTATCAACAAGCCAGATCAAGTCATTCGAATTATGTCGGTTACTGGCGGCTAGTTTAGTTTAGACTCGCATCAAATAGTTCGATAGTCACCGTCTCGCCCGCCTTAATACCAGCACAATCTGGCTCAAGAATGATGTAACAATTTGCCATGACCACAGAATCCAGTCGGGCTGATCCCTGTGGACCAGTGCTGCGTACCAGCCAATCGCCTGATTCACTAACAGATGCGAATCCTCGCTGATAATCACGACGCCCTACTCGCTTGCGCAATGTATCGGTACAGGTTGCTCTAAAGGCCTGAGGAAATGTAACGGATTGACCAGAAAGTTTCTGCAATGCGGGCCTAACGATTTTGTTTAAAGTCACAATTGTGGACACGGGATTGCCAGGTAATCCGAAGAATCGACAATCACCGATCGAACCGATTGCGATTGGTTTGCCAGGTTTAATAGCGACTTTCCAAATATCGAGCTGTCCAATTTTCTCGATAACCGGTTTGATGTAGTCGGCTTCGCCAACAGAAACGCCTCCCGTTGTCAAAAGGACATCCGCTTCTTTACTGGCCTTTAGCATGATAGTTTCAATCGCGCTGGGATCATCGGCCACCAGGCCGTAATCAATCACCTGATACCCCATTCGACGACACATCGTTAAGATGGTCAGGCGATTACTGTCATAAATCTTGCCGGGCTCCAACGGCATTCCCGGGCTAGTCAATTCGTCGCCAGTGGAAAATACCGCGATTCGTAACGGCTTGTAGACTGCAACCATCGCTATTCCCGTCGAAGCAATCAAAGACAGTTCTTTAGGTCCCAACCTGATTCCCGATTCGAGAATAGTTTGCCCTTGTAGAGTACTCGAGGCAATTTGGCGTACATGTTGTCCCCTGTCGACTGGCTGTCGTAGCACAACCGTCAAATCACTGGCCTCGCAGTTCTCTTGCATTTCTACGGTATCACAGCCATCCGGCAACGGCGCACCGGTCGTGATACGCACACACTCGCCTGCCGATACAGTTCCAGAATATGGATGTCCCGCTAGTGCACTGCCAATTAATTGTAATGGTTTATTATTGTCTGCATCACTGACGTTGAATGCAAAGCCATCCATCGCAGCCGCTGGCCAGGGCGGGAAGTTATGGGGTGAAGTAATATCACTCGCTAGCACCCTTTCGAGAGCCGACGCTATTGGAATCATCTCTATTGGCTGTGTGACATCTATACTATCCAGAATTTGAGCGATCGTATGATCGACTGATATAAGACCCGGTGTCACACATTCGTCTTTAGCAATATTCATTTTATTTTGTTGCCCTAAGTTAGAAACCATAAGACGACTATGATTATCAGCAATGAGAAAATGACCGAATATTTATATTTCTTAAATAACTTTTCAGCCTGATTTCCCGCATAGTATACGGTAATTGCAATGCCATAATAACGTATCACACGAGAGATAGTGACTGCTAGCAAATACAAACTCAGAGAAAATCCTGTCGCGCCGGCTGCTATCATCGCAATCTGCAGCGGCACTGGTGCGATTCCAAATGACAGGACAAAGTAAAATCCCTGCTCTCGCATTTGAAGCATCACCTGATCCAATTGCTCTTGGCTCGTAATGGTGCCAACGACCCATTGTTCGGCAATCTCAAAAAGATAATAACCTATGGCGTAACCAAATACTGAACCAACAACGCATCCAAGCGTGGCAGCTAATGCTAATAGCCACAACTTGTCTCGTCTGGCTTGCATGACAGGTAATAGAACAGCCTCAATTGGTACGGGGACAACCGTCGACTCAAGAAAGGATGCGATAAACATTCCTTTGACAACATGCCGTGAATTAAGAATCTCTTTAGTTTTCTCTTTGATTTGTCTCACAATGAATATCGGCTATCAGGTAACCGCTTTGCGCTGCTGGTATGTCTTTGCTTGATATGTCTTGTAGGTCATGATCTGTTCAAGTTTATCCAGTGCAAGATCCAGATCTGAGAAACTCAAATACAGCGGAGCAAAACCTATCCTCAAGATATCTGGGGATCTGAAATCAGCGATCACGCCAGCATCTATCCAGGCTTGACAAATGGCATATGCCTGAGGGTGCTGGAAAGACAACTGACTACCCCTTTCATGATGTTCATTCGCACGACATGGCTCAAGCTCAGATAATTCTTTACGTTCTATCATCTGACGAGAGAAATAATCCGTCAGCATAAGCGACTTATGACGAATTTGTTCTATTTCCACATCCTCATACACATCCAGTGCGGCATCGAGAAGGCTCATGGATACAACAGCAGGTGTACCAGCTAAAAATTGCCTCATATCTCGGGCAGGGGAATATTCAGGCTGGAAAGCGAACGGTTCAGAGTGACCCATCCAGCCGGTTAGAGGCTGCATCAACGTAGGATGATATTTCTTTGCCGCATAGACAAATGCAGGTGCGCCCGGACCACCATTTAAGTATTTATATCCACAACCTATGGCAAAATCGACACCCCATCTGGAAAGCTCAAGTGGGATCACACCCGCGCTGTGAGCAAGATCCCAGATAACCAATACCCCATTGTCATGGGCTAACTGGGTAATGCGTTCGATGTCATGCAGGTAGCCGGTGCGAAAGTTAACCTGAGTCAGGTACAGTACAGCAACCTCCTCGTTTATACTCTGGGTAATATCACTTGCACTGACATTGAGTACTTCACAATGTGTTCGACCGAGCAGATGCTGTAATCCCTCCCCCATATACAGATCTGTAGGAAAATTATCTTCTTGCGATACTATTTTCGTTCGAGCAGGGTTAAGTTTAAGGCACAGAGCAAGGAGCTTGAACAGATTGATTGAGGTCGAATCACACGCGATTACCTCATCAGAATCCGCACCAATCAGTCGAGCAATTTTGCTACCCACAGTTTGCGGAAGAGATATCCACTGATGACTATTCCAACTGCGAATTAGGTCGTCACCCCATTGCTGATTAACAACCTCTTCTGCACGTACCTTAGCAGATCGAGTAAGGGGTCCGAGTGAGTTACCGTCTAGGTAAATCAGCTCATCCGGTAATATGAAATCTGAGCGTTTGTAGGCAATGGGGTCCTGCTCATCGAGCTCTGCTGCACCAGTCTTCATCATCTAAACACTATTCTTTTTTTTCTGCAGACAGTAGCCGAAGTTGATCCAGAAGACGAACAAATGCAGGACTTCCAGGATGCACCCAATCGAAATGACCTGCATCTTTTATCTCGATGCGTGTTAATTCAGCCGCAGTAAATTGTCTGCTCTGTTCAATAGATACAATTGGGTCTTTCTCGCCATGCATTAGAACGATAGGCGCTGATATAACATGATTGATTGGATTCGCCTCACGATATGCCTCACGCATATTTTCTAACTCTCCTCCCATAAACTGCATGCCAGCTTTCTGACAACCATTATCCCCTTTAGAATAGGTCGCCAGATCGCTAATGGCAGCCAGACCAACGGCAGTTAAGTTAATATGCTCACTGATTAGCTTTGCTTTATCTCGTGCCACTAACAACGCAAGGTGGCCGCCCGCAGAGTGGCCTACGACAATAATCTGCTTAGGTGAAACGCCATGAACTTGCAACTGATCCACAGCAGACACGCCTGCCTTGATATCTTGATAGGTTATAGGCCAACCTCCGCCTGAGTCACCTGTGCGGCGATACTCCAAACTCCATACATTATAGCCAGCCTGACTGATGGCCGTGGCCATTGGGAACGTGTGCTGAATATCGTAAGGTGTGAGCCAACATCCACCGTGTATCAACAGCACTAGCGTATCATTCTGGTGTGACTCGTCAGTTAACCACAATAGACCATATTGACTCTCATCCTCGCCATATGAAATCTTATGCTGTGCCAACCGATAGGGTAACTGAGAGACTAGATTGTACGGTGGATTATTATCAACAGAAGGGTAATCGATTGCCTCGTCGGCTGAAAAAACCAAACTCAGAAATAAACAGCCGATAAGAGTGGCTAGCTTGCTGATGTTATGCATTGTGTGGTGTGTTATTGAATGACTGGTGCCTGGCAAAATAGCCGGCACCAGTACAGGAAGGATAATTACGCGAAGTTTGCGTTCACGAAATCCCAGTTGACCAAATTCCAGAATGCGTCTACGTAAGCTGGGCGTGCGTTACGATAATCCACATAATAGGCATGCTCCCATACATCACAAGTCAGTAATGGTGTTGCACCCTCTGTTAATGGACATCCCGCATTGGATGTTTTTACGATTTCGAGTTCTCCAGCTGAATTCTTAACTAACCAGGTCCATCCTGAACCAAAGTTGGTAATACAAGCATCTGTATAGGCTTTCTTGAAATCTGCAAAGGATCCGAAAGCTGCATTGATGGCCTCAGCAACTGCTCCCGTTGCCTCACCGCCACCGTTTGGTGACAAACAGTTCCAATAAAAAGTATGATTCCAAACCTGGGCTGCATTATTGAATACGCCACCGTCTGAGTTCTTGACAATCTCTTCCAGACTCATACTTTCCATATCCGTGTTAGCAACCAGATTATTCAAGTTCACGACATAGGTGTTGTGGTGCTTGCCATAGTGATAATCCAGGGTTTCTTCAGAGATGTGTGGTGCCAGTGCATCTTTAGCGTATGGTAATGGGGGTAATTCGAATGCCATGTTGTTCTCCAGTTGTTATTAAATTATAGGTGTTTGTTCGAGATATTGGGTTTTTTACCGCTTAATTCAAGTTCTTCCAAGCACCAATCTCACTTCTGAATATTACGTATAACCTAGTTGAATGGTGCAGATTTTGAGATATTCTAACCGAGAGGCATAATGAGTGCACATTGTATTCGACACAAAGAGATACTTGTGACGACTCAAACTGGTTATTGGACGACAGTTAGCCTATCGGTGTTCGGTAAAACATTTGCATCTCAACCGATAGGACGAGCAAATCACGAATGATCAACTACCTTCTACTGATTTTAATGTCACCGATAATAATCCTACAGGGATTATATGTCAGGAGAGTTACTCCTATTCTGCCTGATCCCGATGGCTCCAGGCAGGGAGTTCAAGGCTCAGGCATGCCGATCTCAATACTTATCATAGGAGATTCCGCCGCTCTGGGAGTCGGCGTTTCAAATCAGGAACTGGCGTTGTCAGGCCAACTTGTACAATTCCTTTCAAACGATTTTGAAGTACGTTGGAGGCTAATAGCAGAAACCGGCGATACGACTGCTGACGCAATTAGCAAGTTATCAGAATCGTCCGAGGAGGCATATGATATCGCCTTGATTTCACTCGGTGTCAATGATGTTACTTCGGGCATTTCATCAACTGTCTGGATGAGGCAGCAACGCGCATTGCGTGACATGCTTCAGACTAAATTCTCAGTACGTCATGTTATCTCATCAGGTATGCCACCGATGCACGCATTTCCTGCATTACCTCAACCTCTGCGCTGGGTTCTAGGACGACGAGCCAGAGAATTTGATTGGACTATGCAACAGGAACTTAAACAAGTCACCAGCGCCCACTATCTTGGCTTCGGATATCTTAGCGATCCAGACGTGATGGCAAGT
This sequence comes from Enterobacterales bacterium, assembly GCA_965250035.1. GTDB lineage: Bacteria > Pseudomonadota > Gammaproteobacteria > Enterobacterales > CAXRAF01. The sequence goes on along the minus strand of OZ252282.1, from coordinate 444,852 downwards.
GACGGCTTCCACCCGGGTGAAAAAATATATAGATTTTGGGGACAAGCCGCAGCAAAGCTTATACGCGGATTACGGCTTAATAACTGACAATTACATCCAGTTTTTCTCAGTGCTCTCTGTCAGATAAATGCCTTCATTGATGAGGCCGGTTATCACATCACGATCGACGTATGGCAAATTAAACACCTTATAAGCCATTTGAATTCTCATGCTGGCCAGTCCTGCACGACGTTGAGCTGGGCTCGATGTTTCAGAAAGATGCTGTGCTTTATAACGATGGATGATGTGGATATTCGTGCCAATCAATCCTTCCCTTAGCAAAAAATAGTCGTCGCTTACCATATAACCATAGCGTTTGTATCTAAGATAGCTTGCGAGAATGAGCGGCGCTGATAATGACATTAAGAAAATAAACTTCCAGTCGAGTAGTACGGCCATGGGAAGTGCAAATAAAGCGACCGGCAATAGCGATAAATAGACGATGTGTTTGATCAGGTATTGAGGGTGTATTCCGCAAAATGATAGCGTTACATCTGAAAGCTCAGGATATATGAGTCGTAGTTGTTGTTGCCATTGATCCGGCTTTAGCATCGGTATCAGAAAGGATTGTTTCTTAGCAATTCCGCCGGCATCAACATGAACCTGTTGGAAGTACACAGTGACACGGCCGAGAAGTTTTGCAAAGACATTCTGTTTAACAGAAACGCCCTGAACTTTGGATTTATTAACTGAAATTGTCTGTCGCTCGAGTAAGCCCGCGATCCGTTTGAGTTTTTTACCCTCGTCGTGTAACTCGTAGTTATAAAATCTGAAAAAAGCCCCCAGTGCTGTTATACATAGAAGCGAAAAGGCGAATAACACTATGCTCAGGAGTACCAGAATAATCTTCGCTGCAAGATCATTGAAGGGTAGCATGCTGGCCAGATTACTCAGCTCTTCAGTAAAATCTATCCCCGTTGTTTCTGTGAGTTTTTCTATTACAGGAAATAACGCGCCTGCGAATACAAATATCATACTGTTGGTAAAACCAAATTTCGTAACCTCCCAGTTTGATAATTTCAATAGTCGGTGTTCAGCCGTGGTATTTTCTACATCAGCCTCCTCTTCGACTTCTATGCCATGCTGTTTCTGATAAGCATTCACCACGGCACTGATTTCATCTGCACGACTAGCAGTGATACCTGGGATTTCAGCTTCTTTTGCTGTCGAGCCTGCCGAGTCCAACGTCGAACGGACTAACTTGAACGGCTTGAAATACCAGGGGACTGAGATGTTGATATTCTGGATTCTGGGATACTTCAGATTAAGCACCTCCTTGGTAAACAGTCCATGTTTGATTACGATTTGTTCAGATTCAACTCGGTAGCGATAGGTTAGATACAATATGACAACATCGGCAATAATAAGTACAGTCACTGCAATAATAGATGCTGTGACCCAAAAAACTTTATCATCGAAAGCAACCAGGATACCGACAAGGGCCGGACTAGCATTGACAAAGAGCTCCTTGAAAAGTTTTAGCCCTCGGGAGAAAAAGAAGTGCACAATGGCGATTGCAGATATCTTTTGCCAGTCGTCCTGATGGTTCATGGGGCCTAATCCTCGGAAAAGTTTTCAGACTGGATTTTTTTTAGAAGTCGCCCCTTTATTCCTTCAGTGATCGCGAACTCCATCCCATTAATGGTTAAGTCAGCACGTTGACCACCGGCAGTGAAAAGCTGTAATTTGGCCAAATCAAATTTTCGTTGCAACACACCTTGTTGAGTCTCGACATGTTGGATTCGGATGAAGGGTAAAATCGTTGTTTTTCGCCAAATTACGCCTGACCGATAAATTATATCGTGTTCACGAATGGCGTAACCTCTGTACTGATGGCTCAGGTATATCCAGCCTAAGCTAACTATCAGCAGGCCCAGCATACCCGGAATCCAATACAGTATGAAGCCAGTGAAATTAGGAATCTTTCCGAAAAAGCCCGGCACACATACTGCAAGTGTCAGAATAAAAAAGAAAATAGAGGTTGATATCATACTTACGATCATTGCTGCTTTGGGCATGGCCGTTAGATGAACCGATTCGTATGATGGTAGTGCCTCGGCGGCGATGGTTTGATTGGTAAATGTCATATACTTCTTATCTAGCAATACACGAAGTTATTGATTATAAGTAAAGTCTTAGATTTTGTCGTGCCAATAGGAGTATATTTAATGTATCCTTCGGCCAGACGACTAGCCAACTGATAGATGATTCATGTTCAAATTTTTTGAATCTTTAACCAAACCCTTCCCTGCAGATGCTCCCGTGCAACCGCCAGAGGGAATAGTGGCATTCTGCAGACACTATACATCCGGGTTCGGTGCTCCACTAATTGCGATGAGCATTCTTACCGCAGTGATTGCTGCACTAGAGGTCTCATTGTTTGGCTTCATGGGACAATTGGTTGATTGGTTAACAACGAAGGAGCCTGCAACACTGTGGCAGGAAGAATCTGACACATTGATCGCGATGGGCGTTACAGTACTGATCATCATTCCAGTACTAATATTGCTTCATTCACTGATTGTTCACCAGACGTTATTGGGTAATTATCCAATGGCAATCCGCTGGTCGGCCCATCGATACCTTCTTAGACAGAGTATTTCTTTTTTTCAGAATGACTTCGCAGGACGGATTGCTACCAAGGTGATGCAAACATCACTCGCTGTCAGAGAAACCGTCATGAAGTTACTCGATGTCATGGTATACATCATCGTTTATTTCAGTTCGATGCTAGTGATAATTATGAGTGCCGACGTCAGATTAGTCATTCCGATGATTATTTGGTTTTTCATCTACGTGATGATTCAGATAAAAATGGTGCCAAAACTTAAGCAGATTTCAACCGAGCAAGCAGATGCCCGCTCTGTGATGACAGGACGAGTCGTCGATAGTTACACTAATATATCAACGGTTAAGTTATTTTCTCACACGAATAAAGAAGCCGATTATGCTGAGGATAGCATGCTGGGCTTTTTAAAGACTGTCTACAAGCAAATGCGTCTGGTAACCAAGATTAGCGTCGCAGTTCAGCTAAATAACTACATTCTCGCTTTCAGTATTGCTGCGACATCGATCTGGTTGTGGTCTGCCGATGCTATCAGTGTCGGAGCCATTGCTGTTGCGGTTAGTTTATCATTGCGACTAAATGGCATGTCACAATGGATCATGTGGGAGATAAGTGCGTTATTTGAAAATATTGGGACGGTAGCTGACGGAATCAGCACCCTTTCGAAACCGATAGAAATAACGGATAAGGACAGCGCTCGACCACTTGAGGTAGATAAAGGAGCGATCGATTTCAAGGACGTCAGTTTTCATTACGGCGAGGATTCAGGAGTCATTGAGTCGCTCTCACTGCAGATTAAGCCCGGCGAGAAGGTAGGCCTGGTAGGCCGATCAGGCGCTGGCAAGTCAACCCTTGTTAATCTGCTAATGCGCTTTCATGATGTAGAGCGCGGCGCCATTCTGATTGATGACCATGATATCAGAGATGTTGAGCAGGAATCATTACGTGCACATATCGGCATGGTGACTCAAGACACTTCGTTATTACATCGCTCGATTCGTGAAAATGTCCTGTACGGTCGGCCTGATGCGTCAGAAGCAGAGCTTATGCAAGCCATTAATCAGGCGCAAGCGACTGACTTCATTCAAAATTTATCGGATCCTTATGGCAATAAAGGACTCGATGCTCAAGTAGGTGAGCGTGGCGTGAAATTATCTGGTGGTCAGAGACAGAGGATTGCAATTGCAAGGGTGCTCCTGAAGAATGCACCAATATTAATTCTCGACGAAGCGACATCTGCCCTAGACTCAGAAGTGGAAGCTGCCATCCAGGAGTCTTTATATCAACTCATGGAAGGTAAAACCGTAATAGCCATAGCACATAGGCTGTCAACCATTGCCGCAATGGATCGGCTGATTGTACTCGACGACGGCGTTGTCGTTGAACAAGGAAAGCATCAGGAACTAATTCAGTCGGATGGTATCTACAGCCAGTTATGGGCCCACCAAACGGGTGGATTCCTCGGCCTGGACTAGCCATAAGACGCTAATCTGACATCGTCTTAAGCTGTCCGTTGCTGAATTGTATCGATTAAGCGACTGACATGAATGGCATCCATTAGTCCATGATGGACATGCACCGATAGTGGCATGAAATAGTTATCGTTTACTGTGTATATTTTGCCAGTGCTAATTTTAGGAATTGAATCCGGAATTTCTAGGTGCCGTGCATGAGATAGCGAGGTAAATTTCACCCAGGGAATGGATGAGAAATGGATAAGATTTAAATCATCTGCAGCCGGGCTAAAATCATCATTCTGCTTTACTCGTTGTAATTCATTTAATGCTAAACGAGTAAATTCTTGCGGATTGTTATCAAACGGTATGTATGAGAATCCAAATGTCTCGTTCTCTCTGGCAACAGTCGCCGAAACCCCAATGCTATCGTATATACGAACTTCATCACCAGAAATACGGTATTTAAACTCCACGACATCATTCACTGCCGTCATTATATGATGTAAATAACTCAAGAAGATTGAGTGGTTCTGTCGTTTAGCTGTTTGATATAGATGCGTAATATCGATATCGACGGAAATCCCGAAAAACGGTTCAGAAAAACTCCGATAAAAATCGAATTGTTGCTTACGTTTCCATATTGACTGATCTTGTACTTTATAATTCATAAATAATATGACCACTAAGTCGTGTAAATGACTAGTTGTTTATCGCACCCACTAGTGAAACAACGATAAATTAAGCAATTTTAAATGGCTTAAAAATTGCTAGACACTATAACTTAACCAATTCGCTGAGAGAAAGTATGAGATCTTCCGCCCTATTCTTCCAATGCTGCCTAGTCGTAGTATTCAGTCTTTTAACAACAGGCACATTGTGTGCAGATACAGTGCAATCGAATCTGACTCAATATACTGTCAAGATAACCAAAGATAAACCCACCGTGGCTTTGGTCACAGCAAGATTTGTACCCACATCAGATACTTATTATATGTATCCCGGGGCAAATAATCATGAGAAACGTTGGGCGAAATTTGTCACGAATTTTTCTCTTCAGACTTTGACAGGCTCTGAGGTTGATGTGGTTCAGCATAGTGATGGAAGCTGGACCACGAAAGAGGATATCAATGAAGCACTTATTATGTCCTATCAGCTCAATCTGAATCATGAGGAATTTGAATGGTCAGGGGGTATTGATGGAGCGGCCTACGTCCGAGAGGATGGTGTATTTTTAACTGGACGTTCACTCTTTGTTATCAATGGAGAAAACAGAGTGAACATCCAGGTGTTTTTTGATGTTGATGAAGAATGGCGAGTCAGTAATCCTTGGCACAAGACTGATAAGGAAAATCAGTATGTCGCAGCAGACCTGAATGATCTGGCGTTTGGCATGATATTCGCCGGAACTCATAAAGAATTTATTATTAAAGATGGTCAATTCGAAGCGATCTTTGCGCTCGGAGCCAGTGTGAAACAGTATCAGGATGAATTCACAGAAATGGCTCAGGGAATATTCAACTACTATGTGGATTTATTTGGCGGGATCCCGCGAACTGGTAATGGCGACTCGATTAAAACTATCGTAGTGATCAACTCTGCACCAACGAGCGATGGCGAGGTGATCGGAAATAATATTAGTATTTTGCTCGATCCGAATGGCGATCAGATGTCCCAGACTATCGCGAGATTCATTCTCGTCCATGAGTTCTTCCATTTATGGAATGGTAAATCTTTTGGTGCGCAAGATGAGAGTACCGAGTGGTTTAAAGAGGGTTTCACTAATTACTACAGCCTGAAAGCACTTCATCATGTCGGATTTCTCGATGATCAATCATATATCCAATTATTTGAGGATTTCTTTTATCAGCGTTACATAACCGATCCTGGAATTGGTGCAGTCTCAATGACGGAAGGCGATAAGAAACACAGTAATTGGGGCGTCATATACAGTGGCGGCATGATGGCATCCATAGCGATCGATATGATGATTCGAACTGCTTCAGCCAATGAGAGGAATCTGGATAATATTATGCGTGAGATTTACGCTACCTATCATGGTGACAGCCTGTACTCGATGTCTGATCTGAAGATGATTTTTGAGAGGGAATATCAGCAATCCCTCGATCAATTTTTCGAAAACCACATCATCGGAACTACGGCTATACCGGTGGCAGACTATCTGAAAAATGCTGGCGTGGATTCCAAGCCAGAGGGAACTAAACTCCACTTAAGTTTAGTATCAAGTCCATCGGCCGAGGAGCTGGCAATCCGAAAGGCCATGTTCGGTATCCTGCAAAAATAGGTATGAATCGCTCCGCGATGCGGCATAACAATCTGGTATTAATTTATATGAAATAACTGGGTTGCGTCATAAGAGTGTCCGTCTGAACGGATTCTAGTTCCCTTTTGTCGTGTGACTGCTTGATATCATTGCTAAGTTTAATCAAACTGAAATGATGTAAAACAAAAACTATAAAACCTCATGTCACATTACCAAACCGCTGCAAAAGATATTGTACCCATAGGACAAAAGGCTGCGTTTGGTGCAGGCACTCTGACGCTAAACCTTTTACCTGCATCGATAGCCATATTCGCCACCTATCTCATCGTAGCTTTTGGCATGGATCCCTTATTAGCAGGCATTGTTGGCGCATTACCGCGGCTCCTGGATGCAATCACGGATCCAATTATGGGGTTTATTACTGATAACACCCGTTCCAAGTGGGGTCGACGGCGTCCCTATATAATGGCTGGTGCATTTGCCAGCGGCATAATATTCTCATTGATGTGGCAACTCGATGCAGCTAATTCTGAAACCTACACCTTTTGGTATTTTCTTACCATGTCGCTGTTGTTCACTCTAGGTAATACCATGTACGCCACACCACTGGTCGGACTTGGTTATGAGTTAACCTCTGATTACAACGAACGTACTCGAATCATGGCATTCTCGCAATTTATAGGTCAAATTGCCTGGATGGTCGTCCCCTGGATTTGGGTCCTCGTCCCCAGTGATTTATTCGCAAATCAGGGCGAAGGTGTGAGACAGTTATCGATCGTTGTCGGCGTCCTTTGTACTGCACTGGGTATCTTACCGGCCATATTTTGTAAAGGAATTGAGTCGACAAAAATCGAAGGGACAAAAGATTTATCATTTAAAGAAATAGGCAATAACTTTATTGAAGTACTAAGAAACATAAAAACAGCCTTTAGTAATCCACAGTTCTTACGCTTGTGTCTAGCCACCTTCTTAATATTCAATGGTTTCCAGTTAGTTTCAACCTTTTCATATTTCATCATTCTGTTTCATATGTTTAGTGGCGATACCGGTGCTGCCGGCACTTGGCCGGCCTGGTTTGGCACCATGAGCGCTGTAACGAGTGCCTTTTTAGTAATACCGATTGTCACTTGGATGGCGAATAAATGGGGTAAACGAAATGCCTTCTTGATTTCTACTAGTATATCTATCATCGGATATCTCATGCGTTGGTATGGGTTTAACCCCGAAAATCCCTATTTAATGTTCTTGCCGATTCCTTTGTTTGCATTCGGGATCGGTGGCCTTTTCACCGTAATGATGAGTATGACAGCCGATGTGTGCGATCTGGATGAACTAGAAAATGGCATGCCACGGAAAGAAGGTACATTTGGTGCCATCTATTGGCTAATGGTTAAGCTGGGGCAGGCCCTTGCACTTTTTCTGGGTGGGGTCGTCCTGAAATTATCTGGATTTGAGGCAGGTGCCGCTATCCAGACCACAGAAGCGATGACAAATCTCAGACTCGCGGATATCTTCATTACCTCGGGAACTGCCGCTATAGCAATATTCATCATGTTAGGCTACAACATTACCGAACAACGAGCCCATGAAATTAAAGAACAGCTAGTCGCTCGTCGGGGCGAATTATAGATTCTAACAGCCAGATGATGCTGATTCAGTAGGAGTTATAGATTGAAAAGTCTAGAGCTGTTTACGCATTTTTATGATTAGATTATCTTCACCATTGGCGCCAATTGAATTTATCCGCTCAATCTCTTGATATCCTCTGGCGCGATATAGCGGCTCGCCAGGTATCGTCGAGCCGAGCTCGATTACTTTAAATCCTGCATCTCTCGCTGCCTGTTCAGAAACTTCTAGTAGATAGGTTCCGATTCCACAGCGTGTCCAGTCCGGATGAGTGTACATAGCTCGGATTCGCGCTGGTTCGGTACTTGGATCGCTTAATGTGTCATCACGGCCAGCGGTATGATTGCCCCCATAGAGTGTGCGCCGTTTACCCCAGCCGCCACAACCTACGATGAGAGTCTCTCCATTTTTTTCTGTTTCAATGAGGAAGTAAGTTTTATCTTCAATTAAGGTATTATCAACCCCCATGGTTTCTTTCGCCGCCTCAATTTCTGCCTTCGTCAGATAGGCTCTCATATTGACTTCAATGGATAATTGCATCAGCGCAATAATGTCTTGAACATCATCTAAGGTGGCTATTCGATGGCTGAGTTGAATCATTTGCCCTCAGAAGGAATGGCTCGATCAGTCGCCGAGCCATTGATAGTATGGAAGTGCATCATTAGTCAGTTTCGTTCAAGGCTTCTTTAAGTCCCTTTACATTACCCTCGCCCGCCAGTACTTGCAGACTAGAATTTGTGAAGTCAGTTCCTATCGGCTCATACTCTCCACCCAGGCATTGGGCAAGGAAACCTTCAGTGATTGCATAAAAAGACTTACTGTTTTCAGGACGCGCAAAGCCATGCCCCTCGTCAGGATAATTAACATAAGTCACCGTTTTCTTGCTCGCTTCCATTGCTTCTACCATCTGATCAGACTCCAACTTTGTGACCCGAGGGTCATTCTCACCCTGGCCAATCAGAAGTGGTGCCTTGATGGCATCGATACGACTGATTGCACTGCGATTGAGCATATCCTCGCGTTGTGCTGGATCTTCAGGATTACCGACATACTTGTACCAGGTAGACTCAAGGAACGGCCCCCAGTAAGCGGGGAAGCTCTCAACAAGGGTTACCAAACTGGAAGGGCCAACTATATCAACCCCACAAGCAAATCTATCCGGTGTAAAGGTAAGACCAATTAACGTCGCATAACCACCATAAGAACCTCCCATGATAGCGACAGTATCTTTCTCTGTGACACCCTTAGCAATTGCATAATCTACCGCATCGATTAAATCATCATGCATCTTACCGGCAAATTCTCCGACAGCAGCGTTCACGAAATCTTTCCCGAACCCAGTTGATCCTCGATAATTGACACTTAATACAGCATATCCCCTATTCGCTAACCACTGATGCCAGCTATTGAATCCATAGGTATCTCTTGCCCATGGTCCACCGTGAACTGCGAGCACCATTGGAACTGGTTTCTCAGCAACACCATCCTGATTCTGATCAGCAAGTGAGGGTAATGTCAGGTATGAAACCAGTGTTTTACCGTCGCGAGAGGGTATCTCTAGTGGATACATAGGCTGCAGTGGTTGAGCCGCCAGTGCGGCTTTGGTGTCAAACATTTTGCTTACTATCTTGCTGGATCGGTCATAGACGTAATAGACTCCCGGTGCCTGAGGTGCATCAGAATACATCACCTTACGATTGCCATCATTCGTCATTGCCAGTATTTGATAATCACCCGGTAATTGGGCTGCGATCGCCGTGAAATCCTCTTTACTCTCAGGTGTTAGTCCAGTCCATTCAGTCTTGAGATAATTTGTTGAATACCCTAATAATTCTCTAGTCTCAGGGTGAATAGCCACCTGATTGATATCCGCCTTGTCACTCTCTGCAATAACAGTCAGTTCACCGGATTCCACACTAATTTTGACGAGTGCTGCCTTATCTCTTCCTCGACTATCGATCGCATAGACATGCTTATTGGCTTTATCGAATCCCAATATATTCGTCGTCAAGGCGTCCTCAGCAGGAACTGTCATTAGCGTCTCCCACTGATCATCCACTTGCTTTACATAATTTGAACTTCCATCCGGCATTGGTTGCAAACCGATGACAGGTCGCAAGTTATTGTCAATAACCCAGCCTGCAAAACCGGGATTTTCCATTACAAGCGTTCTTTCACCTGTGACGACATTTATTTCATACAGATCAAATAGCTGGGGGTCTCGTGTATTCAAGCCGACGAGGAGGACACCCGGTCGTTGGAGGCTCTGTCCTTGAACGGTTGCTCTGGCGTCTTCCGGTATATCTGTCAGATCTTTAACTTCTCCGGACGCAACATTTACCGAGTAGATATGATCGTTTTCGTTACCACCACTATCCTGAGTATATAAAACAGACTCACTATCACTCGACCAAAAATGATTTTGGATTCCTCGACCCGTATCATTTGTCACCGCTTTCGCTGCTGAAGAATTATCGATCGGTGCCAAACAGATATTTTGAACACCATTTAATGGCGCCAACCAACTCATCATCTTACCGTCAGGACTAATTCTTCCCTGCCATTTGTCGGCATTTCCAAACAGAAGCTCTCTGCTGATTAATGTATTTTCTGCTACTGCTGATGGCTTTTCAGCGACATCCTTCTCAGACACATCTCCTGTTTCATCCGGTTGTTGGCTACAAGCCATTATCAAACTGATCGTGGCAAATACTATAACTGTATGTTTGTACATTGATTAATTCTCCATGTCGTTACATGAGTATGTTTAAAATAAAATCCAAATCACTCCCCTGTCCAGAAATCCAGGAATATATAACTTATCTATTATGTGGCTGGCATTTGTTTCCACTATTAATTATTAATTTAGGGATTTAGTAAAGTCGGCTCTCCTAACCCTAGCTCGTTCAGTCGTTTTAATTGCGTCTCTGCATCACCCACGACGAGGTATATCATCCGATTCGGTTGTATGTATTTATTCGCTAGAGTCTTGAGCTCTTCCAGAGTAAGCTGCTCTACCAGTTTAGCCCGCTGCTGGACATAATCTGATTCCAGAGAGTAGCTACTGATATTCGCGAGTATGTTCAATTTCGCGTTCGGAGTCTCGAAACGCCTGGCGTTACTCTTTAGGAAGAAACCCTGGGTAACTTCTAAATCACGCTCTGTTAAGCCATCGGCATAGGCAATCATTAGCTGTCGAATTAAAGCAATTGACTCATAGGTCACATTCGTGCGAACGCCAGTGGAAATCGCGAATTCACCAGTTAGGTTATCCCCCGAGAAACTGGAACGAATACCGTAGGTATACCCCTTGCCCTCTCGCAACTGTTGCATAAACTGCGACGCAAAGCCACCACCACCCAGACGATAATTCATTACTCCTGCCATGTAGTAGTCTTCATCGCTGGCCTTGAGTGCCGGATATCCGATTCGTATCACTGACTGTTTCGCCTTGGGAATATCATAGAAATAAACGGCAGCTTTTTGTGGCATCTCTGGATGTTTGATCTCCGGTAGAGTGACCTCCTTCGCCTTCCAGGACCTCGTTAAATCATCAAGTGACTCGCTGACTACTGTTTGATTCACATCGCCCACAATCAAAGCTTTAGTGACCGATGGCGACACATTTTTTGCGTAGTATTGCTCGAGGTCTTCTAAACCGATGGCGGTAATGGATTCCTCCGTGCCAGTCAGGTCGTTTGCCAGGATATGCGAATCAGCATAGATCAGTTTATCGAACTCGACCTGCGCCACGTAATTTGGACTCGTCATGTTTGCTCGCAACTGATTCAATGTGCTGTCTTTAAGCAGGGCGAATTCCTCCGCGTCCCAGCGCGGTTCGGTCAGAATCTCAGTGACCAGCGCCATTGTCTTAGGATAGTTCTTGGCTATCGTCGTTCCAGAAACGGTGATATTCGTTTTATTTGCTTCAACTGAGATTACTGCCCCTAACTGCTGGATAGCCTCCTCCAATTCTTGAGCCGTTTTGTTTTTAGTGCCGCGATTCATCAGCGCAGCCGTCAGATTCGCGGTGCCGATTTTATCCTTTGGGTCCAGTAACATGCCACCCTGTATGATGAATCGGAAATTAACGAGTGGAACCTCTTTATTCTCGATGCCGTAGATATCGATTTTGTTCTTGAGGGTGGTCTGCCAAACATTGGGGGTCGGAATTTGTAATGGCGCTTCGTCATAATTTGGTTCTTTCGAGCGGTCAAAGAAGGAAGGGGTTCTGGTGTAAGTGGCTTCCTGTGACGCATCGAATGATTCCTCAGCCCCCATGATGATTTCTTCCTCTTTAACCTGTGCTGCAGCTGAATCCTTCAGTGCCAATTCGGCCTGCCCCTTTGGCACGAAGCTGGTAGCTACATAGTGCTTTCCTTTGATGTACTCGTTGTAGACACGCCAAATGTCCTCTTCAGTTACGGCCAGAATGTTATTTAAATCCTGATTAATAAACCCTGGATCGCCTGTGTAGATATTGTATTGCGCGAGCTGGAATCCTTTACCAAGCACACTGGAAAGTCCCTGATAGTAGGCGGTCTCATACTCGGCACGGATGCGATCGAGGTCGGCGCTTGAAAAGCCGTTCTTCTCAAAGTTCTCGAACCCTTTCTGAATCGCATCATATACCCTATCAAGATCGGTATCTTGAAATGCCCTTACCCTGATAGCAGTCTGGCCCGCTAATTCCGAATCATAGCCATACATTGATACGTTATCTGTCAGCTTCAGCTGATCCACAAGGAGTTTATTCATTTCCGCCTTCTTACCTTCACTTAGCAGTGACTCCAGGAAATTCAGCGCGTAAGAATCTTCGTGATACAGAGGTACTGTTGGCCAGGTAATCGTCAATTCGGGTAAGCGGGCAAAATTATCCTCATAAACCAGGCGTTTAGTCTCTTTCAGATTCGCAGGTTGCTTTGCATTACGTGATATATCTTTTCCTCGTGGGATTTCATCAAAGTACTTCTTTACCCATTGTTTTGCCTGTGCAGTATCGAAATCACCACTAATTACTAAGGTCACGTTATTAGGAACATACCAACTATTAAAAAAGTCCTTAACGTCTTTAAGTGTCGCAGCCTGCAGGTCTTCCAGAGATCCTATTACCTGCCAACTGTATGGATGACCCTCAGGGTATAGATTCTTATCGATAACATACTGAGTATGACCGTAGGGACGGTTATCGACCGATTGTCTTTTCTCGTTCTTGACCACCTGCTTCTCTTTGGCCAAAACAGGTTCAGTCACCGTGTTGATGAAAAATCCTAACTTATCAGCTTCTGCCCAAATCATTTTCTCCAGAGCATTCTTGGGGACCGTCTGGAAGTAATTAGTTCTGTCTCTGCTGGTCGAGCCATTAGCGCCTGATCCACCAATTCGTGCGCTCATTTTATCGAGCCCACCTTTACCTAAATTTTCCGACTCCAGAAATAACAAATGTTCAAACAGATGAGCAAAACCCGTCCGTCCAGGCAGTTCCCTTGCCGACCCTACATGTGCAGTGAGTGCAACAGCAACTACTGGATCTGAGCGATCTACATGAAATATGACTTCCAAACCATTCTCCAGAGTGAAGGCGTCGTATTCGATAGTCATGCCTTCTTTTTCAGGGACGTTGGATTCAGTATTCTCAGTTGTTGATACATCTGAAATTTGAGAATCATTGCTATTGTTGTCACTATTGTCACAACCTGACATTGCAAACGATAAAAGCACAACGACTGCAAATATCTGAAATCGATTTATCATGGTGTATTCCTTTAAAAGTCTAAGTAGTCATGCTGACTAGTTGAGTGATTGTGACATAAATGAGTATTTAACAATAGACTCAGTATGTCTGAGCAGATTAGGATGAGGCAGTTAGTTTGATATCATCAATACTGATGTTCAGGAGAGTTTTTATACAGGATCGCGCCTCATCATAGTTGGTTACTGAAATAGTCGTCCATCCTGTATCAGTATCTGGCGTGTATGCTTGCCACATACGTGTAATTCCATGACTAAGCTGCGTCGGATTAATGGCAACACAGATTAGGTTCGAGTTAGTTTTTGACGCCCTGACATTGATTTGGGAGAGTTGGCGCATACAATCAGCGGAAAGATTGAATTTATTCACGGCAGTGAAATCTACAACCGAATACAATGCTTTACTGAATCTAGGGTCTTCTACTTTCTTCTTTAAGCAAACGATCGCTTGATCATCTGTCAACTGATCAGAATAGATCGTAAATAAACCACCATCATCCGTATAGTAGAAACGATATGACAATCTCAGATGCCTCCTTTGGCTCGTACGCTAAATAAGAGAGGAGCATAAATTTAGCTATTGTGTCAAATAAATCGCTTTTTATGTCGTTATTATTAAACATTCCGGAACTGAATTTGACTAGCGAACCAGGTACATAAACACAACGGGACCTCACGAGACACTTCGGTTTTTTAGACGCCCATAATAAAAAAGGCCCAGTCGCTAGACTGGGCCTTATTTTATTAAAAGCCTGGCAATGTCCTACTTTCACATGGCGAAACACCACACTATCATCGGCGCTGAACGTTTTCACTTCTGAGTTCGAGATGGAGTCAGGTGGTTCCCGTTCGCTATACTCGCCAGGCATAACTGGTACATGTATCTCTTTCGAGATACTTTAAGCAACTTGTATCTATGTCTTTGACGCCCTGAGTCTGTAAAACTCATGTTGCATGTCATTCTTGTTGATTCAATCAACAACGAACGAGTTAGTCTTTAGCTCTTCACACATAACGTCTAAATCACTTAAACATTATATGGTCAAGCCGCACGGGTAATTAGTACAGGTTAGCTCAACGCCTCACAACGCTTACACACCCTGCCTATCAACCAGCTAGTCTTGCTGGGCCCTTCAGAGACCTTAAAGGTCTGGTGAGATCTCATCTTAAAGGAGGCTTCCCGCTTAGATGCTTTCAGCGGTTATCCTGTCCGAACGTAGCTACCGGGCAATGCGTCTGGCGACACAACCCGAACACCAGAGGTTCGTCCACTCCGGTCCTCTCGTACTAGGAGCAGCTCTCTTCAAATCTCAAACGTCCACGGCAGATAGGGACCGAACTGTCTCACGACGTTCTAAACCCAGCTCGCGTACCACTTTAAATGGCGAACAGCCATACCCTTGGGACCGGCTACAGCCCCAGGATGTGATGAGCCGACATCGAGGTGCCAAACACCGCCGTCGATATGAACTCTTGGGCGGTATCAGCCTGTTATCCCCGGAGTACCTTTTATCCGTTGAGCGATGGCCCTTCCATTCAGAACCACCGGATCACTATGACCTGCTTTCGCACCTGCTCGAGCCGTCACTCTCGCAGTCAAGCGCACTTCTACCATTATACTAACCACATGATTTCCGACCATGTTTAGTGCACCTTCGTACTCCTCCGTTACTCTTTGGGAGGAGACCGCCCCAGTCAAACTACCCACCACACACGGTCCCTGAACCGGATAACGGTTCCAGGTTAGAACTCAAAACATACAAGGCTGGTATTTCAAGGGCGGCTCCACAACCACTGGCGTGATTGCTTCAAAGCCTCCCAGCTATCCTACACATGCAGGCTCTAAGTCCAGTGTGAAGCTATAGTAAAGGTTCACGGGGTCTTTCCGTCTAGCCGCGGATACACTGCATCTTCACAGCGATTTCAATTTCACTGAGTCTCAGCTGGAGACAGTGTGGCCATCGTTACGCCATTCGTGCAGGTCGGAACTTACCCGACAAGGAATTTCGCTACCTTAGGACCGTTATAGTTACGGCCGCCGTTTACCGGGGCTTCGATCAAGAGCTTCGCGCAAGCGCTAACCCCATCAATTAACCTTCCGGCACCGGGCAGGCGTCACACCCTATACGTCCTCTTTCGAGTTTGCAGAGTGCTGTGTTTTTAGTAAACAGTCGCAGCCACCTGGTATCTTCGACCACCTAAAGCTTAGAGAGCAAGTCTCATCACCTCAAGCGGCGTACCTTCTCCCGAAGTTACGGTACCATTTTGCCTAGTTCCTTCAGCTGAGTTCTCTCAAGCGCCTGGGTATTCTCTACCTGATCACCTGTGTTGGTTTCGGGTACGGTTCCTTAATACATAAGTTTAGAAGGTTTTCCTGGAAGCCGGGCATCAACCACTTCATCCCCTTGGGGATTCGTCATCAGCTCTCAGCCTTAAAGGGAACCGGATTTACCTAATTCCCAAGCCTACCACCTTAAACATGGACAACCATCGCCATGCTGGCCTAGCCTTCTCCGTCACTCCATCACTGTATTAAGAAGTACAGGAATATTAACCTGTTTCCCATCGATTACGCATTTCTGCCTCACCTTAGGGGCCGACTCACCCTGCTCCGATTAACGTAGAACAGGAAACCTTGATCTTCCGGCGAGGGGGCCTTTCACCCCCTTTATCGTTACTCATGTCAGCATTCGCACTTCTGATACCTCCACCCGACTTCTCAATCGAGCTTCAACAGCGTACAGAACGCTCCTCTACCATGTGCATACCCTTAAGTATTCTCTATTTTTGCTCACCCTCCTGTCTATCTTAACGGCTAGGCCGTCTCAACGTTCACAGAGTGGCTTGGGCGTTTATTCGCTTCGCTCATAAACGCCAGCTCTAAAAATACTTAAGTGGTATGCACATCCGCAGCTTCGGTGTATAGCTTAGCCCCGGTACATCTTCCGCGCAGGCCGACTCGACTAGTGAGCTATTACGCTTTCTTTAAAGGGTGGCTGCTTCTAAGCCAACCTCCTAGCTGTCTAAGCCTTCCCACATCGTTTCCCACTTAGCTATAACTTGGGGACCTTAGCTGGCGGTCTGGGTTGTTTCCCTTTCCACGACGGACGTTAGCACCCGCCGTGTGTCTCCCATGGTCGTACTTACTGGTATTCGGAGTTTGCATCGGGTTGGTAAATCGAGATGACCCCCTAGCCGAAACAGTGCTCTACCCCCAGTAGTAATCCATGAGGCGCTACCTAAATAGCTTTCGAGGAGAACCAGCTATCTCCAGGCTTGATTAGCCTTTCACTCCGATCCACAGCTCATCCCCGCATTTTTCAACATACGTGGGTTCGGTCCTCCAGTTGGTGTTACCCAACCTTCAACCTGGCCATGGATAGATCGCCTGGTTTCGGGTCTACCCCTAGCAACTATCGCGCAGTTAACACTCGGTTTCCCTACGCCTCCCCTAATCGGTTAAGCTTGCTACTAAAGGTAAGTCGCTGACCCATTATACAAAAGGTACGCAGTCACAGAACAAGTCTGCTCCCACTGCTTGTATGCATACGGTTTCAGGATCTATTTCACTCCCCTCACAGGGGTTCTTTTCGCCTTTCCCTCACGGTACTGGTTCACTATCGGTCAATTGGGAGTATTTAGCCTTGGAGGATGGTCCCCCCATATTCAGTCAACGTTTCACGTGCGCCGACCTACTCGATTTCAACTAGTATGATTTTTCGCGTACGGGGCTATCACCCTCTATCGCCAAACTTTCCAGAATGTTCCACTAAATCATACTAACCTTAAGGGCTAGTCCCCGTTCGCTCGCCGCTACTAAGGGAATCTCGGTTGATTTCTTTTCCTAAGGGTACTTAGATGTTTCAGTTCCCCTCGTTCGCCTCGCCACACCTATGGATTCAGTGTGGGATGACTGCCTGATGGCAGCCGGGTTTCCCCATTCAGACATCCCCGGATCAAAGGTCATTTGCCACCTCCCCGAAGCTTTTCGCAGGCTATCACGTCTTTCGTCGCCTCCAATTGCCTAGGCATCCACCGTATGCACTTAGTCACTTGACCATATAATATTTAAATAATCTAAACATTACACAACCAAAGACCACGTCAAAGCTCCGACATCGAGCTCCGACACCTTCGTTGTTGCTGACATGCAACACTTAAGAGTTTTACAGTATATCTTTCGATATATGTTTCTTTCATCATTTCTGATGAGAGAACTTGTGTGTGTCTCACTGACCTAACCTAAGTTAAGCTTCGTGATCCACAGCTTTTTGGATGCAATCATATACATAAATGTATTGATTACATTGGACTCATAGATACAAATTGTTAAAGAACATCTGAACACACAAAATTCAGAACTAAATAACCTAACCAGGATACTTAATTCTGAACTCTCTACCCACCCAACAGTGTTTCCTCAGAGTAGTGGTGGAGCTAAGCGGGATCGAACCGCTGACCTCTTGAATGCAAATCAAGCGCTCTCCCAGCTGAGCTATAGCCCCTTTACTTGACTATATGCTGTTACGCTTTGTTGTCGCCTCGTTTCGCGTCGGTCATTATCCATCAAGGATAACTCCCTAGCTCTTCAAGACTCCGCCGCGCCTAACATCATCTATTCTGCGTAAAGCGGAATATTCACCTTCTGAGACGTTAAATTATGGGTTAGTCTAGGCGCAGCATGAGGAAGTTTAGCCTGCTAAACGACGATTGCTGCAACAACGAATAACACATAATTGGTGGGTCTGGGTGGATTTGAACCACCGACCTCACCCTTATCAGGGGTGCGCTCTAACCAACTGAGCTACAGACCCAATACTTGTCTTTTTTGTCGTTGACTTCGTTGGCTTTGCTTTCATCGTCGTCATTACCCATCAAGGGTAACTCCTAAACTCAAGCGTCAGCCGCCTCGTCAGCCACAAAAAATCCTGCGTATTACTACTAGCAGGTTTCCTGGGTTTTCACCAAGACGACATGTGGGTCGCACTTACTCACGCAAGCGCACCTTTGTCAGGTGTGTTTTAACTATCAAACAAATAATCTGTGTGAGTACTCACAACATAACGTTAGATAAGGAGGTGATCCAGCCGCAGGTTCCCCTACGGCTACCTTGTTACGACTTCACCCCAGTCATGAATCACACCGTGGTAACCGCCCAATGTTAAGCTAGCTACTTCTGGTGCAACCCACTCCCATGGTGTGACGGGCGGTGTGTACAAGGCCCGGGAACGTATTCACCGCGGCATTCTGATCCGCGATTACTAGCGATTC
This sequence comes from Enterobacterales bacterium, assembly GCA_965250035.1. Classification (GTDB taxonomy): domain Bacteria; phylum Pseudomonadota; class Gammaproteobacteria; order Enterobacterales; genus CAXRAF01. The sequence continues at coordinate 425,861 of OZ252282.1, read as the reverse complement.
CGACTTCATGGAGTCGAGTTGCAGACTCCAATCCGGACTACGAGATACTTTCTGGGATTCGCTCCACGTCGCCGCTTCGCAACCCTCTGTATACCCCATTGTAGCACGTGTGTAGCCCAATCCGTAAGGGCCATGATGACTTGACGTCGTCCCCACCTTCCTCCGGTTTGTCACCGGCAGTCTCCTTAGAGTCCTCAACTAAATGTTAGCAACTAAGGATAAGGGTTGCGCTCGTTACGGGACTTAACCCAACATTTCACAACACGAGCTGACGACAGCCATGCAGCACCTGTCTCACAGTTCCCGAAGGCACAGTCTAATCTCTTAGACCTTCTGTGGATGTCAAGAATTGGTAAGGTTCTTCGCGTTGCATCGAATTAAACCACATGCTCCACCGCTTGTGCGGGCCCCCGTCAATTCATTTGAGTTTTAAACTTGCGTCCGTACTCCCCAGGCGGTCAACTTAGCGCGTTAGCTACGCCACTAAGAATGTAAAATTCCCAACGGCTAGTTGACATCGTTTACGGCGTGGACTACCAGGGTATCTAATCCTGTTCGCTCCCCACGCTTTCGCACCTCAGCGTCAGTATCAGTCCAGAAGGTCGCCTTCGCCACTGATGTTCCTTCAGATATCTACGCATTTCACCGCTACACCTGAAATTCCACCTCCCTCTACTGTACTCAAGATTACCAGTATCAAATGCAGTTCCAAGGTTAAGCCCTGGGCTTTCACATCTGACTTAATAATCCGCCTACGCGCGCTTTACGCCCAGTAATTCCGATTAACGCTTGCACCCTCCGTATTACCGCGGCTGCTGGCACGGAGTTAGCCGGTGCTTCTTCTGTAGGTAACGTCACAGATTTACGCTATTAACATAAACCCTTTCCTCCCTACTGAAAGTGCTTTACAACCCGCAGGCCTTCTTCACACACGCGGTATTGCTGCGTCAGAGTTTCCTCCATTGCGCAATATTCCCCACTGCTGCCTCCCGTAGGAGTCTGGGCCGTGTCTCAGTCCCAGTGTGGCTGATCATCCTCTCAGACCAGCTACAGATCGTCGCCTTGGTAGGCCTTTACCCCACCAACTAGCTAATCTGACGCAGGGTCATCCAACTGTGAGTGCTTCCAAGGAGAGGCACCCTTTCACCCGAAGGTCGTATGCGGTATTAATCCGGTTTTCACCGGGCTATCCCCCGCAGCTGGGTAGATCCCTACGCGTTACTCACCCGTCCGCCACTCGTCATCAGCTAGCAAGCTAGCTATGTTACCGTTCGACTTGCATGTGTTAAGCATACCGCCAGCGTTCAATCTGAGCCATGATCAAACTCTTCAATTAAAGGTTTTTTGTAGCTTAAGGCTACTAATCTTGGCTCGACACAATCACTGTATAATTACATGAGTTAAAATAACTACATAGAATCAACATGGTTACTTGTATCGATATCTTTTATATCGTTATGTACCAATCAACACCACACAATTGCAATGCAATCGGCACGCAAGTACCCACACAGATTATTTGTTTAATATGTTAAAGAGCGTAGTCAGCGACGCGAGTTCGCTCGACCGAGGCGCGCATTCTACTGACTTTAGACAAAGAGTCAACTGTTAAATTTAAAAAAGTTGAAACTTTATTTTCGGTCTGTCAGACAGCGCAAAGTGGAGCGCATTATAATCACTTAAATTGCAGATGCAAGTAATTATTACAAGAATATTAATTTATTTTCAGGACGGCTTTCGGAGTCCGAGAAAGTCCCCGAATTTCAACCGTTTCCGTAAACGCCAAAGGAGCAATGCTGACAACAAAATGATGTAGATGATAGGTTCCAGAAGATCTAATTTAACCTGCCAGTAGAAATGCCAAACAATAAGTATTGCTATGGGATAGGTTAGCCAGTGTAATTTCTTCCAACGTCTGCCAAGTTTACGCATCGAAAAGTTATTAGACGTCATGGCCAGAGGCAATAATAACAGCCAGGCAATGAACCCTAGCATGATGTACGGACGTTCTATTAACTCCGATAGGATCATGCTCCAGTCGAAACCAAGAAAAAACTGGATATACACCCAGATATGAGCCGTGGCATAAAAAGCAACAAACAAACCGGACATACGGCGTTGAATAGCTAATAAAGGCCAATTGAACCACTTCATCATGGGACTGATAAGTAGAGTAAACATCATTGCCTTCAGTCCCCATTCTCCAGTCGTATGCAATAATGTTTCGTGGGCATCTGCACCCAAATCACTCAAGTAGATGCCAAGGCCTAAATCAATTGCCGCTGAGGCCAATAGTAAAAATAGTACCGGCTTTAATAGAAATCGATTGAAGAATAGTGATCGACGTAAGTCCATTACTAATAAAACTTACTCAGGTCCATCCCTTTGTATAGGTCGGCAACCTGTTCCGCGTAACCATTAAACATCTGAGTTTGAATTCGAGTGATACCAGACAGGCTACCTGTGGTTAGGCGTCTTTCAATGGCCTGGCTCCAACGCGGGTGCGGAACCTGTGGATTTACATTGGCATAAAATCCATACTCACGAGGAATCGATACTTGCCAACTGTTTTTTGGTTGTTTGTCAGTGAAGTGAATACGCACGATCGATTTTATTCCTTTAAATCCATATTTCCAGGGTACAACCAGTCGCAGTGGCGCACCATTTTGTGGAGGTATTTCTTTACCATACATACCGACTGCCATTAGTGTCAGTGGATTCATCGCCTCATCCAGTCGCAAGCCCTCGACATAAGGCCAGTCCAGCGAGGAAAAGCCGAATGTCCCACGTCTTTGACCTGGAAATTGTTCAGCATCTTCAAGAGTCTCGAACATCACGTACTTAGCATCGGAGTCGGGCTCTAGGAATGCAATCAAAGATGCTAAGGGGAAACCTAACCAGGGTATAACCATCGACCACCCTTCAACACAACGCATGCGATAAATACGCTCTTCTAGGCTGAACCGACTTAACCAGTCTTCAAGATTGAATGAGCCTGTGTTTTTTGCTTTACCTGTAACAGCGATGGACCATGGCTTTGTCTCAAATGATTGTGAGAGATATTTGGGTTCTTCTTTATCTAGACTGAATTCGTAAAAGTTATTGTACGAGGTAGCCAACTCTTCAGTCGTTAAGGTTTCGTCAGTATCAAACTTAGTATTCTTCTGGAAAGGCAGATTTGCGAGAGGTTTTAGTTTGAACTTCTCTTTACTTCCAAACAATCTACTGAGAATCCCTGCATTTGTCTTTAAACCCACACCTATTAGGCCAGCAGCAGCCATTGACTTTACCAGACTTCTGCGAGAAATATATGCAGACTCCGAGGTGATCTCACTCGGCTTTATATCAGAGGGTTTGTTAATAAGCATGTGTTAATCCATAGTAGTGTATATGTGTACTGACTATGAAAAGCTACGAAAGTTACAACAAATTAGATACCCATTGGAAAAGAATTACTATTCTTGATTCTCGGAAGATTGCTCCCTCTGTTCTTTTGCTCTTTGTTGCAGTCGTTCAGCACGGAGTTTACGAATTTGAATGAGTGTGAAAATGGGACCTGACAGAGCGTATAAAGTAAAGACCGGAAACAATACCATCGGTGGGTTCGAGGCGATCATGATGATAATTAACACCACGAGCAAGACACTAACGAATGGCACCTTGCCCTTCCAGTTTACCTGTTTGAAGCTGTTGTAGCGAAAATTGCTTACCATCAGCAAGGCAGTGACGGCTGTGGTGATGGCGACAGGAACTGAAAGTGCGGCGCCATCCCAGCCCATTTTCTCACCGAACCAGACCAAGGCGATCAGAACCGCGGCCGCGGCAGGGATTGGCATGCCTTGAAAGTAATTCTTATCATTGGTCTCAGGCATGACATTGAAACGAGCCAGACGCAGGGCACCACAGATAACGAAAGTGAAGGCTGCGAGCCAACCTAACTTGCCAAGTGATGTAAGGTCGGCCCAGTTGTACACGATTAGAGCGGGAGCTACGCCGAAGGAAACGATGTCGGCCAGGCTGTCAAACTCAGCGCCAAAATCGCTCTCTGTACCCGTCATTCGAGCCACTCTGCCATCAAAGCTATCCATCAACATTGCAATAAATAGGGCGAAGCATGCCTCGGAATATCTTCCAGACATCGATGCAACCATACCAAAGAAACCACAAAAGACTCCGATTGTCGTCAGTATGTTAGGTAGCAAGTAAATACCACGCTTCCTGTTCGTTTTTTTATTCATACACTTATGATTTTTTATACGCTCTATCAGACCATTATGCTAAATATCGACATTGAGCGCAAAAAACATTTCCACCTCGGAATAGAGTTGCTCAGTAGCAGACAGTCAAGTTGGAAGCGTGTTGACTTGTCTCGGAGATATGTCAAACTTAACAGTAGAAAACAATGCTGAACACTCTGCATGAAAAATACCCAACATAAGCATAAAGTACTGATCGGACTAAAGCCCGACGGTAGTAAGTTTCGTCCGAGTGATTGGGCTGAACGAATGTGTGGAACGCTAAGTACATTTCGTAATAGACGAATCTATTATTCCCCCCTCTTGCGCCCAGCTGTCAGAGAGGGAATCAAATGTGTCATCGTAGACTCTCAGCTAGGAGAGAAACACCCCGAAATCAATACCCAGGTCATGGAATTCGCCAGTTTGAATCAACTTCAGGTTGTTGATGAGGACTAAATCACAAAATATCAACAATTTAGCTTCCAAACCTACCCTTCATTCTCATTTCAATATATAGTAGATTTGATATCTGTAGCAAGCAGAGCAAGTGGAGATGTTACGATGAAAATATTAGCTGGCCTGACTACCATTCTATTGGCCGTTATTCTATCAGTGTCAATCGGTGCAGCAGAGAAAGCGACCAAGGTGACTTATAAATGGGTTGATGAAAATGGAATCACTCAGTTTACTGAGCGCCCACCACAAAACCGAGCGTATGAAAAAATTATTGTGACTTCGAGCGGCGGTCGTGATGTCGAAGAAGTGTCTGCAGACGAAGCTGTTGAGAATGCTAAAGAAGAAGCCCTAGACCCAGTGGATGAAATACAAAAAGCAAATGAGCGTAACTGCAAAATTGCTAGGCAAAATATGGACGTACTCAACAATATCGCTAGAATTCGTGTCACTGAAAATGGTGAAGAGAGAATCTTGTCACCTGAAGAGAAAGCGGAACGGATTGAAGATACGCAAAAACAAATCGATACCTTCTGTAAAGCGGCACCAACGCCTGCTAGCTAAATGAGCATCTGAGGTGCTGACTATCAGCACCTCATACATCATCTATGAGAAGGTTATCTCACCTTCTTGCAAATCGACATTAATCGTATCACCTTCCGAATAACGCCCAGACAAGATAGCTTGCGCTAGCGGGTTTTCCAAGCGTTGTTGTAGTACACGCTTGAGAGGTCTCGCACCGAAAACCGGGTCAAATCCTGCCGCAGATATTGCCTCATATGCCTCGTCTGTCACCTCCATTTCGAAACCCTTATCTTCCAGTCGATCACGCAACTCTGCAATCTGAATCTGAGTGATCACCTTCAATTGTTCAAGGGTCAATGGATGAAACACTACCGTATCATCAATACGGTTGATAAACTCTGGTCGGAAATGATCCGCAATAACTTCTGAAGTCGCCGCTTTCATTTGTTCATACAGATCTGGCTCATCGCCACCCGATTGAGCAATTGCCTGAATGCGATCCGATCCAAGATTCGAGGTCATGATTACGACCGTGTTTTTGAAATCAACTGTGCGCCCCTGACCATCTGTCAGACGCCCATCATCCAGAACTTGAAGTAGGATATTGAATACATCTGGATGAGCCTTTTCAATCTCATCGAGTAATACCACCGAATAAGGTTTACGACGTACCAATTCAGTAAGGTATCCGCCTTCTTCGTAACCCACGTAGCCCGGCGGTGCACCGATCAATCGGGCCACCGAGTGCTTTTCCATGAACTCAGACATATCAATGCGTACAATGGCTTCCTCGGTATCAAAAAGAAATGTTGCCAAGGCCTTACACAGTTCGGTTTTACCAACTCCCGTAGGTCCCAGAAACAGGAATGAGCCATTAGGTCTTGATGGATCAGACAAGCCAGCTCGCGACCGACGAATTGCATTGGCAACAGCAGAGACAGCCTCTTCCTGACCAACCACGGTCTCATGGATTTTATTTTCCATCTGGAGTAGTTTGTCCCTCTCTGCACCGAGCATTTTTGCCACGGGAATGCCTGTTGCACGCGACAGTACTTCAGCCACTTCCACATCGGTGACCTTATTTCGAAGTAACGTCATTTCCTGTGACTCAGCAACTGCTGCTTTTTGCAGTTGAGTCTCGAGTTCTGGAATTCGTCCATATTGCAATTCTGACATACGCGCTAAATCACCTGCCCGTCTTGCGGTCTCGATATCGAGCCGGGTTCGTTCTAACTCTTCCTTAATAGATTGAGTTCCCTGTAATGCTACTTTCTCTGATGTCCAGATATCGTCAAGCTCAGCATATTTACTTTGCAGCGATTGAATTTCATCCTGCAAATTTTTCTGCCGTTGTTTGGAGGCTTCGTCAGTTTCTTTCTTTACTGCCTCCTCTTCTATTTTCAATTGGATAAGACGGCGTTCTAATTGGTCTAGAGACTCTGGTTTCGAGTCGATTTCCATGCGAATACGACTCGCGGACTCATCGATCAAATCGATTGCCTTATCCGGTAACTGACGGTCACTAACGTAACGGTGCGAAAGTGTAGCTGCCGCGACGATCGCTGGATCAGTTATTTCGACACCATGATGTATCTCATAGCGCTCTTTCAAACCACGTAGAATTGCAATGGTGTCTTCGACTGATGGCTCGTCAACCAATACCTTCTGAAATCGACGTTCAAGAGCCGCATCTTTCTCAACGTATTGGCGGTACTCATCCAGTGTAGTTGCACCAACACAATGTAACTCGCCTCGAGCAAGTGCTGGTTTCAGCATATTTCCAGCATCCATAGCTCCTTCTGACTTACCAGCGCCAACCATTGTGTGGAGCTCATCGATGAAGAGAATAATTTGCCCTTCCTGTTTCGAGAGGTCATTGAGAACGGCTTTCAGTCGTTCCTCGAATTCGCCTCGATATTTGGCACCCGCTATCAAAGCACCCATATCCAACGATAAGAGTCGCTTGTTTTTGAGTCCTTCTGGGACTTCATCATTAATAATTCGTTGCGCAAGCCCTTCTATGATGGCGGTTTTACCGACACCAGGTTCACCAATTAGCACAGGATTATTCTTGGTGCGACGCTGTAGCACCTGTATCGTGCGCCGTATTTCTGCATCACGCCCGATGACTGGGTCGAGTTTGCCCTGCTCGGCACGATTTGTCAGATCGACGGTGAATTTTTCCAGAGCCTGACGCTGATCCTCGGCATTTTCCGAAGTGACATTTTCACCACCGCGGAGAGAATTTATCGCATCCTCAATTTTCTTCTCGTCAGTCCCCAGTGAACCTAGTAACTCACCGATACTGCTCTGATCTTGAACGGCTGATAGTACAAACAGCTCACTCGCGATGTATTGATCTTTACGTTTTTGTGCCAGCTTGTCACAGCGATTCAAAATTCTTCCAAGATCACTGGATATATGGACATCATCGCTGCCCTGCACCTGAGGGAGTTGGTCGAGTTTAGTCGCGAGTTGTGAACGTAGACTATTAATATTTACACCAGCCTGGTTGAGTAACAGGCCGATACTATTATTCTCCTGATTGAGCATTGCACTCAACAAGTGAAACGGTTCTATAAACTGATGGTCCCGACCTAATGCCAGCGACTGTGCATCAGCAATTGCCAGCTGAAACTTACTGGTTAATTTATCCATTCTCATGATTCATACCTCGTCATGATTTAATTACAAGCCGTCTGAATATTCCCATAAGGCAAACATTCAAACCCTTTACGTAATAATGAACATACATCTATTACCCTATACAAAATAGGGTTAATCAGTGATGTTTTCAATGGCTGGGATCTTACCAAGCAGGAGAGCACCAAGTTGCTTTTTTGCGTCGGGTCGCTCGATAAATTCCGGTCCGAGTGTCGGAAAGACCTGAAGCCTGACAGAACCCCGTTTAAACAAGGGTAAAAAGGAGTTGCCTGGGCTTTTAATACCAGTCACCCGAGTCGGGATAATTTGTGCTCCCGTCAGCTTTGCCAGCCGCAACACCCCACCCTTGATGATCTTGTCTTCATTATCCAGACAAAATCCGCCATGCGGATATATGCCGATTACTTCACCTTCTTTCAATGCCTTTATTGCAGCACGGAAAGCAATTTCAGGGCGGCCGGAACGCTCGACTGGTATACAACCGACACCTCGCAAAAGCCAGTGTAAGCCTGGCGTATGATATTCCTCCGTGGCAATGAGATAGCGTATTGGACGGTTACAGGCGGTAAGTTTGATTAATGGCTCTAAGCCCGATACATGATTACAGACAATAAGAACACCGCCTGAATCCGGAAGTGGTAGAGGATCACTTTTCAAACGATGAAATCTGCGACAATAGATTCTCATCCAACCATCAATTACGTTAATCGTGGAAGACTCCCAGTCGACCTGATTCGCCTGCTTACCTTTCCAAATAATCCATATGATTGTGAATGTTGCGATTGCGACTATTAAAAGGGTATCCATTGGTTACTCATCAATCCATATAAGGGTTGCCATCCTGCCAGTCTGGCCATCGCGCCGATAGGAATAGAACAGTTCGTCATCCATAAATGTACAGTAATCACCACCTGATATAGCAGTAACACCGCTACAATGGAGTCGTCTCTTAGCGAGGTGATATAAATTCGCCATATATTTATTACTATTTTTTGAGGGCATGAAACATTCACTACAGCCTGTGTCCTCTGCTAAAAATGCCTCGCGAACTTCTGCTCCGACTTCGAACGCCGTTGGACCGATAGCAGGGCCAAGCCACGCTGTTAATGCAGAGGTATTTGCATTCATTACTTCAATGGTCTGTTCGATGATACCTGCCTGTAATCCACGCCATCCAGCATGGATCGCTGCCACCTTATCTGGATTTTCCTGGTACAGTAATATGGGTAGACAGTCTGCGGTCATGACGGTACAAACCATCCCTCTATGACCAGTCCAAGAGGCATCGGCATCATGCGTCATTAACTTATCGCTGATCTCGATAACCTCTATACTATGAGTTTGATTTAGCCAGTGGGGGGGTCGAGGTAGGAGCCAATCACGGGATAATATGTCACGGTTTACACGAACAGACTCCGACTCATCCCCTACATGATGAGCTAAATTAAATGAGTCATATGGCGACTTGCTAACTCCGCCTTTACGTGTCGTCGTCAGCGCTCTGATTCTTGTTGGCGCATCCCAGTCAGGGAGGATGATGTTTAATGATTCAGTCATCCTGCCCTTCCTCAGCATTTAACACATTCAGTAATTGCTCAAAATCGTTGGGACGTGATACTTGCCATTCAATAGGATTTTTATTACCAGGATGTACAAGACTCAATCGCTTGGCATGCAATGCTTGTCGTTTAAAACGACTCAATTCAACTTTTAGGTTGTCTGAAGCCCCTTTGGGTACACGTAACCTGCTTCCGTACAGAGGATCACCGACAATTGGATGCTTAATGGAATTCATATGCACCCGGATTTGATGCGTCCTACCTGTCTCGAGGAAAACATCTAACAGACTAAAGTCTGCGTACCTTTTTTGCACTCGATAATGGGTCGTTGCCGGCTTACCACTCGCAACGACCGCCATTTGCAGGCGGTTACGAGGATTTCTGGCGATGGGCTTAGATATCGTTGCACCAGCGATCAGGTGGCCATAAACCAGGCACTCATACTGACGCTCGACCCGGTGATCCTTTAATTCATTTACGAGCCAATTTTGAGCTGCTAATGTTTTAGCGACAACCATCAAACCTGTCGTATCTTTATCTAACCTATGGACGACACCTGCACGAGGAATAGCTTCTAACTCGGGTAAATAATGCAATAGACCATTGACCAAGGTGCCATCATAGTTTCCCGCTGCAGGATGAACGACGAGATTAGCTGATTTGTTGATAACGATCAGTTCATCATCCTCATAAACGATATCTAATTCAATCGGCTGCGGCGCCCAGGAAACCTCTGATTGCAACTTAGCCTGAATTAATACGGATTCCCCGCCAGTCACTTTGTAGCGAGTGTCGACCACCGGTAAGCCGTCTATGGTTACAAAACCCGATTTGATCCATTGCTGTAAGCGACTCCTTGAATAGTCTGGAAATATGCGCGCCAGCGACTGATCAAGTCGTTCGGATGGCTTGATGGCTTCAATTACTGCACTCAGATCTATTTCTTCCATTTGAATATAACTAATTTAATTGGGAACTATACGCTCCGGTGGCTGTCATGTAGAATGCACGTTTGAATTTTAACAATGATTTATCTGATACTTCTATGAAGTTTTTACAATTTATACCGCTAATTACCATTCTTCTGGTTACAGGATGCTCTACGACATCTGAAGATTCTGAATTTGAGACCTATCCTGAGTTAGATGCCAGAGAACTGTATCAGGCAGCACAGAACTCAATCAAAGGAAACAACTTCGCTGGCGCAGTCAGAAGGCTGGAAGCGTTGGATCTGCGTTATCCATTTGGTGCCTATTCTCAGCAGTCACAGTTGGATTTAATCTACGTCTATTACAAATTAGATGACACTGAAAATGCATTATCGACCATTGATCGCTTCATCCGTCAGAATCCAAGGCATCCTAACGTCGATTACGCCTATTATATGAAAGGCTTATTAAAGTTTACTGACGATTCTAGCTTCTTCCAAAGCCTGTTCGCCGCCGATATTTCACAAAGAGATGCATCCAGCGCACGCGAGTCTTTTGAGCATTTTTCAGAACTAATGCGTCGTTTCCCAGAGAGTAAGTATGCAGCGGATGCACGGCAACGTATGATTTTCTTGCGTAACCGACTCGCAGAATATGAGCTTCATGTAGCCAGATTCTATATGAGTAGAGAGGCGTATCTGGCAGCGGCGAATCGTGCTAAGTATGTGGTTGAACACTTCCCTCAAACACCAGCCGTCAAAGATGCCCTGTCGATAATGATTACAGCCTATGATTTACTCGAAATGGATGATCTGGCCGATCAGACACGACAGGTTTTGGAGTTTAATTACCGAGATAGTACAAGCTCCTAGTACGCTTCGAGGGCGCCGAGCTGCACTAGGAACAGGCCTGCTCTATCAGCAGAATTGGCCTACTCGTTAAGTAGGCCAATGATTAGACGGCAGCTTCATTCTCCTCGCCTGTCCTTATTCGAATTACACGTTCAACGTCTGTGATGAATATTTTGCCATCACCGATCTTGCCCGTTTTCGCTGCGCTAATTATTTTCTCAACACAATCGTCTACTTTACTGTCTTCAAGAACGATTTCAATTTTCACTTTTGGTAGAAAATCTACCATGTATTCCGCGCCTCGATAAAGTTCCGTATGTCCCTTTTGCCTGCCGAAGCCTTTAACCTCTGAAACGGTCATTCCATTAATACCGATTTCTGATAACGCTTCTCGCACGTCATCGAGTTTGAAAGGTTTAATAATTGCTTTTATTTTCTTCATGAATTTTCCTATGAAATTAGATCTAGAAGATATCATCCAGCATAGATTAACTGAGCCAGAATATCTACACACAACAGCGATTTGAGAATGCAAAATACGCTATCATAATCTTTCACAAGACGTGGTAAGCTATGTCCAAATTTTTAGCCAAACCGTTTAGGAATACTACGACGACCGATGAATCAGACCCATAGTTTCATACGCGGTGAGTTTCAGGAATATTTATGGCGCGCTCTACAGGCCTTTAATGTTTATCGTCTTGTACTCACGATTAGTCTGATTGTACTAAATCAGATCGGTATAGCCCCCGAGGAACTCGGGAGTGGTAATCCTGACCTATACCTATGGACCATTAGCCTGTACTTTGCATTTGCTCTGGTTGTGATTGGGCTACTGCTTATCCGCAAGCCCGAATACAAAGCTTCTGTCGTCATTCAACTCACATTAGATATCATCGCGATAACCACCATCGTTTATGCCTCTGGAGGTATCAACAACGGACTAGGCGTATTACTGGCCGTTTCCGTTGGTGTATCCAGTCTACTTATCGGTAATCGTAAGGCAATCGCAGTGCCGGCCGCCGCAACGATTGCTGTGTTTAGTCAGGAATTCTATAGCCATTACAATGATAATTTGGCTATCGAATACGCCTCATTGTCATTTCTTGGTGCATCGTTTTTTATTATCTCATTCCTGAGCTTAACTCTGGCTAAACGATTGTATTATTCAGAGATGACAACGTTGGAAACACAAGCCGACCTTGCCAGTATGCAGGCTGTGAACGAGGATATTATCCAAACGCTCAACTCGGGAGTTATCGTGGTGAATGAGCGACTCATCGTGCAAATGATGAATGATACTGCATGGCGTCTGCTTGACAGGCCGTCTCGCCCGAAAGATCAAACATTAAAATCAATCAACCGGGAAATCTATCTGGCGACGAAACAGTGGCTATCACAGTCATTGGCTCAGTCCTATCTAATAACGGTCAAGCCCATGAATATTGAGCTACAACTCAGTTTCAGGAAGATGGGCACTCAAAACCATAATCTCATCCTGATTTTTCTCGATGACACAACTAAATTAACCCAACAAGCACAACAGCTCAAACTGTCATCACTGGGACGTCTAACAGCGAGTATTGCTCACGAAATTAGAAACCCACTCGGTGCGATTAGCCACGCAGCCCAGTTGTTGAATGAATCAGACCACATTGAGGTTGATGATAAGGACTTGTGTCAGGTAATCATTCGTCATTCCAAACGAATGAACTCGATCATTGAAAATGTTTTGAATTTATCTCAGCATCGACCTCCACAACAAGAATCCATCGAGTTACACACCATCGTTGAACAAATCACACACGAGCTAAATCAACATTATCTTCCAACTCCGAACATTACAATCGCTTTGGAACCTGATCAGATACATACAGATTTCGATCGCAGTCAGCTAATACAAATCATTAATAATCTTTGTGAGAATGGCCTACGCTATTCTGAACAAGAGATAGGGGAACCCAGACTGACAATCAGCGGAGGGCAGGAGTATCCACTGGCAACAGCGTACCTTGACATTATAGATTTTGGACCCGGCATTAGTGATGAGGATCAAGATAAGATATTTGAACCTTTCTATACTACCTCCAAGCAAGGTACAGGACTTGGACTGTATCTGGCGCGTGAACTATGTGAATCCAATGGTGCCAGATTAAATTATATTCCAATGCCCAATGGTGGCTCATGTTTCAGAATCCAATTCGCCCAGACTTAATGATTGTCAGTTACCTTAGTTGTAATTCTGGTATGATTCTCCATTAGAATACATATTCACGACGGCATTAGAACCGCTCAGCTAAGCATATGATGGAAGTATGAAATGACATCGACAGCATTAATCATTGATGACGAACCAGATATACTCTCCCTGTTATCTCTAACGATCAAACGGATGAAAATTGAAACAGACTGTGCGGAGTCTGTCGAGCAGGCGATACAGCTTCTGAGCCGCAATCAATACGACTTCTGCTTGTCTGATATGCGACTTCCTGACGGTGATGGTATGGATATCGTCAAGTATGTTCAGAAAAATGTCCCTAATACGCCCATAGCGATCATAACCGCACATGGCAATATGGAATTAGGCATTGAAGCTATGAAACAGGGGGCATTTGATTTCGTCTCTAAACCCGTCGACTTAGAACGGTTACGGAATCTCGTCAACTCAGCACTAGCCCTTAAAAAGGAGTCCGTGAGTGAAAATACAAGCCTGACTACCAAGAAATTGATTGGCTCATCTGTTGTGATGGACCAGTTGCGTCAAACGATTAGTAAAGTGTCACGAAGCCAGGCTCCGGTGTATATTTCCGGTGAATCTGGAACTGGTAAAGAGCTGGTCGCTCGATTAATTCATAGTATGGGTAGTCGTAATCAGGGACCATTCGTCCCTGTTAACTGTAGTGCCATCCCAAAGGAGCTAATGGAGAGCGAGTTCTTTGGTCATGTTAAAGGCAGTTTCACTGGGGCAGTTAACGACAAGAAGGGATTATTTGCAGCCGCATCAGGTGGTACTTTGTTTCTCGATGAAATCGCTGATTTACCTCTCGATATGCAGGTTAAACTCCTTCGAGCAATTCAGGAGCAGAGTATACGTCCTGTCGGTGCTGAGTCAGAAATCGGCGTTAATGTCAGAATTCTCAGTGCTACCCATAAGAATTTGGCAGAACAGGTGAATTCTGGCGTTTTCAGGCAGGATCTTTTTTATCGTATCAATGTCATCGAAGTTAAGGTTCCAAAACTGAGCGAACGAATTCAAGATATTCCCGAGTTATCTGAATACCTGATGTTAAAGATTCAGGACCCTGACAGTCCTATGTCCCTCTCCAGTTCCGCCCTTAACAAACTCAAAGAATACCATTATCCCGGGAATGTTAGAGAGCTTGAAAACATTCTCGAGAGAGCCATGACTCTCTCCACATCGAATACGATTAATGCTGAAGATATTTCATTAAATGAAACGGAGCAAAGGGGGTCTACGATCAGTACTGATCATCTTGCAGAATCGAATAGTGAAGTGATTCAGTCTAATCCAAGTCATACCCCTCAAAGCCCACCCAATAGAGGTGACGTCCCACTGGAGAATTATCTTCAGGAAATAGAACGACAGGCAATTACTGAAGCGCTTGAATCATGTCGCTGGAATAAGACGGCTACTGCCAAAAAGTTGGGCATTAGTTTTCGAGCCTTACGTTACAAACTGGACAAGCTTGGTATTGAATAGCTGTTTCGTCTATTTCCTTAAGAGTAATACTAGCCGAATTTCAGACAGCCGCTCTTATTGACATCTAGATTAGCCAGTTATCATCTACTATTTGGATGATAGCGATGAATAGGATTCACAAAGCAGGTTTTACAATGGCCGAGTTGCTTATTACTCTGGCCATTATTGCAATTCTCATCAGCATTGCTACCCCTCCCCTAGAACACTTCCTGATCAGAAATAAAGTGACAACCCAGTTAAATCGATTAGTTACGATCATTCATATGGCCCGTGAATCAGCGATATTTCGGAATCGATCGATCATTTTATGTCGCTCGAGAAGTGGCAGCGCTTGCGATGGTGACTGGCATGAGGGAATGTTGCTATTCGCTGATTCAAATGGTGACAAGCAACCTAGTAATAATGAAGAAGTCATTTTTAGGCTCGCCGCGCTAGATGATGATGACAGATTATACTGGAGAGCATTTCAAAACCGGCAGTATATTGAGATGCGACCCACTGGTTTTACTGCCTGGCAAAATGGTACCTTTACATACTGTCCAGTTGAAGGATTACAGTACGCCAGGGGAATAATCCTGAACGCCGCAGGTAGAATCAGGTTAACTCAGGATAGGAATAATGATGGCATCCATGAAGGGGCGAGTGGCAGGCCATTGCGATGTTAGGTACAGCTAATTCTGCACCTAACAGATACGGATTACTTGGGAATAGACTCGTATAACTTCTGAGCGCTAATATCGTTGAATTTCTCTTTACGTTCAACGATGCATTGTAAGACGGTGATTGTTTTTTCCGTCACATCCTCAGAAATATATGCCTTCCGTCCAAATGCTTCAACACGGGCTTCTGTTTTGTCATTAGCCTGCATAAAAATGATGCCCATCTTATTACTTTCGGTCAGGACATGGCATGCGTATTCATTCCTCGGCATATCGGCAGTCAAACTGAGGCCACCCATCAAAATTATACTGGAAAGTATCATTTGTACTGTTTTTATCTTCATCGTATGCTCCTATCGTGACCAGCATTCATCGGCTGGATTGCCATCAGAATCTCTGGCCGTTTTTATGCCCGCAGATGTGAGATTAAGTGTAATGCAGTCTTCATCATCCGTCTGTGGGCCAGTCGCCGTGGCAGTTATTGCAAAACAACGGTTTATCGGACAGGCCGCCGTTGCTGCGTCAACAGACAGATTGTAGTGACCTTCGGGGCTTGGATTAGCAAGGCCCAGGCCAGCAATATTTGCTGAATAAGTATTTCTATCCAGCAGGAACTGTTCCTGAAGCTGGGCTGCGTTCATTAGTGCAGCCATACCATCCGAGCGTCGGCCTTTATTGACAAACTCTACATATGACGGTAATGCAATTCCTACTAATACTGACAAAAGTACGACGACTATCATCAATTCAATGAGAGTGAATCCATTCACTCTGTTCGATAAATAGATTGATTTCATCCTATAGTTCCTCCCGATACCAATAGATGCCATAGGGTTGCGGTAATTGTGCACCAGAGTCGAGTGGTGATCCACTATACTCACCGCCACCTGAAGGAAACAGGAGGCGGATTTTCTTATCACTGCCAAAGTGTGGCGATGGTGTATCTGGAATCAACGTACCGAGTTCAGTACTACGATCAAGCACCCCATCATTATTGACAAAATCACGTTTCGCTCCGGCTGTAATAATATCCACCTGATACAAACGACCTTGTCCTGATTGAACGACACAACTGATGGCATTCGAAGCATTCGGAGAGAAGGTCGTAAAGAAAACACTTCCGAATAGAGACAGTGAGCGCGATAACGACTTCTCTCCACTATTCTGGAGGGTTAACATCCAACCAAGGCTGTTCTCTAATGCGGCTTGTGCCGTTGAAGCTGTATTCGCGTCTGACGACTGTATCAAGTTGGCAGTTGCATCATACAGATCTGCCGGTGCCAGAGGTAAGTTACAACGGAAATCCAGGTAATTATCAGCGTCACTACAATCGGCTGAATCCAAATCAGCAGTATAGGTCGATATTCCCTCGTCGCGGAACATATAGAATTGATTCGTTACGTCAGTAGCATTCGGGTTCGTTCTATCACCCGTTCCTACTAACACGGCATCAAAATTAACGGTTGTTAATACACGACACACGTCATCATCAGGGGCGGGGTAGAATTCCGTACAAACTCGCTGCTTGGTTCGGACAACGTCCGGAGCGCTGAAGAATCGGCGATCGGTTGCATCAGTATTCCCATTCACATCGGCAAAGAGTGCGACCTGCCATCGTAAATCAGTCTCGTCTAGACTAGCAGGATTGTTCGAGGCCGGTAAACTAACATCGACGCGCCAGACATGGCCACCTGTATCTCCGAAATAAATCCGGTCAGTTAGTTCATCCCCGTTAGAATCTACGGGGGTCAGATTGCCTGGAACAGGATATTGAATAGCCGCGTTCGAGTTAGTGCTAGACGCTGATCCTGGGGTGATACTATGTACCAGACTCCCAGTGAAGGCATCGACAATATAAATCCCTCTACCCATATTTACTGCATCAGTCTCATCAGCCAGGGCTTCAGACGCCAGACCGCTCGAATCCATGGCAGTGTCGTAACCTGCGCCAAAAATTAATACTGGCTTAGGTATTTGAGGTGTTGTGCTATCACCATCGTGATCATATCTATAGCCAGGAATTTTTGTCACGATTGGAACAGACCAAGTCTGACCTAACTCAGAAAATGCACCCGAGCCACCATTAATTTGGAACAAGTAAGAAGGCGAATCTGGATCGGAGACGTCCAGTGCGTAAATGTTTCGCCCGCCTCGACGCATGCCGAAATAAACATAGGCTTTATCACCCGCAGAGGCATCAATGGTGCCATCACCACCGTCATTCGTATAGATCGATGGTGGAGCGTCTAAGCCATAAACATGATCGGTCGATGCCTCGTTGTCGCGTCTTCTCTGATGAACTTCAGAGATTTCTTTTGGTGAGAATGCCCAGGTTTCAGACCCATCATCGACATCAAACATATGAAAGAACCCGGCATTGGTGCCAACCAATAGACGTTGCTCTGGATTAGCCTGAGTGTGTCCTCCCAGGGCACCATAGTTAATGACAATCGGGCGACTGTGTAACATATCACCCAGTATCCAGGACCTAGGCGCACTAGTATCTTCACCCACTTCGCCATCCACATCATAACCTTGAGCCCAGGCAATCGTTTCTCGCATTTCAGTCGTATCTGCGGACCCGAAAAGGTCCAGCACATCAGCATCAACACCTAAGATAGAAAAACCAGCATTCCATAGATTATCTGCCGTAAATTCTTCTAATGCCCCACCACTACCTGTATTGGTATATAAGTTTCTGGTTGCAGGATCACGTGCCGCGAGTAACGCGCCTACGCCACCTTCATTGACCCGATTACCGTCTTCCGAGGTACTCCAGATTGTCTGTGCATTGTCACTGATAGTCCCAAGTGGCGTAAAGGCATTCTCATTATTAGCATCTTTGAGAACAGCTTCTCCATTTTCGATAACCAGATTCAGGCGCTTAATGTTGCCCTGCCAATTGACGCGCTCACCTGGTTCGAACATCGCAAAGAATACTTCATTACGACTCTCGGTCCGTGAGAAGGTATCCACTGCAACTGCGGGTGAGGTAAATGATTCTGTGCCGGAAGCAATATCAGTCAATGCTGCCTGGAATGCTGCAGCAAGTCCTGTTGCGCCCTGGGCATTGTAGTATTCACCCTGGCCCGCTCGCGCTGTGTCCTCTAAAAACTGAGCTGCCGATTCAACCTCAAAACCAATAGTATAGAAGCGAGCGAAATTATCGCCATTACTCGAATCGCCATCCAGATCGGTATTGGCCATATATTCTGCCAGTTGTGGCAGGCAGTTTTCTTCGGTATCAACACCGGAGGTGTCACTCGTGTATGAGTCACATGTTTCGCCGGTTAGTGTTCTGATAGCGGCGTTGGCTGCAGTGTCATTGGACGGTAGTCCATCAGTCATCAAAATGACATAAATATAGGCACAGTCGGATACTGGTGAGACATAGTTGCCACCACTTTCAGCATTGGTGTCTCTCAGTATGCCATCGTTGGTTGAGTCCTCTCTTTGTAATCCGTATAGCACCGAACTACCAGACAGATAGCGATACGCCTCATAAGCTGATTCACACAGGGGTGTCCAGCTGTCGTGAGTCAAATCAAAGACATTGGTAATGATATTAGCACGATCGGATGCTGTCGAATTGGTGATAATCCGGTTGATGAGTCGACCACCGTTTTCATTCTGACCATTGTCGTTGGCATTAAATGTCATCAAACCAAAATCAATATTAGGATTGGCATTGATGATACTCTCAACAGTATCCTGAGCAATCTCCAGTCGTGAGCGTGTTGTGCTACCTTCCTGGTCTAGATAATTCAGGTAATGACCTGTGTATATCACCTGATCGTCCCAATCGATATCATCGTCAGGGCTGGAACACCAGATGCCTGTGCTACTCGTCTCACACGCATAACCAGTCGGCTGTCCAGCACCATTGGATGTGTTACTCTCGTTACTGTCCTGGAGACATTCCACATTGGCAGTGTTCCGGGTGTAATCACTATCCGTTAGGTCACGCCAGGGATTATCGAAATTAGTGACGGTTCCGCGCTGACGCTGGAAGTCTCCAATGAAGAAGCCCTCGGTAGCGAGTGGTGTGAATGATTCCGCGCAACGATTTACACTGGCACTAAAGTAGAGGTCGTTATCAGGATCATTACCCGGTTCAACGAAATAGATCCGGCTTTCATCCCAAGTACCTGCGTAGGCTTCATTCGGATCGTAGGCCGGTGGTTGAACGGTCACGTCATTACGCATAGAACCAGAATCGTCGAAGATGATCAGTACTTTGGGTCGCCCTGATGCACTAGCACTCGCTTGAGCCTGATAAATCTCAGTATCATCAGCACTGGAATGACTTAACCAACTGATTGAGATTAAAACAACTGCGATAAGTTTAGTTATAAAAGATAATGATTTCATAATTGACTCCTCCACTCTTAAACTGCTTGAGCGAGATTTCGTTGAAAATAAAACGGTAAAGTATTTCATAGCGCGGCATTTCCGATGACTGTTTTAACGACACCATGATGGACCTCGGTGCGCGCCTTTTGAGGCTCATTGTGAACTGCTTCAATATCATAATGATCACACGCCAGAATATCTGAACTAAAGCCGTTAGCGCTCCTGGGACAGGTACTGGCCGCAGTAGTGAGATTCAGATTTACATCGATGGTTGATGGCGAGCCAGTTACATTGGCAAGCGGATGATCATTGGCATCATCTGCCCATGAGAAGAAAGGATCCCATCCTGGTGTCAGGGGCGTTGTATCGTCCGGATGCATGGGATCTTCGGTCGATACACCATCAAATGGATCGTTTGCTGTTCCAGCAAGTGCGATAACAGCTTTGGCTCCTGCCTCAGCCGTTTGGAACGAGGTGAAGGAATCCTGCATATTTCCAGCCATCTTCAATTCAAGTGTACTGTTCGTGGCAGCAAAAACACTGATAATGGTTAAAATCAACAGGAACAGAATGGCAATAACTAAAGTAATGCCCTGCTGTTTCTTTCTGATAAGCATGTGTCGCATTAGAGATTACCTCGAATTACAAATTGTGGATTACGTATTGAAACCGTGCTTTGCATGACCAGTCGATGATAGTTATCTGCCTGTGGACCGAAGGCAACCGCCAGACCGGCTAAATTATAGACTTCATTATCGGTATGATTCGGGTCTTGAGTTTCGCTACGCACCAGAACATCGGTCTCTATCGCGGCCACCTGTGACCATTCGGTACCCAGCATATTGCCAATGGTTCGATAGGTGTCTATCTCGCCATCGGTATTAGTGTCCAGCCCAAACAAAAAACTCATGGCCTCGACGCCAGTAATTAAATCTTCCGTAACAAAACTCATCGCCGCGCCGTCCCAAGTCAAGGTGCGCCGGGCTAATGTGGGGTCAGCGAGGTCACGAATATAGTAGATATGCATTTCATATTCCCAGGCACTACCATCGGGTATTTCGCCACTCTCATTGACCGTTGGCGCTGTGTCTGCGCCATCAAATATGACTCCTTGAGCATTATTCGAGATGATGTAGGTCGCCGTGCCAGCCAAAGCTGAAGGCGTATCAATGAGACCGTCATCATTTTCATCCGTCATACGCATCGGTCGGACATTCTTAACCAATATCACACTGCTATTGGCAACGGCATCATCAATACAGCCAAAGGCATTACCACCGTTATCAGCGAAATCGGCAATCAGGTAGTAATCCACACTATAGGCGGCGGCTGTACCAGCACAATCATTGCCAGGATTATCCAGTGAACCATCGACGATAATATTACCTAGTGGCACTTCGCCAGTGAAACCGGCGTGTTGCAAGGATTCTGTGATCATTTGCAAGGCAAACCGGCTATTCTGTGTGATACGAGACATGCGCTCAACTTCTGTATAAGATCGCTTTGACGCCACATAAACTGACGAAATTCCAGCAATCAGTATGAGTCCAACAGCAGCTGAAACTAACAGCTCTATTATGGAAAAACCTTGCGTTCGTTTATTCATTTGCATCGTGACCATGGTTATAGTTCCGTCTCATCGATAATGTAGGTATTTAGCTCAATCTGGCGTCGGAAGGGATCAGTACCTGCTGCCACGGCGGCATCACAGTTGGTACCCGCTGTAGTAACCGCATCGGAGATTGACGCCAACCCCTGCCATTGAATTCTTACCGTTAGGAAACCGGTATTTACCAAAGGCGCCCTGTTCGTGAAGACCATACAGAGTCTTGGATTTATCAGGCCTGTTGTGTTTGTTGTAACACCACCGTCAGTTAGGGTTGCCGCAGCGCCATCAAGTTTTTGCTCCAGAACCCACATGTCATTTGCTGCTAGTTGAGCAACTGTACAGAAATTATCAGTACAGGTTTGTGGTTGGGCGACGATACTCGCCCCGCCAATCGTGCCTTGCGCAACATAGGTCGCAATACCGGTCGGATTAGCCCGAATTCGTTCAATCAAGGATTCGGCATAACTGACCGCGAGTGAGCGTTGCATCGCCTGATGCGTGTTCTGTTTCGATGATGCCTGCAGGCTCACAATCGCGAGTAGACCAACAGCCAAGATAATGAATGCAATCAGTACTTCGATTAGGGTAAAACCCTGTTGTTTCTTATCCATTACTAACCCCCCTCGCCACAATCGAATGGGCCAGAATTGCTCTTTGAACGGCCGATTGGATCAACCGTTATCCCTCTGGCATAGTCTGAGCCCCGGTCATCACAGAAGAGCAGGTTACCACTGCTCCCAACAGCTCTGCCACGTCGATCAAATTGGATAAAATTTCCGCCGGAGTAGGTAATGTTGATATCTGGATTGTCGGTTCGATTAAATAGCACAACAAAATCATCACCGTTTATTAACCCATTACCATCGTTATCGGTAAAAGCGATATGCCCATCAGACCAGTCTCCCGAACATCCTGTGCCGTTGTTACTACTACAGAATCTGACCGGAACTCTCTGAGTCATGGCCTCCGACCGAGCGGTTTTAACACTCACCATAAAAACATTAGTCTGAGCCAGAATTCGATTGTTCTTGATGAAGGTCTGCATTCCGGGTGCGCCGATAGCGACAAGTAAGATAAGAATCGAGCCTACGATCATCATCTCAACTAATGTAAAGCCTGCCTGTGACTTTTTATTCATTCCATCCACCTGAATTTAATCTTGTTTCATCCTTCACATAGTTGCATAGGATTGAGTGATTTTTTACACGCCTACAGTCTGCATAGGCAGCATGCAAGTTGCAATGACTAGAAGACAGACGGTATTCCAGGCCAGATAAGTGGTTAATTCACTGTTTTTTCAGGGGGTTAGCGTAGTTCAGCAGGCAGGACAAAGACCATATCTTCTGTCGATGGATTCTCATCAAGACGCTGAACACCGCCTTCGGACTTAAGACGCTCGATGACTTGCTCGACCAGTATTTCTGGAGCCGAGGCACCGGCAGTGATGCCAATTTTATTAACATTTCGCAACCAGGATATGTCAATTTCAGAGGCATCATCAATGAGGTAGCTATCACGACCACATTGTTGTGCTAATTCAACCAGTCGATTTGAATTTGATGAGGCAGGTGAGCCGACGACTAGAATCAATTCACACTCATCGGCCAATTCCCTAACCGCATCCTGACGGTTTTGAGTGGCATAGCAAATATCTTCGTTTTTAGGCCCCTGTATTGCAGGCCATTTTTGTTTCATCGCAGCGATGATTGCTTTAGTCTCATCGACTGACAAGGTTGTTTGAGTCACATAATGTACACGCTTGGGATCTTTTAAATTCAGTGCCTCAACATCTGCGATTGTCTCAACCAGATAAATGCCGCCCTCGGGACAGTCATATTGTCCCATCGTACCCTCAACTTCTGGATGCCCCGCATGACCGATGAGCACACACTCTTCGCAGCGCCGTGCATATCGTGCAACCTCCATGTGAACTTTAGTAACCAGCGGACAGGTTGCATCAAAAATTTTGAATGAACGTTTCTGCGCTTGCTGCCTGACTTGTTGTGATACGCCATGGGCGCTATAGATTAGCGTACTGCCTTTGGGTACCTCATTGAGATCTTCAATGAAGATGGCCCCCTTCGCTCGAAGCCTGTCAACGACATACTTATTGTGCACCACCTCATGCTTGACATAAATAGGCGCACCAAACAAATCCAGGGCCCGATTGACAATTTCTATTGCTCTATCGACACCGGCACAGAATCCGCGTGGGCTGGCGAGTACAATCTCCATCAGGCAGTCTCCGAATCCGATTTGTTCCCAGCATCTTCACCGTTGATAATGGTATCGATGATAAGCAGTACCGCACCACAACTAATCCCAGCGTCCGCTATGTTGAAAGCAGGCCAATGATACCCTGCATAATGCCAGTCAATAAAATCTATCACATAACCATATACGGCACGATCATAAAGGTTTCCGAATGCACCACCTAAAATTAAAACCAGTGCACAGGCCAGTAGGGTTTGATGTGCACGAAGGCGGGTTACCCACACAAGTAGAACGATACTGATGATGACTGTCACGGCTAATAAGAACCACCGTTGCCAGCCGGGTTGATCGCTGAGAAAGCTAAACGCAGCACCATAGTTATGCACATGCACCAGGTTAAAGAACGAGAGTACCTCTTGACTCTGTCCAAGGGAGAAATTCGCAAGTATCCAGTGCTTGGTTAGCTGATCCAAAAGGAAGACTGCCAGACTGATGACTAGCCAGATCTTCCAGTTAAGGGCATCTGTTTTAGCCATCAGACAAACTCTCTGGTCTCCCCGGCACCAACGACATTGGTCACACAACGACCACAGATGGTGGGATGATCCGGATCGACACCAATATCTTCCACGCGATGCCAGCAGCGTTCACATTTCTCATGAACCGATTTATTTACAGCCAGCGCAACGCCTTCCAGATCCGTTGCAACGACATCCACTGGTTGCTGTTCTATTGCCTTAATAATCACTTTTGATGTGATTAATGCAAATCGTAATTCCTTAAGCATCGGTGCCAGCCGGGCTGAGACGGTTTGATCTAAGTAAAGCGTCACTTCTGCTTCCAAAGAACCACCAAGTTTCCCCTCATTACGTTGTGCCTCGATTACCTTGTTCACTGATTCGCGTATTTGAGCTAACAATTCCCATGTCGCATGATCGACCTTACAATCATCAGGTAGCGCAGTGAGGTGTGGATACCATTCTTCCGTGAAGATAGTAGTGCCACGTTCACCTGGCATCACCTGCCAGATTTCGTCAGCTGTGAAAGGCGTTATCGGTGCAATCCACCTAACCAATGCTTCGAGGATATGGAAAAGTGCAGTCTGACATGAACGATGGGCATGCGAACCGGCTTTGGCGGTATATTGACGATCTTTAATCACGTCCAGGTAGAAGCTACCCATATCACCTGCACAAAAATTATGAACCTTCTGAACCACGGATAGGAACTGATAATTATGAAAGTCTTCTTGAACCTGTCGTTGTAGCACGTACGCACGATCGATGGCGTACTGATCCAAAGGTAACAGGTCTGTTGTATCCAACATATCAGTTGCAGGATCAAACCCATTGAGGTTCGAAAGTAGGAAACGTGCCGTATTACGAATACGACGATACTTGTCCGCCGTCCGTTTCAGGATTTCATCCGAGACGGCTATTTCGCCCTGATAGTCTGTACCGGCGACCCATAACCGTAAGATATCCGCGCCTAGAGTTGAAGTCACCTCCTGTGGGGCTATCACGTTCCCCCGCGACTTGGACATCTTTTCACCATTTCCGTCGACAGTAAAACCATGGGTAAGGACGGCTTTGTAGGGTGCCTCGCCTTTGGCAGCCAGGGAAGTTAATAAAGAGGATTGAAACCAGCCACGGTGCTGATCCGAACCCTCTAGATAAAGATCGGCTGGACTATACAAATGAGGTAACTGATCGCAAACAGCAGCGTGACTGACGCCAGAGTCAAACCAGACATCCAAGGTATCTGTTACTTTCTCGTATTCGTCTGCCTCTGGCCCGATGAGTTCTTCAAGTGGTAGATCGAACCATGCCTGGATGCCATCCTGTTCTACCTTTTCAGCAACTTTCTGCATTAACTCAAACGTTCTAGGATGTAGTTCACTCGTTTCTTTATGAACCAACAGACTCAGTGGCACACCCCAGGTCCGCTGGCGCGAAATACACCAGTCGGGACGGTTAGTGATCATAGACTCAATGCGCGCCTGACCCCAATCAGGAACCCACTGTACATTAGGAATGGTTGTCATCGCGAGATCGCGCAATCCTTGCTGTTTCATACTGATGAACCATTGTGGCGTCGCACGAAATATTATGGGTTTCTTGTGACGCCAGCAGTGTGGATAGCTGTGCTCATAATTCTCATTCGCCAGCAGTGCGCCCTCTTCGGCCAGGGTTGTCACGATTGCTTCATTGGCTTTGAATACGAACTGACCCGCAAATTTTTCTGTGGACTCCAGGAAGACACCATTATTGCCAACTGGATTATTGACTGGTAGGTCATACGCTTTTCCGACAACATAGTCTTCCTGACCATGAGCGGGAGCAGTATGAACGCAACCTGTACCAGACTCAGTCGTTACATGATCGCCGAGGATGATTGGCACCTGCTTGTCATAAAATGGATGCTGTAATAACAGACGATCAAGCGATTGCCCCCTGATTGTCGCTAGAACCTTCTCATCCTCTAGACCATATCGTTGTAGGCAAGCTGATACTAATTCAGCCACCAGAATCAGTCGCCTGGGTCTTCCTTCGCTGTCTTGAGCTTCTACCAACACATAATCAAGTTCAGGATGCAGCGCTACAGCCTCATTAGCTGGCAATGTCCAGGGTGTCGTGGTCCAGATAACACAATTGAAATCCGCCGCCTCGTCCAGTCCGGCAACCTCTGCCAGTTTCTGCTCATCAACTACTTTAAATGCAACATCTATCGCAGGCGAGACCTTATCCTGGTATTCCACTTCCGCTTCGGCCAATGCTGAACCACAGTCGGTACACCAGTGCACGGGTTTAAATCCTTTATGCAGATGGCCATTATGGACAATACGAGCCAGAGTTCTGATTATCTCTGCCTCATAACTATAATTCATCGTCTTGTAAGGTGAATCCCATTCGCCCATGATGCCAAGTCGAATAAAGTCCTCTCGCTGGCCATCAATTTGACGCTCGGCATAATCACGACATTTACGACGGAACTCAGCGACGGGTACTTTAACTCCAGCCTTGCC
Organism: Enterobacterales bacterium; assembly: GCA_965250035.1. GTDB lineage: Bacteria > Pseudomonadota > Gammaproteobacteria > Enterobacterales > CAXRAF01. The sequence continues at coordinate 399,061 of OZ252282.1, read as the reverse complement.
GATTTTCTTTTCGACATTCAACTCAATTGGCAAACCATGACAATCCCATCCAGGAACATAGGGAGCATCATAGCCATCCATTGTTTTGTAACGAATAATGATATCTTTGAGAATTTTATTTACTGCATGGCCGATGTGAATACTGCCATTTGCATAGGGAGGTCCATCGTGCAGGATGAATTTATCGCGCCCTTCACGCGCTTCACGCACGGCATTATAGAAATCTTCATCTTGCCAACGCTTCAGCATGGCAGGCTCCCGATTCGCCAGATTTGCCTTCATGGCGAATCCTGTCTTAGGAAGGTTTAATGTCTCTTTATAGTTAGTCATTGTTATATTCGTTTAAATTTAAATTCCAAAAATGTCTTGCGCCTGCTGACTATCCATCTGAATTTGTCGCTGTAATTCACTAAAGTCAACAAACTTCATCTCAGCGCGTATGAAGCTTACAAATTTTACTGTAATCCGTTTCCCATAGATATCCTTATCCCAATTAAATAGATGAACTTCCAGTTGTAATCGGTCACCACCAACTGTAGGTCTTCGGCCAATATTGGCTACCCCAAAAATAGCTTTCTGAGTGCAACCTGCTATTGTTGCTTCGACAGCAAACACGCCATGTAGCGGACTACTTTTTCGGTGTAGGAGTACATTCGCGGTAGGAAAACCTATCGTTCTGCCTCGCTTATCTCCATGTACCACCTTTCCAGAAATGATATAGGGTCGACCGAGCAAATTTTCAGCCTTCTGGAGATCATTATTCTCAAGTGCTTCGCGTACGGCAGTTGAGCTGATCCGCTCTCCCCCCTCACTCAGTGTAGAGGTGCGTTCGAGTTCAAATCCTAATTCGATGCAGTGACGCGACAGATAATCAAAGTTACCAGCCCTCTGGTGGCCGAAATGAAAATCATCACCAACGATCAAATGCTTAACACCCAACTGCTTAACCAGCACTTCTTTGACGAAATATTCAGCCGTCATTTCTGAAAATGTCTTGCTGAATTTCACCAGGATTAACTGCTCAATTCCAAATTCTCGCAAGTAAGTGATCTTGTCTCGAAATCGGCTCATCCTGGCTGGGGCATTGTCCGGACGAAACAACTCTTCTGGATGCGGTTCAAAAAACATAACAGCTGATGGTAAACCATAGATTTCCGCACAACGAATCAAACGCTCCAAAATGGCCTGATGACCACGATGGATGCCATCGAAATTACCAATGGTCAGGACACAGCCATCTTCAGACTTTGTGAGGTTGTGCAAACCGCGAATCAGCTGCATCTAAATCAGTTCTATAGTACAAAGTGGTGGATTATATCGAACCCGCATAAGATATACACGCCTATTCTTTATGGGTTAGATGCCGCATACGAATTCCGACCAAAAGTAGTAGCGCAACGAATGTCATAAAACCAGCAGTGATCACCGTGATCAAATCAGCGATTCTTTCAGTGAGAGCGGCTGATTGCCAGACTGAAATTTCAGGGATGATATACAGTATAACGATGACAAGGCCGGTACATGCCACAACTAATTGCGAACTAAATTTCAGCCAACCCGTTACCGGAGTAAAGTAGTCTTTCTTTCTAAGATAGAAAAATAGTAAACCAGCATTTAGCATGGCTGAAACTGATGTGGCTAGCGCGAGACCAACATGTCCAAGCGGTTTGTAAAGCAAAAGGTTGAGGACGATGTTAGTGATCATAGCAATGATACCGACTTTCACAGGCGTTTTAGTGTCCTGTCGTGCGTAAAATGCCGTTGCCAAAACTTTTATCAGCATAAAAAATGGTAGGCCGATACTATAGGCGGCCAGGCTGAGAGATGAGCGATAGGCATCTTGTAATGTAAAGCTACCATGCTGAAAGATGGTCAGTAGCATGGGTTCAGCTAACAACACCAGACCGATTCCTGCTGGCACACCGATTAGCAACACCATCATCAATCCCCAGTTGAGTGTTCTCTGGTAGGACTGATACGAGGATTCTGCAATCTGTTGCGACAAACTCGGTAGAATGACAGTCGCGATTGCGATCCCAAATACGCCGAGGGGAAATTCCAGGAGTCGGTCAGAATAATATAGCCAACTGATCGAACCGGTCTCCAATGAGGTCGCTAACATGGTATCAATTAATAGATTAATTTGCGCTACAGATACACCAAATAACGCCGGGATCATCAACTTGACGACTCGTTTAACCCCTTTATCAGCCCATCCCCAACGTGGCCTGGGTAGTAGACCTTCACGCCATAAAAAAGGTAATTGGATTCCCAGTTGCAAGATCCCCGCGATAAAAATAGACCACGCTAGGGCTCGGGTCGGCTGTTCCATACCCGGAGCAAAAAATAGTGCTGCTGCAATGATTGAGAGATTGAGTAATACGGGCGTAAAAGCAGGTATAGCGAAACGCTGCACAGAGTTAAGTAAAGCACTACAAAATCCAGCCAGCGAGATAAACAGGATATAAGGAAAGGTTATCTTGAGCAGATCATTCGCAAGATTATACTTTTCAGGTTGGTCGATAAAGCCAAAACCAAAACTACTGACTAGACCTTTAGAACCGAGGACTCCGGCGATGGCAATCAGCAACAAAATTAATCCGAGAGTTCCTGCGACACGATTAATGAATTGCAACAGCATCTCTTTCGAGGCGTTGTGCTGAATGTCCTTCAACACTGGGACAAACGCTTGAGAAAACGCACCCTCTGCAAATAATCTCCGCAAAAAGTTGGGAATTTTTTGCGCAAATAGAAAGACATCGGCCATTAGACTAGCACCCAGCAAATTGGCTAGCACCACATCTCTTACCAGCCCCAACACCCTAGACAGCATAGTCATTGAACTGACAACTAGCCCAGAGGACAAGAGGTTATGTCGTCTTTTTGTTTTTCTATCCTGATCCATTAACAATCCATGGCATTCGTCACTGAATCGACCAGTGTGACCTGTTGGCAGTGATTGTACCGGAAAATCCCTGTATTACTTAGCTTTTATGAGAAAAGCGTTGACATTAGTAGTAAAAAACGGCATATTCTCGCACCTGAAAATTTTCACTAACCAAACTTAGGAGAGAGCCTTGGCGAATTCAGCTTCCGCACGTAAACGTGCCCGTCAGGCAGAGACAAACAGAAAAGCGAACGCCAGTCGTCGTTCAATGATGCGTACCTACATTAAGAAGGTTAACGCAGCGATTGAAGCAGGTGATAAAGACAAGGCGCAGGACGCTTTCAAAGTAGCAGAGAGCATCCTGGATCGCTCAGCTAAGAATGGCCTGATTCACAAGAATAAGGCTGCTCGTCATAAGTCTCGTTTGACAGCGCAAATCAAAGCAATCTAACTGCTTTATTTGTAAAGAATTAAAAAACCGGCTATGAAGCCGGTTTTTTTGTGTTTTTTTATAAGTACTAATCAGTCTTCGATGAAGGCCATAAAAGCGTCCCAACTCTCCTTGTCAGCCTGTTCATCATACGCCAAGGGTAAATTATACTGTTCTCCTTTTTCAGTCGCCCCTGGATTAGTGAAACTATGCTTGGCGTCAGGATAATTTAAGAACGTCATATCAACACCAAGCGTGAGCATCTCATGCATAAAATCAGTCACTTGTTTCACTGGAACAAATGGATCCGAACCACCATGGGCAACCATCACTTTCGCCTTCACGTCACCAGGCTTGGCTTCCACCATCGCATTTAAGCTCCCATGGAAGCTTGCTACACCAGCCAGATCATTCCCGATACGCGCCTGGTGCAGAACAACAGCGCCACCAAAGCAATACCCCATTGCATAGACGCGTTCCAGATCGACATGTTTCTGTTGTTTCAAAATATCTTTCGCAGCATTAAATCTTGCATTGACCTTTTCCGGATTAGCCATTGCAGCCTGCATAAACGCCTGTGCATCATTCGGGTGATCAGCCACTTTACCATGGCCGTACATATCCACGGCGATTGCTGTATATCCAGCCTCTGCCAACATCTTAGCTCGATCCTTGGCGTATTGATTCAGTCCCCACCATTCGTGGATAACAATAACACCCGCTTCTGCATTGGTAGTCTTTGAATTGCTATATAAGGTGGCAGTTCCTAAACCATCGGGTAAATTAACCTGTTGTTCAATGATATCAGCACTGACCTGTGTGAAGCTCAAAAGGACAACTAATGTCGTGATGACTCTAGTGCTCAATTTCTGCATAGTTACTCCTCAAACGTTTTGTCTAAGATAGGATTTCAATTTTCATTGTTCAGCTAATCTAACCTATTTCTCTGTAAATGAATACCTAGCAGAAACATGCACTAACATATCTGGGCTACTCTGAAATCTATTCTTCCTCACCCTGATTTTTATTCATCAATGAAGATAAGCTATCCACACTGTAGCCATATTCATTCTCTATCGTCGTATCACTACCGGCCTCAATCAGTTGTTGAGCGACTTCTGTCTGCCCTTCACCCAGTGCCCATAATGCGGCGGTATTCCCCATAGTATCCTGAGCGTCGACCTGAGCCCCTGCTGCTAGTAACAATGCCATCGCTTTTTGTTGGTTGTGAATGGCAGACAACATCAGTGGTGTAACTTTCATACCTCGTTCATCGGCATGAGCATTCACATCTGCCTTATGTATCAGCAGTAATTCGAGCATAGGAAGCGATCCTTGCTGGGCGGCAATCATTAATGGGGTCATACCGATACGATTTTTTAAATCAACTGCCAAGCCATGGTTTAGTATCATTTCAGCACAGGCCAGACAATTCTCCATCACAGCATAATGCAGTGGGGTGTTAGCCAGCGGATCACGATGCTGATCCAGACTTACATTCGTTAAGCCACTGCTGAGTGATGAAAAATCTTTGCGTTCGATTAATTGAAACAGCGATTTGGCATCAGTTGAAGTCCAACTTAAATTTACAGAGTCCGCAATAAGAGTGGCTGTCCTTCGGTGGCCTCGTCGAATGGCTATGTCGATGGCATCTCCGTGTGGGCTGGTATTTGCTATTATCGCTCCGCGCTCCAGGAGTAAAGCTACGACTGACTCATATCCGTAATAACTTGCCCAGTCGATAGCCGGGTTTCCAAGCCGATCTGGCTTGTTGATATCGGCACCTCGGTCAATGAGTTGTTTTAGTAGGAGAGGATCGTTCTGGCTGACGGCGTACATGAGTGGTGTGGCTCGAAGGCCTGTTAACTCTGCTTGATTCACATCGACGCCTTTATTCAATAAAGGGGTAACTAAGCCGGGTTGATTAAGTATAAGATGGCTTAATAATGGACGCCCATCACTCGGAAATACATCTAATTGTGCAGTAGAAACTTCAGACAGGTCCTTCGTGGTGAGTGACTTCGACTTTACTTTCTCGACCAGTTTCTCGATCAACTGAGTACGCTCACGATGCTGTTGTATAAGGCGTATAATTTCCTCGTTGTTGAGTTGCTCAGCTATGCTTGATGCGGTCTCTTTCGTTTCGGTTGCTAGCGCAATATTTGCCCCCTGTTGCAATAGAGTTTCAATACAGGGGATACACTGTCTGTAAGTGGCTAGATGGAGCGCAGTGTAACCTCGTGCATTCGCCTTGTTAACGCTCGCCCCTTGCATTAATAGCCAGTCAAGTAATTGATGATTGGCAGAGCGTGCAGCCTGATTCAATGCACTTGCTTCATCGTTGCCATCATTACCAAGGTCAATATTTGCGCCTGAGGATAAAAGTAACTCACTCAATTCCCTTTGATTCAAACGCGCCGCGAGTGGTAGTGCCGCATAGCCGGTCATGTTATGCCAATTGGGTGAAACCCCGAGTGACAGTAATGATTGCAGCTTCTGATTATCATTTTTTATTACGGTTGCCATCAAAGCGAGAGAAGCCATTTCATGCTCATTCGCAGTTAATGATCGGGGTATCGATGAGTCATCCGAGAGTACATACTCTACTAGATGATGTACGCCACCCGATTCTGTTTTTGCCAATTCGCGAATTAGCCGCAACATGATGTCGATATGTGGCTTCTCCAGTGCAAAATCGAATGCCTCAAAGCCATTTTTGTGTTCAATTCGAATATCGGCGTTCGATTGAATTAATAATTCGACTACCTCTGCGTGTCCCAGATACGCTGCATTCATCAGTGCCGTTGCGTTTCTGCTATTCGTGATGTTGGGATCTGCTCCGCTATTCAATAACAATGATGTGAGTTGACTGTGACCATTTGCGGCCACTCTGATTAATGGCGAGCTATCATCCAGCAGAAAGTTCATATCAGGTTGCTGAGTTAAAAGTACTTTAACTCGCTCAACATCCTCTGCAATGATGGCTGTCATGAGTTCCCTTTGTTGATCAGTTACCTTATGCTCTGATTGTATGGTGGTCTCAGCTGTCACCAGTTGGCTGCTAGCCAATATGATCCACAGAAGCGTGTTAGCGAGCTTTTTGTTGAAATACTGGAATGTGGTTGTTATACAATGCATGATGAATTTCCCGACGCGTTTTTGTTGCAGCCAGTGTCTTCAATTACGCAACGAATTACTAAATAGTAGCACTGATAAAAATATGAGATAGTTATGAGTGACAGTCAGCAGATTGAAAATACAGGCGAAGTCGAGTTTTCAGATTATCGATTCAATTTTTCTACTGAGTTGCTCACACACACAGGAAAAGCCATCGATTTACCGCCGAAACCCTCACGCATCCTTGCATTACTATTACAATCACCCCTGCAGTTAGTGACTCGTGAACAAATCATTGCTCATGTCTGGTCTGACCAAGTAGTGGATTTCGATCAAAATATCAATTTTTGTATAAAGCAGATCCGCGAACAGCTAAATGATAATCCCCGCCAGCCCATGTTTTTAGAAACCATTCCCAAGAAGGGATATCGATTTCTCATTGCACCTAAACCCGTCATATCAGATCAACAATCAACTCATTCTTTACTGGGATTAAAACGGTATTTGCTTCCTGCCATAGCAGGTATCGTATGTATTGCAGCTTTGGGGGCATTATTTCTAGGTAACGGCGAGTATCAAGAGACGATGATCTCTCAAGATATTAAGCGTGGATTATACCTGCTCGATCAGGGTGATGAACAAAGCCGAAAACTCAGTGTATCAATATTTGAAAAGTCAATTCAGGAAAGTCCGGATTCTTCTCAAGGTTATGCCGGGCTGGTATTGGCCAATCTGTTTCGCAGCCAAAACGAACAGGATCGAAGTCGAGTCAGAGAATATTTAGCAAGCGCGAAACAACTTTCTCCGAATCACGTCTTGACTCACCTAGCGACAGCAAAGGTCGCTTTCTATTTCGACTGGGATGTTGAGTCAGCTGCAATAGCATTTAAAGCGGCAGCCCAACAAGACCCTAATTCAATTATGATTCTTCACGACTTGGCGGTCGTCGCAGTGATACAGGGTGATCTCGCATTGGCGGAACGGAGTATCGAAAAAATATTAGAAATTGATCCGGGCAGGTTTCAGCGACATTATCATGCCGGCTGGTTCTATCAAGCAGCTGGAAAATATGACTTAGCGCTAAAGCAATGTAGTGAGAGTTTGGAGTTAGCCCCTAACCATGGTTACAGTCTATTATGTGCTGGTCGCTCCGCATTAAAGTTAAAGTTAAATCAGACCGCCAATCACTATTTTCGAACCTTTATGCAATCGGTTGGGGCCAGTGCTACTGATATCAATGATGTCTCCAAAGCCATTGAACGAGGAAACTCAGACACATTTAGTCTCTGGTTCATTAATTGGTTAGAAAGTAATGGTAACGATCCATTCAATCTAGCACTCGCCTATGGCGAACTCGGACAGTTCGATGCAGCGTTAGAAGCATTGCAATCTGCTGTGGCCAATAAGCACATCATGATTCCAACAGCACTGGCCTTCGATGAATTATCGACAGTACGCGATGACGAGCGCTTCCTGGAGGTAATGCAGGTCGTAAATCGTTGATTGACCAAACGACGTTTATCTACCCATATCTAGTTTGTTAACAACACTAGTTTTAAGTAAAAGAATTGCAATATCGTCGTTTGCTGTGAATACTAGTATCACTGTATATAGCGATAGAGCCTATGAACAATCGCACTAAGACAATTATTTCATTGCTGATATTATTCAGCGCCATCCTTATCTACTCCGGCCTACTGGATCAAAAGGGTCATCAATACACAGAGCAAGGAATTAAGCGCGGCCTCGTTACATTCGCTATCGCACGCGGTTTAAATGGGGTCATTTCCGTCGCACAAGGCACCGAAGTTTCGATTGAACCGGTTGGCGTTGGCGTGACTTTTGCCCCTGGAGAAATACTCGACCCTATAAATGACTTGATTGAGCGCTTCTCGTGGATTGTGCTTGCGAGCAGCGTCTCTCTCGGTGCGCAAAGTATTCTTTTGACTATGACAGAATGGCTATGGTTCGGTATATTCGTGGGGATCTTTTTATTCGCCACCGTCATGTGCCTGTGGAACAGAAATCTGTTACAGGAAACCCATCGCAATTACTTGTTTAAAGCCACGGCTATTCTATTAATTTTGCGCCTGATGGTACCGCTGAGTGCCATGCTGAATCAGGGGGTATATACAATATTCCTGGAGCCTCAATACGAGGCCTCCAAATTGGAGCTTGAGCAAACAACCAATCAACTTGAGGAAAACACGCAAAGACCCGATCTGGAGAGCCAAGATTTAGGCCTGATAGAGCGTGCCAAGAAAGTTTTTAATGATGCGTCGGACGCTGTCAATATCGATCACCAGATGACCGAACTCAAGGAAATCGCTGCTGATATCAGTGAATCGGTTCTGAATATGATTGTCGTTTTCGTCCTCCAAACACTGATTTTTCCACTGCTGTTTTTGTGGCTATCAATAAAGGTGATTGGTAGGATTGCCACAGCCTGAGAGCGCCTAGAGGAATTACTCTAAATGCTGTTGTTATCTAGAGGTTTTCTTGTTCGTCCAGATCGTGCAAAAATCCCATGATTTTCGCGCTGAGTTCTGAGGTCCCTAAGTGACTTATTGCGCTGATGCGTGCAACCGGACCGGTCCAGTTTAGTGCATCAATGATAGACTGACACCTATCCTCTAGTTCATCCTCAGGAATCAGGTCAATCTTATTGAATACTAACCAGCGTGGTTTTTGACTCAATTCTTCATCAAATTTTTCCAGCTCGGAGATGATAGTTTTGGCATTCTCAGCAGGGTCACTCTCATCAACCGGCATCAAGTCGACAAGATGCAATAACAATCGAGTCCTACTGAGATGTTTTAAGAAACGGGTTCCCAGACCTGCCCCATCCGCAGCACCTTCAATAAGTCCGGGAATGTCAGCGATGACAAAACTCTGACCGGCCTCCAGTGATACAACACCGAGATTTGGAATCATCGTTGTGAAAGGATAATCAGCGACTTTGGGTTTAGCAGCAGATACCGACCGTATGAAGGTCGATTTGCCTGCATTTGGTAAGCCAAGCAAGCCAACATCAGCAAGTACTCTCAGCTCCATTTTCAGAGTACGAGCATCTCCCTGTGTACCCTCTGTGGTCTGTCTGGGAGTGCGATTGGTGGAGCTTTTAAATCGTGTATTACCAAGCCCATGAAACCCGCCCTGAGCCACTTTTATGGTTTGATTATCTTCTGTGATATCACCAATGACTTCCGTTGTCTCAAGATCGATGATTCTTGTGCCTAAGGGGACCTTCAAATAAATATCTTCTCCTTTGGCACCGGTTTGGCAACGGCCTCTCCCTGTCTCACCATTTTTTGCACTATATGAACGTACATAGCGGTAATCGACCAGAGTATTCAAATCTGGGTCCGCTGTTAGGTATACGCTTCCGCCGTCACCCCCATCGCCGCCATCGGGTCCACCTTTAGGGATATATTTCTCGCGTCGAAAACTACAGCAGCCGTTGCCACCGTTACCCGCTCTTACTTTAATGGTTACTTCATCAACAAAACGCATGATTAATTAGTTATTTTGTAGGTCACAAAGACGAAAAAGCCCCGTACTGGACGAGGCTCTAGCTGGAATGTATTTCGCAGTTTAGGCAGTGACAATGGTGACGTACTTACGTCCTTTGTCGCCCTTCTGTTCGAATTTAACCTGACCATCTGCCTTCGCGAAGATAGTATGATCTCGGCCAATGCCAGTATTCACACCCGGGTGAAATTTAGTGCCTCGTTGTCTGACGATGATGCTTCCAGCTGAAACTGTTTCGCCACCGAAGCGCTTCACACCAAGGCGTTTGGATTCTGAATCGCGTCCGTTTCTGGTACTTCCGCCTGCTTTTTTATGAGCCATTGTCTTGCTCCTATTGGTTCAACTAGGCACTTATGCCTGTGATTTTAACTTCTGTGAACCACTGGCGGTGGCCCATCTGCTTCATGTGATGCTTACGACGCTTGAACTTGATGATCTTAACTTTCTTGCCACGACCGTGTGATACCACTTCAGCACTAACTTTCGCGCCATCAACATATGGCTTACCAATGGTAATATCATCGCCGTCAGCAACCATTAAAACCTTGTCAAAATCGACAGCAGCACCGGTTTCACTTTCAATCTTTTCCAGCTTCAGGGTCTGTCCCTTGCTGACGCGGTGTTGCTTACCGCCACTTTGAAAAACTGCGTACATGGTTACTATCCTCAACTGATTCTTAACTAAAGAACCTTGGAACTATCTAAAGGCGGCGAATTTTAAGGGATTCAGAGGCGCTAAGCAAGTAATTTCATAAGATTTTTTAGTTATATTTCACCGTGTTGGTAAATTTGGCTGAATCTGTTGCATAGCATAGCTTTTACAGGGCTATAAATTGTATTTTTGATAACCATTCGTTAAAGTAGCGCCACTGATATTCACTCGTGTGCAAACAGCCTGAGTCCTCTCTTTGAACAACCTGAGATTTGAATGTGACCTTCGATGATATAAGAAAACTCGTTGCAGCCGAAATGACAGAGGTCAATGAGCGCATCTTAGATAAACTCGCTTCTGATGTCGTACTCATTAATCAACTTGGTGGATACATCATCAGTAGTGGCGGTAAACGTCTACGCCCAATTTTGCTGCTCCTTATGGCACGTGCACTGGGTTATCAGGGCAAAGAGCACATAAATCTGGCCGCAGTGATTGAATTCATTCATACAGCAACACTACTGCATGACGATGTCGTGGATGAGTCTGACATGCGTCGAGGGAATGATACTGCCAATGCGCTATTTGGCAATGCCGCCAGTGTACTGGTTGGCGATTACCTCTACTCACGGTCGTTTCAAATGATGGTTGAATCAAACTCACTGGATGTGATGGATGTGCTGGCAGATACCACCAATCGGATTGCTGAAGGTGAAGTCATGCAACTAATGAATGTCAATGACCCTGATACCAGTATGGCATCCTATCTGAAAGTAATAGAACACAAGACCGCCACACTATTTGAAGCCGCGACACATCTAGCAGGCCTGTTAGCAGGTTGTGACAGTGAGCAGCTGGCAGCAGTTAGAGATTATGGACTGAGGTTGGGTAATGCCTTCCAAATGATTGATGATGCGCTGGATTATGTTGCTGACGAGGATAAGCTAGGCAAACAGCTAGGTGATGACCTTGCTGAAGGTAAGCCAACTCTGCCTCTAATTCTTGCTATGCAGGACGCCGGCGAGATGGACCGAGCCATCATACGACAAGCCATTGAAGAGGGTTCGAGAGAACAGTTTGATCGTGTCAAACGTATTATCGAGACAACGGGCGCTTTAGAGAAGACACATGCGTTAGCGCAGAGTGAAGCGAATCTGGCGAAAGAGGCACTAGCTCATATTGATCCAAGTGACTTCAAGACCGCACTTGAGGCTATTTGCGATCTCGCCGTCAAGCGTAATACTTAGTTAAGAGCTGCCACCCCTGGCATTTTGATTATTCACTCTGGCCTTAAAAGCTTTTGATAATAATGCGAAGTTCTGTGCCAGAATGTCTGCCTTTAGCGGAACATCATCGGTATCGGTGAATACAATGTAGGTCCTGCTACCTTCATTGGTGACCTGAACTCGGTAACTGCCTTTTTCTAGATCCATTGCCTCATCATCGTCATCAGACCAGAATGCCAACGACTCAAAGAAGCTCTCCTCGTCATCGTTTCGGCTCACGAAGAACAGGCCCTGACTTCGATCGCGATCATCAACCCGCATCTTTACCAATTGCATTGCAACCGGCACCCTACTCCAGGTCTGTTCGAAATCAGAGGAAGTTACCAGTGCGGGATTTCCCTCTGGATCGCTCCCCAGACTGACGGTGATACCACCTAGACCAGACTGACTAACACGTTGTCGCGACTGGCGGATATTTTCGACATACATATAGCCAAGAATTTGATTGAGGAATTCTGCGCCAGCTCGATTATCGTCAAAGTTAGGCTCCCAGCCCTCATCATCGGTAAACTTTTCTGCGGCAATTACGTCGACATCGAGCCTAGTTTCATTGGGCCTATCCGCTTCGAGTACCTTAATTCGATATCTATGTCGCGATTCTGGCTCATCCGATCCCCAAAAGGCTTCTCGGTAGCTGACGATCCAGTCTGTCGATACAGTGACTCCTTCTGAGATGATTTCCCGGCCCGTGCTTGCAATCTGATCGGTTGCCATAAATCGGCTAACCACATCCCATACTTTAAGCTCATCGGCATTAATGAAGGCAGAGGCCGTGCGTGTATCGCGGTTCGGTCGCACATCATTGCCAAGACTCAGGATTTGCATTGGAGCCAACACATTGACATCAGGACCATAGACAATGCCGGTCGATTCTGGAAGTAAATCAGGAACCACAAATAAATCCTGACTGTTATCCTGTCCTGCTTGAGGTGGTATTTCTAGATAACTGGCCATCTGAGCCTGAGTGTAGTCCAAATCGTCAACACTGACCGTTTGCTCATCACTGGAGAACAGCGAGCAGCCTGAAATCATGAATAGAGTAACTGAAATTATTATTGTACGGTTTGTAAAGCGCAAAATGTCTCCTGCAAATTTTGACCCAACGCTTAGAGGGCGCATATATTAACGTTATTTTATATCGATTGCGACAGGAATCTTTCTGTCATTTCATATATCCCGAATAAGTAAATGCAGCGCATCTGGTTGTCATCTCCTAGTTAAAGACAACGCGATATGGATTTGGTTCTTTGAATCACATACAAACCGTCATTTAATTGCAAAAAGATCATTCTGATCGGTTTAAATTAGTCATGGCCTGAGTAATAATATCGTTTTAATCATGTGAGCTCCCAATGCGCGAACTCTTAGTCATCTCCATCATTGCGACAGATTCTCCGGGATTAGCGGAGTCGTTCTCCAGAATAACTAGCCAGAATAACTGCAACATTGAAGATAGCCGCATGGCCATCATGGGAAGTGAATTCTCAGCCAGCATGCTGATTTCGGGCACACCGGATGACATATCAGCCTGTCTATCGGCCTTAACTGATAACGCAGAGCGTTCTGGTCAACTCATTATCAGCAAAAAAACCCATGAATCAACTCATGCCGTCACGAGCATGCCCTATGCTATTCACACTCTGAGTTTGGACGCTCCTGGCATAATCAGCAAAGTAACTGACTTTTTACATGCTCGGGATATTAACATTTCTAATCTAGTAACCAATAGCTACCATGCACCGCATACGGGTGCACCAATGCTAGAAATACAACTTACTGCACACATCCCTGCTGTTATCTCTATTTCCCGATTACGCGAAGACTTCGCAGATTACTGTGATGAATTACAAATAGATGCAGCATTTGATCCGATTAAGTAACGATTCCACAGGAGTAATCTATGAGTCAACCCAAAGTCGGCGATAAAATAGCTGATTTTTCTCTCCAAGCAACCTCTGACAAGACACTATCTCACTCGGATTTAACCGGCCATAAGACGGTTATTTATTTTTATCCTAAGGACTCAACACCAGGCTGTACCACTGAGGGTCGAGATTTCAGTGCGTTATATGATGAGTTCCAGGAGCACAATACCGAGATCTATGGTGTATCACGCGATAGTATCCGCGCTCATAAAAATTTTAAAGCCAAACAGTCATTTCCATTCGAATTGATATCCGACCCCGATGAGTTGTTATGTAAGATATTCGATGTCATTAAATTGAAGAAAATGTATGGTCGAGAGTATCTGGGCGTTGAACGCAGCACATTCCTACTCAATGAATCGGGTGAGCTCATACAGGAGTGGCGAAAAGTAAAAGTTAAAGGACATGCAGAAGCTGTCCTGGACGCAGTGAAAAATAGCGCGGGGAAATAAGCTAAATGAATCGTAGTAGTGATGAGATACCAAGAATTTTCGTGCTGGATACCAATGTCCTGATGCATGACCCAACCGCTATGTTCAGATTTTCTGAGCACGATATCTACATACCAATGACTGTACTAGAGGAACTGGATGCAGGTAAAAAAGGGATGTCAGATGTTGCCAGAAATGCACGCCAGGCGAGTCGCTTTATTGACCAACTGATGCTGGCATCGGATGATGATATGAATATCAGTGAAGGACTCGATCTGAATCGCTATCGTTGGGGTGATCAAGGAACGGAATCTCTCCTGCCTGCATCAGGAAGGTTATTTTTCCAAACTCAGATATCGGATAAAAATCTACCCAATGGGCTTCCCGGCAGCAAACCGGATAACACTATTCTCAGCTATGCTCTGGAACTGCAGTCGGCCAATGCGGATCGTGAAGTCACGTTGATTTCAAAAGATATCAACATGCGCATAAAAGGAACAATTCTCGGGCTGAACGTTGAAGATTACAATAACGACCAGGTCCTGGATGACATCGAATTGCTATATACCGGTATATTCCCAATTCCTGATGATTTTTGGGATACCCATGGCAAAGAGATGGATTCATGGCAGGAAGAAGGCAGGACCTTTTACCGTATTCAGGGCCCTGAGGTGCATAAATGGTATCCTCGGAATTGCCTGTACAGCGATGATTCGGAGCAACCATTCCAGGCAGTGGTACAAAGTGTAGACGGTGAAGAAGCCGTTATAGAAGTCGCAACTGACTACACGCAAACGTCTCATGCAGTCTGGGGTATCAGTGCGAGAAATCATGAACAAAACTTTGCATTGAACCTACTCATGGACCCTGAGATCGATTTCATCACAATTCAGGGTACCGCAGGTACAGGAAAAACACTACTGACACTGGCAGCAGCGCTGGAGCAGACCGTTGAGCAACGACTCTACAAGGAAGTCATCATGACGCGAGTGACTGTTTCTGTGGGCGAGGATATTGGTTTCTTGCCAGGCACTGAAGAGGAAAAAATGACGCCTTGGATGGGCGCATTAATGGATAATCTTGAAGTGCTAGCACCCGCTGACGGTCAAGACGAATGGGGACAGGCAGCAACCAAAGATATCTTGGCACGATGGATCAAGATCCGTTCGTTAAATTTCATGCGGGGTCGAACCTTTCTAAACAAGTTTATAATTATCGATGAGGCACAAAATCTGACTTCGAAGCAGATGAAGACACTCATTACACGCGCAGGGCCTGGAACTAAGGTGGTTTGCCTGGGTAACGTCGCACAGATAGATACTCCCTATTTGACCGAGACCAGTTCAGGAATCACCTATGTCGTGGATCATTTCAAGGACTGGGAGCATAGTGGTCACATAACCCTAACGATTGGCGAACGTTCAAGATTAGCAGATTACGCTTCCGAAATATTGTGATCGGAAGCCTCAGGAGATTCCTCTTCTTGAGGGATCTCCTGCCATGCGCTCATCACCGCCTTAACTAGCGTTGCGAGTGGTATCGCAAAGAACACTCCCCAGAATCCCCATATCCCGCCAAACAAGAGCACAGCGGAAATGATGGCTACCGGATGCAGATTAACCGCCTCAGAGAACAGGATGGGTACCAGAAGGTTCCCATCGAGCGCCTGAATGATTAAATAACCAATAAAGACGGTCCAGAAATCGGTCGTGATCCCCCATTGAAAATAGGCGATCAACACCACTGGGAAGGTCACCACTGCGGCGCCGATATATGGGATGAGAACCGAGAACCCAACCAGGATACTGAGCAGTAAGGCATAATTAAGTCCCATTATCGAAAAGAGTATATAGGTTACGAAACCAACGATGATTATCTCGGCAACCTTTCCACGAATGTAATTGCCAATCTGGTCGTTGACTTCGTCCCAGACACGCGTTGCCATGGTGCGCTCGCGTGGCAGCCAACTGATCGCCCAATCCAGAATCATCGACTTATCTTTAAGCATAAAGAATATCAGCAAGGGGACTAAGATCAGATAAACAGCCAAAGCCACAATGCTAATCAACGATTCGATTGAGAATGATATGGCTTTCTGGCCTATGGATCCAAGCTCGGCAGTAATCGCTCTGGTGACATCCTGTATCTGTGATTCTGAGACAAACTCTGGATACTCAACGGGTAGCTTTAACAGCCTTTCTTGCCCCTGTTTTAACATGGCTGGTAATTCATTAACCAATCCGAGAACCTGAGAAGAGACCAGCGGAATCAAGACAAAGACTGTCGTTAACATCAGTGCAATAAAGGTAAGAAATACCACATTGACAGAGACAATTCGTGAAACACCCTTTCCCTCCATTCCTGCGACTAACCACTCGAGTAAGTAGGCTAAAACGATGGCGATGAACAATGGATTTAAAATATCGCCGAGCAACAGAATACTGGCAAAACCGAAAATCAGCAACATGACCAAGACAATGGTCTGTGGGTTTGAGAATTTGCGAGAAAACCAACGCGAAAATAACGTACTCATATATTCAATTTAAACAGATAGGGTTCTAATGGAACTTTTGTTACTATGAATAATCAATTAATCAGGAGTGTAACAGATTCATTCCCTGTGCACAGAGATAAATGTAATGATTGCTGTAAGAGGCCCTGACCTCCCCATATGAAAAAATTCTTACCCTACATATTACTCATCGTATTAATCAGTTTATCCCCTTCACGATTCATGGCAGGTGAGTTACCTGACATGGGTAGCTCAGGTAGCCGGGCTTTACCGCTCAATTTAGAACAGGAATTGGGTGATAACTACATGCGACTGATTCGGCGTGACCTCGATATCAATAGTGACCCACTGGTACGGACCTATATCAACCAACTCGGATTTCGGCTGGTCGCTGCGAATCCGGATGCTGAAAACCGTAAGTTTTACTTTTTTGTCGTCAACGATCCGACTGTGAACGCATTTGCAATGCCCGGAGGATACATAGGTATCAATTCTGGCTTGATTCAGAGAGCGGCTTCAGAGGATGAGTTAGCAGGGGTAATCGCGCACGAGATAGCACACGTTACACAGCGTCACATTGCCAGACGCATTGAACAACAACAGCAGTTATCAATTCCAGCTATGCTCGGTATGTTAGGTTCGATTTTGATTATGACACAAGACCCTGAAGCAGGGATGGCAGCGATGACGGGCATACAGGCCGGTGCTACTCAGGTCATGATCAATCACACCCGTTCGAATGAGTCCGAGGCTGATCGTGTCGGCATCCAGACTCTCGCAAATGCTGGTTTCAATCCAGATGGTATGACACGTTTCTTCGAGAAGATGCTGGAACTCAGCCGTTACAGGGGGCAAATACTGCCATTCTTATCCACACACCCACTCAACCAGACCAGAATCACAGAATCTCGTGAGCGCGCCAGAAATCTACCTTTTGTAGAACGCATAGATAATGACACCTTTCGTCTGATGCAACAACGTATACAAATGACCATGGAGCAGGATTTCAATACGCTACACCGTACATACAATAAGCGTTTAGAGAATACCTCGCTCAAAGTTTCAGATGACTTTTCCTACGGTTTAGCAATGATTGAGCATCGCCGTGGTAATCATGCTAAAGCGTTAGAGATGATCCAGCCGCTTATCGATGCTGATCCTCGAAATGCCGTTTATATCGTATCTAAAGCTGAAATCTTATCAGAACTGGATCGGACCGATGAAGCCATTGAATTGCTCAAGCGTCCTCTGGAGATCAATCCCGGAAACGATGCCTATACGATTGCATATGCCAAGGCATTGGTTGCAAAGGGAGACACGAAAACTGCATTAGACGTTCTGTATGAGCATCTGCCCAAATTAGAAAATGAGCCATTTATCTATGAGCTCATTGCTGATGTGCAATCCAAACATGGCCTGTATAAAGAAGTCCATGAATCAACGGGGTTATTCCTTTATCATTCTGGCGATTTACAGGGTGCGCTCTCCCAGTTTAAGTTGGCTATCAGCGGACGTAGCGATGATCCATACTTTAACGCCCGACTGTCGGCCAGGATACGCAAAGTTCAGCAAGAAATATTAATGCTGAGATAGTGTGGTTCAGGGTTTGTTGCTTGCCAGCCACTCGGCCTGGGTCTTTTCAAACATCTCTATCATCGATTCAGCATCCTGAGGACCTAGGATTGGGCCATAGGTTTTCCCATCGGGCGCTATAAGATAATTTGCCGGTAGTGCTGCTGGACGTGGAATATTTATCTGTGGTGCTGGATTCGTGGCGATGATCGGATACTCTATACCGTAGCGCTCTTTTTGTTGCAGCAACGCCTCATTAGTATCCTTGTCGTAGCTGATCGAATAGAACAGAAGTTTGCCATCGATTTGTTGATAAAATTGATTTAAATATGGCACTTCATCAAGACATGGTTTACACCATTCCGCCCAGTAATTAATTACAACCCATTTGCCTTTATGATCAGCAATACGTACCGCGTCCCCATTCAGCAGATGGAAGTCGGGCCTGCTACAGCCACTCAGAATAAGTAAAATCGTTACAATCAGTAATTGTGGATATCTAATTTTTGGCATTGCACTGTAAATATTGTTAAATTGTTGTAATCTAGGCTGTTGAATACTACATTAGCTTGGTATATCAAGGAAATAGAAAGCAACGGAAATTATCGATGTCGACATTAAAACTTACGTATCCATCGCAAAATCCGGGCACACATTTGTTAGCAAAAACAGATTTTGATGTCCTGTCTGCCTGGTTAGAAGAATTACCCTCGGGTAACATGTCGAAGTATGTAATAGAAGTGCAGGATGCCGTCGCCAATCTCAATCGTACCGAACTACCCATAGCCCAGCGAGTCAAGTTACTCGAACTCCTAGACCAAGCCTATGAAAAAATTCACAATTTTTACCGACCTCTAATGAAGTCGGGGCCGTTCAAGGGCAAGCACCCGCCTGAGAGCGAATTGACCGAACTCCACAGATTGACATTAGAAATGTCATTTGGCTATAAGATTGCTGTCAATGAGTATGCCTCCAAGAAAAGCTTCTTCCGCAAGAACAAAGAGCTCGGCTATGTGATCAATCTGGCGCTACATTACCTGGGATTAATCCTGCTGGAGAGTTATGAGCTGTATTCGCCAATTCCGATGCACGTCTGGTCTGAGATTTATCAACTGTATCTGCTCTCTGAAAATAAGGAACTGAGTGAAGACCAACAGGAAGTCAATCACATATTTAATAGCTTGAAGACGTGCGAACAGTCATTCCTTCGAAACTGCCTAATCGCTGTCTCCAACCCATATCATCTAAAACGTGGTGACCATTGGGAGGTATTCCTATATCTCGGACATTGGATATCCATGGTCGTCCTTAGTGAAGATCCTGACGACTTTAGTGATAAGAACTGCTTTGTCATCGATCTGACACATGATGACAAGCCAACATCAAAACGTCTCCTGAAAACTAACGAAATCCATGACAAATTGCGCTTCATACTGACGGATAAGGTCAATATGAACATCATACATCAGATAGATGAAATCGCATCGTCCGGAAGGAGTCCAGCCAAAGCATTTAGCGAAAATATCGTGGCTAAAACGGCAGTACACCTATTGCAGGATTTATTATCAAGCTGGGAAATGAAACAAGAGCGTCAGGGCACAAGATATCCGATCATATCGAAGATGGAAGTGATTTGGGGGCTGAATGATATTCATCATGTCTTGAGTCTGATGGATCCGCTACAACCTGGCGATCAGGAAGAAAAAGAAGCTCAGCTGCTGCAAGCACAGGAAACTATCATTGAAACCGACTGGTCCACCCTGAATAATTCGAAGGGGGGCATCTGCATCAATCAGCCACGAGAAAAAGTCCGCGATCTCGATGTCGGTCAATTGGTTGCCTTACGTCAAAGCGTTCAAGAGTCGGATAAAGTCACAACTCAGAAATGGCGCCTCGGTGTCATCTGCTGGATAACTGGAAGCCAAAGAGAAGGTACACGTGTCGGGATTCAATTCCTGACAGGCGATGTACAGCCCGTCCAACTTCAAGCTCGCAAAGGCAATATTCTTGAGACCCGATTCCAGCCAGCTCTGATGTTAGCTGGAGACACAGTAGATGGGCTGTCGACGCCGACACTTTTGACTGCTCCCGGCCTACATATAGAAGCTAGAGCGCTGAGGATGCAAATTGGAGAAGAAATCCAGAGTATCCACGCGCGCAAAAAAGTATCCTCCACGCTGACTGTCGATCGGTTCTTCTTCCAGCAAGATTTCCACATTACTGATGATGGTGAGATGATTGGTGATGCTGAAGCTAAGGAAGGCAAGGACGAAGGAGTCGAAGAGGTCATCGACTTATCCGCAACGCCGGGGAGCTATGCCGAAGATTTCGAGAAAGAGTACGAAGAACTCAAGAAAAAAGAGGGCCCTGCGGCATCACTTGACGATGTCATTTTGAAAAAGCATTAAGCCTTTTGATGATTTTCCTTTCGCCACTCTTGCGCCCCTAATGCGTGGCATACTTCAGCGCCTACTAAAATGACCAACCAGGTAACATATAGCCAAATCAATAGTAATGGAATCGCAGCCAGAGCGCCGAAGATTGCTTCTTGAACCGGAAAGTATTCGATGTATAAACTAAATAATCGTTTACTAATCTCGAATAAAAAAGATGCAAATAATGCACTGACAAAGGCATGACTGATTTTGACTTTGGATGATGGAATCGTTTTGTACAACAACATCAATCCAAGCGCCGTCATTAACCAGGGAAAAATCAACGTCCAACGTATGCCGATGTCGCCCGGCAAAATGTCTAACCAGCCTAGTGTACTAATGTAAGATGATGTCGCAATACTAATGCCAAGTGAAATGGGTGTCAGTAGTAAAACAGACCAGTAGATGAACAATGAAGCTAAAGCCGCTCGCTTCTTAACATCATGCCAAATGATATGAATCGCCTTATCAATCGTCGCAATTAGCATAATTGCGACAACGACCAAGAATATGAATCCCCACCACTGCATTTCCAGTGCATTGTTGATAAAGGTTGCCATGACACTTTCGACGTCTGTACCGACATCGGGAAGTAGCGACCCAAGAATAAAATGATTTATCTCCTGCGCCCATCCTTGCGCCATTGGTAACTGTGACACGAATGCGAACACCACCGTGAACAGCGGGACAATCGCCAATAGGCTTGTAAAAGCCAAACTTGCCGCCAGATTAAAAATGTTGTGATCTGATATCTCGCTATAAAGGTATTTGAGAAGGCGTCGGCTAATGTCTAAAACATCATTCATTAGGTATAATTAACCAGTTAAATTAATAAGGAATCGATACATGGTAACAATATACCACAATCCCAGATGCTCAAAATCCAGGCAAACATTGCAATTACTCGAAGAGCAGAATATCAAGCCAACTATTGTGGAATACTTGAAGACGCCACTGTCGGTCGCTCAACTAAACGACTTACTTAAAAAACTGGGGATTAGTGCCAGAGATTTATTACGCACCTCTGAACAAGATTATAAAGACAGAAACCTTAACAATCCTGATCTCACCGAAGAGGACTTACTACAAGCCATGGTTGAAGCGCCCAAACTCATGCAACGCCCTATTGTAGAGAATGGCAGTAAAGCGGCAATCGGCAGACCCCCTGAAAGCGTGTTGGATATTCTATAATGAAATACTCGGTTCTCGTCCTTTATTACTCAACCAACGGCTCTACCCGCAGCATGGCCGAGGAAATTGCCCGTGGTGTCGAATCAAATCCGGACGTCGAAGCAATCTTACGTACGGTGCCGGCTGTGTCTCAAAAAACAGAAGCGATATCGGCAGAAATTCCAGACCAGGGTAACCTATATGCGACACACGATGACTTACAAAATTGCGATGGCCTAGCCATGGGAAGCCCTACCCGCTTCGGTAATATGGCAGCAGCTCTGAAATATTTCATCGACTCCACCTCAAACCTCTGGCTTTCGGGCGCCATGATTGGTAAGCCGGCAACCGTATTCACGGCCACATCCAGTTTACACGGCGGGCAAGAAACCACCTTAACCAGCATGATGTTACCCCTGCTCCATCACGGTATGTTGATTACAGGCCTGCCATATAGTGAGTCCGATTTACTGACCACCAAAACCGGCGGCACACCCTATGGCAGTAGTCATGTGTCAGGTACCCAATCTGATAAGCCACTCAGCGAGGAAGAAATCCGTTTATGTAGGGCGCAGGGTAAACGTCTGGCCGATCTGGTAAGTCGACTTGGTAAAGATAATGCATAACAAGACCCGACTCGCTCGTAATTTCACCCTGATTGGTTACTTCGGTACACTCATCCTCGTCCTCAGCTGGATTTGGTGGTTGTCCCCGCCTTCGGCATTGACTCAAACAACGGCAACAATCATTTGGTTCTGCCCGCTTCTGTTACCAATCATCGGCATCCTGAAGAACAAACCCTTTACCTATGCCTGGTCAGGCTTTCTGGCAGTGTTGTATCTCAGTCAGGCACTGACCACACTGGTCTCGACACCAGAAGAACAAGGCCTCGCCCTACTGGAACTCATTCTGACATCCCTGTGGCTAGCTGGTGCATCCATGTTCTCTCGCTGGCGTGGTCAGGAACTCGGCCTAGAAATCCGCAAAGCGAAAGACCAAGACCAGTCATAGAAACAATCTCTCAATGAATTAATAACTGATGCACGATTGTGCATTCGTCAGTTGAGACTAGACACATTTAACTGGGTTCAATATTTTCGCTTAGTGAGTCTGCATAATAACTTTTCTAGCTGGAGACGCCACAAGTACATCCCTGTAGGCTCGACTACGACATCCATGTCTCCGTACGCTCCCGCTATTCAAGTTATTACACAGCCTCAATCAAACGGCACATTCATGTCAGTTGGAAGCTTGAGTATGTCCCTTTTCGAAGCATCCGAAGGGCTGTAGAAAAGGGACTAGCAAGATTTCGACCAACCACACATATAAACACGTTTCAACTCGATGAGCTTGGCTTGTTTGGTTCTCAGCGCTTATCAATCAATTGGTTTTAGGGCGTACACTCTCGTCAGTGATTTTATTCGATATCGCATTCGTCAGTTGAAAGCTTGTGCATGTCCCTTTTCGAAGCATCCGAAGGGCTGAGTAAAAGGGACTAACAAGATTTCAACGAGCTTAGATGGCGACTAGCAGTAATTACTTCTGGTACGCCCTATAACGCAACATATGATCGCAGAGCACAAGAGCAGCCATGGCCTCAACGATTGGAACGGCTCGCGGCAACACGCAGGGATCGTGGCGCCCCTTGGCTTGATAGGTAGTTGAATCGCCATCAGTGGTCACTGTTTGCTGTTTTTGTAGGATAGTCGCGACCGGCTTAAAAGCGACTTTAATATTGATCGGCATACCATTCGAGATACCAGCTTGAACGCCACCCGAATAGTTGGATGATGTCTTGACGCCATCCTCCGTCATGATAAAGGGATCATTATGTTCTGACCCCCGCATTTGGGTGCCAGCGAAACCGGAACCAATCTCGAAGCCTTTACTAGCATTGATTGACATCATCGCCTTGGCCAGATCCGCCTCAAGCTTATCGAAAACAGGTTCGCCAAGACCCGTCGGAACGGGTTGGATACAGCAACCGATGATACCGCCGATACTATCGCCCTGTTTGCGGATGGCGGCGATATGGTCGATCATCTCTTGGGCCATATCCTGATCCGGACATCGCACAATATTTGCTTCCACTGCGTCTCGACTTACTTCGGTTGGGTCAATAGCCGCTTTAAGTTCGCCCACTGTCTCTACCCAGGCAATAATCTCCATGCCGAATTCTCGCTGCAGAATTTTACTCGCAATGGCACCAGCAGCGACTGAGGAAGCCGTTACACGCGCTGACGTACGACCGCCGCCAGCCACATCTCGCACGCCGTATTTCGAGTGATAGGTGAAGTCGCCATGCGAGGGCCGAAACAGATCCTTCAAATTTGAGTAATCTTTAGACTTCTGATCCTGATTTTGAATCATCAATGAGATCGCTGTACCGGTTGTGACGCCATCGACGACACCCGACAGGATTTTTACCTGATCGGCTTCCTGACGTTGGGTCACGATTTTACTCTGTCCGGGTCTACGGCGATCAAGCGCTGGTTGAATGTCAGCTTCTGATAATGGCAGGCCAGCGGGACATCCTTCAACAACGGCCCCAACTGCCGGTCCGTGGGACTCTCCCCAATTGGTAATTTTAAATAATTTTCCGAGGCTATCTCCAGCCATCTGTTAATCCTCTACTAGCTCTTTTGTAGCAATACCTAATTGTTGCATGTATTGCCAATAGGATGGAAATGACTTTGATACAACATCTGAGTCTGACATTGTAATTCCTTGAATCTTACAACCCAACAATCCCAAACTCATCGCCATCCGGTGGTCATCATAAGTATTAAAATGCGCCGCCTGGAGTGGCGCAGGCGTAATACTCATTGAGTCCTTTGTGGTAGCGACGACAAGTCCTGTCTTACGTAATTCAGTCGCTGTATCTTCGATTCGATTTGATTCTTTGTATGCCAAATTCTCGATATTACGAATCCGCGTAGTGCCCTCAGCGAAGGCCGCTACGACGGCCAGTGTCTGCACCACATCCGGCATATCCCCCATATCTACATCGATCGCATTAAGCTGCTCTGGTCCTTGACAGTAGAATCCCGTCTCATCCTGCCAGATTTTACACCCCATCTGCTCTAGTACTCGGCTAAAGTTTGCTTCCCCCTGAACTGATAACTCAGGCTGATAGTTCTGCAAACAGATCAGACAGCCATTGATAGCGGCATATGCCAGAAAGTAGGATGCCGAGGATGGATCAGTCGGAACACTGAGAGTCGTTGGTCGATAGCTCTGACCGGCGGCTATAACAAATTGCCTATAGTCAGCACTTATGCTGACTTCGATTCCAAACATCGCCAGTAGCTCGATTGTCATATCCAGATAGGGTCGTGATACCGGTTCACATGTCAGATTGATCACTAGACCCTGGGTTAACTTTGCCCCTACCAATAATAGCGCACTAATATACTGACTGCTTATTGCACCGGAAATAGTGATTTGATCCGTTTGAATTGGGCCCTTAATGCGTGCAGGTAAGGTGTCCTGTTCAGTCGCTTCAATGACAACGCCCGCTGTTCGAAGTGCTTCGAATAAATCGGCCATCGGGCGACTGTTCATTTTATCGCTGCCGGCAATCTCAATCCACTCCTCACCCAGCGCAGCCAGCGCGACAACGAAACGTGAAAAGGTTCCGCTGTGGGAGGTGTAAATTCGCTCTGATGGCACGGGTCGATATCCAGGGAATCCATTCGTCGTCAGAGTACCCGCCTGCCACTGAAACCTAGCACCTAGTCTGCTTAAGCCCTGTTCTGCGGTTTGGATATCGTCGTTACGTGGGACGTTATCGAATCGACAACTTCCCTTGGTCAAGGCAGATAAAATCAACAATCGATTAGCGATATATTTACTACCGGGTAATGTCAGCACTTTATCCTGTATGCTGTCAGGTGGAATTATCTCAATCATTAGAATTAATCACCGTCGCTTTTTTCATTGATTGGCTGAATTGTTGCAGATGCTCAGTTGCCTCCGCGCCATATTCATGAATCATTCGGATAACCGCTGTACCGGAAATTACTCCCTTGAACCCTGCTTTAGCGGCATCCGTTACATGTTGAGGAGCGCTGATACCAAAACCCAGAACAGCGGGCGGCGCATTCTTCTGCTGCAGCTTGAGCAACGTCTGTGTTGGATACTCAACCGACTGGTGATTTCCGGTAACACCAGGACGACTCACCACGTAGGTATATCCTTTGCAGTGCTGCACCAGAACATCGAGGCTCTCATCTGTCGCATTCGGAGGTGCAATAAATACTGGGTCGATATGATGTGTCCTTGCATACGGGACAAATAGGGAAGCTTCATTAACAGGCACATCGGCGATCAAGATCGAATCTACCCCATTATCTGCCGCCAATTGATAGAATGTATCAATTCCAGGTTTGAAAACCAGATTGGCATAGACTAGCAGCCCAATCGGGATGTCAGGATTATCTTTGCGTATTTTATTGAGTCCAATCAGACAATCACTGACCTTAATGCCAGATTCTAGCGCTATCCTCGCAGCATCCTGAATCACGGGTCCATCTGCCACAGGATCCGAAAATGGGATCCCCAATTCCAGTGCATCAGCGCCAGAATCTATTAGCGTCTGAATATCCCTAATGCTCTGCTCTAAACTAGGATAGCCAAGCATAATAAATGGAATCCAGGCTAATTCTTGCTGCTGGTCAAGTCTGGCAAACATGGTATCGTAACGACTTGTCATATCTCGATCCCCAATTGATTTAGCACCGTATTAAGATCCTTATCACCCCGCCCCGACATATTAACGAGCAGAATCAGAGGCTCTTCATCAGCTGGATGATTCTTTGCTCGCTCGATGGCATAGGCAACTGCATGAGAGGATTCCAGAGCTGGGATTAATCCTTCCCGACGAGTGGTCTCAAGACTCGCGGCTAGTGCTGCATCGTCGTTTACTGATACGTAGGTTGCGCGCCCGGTTTTCTGCAAGTGCACATGCTGAGGCCCTACCGCTGGATAATCGAGGCCAGCAGAAACCGAAAAGGATTCGTGGATCTGCCCTTCTTCACTTTGTAGCACCTTGGTGATGCAGCCCTGAAAGATACCGACCTCTCCTTTGCACAAGGTTGCACCATGATGGGATGTATTCTCGCCCTTTCCACCTGGCTCGACGCCTGTCAGCGCAACCTGCTCATCCTCGATGAACGCCTGAAAGATACCGATGGCATTCGAACCACCACCGACACAGGCGATCACTTCATCCGGCAGACGCCCTATTCGCTCAGTGATCTGAATCCGAGCCTCATCGCCGATAATTCGTTGAAATCGTGCCACCATGGCGGGAAACGGTGCTGGCCCGGCGACTGTTCCGATAAGATAATGCGTTGTCTCATAGGAAGCCGTCCAGTCACGTAATGCTTCATTGATCGCATCCTTTAGCGAGCTTGAACCATTGCTAACCGGAATAATTTCGGCACCTAGTAGCTTCATACGCTGCACATTGGGCTGTTGTCGCGCAACGTCCTTAGCGCCCATATAGACTACTAGTGGCATATCCAGTAGCGCACATACCATAGCGCATGCAACCCCATGCTGCCCCGCTCCAGTTTCTGCTATTATTCGCGTCTTTCCCATGCGTTGAGCGAGTAACACCTGAGCCAGTACCTGATTGGTTTTGTGGGCTCCGCCATGCAGCAAATCCTCGCGCTTAAAATAGATTTCTGCATTACCGTTTTTACTGAGATTCTTACAATGTAACAAGGGCGTGGGTCGACCGGCAAAATCTCGCAGATGTTCACTCAGATGGTCCAGAAATTCTTCGTCATCAAGAGATTCCTCAAACGCCTGCTTCAACTGACGCAGTGCCGGTACAAGGATTTCCGGAACGAACATTCCACCATACTGACCCGCTACCGGATCGCCATAATACAAATTGGGTTCTAGACTAGTCATTACGTGTCTTCACTTCTAATTCACTAAACAGTTTTTGCATCGCTCGATGATTCTTTTTACCAGGTTCGGATTCTACACCAGAGCATATATCCAGTCCCGCCAACCGCGTCCCTGATTTAAGAATATCTGAGTCACAATTTATTCCTCCTGCAAGCAGGACATTCTCCATTTCTGCGAGTCGCTTAAAGTCGAGGCTATCAGAGGGTCTCTCCTTTGGCTTGTCAATCAACACCTTATCCACGACTCCAAGCCAATCATCAACCAAAGGAATCAAGTCGTTTGACGAGGGATAATCATTACAATCGTCTGAGCCAGTCAACGTCTTCCAGATTTGTGTCCCTTCAGCTAGCTGCGTTCTGAGTTGAGCGACATCCTCTTTTGTCTCATCTCCGTGTAGCTGTACAACGGCAAGTGACAAGGTCTGTGCCGCATCCACTATTTCGGACACACTCTGATTCATGAATACCCCTACCATTGGCAGAGGCAGATCCACTAGCCATTTGCGCGCTTGGTCCGGACTCTGGTAGCGTTTCGAAACGGGAGTCAATATTACCCCGCCCCATGATGCACCGGCTTGATAGGCTTTATGGGCATCTTCTGCGTTGGTTAAGCCACAAATCTTTACTTCGGAAAATATCAACTGACGTAATGCCTGAGTCAGATTTCCAGACTGCATCATTGAAGTCCCGATTAGGAAACCATGCACGAGGCCACTCAGCGAGCGCAGGTCGCGATAGGTTGCAATACCCGACTCACTGATGATGATTCGATCTGCTGGAATTTTTGGTGCGAGCCGTCGGCTGACTTCGAGGTCCGTGGTTAGGCTATGCAAGTCCCGATTATTGATACCAATGATTGGGGCTTTCAGCTCTATTGCCCGATGAAGTTCCTCCTCATCGTGTACCTCGGTGAGTACAGACATACCGAGTTGACTCGCCACACTAAATGCTGTGCGCCAGAAGTCATCATCAACGACAGAAAGCATGAGCAAAATACAATCCGCTCCCAGCGCCCTTGCATGAGTAATCTGTCGCACGTCAACTACGAAATCTTTTGCCAATATGGGTAAGTCAACCGCCTCCCTAACCGCACGCAAGTGGGCATCATCACCTGCGAAATAATCAGGCTCTGTGAGTACCGAAATACCTGCAGCGAAATCAGCATATTGGCGAGCAATTCGATCCGGTTGATAATTATCTGAGAGCAGCCCTCTAGAGGGTGATTTTTTCTTACACTCGAAGATTATTCCTTGCTGGGTATCTCGTAACGACTGCGCCAATGACCGAGTCGATTTCTCAGTTGTTGAAGACCAATCAAAATCTTGAAGGTGTTGTCGTCTGTTGGCGACAATCTTATCCAGTACGGACGCTTTTTCTGTCATGATAATTCTTCGACTGCCTTGATGATGTCACTCATCTGTTGAGTAACTTTGCCAGAGGTCAATGCATCGAGCGCCATTGCAGTAGCCTGCTTAAGATCCGACGCCTTATCGGCCAGCCAAATGATAACCGCTGTGTTTATGGCAACCATTTCAAGTTTTGCCTTGTCTGCCGTGCCTGAGAGTACCGATTCGATGACCTCTAGTGGGTCGTCATTTCCGAGCTGAATTGTCGACAACTCATGCCGGCTCACACCAAAATCTTGCACAGTCAAGGTGATTTCTTCACGAGCCTCTGGCGTGACAAGAATCGCCTGGGTCTCGTCATGAATTGCTAGCTCATCGAGGCCAGCACCATACACAACCAATCCCTTCTGGCACCCAATGCGCTGCAGTACTTCCGCCATCGGTTGTAATAAGGCCTGATCACACACGCCCATCAATTGAATCTGCGGTGCCGCCGGATTTGCCAGTGGCCCAGCAAGATTGAAAATGGTCGCAGTACCGAGCGTTTTACGCACCGGCATAACCCGACCCACGAGAGGATGAAAGGCCGGTGCAAAGAGGAAAGCAAAGCCTGTTTTATTGAAGACGTCGATGGTTTGTTCCGCGGACAGGTTGAGCGGAAAGCCTAATTTCTCGATAATATCTGCCGATCCAGAGGGCGATGACGAGGCCCGATTTCCATGTTTCAGGATGGGTACTCCGCACACAGATGCAGTCAGCGCCGCGGCTGTGGAGACATTAAACGTACCGAGGCCATCGCCACCAGTTCCCGCGCAATCGGCGAATATCGCAGCAGGTTTGTCTATTTTAACGGCGCGTTCGCGCAATAAATTAACCAGGGTCGCTATTTCAATGCCTGTCTCACCGTTTAATTTAAGTGCCGTTAGTGCGGCTGATATCTCAATATCTGAAAGCTCTCCGCCAAGCATTGATTCGAACAGCTGCTGTGCTTGTACCTCATTCAGGCTAATACCATTGAGTAATTGTTTGAGTGGACTGGTCATCATTGTTTCCTTTTAAATTCTCGAGCCTTAAGTATCAGGTTTTGTAATAACTGTTGTCCGGATACTGTTAAAATCGATTCTGGATGGAATTGTAATCCATATAAACTTTTCTCCTCATTTGCGACTGCCATAGGAACCCCATCAGTCATGGCAGTCACCGTTAACTCATCAGGTACATCTCGTGCGGATAAGGAATGATAGCGCGCGACTTTCATCGGACTCGCGAGGCCGGTAAATAGTCCGGTGGAATCATGGGTAACCTGTGAGCTTTTGCCATGCACAACAGCAGCAAACTGACCAATCGAGCCACCCAATGCCTGCACGATTATCTGATGTCCTAAGCAGATCCCGGCTATTGTGACTTTACCCATCAACTGTTTTACCACTTCCAGACAACAACCCGCACTGTCTGGATTCCCGGGTCCGGGCGAAATAAGCAGCATGTCCATCTGACCACTGTTATACAAGTCAGTGATAGTCTCGACCGAAGCATAATTTTGATAGGTCAAAATATCGCAGGATAAACGATTCAATTCATCCACCAAATTGAAAGTAAATGAATCTCTGTTATCGATTAGAACCACCTTCAACAATTGCTCAGTCATTGGCATGCTCCATCTCATTCGCGACATTAATGGCTCGTAATACTGAACTGGCCTTGAGTTCCGTTTCATTAACTTCCATATCTGGATTCGAATCATAGACAATGCCGGCACCCGCTGTGATGGTGGCCTGACCATCCTGCACTAGCGCTGAGCGAATCACGATAGCAGTGTCCATGTCACCCGCCGCAGTAAAATAACCCACAGCACCACCATATGTGCCCCGCCTGCGTTGTTCAATCTCACTGATAAGAGTCATCGCCTCTGCCTTTGGCGCGCCTGAGAGTGTTCCCATATGGAAACAAGCCTGACAGGCATGAAACGCATCCAAATGTGATGCCAATTCCGCATCGACGCGACTGACCATGTGCATCACTGAAGCATAACGATAGATGGCCATCAGTTCGCTGACATAGCGACTGCCCGGCTTCGCAATTCTGGCCAAATCATTCCTTGCCAGATCGACCAGCATTAGATGCTCAGCCAATTCTTTCTCATCCAGTTTCAAGTCGGCTTCCAGTCGTGCATCGAGTTCCAAATTAATTGATCCGTCCAGATTCCTGCCACGTCCCCGGGTACCAGCTATCGGCATAATCGATATCGTCCTGTCCTTGCTATTGAAACGTAGACTAGATTCCGGTGAGGCTCCAAATAACGTATATTTTCCTAGATTTAAGTAAAATTGGTAGGGGCTTGGATTCTGTTTCGCCAGGACTGCGTAGGCCAATTCCGTATCGGCACAGTCTAATTGAAATTCTCGGCTGATAACGGCCTGAAAGATTCGCCCTTCATCAATTGCCTGCTTAAGTCTGACAATCTGCTGCTTAAATTCCTCAGGGCCAGGCTTTGCCAGAATACGCTCAAAGTCGATATCGGTCTGCTGGCCGACGTTGACATCCAGCGTTTCCTTAGTGGATTCAATGATTTTGGCGAGCGTTGCTAACCGCCCCCTCGCTTTGCCTAATGCGGCCTCATTTTTGGGTTTAGAAAAGAGAATTTCTCTGACTTCAGTTCTTCTTGCATTGCCATCAATTACTATCTGACTCTCGGCGAGTAACAACAGATAGTCTGGGAAATCCCCTTCGGGCAATTCAGGTAATGACTCCAGCACATTGACGTAATCATAGCCAATCACACCGGCGAGTATTAACTTGTCGGCGTCGTGGTATTCATTTAGGCCTAGTATTGCTAGGATTTGACGTACCGCATCCAGACTCGTCAAGCGCACGATTCGTTTATGCTCTTCAACTACCATTCGAGTATCCGGATAGGTAAGTTGAATTGCATTTATCTCTGACTTGAGACTAATTTTCCCACCATGCGTATCGAAACCATCCGCGATTTGGCCTAATGCAATCTGCCCATTTTCCGTGAGTGACTCAATCCGCACTACCTGTCCTCTGGCCTCGACCTTCAATGCAGATTCCAGGAACAAAATCGATTGCTGCTTGCCATTGTGCCCTGCTTCAGATGACTCCAATAACAGTCGATAATCTTCATTACAGAGCGAACGACAGGCTTTAAATAATGCCATGGCATCCGGACAAGCCTCTAGGCGTCGACTTATGAGTTGAAAGCAACCGCTCATGCCAGGCTTCTCCCACTGGCTGCAACGAATGGCTTAATTTGATTGATCAACTCTTCGAATTCAGCGACGGTTAATTGCTGATGCGCATCTGATAGCGCAGTGATAGGATTCGGATGGACCTCAACGATGATGCCATCGGCACCTACTGCGACTGCTGCTTTCGACATCGGAACGATGAGTTCCTTTACACCGGTACCATGTGACGGGTCAACAATCACCGGCAGGTGAGAGCGTTGCTTGATGTATGCGACAGCATTGAGATCGAGAGTATTCCTGGTTGCTGTTTCATAGGTCCTGATCCCACGCTCGCATAGCACCACCTGATCGTTTCCATTATCGACGATGTATTCTGCCGCGAGTAATAGTTCATCTATTTTGGCAGAGAGTCCGCGCTTTAATAACACTGGAGTATTCGTCTTACCGACTGCCTCTAGTAGCCGGAAATTTTGCATGTTTCGTGAGCCTATTTGCATCATATCGACCTTGCCATCCAGTTGCGTAACCTCACTGGTGTCGGTGACTTCGGTTACCGTACCAAGGCCATTGCTTTGTGCTGCTTGAGTGAACAGATCCAAGCCTCCAATACCGAGGCCCTGAAAGCTATATGGGCTGGTGCGCGGTTTGAAAATCCCACCCCGTAATAGACGTGCTCCGCACTGGCTGATGCCTTGCGCTACTTCCTGCATCTGCTCATCTGATTCGACCGCACAGGGACCCGCGATAACGACAAATTTATCCGGCGAGAAGCGACAATTACCAACATTGACGATAGTGTCTTCTGGATGTAATTCACGCGAGACCTTCTTGTAGGGACTCAAGATTGCCTTGACCTCATCAACATGGGGATGATTATGTAAGTGCATCTCAGCAAGCACCCGCTCATCACCCAAGGCACCCAATACGGTACGTTCCTCACCGGGTAGATAAAGCGGCTGTAGTCCCTTGCTCTCAATGAGTGCTAACAGCTCATCAGCTTCCGCTTTGGTAGCATCCGCTTTCATCACAATAATCATGGTAGTAGTCCTTATGGATCCGGCATAAAAAAGGCCCGCAATTTAGAGTCATTCGACCGTTAATGTGCGGGCCCCGAATCAAAAAAACCCGCACTAATGCGGGTTTCGTTAATTATTTACACACAACAAGACCCGCTTCTATAAAGCGCGCCACCAAAATGTGTTGTATGAGAAAGTGTTCATGCCGTCACAGTAACCTCAGAATCGGGGTCTGTCAAGCACTTGGGTTAGTTTCTTTTTCAAGCATTGCTACATGGGTAAGATAACGGTTTCTACCATCTCTTTTCGCCTGATATAACGTCTTATCTGTCGACTTGATAAGGTTCTCTATGCTGTCATTTAAATTCTGATCGGATGAAGCGACGCCGATACTTATCGTCACATGATCTGCCACATCTGATTTTTCATGCGGTATAGCCATAGCATGGACTACTTGCAGTATTCGTTTGGCAACTTCTTCCGCGCCAGCAGTATCCGTACCAGGTAATAAGACCGCAAACTCTTCACCGCCATAGCGCGCAGTGATATCAGCTGGACGGTATAGTTGTTCGTCTAGTGCCTTAGCTATCTGAATTAAGCAATCATCACCGGCCTGATGGCCATAGTGATCATTAAATTTCTTGAAGTAATCAACATCGATAAGCAGCAGCGTTAGTTGATTTTTGTCGCGCTGCATTCGTTTCCATTCCGATTCCATCGCCCGATCAAATCCACGTCGATTATAAATTTGCGTCAGGCCGTCCATGACACTCAGCTGTTCTAACTGCTTGTTGACAGATAGAAGTTCTTGTTGCATCGAAACAATTCGTTGCATTGCTTTGAGTTTAGCTTCCAGAACGACGGGTGTAACGGGCTTGTACAAATAATCATCACCACCTGCTGCGAGACCCTGGGAAAGATGCTCATCTTCATGGGCTGAGGTAAGGAAGATTATTGGGAACCACTCATCTTCATAGATTTCTCTGAGCCTCATCGTCGTCTCAAAGCCATTAATGCCTGGAAGCATGTAATCCATAAGCACCATATCTATATGGTTAGGATCAAATTTTTCTAGCGCTTCTTCACCACTAACAGCCGTTTCAATCTCGTGTCCAAATGAGCGAATGTAGGCAGATGTCAGCATCATTACTGCACGATCATCCTCTACAATCAATACCTTCATGAACTAGCCCTTGTAATCTACATCTATAATAAGATTATAAGCTATTCATGAAAGGTTTCACCAGCATTTGCCATAGCTAATAACAACTCACATGGTTTGAAGCGTGTCATACCGGCATCGGACAACTCTTCCAGCTGAGAGATAATTGTTGCCGGGCCCACAGTGTCCATATATTGAAATGGACCGCCTAGGAAAGGTGGATAACCAAGCCCAAATATGGCACCAATGTCACCATCACGTGGAGAAAATAGAATCTGCTCTTCAAGACATCGCGCCGCCTCATTTAAGAGAATGAGGTGACAGCGTGACTGGATTTCTTGTTTCGAAATTGACTTGGACGGTTGGATACCAAGTTCACTGTACACGGTATCATCTACCGGTCGTGGTCCATCGCCTTCAAAATGATAATCATAGAAACCCCGCTTATCCTTCTTACCTAATCGGCCTGAATCCTTTAATCGGGCAAAACACTCAGGTGCTTGCATACGCTCACCAAAAGCATCTTCCAGCACTGGCATAATTTTGGTCGCAACATCGATACCAACCTCATCAAGCAAGGTAAATGGGCCGACCGGATAGCCAAAGTCCAACATGGCCTCATCGATCAGCTCAACAGCGACCCCTTCAGATAAAAGATGTGCAGCTTCATTCATATAGGTAGCCAAAATACGACTGGTATAGAAACCGGCACCATCAGCAACCACTATCACAGTTTTACCCTGTTTTCGGCCAAATTCGACGGCTGTAATGATCGCCTTATCTGTGGTTTCCGGTGTTTTAATAATTTCCAATAGAGGCATTTTCTCGACAGGTGAGAAGTAATGCATACCGATGACGTTGCCGGGTTTCTTCGCAGCGCGGGCAATATCGGCTATTGGGATCGAGGATGTATTGGTTGCGATAATGACATCCTTAGGAGCATGTTTCTCAACCTGTTTGATTACCTCATGTTTAACGTCTAGTGATTCAAAGGCTGCCTCGATCACTAGTTCTGCCTGACTAAACCCAGAATAATCCAATGTACCAGTAATACGATTCTGGATCTGCTGCATCTGTTGCGGCTTCATACGTCGCCGCTTGACCTTTTTATTCAGATGATTCCAGCTGTATTGCAGACACTTATCCAGGCTCTGATGATCGCGCTCCTGAACTCTGACGCTGGCGCCGGCTTTCTCAGCTGAGACCAGCGCGATTCCAGACCCCATCAAGCCGCCACCAACAACTCCGAGTCGACTCACCTCTTTAGCCTTCGTTCTTCCTTTGATGAATCGTTCCTTTTTCAGATCGGTAATCGCAAAAAACAGCTTCATTAGCTGTTCTGCTTCTGGGCTTAGCAATAACTCTGCAAAGCCTTCAGCCTCAACTGCAAAACCCTTTTCCCGGTCACCCTGTGCCCAGGCATCGACACAATCGATTATTTTCAGGGGTGCAGGATACTTACCCTTGGTCTTCTGTAGGGCTTGCTTTCTGGCCTTATCCAGAATGAAGTCACGGATCCACTCATTTCTGATAAGGTAATTATTCAACAGATGCTGACTGGCCTTACCAAAGTTGAACCAGTCGTTATTGCGCATGCTATTTCGCTTAATTTTGCCCTTTTGCAAGTCTTCCAGTAACTTTAGACTTGCCTTACGCAGGTGTGATTTGTCAGTCAGGCGATCGACGAGCCCTATACGTAGTGCAGTTTTTGCGGGTATCTGACGCCCCGTTGTCATCATCTTCAATGACTCGACTACCCCAACGAGCGCGGGCAGACGCTGGGTGCCCCCGCCTCCAGGTAGTAATCCAATCTGCACCTCAGGTAAAGCAAATTTTGTCACAGAGATAGTCGATGCGACACGACCATGACAGGCAAGTGATAATTCGAGGCCACCTCCAATACATGGGCCGTTGACCTCGACGATAACCGGTACCTTGAATTGCTCGATACGATTCAAAATAGCATATCCGGCATTCGCAACCTCGGCGATGGCCTCGCGCGTGGTGAGGGATTTCAGCATATTAATGTCAGCACCGGCAATGAATGTATCTTCCTTGCCACTAGTGATGATGACACCACGGGTATCTTGAGTCGCTTCAATTTCGTCTAGGATACCATTGACCTCAGCAATGAATGACTGCTTGAGAACATTTTGCGATTCACCTTTCAAGTCAATGGTAATGATTGCAATATTGCTCTCATAGTTCAGTGTGAAAGTAGATTGTTTCTTCGTATTCATCAGGTGACCTCCAATACCATGGCTGCTCCTAGACCACCGGCCGCACAGGCTGATGTGAGGGCGACGCCCCCGCCACGTCGTTGCAATTCATTCAGCGTTTGAGTAATCATTCGCGTACCAGTCGCTGCAAATGGATGGCCATAAGCGATCGAGCCTCCCAACACATTAAACTTCTCCATATCGACCTCGCCGAGTGGCTTATCGAGGCCTATCTGTTTAGCGAATTGCTTATCCTTGAATGCCTTAAGATTCGTCAATACCTGGGCTGCGAATGCTTCATGCATGTCAATCAATGTCATCTCATCCAGAGTCATTCCCGCCCTTTGCAGTGCAATGGGTGAAGAATAAGATGGTCCCATTAACATATCCTTCTCTACCGGATTAGCCGAGAAACCATAGCTGCGGATATAACCCAGTGGCTCAATCCCCAACGCTTTCGCACGTTGCTCTGACATCATCACCACGGCCGATGCCCCATCGGTCAGCGGACTACTGTTGGCGGCAGTAACAGTGCCATATGGCTTATCGAAAGCTGGCCGTAACTTAGCGTAACCAGCCAGATCGGATTCGAAGCGAATATTATTATCCTGCTCAATTATCTCGCGGTATGGTGGTACATGCGTTGTCATCACTTCATCTGATAACCAACCTTGGCTCCAGGCATGTGCCGCTTTTACATGTGATGCATGGGCGAACTCATCCTGTTGCTCACGGCTGATACCGTGATCGCGGGCCATCTGTTCAGCATTCTGCCCCATGGTTAAACCAGTGCTAGGCTCTTTCGCCGATGGCGGTACCGGTAACAGATCTTTGGGAGACATCTTACTAATGATCTTCAGGCGTTGTTGCCATGTTCTGGCTTTACTCATTTTCACTAACAAACCGGCCATTTTACGTGATACGCCTATCGGCACCACAGATGAGGAGTCGGCTCCTCCTGCGATACCCACTTCGATCTCGCCAGTGGCAATGGCTTGCGCGACGCTCGCGACCGATTGGAAGCTGGTTGCACA
Organism: Enterobacterales bacterium; assembly: GCA_965250035.1. Lineage (GTDB taxonomy): Bacteria > Pseudomonadota > Gammaproteobacteria > Enterobacterales > CAXRAF01. The sequence goes on along the minus strand of OZ252282.1, from coordinate 361,206 downwards.
GGCACGCGACACGCTGAAAGCGTCTGTTGCAGCAGGCAAGTCCGTACCGAGAACAATCTCCCTGGCGATGTTTGGCGCATCAGGTTGAATGACGACCTGACCAAATACCAGTCGTTCAATTAGCTCAGGATCCAGATCAAAACGGAGTAGCATCTCCTGAACAAGTAAGGTCCCCAGCTCTATGGCGCTGAGTTGCTGATACTGGGTCAGTTGTCTGGCAAAAGGAGTACGAAGACCATGCACGATGGCCACACGATTGTTATTCGCTGTCGACATAAATCATTCTCAATAGTGTCATATTTAACACTATTGTAACCGACCGAATGAGAAATTCAAACAGTCGTTTTAAATAGTTGTTCAAATTCTGCTGAAATCGGGAGAAAAGAAACAATTAGTTACGCTTAGTGGCGGCATAAAATGAAATGATTTGTAGCGTCAAGACGCCAGTAACGATATGATACGCAACTAATTTTTCACCTGACAGGTCGGGATTCCTGAAGTATGAATCAAAGAGAACACATAATCACACTGCAACGTTATATGAACACCCGCATCATCGGTCAACCTGAGTTGGTGCAGAATCTACTGATTGCCTTACTGGCCGATGGCCATCTTCTGGTCGAGGGCGCGCCCGGACTCGCTAAAACTAGGGCAATTAAGGAACTCGCAGAAGCCATCGAAGGCGATTTCCATCGGGTGCAGTTTACTCCAGACTTACTTCCAGCGGATCTGACCGGGACAGAGATTTATCGCCCTCAGCAAGGCACCTTTGAGTTTCAGAAGGGTCCTATATTCCACAACCTGATACTAGCAGATGAAATCAATCGTGCACCGGCCAAGGTGCAGTCAGCTCTACTCGAGGCCATGGCCGAGCAGCAAATCAGCGTCGGGAGTCAGACCTACCCACTTCCGGATTTGTTTCTGGTGATGGCGACTCAGAATCCGATTGAACAGGAGGGAACCTATCCACTACCAGAGGCACAACTCGATCGCTTCCTAATGCATGTAAGAGTGGACTATCCGGATACTGAAGCAGAGTTGAGTATTCTAAAACTGACACGCCAGGAGGCTCATGTTAATGCCGAAGCCGTTGCGCCTGAGCAGGAACTTAAGCAAGCCGATTTATTCGCAGCACGAGACGCCGTGTTGGATATACATATGACTGAAGAACTCGAGCGCTATCTCGTAGAATTCGTCATGGCCAGCCGCCATCCGGAGAAATATGATCCCGAGTTAGCGCGATGGATCGAATATGGTGCCAGCCCGCGTGCCTCAATGGCACTCGACCGCTGTGCCAGAGCACATGCCTGGTTGGCAGATAAAGATTATGTATCACCGGATGATATACAGGCTGTTGCTCACTCGGTGCTCAGACACCGCATCCTGCTGAGCTATGAGGCAGAAGCAGATGGCGTGGATACAGATCAGGTCATCGATAAGTTAATCGAGCTAATTGCAATCCCCTGATAGATAAGATGATTGAGCATTCCGATCTCGGTGTCAAACTCACAGTCGACGAGCTGTTGTCGCTTCGCCAGCAGGCATCGGCATTAGACCTATCTAGCAAGTATCAGGTGAGCTCCACGCTGGCCGGTGGCTATCGTTCCAAGTTTCGTGGGCGTGGCATGGACTTTGATGAGGCGAGACTCTATCAACCTGGAGATGATATCCGCAACATCGACTGGCGTGTTACGGCACGCACTGGCAAGGCGCACACTAAACTCTTTAAAGAGGAACGTGAGCGTCCGGTATTTATCCTGATGGATCAGTCTAGCCGACTGTTTTTCGGCTCTAAAGTCGCCTTTAAATCCGTCATTGCAGCCAGAGCTGCAGCTTTGCTAGTCTGGGCATGTGTCAATGCCGGGAGCCGTATTGGCGGCGTAATCTTTGATGGGAGTGGCCATCTGGAGCACAGGCCATCAGGTCAACGCAAAGAGGCACTCGCCTTTTTGCGCAAGATCACTGAGCGTCACAATGCCGTCTATGAGCGCATCATGACATCTAATTCGCAAGAATCTGACAATGCACTTTCCGACAGCCTATCTCGTCTGAGACGCCTGGCAAAACCAGGTAGTCTGATTTATTTGTTTTCGGACTTTCAGAGCGTCGATGATGATGCAAGGCGGCACCTGGCACAACTATGCCGTCATAATGATATTCAGGCGTATATGCTAAGTGATCCACTCGATTATCGGCTACCACCGTCTGGTGTGTATTCAGTGACCGATGGTCAGAGTATTGGCCAGATCCATACCGGGACGACGAAATTAACCAAACATTATCTCGATAGTTATAAGAATCGACTCGATGAGCTTGAAACCTTGTTCAAGCAACACAAAATATTATTTGAACGGTTGCAGACCACTGATGATTTGAAGGTTGTGCTAGCAGCGACGAACACACCGAGACTGATAAAGAAGTAGTATGAACCCAACGGACCCATTAGCCAATTTACGCGACATACACCTGCCGGGTGACGTGTCCTGGTGGCCCTTGGCTCCGGGCTGGTGGGTTTTGATCGCGTTACTCGTCGTCCTGTTAGTCTGGTCCATTAGCAAATGGTTGCGCTGGCGCAAACGTCAGTTTTTACTGCACGAAGTAAAGAATGAATTAGCGAGGATTCAATCTGAATTCACGCATCACCAGGCTGTTCGTCAACTGATAAGCGACTCTTCACAATTGTTACGTCGGCTGCTAATACTCCAGCTGGGACGCGATAAAGGGGCAAGTTTAAGCGGCAATGAATGGCGTACGCACCTGAGTCAATTCCTGAACGACCATCAGGCTGAGGAAGCCTATCTTGATTTACTCACGGATGGTCAATACCGCCGCAATGTCATTCTGGACCAGCCAGATAAGTTCACTGATTGGGTGAACAAATGTGCACTGGACTTGAGCCGGCAAATCATAGCGGAGTCCAGTCATGCTTGAGTTCCTATGGTGGCCAATCTTTTTCGCCTTGCCTCTGCCCTTGTTGTTCCGCTACATGCTGCAGGAAACTGGCGCACAGGAAGCGCATGCCCTGCGTACTCCCTATTTTCAACAATGGCTATCGCTGGATAATGCATACGACGGTAAGTCGTCCTCTCGAAGACTACGTGCTCTATTGATGATCTTGATGTGGCTCGCCTTAGTCACTGCCGCAACCAGACCCCAGTACGTTGGAGAGGCAATTGATCTGCCATCCTCGGGGCGCGACTTACTGTTAGCCGTAGACATCTCCGGAAGTATGGAAGCGACCGATTTACAGTTATCTGGCAAAAAGGTCAGTCGACTGGATGTTGTTAAAGCGGTATTAGATGATTTCATCGAACGCCGTGAGGGCGATCGCATCGGCTTAATCTTATTCGGTGAGCAGGCTTATCTACAGACTCCGCTAACGTTCGACAGGGACACGGTTAAAACCATGCTCAATGAGTCTGCCATTGGACTCGCTGGCGCTTCACGAACAGCGATTGGAGATGGGATTGGACTGGCTGTAAAACGCCTGCAACAGCGTCAGGTCGATTCTAGGGTATTAATCCTGCTCACTGATGGTCAGAATAATACCGGTGCGGTATCCCCTATTAAGGCAGCAGAACTTGCAAGCCAGGTTGGCATAAAAATATATACCATTGGGGTGGGAGCTGAACGCATGGTGGTCGATTCATTCTTCGGCAAGCGCACACTCAATCCCTCCAAGGATCTGGATGAGGATACACTGATTGCTGTTGCTGAGGCCACCGATGGTCGCTACTTCCGTGCACGCAATACGCAGGAACTCGAGGAAATCTATGCCTTGCTAGATACAATCGAACCCGTAGAGGATGATCCCGAGACCTTTCGCCCTGTGAAATCATTATTCTTCTGGCCACTCGGACTCGCCCTAGTGTTAGCTTTTCTGCTCATCCTGGAGCGCAAGTTGCGTTCCCTGTTGGCAAAGCCTGCGGGAGGACGTCATGTTGCCTGAAATGCTCAATGACTTCCATTTCATCAGGCCGCTATGGTTATTGGCTTTCATTCCGCTAGTCTTCATGATTTACCTGCTCTGGCGTAATGAAAAATCTGCCAATGCCTGGAGTCAGATGATCGACACCCATCTCTTACAGCATCTCCTGGTTGCGCAGCAAAAAGTCAATCAGGCAAAAATACACAATGGCTGGTATTTCGTCGGTGCAATTCTGGTCATTCTGGCCTTGGCTGGACCCACAGTTGAGAAACGACCACTGCCTGTCTTTGAAACTGAACTCTCTAAAGTGGTGCTACTGGACCTTTCACTCTCAATGAATGCGACCGATGTTGAGCCCAGCCGTCTTGCGCGCGCGAAATTCAAGATTAATGACATACTGTCAGCAACCAAGGAAGGCCAGATAGCGCTGATTGTCTATGCTGGTGATGCCTTCGTCATCAGTCCCCTCACAACCGACGCAAAAACCATCGCTACACTCGTACCACCATTGGCCCCCGAATTGATGCCTGTACTCGGTAGCGAACCAGCCAAGGCATTTGCTTTGGCAAATCAATTACTGGCAAACGCTGGGATCTTCAGCGGTCAAATCATTTGGATTACAGACGGTCTGGATGATGATGATTATCGTGAAACACTGACGTTTTTCGAATCAAGTCCCCATCAGATATCAATACTAGCCATTGGCACCAGCGATGGCTCGCCTATTCCGTTAGCTGACGGTCAGGGATTTCTCAAGAACGCAAGGGGCGAAATAGTAGTACCCTCTTTGAATTACGCAGTACTGGATCAACTCGCGACAGATACAAATTCTGCCATTAGTAAACTCACAGCAGGTGACGAAGACATCCAGTATCTGATGAATCGACTGATACAGCCTTCGGAGTTCATTGCCTCTGAAGATGATCTGGAGATGGACACCTGGGTAGAGTTGGGCCCATGGTTGTTATTGCCGGTATTAATTATCATCAGCTTCCTGTTTCGCCGCGGCCTGGTATTTTGCCTGGTGGTACTTCTGATACCCCACTACCAATCAGGTCAGGTCAGTGCACAAGATGCCCCACAAACACCCCAAGAAGCGAAGTCTGATCCATCACTAGTCGACCGGCTTGAGTGGTTATGGCTCAATCCAGATCAGCAGGGAATCAAAGCATTTAAGAATAATCGACATCAACAGGCAGCTGGGTTATTTGAGGACCAAGCCTGGCGAACGGCATCACTCTACCGTTCAGGAGAATATCTAGCGGCTGTCGACGCGAATGCCGATGCATCGGATCCAACCTCTCACTATAATCGTGGCAATGCACTCGCCAAAGCGGGGGCACTTGAGGAGGCAATAAAGTCTTATGAAGCCGCACTCGAGCAGTCGCCGAATATGGAGGATGCCCTATTCAATAAGAAGCTAGTCGAGGAACTTCTGAAGCAGCAACAGGAGCAACAAGACCAGCAAGGCCAAGATCAGGAAAATCAGGATCAACAACAACAGAATCAAGAAAACCAGCAGGATCAACAAGAGCAACAGGACTCTGAACAGCAGCAACAGGAACAGCAGAACCAACAACAGTCTGATCAGGAGCAACAAGAACAGCAGGAAAAAGAACTGCAAGAGTTAGAAGAGATGACTGAAGAGGAAAGACAACAGGTGCTTGAGCAGTGGCTAAGGCAAATTAAAGACGATCCGGGTGGTCTACTTCGACGAAAAATGTATATGGAATATCAAAAGCGCCAGCAACAAAATAAACAACTGCAACAACAGGGTGAGAAGGTATGGTGATCAGGTATCTAGCGCTACGATTCTTACTCGCAATCAGTATTTTGCAGACTTCATTGCTATTGGGGGTTGAGGTCAGCATCGATCGAAATTCAGTTCGCGTAAACGAGACGTTTGAGTTGACGATCAACATGGACACTACCCCAGACGACCAACCTGAGTTAACCGGCATGCCCGGAGATCTTGAGGTACTGCGTAGCTCCAACTTCTATCGTAAGAGTACAATCAATGGTAAGTCTCAGGTTCAAGCCGGCTGGACATTCACCATCAAGGCGCTCAATGAAGGCTTATATACTATCCCATCCTTTAATATCGATGGTCAAATGACACAACCCATCATGATTAAGGTTTTAGCTGCCGTCAGTTCAGCAGAAATCGATGGTCAGGCTGATGCCATTAAAATCGTATCTGAGATTAATACCGACACAGTGTTTGTGCAGCAACAACTACAATACACTATTCGTTTATATCGCTCAGTTCGTGCCCAGTATGCCAGTCTAACCGAGCCCGAACTCGAAGGCGCTCTGATTGAACGGCTTGGCGAAGATATCCAGTTCGAAACCATTATTGATAATGTAAGATACCGTGTTCTAGAACGTAACTACGCCATCTTCCCTCAGCAATCCGGGACCTTTACCATTTCAGGCGTCACCTATAATGCTGAAGTTTCTTCGGGTCGCCAGACTTTCGGTACGCTTGGCAGTCTGCGTGGAAGGAGTCGTAGTGTATCGCTGAGCTCAGATGATAAGACCATTACTGTCAAACCCATCCCCTCATCAGTTACTGACTGGTGGTTACCGGCAACCGATGTCCGAATTGAACAATCATGGATGCCAGATTCAAGTGATTTGCAGGTTGGCGATCCAGTTACCTGGTCCTACACCATCAATGCAGAAGGCTTGACATCAACTCAGTTACCCGATGTCTTACCAGAGGAACTTGATGGCCTTAAGTTCTATCCTGAAAAGGCGAAAGCAAATGATCTGATAGTGGATGGTAAGCTGATAGGCAGACGGACACAGACTGTCGCTGTCATTGCGACAGAAGCGGGTGAAATTACCTTACCTGCGATCGAAATTGCCTGGTGGAATGTTGTCACGGATAGCCCACAATTGGTTAAGCTACCTGCACGAACATTACGTATTACCGGTCAGGAGACGAATGCCAAAACAATTGAGCCGGTTGAAGTGGATGACTCCGCTCGTGTTCCGGATACCACAACGAACGATGACATGACTGAAAATCCCGATGTCATCGAGACACAAAACCCATTACTGTACTGGCAACTCGCAACAGGATTCTTTATTTTACTCTGGCTAGCGACACTGGTTTGGCGTCGAAAACAATCTGTTAGAACAGCCTCAGAACAAATTGGCGACGGTCATAGTCCAAAACAATCAGACACCAGCAAACAACTAAAGAAGGAACTGGCTCGTGCAGTCAAATCCAATGATGCAAGACAGATCAGTCGCACATTGGTCGCGACTGCCCACAACATCGATTCTGACATTCATTCACTGGCAGACCTACGTGGCAAGATGTCAGACGAGGGAATTCGTTCTGAATTGCAATCGCTAGAGCAAGCAAGATATAGCGCACAGTCTAGTTGGCAGCCAGGAAATCTGAGCGCAGTAATTAACAAAATTCTCAACGACCTGCGCGATCATGAACCAGATAAGGATGAAGTAGCCGTTAGACTACGACCATTGCACGCGACAGATGATTAACCCAGTTTAACCCAGTTAACATCATCTGCCGAACATGACTGCCTCAATACTTATGATGCCTGTTCTTGCTTCGTCTGCTTGATACATCTTTGGACAAGAATCAATAACTCTCTCAATGCCACAGAGAATTTGGCAAATTCGTGACTGTTGGTAGATTTAAAGTCGGCGACCATGGTTTGCCAGCGTTCAATGAGATCCGTGTTGTTTGATATCCATCCCTCAAGACGACTCTCGGGATTATCCGATTGATTCGTCAATTGTAGAATAGCAACCGTTAGGCCACGCTGCTGCCAGTCTAGTTCTTCTCTAAAGGCTGACCGAGCGAATGCCTGCCAGTGGTTCTCAACTGGCTGTAGAACAATCTGATCCAGGAACCAATGCAGTTCCAGTTTGGCACCCAGCTTGTAATATATTTCCGCAACAACCTGAATCTGTTCTTTAGATATTTTAGACATTTCTACAATATCTAGACCAGAGAATAAGGTACTCAGGTACGTAACTTGGGATGCCAGCTCTTCTGGTACACCTGATTTGACATAGTTTCGCACAATGCCATCCAATTCGCGCTCTTCACGTTTATCAAGTACCTGTGCCACATCCTTGCCCAATACCTTAATGTCTTCCTTAAAATACTTGATGTAATCCTGCATCGGAACGGTTCGATCACCATGACGCAGAAACCATCGTGTGGCGCGACGTACCATCCGTTGCGAACGGGCCAGTATCTCATGCTGTACCTTGGTAGAAACCTTGTTATCCAGTTCCCTAACTTGTTGCCATAGGTTGTAGACATCAAAGATTTCCATTGCCACAGAAAAACATGCCGCAATTTCGACCAGACTTGCCCCGGTCTCATCACTCATACGATAGGCATAATTTGACCCCATATAGTTGACCATTGCATTGGCCAATTCTGTGGCGATCAGTTCATCTCGCAGTCGATGGCTTTCCATCGCCTTCTTGTACTTGCTGCGCAAAGGTTTCGGGAAATAGTTATGTAGAATTTTTGTGTAGTACGGATTATTGGTAATTTCGGGAACGCATAACTTCTGCTTGAGTTGCATCTTGCCATAGGCCACCAACACAGACAGCGATGCCCGAGTGAGTCCATGCCCTTTAGCCTTGCGCTCGAGTAATTGGTCGTCCGATGGGATGGATTCCAATGACCTGTCGAGGATACCTGATTTTTCCATGTCATTGATAAAACGCATGTACTCTTTCAATGTGTACTTAGAGCGACTCTCTGTGATACTGATTGACTGAATCTGCATGTAGTTGTCATTCAGCACGATTTCTGCCACTTCATCAGTCATTTTCGCAAGCAAGGTATTACGTTGTTTGATGGTCATGTCGCCATTATCAACGATCTGATTGAGCAGAATCTTGATATTCACTTCCTTATCGGAACAATCGACTCCACCGGCATTATCGATAAAGTCGGTATTCGCGCGTCCACCATGAAGCATATACTCGATACGGCCCTGTTGAGTCAGGCCCAGATTTCCACCCTCGCCCACTATCTTGCAGCGCAACTGACTGCCATTGACGCGTAGATTGTTATTCGCCTTGTCTCCGACTTCTGCATTGGTCTCGTGCGTGGCCTTTACATAGGTTCCAATACCACCGTTCCACAACAAATCCACTTCTGCCTGTAATAGCTTGCTAATCAATTCGTCAGGAGACATGGACTTTTGTTTGGTGCCGACCAGTTCTCGGATCTGCGGGCTCAGCTCAATGGATTTTGCACTGCGTGAAAATATCCCACCGCCGATTGAAATCTTACGTTTATCATAATCTTCCCATGAGGAGCGTGGCAGATTGAAGAGGCGCTCACGCTCTGAATAGCTGGTCGCAGCATTGGGGTTCGGATCGATAAAAATATGCAAATGATTAAACGCAGCGACCAAACGCGTGTGTTTCGACAATAGCATTCCATTACCGAAAACATCGCCAGCCATGTCGCCAACACCGATACAGGTAAAGTCTGTGGTCTGACAATCGATGCCCATTTCTCGGAAGTGACGTTTTACCGACTCCCAGGCACCTCGCGCAGTGATCCCCATCTTTTTATGGTCATATCCAACACTACCACCCGAGGCAAAAGCATCACCCAACCAGAAGTTATACTCCTCAGATATACCATTCGCGATATCAGAAAACGCGGCAGTACCTTTATCGGCAGCCACCACTAAATAGGGATCATTGGCATCATACCTGACAACATTCTCAGGATTAACGATCTTATCTCCGGCATAGTTATCTGTCACATCGAGCAAAGCCCTGATAAAGGTCTGATAGCAGGCGATCCCTTCTTTATAAATTTCATCTCGGCTGGATAATAAGTGCTGCCGCTTACAGAAGAACCCACCCTTAGCTCCGACTGGAACAATAACGGAGTTTTTCACCTGTTGCGCTTTTACCAGTCCCAGAATTTCGGTCCTGAAATCCTCTTTTCTATCCGACCAACGTAAGCCACCGCGTGCGACCTTTCCACCACGCAGATGGACCCCTTCGACCCTTGGCGAGTAAACAAAAATCTCGAACATCGGCACAGGTTTTGGCACGTCGGGGATATTGGTCGGTTTTAATTTGAATGAGATATAATTCTTCGACTTGCCGTTAGCATCAGATTGATAGAAATTGGTTCTAAGAGTGGCTGAAATGACATCAATATAGCGCGATAGAATCCTGTCCTCATCGATATTACTAACCGCATCCAGTGATGCCCTAACTTTTCTCGCGGTGCGCTTATATTCCTCGGCAGATGGTTTATCGTGATCCAGGCCAAAACGAAGGTTAAACAGGTCCACTATCTGGCGAGAAATATCAGAATGTTTGATCAATGTCTCTTCAATATAGGTCTGAGACAGATTGAAGCCGATTTGTAATAAGTACTTCGCATAACCTCTGAGCATGCTGACTTCACGCCAATTGAGTTGCGCCGAAAGAATCAGAGTATTGAATGTATCGTCCTCAGCATCCCCCGACCAGACATTGGCAAAAGTCTCCTGAAAATTGTCTTTAATCTGCTCAAATTGCATGGCATCCACAGAATCAACGGCCAGATAAAAGTCCATGATCCAACGAACTCTGCCATCATTTGTGCGGATCTTGTGTGGGACTTCTCCAATCACGTTACATCCCATATTTTCCAGCATCGGAAGTACATCAGAGAGTGAGGCAGGCTTGTCAAGGTTGTACAGTTTGAAACGAAGGCGATTAAAATCCTCTTCCTGTGGATGGTATAGCATCATTGCTAACGGATTGTCATCACTGAGTGATTGCAGATGACGAATGTCATTAACTGCAGTCAAACTCGATGTTTCCTCCTGGTATGAGACGGGAAAGGCATCTCGATAGAGTGTTGCTAAGCGCATCCCTTCCTCGTCAGTAAACACCGAGCACAGTGGCTCGAGTAGTTTGTCGTACCATGACTTACAAGCATCGGTCAGATCTCTCTCGATACCGACCAGGTCGTAGTTAATCTTCTCCATATCGTCGACATTAATCTGGTATAGCGTTCGCGCTAAAATCGACTCAGAGAAGAATGTCGTATGTTGAACATCTCCTACACCTTGGAAATGACGCTTCAGGATCTGACTAATTTCGATGCGTAATTTGGTGGTATAGACTTCTTTTGGAACGTAGACGATACAAGAGAAAAAGCGGCCAAAGGGATCTGGTCGCAAAAACAACTTTACTTTAGGCCGTTCCTGCATGTGCAGAATACCCATGGAAATATCCAGCAATCGTGATGTCTCGATCTGAAATAATTCATCACGTGGATAAGTCTCCAGGATGTGAACCAGTGTTCTGGCATCATGCCCCTTGGTAGAGAGCAAGGACTGCGAAATGACATCTCTTACCTTCTGTCGCAATACCGGAATTGCCGAAGGATTCAAGTTGTATGCGGCTGAGGTATAAAGCCCATAAAAGCGGTGCTCGCCCACCACCTTACCTGATTTATTAAAGCGCTTGATTCCGATGTAGTCAATGTAGGCAGGACGATGAACAGTTGATAAGGTTGAAGTCTTGCTGATGATAAGAATCTCGGTATTGTTCTGTGCCAGTTCCTGAGCAGGTTTTGGCAGCATCGACATGGTATATTCGTGTTGCTTCTTATCCTTAACACGCTTCAGTCCTAGGCTGTTCTCAGGCTGTGGCGTCAGGAGGGTGTCGCCCTTAGATACTTTGAAATCATAGTAGCGATATCCCATATAGGTAAAATGATCGCTTTCAATCCAACGTAAGAACTCTATCTCCTCTTGCAATACAGATTTATTCTTGGGATACGGTGATTTACTGACTTCTTCGATGACCTCCGCCATCTTCTGTTTCATGGGCTGCCATTCACTGACCGTGATGCAGACGTCATTCAGCACCTTCTCGATATTCTGCTTTAATTTTTCCAGGGCATCTGCTGCAGACTCACGATCCACCTCTATATAAAATGGCGTCTCGACCGTGGCATCAGAGTCGTCGCGAATGATGTCGATATCGGTTATTTCACCTGATTTCTTACGTTTAAAGGAGAAGGGTTGATGTATCATCAAGTGACTTTTAAGCTCCAATCGATTCAACTCCATCCGAATTGAATCAACCATGAATGGCATGTCCGGATACAACAACTCAATGACGGTATGCTTACTCTGCCAACCATGGTCCTCTATATTGGGGTTGGAAACCCGAATATGGCCATTCGTGGCACTGACCGGTTGCTGGCAAAAGTGCCACAGGCTTAGTATTGAAGCATAGAGTTCATCTGCGGTGCGTGTGACTAAATCTTCTCTTGAGACAGAGTTATAAAAATTAGTACTAAATTTGGTCAGCAGTGAAGCCTGTGCCTTTGGTAATTTCTTGTTGATTCTCTCAGTTACCTGAGCAATTAGATTTGACGAGCTTTGGTTGGCGATTCCAGTCATTGTTATTTCCTTGCTTTCACAGGATATTTATTCTGATTGTAGGTCATAAACTATTATAGCAACAGTGATGACGGATTATAGCTATTTCGCCGTCAGGTTGCTTGTTGAAATTGAATTCTCCGCCTTAGAGTCGTTTGATATCCACTAATTTATGATCGTCATTCATCGTAATACTGAATGTCCCGATAATTCCGGCATGAGTAATCCAGGGTTTCAACGCAGTTGCCGGAAAATCAATGACCAGTCCCTGGTGGGTCTTAGCCCTGACGGTACTCGCTGTTCCGGCGTAATATCTGAGATATTCATCTCGATCGATTCGAATCGAGAATGTGTAGCTTACGTCAGACATCGAGTGTATCAGTATCGTTTTCTTTCTGTAGGTATAGGGTGAATGCCACGCCGTCAATCGGTTTGGAATAGAGGTAGCCCTGAATAATATCGCAGCCCATTCGGGCGAGCATATCGCCTTGTGAACGTTCTTCAACACCTTCAGCGATGACAGAAATCTGTAGCGTGTGAGCCAGGTCAATAATCGCACGAACAATCGCCCTGTCCTCTTCATTTTTTTCGATATCGACGACGAAGGAACGATCGATCTTCAAACGATCTATCGGGAACTTCTTGAGATAGCTAAGGGAAGAATAGCCGGTACCAAAATCATCAATTGATAATTGGAATCCCATCGACTTTAGTTCACGTAACGTATTAATCGCAAACTCTTGATCGTCCATCAGGAAGCTTTCGGTGAGTTCCAACTCCACATATTTACTCTCAAGTTCAGTTTCTTCGAGAATCTGTTTTACTGATTCGCTGAAACCTTCCATTTTAAATTGTCTGCCAGACACATTAATTGCCAGGTAAGGCGGTGCCGCTCCAGCGCGTTGCCAGCGACGATACTGCATGCATGCCTGGCGCAAAACCCACTCACCTATGGGTACAATGAGGCCGGTATCTTCGGCCAGATAGATAAATTCGCCGGGAGAGACAAGCCCTCTGGCACCGCTTTGCCAGCGTACCAGTACCTCCGCACCAGCAAGCGATTGTGTCTTAGCATCAACCTGAGGTTGATAAACGAGTCTTAGCTCTTGCCTGTCGATAGCATCACGCAGATCATTTTCCATTAGCAGGCGGGCCTTAGCAGCCTGTTGCATCTCACCCGTGAAGAACTGATAGTTATTTCGGCCGGATTCTTTGGCGCGGTACATGGCGGTATCGGCATTCTTCACCAACTCTTCTTCAGTCGTACCATCGGCTGGATACATACTAATCCCGATACTGGCACCAATGATCGCCTTGTAGCCGTCGAGATCAATGGGTTTCGATAGCACATCGAGGATAGCCTGGGCGACGCGGCTGGCATTCTTGGGACCATAGATGGGAGAGAGGATGACGGCAAACTCATCGCCTCCAAATCGCGCAATGGTATCTGATTCACGCACTGCCTTTCTCATCACATGCGAGACCTTCTTCAACAATTTATCGCCCGCTGAGTGACCGAGTGAATCATTTATATTCTTGAAGCGATCTAAATCGATAAACAATAGTGCGAGCACCGTTTCGTCGCGTTGTACTCGTTGCAGCGCCTGATGCAGGCGATCCATAAATAGATTACGATTTGGCAGGTTCGTCAGTTGATCGAAGTTTGCTTGATAGAGGATGCGATCTTCAGCATATTTACGCTCACTCATGTCAGATCCGATAATCACATACTCTAGAACCTTCTCATTGGAGTCTTTTACGGCTGTGACGGATGTCCATTCGGGGTAGGTTTCTCCAGATTTCTTACGGCGCCACAATTCCCCACGCCAATGCCCTTTCTTAAGCACCGTTTGCCACATGGCATCATACCGCTTTTCATCCTTGCGTCCTGCTCGTAACAGGCGCGGGCTCTTGCCAATTATGTCGGTTTCAGTAAAGCCGGTCATCTTAGTAAATGAAGAATTCACCATTCGCACCAAGCCGTCTGCATCGAGTACCAGAATCGCATCACTCGAAGCCTCGAATACGACCGCAGCTTTGCGTAGTTCGTCGTCTTGATCTCGTGCACCCGTGCCATCGCGAAACGAGAAAATGATACCACTAGAAATACCATCCACGGTCGCTGCTCGAGCCGAAATACGACACCAGAAGGACTTGTCATCATCCCTTAATAATTTCAACTCGGTTTCATAGACGTTATCTCGACTGAGCTGATTGACGACCTCATCCAATATGTCAGCCGTTCCCGTGGCAGTCTTAAAGACCTCTGACCAGGGCTTATTCACAATTTTGGAGCTGTATAGTCCCAGCAGATTTGCCAGAGCGCTATTTGCCCTGATGACTTTTCTATCCTTAACCAGAGCGAGTCCTAATGGCGCGTTATCGAGCATCAACGTCTGTTCATTCCGGATACGATCTAGCTTGTCACGCAATACACGTTTGGCAGTCGTTTCTTCAAATGTCAGGCTCCAAACCCTGTCACCACTGTCCGTCAACGGCATAGATGAAACACTGATCAACACCCAGGCAATACTTTTACTGGTATTGTCGAGTTGAAATTCTTCTTTCCAGACCTGGGATGTTTCTGATTCCTTGATAGATTCAAGATAAAACTCCTGGACCGAATCGCTAAATAGGTTGTTCAGTTCCATGGAACTGACGTCTTCTCGTGTCAGTTTGAAAAAAGACAAGGCGATTTCATTGGCGAAGAGCACTGTTCCGTTTTTGTCGAGAATCAGCATTCCTGCGGGGAAATTACTGAACAGCCCCTGCAACCAATCACTGCCGATATCCTGGGTCATTTTGTCAATGACCCGATGATAACTTTGTCGTTGATGAACAAATAACCAGACAAGCAGTGCTGAGCAAATGGCCAGTTCAATGAGGAATAATGGACTCGTCGAATTTTGCGTATAGTAGGTTATACCGAGCCACGAAAACGTGATAATTACGGATATTAGTAAGAAGATAAAGAGTTTAGAGCTACTATGCATAACCTGTCATGTCCATTATTGACAATGACTAGTTTATCTCACTTGAGCTAATTAGTATAAGTCCTTTCTTCCATCTCGATGCCCTCTTCAGCCAGACGTTCCAGGATAGGGTTGTAGAAATCATCGGTCATAGGCAATACAACGCCGGTCCGCTTGATTTCCTGCTTCATAATCATATCCGTCGTAATGGCTGCGGGAGTGCCCACCGTTTTGGCCATTGCTGAGTAGCCTTCAGGATCACCCTCAAGTACCAACGTTGATGTTCTGCGCCGACTTGTACCAGAAGCATCATGGGATATGAACTCGTGTTGCATGACGATCATGTCCCTCTCACCGGGCTTAAAGCTGATTTTATCCGTTAGAAGCTTGCAGAATGCATCCAGGATAGATGATTCTGGATTGATACATTGTTCAGGTTTTTGTAGTTCTAGAAACTCTATGGCCGCACGGCTGACTCCACTTAAACTCGCAACAAAACGACTTAAATCTTGCCCTGTTTGATCGGCGATATAGTCAGCCCAAGGTCGATCCTGCCATTCTTTAATTCGCTCTTCAGAACGGTCGAGTAACCCGATTTCTTTGCAGGTATGTATGATTTCACAAAATCCTGGATAGCGCAGAGTCCCTCGCAGCACCTTAGTGGCAGTGGGTATATTATAGATATCAACATAAGAGGTAGAGTCGCGATTCGCATAACCCTCTAGTAGGAGTTCAGGAGAAATCTCAATCTGGTTAATTCGAGTCAGCAGCTGATCCGCTGGAACCAATTCCACCTTACCATCGAGAACGTATTTGGCATCGTTTAGTACCGCAAGTAGCACAGATCTTGGCGACCAGGAAAATTTGTAACCAAGTGGATTGTCATTCGCTGATTGCGCTGGTAAACCACCACACCAGGATACGAAAGAATCGAGCGTCTCACCAGCGCATTCAATTTCATCGAAAATTTTCATTGCCGATAGATGATCGATACCGGGATCCAGTCCAATTTCATTAACGATGGTAATTCCGGCTTGTTGCGCCTTGGAGTGCAGAGAGCGCATCTTGTCGGTCTCATAACTGGCAGTGACCAGTGAACGACGTTCAGCGATACAGGCCTCAGCAACCGTCTCATGAAATACAAAGGGTACAAAGCTGACTACCATGTCGTGGGCTTTGATGGCCTCGCTCAATGCGACATGATCAGATACATCCAGTTGCTGTGCATCGACGTTTGGGAATCGACTAGCGATCGCATCTGCTTCTTCTAACAGATAGCTCGCAACCGTCATGCGATAGTTTCTTTGTGACAAATAATCTACGAGTGGTGCGGCGACAAAACCCGCGCCTAGTACAAGAATTGATTTCATTGGTTTATTTCAGACCTGTTGTTGTATTGATTTCAGAATTGGCTGACACAAGGCTTCACCCAAATTCATGCAGCGATCTGGGGACCAACCATAGTCTGGATCCGGCAGGTCCAGATTATCCTTAAAAGGCATCTCAAGGGTGAATGACACACAACGGAAGTATTCGCCTACCCAGGTGGTTGCCATGGTTAGATTAGCCTTGCCGGGCTCACTCACGGGATAACCATGCTCAGTCTGGAAATCTGGACTGGCAAGTAAAAATTGCTCGATAAAGTATTGTTGTCGTGCATCCTGCTGTTCATCGTAAGAGGGAATCCCCTCACACCCTGCCAGAAAGTTATAGGGTATCGCCTCGTCACCATGAACATCCAGGAACAATTCGACGCCGGTTTGTTTCATCATTTCTCGAACCAGAAACACCTCCGGACTCCTTTCCATGGTTGGTTCCAGCCATTCGCGATTCAGGTTGGCACCTACGGCATTGGTGCGTAAATGCCCCCTAACCGAGCCATCGGGATTCATATTGGGGACAATGTAGAAGGTTACCTGATTTAGAAGTGCACGTGCCACTGGATCGTTTTCATCCAGTAGTCGGCTAAGCATACCCTCTATCAGCCACTCAGCCATCGATTCGCCGGGATGTTGCCGTGCGATAACCCAAACCGGTCGTTTAATTTGTTCACCGTCGTTGATTCGCAGCAACGTCATGTCGCGACCATCCAACGTATTACCGAGATGAGTCAGCGTACAGAGTGCTGAGTTTTGACAGTTCTGGATCAAATCCTGATGACGCTCGTAGCTGTATGGCGCGAAATAGGCGTAATAACAAGCCTCTTGGCGATGCTGATGCTCGATAATTAGCTGACCATCGATATATTGTGTCGGTACTCTAAACCATTCTTCACGGTCGTAAGATGCGACTGCTTGATATCCATCCCAGCCCTCGACATACGCTGAATCGGCCGCATTCTCGATTACCATCCGATATGTCTCATGTTTGGAACCGTGTAATTTGAAGTGAAACCACTGGAAGAAATCCGACCTGTTATCTTTGCGAATAGCAAGGCGTATATTACTGGAATCACTGGCATCAATAATCTCAATATTGCCACTATCGAACTGATCCGTGATGTGAACGGTTTTAGTCATGCAAGAGCCCACCTTGATGTTTTGAACGTATCTATGTGTGTTTAGCCGACGGCCAAAACACCCTGTGGTAATCTATCAGCCACAGACTGAAAATCAAGCGCATCTGGAGAAATATTTTTATTATCCCTTGAGAGTCTCCTGCCGCGTCACTATCATTATCAAAAGTCATTCTGAATTGACTAGGAAAAACAAACATGTCAAATAAACCTACAGCTGAAGTTCTCGAGGAAATACGCGATAACTTTGATTACTTCGACCGCGATAATAATGGTCGTATCGATATAACTGAATTCACTAAACTACTCAAAGTGATTGACCCCAGTGCTACAACGGAGCAGGCCGAGAAGGGATTTGAATTTATCGATAGTGATAACAATGGCCATATCGATCTGGATGAATTTATCGACTGGTGGCAAACTCACTGGTGGCAATATTAGACCTGGGCGAACACGATGAAATCTCAGGAACTCGTCGACATCCTGAATGTCGAACAAATCGATCGCTACATATTTCGTGGTGACACACCGGACGACTGGCGAAAACGCGTCTACGGTGGCCAGGTCTTGGCACAGGCAATGAATGCTGCACTGCGGACGGTTGACTCAGGCCGCACAGCACACTCTCAACACGCCTACTTCCTGCGTCCGGGTAATCCGGATCTACCAATCATCTATGAGGTGGATCCAATCCGTGACGGCAAGTCATTTACCACCCGTCGTGTTGTAGCCATTCAAAATGGCAAAGCGATTTTCAATACCTCGATTTCATTTCAGATTACTGAACCCGGTCTGTCACATCAAATACAGATGCCAGAAGTACCTGGTCCGGATGGCCTAGCGAGTGATGAGGAATACTTACGACGCCTTGCCAAAGAATATCCAAACCTTGTCACTCCGGCGATGGGGGCAGAATTACCGATGGAAATCAGACGCCTGCACCACACCGATCCGATAAACCCCAAGCCTCATCCACCTGAAACAGGGATTTGGATGAAAGCGAAGGATGGTCTGGGAAATGATCCGGTCATTCACCAAACCATGCTGACCTATTTGTCCGACTACTACTTGATGGGAACTGCCCTACTCCCTCATGGGGTGACATTCTTCAATGGCAATTTCCAAGGTGCGAGTCTTGATCATGCGTTATATTTTCATTGTGATTTCCGGAGCGACGAATGGTTGTTCTACCACATGCAATCGCCGGTATCCCACGGTGCCAGAGGGTTGAATGTAGGCACGATATATACTCAAGACGGTAAGCTGGTGGCAACCAGCATTCAAGAAGGATTAATGCGCCTGCGCGAGGGCTAAATCAGCATATTTCTAAAGTCGTATTCCATCTTTGAAGTAGGTACACCGAGGAAAAATCCCTGTACCAGAGGAATATCATTCTGCCAGATAATGGGCAAACTAGAAGCCTCCTGTACCGACTCAGCTACCAGTTGTATATCCTGTTTATTGGCGGCTTTGATGATACGTTTTATGATAGCCTGATGTCCCTTGTTGTTAGCCAGATGCTGGACGATACTCCCATCAATCTTGACATAATCTAGATTCAACGTCTCCAGTAGTTTAAATGAACGGAAACGCGTACCAAAATGGTCAAGCGCCAGCCGGGCACCCAACTCACGCAGCTTCTGGCATAACATGCGTGTCTGCACCATATGGTGAAGTGCGATAGATTCGGTGATTTCAAATACAATCTTACTCGGCGGATAATCTAATTCTTTAAGCGTGTTCGAAATCCACGAGGCCATAGACGTGTCATCAACCGACATTCCCGACAGCTTTATGAATAGTTCAGGCTCATCACCTGCCGATGCACGATGAGCGATTGCGTTTTTAACTGATTGACTAATGACCTTTCTATCGATATCAGACATTAGCCCAGCTCGTTCCGCATAGGGCAGGAAAGTTCCCGGAGATATGATGGCTTGTTCATCATCCTGCATCCGTAATAACACCTCATAGCGCGGCGTGCTATCAGACATCAAACTGACAATCGGTTGGTAATACAAAACGAACAGGTCCTTGTCGAACGCTTTTTTGATCCGATCATTCCAAGCGCGCTTTGATTGCATTTCTGGTGAATCGTCACTCTCCTGACGATAATAATGTACTGTATCGCCACCATTTGCCTTAGCTACATCACTGGCATCATAGGCATTCGCGATGAGGTCTTGCACAGCAAGATCTGCTGCAAACATTCGCGCACCGATACTAGCTGTGCTAGATAGAATGTTGTCATCATGCTCAGTCGTGAGTTCATGCACTGTTTCTCGGACCATGTCAGCTTTCGACGATAATAATTGCTGATCATCAGCCGTCACAAACAGGATAAAATTACCACCCTGGAATCGGGCTGCAAAATCACCGGACTTCATGATGCTATTCAATGCGGCTCCAACATCTTTCAAATAGCGATCGCCAGCAGTCATACCGAGGTTCTCATTTATCCAGGTGAAATTATCCAGTTGCAAATAGAGTATTGCAGAAAACGGAGGCAGATCTGACTCAGACAGGATACTGACAGATTCAAGAAACTCGAGCCGCGAATGAACACCTGTAAAATCTGAATTCGTTAGACCAACGTTTCCCGTCAAGCCTCGTATATGTGTGAGTGCTTGTATTTTATATTCCAGAATGAGCACTAGGTGATCGACATTGCCATCACTGACCACATCAGTAAATCCCTGCTTCATCATGGCGACAGGATCCAATTCAAGACTTGAATATGCGATGGCTGAAACCAGGGGGGACTTATCGGCTGTTAATGGATTACTCCATTTAGCATCATTTGAATCAACGATAGTTATGAACAAACAGACAGAGCCGCCCTCATCCAGGCGCCTAGCTTCCTCATCAGTGACACACACCAACCGAATGGATGGAAAATGTTGATTTAGATGATTTGTGACTAGTTTGCTATCTGGATTATCTTTGTCGGCTATGAGAACGACTGTGGCATGCACATCGGTCATCGCAACTACCTGCCTGTTATTGTTAAATGACTACGCACTTCAAGACTAGCACTCATAGGCAAAAAAAACAAAAACGGAGGCTCATAGCCTCCGCTTTCGATAACAGACAGACAACCGCCTTGCGGTAGTTGTCTAGACTAGACAGATAGCAATTTGCGGGTGGTATCGAGCATTCTGCAAGAGAAGCCCCACTCATTGTCGTACCATGTCATCAGCTTGACCAGCTTGCCACTCACTCTGGTCTGAGCTGCGTCAAAGTTAGATGAATAGGGCGAGTGGTTGAAGTCGATCGATACGAGCGGTTCGGTGACATAGCGAAGGATGCCCTTGAGAGCACCATTCGCGGCATCTTCTATCGTAGAATTGACTTCTTCAACCGATGTGTCGCGATCCATAATGACGGTTAAATCAACCAGAGAAACATTCGCGGTCGGCACACGAATCGCTCCACCATCTAACTTACCCTGCAATGCAGGCAGTACCAGACCTACTGCTGCGGCAGCACCGGTCTTGGTTGGAATCATAGACAGAGTTGCAGATCGGGCACGATAGATATCCTTATGCGGTGCATCCAACAAAACCTGGTCGTTCGTATAGGCATGAATCGTGGTCATATAGCCTTTCTCGATACCGATTGCTTCGTCTAATACTTTGGCAACCGGCGCCAGGCAGTTTGTAGTACAAGAAGCGTTTGAAATCACTTCGTGTGAAGCCTGCAAAATATCTTCATTCACACCATATACGACTGTCGCATCAACGCCTGTACCAGGTGCCGATACAATGACCTTCTTCACTGAGCCACCCAGATGTTGTCCCGCCAGATCACGACTTCTGAAACGGCCAGTGCATTCATAAACGACGTCGACGTCATAATCAGACCAGGGGATGATTTCGGGATTCGGTTCAGCGAACATCTTCACTTTATCGCCATTGATTGACATGACATCACCCTCAAGTGACACATCACGGTTAAATGGCCCATGAATCGAATCATACTTGGTCAGGTGAACATTGACATCGGGTGGAATGAGGTCGTTGACCGCCACCACTTTGAATTCGTTTTCCAGACCCTGCTCATAGATCGCTCGTAGCACATTTCTACCGATTCGACCGTAACCGTTGATACCAATTCTAATCATTTATCATTCCTCTTATACAAAATTAATCATTTTCTAATGCTGTGTAAATCGCCTGGATATTTTGTCCCAGTTGCGACCAATTCTTCTGTTCAATTAGCGAGTCATCTAGCATCCAGCTACCACCAGCACAAACGACATTTTTCAGTGCTAAATAGTCTTTAATGTTGCTCGCATTGATGCCTCCTGTCGGGCAAAATTTAGCGTCAGCAAGGGGGCCTGCTAGTGACTTTAAAAGTTTCACACCGCCCACCGCTTCCGCCGGGAATAGTTTCATGAAACTGAAACCTGCCTGGATTGCCTGCAGTGCCTCACTGGCTGTGGCCACTCCGGGTAATAAAGGTAGTTGTTTCTCAGCGGCATAGTTCAACATCTCAGTCGTCGCTCCGGGACTCACCAAGAAATCGGCCCCAGCATCCATTGAATGATCGAAATCGAAGATACTGTTATTTGTTCCGGTTCCAACGACCAGCTCAGGATGTCGCGCTTTTATACGGCGCACCGCCTCAAGTGCACAGTCAGTGCGTAGCGTTATCTCGAGCACATTCATGCCATGCTCTCCTAGTGTTTGCGCATACTCTTCAACGCCGTCCAGTTGATTAATCACCATCACGGGGATGATCTTCGCTTGTTGTAATGTACTAACTAAATCATTCATCTGCTTATCCTATGCACAACAAATTGTGACTGGTGTTCTGGTTTGCTGTAATAACTTTACTATCGGCAAGTCGGCCACTTCCGGATCATCATTCATGGCTTTTTCAACCAGTCGTAATTTCTCTTGTCCAGTAATGAGTAAATAGATGTGTCGTGCATTCACTAACGCACGAAGACTGAGTGTCATGCGTTCTGTGTAGTCTCCCGCAACTGGACAACCGGTTGCATCAATGGCATAACACAATTGTTCAGAAGTCATATCCAGCGCTGCTGTCTGTCGCGAGGTACCTGGAAAAATTGAGGCAAAATGCCCGTCTAACCCCATACCAACGACCGCCGCAGCATAGTCAGATAATACCGGTTCTAACTGACGGTTCAATTCCGATTCTGCTTCCTCTGCCGTGGAAAAATCGAGTTTCAGCCCCTGCAAATTCCCTGCGGCAGCCCTATCCTGTAATAGGCTAGAACGGATCAGATGTTCATTCGATGCCTTGTGGTCGGTGGCCAGCCAGCGCTCATCAGAAGGTACGAAGGTCACTCTGTCCCATGCCAGTCGGGTTGTCGCGAGTCGCTCGAAGAGTGGTTGTGGCGTGGAGCCTCCCGAAACCACCAGTGCCGTACTATTTGTGCCACTCGAAATGGCAGCCTCTACCTTCTCAGCAACCTCATCTGCCAGGCTGTCGAATAGTGTGTCTAACGATTGATACTTCTTTACATGCGTCATGTTAGTCATCCTGGTTATACCAGTGTCGATCGGCGCCATCGATTAGATCATCGGCCTCATCCGGCCCCCAACTACCCGCACTGTATAGACTTGGCTTGCTATTGCTCGACTTCCAGTAATCTACGATAGGGTCTATCCAACGCCAAGCCGCCACAATTTCCTCACGGTCAATAAACAGGGTGTCATCACCATGCACCACATCCATCATCAGACGCTGATAGGCCGTGCGTGTCGGTTGATCATCATGAGCAGCAAAGTCCAGATTCAGCAGAATTGGTTCGATAATCTTGGTGCCACCCACAACATCATTGGCCATTAATTTCAATTGAATCTTTTCTTCGGGTTGCAATTTAATGATTAATTGATTTGGCTTCAGTACCTGTCCGGACTTCTCATAGACATTATGGGTCACATTTTTGAATTGGACGATGATCACTGCGCCACGGTGTTTCAAGCGTTTCCCGGTACGTAGATAAAACGGCACACCTGCCCAACGCCAGGTATCAATCTCGGCTTTTAGAGCAACAAATGTCTCGGTTCGGCTGTCATAGTTTCCAAGCTCATCCAGATAGCCCAGGACCTTCTCGCCTCCGACAACACCACTAACATACTGACCACGCACGGTGCTCTCATCAACCGCACGCCCCCTGATGGGACGCAATGCTTTGAGTAATTTGACCTTCTCGGTGTGGATCGCTTCAGAAGTCAGGTTGTTGGGTGAATCCAACGCCAGCAGACATAGTAATTGCAGGACATGATTTTGAACCATGTCGCGAAGAGCGCCAACATCATCATAGAATCCAGCGCGCCCCTCCAGACCAACCTGTTCACTAATACTGATCTGAATATGATCGATTGACTTATTGTCCCACACATCTTCAAAGATGAAATTACTAAACCGCAACGTGAGAAGATTCTGTACGGTATCCTTACCGGTATAGTGATCAATTCGATAGATCTGTGACTCATCAAAGTGAGCTGCCATACATTCATTAATCTTCTCTGCTGACGGCAAGTCATAACCCAGCGGTTTTTCGACCACGAGTCGGCTATTCGGTGTGTTCAATTTCATCTTGGACAGGTTTTGACAGCAATTGTCATACAGAGACGGTGCCACAGCGAGATAGTAGACACGCGTGCGTTCAAATTCATTCACTTTCTCTGCAAATTCTTTCCAGCCTTTTTTGACATCGATTAAATCAATCTGTATCGATATCAGGGTTTTGCAGAAATCATCAATATCCTTCTTAACTTTTTCTTTGGCTTTCAATGTCTTATCAAGTACATCTTTAACTTGCGTTACCAGCTCATCCTGAGTGATCGCCGACCTTGAGCAAAGAAACAACCTGGAATCGGGTAACATATCGCCAATTCTGAATGAACGATACATGGCCGGTATTAATTTACGTTTTGACAAGTCTCCTAGCCCACCAAAAATCACCATATCAAATGATTCAGTAGACGAGTTCTGTCTCTTAGATCGTGTATTCATTAGAATATCGTAGCTCCCTCTTCAGCAGTCGAGCACTGCTGTCTGAATGATTTAAAGAGTGTCTGCCCCAGTGTATCCTCAATGCCTTCTTCATCTTCTACGGTTGGTCTTGCGTCGAGTTCAGCATCCGTAAGCATTAATTGGAGCGTTCCATTGTCGGTATCAAGACGAATCATATCCCCATCTTTAATTTTGGCGATATTGCCGCCATCGGCCGCTTCGGGTACCAGATGTATCGCAGCAGGCACCTTTCCTGATGCCCCTGACATGCGCCCATCGGTTACGAGTGCGACCTTAAATCCCTTGTCGAGTAATGCGCCGAGATTTGGTGTCAATTGATGCAGTTCTGGCATCCCGGCCGTCTTAGGGCCCTGGAATCGTAGTACAGCGACAAAATCCCGTGCTAGCTCACCATCCTTATAGGCCTGCATGAACGCTGCCTGACTACGAAACACTCTGGCTGGCGCCTCGATTACCTTGTGTTCATCGCGCACAGAAGAAGATTTAATAATCGCCCTGCCAATGTTCCCAGTGAGTAATGTCAGGCCGCCCTTTTCAATAAAAGCCTGTTCAGGTGCACGAATCACCTCGTCATTCTTTGATGTGTCTGCCGCTTTCGTCCAGCGGATATCTGCGGCACTGCTCCAGTTGTTGCCGCTGGTTGCGATAATGTCAGACTTAATCAGTTCAGCGCGCTTGCTGTAGACGTCGAGACCGTCACCCATGATTGTTTTAACATTCATGTGCAACAAGCCTACACGGCCGAGTTCATGCATCACAAACGCCATGCCTCCCGCTTCATGGAAGGCATTAACATCTTCCGGTCCGTTAGGATATATCCTGCATATCATCGGCACACAATCGGATAGATCGGATAAATCCTGCCAATTGATTATGATCCCTGCTGCCTTGGCGATAGCAACTAAATGGATTGCATGGTTCGTGGAACCACCGGTCGCTAATAGTCCGACCAAAGCATTCACAATCGCACGCTCATCAACGATCTCTGCCAGAGGATTCGCGGTATTTTCAATAATTCCAGAAATCAGTATTCGTAATGCTTTCGCGTTAAAGCTATCTCGTTCTGGACTATAAGGATGGACGAAGGAACTGGATGGTAATTGCAATCCCATCATTTCTAATAACATTTGATTGCTATTCGCCGTGCCATAGAATGTGCAAGTCCCTGGGCCATGATATGAGCGGCACTCAGATTCCAATAATTCATCTCGAGTCGCTTCACCTGTGGCAAATGCCTGACGCGTGCGCGCCTTATCTTTATTGGACTGGCCAGTGCTCATCGGGCCGGCGGGCATGAATAATCCGGGTAAGTGGCCAAACTGCAACGCACCAATTAATAATCCCGGTACAATCTTGTCACAAATCCCCAGACAGACGATGCCCTGATAAGTGTTGTGCGAAAGTGATACCGCAGTAGCCATGGCGATTACATCACGACTGAATAATGAAAGATTCATACCAACCTGACCCTGGGTCACACCATCACACATCGCAGGTACACCACCTGACGTTTGCGCTGTCGCGCCATTTTCTCGGGCAAAGGTACGGATCTTCTCAGGATAATCTTCATATGGCTTGTGAGCTGAGAGCATATCGTTATAGGCACTGACAATAGCCAAATTTGGCTTTTTCTGTTGCAGGATGCTCTGCTTATCGAATCGGTTAATGGCAGCGACCGTGTGTGCCTGATTTCCACAGCTATGCCCTTCACCGGGTGGGTGTTCCCGGGATTGCCTGGCCATTAGATTTAGATACGCAGCGCGTGACACCTTACTGCGATCGCTAATTCTTGCTGTTATTTCGAGAATTTTACTATGCAAAATCATGTCCTTTTCTTGACACCGGTGTCAGTATACGCACTTTTTTTACCAGTCTCTAGTGTAAATATCATATTCAACAAACAATAATATCGGCCTATTGTGACGGCTTCGTTGGTGGTGCAGTTGAGGCTCTAATTATCAACTCACATTCATGAACCACATTGGCTACAGGCTGACGTTGCTTTATCTGTTGAATAAGTGTTCGACAGGCCTGACTCGATATTTCCTGAACCGGAGCCCTTACAGTAGTCAGTGATGGCCAAATATAGTTTGAGATTGGCGCATCATCAAAACCACAAACCGAGAGTTCATGAGGAACCACAAGACCCGACTGGCTCGCAACTTTCAGAATCGCTGCAGCCATTTGATCATTAGAAGCAAATATCGCAGTCGGTGGCTGTTCGAGTTGTAACATGCTCCGGGCAGCAATCTCAGCATTCGCAAATGCAAACTTACCCTCGCATATTAGGGACTCATCGAGTTCCATACCACTCTCAGCTAAGGCATTTGAGTAGCCTTTCAGCCGTAGTTGTGATGCTGGATGATCAGGATGTCCCTTGATAAATCCAATCCGCCTGTGGCCGAGAGATATTAAATACTTGGTCAGTTTCTTGGAAATCGTCAGATCATTCGCAGTGATATAGGACGAATGGTTATCATCGATCGTTCCACCGATTCGAATACAGGGTTTATCCAGTTGTTCAATCAGTTTAAGGATCTCACGGTTATCTGAGAAAGGTGGCGTCAGAATGATACCATCCACCTGAGTATCAACAATCATCTCACGAATATCATCATTGCGTTGTTCTGAGTCGAAATCATAGGGATGGATCAACAGGTGATAACCAAGTGCATTGCAACTTGTTAGACACCCTTCCTGAACATCAGAAATATAGCTTTTATTTGGATTATCATAGATAAGCGCCACTAGGTAGGACTGAGTACTCGCGAGACCTCGTGCTTGTTTACTCGGCCTATAATTCAACATTTCCATCGCATCAAGCACTCTCTGGCGCGTGTCAAGATGGACATTAGGCTCTTGGTTTAGAACCCGCGAAACTGTCTTTTTTGAGACCTGTGCTTCGCGAGCAACATCATTGATAGTAGCGCGGCTCATATATTTAGATCATCTTTCGGAGTAGATAATGCTCTAACCAGGCCGCAGCGCCAACTAGTGCTGAATTGCCCTCGGTCACCAGAGTCACAGGTATATCACGCATGTAGTGACTCATCTGATCCTTATCCAGGAATGATTCAGTGAAATCGCTTTGCTCGAGGAAATCAGCAATCCTCGGCAAGATGCCACCACCAAGATAAACACCGCCTCTTGCCCCCATAACCAGTGCGATATCGCCAGCGACTGCACCAATCCACGAACAAAATAACTTGAGCGTACGAAAGCACAAATCATCGGCCTCATCCATTGCGGCTTGACTGATTTCAGCTGGAGATAGCGATTGTGCTGAGGTACCCTCGACGGCTGCCAATGCCTCATATAGATAGCGCAATCCACGTCCTGAGAAGATTCGCTCAACCGAGACTCTATCAAACTGATGCTTCATCTGTTCCTTAATGGCGGACTGAAGAGCCGTCGTCGATGGCAACGTCATGTGACCCGCCTCAGTTGAAATGGCACGCCAACGATCATTATGAGGTACCAGTATGGCTGCACCAAAGCCTGTGCCGGGACCGAGTACAGCCATTGGTGTCTTCGCTACAGGTTTGCCAGCTCTAATGGTGCGAAATACCGTCTGGTCCAGATAGGGTATAGCATACGCATAGGCAGAAAAATCATTTTTCAGATGTAAACTATCGAGCCCGAGTGCCTTCTGTGCTGCATCAATATCGACATCCCACTTAAGATTGGTTAATCGAAACCGTCTTCCAGTGACCGGGCCTGCAACAGCGAGACAGGCATTTTTTATCTTGGTATCGATATCGCTGAGATATTGAGCGACCGCCTGCTCAACACCTGGGAAATCTGCGCTAGGATATGTTTGTTGTTGCTCTATCACATAGTTGTGATGGTCATGATCAACGTCTGTTACCAGACCAAATCTGGCATTCGTGCCACCTATATCCGCGACCAGATAAGGATAGATTAATTGTTTTTCCAGATTACTTCCAGACATTAGGTATGCGCCCATTACAACCAAATGAATGCGACATGATACCGGTGTCATAGAGTTCCTGTC
Organism: Enterobacterales bacterium; assembly: GCA_965250035.1. GTDB lineage: Bacteria > Pseudomonadota > Gammaproteobacteria > Enterobacterales > CAXRAF01. The sequence goes on along the minus strand of OZ252282.1, from coordinate 332,345 downwards.
AAAATCTTTTACTATTCAAAACGATCATTTTCAATCTGCGCCAAGTCGGTTATATTTAAGTTGGGTATATAAAACGTTATTGAGTGGCAGAAATGCCAATATTGGTATTATATGAGCAAAGCGACATCATTTGATATTGCATACTACGCGGGTGTCTCGCAATCGACAGTTTCCAGGGCACTGCGAAATAGCCCCTTGGTCAGTGCTAAGACACGGGAAAAAGTGCAACAAGTCGCCAAGCAACTCAATTACAAAGTTGATAAGAATGCGAGTAATCTAAGTAATCAGTTATCAGGCAACATAGCCCTGCTGTTATTTGAGGATCCGACCTCCGATGACTCTCACATTAACCCGTTTTTCATCTCGATGATGGGCAATATCATTCGCGCCAGCAACAATATGGGTTATGACTTATTGGTATCGTTTCAGGTTCTCGCAGATGATTGGCATGCCGATTACGAAGATGGCCGTAAGGCTGATGGCATAATCCTGCTAGGCTATGGCGATTACACAGACTACCGAACCAAACTTCACAAGCTTGAAGAACAAGGAACCCATTATGTTCGATGGGGTGCACCACGAGATAAACAACCTGGGTTATCCATTGGTACTGACAACTATCATGGCGGATATATCGTCGCAGAACACTTGATGCTGAGGCAGTGTGAACAGTTTGTTTTTATCGGTAATATTGACAAAGGTTCCCCCGAACTGGCCGATCGTTACCGTGGCTTCTGTGAGTATCTTGTCGAAAATAAAGCACAAGCACCGCAGCAGTTTGATGCCATCACCTCTGAGCAGGCAGGCTTTGAAGCGGCTGACCAGTTGCTACAATCTGGCAAACCGTTCGATGCCATATTCTGTGCCAGTGATTTAATTGCGATTGGTGCAATGAAACGATTACGCAATGAAGGAATTTCGATTCCCGATCAGGTGGCCGTGGTAGGGTTTGACAATATCGCGATCGCTGAGTATGTCAGGCCTCCGCTTACCACAGTGCAACAAAATACAGCTGCCGCAGGTGAAATTCTGGTTGAAACACTGATCGCTCACATTAAAGGTGAAACTCCAGATAAGCCTCAACTACTGACTCCCAAACTTATCGTTAGAGAGTCAAGTCTACGAAACGGCTAAATTTGTCTAATCACAATTGATTTAAGAGATTTTCATTATTGGTCTTATCATTAAGGATCCACACCTGAATACTATTTTCTGCCAAGCTAAAGGTGTGCGCCCTGCCAGTATCAATCGACATCTTCATCCCAGTTAACGCTTCAGTCCATTCACCCCGCGATAGTAGATCGTCTACCTGTATCGTTGAAGCAAGATCGTCCTTGTTATAGAGCACCAAGGCAGTCTGATTGACACCATCATGCTCGTAGATCCGTAGGAAGGCCATCTGATGCTGACTAGCCGTCAAATTCACCTGTAAACCGCGTTGCAACGCAATATTCTGTTGCCGTGTTAGTGCAATTTTCTGCAATGCTTTATAAATGGGGCTTTTCTGAGCCGCTACGATTCGTTCCTTGCCAAAGTAGTTACGGTTGCCTGCATGCTCTGCTGTGCCCGACATGAAGCCAGATTCAGAGCCATAATACACAACAGGAATTCCACGCAGTGTGAAGAGCAGGTTGTGGAGATTAATGTAGCCCCTGGTATCGGTATTGATGCGTGGCATGTCATGATTGTCATAGAAGGTCATCAATTCATATGGGTTCTCATAGGGACCATCACGCAGATAGAGCACATCAGCTACTTTTTTCAGATCGCCGTTTGGGTCTCCGAATACCTCAGACAGCGCCAGTCGTAGCGGGAAATCAAGCACGCTGATTTTACCGTTCTCAGTTTTGGTGTACTGACCGATGAATTCAGCATCGTAACTGAATGCCTCTGCAAACATGAATAGGTCATCGCGTCCCTCTCGAATGCGCTCGGCGAAACGCGCCCAGAAATCGGTTGGCATATGCTTTATTGTGTCAATACGTAATGCATGTGCCCCCTGCCCTAGCCATTGCTGATAGGCGGCAACGAAGTAATCCATGACAGCAGGCTCATTCTCATTCATGTCAGATAGTTGCATGATATCTGGCTTAGTATTGAACATCTGGTGTAATGGATTGTCAGGATTAAGCGCATCCGGCGCTGTATTCATGTGGTCTGCAATCAGCTTGCCGTTCTTATCGTAGATCTCACCGAACATCGGCTGATCCTCTGGCATTGTGAAGGAGGGTGATCCATGATTCAGCACGACATCAAGAATTGTTTTGATACCATGCTCTTGCTGCAGTGCAGACACGAGTTGTTTAAAATTAAGGTCCTCAGAAGGCAGGTGTTCATCCAGTTCGAAGAAATTCACCCCCCAATAGCCATGATAGCCTGTCTTCCCCCCATCCTTGAATGCCCCGCCGAATGTAATAGGTTCGCCACCGGTAAACGCCTCATCTGGGTTATTGACAATAGGAGTCAGCCAAATTGCGCTGAAGCCCATCGTACGGATGTAATCAGCATGGTCTAATATGCCCTTAAAGTCTCCTCCCATATAGCCAACATAAGCCTTCTGATCGCCATCCTCAGAGACCATTTCGCCCATCCAGGTCGGATTCTCGCCCCCTTGATCGGGATAATTGTTCGACGGATCGCCATCGACGAATCGATCCGTCATCAGGAAATAGACCGCCTCACTTGCAAATGGCTCAAGGGTTCCATAGATACTTTTGTTCTCATTCGTTTCGGCTTCAGCGAACACTGAGCTGGTAACGACTGCAATAAAGAAACAAAGGTGTTTTTTCATAGTCTCAATCCAAGTTTGGTTCTTGTACACGTAAACACATGAGTGCTGCCAGTATCATACTGACACCCCCGATTACCAGAGCGTAGATGGTTTGACCATCGAAAAACTGATTGATCAGGAAGCCTAATATACTCGCTGCGAGGATCTGAGGCAAAACGATAAAGAAATTAAATATACCCATGAACAGCCCCATCTTCTTAATAGGCAGGGCGTTCGAAAGTAAGGCGTACGGCAAGCTGAGAATTGAAGCCCAGGCAAAACCAACGCCCACCATGGATAAAATCAGCCATTGCGGATCCTTTATGATGATGAACGATATTAAGCCAATACCACCCAGCATTAGGTTCAGCATATGAGCATACTTTGTCGCAATCACCTTGATTATCAGCGATATCGAGATTGCGGCAACAACAGATGTCAGATTGTAGGCCGAAAATAGAACTCCGACCCAGTCAGCGCCCTCATTGAAAAGCGCTGACGTGGTATCAGACGTACCATAATGATATGAAGTGACGGCTGTGGTTGCTGACGTCCACATGGCGAAGAATGGGAACCAGGAGAAAAACTGTACTACGGCCAGTTGGCGCATGGTTGGTGGCATATTAAACAGGTCCTTCATCACAATAAGGAATCCATTCTCTTTGTTGCCTTTTTCCAACATGCCCGCGAGCAGTTGCAATATGCCAAAACTCAATAGACCAAAGGTTAATAGCGTCAGATTCTTATCGAGTTGTTCAATGTTCTGCAGTACATAAATAGTTGATGCGATCCCGACGACCGCCCATATAATGCCCCCTTTGAAAAACTGTCCAGCACTGCGCTCAGCATGATACTCTGGTGTGCTATCTGCTTCATTTTCAAACTTCTCGAATGCCTCTAGTTCTTCAGGCGTATATTCTTTCGTCGACTTAACCGTCCATAACACCGCCAGGAAGAAGATCACGCCACCCGCGTAGAATGCAAATTTCACAGACTCAGGAATCGCACCCTCTTCCGCTACATTGCTAATACCAAACCAGTTCGTCATCATCCAGGGCAGTGATGATGCGATAACCGATCCGGCAGCAATAAAAAAGCTTTGCATGGCGTAACCAAAAGGACGTTGTTTCTTCGGTAGCATGTCACCAACGAAAGCACGAAAAGGTTCCATCGAAATATTGATTGAGGCATCCATGATCCACAACATGCCGGCAGCGATCCAAAGCGTTGGCGAGTTAGGCATGATCAATAGGGATAAACTGGCGAGTATGGCACCGTAGAGAAAGTAGGGACGTCGGCGACCGAGCGAATTCCATGTGTTATCACTCATGTAACCGATAATTGGTTGTACAATCAGTCCGGTGATCGGAGCAGCAACCCACAGAATCGTCATCTCATTGTAATCAGCTCCAAGGGTCTGAAAGATACGGCTGGTATTGGCATTCTGTAGTGCAAAGCCAAATTGAATCCCGAAAAAGCCGAAACACATGTTCCAGATTTGCCAGAAGGATAGTTGTGGTTTAGCTGTCATGATTAGCCTCTTGCATGTTGTTATTGTTGTCAGTCACAGGTTGGTATAGGTACTTAATTGTAGCCGGGAAATGCTCAGCCCAAAAACGCTCGTTATGTTCACCGCCTGGGATGATATCAACTTTTATTCTGGGCCCGGACGCTTTGTTCTTGGTCATCAGCGCGTTGACCCTAAGCATCCTGGCTCCCATTTCACGGTCGCCCTCTTCGCTACCTCCGAGCATATGAATGCGATGCTCAGTCGTTAAATTATTGGCCATTTCGTCAGTGTAATCATATACCTCATCGGAAAACCAGAAGGATGGTGAATAAATACCTGCTTTTGTGAATACTTCTGGATGAGCAACGATAGCGTAGTGTGATATCAAGCCACCCAGAGATGAACCCATAATTCCTGTATTTGCGGCTTCAGGCAGCGTTCTGTAATTGGTATCAATGTAAGGTTTTACTTTTTGAATGATGAAGTCTACATATTCACGCCCTTCTGCAGGACTATACTTTGGATTTTCCCAGGGACTGTATTCGTTGACTCGTTTTGATTGCCCATTATCGATACCAACCACGATCACACCAATGCCATGGCTCGCATGGAGTGTATTTAAGGCCTCGTCCACACCCCATTCGCCCACGAATGATGTTTTGGCATCAAACAGGTTCTGTCCATCGTGCATGTAGAGTACCGGATACTTCTTCGTCCCTGTTGCATAGTCCGGCGGCAGGTACAATCGAATGGTTCGTTTACGCTGCAGTTTAGGAATTGTAAGAATGTCACTTAACACCTGGACGTTATTCGCCGCAGTCGAAGTGCGTTCCTCAGCAATGATAGCTGGCATTAACAGGAACGCGACGACTGCCCAGACTATCTTCATTTGCGTTTAGCCGTCTTTAACACAGCTGATCCGTTTGACTCGAGTGCTATTTGCAGAATATTGGGTGAGTTAGAAGGTGTCTGATATGGCTGATTCGTGATCAGGTTTTGCCAATCGACAGGAACAGCAAAGCCTGTATCATACATATCTTCTGGTAATGTAATTTCAACGACCTTACTTTCATCGGAAAAATTAACCAGGATGAGTGCCAACTCTTCTTCGGTATATCGGATAAAACTAAATTGCTCTTCGCTGTAGTGTTGCTGATTGCTACCAGATAGATTATTCGAGTGCGTTTCCAAGTATTTTCCAGCAAATACCGGCTCATTCGCCGACATTATCAACAAGTTTTGATAATATGCCTGGAGTGCTTTTTGCCACTCAGCGAGTCCACCACCATCATATTTACCACCATTGCGCCAGTTTTTAATACTCTCCAGTCCCCAGTAATCAAAGATGGTCGTACGAGTCGCACTGCCCCAACCCGCATTACCCTCGCCTGCTTCACCAAATGCCTGCCCAAAGTACAGCATGGTTGGTCCTGTACCGAGTAGCGCCGAGATGACCATTGCTGGCTTGCCTTTCATAGCATCGCCCGCAAAGTCCGGGCTGGCGATTCGTTGTTCGTCATGATTTTCAAGGAAATGCAGCATGTACTGTTCGATGTCAGCCACTGAATCGGTGATTGGTATCAAACTCGATGCCGGGGACTTCTTCTGCATGACGGCCTTGAGAGTATCGTACAGATCAACCTTGTCGTAGAGAATATCCATGCGCCCGAGCTTAATGTAGTCACGATACAGGGTTCTGTTGTAAACCTCTGCCATCAAAGTGGCATCCGGGTTGACCTGCTTGATGTGCGAATTGAGGTAACTCCAGAACTCGACTGGGACCATTTCGGCCATGTCATAACGAAAACCATCCACTCCTTTGGCAATCCAGTACAGGCAGATGTCTTTGAATTTCTTCCAGGAACTAGGCACATCGCGATGTTGCCAGAAAGCGAAATGTGCTGCGGTAGATAATTCACCATAACCATCAGGCAGGCGATCGAAATCATAACTACCGTCGGGCTTGACGCCATAGTTAACCTTAACCGTCTCAAACCAGTCATCGTGTTTCGGCTGAGCACGACGGGCGCCGTTACCAGTCCACTTTGCCGGGTTTTCAGCAAACTGACCGTCGGCTAATGGATGGCTGTCGCCACCTAACACTTCCAGTCCATTCGGAAGTTGGGGCACTTTGAATGATTGACCCACGATATAGTAAAAATTGTTGTCACGGTCATATTCCACAGTCGTATCATCATCTTCGCCGAGATCTCTGACTCCCTCAGGTTTGGCTAGCGATTCATAGCGCCGTGCAACATGATTCGGCACGATATCTATCATGACCTTCATTCCGGCTTCATGGGTGCGTGCAATCAGCGCCTCGAATTCCTCCAACCGTCTGGCGGGATCGATCGCAAGATCGGGATTTACGCTGTAGTAGTCTTTTACCGCATAGGGAGAACCGGCACGTCCTTTAACGACATCAGGGTCATCCTGACTGATTCCATAGTCTGAGTAATCAGCGATCACAGCGTGGTGTGGCACACCGGTAAACCATAGATGTGTTGTACCATAGGATTTAATCGCAGCCAGGGCGTCGGGAGTGAAGTCGGAAAATTTACCCACACCATTCTCAGCAATCGTGCCCCAAGGTTTGTTCGTGGTATTGTCATTGCCAAATAATCGGGTCATAACCTGGTAAATTACTGCTTTACCCGCACCTTCGGATTGCTTCTCATCAGCCGCTATTGCCGCTGTATTTCCTATCCATAGGCCAGCTAGCATACTCATGATCATACACAGTGGGCTATATTTCGATCGAATTCGTTGAATCATAATTTATAACTCATTTGCTAATTGTGATGGTTGCGTTTTCATATGACCAGTTGAATGTTGCCGTCAGTGTCATGGAATCCTTATCATAATCATACTGCCACAAGTTCAGATGATTGCTTGTTACATTGCTAGGTTGTTGTGTCAAACCATGCACTAGGATCGTCATTTCACGATTTTCGGGTATCGAATCATAATCCTGGCCGTTATGACCTAAATTGATGACAAGTTCCTCATTCGTGGACTGCGCCGTGAATGACAGCAACTCATAGTCATTCGAAGAGTAGGCATTGGCCGAAATGCCATCGTCCTCATACATTTCAGAGTGACTGGAAGTGACTGACTCATGATGATAATAGTGCAATTCAAGTTCACTAGACGAATACTGTGCCATATTACGCATCTCAGGGACCATTGGGATGAACGAACCAGCCTTAACGAGGACGGGTATATCACGTATAGAAACGTCAATATCAATGCTTCTAGCGCCCTGATGGCCCTCTCCAGTCCAGTAATTGAACCAGTAGCCTTCTGGCAACCATACGCTTTCGCTTGCGGACCCTGGTGATGTCACCGGCTTGACCAGAAAAGCATCTCCCCACATGTACTGATCCTTCATGTCAATAAGTGCTGGATCAGTTTCATCACTGAAAAACATTGGCCGCATGAGTGGCATGCCTGTCTGAGTATGCTCATGGAACAGGGAGTAGTTATAGGGCGTCATACGATATCTAAGATTGATAAAGTCGGTCACAATGTCACGAATGGCATCATCCTGAAACACGACTTCGGAGGCGATTTGCTCTTGGGCATGAGGACGATATATTGGTTGAAAAATGCCATACTGAGACCACCGCAGATAGAGTTCAGGTGAGTAACCTTCAGTACCAGCAAACCCGCCGATATCTGAATGCGTATAACCTAAGCCAAATAAACTCATTTGTAGACTCAATTCAACCTGTGGCTTCAGCCCTCCCCAACTTCTGTTGACATCTCCGGTCCAGGGTATGATCCCAAAGCGCTGGGTACCGGCGAACCCTGAGCGCATTAGAATGAATGGTCGACTATTGGGTTGCACAGACTTCTGGGTATCGTACACGAGCTTGGCCCATTCATGACCATAGGCGTTATGTAACACATCACCCCTCACCCATTCGCCGGTTTCTTGCAGGTAATGTTGTATGTCATCCGGGTGTACTTCAGGTTCTCCCAAATCCCCCCAATTACCAGCAATGCCCTGCTCAAATAATTCCAGGTATCGAGCGGCAAACCAGTTTCGACCCCTGGCACTAAAAACATCCACTAAACCTGTATTACCGAAATAGAAATCGAAACGATACGGCGCACCAGAAGTCGTTGTTGCAATGGCTCCTGCGTCAACGGCTTCTTGCCATCGATTTGAAGTAGTTAGTATGAAAGGTTCCGTAATCAGGATAGTCTTTATCCCTTTCGTTGTCAGATCATCGACCATCCGATCGGGTTCTGGAAAGTCGTTCTTATCCCAGGCGAGATTACCCATAAAGCCTTTAATTCCCTGACCGAACCAGTATAAATCGAGAATGACCGCATCGGCAGGAATGCCCTTGTCTAACGTCAAATCAACGACTTCAGTGACTTCACTCTGAGTATGATAACCAAAGCGAGAGATAAAATGTCCTAAAGCCCAGCGCGGTAACATCGCTGGCTTACCGGTGACATCCGTATATTCATCGATGAGATCGGGATAGGAGGCATCGGCACCAATGATGTATGCTGTCCTTCCGCCAACGGCTGAAAAAGATAACAAGTCAGGCTCAGTTGCGCCGATATCAAGCGTGCCAGAGGCCGTATTATCGAACAGCAAATAGTATTGTTTGTTACTCATCACAGCGGGCAGACTGTAGTTCATTTGACTGGATTCAGTTTCATAACCATAGTGTGCGCGGTTATAGAGCGGGAGTTTATGACCGCGTCTGTCCATGCCCAGAACTCGCTGACCTCCGCCCATGATTTTTTCCTGGCTGGTCAAATTAAAATTAAATGTCGCTCCCGTTTCATAGGGTTGCTGAACCGTGAGTAATTGCCCATCCTTAAAAAAATCAACTCGACCAGATGCTTTGCTAATTATCGCAGTGAGTTGTCCACGTCTGAGTTCGAAGCCCTCTTCTGTTTCCTCTACCTGAAGCTGAAATGTAGTGTCAGTCGCACGGGAGAAACTAGGGAAGTCATTGGTGCCATTCTGCACATAGGAGAACTCCATACTATCCTCAGCAACCGCTGTGACTTCTAGTTGATAGTTCTCATTCGATAGCCTGAAATAGTGCCCATCAGGCAGTTCTGGCGTTGAGGGTGTACACCCTGCAACCAGGAAGATTAGCGGTAACGCAAGAAGACTACGTAACTTCTGCATAAAACCCCAAATAATGGACATAATTAGTACCTGAAAATTGCGATCCAATAATCGGTCTATGTTATTGAATCAATTATTATTATCTGCTTTGAGATGTTGACCTTTGTTGTAATACTAGCACTGTTGTATGGCCATTGATTGTCTCTGCGAAACTGAATACGTATGCACTAGGACATGGCTCTAAATTGGACTGCAATGTACCATACAATCGACAGGACGGGTAAATTCGTCAGATGAATGCTATAGTCGCTCTGAATACTGTAAGTAAAGGGCTTTACTGAATGTCTGAGTATTATCTCGCACAATTGAATATTGCGTATGCCAAGGCATCCATTGATTCAGAAATTATGGCTGATTTCGCAGCACAACTCGATAGCGTCAATGCTGCTGCAGAGAACGCACCGGGCTTTATTTGGCGTCTAAAAGACGATGAAAATAACAACGCCACTGGATTCAATGCCTTTGACGAAGAAAACATGCTAATTAATATGTCGATATGGGAGTCAGTCGACGCTTTGAAAGAGTACTTATATTCGGGCCTTCATATGAAGGTATTCAAAGATCGGAAACGTTGGTTTCAGGAGATGAAGTCAGCCCATCTGGTTCTCTGGTGGGTTAAATCAGACACCATACCAACGATAGAGGATGCATTGGAGAAACTCAGCTATATCAATGCCAAAGGCCCCACTGAATTCGCATTTAATTTAAGAAAGTTATACCCTAAGCCGGCCTGAGTTAGAATAATTCGACCTCACCAGCCGACTCATCGGTGCTCGCCTGACTGGTCAGTTGTTCCAACTCCGCCTGTTCAAGTTTCGTTAACAGGGTGATCACTTCAGCACTCGCCTGTTCCATCATCCTTAGTCCTTCCTTAACCTTTTCCGTGTCATCTGAATTACGTAATGCCATGATTCCAGCAGTATGTACACGCTTGTGTGGTTCCTCCAGTGCCTTGAAGTCATATTGGTTCTTGAGTGCATCGCTGGTATCCGAGTAGTACCACTGGCCTAGGCGACAAACTGTATGATCAGCAAAATCATCTACTGATTTATCACTCTTACCCCAGAGAGAGCGATAGACATCGGATTTCCATATCACGTGGTCTAACTTCACGGTTTGTAAAAAACTCATATGCGTCGAGCGGCTGATGATATGAAACATATCTCTTGATATCGTGGCTATCTGATCGATCACCTCATGGACATTATTGGTTCTATTGTAGAGATCATCGGCAAAGGATTCGCTGTTTTGGACCTGCTCCAGCGTGTCTTTCGTCTGGGTAGCGAGTTGTTCGACAATTGTAGTGATTTCCGACGAAGAATCCGCTGACTTCTTGGCGAGGTTTCTCACCTCATCGGCAACAACGGCGAAGCCACGCCCCTGCTCGCCTGCTCGGGCAGCCTCAATAGCCGCATTCAGCGCTAGCAGGTTCGTCTGTTCGGCGATACTTGATATGTGTGAAACGAACTCCGTAATATTGCTGCTATCAGCTTCGAGTTTAGTAACCGATTCATTTGCATTAGTTGAATAACCCTTAATCTTCTCCAGATTTTCAGCAATCACAGATATCAATACATGAATCTGTTCGAAGCTATGGATCGACTCCTGCAGCGTAGTCTTCTCCTGATCGAGTGTATGAAATGATTCAGCCACAGCATCTCTGATAGTCGATACGGTCATCATGTTGTCTAAGATGAATTCCTGCAACTCTGATTTTTCTTTTAACTGAGCAAGGATATATTCATTCTTCATGTTTGCCGCGATACGAATCTTGTCGTACAGTTCTATTTGCCGGTTCTTGTCAGACAATTCGGCCTGCAAAGCTGCAATTTTGTCTTCCAGTGGTTTTGTATCATTGTTCCAAAACATGATGTTTTTCCCAGTATGAATTAGTCTAAGTATCGTCTCTAAAATGCGGTTAGACAACTATTTATACTACTCAACTCACTTATTACAGTGTGAGTATAATGTGAGCTAGACAACATTTTGATGAAATCTTTTCGATATACTCTACACTCATATAGTATGTAACTTTATTCAGGTAGTCTCACCTAGAACAGGAACGGAAAATGCGACGACACATTCAACTGTATTTAATCCTTATACTGGCGCTAGCCAGCCCGTTACTTGCAGAGCAAGCTACTGAGCAAAATCTGGCCAGCCAGACAGAGGCACTGAAAGCGAAAGTGATAGAGCTTAATCGTGATTTATTCCTGCTCCAGGAAGACGTACTTTATCCCGCTTCAAGTCGTGTCGCACTCTATGTATCAATGGATATGGGGCAGCTGTTCAGTCTAGATTCCGTCAAGGTTAAACTGAATGGTGATCCTGTGGCTTCATTTCTATATACAACGAACGATGTCAACGCGCTAAAACGCGGTGCGATACAGCCGCTATATCTAGGTAATATCGCATCAGGTGAGCATGAATTGGTTGCCGTATTCACTGGTCTTGGACCGCAACAGAGAGCTTTCAAACGCGCCGTCACGCTAAAATTCACGAAAGAGTCTACCGAGAAGGCTTTCGAGATTCAGATCAAGGACGATGGAACCAAACAGCAGCCACAATTCAGTATCAAGCCCTGGTAACAACCAATGCAGTTAAGTCGAGCGCGACATTACTGTTTAGCACTGCTCATGACCTTGAGCGGTTCTATCCTGGCTGAAGAAACTGAATCAGTGGTTGATGAACTCGCCTGGGGCGAAGCGCTTTTCTTTCATTTTCAGGATAATAAAATCGAGGCTTTGACGCGTCTCACTGCGCGACTGGAACAAGGTAAGCTTGACAAAAACCGATCTCAGGCAGAGCTGCTGTTGGCTGGCATACTACTGGATTATGGTTTGCCAACGCAGGCACAGAATCTGCTCCAAACTTTAGAGTCGCTAAAACAATCACCCGACAAGGCGGCAAGAATGTATCTTGCAAATGCCAGGGTTTATTATCAGCAACAGCAGTATCAAAACGCTCAGGACAATCTGGCATTAGTCGACTTCGATAGACTCAGCCGACGAGAACGGACACAAGCCGGATTCATGCTAGCCCAAATTCAGTTTGGGTTGGGAGAATACTCGGCTTCTGCCAATACCCTAAGCCAGATTGAAGATAGCGGAAACCTGCAACGTTATGCCAAATATAATCTCGGAATAAGTCTCCTGAATGTCGATGATGAGGCCAGCCAACGACAGGCAACAGCAGTTTTGAACGAAGTCTCGAATGCAAATATCATTGATCAAGAACAATATGCGTTGGCAGATCAAGCTAAACTCGCCCTAGGACTCTATGCGTTAAACCAGGCACGTTATGATGAGGCAGATCAATTATTGAAATCGATTCGTCTAGATGGCCTGGTATCAGATGATGCCCTCCTCTTACTTGGTTGGAATGCCATGAATCAGGAATCCTATGACGACGCTCTCGGGTATTGGATAACACTCGCGAGTAAACAGGATATCCTCTCACCTGTCGTACAAGAAGCCTGGCTCGCAGTCCCGTACGTCTGGCAGATGAAAGGCGATAAGGCGAAAGCTAGCGATGGATACAAAACTGCTATCCAAATACAACAACGAGCTCAGCGAAGACTAGATGAGTTAAAGCTTGGCACGCTTTGGCGCGACATCCTGATGGATAATCGAGCCGGCGCCATTGCTCAAAATCAGGCACTGTATCAGCAGCTAATTGCTAATCCCGCCTTCTACGAATTGAAGGATCAATGGCAAGAACTTGATGAGTTAGATCGTCTGCTTAGTGAGAAAGCTAGTCTCGTTCCGACTATGTCACTCGCAGTCAATGAGCAACGCGATCGATTCTTCAGTAAAGCACAGCAAGCACGTAACCTATTGCAGGATATCAACTTGCAGGAGGTAACAGAGCAGATAAGTGACTACCAGCAGAGTCTCGATCAACAGTTGGCCATGACGATTGCCCCTGGACTCATGACAGAGAAAGAGTCCGCAATCTGGACCCGCTTACAACGAAGTAAGGCGACTCTGGCTCAGGTTGATGAAACAGAAGAAATGGCACAAAAGAAGGAACAGGTGCGCAGGCTAAATGGTGTATTTCACTGGCAGTATCATCGCGATATAAAACAAAAGCAGTGGCAGGCAACCCAGTCCCAACAGCAACTTGAAAGAGCGTATCAGTCATTAGAGCAACAACATGCTTCATTAGTAAAGATAGTCGAACAAGCCCAACCACCGATAGAGATCGATGCGACAAAACTCTCCGATCTGAGTAATCGGATCACCAACATGCAGGATGAGATTGCTCAGGTCAAACAAGCGCTTGAACGAGACATGGCTAGCGTCTATCAGGCCTACTTATTGGAACGTCAGACGGCGCTGGAGACGCTCGCCGAGCAAGCCAATCTGTCTCTGGCCAGACTAAGTTTTGAAGCAGCGACTCAAGGGATCGATAATGATTAGATGCCTGACGATACTTGGTTTGCTTATGTTGCTGTCGGCCTGCTCGACACTCAGTAGTATTGTTGATCCAGTGGTTAATCTAGTGACCTTCGATAGTGAGCCGGAACCGCTCAACGAACGTAAAATCCAATCGATTACTGAGCAGGAAACTAGGATTGCAGAATCAAAAATTGCTGATATTACAGCGGCGCTTAATCAAGAAGTCGTCACCACAATCAAAACCGAAGCGAGCGCGGACCAGGATGCCGTAGACCAGGCAATCAACACCTACGAATTACTCCTTAGTTCCACCAAATCGGATGCAATCCGTTTCGAATCATTACAGAAGCTGGCACAACTATCAGTAATCAGAGCAGAGATTTATCTCAGCGATAACGATGATGAGAATACCCAGATCTTGCTCGCTAATGCCGACAACTACTATCAAGCACTTCAGGCTGAATACCCTCAGCAGATTAACGACACCGAGGTGAAGTATCAAATGGCCCGGGTTAAAGATCTCAAGGGAGAGACGGACGCAGCGCGCGGTTTGATTGACGAACTGGCCACGGTATCGAGTGACGATAGTACCATCATTGAGGCGAAATTCCGTATGGCTGAGCGCCTCTATTCTCAAAAGAACTATGCTGGGGCCCAAAGTCTGTATGACGAGGTACTGGCTCAGGATAATCGATTTTATAATAGCGCGTTATTTAAGCGTGGTTGGACCCATTTTCAACGTGAAAATCATGACTATGCCCTGGATGACTTCGTGCAATTGATTTCACGAATTTATGAAACACCAGATCAACGTTCACCAGTAGTAGACAATCTTCTGAATGAGACCTATCGTGTCAGCTCACTAAGCCTATCCTACCTCGAAGGGCCACAGACATTGGCAGCTCTGTTTAATCGAATCGATGCCGGTCAGCAGCCCGGTGTTGAAGTGATTGCAGACCGCATCTCAGCCTACGAATCAGATCTCTACATGCGTCTCGCTGGGCTTTATGAGCAGCAGGAGCGATTGCAGGATACAGCCAATACATATATTACCTTTGTACGCGAAAACCCATATACCGAATCGGCCCCGCTATTCGAACATCGCGGCATCGAGGTATTGTCTAAATCCGGTTTCGTCGATCTGGTACTCGAGGCGAAAGAGAATTTTGTCCTGACTTACCAGACTGGCTCTGACTATTGGTTTAATACCGGCTATGAGCGTTCCGATGAGGTGACCAATATCCTTTATGAACATCTTGATCAGGTGATGAATTACTACCACGCTGGTGCCCAGGACAGTCAAACGACGGAGGACTATCTCAAAGCGGCTGGCTGGTATGAAATCTTCATCAACAGCTTTCCCGAACATGCCGATCTAGACAACAAACGCTGGCTGTTGGCTGAAGTTTTATTCGATGCCGGTGAGCAGACGCGCTCGATGGCACAGTATGACATTCTCGCTTATAGTGAGAATAGTCTCGCCAAAGATAGGAAAGAAGAAGCAGCCTACCGCATCATCCTGTCGGCTCAATCTAATTATGACTTGTTAGAAGACGATGGCAACATTACGAAGCTAATTAGCGAAAGTACGCGTTATTTAGCAACATTTAGCGATTTCCAAAGAAGTGCGGATGTCGCGGCTCAGACGGTGGAATTGTTTCTAAAGCAGGATGATGTCAGCTCGGCCATCGCCCTGGCAAGTCAGGTCGTATCATCGCCTTTCGCAACCCCTGAACAGAAACAGCGTAGTCAGATCGTAATCGCTGATGGCGAGTATGACCTAGGTAACTTTATGGTTGCAGAGATTGCTTACACTGAACTCTTGAATAACGCCACATTAAGCAACGACCAGAGAATGTCCTTCAAGGACCGTCGTGCCAAGTCGATCTTCAAACAGGCCGAGGCATTAAAGGCTGCAGGACAAGATCAGGCAGCAGTCGCCATGTTTGCTCATTTGGCCAGAACCGAGCCCGAGTCAGAGGAACGCATTCTGGGGGATTATGATTCAGCGATGCTATTACTCGCGATGAATGATTACGCTTCTGCGATTAGTATGCTCAATGGCTTCGCTGCTAACTTCCCGCAACACGAACTTGCGGCATCCGTGCCAGCCAAATTATTACTCGCCTATGAAGCAACCGATAATTGGGGTGCTTCGGCTGATATTTATGAGAATATGGCGGCGAACAGTACCGATCCAGAGATCCAGCGAACTGCACTCTGGCAAGCCGCTGAAAACCGCATGAAATTGACCTCAACCGAAGCCCTTGAAGCCAGTACCATGCTATGGAAGGACTATATCAAGCGGTTTCCTGCGCCGATTCCACTGGCTTTAGAGGCACGTCAGCACCTGATCGATATCTATGGTCAAATGACAGCACAGAGTGATCAGGATCTGAAATGGAAACAGGATTTCTGGCGTCGCAAGATCATTACTACGGTCGATGAGGCACAACTGACCGATGTTCGTGCCCGCAATTTGGCATCGGATGCGCTGATTAGTTTGGTACGTGATAAATTCACGACATATGAAAAGCTTCGACTGACTCAGCCTTTGGCACAATCCCTGAAGAAGAAATCTGACTTGATGCAGGCCATTCTAGCGGATTACAGCAAGGTACAATCCTATGGTATCCAGGGACATGTGACTGAGGCAGCACACCATATCGGCAAATCCTATGCATTGATGGCGTCAGCTATGATGGACTCAGAACGTCCCGCAGGCATGACCGAGTTAGAATTGGAAGAATACGAATTCGTGCTGGAAGAAAAGGTCTTCCCTGTTGAAGATCAGGCAATCGCTGCCTATGAGAATGGCATCATCCTAACCCGCGACGGAATATGGGATGACTGGATAGAAGAAAGTTACCTTGCATTAAAGAAGATTTTACCGGCTCGCTATGACAAGCCCGAAATGGTGGATGATTATGCGCAATAGAAACGTCCCGATAATCCTACTGTTATTGACTGTGTTAGGTTGTGCTTCAACACCGAAAGAACCCGGTGCAGAGTTGATTGGCGAAACAACATCAGACGCACCTCAGTTGCCATCTTACGCAGCGGGTGCTGTCCGATTATTCGAACAGGCCAACCGCAACAGAGAAGCCCCTGAGGAAGCCGAGGCTAAATATCTCCAGGCCGTTGCCATTGATCCATCCATGGAACCCGCCTGGTTCAACCTGGCAAGACTATATTATGATACTGCGGCCTATAGCGACCTGAGCGAACTGATTGAAAATGCGAGTATACAACCAGTGCTTTCAGCGCGCCTACTCAATCTCCTGGGAACTAGCCAGAGGAAAACCGGTCAGTTTATGCTTGCTGCTGAAACCTATCAAAAAGCACTACAAATCGATGCCACGCATCTGGCATCACTCGCGAACTATGCGATCCTGCTGGATATCTATCTGCATAATCCCGAGGCTGCACTACCCTGGTATGAAGAATATCAGAATCAGCTACAACTGCAGGGGAAAGAGGACCCTCGGGTCAAAAACTGGATCGCCGACGTCACACAACGCATCAGCCGCGGAGTGGGAGGGTAATATGAAAGCCAAACTAACATTATTGACTATACTCATAGGCATAGGTATGCCTGTGCAATTAACTGCCGAAGAGACAACAGAAGCAACGGCTGAAGAAAATTCTGAGTCGACACAAACTAGGCAAGAAACAGCGAATAAGAACTGGGGTATACTCGGCATGAATGTTCGAGGAAATAAAGAATCACCGATGAGTCTGAATATCGTTCCATGGCGTTCAGCGGATCACCAGCAATTGGATCCACGTGTACAGCCAGGCTACCAGCCGAAATTATTGCTATTGCAACCTGAGGCATATCGGCGCGAAGTGAACGCGTTTCTTAGGGCGAGAGCAGTACGAACCAAGAATCAATAAAGCCGATAAATGAGAACCAGTAATCAGAATTTACGGTCTAAGTTACCAATAATTATGCAGTCTCACTGACGCCTGTCTGCCAAGCACAATTCAGCATTGTGGCTAGTACAACGGGTGTCATAAACCATACGCTACCGAGGTTAACAAATGAATAATTTATATATCGCTGCAACACAGGCTGTGACATCTGCTCCAGCCAATGCTGCCATGGTGGATGAGAGCTTCTTCGAGGTCGTTGTGCGCTTCATGCAAGATGGTGGAACTTTCATGTACATCATTCTCGGCATCTTCCTCTTTGGACTTGCCATCGCCATTGAACGCTTCTTCTATCTGAGTGGCGTGAAATTGAATAACCGCAGGATGTGGAAAGAACTGCAGCCATTCCTGCAGAAAGGTGATATCAAAAGCATTGATTCGATCACCCGTGAATCCAAGACTGGAATCGCCAAGATGCTTTCTTATGGCATTGCACAGAGTCAGCATGGCCGCCGCTCGGATGATATCGAATTGGCCATGGAAGAAGGTCTGATGGAAATCCTACCGCGACTGGAGAAACGAACGCCCTATCTCGCAACATTCGCCAACATTGCGACCCTGCTCGGACTTTTGGGAACCATTATGGGTCTAATTAGCGCCTTCACGGCTGTGGCCAATGTCGATCCAGCTGAGAAAGCCAACCTATTGTCCGCCTCTATATCGGTGGCAATGAATACTACGGCATTCGGTCTGATGGCCGCGATTCCGTTACTTTTGACATTCAGTTATCTGCAATCAAAAACCACTGAAATCGTCGACAGCCTTGAAATGGCGTCCGTGAAATTTGTCAATCAACTTCGAAAAGGCCAAATGAAGAATGCGTAGATCCCGTCGACGCACCGCGCGTCGAGAGACTAACACAGAACTCAATATCACAGCCTTCATGAATCTGATGGTGGTACTGATCCCATTCCTACTGCTCACAGCAGTATTCTCTCAAGTGAGTATTCTGGAATTGGATCTACCCGGTAGCGCATCAGAGCCACAAGAAGAGGTGGTTGATGAGATGCCGCAGCTCGAGGTGATAATCGAAGCTGAAGCATTTGTGTTAGCCGAACGGAAAGCAGGCGTTTTATCTGAGTTCCCATACACAGAAGAGGATGTATCCACTGCCCTGAGTGATCTGAACCTGGCGTTACAGGAAGTCAAAGCGCGCTATAGTGAATTAACCGCCATGACGATATTGGCACAACCAGACACCAGTTACGATCTTATCATTCAAGCAATGGATGCAGTACGTCTTATTCCACCCGCTCCGGATACTGATGACTTGCCGGGCGAGTTATTCCCGGACATCAGCCTTGGTAGCGCTCCGGTCGACGACGCAGCGGGGGCATGAGATAAGATATGAAAAAATCACAACGCGCAGCACGAATGGAACGACGCCATAAGCGTTTTGGCAATGCTAGCCTGTCGCTAGTCTCATTGATGGATATATTCACTATTCTGGTATTTTTCCTGTTGTTCAATTCCTCTGGCGATCACCAATTACCGAATACTAAGACAATTAAACTGCCCGAGTCGGTAGCAGAAGAAAAGCCTAAAGAGAATCTGGTCATTATGGTCAGCGCCAATGATGTCATAGTTAGCGGACGTAGAATCATTAGTACAGCCGACTTGCTGGCATTAGAGCAAGCACCAGCAGTACCGCTCAAAAACTATCTTGTGACTCTCTCAGAAACCCACTGGGATAAGGAAGAGGTACAGAGTGAGGAAGGATTAGAAGTTACACTACTTGCAGATAAGGCTGTGCCCTATAAGGTACTCCGCATCATTATGCAGACCCTATCTGAAACACCCTATCGCCAGATATCCCTTGCTGTGAGCCAAAAGGCTGCCACGGAGGCCGGCCAATGATTCTTCAGGCCACACCAAGTTTTCTACCCTGGGATGTCGATGAGGCTGCCGAGCGACGTTTTAAGACGATACTGATTGTCCTTTTAGGCCTCGGGCTGATCTTTGCCATTGTGGTATCAATGATCACCCTACCGGAACCACCACCGCGTACTCAGGCTGACTTACCAGACCGACTGGTGAAACTGGTATTAGAGCAAAAACAACGTGAAGAGGTACAACCTCCCCCTCCCCCTGTCGTTGAGCAGGAGCCTGAACCAGAACCTGAGCCAGAGCCAGAGCCAGAAAAAGTAGAGGAAATTCCTGAAGAAACACCTCAAGTTGCCAATGAGGTTGAGGTTAAAGAACCCCCGAAGCCGCAGGGCAACCGCGAAGAAGCACGAGAAAAAGCACGCAAAAACCTGGCCGTATTCAACGACCTGGCTGATCTGCGCACTGTTGACACAGGCAAGCAAATCGACTCCAGTCAACTGTCATCGGATACCGGACAAGCACAAACAATCACCCGGGATCTGATCGTCAATAATGCACGTTCATCGAGTGGTGGCGTGCAAATTGCGAAAGCAAGCGCCAATGTTGGTGGTACAGGCCTCGAAGGCGGAGGTAGTACACAAGTCTCGAGTAATCTCGCTGCCGAGCGTGATGCTCAATATAGTGCGGCGATGACCGATGGTAGTCCAGAGCGTCCTGCTGAGAACATAGAAAAATTCATGGACATGAATAAGAGTTCTTTCTTCGCCATGTATAACCGTGAATTGCGTAAAGTACCCTCCATGCAGGGTGAAGTAATATTCGAAATCGAAATCGCTCCTGACGGTAGTGTGACGAATGTAAGCATTGTATCCAGTCAATTGGAGAATCCTGGACTTGAACGACGACTCATGCGTAAGATACGGACTATAAACTTCACCGCCATGAATGTCAGCACATGGAAAAACCTATACCGCATCAATTTCATTCCGTCGTGATGATACGCGGCCTCATCGCTTTAGTTTTATTACTGACGAGTCAAAGTCTCTACGCCAAGTGGGTAGACTATCGGTTCCCGGTGATGGGGACCGAAATCCGTATGCGGTTCTGGATTGAGGATGCCAGTATGGCCGAACAGGCCAAGCAGGCAGTCATCGATGAGATGCACCACATCAACAACACCATGAGCCCCTGGATTAAAACCTCCCTACTTTATCGCGTCAATGAGCGCGCCCATAAGGAGCCGGTTAAGCTCACCGACGAATTCTATTCAATCATCAAGCAATCATTGCAAATTTCCGAGATGACAAAAGGGGCATTCGATATCACATTCTCGAGTGTTGGTTACCTGTACGACTACCGAGAACAGAAACAACCCTCCGCGGAACAACTAAAGAATACCGTCGACCTGATCAATTATCGTGCTATTAGACTGGATGAAAAGAAGCGAACGATTCAATTCACGAGGCAAGGAGTCAAGATCGATCTCGGTGGTATCGCCAAAGGCCTCGCAGTAGATAATAGCATTCAACGACTTAAGTCGTTCGGCGTAAACGAAGCCTCAATTACCGCAGGTGGAGACACCTATGTGTTGGGCAACAATGCTGGAAAGATGTGGCGCATCGGTATCAAACATCCGCGCGCCGAAAATAAGGTTGTCACAGTACTTCCGGTCGCCGATATGGCAGTATCAACATCCGGTGATTATGAACGTTACTTTATCGATGAAGACACAGGCGAATGGATTCACCATATCATCAATCCCACGACCGGTAAGTCAGTAACAGGGGTTCAGTCGGTGACCATAATGGCAGCAAACTCAACCTACGCGGATGCCCTGTCTACTAGTGTGTTCGTCCTCGGCGTCACGGATGGGTTAGATCTCGTAAATTCGCTGGTTGATGTCTCTGCAATCATCGTTGACTCCGAGGGACAATTATTCTATTCCAACGATCTGGCGGAAATGTAATCAGACCCCCAGATCAGAATAAGATACAATCATACCTGCTAAACTCATACACGGATGGTTAAACAGCTTGCAAATCTATCGAACACACACTGTATCAAGTCTGCATTTCGTATTGTGCAGTCTCTTGGTTTTTGTCACAGCCCATGCATCACTGCATGCTGATCAGGTAACGGCAGTTCCCTCTGCAGGCGGCCTGCTATTCGAGTTACAGCCAAACAACAGCATGTTCCCGTCTCCGTTACGAGCGCAAGGGCATCATTATCAAAACAAACACTATCCAGCAGCGACGCATTATCAGGACAAAACGACACTTGTATACGTCCCACAGACTATAAATTTGCAACAGGAATTTGAGGTTATTGTCTACTTCCATGGCTGGTACAACAATGCATCAAACTCTCTCACCTCATTCAATCTGGCTAAGCAATTGATTGCGAGTAAACGAAACGCAATTTTAATTATCCCGCAGGGGCCCAAAAATGCGCCAGACTCATCTGGTGGAAGAATGGAAGAGGCTGGACATTTCAAGCGCTTCATCAACGACGTACTGCAGCAACTACCCGATGTAAGCAGGCCATTGAATGAACTTGATATCATACTCGCCGGCCACAGTGGTGCATACCGTGCCATGGCATTCATCTTAACGCACGGCGGTATGACAAATCAGATCCGTGAAGTCTACTTATTTGATGGCCTCTACGCACAAATAGAAAAGTTCAGCGACTGGATGTCAAACTCTCAGGGACGATTCATAAACATATACACCCCGGATGGTGGTACCCGGAGCGAATCGGAGGAGCTGATTCAGCGGATGACAGAGTGGAAATTACCCTTTCATGTCATTGAGGGTGATGATTTCACAGATGCCGAACTAAGGAGTGCAAGAATTATATTTATTGCTTCTGAGCTAGGTCATAACGATGTCATCAGCAAGCAGCTACAATTGCAGCGTTTCCTATCCACGGGACTCGCTCAGCTAGAGAATTAGGGTTAGTTCTGGATGATTTTTGCGCTGGTTCGAACGAGTTTCTGTGTCAGCGAACTAATCGCTTCAGTCTGCTCATGTCGTTTATTGCTTTGTTGCGTGAGTGCCCACTGAATATGGTCAGCGACTAGTGCTGAGGCATCCAGTAACTTGTTCTCGAGCGCCTCGACAACCGCCACCGAATATGGAGCATTACCCAGCGCTACGGCGATATTCCTTAACCAACGCTCATGCCCGATGCGATAAATTGCAGACCCTGCCATGTTAGTTTGAAAGGTCTGCTCATCCCAACTAAACAGTTCGAGTAATTCGATTTCACCGAGTCGATGTCGTATTTTGAAATCAGATTCAGTGCTGACCTCAGCATACTGATTCCAGGGGCATACCAACTGGCAGTCATCGCAGCCATAAATTCGATTGCCCATTAGAGGCCTTAGCGACTCAGGAATTGCCTCTTTTAACTCGATCGTTAAGTAGGAAATACAACGTCGACTATCGACGACATAGGGCGCAACGATGGCACCCGTTGGACAGATTTTCATGCAAGCATTACATGAGCCACAGGCATCGGTAACCGGCTCGTCTAGCGGTAACGGGATATTAATTAACAGCTCACCCAGAAAGAAAAAAGAACCCGCATCCTCGTGTAACAGCAGACTATGTTTACCGATCCAACCGAGACCTGCCTTTGCAGCAAGAGGACGCTCAAGGACAGGTGCAGAATCCACGAACGGCCTGAAATTTAGCTCTTCGCAATGGCACTTTATTTTCTCGCCAAGCTTCTGTAGGCGTTTACGGATGATTTTGTGGTAGTCACGTCCTGTTGCATATCGGCTAATATAGGCCTTGTTCGGATCCTTCAAGCTGTCTGAAATCCTGGCGTTCTCTGGAAGATAATCCATCCTAGCACTGATCACACGCACAGTACCCGGATGTAACTCAGCGGGTCGCGCACGCTTCAGACCATGGCGCTGCATGTAATCCATATCGCCATGGAACTGTTTATCTAACCAGTTTTGTAGATAAGCCTCGTGAACAGATAAGTCGATATCACTGATGCCGATCTGATTAAACCCGAGTTCCATACCCCACTGTTTAATCTTGTCAGCTAAATGAGTGAGTTCAGCGTCACTTTTAATTCGAGAATCTGATTTCATCGAGTTGAATATTAATAACTTGTTGATTGCGAAAACAAATCATACACCTAAACCGTACTAAGATTATAAAGCTTTAGAGAAAACACTAGTTCGCATGAATATTTTAATCCGTGGAGTGAGATGTATGTACTCGAATTCATCTAGAATTCACGTCTTAATTTTACAATTAATGCTAATCCTAACCCTTTGTATTTTCGATGGCACTGACACACAGGCCAGCTTGAAAACATCAGATATCGAAGACGATATAGAAAGACTACAACTCTATGAGGGCAGGTACTCCGCTGGGCCTACAGCATTGTTTCTAGTAGACGTTGTAGAAGGCAAATTAGCAATTACGCCACCTTTCTGGACGTCCAGGCCTTATTTACAAGAGGTAAGAACGCATCATTTTGTTCAGGCCATACCCCATCGAGATAATACAAGAACCATAGAATTCGAACTGGATGAAACAGGCCAAGTGATTGGATTAGTGGCCAGAAACTGGGATTCCGACACTAGACGCTACGTGAAACTAGTTAATACTGCACGCCTACCGATTGAAGAAATCCTCCAAGGCAATGTCAGTTTGGGAGTCGATAGACTGAAACACTCGAAGGTCTATCAGGTTGAACTAGCCGTTGAACTGGCACTCAATGTACTCACAAAATACCCCTCTCAATCACAGACATCAGTTCAATTATCTCAATTACTGCTTAAGGATTTCCCCAATTCCGATATGCTCTTAGCGGTACTTGGCTATAGCCAACTCGCGGTAAATGATAGGCCGTCTGCCATCCAAGCATTCAAAGATGCACTTCACCTGAATCCTGACAATAAGATGGCAAGGAACGCATATCATATCCTTACCACGCCCGAACCGGTAAATAACACAGGATATAGGGAATTATTTCCATACCCGCTCGCAGATCTATTCAAACCGCCAACCGAGCGTGAAGTGAAAGATGTGTTAATCGATTGGGCGACTCGTAATTTGCAACCTGAGCATGTTGAGCATATCGACTCTACTAGCATCACATTGGATCAGGCCAGTTTTGATGTACAGATTATTAGTCACTCGATTCATGGAAACAGGCACTATGGGGCGATTATTAAGCCGCAGAATCCTATTGCAAAAGCTCTACCAGTGATCGTCGATGCAAGGGGCGTTGACCCGCACTACACACCGCGAGATATTTCTCATGGCTCGCAACTGATGCGGTTATTGGAGCGACATCAGAATAAATTCATCTACCTTATACCCTCCTTCCGCGGAGAAACATTGAAAATCAATGGCAAGTCCTACACCTCAGAGGGGGACCGGGCAGATAGCTGGGATGGGGCAACGGACGACATGATTTCGCTGCTCAATGTTGCACTCAAGATTGAGCTTGGCATTGATCCGACAAGGATCATTTCCTACGGCAAGAGTCGCGGTGGTAGCGTTGCACTGCTCACAGCAATCAGAGACCCAAGAGTGAATCTAGCGTTATCACTGGCCGGCCCGGTGGATTGGTTTGCGGCCATGGAGAACCGTTTCTTCTCCACCCATGAAATTCTCAGGGATGCGCTAGGTGCTGGCGAGGCTATACCCACGACAGCTAAAGGTGGCCAGTTTTATGAGCGATACATAGCGCCTGTCGCAACGGGAAAATGGAGGCTATCTGATGCGCGGCATAACATGCTGGCAAGCTCACCTGTCTATTTCATTGATCGATTGCCAACGACTCACGCATATTTTGGCACTGAGGATCGTTCTGTGCCAATTGAGAATGCCAGATTATTGGCCGATGCCAGCCGTAAACTCCGGCGAGCCGACCAGGCGATTCGTGTCCATATATATCCTGCCAGAGGACATGATGTCGATCCGTTTTTAGCATACAAGTCGATGATAGATGCGCTATTGGATTCTAGTTACTAGTGCAGGTGTCACTTCATAGGGCTAAGAACATATCCGAATAGCGACTCATTAAATCCTGTTGGGCTCTTAGCCAATTGGCCATTCACGAAGACATAATCAATGCCCTCTGCCAATTGATGCGGGGAACTATATGTCGCTGTTGCTTTCACATTGTCGGGCGAGAACACAATCAGATCGGCATGATATCCCACCTTAACTTGGCCACGATATTTTAATTGTAGAATGCTTGCAGGATATGACGTTAGTTTACTTACGGCATCTACCAGTGATAACAGGCCTCGCTCAACCACATATTCTTCAATGAATTTAGCAAATGCGCCGTGCCCTCTGGGATGAAACCCCGAAATGCTACCATCAGAACTAAGGCTGATCATTGGATCAACGATCAAGCGATCCTGAAGCGCCTTATCCATTACGAAATAGGCTGCTGATGCGCCACCAGGACCAATGTCATCAATCAATACATCAACGAACGACTTGCCTAATTCCTCGGCGACCAGTGCGAGTGTCTTACCTACATATGGCTCGGTGCCAAACAATGTCGACTCTGGACTGTTGCGACTAGTTACTTTGTTGTATATGAATTCGGCCAGTTCTTTTCTACGGGTCTGTTTCGCAGACTCAAACTGCTCTGTAGTCTTCGCCCAATCAGGGAATACGATTGCAATGCCTGTATAACTTGCAGAATAAGGATACACATCGGCACTGATATCAATGCCCTTCTCTCTTGCTGTGGATAGTACCGCGAGTATTTCTTCAGCTCGTTCAGCCCCCTTGCCATAGACCGATTTCAAATGGGAAGCATGCACCCTGGCATAATTTCCCTGCCGCAATAGCTCATTAATGGATTCAATCAATGCATCATCATCCTCATTGCGCATATGACTCATGATTAATTTATTTTTTTCACCAACTATTTTGGCAAGCGCTATTAGTTCATCTTCTCGAGCGTGTAATCCAGGCGAATATTCAAGACCGGTGCTTAATCCGAAAGCTGAATCCAGATTAGTCGCGAGAATTTGTTTCATTGCGGCAAGTTGCGTTTCGCTAATATCAGCAACAGGGCCTGTCTTCACTAACCTACGCAAAGTATTGTGACCAATGAACATGGCCACATTGGTATACATACCTCGCTTATTTGCTTTACTAACCCAAGTCGCAAGATCATCAGTCATCGGGCTGCTGCCGTCTTGTCCCAATGAAATGGTCGTAACCCCCATGGCAATGAAATTCTTAAAGTCACCCTGTCGCAATGGCGAACCGTGAGAATGTAAGTCAATGAAACCTGGCGTCAGATAGCGACCGTCTGCATTAATAATTTCTTTCGCCTGGGGCACTTTGAGTTCAGTATCAATGGCAGAAATTCGGCCATTGGTGATGTAGACATTCGCACGGAATGGCTGCGCGCCTGTGCCATCAATAACGCTGGCGTTAATGACTGCAAAGTCTGCCATTTCGGCACTGGAAATAGCGGAAGATGTGATCGAGACTACTAGGCTGACTAGCCAGCACATTGATTTCATTCGTTTATTCACTTTATCTCCATGTCCACAATCAGACGTGCCATTTGTAATGGCGTTAATCGTCCATCAGTAGTTCGGTTCGTTAGGATGACCACGGTTAATTCTTCATTCGGTATGCGATATAACACATTTCTAAAGCCACGTGATATACCCGTATGATAGGTCGCTTCATGGCCATTATGAACTTCAAGACGCCAGCCATAGCCATATTGAATTGCTTCACCTGCATTGTTTTTCTGATCGGACAGCCATTCGCTTGCCAGGGGTTCGCTCAGTAGCCGGTCAGTCTCCAACGCACTGATCCAACGGTGTAGGTCATTCAGGTTGGAGTAAATACCACCATCACCCAACACGGCACTATATTTACTTTGGTCAGCTAACTCGACCTTACCATCATCACTCAGTGCATATCCATAGGCTCGATTCACTACCTTATGCCTGGCATGGTCAAACGCTACAGTATTATCCATCCCAAGCGGTGAAAAAATATGTTGCTCCAGGTAATCGCTGAACCGGAGTCCGCTGACCTTTTCAATGATCATCGCTAACAACGCATAAGCAGAATTGCTATATTGATATTTTTGCCCGGCTGAAAAATAGACTTCGTCCTGAGCTTCAAGCAGACGATAAACATCAGCATCGACTACCTGACCTACGAAGCTATCTGGAACTAATGATTCATAGTCAACCATGCCAGATGTATGCCTGAGCATATCCTTAATGGTGATATGCTCTGCCCATTTAGGAAAGGTTGGAAAGAAATGATTCAACCGACTTGTGAGTGATACATCGCCCTTTTCGACGAGTTGAAGTATCGCAAGCGCCGTAAATTGTTTTGAAACAGATGCCAGTCGAAAATTACTGGTTGCGGTGACTGGAATATTGTTCTCAAAATCCGCTACACCAAAGCCTCGTTTAGCCACGACACGGCCATCACGTAGTATTAATAATGCCGCACCTGGTACAGTAGTCCCAGAGTATTCATCAAATAACTCATCAATTGTCATAGGGGTATTTTTAGAGTGGTTTGCACATGCAGTTAACCAGAACACAGCGATTATTGTCGTTATAAGTTTAAGCATTTTTACTCCTCAACCATACCAGTAAAACAGTAACTCGCTGGTCCTGTCATAATGGCATCATAGCTATCGGTAAAGTCAATTAATAGGTCACCACCTGGCATTTCAACTCGCGTTGCTGAATCATCGATCAATGCGTTCTTGCGCGCAATGGCCGCGGCTGCACAGGCACCACTACCACAAGCACGCGTCAGGACGCCGGGTCGTTCGTAGACCTGTAACTTAAGATGCTTCTCATCAACAATCTGCGTGAAGCCGACATTAGCCGAGTTAACCAAAGCCGGATGTTGCTGGATAGTTTGGCCAATCGCTATCTTATCGATTGCATCGATTTCGTCGACGACTAAAACCACATGAGGATTACCCACGTTCACGGCGTAGGATTTGAAAGAATCATGAAACGAATCGACTGGCTCGTGTAGCGGCACGTCACGCCAGTCGAAGGAGACTCTGCCCATACTGACTTGATATAGCTCATCGCGCTGAATACATTCTAGTAGACGTTCACCAATCTTAAATACCAATTGAGTTCGTTTCGTCTTATCCATCAATAATCGAGCAACACACCGCGTTGCATTACCACATGCCTCTGCCAGCTCACCATCGGGATTGTAGAGAACGATGTCGTAATCGGCCTGCGGATGGGTTGAGGCATCGATCACAACGATCTGCTCAGCTCCTATTCCGGTATGAACCGAACACCAACGCTTTACCTGTTCTGGGGTCGGATTTAGCGGATTTTCTGTCGCATCAAAGATGGCAAAGTGATTTTGCAAACCATTCATTTTGATGAATTCACGCTGTGGCAATGATTAAGTCCTGCATCGATGATTAGACTAGCCTGAAATCTAACATGAATGGAATTGTTGGGACAGTTTACTTGATTAAGTTAACTATCAATCATTGTTTATTGATCGTTAATGATGATGAATCATCGGTCTGAACATAGATGGCTCGGAATGAGTTTTGTAAATCGTCACCAGTTCCATAATGCATAAAACTGTAGAAGCTACCAAACTCACTAATACCCTCTAACTTAGACTTATCTAGCCCATCAATATTGCTAATTTCAAGTGCGCAAATTCTAGAGATACAAGAGAGATTTGTGTAGTTATTGTCTAGTTCAAAGTTAGATTGAAGCCAATCGTTGAGTTTATACTCATGGTCATAGTCCGTCGCTGTTTTCTCTAGCTCATTTAATTTTGAAACAAAGCGACTGAAACGTGGGTAACTGAAGGCTCTTGCCAATCCTTTCTCCTGTATTTCATTATTGTCTGCAACAAATTGGGCAACCATACTCTCGCTATCTGAGAATTCTTCAGCCGTAAAGGGAGGGTTTTTAACTTGAGCTTCATTTGTTAATTCACCGTCAATGTCATCTTGTTGCTGAACATTTTCATTAGTTTCTGTCTTTTCATTTAGTTGGTCGACAGTATCGTCTGTCGCTATCCCTGATAACTGAACTTCATCATTAGTATTTTTAGAATTTGGATTATTTGCTGTATATGAGTCAATTGCTGGATTTGCTTGCTGCGAAGTACTTACTTCGAAAGGTTGTGCATACAAATACACAATAAATACACCCACCAGAATAACCGATGTAATTAAGATTGTTTTAACATTCATTTTCATTTCCAAATATTCATTGCTAGTTAATCACCTCATCCAGCCAATTTCACTGGATGAGGTATATTATTATCGATATTAATACTAACCAATCCCCTCAGGTGGTGGAAAAGTGCATCGGACTTGCCCCCCGTTTGTACAGCTCATCCTGATTGTACCGTCAGATTCTATCGTTACCACCATATCACCACTAGTGCATGTACACGTCATGGCGTAAACAGATGTCATCGACATTACAGTTATACTTATTGCTAAAAGCATTTTCTTAACTAGTTTCATAACATTCCCTTATTTTTTACTATTTCATTGAGATCTATTGCTATCGATTAATCAGTTTGTGCTACTTGAGATGACATAATTATTCGATAACACCTTATGATTCTAATTATCAGAACGTTTGTGAAATGAATTATTATAAATAGTTATAAAGAGATATCCTTTATCAATATGTTCTTTGTAGATTTATTCTCTAATGGTGAGAGTGTATTCTGTGGATAGTTTGCTTCATTCGTTCTTATAGTGGATCCATTACTTTAATTAAATATTGTCCCTGAAATAAAAAAGCCCTCCTGTGGAGGGCTTAGCAGTTTAAAAGAAGCGCTAACCAATCGTGCCATTTACAATAGGCTGGAATGCGGTAAGGCTATCCCAAAGTGCCGTGTTACCCAGGCCATGGTTCGGGAAGATGGTATCGAAATTACCCACCTCGCCATGCAACGCCATATAGTTGAGTACCACAGTCTCCACCAACAGGTTGACGTTGTTGGCAGCTGGACTCGAGGCCGTCTCCACTGAGGCGTCGGAGCGCATGTACCCTATCTGTTGGGAACGCAATTGATCATCCATGGTCGCCCCCATTAGCTGGGCCCGTCCTGCCGGGTTATAAACCATAAAGAAGGCAGCGGCAGTCGACTGGTTATCACCACTCCATTGGCCCTTACCGCGGCCATCGACCGAGTTATCGACCATACCGTTGCTTGAGATACCACCATCACTGAAGACATACATCATTAATGGCACACCAATTCGAGCAGCATACTCAATACAGGCCCCCATACAACGGCCAGCGCGTTCGTCACGACGCTCGCCAGTAGAACGGTCACCGGTATGGTAGTCATAACCACCCATTGTGATCGTGCCCGCACCAGCGAACCCATTGACCACCAACTTCATCACAGAGGCCGTTTTGCGGAACTCACTGTCGCTATTAAATTCATCGACCGAGAAGATGCCACTAGCCCCTACAATGTCGGGGTCTAATTCAGGATTAAGTGTCGCAGGATTACCGAAGCGATCTGCCAGATCAGCACTCTTCACATAACCGCAATTCACAAGGTCCTTGATAACATCATCTGAAGTCACTCGAGTATCAATACGCCCTAATTTATTGGCACTGATCCGTTGAATTGATTCCATTACCGCAACGGCATCCTGTTGTGATAGCAATGACAGCAAATCACCCACATCGACCAGACCAGTGACATCACTTGGACGATCGATCTTCACAGGCCGAGATGCTGGATTCATCATGTTCATTGGTGCCATGGAGTTGCCACCTGAATCCGATGGCCGTGAGCCAATCAGGGTCAACAAAGAACCATCGGCGCCTACCCGATTAATTCCATACATGGGATTATGTGGGTTATTACCGGTGTCATTTTCCGAACGCGCAGCGATCACCGCGCCATTTAAGTTTGCTGCCGTAGCGGGCGCGATCTTTGATTGCATACCGCGTAAGAAACCACTGTCAGAGTGGAATGCCAAACCGTAGTCGGTATTAATGAAATCATTAGTACCTGTCTGCGGATTCAGAATTGGTGGCACCATATCTGGTGGCAGGCCTAATTTGCTATAGCCCTGAGTACTCAGGAAATCCATTTGACCACCGCGGCCACCCATTAAGACATTCGAACCCGCGATGTTCGCACCACCCGCAAGATCAAAGCAGATAAAGGGTATCTTTCCAGCACCCTGCGTAGCAATCCCACAGGCCTGCTTCAGAGCCTCCAAATCGGGCGACAAGTCAGCCTTCAGCGGAGAAGACATCAAACCATTAATGAGTGATCCTGATGCAATTGTCGCTGCACCAGTTGCAAAGCCTTGAGCGATAAAATCACGGCGTGTCATCGGCCTCTTGTGGTTGTTGTGATATAGCGGATCATTCACACCCAAACCAGGCTTGCTACGGCGTTGAAAGGTCATTTTCTTTCTAAACATTGTCATAATCCCCTAGTTTAAGAGCATGCCGGCATTGCCGATGGTTGCTGCGCAGATAGCCTTAACCACTACCTCTGTCCTGTCTGAGCTACAGCTGTTCGTATTAGCACAGGTTGTCAGTCGATCAATCAAGTTGTTCAACTCTCCGGTCACCTCAGCCTCTGACGGCTGAACTGTTACACCAATATTCATAGTGCGTTCATAGAGTGGTAGTGTCACAAGCGTTCTGTCACCCGTGACGTAGGCATCATTCACAGACTGATTAAAATCAAAGCCTGGGAAAAATTCAGCACGTTTTGTCGTGTCATTGACCAGCGCATTACAGTATTCGATCGATAACTGGGTAATCGCCATCTGTTGGGCAGAAGCAAAGCCATTGATATCAGCCTGTGAAGGTAACGCCTGTTTCACTGCCTCGTAAGTCGCCACCACATCGGGTTGCGTCATGCTGACAGTGGTAATTTCTGACATGGTTGCATGGATACGCTCAAATGTTTTCAATCCAATATCCGACACTGGCTCCAGATCCACTGGTGCAGCGGGTGGCGGTGGCGGTGGCTCTATATAATCCCTGCTGTTGGATCCTATGCGTGCAAAAGTCAGGAAGAATTCATCATTCGCAGGTCCCTTACTTAAGTTTACTACTGCCCCCAAACGCGACAGTGATTGACCCTCGGCAGGTGTATAGACGCTACTTGATAACTGCTCATCCAGATTCTTATAAGACTGACCTTTTTCAACTTCTTGGCCATTTAGTCCTATGCGGATACCCTCGATATCGATACCATCGATCGTCGCATTTTCATCAAGTGAGACGAAGAAAGGATTTGCGAACAGATAACTGTAACTGTCGAACTGGCTAGCCTCATAAACAATGTATGAGTCTTCCTCGCCAATCAAATCTGAGACGCTAAATAGCAACAGGTATTTTTCACCAACGCCCGCTTCGAAGTTAGTGGTAATTTGTTCATCGGAAAGGACACGATTATGGATAGCAGCCATTCGCACAATGCCCTGCCATAGTCTATCACCGGAAACTTCGTTGCCAATGACGAATGCAAAACTGTCGTCCCATTCACTTAAGCTCCCGCCGCCCTGTTCATCCATATCTCCGGTATATTCGCCGTTCACATAAATGCGGCGGCCTTCGGTTGGGCTATAGGTCAATACGACATGCTGCAACACAGCCTGCAGTCGCTCGTCGGCATTGGCAGTGCTCAGTGCCGGTTCGCCATTGATATCAGTTTGTGAACTACGGTTAAGAAAATCATAGTTATACAAGGTTTGACCTACGGTAAAGTTTCGGCGATCCGTACCCCCTGAATAACTCAGGATTCGCGCAGGACCATCCTGTGTAACATTACCAGGAATTAGCCATGCCTCGATGCTGTATTCACCGGTAGCGGCCATCAAATCATATAATTTTCGACTGGTCGTCGTCGTGGCCTGAGCACGGCCATCACGAATCTGGATACCCCAGCCGCCGACCCATTCGACATCACCAGACAGCGTTAAATCCATCGCCGGATTCACACCGCTCGTGTCGAATGCCGTTGTTCCTGTACCGGTCTTAAATTCCCATTTAGCAATGACATTACGTTCGTGTCGGCCACCAGTATTGGCGAGGATACCATCATAGAGTCGTAGCGCCTTACTATTCACAAGAGTCGCATCAAGCTCTGTCAATTCTATTGCATCAGTCACCGCCAAAATTGCATTGAGCATTTCCTGACCATTGGCAGAGCAGTCACTCCAGCAATTGTGGAATTCACTACCGACACGCACTGACAATCTAGAATTTTCCGGCGTGTCTAGATCAATTTTGGTTTGCGCAGCCTGATAGGCGACCATTAAATCGTCGCTGGCGAAATAAGGTGAGATACGGTTTGCCGCCGTGTCACTATGACACTCACTACAGTAGGTCTGTAATAGCGGGTGCAGTACGGTATCGAATTCATTCGATGTCAGAGGGAAGTTCTTACTGCTGCCCGGCTCAATAATGGGAGGTCTGATTAACTGTATCGTTGTTGCCTCAGTCCCAATCGTGTCACCGGCCCAATTGGCAACGTATCCGGCAATAATATCAGCACAGGCCTGGTCACTGGTTAACCAGCAGTTATGTCCTTCCTGTACCTTGGTTACTAGTAACGATTCAAGAGGACTGGATAGGTTAACGAGTGGATTCGCTGAGGAGTAAGCGAGGTTCACATCATCCGTGCGTACAAATTCAGGCGCCTGTTGTCCCTGAACATGACAGGTGCCACAGCGGTTTTCTGCCACCAGGTTATCCCAGACATTGAGTTTGAAACTCTGCACATCATCGCTGGCAGGTGCTGGCCCGGTATAGACAAACTCGCCACTATTACCACCCGATGAGGTATCAGGAAGCTCAACCGTTTCCGGTCCGCCACCGCCACCACAGGCAGCTAGGACAGCTGAGAATAAAACGATCAGCAGAAGACGTGATGCTGCTGTTACATGTTGTATTGATTGCATTGCAGAAGTCATATCAATCTCCCATACAGTACACAGCAGACTCGGCAAACACTTCCTTGATGTTATAGCCGTTAGAACGGAATTGGCTTGTCATCGCATCCAGCTGTGCACGATCGGTGCTGTCAACTGGCTCTCTGAGACATACCTGCTTAAATACTTTTTCCACCTGGCATGATGCAAATGTATCTGAATTTGCGAGTT
Organism: Enterobacterales bacterium; assembly: GCA_965250035.1. Classification (GTDB taxonomy): domain Bacteria; phylum Pseudomonadota; class Gammaproteobacteria; order Enterobacterales; genus CAXRAF01. Next base: position 297,594 of record OZ252282.1, on the reverse strand, counting down.
CATTGCCCATGGAACGAGCACCATTACCAGTCGCTGGCAATGACTCATCCCAACCAAGATTAGCGTTTGGTCCATCACGCCAGTAGTTATTCCACTCATCATCCTCGATGATAAATCCGGTCGGGAAGCTGTCTTCGTTGATACGATGCTTGAAAGTCACTCGCGAATTTGTCAACGGGTCTAGTTGACCGGGCGCATTATAGAGGATCTGACCATTGTCACCTGTCGGATCATTGTCTACATCGAAGTCATAGGAATAGTAGGCATAGGCTTGTGCCAACGGATCCATACCGGAATGGCAGGCAATGCAGTTATTGAGGAATATTCGACTATCACCACCGGGTGAACGCGATACGTCCTGACGAATACGATCCGGTGAGCGGGTAGTATCCATGAGCGGTTCCAAATCTGTGCACATGTGATTCATCAACGTAAAGCGGAACATGGCGCGGTTGGTTCCGGCAATGAAGAAAGCCTTGGCTGCTGCGCGTGTGGTCGTTACTCCGGCTGTTGCATCAGCAGGCAGGCCGGTAACAGAGGATTGTGCCGCCTCGACCAGGCCGGTACGTAAACTGATTCGCTGATCTTCCAGCGCCTCATAATGATTGTTATTACTATTGGAATAGGATGGTAAGCCTAGCCCGCTATCGCCAACATAGATAATGTCGCCAGTGAGGATATTGCGAAAATCATGTTCATCTCTGACGATGCCAATGACAGTCGCTGTATAGTCATTTAATGGCGCGAATACCGTCTGCTCTTCATTTGTCCAAGGCGTGACCCAGTTCTTCAAGTTGACGGAATAAAAGCCGTCTGTCTCGATAGCACGGTAGGCCGCTGTTAGAGGATCCCCTGCTAGAATATCTGCTTCCATAGAATCGAGTACAGTTGCACTCGGAGGTGTGACAGCCAGTCGTTCGTGTATACGCTTGGCTTGCTCTCTAGGCCCAGCTGCTACAGCCAGAGTGAGAGTACAGCACAGCAGACTGGTAAATAATTTTGTACTTATCAGGTTCGTCTGCCGTGTTTGTGTTAGTCTTGGTCGTGTCATCATATTAACGATTCCTCAAGGCTTTCATTCCCGGTAACATGCGATACGTATCACACATTAGGACTGTATGTTACAGTATTCCTATGACACTAAAGTGATACCTGTCACAGAATCAACTATTGATCTCAATGCATAATATGGCAAGAAAAATCAACGGGAGAAGTCATTTTGGTTAACTACGGTCATTCATTCAGGCGTCTGGTTAGACCTACTGGCTATATCGCATTAATGTTGTTGCTGGTGTCTGGTTGCGGTGGTGGGCAAGTCGGCGGTTCTGCTGATACTCAGGAACCGGATGCTGTGGTACAGGATCTTCCTATCGTTTATGTCAAGCGTACCATCCCTGTTGATGAAGATGGCAATCTGATTGAGCTCAACCTGCTCGAACCCGCAGGATTTAACCCCGGTGCTGAACTCATACTGCGAGAATTAGCCTCGCCCAGTGCAGCAGAAATCTCACTGAGCCAGATTTTTTATGATGAGGGGTTGTTCGAGGAAGGTGCATTAATAGACATCAAGGATCTATCTGTTTCAGCCGACGGCGGTAAACTCGCCTTTGCGATGCGAGCACCCGAGATAGAAGATGCCGATGAGGACGAGCAGCCGACCTGGAATATCTGGGTTTATGATCTGGATAGTAACTCCATGAACCGTGTCATTCCCTCGGATTTAATTGCCGAGGATGGCCAGGATATTGCTCCCGCTTTCCTTCCCGATGGTAGTATCGTTTTCTCTTCGACTAGACAACAGGGAAATAAGTCAACTCTGTTAGATGAAGGGAAGCCACAATACGCGGGGCAGGATGAGGACCGGGATGTCGACGCTTTTGTACTACATACCATGGATGAATTCGGCACCAATATTCGTCAGATAACTTTCAACATGAGCCACGATCTGGATCCTCATGTTTTGGGCAATGGTCGTGTCGTATTTAGTCGCTGGGATAACTTAGCCGCGCGTAATAATGTAAACCTGTATACCGTGCTTCCGGATGGTCGCGATCTGCAAATTTTGTATGGCCACCACAGTCACAATACCGGCACTAGCGGAAATCGAATAGAATTTGTCAACCCACAGGAGATGCCGGATGGCCAGTTATTGACCATGACTCGTGCACGGGAGGTTGCCAAATGGAGCGGCGATCTCACGACGATTGATGTGGCCAATTTTACAGACAACAATGTGGCTGTTATCACCGGTCCCACATCTGACTCAGCCCAATTATCTCTCACCCCTGATAATGTCAGTAATGACGAATCAGAAATCTCTGAAGGTGGGTATTTTAACTCTGCCTACCCCTTATGGGATGGCACAGATCGCATCCTCGTAAGCTGGAGCCTGTGCCGTCTACAAACCGTCAACACCGCTGGCGACACTGAGTTCATTCCCTGCACTGAGGAAAATCTAACTGCCGAAAACCCAGTTGAGGCACCCTCAAAGTTTGGGATTTGGATGATGAACCTTCAAGAACAAACTATCTTGCCTGTAGAGACAGGTGAAGAGGGTTTCATGTATAGCGAAGCCGTCGCGATGCAACCAAAGCCAGTACAGACCTTCATACCTGACGGTCAAATCGGCGTCGAATTAGATAGTGATTTGGTTGATGAACGGGTCGGTGTCGTACACATCCGCAGTGTCTATGATTTGGATGGCGTCGATAACAGCGGTGTAGGTATTGACACCATGGCTAATCCTGCCCTGGTCACTGCAGATGAGCGTCCAGCGCGCTTCTTACGTCTAATTAAAGGCGTTTCCATGCCAAATGATGATCTGGTCGATCTTCCTGGAACGGCTTTTGGTAGGAGTCGATTTCAGCTAATGCGTGAAATTCTGGGATATGTACCGATCGAGCCTGATGGTTCAGTTAAATTTAAAGTACCTGCCGATGTGCCCTTCACCATCAGTGTACTGGATGGTGATGGTCGACGCATCAGTGGCCTGCATATGAATTGGCTACAGGTAAAACCTGGAGAAGCGATGGAATGTCGTGGCTGTCATACGGCCAATAGTGAGGCGCCTCATGGTCGTATCGATGCCCAACCTGATTCTGTTAATCCGGGTGCAATGACCACAGGGCTCCCCTTCCCGAACACAGAACCCGCATTGTTCGCCGATCCGGGCGAAAGCATGGCTGAAACCTGGTCACGAATCAATGGCCCCCGTGAACCGAGTGTCGATCTGGTGTACGAAGATGACTGGACAGACCCTGCTGTTAGACCTAAAGATGTCTCTTTTGAGCGACGTTACGCCGATATGCTAACCGAGCCGCCAACCTCGCAAGGCTGTATATCCGACTGGTCCTATATTTGCCGTATCACGATAAACTACGAGGAGCACATCCAGCCGATTTGGGATCTTCCTCGTGTCACCTTTGATGTGGATGGGGTTACGGTGTTAACTGATTTCACCTGCACCAGTTGCCACAACCGCGCCGACGCCATGGGCGTTGTCCAGGTACCAGCTGCTCAGTTGGAATTAACAAGCAATCAATCTGTAGATGAACCTGATCATGTGACTTCCTATCGAGAATTACTGTTTGGTGATAATGAGCTGGAAGAAATGAACGGCGTACTAATCGATCGTCTAATACCTCTTCTCGATGGCAACGGCAATCCGGTTTTCCAAGTGGATGACGAGGGAGAGTTAATTCTCGATGACAACGGCGATCCGATTCCTGTACTCGTCACTGTACCTATCGGTGCCCCACTTGTCGCAAACAGTGCGAATGCCCGGAGTAATATTTTTGACCTATTTGCCGCTGGGGGCAGCCACGCAGGCTATCTGGAACCGGTTGAATTAAAATTATTAGCAGAATGGCTGGATATTGGCGCCCAGTACTATAATAATCCCTTTGACGTGCCACAAGATTAACCACGGAGAACTCCGTTTGAACAACAACAACATCAGAGCACTCCTGATTCTGCTTCTGTCACTTGCCTGCTCAGTCACTAGTAAAGCGGACGATGAGAACTATGTGCAGGCACAGGTGAAGGACCCTTTTATTGAATTACGCACAGGGCCGGGCTCCAGTTTCCCAATTTTTTATGTTGCGGAGCAAGGTGAATGGATTGAGGTGCTGCTCAGTAAAACCATCTGGTATAAAGTCAGATTGGCTACTGAGATTGAGGGTTGGGTGCACAAGGACCAGTTGAAAAAAACCTTCGATGTCGAGGGTAACCAGCTCGAAATTTATGACCCGGATTTCGCCTCATTCGTAGAACGCAACTGGGAAATTGGGGTTTTTAGTGGGGATTTTGAGGGAGCTGCATCGATCACCCTGTTCGGCGGATATCATTTCACTAAGAATCTTACCGCGGGTATCGCCGTGACTCAGGCGCTGGGCAACTTTTCCGAGATCAGAACCGCTAGCGTACAGATAACCCACGAACCCTTCCCTGAATTACAACCATTTACCTGGATCCCCTGGATAGAGCAGGTAGGTTTGTCGCCATTTTTTGGCATCGGTGCCGGCGCGATGGAGACTCTACCCCGTGCAACACTTGTGGATGTTCTGGACCGTGAGGATAATATCCTCTATGTTACCGGTGGAGCGAAACTCTATCTGACACGACAATTTATTTTACACATCGAATACCGCAACAATTCGATTCTCACGAATCGCAACGAAAACGAAAAGGCAGAAGAATGGAAAATCGGATTCAGTATATTCTTTTAATCGTGCTGCTTGTCTTTACCAGTACCACACTATTCGCAGCAGAGCAGTCTGATGAACCCGAGGACCTTATCCCTGAGGAAGAAGATGTCTGGGATGAAGCCTCGAAAACCGCAGAGCCTAATATCAAACGCGAGAAAATCGATGTCGATGCCATTGATGCCTATGATATTGAGTTTGGATTATTCGCAGGACAGATGAGTGTGGTCGATTTTGGTACTAATCCTGTCACAGGTTTCAAAGTTGCGTACCACGTCACAGAAAGTATTTTCACACAGTTGTCTTATGGTATTACTGATACTGAGCCCAGTAGTTTCGAGATTATCAGCGGTACAAATTTGCTCACAGATGAGGAGCGCGAGTACAGCTACTATGATCTAAGTGTTGGCCTAAATCTGTTGCCAGGTGAAAGCTTTGTTACCGACAGCACGGTATTTAATAGCGCTTTCTATGGCACATTAGGCATCGGAGCGACAGATTTTGCTGGAGACCAGCGATACACCTACACTCTGGGGCTTGGCTATCGGTTATTGTTTAATGATTGGTTAGCAATGCATGTGGAAGTGAAAGATCATGTGTTTGATATCGATATTCTGGGCGAAGACAAAACGACCCATAATATTAATTTCACCCTCGGGCTAACTGCTTTTTTCTAAAGGGCGTCTGAAGACGTCGATACTAGGGGTAGTATGATGAAAATTTTTAATCGTTTAATGGCAGGTGCTTGCGTAGTTTTGCTCTTGCTCACAGGCTCTGTGTACGCAAAAGAAAAAACCGGTAAGGCGATGGACTTTACTCTGCCGAGTCGCAGTGGTGAGAATGTGCGTCTGGCTGAGTTGCAGGGCGAAGTAGTCTTGGTGAACTTCTGGGCTTCTTGGTGTGGGCCATGCCGCGCTGAGTTACCCAAGCTTGAAGAAATGCATCAGAAATACAAAGATTTGGGCGTTACTATTCTCGGCATCAATATAGACGAGACACGTGAGTTATCCCAGAAACTTCTAAAAGACGTTGAAGTGAACTTCCCAGTTCTATATGACCACGATAACAAGGTATCGGAGCCTTATGATATCCAGGCAATGCCCAGCACCTTTATTATCGATAAATCGGGCAATTTTCGCTATGTCCATCTTGGCTATCAGGATGGATATGAGCTAGCCTATGAAGAGCAGATCAAAAAATTAATGCGTGAGTGATGGAATCATAATGACTAAGAAAATTAACCGATTATTACTCCTATTGACCATACCCCTGGTTGGCATGACCACAGGCTGTAGCACAATACAGCCTTGGGTCAAGCCATATGAACGCCAGAGTCTGGCAGACGAAATAATGTTACCAGGTCGTCACGGCGTCTCATTAGCCTACTTAACGCATGTCCATGATGCCCGTGAGGGTGCCAGAGGTGCAGCAGGCTCCGCCGGGGGTGGTTGTGGCTGTAACTAGCCGCCTCCTAGCCGTTGCCCTATTGCTGCTGGTTGGAAGTCAACTGTCTGCAGCGCAGTTACCCGAAGACCAGGCAGATGTGCTATACCATGCCTATGAAGGCGGTGGGGTTGAGGTTGTTGGGCCATCTGTTCTAGTACGAAAGAAAGTACTGGATGATTTCTCGATCTCCGCAAACTACTACGTCGACATGGTCACCAGTGCGTCGATCGATGTCGTCACTACAGCGAGTGAATACACCGAAGAGCGAACCCAGACCTCGATTGGTTTTGATTATCTGAAAGACAAAACCATGGTCAGCATGAATTTCACTAACAGTACCGAGAACGATTATGAAGCAGATACCTTCAGCCTCTCAATTAGCCAGGACTTTTTCTCAAATTTAAGTAATATCACCATTACGTATGGCCTGGGTAATGATGTGGTCGGAAGCAATGCGGATGAAGACTTCTCTGAGGACATCACCCGCCAGAATTATCGGGTGGACTTCTCACAAATAATTACAAAGCACTTCATTATGTCTTTCGCTGCAGAGGGCATCACCGATGAAGGTTATCTGAATAACCCTTATCGATCAGTTCGATACCTCGACCCTAGCGTTGAGGAAGGCTACAGCTACCAGCGAGAAGTATACCCGCGAACCAGAACCAGTACTGCAATGGCACTGACTGGTCGCTACTTCCTTCCGTATCGAGCCTCAATCTATGGTGAATATCGAACCTTCTCAGACACCTGGGGAATCGACGCCTTCAACTATGAGTTAGGTTACATTCATCCACTGGAAGAGGACTGGACCTTCGAGGTGAGCTATCGCTACTATGAACAGACCGAGGCCGACTTCTATGCCGATCTCTTCCCTTTCCAGAATGCGCAAAACTTCTTGGCGCGCGACAAGGAGATGAGCTCATTCACTTCCCACGCCCTCATGTTCGGTGCCACCTATGACTTTAAAATGGATACCCTATTCGATCGAGGAAGCGTGAATTTCTACTACAATTACATCGAATTCGACTACGACAATTTCCGCAATCTAACTGTCTCCACAACACCTGGAGAGGAACCATTGTATAGTCTGGATGCCGGGGTAATCAGGGCATTCGTTTCCTTCTGGTTCTAAAGCCGTAAACTAGGCATCGGTAGACATTGCCAGAATACGGCTCAGGGTGCTGAAGTTATGCCCTGTCTCCTCACGCCATTGATTGAACGCCTCCTGAATCTGCATCCAGCTCTTCTTCGATGATGGCGGCTTATCGATGACCCCTATGTCGATGAGTGCCGCGGCGCCATCCCGTCCAATCACGTAGCCATCGCGTCCCATGAAGCGCAGGAAATACTGCGCCGTTTGCTTGCCAAGCCGCGAGCCGCGTTTCTGCATTAACTCCAACAGGCCGGCATAGTCTTCTGCCGGCCAGCGACCAATCATGTCGGCGAAGTTGTCATAGTCGGCGGCATATTGCTCTTCCAACTCCAGAATCATCGCCGCATTAGCCTGCACCGACTTAATCTTGGGTGGATTTCGAACGATGCGCTGGTCTTTTCTCAATGCCTCGATGTCTTCGAAACTCATATAGGCACATCGATTGACATTGAATTGCCAGAACGCCTCCTCGAAGCCATCCCACTTTTGCTCGATGACACGCCAGGCGAATCCCGCCTGAAATATCGACTTGGTCATCTGCGCCAGATATCGATCATTGGGGATTTGCGCCAGTTGTTGGCTTGTAAGAGGGGTACCCGGCAATTGTTCACTTAACCCCTCCTCCCCTTTGCGTTGTAATGCCCGCTCATAGATTACGCTGAACTTTTTCATGAATTTATCCTGACGGAATGGTTGGTCACAGAGTAGAAAAGTGTAACACTTGTATTTCAGCGCTGTCACATACTAGTATTGACGGCTAGATTCAGAATGAAATTCCAGTTCTGATCACATTTGCCATTGATTGGCTAAGGATTTTTTATGCTGCGTTACATCGCCTCCCTGATGGTTTTTGCCTTCGTCGCCTTTAACATACATGCTGCCGATTATCGCATCACACTGCTGCGTGCCGCACCCGGCCATCTGGGTCCCTTACTCGAGGAAACCAAGCTACTGCGCGAGAAGAAGAAGGGTGAACTCATTATTATGCGTCATAGCCAGGGGGATCATTGGGATATCATGCTGTTGGCGCCGCAAGGTGAGAATACCCTGGAGCAGTATACATTCAAGAGTAAAGTGGCATTTCAACATACATTCCTCGCCAAAGCACCAGAGGATTGGGCTGAGATATCGAAACGTGATAGCCGCAGTAGTCTTTACCATATCGAGATGTTTTATGCGGTACCGGGCAAGTACGATGAACTACTCAAGCAACGATATATGGAAAACGCCTACTATAATGCAACCCAGCGTGACGGGAACATTGTGTTTGAAACGACATTCGGCAATGATATGGATATCTTCACCCTGGGGTTTTATAAAGACCTGATCAGCTTCGCTACCGATCCTGACCTACCTGACGAAGTATTTGAGAAGGCGGCGACGGATGCTGGATTCAAGAGCCGAAGTTCAATCGGACTTTACTTAAGAGAATTGCTGTCATCACATCAGGATACCCTCGCAACTAAAGTTGAGTAATGCTAAATCAACCAACAAAGAGAAAATAATCATGCACGATAAATTGCCAAACAGACTGTATTTTTTATTGATCAGTGTTTTGTCACTACTCTGGATAAACGTGGTTCATGCCGAAGCCAGAGTCAAGATTGAAGTTGATAGCGATCTGCTTCAGCAACCCTTCTCTGGCCGCGTCTATGCAGTCATTGCGCCTAAAGATGAGAAGCGATTGCCTTTGCAGGCTAACTTCTGGTTTGCGCCGATGGAAATCATGAGTAAAAAAGTGACTAACTGGGATGGCAATTCGCCTCTGTACCTGTCGCGTGAGGACGATCATTACCTCAAGACTGCAGATGTCGATGACTACGAAATGCAGATTCTGTTGCGGGTGAACCAACGTAATGCGAATCCATTTACTAGCCCGGGAAATTTGTATAGTGATGTCGTTTCATTAACTAGCGCCCAAGTAGAACAACTCAATGTCACATTAAAAGCAGTGAATGTCATCGATGAAAGTTCACAGCTTTGGCGTAAGAAACCACCTGAAACTGAACAATTAAAGTTACTCTCTTTCAAGAGTGAGCTACTCAGTGAATTTCATGATACGCATTATGAAGTGCCACTAGCTGTTCGCCTGCCGAAGAATCATACAACTGACAAGAACTGGCCAGTACTTTTCTATGTTTCAGGTATGGGAGGCAATGAGGTCGAATTTCTGCGTCTCATGCAGGGAAGAGAAGACTATTTTGATCAGTTCATTACGGTATCTGTCGATGCCATGAACTTCGGAGGTCATAGTGTGTTTGCTGACTCTGCGAACACCGGCCCCTGGGGAAGATTGATCGTTGAAGAAATCGCGCCGATGATCGATAAAATGTATGGCGGAGCTGGCCCAGAGAAACGCTATCTTACCGGTATCTCATCGGGTGGATGGTCATCTTTGTGGCTACAGGTAAATTATCCAAGAGATTTTGCAGGAACCTGGTCATTTGTACCAGACCCTATCGATTTCCGTGATTTCCAACGCGTCAATCTCTACGCACCCGGCCAAAACATCTACTACGATAACCTCGGCCAGAAACGCCTGACGGCACGCTCTGCTGATGGTAAGCCGTTCATTTATGCCAAGGATTTCAATACCATGGAGACTGCGATGGGCGAAGGCACCCAAATCCGTTCTTTCGAGTACGTATTTAGCGGACGTGGTGAAGATGGTTTGCCTGTCCCGCTTTTTGACCGGCAAACAGGCGCCATTAATCACGAGGTCGCCAAGACTTGGAAAACCTACGATATCAGACTGATACTTACCCAAAACTGGCATGAGTTGAAAGAGGACCTGGCGGGTAAGTTGCACGTCTACGGTGGTGAGAAAGATCAGTTTTTTCTAGAAGGCGCCGTGCGACTATTGAAAGAAGAAATGACTTACATTGGCGCGAATGAGGAGATCGAGGTCATCGCCGGCCTGACTCATTCATTCGATAACGATCGAGTCATGGCCATGTTAAAAGAAATCGTTGGTGAAACAACAGACTAGTTCATTCAGGCAAATGAGGGCAGTTGAAAAATAAACTCTGCCCCATCCTGCTTTTCCTGATTCAGCCGAATATCACATTTGTGTAGCACGAGTATCTTTTTAGCAATCGCCAATCCAATTCCTGAGTGATTCTGTTCGTTGTCTGATAGTGACAATTCCTGAGAGCGATAATATCGATTAAATATGTATTTCTGTTCATGTTCGGAAATAGCCTCACCATCATTCGCGACACTCACACTGATGTGGCCATTTTCTTCATTCACGATGCTGATAGTTATCTCACCTTGTCGTGGAGTGTGACGGATCGCATTGCCAATCAGGTTCTCGAATACCCTTTGGATCATGCTAATGTCCGCGTTGATTTGAACATCTTCCACAGCAGCAATGTTTATACGGATATGATTCTCTTTGGCTTTAAGTTCAAACTCTTGCGTTAGGTCATAGATCAATTCAAGTAGGGAGAAGACTTCTCGCTCTGGTTCAACACGACCACTATCCAATTTTGCCAACTCAAAGAGATCGGCGACCAATTTAACCAAATGCTTACTTTGTCGATGGGCTGTGCTGAGAAACTCTCGTTTATCCCCAGCAGTTAATTGTTCATCCTTAATCAGTAGGGTTTCTATGTAGCCTTGCATTGACGTCAGAGGTGTCCGCAGATCATGGGAGATGTTCGCGATCAACTCGCGACGATTATTATCAGAGGTCTGTAACTGATGATATTGATTCTGATTCTTCTGCAATAATTGTTTAAATGCATGCACTAATCTATCTATCTCATCATTATTGCCTGATTTGGGTAGTTCGATTTCACGCTCAAAATCATCACGACTAATGTCGATCGATTTTACCGTATCAGTTAATTGACTCAGCCGTCTTGTGAGAACATAAAACGCGACAACACCAGACAACAATGCCAACATAAAAAAGCCAAACATCATGTATCCGGCATTTGCCAGGGTATGACTGCTTCTGACATCTGACAATAAATTCTGAAAATTCTTGCCAGCCAGTATGGCATATAGGTAGCCGACGACTTGGTCGTTTTCTATCACTGGGTGAACAGAAAAAATATTCTTTTGTTGGGCATTTTTAGGGTCATCGCCTAACAATAATTTAGAATCATCTCGCCCTAAAAATGTTTCGATTGGGGAGATGTCAACGGCCGATAACTGGATGACATCTTCTGTGAAAGGATGCGCAATGATGTTTCCAGCGGTATCCAGCAGATAAATTTCAAGGCTTGGATTCACAATCATGACATGGTCAGCTAATTCAGTTAGGTTTTCTCTGTTCGCTACACCGGCATTAATGAACTGCTGTACATCTGTCATATACATCGTAATTGGCATATTAAGTCGTTGATAGAGCTCCAGTGAGTACTGATTAGCTGCTCTTTGTCCCAACATATAGGTGCTGAGTCCAACAATCATCAACAGGAAAAATAGTGTGAGTGATAATTTTGTCTGCAAACTCGCGCGTAATAATGTGTGATAACCTAGCATGCTGGCTCCCCTATGCAGCGTTTGTGGCACTTGCCATCTTGTAGCCAACACCCCAAACAGTGGTTATATAGTCTGGATTCACTGGGTCTACTTCTAATTTAGCGCGCAAGCGATTAATGTGACTATTTACTGTATGTTCATAGCCTTCATGGCCATAGCCCCATACTTTATCCAGTAGTTCCGTGCGCTTAAATACCTTTCCCGGATGAGAAGCGAAGTGCAACAGTAGCTCAAACTCTTTGGGCGTAAGATCAAGTAACTTATCTGAAACACGCGCCTCACGCTCGCTGACGTTTATAGTCAGAGCATTGATAGTGATTTTATCGACAAAGCTCTCTTGAGACATGGCGGTAGAACGCCGTAACAGTGCCCGTACTCGCGCAACAAACTCGACCACACTAAACGGTTTGGTGATGTAATCATCCGCGCCAATTTCTAATCCTAACACGCGATCAAGCTCTGTAGTTTTCGCTGTTACCATTAGAATAGGAATGCATGGATCAAACGCTCGCAAGCGGCGGCATATATCCAACCCACCAATGCCGGGTAATCGTAGATCTAGAATGATCAAATCCCACGCATCGTTTAGTGCAACGTCTAAGCCATCATCTCCCCGAGGGACATGTGTAACGGCTTCACTGATATCTTTCAAGTGCAGTTCCATCAGACTGGCTATATCGAGATCATCCTCAACTATCAGAATACGCTTATTCATTTTGTTAACCGCTCTAAAGTGACTTTCATTAATACAGAGTGACCGAATCGTGAAATGTTTCAGATTTACTAGGGATAATTACGCGAATGCAATTATCCCATGGTCATTATTCCGTTCGAGTGATGGAGATATGAACAACCGGGTTGTCCCATCGATGGTGTTGGTTTAATACTGACATTACCATACCATCATCAGCTGTGATGACCCCGCCATGCAACGTAATGCGATCAGCGATATCATCTCGGATGGCATTAAATCCCTCTCCGCCATCGGCCGGGCCGGGGATAGTTCCAGCAGCTTCTGAATTTGCCTCAGTACCCGTATCGTAACTCAGCGTTGTCAGACTCAGCGTGTCACCGACTGCCATGCCATTGAGGCGGATATTTTTAGCAGCCGTAATGGCATCGTTGGTATTCACCAGCATGGTTGCAAGACTTACCTCTGCTCTCCTGGATTGGACATCAGTAATGGTAAAGCTAATGGTTTCTGAGGCGGATGGAGTCAACAATCCCTCACCAGAGGTGACTACGAATGCGCCGGCTTCATTGGCCTCATCCAATAGCAGTGAATTATCACCGGCTTCAGCAACTTGTTCTAGTCCAAGGCTTACCGATTCACCGATGGTAAACAGCTGGTAGTTGGGTTCATGTGCAACTAAAGCAATGGGTGACATGGGTTGAGCAGTTGTCAAGTTAGTAATGGTCACGTCATACGAGACCAATACTGGTGGGGGCACGGGAGCCGGTTCAGAGGAGCCTGGCAATGGCCTTATCGGATCATCGCTAGAACAACCGACTAGTGTGAATGCCAGAACCAATGAGGCGGCAGATCTGATATTTAATACAGTATCTTTCATAATTCGCTCCTTATTCGTTGACTAGTACGACAGTGACTCGTGCAACAGGATTCAACCAACGATGCACTGTCGCATCGATATCACTCACTCCATCAGTACTCGAAAGGTCACCTAGCACGTTTCGGTGAATATGTACGAATCCCTCAACATCAGCAGCCACCCCAGTCGCATTCATCCCGGATGCTTCACCAACTGGACCAGGCGCTGGGAATCCTGGTTCACCAGGCGCGCCACTGCCGACAACCTCATCATTGGCCTCGGTTCCTGCATCATATGCTGACAAATTGATGGTTACCTCTTCACCGACCGTTGTTGGTAATTGATAACTATTTAAGCCGACGAAACCATCATTTGTTGGCAACATCATAGCGACTATAGAGAGGACTGAGTTGGACGTGTTCGTTTCAGTATCGAGTGTCATTTCGACCGTCGCGCCGGGTCCAAGTAGCCCTTCTGCTGGGTTTGCAACAATTGTGGCACTTAGTGTCTCTAGATCAGAAACCAGTCCTGAGATATCGCCACCTTCTGCCATTGCTTGCAGATTGGTCGACGCAACTTCGCCTGTGTTAAACAAACTGGCTGATGGATCGTGCGCAGCCACCAATAGAGGCGTGAAATAGATTCCACGTGTGAGATTTGTAACAGATACCGTATATTCTGCAGCTTGCACAGCTGTCGGAATGAGTGTGGCAGCAAGTGCGATCGCACTTACGAGTGTTGTTCGTGATTGCTTGTTCATGTCAATTTCTCTGTTTGGCTAATAGTGAGAGCATTATGCAAACCAAGCGGCGAGAAGTTATCACGAAATAATCACGAATATTTCAAATGTTAATCACATCATCTGCGGAGTAATAATTAACAGAGTTGCAGGTTGACTCGATTAATCAGTGATAAGAATGTTGTCGAGACTAGCCGAAAGCTTTCAACATGGTGTCGTTATATTTAAATACACTATCGCAATAACATTCTAATATTTGATACATAGCACCGCAGATCCTTAAAAAAGGCTTTGCTATTATGTATTTGTCAGCAAAAAGTATATTTGAATACGTATGCATATTGTTGTGCGTAATTTTGAATCATCTATGATTACCTACGATTCTGCATAAATTTAACTATGACAAGAATAATGACATGTTTCAGGTTGCCTGACTTCGTCAAGGCAGAACGAAACGAACAATAATAATTTGGGGTACCATATGATGAAGTTCAAACCTAATCTTTTGACTTTAGCACTATTATCACTTGGCCTCTCAGCGACAACTTTTGCACCCATGGTGTATGCTGAGCAGGAGGCTGAGAACGATCAAAATGCTGCCGAAACTGACCAAACCGATACTGATTCCTCAGATGAGGAAGCCGTTGATGAGAATACCATTACCATTACTGGTTTCAGAGGAAGTCTGGTTCGCTCTCTTGATCAAAAGCGATTCGCTGATACCGTATCGGAGCAATTATCTTCCGATGACCTCGGTGCACTGCCCGATGTCTCGATTGCCGATGCCTTAACACGACTACCAGGCATATCAGCGGTTCGTACGGGTGGTCAGGCTGCCGAGATTAACATCCGTGGTCTTTCCGGAGGCTTCATTCTAGCCACCCTAAATGGACGCGAGCAGGTATCTACCAGTGGTTCACGCTCGGTTGAATTCGACCAATACCCTTCTGAGTTAATCTCATCAGGTGCTGTATATAAGTCACAGAAAGCGTCTCTGATTGAGGGTGGTGTTGCCGGTACTGTAGAACTAAATACAGCCAGCCCGCTAGACATCCAGGATGACTATGTTATGAACTTCAATCTGCGCGGTATGCAAAACGACCGCGCCGATGAGGTATTCGATGCAGAAGAAAACGGCTACCGTGCCAGCGTTTCCTATCAGGGTAAGTTCCTGGATGAAACGTTGGGTGTTTCTCTTGGTTTTGCTCGACTAGAGCAACCGAGTGTTGCGACTCAGTTCATCGGCCTGAATTATAATGGTTCGCGCGATATTGATAATGACCAGATCCCTGACATATTCCTATCCGAGGGTATGGAATTACAACACAAGGGCGGTGTCGAAGTTCGCGATGGTTATATTGCTGCCATCGAGTGGATTCCAAATGAAACATTCAGCTTAAAAGCCGATGCTTTCATCTCTAAATTTGATTCCGAGCAGTTTGCTCGTGGCCTGCGTGTAAAATTTGGTGGTGCAACTGCGAACTACTACAATAATGTAGTACAGCCAAATGGCTTCGTCACTGGGTCGACCGTTGTTCGAACGGGTAGCAGCTTTACTCGTGTAGAAATCGCAAACGATGACGATTCAGAAATAGATGAAATCGAAAACTTTGGTGTAAAGGCCAGTTGGCAGTTAACTGATCAATTCAAGTTAATAGCCGATGCCTCCTTCTCTTCTGCTTCAAGTGATTTCCAGAACCGCCTGTTATGGTCTCTGGTGGCTGAAGATGCGAATGCAGCGACCCCGGTATTTGATACAGGAGTAGCCATCAACTATCGTTTGAATGGTCTGAATCTTCCAGATGTTGGCTTCAATCAGGTCTTTGACGATGCCAACTTTGTCATGCCGAGTAAGTACGGTACTTATCCATTCGAATATACCGATGAGCTCAAGGCACTTCGCTTTGATGGTATCTACGATTTCGAGGATGATGGATGGTTTACCTCTCTCGAAGTGGGCTTCCGTTTGTCTGAGCGAGATTATGATCAACAGCGTTCAGTCTACCAGTATGGTGACGATGGCGGATTTTCTCCGCTACAACCTCCATTCCGCCTGCAACCAGGCATGTCTACGCCTGTCTCATGGGGTGGTGATTTCAGTAACTTCCCGGGCTATCTGGCCATTGATATTGACCGCGTCTTGGCGGCATGGTTACCACCCGGAGAAGGTCAGCCTGTTCAAACCTGGGGTGCTAATCTACAGGGTGAGTTAGACAACAATACCTCTTGGAACCTACTCCAGAGTGGTGATGTCAGAGAGACAGTGCGCTCTTTCTACGTCATGGCGAACATGGATACTGAATGGTTCGATGTCCCAGTGACCGGTAACGTCGGTGTGCGTGTGGTACACACCGAGCAGAATGCCAGCACATTACAGAATGTTAATGGCGATGTGACTTTAGGTGCTCAGCCTATCATTGACGAAGCCGGTCTGGTCAACGACCAGTATGCGCCGGGTCGCGATGGTATCACCTACACAGACACCTTGCCGCAGATGAACCTGAACTTCCAGGTTGACGATAACTCTCAAGTCCGTTTCTCGGCTGCCAGAGTGATGTCTCGTCCACCAATTCAATGGCTCGTCTCTGCGATTAATGGTTCCGTGAATACGGACACATACGAATTCAACGCCAGTAGTACAAATAGCCCTACTCTGAAGCCCTTCCAGGCCGATCAGTATGACTTGTCTTATGAGTACTACTTCGATGATTCTAATGGTGCATTCATCGCTGCCCTGTTCTATAAGGATGTGAAATCATTCATCGATACCATAACCATCGAGAATTTTGACTTCTCAACCACCTCAATTGCCGTGCCTGATGTCTTCATAGACCCGGTTTCTGGTGTTGAAAGCCAAGTTACATTCGGTGACTACACGACGCGTGTCAACAATGCGCAAGGTGGTTATATTCAGGGTTACGAAATAGCCTACACACAAATCTTCTCAATGCTGCCTGATTTCTGGTCGGGTCTGGGCGTTAACTTCAGCTACTCTTACACGGAGTCGGAAGTGACTCAGTTAACGGACCTGTTCGGCGAGTCAATCCCACTGCCTCTGGATGGTCTATCTGACGATGTCGTCAGTGCCACACTGTTCTGGGAGTATGAGGACTTTGAGACACGTGTGAATGTGCGTTATCGCTCACCATTCGTATCGGAGCAGATAGCTGTGAACGAGCAAACAGTCTTCTTCGACAGCGAGACTGTGGTTGATTATCAGGCGTCATACAGCCTGAGTGATAATGCCAAGGTGCTATTCCAGATAAACAATTTAACCGATCAACCAACGAAGTCATACTTTAATCAAACGGCGTTTACGGGCACATTGCAGTACTTCGGCCGACAACTTTTCTTGGGTTTCAGTTACCGACTCTAATCGAGTTGTAACCAACCAAGTTATTTGATTAAAACGATTGGAGATACCCATGAAAAACAATATTAAGTACATACTAACCAGCCCACTGCATGTGATGATGCTCGTTATGACATTGTTATTTGTAGCTGGTTGTGGCGGTGGCTCAGATGTCGATACAGGTGAGAAACTTCTTACTTGTGAGTTACCTCTGATCCCAAATGCTGAAGGCACTGCGTGTGTTGAACCACCACCTCTGCAATGTCCTCCGCCTACCGTACCAAACGCAACAAACGATGCATGTGTCGTTGGAGCCGATCCGAACGCCCCGACGCCAGTAGTCACTCCGGCAGCTGATGAAGCCATTCTGTTCTATAACCGAATTCAGGACGGAACCAGTGATGCGGCAGCATACGAGGGTTGGAAGCTACATACCTGGAATAATCCGGCTGGATGTGATTCTTATGCCCCTGAGTCCATCGCACCGGCCTGGGATGATGGTCTCGTAATCGACGGCGTCGATCCAAACTATGGTGCCTACTGGATTCTGAAACTGAAAGAAGACTATAACGACTGTGGTAATTTCATTATCCATATCGGTACTGATGATGCGGGTAAGGAAATGGGTGGTGCTGACTTCCAGATGAACCTGGTACAGGATGATCCGGATTTTGTGCGCATGAACTTTACAATTTCTAATGTACCATCAGTGTTCGAATACCCTATCACTTCGCTCGGTGAACTGCCCTTGCAAATCGCTGATTATGCGGCCCATTGGATCGATGCCACAACACTGGTGTGGGATGTCGATGCAGCGACTCTGGGAGCGACGTCATTCCAATTACATTATTCCCCTGATGCTTCTATCGAAGCCGATGAGAATGATAACCTGACGGGTTCAAGTCTGGCTCTGACAGCTGGCGAACTTAGTGAGGCGCAATTGGCAATGTATCCTCAATATGAGGGCTGGGTTGCCTTAACCGGAACATGGTCGGCTGACGATGCCAAAGGTGTTCTGAAAAACCAGCTAGCCGTCGCTGCATATGATGCCGAAAGTGCCGTTGCGGCCACCTGGGTACAGGCTGCCAAGGTTCTGGATGACATCTACACCTCGGGTGACAATGATGCCAATGAGGCTTCGTTAGGTCCCGTTTATAGCGACAGTGGAATATCTGCGAATCTTTGGGCGCCGACAGCTCAATCTGTCACCCTGCACGTATATGATGCAGGCAAGACGCTGCAAAACTCTTACGCTATGACAGAAGATGCCGCGACTGGTATCTGGTCTCATGCGGGCGATGCGGGCCTCGACAGAATGTTCTATCAGTATGAACTAACGGTTTATCACCCACAGAACAATGCTATTGAGACAGTCACAGTCACAGACCCCTACTCGGTCAGTCTGTCGACTAACGGCGTTTACAGCCAGTTTGTCAATCTCGCTGACGATGACTTAAAACCTGTTGGCTGGGAAGGCCATACAGTGGCGACGATCGTCGATCCGGAAGATGCCGTAATCTACGAAGGTCATGTGCGCGATTTCAGTGCCCGCGATATGAGCACCTCAGAAGCCAATCGTGGCAAGTATATGGCATTCACTGAAACAGGCTCAGCTCCGATGACTCATCTGGCTAATCTGGCAGCGACTGGTGTGACACATTTCCACCTGTTGCCGACGAATGATATTGCCAGTATCAATGAGGATCCTGAAACGATCGTGGATATTACGGACACTGTCGCTGACTTGTGTGCCGTCAATGAAAATGCCCCAGTCTGCGGTGTAGAATCAGACAGCGCGACACTGCTGTCTGTGTTCGAAAGCTATCAGCCATTCTCTGAAGATGCTCAGGCACTGACAGAGTCTATGCGCAACTATGATTCGTTCAACTGGGGTTATGATCCTAAGCACTATAATGCACCGGATGGGATTTACGCCTCTGATGCAGACGGTGTGGCCCGTATTCTTGAGAAGCGTGCGATGGTCATGGCACTCCATGATATCGGCCTACGGGTCGTTATGGATGTGGTTTATAACCATACCAATGCTTCAGGACTATTTGACAACTCAGTGCTCGATAAAGTCGTTCCTGGCTACTATCATCGACGTGATTTGATCACGGGTGGCGTACAACGCTCAACCTGTTGTGATGATACATCACTTGAAAATGTCATGATGGACAAGCTGATGGTTGACTCCCTAATTCAGTGGGCTGACCAGTATATGATTGACGGCTTCCGTTTCGACATCATGAGCCACGGCTCGGTCGACCAGATGCTGGCTGCGCGTGATGCAGTACAGGCTGTCGACCCAGACAACTACTTCTATGGTGAAGGCTGGTTCCGTGGTGATGGTCGTGCTGATCAAGCAAACCAGGAGAATATGGCTGGTACTGAGATCGCGACGTTCAATGACCGTCTGCGAGAAGGTATCCGTACCGGTGCCCTGTTCAACGAAGACGGCAGCCTGCAAGAACAGGATGTGGTCAAGTTAGGCATGGCGGGTACACTGGCTAATTACGTACTGGAGAGCTCTGGTGGTACTGTTAGTACCGGTAGCAGCTTCTCACGCCCTTCATACGCTCTGGATCCTGCTGATGTCGTCAACTATGTTTCCAAGCACGACGACAACACCCTCTGGGATCAGTTGCAGTATGTATTGCCTTTCGGTACGCCTTTGGAAGACAGAGTTCGTGCTCAGAATATCGCAATCAGCATTCCTTTAATGAGTCAGGGTATTCCATTCTTACAAATGGGTGGAGACATGATCCGCTCTAAGTCAATGGACAGAAATACCTATGATGCAGGCGACTGGTTCAACCTCGTCGACTTCACTATGATGACCAACAACTGGAATGTAGGTCTGCCACTGGCGCAGGATAACGGTGGAAATTGGGCTACCATAAATGGCTTGTCCTCTAATCCACTCGCCGCTGTCTCATCTGGCGACATCATGTTTGCTAACTCAGTATTCAATGAGTTCTTGAGTATTCGCTCAGCGAGTAAGTTGTTTAGATTGACAACTGAAGCGGACGTTTTAGCACGTGTTGGATTCCATAACCTCGGTTCACGTCAAACTCAAGGCCTGATTGTCATGAGTATTGATGATGGTATCGGTGTGGATGACTTAGACCCAATGAATGACGCCATCGTAGTGGTCGTGAACGCTTCAGATAATGAAGAGTCACACACGATTCCTACTGCGGCTGGATTCGAGCTTCACCCGACTCAGGTAAGTTCTGTTGACGCTACTGTCACAGGCGCCTCGTTCTCTGCTGGTGATGGCGAAGGTACATTTACTGTGCCTGCGAAGACTATGGCTGTATTCGTTAAGCCACAGGGTGATATGCAAGGCGAAGGCTTATCAGCCTATGCAACTGCAGGATTGCCTGATGTCGTACCATATGGTGATACGGCAATCTACTTACGTGGTGGAATGAATGATTGGGGAACTGCTGATCAGTTCACTTATCAGGGTGATGGCGTCTATGACGTGGCTATCGCCATGACTGGTGGCACTCGATACGAGTTCAAGGTCGCTTCAGAAGACTGGTCAACTGTTGATTTTGGTAATCCAGACGGCGAAGTCATCGAAGGTGAAGATAAAGTACTGCAACGTGGAGGTACTAACCTGAACATCACTCCGAGTATTGATGCAACCTACCTGTTCTCGCTATTCGCAGGTGATACGGAAGCACCCATACTAAATGTTGTGAATGAAGAACCATTCGTCGGCACACCCGTCTATCTGCGTGGTGGCATGAATGGCTGGGGTGAAACAGATGAAATGGTCTATCAGGGCGGTCGCATCTATGAAGCCGCTATTGATATCACAGCCGGAGATTATGAGTTCAAAGTTGCCTCTTCTGACTGGGCTACCGTCAACCTCGGTGCCGAGAACAGCGATGAAGCAGACGTTGAGTTGGGAGTCGAAGAGTTGCTATTCCAGACTAACGACAACTTGAGAATTTCACTCGCTGAAGATGCAACGTATTTGTTCATCTTTGACATGGTGAATCTTGAGCCTAAACTGCGCGTCTTCAACCAACAGTTTTTTGGTGCTACGCCTGTCTTCCTACGCGGCGGCATGAACGGCTGGGGAACAGACGATGAGGTTATCTACAACGGTGATGGAACTTACAGTGTAGATATCGCAATCGTTGCAGGTGATTATGAGTTCAAGGTCGCCTCAGAAGACTGGAGTGCTGTGAACTTTGGCGCTGAGAATGGAGACGAAGCTGACGTTGAACTAGGAGTCGCCAAGCCATTATTCGTAACGAATGATAACTTGAGACTCTCCATTACAGCGGATGGTACCTATCGCTTTACGGTTGTTGGACCGGATGCCACGCAACCAAGCGTAATAGTCACTGCTCAATAACGTACCCCGAAATGTGGCTATCAACAGCCCCGCTACCTTTGGTAGCGGGGTTTTTTATTGCTTCAATGTTCCTGCCTAGATAGATAATTTAACGACTGGCTTGGCGTCTTTTTTCGACGCTAATTTGACATTACAGCCACTCAATCTTTCAGCTTCAATACCATGCTCTTCAACAAGATAGTTGATGACGAGTGATTGGCGTTCTTTTGCCATTTCAATAAGTTGAGTTGTTTGCTCAGTCGTTAATCCTTGCTCATTTGCGTTCTGACTCTCTGCGACAGGCATGGCCAAGTCCAATTGGGTCGCTTGAGCACAAACCAGAATAGTAATGCGTGGTTTTTGCAGCATCGTGTCAGCGAGTATTTGCAACCGATCACGATCCTCATCATCCAGACTAGACTCACCCGGCGCAAATTGCACAGGATCAAATCGCAATGCTGTCGCTAAATCGAATACTGCCGATGCCATGCTAAGCATACCAAGTGGAGAATAATGATAAATGACGGCCTGTTTGATTGCCTTTGCGCCGACAGTTGATACCACATCAGCAATTGAGAACTGAGGATCATCTACGCTTCCCTTAATTGGCAGCTCCAACTCAATATTATTATCTCGGTCACGCAACAAATTTAAGGCTAAAGGTAGGGGCAAGCCGAGTTCCTCATTTAATTCATTTTTTTCATGTTCCTGCAGTGAGCCGAGCTCGAACTTCTCGAATAATGTCTTTAAATTGACATCCAACTGATCATTGACTAAAGCAACCTCATAGTCGAGATTCAACGAGCCACTATCAATACGATAACCAATATGCCTGGAAGCATAGTCAGAAACGCCGACCAGATCGAATCGTTTGATTTCACCGGTGAGATAGAGCTGTTCAAGGCTATTAGTCCAAATGAGCTTACCTGTACCATTGATTGTCCCCGTTGGACCGTACTTCATACTAAAGTTGAGGGGTGTTTCAGCCTTCTCACTGGCAGGCTCTCTCAGGGTCTCAAAGGCACCGACAGACAGATTTAATTCGCTGAGTGTATGACGAAGTGGCTTGCCCAGCGTATTATCTACAATGGCAATAGCTGAGCTACCTTCTACACGCAAACTGTTTAGCCTGATATGGGTAGCAGGCACCTCTTCGGCAATTTCAGCTTCAACTTCGACTTCTTCAGACTCAGGAAGCCAGCGACTTATATTCATCCCCTCTTCTAACATAACGAGTGTGGTTGCAAGGCTATTCATCTGAATATCACCCAGAATTAACTCATGCTCAACCTGTTCAGCTGCACTCAGGAGGAACTCGTCAAGTGTCACAATATGACCACTATCAGATCCGGTCAGTTGTTCTAATAATTTAAGACGGTTAATCGCTAAAGCGGTTAAGCTTAATTTATGCGAATGAAGGTTACTTTCCTGGAGAGACAACTCCGAGAATGCCACCATCTCGTGCAACTGTCCATCAGCAGCACGATGCATGACAACGAGGTCGGTCAATTGTCCATTAGTGAGCATTAGATTGCTGCTATTCAGGTCAGCCGACAAACCATCTGCGCGTATCGTATCAATCGCGAGACCATAACTAGATATGTCATTGCTAGACGAGCTCAATAATTGTAAATCTTCTAATTGCAGACTCTGCAAATTAATCGAATTATCCTCATAAATGAGTGGATCAAGACTGATAGCTCCGATGCTTGCAAGTGACAGTGAATCACGTTCTGTGATATTAAGATCTGATAGTACAATAGGGCTCATCAGTGAGATTTGCTGTGATTTAGTAATGGTTAAGGGCTCGGATAGTTCAAACTTACTAAAAGACAAACAATGATCGATGGTCTTACTTTCATTTAATGGCAGCGCAACATCGCTCGTCGAATAGGTATCATTGATGCAAACTTTGATTTCATTCAAGGTGACATCAGACACATTGACAGACCAGGGTTTTGCGGGGTCAGGATTCTCAGTCTCAGACGTTGCTTGAGGTAGAGGTATAGGACCTATATGCGTCGGATTAAACCGATCAGATTTCACATCGACCTCGAAACCGGAGACACTGACCGTGTTAATTATTAGATTCTCATCCCATAGGTCAGACATATTCCAGTCGACGTAGAGGTCGTTAATGACGAACTTATCACCGGCAAGGTTATTCGCTCTCAACCCCTGTAAGCGGATATCTGATCGCAACCAACTGATAGTCAGCCGTTCAATTGCGATATCACTGGCGTAATCAGATAAATAACTACGCAACAGGTAGGTCGCAATTTGAGAGGTAAGAGCTACTGTCAACGCCAATAGAATAGTGATTGTCAGTAATGTTGTCAGAATAAAATGTTGCTTGAACCAACGCATAAGTATTCTCGATATAGAATCGCAAAGGGATAACAGTATAAATGATAGACAGAGGTTGTCTATTGGCCGGATAAAGATTAGAATTCACAGCCTTGATTTTAACGACTCAAGAGTCTAATGACGGGGTGTGGCGCAGTCTGGTAGCGCACATGCATGGGGTGCATGTGGTCGGAGGTTCAAATCCTCTCACCCCGACCATTAAACATAAATAGCCAAGCAATATGCTTGGCTTTTTTGTTTAACGGGTGAGAGATTTTAACCAACCAATACTTACAGTTATTTGCCAGGTAAATAGGTATCTCAGTCTAACAGCCCGGTAATTCTACACTAGTACCACATACAACAACGCTGCCATCTCGAGAATCATATTTAATTACGACCTGACCTGTATTCTGATTTCCAGTATCACCGTTTTCTCGATAGACATAACTACACACTCGATTACCTGTATGGCGATAGGATCGAAATTGCTGATTGTTATTATTTGATGCAACGGTCGGAGGGTTATCTAGAACCCCATTCCAAACCCCAATGCAACCATTGTTTCCACGACCAATATTTTCGTTGCCATTACCTTTATCTATGCCAATTGGAAAACCAATGTTATTCGTATCAATATTGCCTGCACCGAAGTCCGGTAAGTTCTGTACGCGAGTCTGATATCCTTTAGTTTTGAAAGTTGTTTTTACGATATTTACACCAGATTGCAATGCTGCCGCGATTCCTCTTACAGTCGCGATTTCCGATTCATCCGACAAATTGCTAAATTTAGGAATCACAGTCAAAGCTAAAATCCCTAACAATAAAATAACGACAACTAGTTCGATTAGAGTGAAGCCTGTCATCAACTGCTTCTTCGATAGCTTAAATGTAGGTATCCAACTCACAATAAAATAAATATCTAATTTCATTAATAATTAGTCGAATCAGAATAATAACGCATCAAAGATAGGCTGACTATAGTCGTATATATATTAACGCTGAGTTAAAAATTTAATGAAACGTCACTAGTTGGGTAAATATTTGTTGCAGATACCATCAGTTAGTTAGATTAGAGGTTCGCACAAGTATTTCAAACATGTTGAATTAAGCGAATCTTGCTTATGAAAATGGACTCGCTTGTTAATTTCCTTTTCATCGAAACGAGGCTAGCCACGGAAAAGCGTCCTTGCTGTTAACAATTCAAAGCGTAATCAAATTTTAATAATTCCTATCTAGTAATACATCAATGATGTTGTCTGTGACTGCCGTTCCTCTGTCTCCACCTGCATTAGTCAAGGCGATTACAGCGATGTCTTTCGTTCCGAAATCCATTCCAACATGAGCATACCATAGTGTATTTGTGCCCATGTGATATACATTCGTACCGCGCGTAAACCATCCTAGTGCATAGTCATTGCCAGCCATTGCTTGATGAAGACGGATGAAACTATCTTGACTTAGAAGTTGAGAATTACCTCTGCGTCCATTTAAATGCTCGATAGTATAGTTTGCCAATGATTGTAAACTCATACTGATCGTACCCGCTGGCCCCATTGCCAGTGGATTATCTGAGTAGGGATCGTCTGGATTCACGGCCTGCCAGCTACCATTTTGTAATTGATGCCCATAGGGTTGGCTTGCATCAAAACCATCAGTCGGCGCACCGTATTGTAGATCCACAATTCCTATTTGAGACAATACATACTCTTCAAGTAATGGTTCCCATTCAGATTGCATAATTCTCTCCAACATATGTCCAGCGATTACAAATCCACCATTTGAATAGTTGTATGAACCGACTGTATGCCCATTCATATGCAGTAAAGAGGATGACAATTCAGATCGTTGTTCGTAAACCGGATTCGTTTTAAAGAAGAAGCTTTCCCAATTGGGAACGTTTTGTATGGATGCTTCAATTCCACCAGTGTTTGATAATAACTGTTCAATCGTTACAGAGGCATATTTAGAGGCATACTCATTCGTTAGAAAAACATCTGAAATTGTCGTATCCCAGGATAAGAACCCCTGCTCAACCAGAACCGCTGTGAGCGTTGCTGTAAACGATTTGGTAATTGACCCCAGATGCCATCGGTCATTAATTGCCACTGATGCCGATGATCCTGTTCGTCGAAGACCGATTGCAAATTGTTCTACAATATTTCCCTGTTCAATATACGCGCCGGCGATCGCTGGCACATTGTGTTGCCTTAACACCTGCTCAAAAGCACTGTCGGTACTTAAGACAAGGTCGGGAATAACCTTATCTGCTTCATCACTGCCACCGCCACACGCAGTGACAATTATCAAAGCAATACAAAAAATGATTTGTCGTTTCATTACTCAGAACTCCTATTTAATAGACACAAATTTAGTGAGACAGCTAGGTAAACTCGCTACGCCGAATGGATCATAGTTGACAGCCAATCGGTAAAAGTGTGCGTCTTGTGGGCTTAATGTGAGAAAAATATTTAGTTATTTGAATCAATCGCTTACATCGTTTATTCGGCTCGATTGAACAAGATTAGACGTGAGATTTCTTCATTGAATTTGAGAATATTGGGGTTATGTGAAACACAAAAAATTAACGATCGGTTTCCAAACAAGTATCAACTGATTACAATGGTTAACTCATTCGTATTAACAACAGGATTTACATGACTAAGCAAATTATGGGCATCCATTACAAGCTCAACGATACCGAGGGACAATTGCTCGACTCATCAGAGGGACAAGAGCCCCTGTTATTCATGATGGAAAGCAACCATATCATTCCGGCGCTCGAAGATAGCATCAAAGATTTAGATGTTGGCGAGAAGAAACAGGTCGCTATTGAAGCAAAAGACGCCTACGGCCTCTACGATGAAACCCGCGTAACTACCGCCGAACGCAAGCAATTTCCAGAAGACGCTGACATCCAGGTCGGTAGTCAATTTGCAGCGGGCAGTCAGGAGAACCCACAATTATTTACGGTTACTGCCATCGAGGATGATCTCGTGCATCTTAATGGCAATCACCCACTCGCAGGTAAAGATCTTGTCTTCGATATCGAGATTACCGAGAAACGCCCAGCAACCGAAGAGGAAATTGCTCACGGTCATGCCCATGCTGGCGGTGCAAGTGATCATTGAGCTTTAGATAACTAAAAGGGTGTAAAAGCACCCTTTTATACTTTTAAGCCTTTAACTCGATACACACCCGTCAATCTAGAAATCTTTGCTCAACTAGTAGTATATAAAATCACTAGCTGCTGACACTTATCATGTGAAAACTGCGTTCGTCATATAACGCACACTATCGTACTCCAACCCATTAAACTGATTAGGTGGAAATTATTAGCGGATATCGCTTTGGAGAAAATCATGAAATTATTGTTACGCGCTGTCTATCTGACAAGCATCATTCTAAGTTTTATTATAAGTGCTGAGATTGTTGCAGCCGATCAGTCTGGCAAGTGGCAGGGGACACTGACGATCCCTACCGGCGATTTAGAAATTATCATAGTTATCGACCAGCAGACAATGACGGGCACGATGGACGTTCCAGCTCAAAATCTGAAGGGCATGCCGCTGGATGAATTGACAATCTCCGATAAAAGCTTCTCATTTCAGGTAAAAAAACTGGGCATAATCTATAGCGGTAATATGTCTCAAGGAAAGATTAACGGCACATTCCAACAAGGGCCTTCTTTCAAAACCGAGCTAAATTTCGCCCGTCAATCGACAGCCCAACAGCAAGCGATTGATGAGAAGATGGCTCGCCCACAAACGCCTAAAGGGCCGTTCCCGTATCTTGAGGAAGAAGTGACGTTTGCCAATGCTGACATCACACTCAGCGGAACTATCACTAAGCCTGATGGCGATGGCCCCTTCCCTGCGGCAATAATGATTACCGGTTCTGGTCCACAAGATCGAGACGAGACCATACTTGGGCACAAGCCGTTTGCAGTCATAGCTGATCACCTCACGCGCCGCGGGATTCTCGTGCTGCGTTTCGATGACCGAGGAGTTGCACAGTCTACTGGCCAGTTTAAAGGATCGACCATTGAAGATTTCGCCACGGATGTCGAAGCGGCGTTTCAGTTTCTCCTGACACGTGACGATGTGGTTAGTGACAAAATCGGGTTAATAGGTCACAGCGAGGGTGGTGTTGTCGGTCCATTGATGGCGAAAAGCAACGAAAAAGTAGCCTTCCTTGTCTCTCTGGCAGGTATTGGGACTTCTCCCAAAGAACTCTATGCCACTCAACAACGCGATATGTTGTTACTCAATGGCGCGACCAATGGGCAGCTAATTTATGACTCCTTTATGCAGGCTATCGACAAGGTCGTCAATGGCGCTAATGCCGAAACCATCGAAGCGCATATGAAACAAACACTTCGCTATCCCGACCAAGCAGCCAAACTACTCGGTAACTTTATGACTGATCCCTGGTTCATCTCGCTTATGAATTATGACAACGCTGCGACACTGTCACAACTGACGCTACCTGTTTTAGCTATCAATGGCGAGAAAGACATTCAAGTTGAGCCCAAAGCCAACCTGGCTGGCTTCGAAAAGTATCTCAATGAAGCAGGAAACAAAGACGTTACTATCACGGAAATATCTGGTTTGAATCATCTATTCCAGCCTAGTGAGACTGGCAATCCAGCCGAGTATGCTAACATCAAGGTTACATTCGATGAGGCCACTTTAAAATTGGTCGGTGACTGGATAGTAGAACGCGTTAAATAGCATCGGTAGCTGAAGCAATGAAAAATAATCAGCAATATTGGGTTTGTCAGGCAGCAGGTTGGTCGGTCCTCCTGCTGCTTGATTTTGTGGTCAAGGCTGGTGTTAATTTACTGGTCACAGAACAAATGGTTGCGGTTCTCTTCCTTTATGGAATTGGACTGATTGTGAGTCATATTCTCAGAGGGTTCTATCGCGCCAGGCTGACAAATTATGGACTCGGTAAAAGTATTCTTATCACCCTGTTCGCAAGTTTTATCGCAGCGAACCTAGTTCTGGCAATCTGTTTCCCGATACTCATTGCATTCCGAACTTTCATGACAGGGATTACATTGCCGGCCTCGCTACAGCTGTATTTTTCTAATGTCGTCTGGATGAGTATCATCTTTTTGATCTGGTCCGCCTTATACCTATCATTCACTCGGATACGTGAGAACAACCGGTTGACGAAAGCGCAGGCGACCATGGCTTTAAACCTGAAAGAGGCACAACTGGTTACACTGCAACAACAGCTCAACCCACACTTTATTTTTAACTGTATCAATAACATCCGCGCATTGATTCTGGAGAAACCTGAGCATGCACGCGATATGTTGGCTCATATGGCTGAAATGCTGCGTTACAATCTGGATACTAACAGCAAATCAATCATCAGTATTCGCGATGAAGTTCAGGCTGCGCGTGACTATATGGCGCTATGCAGTATTCAATTTGAGGATCGTCTAACCTATGCTGAAGATATCGCTGATTCTTGTCTTGAGCAAACTCTTCCGAAGATGACGATTCAACTTCTGTTGGAGAATGCCATCAAACATGGTATTACCGATTCTGTCGAAGGAGGCTTAATCAGGCTCACTGTTAGCCCTGGCAGTAGTAACATTATTATTATGGTCGAAAATACCGGTTCATTGGAAAAGCGAGATATCGAAAATAGCATCGGCATCGGTATTCGTAA
Organism: Enterobacterales bacterium; assembly: GCA_965250035.1. Taxonomy (GTDB): domain Bacteria; phylum Pseudomonadota; class Gammaproteobacteria; order Enterobacterales; genus CAXRAF01. The sequence goes on along the minus strand of OZ252282.1, from coordinate 267,766 downwards.
TATCGAACAACGACTCTCGATGGCGTACGGTGAGCGTGCTACATTCTCACTGCTTAATGTTGGGCCAATGGTTAGGGCTCGTGTAGAAATCCCTAGAGAGGCACACACATGACGATCCGGGCTATTATAATTGAGGATTCAAGGCTTGCGAGACTAGAACTACAGCAGCAATTAAAGTCTTTTCCGGATATACAGATAGTCGCTGAAGCGGAGAATGCATTCGATGGGCAACAGGCGATTGAGGAACATCGACCCGACCTAATTTTCCTCGATATCAATATGCCTGGTCGCGATGGGTTTGAGATGCTTGAGCAGTTATCCGTTGTGCCGGCAGTAATTTTTACCACTGCTTATGACGACTATGCGATAAAAGCATTCGAGATTAATGCACTCGATTATTTAATGAAGCCAATTACCAAGGAACGCCTGGCGACCGCATTAGAGAAAGTTTCGGCCAGTGAGGTTGAACCCTTAACGATGCAATTGGAGCAACAGTTCTTTATCAAGGAAGGTGAGAATTGCTTCCTGGTAAAGCTAGCTGACGTGCAGCAATTTCAGTCTGTCGGTAATTACACTCGAGTATTTTTCAATGGGGTTAACCCAATGACCTATCGCTCCCTTGCACAGGTCGAAGCTAAGCTGCCAGAAGATAGCTTCTTTCGCGCAAATCGAAGTCACATTGTGAATCTCAACTGGGTTCGAAATTTGCAACAGGGCATCTCAGGAGCCTTTGAATTGACACTAGAGAATGGCAATGTGGTAGAGCTGTCACAGCGCAAATCGACGGAATTCAAAAAGCGCTGGACACTCTGAGTATGCAAATCTAGATTACTATTACTCCGCTAGAGTGGCTATGATTTCGATGGCTCGTTGCAATGCTTTAGCAGCAGGTGTAGAGACATCGGGGACTATTGGGCTGCCCTCAATTCGACCACTCTTTAGGGAGTAGTAATCTGCAACAGGCAAATAGAAATGGAGCCCTTCGGCCAGATCGAACGGTTTTTGCGATAACATCTCTCCAGCCGTTGGCTCTCCGACAATCGTAATCCTATTGGTTGATTTCAGTGCATCGATAGCAAATTCTGCTGCACTCGCGGTTTTGTTTGAAGTCAGTACAAACACAGGAACCGAGATATGGGGCTCTGTAGGCTGGAATACGACTTTGATAATTGCCTGTTGCTGTACATCCTGCCAGAACTGTCTGATAGACCAACCATCCCATGCAGTTTGACTCTGCAGATCCTGTCTTGTGGGCAGATTGGGTTGTTCGTCAGTCCATCGTTTGGATATAAAATACCCCACTTCTAGTGGTTCACTGATTAGATGTGATACCATCGGCCGCGTAGCGAATGCCCCACCCTCGTTATTCCTTAGATCGATTATTAAGGCCTTCGCACCATGGTCTTCAATTTCATCGTAAGCCGAATCGATATAGTCGATGGTATCGGTACCCATCATGGTATTAATGGTAAGTACCGCCGTATCACCTTGCCATCTCAACGAGGTCGCCTGTGCACCAATCCGCATGTTATCTAGAAACTCGGCAAATTGTTCCGCCGGCGCTTGAGCATTGGCGACCACGACATGTGAGAAAGGCCCATCCTGCCATATCCGATTAATGCCAGTAATAAATTCATCTTTGCTCGCGACTTCTGTGGCAAGCTGGTACATCGCTTTGAGTGTTCGTTGATATTCTGCTGATTGTAATTGCGCAGGATGATAGTGATACTTGTGTAACAGCTCATCCATTGCATCGACTAATTTTGGAAAGTCGTAAGTCACGCTATTTGCTTTCATAGTCACGCCTGACCATAACAACAAGCCAAAGATAGCGATATGAATGACCCGACTCGTAAACCTTGATGCGGAAATATATATAGTCATGTTTCACCTCAATTAAGTTGTCAGCCTAATGTAAGGTGTTTTGACTCTGATAAACGACCTAAATCACAATCGAGTACTTTTCCTGTATTGATTTGGTGTCATGCCAGTGTGAGATTTAAAGGCACGATTAAAGTTAGATTTGGTTATAAAACCAGATTCAAGCATGACATCCATAATGCTGAGTGATCCGGCATTCTCAGCCGAAAGTAAATCACAGGCATGCTTGATACGGTAACCATTGATATAGTCTGAGAAATTTCTTGTGGTGTGCTGATTAATCGCCTGGGATATCAGTTTAGGAACAATGACCAATTGCCTTCCTAAGGCCGTGACCGTTAATCCTGGATTTAAATAGGTTTTGTTGGTCGTTAAATGATTCTCTATTTTTTGCATTATTTCTACAATTTCCGCATCGGTTAGCGCAGATCTCGTCGTGGATGCACTAGCCACTAGCCTGTCTTCTTCCGTTACACCAGAGAACATGACTGGATGCTGCATTCCCTGAAATATCATCATACTCACGAGTAACCAGAGGCCGCAGAATAGTACGACCTCAGCAACCATGCCGGCGAGTTCAAAGCCGTATGCATACATTACTACGCTGAATATATTGATCAGCAATAATCCGACCTGAAGTAACAGTAAATTAGACAACCAGTTAAGCGCAATTTGATCATATCCGGAGCGAGTCTGACTTAAAATGAAGCGATACTGCTGCAAGTGTAACCAGGTCATCACTGTGTAGCATATTAGACTTAAAAAAATTCCCAGCGCGAAATAGTAGGAACTGATATCTGTGAAAAGTGATAGCGCTAAAATGATGACCGCTGGCATAAGGTGCCATGAGTCACGCCAGACTAATGAAAACTTATGATAAGAGAGACTACGACTATAAAAATACAACAATGGACCATAAAGCATCCCAAATGCCACAGCGAGGTCACTTGCAATTGGTAAATGCCGTCCCTGCCCGAAAAGGTTCATTGTCATTTGCAGACACAATACTAGCATGAGACAACCGAGGAGCCTGTTCGCGAGACTAGATAACCTCCTTTCCAGCGATAGATATATCAGAAAGAGTACAGACTGAATGATGATAAATAACTGAATATAGGGGATCGGATTATCCAAAATCGCGTCCTAGCAAAACAATTGATACGACATCACTTTAAACTAATTTGTCGGTGATAGAAATATCACTGAGCCGATGATATTGAGCGGATACTGCCAGGCAGAGCCGTTCTGTCTCATCTGGTTACAATTCGACCGGTTTGATTCTTTGCTATTGAACCAATTGAACATTATGGTTTATGAGTTTCTCAGTTGAAGGATGGTACATAATGACGTCTACTGCCCCAAAAACATTCGAATCCAGGGTGCTCATGATTACTGGCGTGCTGTTTTTTATCGTTAATGCCCCATTGACCATGCCGATTCCATTTGAGCTACCGTTTCCGCAAGACTTTGCAACAGATGCATTTTTACATCGTTTATCAGCTGCAACAGTGCTGATGTTTTTTCTAACCATGAGCACGTACTTTCTGTATCGACACATGCCAACAGCCGATAAACTGATCGATAAGGCATGTTTTGGCTTGGCGTTTATTGGTTGTGTTATGTTATTTGCCCATGAATGGGCTCAAGTATTCTTCGTTCATCCAATGGCCAAATTCGCGCCTGAAGGATTGATCGCTGTGAATGAGGCGGACGGCTTCAATCTCTATAATCTGGAAGCTGCGCTTGCTGCGGGTATGTTTGCACTTGGCTCGTTGTGTTTTACTTTGTTAATTTTAGTGAGAAACACCTACGGCCGCCTTGCACCTGGGCTAGTTGTAACCGGATTTGTGATTATCCCAGTCCTGACTGTTATGTTGCCTGCACCCTACGGCGGTGTCATCGGTTGTGTTCCTATGGCAATTGGATATTTCCTATTAGGGGTAAAATTGAAAACACTTCATGTGGAGTCGGTTGCGTGAGGGACTCATGTGTATTTGATACAACACGGATTATTTAAACATAAAAGCCAGACTAGTGTCTGGCTTTAACGATACTTTTCGTATTAATTGTTAGCTCTTCAATAGCGCTAACACTTCCTCTAGCTCACCGATCATTTGCTGGATCGTTTCCTGGTTATTAGCCTGTGCTGGCTCATCACCGCCTTTTGCATCCTGATCAAGCTTCTGCCGTGCACCACCAATGGTAAAACCATGTTCATACAATAACTCGCGAATAGTACGAATCATTTGTACATCACCGCGCTGATAATAACGACGATTACCGCGCCGCTTGACAGGTGTCAATTGAGGAAACTCCTGTTCCCAATATCTGAGAACGTGAGGCTTCACTAGACATAAGTCACTCACTTCACCGATGGTGAAATATCGCTTGCCTGGAATCTCTGGTAACTCACTATTCAGAGTTGGTTCTAGCATAATTTTCTACCCTTGCTTTTAACTTCTGGCCTGGGCGAAATGTCACAACACGTCGCGCGCTGATTGGTATCTCTTCACCCGTCTTCGGGTTACGTCCTGGACGCTCTTTCTTGAGCCTCAAATCGAAGTTACCAAATCCAGATAACTTTACCTGCTCTTCTGCTTCCAGTGCCTTGCGGATCTCTTCAAAGAAACTCTCAATGATTTCCTTGGCTTCACGCTTGTTTAAGCCAAGTTCCTCAAATAATTTTTCCGCTAAGGCTGCTTTTGTCAGGGCCATTATTTAATCTCTTAAGGTCGCATTAAGTGTGTCAGATAAGTGCTTGACTACCTTAGAAAAGACCTCATTGATTTCCGTATCCGTAAGAGTGGTCGAAAAATCACAAAAGATCAAGCCCAAAGCGACACTTTTTCTACCTAAATCAACACCTTTGCCCCGATAGATGTCAAATATTCTAGCTTTTTGTAAACTTTTACCCGCAGCAGCCTCTACCGCACTGATAATTTCCGAGGCTTTAACCTCTTCATCAACAACCACCGCTAAGTCTCTACTGCTGCTAGGATATTTTGACCATGCATTGAATTCTGGGATGGTTCCCTGACTGATCACATCAAGGTCTAATTCGAATAAAAATACAGGACCAGCTAGCTTGATTTTAGTCGCGATTGCGGGGTGAATAGCACCAATATATCCCGCCGTTTCACCATTGAATTTGACCAATGCGCATTGTCCAGGATGCAAGGATGAATGCTGTGCTGGGATGAACTCAATTTCATTCTCACCTGCGAGCGAAAGTAAGGCTTCAACATCTCCTTTCAGGTCATAAAAATCCACAGGATCGTTCTGATTTTCCCAGTTCTCAGATAGACGTGGTCCATAGACTAATCCGGCGAGTCCCGGCGTCTGTTTTAACGTATCACCCGATTTGATAAATCGTAGGCCCGATTCGAATAATCTGACCCTAGATTCTCTAAAACTCTGATTATGTTTCAGTGTGTGCACCAGACCCGGCAACAGACTAATCCGCATATCACTCATATCAGACGAGATTGGATTCATCAGCTTCATGCTGTCTCGCTCTGGGAACATCAAATTTTGTAACTCAGGATCCACGAAACTGTATGTTATCGCCTCCTGATAACCACGATCTGCGAGAAGTCGTTTGATACCATAAAGTTCGACATGACTCTCAGGCCGCTCGATCATGGCCATTTCACCTAAGCTTTTCTTGGCCGTTATCTGGTTATATCCATAGATCCGCGCAATTTCTTCAATCAAATCAGCTTCGATAGTAATGTCAAAGCGGTGACTTGGGATAGATACTAGCCAACCATCCTCATTTTTTTCTGGCGTCAATTCGAGGCGCTTTAGAATGTCTTCTATTTGCTCATCCGCCAAAGTTACACCGAGTAAGCGTTCGATACGCACGCGTCGCAAGTTAATAGGCGCAACACCTTTGCGGTAGTCGTCATTTCGTTGATCAACAACTTTTCCTGCTACACCACCACAAATTTCCAACACCAGTTGTGTCGCTCGCTGTAATGCGGTTACCTGTAACTCTGGATCAACACCACGCTCATACCGATGCGATGCATCAGTATGTAGGCCATAATGCCGCGCTTTACCGACGATCGACAGCGGGTTAAACCAGGCGCTCTCAAGTAAAACATCGCAAGTGTCATCTGCAATGCCACTGTGTTCCCCACCCATGATGCCGGCTAACGCCAACGGACGTTCATGATCGGCGATCAGTAGGGTATCTTCAGTCAGTTCCACTTCTCGACCATCCAACAACACGAGCGTTTCATTCTCATGTGGATAACGAACTCGTATGCCACCTTTGATCTCACGTAAGTCAAAAGCATGCATTGGATGCCCTAATTCCAGCAATACAAAATTTGTAATATCAACCAAAGGATAAATGGCACGGATACCGCTGCGACGCAGCTTTTCTACCATCCAGTGGGGAGTTTCGGCCTGTGGATTAACGCCACGAATGATGCGTCCAACATATCGGGGACAAGCCTCAGGCGCGTGCAACTCGATACTCACAGTATCATCAGTCGCCTCTGGGACATCTATGATATCTGGTCGACACACTTCCAACTGGTTGATCACACCGACTTCTCGAGCGATGCCACGAATTCCCAAGCAGTCACCACGATTAGGCGTAAGATCAACTTCAATACACTGGTCGTCTAGATTCAGATAATCTCTTAAATCTTGCCCTATCGGTGCATCTGCTGGCAACTCTATTATTCCATCATGTTCATCAGACAGACCAAGTTCAGAATCTGAGCAAAGCATACCAAGCGATTCTACGCCCCGAAGTTTTGCTTTCTTGATTTTGAAGTTACCTGGAAGCACTGCTCCTACTTCGGCCACTGCCACCTTAATACCTGCGCGTGCGTTAGGTGCACCACAGATGATTTGATGTGTATTTTCACCAGTACTAACTGTACACAAGCGTAACTTATCCGCATTAGGATGTTGCTCTGCTTCAAGCACTTCGCCCACAACAACGCCAGAAAATTCTGGTGCAGCCGGTTCCATACCATCGACTTCAAGACCTGCCATGGTGAGTTGTTCACATAGAGTTTCAGTATCAACCGCAGGATTCACCCACTCTCGTAACCATTGTTCACTAAATTTCATTTTATTTATTCACCTAATTAAACTGGCGTAGGAAGCGTAAATCATTATCGAAGAACATACGTAAGTCCTTGACTCCGTAACGTAACATCGTCAGACGCTCTACCCCCATCCCAAAGGCATAGCCGGTATATTTTTCACTATCGATGCCAACCTTTTCGAGCACGTTCGGATGGACCATTCCACATCCGAGTACTTCCAACCAACGCCCATCGTTTCCTATTTGGATATCGACCTCAGCACTTGGCTCGGTGAATGGGAAGTATGACGGCCGGAAACGGATCTCAAAATCCTGCTCGAAGAAATTGTGCAGAAAATCATACAACATGCTCTTTAAATCCGTGAAACTCGCTGTTTCATCGACCAGTAACCCTTCAACCTGATGGAACATCGGTGTGTGAGTCATATCCGAGTCACAGCGATACACACGTCCAGGAGCAATTATTCTCAGTGGTGGGTCACGGCGTTCCATAGTACGGATTTGGACATCCGAGGTTTGTGTTCGCAACAGTTGATCTGGGCCGAAATAGAATGTGTCATGCATCGCACGCGCAGGATGGTGCGGTGGAATATTCAATGCTTCGAAATTATGATAATCATCTTCTATTTCTGGTCCGGTCTCGACATTGAAACCAACGGTCGCAAAGAAGTCTTCGATACGCTTAAGCGTGCGGCTGACAGGATGTAGTCCACCCAATACTTCACCACGTCCAGGTAGTGTCACGTCTATAGACTCGGAGGCTAGTTTGGCTTCAAGTGCTGCCTGCTCAAGCTCAGTTGAGCGGCTGTGTATCGCCTTTTGGACGGCCTGTTTCGCCTGATTAATAGCAGCCCCAGCCTTTGGCCGTTCCTCTGGACTGAGTTGTCCTAGCCCTTTTAATAAATCTGTTAAACGACCTTTTTTGCCCAAATAATCAACTCGAATTTGATCGAGTGCTTTAGGATCTTCAGATGCATTCACTGCATCAATCGCTTCTTTTTGTATTTCTTCCAAGCCCTGCATGCTTGAAACTCCTGATTGCTAATTGTTTATGTCAGTTGCTAATTTGAGTAGCTTACTGTTGTGATTGTATGTATGTATCGATGTAATCGGCATAGCCAGTTACAAAGACATACTTAGATTCATGCCACCGTTTAACAACGTAAGGATGGCTCAACCGACCAAGTATGGGCCCCATTGCCGACAGCATTCTCTCTTCTGAAATAGAACCCTGCTCATACTGAAAATACGCCATATCTCCATGACGAAATAAGATCCAGATGAATCCATTTAACTTTTCAATCTCACGCCTTGAAGGCGATTCTATTGCAAGTAAGTGCTCAATTGTTATCGACTCTTCAATCGACAACATATTCAATTCAACGATGCGATCGATTAAATCTTGGTACGCAGACACCTGTAATGCTTTCGTGTTTTGCTCGGTCTGTTTGTTACTATTATGAATTTCAAATCCAACAAATATCAATGAAATAACAACAGCAATAGTCGAAACTATCTCTAGAACCGTCGCTAATTTAGGTTGATCATCTCCGATTTGAAACACGTTTTATTATTCCCCTACATTCGCCGACAATATGTTCTGGCCGCCACGGAAGGCGGACATTACATCCCTGTAAATAAAAAGGGGATGGACCAACGAAGGAACCATCCCCTGTCATTTGTTAACTCCGCAGATAAATCTGCAGAATCAGCTTAGTTCGACAGTGCAGCCTTCGCTTGATCTGCTATCGCAGCAAAAGCAGGCTTGTCGAATACAGCTAGATCAGCAAGCATCTTACGATCAATCTCGATAGACGCCTTCTTCAGACCATTGATAAAACGACTGTAGCTTAATCCGCACTCACGCGCCTGGGCGTTGATACGTACAATCCACAATTGACGGAATTGACGTTTACGCTGACGACGGTCACGGTAAGCATATTGCCCCGCCTTGATTACCGCCTGCTTGGCAACGCGATAAACACGGCTACGAGCACCGTAATAACCTTTGGCTTGCTTTAAAACTTTCTTGTGACGACGATTTGCCGTTACACCACGTTTAACTCTTGGCATGTCCTATCCCTCCCTAGCTATATGGCAACATACGACGAATTGACGCTACATCGGCATCTGCAACCATGTCAGTGCCGCGTGCATGACGCTTCATCTTCGTTGTTTTCTTGGTTAGGATATGGCGCTTGTTGGCTTGCTTGCGCTTAAAGCCACCCGAGCCAGTTTTTTGGAAACGCTTCGCAGCGCCCCGATCAGTTTTCATCTTAGGCATAGTAAAAACTCGCATTGTTATGACAAGTCTGGTCTCTATTACGAAATGCAATAGACGTTTACTACCAGATATTGTCTGGTCAAAATCCCACTTACGTGGGTTTCAAGAAAAAATTATTTTTTCTTGAGCGGGGCAATCACCATCACCATTTGTCGTCCTTCCAATTTTGGAAAAGACTCGACCGTGCCGTACTCTTCCAAGTCTGTTTTGACTCGTTCGAGTAAATCACGACCTAACTCCTGGTGGGCCATTTCACGGCCACGGAACCTCATGGTTACCTTGGCCTTGTCCCCATCGCTTAGGAAACGCTTCAGGTTGCGAAGTTTTACCTGATAGTCTCCTATATCCGTCCCTGGGCGAAACTTAATTTCTTTAATATGGATTTGTTTCTGCTTCTTCTTCGCAGCTGCCTTTTGTTTGCTTTTCTCAAACAGGTATTTGCCGTAGTCCATAATCCGGCAAACAGGCGGTTCAGCGTTTGGAGAAATTTCTACGAGATCTAAATCAGCTTCAAAAGCAGCCTCTAGGGCTTCTTTTACGGGTACTACCCCTACTGGTTCACCATCAACACCGATCAGCCTTACTTCTCTACTATCGATTTCCTCGTTTATACGATTGTCACGTGACTGACCTTTTCTACCACCAAAACTAATGGGTTATTCCTCCAATTGTTCAACTAAACTGATGCTACCCAGACTCTCCACTTCTTTACGGAGCATGTCAGCGAACCGTTCAAGTGGTATCGAACCCAGGTCTTTTCCGTCTCTGGTTCTGACCGCAATAGCTTCATTTTCCATTTCGCGATCACCAACAACCAGTAGGTACGGAATACGCATTAGCGTATGTTCGCGGATCTTATAGCCGATTTTCTCATTTCTCAAGTCTAAATCCGCTCTAAATCCCTGATTTGTTAGATATTTGGCTACTTTTTCGGCCCAAGGGGCCTGTTTGTCGGTAATATTCAGGATTCTGGCCTGAACTGGGGCCAACCAGGCAGGAAATTTACCTGCGTATTCTTCGATTAAAATCCCGATAAAACGCTCTAATGATCCCAAAATAGCCCGATGGATCATAACCGGAACCTGTTTACTGCCATCTTCAGCCACATACTCTGCCCCAAGTCTGCCTGGCATAGAGAAATCTAGCTGGACTGTGCCGCATTGCCAGATTCTCCCGAGTACATCTCGCAACGAGAAGTCGATTTTGGGTCCGTAGAAGGCGCCATCTCCGGCTTGAATTTGATACTCAATATCATTGGCCTTAAGTGCATCAGCCAGAGCCTGTTCTGATTTATCCCAGATTTCATCACTGCCAACCCGCTTCTCAGGGCGCGTAGACAAGTTAATACGAATATCCTCGAAACCGAAGTCTTTGTATACCTTAAAGATCATCTCAATAAGCTTTGTCACTTCATCCTGGATCTGATCTTGGGTACAGAAGACGTGAGCATCGTCCTGCGTAAAAGCACGAACTCGCATCAAGCCATGGAGTGCACCTGAGGCTTCATTGCGATGACAGGACCCGAATTCTGCGAAACGCAGTGGTAGATCACGATACGACTTCAAACCCTGATTGAAGATTTGTACGTGGCCTGGGCAGTTCATTGGCTTAACCGCATAATCTCTGTTTTCAGATGCCGTAGTAAACATATCCTCACGATACTTATCCCAATGACCCGACTTTTGCCAGAGGCTTTTGTCCATGATCATAGGCGCCTTGACTTCGCCATAACCGTTATCGCGAAGTACATCGCGCATATACTGCTCGACCTGCTTAAACAACGTCCAACCATCCGGATGCCAAAAAACCATGCCTGGCGCATCTTCCTGAATGTGGAACAAACCGAGTTGTTTACCGACTTTACGGTGGTCGCGCTTTTCAGCCTCTTCAATTCGCTTGATATAGGCATTAAGCTCTTTCTTATTCGCCCAGGCAGTACCGTAAATACGTTGCAACATTTTGTTATCAGAGTTACCTCGCCAGTAGGCCCCTGCCAGCTTGGTTAGCTTGAATGCTTTGATGTGCGACATATTTGGTACGTGAGGACCGCGACACATATCGATGTATTCTTCATGGTGATAAAGACCAACTTTCGATCCTGCGGGAATATCATCCCGGATGATTTCTAGCTTGTAATCCTCACCACGCTGCTTGAAGACTTCAGCCGCCTGTTCGACGGGTACGAATTTCTTGATGACCTGGTAGCCAGTAGCTGCGAGTTCTTTCATCCGTTTCTCAAGCGCAACAAGATCTTCCTCATTAATGCTGTGCTCAAGATCGATATCGTAATAAAAGCCATCTTCGATCACTGGACCGATAGCCATTTTTACATCCGGATACAGCTGCTTTAACGCATGCCCCATCAAGTGGGCGCAGGAGTGACGTATGATTTCTATGCCTTCCTGATCACGACTCGTGATGATTGAAAGCTTTGCATCGGTTGTTATCGGATCGCAGGCATCGACAAGCTCGCCGTTCACACGGCCAGCTATGGTGGCTTTCGCTAGTCCAGGACCAATATCTTCGGCTACTTGCATAACCGATACAACATCAGCAAACTCTCTTTGACTCCCGTCGGGAAGTGTAATCACCGGCATGGTTAAATTTCCAATCTAAAATACGTGTAAACGCCCTATATTACAGGGCTTAAAGCAAGACCGGCAAGGATACCAATACCCAGTCTGAAGTCAACTGTTAATTCTACTCTCATGAGTGTTTTGTTCGACTTGGTCTAACCAGATGATAGATCATATGATACAGTTCGCAACATGCTTATTGACACATGATGAATGTGATAATGCCACAACAACTAGGCGCTTAACACAAACTCCAAATATAGACTGAATTAATGAAATTTACCCATCATCAAAAACAGACTGGATTTACCCTTGTTGAATTAGTCACGGTGATCATATTACTTGGCTTGGTCGGTGCAATTGCAATACCAAAATTTGCCAACAATGCTGACGCTGCTCAACAGGCGGTCGTATCGAGTACAGCAGCTGCATTGCGATCAGGTGTGAAAATCGCACAATTAAAATGGCGGACTAGTCGTGAGCAACGCTCGAACCTGGCTCTGGAAGGTGATAGTGTATCGAGTAACTTTATAAACATGGTCGATTTTAGTGCCTCGGGGTGCCCAGTTCAGCATTGGCGCGTTAATACTGAAACCAATCCGTCTGCCAACAATGCGACTGACTGCAGAACCGTTTTCCTCTTTTTGTTAAACAACTGTACCAATAGCTCAACAGATTGTGGTGGGCAGCAGGATGAGAATTTCGACATAAGTTATCTCGGTGGCGGTTCATGCGAGTATTCTTACAGTGAAAATCCATCTTACAGAATTCGATATGATTCCAGTTCACTCAATTGTGACGTTTCCACATCAGGATTTTAAATCACAAAGAGCTATCAGCTTAAACAATTAGTAATCAATCAGATTGCGACAGAAAAAGTAAGGCGTATTTAGTTGAAGTATTGACTCAATAAACTGATTTGTTGCCGATTGATATCCAATACTCACAGAAAGTCGCGCGATTTTATATACTCATAAATTGCAGAGACCTCTTCTTCGGTCAAGTGTGTAAACCTGGATTTTGCCACCTGAGACATAACACCCACATCCCTATCACCAAGCGCTTTCCCTGTAGATAACAACGTTTTAAATTGTTCGAGGCTATATGCATTGACCATTGATAAGCTAGGAATCATGTCAGCGAATCCTTGCAAATCTTCCCCATGACATTCGGTACACGAAATTTGGGTCATGTATTCACCCATTTTCGCATTAGCGGGTCTTAATTTTGGCGGTGTTGAGGATGAAGAGTAAAGTGCTGCCAAAACCTGATCACCATAAAAGGTATATGCCAGATATGGAGTCATGCCCATCATAGCGACATCTCCTTTAATCGGTTTGTCACTCTGAGGTAGACTCCTGAGAAAGCCTAGTATATTCGATAAGTCGTCATCTGAGACATGTTGATACATGGACGATGGCATCATTTTTAAGCTGGTTCCATCCGGCCTAATGCCCTGCCGGACAGCATGTTCAAGTTGTTCATCACTATACTCATGTACAATTTTCGTCAAGTTACTCGCATAGACACCAAAAAAATCTTGACCACTTGCATCAGCGCCATGACACCCACCGTAACAACCCGTAATTCGCGCGAGTCGTTCACCTTCAGCCAAATTGATGTTTGCTGACAAGGTAAAGTCTCGCGATTGAGGTGTGAACGACTGATTAAACACCATCGTCAAGTACCCTAAAGACAGCAATAACAGTATCAGTAGGACCAATAGTGATCTTAAACTCCACCTAAGCAGTGTTTTCATCATCCTCCCTCTTCTCGTCGCACGAGTTAAGTTGCCGATTATCACTGTTGCATGCAGACTAAGGTCGAGTCAAATATAAATAGGTATCGTAGTCCTATTTGATTCAAGTATGATAAGTAAGACCTATCTTATAAAGCGATCTTCGAGGGGAGCGACATGGCAGGCTCGGCTAAATATTACATCAAGGCTAGCATATTAATTTCGACCTTATTATTTTCAATAGAATGCCAGACGAAAGAACCTGATTTGTTTGCACAGTTGGCTAAATGGATGCAAGGCTCATTCAATTCCTCAGAGCAGGCAAGTAAAGACAATGACTATTTTAATATACACTTGCATATGAAACGTATCTGGCCAAACGCGGGAGAAGATATCTGGCTTTACGTTGAGCAGGCCGCAGATGGCTATCTGGAAAAGCCCTATCGTCAGAGAGTCTATCAACTCAAACAATTAGGCGAGAATCGGTTTGCAAGTGTCGTATACACATTTGATGAGCCATTAAAGTTTGCCGGAGCGTGGCAAAATGAAGACCCGCTTAGCGAACTATCAACCGATGATTTGACCATCCGCAAGGGATGTACTGTCTACCTACAATGGGATAAATCAACTCGGCTTTATAGTGGTTCGACTGATACCAATAAGTGTCAAAGTAACCTCAGAGGGGCGACCTATGCAACATCTGAAGTCACAATCCATTCAGATAAAATTCTGAGTTGGGACAGAGGCTATGATGCTGATGACAAGCAAGTTTGGGGCGCAGAGAAAGGTGGTTATATCTTTCTCAAACAATGAATCTTACATAACAAAGTCGATCTAATTTGACTCAGGAGGCTCATCTTGCTTTTCTAGGAATGACTTCGGATTATCACCACCATAGCGCATCTGTAACTCAATTTGCTCTTTGCGTTTTCTTGCCTGTTCAGCTTTCTCGAGGTTGGTTGCTATATTCGTCGCTGTAGCGGGCTTTTCGAAACTATCTTGAGATAGCCTTAGTTCATCCTCTGACGGCAAAGTATTAATTAGAGGATGGTCTGCTATGATGCTGCGTGCTGATTCTGATTCATTTTCAGCATTTTTATCAGAACTAGATGGCTTATTATGTAATGAATCTTCATAGCGAAAAAACTGGTAAATTCCATATCCTGAGACAGCAATAACCAATATCAGTAACCTTCTGATCAATGTCATCTTTGATATGAATATCTTCACCTAAAATCCATGCATTCTACGCTTACATAATATTGCATTTCATTGTTTATCTCTGATGAGCTCTAGTCAAGTTTAGTAAGTCTGACGCTTGATGATAATGGGCCGCCTGCCCTCATAGATCCCGAATGTCGCTGTAGCCTGAACATCTTCTAAGCTGCCGTCACCATCGTAATCAAACTGCAACCAAGACGGCGTTGTGATCGTGAGAAGAACTGATCCCGTATTGTTAGCACCGGGGGCTGAAAAAGATAGAGGTATGACACCCGATGATATTGCGCCTTGTGTCAGAGTCGTTTCTCCAGATGCTAGATTATCAGTGTAATTAGACAAGCTAGTCGTTACAGAAGCTGTGCAGTTATCAGTTGATGCGTTAACAAATTGTGCGCCATCAAAATATTGCGCAGTCAGATTCATGTCGATGGCTTGTAACTCTGAACCAAAACCATTCTCTAGGGTCCATCGTCCCCAACGCAGAGTGGTACCTCCAATCAACGATGTTAGATAGTCATCTGAGCTACCATCAGTGTTCGAATCATAGAATATGCCATCACTGTCAGTGAGGCTCGATGCTGCCAGAGTCAACAAAACTTGTGCAGTAAATGGCGCGTCATTGGTTGTCTGAGGAATCACACCCGCCTTGTTGTGAGTGATCAAATCAGCTGCGAAGGCAATGGTATGCACACCATCATAATCGGCCTGCCCCGAAAGTATCGTCGCGCCAAGACCCGCCGTAACAGAGCCTGGGTATGGGACTGCCTGATTACTGTAGCTGCGGCCTGAGTAATCAGCCGAGTTAAACTTCCAGAAATCATTATTGCTAACGCCATCTCCTCCATAATTCGTCGCCGTAGCGCCTGCGCTATTGACGGCTGTCACTGTCAACGTTGGTGATAAGCCCGGCGCAAATCCTGTTTCTTGATCTTGGTAGGTGAAATCACAGGTAGCATCATCAAGCATAGGATTATTGTCGGTGATAAGGAATCGATCTGGCGTGAAGCGTCCAATAGTCGAAGAGGTGGCGGCCGGTATCGTAGTGCCGAGATAGCTACCGGGGGTTGCTGTAATCGTATAAGCACCGACATTTGAGACCGTTTGGTTGATCGTGGTTGTGCCGTTCGATGTGATGTCCACCGATGTCACACCGAGACTAGCATTGGTCCCACTCGCGGGCGCCACCAGATTTGGCGTGAGTGTTATGTTGTTTAGCGCAAAATTAGGCGTCACAGTATTATCACTACAGGCACCAGCAACGGTTAAATTGAACTCACTAGATGCATCTCCAGGAACGCCAGCCGTTCTGAACTCGGTACACCCCCCATAGTCTGCACCGCTACAGGCATTGTTGGCATCATTCGTGAAGACCAGTAGTTGAGCTGGTGTGGCCACTGTATTTACACTGGCTGATGACAAGCCATTGTCGCCACCATCACCCACCGTGATTGTTAAACGTCCTGCATCATCATAACTAAAAGGTAAGTTGGCTGAAGCACTGGCATCAAAAGTGATGATTCTATTTTGAGTTACCCCAGCTGCTGCCATGGCCGACGAATCAAGCTGTGGAATGGTCGATCCGGTACCAGGACTCGAATAGTTGTAGACAAAATTAACCGACTGGTCTCCACTATAGGCTGGCGCACAGGATACCCCATTGTCAGATAAGCGCACGGCTTGAATAGTAAGCGTTGATGCCGCACAGGAGTTATGATTCGGTAGCGCGAGAATATAGCCCGCCTCGTTGAACGTTACCTGACAGGAACCATTGCTACATTGTGGTGAGGTCCCGGTCGTGGCGACAGATGTCGATGAAACACTGATTGTTACCGTCTCAGGAGTACGATCGATCAAATCGAGTTCGACGCCAGAAGCACTGTTAGCCGGTATTGTGATAGGGTTTGTACTCCACGTCGCACTACCGGTGACCCCAAGCGTTACGGCAACATCTTCAGTTGCAACAGTTGAACAATCAGCATTGGCACAGGCTCGCAGAGTAATCGTTTCACTGGTACAGGTTAAGGCATCGCCGTCCGTAGTTATTTCAATGTGGTCTATGGTCGGTAATGGACAGGGAGTTACCGTGTTATACAGATCTAAGATGTCCTGTCCTGATAACGCTGAGGTATAAATTCTAACCTCATCTATTAAGCCATCAAAATAATACTGATCGGTGCCAACCCGTTTGCTAATATTAATCGGGTCAGTCGTTTGTATTAATGTGGTCGCAGCAAACGTGTCTGTGGCCACTTCGACTGCATCCTGATATAAAGTCAACGATGTTCCGTCAAACACCAATGCAACCTGAACCCAATCGCCAGCAACAGCTGGCAGTGGAGAGGTTATTTCAATACGTCCAGCTTCAGTTTCGGCCCGTCCTTTGAATACACCACTTTCAGAAAAGAGTCCCATCTGCGCACGTCCTGAGCCACCACCATGGACGGACTTGGCAACAATCTGGTCAATACCGGTCCAGCTGTTTGGGCGGATATAGGCAATATATGTCAGTGCATCTGAGCCATTAAGTGCATCGTCATGCGGGATTTCGACATAGTCATCAACGCCATCAAACAACCCGTAGCGACATGTAGCACTTCCTGTCGTATTCGCCCCATTAAAAGCGGTTCCATTAAATCCACTTATCTGGTCAATTACAGCCCCCCAACTGGCTTCTTCCATATCATAATAGGCGACCGGTGTTAGTGTTGCTCCTCCACACATGCCATCGAAATCAGCGCCAGTGACATAACTTGAGTCATAGGTAACCGTTGCATCGCCATCGATGTCTTCATCATCGGTTCTAATTGCACCAGTAAAGTTAGCATCTTCCTCAATCTTTACCTCGTCAGTTGAGAATATTACTCCTTCAAAGTTGACGTCTTCCTCAAGCTCTACATCACCATAAGCGACGATGATTAGATATTGATCTCCTATGGCGATATCAGATCCTTCCTCAAACTTTACTTCATTTGAGTATATTCTGACCGTACCTGAACCGACGATTTCCAGTCGACTATCTTGTTTGAACTCTAGTTTATCGATGAAATAATCGCCCGGAGGAAATCTTGCGACGGCGTTTTCACCTACCTCAAGTTCATCAATCCGATACTCACCATTGACTGTCGTGAAATCAATTTCGCCATCTTCATCAACGGTTACATCTTTGTATTCACCCGCTGGTAAATCGATATCGTCATCATCAATGTCAGTATTTGATCCGCTAGCCAAAAAAGTAGGTAATGTCAGTGTTGCACCGGAAGTCTGCACAGCGCTTCCAAAAACATCGATACATTCCGCTGGTCCTCCACCGCCACCGCTGCCGTCATCGGGCTCTCGGACAATAAAATCATCAACATACCAATGATCATCATTACCACCCGATGTCATATTAAAACGAAAGCGCAGATCATCATGCAAAGCAGCGGCAGGTAGCGAGATAACTTCTTCATAGATAGTGCCTGCTGCATCAGAGCCAGACCAGGTAAACAACAGGATAAATGTTCCAGAAGAGTTAGAGTAATACAACTCCAGATCCTCTCCTGCGTCTGGGTCATCATCCGGGTTACCGTTACTAACCCAAACACTCACCTCTAGCTCCGCAATGCCTGAAGCATCCATTAATCCGCTATTACTGGTGCCACCTGAGCCATCACGGATACGAAGTGAGCGCGAACCAGAATTAGTGATCGCAGTGTTCGTTTGGAAATCATTCCCTTGACCGCTATCCCGCGACCAGTCAGTGTTTAACTCATTATTACTATTGAAATTGTTTTCGTAGAGAATATCGCCAGGGGCGGCTGTGACGACACCAACCGTAAATAAACTGATAATTAACAGTGCTAAAAATGAATCAGCTCTCAGCCAGTTAGGCATGCATTTCCTTGGCTTAGATATGTAAATAGTGTTGCACATGAGTCTGATAATAGAGGTTGTAGTACTAATTGCAACAAAAACAGCATGTTATGTGAACTACCTAACGTTTTATCAGGCTTGTTACAACGGTTGAAGCGGTTATTTTAGTTGAGGTTGTTATCTTTCCAGAACTTAACGCCCTTGAGCGTGGCTTGTAGTGCCAGTCCGCTCTCTGTCATTTGATAGATAGTAACATCATCGAGGACGGCTTCTTTCCCGGCCGCAACACCCTGGTCTGACGCCTTGGCAGCCGCATCGGCATTTCCCCCAAATGACCAACCAAAGTCAATGAAGTCCTTATAGGCTTCTGCTGTGTGGAAGACCATCACGGCTCGAAAGTCCTTAACGCCTAATCCCAATCCGACGCCAACTTCCCCCATCTTCATGTATGTTTCTTTGCCTGTCTTCATATTCTTGGCGATGCCATAGCCACCGCCAACCGCTGCAAAGATAAGATTTACGTTAACATTACTGAATACAGCATAGCCCTCTGAATTCTCAACCTGGGACCGAACATCTGGTTTTTCACGAAACAGTTCCGTCAACACCTCCTGACGCATATCCAGTATCGCAACCCTTTTCTCAGCTGGAGATTTTGACAAGTTGGCACAGGCTGTCAGACTAACCGCGATTAGTATCAACGCGATGATTTTAATATCTCTCATCTATTGCTCCCAAAATTCAATATCATTAATAGAGCTTATCATACCTGCAATATCCAAATCTGCGAGATTTACTCCCTGAGAGTAGCCATAGTCTACGACAAGGACATCAACCCCCGCCCTGTTACCAGCATAAACATCATTATCAGAATCGCCAATCATGAGACAGTCCCCTGGCTGCAGATCATAATGTGTAATGGCCTTGTTCAGCGCATCAGGCGCAGGTTTCTTGGCATTCACATCGTCCCCGGCAACGACCAGGCTGAAGTAATCCTGAATATCGAGTGCCTCTAGTAGTTGCATTGTAAATTTGCGCCCCTTATTCGTAACACAGGCAAGAGCAATGCCGTTGGCACTAAATCGCTCCAGCGCATCCTTAACACCCGGAAACAATGTAGACTCAACACCATTTACCTGCTCATAGGCAGTAATGAACCCTTGTTTGGCATCAGTATGAAGATTGGCACTCGCTGTCCCATGAAAATCATCCGTCAAGGCACGATGCAGGGTCTGATCCAGGCCATTGCCAATCCAATGCCTGATCTTCTTTAGAGTATGCCCCGGGAGGCCTAACTGTTTTAGACTCATATTGATTGCTGTTGTGAGATCGGGGGCAGAATCTGCGAGCGTCCCATCCAGATCAATAAATATTGCTTTTATTGGTTTTTTTATAATCACTTGGATACCTGAGATTAGTCCAAATACCTTGCCTCTTCAGTCGCTGAGAGACCTAATATAATCACGCCATTGTTGCATGAGGTTTTCAGAGCTAGCAGCGAGAATAGAACGCGGCTCGAGATCGTTTTGAAACACCTCTTTGCCATTGAAAGATTCACACTGACCACCAGCATTCAACAAAATCTTCTTGCCGGCAACATAGTCCCATAGCTTTTGTTCTGCGTGGAAGTACAATTGACATCGGTCTGATGCAATCCAGCACAAGTCGAGAGCACTCGCACCATAGCTACGTTGTGAACGATAGGGATTGCTATGAATCAAATGTTGC
Source organism: Enterobacterales bacterium (assembly GCA_965250035.1). Classification (GTDB taxonomy): domain Bacteria; phylum Pseudomonadota; class Gammaproteobacteria; order Enterobacterales; genus CAXRAF01. The sequence goes on along the minus strand of OZ252282.1, from coordinate 247,418 downwards.
GCGATTGAGCCTGGTATCCGTTTGAAATCGATCATAGCAATCGCATCAGATAGTTGTTCAGTTGGTGCGTTTTTAATTCTATGCCCATTCAATGTCGATGGTTGATCATCAACCGCAGCAAATAGTTCCTTTAGGTTTGGATCGTACACAACACCCAGTTTGATCTCTGACTCGATCACCAGGCCAATACTGATGCACCAGTGCGGTATACCCAATGTAAAATTCGAGGTTCCATCCAATGGATCGACACACCAGTAGCCCGCTTGCGACTCCTTGATAATTGCTAGCTGCTCCTGCTCTGAAATCTCTTCACTCAACACAGGAAGATTAACAAGATTGGGTAGTGATTCACTCAATACATGATGCGCCTGATGGTCGGCTGCAGTTAGCCAGCTACCATCTTCCTTGGTGATGGGATCGACCTTGGCAAACAGCGGCAATAACTCCTCGCCCAATGGCCTTACAATATCATTCACTGCAGAAATTAAATCAGACATATCTTCCTAGATAGATTCACCAGCATGACTTCTACTATACCGCAATACGATCATTTAATCCGAAAGATAACCGTGTAAAAAAAACTCCATACAAGGAGGAATTGTATGGAGTCGAATAGGGCAGCCTAGGTGTGGAAGTCTAAAGGTTTGCAACTGCCTCAATAAGTTCAACCTGAGTCTTATCTTTAAGATTTCTCTGGCCCATGGTAATTACCAGATCCGATGGCGAAATACCGGATACGATCTCGACATCATTATTATTAACGAATCCAGTCTGCACTAATTTCTTGTACGCCACACCCTCATCAATGATAAACACATAGGCATCCTTGTCTTCGGTCACCAGGGCAACTTTGGGGATCAACATGGCGTCTGTATGTGTGTCATAGATGATGCCGACACGACTAAACATACCTGGACGTAGCCCAGTCTCATCAGCAGAAATAGCAACCGTTACGCGAATCGTACCCGTACTGCGATCGACCACTGGGCTAATTCGCTCTATTTTTCCTGTATAGGGAGTGTCACTACTGGCAACCTGAATGAAAGCAGTCTGACCCGCTTGGAGATCCGCATCCTCTGACTCAGGAAGGTGTATGATCGCATGTAGTTCAGACATGTCAGTAATCTTGAACGCAGCCTGATTCTCGACCAGCATATTGCCCACCTTTATGTGGCGATTGGCAATAACACCACTAATAGGGGCTCGTATCGTCGCATGATCAAGGTTAAGCTCAGCTAATTCCGTTCTCGCTTTTTGCGCTTCGTAGACAAACTTACTACGTTCAAATTCATCAGCACTAACCATATTGCGCTGATGCATGCGCTGTAGCCGCTTCATTTCATTCGCTAACTGCTTCAGATTTGCTTGTGCCTGTTTGAGACGTAATTCGAGCTGATCTGTTTCTAATTGTGCGAGGATCTGACCGGCCTCGACGAAATCACCCTCTTCTGCGTTTATTTCGATTACGACTCCCGCTTGACGAGCAGCAACTTGTGCTTCTTCTGCTGCTTCAAGAACAGCGGTTGAACCATAGGCAGCATCGATGTTACCAATCGCAACCTTATCAGCCTGTACGGGAACTAACACTACGGATTTTTCCTCCGTCGCATTGGATTTGGATTCACCACAACCCGTTAGAGCAACACTGAACAGTAGTGATGCCAATATAAGTATCAATCCTCGCATGTTAATATTGCTACCTTGTTTCATGTGATTCATTGTTCCCATTCTCATTCATCGTATGCAGTTATCTGTCGGTTTCTGTGACAGTCATCGGAGTCTGGTATCGAAATCCGCGTTAGAATGTCTGAATAACCGTTCTTACTAACTGGTTAAGCATGAATGATGCCAACCTTTAATATGTATACAGCTTACTGTTTTTAAACGTTTTTTTGTTTGTTAAAATGTTAAGAAGTGTGTTATTCGGTCGATAAGCAAGTTAATGTCACCAAGATTTAGTAAATTTCACACTAGTAATCAGATTAGTAGTTCTACGTAACTGTATTCTTATAGACGAAGGATACGCCGAGAAAGTTTGCATGGCCGAAGAAGAGATCAAACATTTTATAAGCAATCGTTTTGGTGCTAAAGGCCTAAGTGAGTCGCTTGAAGAGCGCACGCGGGCAATCGATCAGTCAGAGCAAGAACCACTATTCGATAAAACCATTGATCTGAGACCTATCTATCCCTATTCCTGTTCGCCCGTGTATATCGACGACGCCGTACATTATCTCGACCGTGAGTCGAATGACTACATGCAAATGCTACTTGAGCGGAATAATGGACGCTATAACGAAAAGATTCATGACTCAGTAATTAAATACGCCTCGGCCAATATGCCAACCCAAGGTCAAGGCGATACTGATGATGGCATCTCACCACCTATGGTGATTCCCGCCGGTTACAGCCAACATCGACAGGAAGGACGGCTAAACTTCGGTACCGATGTTGAAATAGAGATGCCGTCCGGCTCATTGATCATGGCTCGGTCCGTCGATATATCCGTTAGCGGAATACAACTGCGGGTCAATAAGTTACTCGATGTTGTTGATAGCATGGAATTGCTATTGAGCTTCCCTACACTTGAAGAGAGTTATGAGAAAGAGTTCGGGCAAGTGAGTTATGTCTTGATGAAGCACAGTATCGGTTCATTGCACATGTCACTATTCCTGGTACGAAAAGAGCCCGGTAGCCACGAATTCGATCACTTCCTCGAATCATTCATTCAGGCCAAGAAGCATCGATATCGCATCGATTCAGAGGATTCGACCATGGCTTTGGTAAGCAAGGCATGGGAGTACCTCTATATAAAATCTCTGCCTTATTTAGCCTGCTTTATCTCTACGGCAAGGGAAAAAATTCAGATTCAAGAAATAGGAATCTCTATTTCGAATCAAAATCAGCTCACCGGCGTCGGCCAATCAATGCTAAGTCATCTGGAGAAAAACCTTAGCACGATTCGATTGAATGGCATCGTGGAGCGTGAGCATGTGGCTCAGGAAATATATTCCTACCGATATCGTGGCGAAGGTACCAGGAGAATATTATGTGCTTGCTCATGGCAACTTAGAGACAGCAAGGAGCGATTGCAATTTCTTCAAGTGGGTATCTTACAAGACAGCTTCACAGCCTGGCGAATCAATGTCTATAAACTAGAAGATTTGCCAGAAGCGCGCAGTCGTGAGTTATTAAGTCAGTTGGCGTCTGAAAGCGAAGAGCAGGTAGATAACCTGGTGGCTCAGTTTAATCAGTACAGCCATCTTATCTATCTTACAGATATCACGAATACCCTGAAGCGCGACCCACTACTGAGTATGGATGAGCAATCGGTATCAGTGCCCGATCATTTCTTCGATAACTATGAAATACGCCGTGCGCATACTGCAGAATTTACCCGCTTGCGACTAGGCATTAGCAAGCGCCGTAATGAGCAACGATACATCTACCGTACACCCATCGTAATGAAACTCTATGGGGAGAAGTATCCTGGAACGACCGAAGACTTCTCTGTAAACGGCCTAAAGGTGAGTACAGATCGTTACAAGGATTTTCAGATTCGAGACACGGTGTATCTGGAATTCACGGGGTTTAATAAGAAGTTTCGAAGTGCTAAGTTGAAATCTGAACCCTATCGGGTTGTGGCAATTACCCCCGATGGTGCAGTCTGTCTGTGCCGAGATCATCGCGTATCGCAACATCAAGCTGCTATTTTCCTAAAGAAACTCATTCATCAGAATGTCGATATTCTAAAACACTGCACAGGCGAACTATGGATGAGCACGAAAGCTCGACTGAGTGAGGCCTGGATGCATCAGTGTCTGGCAACTCAATCGCTATTGGTGGCTCGAAAGCAGAATCAATATTCAGTTCCCTATATCATTCAATCACACTCGACTAAAAGTATTCTGAAACCATTCGCAGTGGGTGATTCAATTTACGATTTCTCAGCACTTTTCGAACGAGTAAAAATAACTAGCCTGTTTAGACAGCTTAGAGTTGAACAGGAACATGTAATAAACCAGGAGTTATATGTTTCCAGGAAGGGATACCCTGTTGAACATGTCGAGGTCAAGCTGTGGTCTGATTTTGAAACTGACATTGAGCGAGTCGAGTACTTTCGCAGTAAGGCCAATTCGAATTCCTTCACCGCCTATACCCTTTCTTACAGCGCAGTTCCAAAGTTAAACATGGCGAGTTTGAGCGATGAAGTTAATGTTGTGCGAAAAAACTCCCGCCATAAGCTAGTTGAGTTTGAGGATACCTATCATTCTCTGGTTGGCATTCTGGAATTAATGGTGATCACTGAAGAGATTCGTAAACGTCACAATCTAAAATAACAACGGCCACCTCAGGGATGGCCGTTAAAGTACTGTATTATTAGACCAATTTTTTTCGTCGCAAAAATATTCCTAAACAACCAAGCAGTGCTAACAAGCCAGTAGTACTACCCGCGCCACCGGATTCTACACTCACGGTCGAGGTATGAATCACAGTAGATGATGTCGCGACAGTATCAGCGCCCGCATCCTCTAATGGCACATAGGATAGCTGAGCATCAAATGCATCACTTGAAGTTAAGAATTGTGCAGATGACGCATCATAAATATCGATCTTGAAATCATAATAGCCTGTTGAATAACCAGACTCGAGCGTGGTCTCAAGGACGTAGGTATCGAGTGTCGAGTTGCCATTTAATACGAAATCTTCGGTCGTAGTTTCCAGATACCAGTCACCCGTCTCGTCACGCGACCAGATTTCCGCAAACACAGCGGTGCTACCCACGTTCACATCTGCATCGAAACTCAGACTATAACTACGATAAAAGCCATCATTGTCATAATCATCCAATAACTGGATTTCTGCATCAAAGATGACTACATCAGAATGATAGGTTGAAGAATCCTCGAAGGTTTCATCCTCGAGTGGCTTGTCTGCTAGTGAATACAGATCATCAGCACTGATCGTTGCCACATAACTATTGTCATAGGTATCAATCAAATCGATTAGAATGTCATAGCTACCGGGCGGATAACCCGTTGTCAGATAGGTCGTAACCGAGTAGTCATCGTAGGAGCTGAAATTCCTGATTTCAAATATTTCGGTCTCATGATACAACTCCCACGGACCGCCATTGAGGCTAAGATATAACTCAGCGTAGACGTCCGCATAAGTAAATACTGTGTCAGCATCAAATGTCACTCTGAATTCAGAATAATAGCCGTCATAATCCTGATCCAGGAGTAATTCAACGTAAGCATCTGCAAATGAGAAGTCATGAGAAGCAGACTTCAGACTGCGTTCAGATGGCCGAGTCTTTTTCTTCGAGGCCTTGAGCGATTTCTCCTTATCAAGCGTCTCTGGAACGATTGTTATTCGTCTATGCTGAGCATTACGGTCAGGATCGAATTTACCACGCTTTAGTGACTCTTGCTGACTGGTATCCTTATGTTGCCATTCGGCACTCTTGCTGCCTGGCACTGTATCCGCAGCGACTGCCACACAGGTTAGTGAGGCAGATAATAATAGGGTCTTTAGTCCGCTCTGTAAGTACGTCATAATAATCTCCTGATGACTCTATCTTTAAACCGTAGTCTGTTGAATATGGCCTCAGTATATGGGTCTGTAAATGAACCTTAACTGAACGAATTTCAGGAGTTGAATTGAATATTTCCCGTATTGTCACGTCTAATCAGAAAGGGCCTCATCCTGATTTACAGGACAAACTTAAACGACATTTACAATCTGATTTTCGCAGACCAATCCCTGCAGTTGCACAACGATCATTCGCACAGGTCAATGAGCAAGTTGCTGAATTTGCCCGACCAATCATTCTTGATTCTGGATGTGGTGTGGGGCAATCGAGTCGGCTATTGGCAGAGCAAAATCCGTCGCATTGGGTGATTGGGATCGATCAGTCTGTGCATCGCTTAGCAAAAAAGAATGGGACTATCCCTCCAAATCTAATACTGATTCAGGCGAATTGTATCGATTTCTGGCGATTGGCACTGGCGGATAATTGGCGACTAGATAAGCACTATCTACTGTTTCCAAATCCCTGGCCTAAGAAAGAACATCTGCAACGACGTTGGCACGGACATCCAGTATTTCCTGCCATGCTAAAGCTAGGCGGCCATGTAGAACTGCGCACGAACTGGAAAATTTATGCTGAGGAATTTCAGCTTGCCCTAAAGCACATGAACTATCCCGTAGGCGACATCAAACAGTACACACCCGATGAGGATTACCTGACCCCGTTCGAAAAGAAATACCACGAATCAGGGCAAGCTCTCTATCAACTGAACTGCCAGTTATAAGATATGGGTAATTGTTGGTAGGTTGGATTTTTAATCCAACAATCGACATTGTAATGTCAGACTGGTCTGAAATGTTCCAGACATTTCTTGACATACTTACATCCCTATAAGCAAAGTCTGACCTACTTAGAACGTCAGTATAAATTTGGCGCCATCAGAGTAACTGGTATCGAGTTTCAGATTGCCACCGTGAGCTATCAGCACATGTCTACTGAATGCCAACCCTACGCCTGAGCCGTCTCTTTTGGTGGTATAAAAAGGAACAAAGATTCTATCCTGTATGTCTTGGGGAACACCTGGCCCGTTATCAGAAATTTCAATAACCACATGACCTCGACTATTTAGTCTAGATTCGACCGTGATAACTGGCGCTTTAACATCCGTCATCGCCTGAGCAGAATTTTTCAGCAGGTTTATCAACACCTGTTCGATCATATTTTTATCAACCTGTACTTCGAGAGCGCTTGGGGTTATTTGTTTTTCAATAACTATTCCTATTTCACTCCAATTATAGCCAGCGATGTCTAGAGCATTGTTAACAACATCTGCAACTTTAATGTGCTTTTTATCTGGACTTGGTAAGCGTGTTAGTTGTCTATAACTATTAATAAAAGCCATTAAACCATCACTTCTTCTTGCGACAGTCGCGATAGCGTTAACGATATCCTCCAGGTCTTCCTCACACCCGTTATTGTTGGGAAGTTTACATTGCAACTCTGTCATTAGATCGGTCGCAGTATTTGCCAAAGATGCGACGGGAGTGATGCTATTCATTAACTCATGCGTCAGTACTCTAACTAAATCTTGCCACGCTCTGAGCTGAGCGCTGTCGAGTTCACTTTGAATATCCTGCAGGCTGACTAGTTTCTCACGTTGATTTTCAATGATTACATCGGTCGATGACATCATAAGTTGCCATGTCATGCCATCCATTTCTAAATTAACTAAACGCCTTTGACCGGGAGATATTTCAGTCAGTTGAATAGACAGGTCGGCACCGAATTTTCCTAAATCTGATAACTTATTGATATGATGATTAGCAAATAACCGTCTAGCACTATTGTTCAGTAGTTGGATATGTTCATTCTGTTGAATAGTGATTAATGGTACCGGTATGTGTTCTACCATGGCCTTTAAATATTTTAGATCTTTTTCCTGTGCCGAGCGTGTATTTTGGAAGCGTTTTAAAATATCACTAAATGCCTGACCCAACTCTTCAAAACCAGCCCCCACACCAGATAACTCAAAATGTTGCGAAAAGTCAGCATAACGCGCAGACTCGAGAAATCGTGATAGTTCTTGATTTGTTTTGGCAACAAATCGATACAGTTCAAATACCTGTGAGACTAGCAGCACAATAATTAAAAGCATTGCGGTTGGATATTCCGACATTAGATACAAGCTAATTAATCCCCATAGCGTGAACAGGATTAGTAGCACACGAATAATTATCAAGATTGAAAAGCGTTTAAAGCCCATATTTCTCCATCCTGCGATAGAGGGCTGCACGCGTTAATCCGAGTTCCTTTGCCGCATGGGAAATATTGTAACGATGTTTTTTTAGCGCAGTCTCAATTGCATTGCGCTCAATTTTTTCAAGATTTAACTCAGTCTCAAAACCAGCGCTTTCTGAAATCGGTTTCTCCTTCACATCAGTGGTCGTTAGTTGAAAATCCTCTGCGCTGTAGGATTCTGAATCTGACATGATGACCGCTCTCTCGGTGGCGTGTCGTAGTGCGCGAATATTACCTGGCCAATCATAATGACTTAATGCACTCCGAGCCGCAGCCGTCAGGGGTTTAATCGGTTTATTATATTTTTTGCTGTATTGCTGAATGTAATACTCAGCAATAAGAAGTATATCCTGCTCTCGCTGTCGCAATGGCGGTAAGTTAATTTCAACCGTGTTCAAGCGAAATAATAAGTCCTGTCTAAATACCGATTCATCAGTTAATTTATCGCGCGTCAGATTAGTCGCAGTGATGATCCTTACATCGAATGATATTGGCTTATTTGCTCCGAGAGGGGTCACTTGTCGTTGTTCGATTGCGGTCAGTAATTTAGCTTGTAAATGAAGCGGTAAATTACCAATTTCATCGAGAAATAAGGTTCCGCCTGACGCCGCTTGAAAACGGCCAATCCGTTCTTCCTTTGCGTCCGTGAAGGCACCTTTTTTATGGCCGAATAGTTCACTTTCAAATAATGATTCAGAGATCGAGCCAAGATCCACCGACAAAAAGACCTGCTCAGACCGATGACTACGATGATGAAGATCTCTGGCTACTAACTCTTTACCAGTACCATTCTCTCCTAAGATCAGGACATTCGCATCAGTTGGAGCAGCTCTGTTTATAAGAGTCTGGACTTTCTGCATCGCCCGGCTCTCACCAATAATCATTTGTCCTGCAGGCGAAGAAGTGACTTGCGTCAACACTTTGTTTTGTTGTTTTAGTGTCGATGCCTCAGATCGAGTTTGTCCTAGTTGTACAGCCGCTGATAATGTGGCTACTAATTTCTGATTATCCCATGGTTTGGCGACATAATCAGTCGCTCCCTGTTTCATTGCCTCAACAGCGACATCAATGCCACCATGCGCTGTAATCATGATTACAACAGCATCAGAATCGATGCTCATAATGACATCTAGCCAATGAAACCCCTGCTTTCCACTGCTTTCACCCGGGCCAAAATTCATGTCCAGTAGTATCGCATCAAAATCATGTTCACTAAGTAATTGCGGGATATTTTCAGGCGTATTACAAGAGGTTACATCAGTAAAATGACGCTTAAGTAATAAGTTACCTGCCGCGAGAATATCCTCGTCATCGTCAATAATTAGGATATGGCCAGTTTGTTTCATTTATCACCCTCAATAAGTGTTCACTATCGTACACTTAGTGTGCGAATTCGTACAGTGTTAATGCATAACATTATCTGATTTATTATTTTATCCATCATATCAATGACTTAACGTTCTGGCACATAGGTTGCATTATTCTGATCAAGCGTAGTAAGGGTAGTAAGGGTAGGATGAATTCGGACAAAATTAACTCTGGTCCAGTCTCTGGTGCGAGTATGGATCGAAAGATTCAGAAGAAAAAATTCGATATCAAACGTATAGCCACAATGGGCATAGCATTTCTATTTCTGGGATATCTAGCCTACGAGATCGTTTTTAATTCAGCGGGTCGTTCATTAGAGGTTACTGCCAATAGAATTCAAATCTCGACAGTAGAATCAGGTACGTTTGAAGACTTCATCCCAATTCGAGGACGAGTCACACCGGCACAAACTGTCTATCTAGACGCGATTGAGGGTGGTCGTGTGGAACAAATCCTCGTCGAAGACGGGGCCGATTTAAAAGCGGGTGACTTGATTGTGAAACTGTCAAATGCCCAACTTCAACTCAATGTATTGAGTAATGAAGCGAGAGTCGCTGAACAATTGAATAACATGCGTTCTATCGAATTGAGTCTAGAGCAGAATCGATTACAACATAAGCGCAATCTAGTAGACATAAATTATCAAATCAAAATGTTAACTCGCCAAGAACAGCGCGAGGCTACGTTAGTAGAAAACGGCACCATACCTTTGAGGAATTATCTGGATACCAAGGACACTCTCGACTGGTATAAAGATCGACTGGCCGTAACACTCGAGAGTCAGAAGACCGACACCAGACTTCAAGAAGAGCAACTGGAATTTCTAAAATCAACTGGAGCTCGGCTGGAGAGTAATCTGGAAATTTCACGACAGAATCTTGAAAACATGAATGTAAGAGCACCTGTCGATGGTAAACTTTCCGGTTTCAATGTCGAGGTTGGACAATCTATCCCGCGTGGTGAACGACTCGGCCAAATTGATACTCCCAATGATTACAAACTGTCTGCCTTTATTGACGAGTTTTACCTTGGACGAGTCGATATAGGTCAAAAAGCTCAGTACGAAAGCTACCCATTAGAAATTACCAAAATATATCCGCAAGTTCAGAACGGACGATTTGAGGTCGACTTCAATTTTATCGGTGACCAACCCGATAACATCCGCCGTGGTCAAACGATACAAACAAGATTAACGCTAGGCGACGATACCAAAGCGCTACTGATCCCAAACAGTACCTTTTATCAAGACACAGGTGGTAAATGGATTTTTGTAGTAACCGATGATGGCAAGCAGGCAGTTAAACGAACGATTACCCTGGGACGACGCAACAGCCGTTACATTGAGGTACTCGAAGGACTTGAGGAGGGTGAGCAAATCATTACCTCTCCCTATACCAATTATCGCGATATGGATCGCCTTGCCATTAATTAACAACATTTTATTGGCTCAAATACCAACCAGAGGGAAACTAACATGCTGAAATTACATAACCTTTCGAAAATTTATCAGTCCGATGAAGTTGAGACTGTGGCATTAAACAATGTCAATATTGAAATCGATAAAGGTGAATTTGTATCGATAATGGGACCATCCGGTTGTGGCAAGTCAACATTACTGAACATTATCGGTATGTTAGATAACCCCACAGAGGGTAGTTATTTCTTTCAAGGTACCGATGTTGCAGCATTTAATGAACAACAGTTAAGTGATATTCGAAAACATAATATCGGTTTTATTTTTCAGAGTTTTAACCTGATTGATGAATTAACGGTTAAGGATAATATCGAACTTGCGCTGTTATATCACAATGTACCTGCATCAGAACGTAATGAACGGGTCGCATCGGTGATGGATAAGGTTGGCATTGCTCATCGTGCAAAGCATATGCCCAATCAACTTTCAGGGGGCCAACAGCAACGAGTTGCTGTCGCTCGAGCAGTCGTCGGAAACCAATCTATGATTCTAGCAGATGAGCCGACAGGTAATTTGGATAGTGCTCACGGCCAAGAGGTTATGGAAATTCTTCAAGGCCTGAACGAGGAAGGGACGACCATCATTATGGTGACACACTCTCAAGCTCACGCTGATTATGCTCGTCGCACAATTAATCTTTTTGATGGCCATGTTGTCACAGAGAATGTTCATGTCGCCGATCTAGCCGTGGCTAATTAGTCACAACAATAGCATTACTAATTCAGGGGATAACGATATGTTTAAAAATTACATAACGATTGCACTAAGAGCATTATCTAAAAATAAATTATTCGCGGCTATTAATGTGTTTGGTCTTGCTATTGGTTTAACTATTTTTCTATTTGGCAACATCATTGCAAATTATGAAAAATCACATGACACCATGTGGCAGGATTATGAACGTATTTATTACATTGCATCACAGTTATCCCCACAAGCCGATATCGGTGTCAATCGCATGGAAACTACTTATGATGTGCTTGGCCCATTGTTCAAGGAAGGAATACCAGAAGTTGAGTATATGGCACGTACACTGTCTGATGATTATCTCGTCAGTATCGGAGACACCCATTTTAATGAGATGATTCAATTTGCAGATCCTGCCCTATTGAAAATCTTTTCATTTAATTTCATCCATGGTGACGCTGACGCTCTTGAAGACCCCAAGGGGGTCGTTCTAACAGAAAGTCAGGCCATAAAGTACTTCGGTCGCACTGACGTTCGTGGTGAAGTTATTGTATTGGATCATGAACATGAATTTAGGATTCAAGCAGTGATAGAGGATCTTCCCTCTAATAGTCATTTCATTTCTACACAATTAATCATGGGTGACCCATTCAATATCATACTCTCTACTGAGGCACTAAGAGCGATGGCTCAATGGGAGGCAGGCTACAGAAATACCAGTAGTGGTCACTATACCTATTTAAAACTATCTGAGCCGATGCCGCTTGCGCAGCTTACCAATAAAGTTAATACGATTTTTCTTGCTCACGCGCCTGCGGAGCTGATAGAAACTTTTATGACTGGTGTCTATGCTCGGCCCATCACCGCGGCCAATACAGGTTTATGGGATATGATTAACTTACCTGTCGTTGAATCAATTCAGGTACTCGGCTTACTGGTACTGATTATCGCCGTTGTAAATTATACCAACCTCGCCACGGCGCAAAGCTTAGGTAGAACACGTGAAGTGGGAATGAGAAAAGCACTCGGTGCCAGTCGTTCGCAATTGATGATGCAATTCCTCACCGAGAGCATCACCATCACAGCGATAGGCATGTTATTGGCTATGGTACTGATTGAAATTATGTTACCTGTATTCAATGAATCCACTGGTAAAAGTGTAAGTCTTGATTACCTGAATCTAATACCCTACTTGATCGGAGCAACAATTGTTGTTGGCATAGTAGCCGGGGCCTATCCTTCCTATCTGATCACCAAAACCAATGCGATTTATGCATTGAAAGGAATGAGCATAAAAGGCAGTAAAGGGAACTTGGTTAGATCAATGATGATAGGTATTCAATTTGTGCTTTCAATTTTTATGCTGGGTATGGTTATGGTCGTTTTCTTTCAGAATGCGATGGTGCGAGACAGCAGTAATATTTATCCAAAAGAAGATATCATCGTATTGAATCGCACAGATAAAGATGAGGTGCATGAACGTAAGAATATACTCAGGGATGAACTGACTAAAATACCCAACGTGGAACATGTCACATTTTCAACTCATATTCCATTTGATCAATCCAACAGTACCAACTATATCAGCAGAGTATCTGGTGATGGTGACTCAGCATTGCATGTAAATCGTCTATGGACAGATGATCAATTTATCCATGTATTTGGTATTGAACTTCTTGCTGGACGAAACTTTTCACGAGAAGTAAGCAGCGACATTCAACGTCAGGATTCCGAATCAGCTGCCATAATTATCAATGAACTGTTACGTCAACAACTCGGGTTTAAATCAAATGAAGAAGCGATCAATCAATCCGTTTATTCACTCCCTGGTGAAGATGGTACGACCTTTCGATTTGAAATTATTGGCGTTGTTGAAACACAAAATATCCATGGCCTGCACAGTAGTATAAAGCCATTTATGTTTCGTTGGTCTATTGGCGCGTACAAATATGGCGCCATTAAGTTAGCCCCCGGAACATCTGGCAGTATAATCGAACAAATTGAAGACACATGGCGAGATGTACTTCCTGAACAACCCATTGAGCACGAGTATCTGATCGATGTATTCAATAGAATATTTACTATATTCAAAACCATGAATTCGGTTCTAGCTGGGTTTGCTGCAGTCGCTATGACGCTTGCTTCAATCGGTTTATTTGGGTTAGCAGCTTATATGGCTAAAGTTCGCACCAAGGAAATAGGTATTAGGAAGGTTCTCGGTGCCAATGTGGTTCAACTGGTTAAGATGATGCTTTGGCAATTTTCCAAACCCGTCATGTGGGCAATCATCATTGCGCTCCCGCTAGTGTATCTGGCATCGGGCATGTACTTAAATTTTTTCGCGAACAGAATTGAAATGACTCTGCAAGTTCCACTGATAATCATAGGTGGTGTAGCAGCTGTCTTCATATCCTGGTGTGTGATAGCCCTGCATGCATTGAAAGTAGCTAAATCAAGTCCCGTGCATGCATTACATTATGAGTGAGGGTATCGCGACAGATTAAACTTCAACTCTCATAACTCTCAGTTAAGTAAGCTGTTAGTTTGCTAGTACCTTTTCTAGGGACGCCATGAACACATCCCTGTGGGCTCCCCTCCGGCGTCCTGCCTACGGAAGCCCTTGAAAAGGCACATATTCAAACTAACAACATCCAACGATCGTGCATTCTGTGAAAGGCTGTGTAATAACTTGGATTGCAGGAGCGTACGGAGACAGGATGTCGTAGTCGAGCCCACAGGGATGTGTTCATGGCGTCTCCAGCTAGACAAGTTATTACATAGACTTAGAATCTAGAAAATACCAATCTCAAGAGTTTACAAATTCAGAGTGATTCTTTCGCGCGTTCTCGGGCTGATATGAGTTCGGAATGACGGAGATAGAGTAGATCGGAGATTTTCCGTATGAATTGGTCTTCATAGGCATCGAGGTTGCCATCACTTAGCGCAATCTGCCACATGTATTCGATCAGGAGGCACTTTTGATCGATCTCGAAGTGCTCATTAAGTAGGGAAGTAAACTGATGGAAGTCGATGATGTCTTCAATAGACTCATCCGCCTCATCCATGAGGGCCTGGGAAGCCTCAGCAGAGAGATCAAACTTATCCTGAATCACAGACTTGATTTGCTGTAATTCAGAATCTTCTATGTGATGATCAGTACGGGCGACCTCCAGGAGCAATATCGCACTCGCCATCTTAAGTTGCTCCTGAACGTCGACAGGTTCGCGTTCTGCTGTCGCGAATGAGTCTTTAAATAGCGTTTTAAGTTTCCCTAGCATCAATTCAGCCAACGCAGACTTTTCTTGCCCGGATACACAGCTGCAGTACCAAGTTTCTCTTCGATCCGCAGTAGCTGGTTATATTTGGCAATTCGATCAGAACGGCATAGAGAACCCGTCTTAATTTGACCAGCAGCCACGGCAACTGACAGATCCGCAATAAAGGTATCTTCTGTTTCACCTGAGCGGTGTGAGATCACAGTTGTGAAGCCCGCATCATGAGCCATCTTAATCGCAGCGAGCGTTTCACTGAGTGTACCAATCTGGTTGACCTTGATCAGAATGGAGTTACCAATGCCCTCTTCAATTCCACGTTTCAGAATCGCCGTATTGGTAACGAATAAATCATCACCGACCAGCTGTACCTTATCGCCGAGTTTCTCAGTCAGAATAGCCCACCCGGCCCAGTCGTCCTCTGCCATGCCATCCTCGATGGATACGATTGGATATCGACCGGCGAGTTCCGTGAGATAGTCGGCAAATTCCTCGGAAGTCATAGAGCGACCTTCAGATTCCAGGTGATACATTCCATCGCGATAAAACTCAGAGCTGGCGACATCCATTGCCAGATAGATATCTTCTTCCATTTTGTAGCCGGCGTTGTTAACGGCTTCTACAATCACTTTCAATGCATCTTCGTTGGAATCAAGATCTGGCGCGAATCCACCTTCATCACCGACTCCAGTACTCAAGCCTCGAGCGGTTAACACTTTGCTCAGCGCGTGGAAAATCTCTGCTCCCATGCGTAATGCCTCTGAAAACGTACTGGCACCGACAGGCATGACCATGAATTCTTGTATATCGACGCTATTATTCGCATGCTCGCCACCGTTGATGATATTCATCATCGGTACTGGCAAAGTGTAATCATTGGCCTGTATCTGCTCATAAAGTGGTTTACCTAACTCAGCTGCCTGAGCTTTCGCAAACGCCAGCGATACCGCCAAAATGGCGTTGGCTCCAAGCACTTCTTTGTTCGCCGTGCCATCCAGATCAATCAGCGCCTTATCCAGTGTGCCCTGATCAAAATCCTTATTAAGAACAGCATTGGCAATGTCATTATTCACATGACTTACTGCCCTGGTGACACCTTTACCGCCATAGCGACTGGTATCCCCATCACGTAGCTCAAGGGCCTCCCGTGAGCCTGTGGATGCGCCTGACGGCGAAACGCCGACACCGCTGTGTCCTGAAGCCAGCTCGACTTCCGCTTCGACCGTTGGGTTTCCTCTGGAGTCGAGTATTTCCCGACCTGTGATCTTGGTGATAATAGACATTAGTTATTCCTTCGCTTAGAAATTATTTCTCATGATACTTGATTGCAGCCTCGATAAAGCCAGTGAACATTGGATGACCATCACGAGGGCTTGATGTAAATTCTGGATGAAACTGACAACCCAAAAACCAGGGATGATCTGGTAGTTCAACCATTTCTACGAGTTCGTTGTCTGCTGATTTGCCCGAAACCACGAGTCCTTTCTCCAGCATTTCATCTAAGAATACGTTATTTACCTCATATCGGTGTCGGTGACGTTCAACGATTTCATCCTCGCCATAGAGTTTTCTCGCCAGTGTGTCTGGTTGTAAGATACAGGTCTGAGCACCGAGACGCATCGTTCCGCCGAGATCTGAATCCTCATCTCGTACTTCAATTACCCCATCCTCATTGAGCCATTCGGTGATAAGCGCTACGACAGGATGGGTCGTATTCATAGTCATCTCTGTACTGTGCGCATCTTCCATACCACAGACGTTACGAGCGAATTCAATCAGCGCAACCTGCATACCCAGGCAAATTCCTAGATAAGGGACGTTATTTTCACGCGCATACTGGACTGCTTGTATTTTACCTTCTACGCCACGCTCACCAAATCCACCAGGAACTAGAATCGCATCAACATCGTCAAGCAGGGAGACGCCTTCCTTCTCAATGTCCTCAGCATCAATGTATTTGATGTTTACGTCACGGCGGTTTTGTAACCCGGCATGATGTAGTGCCTCATTCAATGACTTATAGGCTTCAGTTAAATCGACATACTTGCCAACCATGGCGATAGTCACCTCACCAAGTGGATTAGCCTGGGCATAGAGCACTTTCTCCCAATCGGTCAGATCCGCCTTCGGCTTCTGGATATTGAATCGCTTCAACACAATATCGTCGAGACCCTGACGTTCAAGTAATCCGGGTATCTTGTAAATACTGTCAACGTCCTGAAGTGAAATGACTGCTTTTTCTTCAACATTGGTGAACAGTGCAATTTTCGCACGTTCTGTATTCGGTAAATGTCGATCGGATCGGCAGATCAGGA
Source organism: Enterobacterales bacterium (assembly GCA_965250035.1). Classification (GTDB taxonomy): domain Bacteria; phylum Pseudomonadota; class Gammaproteobacteria; order Enterobacterales; genus CAXRAF01. The sequence goes on along the minus strand of OZ252282.1, from coordinate 230,474 downwards.
CATTAGGCTGAATACCGATAGAGCGTAACTCTTTGACTGAGTGTTGTGTTGGTTTGGTCTTCAATTCACCTGCTGTTGGGATCCAGGGCAACAAAGTGAGGTGAATAAACATGGCATTTTCCTTACCCTCTTCAAATGCCAACTGACGAATAGCCTCCATAAATGGCAGGGACTCAATGTCACCCACAGTACCGCCGATTTCAATCAGAGCAATATCTGCATCAGCCGCGCCTTTCCTGACCTTATGTTTAATCTCATCGGTTATGTGGGGAATGACCTGAACCGTGCCACCCAGGTAATCGCCACGACGCTCTTTTCGTATCACATCGGCGTAGACGCGACCACTGGTAACATTGTTGCTCTGTCGCATACGGGTATGTACGAAACGTTCATAGTGCCCAAGATCTAGATCTGTCTCAGCACCGTCTTCGGTTACGAATACCTCACCATGTTGAAATGGACTCATCGTACCCGGATCGACATTGATGTAGGGGTCGAGTTTAAGCAGCGTGACTTTAAGTCCTCGTGCTTCCAGTAAAGCAGCTAATGACGCAGAGGCTATGCCTTTACCTAATGAAGAAACAACGCCGCCGGTGACGAAAATATAACGTGCCATGAATACACCTACTAAATTAGCAACAGAACAAAGCTATCCGAGCAATTGAATGCGTTTGGATAAAAAAATAAAGGAGGAAATAGTGAACTCCCGAACGGGACAGTATATTAACTTAGATCACCTATCGGGAGCAATTACCAAATGAGATTTATTCCGTATTTAGGATGGGTTGTGACTTAATTAAATCATCTACGGCCTTAACCTGAGTTAAGAAAGGCTCAAGCTGATCAAGTCGTAACGCACAGGGGCCATCACACTTTGCGGATGATGGGTCCGGATGAGACTCAAGAAAAAGGCCAGCGATTCGTTGAGTCATGCCGGCCAGGGCGAGTTCCGTAACCTGAGCCCGACGACCGCCTGCAGAGTCAGCACGACCACCCGGTTGCTGCAATGAATGAGTTACATCGAAGAAGATAGGATAGTTCATTTGACGCATGATACCGAATCCCAGCATATCGACCACCAGATTATTGTAGCCGAAGCTTGTCCCACGCTCACAGAGTAGTAGTCTCTCATTGCCAGCTTCTGTGAATTTATTCAGTATGTGTTGCATTTCCTGTGGGGTCAGGAATTGTGCTTTTTTGATATTGATGATTGCGCCGGTCTTTGCCATCGCAGTCACCAGGTCGGTCTGACGACATAGAAATGCCGGTAATTGAATGATATCCACAACATCAGCGACAGGCTGAGCCTGATATGGCTCGTGTACATCAGTAATAATTGGGACATTAAACTCGGCTTTGATATCAGAGAATATTTTTAATCCCTCATCCAGTCCAGGGCCACGGAACGAAGTGATTGAAGAGCGATTCGCCTTGTCAAACGACGCTTTAAAGACATAGGGGATGCCGAGTTTATCGGTAATCTCGACATATGTCTCAACCATGCGCATGGCCAAATCACGCGACTCAAGGACATTCATTCCACCAAGTAAAACGAAGGGATTGTCGTTACTGATTGGAATATCATTTAACTGAATAGTCTTCTGCATTGCTATTGTCCTTTTATGTTTCCGACTCGTGCTGTTTAACTTGTTGCCAGTAATATTCCATAGTATCAGAATCCAGCTCAGACATGGTTAATTTATCTGCGCGAATCATGATCTCCATCTGCCGATAGCGTTGCTCGAATTTATTGGCTGAACGCCGCAAGCTGGACTCAGAATCCACCGTCAGGTGACGAGATAAATTCACCAGGGTGAAAAATAGATCCCCCATCTCATCCTCGACCTGTTGCTGATTATTTGATGCTAATGCCTGCTTCAACTCCTCAGTTTCCTCATCAAGCTTTGCCAGAACTCCCTGATGATCTGTCCAGTCGAAGCCCTCTCGTGCGGCTCTGTGCTGAAGTTTTTGGGCTCTGGTCAATGCAGGTAGCGAGACCGGGATATCATCTAATGCGCTATGGAGTGATTTTGATTGTCTCTCAGCAGCCTTCGTCTCATGCCATACGTGATCCAGTTCATGTCGCGCCAGGTTACGATCAGAAAAAACATGGGGATGGCGTCGTTCTAGCTTATCAGAAAGTCGATTAACCACATCGTTGAAATCAAACGTCCCCTCCTCGGCTGCAATATGACTGTAAAAAACTACCTGAAATAGTAGATCACCGAGTTCGTTGGCCACCTCATCTGGGGCATGGTCGTGTTCGATTGCATGTGCAACCTCGTACGCTTCTTCGAGCGTATGTTGCAGCAGACTTTTCCAGGTTTGCTCCCTATCCCAAGGGCAACCTGACTCCGGATCACGGAGCTTGGTCATCACTTCAAGTAAGCGGTTGATGGATGAATCCGCGTTGCTCATCAGAGCCTCTCAACGTCCGAAATATTTGGAATTCTATTAAGTAATGTCATCGTTTCTGACAGTTTGTCGGCACCTGGAACCTCGACCTGGAGAAAAATATCGATCTTCATATCGCTGATATTTTTCGAATTAGTATTCAGAGTCACCACACCAATTGAATTATTTGCAAGCACCGTTGTGATATCACGCAGCAAACCCTGCCGGTCATAGGCACGAATGTGTAAATCGACAGAGTAATACTCCTGAGAAGTCCCCCAATCAGCCTCGATTATTCGCTCATAATTCTCATTATAGGCCTTGATAATATGACTGCAATCGATGCGATGAATTACTACACCACGACTCTGGGAGATATAACCGACGATCCTGTCACCGGGGACTGGTTTGCAGCATTTAGCGATGTTGGTCAAGAGGTTATGTACCCCTTGCACGACAATTTCACTCTTGGCACTGTCTTTCTTTTTAACTTTAAATTCTTTGATTGCTTGTTTCTGACTAGCGCCTGACTCTGGTTGAGTTTGCCCTCTGGCACTGTTGACGACTTGCTGCAAACGTAAATCACCAGCACCGATGCCGGCATATAGGTCGTCTACCTGAACGTAATTAAAGGCCTCCGCTAACTGCATCATGTTAACGTTCTTGATGCCATGGCGTTGTAGTTCCTTATCTAAAATGGGCTTACCTGCCAGAGCGTTCTTGTCGCGATCCTGACGCCGGAAATATTGGTGTATCTTGGCACGAGCTCGTGAGGATTTTAGGTATCCTAGATTCGGGTTCATCCAGTCTCTTGACGGTGTCCCATTCTTCGCAGTGAGCACTTCGACCTGTTCACCTGTTTGCAATTCATAGGTCAGAGGTACGATGCGCCCATTAACTTTAGCGCCTTTGCAACGATTACCCACAGCGGTGTGAATGCGATATGCAAAATCCAGCGGCGTCCCTTTCGGTGGTATATCTATGATTTCACCTTTCGGTGTAAATACGTAGACACGATCCTCAATGACTGACTCACGAAACTCATTCATCAACTCCTCAGAATCGGCCAGTTCCTCTTGCCACTCTAACAGTTCTCGAAGCCAGGCGATTTTCTTCTCGTGGCCTTCGTGCGCTGACTTGCCTTCTTCTTTATAACGCCAATGCGCAGCCACCCCGTGTTCGGAATCCTGATGCATCTGATGCGTCCTAATCTGGACTTCCAGAGCTTTACCCTCAGGACCAATAACAGCGGTATGGATTGATTTGTAGCCATTGTCTTTCGGCGTCGCGATATAGTCGTCAAACTCTTTCGCAATGTGCGGCCAGAGGCTATGCACGACGCCAAGTGCACCATAACATTGGGGTACTTCATCGACTAATATCCGCACGGCTCGAGTATCGTAAATCTCTTCAAAGCCGACATTTTTACGACTCATCTTACGCCAGATGCTAAAAATATGTTTCGCTCTACCAACAACTTCTGCCTTGATATTCAATCGTTCGAGCTCGGTCTGAAGTTTCTTGATGACATCCTCAATGTATTTATCACGATCGATACGACGTTCGGCGAGTGATTTGGCAATTTGGGAATACTTTTGCGGCTCGATAAAACGAAATGCATAGTCCTCCAATTCCCACTTTAACTGTCCAATCCCGAGTCGATTGGCCAGTGGTGCATAAATATCTCTCGTCTCTAGCGCTAGCTCAATACGTTCTTCCTTCGGGAGATTTTTGGCGTTGTAAAGTAAGCTAACCTGCTCTGCCAATTTGATTAATATCACACGAGTATCGTCAACCATTGCCAGCAGCATATGCCGGATTGGATCCATAGCCAACTTGTCAGAATGAGCATTTGCGTTTTGCAAATCACGCACTGCTGACATGGTTCGAACACCACTTATCAGCTTATGCACACCTAGTCCGAGCTTTTCTTTGACCTTATTCATTCCGACCAGTTGTTCCATCACCAGCGGATAGATACATGCCGTTGCCACAGCAGTCGCATCGAGCCGAAGCGTCACAAGAATACGCGCTATTTCTAGACCATGAGCGAGTGCTGCGGCCTTCAGTTCAGGCTTATCACACTTTAAATCGTGTATCAGATTGAGAGTATCAAGAATGAGTGCGACCTGTTCTTCTGTGCGCCGCATTTGCAGACTATCGAGCCACGTCATCGGGTCCTGATCAAGCAGGGTATCAGTTATCACTGACTCTCGAACTTTAACCATTTATTTTGCCTGTAATTCAAACAGTGCGATGGACTCCACATGGGCGGTATGAGGGAACATATCCATAATTCCAGCACTGACTAGCTTATACCCGTTCTCAACAAGAACTTTACTGTCTCGTGCTAATGTTATGGGGTTACAAGACACATATACAATCCTGCGCGCAGCAAACCGAGTGATTTTACTAACAATCTCAAGCGCGCCACTACGCGGCGGATCGATGAGAATCTTATCAAATGTCTCCCTCGCCCACGGCATCCCAGCGAATTCCTGAGTCAAGTCTGCTGCAAAGAATTCCACATTGGTAACACCATTCAGTTGGGCGTTTTCATAGCCACGATCCACCATTTCCGAATCGCCTTCGACGGCCACGACTCGCGCACCCGAGCGAGCGATTGGCAAGGAGAAGTTACCCAAACCACAAAACAAGTCGAGTATAGTTTCCTGAGGCTGTGGATCCAGTAATGTCATCGCTCGCTCAATCATCACACGGTTTAATTGGGCATTAACCTGGGTAAAGTCCATTGGGTGAAAACGCATCGCCAAATCAAATTCAGGTAAGCGATACTGGCAGCGTAATAAGTCATCTTCCGGGACGACTTTGACAACCGTCTTAGGGCCGCCAGACTGTAAATAGAGATGGAATTCATGTGTTCGAGCAAATTCGGACAAGGCGCTAAGATCGCTCGATGATAGCGGTTCCAGATGACGAAAAACCAAAGCGACTTCATCATCTCCACAAGCCACCTCTATCTGCGGAATAGTATTGCGCGCCTCAAGCTCCGTCAGGAAGGATTTCAGCGGTATGATTAATTTTGCGACGCGTGGATCGAGAATTGGACAATCAGAGATCTCTGTGATGAAGCTACTTCTCTTCTCTCTAAAGCCTACAAGAACAGTCTGCTTTTTATGTACGTATTTGACCCCGAGGCGTGCCTTTCGACGATAGTGCCACTGTTCGGCCTGTAGCGGTTCTAATACGTCAAATTCAGCTCCATTGGTTTCATGGGACAGCAGTTCCAACAATGTAGCCTGCTTATATTCGATCTGTGAGTCGTGAGACATGTGTTGCATAGAGCAACCGCCACAAATACCAAAATGGGCACAATGCGGTTCAACCCGCTCCGGAGCGGGCTGAGATACACTGATGGTGCGGCCTTCATCGAACTGACTGCGACTATTAGTATACTGCATAGTCACTGTTTCACCGGGCAGTGCCATATCTACGAAGACAGTTTTACCTGCGGCTAATTTGCCGACCCCACGGCCGTCATGAGCGAGCCCATGAATAGATACTTCAACTGGTTCTGAGGGAAGTTTTTTACGTCGTCGACGAGCCATAATATTGAATTTCAGTCATCAGAAAGGGGCTGATCTTACATGATAATGCTCAGATGACCAAAACAAGTCACTACTGCCGTATCACTCAATATGTTACAAAATTAATTAGATTTCGCAATACATGGACGTACGATGCAAAACCTGATCATATCAATACTATCCTGGCCATATATCCAAATCGGATTATTACTCATGGCCTACACGATCCTTTTCAGTGCCCACATTATCCAAATCAAGGATATTAATAGACAGTTAAGCACCTTGAAGGAGACACTAGGCAGATTAACTGAATCGAGTCAACATGTCGCTGAAGTAGTCAAATTACAACAAAACGATTATCGGCCCGTCAGTGAATGCGCAGGTGAACAATCGACTCATCAGATCCGTGAAATGAGCCCGCGCCAGATGTCGAATTGCTGGCGCTCACTGCTGCATGTGTCGGGAGGAGACACTCAAATTGCGCGAGACCTAAGTGGTCTTTTGATTGAAGAACTGCCTGACATTATTAATCAGTTAGAATCGATCTCAGAAGTCACGCCCATTGAGGCTGATCTGTTTCATCAGTGGCAGGGATTATTTCGCTGCTGTGGGTTGGATCGAGTAGCCGAGCAGTTCAAGTCATTTACCCAGTCACCGAGGACTAAATTCGTGGTGCTGAACCCGGCCCGAAAAGAACAAATCCTGGAGGAATTAAGAGCATTACTGGTTGAGACATTTCATCTGTTAAGACAATTCGACCACGACCACTGTCGACCACCGAACATCCAAATTAAATCAGTCAAACAGTCAGTCTCCCTCGGCAATGACTGTCGCTAATGCATAGGCTTTTTCGTCAGACAAACTGATATGCCATCGCCTAATCTTCTTCTGCTCAGCAATTTCTTTCGCCCTACCAGATACTTCAAGTGATGGGGCGCCAGCAGCGTCATGCAGAGTTTTAAAGTCGTGAAATGATACGCCATCAGCAATGCCCGTACCGAGGGCCTTGGCTGCCGCTTCTTTAACAGCGAATCGTTTCGCCAGGTAGGCAGGTATCAAGTCCGGGTTAGTTGGTATCTTCTGTTGCTCTGATTCGGTTAAAATTCGGTCAACAAAATCTTGGCCAGTACGCTTATAGACTTTGGCTACTCTGGCAATTTCTGCCATATCAGTACCCAATCCGAGAATCATCCACGCGCCTCAATCATTAGTCGCTTCATCTCAGAAACTGCATCTGAAAGCCCTGAGAAAACTGAGCGTGCGATAATCGCATGACCAATATTTAATTCAGCGATGCCTGGAATAGCAGCAATAGGTTTCACATTATGATAGTGCAATCCATGTCCAGCGTTCACTTGAAAGCCTAAGTCAACGCCATGCTGAACAGCACTCACGATCGTTGCAAGTTGCTCTTCGGTATTGTCTTTATCTGCATAGGCACCGGTATGGATCTCAATCATTTCCGCACCGGTCTTTTGGGCTGCGTCGAGCTGGCTTCGGTCTGCATCGATGAAAATAGACACCCTGATACCCTGTCCACGGAGTTGATCGACTGCACGCGTGACTTCCGCCTGATGACTGATAACATCCAAACCACCCTCGGTCGTAATTTCCTCACGCTTTTCAGGGACCAGGCAAACAAAAGCGGGTTTTATTCGACAACCAATGCCGAGCATTTCCTGAGTCACCGCAAGTTCCAGGTTTAACTTCGTATTAAGAGTCTGCGACAGCAATTCAACATCTCTGTCTTTAATGTGTCTTCTGTCTTCACGCAGATGCACGGTAATCGAATCGGCACCTGCCTGCTCAGCCAGTAAACCAGCATGAACAGGTTCGGGGTAAATTGTTCCCCGGGCATTGCGTAATGTTGCTACGTGATCAATATTCACGCCTAGTAAAATAGTGTCATGAATCATTGCCTATACTCCCGAACAATTTGCGACTCTGAAGTGGCTTTGCACCTACGAGTGGCTGCAAAACCATTCTGCTCAGTTTTTTCGCATAGTTTAAAACTTCGCGATCATGCCAGTTATGTTGCTGTATAGCCAGTAATATTGTGCCCGGAAATAGCGTCGTTGATGCGAATTTTTGATTATTTTGTAAGACTTCATGAAACTGAGAATCAGCCGTCAGGAAATAGGTCTTTGACGGATCGATTGCTTCGCCATCAACGTCGTAATCAAGTGACAAGCCATAGCCAAGTTCATCCAATAGCATCAATTCATAGTCACGCAATTGTTGCTCCAGTTCAGACTCAATACTGAATGCGAAGAGAAGGTCATGATAGTGGTCAAAAATACACTCGTATGGGTCATGACGATGCAAAAGCCTTATCATTAGCTCATTGATGTAGAATCCACAGTAAAGTGCCTGTTTAGAGAGATCCGGTGCGCGTCCGTTATGATCGATATCTGTCAGAGTCACCATTTCTCCCTTACCTCGCCAGCGACACTGGAGTGGCTGAAATGGTTGCAGAAGGGCTCTTTTATGGCTGGACTTTCCTTTCCTTACGCCTCTGGCAACGGCAGGTATGATGCCGTACTGACGGGTGAAGATATCAACAATCAGGCTAGATTCACGATACCTGCGACTATGCAGTACATAACCGGCTTGTAATGACTGTGGCTCTTTCACAGTTTATGCTCATCAAATCCCATACTTTTCAGCATTCGCTCATCATCTGCCCAGCCAGATTTAACCTTTACCCACATTTGTAGGTAAACTTTCGATCCAAGTAACTTCTCAAGATCTTCACGTGCCTGTTGGCCAATTTGTTTGAGTCGTTGGCCTTTTTTGCCTATTACGATTTGTTTTTGTCCAGCGCGCTCAACCCAGATCACACAGGCAATATTTGTTATGCCACGCTCATCGACTTCATACTGCTCCACTTCAACCGTTGTCGCATAGGGTAATTCTTTGCCCAACTGCCGCATCAATTTCTCACGCACCGATTCGGCAGCCATGAAACGCATACTTCGGTCGGTTACATAATCATCCGGGTAGATGAATTCACATTGCGGCATACGATTCATCAAATCGGCTCGTAATTCAGCGACATGTTCACCCTTAAGAGCCGAGATTGGAAATACAGCAGCGAAATCAAATTTCTTACTGAGTTTCTGAATATGTGGCAACAGGGTTTCCTTGTTGGCAATTTTGTCTACCTTGTTCACGACAAGAACGACTGGCGCTTTGGTTTCTTGTAATCGTTTGATGACCAGGTCGTCATCCTCTGTCCATAGGGTGCCATCGACGAGAAACACCACCACATCAACATCACGTACAGCGCTTCCTGCCGCTTTATTCATCAGCCGGTTGAGTTCACGCTGCTCATCGGTATGGATTCCCGGCGTATCGACAAAAACCATCTGATGTGTCTCATCAGTGTATATCCCTAGCATCTGATGTCGGGTCGTTTGCGGCTTGCGCGATGTAATGGATACTTTCTGCCCAACGAGATAATTTAAGAGCGTCGACTTACCGACATTGGGTCTGCCAACGATCGCGATGTATCCGCATCGACTATTGGCTGTTTGCTGTGTCATTTCTGGCCTGCGATTAACTTGGTAAGCATCAGTTCGGCGCTTGCTTTCTCGCCCCTTTGCCGACTTTTTGCTTGTGTTTCAGTCACCATTTCCTTGCCCGTTTCATCAGTAACACGACAGGCAATCCAAAATGTCTGGTTATGTGCCTCGCCGGAGGTCTTTAATACTTCATAGACGGGCAGATTCAATTGCCTTCCCTGAAGCCATTCCTGAAGGCGAGTTTTAGGATCCTTATCAATGGTTGTAGGAGTGACATGTTCCAGCAACTCTTCAAACCAGTCGGCGATTCTTTGTTCAACTACAGACTTACCAGATTCTAAATAAATAGCACCAAGTATTGCCTCGACAGAATCGGCGAGGATTGATTCACGTCGATGTCCCCCACTCTTCATTTCACCTGGACCCAGTTGCAAATATGTTCCGAGATTAAACTGTAATGCAACCTTAGCGAGTGTTTTACCTTTCACGAGATAGGATCGCATGCGGCTCATTTGCCCTTCACTGGCGTTAGGAAATCGGCGGTATAGATTCTCTGCCATCACCAAGCCGAGTATCGCATCGCCAAGAAATTCGAGCCGTTCGTTATTCTGCTTTCCAGCACTCCGATGTCGCAAAGCGAGAGCAAGCAAGGCTGGATCGTTAAATTGATAACCTAAAGATTTTTGTAGCGGGATTAGCTGATCAAATCCCAATGATTGAACCACTGCGTGTGACAATGATGGAATCTTCAAAGGATACAACGACATCGATATTTGCGGCAATATTCCGTCTATCCTCATACTTGATCGCTAATACCTTGTTGCCATTATCTTTCAGAGTCATCGTGAAGTAGTCGTGTTTGAATCCGCTGACCATATTGATTTGAAGTTTTCTGTCAATGAGGGTAAGCATCTGCTCGCGATTCATATTATAGAGGTCTTTCTCCTCAGCCAGTGATTGCAATACACCCTCTATCTTGAAGTTATTGGTGTAGATAGGAAACATCTTAAGCACCAACAACACCAGAAAGCCGATTAGTGCCATCAAAAATAACCAGGAAATCAGGGTTAATCCCTGCTCTTTTCGCTTACCGGGCATACATGAGCGCATTATGTGACCTCAGATCTATTCGAATCGGATTTATCAATAGTAATAGACAGTTAGGTTATTGTCTAATAATCAACATTAACTATTACTGAGAAATGTGAACTATTCGCTATCTACCTTCAAAATGGCAAGAAAAGCATCCTGAGGAATCTCGACGCGTCCAACCTGTTTCATGCGCTTTTTACCTGCCTTCTGCTTTTCGAGGAGCTTTTTCTTACGCGTAACGTCACCGCCATAACATTTTGCAGTCACATTCTTTCGTAAAGCTTTTACGGTCTGGCGAGCGATAATGTGGTTACCGATGGCGGCTTGAATGGCAACGTCAAACATCTGTCTGGGAATGATTTCTCTCATCTTTTCGGTCAGTTGTCGTCCGCGTTGCTGTGATTTGTCCTTATGAACAATCGATGCCAAGGCGTCTACTTTATCGCCATTAATGAGGATATCTAGTTTGACCAGATCGGCCGCCTGAAAGCGCAGGAAGTGGTAATCAAGCGAGGCATAACCTCGCGAGGTGGACTTTAGACGATCAAAGAAATCCAGTACCACTTCACTCATAGGTAACTCATAGTTGAGCGACACCTGCGTGCCGTGATAATCCATCTTTTTCTGTACGCCCCGTTTTTCGACACAGAGCGTTATCACATTTCCGATGTGTTCCTGAGGCACCAGAATGTTGACCTCGACGATAGGCTCACGCATTTCATCAATGATGCTACCGTCTGGAAGTTTAGCCGGGTTATCGACCTGAATAATCTCGCCCTTAGTGGTCTTTATCTCATAAATGACCGTAGGGGCTGTGGTTATCAAATCAAGATTGTATTCCCGTTCAAGGCGCTCCTGGATGATTTCCATGTGCAACATACCGAGGAAACCGCAACGAAAGCCAAAGCCTAGTGCTGTTGAATTCTCCGGTTCGTAGAATAAGGAGGCATCGTTGAGGCTTAATTTTGCCAGGGCATCACGAAAAGTCTCATAATCATCGGAACTGATAGGAAACAACCCAGCGAATACCTGTGGTTTTACTTTCTGGAATCCGGCCAAAGGTTTGTCTGCAGGTGCTCGTGCGAGTGTCAATGTATCACCAACGGGCGCACCGGTAATCTCTTTGATTCCGGCGATAACATAACCAACCTCTCCAGCCTTGAGCGCTTTCAAGTCGTGTTTTTTCGGGGTGAAGATTCCGACTCTGTCGACAACGTGACTTTTCCCGGTCGACATGACTTGCATTTTATCGCCGACAGTAATGGTTCCGGCCATAATACGAACCAGTGACACTACACCCAAGTAGTTGTCAAACCAGGAGTCGATGATCAGCGCCTGAAGAGGTGCCTCTGGATCGGCTTCTGGAGGGGGTATTTTCTTAACCAATTCTTCCAGCAAGTCTTTGATGCCAATTCCTGTTTTTGCACTACATTGAATCGCTTCCATGGCATCGATACCGACTACGTCCTCGATTTCCTGCATGACTCGCTCGGGCTCTGCCTGTGGTAGATCAATTTTATTTAATACCGGAAAGACCTCCAGGTCCTGTTCAATCGCTGTGTAGCAATTGGCCAGCGTTTGCGCCTCAACCCCTTGAGCCGCGTCAACAACCAACAATGCGCCTTCACAAGCGGCCAGTGAGCGTGACACTTCGTATGAAAAATCGACATGGCCCGGCGTGTCGATGAAATTTAACTGGTAGGTATTACCGTCATCCGCCTGATAATTTAGCGTGACGCTCTGCGCCTTGATGGTGATACCACGCTCGCGCTCAAGCTCCATGGAATCGAGCACCTGCTCTTCCATTTCACGCTCTGACAAGCCACCGCACTCCTGGATCAAGCGATCAGAGAGGGTCGACTTTCCATGATCGATATGCGCGATGATGGAAAAATTACGAATAAATTGATTATATGACATACAGCATGACAGGCAGCGTTAACATGGGGCGTGATTGTAGCCTGTTTAACGCCCGCTGTTAACCTATATTGCTAGCAGCAGGCGAACATTATTAGTCTTCCGGAATGTATAATGACATGTAGAGTTGTCTGCCAGGTGGACGAAGCACCAAGACCGGTATGCGTTCATCTCTAGGTAAGTCCCTGACAATGTCATTAAATTGGTCTACTGAGCTGACGGTGCGATTCGCAATCGCCAATATGATGTCACCACTTCGAATGCCTGCGCGCGCAGCCGGACCCCGTGTGATCGACGTTACTTCAATACCATCGGCATCAATCTGACGTTCCGTTTCTTCATCAATATCGGCCACGACGATTCCCAATAAGCTCTCTTCTGGATCAGAGCTTGACGCAGCTATGCGATCTGGATCGGGTCTCTCGCCTACTACCAGGTCAATTCGCTCTCGCTCACCATCGCGGACAAATTCCACCTTAACTTCGGTTCCGGGTTCGATCATGCCGACTATAAAGGGTAATTCACCAGCGCGGCGTATTCGCTTACCGTCGAACGTCAGGATAACATCGCCTGTTTTCAGTCCTGCGCGGTCAGCCGCATCTCCCTTCTCGACATGATTAAGCAAGGCACCCTCGACTCTTTCCAGTCCGAAGGTTTCCGCTAAATCATAATCAAGGTCCTGATACTGAACTCCCAGATAGCCACGCTTCACTTCACCATCGTAGCGCTTAAATTGATCGGCCACATGTAATGCCACTTCAATGGGAATAGCGAATGACAAGCCAATATAACCTCCTGAACGACTCAGGATCTGCGAATTAATACCAACTACCTTGCCATCCATGCTGACCAGTGGCCCCCCAGAATTGCCGGGATTAATCGCGACATCTGTTTGGATGAATGGGACATACTGTTCGCGGCCGAGAGTGCGTCGTTTAGCACTGACGATACCGGCAGTCACCGTTTGGTCGAATCCGAACGGTGCACCGAAACCAAGTACCCATTCGCCCACTTTCAAGTTATCTGAATTACCGGCAGCAATGGTCGGTAAATCCTCATCGACGGTAATTTTTAACAGGGCGACATCGGTACCCTCATCCTCACCAATGACCTCAGCCTTGTATTCCCGGCCATCGGTGATACGGACGATGACCTCATCAGCCTGTACCACAACATGGCGATTCGTGAGCACGTAACCATCACTTGAAATGATAAATCCCGAACCCTCTGCACTTTGCTGAGGCGTGTATCGATCATTATCAGGTCGTCCGCGACCAAAAAATTCCTCGAGCATCGATCGGTTTGGATCCCGTCGGCTCTCTCGGGTAGCTGAAATATTGACGACCGCAGGCGCTACCTTGGTGACCAGTGGAGTAAAATCAGGTAGGCCTGATTTAGCCAACAAGGTGGTACTGCTAATCAAACTACTTAATAACAGCAGAACAATGAATCGAATCTGTATCACTATGTCTCCTTAACTCGTCGCACGCGCATCAGGGGAAATAAGCCTGTAACTGAATTACAATTTAAGGGCAATTCTAACGCTTTCAAGAATGTATAACTCTAGTAGCGTAAGATTTCTCACCATCAGTCGCGTAGAAATAAATAATATCCATCTTACTATATACGTAACTTACCAACCTTTGACCACATAAACCTAGCAAAGGTTATAACCATCTGTAACAGTTTATGTCGGCTCAGATATCAGCAAGAATCGATTGGAGTTCACCCACAGACTGGTAGGTAGAAGGCTTGTCTATTGGGAGTGCAGTTAGAGACTGGGGGATACGCGGCTCAAGTAGGTCAGTGAATTGCGCCACATCCGTCTCCTGCCTGTCTAGCCAACGATGTATGCATGATTCATCCTGCGGCAGGATGAGTGGCATTGATTTGGCGTGGATATGAGTCAATTTGGGATGCGGTGGTAATGTTATGACTGAACATGACTGCTGTAATTGATTTGATTTCGGATGTCTCCACATTCTACTCAGTCCACCAAGGAGAAGCATGCCGTTATCGGCGGTCATATCGTGGTAGTGGAGCGGTTTTCCATTCTGATACTGAGATTCTCCAAACCCATTGACTGGAATTATGCAGCGACTCTCTCTGAATGCTTTATAGCCAGCAGAACGAGGAGTATTCAACTTGTCATAGCGGGTATTGAACGAAGTATATTTTGATGCCTTGAAACCACTTTCAGAGGCTTCGAGAAGCAACCACCAGGTCGCGGGATTTAGCTCAATCCCCATTTCAGTCTGCTGCAGTACTGCAATAGTATCCGTCGCCCGCTTGAAACGTCCAGGGTAAAACGATTCAGCGGCCACATTGATATTAAATCCACTGAGTAAGTTCGATAGCTTCTGGGGGTCGTGAATATTGAGTCGGCCACACATAGGCTTTATGGAGCAGGATACCAGCAGTTAACCTGCTTGTTCTGGATAATTTGCGCCTGAGTCATGCCACTGCGAATTAGCCGCTTACTGATTATTGATGCCCCCAATGCACCGATCGCCAACCCTGTCGCTGCGGCAGCTACGGTATAGACATCGCTGTTATTGATGTATAGTGCGGTCAGCAATGTCACACTAATCATCGTCAATAGTGGTAACAGATATAACACTAGCGATGCCATTAACAGGCCATTTGAGTTCATACCGAGTAAGACGTCACTACCGACGCCAACCGGATCGTCGTCACATTCACTTGTGTATGGGACTCTCAAACGATAGATTTTATTCGCAAATGCCTGCGCCAAAATACCCCCCCCACAGCCTTTGCCCTGGGCGCAACGCGGACAGGCCGACTTCGGGATGGTTTCCACCAAACAATAGCTGTCAAAGGCATCTATCACCTTGGCAGGTTGGGTGATCATGTCGAGAATTATTGTGGGTCAGGCGTCGACTTGGCGTTGCTGTCAGACGGTTCTTTCTGGTCGCTTTCAGATTCCAGTTCGAGTACCCGCTTCTCAGTAATCGCTTGCAGGGGGATCGCAACACTGTAGTTGACACCCTGTACATAGCGATTCATGTGTTGGCCGCCGTAAATGGTCGACATTCGTGAGAAATCGAGTAAAGATTCCTGAAATGCACTCGTCTGATTCGCAATCTGATAATCGGATGGTACGATTAATTCGAGGGTTGTAATGGCAGATGGTGTCTCAGGTGTTGGGGTCTGAATCTGCTGAACTGAATAGAGGATGAAGGTTGTCACCGATGCTGCGATAGCATAACTGGTCAGCTGTTCGCCCCACTCACTGATCCTGCGACGCCAGCTATTTACTTCACGTCTGGCAGCCGGAACCATGAGTGTTGGCTCTTCAGCGATTGCTTCAGCTATACGCAAATGCAGATCGGGCGCGACGAAGTCTGCCGTCTTACCTTGCATAAGATCGCGGATTAGATGAAAGCTGTTCCAGCTATCATGTTGTGATTGGTCTCTCATCAAGTCGTTGACCGCTTGAGCGTCAACAGCCTCTGAGTCCATTAATTGCGATGCTAATTCAGTGTCTTTTGTCATAGTTTTATTGTGCCTGAAAACTGCATATAAACATTTAATTTTCAGGGATATTCTACCTAAACACCTTGTCTGTGGAAGAATTTACCCTAACTTTACCGTGTGATCAATGGTTTTATCTTTTCGTCAATGATCTCACGTGCCCTAAATATACGTGATCGAACCGTACCAACTGGACAGTCCATTTCCTCAGCGATTTGCTCGTAAGTCAGTCCTTCTAGCTCCCTAAGTTCAATCGCTTTTTTCAGATCTTTAGGTAATTTCTCAATTGCATCAAACAGTATCTGCTTGAGTTCATGAGACAATACCATCCGCTCAGGTGACGCATGCTCTTTCAATGCATCAACGTTGCTATACGCCTCGGCTTCTGATGCTTCGACGTCGGTTCCCGGTGGTCTTCGCCCTTTCGCTACCAGAAAGTTCTTTGCGGTATTAATCGCAATCCGATATAGCCAGGTGTAAAACGCACTCTCACCGCGGAAGTTTGGTAGCGCCCGATAAGCCTTGATGAAAGCCTCCTGGGCTATATCCATCACCTCGGCATTATCCTTAATATAACGACTCACTAGATTCATTACTTTTTGCTGGTACTTTTTGACCAGTAAATCAAAAGCCGCTTTTTCGCCTGCCTGGACACGCCTAACTAATAGCCAATCTACATCTTGCTCAGACACCCAGACATCTCCTATTGTGCGCACTGAGCATAATTCCTACTCCATAGACAACCAGGATTAAAATAAGTTCGTGTTTATTGAAAAAAGTCATTAAGATGTGCGTTTTCTTATATCTGCTTTAGCATATCTAGTTTATATAAGGACTAGATTAGCAGATTCGATGGCCAGAAACAGAAAAGTGGTAAACATTTGTGACAGCGAAACGCACAAGACATAACTTCGATGTTGTTATCGTTGGTAGTGGTGCGGCTGGCCTCTCTACAGCATTACATCTGGCCGATCTCGGCAAAATAGCGATTCTCAGTAAAAGTGAACTGACAGAGAGTTCCACCCTATACGCTCAGGGAGGAATCGCTGCGGTGCTTGATCAGAAAGACAGCGTAGATTCTCATGTCCATGATACCTTGATTGCTGGCGCTGGATTGTGCAACGAAGAAGTCGTTCGTTATACAGTCAGCCACTCTAAAGAGGCTATAGACTGGTTAATTAATCAGGGAGTACAGTTTAGCCGTAACCGGTCAGATAACCAGTATCACCTGACCCGAGAGGGTGGGCACAGCCACCGCAGGGTAATTCATTCTGCCGATGCAACAGGCCAGGCAGTAGAACTGAATCTGGTCGGTGCGGTAAAACAACACCCCAATATCACGTTATTTGAACGCTTCAACGCAGTCGATTTAGTAACAAACGATAAGTTGGGCATTGAAGGCCCAGCCTCTTGTCACGGCCTGTACGCACTCGATCGTTCAACACGCAGGGTTCACACCTTTAGTGCAAAACATGTCGTGCTTGCAACCGGAGGTGCCAGTAAGGTCTATCTCTATACCTCTAATCCTGATGTAGCCTCGGGTGATGGGATTGCACTGGCATGGCGTGCTGGCTGCCGGGTAGCCAACATGGAATTCAATCAGTTTCACCCGACCTGTCTTTATCACCCTGATGCGAATAATTTCCTGATTACAGAGGCTCTGCGCGGCGAAGGTGCACACCTAAAACGCCCGGATGGTAGCCGTTTTATGAAGGATGTTCATCCGAGGGCAGAATTAGCTCCACGAGATATTGTCGCACGGGCAATCGACCATGAAATGAAGCGACTAGGCGCTGATTGTATGTACCTGGATATCAGTCATCGCGATAAAGCCTTTATTCAAGAGCACTTTCCCAACATATACAGGCGTTGCCTCGAAATCGGCATTGATATAACCAGCCAGCCAATTCCCGTTGTTCCAGCTGCACACTACACCTGCGGTGGCGTAAAGGTTGATCTGAATGGAGAAACTGATATTCATGGGTTATACGCTATCGGTGAGGTCGCCTGTACTGGCTTGCATGGGGCCAATCGAATGGCCAGCAATTCGTTACTTGAGTGTCTGGTATTTGCACAGGCTGCGGCAACTCACATCCGTTCAAAGTGGTTAACAACTGCGCTAGATCAACCGATTCCTGACTGGGATGAAAGCAGGGTAACCGATTCCGACGAAGAGGTGGTGGTGTCTCACAACTGGCATGAGTTGCGCCATCTCATGTGGAACTATATGGGTATTGTCCGTTCTACAAAAAGACTGGAACGCGCGAGACGCAGAATTGCACTATTACAAAGCGAAATTCATGATTACTACGCCCATTTCAGAATTACATCGAATCTACTAGAACTAAGAAATCTGGTGATGGTGGCTGAATTAATGGTGCGCTGCGCTCAGTCGCGGCATGAATCACGCGGTCTACATTTCACGCTGGATTATCCTGAGGTCAATCCAGATCTCGATGGCAGAGAAACCGTATTATCGCCCGATCAAGGGGTATAACCAAATCGCTTAACCCAAGGCTCCAGCACATCTGCTACGGGTAGTAATACTTTCTCGTAGTGACGCCACTTGTTTACTGATGATTCATACAGTAGTTGATTCATTAGCGTAACCGATGGCGTATCATCGCCACCATGAGTGATTGATTTGCTCGTATTGAATGATTCCGGATCAACTTCTTTATCAAAGAATTTAAATAACCGGGTTACCTGTTCCTCAAAGTTGAGCAAAATATCTTCATACTTTACCTCCAACACTCGCAGACCTGGACAGAGGTCGATCGCGGCGTAAGCTGAGCTGTATGCCGCATCAAAATACTCGGCTGCTTCGCGAAGATCGAGCATATGATACATCGCTGCATTCATATCAAAATTCGTCTGATAAGCCGCAAATACAGTGTCTCTTGGATCTCTGATGCTGATGATTATCCTGGCATCTGGAAAGAGCCGGCCGATAAAACCAAGCCAGGTGATACTGAGTGGTGATCGCTCTATATGTATTCGCTCATCTGTGTTGACACCACTTTGGGCAACACGCTCCCAGTAGGCTGCACGCAATTGTTCCAACTCGTCCTCAGTAAGGTCATAGAATCGCTGACAGGTTGCTTCCGACGTACCGAATTCTTGTACCACTGGGACAAAGCAATTACGTTGGTCACTGAGATCGATGTCTGGATGAGCTGCAAGTAATTGATCAATCATCGCGGAGCCGCTGCGAGGAAATCCGAGCAAGAATACCGGCGATTTATCTAGTGTTTTATGACTGGTCTGATACTGCGCACTGTTTGCGATAGAGTTAAAAAAGTCTCTGGCACGTCTAACCCCAGTTAGATTCACAGGGGAGTCAATATGTTCATATGTTTGCCGGAAATATTCTCTGGCTGTTTTGTTGCCATCATCCCAGGCTGCGATAGCCCTGTCATAATCCTTCAACTGATGGAATGCGTCTGCCAGTAATGCGCTGCGTTCACAAATCTCAAATTCACTAGGCGGCGTGACCTTATTTAGGCGATTAATCGCTGAATAATAATCCTTTTTAAGTATATCAGCTCGCGCTCTTAGCAGAATCGCATCGTACCAGTCTGGCTTGCCGACTAACGCCCTGTCGGCATGATATATCACGCCATTTACATCCTGCTGACGGTTGTATATATGTGCCATAAGTAGATGTAGTTCAGGATGATCTTCCTGTAAGAACAAGCCAGCATCAATAGCTTCTCTTGCCTCCTGGAATGCACCCAGTTGAAAATACAACTCGGCCAGACGGACTCTTGGTAATACCTCATTTGGAAAGTCAGCCATCGACTGTCGAAAACTGTCAATCGCATCTTGATACTTTTGCAAATCGGATAACACCTGCCCAACTGCCAGCTTGAAACTCAACACGCCAGGTGCAATCAAACAGGCCTTATTGATTAGGTCGAGCGATGTGTCAAAGTCCCTGTGCACCCTTCGACAAATGCCTTTCAGATAGAGGCCATTAGGATCATTCGGTAACTCATGCAATACAGCATCTGCAATAGTTTCTGCTGTATCATACTGTTGTTCAGCATAAACCTGGAATCCTTTCTGGACTTCCTGATAGGCCTGTTCTGGCGTCATGTTGATATTCCTGTATTCAAACTGCAATGAGGTCACTCTGTCTGGTTGAAATTTATCGATTGTGACAGGGCAAAATTAAATTCAGGGCGAGATTCTAGTCGATCTCCCGTAAAGATTATAGTGGATAGCCGGTTGTTTTATCGCTTACACAACGAATCCTGCTGGATAATGATTGCCCGATAGGCTTTAAATCGATACATTATATTATTCCCATACCTTCAAGAGAATTCTATTTGTGAGTAAGTCCAAGTTACTTCAACCCGATTCATTGGTTGTCACTCGTGGCCGCGACTCAAGTGTCAGTGCACCACTCAATGTACCGCTAGTCCCTGCATCGAATTACATACTCGGTGGCAAGTATGGCTACTCACGAGATGATGCAACCCCTACCTGGGAAGCTCTTGAAGAAATTATAGGCAGTCTCGAAGATGCACATTGCATATCATTCTCATCAGGCATGGCTGCCGTTGCTGCGATATTCTCACGTCTTAAACAGGGTGCTGTGATTACCTTGCCCGATGACTGCTATCAGGGCGTTGTCGGACTGACACAGGATGGCGTTGAGCGTGGTTTTTGGACCATGAGGCGACTCGCAGTAGAGGATACACATGCATGGGAGACAGCCTGCATGGAATCTGATTTGATCTGGTTAGAATCCCCCTCAAATCCGTTATTAAAAGTCGCTGAATTGGACATCATTTGTCGGGCACCGCGGAAGGATGGCGCAATTATCGCGGTGGATAATACATTGGCGACCGCACTAAATCAGCGCCCACTCGACCTGGGGGCAGATTTCTGTGTGCAATCAGCCACTAAATTTATTGGCGGACATTCCGATTTACTCTCGGGAGTCGTTACTGTAAAAAATCCAGATTATGCCGACCAATTACGGAATAGTCGTTCGTTGCAGGGAGCGACACCCGGTAATCTAGAGGCATTCCTCGCCAGCCGAGGTGTTAGGACGATGGCATTACGACTGAGTCGAGCACAGCAGTCAGCCAATGTGATTGCCCATTGGTTGAACGAACACCCCGCCGTAAGCCAGGTTCGATATCCGGGTCTTGAGGAGGATCCTTTTCATGCCATAACCAGTCGCCAAATGAAGCACTTTGGGTCCTTGATATCATTCGACGTTGCGGGTACTGCAGAGATGGCTGACAGGATGTGTAATTCAGTCAACATTATTCGCCATGCTACGAGTCTGGGCAGTGTGGAATCAACTATGGAACGTCGAGCTGCCGTTCCAGGACAGACCCATCTGCCAGAGTCACTATTGCGTCTTTGTGTCGGCATTGAGAATGTTGATGACCTACTTGCCGATCTGGAACAGGCAATTGATGCTATGTCATCTGAATAGGTGAATTGATAGTATAATGTTTGACCCGATTGGTCGTCATGAAATTAAAAAAATAATGCATATGAAATTAAAATATACTTTCACAGCCTGGCTATTTCTCTTCAGCACCTCAGTCAAGGCTGCAACCGACGTCCCATGGGAATGGACGATGGTAATCGTCGGGACCATATCAGCGGTGATCGCAACCGTCTTGGCAAGAAAAAATCAAAAGGCAGAAGGCGTTGGATTGAAGATTCTGCTAGCAGGTCTGTACTTCTGGATTGCAGTGTTTGCACAAACCATCGTAGTGGCTCTGCTTTATCACTACTTTAAATAACCATTTCTATAATAAAATCATCTGTAATAAAAAAGGCGAGGATAAACCTCGCCTTTTTTGATTCATGAAGCCGATTATGAATCCGTCTCATCTTTCATTTTTTTCTTCTTATCCTTCATTTTATCCTTATGGGCCATTTTTTCGGCTTTCTTTTTCTCTTTCCATGCTTTTTTCTCGGCCATTTTCTTTTCTTTATAGGCCTTTTTCTCTTCGTCACTCATCTTGGCGTAGGCCTCTTTTTCAGCTTTTTTCTTAGCTTTATAGGCCTTCTTTTCTTCCATGGTCATTTCTTTCTTCATTTTTTCTTTCTTTTCAGCATGATCATCTGCCTGAACAGTTGATGCCGCAAAAAGAACTGACAGTATGGCGACGATAAGTAGTTTAATTTTGTTATTCATTATTAGCTCCTCCACTAATTTATGCGATTTAGCGCTAATTACACTAGCCGAATTGAAACACTATGTAAAATGACTAAATTGTAAATGAGTTAGTCCAGCAGGCCCTTTTCTATT
Organism: Enterobacterales bacterium; assembly: GCA_965250035.1. Taxonomy (GTDB): domain Bacteria; phylum Pseudomonadota; class Gammaproteobacteria; order Enterobacterales; genus CAXRAF01. The sequence goes on along the minus strand of OZ252282.1, from coordinate 208,221 downwards.
GCCACCAAAACAGCGCGAGTGCGATCTCTTACCCCCAGTTTGGCTAGGATATTGGACACATGATTCTTAATAGTGCCCTCGGATTTGTGTAGGATTTGCGACATTTCCTTATTAGAACAACCCGTCGCCATCAGGCCGAGAACCTCTGTTTCTCTGGCTGTAAGTCGCTCCAGTGGCTCTGGCATGGCAAGCCCAGATTGAAATCCCTTCAGGCCTTCAAGCAGTCTTTCTGTGAGAGCGGGTTGCACGAGACGTTCTCCATTATTGACGGATTTTATGCCGTCAATTAGAGTCTCCAGTGAAACATCTTTTAACAAATAACCACGGGCACCCGATTGTATCCCCTCAAGAATCAACTCGTGATCATCAAATGTCGTAAGAATGATAACCGGCATCTCATGACCTGCCGATTGTAACGCCTTAATTGTCTCAATGCCGTTCATCACCGGCATTGATAGGTCCATCAAGATCACATCGACCGCCAGGTCACTGATGTTGTCTAGACAGGCCTTGCCATCACCAAACTGCCCAACGACCTCAATCTCTGTAGAAAGATTCAATAGGTTCTTGATGCCATCGCGAATTAATTTCTGATCATCTACCAGGCAGACCCTAATGGTCATAACGGTGCTCCAGCGGTATCCTGAGCTTGAGTTCCAAGTGACCGTCGATGATACTGGTGCTCAGATTGCCCTTGATTTCGGCAAGTCGCTCCTGCATTCCACGCAAGCCATTACCAAAATTGAGTTCACCCTTAACCGCACCATCATCGTGGATCGTCACTTCAATAGTATCCTTGTGGTCCAGGATAACAATGAAAACATTCTTAGCATTCGCGTGACGCATACTGTTCGTCAGTGCTTCGAGGATACAAAAGGAAACGGTCTGGGCAATCGTCAAATCGGACCAGGAAATAGATTGTGCGATGTCGGTATGAATCTCTATGGTTGGGGTATAGCCGCGCCACAATTCTATGAGTCCATCGATATCAATGGATTCATTGGCGCGAATTTCAGTTATTGCTTCCCTGACATCACTGAGCAATAATTTCGCCAGTGCGTGTGATTGCTCAACCTGCTGCTTCGCAGGTCCCTGGGTCTGGTGTTTAGCCACTTCTAAATTAATTATCAGCGCCGTCAAATGATGCCCTATGAGGTCATGCAGATCCCGAGCGATTCGCGTCCGTTCCTGTTGTCGACTGGCCTGCTCGATCAGATTCTGAGTCGCCTGTAATTCATTGTTAAGACGCTCTAGCCGTTCCTTACCCTGTTGCGCTTCCTGAGTCTGGTGGGCCATTAAAATCGAGAAGAAGTGGAAACTACCGTACAGGGCAGCAGAGAACCAGATGTTCTGTTGTTCCCAGCGCCATGAAAACAAACCAAACCAGCTGATTATGACCAGGATTGTAATAATGATACAAATCTTGATACTGACGAAATGAATCAGAACAGCGACCCAGATTATACTCAAAATTGCGAGGTACCCTGCCGGTATCAATAGCATGCAAAGGTACGCTGATATGATCATGACCGCTAGCATTCCCCATTCAACATGGGCGGAAGGCGTAAAGGTTCCTGGCCTGCCAAGTCCAATAAAGCATGCCAAATAAGCCACAAATAGCACCGACACAGGCAGGATTTCAGAATTAAACCGATCCGTTGTCAGCATGAAATATAACGTTATCCCATAGACCACAGCCCAGGTGCTAATGGCTGCTATTTCGCCAATTTCAAAATTAAATACTTTATTTTTCATGAAGATATTATGACAAATCGGCTAGTTGATGAATATAGCCAAAAGTCATGGTTTGAACTGGTGACTTTTGACACTGCCCGTGACTAGCAGCCGATCGTAAACTAACTCCTGAATCACAGGAGAAATACGATGCTTCACTCAATTCATCAAGCAACTTTTTATCTGCACGTCGTGTTGGGTTCAATCGCCCTAATTGTTTTTTGGTTGCCGATTCTTACGAAGAAAGGATCTAAACGTCACATTCAGTCAGGCAAAGTGTTTGCCTGGTGCATGTATGCTGTCTCGATTAGTGGCATCATTATGACGACAATGGCGCTTGCCTTTCCTATGGCGACTTACGCGATCAACCCTGAACTGCAACCCGAACAGATTGCGAAGATTATTGACAACAGTCGAAGTTTAAATAGTTTTCTATTTATGCTGTCGCTACTCGTCTACTGCACCACGCATCATGCCCTGCAAGTCATAAAATATAAGAATGACCGAGCGAAAATGATAAACATAAACTATCTAAGCCCCGTCGTTCTATTGGGTCTGAGTGGACTCGTAATGGTTGTCTGGGGTTATCAACAGTTTAATATTTTACACATGATATTTGGCGCGGTATCGATCTCTGCAGCCAGCGGCATGATGAAATATATTTTCACCAAACAGGTCGAGATTAACGCCTGGTTGATAGAACATTTCAGTGGCTTGATTGGGTCTGGGATTGGTGCCTATACGGCATTCTTTGCCTTCGGCGGTCGGCGTATTCTGAATCATATCTTTGTCGGATACTTGCAACTTATCCCATGGATAGCCCCTTCGGTGATTGGAATCGCCTGTACCATTTGGTTGACTCGAAAATATCGCATTTCGCGAAAGAGTCCGAAGCGATCTAATCAGGACCTTCAATCCAGTACGATAAGCTCTCTGAGTAGCGATGTGGCAAACGCTCCTTTGGGTAGTGAAAAGGCGAGCTCGAGCTGATTATCTTGCCACTTCCAGACAAGGTCACTCGCTAACATACGCAGTGGCCGAGTCTGCCAGGCGACGCGGCTATTCCTGATCCCTTCATAGAGGGCATTGTGTGCGTTTAGTACAGAACTCATTATCTCGCCAGCCTCCCCCTGTACCGATATCTCTCCATCTCCCGGCAAATATCCCAGAGGTGAAATCGTAGACACAGATGGAATCTGCCACTCAGGTGGCAACTCTGTTCTCAGATCGATGCTATCCTCGCCACTTAAAGGGTGATGCCAGGTGTTGGCAGATATGCGCCGAGCTAAGATTTCATTGAACAAATATGAGCGACAAGCAGAGAGATAAATAGAGCGTTGATTGCGATCCTTGACTCTCAATTTACCGGATAACATGCGCTGTCCACGAATTAAATTTTGCCATTTTGAGCCGAATCGTTGCGCTCCAAAATAATTGGGAAACCCCTCAAGGGAGAGTTGTTGCAACCTGTCTTCAAACAGGTGCCGATCACCTTCGAATTCGGTTAGTTGTATAGTAAATCGATTTCCGACGAGTGCACCAATATCGAGTTTACGATCGTGCCGTTGTGTCTCAATAACACGGAATTTAGGATGAATGTGCTCGTTTTCAGGTGGTAGGTCGATGTCTTGACTCGCGATACAAAACCATTGAGTTGTAACGGCACGCTTGTCCTTTCTACCGGCATAACTTATTGCTCGTGGTTTTATTTTAAAATACTTACTCAATTCAGACAGCACGGCCGCCGTATCGATATCACGTTTGGTAATTTTCAGGTACAGGTAATCTCCAATACCACTCAATTGTTCAGTGCTTATTTCTGTGACACGAAAGTGTTCAGGCTGTGAGCGGTAGTGCGCAGTTGCAACCGGCGCGCCATAGGCAAAAGGCCAGTCAGTATGCATAGGACGGTGTCAAGAGAACAACGGCATGGACCGATATGCCCTCCGCGCGGCCAATATAGCCCATCTTCTCAGTCGTAGTTGCCTTGATATTGAGTTCTTCATCACTGCAGTTAAGATCGTTTACCAGATTCTGCTTCATTGGCTCAATATATGATGCCAATTTTGGTTTCTGTGCCAATACCGTAATATCTGCATTGCCCAGTTTGTAATTGTTTTCATTCATCAGACTAACAACATGGCGAAGTAAAAGGCGACTGTCTGCACCCTCATATTGCGGATCCGTATCCGGAAAATGGTGGCCAATATCATTCAGAGCGAGGGCACCGAGAATAGCATCACATAAGGCATGTATCAGCACATCACCATCTGAATGAGCCATCATGGCGGGCGCTTCAGGGATAGTGACACCACCCAGTGTTAACGCTCCCGCATCAGAAAATTTATGCGCATCAAATCCATGTCCAATTCTCATCGCCAACCTCTAATCATTTGTCCAATCACTCAAATAACGTTCAGCTAGGTGTAAATCTTCCGGTCGTGTAACCTTAATGTTCTGCAGACTACCCTGCACTAGTTTAATTCGTTTACCCTTTTGCTCCATCGCTGAAGCCTCATCGGTAATTTCTGCTAACGTCAGATCCTTCAACGCACCGGCTAGTGAACCTAACTGAAATACCTGGGGCGTTTGAGCACGCCACAGCCAAGTTCGGTCAATAGTGGTATTAATTGTGTCGTCCTCATTGGCACGTTTAACGGTATCATTGACCTTATCAGCTAGAATCAAGCCATCGACCTGACAGCTGGTTAGCTCACGATAAATAGTTGCTAAGTCTATTTGAGAAAGGCAGGGTCGCGCCGCATCATGAACTAAGGCCCAGGTAGTTTCTGGATAATCATGTAGCGCCCGATTCAGACCATTGGCTACCGACTCCGCTCGTGAGGCGCCCCCCTGTACAGTTACGACTTTGCTGAACAAACCATCCAGTTGTGTCTCCCAATGAACATCATCCTGAGATAAACTGACATAGATGGCTGAAATCCAGTCGCAGGATTGCAATCGCGCTAGACTGTAATAGAGGATAGGCTTGCCATGACAGTGCAGATATTGCTTGGGTATATCAGCCGCCATGCGCTGACCTGAACCGGCTGCGGGAATGACAGCGATCGCATTAATTTCGGAAGCAGTCATGAGTATTGTCTAATCTTCAATCACGCGATAAAAGACTTCACCTTCACGAATCATCCCCAATTCGTTTCGTGCACGCTCTTCAATCGCTTCCTTACCATGACGTAGATCTTCAATTTCTGCCAACAATGCTTTGTTGTGCTTCTTGTGGCGTTCGTTTTCAGCCCTTTGCTGAGCCACTGCATCGCGCAAAGCAAAGTATTCTCCGAGACTGGATTCACCAGCCCACAACCCATACTGGATGAGCAGTAACAGCAGTACTAGCAGTGTATTTATGATACGAGACAAGATCAAACTCCATTGAGACACCGCTATTATGGCAAACTTTATCTCTTATTTACAAATAAATTACATTATAAAAAGGCAACAGGTTGCTGTTTCTGAATGACTTTTTATTTTAGTTATGTCACTTTAATGGAATTATTTTGTGCCTGGGCTGGCCTTTAAATCGTCTCGACCCGTACCAATATAAATGACTATTGCAAACTGGTTAAAGGACAGAACATGGTAGATTTCAATAAGATGCTCAACTCATTAAATAACAGTGGCATATCAAAAGGACTCCTTGGAGGCCTCGCTGGTGGTGCTGTCGCTGGCGGCTTAATGAGTAAAGGAGGAAGAAAAACGGCGAAGAAAGTACTTAAGTATGGTGGAATCGCGGCAGTCGGAGGAATCGCCTGGCAAGCTTACAAGAATTACCAAACGAAGCAAGCTCAAACCCCATCTGGCGAGACCACACAGACCTCTACGCAACAAGCACCCATATCCGCAGCAGCGGGTGCGCTAACCTATCAGCAGATGCAGGAGCAGCAATTTGATAATTTGAGCAATGATGAAAATTCTCAATCATTATTTATCGTCAAGACTATGGTCGCTGCAGCGATGGCCGATGGCCATCTGGACGGAGGTGAATACCAGCGCATCATCGATAAGGCTGCTGAGTTAGGACTCGACGCGGATGAACAGCGCATAATCTTCGATGAAATCAAACAACCGATGTCAATTGACCTGATAGTTGCACAAACACAATCACCCGTTGTTGGCGTCGAAGTCTATACCGCATCGGTGCTAGCAATCGATGAAAGCCGTCCTGAATCTGAGTTATATTTACGAGAGTTAGCTAGCAAACTTAACATCCCTGAACCACTGGTGCAGTCTGTGCATCAACAACTGGCCGCAATAGCGTAATCTAACCTATGACTGATCTATTTACCCCACTCGAAGTGGGCGCATGGCAATTGCCAAACCGCCTTATTATGGCTCCTTTGACTCGCTGTAGAGCGGTTCATGACAGGATTCCGAATCAATTGATGGCCGACTACTACAAACAAAGGGCATCCGCAGGCCTGATCATTACTGAAGCGACATCAATTTCCCCAATGGCAGTTGGATACCCTAATACGCCAGGTATTTGGAATGATGAACAAACGGCGGGATGGCGTCTCATTACTGATGCGGTGCATAGTGAAGGAGGTAGGATACTGTTGCAGCTATGGCACGTAGGCCGAATATCTGATCCTATCTATCTTAATGGCGCGCTTCCGTTAGCACCAAGCGCCATCGCACCTGATGGCCATGTGAGCCTCATCAGGCCCCAGAAGCCATTCGTTGCACCACGTGCACTCGCCACGGATGAGATTCCTGAGATTATCGAACAGTATCGCCGCGCTGCAGAGAATGCCATGCGTGCTGGATTCGATGGCGTTGAGATCCATGGAGCGAATGGATATTTATTGGACCAATTTCTACAAACCGCCTCCAACCACCGAGACGATAAATATGGCGGTGTTGTTGAAAATCGTGCGCGACTGATGCTGGAAGTAACTGATGCCGTTATTTCAGTGTTCGGTGCTGAACGTGTTGGTATGCATCTCGCACCACGTTGTGATGCTCACTCAATGGGCGATGAGTCACCCCTCGAAACATTCAAGTATGTCGCCACTGAATTAGGCAAACGCAAACTTGCCTTTATCTGTACTAGAGAATATTTCGACGGTAGTGAAATAACTCCCCAACTGAAAGCGTGTTTCAATGGCCCAGTCATCGCTAACGAGAATTTCTCTTTGGACCAAGCCAATCAGGTCATTTCAGAGGGTTTGGTCGATGCCGTTGCCTTCGGTAAAAAGATTATCGCGAATCCAGACCTACTCGCCAGATTTCAGCAGCATGCCGCGTTAAATGAGCCAAACCCTAAAACCTTTTATGGTGAAACGGCTGAGGGATATACAGACTACCCCTTCCTAACAGGTTCCTGATTAAGCTGTATCAGGGTAAATCACCGTAGGCTTCGATGTGTTGATAGCAGTCGTAAATGACCGCAAACCATGCGAAGCCTACCAACAATTTGGCATCGGCCAAGTGTGCCGACTCTAGAGATTTAAATGAATCGGCCAGACTGAGAATGTCTGCCTGATATCGTTGCAGTACCTCTTTGCAAACCTCATCCTGACGCAGTTGATATGGCAAATATTTATTGTGATACGCATATCTGACGGCATCAGCGAGGCTCGAACCCCCTTCACAGAGCGTCTTAACCTGTTCGATGACATATTGTCCAAACGGAGTATCCGTTGGCGAATGCTCTGGCAATTCAGCCACTGGGGTTAGAGGCTCTTCTTCTGTTACCTCGGTCGCCGTCAACTGTTCTGAGTGCTGAATGTCATCATCCTGCGCTGTTATTACAGGCTGATGTTTCGCTGCCAGTTCACGAAGTAAGTCCTGATGAGACTGTGATAGTTGGCTAATATCTCCATTGACTGATTTGAGCTCTGTCAGGAGTTGTTCAAACTGTTGCTGTTCAGCAGTGGAAAGCTCAGCCAATAATGCGCGGATTTGATCTGATTCCATGGGTACGACCTGAATTGAATATCTAGCATAATTTTAACAGAGGTCGTCTAGTGTATGAAATAGCCAGTAACGATTGTAATCGAAACATTGAATTGAAACCGGCTCTTAAGACCGCATATTATGTCCGAGTCTTACTGGAGAATGACATGAGAATACTACTCTTTCTGGGAACCAATATCGCAGTTATTTTATTACTGAGCGTAGTGTTTAATCTACTCGGATTAAATGGACTACTTGCACAGAATGGGGTCGATCTAGATCTTGGTGCTCTGCTGGTTTACTCCGCTGTGATTGGCTTTGCCGGCTCGTTTATCTCGTTATTACTGTCCAAGTTTCTAGCGAAGAAAAGCATGGCAGTACAGATAATAACCCAACCCGCGAATGCCACAGAGCGCTGGCTCGTTGATACCGTTGCCAGACAAGCAAAACAGTCAGGGATTGGCATGCCGGAAGTCGGAATCTTCCCTTCACAAGCGCCTAACGCATTCGCGACTGGATGGAACAAAAATAGCGCGCTTGTCGCTGTGAGTGCTGGATTATTACAACAGATGACTCAAGACGAAGTCGAGGCTGTACTCGGCCATGAAGTCGCACATGTGGCCAATGGCGACATGGTGACACTTACACTGATACAGGGCGTTGTGAACACCTTCGTTATTTTCCTTTCCAGAGTGATTGGTCATGTGGTCGATCGAGTGGTATTCAAAGTAGAACGCGGACACGGGCCGGCTTTTTGGATCGTGTCACTGCTAGCCCAGTTCGTATTGGGCATTCTTGCCTCGATGATCGTCGCCTGGTTCTCAAGATATCGTGAGTATCGTGCCGATGCCGGGGGTGCTGAACTAGCAGGAAGGCAAAAAATGATCAATGCTCTGAAGCGCCTGCAGCAGTCACAACCACAATCCCTACCCGATGAAATGGCCGCCTTTGGAATCTCGGGTAGCAAGATGGCCGATCTGTTCGCCAGTCACCCGCCACTAGACCAACGTATCAAGGCACTTGAACAGGGACAGCAGTAACGAATGAGTCTCGATACTCAGGCTGAGAATAAGACTCGAGTTCGACTGGATACCTATGCTGAGATCTGGTTGTTTGGCTATGGCTCGCTGATCCACAAGGTTGACTTCCCAATTCTAGATCAGCGAGAAGCATACATTTGTGGCTGGCAACGCCGATTCTGGCAAGGTAGTCACGACCACCGTGGCACACCAGAGAATCCCGGTCGAGTACTTACCATTGTTGAGCAGACTGATAGTATCTGTCAGGGGATGGCTTACCAGGTCAGCCACGAGGTATTTGATTTTCTCGACCATCGTGAAAAAAATGGCTATCTGCGGCATGAAATCCCAATTCATTTCAGCGCAACTGACTCAATTAGTGGTGTTACCTATATTGCTGATGAGCAGAATGAGGCCTACTTGGGACCCACCTCTGAACGCGAGATTGCGCGACACATATCACGCAGTGCAGGGCCAAGTGGATCCAATAAGGACTATGTTACACACCTCGCCAGGGCATTACGTGCCAAGAACTTCAAGGATGAGCATGTGTTTGCAATTGAAGCAGAATTACTCCGCCTGGACCAAGCGATCGGCTAGACTGTTCATTAACTCACTAGTCGACATGCTGCGCCGCAACAAATCACTCGCGGCGATTATTGTTATATATATCAACCTATTAGAAGGGTTTTCACCTTAATTTTAACTGTCATACAGCGATGATTCTTGCCTTGAATGATAATTAGTATCAGTATCATTTATGTGAATAATCACAATAAATGACTGGAGGTGTCGCCATGAGGTTTTTCATAAGTTTGATGCTTAGTATCCCAATGATTTTTTCGGTGTTCCTACTAATGGCCCATTTGTTACCGACAGCAGCAGATGAGAAAGTAATAATCGATCCACCACTCCCTGATTTCAAGGCACCCCAATATGATCAGACGCTAAAGATAAAAAAGCTCGCCAAACTGCCAGAGCCACCACCACCTGCCGTTATGCCAACCAATCCCACAGAGTCTCATCCTGTTGATCAGGTGACAGAAACTGAGATTCCCAATATCGTCGAACATCCAGGGATAGGTAATCTTCAAATCTGGGACAAATCAAATCCAGTCGGTCCGAGACATCAATCGATGGATGCGGAAGCGGTTCCAGAAATGACGATTGAGCCTGTTTGGCCAGCCAATGCCGATCGTAGCGGCGAAGTTAGATTTTGCTTCGCAGTCGACCCAAATGGCCGAGTTTCTGATATTCAGTTAATCCGCTCATCACCCGGGACATTGTTCGTTCGCTCAGCCAAACGTGCAATTAAAAAGTGGCGCTTTAGGCCTGCGATACAAAACGGCGTCGCTGTACATACTGAGAGAACCTGTTACACCATGGCATTTGAGTATCAGGGGAGATAACTCCCCAGCGTTACTTCACAACAATGGTTATCTTTTCGGAGATAAGCGGCGTCTTGTGGGGTGTATGAGTTGCATCACCCAAGATGAGTTGCAAGGTGTGTTTACCAGGTGGCAGTAGCAGTTCAGTTTCAGTCTGCCCTGCACCAAAGTGCTTGATTTGCTCCGTCGCAGGCAAGGGTTGTGTTAAATCGGGTAAGTCAGTGACATTGATGAGCAGGTGGTGATGGCCGGTGTTTTCTCTTACCACTCCGGCTGGCGCTACCCCCATCCCCTTCAAGCCAAATTTGACGGTGACTGGTGACGTCAATTCTGCACCATCAGCCGGCGCAATGAAATAGACTTTTTTCTCGTCAGCAACTACGAATGCTGTAGTGACACAAAGAAGCAAGGCAATAATCGGTTTTGAGAAACGCATAAATGATCTCCAATTAACGAGACAATGATAAAAGAATATGATTGCTATGCCAAACTATACGAGAGAATACGAGCCATTGGTCATTGAAATTAGCGGGAATTTATCGGTTCAATGTATGTGATAGCAGGAATGGTGATTAGGGCAAAAAACGCGTCGAAAATGGTGTCATGAATGAAGAAATAGATCCCGGCTGTTAAATCCATAGAGAGGGGTAGGATTTAACAACCGGGTTCTAATAAATTGCTTTACAGAGATTCGTCCCGATAGCGTCTGACATAGACAGCCCCTGCAAAGAATACCCCGCCAATGACGAGACCAATCCAGGTATCGGTACTGCTGAGTAACGAGGAGGCCTGACCATAGATATTCCAATGATCCTCTAGCATCGTACCACTACCCAAATGTCGTCCGGAGGTAACGTCAATTGGAGCAAACCAGCCAAGCACACGCTCATAGACATTGGTGGCAAAGTGCGTTGTACGATTGTAATAGAATTCCAGGAATGAGATTGCCCCAAGTGGAATTGTCGCAATCAATATCGGCTTACGCTTAGTCCAGGATGAAACAAACAGCAACCAGCCAATGATTGGAGCAGCCCACATGGTATGGATAATGTGCGCGTACAGAATCTTTAACGGTGTGCTAATGAAAGGCGCCGGTTCCCAAATCGAGGCCCATACACTACCGCCACTAAGCAACGCGACGACTGTCCCTATCAACATGATAGCCAGATAGGTCAGAAAGATGCCAGCAGCAAACAATACTGGGAGCACAATGAAGACAACCGCGATTTTTGAAGTGACTGTCATCAAATCTGATACCGGTAGAGACTTCCAGAACAGAATGCTGCGGTCGCGTCTGTCATCGTACAATGCACCCAACAAATAGAAGACGCTAACGAAAACTAATACCACCATAAACAGGGTGCTCAGACCATGTAGGGCAATCGACCACATATTGATACGTGTCTCAAGAGGTACGCTAGCAAACTCTTTGGTCATTGAGGCGAAGAAATCAAAGCCTGAAATATTCACCCCATTGATTCGAATACCCCCGATATCACCCATTTCTCGGTTGGCATCGGTGAAAAATGATTCAGAGCCAAACAGCGCGAATATCAATACGGCAATAAAAAACGCACCGATACCGATTGGCGTGAATGCGAAGCTGCCACGATTCTCCCAATATTCACGTTGTAGTAACATGTAAAAACTCTTCATTGGTCCGCTCCTGTCATAGTCGCTACAAATAGGTCAGCCACCTTAGGTACATGTACCTCTCCCATCGCTTCGAGTGTGCCACGGTCGACGCCCTTAAATAACAGCACATGTCTACCGAAGATATCGCGCCGATTCAGTGGTCCTAGTGCCATAGCCTGTTCTAGTTGATCAGAACCTATCATCACTTCGAGGAATGTCTCTGCAATGTCATCCATCGTCGTTTCAAGCACTATTTTGCCTTCCTGAATAAACAGCAGATCGGTTAATAGGTACTCAATCTCGTCCACCTGGTGGGTGGTGATTATTATGGTACGCTCCTCGGAAAAATAATCGTTCAGTAAGCGATCATAAAAGGATTTTCGATACAAAATATCCAGACCCAGCGTTGGCTCATCCAGTACCAGTAGTTTGGCATCAATGGCCAATACCAGTGCCAGGTGTAACTGGGTGATCATGCCTTTGGATAATTCCTTGACCTTCTTATCTAGCGGGATGTTGGTCTTGGACAACATCTCAAGAGCGCGGTCACGATTGAAGTTTGGATGGACACCCTCGGTGAATTCGATCGCCTGATGGACTTTCATCCAGCCTGGCAATACCGCCACATCGGCGATGAAGCAGACATCCTGCATGACCTGATGTCGGTGGGTACGTGGATTCAAACCACAGACAGATAATTCGCCTTCATAACTCGTAAGACCAAGCATCGCCTTCAAGATGGTTGTTTTTCCGGCCCCATTGGGTCCAATTAAACCGACAATTCGGCCGTTTTCAATATTGAAGTTAACATCATCTAATGCTTTGAAACTGCGATATGATTTCGATAACCCCTTGGCTTCTACAATACTACTCATCGCTGGAACCCTCTGACTTAGCGGCTAACAATTCATCAGCTGCCAGACCCAGACGCTCAATGCGACGCAAGATTGCTGGCCATTCCTGTTGAATAAATTTCTGCTTTTCGGATTCCAGGAGCTTCGTTCTCGCCCCATCTTCAACGAACATACCTAACCCTCTCTTTTTTGTTATCAAATCATCATCGACCAGTGTCTGATAGGCCTTTGAAACTGTGATAGGATTCACCCGATATTCCGCTGACACCGTTCGTACTGACGGTAACGCATCACCATCTTTTAGTACTTCATCTAGAATAAGCCCGATGACTTTTTCTCGCAGCTGGATATATATCGGTTGATTGTCATTCCAATCGTTTTGCATAATAGCGCTCACTTGAATGTAAAAATCTAACTACCCGAATTAGTGTTATACCTTACTACAACACCAAGCGGTTGTCAACAATTCGGCTTCAGGAACTCATAATGCGCCTTTCAGGATCAGGTCCAGCCTTCCTTGTTACAGCCGCCTTTATAGGGCCAGGCACTGTGATTACCGCCTCTAGAGCAGGTGCCGAATATGGTCATGCACTGCTTTGGGCCCTGCTCTTTTCCGTGATCGCAACCATGATTTTGCAGGAGATGACTGGCCGACTGGGTATCATCACTCGGCAGGGTCTAGGAGAAAATATCCGCACATCAATGAAGAGCCCTATTGCGCGAACGGTAGCGATTCTGCTGGTAACGTCTGCTATCGTGATAGGAAATGCGGCCTATCAAGGAGGTAATATTGGCGGTGCAATGTTGGCAATCAGTCCATTCATATCACTGCCGACTCTCAATCCAGGCATTGAGATCGCTGCCTGGCCAATCATTATCGGGGCGCTGGCCATGGCTATTCTCTGGTTCGGCAATTACAGCTGGGTTGAATTCTCACTCAAAGTCCTGGTAGGACTGATGAGTATTGCCTTTCTGAGTACATTCGCGATGACACTTGATAGGCCTTCTATTTTTCTCTCGGGATTCATTCCCACGTTACCCAGTGGTGCTACCCTCACTGTCATTGCGCTGATTGGAACCACCGTGGTGCCATACAACCTGTTTCTGCATAGCGCCGCCTGCGCCGAAAAATGGTCAACGACAGCCGACACTAATGCTGCACTAATACAATCACGGCGTGATTTGAATCTGGCTATTCCTCTCGGCGGACTGATATCCGTCGCGATATTATCAACAGCAGCGACCGCGTTCTTTGCCAACCAGATTGAACTGGTTAATTTGGCGACACTCTCTCCTGCCCTTGAGCCAACGGTGGGCGCTGCTGCACCCTATATCATGGCAACTGGCTTATTTGCCGCGGGCATCAGCTCTGCAGTCACAGCCCCTCTAGCGGCCGCCTATGCATTACGGGGCATCCTAGGATTAGAGGGCGGCTTGCAAGACCTCAGGTTTCGCCTTATTTGGATGAGCATACTGATTATCGGGATGAGCTTCTCAGCTGTGGGAATCAAACCAGTAACAATTATCTGGTTTGCACAAATCACGAATGGATTATTGCTTCCAATCGTAACGGCCTATCTCATCTGGGTGATGAATTCCGACACATTGGGACAATACAAAAACTCGATATTGCAGAACTGTCTCGGAATATTTGTACTCCTTATCACAGTCCTCTTAAGTGGCAGAAGTCTATTGTCTGCCTTTGGATTTCTCTGATGGCTAAGCCTATTGATCTAAATTGTGACATGGGTGAATTTGAGCAACTGGTCGAAGCAGACCTAGATCTGGCTATTATGCCCCTGATAAGCCGATGTAATATCGCGGTCGGTGGCCATGCAGGTAATGAAGACACTATTAAATACTGTTTCAATCAGGCTGCCGAGCATGACCTCGCCATCGGTTTACACCCGAGTTATGTCGATCGACAACATTTCGGTCGAACGATACCTGACCAGCCCTGGTCTCAGACAGCAGATAGTTTGCGACAGCAGATTGATTTGGGATTAGCCATTGGGGATCAATTAGGAATTAACATAAGCCACGTTAAATTTCATGGCGCCTTATATAATCAAATAGAGGCAGAGGAAGAATTAGCAAGGCAGGCGAGTGTGTTGCTGGCGGAGTATCCGCACCTTGCCGTACTTGGAATGGCGAATGGCAATTTGCAGAATCACTGTGCCAGAAGAAATCTAGCTTTTATCCGTGAGGCATTTATTGATCGAAGATATCAAAACGCTCAACAGCTACAACCCCGTAGCGAGGCAGGTTCCGTTTATGAATCACCTGAACAAATCATCAGGCAGGCACTTGCAATTGCATCAGAGAAACCAATTACCACGTCATCAAATGAACTGATTCACGTTGCAGCGGACAGTTTATGCATTCATTCCGACACACCCGGAGCAGTTGAGATGATCAGGGCACTACACGAAAGGTTCACAGCAGAGGATATAGAGGTGATTTAATGTCGGGTTGGTGTCGTGATTCTCTGGTCACAGAATGGTTTGACAATGGTGAGTCAAGCGTGTGCCTGCTCTTTATCCACCCTGATGCCTCGGTGTTGCACGAACGAGTGCCGGAACTCACACATCAAATCGCACGCCTGGTGAGACCAGGATTAACGAGCGAGGTAGATGTAATCCCTGCCACTGACTCGATAACACTAGTCGTCGCATGCCAGGATAAGTTGACAGAGACCAAACACATCATTGATAAAAAACTTCAGGAATTACTGACGACTACAGAAGAAATTGAGACGGTCATGCATCATATTCCGGTCTGTTACGACACTCGACTCGGAACGGATATTGAGCTGGTTGCTGAACATCTCGAGATGTCTGTCGAAGAAGTAATAAATCAGCATACGAGTCAGGAATATCGGCTCGACATGTTAGGATTTTTACCCGGCTTTTTCTATCTGTCGGGACTTTCCCCAGAACTTGCAATACGTCGCAAAGCGACGCCTGCCCTATCAGTAGCGGCCGGATCGGTCGCCATTGCCGACTCCATGTCGGGCATTTATTCCCTATCTAGTCCGGGTGGCTGGTGGGTCATTGGCAGGACATCACAGCAACTATTTAACCTGACTGAGAACCCTCCAGTAAGCATACAGCCACTCGATCGTATTCGATTTATCGAGCAATCATTCACCGACTGGCAGGAGACTCGTCGTGATTGAAGTCCTGAAACCCGGTATGCAGACTACGATTCAAGACCTGGGACGCTTTGGACAGATGCATTATGGCCTTGCACACTCAGGTGTCATGGATGAGATGAGCGCAAAAATAGCCAATCGTTTAGTCGGTGTGCCTGATAATCACCCCGTATTGGAATGCACTCAAATTGGCCCGACCCTGAAGTTTCACGCAGCAGTTCGCGTTGCAATGTATGGTGCTGTTGCAGAAGTCAGGCTCAATGATACCCGCATGCCAAACCAATATGTTTTCGATGTATCGGTCGGTGACAGCCTTGCAATCGGACCAATGTCACACGGTTTTCGCAGTTATATTGCTTTTGCGGACAGGTTGGATATACCCAAAGTTTTAAATTCTGTATCGACCCAGCTCCTGGCCGGAATCGGTGGTTATCATGGCCGAGCGCTCGAGAAGGGTGATTTACTCACGCTAAGAGCCTTTAATAATAAAACGACCAGCTACAACGCGCCTGCCTTGTATTACACAGGTCAGTACCTATTGAGATTTACAGAATCACCAGAATATCAGCACTTTACAGCGTCCCAAATTAAGCAACTACAACAGATCAAATTCGAGGTTTCCACACAGCTAAACCGCATGGGCATTCGCCTAAACACCCATACGCCACTCATGTTTGATTCGTATCCTGCCATGAAATCGAGGGGGTTATCTGCCGGAGCAATTCAAGTCCCACCGGATGGCATGCCAATCATCGCTGGAAAGGATGCCCAAACGACGGGCGGATATCTGAGGTCTGGTCAGATAATCCAGGCAGATTTACCCATTCTAGGACAACTAAAGCCCGGCGATAGCCTTCAACTACAACAGATTTCTATTGTCGAAGCCCGACGCATCGATCGAAAACAAAACGCTTTATTGTAAGTATCTTTCTCTGCCAACGACGCTTCAGTCTGCACGGTACACGATCGTTAAGATCACGAGCCGAACTAACCCCTGATCGTAGCGATCGCTGCTACATAGGCTTTGTTGATTATTTATGCATCAGGTGTAGACGATCGACTATATTGGACTAGAATTTGAATATAGGAACCACACGGCTGAGGAAATGAGGATATTATGAGCGACCTGTCTCTAGTGAACACCATACGTACGGACGAACTGAAAGCCATATATGATGCAATCAATAAGGTTCAAGCAACGATTGAGTTCGATTTAAAGGGGAATATTCTCACAGCCAATGAAAACTTTCTCAATGCGGTGGGATACACACTCGATGAGGTGAAAGGCAGGCATCACCGAATGTTTGTTGATCCCGTGTACGCCGAATCTCAGGAATACAAGGATTTTTGGGCAAATTTATCGACCGGAAAGTTTATTGCCGATGAATTTCAACGCTTCGGTAAGGATGGTAAAGAGATATGGATCCAGGCGTCATATAATCCAATTTTTGATGAAGAAGGCAAGGTTTACAAATACGTTAAGTTTGCGACGGATATCACAGCGCAGAAACTACAAGCAGCTGATTTCGCAGGCCAACTGGAAGCGATTAGCAAGTCGCAAGCAGTCATTGAATTCAACCTGGACGGCACAATTCGCACTGCAAATGATAATTTCTGTGGCGCAATGGGCTATCGTCTGGACGAGATACAGGGTCAGCACCACAGCCTGTTTGTCGAGCCAGCTTACGCCCAATCAGCCGAATATAAAGAATTCTGGCATAAATTGAATAATGGTGAATTTTTCGTCTCGGAGTATAAACGACTGGCTAAGGGTGGTCGCGAGGTATGGATTCAGGCCTCTTATAATCCCATCATGGATGCCAGTGGCAAGCCGTTTAAAGTAGTCAAATACGCCAGTGATATAACCGAGCAGAAGTTACAAGCAGCAGATTATTCCGGTCAGCTAGATGCGATCAGTCGATCCCAGGCGGTGATTGAGTTCAACCTAGATGGCACAATTCGCACCGCAAATGAAAATTTTTGTGCGGCAATGGGCTATTCACTGGACGAAATCCAGGGGCAGCACCATAGCCTGTTCGTTGAACCAGCTTATGCCCAATCGAAGGACTATAAAGACTTCTGGCTGAAGTTAAATAATGGCGAGTTCTTCGTCTCAGAATATAAGCGTCTCGCTAAAGGTGGCCGCGAAATCTGGATCCAAGCGTCTTATAACCCGATCATGGACGCCAATGGTGAGCCATTTAAAGTGGTTAAATATGCCACGGATATCACTGCACAAAAGCTACAGGCAGCTGACTATTCCGGCCAGTTAGATGCGATTAGTAGAGCTCAAGCAGTGATTGAGTTTGACCTCGATGGAACCATTCGGACTGCAAACGATAATTTCTGCACAGCGATGGGTTACACCCTTCAGGAGATCCAGGGCCAACATCACAGCATGTTTGTTGAACCAGACTACGCCCAGTCTCAGGAGTATGAGGATTTTTGGCAAAAACTTAACGATGGTGAGTTTTTTGTATCTGAGTACAAACGAATCGCAAAAGGCGGCCGAGTGATATGGATTTCCGCCTCGTATAACCCAATTATGGATGCCAACGGTGAGCCATTCAAAGTAGTAAAATATGCCACGGATATCACCGGACGCAAGCATGCCATTACGACCATCAGCCATTCATTAGTAGCCCTATCGGAAGGCGATCTACAGCAGTCGATTGACGAGACATTGGAAGGTGAATTCAATGAGGTTGCCAATGCACTGAATAGCACACTTAATCGCTTGCAAACCATGGTTGGGGATATTGTGACCAGTTCGGATAAAGTCGCGAGTTCTGCTGGAGAGATTTCTTCCGGCACGATCGACTTGAGTACCCGAACAGAGGAGCAGGCATCCTCGTTACAGGAAACCGCCGCAAGTATGGAGGAAATAACGGCGCAGGTGCAGAGTAACGCTAAAAATGCTAACAGTGCCAATGAGTTAGCCAGCAATGCGACTCAAATTGCCGATAAAGGAGGCGTAGTCGTCACTCAGGCAATTGATGCAATGAAAGAGATCGAAGATTCCAGTAGAAAAATATCCGACATTATTGGGGTGATTAATGAAATTGCATTTCAGACAAATATTCTGGCACTGAATGCGGCTGTAGAAGCGGCAAGGGCCGGTGATCAAGGGCGCGGATTCGCGGTCGTTGCAGCAGAGGTGAGAAATCTTGCACAACGCAGTGCAGGAGCGGCGAAAGAAATTAAGGAACTGATCATGGACAGTAGCATGAAAGTTTCTGAGGGAACCGAACTGGTCAATAGTTCGGGACAAACCCTAAACGAGATTATCGGCTCGATTAATCAATTATCTGGACTCGTCACTAGTATAGACACGGCGTCACAAGAACAGGCAACCGGGATACAGCAGGTGACTCAGGCCGTGCAGCAAATGGATGAGATGACACAACAAAACTCTGCCCTGGTAGAGCAGACATCTGCCGCCAGTGTCAGCATGTCTGCAGAGGCAGAAAATCTAAACAACCTGGTCAAGTTCTTCAGATAGTCAGAACCAGGCAGGTTTAAGAAATGATTAGTCGTTGACGACTATGGACATAAAATCTGCTGATTGAATCTTTTGTCGAATATGCACGACCGTATCATCGAATGCTTTGATTATTTCTTCACGACGACCTGATAATTTAGACGGATCGGGTGTCGGCCAGTGCAACTTGGGAGTATTCCCGAACCAGACTGGACAGACCTCTCCGGCAGCTGAGTCACAGACAGTAATGATAAGGTCGGGCTTGAAATCCTGAACATCATCCCACGATTTAGAACGCATATCGGACGTATCGATATGATTCCTCTGCAGTGCGAGAATCGCATCGGCATTGACCTGGCCTTCCGGTTGACTTCCGGCACTTTCGGCAACCACCCTGCCCATCCCGATTTGGTTCGTTAATGCCTGATATAGCTGGCTACGGCAACGATTATGGGTACAAATATAAAGTACTTTGAATGGTGTCATTCGATTTAAACAATTTGAGTTAATTATTGTCTAGATAGTATAAGTATTATGTCTTGTGTTAGCCAGATACCTCTAGTATCGTGCAACACAATTGTAACAGTGTAAATCTGTGGCAGAGGTCATAGAAAGATACCTTCAAACCGTATACGGTATAAATGGATTAAGTAATAAGATGAGTAAGAGTGTGAAGCATTGGAATAGGATAAGCCTTGTTTTAGTAGTGTTTTTACTGACCGCCTGTGGTGGCGGTGGCGGCGGTAGTGATCCGGTCATAGATAATGATGTAGGTAGTGGATCGGGCCCTACATATACTGCCGGAGTGTATCAGGATGATGCCATGTTTAAAAATCGTTGCGCAACGCCACGTAACTTCAATGACATTGATGGCAATCCCTACCCAGATGTAGCCGGCTCTGTGTTGTACGAAAATCACTGGTTACGCTCCTGGAGCAATGATACATATCTCTGGTATGACGAACTACCGGACTTAAATCCTGGCCAATATGATAACCCACTGGAATACTTCTCACTTTTGAGGACCACCGCTGTCACACCCTCCGGTGCGCCAAAGGATCAATTCCATTTTACCCGCGATACGACCGAATACGAACAGGCCACTCAGGCAGGTGTTTCAGTTTCTTATGGCATCGATTGGGAGTTAACCAGCGCGACACCGCCCCGTGATCTCTTTATCCGCTACATTGAACCCGGATCACCAGCCGATGCCCCAGTATTGGACTTACGACGCGGCATCAGAGTCATAGAAATTGATGGCGTCAGTGTAAGAGATGGAAATAGTCAGGCTGAAGTGGATGTACTGAATGCTGGCCTCTTTCCATCTCAGGACGGCGAAACGCATACTTTCCTGATTGAAGATGTCGGTACGACCGATCGACGAACTGTGGAGATCTCCGCGACGGTTGTTAGCGAAGATCCAGTTCCAATGGTTGAAATCTTCGATACCGGCAGTGGTAGTGTCGGCTACATGCTGTTCAATACCTTTGGCACCTTTCTCGCCGAGGATGAAATCGTCCAGGCGATGGAGCAGTTCGAAACAGACGGTGTAGATGATCTGATCATCGACTTACGCTACAACGGTGGAGGATTTCTATATATAGCGAGCCAATTGGGCTACATGATCGCCGGAAATAGCGCGACATCTGGCAGGGTATTCGACGAGTTACGATTCAATGATAAGCATCCGACAGTAAATCCTGTCACTGGCTCTACGTTGTCACCAACCCCTTTCTATAGCTCGACAACTGGCCGCTCAGATGATTACCCAGCCGGCGTTTCACTTCCTCAGCTAAACTTAAATCGGGTCTTTATATTGACGACTGATGATACTTGCTCAGCGAGTGAGGCACTGATAAACGGACTCAGAGGCATCGATATCGAAGTTATTATTGTTGGCACGACGACCTGTGGTAAGCCCTATGGGTTCTACGCCACGGATAACTGTGGTACGACCTACTTCACCATCCAGTTTGATGGTGTTAACGACAAGGGTGAAGGTGGCTATTCTGACGGCTTCACTCCAATGAATGATCCTCAGGGCTTTGGTGTATTACAGAATGGTTGCTATGTGCCTGATGACATAACGAGTCAATTAGGCGATGTATCCGATCCGTTGATTGCGGCGGCACTAGATTATCGGGTGACGGATAGTTGCCCAGCGATCACCAAGTCTTTACAACTGAGAGCGAAGTCTCAGGAAGGCCTCGGTGAAACGCAACGCCTACTACGTCAAATGAAATTGCTTTACGATCCATTCAAAGAACAAGAATAGGCCATTAAGATGAAGTGTCTCGTAACTCGATTTAGTATGCTGCTCGGTAGTCTGGGGCTAGTTGGCTGCCAGATTCTGTCAGACGATGGTGCTATTGCAGCTAAAATTCCCGTTCACTCACAGGAATCACTGGTCGAGTTACGCCAGTCAGTCAATGCGTTATTTAATGGCAGAGACGTGTTGATTGCTGCCTCTGCCTTTAACGATAGTGGCAGGCTGATCATACAACGAAAACCAATCAGGGACCCAGCTGGACGAGTAATTGATACCCGTATCGATGAAGAGCCAATCACTCTCAGGCTCTATTTACAGAATGGAGACTGCTACATTAAACGCGATGATAAGCCCGATAGTATCCGCCTCTATCGGGCAAATTGTGTTCCCATCTAATGGGTTATTGTTGAGAGTGTAGGCCGATTAGATTGCCTTCACTGTCTAAAATGTGACTACAAAAACCAAACTCACCGATAGAGAACTTACCCTGTTGCACCTGCCCACCTGCTGCAACGACACGCCCCTCCTCTATTGCGCAATCATCACAAGAAAAATAAACCACAGTGCTATTACCGCCTGATTGGCAGCCTTCGTAATGAACAATAGCACCGCCTGAACCATACTGTTCCATATTCGACGGGAAGGCTAACATCGTCAATTCAGCTGTTTCAGGATTCCCAATCGGCTGGAGTTCAATAGCGAAGACCTTTTCATAGAACGCCTTGGCTCGATCCAGATTTGCCACATATATCTCAAACCATCCAATGCCATTGTTCATTATATTTACTCCTCTAGTCGGGTGTAGCGGTACTAATAAAGTGTGTAAGGAAACGCCTAAACTCATCGCAAATACGATCTAATGAATGTCTAAGCACATGATCATCATCCAGCAACAATAATTCAGACTTATAACGCTTGGCAAATTTTATGGCATTATTGACTGGGACAATCTCATCTTGCCAGCCATGGATAATCAGTGTTCTGCAATGTCCGGGACTTACATCAGTTGTATCATAACCCGGCATGTATACAGCCGGTGCCAGCAACAGCAATCCCCTGACTCTCGTATTCCTGCATGCGCGTAAACTGACATAAGAGCCCATACTCGACCCCACCAGCAGTATTGAACCTTGGCACTGTTCTATCTCAGATCCTAAACGGTCTGCCCTCACCTCAGGGTCGTCTATGCCACGATAATCAACGCTGTGGCTGGTAATATGTAGATCATCACAAATGGCTCTCATAGCGGTTATTTTAATGCCAGATGGGCCGCTTTCCTTACCATGACTGAAAATGACAGATAGAGACATTATTATTCCCGATAGGAGATTGACGCTGTGACAACTCACACAAACTATAGGTTATAATACAGCAAAAATAACAATACTGGAGTGTCACCATGTCTCGACTTTTTATATTAGCAGTACTCACTATCACGACCACATTGTTCGTGGGATGTGGTTCGGCCGACGACCAATCTGCTCGTAAGACAGAGTCGGTATCCGAGCCGACTGAAACTGCTGAGGAATTCGTTGTTCGAGCGGAATCTGAATTACTTGAATCTGCCATGAAGAATGAGCAGGCTGCATGGGTAAATTCTAACTTCATAACCCATGATACAGACATGATTGCCGCGCAAGCCAGTGAACAATACACAGTCACCGGCGTGCGGCTGGCGAACGAGAGCAAACAGTTTAGTAGCGTATCCGATCCTGAAATTGCCCGTAAGCTGAACATGATTCGCAGTACACTGGTGTTGCCAGCACCATCTGACCCTGCAAAGGCTAAAGAACTCAGTCAATTATCGACTGAATTGAATTCCATGTACGGCAAAGGCCGCTACTGTAATCAGAACAATGAATGCAAAACACTCGGCAATCTAAGCGAGATTCTTGCCAGTTCACGCAATCCTGAGGAATTACTTGAGGCCTGGAACGGCTGGCGTACCATCTCCGTGGATATGAAGCCTAAATTTGCCCGGCTCGTCGAGATAGCCAATGAAGGCGCTCGTGAACTCGGCTATCAGGATCTCGGTGCAATGTGGCGTTCAAAATATGATATGCCCGCCGATGAATTCGCGTCGGAACTGGATCGATTATGGGGACAGGTAGAACCCCTCTACACGGCGTTGCAATGTAAGGTTAGGGCTGACCTGGCAGAGTACCATGGCTCGGATGTGGTTGATGAAACGAAGCCAATACCCGCTCATTTACTGGGCAACATGTGGTCGCAGAGTTGGGCCAATATCTATCCAATTGTCGCCCCTGAAGATGCTGGTCAAGGCTTTGATTTAACTGAAATTATTAACACCAGGGGCATGTCAGAGATTGACATGGTCAAAGGGGCTGAAAATTTCTTCGTTTCGCTGGGACTCGACCCACTGCCGGAAACATTCTGGGAGCGCTCATTGTTCGTCAAGCCCAAAGATAGGGAAGTTGTGTGTCATGCCAGTGCATGGAATATCGACTGGAAGGATGATCTGAGAATCAAGATGTGCATCAAGAAGGATGCGGAAGACTTTCAGACTATCCACCACGAATTAGGTCATAATTACTATCAACGCGCCTACAATAACAAGTCTTTTCTCTATGCAAACAGTGCAAATGATGGCTTTCATGAAGCACTAGGCGATACGGTAGCGCTTTCTGTGACACCAGAGTACCTGCAACAAATTGGTTTGTTAGAAACGGTTCCAGATAGTAGTTCTGATATCGGCCTGTTACTCAATATGGCTCTGGAGAAGATCGCCTTTATACCGTTTGGCTTGCTGGTCGATCAATGGCGTTGGAAAGTGTTCAGCGGTGAGGTTGCACCTGAAAACTACAATCAGGCCTGGTGGGAATTACGAGAAAAATATCAGGGTGTCATGGCCCCCAACGAGCGTTCTGATGCGATGTTTGATCCCGGCGCAAAGTATCATGTACCAGGCAATGTGCCCTATACGCGATACTTCCTCGCTCACATACTTCAATTTCAGATGCACCGGGCACTTTGCGAAAAAGCTGGGAATACCTTACCGCTGCATCGATGCACGATATACAACAATGAGGCGGCAGGTAAAGCCCTTAATGACATGATGGAAATGGGCTCTTCGCAACCCTGGCAGGATGCACTCGAGGCGTTAACTGGCCAGAGAGATATGGATGCCAGCGCGATCATGGATTACTTCGCGCCGCTTAAAGATTGGCTCGATCAACAGAATGAAGGACGCCAATGCGGTTGGTAATGAATGTCGTTCAGTCATTCTGACATCGACAATTTAAGTTTGGATCGTCATGATCTGAGTCGTGACGATCCAAACTGGATCAATCAGTGCCTTCATCAATCTGGCACTGGAATCATTCCGATTTGTTCGGGGAAATTCCCAAGCGACGAGCGTGGATATATCAAGACGCTGAGTAAGGCCGAATCGGATCAATTAAGTGACGAGTCGCCATACTATCTATTTCTTGGGCAACTGGAATCAGGTCAATATCTGTTTACAGCGATCATCAACGAACCGGTCAATGAAAACTCTGACTGGATTAGCCTTCGTCACACGCCGATTGATGACCCATTCACGAATATCCTCCTGCATATCCAAGGTTTAACCAACTGGTTACGTACGAGCAATTTCTGCCATCGCTGTGGGACTGAATTACGCATCCGCAACGGTGGTAACTCACAGGTTTGCATCAATGAATCCTGCGGGATTGAAGTGTTCCCACGAGTTAATCCTGCCATTATCGTGTTACTGCTTCATCAGGATAAATGCCTGCTGGCACATGCTCGTCATTTTTCAGGCGATATCCCGATGTATTCCTGTATTGCAGGTTTTATGGAAACGGGTGAGGATTTCGAACAAACACTTCACCGTGAAGTCTACGAGGAAGTCGGATTGCAAGTCGAGACTGTTACTTATCTTGGCAATCAGGCATGGCCATTTCCAAATTCATTGATGATTGGTTTTCATGCCACGACCACTGATACAGATGTAACGTTTCATGATGGGGAAATTAGCGCGGCAGACTGGTTTTCTAGAGAACAGATAATCGAGGCTGTTAGCGCTAAACGAATACGATTACCCAGCAGAAAATCCATATCCTACACCCTGATTGCACAATGGTTTGATCAGGGAAATGTCCAAACTCTCGACGCCATTCTAGCGCAGGCGTAATTCGAAAGATTTAGCGCAGCACTCTTTCCAGCATCGATTTCAATTGTGACATGTTGTATGGCTTATCTAGGAAATATTTCAGTCCACTGGCCTGGAGTCGCTCCATGGTCTCCTGACCGATAAATCCGCTGCCCATGATCACTTTCAGCTCAGGATAGAGTTCATGAATGATAAAAAACACCTTCTCGCCCGTTATTTCAGGCATCGTGAAATCCAGTAACACACAATCCACTTCATCTTGATGTTCTTTCAGTAGCTTCAGTCCCTCAGTGCCACCACTTGCTAGAATACACTTATATCCGAGCTCAGCGAGTAACTCACTAGCTAAGATGCGAATCATTTCTTCATCATCGATGATGAGAATCGTTTTATCTTTCGATTCGATTGGGTCAAGAGCCATTTCTTTTTTCGATCCAGCACTAGCAATAGGAACTGACGGAAGATATATACTAAAGGTCGTCCCCATGCCCTCAGTCGATTCCATCAAAATGGCACCTTTGTGATTTTGCACTGTTCCGTAGATAGCCGCCAACCCTAGTCCAGTCCCCTCTCCATCAGCTTTCGTCGTAAAGAACGGGTCATAAATTTTATCCTGAATCGCTTTTGGAATGCCCATGCCAGTATCTGATACAGTTATTTTGACATAGTAATTTGGCTCGAGTTTCGCATCGATTAACAGGCAATCTGACTGGTTGAGATATACCTTCTCACAATTCAAAATGATCGTTCCACCATCAGGCATCGCATCCTTGGAGTTGATTCCAAGATTGATAATCGCGGAATGTATCTCTGAGGGATCACCGATGACAAAAATATCCTCATCGGCCAGATTGGTAACGACATTGATGTGGGTACCAATACTGTGTTTAAGGAGCGCAATCGCATCCTGCATCAGTGCCGGGACGGAGACTGGAGTCGAGGTCATCTTCGATTTTCGGGCAAAAGACAAGAGCTTGCTGTTCAAATCACGGGCACGTTCTGTCGCATTCAGAACAATTTTCAGATACTCGTCCAGGTCGGTCTGTTTATTCTTCCTGATCATTAACTCGGTCGCGCCAAGAATCCCACCCAGGCTGTTATTAAAATCGTGGGCAATTCCCCCAGCCAGTTGGCCTATCGCATCAAGTTTTTGTGCGTGGTTCAGCTTTGCCTGTGTCTGACGTAAATCACTGATGTCACTAGTAATGCCCCATATGTGGGTTAACTTCCCGTCAGAGTGCTGACCGAGGAGTGAGTGATGTAAGTATTGTTCATTTTTGAGTCGATCAACTTTAGTGGATTCGAAAACAGCCTGATGGCAACCTGAATCGATGAATAATTGAAGTAACCGATTTAAATCATCCTGGTCGGCGTTATTGGTGAATAGATCATTGAGGCTATATAAATGGTGTTTATCCAGGTGTCCAATTGAAAATAATCTGTCAGTGGCTTGATTCGCCATGCTGACCAATCCTCTGCCCAGTTTTTTTATAATTTTCTTGTCGTTCGGATCGAGTCGAGTGTGGAAATCGACTCGCCAAATCGCCTCATTGGAACTTTCAATAAAATTTCGATACTCGACTTCTTGCCGCTCTATGCGTTGTTCTATTTGCTTGCGTGATTGAATATTTCTGATTGAGCCAATGGCTCCGGTCACTTGCAATTCATCATTAAAATCAAACTTGCCGCGGATCTTGAACCAACGATATTCTTCATCCTGTCCTATGATCCGCAACTCTAGATCGATCGCTTCATCTTGAAAGTGATTATCCGAAGAGAATATTTGCATGACCGTCTTCTTGTCTGACGGATGAATCAGTTCAATAAATTTAGTAACGGCCAGTTCTCTGAACGGAAATTCTGTTCCTTCATAGCCGAGTAACTCAGCCGCACTATCATCCCAGGTGATGTGATCTTCTGCAGCGAACCACTCCCAGACAATGTCTTCCGTCGCCATCATACTGCGTTGGTACCGCTCCTGGCTTGCGTAGAGTCTGGCATAAGCTAGTTCTAATTGGTCCTGATAGGTTTTCATCATTAGCTGGTATACAAAAAAGCCAACGATAGGAACTGCTGTCAGGTAGCCGAAGCCTCCTGAGAATGAGCGCAAGGCAATGTTGGCATCATAATCCGGACGCCAATTCAACACCGAAAAACTATAATGTGCACTAAAGGTCACTATAATGACAATCAGTAGGATGACATGGCCTGCCCGCTTACCCAGCACAAAGTAGCCAACGGCTATGGCGAATAACGCCGAGGTCTCAGTGGTCGCTGTGAATGAATAGCTAAAGTAACCAACCGCTGTCAAAATCAACATGAAGAAGGTGAGAATTCCTGCCTTCCCTCGCAAACTAATCTTGCGTCGAAATATGTATAAGAAAATTCCGGAAATAGCGGCAATACCAAAAATAGTAGTCAGGGGTGAAAGACTCGTGAGGGTATGACCAATCTCAAGATCACGGATCACGTAAAGCGGGAACTGGAAATTCACTATGAGAGCCAGGAAACCGACGAAGCGATCCAGAGTCTTCTCTTTTTCAATCTCAATGGCCGCGGATAGCTGGCTAATATCTTTGAACGTCGATTGCATGCTGTATGGACTATTCAACAGGTTCGAATACCAATGAATACCCTCTAGTTAGTGACTAAGTGTGTCACCTACTGCTGACTATGTTCTAATAATCAAGGTGCATCTATTCATAATATAGCTTACGCTTTCAAAAAACACGCTGGAAAATGCAAAAAAAGAATGAATTTACTGAACAAAACACAAATAAGAGATAATAAAATTGCCGCCTGTATCAATGCCATTCCTGCTGGAAGGGTTGCATCATACGGACAAATTGCCAGTGTTGCCGGTATCAAGCGCGGTCATCGTGTCGTCGCGCGGTTCGTTAAGCATCAAACCCGCTATCCGGATCTACCATGGTATCGTGTCATCCGCGCCGATGGAAAACCAGGCTTCCCTGACGGGAGTGAAAAGTATAACCTGCAACTTAACAGACTAAAATCCGAAGGCGTTCTACTACGTAATGGACGTATAGATATGAACAAATTTGCATGGCAACCAGAACTAGACTTTCTACTATTTCATCCGGACTTATGAACTACAAAACTCCTGTATATGATCTCAAATTTTGGCTTACCCTGATCGGACAAGTCGTTTTCGCATTTGGACTGTTTATTGTTCTCAGTGAATGGCGAGCATCTGACATGCGTGAAGAAGGAGAATCAATAAGGCCGATTACCTCCCCGACACTTTCGGGTGATCCAATCACATTCCCGGTATCTGCTTCTGATAACAGCACAACATTGGTTTATTTTTTTGCCCCCTGGTGTCGAATATGCGATCTCAGTATAGGCAACCTCAACCTGATTAAGAATGAATTCGCAACAGAGGTGAACATTCTCATTGTCGCGCTCGATTATCAGTCGATCGATGAGGTCCGGAACTTTATCGATGATAAAGCACTCCCTTACCCTGTCATTCTTGGTGACAGCCGATGGGCGCAAGAATATGCCATAAAGGGGTTCCCCTCCTATTACATCATCGATCACACGGGTACTGTACTTTCTCGTACCATGGGTTATAGTTCGACAGCAGGCATGTTAGCGCGGCTTGCTCTGGCGGATTAATTACAACGGAACAAAGTTAAACATATGGACCTATAAATGATCTCAGCAAGACTCGCAAACTGGGCTTTATTCCTGGCACCCATTATTTCTCTGGCACTCACCTTGTGGTTGATAGAAACTGGTTGGCCACCTGAAAGAGCCATGGCACTCGGAATCACTTTGCTGACTGCTAGCTGGTGGATCTTTGAACCGATTCCCATTCCTGTTACCTCGTTTATACCCATTGCCAGTTTTCCTTTGTTAGGTATTCTGACAGCCAATGAAGTCGGCCAGTCTTATGGTAGCCCCCTTATCCTGCTATTGTTAGGTGGTTTTATCCTATCCACGGCGTTAGCAAAAAATAATGCCCATAAGCGGATTGCGATCGCGATGGTTCGTGCATTTGGTCAGAATTCCAAACGCGGTCTGGTGTTTGGATTTATGGTCGCCTCGGCCTTTCTTAGCATGTGGATATCCAACACGGCGACTAGCCTGATGTTACTGCCCGTAGCACTCGCGGTTCTGGACAGTGCCAAGGACAAGCATCTCGCGATTCCATTGCTGCTGGGTATCGCCTACTCTGCCAGTGTCGGGGGTATAGGCACGCCAATCGGCACACCACCAAACCTGATCTTTATGAAAGTCTATGGCGACATGATTGGTGAAACGCCTACCTTTACCCAATGGATGATGTGGGCAGTTCCAGTGGTCGTTGTATTCGTCCCACTAATCGCTTTGTGGTTAACACGCAATCTGAAGGGCAAGGGTGAATACGAATTGCCTGAAATGAAGGCCTGGTCAACCGCAGAAATTCGCGTTGTGATTGTGTTCTTTATCACTGCCCTACTCTGGATTACCCGTAAGGAACCCTTTGGCGGCTGGTCCGAATTGTTCGGCTTACCCAATGCATCAGATGGCTCAGTGGCCTTGTTAGCCGTGGTCGCGGTGTTCATCGTTCCCGATGGAAAAGGGGGTAAATTACTGGATTGGAACACTGCAAATAAGATCCCTTGGGGAGTGCTCATGTTATTCGCGGGCGGTATCGCGATCGCCAAGGCCTTTACAGTGACTGGCTTGTCTCAGGTCATTGGTGAAGCCCTGTCGGTATTCACAGTATTACCCGTTTTACTGATTATCCTTGCATTAGCACTGTGTGTTACCTTCTTGACAGAAATAACGTCAAACACGGCAACCACTACTCTGCTCATGCCCATTCTTGCAGCCACAGCGATCGCCACCGACATCGATCCCTTAGTGCTAATGATTCCGGCCGCGATGAGTGCCAGCTGTGCCTTCATGCTACCGGTTGCCACGGCACCGAATGCGGTTATCTTCGGCAGTGAGAAAGTGCCACTTGAGCGGATGATGAAAGAAGGTTTCGCCCTTAACCTAATCGGCGCGGGCATTATCACAACGGTGGTTTATTTTCAGTTTACATAAACAGGAGTTAGGGACAGGGATATGTCATCTAAAATTCTAATCGTTGCTTCAGTGTTGATATTGGCTATCGCCTTTATCGTACTGAACCAGCCTGAGAATTCGAATAGCACTGATGACCATCAATCTCTATCGATTAAAACCCCAATTAAACAACAATCAGAAAGTACTAAGATACAACCATCAACCCTTGCCGAATCGACTGTTATAAACCCTGATACTGAGAACAAATCATCCAAGCAATTCAGATATAAACAAGCCGACTGTGTAAAGGAAATTCTGCAGCAAGATGATATTGATTTCGTTCGACTGACTAGCAATTTATCACCACAACAAAGAGATGAGTTACTACGAATATCTGGAATCGAAGATGGGGCAGCACATCAGAATCAACGCGAAAATCAACATTCAACTCAAGCTGAACGTAATAGAGTAGCGGCAAAACGATTTAAATTGCTCTCAGAAAAATATGCTAAGGAAAAGGACAATCTTACCGCTCTCACGATGCTGGAACTCTGTTCTAGTCGATTGCAAGACAGTTGTACTGAAAAACAAATCAAAGACATCGCTTACGATTTTAAGGACAACGCCTATACCTTATTTTACCTTGCCAATTACTACAAGGAGCGCGATGCAGAGCAATTTGAACAGACAATCGATTTAATACTGCAAGCCAATGAGGTGAACCTCTTACGCAAGGAATTCATCACACAATATTATGACTATCATGTTTCCATTGGGATGACACCGTTACAAGCAATCATTCGCGCCACCGGGAGTAACGCTGCACGCTGGCAACCAACCCGTTTCATTTATGACTACTGCAGTGAGAATGACTATAACCAACGTTGTCAACAATTAACGCAGTTTGTGTCGGAAAAGAGTGGCGACCTGATGCTCGAAATTACGGCAAAAAGAACACTGCAAAAGTTCTGGGAATTGAATGGCAGAAGTGATTTAGCCGAAGAGATAGCCATGCAAATAATATCAGAATGGAATGAAGTAGAATCCTATGCTCGTGTTGGAATGCCCTATGATGATGAAGTCGCAGATATCACGTTACGTGCACTGGATTATACCTCGGAGCATGAAGCTATGAAGTTTATCCACACGGAAGCCCAAGCGCTGATTGAACGTAAACCCGATATATGTATCGATAATCCCATCACGAAAAAAGCGCCAGATTAGCGCTTCAGAAATTGCTCAAAAATTGCCTTGGCAGTATCGCTATGCAGTTGTTTTTCAAACAGGGCAAACTCGCGTCGCATGCGCTCGCTAACTGACTCCGGCTCCGTCCTTAATAATTGCTTGGTTAGTCGAACCGACTCCTGGGGTAGTTGAGCAATTTGCTCGGCGACTACTGTAACGGTGTCATCGAGTGCTTCTGGCTCTGTCACCTGATTCACGAACCCCAATTCGAGTGCCTCGTGCGCTGAGAATCGTTTGCCGGTTAGTAACAGTTCAGATGCTTTTTGATGCCCTACTAGCCTTGGAAGCAACAAACTAACCCCAGCCTCGGGACATAAACCCAGTTGCGCGAATGGCATACTGAATTTTGACGATGTGTCGGAATATACCAGGTCACAATGCAATAAACAGGTCGTGCCAACCCCCACTGCATTGCCCCTGACTTTAGCAATAACCGGTTTTTGCATGCGCGACAAGCACTGTAACCAGACCACTGCCCCAACTTCCTCTATGGGTCGATCCGTGGCCAGAAAATCAGCGATGTCATTACCCGCAGTGAAGTTAGGACCATCTCCCTGCAAGATAATCACTTTGACCAAATCACTTGAATCGCCAGATTCCAGAATATTAACCATTTTCATGTACATGTCATTAGTCAAAGCGTTCTGCTTATCGGCACGATTCAAGGTAACGGTCAAAATACCATCGTGAACCAAGCTCTGAACCCAGTCAGTTTCGTAAGTCATTAGTAATACCCTACAATTTAATTTCTGTCATTATGGCATAATTATCCCTGTACAACAGAAATCATACAATGAGGCTAGATTATGGATCTTTACCAACACACCTGGAATAGCCTGACAGGCGAACCCCAGACAATGAGTGACTATCAAGGCAAGGTTGTCATGGTGGTCAATACCGCCAGCAAATGTGGGTTAACCCCGCAATATGAATCTTTGCAGACAATATACGATGACTACAAGGATAAGGGGCTCGTGATTCTGGGGTTTCCCTGTAATCAATTTATGAGTCAGGAGCCGGGGGACAGCGAAGCCATCTCGTCGTTCTGTGAAGTAAATTACGGTGTGACTTTTCCGATGGCTGAAAAGATTAAAGTGAATGGCAGTGAAACTCACCCATTGTTCAAGACGTTAAAAGAAGCCGCACCCGGTGCCCTTGGATCCAAGGGGATAAAATGGAACTTTAATAAATTTCTTATAAACAGAGATGGAACTGAAGTGAAACGCTTCGCACCGAAGGATTCTCCTGATAAAATGCGCCCACTAATTGAGAGTTGGCTTGCGAATTAATGACAACCGGTTCAGACAATCAAAATTTAGTTGAACAACTGGAACACCTGGAATCTAAAGTGGCATTCCAGGATGACACAATTGAACAGCTTAACCAGTCGATCATTGAGTTAAATAAGGAACTCAATGCGGTGCGCAATGATTTGGTTATTCTGGCCCAAAAGCTAAGTGACTCACAGCAAGCGACCAACGATTCTACTCAGGTTGAAATACCACCACACTACTAGATGAATACTGTTACTGTTGATAATCGCCTGCAATCGATATGGCTATCTATTCTGGTCCTGTTTGTCTGTGGTTTTTCAACGGCACCTCTCATTCATGGTAAGCATCACTTCGCAGGGGCGGAAGGCCACGGACATCATGCGCATCATGCACAGCACCACAACGGGCATTCTCAATCTCAATCAACTTCTGATGAGGAACAGCATCACGTTAAGAGCTGTCCCTTTTGTCGTCTACCCGATTCATTACAGTGGGCGATTGAAACGACCGAGTTTCTCCGCTCAGCAACAAAACAACGTTCATTAACTCATTGG
This sequence comes from Enterobacterales bacterium, assembly GCA_965250035.1. Classification (GTDB taxonomy): domain Bacteria; phylum Pseudomonadota; class Gammaproteobacteria; order Enterobacterales; genus CAXRAF01. The sequence continues at coordinate 174,544 of OZ252282.1, read as the reverse complement.
CGGTATGAATTTATCTCTTTCATACCAATAAGCTTCTGGCCCCAATCGAGAGCCCCGCCTATTGCCTAATTGAATACTTATCACAATTAATTAATTCAATTTAGGATTTAACAATGAAACTGAAATTCAATAACATCCTCGCTATGGGGTGTGTTGTCTGTATGTCTATGACAACCAGTTATGCAGACGACAAAAAGTTTAGCGGACCACATAAACATGCTCCAATCGGAGTCATGGGAGATCACACCCATAAGGAAGGAGAGTTTATGTTCTCCTATCGCTATATGGATATGACCATGAGCGGCAATCTGTCTGGCTCGGATTCGATATCAGCGGATGAAATCGTCTCGACAATCCCCAATCGTTTTGGCATGCCACCCAATGTGCGCGTCGTGCCCCTGGATATGACAACCAGGATGCATATGATTGGTATGATGTATGCGCCATCTGATAGCCTGACCTTGATGCTCATGGCCAATTATATTGAGAAAGAGATGGACCATCTCACCTATATGGGCATGATGGGAACCAATCAATTGGGTAATTTCACGACAAACCCATCGGGTGTCGGGGACACCAAGATTGGTGCTCTGTATAACCTCCTGAACGAAGGTGGACATAATTGGCATCTGAATCTGGGTTTGAGTCTTCCGACAGGAAGCATCGATGAATCTGGCCAGGTTTTGACTCCGATGAACACTACCCCCACTATCAGGTTGCCCTACGCTATGCAGTTGGGTTCCGGAACGTATGACTTCGAGTTCGGTGCGACATACAACTACTACACAGCAAACCTGAACATTGGTGCCCAGATGAAACAACTCATCCGCACTGGCGGTGAGAATGATGAGGGCTACCAGTTGGGAGACAAAACCAGTCTGACCACCTGGATAGGTTACCGAGTCGTAGATAATGTCAGCCTCTCTGCCAGAGTTTCCTATTCCGATATGGATAGTATCTCTGGAATCGATGCCAGTATTGCCGCACCGGTCCAAACCGCTAATCCAGACTACTATGGTGGACGCATTACCAATCTTGGCTTAGGCATCAATATACTTGCGAACGCTTTTGCCGAGGGAGATCGCTTTGCGATCGAGTATGTCACGACCATCGACCAAACGGCCAACGGCATCCAGATGGAAATGGATGATATGCTGACCTTCGGTTATCAGGTTGCTTTCTAGTACTCGGCGCACAAAGATAAAAAAACCGACGCGAGTCGGTTTTTTTATGCGAGTTAAATCACCATATAGCATTCATGTACACACAGCTCATATGATTATTTTATCAGCTTGTATAAAGGCTTAATTTCCTCAGATCGGTCCTCAAACTGTGTCATCTTTTCTAGTTCGGCTTTTGCTTTTTCACTCTGACCCGTTTCAACAAACAGATAAAATCGAAGCACATGAGACTCAAATGGCAAATTGATTGCCATTTCCTCAAGTAATTGCTGGGCTATATTCCTATCGCCACCGATGTTTTTAGGAAATGTATACAAAACATAAATATACTCTTTCATGTAATTAAAATTTTCTGGCTTCAGTTCACTTCGCCCCTTGAATGCAGCCAAGACTTTCCGGCCTTGCTCAAAACTGAGCGTATTGTTCGTTTGTTTAAATGCCGCAATCGTTTCGTTATACTCTTTTACTAGGTGCTCACTATTGCCTTCTGCAGCATAAATAGTGCTAGCTAGGGAAACTAGTATAAGTACAATTAGAATTGAGCAGTTATTACGAGATTGTGTAAACATTTTCATATGTCCTGATTTACATTAGTTAATCAGACAATCTAGCTTTTTCGGACAGGCATTTCGTTCCAAGTTATATATTGGTAACAAATTTAAATGATTAATCTCAGTTTCAATGTGTTTACACTGCTAATTAGCATATCCGTAATCATCGCTATTACCTTTGCTTTTCTACTGCTAGTCAGCCCACATGCTAACAAACAAGCTGACCGTTTCCTGGCGGCCGTTTTGTTAATTGTTGCATTATGGAATAGCTCCCTTCTTATTCTCGAGTTAAACATTTATCAATATGTTATTGGAATCATATGGGTGCCGTTGACCTACACGCTAGCCTTGGGGCCCTGCCTTTATTTCTATGTGAAATATCTCACCATTACTGATGTCACGCTTAAACAATCGGTTTGGCCTCACTTCATCCCGTTGATATTTCAAATTGGATTGTTTTTGGGACAGGTGTTCATCGCCATACCTCGTGCAATGGGTTACTACCAAACTGAGTTATTTCAAACGTTTGACCCTATCATCAATTTATTAGCCATCATTTCATTACTAATTTATGGCTACTACGCACGAGCCCATATCGTTCATTATCACAAGTGGGTCCAGGATAATTACAGTCATTACCATCGTTATCATCTCAACTGGCTTATGCGCTTAAGTTCAGTCTTTTTATTACTGATGGTTGTTTGGCTTGTCTATCTGCTAGTGGATTATGCATTGTTTGATTATCAACTGACATTCGAACATTACTACCCATTTCATTTAGGGCTTGCGGTTGTTTCTATCTGGTTAAGCGTTGAGGCCTATATTAAGCCAGAAATCATTTATTCTGATGAGGATATCCGATTTGAGCGTCAATCAGAGAAAGCGAAGAAAGAGCCTGATGAAGCTCTTCTGAAGATGACGGATCAACTGAAATCTCAGATTGAACAAAATCGCCTCTATCTTGATCCTGAATTATCGCTCAAATCGCTGGCAGATATGCTCGACATTCATCCAAATGTTACTTCGCGGATTATCAATGACGGCCTTGGAAAAAGCTTTTCCGACTGCATCAATGGCTATCGGGTTGATGCGGTAAAAAAGCGACTTGCCGATCCCAAGCATGCTGACGATACCTTCCTTGCCATCGCCTTTGATTGCGGCTTTAATTCCAAAACCACCTTCAATCGTATTTTTAAGAAGTATTCTGGCATGACACCTCAAGAGTATCGAAAATCTCTGAAAAATACCTAATTCACGGGTACCAACTTATAATCTAGAGCGAACAACGTCCTATTAGCCGTCAAAATAGTGGTCTTTCATTAAGACTAATAGGGAACAAATATGACTATAACGCTTAAACAATTCATCGCTCCTACTTCATTTCTCGTGATAGGCATGCTGCTTTTTCTGATTCTGTCTATGGCGCCGTTTTCAATCCCTGCGCCGATATCATTTTCAAGCTTGGTTATGTGCTTCGTGCTACTAGGCATATCAATGGTATTTGTCCACAAGGAAGGGCTGCGACTAGAGGATGTCAATCTTTGGCCGGATATGCATACACCAGCCAGGCTCGCTTTGGGATTTGGCATTGGCGCTTTCATAGTCGGTATTATGCTGTTAGCTGTATTTAATCTGACTGACCTTGATTATGAGACCGTTACTGGACAATCCCCCTTATTCTTCTTTGTCTCCTCTCTTGTGATTATTCCACTTGCTCTCATGGAAGAAATCTTATTCAGAGGCTATCCATTCTTTAGAATCATGGCGACAAAACATATTCGTATCGGGATCATATTCACTGCCGTCTTGTTTGGCTTGTACCATTTGAATGATCAAACTAGCCTAATTAATGTGCTTTTAGGTCCAGGTATCTGGGGGGTAGTCTATGGTGTGGCAGCTTATTTATCGAAAAGTGTGGCTGTTCCGTTAGGTATTCATGTCGCGGCTAATTTTATGCAAGGTATTTTCGGCATGAACCAACATGTTGACTCGATGTTGATGATTAAAATTGGCGAGTCTGGCAACGCCTTTATGGATGTAGAAGTACTCGGTGTTGGTATGCAATGTGTGCTCTTAATCACTGCGTTAATTATCTTGGAACGGGACTTACGATCAAAGGAGCAGGTAAAGGCAAACTAGCGTTACGAATAAACTTTAATATTGAATCGTATCGTGATTCTGTCACTAATTAGTGATGAATGCACCGGGCAATAACGTATTTATACAAAATTGCCCGGCGTGCGTGTTGCGGCCAGTTCACTGACTAGTTTAATCTAGTCGTTATAGCGACCGAATACCAGAGTCGCATTGGTACCGCCGAATCCGAAGCTATTGGACATGGCCACATCAATCTGGGCGTCTTCCTGTAGTTCGGTGATAATATTCATGCCGGCGGCATTTTCATCCAGGTTATCAACGTTGGCACTAGCACCAATGAATCCTTTTTCCATCATCAGTAGGGTGTAGACAGCCTCTTGTACGCTGGTCGCACCGAGCGAGTGGCCAGTGAGCGATTTGGTTGAGGTGATTGCAGGAACTTTGTCACCGAAGACTTCCCGAATTGCTTTGAGCTCTGCAACATCACCGACTGGCGTGGATGTGCCGTGTGCATTGATATAATCGACAGGTCGATCGATTCCGCGCATCGCCATATTCATACATCGCACAGCACCTTCACCAGATGGAGCAACCATATCGTAGCCATCTGAAGTTGCGCCATATCCTATTACTTCGGCATAAATCTTTGCTCCACGTGCCTTGGCATGTTCGAGTTCCTCGAGAACCAGCATGCCACCACCCGATCCGATGACAAAGCCATCACGATCGGCGTCATAGGCTCTTGAGGCACGCTCAGGCGTCTCATTATATTTTGTAGACAAGGCGCCCATGCCATCAAACATGATGGATAATATCCAGCTTTCTTCTTCTCCGCCACCGGCAAACACAACATCCTGTTTACCCAACTGAATCAGTTCATAAGCATTACCGATGCAGTGTGCACTCGTGGCACAGGCTGACGAAATAGAATAATTTACTCCCTTAATCTTGTATGGTGTGGCAAGACAGGCAGAGGTAGTCGAACTCATCGTTTTGGGGACACGATATGGACCAACCCGACGGATTCCTTTTTCTTGAAATACCTTGATGGCCTCATATTGTTCGCTTGGATTACCACCACCCGAACCGACGATCAAACCTGTATTAACATTTGAGATATCACTCTCTTCCAGGCCTGAATCTTCGATAGCCTGCTGCATTGATAGGTAGGCATAGGCGGAAGAGTCACCCATGAAACGTCGTACTTTTCGATCAATCTGCGAATCGATATCAACTTCAGCTTTACCATAAATCTGACTCTTCAGACCCAGCTCAGCATATTCATCACTGAACCGTATGCCGGGCTTAGCTTGCCTGAGAGATTCCGTGACTGTGTTCAGATCATTACCAATACAGGAGATGATACCCATTCCTGTGACAACAACGCGACGCATAGAAGTCATTATTACGTACCTTTATTGATTAGCGGTTGGAGCGGAAATTACATTTCCTGTGGCGATGTAAATAAACCCACTCTCAGATTCTTTGCCGAGTATATCTCCCGACCATCGACCAGCATTTTACCATCTGCAATGATAAGTGCGAGTTTTCCTTTTATTACTCGTTTTACATCAATAATGTATTTCACCAATTTAGCTGTGGGCAGTACTTGACCGGTAAATTTAACTTCACCGACACCCAATGCTCTTCCCTTACCCTTAAGACCCATAGTCGACAAGAAGAACCCAGCTAATTGCCACATCGCATCCAGGCCCAGACAACCTGGCATGACAGGATCACCGGGGAAGTGGCAGTCAAAAAACCACAGGTCCGGTTTGATATCCAACTCAGCTGTAACTAGTCCCTTTTTGTAGGCACCACCATCTGTAATCATTGAGGTAATGCGATCCATCATTAACATATTGGGTGCTGGTAGCTGTGCGTATTCAGAACCGAATAATTCACCAGATGCAGATTGCAGTAACTCTTCGTAACTGTAGGGTTTGTGACTCATTAATAATTCCAGTAATTGTAAATAGTGATAAAAGTGTCAGGCTTTATAGGCCATGAAGTCGCTATTATAGCGTTTTTATGGCAATTGGTGCGCTTAAGTTTGTCAAAAATTGTTCTGCAATTGTCCCCCTGACAGCAGACAGGTCATCTAGTGGCTCACCTAGTCGGGTATTTAGTAGTTTTCCAGACAAATCTTTGGAAGAAATTGTACTAACCCGAGTAAAGTTTGGTGAATACCCCTGATAAACCCAGCCACCGTCATCGAGCTGCGATCGGGTAGACTCCCACAACACCTCATGGGTTCCAGACTGTTGTAACAGATGTTGCCTACGCATCCGTTGCGCAACCTCTTGCAACTCACTCATACGCTGCTTCTTAATCTCTGAAGATACCTTGCCTGGCAGGCGATAGGCCTTGGTTCCCTCGCGATCGGAATAGCTGAAGCAGTGAATATGACTAAAACCAATATCTTGAATGTAGCGTAATGATTCTTGCCACTCATCGTCTGTTTCACCGGGAAAGCCAACGATTATGTCTGTCGTGATATTAAAATCCGGATGTGCGCTACGCGCTCGTTCAATAATTTCCCTGAAAGAGTCCTGTCGACAGCGGCGTGACATTCTTCTCAACACAGAATCACACCCTGATTGAAGCGGCAGATGCATATGCGGCATCAGCCGTGGATTATCAAACAACTCGAAAAAGTGCTCCGGCAGATCCCATGGTTCTACTGAAGCAAAGCGTATCCTGGGAATGTCAGTTTCATTCAATAACGCGGTTACTAGATGATACAGCGAGGTATCAATATCAGTTCCATAGCCTCCGACATGCACGCCAGTCAGTACAATTTCATGGATGCCCTGCTTCTGAACTTGATTAACCTGATCCACGAGATCAGCAATCGACTGACTGCGTTCATCACCGCGTGCAACGGTAACGATACAATAGGTGCAACGATATCGACAACCATCCTGAATCTTGATGAAAGCACGCTCCCGACTTCTGTTAAGCATCGAATAGTTTCCGGGTTCAGTTGCCAGCATCGGCATGTCGGCAGAATTGCTGAACTTATCCAGAAGCTTGTCAGCCAGAGCATCCTTTTGCGAATTATCGACAACCATATCGACACCGAGCATGTTCTCTACTTCATCTTGCTCGAGACTCGCATAGCAACCCGTTACAACCAGTCTTGCAGTCGCGTTATCCCGATGCATACGGCGAATTTGTTGACGGGATTTACGCCCGCCTTCCGCGGTAACAGCACAGGTATTGATGACTATGATATCGGCCTCTTTGTGATCAGCTAACGACCAGCCATTAGCAGTTACCTGACTCGCCCAACTCTGCAACTCGGCTTCATTCAGTCGACAACCCAATGTTTTAAAGCTAACCCTCATGACGTCATACCAGAATTACTTAAGTGTTTGGTTTAGCACTTATTATGTTTACGATCCATTTGCCGTAGAAATACAGCCCAATGGCAGTGAGGAAGGCGACACCCGCCATGATATCCCAGACATAACCGACATTATTCAATTCGTATAGGATTTGAGTCATTTCAGACTCAGTCGCAGAACTCATCCGCACCAGATAATCAAATGCTTCGCCATTTGGTATGGCGCTTACCGTACTTTGTTCGTATCCGTTTTCTAACAGGTAATCTCGTGCCAGATTATCCTTCGCGGCGTAGGTTCCATATAACCATGGCCCGATGTACGATTCAGCCGCCCAACCAAATGCCTGTGGTAACTGAGAGAAGCCAAGATACATTGCCTTCTTATCGGCCGGTGCAAAATTGCCGATATACTCTAGGAATTTTGGTGAAGAGAACATTTCACCCGAACTGAAAAATAGGATCCCGATTAAAATAACCCAGGCTGCAATTTCATAGCCAAACATAACGAAGGTAATTGCTTGAAGGAGTGTTCCGAGAATAATGCTGTTCACCGCTCTAAGTTTTCCACTCATGTGGGCATACAAGAAGCAGGTGAGCATAATCAAACCAGCATTCACATTCACAAGCCCCTCAGGCATGATTTGTGTACCCTCATTATTCATACCGAGGATAAATATCCAGAAACCACTCGAGGTGCCCTCTTTTCCGAATAAATCACTAACAATGACCGAGGTATCTACCCAATCACGAATGTGCAAAGGTAGCACATCGAAGAAGGCGTTAAACATAAACCAGAAACCAGACATTATCAGCAGGAATATAAGCAGTTCAGGTTTAGCAAGTTCACGTAATGATTCGCGAACTAAATTGTCTTGCTGTATTTCGCCGGCCTTGATCTTCCGCGCCCGCTCAAGGCGCTCTTCAATATTTGGCTCCTTGTATGTCAGCAATAGAATGAAGTTAAGTGAAATAATGGCAGCACAGGCAAAGAACAAGTTGTCCCAGGACAGTTGTCGCAACTGTGCGGCTATTAAAGGGCCAAGCCAACCGCCGATATTCACAGTCTGGTAAAAAATGCCCCAGGCCATTGAGCTATTTTCACGATTGGTTGCCTTGACCAAAGTCCCCTGGAGACCTGGTTTGAAAATGCCAGTACCTGCAGCGAGTATGACTGCACCAGCCAAAAACCCATAAAAGGACGGTATGAATGCCATCAGAAGATAACCGACTATTTTCACCACAGTCGATAGAAATATGGTCTGTTTGTAGCCAATTCTATCGGCCAGTCCGCCTACCAAAGCGGGTACGACTGACTGTACAATAGCCCAGGACAAGAAGATTAAACCGAGATCAGTGGCAGTAACGCCAAGACCACCAATCGATTTGGCATCTGTCGCATAAATACCTGCCACTGTCCTGACGCCATAATAGGCCAGTCGTTCTACCATCTCCATGGCACCAACAATCCAGAACACATAACCGAGGCTCGCGATGGCAGCAAATAGGCCTAGCTGTTTAACATCAGCTAATCCAGGTTCATTATGATAGTTGCTCGACATATCAATCCCCTTCTGACCATTGCAGAGTGTGCAATGTAGTCAGACTATCCTCAGAATAGTTCCAGTGACGATTTATTGTGTAGGTTAAAAAGTGCGGCGATTATAACAAAGCTATATATTGATGTCTGCTGGTCGGAGTCTCATTTCTGACATCGCAACGGTACTGAGATATAACAAGTGGTTTTCAGGATAGTTTCCTAAGGCAATAGCCGTCTATTATTACGTAATTTTGAAACTTCTATTACTTATCATCGATCTAAGCGTCTGTTAGACTGCGGGTCACTAATAACAATAACAAACATATGTCGTTATATTGTAACTAGATCTGTTATGAAGCCCAAGATATCCTTAACTCGACTGATAGATACCACAATTCAGGATCCGGAGCTGAAACAATTGCTCCACACGACTCCTGAATTAGTCGCATTGCAGGATGAAATAAATACACAGTTCGCGCTTTATGAAGAGCAGATCGTTCGCTATCAGGAACGCTTACGCTTTAATCTGAAAGATACTCACCTGAAAAACAACGAAACAGACAAAGAAATAAAATCGCTCACCTATAAGGCGTATCATGATAGCTTAACCGGCCTCCCGAATCGAACTTACCTGTTCGAGCGAATAGAATCAGCGATCATGCAGGCTCACCGTAGTGCCAATCCATTTGCAATAATGTTCATTGATTTAGATGGCTTTAAGACAATTAATGATAATTACGGTCACGACTTTGGTGACAAGATGTTGCAACTCGTAGCGGAACGATTGATTGAGATAACGCGTGAGACTGATATGGTTGCCAGACTCGCAGGTGATGAGTTTTGTGTCCACCTGATGAACATGGAAACTGCCGCACAATCGGCGCGTGTTGCTAAGGCGATCATCGATGGGTTTCGCAAACCGATCGCTTTTGATGATGCGGAATTTGTCATCAATCTAAGTATTGGGATTAGTCATTATCCAATGGATGGGCAAACCACCAAGCAACTGATGAAGAATGCTGATGTTGCCATGTATGAAGCAAAAAAACGCGGCACCAATCTCTTTCAATTCTACGAACATAGACTCACCGAGCGCGTGAATGAACGACTCGAGTTTGAGAAGGATATGCTCGATGCAATCACCAAAAATGAGATTGGCTTAACATTTCAACCATACCTTGATCTCGCTTCCGGACAAATGGCTTCTATTGATATTGGTATGGAGTGGCGTCATGAAACCCGTGGCTTAATCGACTCAGCATTATTCTACCAAGGTGTCTCGAACAGTCATCTATTAATGCGACTCATACAATGGCAAATTCATGAATGTTGCCAATTGCAAAAGAACTGGCAGTTACGCGGCTACCCTGAGCTGAGAATGCGCCTGTTTATCGATGAAAAGCAGTTTCTACACAAGGAATTATTGAAATATATCGCCCGTGGCATGGAACAGGCTGATAATGTCGACCCAGACATCGAAATTGTGATTAGTGAGTCAGCACTCTATAGTCAACCCGAACTTACTAAACGCATTGTGGTGCAACTGGACAAGCTTGGCTTGAAAACCGGTATTCATTTCACCACCTCAGGATATCTTGCGGTTACGTCATTGAAGGATGCAGGCGTACAGAGTCTCTCAATAGCCCATGAATCACTAGCCGCTTTGGTTGGGGAACAGGTTCAAGTCGAATTACTTCAGGGCATGAATAGTCTCTGCGATGCAATTAACATCAACCTTCTGGTCAGTGGTATAGAGGATGAACATCAAAAACGCCTGTACTTCGAGCACGGCATAACTAAACTCTCAGGCAAGCATTTCTCTACCCAGTTAAATGAAGATGAATTTGATACGGTATTGAAACGATTCAAAGATACCAGCCTGCAACAGGATTCCTCAGAGCGCTTTAATATGACTGGCTAGGATTTTTATCTAGCCTGACAATTTACAATGATTCGCCCGCGGTTCTGACGCCGTAATAATTTCGCAAAACTATCACTGACATCGACCAGGTTAACTTCCTCACTGACAATTGCCTCTAGTTGATCGGACAGTAATTCTTCTGCAATCCAGTGCCATATCCTTGCCCGTCGCGCCATAGGGCAGTTGGTCGAGCTGACACCAAGCAGACTGACGCCTCTGAGAATCAATGGAAACACTGTGGTGGATAACTTAGGACTAGCTGCCATACCGATACAGGCCACATTGCCCCACAGGTTGATATGCGCGAAGCATTGACTCAATAAATCTCCGCCAACATTATCGATCATACCACCGAATATCGCCTTCTCCAGTGGTTGTGTTCCAAGATTTAGTTCATCTATACCGACGACCTTGCTGGCTCCAAGCCGTTGCAAATAATCGACCTGATCTGTTTTTCCTGTGACAGCGATAGATTCATAGCCAAGCGCATTTAACATGGTCAATGCGAAACTACCCACGCCTCCAGTGGCTCCTGAAACGAGCACTGGGCCCAGGTCCGGTGTCTGGCCATTTTCGATCATTCGATCAAGTGCTAACGCAGCTGTAAAACCTGCGGTACCGTATATCATCGCGGTTCGTGCTGTAAGATTTGCTGGCATTGGTATTATCCAGCCTTCCGGGGCAGCAACCATCTGAGCAAGTCCTCCATCTTGGATCTCACCCAGACCACAACCATTTACTAACACCGTTTGCCCGACACTAACCTTAGTAGACTTGGATTCAACGACTTCGCCGGCACAATCTATGCCTGCATTTATTGGGAATGTCTTGTAGATAGGAGCCGTGCCACTGGCGCCCAGCGCATCTTTATAATTGACGCCCGAATAATGCACCTGAATAAGTACCTGGCCATCCGTTAACTGGTAATCCTCTTGTTCCTCAATCCGGTGTTGGATACCATTAGCATCCTTATAAACACGGCAAGCAATAAACGTCATAATCGTCCCATGGCTTCTGTAACGAAAAGCAACTATATCACACCAGAAGGTGAAGTCATCCTACGTCAGGAACTGCGTCATCTCTGGCGCGTGGTCCGACCGGAATGGACGCAGCGTGTTTCTGATGCTGCAAAAGAAGGGGATCGATCCGAAAATGCGGAATACATCTATTCCAAAAAGAAACTCCGTGAAATTGATCGTCGCGTGCGATACCTGAGTAAACGCCTAGAGGAGGTTCAGGTAGTACAGAGAATACCTGATACCAGAGATAAGGTGTACTTTGGTGCCTGGGTGACACTTGAAACTGTGTCAGGCATTCTTAACTATCGGCTGGTGGGCTCAGATGAGTTTGACCAGCATAATGATTATATTAGTATCGACTCGCCCGTGGCACGTCAACTGGTCGGTAAGCAAGTGGGAGATGAGATTAAGGTCTCTATTGATGGCCGTCAGGTAACCTACCTGATTATCAAGGTATACTACAAGGAATCAAGCGAGTGAGTAATTAGAATGAGTCTATTTGATCAAGCAAACCTGACGGCTTTCAGACAAGATTTGCACATTGATTTTGAATGCAAGGATATCCACTGCCGGTTCAAAACATGTTGGGGGATATTCTCGCCTCGTCAAATTGATGATGGTACTCGACTACTACTTGAAAACCTCAGGGTTGCCGAGGATGAGACCGCTATGGATTTAGGGTGTGGTTATGGTCCGTTAGGTATATGGATCGCCAAATCAGCCCCAAAGGGATCTGTTCTCATGGTCGATCGGGACTTTGTTGCAGTGGAGTATTGTCGCCAGAATATTGGCCTTAATAATCTGGATAACACAGAAGTTAAACTCAGCAACGGCTTTCAGCACATTTCACCTGAGCAAAAATTTAGCCTGGTTGTTTCAAACTTACCAGCCAAAGTGGGAAATGAAATGATGAGCCTGTTTCTGCATGACAGTTATCAACACTTACAGCCGGGTGGGCGCATCGTTGTAGTACATATTCTGGGGCTGAAAAATTTCATCAAACGAGGCTTTAAAGAGGTTTTTGGGAACTATAACAAAATCAAACAGGGCAAAAACTATATCGTAGCAGAAGCAAGACGGCCCGCTTAAAGGTGACAAAATTATTACAATAAAAGTTTTCCACAATTTCTGTGGATAACTCTGGGGATAGCCTGATAGAAAATTCTCAAATAGCCACAAATTCAAGGCTTGATGTTAAACTGTTTATTTTTTGTACAGAAAAACAAAGTTCAATGAAATCAATATGTTATGCTATTTGTGTAGCGTATTTTTAACATTTAAGACTAAACGACACTCGCAGGATTACGCAAACCGATTCATGATGCTTCGCTGTGGATTATTTTCAGGTGTCAAGAGAAAATTTGTGTTTTTTACAACTTTTTTTCAAAAGCCTTCACCTATTATATGCAGCACGATAGTAGTCACTAACGTGTCATAATTCATGAAAAAAGCACTTGTAATCCATGCTCAATCTGCTAGGCGCCAGAGATACCAACTTGCCAGTGAGCGATAAGGCTTCCAGGCTTCTGACTCGGCGACGAATTGCTCTGTTGTTGGGTACTCTTGTAGCGCTAAAAAGCGCTGCATGCCACGCTTTAGACCAAGGTCTGCGGTAGCCAGAACATCCGTGGAACCGACCGCAAAGATGAGGAACATTTCAGCTGTCCAGCGGCCTATGCCTGGTATCTTCACCAACTCCTTAATGATAGTCTCGTCATCCTGATGCTTTAGTTCTGAGAGATTTAATCGGTTACAAACAATCGCATCTGCCAGTGCCACACAATACCTCGCCTTGGCACGGGACAGGCCACATTCTCTCAACGTGGTTTCAGGTAAGCTCACTAGCTTCTTTGCAATAATCACATCACCTTCAGAACAGAGCGCTTTAAGTCGTGAAAAAATCGTCGCGGCTGCTTTAACTGACAATTGCTGCGACACGATGCTGCCTGTCAGGTTGGTATAGAGATCGTTTGACCAGGGTGACATCGTGCAGGGGCCATATTGGCGAATTAACTCAGCCAACCCTGGATCTGTCCTGGACAAATAGTCCTCTCCTTCCCGCAAATCATTGGCCGTTGAAAAACGTTTCATGTCAGGAGGAGAGATTTAGTATATTAATTGGAGACAGATTCGGTGCTTGCTGACGCGAAATTTTTTCCTGCTCATGGGTGGCATGACTGCTGAAGTCAACAAAGTCATAAAGAGTCCTATCCCCCAAATGGGATGGTGCTACATTACTGATGCTAGCGAAGATGTTTTCTACCCGGCCGGGAAAACGTCCCTGCCAGTCATGTAACATCTTTTTTATTTCCTGTCGCTGGAGATTATCCTGCGAGCCACATAGGTTGCATGGAATGATTGGGAATTGCTTGAGATCAGCATAGGCTTGTAGATCCTTTTCTGGACAGTATGCAAGTGGGCGAATGACGATATGCTTGCCATCATCACTCTTTAACTTAGGCGGCATAGACTTTAACTTGCCACCGAAGAACATATTCAAAAACAAGGTTTCAATGATATCGTCACGATGATGACCCAGCGCTATTTTAGTAATGCCATGGCGTTCAGCATATCCATATAATATCCCACGTCTCAGACGGGAACATAAGCCACAGGTTGTCTTCCCTTCTGGAATGACATCCTTAACAATGCTGTAGGTATCCTCTTCGAGAATATCAAAAGGTACGCCTAGGTCTGTCAAATAATCCGGCAGCACATGTTCAGGAAAGCCAGGCTGTTTCTGGTCCAGATTAACTGCAACCAATTCAAAATCAACTGGTGCGTGTCGCTGCAAGTTGAGTAATATGTCTAACATCGCGTAGCTGTCCTTACCACCGGACAGGCATACCATGATTTTGTCACCCGCGCTGATCATGGCATAGTCTTCTATTGCCTTACCAACGTATCTTCGCAGTCGTTTAGTTAATTTGTTGTTACGAGTTTTTCTACTCTTACTCAGCGTTTCAATGGACATTCTGTTCTAGATTCTTAAACTATAGTAGATCAGGAATTATACATGATTCATAACCACACAGCAGTTTGAAAATATCCGCGAAGAGTATCCCATGAGCGCACAAAACCTATTTGAACAATTTAAGAATCTCGCAAAAAAACACCTGGGCGACCCGCCGGGTGATGCGACTGAACAAGTGGAAGATACGACCTCCTTTACTATTCCGGGTGCTGACAAGGTCAAACGTGTCGTGAATGACTTCATATCGATTACTCCACTGATTGAGCGCGCAGGCTATGAAATTGTTGATTTAGAGATTGAACTGGGACTGATTCCAAAACTCATCCCACATTTCAAAAAGGTCCATGAGGTAACAGAGATTGAAAAGCAGCAGGTGCTGGATGAATTAGCCGATAAACGATTGATGTCGATGTTGGTCAACGCGTTATTTAAATCGGATACCTTTCAAAGTAATCTAAATCTGTCGACTTATCGGTACACTGGCATTGAGGTCGAGATCGCACCATTGCCTGCAGTTAGGCTTAAATATGAGAAAAGAAAACAGCCTGAGTCTGACACAACAGAAATCGTGCAAAAAACCCTTGAAGACGATTAAATAGTTCCTATATTTATATCGAAGGCGCTGCTAGGCAGGTCTTTGAAAGACACCTACTTATAGACTGTCTGAGAATAACAGCTAGAGAACGTAGGCTTAAATTAACTATTTATATTGCTCATTGGAGGATATGACCATGACAACTTTCTCACTAACACCCCTATTCCGTCACTCTGTTGGTTTCGATCGTCTCGATAACATGCTAGACCGCGTGTTTGATGACAAGGGAGGATCTAGCTATCCGCCCTACAATATTGAAAAACTCGCAGATGATAAATATCAGATCACTATGGCGATCGCGGGATTTTCAATGGACGATATTAATATTACCGTACATGGCGATCTCCTGACCGTTACCGGCGAGCATGCCGTCAATGAAGGCGAACAAGAAGTTACTTATCTGTATCGTGGCATTGCAAATCGCTCATTTAATCGCAAATTCAATTTGGCCGATCACGTCAAGGTAACAGCCGCTAAGATGCAGGATGGATTGCTTAAGATTAGCTTACAGCGTGAAATTCCTGAAGAAGCGAAGCCAAAACAAATCGAAATCTCAGGTGAATAGAAATCATCTCAACTAAAGGCGCCTCAGGGCGCCTTTTTTGTACTACTGTTTAATTCCAGCGCGTATTCTGATATTTGTTTCTCAGGTCCAACCTGATGCCTGTATCTCTTCTAATCTAGCCAGAAACAGTTGCATTTCTGTATCCGTACCAATCGATAGTCGGTTCCAACCGTAACCGAGATTCATATCACGACCAACCCTTATGCCTACGTTCAGCATACTTCGTTGGTAATTCTTCAAAGGCATCTTAATCTGATGAATCAGAAAATTTCCCTGGGTTGGAATAAAGTTTAACTGCAGAGCGTTCAGTCCTTCGGTTGTCGTTCGCAACGCCTGTAAATTAGAAGCATAACTCCTTTTTTTGAACCCAGTATCGTTAAGCGATGCCCGGCCAGCCTGAATCGCAGGTACGCTTATTGACCAGTCTGAATAGTGTCTTTTCAACTGCTTAATGACTGGGTCTGTTGCCAGGGCATATCCCAGCCTCATTCCAGCCATCGCGTATATCTTAGAAAATGTTCGAATAACCATGAGATTCCCTAACCCTTCATGAATGAGGCGGGTACAAGACTGATAGTCACGATCGCTGACTAATTCGTGGTAAGCCTCATCGATCACAAAAAACACATTGTCCGGTGCGCGTTTTATCCATTTTGCGATCTGCTCATAGGGTAATAGTAATCCAGTAGGGTTGTTGGGATTAACCAGATAAACCAGTACCTTTCCTTTAATCCTTAAACTCGCCTGTTCGAGTGCCATCAGGTCGATTCCAAAGTCCTTATCAACCGGAACCTGAACCAGCTGCATGCCGGCAGTCCTGGCAAACCATCGCGCATCGCCATAGGTAATATCGGGTTGTAGTAGTGTACTTGACGACACCTTGCCCTGGCGAATAATCGCCTCCAGAATACCAGTCGCACCATTGCCTATGGCGACATTGCTTGCAGCAAGTCCCTCACCCTCTGCGACTTCTTTCGCTAACTTAGCGACTAAATCATCACCATAGCGGTGGCTGATTGACAGAGCCTGTTGTGCTGCTTGTTTCGCAAGTGGTGACATGCCCAATGGATTCTCATTCGAACTTAATTTAATGATTGGCTTGTCTTGCTTTGCCAGAATAACCGGTAAAGGGAATGCCAGAGCTGCGGTCGCACCGGCTGCTGATGTAAAGAACTGTCTACGATTCAAATGAGCCACGATGATTGGTATCCGAAATTAGAATTTGTTACGACAAGATATCCCGAAATTTTAATCAGATAGGCTATAATCAGGCCAACTAAGAGAAAGAGACGAAATAACTATGTCGATAACTGCCGATGATATCATCGAATCTGTAGCAGATGCACTGCAATACATTTCCTACTATCACCCGAAAGACTTCATAGATGCAATGAAGCAAGCCCATGAACAGGAACAAAATCAGGCTGCCAAGGATGCGATTGCCCAGATACTAATTAATTCACGTATGTGCGCGCTAGGTAAACGACCGATTTGTCAGGATACGGGTATTGTCACTGTGTTTGTGAAGCTTGGAATGCAGGCCACGATCGATTCCGACAGGAGTCTGGATGATTTGATCAACGAAGGCGTAAGGCAAGCCTATTTGCATCCTGACAATACTCTACGTGCTTCGATTGTCACCGATCCAGCGGGCAAACGAACGAATACACGTGATAACACACCCGCCGTGATTCATACCCAAATCGTCGCTGGAGACCGGCTCGATATAACGGTGGCCGCAAAGGGCGGTGGTTCCGAAAATAAATCAAAATTTGTCATGTTGAATCCAAGTGATTCCATCGTCGACTGGGTACTGGAAACTGTGCCGAAGATGGGGGCTGGCTGGTGTCCACCGGGCATGTTGGGAATCGGTATTGGCGGAACGGCCGAGAAGGCGATGGTACTCGCCAAGGAATCTCTGATGGACCCCATTGATATTCATGAATTAATAGCCAGAGGACCCCAAAGTAAAGTCGATGAATTACGCCTTGAACTATTCGAAAAGGTGAACAAATTAGGTATCGGCGCGCAGGGTTTGGGCGGCCTGACGACCGTCCTTGATGTCAAGATCAATGATTATCCAACCCACGCTGCATCCAAGCCAGTGGCAATGATACCCAACTGCGCTGCGACAAGACATTTGCACTTTAGCCTGGATGGTTCGGGACCTGCTGACATTATCCCACCAGCCATCGATGACTGGCCAGTGATCAACTGGGAACCCGGAAATGACGTCAGAAAGGTGAATCTGGACACATTACGGAAAGAAGATGTCATCGACTGGCAGCCCGGTGAGACCGTACTACTCTCTGGTACCATCCTGACCGGAAGAGACGCCGCCCATAAACGTCTCCAGACACTAATTGAATCGGGTGAAGGCCTGCCCGATGGTGTCGATTTCAACAACAAATTCATTTATTACGTTGGGCCGGTTGATGCCGTTAGAGATGAGGCTGTCGGCCCCGCCGGACCGACCACCGCTACACGAATGGATAAGTTTACTGACATGATGCTGTCGAAGACAGGAATCGTTGGCATGATAGGTAAGGCGGAGCGAGGACAAGCCACATGTGACTCAATTGCCGAGCATAAAGCAGTTTACCTTATGGCCGTTGGCGGCGCAGCCTACCTCGTTTCCAAGGCGATTAAAAAGGCACGCGTAATTGCCTTTGAGGATCTCGGGATGGAGGCGATATATGAGTTTGTCGTCGAAGATATGCCTGTGACAGTTGCGGTAGATTCAAGAGGCGAATCGGTTCATCAAACAGGTCCGGCTCTATGGAAGGTGAAATTGTCCGAAGCATGACAAATAAATGGTTTAACAACTGACGCACAGGAAGAATATGACAGAGACCAATAGCGTGACGCAGGATAATCAATCAGAGAATCCTGAAAATAAGAGAGGGTTCCTCCAGGAAATGACCCATCGCCGTGTACCACAGGTATTGGGTATATACCTGGTAGGTTCCTGGACCTTTATGGAGTTTCTTGATTCTATCATTGGACGTCACAACCTCTCCCCGTATTGGGCAGATGTGACGTTGCTGATATTGATTATGATGCTACCAACCGTCATCATCCTGGCGTATCGGCACGGTGCACCGGGAGCACAATCCTGGACCATGGTAGAGAAAGCCGGTATCCCTGTTAATCTTCTTGGCGTCATCGCCACGCTGATGATAAATTTCGCAGATAAGGATCTGGGGAATCGCGCCGAGTTCGTTGAGGGTATGACCCCTGACGGCCAGTCACTGGTGGTCATACGTCCCAAGGAGGAGTACCGGAAACGAATTAAAGTAGGATTCTTCAAGCTTTCTGGCACCTCACTGGATGATCATCTAAAGTTAGGAGTCTCACATGCCTTGGCTGTCGACCTGCATCAAGACCCCTACACCAACGCCTTCCACGCGGCTATTTCGACTCGCCCTTTGATTGAATCTGGTTTCACAGATATGACGGCGCCATTAACACTGATGCTCAAAATAGCTCAGGACAACCGCATACAGTACTATCTGGACGGTACCTTGAGAGAGACTCCCGATGGCTTATTCCAGATCGCAGTGAATATCTATGACGTCAATGATGGCAAGAAACTAACGCAGATTAAATCGACACCACAATTCGATATTTTCTCTGCAATTGATGAATTGACCCCAGGTATCAAGACAGCCATCGGCCTGCCCGACTTCATCATCGATGAGAGTCCTGACTTGCCCATCGAAGAGCAGCTCACCTCTGATTTGACCGCCTATACGAACTTCATTAGTAGCCTGAGGGACAGAAATCTTCTGAGTAACTTCCAGAGTGGCGAAGCCAAACTACTCAAGGCCATAGAACTCGATCCATCCTTTGCTGTGGCATTGGCTGACCTGTCTGGGACTTACTTTAACCAGACACGAGTAAACGAGGGCTTGGAGATCCTCAAGCAAGCTGAAAAACATAGTTATCGCCTGCCTGTCGATACCAAGTTTCAGCTCGCTACTTTTGGTAATCTATTCAAAGGACAGGTGGAACAGGCTAAAGCGACATTACAGCAATGGTTGACCCTTTATCCCGAGAGTATTCAGGCCTGGATGGCTAAAGTCAATCTACACCAGATAATGAATGAGCGTGAATTAGCGCTTGAAGCGAATGATGAATTGCTACGCCTCGAACCCTATGCCGTGCATCGTTACCTTACGAAAGGACAGATGTATGTCAGTATGGGGGAGTTGGATAAAGCGATCGCGGCATTTAAAGTCTTCGCTGAGAAGAACCCATCCCATGCATCGGTGCATATTTTACTCGGTGATACCTATCGCCGAAAGGGCAACTTCGAGTTATCTAACCAGTCCTACTTACTGGCGCAAGCACTCGAAACCAACAGTCTGCAATCCGAGCGAAGACTGCTAGAGAATAAGAAACGTGAAGGTTTTTTTGCTGAAGCTGAAGCGGGCTATCTCGCCTTAATTGATGACGCAAACTCAGATATTACCAAATATGAACTTTCAACAGAATTACGCCAGTTGTATCTCGATACGGGACGTATGTTGGATGCGTTGGACTGGTTTGATAGGGGCTACGAATACCTCAAATCAGTGATGCCAGAAAGTAATATTTTAATGATTAAAATGTTTGAGAGCTGGGTGTATGCCACAGCTGGTGAGATAGAACGCGGTCAGGCTCTATTGGATGAGGCTGAGGCGGCGATGGAGCGCTATGATAATGATTTGTATCAAGTTAATGTAATGATTGGTCAGGCGATGTTCAATCTATTCCAGGATTCGAGCAGCGATCCTAGTCCTGTC
Source organism: Enterobacterales bacterium (assembly GCA_965250035.1). Lineage (GTDB taxonomy): Bacteria > Pseudomonadota > Gammaproteobacteria > Enterobacterales > CAXRAF01. The sequence goes on along the minus strand of OZ252282.1, from coordinate 153,968 downwards.
ATCGATGAGGTGCAGGAACGTGTTGCTAAGTTTGTCGGTAATGGCAATGATCATACCTTCCAAATGATGCGCGGACTAGCATTTCACATTAGCGAGCAACACGAGAAAGCCATACCTTATTTACGCGACTACACCGCCAATTATCCGAATCAGAATCTCAACCTTTGGATAGCATTGGGCGATTCATATCTCATGACAGATCAGACTACAGATGCGATTAATGTCTATGAAAAGCTGTTATTAGAATATCCGAAATTCCCGCTAGCCCATTTCGGACTTGCGCGTGCTCATTTCAAGGAGGGTAACGCAGACTTAGCGAATGAGTCGTTAGAAGTGGCACTCAACGGCTGGGCTTCAGCCGATGAGAGACATTCAGAAAAACGAGAAGCCCTGGCGTTAGAAAAACAACTCAGGGCTAACTAGGAAAGGTTTAAAACTTGTAAAGCAGATTCAGACTCACGATGGTGTCTAGCTTCTCTTTGCCTTCTGGGACTTCACTGACGTGACGCGCCTCATATCCGGCTTTCATTGAAACGCCGCCGGTAATCAACGTGGTGAAGGCGATTTCAAAGTTACTGATACGAACCTCTTCGCCCTCTTCGACACTGATGGCAGAACTCAGGTTGCGATCATCAGCAATCTTCCACTCATACTGACCCGCAATTCGAATCATGCCTTCATTCTCGGTAAATGTCGTATTCGTTGCCGTATCAATTTCTTCACTGTAACGCATACCAGCACCGACTTCCGCATCGAACGTCATGTCGTTGGCATCATACAGGCGCATACCATAACCCGTTGAGACAGTGGCACGATATTCGAAACCACTAAAACGGTCATCCTCGTAACTAGCGTTAACGAACCAGTATGAATCCTCTTCATTTATCTTATAATCTGCCTGGTAGGTCAGCTTAAAGCGCTCTGCCGTAGTCGATTCAGATTCGGTACTCTGGTAATAAGCCGTATTGAAGTCGTGCAGCCAGTATTTGTCGTCATGCTTAAGATTGAACTTGCCATTAATGTTACTGTTCTCAGTATTACCGCTACTCGCGACATAGCCAAACTGGATATTTCCTGTCCATTCCGGCTTTTCTTCGACCGCATCTTGAGCCATGACTGAAGTATTAAGCAACAGAATTACTGCAACTGCCACACTGTAGATAACGCTAGTCTTCATTGGATCCTCGCTTAGTTAAATAGATGTACACAAAAAAGAGCGCATTCTAGAGACTTTTTGTCCTTGAAGAAAGGCGTTTAAGGCGATTTTTACACCTTTTTGCCTGACTTTGGTTGATATAAGGCCGATCCTGATGTATTATCGCGCGCTGATTGGGCATTAGCCCAGCATTAACCATTAATTCGGCTTGGCCATCCCAAACTATAGGGTGAGGATTATGAAAGTATTATCTTCTTTGAAATCAGCGAAAAAGCGTCATACTGACTGCCAGATCGTCAAGCGTCGTGGCAAGCAATTTGTGATTTGTAAATCAAATCCTAAATTCAAAGCCCGCATGCGCTAGTACAGACAATCACCTGAGACCATCAGGTGATTATCTGTATCTACAACAGACTTTCCAGACATAAAATATCCGTGTACATTCAGTGTGCATAGATAAACGCACCTGAGCGCTACAAAATATGTCGCATCTTAACTGGAAAATCGGACTCGCTCTGAGCCTCACTACAGCACTCATGTGGGGCGTGCTTCCAGTGACAATAGCCCCAATCATCGGGCCAGTTGACCCGATTACCATCACTTTTTATCGGCTTGGTGGCGGCGGTACGATCCTGTTGTTATGGATTCTCATCAGCAAGGGTCGTCATGTTAGAGCAAACTTCAGTCTAGACAACATACCCTTCATCCTCCTGGCAGTCATATGCTTATCAGGCAATTACTATTACTGGTTAGTTGGCCTTGAGAATACTAGTCCCGCAACCGCTCAAGTCATGATTCAACTTGCACCAATGTGTCTACTGCTCGGCAGTGTGTGGTTGTTTAAGGAACAGTTTAATCACAAACAGGCCCTGGGTGTGAGCATCTTTTTGTTCGGGTTGCTGCTCTTTTTCAATGAGAAATTGCTGCAGATTTTTACGCGTCTCGATGACTACAGTATTGGGATTTTATACTTACTCATCGCAGTATTTACCTGGGCCATTTATGGCTTGGCGCAAAAACGCCTGTTGCGAGATTTCGGTGCGCTGGAATTAATTTTTATCATCCTGATGCTTTCCTGTATGGTATTTCTACCGCTATCTTCCCCAGAGCAAATCATACATCTGTCGAATCTTGAACTCGGGTTATTGATTTTCGGGGGGCTTAATACGGCAGTTGCCTATGGCTGCTTTACGGCAGCGATGCATTTCTGGGAAACTCCCAGAGTGTCAGCGGTCATTGCGATTGTGCCGGTACTTACGCTTATATCAGGCGTTTTGCAGCAACATTATCTAGCTGATCTACTACCGCCTGAGCCATTGAACGCATACAGTGTGTTAGGAGCAGTTATCGTCGTTATCGGATCGAGCATTGCTGCACTGGCTAAACGGAACCCGGCTCCAGAAGCCATTAAAAAGCCACTATTATAAGTTTAACCTTGCTAGCTTTTGTGTTAGAAATGTCCATGTCTTAATAACCATAATAACAAAGGGGTCAATATGACACAGACCACCGACACAGCAGGACACATAATACGTAGAGGGGCTTATCCGGAGTTAACAGTAACCGCTGTACTTGTCGGATATTTCCTTGGCGCGCTCATCGCCGTGAGTATTGGCTACGCAGCACTTATTCTCGGATTCTCCATCGAAGGTTCTGAATTAGCAGCCATCCTTGGTTTCGGTATCCTAAGGGGTATCCTGAATCGTTCCAGTATCGTTGAGAACAACGTGGTCCAAACCGTTGCCAGCGCAGTGAATGGTGCATCCTCAGGCATGATGTTCTCTGTTCCCGCAATCTTTATTCTGGGCTACGACCAAACCCATTTTGATCCGACTCTCATGGTATTTGGTTGTATTGCCGGTGCGTTCCTCGGCATAGCATTCATCATACCACTGCGGAAGCAGATGATTGATTATGAACGACTAACCTATCCCGGTGGTGTAGCTGTTGCAACGATCCTGAAATCACCAGGAGCTGGTATCAGGAAGGCAGTATTATTGGTTTCAGCCGCCTTAATCGCTGCAGTCGCGCACTTCGCAACCAAAAGTTTTGACCTATCCAACTGGGGCATGGGAGCAGCAATCGGCCTCCCAGAATACTTAAATATTACCTGGTATATGTCCTTACTAACCGTCGGTGTTGGCTTTATTGCAGGCAAAGGTGGTATTGCATTCATCGTCGGTGGTTATGTGTGTTACTTCTTTATTGCCCCTATGTTGGCGACCACTGGCCTATTACCTATCGCCGAAACCGGAGAATTTGTAACAGATCCCGATACGCTCCGTGTCACTCTGTATCGCCCGGTCGGCATCGGCATGCTGATTGGTGGCGCATTGATGGGAATCGTACTCGCCTTCCCGCTGATTAAGGGCGCAGTAAAGAGTATGCAAAATGCGGCTAAGGTAAAGTCGGCCGTGTCAGCCGATGAAATGCCCATCAAATTACTCTATGTCGCTATTGCAGGCTCCGCAGTTGTTCTCGCCGTTATTGCAATACTCTCAACTCAGGAAATGGGGTTGATGCGGGGACTATTCATGGCCGTCATCGGTACCTTATGGATCTGGATCGCAGGCGTTATTCTGTCAGAATGTATCGGCCGGACTAACTGGTCTCCGCTATCAGGGATGACACTTATCGCTATCACAATACTGATCATTATCAGTAGTGGTCTGGGTGATACTGCCTCTGTTATTGCCTCGGTAGTGGTGGGAGCTGCTGCCTGTGTTGCGATGTCTCAGGCAACGGATCTTATGCTCGATCTCAAGACAGGGTATCTGGTCGGCGCGACACCTAAAATGCAAATGAGCGGCCAGTTCCTGGGTGCATGGCTGGGTCCAATTCTAATCATGGTCCTAATTATTTTATTACATCAGGCCTATGGACTTGGAAGTAATGAACTACCCGCACCGCAGGGTCAGGCATTGGCTAGTATGATCACTGGTATCCAGGGTGGTGATGTCCCTCTAGAGAAATATATAGCCGGTGCTGGAATGGGAGCGATGCTCTCTGCCATGTCTGGGGGCCTCGGAGTATTGGTCGGACTAGGCTTTTATCTGCCATTTAATATTGTCTTGACCTATTCCCTCGGAACGATCTTGAGAATAATTATTGATGCCAAGTTCGGAAATCGTTTCAGTGAAGAAACTGGTATTCCGGTAGCGGCAGGACTGATTGTTGGTGAGGCTCTGGTCGGAGTCGGATTTGCAATTTATTACGTTATGCAGGCTTAGGGGGGGATAATCATGCAACAGAAATTAATTGGACAACTGATGGTCATCGCCGCATTCCTGGTCGCCGCATTCCTGACTTCACTTGATAAGAATCTGGTCAATTGGCAGATCTATATTCCAGCCATGCTGGTCGGTGTAATCGGCATCATAATCATCCGCAAAGCTGAACTAAAAGAAGCGCATTCGGAAGGCGTATTAACCACGAATCTCAGCAACATTGAAGATAGCCTAAAGCGAATTGTTGGCAATCTGGTCGAGTTAAATAATAGGAAAGAGTCTATTCCGCCGTACGACATGCGTTTCGAAATTGATAAGCTATTTCGTGATGATTTGACACTATTCGCCGACTCCCGGAAGAGTCTCGGTCATCGATATGGACTACAACCCTACGCCGAGGTGATGAGTGCATTTGCTGCCGGTGAACGCTACATTAATCGTATCTGGTCAGCATCTGCCGACGGCTATATTGATGAGGTCAATGCCTATCTGACGAAAGCCCAGGATATGTTTATTGAAGCGAATGACAAGTTAGCCGCCGTTACCAAGAAATAACGGCTAGTTCGGCTCTGGCGATACTCTGGATGGAGTGACATCAAAGCAGACCGATGGTGCTCCATTCCACTGTATGCCGAGGATATTTTGCTCGGCATCGATCTCGACCACGCGCGAGCATACGTTCTCTTCAGCGTTGCCGCCCAATAAAGTGGAGATACTTAAGCCTGCATTCCTACCGATTGCACCACCGACAGAAATGCCTACGTCAACGCCACTCTCTTGCTCGTAATCATTCCAGATCAAATAATGACGATCGGCAACTTTCTGCTCTTTAGTGGGAATCCCCCAGGCCTGAATCAGTTGCTCCAGGTTGGCCTTGCGCCAGGGGGTTATCCTCTCTTCTACCTGCTGTGTTGTGACACAGGCTGGCAACAGGACACAGATGCATGCAGAAATGATCAGCCGTATATTCATTAATCCTCGCGTTTTCTAATAAAGACCCACTCATCCTCAGATGAGAACTCTTCAGAGTAATGATAATCCTCATAGTCGAATCCTTTCAAGTCATCGACCTTAGTAATCTGATTGTCTATAACGTATCTAGCCATCAGGCCCCGGGCATATTTGGCGAAAAAGTTGATGAATTTATACTGGCCGTTTTTCCAGTCTTTAAACACTGGGGTTATGACACGATATGGCAGAGCATCCAGTTTCACAGCAGTGAAATACTCCTTCGATGCCAGATTAACCAACACCTGCTCTGATTGATCGGATAACTCGCCAGCAATGGCATCATGCAGGAGTGATCCCCAGAACTCATATAAATTCTTGCCATGTTCTGTCACGAGCTTTGTACCCATCTCAAGGCGATAAGGTTGCATCAGATCGAGTGGTTTTAGTATGCCATATAGTCCTGAAAGGATGCGTACATGTTGCTGGGCATATTCCAGTGATTCTGCATCCAGACTGTTGGCATCCAGGCCACGATAGACATCGCCTGTAAATGATAATAATGCCTGTTTGGCATTTTCTTGGGTAAAGGGTGTGTCCCAACTGCCATAGCGCGCAGCATTTAAACTCGCCAGTTTGTCGCTGATTTTCATCAGTGATGCCAACTTGGCGGGGCTATGGTCTTTTAACTTTTTAACCAGTTGTTGTGACTGGGGTAAATACTCTGGTTGGGTATATTTATCTGTCCCGGCGGGCGTTTCAAAATCCAGTGATTTCGCTGGGGATAAGATCAACAGCATGGGTATCGTTACTCCTGTAATATCTACACACTCAAATATGAGGACTCGAGCGCTCGGTTCAATCGCGAAAGTTATTAAACTGCAACGGGATATCGATTTCTTCAGATTCTTTGAAGAGTGCCATCAGTCGTTGCAAATCATCACGCTTTTTACCTGTTACTCGTAACTTATCACCCTGGATCGCTGTTTGCACCTTGAGTTTGGTCTGTTTGGCAATTTTCACCATCTTTTTTGCAGTCAGCGTTTCTATACCTTGTCGGACGTTCAACCAGGTAAGCACCAATTTCCCCAACTTTTCAGGATCTTTTCGCTCAAGGCATCGAATATCGATTTTTCGCTTCACCATTTCTATTTGTAGTAACTCATAGAGTTGTTCGAGCTGGTAATCTACCTCAGCAAAGATTTTGATCATTTGCTCCTTGAGTTCAAAACCAGCGTCAACGCCGCGAAAATCATAACGCTTTGTGAGCTCGCGGTTGGCATTAGCGACCGCATTACTTAATTCATGATTGTCTACTTCAGAGACCACATCGAAGGATGGCATACATTACTCCCAGATTCAGTTTTGTGTATTTTAAGGAATCTGGTGCAAAACAGATAGCGATAAAAGTTGTACCGAGATAGGTTATTTGGATTTACAGACGTCTAGATGTCTGTTAGATTATTTGGACCCGCCAAGGATTAATTAAAACTAATGAGTTTATATCAAGCTTCCGACAGTAGAGATAACTGCGGATTCGGCCTGATCAGTCATCTTGACGGTGTACAAAGCCACCAACTAATCGAGACAGCTCTTCAGGCACTGACCCGCATGACCCACCGTGGTGCCGTCCATACCGATGGCAAAACTGCGGATGGTTGTGGTATCTCGATTCAATTAAACGACGCATTCTTCAAACCCATCGCCACTGAAATGGGGCTCGGATTCAATGCTGAATTTGGCGTTGGTCAGATTTTTCTGAGCCGTGATGAGGCAACAGCTGCCGAACAGAAACGCACCATAGAGAACTGTATCAAACGCGAGACTATGACGGTACTGGGTTGGCGAGAGGTACCGCTCAATACCGCCGTCTGTGGTGACAGTGCATTAGCTTCACTACCCAGAATCGAGCAAGTCTTCATCAAGGCGCCGAGTGGTTGGCGCAAGTTCGATGTTGAACGCCGCCTATTCGTTGCGCGTAAGCGGGCCAGTATGCTTATCGATAATCCAGATTTCTATATTGTTTCGATGTCCAATCTGATGATTGTCTATAAGGGACTGGTCATGCCTGATCAGCTGAGTAATTTCTACCTCGACCTGCAATCACCAGAGCAACAGTCTGCGATTGTGATTTTCCATCAGCGATTCTCTACCAATACCACGCCGGCCTGGAAATCTTGTCAACCATTTCGATTCCTTGCTCATAATGGGGAAATCAACACGATCACAGCGAACCGCAGCTGGGCTGAGGCACGTCGTAAACGTCTATTTAGTCCACTAATACCTGATCTGGCCTACCTGGGACCATTGGTAAACATGGATGGTTCGGACTCATCCTCATTAGATAACATGGTTGAGATCATGCTGGCAGCTGGAATGGATATATTCCAAGCACTACGACTGGTCGTGCCACCGGCGTGGAAAAACCGCAATGGTATGGATAACGACCTCAAAGCCTTTTATGAATTTAATGCATTACACATGGAACCCTGGGATGGACCAGCAGGAATTGTCATGAGTAATGGCCAACAGATCGCCTGCACACTCGACAGAAACGGGCTGCGCCCTGCCCGTTATGTGATCACACGAGATCGCATTCTAACCATCGCTTCAGAAGTCGGAGTTTGGGATTACGATGAGGCTGATGTGGTTGAAAAAGATCGTGTCGGACCCGGAGAAATGTTGGCTGCAGATACTACAACAGGTCAGATTTGGCGAAGCCACAAAATTGATGATCAATTAAAGACCCAGCATCCCTACGCCGAATGGTTACGTGAAAACACGCTGCACCTCAAAACTTCTCAACGAATAGAAGAACAGGCAGCGCAACATTACATTGATGAGAGTCTAAGTCAGCTTCCCACCTACCAGAAGCTATTCAATGTAACTCAAGATGAAATTGATCAAATGATCAAAGTCATGGCAGAGAGCGGTGCTGAACCAACAATGTCGATGGGTGATGATGTTCCGGTTGCCGTCCTGTCGCAACAACCACGCAATTTGTTTGACTACTTTCGCCAGCAATTCGCACAGGTTACTAACCCACCTATCGATCCGATCCGAGAAAAATCGGTGATGTCATTAGAAACCTATTTTGGCCGTGGCTTTAATATTTTTCAGCAGACAGATAGTTCAGCCTACCGTGCAATAATCTCCTCTCCCATATTAAACTACGGTAAGCTCATTCAGCTCAAATCGCTCGATCCGGAAAACTTCCCGTTTGCCAGTATTTCGCTTAATTATCCAAAAGATGAAGGTTTGGAAGATGCGCTTGATCGCATCTGTGATGAGGCGATGGATAAGGTCAGAGAGGGTTGTGTGATCCTGCAACTCACCGATCGCGATATTAAACCAGATTATCTACCAATACATCCGGCACTGATTATGGGCATGCTGCATACCAGCATGGTTGACGAGGGATTACGTCTGGATGTAAATATCATTGTCGAGACTGGTTTCTGCCGTGATCCGCATCACTTCGCTGCCCTAATTGCCCTGGGCGCTACGGCGATTTACCCCTACCTGACCTATCAGATGATAACCCAATTACACTTGCAAGAATTGTTGGATGAGGAGTTGTTCACTGCCAGACAAAAACTGATCGGCGCGCTGGAGAAAGGATTACTCAAGATTCTCTCCAAGATGGGAATATCTACCATTGCGAGCTACCGCGGATCGAGATTATTTGAGATCCTTGGGTTTGACCAGAGCATCATGGACAAATGCTTTCCGGGCAAACGCTCTGCGATCAGTGGGGTAACATTCGATGACCTGCATAAACAACAACTGACCATGGCAGGCCTTGCCTGGAATCGGCTTTTCGCTCTGCCCCGCAGGGGAACCTTTAAATACGTACATGGTGGTGAATATCACAGCTACAATCCTGACGTCGTTCAACAACTCCAGGCAGCTCTGCAATCTGATAATTATGATGATTACCAAACCTTTGCTAAAACGGTAAACGAGCGTCCCGTCGCCGCAATTCGCGATTTGTTGCAGATTAAAGCTGCTGACACCCCGACTCAGGACAATAACATCGAACCTATTCCTGCCATCACCAAACGATTCGATACCGCCGCCATGTCAATCGGTGCGCTTAGTGCCGAGGCTCATGAAGCCCTTGCTATGGCGATGAATAAAATAGGCGGACGCTCCAACTCAGGTGAAGGAGGCGAGGATCCAGCTCGCTTCGGTACTGATCGCGTTTCAAAGATAAAACAGGTGGCTTCAGGAAGATTTGGCGTGACTGCCCAATATCTCGTCAATGCCGAGGTGCTACAAATCAAGGTTGCGCAGGGAGCGAAGCCAGGCGAAGGTGGCCAGTTGCCAGGGCACAAAGTGTCTGTTGAGATTGCCAAGCTGAGACACGCCAGACCGGGTGTAACACTAATCTCACCACCACCCCACCATGATATCTATTCAATCGAGGACCTCTCGCAATTAATCTTTGATTTAAAACAGGTCAATCCTCGTGCAATGGTTTCAGTAAAGCTAGTATCAGGACCAGGTGTTGGAACCATTGCGGCCGGTGTTGCCAAAGCCTATGCCGATATGATCACCATTGCAGGGCATGATGGTGGAACGGGTGCCAGTCCTGCGACCTCAGTAAAATATGCCGGAAATCCATGGGAGATTGGACTCGCAGAGGCGCATCAATCATTGATTGAGAACCAACTGCGCGATCGCGTGTGCCTGCAGGTTGACGGTGGACTCAAAACCGGACTTGATGTGATCAAGGGGGCAATACTTGGTGCCGATAGTTTTGGGTTCGGAACCGGCCCCATGGTCGCTCTTGGATGTAAATATCTGCGTATTTGTCATTTAAATAACTGTGCAACGGGTGTTGCAACACAGAACAAGCAGTTACGAGATCAACATTTCCATGGCTTACCAGATAAAGTCATCAGCTATTTTACATTCATCGCAATGGAGGTCCGTCATTGGCTTGGGGTGTTAGGATTCGAGAAAATTGATGACATTATCGGACGTACCGATCTCCTGCAGCAGATCGATGGCCTGACTCATGCCCACAAGCGATTGGACTTATCAAAGATATTAATGGCCGCACAGCGACCAGATAATCAATCCATGGCGTTCTATCAGGGCATTAAAAACGAGCCTTACGACCAGGGCGTACTAAATCAGACCCTCCTGACTGAACTTCAGGCACAGGATTTTGAGCGGCCTATAGCTTTGCAGGCTTCAATTAGAAATTCAGATCGATCGGTCGGTGCTGCATTGTCAGGCTATTTGGCGATGTTACCGCAAGATAATGTGCCACAAGTTGATTTATCCCTTAAAGGTGTTGCTGGGCAAAGTCTTGGCGTTTGGAATCATGCTGGTCTTAACATTTATCTCGAGGGTGATGCGAATGACTATGTCGGTAAAGGCATGTCTGGTGGAACGATCGCTGTCTACCCACAGGAGGATATACAGTACGTCGCCAGCCGAGGATCAATTATAGGAAATACCTGCTTATATGGTGCAACCGGTGGAAAACTATTTGCTGCGGGTCAGGCAGGTGAGCGTTTCGCAGTTCGCAACTCCGGCGCTACCGCTGTTGTGGAGGGGATCGGCGATCATGGTTGTGAATATATGACAGGGGGTGAGGTGATTGTACTCGGGCCGGTCGGTGATAATTTCGGCGCAGGAATGAGTAATGGTCACGCCATCATACTCGATCTGCAATCTGATTTGGCTGATCGTCTCAACGAGGATGTTGAAATGTTCGAGTTGTATGATGATGTTGATCAAACATTGGTTGAACGACTCGAAGTACTGATCGCTGAACATTCTGCGGTTACTCGTAGTCCCTGGGCGAACAAAATCATGAGCAACCTGGCTAATTATTATCATACGTTTCGAGTCGTTCGACCGAAGCAGGCCAGGCAACCGGTCGTACAACCGATTAAGGAGGCTAAAAAGCATGGCTGACAGCAACCCACTAGCATTCCTTGATCATCAACGAGAGTTACCGTTTAAACGCGAAGCGAAGCAGCGCGCAACAGACTTTACAGATATTTATTATGCCGCGGACGACAACTCATTGTCTGAACAGGCGAGCCGATGCCTCGACTGTGGTAACCCCTACTGTCAGTGGCAATGTCCGTTACATAATCATATCCCTAACTGGCTTGAATTGGTCCAGGCGGGTAAATTCAAGCAGGCAGCAAGAACCATGCTTGCTACGAATCCATTACCAGAAATATGTGGCCGGGTCTGTCCTCAGGATCGCCTATGTGAGATGGCGTGTACACTTAACACAGGATTTGGCGCCGTTACGATCGGTAATATTGAAAAGCAGATTTCAGATATGGCCATCGCCAATGACTGGTATGACACCCCTATCATGACCAATGCGACAGGCTATCGGGTTGCCGTCATTGGGGCCGGTCCGGCAGGTATAGGCTGTGCAGACTACCTTAGTCGTCATGGTGTTGCAGTCACAGTATTTGAAAAGTATCCGCAAATTGGTGGTCTGTTAACGTTTGGAATTCCTGGTTTCAAACTAGAGAAAGAAGTGGTTTTCAAGCGTCAGGAGGTACTGGAAGCACAGGGCATTGTGTTTAAAACCAATACCGAAGTAGGCAAAGATATTGATTTCGAGGATATACAGCGAGACTATGATGCTATCTTCATTGGCATGGGCGCATATAGTGCAGTCGATGGTGGTTTAATGGATCCGGATAATCCCAATATTATCCCCGCGCTAGATTATCTGATCGGTGTTACCAATGACAATCTGCAGCTCGGCGTGTCAGGTGCAACATTTCATGATCTCAAGGGCAAACATGTGATGGTTTTCGGGGGCGGTGATACGGCTATGGATTGTGTTAGAACCGCTACTCGGCAGGGTGCTGCCTCTGTTAAATGCGTGTATCGCAGGACAGAACAAGATATGCCAGGCTCGCGCAGGGAAGTCCAGAGCGCCAAGGAAGAAGGCGTAGAATTTGTGTTTCAGAAACAGCCGCTTGCAATCGAATCACAATCAGGTAATTTATTGATTGATGTCGAATGTCGCGAAACTTCACAGCAAGAGCAACTATCAGCTGATGTCGCCATCTTGGCCTTTGGATTCCGCCCTAGCCCACCCGATTGGTTACAAAAATCAGGTATCGAGTTGGAATCCGACCAGCGAGTAAAAACCTTCCGCAGTAAACTCAATTCCGAATGGAATCAAGGTACCAGTGTGTCAAATATATACGTTGGTGGTGATATGAGCCGCGGTGCCGATTTAGTCGTAACCGCAATTGCCGATGGTCGATATGCAGCCCAGCAAATGCTCACCGATCTAGAACAACAGAAGGTATCAGAGATAAGTTAATCTATGGTGAGAATGTTCTCTGTGCCATCTCTAAGTGGATCCTGAACACAGTCAGCCTCGAGCCGCGCCTTCAACCAATCCATAAAAGCTCTGACTTTTGGTTTGTCCTGATTACCTTCAGGACAAGCGAAATCGTAGGCACGATTGGTAGGCAATGGCCAGTCAAAGGGCCTGGTTAGGCGACCTGAATCCAACTCGTTTTGACACAGAATACTCTGAACAATAGCAACACCTTGACCGTGAATTGCCGCCTGCATCACCATGATGGTATTGTTATAGATCGATCCAGTACTAAGATCCATATCATCGCATTTAACCATTTCCAGCCAACGCATCCAATCACGATGAGAATCTTCATGCAACAGACGATGATTTCTCAAGTCATCTGGTTTTCGTATCGGGTTCTCCCCTTTCAAGAGTTGCGGGGAGCAAACAGGGACAAGATACTCATTTAGGAGCCTCTTTATAAATACACCGCTTTTGTAAGGCCCGGTGCTGAAATAAATCGCCACATCAATTTCTTGACCATAGAAATCAATCTCTTCTTCATCTGCCTGAGCCGAAATGTTGATATCGACATCTGGATAAGATTCCTTGAAATCGGATATACGCGGAATTAGCCATTCGATAGCAAATGTTGGCGGTGCACTGACCGTCAAGTGCCCTGATGCACCGTCTGTATACAATGCCTCTGTGGCCGTCTGCAATTGCTCAAAAATACGGTTAATACTCGGCCAGTAACTCGCTCCCTCAGCCGTTAATTTGAGCTGACGATTATCACGCTGGAACAATTTTACATCGAGGTATTCCTCTAGATGCTTGATTTGATGGCTAACGGCGGCCTGTGTAACGAATAGCTCCTCCGATGCCCGGGTGAAGCTTAAATGTCTGGCGGCTGCTTCAAATGCCCTTAAACTATTAAGAGGCGGTAATTTTCTCGTTGCCATCCGCGCCTCCAAAACGCCCTAACCATTTGATTATAAACACATTATCAATCATTAGTTTTTCTAATGGGTGACATTATAAATGATCGTTTGAAACAGTCATAGCAAATCCTTATATTTGCCCTCGTTCGCAGATGGGCGAATGAACCCAAAGTACTATCGTGGTGACTAGCGCAAGAGTCCTTCGATAAATAGGAAGGAGCAAGTTATGAAAAAGTTATTCGTAATCGCATTATTAGCCGCTGTATTTACAGCACCAAGCTCTCTCTTTGCTAGTAAATTAGCAAAAGCTGAGTTAAATCCAATGCTTTTAGTTGAATTGGAAGCCAGCCTAAAGGCTGACCTGATTATGGCTGAGCTGTATGTTACATGGGATATTCGGGATGACCTGGAATCTCGTTCGGCAGTTCTCATCAGTGATGAAATCACTCGTGAATCTACAGTGATCATTAAGAATGACTTTGCAGTTGAGAATAACTGGTCAATAGCTGCTCAAGACTAGGTTCTTCAAGCTATACGCTGTGTTTGTTTAATCTTTATTGGCAGACAAGAGGTGTTCAACCGATTGTCGACCTCACTGGATTAGTCGTCTGAGGCTCTTCCCCTTCATTTAGCTCAGACTATTGTACTAATCGTTCAGGGACCCAACAGGGTCCCTTTTTTTATGGTGCCACCATCCGCATGAGTTGACCACAGACCCAGGCCGCATAAGTTCCCAATCCATAGCCTAGCACAGCAAGTAAGACGCCCACCGGCGCCAGGGCTGGATGAAATGCCGATGCCACGATAGGCGCAGAGGCTGCACCACCCACATTAGCCTGACTACCCACGGCCATATAGAAGGTTGGCGCTCTGATAATTCTTGCCACGATTAATAACAGGGCGGCGTGGATCACCATCCATAAGATCCCAACAATAAAGAGTTCAAACTGTTCAAATATTGCCAGAACATTCATTTTCATACCGATGGTAGCCACTAGAATGTAGATGAATAATGATCCGATGCGTGATGCGCCCACTCCTTCCATTTTTCTGAGATCAGTAAAAGACAGTGCGAGTCCGATACTAGTCGCCACAACGACCATCCAGAAAAACGTACTATCCAGACTCATTTCCTTCAGTGCAGGAAAGTGTGTTCCAATCCATGGCGCTAGATTATCTGCAACCAGGTGAGCGACAGCGGTCGCACCAAAGCCAATGGCGAGCAATATCACGAGGTCACCCAATGCAGGAATCCGGGCATTCTCCTTTTGGAATTTTTCAACCGTCACTTTCAAATCATCAATCGCCGAAGTATCTGCATTAATTTTGGCATCGAGTTGTTGGGCTTTTGATGCCAGTATTAGAAGAATCGCAAGCCATACGCTAGACACCAGAATATCAATGGTTACCATTACGGAGAAAAGATCAGCACCCACTTCAAAGGTTTCATACATAGCGGCTTGGTTTGCTCCCCCACCAATCCAACTTCCTGCAATGGTTGTCATGCCACGCCAGACTGCCTCTGGTCCCTGGCCTCCCACGGTTTCTGGACTCACCATTGAAATCAGAATGATGGCAATCGGGCCTCCAATAACAATACCAAGGGTTCCGGTCAGGAACATGATCAACGCTTTAGGGCCTAATGCCATAATACGCTTGAAATCGACACTAATTGTGAGGAGAACCAAAGCCGCTGGCAGTAGATAGCGCGAAGCAATGTAATAAAGCTGTGAACTGGAAGGATCGACTATTTCAAAAGTATTGAGCAAAGAGGGCAGGAAATAGCAGAGGAACAGTGTTGGTACATAGGTATAAAACTTTTGCCAGAATCCCGATTGATTGGCTGACGTTTTAAACACAAACCCAAGCATCAAGGCGAGAATTCCGAATATAATGGCATCGTTATTAATCAGTGCGGCTGTTTCTGTCATGATCCGGTTACTTTTATTTTATTATTAGTCTAATTCTAATCGCTACAGCTAACATTTGAAATCATGTGATAGAAAAAAGCAAAATATCCAAACTATTTTCAGTTTTATTACGACATAGACTATAGAAAGCAACACATTGAAAAATCAGTATGTTATTAGACTCTGACGAAAGACTTATTAGAAAAGCACTCGATGGCCATGAGAACGCCTGGGTGAAGTTGGTTAAACGCTACGAAAAGCGAATCTATAACCACTGCCTACGAATGACCGGAGCGACAGATGAAGCCATGGATATCGTCCAGGAAGTATTCATATCTGTGTTTCGAAATCTTCCCAATTATCGGGGTGATGGTGTATTTCCCGCCTGGATATTTCGTATTGCCAGCAATCGCTGTACTGATTATCTGCGTCGTCGAAACACGAATCCCTTGTCTAATTCAAAAGAGGATGAAACAGACAACCTGCTTTCACCAAAGATTGCTGAAGAAGATTTGCACCGATCCCAGTCAAACCGAGCGGTCGTCAAATTATTAGCCTGTCTTAGTCTCGAACAAAGGCAGATTGTCGAGTTAAAGCTGTTTCAGAATATGACCTTTGATGACATAGAGCAGTACACCGGACTATCGGCCAATACTGCCAAGACACGATTTTATACAGCACTGAAGAAAATGAAACAAAACCCGGAGATAGCCCATGCAATTTGAAGATATGGTCGCCTTACTACCAGACTATCTGGATGGTAATTTATCGCCACAACAAACCCAACTTATTGAGCAAGAGTTGGCGTCTTCCGCCGACTTACGGGAGGCATTGTCAACCCTGAACACCCTAAACTTGGGTAAGCAGCACTGGCAGGATGAGCCGGTTCCTGAATGGCATCGCACCGGCTATTTGGCTAGAAGACAACGGTCCAACCAAGGCTGGCTCCCATGGTTTTCTATGGCCACCTCCTTTGCAGCAATCCTGCTGGTATTGTTTCGCGTTGAGATAGTAACCACCACTGACGGGCTTCACATCGGCTTTGGTGAGTCGACGACCAAAGTCGCGATGGCCCAGCAATCAAACGACCAACTTGATGCATGGCGCGAAGAGTTACAGGCCTATGTAGGCCATAGACTGCTGGAGTATGAGAATGCCCAACTACGACGGGATCAGCAGCTTGTAACGACCATGCTGCAAGTCAATACCCAGCAACGTCGTGAGGATTTATCGCAATTGACGACATTCCTTGCACAACAACGAAATCAGGATATTGAGCTGACACAAAGCCAGTATCAAGCCCTATTCGAAATCCAGGATCAAGACAGACAGCAACTTCAACAGCTGTATGCCTCCCTGAATAAAGAAACTTACTAGCGGAGTAACACCATGAAATCTATAGTTAAACATGTATCGATGATGGCCACGCTGTCACTGTTGATGGCCGGGTCAGCGGCCGCAGAAACAGTCGACACGAGTGCGCAGGAGAAAGATATGCGCATCATGAGCGGCATACTTGAATCCTCTCTGAAGGAGGCGAAGGAGGACTTTCCTGGTCGTCCATCCATTAAGACGACCTATCTCGCCAATCAGGGTTATCTGTTTAGTATCCGTCTGAATGGTCTAGGAAGTCTGGGCGTCCCAGGGCTCGCATCATGGGGTGATGGTCGACTGGAACTGGATATTCCACAAATTGTTGAAAGTGCCCTCGATGCGGTTGAGTTGGGCGAATCCCTGGCTCCACTGGCCGAAGTTGAGTCACTACAGGATATCGATGTGAGCTTTTCGGATTCGGTATACGGGAATGTTTCCGAGTTGGCCGTGGAATATCAGGATCGTCTGAAGGAACTTCGTGAACAGCAACGGGAACTTAGACGTGCAATATTTGAACAAAGCCGTGATGTACGACGGGAAAGCGATCCGGATAAACGCTCAAACTATGAGCGCATATTGGAAAACACAAAAAAGTCATTGGAAGAGAATAAAAATCGCTACGATGAGATGCTCAAGAAATACCGTACTGAACGTCAGACAAAGTCGATTAATCGGTCTAATAAAGCGATTGACGCCATCATGCAGACGATTTGTGACTATGGCCAGACGTTACGTGCACTTGATGAGGATGAAAAATTCAACCTGCTGGTGATGGGCGGTGTCACGCCTGATGGTGAATCGGCAGACCAGATGTTCATATTCGAGCAAAAAGATATCGTCGACTGTAAAAACATCGAGCGACTCAAGAAAAACAGTCTGTACTACACACTATAATCCAAATGAGGTATCGCATTTGCGATGCCTCCCCTCTCTATCTGAAGAATACGAGTCTAGAGTGTGATAATGCTCTGATTGTCATCTTCACTAATATTATCCTCACCGGGGAATACAGCCTGATAACTCACAAACTGACTGATGATAATGACAGGAAGTATCACGACAAGTCCTAATCCAAGCGGCAAGAAACCCAGTACGGTCATGGGTAGCATCAATAATCCATACAATAGAAAAGGCAGGATATTGGTGTTGCATGCTTTTAGACTAAGAGTCATCGCCTTTAGCGGTGGGACATTCTGAAATGCCACCAGGGCCGGAGAAAACCAGGATGCCATCAACAGAGGGATCGTAAGTAAAGCGGCAACTATCAGAACATTTATCATGACACTGAGCATTTCTGGTTGTGAAGTGAGTAGCGTACCAATTTGTTCCCGAGACTGGGCGTCGGCCAATAGCAATGCCTGTTCCTCTGTCATCGAGGCTTGTAAGAATATCATCGCCAGGAAGTAGATAACGATGTTCCAGAGGAAGAAAAATAATCCCAAGCGTATCAGCATCCTGCCCTGTTTCTTGAAGCCATCGAACAAGTGATCGATTTGCAACATACCGCCTTTCTTGAGTTCCTGACAACCGATATAAAAGCCGACAGTGAAGGCGGGTGCGAGCACCGTTGGTAGCAATTCGAGAAAAGGTACCATGGTCAGTCCGAAATTGATGCCAACGAATAACAGAAACATAACAATCCAGATACTGGGGCTTCTGCCAAATAACGAAAAACTTATACCAATCCAGCGAATTCCCTCGCCTGCTGATACCTTTATTGGTGTCGGTTCTGTCATCGTTTTTCCGTCAGTGCTTTCGTGAGGCCAGAATAGGTTAATGGTCCTGAAATGGCAAGTTTTCAAGTCCGGTGTAATAGTCAATCAGATCAGATAGTTCATGGTCGCTGTAGCCTCGAACTCCCTGCATTCCGCCCGTGTGAATAAACAACAATCGACAGCATGAGTCGTATCGTCCCGCGCTGATGTCGGACAACATGCCGTAGAAGGCTTTAGCGGTGTAAACTGGCTCCAGTGGTATGGAGTATTCACTAAACTGATGCGCTATGAACTGTCGTAACTCCTGCGATGACTTGGCATAACCGCCAAAAAGGAACTCATCACGTAAAAAAATCTTACGCTCAGTATCCTGCAGCAGCTGATCGATTGTCTGCTGTTGGCTCAATCTGGCATCCAACGCCAAAATGCCGTGAAATTGTGTTGCCTGATTAGTCCAAGAGTGCGCTAAACTGGCGATTGATGTCCCGGTTCCAACGGCCATGTAGACAGCATCGTAATCATGGTCTATTTCCGCCGCCAGTTCTGCAAATCCTGCGACAGCATACTGGTGTCTGCCCCCCTCTGGGATGAAATAATAGTCGTCCCAATTTGATATGAGTGGTTCGTCTTCCATTGTGTCATTCTCATAAGCCAGACGTAAGTTACGGTAATCCTCACGACCGATAAACTCGATTTGGGCGCCAAAGCGTAGAGCGTCTTGCAGCATCAATGTCAATTGTTTTGGCTTATGACCACGTACCAGGAGCGTGCATGGAACCTGTAGTTGTTGACATAACCAACTGCAGGCATGCAAGTGATTAGACCAGGGACCACCCATGGTCAAAATGCCAGAGCCAGTTTGCTCTTGTATGGTCTGAATGTGTCTCTTTAATTTACGTATTTTATTCCCAGATAACTGGGGGTGTATCAAATCATCACGCTTGATATGCAGTTCAGCGATCTGACTAGTTGTTATTTGGGTTGAATACGATTGAAGCGGGCTGGGGAGATTGATTAGGCCTTCAAGTGGACTAGTCTTCATCCAGAATTTTCCGGACCGCACGGCAGAGTTTCAAATCACCATAGGGCTTGGAAACGATTTCATCCAGTAATTTTGGATCGATATCAGTTTGCTCATAACCCACCTGATAGCCACTGGTTAATAAAATCTTCATATCTGGGGCGATTCTCTGGGCTTCTTTCACCAATTGATAACCAGTCATACCAGGCATGATCACATCGGTAAACAGGAGGTCGTAGGTATTCGAATTGAGCAGGTCGATTGCCTTGATGGCATTATTCGCTGTGTTGGTCTTGTAGCCAGCAGTTTGCAGAATTTCATTAGCCATCTCGAGGAGAATATCCTCGTCATCGACTATCAAAATTGATTCGCTTCCAGAAAACTGCATTTACTGCTCCGATTTTGGGACTGCTATACTAGCAAAAAATTCAGCGATTAATAAGTCCAGTTGTAAACAGTATAATAGAATTTTCATAATACATTCATCTTTACAGGACTTTGCAATTAATAGATATTGTATATATTAAGTGAAAAACGCGACATATGTGAGAAAAAATGGCTAAGATTTTAATTGTTGATGACTCTACTTCAATGCGCAAAATGGTCAAGTTTGCACTCGAAACTGCGGGACACGAAGTTGCAGATGCCGCAGACGGTAAGCAAGGATTACAAGCCGCTCAGCGAAACCGGTTTGATATGATAATCACTGATATGAATATGCCAGAAATGGATGGCATCGAGCTATCGAGGAGTCTTCGAGCACAGCCCACGTACAAATTCACACCAATCATAATGTTGACTACTGAAGGCCAATCCGACAAGAAAGAGGAAGGTAAGGCTGCGGGTGTCACTGGCTGGATGGTCAAGCCATTTCAGCCAGATAAATTAATCGGTGTCGTCAATAAGGTCATCCAATAAAGCGTTTATTCCTGAAATATCAGCTGTTAGATACCTGAAGTTTACTAAATTGCCCTGCTTTCTCCTCGGACGACTTACGCATCTGCATCAGGCTCGGTAGGAAAATCAGTGTAAAGACGGTACTTACCCCCATGCCACCAACAATCACGGCGGCAATCCCTCGATAGAGTTCAGCACCTGCTCCGGGCACCAACAACAGTGGCAACATGCCACACAGACTGGTTAAAGTACTCATCAGAATCGGCCTGATTCGCACCCTGATTGCCGCCTCGACTGCATCACGACGATTTAGCCCCTCACGTTCACCATTTCTCGTCTGATAGACGAGTAATATGGCGTTATTCACCACTAGACCCAACAGAATGACAAAACCGATCATAGTCAGTAGGTCCAGAGGTTGGAAGATGAGTAGATCGGTGATACGCAATAGTGCCAGGCCACCAATCGTCGCCATCGGTATGGTCAGCACGACCAACAGCGAATCTTTAAAAGAGCGGAATAATGCCGACATCAATAGGTAAAGAATAATGATCGCCAGAAGGAAACTCTGGCTCATATTCTGGATGGCTTCAGTCAACGCCTCCGCAGAGCCACGATATTCAATTTGACCATTCTCGGGAAGCGCCGCAAGGATAGCCGGTTCTGCCTTCTCCTTGATTATAGTAATCGCCTCTTCCAGACTAACTGTATCCGGCGGTGTGACCTGCAGAGTAATGGTTCGAGAACGATTCACCCTGCGAATGGAGCTAGGTCCAGCCGTGCGCTGCAAGTCCACCAGGTTGCCAAATGGCTGAACACCTGCGTTGGGAGTGAAAAACGGAATGCTCGCCAACTCCTCCGGAGTCTCCCAGTCAGTGCTCCGTAGAAAGACATTCAGGCGACGTTGGCCATTGAAGAAATCACCGATGTATAGTCCTGTTCCCATAGCTTGAGAAAGACCTGCGACTTGTTGACGGGTCCAACCTGCCTCCGCAATCGCGCGCTCATTGGGCACCATGCGTAATTCGGGTTCAGCGAGTGTCAAACCTGGAGAGGGTTGTATCTGAGCACCTGGCAGCGCCTCACCGATAACACCGAAACCAACCTGAGCGGCAGATAGAATCGTGTCGACATCATTCGCTTGAATATCTACATCAATTTGTCGGCTTCCACCCAAATTATTAAAAATTGGCGACTGTTGCGCAAATGCGATGGTATCTGGGAAACCGGCAAGGAGATCGCCGTTAACGACACCTAGGATTTCCTGAATATCAGCGGGATCCACCCCTCTGCCGCCCATAAATCCGAAATTCCCAAAAAATCCCATCCAGGTATGCGCAATCTGCGGTTCCTTTTCCCCGGTTAAATAAGGTTTGAGACGGGCATTAATGGTATCTGACATTTCCTGTCTAGCGGCCAGATAACTCTGACCTGGTGGTGGCAATATAAACGCACCGAACTGATTTTGATTCCCTTTAGGCAAATAATCGACGGATGGAAAGATGAACCAACTCCCCAGCAGTGAGACACTCAACAGGCCACCGACCCAGAAGCCCCGGCGTCTTGGAGTTGCGGTCAGTTTCATCACGCCTCTAGTGATATTTTCCCACCAGTGCACATGAGGATCGTCCTCTTTGACTTCCGTTAGTAGCTTTTTGGCGGCGGTCGGTATCACTGCAATCGCAATGACCAGTGAAATGACGACTGCTGCAGAAATAGTGATGGCAAGATCAGCAAATAACTGACCGGATACTGCCTCAAGGAAAGCAATGGGCAAGAAAATGGAGACCGTTGTGGCGGTTGATGCCAGCAACGCACCCCAGACCTGTCCTGCGCCCAATAGAGACGCATTATCGGACGATTCGCCTTTTTCCCTTAATCTGACAATATTCTCCAACACCACTATAGCGGCATCCAGGACCATTCCCACTGCGAAAGCTAACCCAGCCATGGAGATGATATTCAGGCTTCGACCGAGCACATTCATGAATATCAGGGTGACGATAAGTGAAATCGGGATAGCCACAGCCACGATAAGTGTGGCGCGAAACTTGCGCAAGAATAACCACAACACGCCAATGGCTAGAACCATACCCAGGATCAGATTATTCCTAACCAGACTCATCGAGTCATTGATATAAATAGACTGATCATACATCTGAATGATTCGGAGGTCTTCGCGTTGTAAAGCCCCTTCATTCAACTCCTGTACGGCAGCTTTCAGGCCTTGCATGACCTCAATTACATTAACACCCGTTTCAGCATTAATACCCAAGGCAATGGCTGGTTCGGCATCCAACGTTAGGATTCCTGTTCGGTCCTCATGCATTTGCCTGACTGTCGCGACATCCTCCAGGTAAATGGGTTGTCCATCACGCCAGTCGAGGACCATCTTGGCGAGTTGCTCAGCACCATACTTGCCGGAATAACGTAGCGTATAACTACGCCTGCCAATATCATTAAAACCACCCGATGTGTCGGTGTTACCCGCAAGTCGTGATGCGAGTTCGGGAATATTGAGTCCCAGTGCTGCGACCTGGTATGGGTCAAAAGTTACTCTGATCTGAGAACGCAGACCACCAAATACATTGGCACGCGCCACTCCTGGCACACGTTCGAGTCTGGCTTGCACGACTTCCTCAACGAAATCGAAATAGGTAGCAATGTCTCGTTGATTGCCTGGCTTTGTCTTCAATGCAAACCAGCCAATCGCATCAAATACTTTATTGCCCCCAACTGTGATGACCGGTTCAGTGGCGTCAGCTGGGTAAAATGGGACCTGATTCAGTGCATTCATGACATCAATCAGGGCGCGATTGAGATCAGTACCCGACTTGTAATATAACGCGATGTTTCCACCACTGAAATTGGAGGAGGATTGCATATAGGTCACACCCTGCAATCCTTTCAGAACATCCTCTTGACGCTCGATGATTTCGGATTCGATTTCCTCAGGTGCAGCACCCCGCCATGACGTATTGACTGTAATTTCGGGTTCAGTAATGTCAGGGGTCAGTTGTATAGGCAGCTGCGTAACACTGATTATGCCAAATAACACAGCCAACAGGATGGCTACGACTACTGCCGTGGGATTTTTTAATGCACTCCGGGTAATTACCATGGGTTATTTCCCTGAAACCAGATGATCGTTCGTTTCTTTTATATTCACCGATTGTCCGGGCTGTATTCTCTCTGCCCCGCGAACAATGACTTGTTCACCTGGCACGATGTCACCAACCACCTCGACTAATTCACCTTGTCCAATACCTACTTCTACCGGTACCTGTTGTGCGACACCCTCTCTAACAACAAAAACACTGACGCCATCACGGCGAAGAACCAGAGCATCTCTGGCGAGTGCAGTGACGTTTCGTGCACCAGCATTGGGTACAGCCGCCCTGATCTTGAGGCCTATAGGCCATGAAAGATTACTCATATCCAGTCGAATTTCCATTAAATGGCTTCGTGTTTGAGCGACAGGAATGATCGACTTTAGTACGGCTTGCTCTCGGCCCATTGCAGAATCGACGGCTAACAAATCCCCCTGTGTAAGATAAGGATAGGATGTGATCGGCACAGAAACTCGTGCCTCTAAATTAGAAGTCTCAACCATTCTGAGGATAGCCTCACCTACCTGAACGAACTCACCAACATTTCCAAGGCGGTGGGTCACGAGGCCATCAAAAGGAGCACGAATGGTGGCAAACTCTATGTCTTGCTTAATCTGAGCCAGTCGTGACTCTGCTTCAGCCAATGCACTTTTAGCAGCGTCTCTCTCGCTAATCGTTCGATCGAGCTCAGTTTTAGCTGATAAGTTGCGTTGCGCAAGCGCCCTGATGCGCTCAACTTCAGAGGCCAAAAAGTCATAACGTGCCTGACTGCTAGCGACCGCGGCCTTCCCCTCTGTCTCGCGCAACAGAAGCCGTGTGTCATCTATTTTAGCGATAACGTCATTCTTTGCCACCGCAATTCCGAGCTCAGCCAAATGCACGACCCGTCCAGTCACTTCCGCAGCGATAGAGGTGTTATTCGGACTGACGACTTCACCAGAAGCCCAGGCTGTGGGCCTCAGTTCAGTCGTTAGGACATTACTAACATTGACATTCGCCGGCCATTCGCCCGCCACTGAATATGGAGTCAGTATTAACAGAAATAGTATGAATGCTCTTCGAAGCATTGTAATTACCCAGTATTTATCAATCTGGCGCAATTATAACGTATATTTGCAGTCAACCAACTAAATGTCGGGGGATATAGTGTAAATGAATATGATTAAACGATGGGGAAAGGGGTCGTCCGACTAGAATGCTGAGCGTCAGATTCAAGCCGGATAAATTGTATTAAAATGGGATATCGTCGTCGAATACTTCGTTACTAGCTGGCGTAGCCGGCGCGTTAGATGGAGACGATTTTGGTTGTGAAGGCGCGGAAAATCCACCGGCTGAGCCACCCGCCATACCAGCTCCAGCACTAGAGCCCATACCACCGCCCTGACCACGTGAGTCGAGCATTTGCATATCATTAGCAACGACCTCGGTTGTGTAGCGATCAGTACCATCCTGAGCCTGCCATTTACGTGTCTGTAACTTTCCTTCGATATAAACCTTAGAGCCTTTCTTTAGGTATTCACCAGCGATTTCACCGAGACGACGAAACATCACGACGCGATGCCATTCTGTCTTTTCACGCGTTTCACCCGATGCTTTATCCTGCCATGACTCGCTGGTAGCAATCGAGACATTAACCACTGCATCGCCATTTGGCATATATTTTACCTCTGGGTCCTGCCCGAGATTACCGACTAAAATCACCTTGTTAATGCCACTGCGTGCCATGAAAAATGCCCTCTTTTGTATTCAAATCTTTAGACCGTATAGGATAACATCTTGAGTTCTTTTTAGTAGCGTTTTTTACTGAATAATCAGTCAGAGAAACGCTACTTACAGGCGTTCTCTAAGTGCGCCAGTCAAGTCGCATTGATCAATCGAATGATTAGATTCTCAACAACGACACCAACAGGCTAATTGCGTGCAAGATTCGCATCATTCAGATTGTGTATCTGTATCTTGCTCTAGGTCAGTCACGGGAAGAAATTTCACAACCACGAGACACAGCCAGATAAGACAAATACAACCGAGCACGGTATAGACGACTGAGCCGTTGAATTGCTCCAAAGTATAGCCAGCGAGTAAGCCACCGAGGAACGCACCGAAGAACTGACTGCTGGAATAAAAACCCATAGCAGTGCCTCGTTGCTTGCTCGCACACAACCTGGAAACAATAGAAGGGATCATGGCTTCGAGAAAGTTAAATGCCAGGAAGAATATTCCGAGACACACAAGGACTATGGTCAATGACGATTGAAAACTTAATGTCATTAACGCGATCAGTAACAGGCTCACGGCAAGTGCCACAGAGCGAACATGTTGGCGTTTTTTTTCAGTCCATATCATCAGGGGTAACATGACCGCAAAACTGACAACCATCAGCCCCAAATAAGTCAGCGAATGTTCTTCGAGTGGCATACCACTGTCAATGAGTTGGATTGGAATCATGACAAAAATCGCTGTCAGAAACATATGCAGGCAAAAAATACTGAAATTCATCAGTTGTAACTGACCATTGGCTAGTACTGAATTCATCTGTTGTTGAACGGGAAGTACATGAGAGTTGTCAATATGTTGTTGTTCAGTCGGGACAACCCATATCACGATCCCTATTGCGAGAAAAGAGAGAATCCCAGTCAGAAAAAACAAGCCGCTAACGCCGATGTAGCTAGTAAGCCAGGGTCCTAGAATCAGCGATAAGACAAATGCAATCCCTATCGTTGCACCGATTGCCGCCATGAGCTTGGACCGTACTGCCGGCCGGCTGAGATCAGAGACAAACGCCATTAGGGTACTGGCAATAGCTCCGGCTCCTTGCAAGGCGCGTCCGGTAATGATGCCGACCAGTGTTTCACTCTCCGCTGCGATGAAACTACCCGTTGCGAAGAGTAATAACCCAAGGATTATTATCAGTTTGCGACCCATCTTGTCTGATAAATATCCTAGAGGGATTTGCAGCATGGCCTGACCAAGTCCATAGATGCCAACCGCAATGCCAGCTAACGCAGGAGTATAATCCGGTAACGAGCGTGCATAGATAACCAGAACGGGTAAAACTAGGAAAAGACCAAGCATTCTCAGTCCATAAATGCCGGCAATACTGATTGCTGCTCGTTGCTCTAATGAGGTCAATTTCATCGTAAGTAAAGTTTCAGTTACCTGTCCTGCCAGCGAGCAGGTATACTAACAGCTTTGCCTAAAATAACGTAATAATTATCACCGAATATACGAATGGAAAATATCGAAATACGTGGTGCTCGGACCCATAATCTTAAAAACGTAGATGTCACCCTACCCCGAGATAAGTTTATCGTCATTACCGGCCTGTCAGGATCAGGTAAATCATCACTTGCGTTCGATACCCTGTATGCAGAGGGACAACGCAGGTATGTGGAATCCTTGTCAGCCTACGCAAGACAATTTCTGTCATTGATGGAAAAACCGGACTACGATCATATTGAGGGACTCTCACCTGCCATCTCAATCGAGCAGAAATCGACATCACATAACCCGCGTTCTACAGTCGGAACCATAACTGAAGTGTACGACTATTTAAGATTGTTATTCGCGCGCGCCGGTATCCCTCGCTGCCCGGATCATGATAAACCACTCGAAGCACAAAGCATCAGTCAGATGGTAGATCAGGTCCTAGCACTGGATGAAGGCACCAAGATCATGGTGCTGGCTCCAGTGATTAAAGAACGTAAGGGGGAGCATCTGCAATTGGTTAGCGAACTGCAGGCTCATGGCTTCATCAGGGCACGCGTCGATGGTTATGTAGTAGAGCTCGCAGAGATGCCTACGCTTGACCCGAAGAAAAAGCATACCATTGATGTCATAGTCGACAGAGTCAAGGTCCGTGACGACATGAATCAACGCCTGGCAGAATCTTTAGAGACGGCGACGGATCTGGGAGATGGCCTGGCTAAAGTTGCCTTCATGGACGGAGACCGTGATGATATGCTCTTTTCGGCACGCTTCGCATGTCCTATTTGTGGTCACAGTATAGCCGAGCTCGAGCCCAAGTTATTTTCCTTCAATAACCCTGCCGGTGCTTGCAGTACCTGTGATGGTCTCGGCATCCATCAATCGTTCGCGCCCGAACGCGTCATTACAAACTCGGAATTACCAATTTCTGGTGGTGCGATACGAGGTTGGGACAGACGAAATATATATTACTTTCAGATGTTAAATTCTTTGGCAAAACATTATGGATTTGACATAGACCTCCCGTATGAGGAGTTACCAGATGACATTCAGAACGTCATACTTTATGGCAGCAAGCGAGAATCAATAACATTTACCTATGTCAATGACCGTGGTGACAAGGTGAATCGCCACCATCCATTCGAGGGTGTTATCCCGAATATGGAACGTCGGTTTAAAGAAACCGATTCCATGGCTGTCAGAGATGAATTATCCAAATACTTAATTACTTCTAGTTGCCCTGCATGTGAAGGGACAAGGCTCTGTCGTGATGCAAGACACGTGTTTGTAGATGAACACGATCTTCCCAGCCTGACCAGATTATCTATTGGTGAAGCATTACAAGCCGTTGAATCGCTATCCCTTGATGGCTACCGTGCAGAAATTGCGGAAAAGATCATCAAAGAAATCATTGCTCGTCTGGGTTTCCTGGTAAATGTTGGACTCGATTACCTATCCATGGAACGAAGTGCTGATACATTATCTGGCGGAGAAGCCCAACGAATTCGTCTGGCTAGTCAGATTGGTGCAGGACTTGTCGGGGTTATGTATATCCTCGATGAACCCTCCATTGGTCTGCATCAACGTGATAATGAACGCCTGCTGAAGACTCTGATAAAGCTACGTGATATGGGTAATACTGTATTGGTCGTCGAACATGATGAGGACGCTATTCGCAATGCCGACCATGTACTCGACATTGGTCCGGGCGCCGGGGTTCATGGGGGTGAAATTGTCGCCCAGGGGACCGTCGATGAAATTATCGCCCATCAGGATTCATTAACGGGAAAATACCTGTCTGGCAAAGAGGAAATTGCTGTGCCAAAAAAACGAACACAGCATGACTCACAATTACTCCTAAAACTATCCGGCGCCACTGGGAATAATCTTCAAGCCGTAAATTTGGAAATACCGATTGGAATCATGACCTGTATTACCGGCGTATCAGGTTCTGGTAAGTCGACACTAATCAATGACACGCTGTATCCCCTGGCCGCAACCAAATTGAATCATGCGACCACACTCTCAGCAGCACCGCACAAGTCTGTTGATGGACTGCAATTCCTGGATAAGGTTGTCGATATTGACCAGAGCCCCATTGGGCGCACACCACGGTCAAACCCTGCCACCTATACGGGTATCTTTACGCCAATTCGAGAATTATTTGCAGGTACTCAGGAGGCACGTTCTCGCGGATACAAGCCAGGTAGATTTAGTTTCAATGTCAAAGGTGGGCGTTGTGAAACCTGTCAAGGAGATGGCCTGATCAAAGTGGAAATGCACTTTTTACCAGACATTTATGTGAAGTGTGATGTCTGTAAAGGCAAACGATATAACCGCGAAACACTGGATGTTAAATATAAGGGTAAAAATATCCATGAAATTCTTGAAATGACCGTTGAGGATGCCCGTGAATTTTTCGATGCTATCCCAGCGATTAAGCGCCGCTTACAAACGCTCATGGATGTCGGCTTGTCCTACATACGCCTCGGCCAATCTGCGACTACCCTATCAGGAGGTGAAGCGCAGCGTGTAAAGCTTTCTAAGGAATTATCAAAACGCGACACAGGTAAAACGCTCTATATCCTGGATGAACCGACCACCGGCCTGCATTTCCACGATGTAAAGCAACTATTAGCTGTACTTCATCGTTTACGTGATCACGGTAACACCGTCGTAGTAATTGAGCATAATCTGGATGTCATAAAAACCGCAGACTGGATCGTCGATCTGGGCCCAGAAGGTGGCGCCGGGGGTGGTCAGATTATTGCGACTGGGTCTCCAGAAGATGTAGCGAAAGTAAAGGCCTCACATACCGGTCGCTTTTTGAAGCCTATGCTCGGTTAGAATAACGATTAACCTGACCCATTTACTCGGGTCAGGTGGCGGTAACTATAGCGTTGAATCAGACGCTGAAGACAGGATCTTAGCATCTACCAATTCGATTGGTGTCCCCCATTGCTGAATCGTCGCCAGAGCTTTTAACTGCTTCGCTTTGAAGCTCAGAACCGTTCCCTCTTTACGATGCTCAGGCATTAGATTCATAGGCAGGTACTTGTCCCCTTCTTCTGTGACTAGGCCAAAGAAACCGCCTTCAAGATCAATATAGGTGACGGTGGCAGTAATGACGCTGTTAGACTTCATTTCAGAATTATCCTCCGAAGCGCTGTTCACTTCGTTCACCTGTTGCGATTCTGATTCAGCCTCTTGAGATGTACAACCGAGGATCAATAAACCTGACATCATCATCACAAGCATGCCAGCTAAGCGCAACGGTGACTGTCTATTTCTCATGAGAGCTTCCTCCTTTTCTGGCTAGCAAGCGTTCGCCAGCCATATAGCAGAGTGAACAACCAAAGCAAGGCTAGGTTCATCGAACCACCGCCGCCACCGCCGCTATTTGAGCCAGGATTAGGCGTTGGTGTTGGCGTGCTAGCCGCAGTAACGGTAATCGAAGTCGACGCATTTGCCGTCAGTTCACCATCGCTTACCGATACTTCAAACGTGAGTGTTCCGGAGGTTGCGTTAGCGTTGCTAACTGTCGCATTCGCGCTAGTCGGATTGCTGATCGTGACTGTTGGACCGGCTGTCTGAGTCCAACTGTATGTGAGATTTGAATCATCAACATCGGTTGCCTGGGCAGATAGACTCACGGTAGTAACGCCCGAGGATGTCGTCGCACTGGAACTAGCAGTTACTGTCGGTGCATCATTCACAGGGGTCACGGTCACATCAAATATCTGGGTATCGGTTTCGCTTGCATCTTCGTTATCCGTAACGACCACTGTCACAGCGATATTGCCGTTGAAATTAGCTTGTGGCGTCAACTCAATTGTTGCGCCAGAATTATTACCACTAAGCGTGCCTAATGTGCCTGAATCAGCTGAAACCTGAATGGTGTTTGCGACACTATCATTGTCAGAATAGTTGATTGTAAGCGTGATCGGCGTGTCTTCTGCGGTAGATAATGGACCCGGATCAGTAATCTCTATGGTCGTCACAGTGCCACCAACATCAAGGTCATAGTTAGTTGTTTCAGCACGTCCCCCGATGCTAGAAACCAGACTGGTTAACTGGGTAGTCAATGACTGAGCAATAATTCCCTCATCAACCTGAACATCGAATGTCAAAGTTAAAGACCCACTGTTTGGCGTATCGGCTCGATAACAAATAACCTGATCATTCACCAAATCAGCGAAAGAGCGTCGATCTCCAAGACCCATCTCATAGAGCCCTCCGACATAGGCCCAGTAGTCACCCGCGGTGCCGTTGGCATTCTCCCAGCCAATGGTGCCGCCCAATGCATCGCCATTATTGTAAGCGATGTTGTCGTAGGCGAAGTAAATATCACCTGTATCGTTGTTTAGTAGTACCTGAAAATCGAGGGTATCATCAGCCGAGGGATCGCCATTGTAGAAAGTTGAATGGCGCATATTATCAAATTGAATAATGATCCAGGGTTCAGCTGTTCCCACCCGTATACCAGACTCAGAGGCCTGGTCCAACTGAAAGTCTCGCCATAGTGGTGCAATCAGATTATTAGGTAAAGCCGCTGAAGGCACCTGTTGATGCACGGAGGCATCATTACCGGGCTGACCACCAAAGGTGATAATGCCGTTATCTGAGACGCTAAAACCACTATATTCCGTATCGAGGAATGTCACAGGTATATTGTAATTTGCACTCACCTCGTCACCATCAGCACTGGCAAAGCCAATATCAAATTCTGCCAGATCGATGAATCCACCGCCCGCCTGTCCAAAGTTTGGTAAGCGACATTGGGCATCTTCAATACTCGTTGATTGGATATAGGCATTGGCGGAAGGATCATACGCCATGCGACTCGGAGACCAGGAGACCATATTCCCGCCACTGACGCTAAAGACTGACCCATCCGAGCTACTAATACTTGATTCATCGAGTGTCAGGCCATTAGGTAACTGGGCATCAATTGTGTAGTCAATATCTTCTGCTGTCCTATTGACTGCAACATCAAGTGTCACGGTCACAGTATCACCAGCCAATGGTGAATCATTACTGTATGTCAGTTGGACGTCGTCTGCTAGTCGCTCAAATATTACGATAGACTGACCCAAATTGCCTGCCGATGCAGGATTGGAATCTGTAGCCAGATCAAACGCTCCTACCAGAACATCACCTTGCGAAAGATCATCATCCCAGAATAGGCGAATATCAAACGGTTCAAACGCAGCAACTGCAGAAGGAGCCGAAATACTGAAGTTCCCTTCATCCGTTTGAGGGACGTAGGCGTAGCGTAAATCAACCGTATCGGTAGCACCAGACGCGCTGAAATTATGCACCAGAATCCAGTAGCTACCAGCGCTAACGTCTTCAACTTGACATGCTTCAGCGGAAGCTGAGGTGGTCGAAGAACAGACCAGTTCACTTTCCTCTGCGATCCCATTGTTATTACTATCTCTACCGATATAAAGATCAAAGTCATCGGCTGTGCCATCCTGTAAATCTACCCACAACAGGGGACTTGCAGCAGGAATAGCGACATCAATCTTTCGAGCACCATCTGTGGTGTCATCGAATGGTGTACTATTTTCTGAATCCTCGGCTAACTGAATCGGGGTAATTGTCGCTTTTTGTAGGCCATAGATCCGTGATGTGAACTCTGTAATTTCAATACTCTCAACGTCACTTAGAAGCAATGAACCTGCATCGCGACGAATATCCGCTGTAATTAGCGGCGGAATACTGGTTGTGTTCAACGTGACGAATGCTGGCATGTGTAGATTAGGGATGTCCGCATTATTCGAAGCCAGTTCGATATAGCCTTGCGCCTGTTCACCCGTGGAAACGTTTGAGGACGTAACTGTTACGACTATGTCCTGAGTTTCTCCCACGCCAAGGGTAAAACTAGCCGGACTGGCAGAAAAGGTCACATTCGGATTATTTGATGTGGTTGACAGAGTCCATGTTGCAGCTCTGGTCGCCGTAACTGTTCTCGTCCAGCTACAGGTCGATGTACATTGCGTGTTGCCCATGCTGGGTATGTTCAATGTCTTAGGATCGCCACCAAGATCTGGGTTGGCTGCTCGATAATTTGCGCCATTCTCATCCATCACCAGACCCGACTTTACTGCCAGGTCGACACGTATTCTACCCGAACCCATATCAAATATATCAGCGGTACCGGCGCCATTATTGGTTGTCATATTACGCTCGGCAGTCATCATCAATGCGGAGCGGATATTATCTGGAGAC
Organism: Enterobacterales bacterium; assembly: GCA_965250035.1. GTDB lineage: Bacteria > Pseudomonadota > Gammaproteobacteria > Enterobacterales > CAXRAF01. The sequence continues at coordinate 120,922 of OZ252282.1, read as the reverse complement.
CAGGTAGGTTGTGCGGATTTTATGAGTGCTCCTGCGCCAGCCGCATGGGGACTGGACATGGACGTACCCTGAAGGAATCTGAAATCAGTCGCCGTTGGATTTGTGACATCATGGCCAAACTGCTGGTCCGCGTATGCCGCATAAATCGATTCGCCGGGTGCTGTCATTGTCGGTGACATGATATCGGGAACAGTGACATTGGGCCCGCGTGATGAAAATCCAGCGATATCATCAAACGCCCCAATTGATGTAGAGGCAGTCGTTGTTGAAATAGTTGCCGTGTGTCCGCTTCCTGTTGCAAGCCAGGTCTTGAGTGCGGTGCCGTCTGTAGCAGATATCTGAATGCCTGGCACGACGTAGGTATCATTCACCAGATTCGAACCATCTCCTGATACGTTCAAATTAGCGAGAACATATCCCCCGGCGCCGCCCGCTGCGACATTTTCAGCTTTCTGAACCCGTGCGATGGCACCACGATCACAAACGACAATTTGGCCACTGAAGGTTCCTTCTGGAAAAGGTGCGAGACATTGGGCCGGATCATCTCCTGGTTGGTCATTTGGATTATCAAAGTCTCCCGCATAGACTATCGCAGTATTAGCCAGGCCGAGCGTCCTGCCACTGCCAGAGATTGTGCCAGGGGCTGCTGTGCTCCCACCGCTGAAACTTCCAATCGTCTTACTACTGGAATAGTTAATTTGACGCCCATGACTAGACGCTGCAACTGAATTGTACCAGGGTGCATTCTTTACCGTTGTCGCTAGATCGGGGCCATTATTACCTGCGGAAACAGCGACAAAAATGCCTGCCTCCTGAGCTGCCAGAAAAGCCTGTGCAATCGAATAATCCCACGGATTACCACCACCACTGATTGACATATTTAAGACATCTACACCATCGGTGATCGCATCATCAATGGCCTGCAGCATCACGGCATTGCTACAACCCGTATAGGTATCTCCAGAAGCGCCGGGACGACACACCTGATAGGCGATGATATTAGCCCGATGAGCGACACCAGAAATCTGTGGGAACTCAAAACTGGATGTTCGGTAGCCATCACTCTCAACGATATCGAGCGGTGAACTCAGCAGAGGCACATTAAATAACAGGTTACCTGCGGCTGTACCTGCGACGTGAGTGCCGTGACCATCATAATCCTCGCCATTGGCCGGCGGTGGATCATCACCGAAAACATCTGAGTCCTGATAGATATCCGTTATCGATGAATAGGAGCGCACACCAATCAGTTTATTATTGCACATCTCCGGAAAGCCATTGGCACAATCACCAATATAAACACCATCACCCAGTGGATTGCTATGGACATAACCATCGGCAGCAGTCTCTGCAAATGAGGGGTGATCCGAGTTGATGCCACTATCAATAATACCCACAACAACACCTTCACCAAAGTGAGATGAACCGGTTGCCGTGCCATCCCAGATATCCGGAGCACCAATTAGTTCAGGACCACGATCGGTATCGAGTGGAATAAACTGTTCCCGTTCGACAAACGCAACTTCTGGCATTGCTGCTAATTTTTGTGCCTGCGCCTGAGTTAGCTCGACGACCATGCCATTAAAAGCTACATTCAGTTGAACCGCTGGCGTGAGAGATTCACCTATCGCTTGAGCCGACTTGACGAGGAAATCTGTTTGTTTGCTGCTTAGGTAGTCCTGATAGCTTTTGACCGCGCTAGAATCCATGTCCAGTTTCAGGTTCGACCTGCTCTTGAACGAATTTGTCCCGTTGGATACCTTATTGCGTTTAGTGAAGTCCTGAGCATAACCTGGTGCCGTCGCCCTGAAACCAGGCACATCACCACGATACGATGCAACAGGTGAGTCATTGAGCCGGATGATATAGTTGTGTTTGCCGGGCAGTTCAGCTTGCGGAAAAAATTTCTTACTGGGTGATTTACGAGTAAAGCTAGGAGCGAGCTTATGATCAGTGGCGCTTAGGTCAATGAAGCGGGCTGATTTGTCATGTGTTGTAGCCAGCAAGACATAACTAAATGTTACAAGGGCGGTTATTACAAATACTTTGAGTCGATGAAGTAGCATCAAGCTGGCTCCTGAATTTTTTTACTTATAGATTGGTACGATTATTCCACACAGATGGGATAAATAATGTGAACTACTCTATCATGTTTGTCGTTTTTTTCTAATCAACAAATCGAATAGATTTGCACAATAGTATCCGTTGAAAGTAATAACTCTAGAGTACTACCGATGAATAGGTTCTTATTTTTGCAATGATTTCAATTAATTAGTGAGATTCATGAATCCCATATCAGTACGATTGAAATTATTAAGGTTTGGAAAGACCGCACCTAGCTGTGCTTCAGACAGGCCAAACCAACGCGCAATTGTGGCGGAATATTGGTCAACTGAGGTGGTAGGAATCATGCGACCATCATCTGCATCATCAGGCCCACCAATAGCGAGCTCTGGCATAACACCATAGAGATCGCCGCCATTGACCGCCCCACCCATAATCATATGGTGCGAACCCCAGCCGTGATCAGTCCCATCCCCATTCGATGTGAGCGTACGACCAAAATCAGATAGGGTAAATGATGTCACTTGCTCAGCCACGCCGAGTTCCTCCGTCGCCTCATAGAATGAAGCCAAAGCCTGACTTAACTCGCCGAGTAATATGGGTTGGTCTGCATTCTGTCTGTCATGAGAATCAAACCCTCCCATGCCAACAAAAAAGATTTGTCTTTCGAAGCCTAAGGATTCAGAAATTGAGATCATTTTGGCAACCATTTCCAATTGAGAACCCAGGAAGTTGCCAGCCGGGAATTGAGTTTGTAATTCAGGTGCTACTTCAAGTGCCGTGTTCAGAACTTGGGCCACTTCTTGCGTGTTACGTGTAAGATTTTTGTGAGCCATCTCCAGAACATGGGTCGATTGTGCATCGCGAAGTCTCTGAAACACTGCTGCACGGTTCGCTTCTTGAGCGACGTGGGAGCGTACACCGATCATCTCTTCAGGACCACTAGGATTCATCGAGTAGGGTGACACTGTCTCTCCGACCTGAAATAAGTTATTGCCAAAGATTGAGATATTCATAGGCACCAGCGAGTTATTCAACGCAGAAAGCTGATCAGCAACGAGCCCTCCCCAGCCGCGATTACTAAAATCGCTCGCAGATGCAGCTGACCATAACGCCTGCTGGTCATTATGTGAAAAAAGCTGTGGTGGGAGTACCGCCGTATTATTTTGGATCATCTCACGCGTAACAGGCCGAATTAACGTGCCAACGTTTGCTTGTACAGCGAGTCTGCCAGACTCAAATAATTGCCTCACCTCACTCATAGCCGGGTGAAAACCAAATTCTCCTCCCGATGCAGGTCCTACTGGCAACAGGTCAGCCTGGGGTACTGCCAGATTCTGGCGGCTGTTGGCGTATGTTGCATATGCGGCTGATTCGTTAGGAATAACCATATTGAATCCATCATTGCCACCAAACAGGAAGATACAAACCATGGCTTTATATGACGATGTCACATTACCAGCAGCGGCCAGGATCTGATTTAAACCAGTGATTGGACTCGCGATTGTAGCCGATGCAATACCCGCCATCATCGATTGTCTTAGAAATTGTCTTCGAGATAATGTCATCGGTATGCTCCTATTTTTGAATCGCGTATTCGGAAGAACTCAATACTAGAAACATTGCCTCGATCACGAGCATCTCAGCCCCTGCCCAACTCTGTATCAATTCGAGATAATCTAGCAGTGCATCCCGCATACTGTCCGACATCTGTCCGGCCATGTAGACCACATCCAGTTCGTTAATCAAGGCATTGTGATCGTCTGCAAGGGCGATGAATGTATCAAGGTTCAATTCGATCCGGTTAGGATTATCATCACTGGTCAGACTATAGATGAAATAGATAATTGAGTTATTCAAACCGGTGAGATAATTCGCTGTAGTGATTTCAAACTCTGGGGCGACCAGATTCGCATTAGAAATCTCACCTGGCTGTGTGTAAGTCGGAGAGAAAAAATTAAAGACACTTGGCGCGCTCTGAGGGCCTTGTCCGATGACATTGATCGCTTGGCCAAATGGAATATCACCAGCAGCGTTAGCAGCACCTGTCACTCTGAACTGGTGAGCCATCCGTATGAGAGGCTCTCTGAGTTTACCGAATGTGTTTGGCAAACTTTCCGCCCCATTTAACGCTTCTTCATCAGTTAGAATGGCTTTCACAACGGCCCAAAGATCGCCTCTGATGCCCTGGCCGTTATTGTTAAAACTTTCAGCAACCCGCTGCACATAGGCAGGTGATGGATTACTGGTTACCAGTCGTTGTATTAAACGATAACTAATAAATGGTCCGACGTTTGGGTGGTTAAACAGATTATCCAGGGCAATTGCTAAATCATCTTCCGCATTCTGATTGGCAGGTACAACCACATCATTTAACAATTGTTTTTCACCCTTGTCATGAAAACTCTGCCAAGCTTGCATCGGACTGAGGAAGTCGGGATTCTGGCCGGGTCTGCGAAAAAATTGCGAGCCGGCAAATGTCCAACCAGTAAACACATGTGCGAATCCTTCGATGACATTCTGATTGTAGGTTGGCACTCCACGACCTTCCCCATCCGTTACCTCAGTGCCATCACTATTCAGTTCTACCAAACCAATCGAAAACAATTGCATCACTTCTCTTGCATAATTTTCATCAGGGCGTATGTTATTGACCAGATCGGGCTTTTCATTGCCTAACATACTTAGATACACACCCATTACCGGATGCAAGGTGACGTCCTCAAGAAGGTCACGATAATTGCCGAACGCATTCAGGACTAACATGTCATAGTAATCAGCCATGCCTTCCTGAAAGTTCACTAATGTTCCATTGCGATCAGATGCGACGAAAATTTCGCTAAGCGCAAATGCGACTCTTTGTCGGAGCTGGTCAGGAGCATTGACGGCATTAAACCACCATCCTTGAGTTCGATGATTAGGACGAATATCCTCTACATCAAGCGTTTGCAAATAGGGCAAAAGAAGTGTCGCTGGCATCTCATGCTGGTCTTCGAGCCAGCTCTCGACATCTGACGCGACTAACGCGTCGATTGTTTCTCTAGTAGCACCGAAGGTCGCTCTGTTTAAGAAGGCTGATGCTTGTATCTCGGTTAATTTGGTCTTCGGTTCGGGATCTGGGATTGGCGCAGGAGGTGACGGAATACCAACGGCCGACTGGTCATCATTTGAACTGTCACCGCCACAACTAGCCAAGACAAAGATCACAATCAGGCTGAATAGTTGTTTGCTAAGTACTCGATTCACAGTATTCATCCACATCACCAAATGCTAATTCTTGTCTTGTATAACGTTTAGAATAAGATTTGGTTGACTACAGCGGCCTGAAATGTGAATCGATGTTAAAACAAATGCACGTAAATGCTAGATAAGTGGCCTTACTTTTTGCATCAGATTAATTAATTCTGCGGCATTAGGATTACGCCAAAACTCAGTAACACTCAGAGGCAACTTACGTTTCCAGTTTGGGTGTTCTTCTGTCGTACCAGGGATATTGACTTGTTCTTCAAGCTCAAGTGCGTCCTCTAGCGGTATCAACTGGATTGCACTATTAGACTCTCCGAGGAATTTCTGAACAGCCAATGACAAGTAGTGCATTCGTTCATTTCCTTCAAGTGTCTTAAATTGGCCATTCAATACACCATAGTCAGTCATGGCATCAACGAGTGCTTGCCTGTCCTGAGGTCTGCTTGCTTCTTCAGTTTCTCGCATCTCCTCATTAGGATAGAGATTGAGTTCACGACGCCATTCCAGATCACGGCCTGTCCACCAACCGACTAACGTATGTAAATCATGGGTAGACACTGTAGCCATTGACTGCTCAGGATAGAGGTCAGGGCGCTTGTACAAGCCGGACTCCCAGCGCTCGAAGAACAACACCTTATATGACAGTAATCCTGCATCAGCCATGATCTGATCGAATCCCTGAGGTACGGTTCCCAGATCTTCACCGATTACGACACATTTATTTCTGTGTGACTCCAGTGCGATGATGCGGAACATTTCATCCATCGGGAATCGGATATAGATTCCTTCATCGGGCGCCATTCCCGGAGCAACCCAATATTGCCGCATGAAACCGAGTATATGGTCAATGCGAAGTGCTCCTGCATACCGCATACTGGATCGTAGTGCTTTGGCAAGCGGACCATACTGTTGTTCTTTCAATACAAAAGGATTCATGGGTGTTAGTCCCCAATCCTGACCCAATACATTCATCGCATCAGGCGGCGCTCCGACCGCAGCTCCTGCTAGATAAGCAGACTGGTTAGCCCAGACTTCTGCTCCGCCGCCATCACAACCAACAGCCAAATCCAGATAGAGTCCTACTGGCATCCCCTGAGTCTTGGCATGTTTGGTGACTCGATTAAGTTGTCGATCTGCTAGCCACTGCAGCCAGGCATAAAAATCGATATCAGCGCGGTGAGTATCACTGAATTCCTGTACGGCTTTAGAGTCAGGCTCATGATATTCATCTGGCCAGGCAAACCAGCCATAACATCCTTCAGGCTTAAATTTCTGATACAGGGCATCATAGGTCGCTAGTAGCTCTAAATCATCGCCCTCTCGGCTTCTAAATTCGGCGAATGACTTTCCCCAGCTATGGCCGATGCTCGTAAAATCCTGTCGCAATTCATCAAAAATTAATCGCAGCGCTTTGAATTTCAAATAACCGACGGTCTCGTAATCAATCATATCCGAACCGCGGCACCTATCGAGCAGTGTTTTGAATTCGTCTGTTGCCATCCAGTCATGTAATTGCTTCGACTCGGCGAAACCTGGAACAGATTCAATGGCTATGTATATCGTATTCAGATAGCAACGACTGGTCGGTGAATAAGGGCTGCGGTGAGCTGGATTTGACGGAAATAATGGATGAAGCGGATTCAATCCAATGGCACCAATTTGCTTTTCACTCGCCGTATCAACCAAATCAAATAGGCAATCAAAATCGCCAATTCCCCAGCTAGCATCTGAACTGAGTGAATAAAGTTGAGCGGCCAATCCCCAAATACGTTGAAAATTAGCATCCGTCGGCGAATAGCACCGCTTAGGAGCAACGATCAGATGACAGTGAAATGATTCATCATTCAGCGAGATGGTCAGTTGTTGGTAACCCATCGGAATCGATTTAAGACGTAACCTGTACTTACTATAGGTAACACCCTCAATCGTTTTGCTCTCTAAGGGGACGATGTCTGTCATGGCGACTTCACCCGATAATTCAGAGCCATCATCGCAACGGCAATGCCATGCGAGTTTTTGATAATGGTCTGGGTAAGAGAAGATAATATCCCTGTCATCTGTCTCACAACCCACGACGATTGTTTTCGGTAACACATTGACCCATTGCTGGTTGTGGATCTCCTCACTCGCCTCAAGTAATTTAGGTTCTGACGAGGTATCGTAACCTAGCGCTGCCACAAGCGATTTCAACGCATCAGGTGAGTTGTGGACTTCGTTACCGAAACAATTCGTGTAGGTTGATAAAAATCCCAGCGATTCGGACAGTTGATTCAAGCTGTTCATAGTCTTAATGAGCTACCTTGTTGTTAGGGTGTGTTTCACCCCTGGTATTGTGTAGATAACTACACATAATAAAGCTGTGGGCAGCGACAGTTAGTGCGTCAAGCTTGTCCGTTCCTTCGGCTTGACTATCTGCCGTGTCGAAATCCAAAACCCAGTATCCATCAGTATCTGGGAAATGGAACTCCTGCACATCGCCTGAGCGGTTAAAGATAAAGATGATGGCATCGTCCAAACTACAGATCTCCGCATGTCCGCGCACATCACTCAGATCGGTCGTTGTTGCTAACATCATTGCAAAGCAATCGAATTCGCCATGTTGCCAGTCATCAGCAGTCATCAGCTGGCCATCCTTTCTGAGCCAACTGATGTCTGTTAAACCGGTCTTTTCTGATATTGTCAGTCCATGTGGGAAAGCCGGACGGTTAATCAGTGGATGGTTACGTCTAAGGCGAACTAGATGACTGATGAAATCGCTCAAATCCTCAGCCTGAGGAGATGGCGACCAGTCTACCCAGCTCGTTTCATTATCCTGACAATAGGCATTATTATTCCCTGATTGCGAATTTGCTACTTCATCACCTGCCAGTAACATGGGTGTTCCTTGTGCAAGGAGTAGCGAGGCGAGCATATTCTTACTCTGTTGCCGACGTAATCTTAGGATTCCATCATCATCGGTCAAGCCCTCATGCCCATAGTTATGAGAATAGTTGGCGCTATGACCATCACGATTGTTCTCGCCATTGGCTTCATTATGACGATCGTTATATGAGACTAGATCGTGAAGTGTAAAGCCGTCATGTGCCGTTATGAAATTGATACTTGCAAATGGAGAACGAACCCGATCATTGAAAACATCACTCGAGCCATGCATGCGTTTGGCAAATTCGGGTACCATGCCTTTATCACCTCGCCAAAAGCGTCGCACCGTATCGCGGAATTTGTCGTTCCATTCAAACCACTCATGAGGGAACTGTCCCAATTGATAACCATCCGTACCAATGTCCCATGGTTCAGCAATGAGCAATACCCGAGAGAGGACAGGATCCTGCTTCAAACAGGAGAAGAATGGATGACGCTGAGAGAATCTGGTTTTCTCGTCACGTCCGAGCGAAGTCGCCAGGTCAAATCGGAAACCATCCACGCCACACTGCTGTACCAAATAGCGCAAACTATCCATGACCAGTTGTAGTACTCTTGGATGGCTGAGGTCTAGACTGTTACCACAACCACTATGATTCCAGTAATGGGATAATTTACGCGGGTCGAGCGCATAATAACTGAGATTATCAATGCCCCTAAAACTATAGGTTGGTCCGAACTCCCCTCCTTCAGCTGTGTGGTTATACACCACATCGATAACAACCTGTATATTGGCTTTATGGAGTCTTTCTGTCACGTAGCGTAGCTCAGCGACAGCATCCTCATTGGCATACGTCTGATTGAGAGCGAAGTAGTGGTACTGGTTATAACCCCAGTAATTACTCATATCCTTATCCCGCAGAAATGGTTCTGCACAAGAAGCGTGGATCGGGAGTAACTCGACTACCGTAACGCCTATTTTTTTTAGGTGCGCCAGAGAGGCGTCCGATGCGATCGCCCGGTAAGTGCCTCGCTCAGAATGAAGAATATTTGAATTCAGTTGGCTGTAGCCTTTGACATGACATTCATAGATGATTCGCTCATCACTTCCGCCATGAGACTGAAATAAACGTACCGGCTCCTCATCTTCAGAAACCACGCATTTGGGAGTCACTGGCGCACTGTCGCGCTCATCCATAATGAACTGCCCTGCCCCTTTACCCTGCTCGTAATCATAATGAAGTTCATGATGGATTAATTCTCCAGATAATCTGCGAGCATATGGATCAAGAAGTAACTTATTGGGGTTAAATCTAAGCCCTTGTTCAGGTTCATACCGGCCATGACAGCGATAACCATAGAGACTGCCGGGAATTAATTCGGGAACATAACCACAAAAGATATCATTGCTGAAAGTCGGGAGTGTGAGCCGTTGAATTTCTTCCATACCGCTGGCGTCGAATAAGCACAGTTCTACCTGCTCTGCTGAGGCCGAAAATAGAGCGAAGTTTGTCCCATTACCATCATAAATGGCGCCGAGAGGAACTGCCTTGCCTGGTTGAATGTGATAGGTCATACCGGCTCCAGTATCACCGTAGACAGTGGTGGAATTCGCAGCTCTAACGATTGTTCTCTACCATGAGACGCCAGCGCCTGAGTAACCAGGTTCCCCTCATTGAGCATATGACTTCCCTGATATTGGCCAGAATCCGTATTAATAATTTCGCGCCATGCCCCTGCAGTCGGTACACCAATGCGGTAGTTTTCATGCGCTGCCGGCGTGAAGTTACATATTACAACTAGTGGCCTATCCTTATCATAACCATACCGGCAGTAAGCCAAAATTGATTGCTCCATATTGCCGCCATCGATCCAATCGAATCCATCTGCAGCACAATCCAATTGATGTAATTGACCATAATCACGATACACCTGATTGAGATCTTTAATAAGCTGCCGGACTCCTTGATGCCAATCCAGATCCAGCAAATGCCAATCCAGTGACTCGTCATGGTTCCATTCTTTACCCTGGGCAAATTCACATCCCATGAATAACAATTTCTTGCCAGGATGACTCCACATGAATCCGTAGTAAGCCCTTAAATTCGCAAACTGTTGCCAGGTATCGCCCGGCATGCGCGCCAACATAGATCCTTTTCCATGAACGACTTCATCATGGCTGATCGGTAGAATAAACTGCTCATTGAAGGCATAGGCCAGTCCGAATGTCATTTCGTTATGATGATGTTTACGGTGGATCGGATCTCGGCTAATGTAACTGAGGGTGTCGTTCATCCAGCCCATATTCCATTTAAATCCAAATCCAAGACCGCCCTCAGACGTGGGTCTGGATACTTTTGGCCAGGCGGTCGATTCTTCAGCGACAGAAAAAACGCCGGGATGAGTCGAATACAACTCCTCATTAAAGCCTTTGAGGAAGTCGATTGCCTCAAGGTTTTCATGACTGCCATGGATGTTAGGAATCCATTCTCCATCTTCTCGTGAATAGTTACGATAGAGCATGGAAGCAACCGCATCGACGCGGATTCCATCCACATGGTAGCGATCAATCCAATGCAAGGCACTAGCCCTCAGGAAATTCTGAACTTGAGGGGATGCATAATTATAGATGTAAGTATTCCAATCCGGATGAAATCCCTCTCGTGGGTCCTCATATTCATAGAGAGCTGAGCCATCAAAACGTGCTAAACCATGCTCATCGGATGGAAAGTGACCGGGTACCCAATCGATGAGCACGCCGATTTCGGCCTCGTGGCACGCTTCAATCAATGCCTTGAGATCCTCGGTGCTTCCATGCCGAGAGGTCGGTGCAAACAAGCCGACTGGTTGGTATCCCCAAGAGCCATCGAACGGATGTTCACTGACAGGCATAAATTGCACATGGGTAAACCCCATCTCTTTCACATAGGGCACCAGATCGGCGGCGATGTCTCGATAATTTAGAAATCGACCATTCTCTCCCCGTCTCCATGAACCCAGATGAACTTCATAGATACTGATAGGCTTGTCCAGTTCACAGCGACTGCCACGGATCGACATCCAACTGTCATCCTTCCAGGGGTAGTGGCGGTGGGCGACAACTTTTGATGCGGTATTTGGTCGTTGCTCGGCCTGGGATCCAACCGGATCGCTCTTCAAAGGGAGTGGCCGACCTGAGGCATCACGTACCTCAAACTTGTAATTTGCACCTTCAATTACTCCGGGTACAAAAATGTCCCAATACCCAGCCTCATGGTGCTTGCGCATGACATGACGTCGATTATCCCAATCATTAAAATCGCCAAGCACTGCCACTCTGCTTGCATTGGGAGCCCAAACTACAAAGGAGGCGCCACTAATCCCATCAAACTCTCGTGTATGAGCCCCTAACACCTGATAGAGATGTCGATGATCACCATTATTTAATAGATACAGATCCAACTCACCAATAACAGAGCCAAACCGATAAGTATCCTCCACATGGGTTTCATAGCGGCCATAACTAATTTGAAAGTGATATGGAAATGGCTTTTTGCGCCGAGTCTGTGCGACGAAAACACCGTCACGCACATGCTTCATTATCGCAACGGTTTTATCAGTCGATTTGGCTTTTAACTTAACATTGGTTGCATAAGGTTGATAAGTATAGACGTTCAGATATCCCGTATCAGGATCCGCATGCATACCCATTAAATCAAATGGGTTAGTATGCGTTGCAGCTAGGAAGGATTGAATCTGATCGTGATCAATAGCCATACGAATCCTCTAACAGGGTTTGATATGCCAGATAGTATCGACATAATCCTGGATTGATCGATCGGAATTAAACTTACCCATCTTGGCCGTGTTAATGATGGCCTTCCTTGCCCATCCTTCAGAATCTTTATAGGCGAGATCAATCGCCTCATGCGCACGCTTGTAATCGGCAAAATCGACCAGCACACGGTATGGATCATGGGCCATCAGATTCTTGCGTAATTCAGATAACTCACCAGGATTTCCTGGTGTGAAATAATCCGATTCCAGCCAGTCTAAACAGGCTTTCAGATCCGTATCATGATCATAGTAGTCGGCCGGATTGTAGCCAGCTTCATTCAGTTCTTTCATCTCGTCGACAGTCTTGCCAAAGATAAAGATATTCTCTTCTCCCACGGCTTCGGCAATTTCGATATTGGCACCATCGAGTGTGCCAATTGTCACTGCACCATTTAGTGCAAGTTTCATATTCCCTGTTCCAGAAGCTTCCTTGCCAGCGGTCGAAATCTGTTCAGAAACATCACAGGCGGGAATAATTTTCTCAGCCAGGCTCACCCGATAGTTTGGTAAGAATACAACCTTCAGTTTATCTTTGATCCGAATATCATTATTGATACGCTCAGCGACCTTATTAATGGCATAGATAATTTCCTTAGCAAGGAAATAACTGGGAGCAGCCTTTGCTGAAAAAATGAAGACCCTTGGGTGCATATCATCGTCTGGATTATTCAAGAGACGACGATAAAGTGAGAGTATGTGAAGCAAGTTAAGATGCTGACGTTTATATTCATGCAATCGTTTGATGTGCACATCAAAAATCGCCTGCGGATTCACCTCGATATCAAGTCTCGACCGGATGTGGTCGGCAAGTTTCTGCTTATTCTGCAACTTGATTGCCATGAACTTGCGTTGAAAATCCAGATCGTCAGCCCACTTGGCTAACTTCTCTAATTCATATAGGTTCTTGGGCCAGTCGTTACCGACCTTGTCAGTTAATAACTGAGCTAGTTCTGGATTACAACTGAGTAGCCAGCGACGAGGGGTAATTCCATTTGTCACATTGACCAGTTTATCTGGCCAGAGCGCATGAAACTCCGGAAACAAATCTTGTTTGACAAGTTCAGAATGGATTGCGGCAACACCATTTACCTTATGCGATGTGATAACACAAAGATTTGCCATGCGTACCCGCCGCCCATGATTTTCCTCGATCAAGGATAACTTCTTACGCATTTCTTGATCACCCGGCCACTGCTTCTCGACGACCTCGTTAAGGAAGATGTCGTTGATTCGATACAGAATTTCCAGGTGTCTCGGCAGTACGCGACCAAATAATTCAACACCCCAAGTCTCGAGAGCCTCGGGTAATAAAGTATGGTTAGTGTAAGAGAAAATATTCTGGCACTTAGACCAGGCATCCTCCCAGGTGAGGCCTATTTCATCATAGAAAACACGCATCAACTCGAGGATCGCAATCGTTGGATGGGTATCATTCAACTGGATGGCACAAACGCCGGGCAAATCATCCCAATCATGGGATTCAGTTTGCATGAAACGGCTGATGATATCTTTAATCGAGCAGGCGCAGAAGAAGTACTGTTGTATGAAACGTAATTCTTGTCCCTCTGGTGATTCATCACTTGGATAAAGGACACGTGAGATCGTCTCAGCCAATACCTTGTTCCGATGTGCCTCATGATACTTTCCGGCATTAAACTGGTCCCAGTCGAAGTGATCCTCGGTGCGGCATTGCCATAGGCGTAATATGTTAATTGTTTGAGATTCATAACCAACCACAGCAACATCCCAGGGTACGCCAGTTACTGTCGCTCCAGGATTCCAGTAGCGTTTCTCATTTCCCTCTTCATCAAGCCGGGTCTCAACTTTACCGTACAGGCCGATGCGTTGTGCCAGATTAGGTCGACACAACTCCCAAGGATTACCGAAATCACGCCAGACGTCAGGGCGCTCTATCTGACGGCCATTTTCTATTTCCTGTTTAAAGAAGCCGTTTTCATAGTGAATACCATAAGCAATTGCCGGATAATCCATGGTTGCCAATGAGTCGATATAACAGGCAGCCAATCGCCCAAGCCCACCATTACCGAGGGCCATATCAGGCGCTGATTCCAATAAATCTCCCAGGCTCACATCCATCCCATCTAGCGCCTCTTCTAGAGCGTTATAGAGGCCAAGATTATTCAGATTATTCGCAAGTAGGCGCCCCATCAGATACTCGAGTGAGAAATAATAGATGCGTCGCACATTGTTCTTGATATGACGTTCCTGGGTCTCTGCCATTTTCTTGAAGATGGTGTCATTGACAGCCATACATACGGCTTCCCACCAGGCGCGTCGATTGACAGCACTTGCCGTTCTGTTGAAATCACCCAGGGTGTAACTGAGGTGGTGCTCGATGCGTTGTTTCAGTAGCGCCGAATCGATCTCACCGCTTGTTGTGTAATTCATGTTATAGCCTGCTAAAAATCGAACCTAATTTTCAGTATTCTTATTGTTAAGTTCTGTTCTATGACTTTAGGATACCGTGCAATTTGACGCAATATGCTACATACGTATGCATCAGTCTAAGTCGTGGTTATTGAAAAATATCCATCCTGTGTGGACGGATCCTGTGGCGATTGGCGTATAGTTTTTTAGATATTGATTTACGGTCCATCAGTGTATCACCATGTCTGGTGATCGTGTCAATAACTAAAACAATGGCGTTTTAGTGCCTATTGGGAGTTGTACAACTGGTCATATTGACCACTTTCTTTTAGGTAGATCAACCCCCTGTCCAGCGCTTCGCTGTAGCGCTTAGCATCCTCTGACCCCTTGTTAAAAGCAATGTAGATATCACTGGTATAAAAATTAACGCCTCGAACATAATCCTCAGGGTTTAGATTATGCTTCTTAACGGTTGATTCAAATACTTTATCAAACATTAAAACGACATCTAATCGTTTCGCTTTGAGCATTCTCAGTAGATTGTATTGATTTGATACCGCCTGAGGCTGTAAACGTGTTTTCTGATTTTCGTACTCATCGCCATATTCATAACCAATAATGACACCGACATGAGTACCATCATCCAGTTCATCGATTGATTGGTAGTTTAGTGAGGAATCTTTGCGATAGTAAAATGAGATCTTTGCCTGAAGTAATGGAACGCTTCCGAAGTGATAAATTTCATCGGTATTGGTTTGTCTAGTAACATTCCAGCAAGCCATGACGTTACCTTGCGCCGTCTCTTTTAATGCCCTGGCATATGGCATGACAATCGTTTGAATCTGATAGCCTGAGTGAGCAAACGCAGCCGATGCAATGTGGTTGGATATCCCTTCGCCCTTTTCATCTGAAAATGGTGGCCAGCTATCTTCGGCAGCAATTAGAATAACGTCTTTTTCGACACTTGAAGCACTCACGTGAGATGTAGAAGAGCCGAGAATCAATGATATGTAAAAAATCGATAGACTAATAAACCGATAAGTGCTCATTCCATTCAGCTTCCAACATACATTACATACAGAGTCTTAGATGAGTGTAGTAGATTATCACCCCATGGACAATGTAGCAGCCATAATAAAAAACCGGGCGATGCCCGGTTTAGAATGGTTTGTATAGAATTACTGTCTTGGTAAATGTTGCGTGACAAATTGATCAATTGCTTTTAACAGTATCAAGCGATTGGCATTGTTATTACTGATTGAATGACCTTCACCTTCTATCTCGACAAACTGAACCTGTTTCCCGGCATCTTCCAACGCGTCAGCCATATCTTCAGATTGCTCGAGCGGAACAACCGTATCTTCATCACCGTGAATTAACAACACTGGCGCTGTCACATTGTCAGCAAAGTTGACCGGAGAGATGCTGTCAAAGAAGTCATCATCTAATTTTTCATTGGCGATAATTTTATTCCAGTAGGACACAACCCAGTGATTTCGACCATGATCTTTTTCTTCTGTTTCGATCATTTCTTCTAGATCACTCACACCATTGATAGATACAACACACTGATACAGGTCTGGTGTAAATACTGACCCTGCCAAAGCTGCATAGCCTCCATAACTCCATCCAACAATACAGACTTTCTCTTTGTCGATAATGTTCATTTCAGCAAAATGTAGCACCGCATCTGTCAAATCATCTTGCATCTTTCGGCCCCATTCGCCATGGCCTTTTCGCGTGAACTCCCTTCCAAAACCAGTTGAACCACGAAACTGCGGCTGTATGACGACATAACCGCGATTAGCAAAATACTGAGCCATCCAATCAAAAGAAATCGTATCGTAAGATGCTGGGCCACCATGCGGCATCACAATAGCAGGCAGTTTATTGAGCGCGTTTTCAGTGCCAACTGGATAGGTAATTAATGTTGGAATTGTCAGCCCATCTCGCGCTTCAAAATAATGGGCTCTTATCGTAGCAACCCGATCCCCTCTGACTGCGGGTCTGGCTGATGTGAAAAAGTGAAATTCACCATTTTTATACAACAGATAGTCACCAGACGTCTTATCACCTTCTACGAAAAATAATATCGATTGCCAGTCAGGTGTGTGATCAATGATTCTGAAGGCATTATTCGGTACGAAATCTTGGATAGCCTGGTAGGTTTTCGTCAATTTATCCTCAAAAAATGCGTAATCAGGTTTAAAACCAGAGTAGCGGACGCCATAGACAACGCGTTGTTTATCCGTCAATACCTGTTCAATGCTGGCATCCTCGCGATAGAACAATGGCTCAGATATACTGCCATCCTTCAGCGACATGGCATAGTAAGCATTCTGCTCACCATCGGGGCTTGCTAACATGACTAATGACTTTCTGTCTGGAGTTAATCCAACAAAACTCTTGCTGATTATTTCTGTTTCTTCAGAGAAGATTTCGACCCAATCATCATCGATTAATGCATCAACAGAATGTATATTTCGATTATTATTATATTCTTCTCGCGCCAGCACATTTCCATCCTGGTCTAAAAAATAATCGATGGTATTGTTATTGCCTCGTTTTGCTGTTTTTATGCGTCTGGGCTTTTCCAGATTAACTCGCATCAAATTAAAATTTGGCCTTGAGCCACTTTTACCGACGAACGCGGGCATGTAGGCATACTCTAAGTCTGGAGATAATCCTACGACACGCCCCAAACCACTTTGGCCACGATAAATTCCTCGGCCAGGGGTTAACATCTGTTGCACAGAATTTGTCTTAAGGTCATAAATAAATGCCGTGCTGATATCATGCCTACCCGCAAAACCCCAAATCTTTTTATGACTTGTGGCGATCAGAATCAACTTATCCTGGTTTACAAAGTAAGCGTGTGAAGGGTTGATATCACCGACCACAAATCCACCCAATATTTTCCCCGTAAAGATCTCTCTTATGAGTAGATAATCTTCATTATCAACCAATGAACGATAGGCTATCCTATCGCCGTCAGGTGAAATACGAACCAGACTGATCAATGGCATATCACTGAATGCTTCCAGTGGTAAATCACTAGCCTTGATTTGAGTAAAATGAACGAGTGTCAATATGACAATGAGTGATTTAATGAATTCATTAAACATGGATAAATCCTTTTACTAAAGCCGATCCTTATGTGTGGGGAGGGTAACAAACGATACCTACTTTAACAAGCATCAGACTACAGCAAGAAACATGTGACTGCTATCTAGAGTCATATCGTTAGAGAACTTAAATAGCTAATTTAGATGTCAAGAAAAGCAAGTAATTCTGGTTTAAGGGCACTGATTAAATCATCTCCATCAGTCGCATTCGTGAACACAACATAGCCATTACCGTTGTTAAGATTCAAACGGAACATCGATCGATACGAATTATTAGCTCCACCATGTTTGATTATCTTGGCTCCTCCTAGATATTCTATACGTGGCCCTAAACCAAATTCTGAAGGCGCGATAGGCGTTACCATCTTGTGAACCATATCGGACGTCAATAGCTTGGCAGGCTGATTATTGTACGCCTTGTATATGTCCTGCAGTATCAAGGCAAAATTGCCAGGACTAGTCCAAAACCCTGATGCACCAGCTTCGGGCATACTTTCATAACCGCGCGGCAATGCGACTGGCTCTCCGTCTCGATTCTGGGCTTTTGCTATCGGTTCAAATCGAGTCGGGAGTGGGTTTAAAAAGGACGAACGTTGCATCTGCAGTGGCTGCAATATATTGCGTTGAGTAGCCTCATCCAGTGTCGACTGATGCAAGTCCTCCACCAACAATTGAGCGACTGTCGTTCCGCCACCTGAATAACGAAACTCTGAGCCAACTTCCTGAAAACGTCGAACAGGTTGATTTTTTGCAGCACCAGTGCCATTGAGAATAGCAACAATATCAGGTTGCTTCTCACCTGGTAAAAAATCTGCAAACCCATGAACAGTTAATCCAGCAGTGTGTGACAGAATGGACGCTAGTGTTACTGGTTTGTTAACATCATATCCTATACTAGGTACCTGCCAACGTCTCAGATAGATATTAATATCTTCATCAAGTTTGACTTTTCCGCTATCGACCAACTGTAGGGCTAAAACAGCCGTGACAACTTTCGATATTGAACCAACTGAAAACATGGTTTCTCTGGTGATTGGTTGTTGTTTCCCCGCTTGAGAGTACCCGTAACCTTTCGTTAGAACGACCTCCCCACCTATTAGCACAGCCAGACCAACGCCCGGTACATTATGACTAGCCATTTCATCAGCTAATCTTGTCTCTAGTTTTTGTAATGTGTTGTTAACATCAACTTTTGCATTGACTGACAGATCACATTGCAAAGTGATGAGAATTATCAGAATACGAAATAATTGAGAATACATGCGTGAGCCCTTTATTGTTTACGTCGTGAAACAGAAATTCCTGCTAGTAACATTTTTATGAGGACCATGAATGCAAAATATAAGGTCATATATCCGATTGAGCCGCCTCCTCCCGATTGATTAGGTTCGGCTGTTGGCCTGGGAGCTTGACTAATACTTGCATCAAGAGGCGCATAATCACTCGCATCGGGTACGCCATCGCCATCATCATCCGTGTCGGCATTATTTCCAATACCATCGCCATCGGTATCAAGGCTTTCTGAAGCATCTAGAGGAAATGCGTCTTCCGTATCATTGACCCCATCGTTATCGTCATCGGTATCGGCATTATTACCAGTACCATCGCCATCGGTATCAAGGCTTTCTGAAGCATCAAGAGGAAACGCATCTTCCGTGTCATTGACCCCATCATTATCATCATCACTATCGGCATTATTACCAGTACCATCGCCATCGGTATCAAGACTTTCTGAAGCATCTAATGGAAAATCATCTTCGGAATCATCTACACCGTCATTATCGTCATCGGTATCGGCATTATTACCAGTACCATCGCCATCGGTATCATGACTTTCTGAAGCATCTAGAGGAAATGCGTCTTCCGTATCATTGACCCCATCATTATCGTCATCGGCGTCAGCATTATTACCGATACCGTCATTATCACTATCCAATGACTCGGATGGGTCTAACGGAAATACATCGTCTGTATCATTGACCCCATCGCCATCATCATCTGTGTCGGCATTATTTCCAACCCCATCATTATCAGTATCGATTGACTCGGATGGGTCTAACGGGAAGGCATCATTGCTATCATCCACGCCATCATTATCATCATCCGTATCAGCATTATTACCGATGCCATCATTATCACTATCCATTGACTCGGATGGATCTAATGGAAAGGCATCTTCGGAATCATCCACACCATCGTTATCATCATCTGTGTCGGCATTATTACCGATGCCATCATTATCACTGTCCATTGACTCAGATGGGTCTAAAGGAAAAGCATCTTCGGAATCATCCACACCATCAT
This sequence comes from Enterobacterales bacterium, assembly GCA_965250035.1. Taxonomy (GTDB): domain Bacteria; phylum Pseudomonadota; class Gammaproteobacteria; order Enterobacterales; genus CAXRAF01. The sequence goes on along the minus strand of OZ252282.1, from coordinate 101,117 downwards.
TATCGTCATCCGTGTCAGCATTATTTCCAATGCCATCATTATCGCTATCTAATGACTCCATTGGGTCTAATGGAAATTCGTCTAAATGATTAAAGACACTGTCATTGTCAGTATCAACTTCAATGTGAGAGATTAGTCGATCAGTTAGATATTCATCTATATTTGATACTCCGTCGCCATCTACATCACCGTGAGCATCGGTAGGGTCAAGAAAATTCATTTCATTAACGATTTCTATATCATCTGGGATACCATCGTTATCATTATCTAAATCTTCCGCATCAGATAATCCATCGTTGTCCGTGTCATATTGCATTAAATCAGTTCTTGTACCACCAAGAAGAACTGCATTGGTAATAATCTGTTCATTCACACCTTCCGCTGTTTCAAGTCTGAGACGAATAGATGTCTTGCGAGGTCTTTCAAGATCAGGAAACATCAAGTCATATTTAACACTATGGCTAGAATTGTTGTGAGCTTGATTCTCCGCTTCAAAGGTTTCAATAAACGGAATACTTATCCAATCACCATCATAATTTAACTCAACAGTGAATCGTCTGTTCTCAGTGTTATTAGTAGAAAAACCATAGCGTACAAAGCTGGTAGAATTCGCACTAAGTGCTTCTTGGCTAACTAGCGGATTCAAGTAGATAGTATCTAAGTTGACAAGATAATTATCAGTCTCGGAACCTTTAGACAGATATGATGATCCATTGAGGTGATTTAAATAATAATTATCAAGCGTAAGGTGAGAACAATCTGAAAAATTTTGCTCAACAGATAAATTGAAGTGAGATTTATTACTACCATCTAGAGCGTACATATCACAGTTTATAACAGATAAAATATGGAAAACATCTTCGCCACTAAATCTCTGGTAGTTTAATAGTAAGTGACCACCGTAGACATTAGATGCAAAATTATACCTACTATCAGTATTTAAATATGACGATGCAAAAGTACCCTCACCCTTCATAGGATAGTTCATTAGATTAGAATAGACATAAGGTTCGAAATGAAAAGAGATAGCAGGATTATATGAATATCGAAGCGTTGATATCCCCTGCTCATTATCAAACCTGAAATGATATGTACTATTTTGTCCATACTCAAATTGATAGGCCATATGTTTATTCGTATGTGAGTTCCCGTGAATATTAAGCGTGAAAGGGACATCCATTTCTGGGCCTGAAATTCCCCGTCCATTAATTACACTAACTGCCTCTCTTTTCTCGCCTGGGAATAATGAAGTGAATAAGACCCATCGATTATAGTAATTGAGAGATTGAGGAAGATCGTTCTCAATAATGACTTGATGTTGTGACGTTCCATCTAACGTGATATCTAAATCATTATTAATACCAGCTAGAGTGCTAGAGTATGCATATAAATGGTGATCTTCGAGCGGTGAAGTCTCATCCCCAAATAAGACAGATAAGTTAATCTCATACGTGTTAGGAACATCAGAAATATAAATTGGCCTATCTATTAAGAATAGATTATCGGTAGACGAATCCAAGAACTCAGCGATGTAGTATTTTGAATCTTCAAATGAAAAACCAACGAAACCTCTTCCGCCATAGAGGTTTGTAGAATCAAAGCGGTTACCATGATGATCTATGAGCTCTGAAATCTGAATTCTATTTTGAGCTTTCGTTGAGATTAAATTTATATCTATATCTTCAGTGACAAATCCAAGATCCTCGAAAATGAAGTTATCCCTATCATGAGAAGGAATATATGAAATTATCCCGAAATGACCAACGGGAATATAGGTTTCACCATCATAACTATATCGCTCTACATGGCTGTGATTGCCGTCTGTTTGATGAAGCCATGTCCAATTTAAGTAATCTTCGGAGCTCCAATTAACTTTGACTGCATCGAAGATTATTAATGGTATAGAAATGTCCCCACTCGTAGATGAAATAGTTAACGTTCCCTCATGGAGTAGCGAGGAAGTCGTTGAAACACTCTCTGTATCGACTTCAACACTTACTTCAATTATCGAAGTTTCACCAGCCCCAATTAAAAAATTTTTTTCACCGTTGATGGAAAAATTGATATTGGTTCCGTTACTCGTAGTTGTGGCTGATACTAGAAGGGCTGCGTTACCCTCGTTGGTTAGACTAGTTCTTTGAGTACGAGACCAGGTACTCTCAGATCGATCCAATTTACCAAACATCAATACCGGATTGTCTGAATGAAGATTATTGCTAAGGCTATTTAAAGCATCCAATCGCCCACTGCCAAATAAATGATAGCCACCATCAAGAGTTTCTGTAGTACTAACAATTCGTGATTTAATCTTTTCGACTGACTGAGAATCGTCCTGTTGTAATAGCAACGCTGCCACGCCCGCTACATGAGGAGCGGCCATTGAAGTACCGGATTTATGGTCATATTCATTGTTTAATTCTAATGAGTAAATTGCTACTCCTGGCGCAACTAAATCTGGTTTTTGGTACGAATCAGTAAGTAATGGTCCTTTGGAACTATCAAATGCTAGTAAATCAACCTTATTGGTAGAGCCGACGGTGATTGCATTTCTTGAATTTGCGGGTGTGCCAATCATACTGAAACCATCAGCACCTTCATAACCCCTATTACCTGCTGAAACAACCGCTACAATGCCATTTTCTACAGCCTCATCAGTCGCAATACTCAGAGGAGAGTCAAGTGGACCAGGTGCTCCAAGGCTCATATTTAAGATATCTACAGCATCATCTGTTGTTATGTCTCCATCTGGATTAGCTGCCCACTCCAAAGCTGCTAAGATTCCATCAGTAGGGCAAGAGCCAAACTGATTACAGACTTTTAATGCATACAATCTGGCATCAGGCGCTACGCCTCTCAAGTGTCCATTCGCAGCGACAATCCCTGCCACATGGGTTCCATGTCCGTGATCATCGACTGGGTCATCATCGCCATTGACAAAATCATAGCCGCCGAGCACCTTACATTGAGGCCCAATACAACCACCTAAATCTGGATGCAAATAGTCAATCCCTGTGTCAATAATGGCTACTGTTACTCCCTGACCAGTAATATTGTTATTATTATTGTCCCTCAAGTTCCACACCTGGTCTGCTCCTATTAAGGACACACTCTGACTGAGATGAATTTTCACTTCAGAAGAGATATGCACTTTTTTAACATCAGGTAAATTTGTGACATTAACAATTTGGTCTTTGTCAATACGAGCTGAAATGCCATTGAAAAGCAGTTGGAACTGACTTCCAGTAGAATGAACTAACTTATGTCTGTTCAAAGAACTAACCAGGCTTGCCTGCGTCTGTTCAATATTTTTTGCTACTTTAAGCCGTCGCTGAAATTTACCAGGGCCTGATGACTTGAGAGAGCGCTCTTGTTTAAGCACAGAAGGCTGATGAAGCTCGATAATGACATCGAGATAATTATTGTCCTCATCATCGAGTAGTATTTTTGGGTCAACTTGCCCGTTTAAACTCGGTTGTGACTTTATATTCACCTCCGCTGCATGAAACGGAGTAGAAATGTATGCGAATATGATTATAGAGCTGAATAGGTTTGTTATAGTTTTCACTTTGACTCATCCGTGATCATTATATTTTTTATTATATTTAATCCGAGGTAATTATAGAGCATTTAACTCTATATTTATAATCGCTATAGTGAATTCACATTAATGTTTAAGTCATAAATTTTCATATACTATGTCCCCATTCCATAGACAAAATCGTTTAGTCACTGAGAGTCGGATATTTGCTGAAGTTTAAATAACAGCAACGGCTATCTTTCTATATAACAATAAAGGAAAAATACTATGCAAGAATACATGTTGATATACAAAGGCGGCGATCCTGAGTGGCACATAAATACCCCACCCGAGGAGATGCAGGCATCCATGGCGCGATGGGAATCCTGGATGACAGAATTAGCTGAACAAGGCAAGCTAGTCTCAGGTGGCAGTCCATTGCACTATGCAGGGAAACGGGTCACACGTGAAGGTGTGGTAACTGACATCGCTGCTTCAGAGCTAAAGGAACTGGTCAGTGGGTTTTCTATCATCGCTGCTGAGAGTATTGATGAAGCGGTAGCAATGAGTAAATCCTGCCCAATCATGGAATATCCAGATATCATCGTCGAAGTCAGGGAAGTACTTAAGACTGACTAGAAAGGGTTTCTATACGACGTTCCAAAAGGTCTGACTCTTTCGAGCTCAGGCCTTTTTTATTACTCTTTTCGAGATATGCTTTAGCTACTTTCACATCTCCTTGAAGAGTAGATAAGTAGGCGAGCGTCGCATCGACCTGGTAATTATCTGCCAATGCTGAATCATCGCCAATTTGACAAACGTACTGAATTGACTCATCAACACTCCCTGAGTGTGCCCAGGCAACCGCTCGGTTTAACATCATCAGTGGCGAACCAGTTTCCTGGATAAGTGCATCATAATGTTGAGTAATTGTCTGCCAATCTGTTTCTTCAAATGTTGAAGCACGACAGTGTTCATGCGCTATGAGCGCTTCAAGTAAAAACCGCTGACTCTTGGCTGGCGTTTCATTTAACGCCAAACTCAAAAAGTTCACAGCCCTGACAAGGTAAGTTGAATGCCATGTCGATCGATCTTGCTGGTCGAGTGGTATATTCAAAAAGTCCCCATTTGAGCGTGCAGGCAACCGAGCATAATGAAAATTCATCAACGCTAATAATGCGAGTGAATCAGCATTTCGATAGGCCTTTTCTTCGACTAATAATTGGCATAACCCAATGGCATCTATGCACAAATCAAGATGGTTATCAGGGTCGGGATTGCGTGGGTTTATGCCTTCATTGAAGAGCAGGTATAAAGCAAGATGTACGCTCGATAGTGCAGAGTCCAAGTTGTCGGTCGCTGGAAGCTTGTAATCCTGTTCTGACAAATACGAACGTGCACGATATAGGCGTTTCTTAATTGTCTCAGTTTTTTGTAACAAAGCCCTGCATATGGCTTCAACGGTAAATCCGCACAACAATTTGAGCATGACCGGTAGTCGCAACTGCTCACTCATGTCTGTACCAGCGACCCAAAACAATAACCTTAACTCTTGATCACCCAGCTGTGATTGTTCAAAGCTTTCCTCAACAGCTCCTTTTAGCGACCATTCACTGCGCAACTGAGGCGCGAGTTCCTGCTGATGTTTATTTCTAAGGTTTATTTTGCGTAGCTTATCTATTGCACTGCGCTTTGCGGTCAGTATTAACCAGGCTGTCGAGTTTTCTGGGACGCCCGAGCGACGCCAATGTTCTGTCGCCTTCGTGAAGGTATCCTGTAGCGTATCCTCTGCTAAATCCACATTGGTAGGACCAAACAATCGGACCAGCACAGCCAGTATTTTACTGGCATCATGACGAAATGCCGTCTCAATTTCACGGTCGAGATTGGCCAATGAACTCATTTTTAATTATGTTTCTGCTGCCATGGATAAAAGACGTTCATTTTTGCGACTGAGTATTTGAATAAGCCACTTTTAATGCCTGGATCTGCATCCAGTATCGCTTTCGCATCCTCCAAGCTTCCAGCACTTAAAAAGATCATCCCATATTGCTGATATCGTGCACCGAATTTTATGACTCCTGCTTTACGCAACTCACTCAGATTCTTGCCGTGTTTATCGAAGCCAATTTGTTTTGCAGGAGCAACGCCGTCTTTCCAGGCTGGACCCGTTTCAAAATGCACAACAAATAAAGGTTCTGTATTATCAGCCTGAATTGGCAGACTACAGAGTGTTACGAGAATGAAAAGGACCAAGCTATTTGTGCGACTTATCATGATATCTCCCTACCTAGTTATGAGGCGCATACCATGAGGATAAACTAAAATTCTCAGATAGGGTATTACTTCGACTGAGAGACAGTAATGACTAAATTGGTAAAAGATAAATCTTGCTGAGATATCGTATCGTTTCGCAAATCAGATGCACTAATAAATTTTTCCCCTTTCGATAATTTAATAGAAAGTCGTGGTCGATCTTCTTTGGTCTCAACGATGATGGTATCTTGTTTACTCTGAGCTAACTGACTACTCATAGTCCTTAGTGAATCCCTGTGTAAGATGTCCTCAACATTTTCTACATCGATGCCATTAGTCTCAGTATTAGGTTGGAGGGCAAATTTTACTGCTATCTTTTGATCGACTTTGTTGTAGGTCAAGACATCATTATGCTTAAGATAGTGTGATATAGCCGTTAAAGTCTTTCCATTATTTTCAGACAATGAGGCTTCAGTAAACAACCAGACGCCATGCTTACCAATAACTCGATAAGTAATCGTTTGATCATCTTCGGCTATTATTACAGCAGTTGTTTCATCCACGCCAACCGCTATCGGGGCTTTCGTTTCAGCGGCCAGTTGCATTAATCGTAACTGACGGGCCCTTTCAGAAAAATGCGTATCGACGATACCAGTGTTAATGAATCCTAACCCACCTTCCTTATTGTATGTCAGGCCGTTTTCTGGGACTCCACCACAACTGTCGTTCTTGCTACAACCGACAGTGGGCGGTGCTACCGAGTGAGCCCCATTTATGACCGCTTCGTAACTGCGACCGCTGGTAATCATTGGAATTCGACTGCCACTAAGCTCAATTCCTGATTGCACTGCCGCTCCAGCGCTCGTACCTCCAATAACTAATTCACCTTTACTGACTTGTTTGCGCATATGACTTAGAAACTGAGTATCCTGCTCGTCAATCAAAGCGGCTCTCGTGAGCGCCTGATCGCCACCATTGATAAATATTCCGTCAGCATCCTTTATCAACTCAATGAGCTTTGTAGGCGAGGCGCAATAGTCCATCTGCACCTGATACAGATCTGGAAAGATAATTTCACGACGAACACTGCCTGTTAGTTCTGCCCTGTAGGCACTGAGTCTTTCACAGTCATCGTTGGCTAGTGCGGTTGTGAATGCAATATCTATCGGCAGCCAATTGACGTCTGCTCCGGCCTGCGTAAACGCTTGAATATAAAAATCTACTGCGTCGTAGGGATCCCTGGCAGAACTGGTCATAAACAGAATCAGAGGCTTATTTCTTCGCGGATCCTTCACACTTGACGCCATATCAACAAAGGATTCAAAGACCACTTCCGTTGCTTCATCTTTACTATTCTTGAGGTCCACCAGTTCTTTCAGTCGTAACCCTTTTTCAATTTGTGGCACTTGAAGATAATCAAGCATCTTGTACCAATCAAAATCTGACATTGACCGATAAAAATTTTCACCCTCGATTGGTTGTGAGTATTCAGGTAGTTCTAAAGACGAATCTCGAAATGTATTTGTAAACTGCCGCCTGGAAAGTGGTTCAGGATAATTCTTGTTAAATGCAAATAATAGTTGTGCAAGCTGAAACAGTTGCTGCTCGTTCATTGCTTGCCAGTGTTCTGACTTTACCATGTCATTCAAGGACTGCTGAGTTACCTGATATAACTCCTCGTCCTTAGCACCTGCTTTATCCAGTGAAGCAGTGTTTTTACAATTACTCCTGGATAAACTTGAGCAAGTTTTTAAAGAGCCACCCGCTGCCATAATCGTAAAATCAACACTATCATTCGCCCATATTGAAGTATGAACGACAGAAAGTGATAGGCTAATAAATAATAGTTTCAACATAAGCACTTAAACTAGATAGAGGTTAACTTACCATCGGCTGATGACAAGCCAATGAGTATAAACTAAAACCGTCGAGTATAATTCAAACATAGCTCGGAACGCACCGAATCGCTATTGTGGAAATGTCATGCCGTACTTTTTGTACACGGATTGCAAAGAGCCATCCTTTAGCAATTCTTCTACAAAATGATTGAGTTCTTCTATGGATATGGGTGAATTTGGAAGGGTAACAAACTGCCGAATATAGGAGTTATCTGGATTATCATAATCAATTTCGATTCTCTTAAAGAGTTCAGGTTTGGATATAGCAAGCCAATTTAAATAACTTTCGCTAACAATTCCTTTATCGACACGTTTATTAAGTACTAGTTTAAGTACGCCGTCTTCATTGTCTGTGACAGTAACATTTTTCATGTTCAACAACTCGTCCTGGTCCAGTTTTGCGAACGCATAATGAAAACCATGCACAGCGCCAATCGTTAATTCTTTTCCGTCAAGTACCCTGTTATCATTGAGTGAGAAAAATAAATCCCTACCTTCAATCAACGTTAGGCCACCCTTGCCTCCACGTTCTTTCCAACCCCAATTAGTATTATTAAATGCAATCACATGAACATCGTTTGTCTGGTAATCAATCAACAGACGCCTGACTGGATACATTTTCGTTTTTAGTAGGTATTTGTCCTGAATAGTATTGATCAGCGCGATAACATCATACGTTAGTCCAACCTTATTACTGTCATCGATAATTAATGGAGGTTGTATGGTATTTATACCAACATTCACAACAATTTTGCCCTGAATGACGGATGTCATTAACAATAGCGATAGAAGAATAATCTGTTGATAGCGCATTAAAATTTCTCAGATATTACTATTCTCGATGTGTTTTATTCTAGCATTTGTTTCCGAACTGGATAGGCACTGGTTAAGAATAATCGAAAACACGAGATAGAATCGTATGTTAGCCGAGGTTAGTCAAGTCTCGACTCATTAACCACTTATTGCAAGGATAAATGTGAATTTTTGAACCTATATTACATTGGGATAACAAAATCACGGCAATAATGCTGAAAACCCTCTGGATTCATACATCCTATCGATGGTTTTAGATTCTCTACCCTGATCCCATAAATTCGTAAACCAATCCAAGACTATTTGCTCTGTTTTATTTGAGCATGAAAAGAAAAATAACGCCTTGTCAACGATGACGTCTTCGACGATTGGGCTGTTACTCATGTTGTCTAACAAAGTTTCAACCACTAAATCTAACTCCAGAATATATTCCACTCGCTTTGATGTAAGCATTTCGATTATTTTTGTGCGGCTATTGATTAGTATGGGTGACGGCGTAAATTTTCTCGCTAAGCGTTCATGGGCAAAGGTATTGATGGTGGTGATTGATGCCTGTTTATCCCTGTTCTCAAAAGTCTTTGTTTCTCTGAGTCGATAGATTCGATAAGTCATTTTCAACACAGGTCTCAGTGCAACATAATCTTCGTGGGGTGTTACGCCGAAAGCACAATGATTCTCAAGATGCTTTAGGTGATTAAAAACGCGCTTCAACGGATATTCAACGATCGTACTCTCACCTGGATACTTTGATGCGAGATAGGCATTGATCACCTTAACACCATCATTAGAAGGTAACGTGCCAGTCTCAAAAATATTAAACGTCACCTTTGGCCAGATTGAATTGCTAGAATCAACTGGTGTACCAATCACGAGATTAGGGATAAGAGTTAAAGTGATGATGAGTAGGAATCTAGTAGTATTCACGTCAATCACATAGTTAATGATTAATCCTCTCAGAGGGTATCACTCTGGATTACGGCTGTATAGGAACTATGATCGCTATATTGCAACAATATCTAGCTAAGTTAACCATGTTAAGGGCACTTGTTTATTCGCATCAGGCAAACGTTATCAGAACCGATGCGAGTTATTTTCTCTATTCCTATCCAGTAGCCATAAGTCAGGATCGATGACCAGCCTGGCTGGTTTTTTACCAACCACCACCTGATTGCAAAGCTCATCCTTGCCTTGCTCCGTGTTAAAGAGATTAATCTGCTCAATCATATCGCCTACCTTGTCGTTTATCCGCAGATTGACGGATTTAAATTCGGCATTCGAATCTTTAATACAGAAATCGATGCGATAACCTGCCGCTAGGTGTTCAAGTTTGACTGAAGAGAAAGACATGTCATGTACATTTACTTCTCTGAACCAATCATCGACCAGTTGCGCCTGTTGTTGGTTTATATCCTGTTTAAGGTATGACATCAGATCCAGAGTGGTAGCTGGGGGAGCCGGATACATGTGTTGTTGTAACAAATGACGCAAGGCTGTGTTGATAACTGCTTCACCTAACTGCTCCTTCAAGGCGAACATCATGGCTGAGCCTTTCGAATAAACGAGATGGCTTGCATCTGCACGATACATGGGTAATTCTTCATTATTCGAACGTGCTCTACCAGAAAAATAACGTTGCTGTTCATATGCGACCAGTCGTTTGACAGTATCTCTACCATATTTTTGCTCTAGCAACACCAGCTCGGTATATTTTGCCAATGTCTCCACCAATACAGCCTCTCCCTCAGTGGCTGCGCCATTCAAACTATGCCCCCACCACTGGTGAGCGACTTCATGTGCGGTGCGACGATACAGATGATCAAACCCTGTACTATCCTGCTGATTCACATGAAACCCTACGGCCTCACCGATAAATATGGACTGGGGTAAGGCATATCCAGTCGCAGGAAAGAAACTGGGAGCAGGTATTAGGCGAAGATCAAATGTGTTAACCGGTCCAAAATGTTCAAGCCCGTAGTTGAGCGTATCGCGTATCGCTGCCATATGCTTTTCTGCATATCCTGATTTACCATGCGGATAAAAGACCTCGACGTTGATCCCTGCAACCTCCTCTTGATGTTTGGCCATATCCAAGGAAACCACATGACCGAGATTACGGATCACACCATGGGTTTGATACGCAAAAGCATTTCTATCGCCTTCTTGCCATTGACGAATCAGACGCCCAGAGGCAATGGCTGTATGATGACTATCAGTAAATATGGTGGTCCTTAACTCAGCCCAGTAATACAGCTCAGACATATCACCAGCATAATGTGCAATATCCTGTTCTATTGTGCGGCTATTCAAGACAGGCAACTCGAATTCTCTGCGTAACGTACTATCTGTCAAACGATAATGTTTGGCATAACCGACCCAGGGTAAATAACGCAGTAGTCGTATATAAGTAAAACCCTCCGACAGGAAGTTATCCGTCGCAACCGATGCGTGGGGGTTTTGAGTAAAACTGGCCTGAAATGATAATTCAGTAGACTCAGCGGGTTGTAGTGGTTTATTCAGCTCAAAAATATGCGTTTGAAACCTATCATTTGTAGACTGCAGACTGGCATTCGCTAATTCAATCGATTGGTAGATGTATGGTTTTGGTGTCATGACTGCGACGATCGAAACTGCTTCGTTATTCCTGTTAACTAATTGCATTGAGCCGGCAATTGTCACTCGATAATCAGCTCCAGAAATATCAATGTTGGTCGTTACCAGACCGGGCGTTAGGCTCGGTAAATTCTCAAGATGGGCGAAGTTTTTTTCGTAGTTCGCTTTCCATATATGACGTTCTTCCGGGCTATTGTAAAACTGCTCATCACCACTGCTAGAAGCAAGCACTACGGTGTAAATTAGGAATGTGGCCAAGCTAACTATTGTCAGTGGCCGATAAACAGTACTTATCTGAGTCGTATGTGATGATTGTGTAGTGAAAATACGCTCATAGCCACGACGTAGAAACTTAATTGCCATAAGGATCCCGATAAATACCAGGCTAAGGCGGAACAACATATAAATCCAGAACCGTTCGCTCTGGTTGCCGAAAGCAGTAATTTCTGAGTAGGTTAAGGTCGGCAAATTACCAAGCCTCCAGAGTGGGTGCCCCAGACCAAGACTTGCTGCCAGGCTTGTTTCCAGCCATAAAAATAGGATAAAGGTAGATACGAGGGCAAGATACTTATGCATCAGAATCATGTGAATCACCACACACATCATTGCAAAAAGTAACATGGGTAATCCGACATAACCATACAACCAGAGGTATGGCATCCAGTCGATGTTTCCACCAAAAGTAAGTTGCATGACGATAGAAACAACGATTGCGAGACTGACAAAGAAGATCGGCAGAAAGGTCACGGCCAGAAGTCGTCCAGCAAACAGATCACGATTCGAAACGGCAGTGTAATCAATCAATTCATGCATACGAGACTGACGATCACGCCAGCATAGTTCAGCTGAAAGTAATACAATAAACAGACTGCCAAATCGCGGAAGTACATCAAAAACGTAGCGGTTGATAGTGATCATGGTCGAGGGAATTGCTTTCACGCCAAGATTTTCTAAATGCATATAACCCGCATAAATCTCGCTTGCCAGGATCATTGTCATGAAAGCAGACATCGCAAAGAATAACCTGGTCTTATAACTAAGACGCCATTCCATCAATGTAACATTCACCATGGAGATGGTCTTGAAACCATTGAGCCATCCCAGAGGAAGTATCGATAGCCGAGCTGTCAGGGATCGAATATAGTCAACAAAAGGATTGAATACATTAAACCTGGATCTAATCGACTGTCGACCTATGTCAATGTGCTGACTAGAATGTCTAATCGCGAAAGTAATGATCAACACTGCAAGGCTAATCACGGCCAGACGATTAATCAGTAATTTAACCGTCAATGATGGGTACTGCGTATTCTTCTGTAGTGGTTCCCATTGACCCACCTGCTCAAAATAAGTACTCAAACCATAGGGATCGAACCAGGCGTATAACGCTGTTAGTGCAGGCTCCACCGCCACCCTCTGTGCCATCATCGGTGAGCCATTTAACATCATGAAATACTGATATGAAAAAAACATCGCGGCGGCTAGAAGATATAGAACAATACTATTTCGACTTTTCAGGCCTATGGAAAAAACGATCGCACTAACCAACAGTATATTAGGTAGCGTCAGAACAAAGAAAGCCCAACCTAATGCCAGAATTGCTCTTGAATAAGACACGCCATCAAAGTTAATCAAACCAGCAACAATGCCAATTGCGAAGCTCAAATAGACAATCGAACAAAGCAAAACAAAGGCGATGAATCGGCTCCAAAAAGTACCCGCAAGACTGACAGCACTGGCATAAACAAATTCCGTCATGCCAGTTTCTTCATCCCGGCAAGTCGCAAGAGCGGCAAAAATCGCAACGATGATGGGAAGAATAATCAACTCGATGGCATATGTATGGATTAAAAAATATACACCCCAGCGCTCGATATCCATATCATGCAACTGTTTGTTAATAACGAATACACCTAATAAAAACGACAAGACTATTGGTACATAGGACCGCCAATGTCGTCCCTGAATTCGAAATTCAGTCGTGATTTGCTTAGTGAGGTGTCGCATGGTTTCCCTCCCTGTCTAACGCATCAGAATGTGAGTTCAGGGCAGCAAAATAGGCATCCTCAAGATCAGCTTGCCATGGTTTAAATTCATCACCAGGACAATGATCAGAGAGCACATGCAGCTGCAATTGTCCTCTCGACAAATGATGACGAATAACCCGGTATTTAGTTTCATATTCAGAAATTGATTCTTTTGAGCTAGCAACCTGCCAGACTTTGTTGTCCAGTTCTGAAATGATGTGTTCCGGCGAACCAAGTTTTGATATTCGACCTTCTTTCAATATCGCCATTTGCGAACACAGTTGTCGAACATCCTCAACAATGTGTGTTGAGAGCAGTACGATCTTATTCTTACTAATCTCTACCAGCAGGTTATGAAAACGATGTCGCTCTTCCGGATCCAGTCCGGCCGTTGGTTCATCCACCACAATAATCTCAGGGTCACCAAGCAAAGCCTGGGCAATACCAAATCGTTGCTTCATGCCGCCCGAGAACTGGCTAACTGCCTGTTCTTTCTGCTTGGTTAAATTGACCTGATGCAATAACCCTTCAATTTGGGTATGTCTGTCCTGGAAATTATAAATTCCTTTTAATTTGGCTAAATAATCAAGTAAGTCGTAGGCTGATACGCCTGGATACACCCCATAGTCCTGTGGTAAATACCCCAGTCTATGTCGCATATAGTCTGGCTCATCAGCTATGTTATGACCATTAAGAAGCACTGTCCCACTGTCAGGACGTTGCAGGGTAGCGATGGTTCGCATCAGGCTCGACTTACCAGCACCATTTGGTCCTAACAAACCAAACATTCCGGCACCAATACTCAGACTGATATTATCTAGTGCTCGGGTTGTGGATTTTTTTGAAATATAGGTTTTGCAAATATTGTTAATTTCTAGCATGGTCATAACCTCAACTTGCCTGGTGACGACCATTATTCTGATCTGATTTCTAACTACCAGCAATGAATGACCAACGTCGAAATCCTGTGATCAAATAGACCATTCGGTCCAACAATGCTTTCATCATTGAAATAGAGTCTTTTGTCATTTAAAGCTGACTTTTTAATCGTATTACCGCACTATATCCTGCGAGATTCTCGATTAATCAGGATTATTGGCTTTGACTCGTGCAGGAATAAAACAGCTGTTAACCATGGATAACATCCTTCTGGGTGCTGTGATTTTTTTTAGTATCTTCTGGGCGCTGGTATTTAATTCCATTGATGATCCCATGTTAAATCAACCCATTCATATTCTGATAGATTTAAAACGAAACCTGTTAAGATTCGATGAGTTTTTATCCTACCTATTCCAGTTTCTAATTATTTATGGCTCTGGCTATCTCATTTATTGGGTTAATCATCATGTCCTTGTGAATCGAGTCATGGCAAGATTTGGGTTTATGCACTATCTATGGACCGCAGCGATATTCACTCTAATTGCATCACCTACACTAAGTCAGTTGTTGTTGTTTCTCCACATTAATGCCGGCGATTTTACCTTGCTACCCAGTGGTAACAGGGACCCATTCGATGTCTGGAATCTAAGAATCACATTCCTGATCATGGTGTTCAGCCTACCTCTGATTCTGGCTTTCAATTGGCAGCGTCAAATCGCAGAAGTTGCGACATTAAAGCAGGAGAAGGCCCAGGCGGAGCTGAAGTGGTTGCAACAGCAAATTAATCCTCACTTTTTATTCAACACCTTAAATAATATTTACTCCATGACACTCACAAATTCTAAGCATGCGTCGCAAAGTGTCCTGCAATTATCCAACCTATTACGTTTTGTGGTCTATCAGGGTGGTGAAGAAGGAGTCAAATTATCTGAGGAGATAAATTACCTACGAGATTATATTTCGCTACAGGAGATGCGCGTAAGTCACAAATCAGAAATCCGCTTGTCTGTCGATGAGACAATTAACGAGGCGAACGATTTATTGATAACGCCATTGCTGCTGATTGTTTTACTCGAGAATGCGTTCAAACATGGTATCGATCGTTCTGATCAGAAATCTTGGCTCGAATGTGATATCAGCCTGAATGATTTAACGCTCAATATGCTCTGTAAGAACTCAGTTGACACCAAAGCTGAATCGACAACTAGTGGTAACCTGGGAATTGGTTTAACTAATTTGCAACGCCGTCTGCAACTATCCTATCCTGGAAAACATGTGCTTATGACTGAGCATTGTGGCGATCACTTCATATGCAATCTGTCGATCGAGCTGGAGCATGTCAACCATGCTTAAGGCGTTAATAGTGGATGATGAGCCACTGGCACATAATGTTATTCTGGCATACCTGGAGAATACGGATTTCGTTGCCGCCGCTGGCCAATGCTACTCGGCTACAGAGGCGCTGGAATTTTTGCAAGACACTCAAGTTGATTTGCTTTTCCTCGACATTAACATGCCTCTGCTCAGTGGCCTGGATTTAGTTAAGGTACTTAAAAATAAACCCCAGATCATAATTACCAGCGCATATTCTGAGTATGCCCTGGAGAGTTTCGACCTGGATGTCACAGACTATCTGCTGAAACCTTTTCCATTCGAGCGTTTCCTGCAAGCCTGTAGCAAGGCGCGGTATAACATTGAATTGCGAGCACAGGCTGACTCCGCGAACGTAACAAAAACCGAAGACTCAGTTATCTATTTGAAAGTTGACAAGAATCAAATGAAATTTGAATTGCGTGATATCGCCTATTTTGAGGCCTATGGCAATTACGTTAAAGTTTGGCGTGATGATAAAAGTCTGCTAACACTCAGGACGCTAACGAGTCTTGAAGAAGAATTGAGTAATCGTAATTTTCTGCGCATACATAAGTCATATCTTATCAATCTGGATCACATTAAACACATCGGAGCACAAGCCGTCACACTGCAAAATGACATGGCGTTAAATATTGGCAATGCTTATAAAAGCTGTCTAATAGAAAGGACCTTAAACGCGGGACACTAGCTCATTAATAATCTGTGGCCACAACAAATCTCATTGCTAACTTCTTAAGTTCTCAAACGTCAGTAATAGTATATGTAATCAACCAGGGATTTCGAATGAATGTCACTCGACTAGTTATTATCTGTGCACTTGCACTCTTTATAACAAATGTGATCAATGCTGAAGACAGGGTAGTTGTTGATTTCACTGCCGCAGAAAAGACAGTGGAATGGCTGAAGTATTTAAAAACAAATCCTTCGTATACTGACGCTAAACAAGAATTTATGGCAAATGTTGCTCCGACAGCAGGCGTGCAATCAATCATTCATCATTGGTCAAGATTCAAAACCTGGAATAACGATGAATACTTTAAGTTCATAGCATTAGCCCTCGGTTTGTTAAAGGATGCTAAGAGCCTTTCCTTTGAGCTACCCGACTCATTTGAGCATACCAAAGTGCTCTGGCGGGATGCGTTATCAAATCCAGACAAAGTACTGGAAGATATTACTCATATGAAACAGCTTGAGCTGTCAAACACAGCAAGGCAGAAAGCACGAATGAATCTACCTGAAGAAATACAGCTTGATGTAGATTTCTATTTTGTACTATTTGGTGCTTCGACCGCCTTTGCCGTTGGGAAGGAAAATGGCTTCGATATCCTTCAACTTCCCAGAAAAAATGATGGCATGTTAAATCTTGATGCAATCAGGCGAACGATTGCACATGAAATGCATCATAATGGGTTTAGCCTTGCCACGAATAAATATATGCCGAAGGAACTAGATACTTCAAACATAAGGCTACTAGGTATTATGGCAGCAGAAGGAACTGCCAGTTACTATAATCAGCAACCTTTCGAACGACTTCTTGAAGATTCAAAAGTAGGCGATGGTATTGATGCAGCGCGAAACGCCTGGCAAACCAAGGTACCCAAACTACCTCAGTTGTTTAACAAAGCTAAAATAGACTTAACCCAGAGTATTGCTGGAACGTATGAGATGAGAAAAATTTACTCTGAATGGCTTTCGGGCTATACAGGCGACGCCTACATAGTCGGAGCTGCGATGGTGAAATTAATCGATGAGCAGTTAGGACATAAGGTGGTGATGGAGTTAATTCGAGATTATCGAAAATTTCTGCAGCTATACAACCAAGCTGCTAAGAAAGCTAATTCGAATGGTGGTGACTATTTCCTGTATCCAGAGCCATTGGCCGAACAGTATGCAAATTATAGTCAAACTAAAAACTAGTCCGTATGAATATGATTGTCCCAACAATCAACATGCATTTCATACTGCTTTAGATCGATTTTAAGAGACAGGGGCGATAGCGTGGGAGCATTCTGCTCCGCTACATTCGACTGAATTCTAATCTATACAACGACCATAAAAAAACCGGACATAAGTCCGGTTTTCTTTATCTGATTCGCCGAAAAAGTTTACGACAAACTCGACTTAGTCTTCGGTTACTTCCTCAACCAAATCTTCGACATCCACATCATCTGGCTCAGGACGATCGACTAGTTCGACAATAGCCATCTGAGCCTTATCACCTTCACGCAACCCGCATTTCAGAACGCGTAAATAGCCACCTGGACGTGTTTCGTAGCGAGGACCTAGTTCAGCAAATAATTTACCGACTGCATCATCATTTCTCAGGCGCGAAAATGCAAGACGACGATTAGCGACGCTGTCATTCTTCGCTAGCGTGATCAATGGCTCAGCAACACGACGCAGCTCTTTTGCTTTAGGTAATGTAGTTTTAATCAGCTCATGTTCAAACAGTGAACAGGCCATGTTGCGGAACATGGCTTTTCTATGTGAGCTGTTTCGGTTTAATTTGCGACCGCTTTTACGATGACGCATCTCTCTAATCCTTCTCTAGTTAAATCTGATTCACATCAGTTTTTATTCATTATCAAGAATGCTGGCTGGTGGCCAGTTCTCCAGACGCATGCCCAGAGACAACCCACGAGACGCCAATACGTCCTTGATTTCGGTTAATGATTTCTTACCCAGATTTGGCGTCTTCAACAGCTCAACCTCTGTGCGCTGGATCAGGTCACCAATGTAATGGATATTTTCTGTCTTCAGACAGTTAGCAGAGCGAACTGTAAGTTCCAGATCGTCCACTGGACGCAGAAGAATCGGATCAATTTCTGGCTCTTCCTCTTCCTGCTCAATTTCGTGCTCGTCTTTCAATTCAACGAACGCTGACAGCTGCTGCTGAAGGATCGTTGCTGCGCGACGAATGGCTTCCTCTGGCTCGATTGTACCGTTAGTCTCAACTTCCAGCACTAGCTTGTCGAGGTCAGTACGCTGTTCAACACGCGCTGCATCAACCGTGTATGCTACTGTGCGCATAGGGCTGAATGAGGCATCAATCTGTAGTCGGCCAATCGGTTGATCTTCACCTTCTGGGAATTTACGATTGTTTACTGGCTCATATCCACGACCACGACGAACATGAATGTTCATGTTAATTGGCTTGTCATCAGTCAGTGTACAAATCAAGTGTTCCGGGTTAACGACACTCACACCAGCTTGCTCTTCGATATCACTCGCTAGGACAGGTCCTTTACCAGACTTGTTCAGAGTAAGAAATGCTTCATCTTTGTCTTCGAGAATCACATACAGATTCTTAAGGTTCAATAGGATATCGATGACATCTTCCTGAACACCTTCAATCGTAGTGTACTCATGTAGAACGCCGTCGATTTCAACATCAACTACCGCACAACCCGGCATTGATGACAGAAGAATACGACGTAAGGCGTTACCCAGAGTGTGTCCGAAACCACGTTCGAATGGCTCTAACACAACCTTGGCGTTATAAGTACCGGAACTTTCTACTTTAATTTGTTTTGGTCGTAAGAATTCAAGCTCTGAACCCTGCATATCACATCCTCTTGAAATTATCTTGGATCGTTGGTTGTGTATTCTCGATTACTTCGAGTACAGCTCCACAATCAGGTTTTCGTTGATTTCAGCTGGTAAGTCGCTACGCTCTGGAAGACTCTTAAATACACCTTCCATCTTCTTCTCATCAACTTCCACCCAAGTAATTGCTTCACGCTGTTGGCTTAGCTCAATCGCAGCCTTGATGCGTGACTGGTTTTTTGCTTTCTCGCGGATTGACACCACGTCAGAAGGCTTTACCAGATAGGATGGGATATTGACAGTTTTACCGTTGATCAGAATCGCTTTGTGTGACACTAACTGACGTGACTCAGCACGCGTTGCACCAAAGCCCATGCGGTAAACAACGTTATCCAGGCGACGCTCCAGAAGTTGTAACAGATTTTCACCTGTTGCACCCTTCAGGCGTGCAGCTTCTTTATAGTAGTTACGGAATTGCTTTTCCAGTACACCGTAGATACGACGAACCTTCTGCTTCTCACGTAACTGCAGACCGTAATCAGAAAGACGACCACGAGCAGCACCGTGCTGACCTGGAGGCGTTTCTAACTTACATTTTGAATCAATTGAGCGAACACCACTCTTATGGTACAGATCAGTACCCTCGCGGCGTGCTAGCTTTAACTTTGGACCAATGTATCTTGCCATTATCTATTTCTCTATTTCGAAATTCTTATACACGACGCTTTTTAGGCGGACGACATCCATTATGAGGAATCGGCGTTACGTCAGTGATGTTAGTAATCTTGAAACCCGCTGCATTCAGAGCACGTACTGCAGACTCTCGTCCGGGTCCAGGGCCCTTTACGAATACTTCCATGTTCTTCATACCCATTTCTTTTACAGCAGTCGCTGCACGATCCGCGGCAACCTGTGCAGCGAATGGAGTACTCTTTCGAGAACCACGGAAACCAGAACCACCGGCAGTTGCCCAAGCGAGCGCATTACCCTGTCGGTCTGTAATGGTAACAATCGTATTATTGAATGAAGCATGGATGTGTGCCATGCCATCAACTACATGCTTTTTAACGCGTTTACGTGTACGTGTCGGTTTATTAGCCATTTGACATTATTCCCGTTAAACGATTATTTTTTAATAGGCTTACGTGGACCTTTACGAGTACGCGCATTCGTCTTAGTGCGCTGTCCTCGCAGAGGTAGGCTACGACGATGACGCATGCCACGGTAACAACCTAAATCCATCAAGCGTTTGATATTCATGGAAACTTCACGGCGAAGATCACCTTCCACATTTATTTTAGCAACTTCATTACGAAGGTCTTCGATTTCACCTTCGCTCAGCTCCATAATCTTGCGGGTCGGCTCAACACCAGTCGCAGCACAAATCTTGCGCGCAGTTGAGCGGCCGATTCCATATATAGAGGTCAGCGCAATCACGGTATGTTTATTTACCGGAACGTTAATGCCAGCTATACGGGCCATTAAACAGTCTCCTAAATACTTAAACTAACAGGTCCCAATCAAAATGGTGCGCAAGGGTATCGCGAAACCACCTCAATTGCAACAAATAAACTCATCAATTAACGGTTGTCGTCAATCGACCTTAAATACTTCAAATAACAGGTTATTTATCAGGTTTTTACTTAACGTAATTGACCCGTTGAACCATAATTCTTGAAGTTTGCTTTCTTTAATACCGAATCATACTGATGCGATATCAAATGGGCGTTCACCTGAGACATAAAGTCCATGATAACGACCACAATAATCAACAGCGAAGTACCACCGAAATAGAATGGCACCTGCCAAAACAGAATCAGAAATTCTGGTAACAAACACACTGCTGTCATGTACATTGCGCCAGTGAATGTTAATCGAGTCATCACCTTGTCAATGTAGTTTGACGTCTGCTCACCCGGACGAATACCTGGAATGAACGCGCCAGACTTCTTCAGATTATCTGCTGTATCACGTGGGTTAAATACCAACGCCGTATAGAAGAAACAGAAGAAAATGATTCCCGCAGCATACATCATGATGTAGAAAGGCTGTCCTGGAGACATTGCCAGAGCAATATCCTGCAAGAATCCCATTCCATCATCCTGACCAAACCATTGTGCAATCGTGCCAGGGAACAGAATAATACTGGATGCGAAAATCGCTGGGATAACACCAGCCATATTAACCTTCAATGGCAGGTGGCTACTCTGAGCCGCAAACATCTTACGTCCCTGCTGACGCTTCGCATAGTTAACAACAATTCGACGTTGACCACGCTCTACGAATACCACGAAAGCAGTAACCAGCAGCACCATCGCCAAAATCAGCAGTAGCGCTAAAATCTGGATTTCACCCTGGCGTGCTTGCTCGAAAGTACCTGCTACAGCACTCGGCAGGCCTGCAACGATACCGAAGAAAATCAATAATGAAATACCATTACCGATACCACGTTCGTTAATTTGCTCACCCAGCCACATGATAAATACAGTACCGGTCACCAGACTCACCACCGCGGTAAAGTAGAATCCCGGCCCAGCGTTAGGAACCAAACCAGGTGCCAGTCCAGGGAAGTTCAGTGCGATACTAACCGCCTGCACTGTCGCCAGGAAAACCGTTCCATAACGCGTGTACTGAGTGATCTTAGCTTTGCCAGACTCACCCTCTTTCTTCAGCTGCTGCAATCGCGGATCAACAAAGCCCATGATTTGCATGATAATCGATGCCGTAATGTAAGGCATGATTCCCAGAGCAAAGATACTCGCACGCTCTAAAGCACCACCCGAGAAGACATTGAATAATGCCAACAGGGTACCCGTTTGCTGATCCATTAGCTGTTGTAAAACACTGCTATCAATCCCCGGTACTGGAACGAATGATCCGGCACGGAAGATAACCATGACCAGAAGGACGAACAGAATTCGTTGGCGGAGTTCTTTCAATCCGCCGCCCGTTGTCCCTGGTCCAGATGTTTTTTGTGCTGTTAAAGCCATTATGCCTCTACCGTTCCACCTGCTTTTTCGATTGCAGCACGAGCGCCTTTAGAGACACCAATACCTTTAACAGTGACCGCACGATCAATTTCGCCAGATAACATAATCTTTGCAGCAGTAATGTTCTTGCTGATGATGTTAGCTGCCTTCAAACTGTCCAGTGTGACTTCATCACCGTCTACCTTGGCAATTTCATTCAGTCGAACTTCTGCACGAGTCAGTGACTTTCGTGAAGTAAAACCGAACTTAGGCAAACGCTGCTTTAGTGGCATTTGACCACCCTCGAAACCAACGGCTGTTTGTCCGCCTGAACGCGACTTTTGACCTTTGTGGCCACGTCCACCAGTCTTACCCAGTGTGCTACCGATACCACGGCCGACACGCTTGGCATTCTTCTTGGATCCTGGTGCAGGAGATAATTCATTCAAACGCATGGCTTATTCCTCAATTCTGACCATATAGTTAACAGCATTTACCATGCCACGAACTGAAGGTGTATCTTCCAGCTCAACGGTATGGCCAATACGGCGCAATCCTAAACCGGTCAGAGTTGCCTTATGCTTAGGCAGGCGACCGATACTTGATTTTGTCTGTGTGACTTTAATAGTTTTCTTGGCCATTGTATTAATCCAATATTTCACTCACTGCTTTACCACGCTTAGCGGCGATACGCTCAGGAGTAGCCATAGCAGCTAAACCCTTAATCGTGGCGCGAACAATGTTGATTGGGTTAGTAGAACCAATGCTTTTTGCAAGTACATTGTGAATACCAACCACTTCGAATACTGCACGCATCGCACCACCTGCAATAATACCGGTACCTTCTGATGCCGGCTGCATGTAAACGATAGATGCACCATGTTCTGCTTTAATCGGATGTTGCAAGGTATGCTCATCCTTTACAGCAACGTCTACCAGGTTACGGCGAGCCTGTTCCATTGCTTTTTGAATCGCAGCAGGAACTTCACGTGCCTTTCCACGACCAAAACCAACGCGGCCTTTACCATCACCTACAACAGTCAGAGCTGTAAAACCAAAAATACGACCACCCTTAACTACCTTTGCGACGCGGTTTACGTTAACCAGCTTCTCAATGTAGCCGTCGGTCATGCCTGTTTCTTTCTTAGCCATTACTCATTAACCCTTAAAACTGTAGGCCGTTAGCCCGTGCTGCTTCAGCCAATGCTTTCACTCGGCCATGATATTTGTAACCACTTCGGTCAAATGCGACCTTGGTTACACCCGCTTCTTTCGCTCGCTCAGCAATTAATGCACCCACTGTTTCGGCTGCATTAACGTTGCCTGTGTACTTAACATCACCACGCACTGATTTATCGACGCTTGATGCTGAAGCCAACACCTTGCCATTGTCAGAGCTGATAATCTGCGCGTAGATATGACGTGGTGTACGATTGACGACCAGGCGCTCAACTTGCAGTTCTTTCATCTTCATACGTGTGCGTTTAGCACGACGTAATCTTGCAACTTTCTTATCCATAGTTATCTCTCGTTATTTCTTCTTGGCTTCTTTACGGATGATGCGCTCATCAGCGTAACGAACACCTTTACCCTTGTAAGGCTCTGGTGGACGGAATGCACGAATCTCTGCGGCAACCTGTCCTAACTGCTGCTTATCAGCGCCTTTAAGAACAATTTCAGTATTAGAAGGTGTTTCAACAGTCATCTCTGCAGGAACCTGATAAATGACCGGATGAGAGAAACCGAGTGATAAATCCAGCTTGTTACCCTGGGCGTTCACACGATATCCAACACCAACCAGTTGTAGTTTCTTCTCGAAACCTTCGGTTACACCTGTAACCATATTATTTACTAACGCACGCATCGTACCGGCCATGGCCCAGTGAGCGTCATCACCATTTGCTGGAGCAAATGACAACTCATCATCTTGATGAGTTAACTCAACGTTGCCATTGATTGCTTGGGTTAATGTGCCTTTGCTACCTTTGATAGTCAGGACATTGTCCGCCAAGTTAACATCAACGCCAGATGGGACAGCGACGGGTGCTTTTGCTACTCGTGACATAATTGCTTCCCCTTACGATACGAAGCAAAGAACTTCACCGCCGTGACCCGCTTGACGCGCAGCCCGATCAGTCATTAGTCCTTTGGATGTTGAAATAATTGCGATTCCCATACCACCCATAACACTTGGCAACTCATCTTTCTTGCGATAGATGCGCAGGCCTGGACGGCTAACACGCTCAATCTTGTCAATGACAGGAGCGCCTTCGAAATACTTCAGAGCGACCTGAAGTGCCGGCTTGCCATCAAGCTCAGTGGTTTGAAAATCAGTAATATAACCTTCATCTTTTAGCACTTTCGCGACCGAGGTCTTCAGCTTAGATGCTGGCATAGTAACCGTCTTTTTATCCGCAGTTTGACCGTTACGAATTCGGGTCAACATATCTGCGATTGGATCTTGCATACTCATAACAAATTCCTCTTAATCCTATTACCAGCTTGACTTAGTCAGGCCAGGTACATCGCCACGCATAGCTGCTTCGCGCAGTTTATTGCGGCACAGGCCAAACTTGCGTAGATATCCATGTGGACGGCCAGTCACACGGCAACGGTTACGCAGGCGGCTTGGGCTCGCATTACGAGGCAATTTCTGGAATTTCTGCTGGGCTTCCCAGCGATCTTCATCAGATGTTTTTGGGTCTAAAATAAGCGCTTTAAGCTCAGCACGCTTGGCTGCAAATCTAGCAACCGTCTTCTGGCGCTTCTTCTCACGCTGTATCATTGAAACTTTAGCCATTTTATCTCGTTCCTTACTTTTTCAGCGGGAAGTTAAAGGCATGCAACAAAGCACGGCCTTCATCGTTAGTTTCAGCAGTGGTAGTGATCGTGATATCGAGACCACGTACTTTATCTACCTTGTCATAATCAATTTCCGGGAAAATGATCTGCTCTTTAACACCCATGCTGTAGTTACCACGACCATCGAATGACTTGGGGTTTAAACCACGGAAGTCACGAATACGTGGAATTGCGATTGAAATCAAACGCTCCAGGAATTCCCACATACGCTCACCGCGTAATGTGACTTTGGCACCAATTGGGTAACCATCACGGATCTTAAAACCAGCGATTGATTTACGGGCAACCGTAACCACTGGCTTTTGTCCTGAAATAGCTGTGAGATCTTCAACAGCATGTTCCAGAACCTTCTTGTCTCCGACAGCTTCACCCAGACCCATATTAAGAGTAATCTTGGTGATTCTCGGGACTTGCATGACTGAGTTATAGTTAAACTCTTTCTGGAGCTTATCCATAACTGTGTCTTTGTAAAAGTCTTGCAGTTTCGCCATTATCTTTACACCATCTTTCTATATGAAAGTTTACGCGTCGATTAACTCGCCGCTTGATTTAAAAAATCTAACCTTGTTTCCGTCATCAGTCATCTTGATACCGACACGGTCAGCTTTATCTGCATCAGCGTTGTAAATAGCAACATTGGAAATGTCCAAAGCCGCTTCACGCTCAATGATGCCACCCTGTTCCTGGGTGTTAGGGTTAGGCTTGACGTGTTTCTTGATCAGGTTGACACCTTCGACCAGTACACGATTATCACCCACCAATTTTGTAATCTTGCCACGCTCGCCTTTGCTTTTGCCTGTAATGACAATGACTTCGTCGCCAGTTTTTAATTTACGCATATCAGTCCTTCCTTACAGTACTTCAGGAGCGAGTGACACGATCTTCATAAATTTCTCAGAACGTAACTCACGAGTTACAGGTCCGAAGATACGTGTGCCAATTGGCTCGAGATTGTTGTTCAGTAATACAGCTGCATTGCCATCGAAACGAATCAAAGATCCATCCGGACGGCGAACGCCTTTCGCAGTTCTTACAACCAGGGCATTCATAACATCACCCTTCTTTACTTTACCGCGTGGAATCGCTTCCTTGACGCTGACTTTGATCACGTCACCAATGTGCGCATATCGACGATGTGAACCGCCCAGTACCTTGATACACATTACTCGTCTTGCACCACTGTTATCAGCAATGTCGAGTTCACTTTGCATCTGGATCATCAGTTTTCTCCGCTACGATTGTTGAATCTTGTTCAACAATTAAAACTCTAAATTAAATGCTCGCCTTAGAAACCACATCAACCAGACGCCAGGCCTTGGTTTTTGAGATAGGTCTGCTAGACGTAATAGTTACGATATCGCCTTCGTTACACACGTTCTCTTCATCGTGCGCATGCAACTTGGTTGAACGACGCATGAACTTTCCATATAGAGGATGCTTCACTTGGCGTTCTACTAATACCGTAATTGTCTTGTCAGTTTTATTACTAACAACCTTACCTTGAATGGTACGGATTTTTTGAGCTGACTCAGTCATTACGAACCTGCCTTCTCAGTCAAAATGGTTTTCACACGTGCAACATCACGTCGCACTTCCTTTAGTCGGTGAGTCTGACCCAGCTGACCGGAACCCAATTGCATGCGCAGGTTAAAGTGCTCACGCTTCAGATTCAGGAGCTCTTCATTTAGCTCGTCGACGCTTTTTTCTCTCAGTTCAGTCGCTTTCATTACATCACCGTCCGCTTTACGAATGTGGTCTTGAAAGGAAGTTTCGCCGCAGCAAGTGCGAACGATTCTTCAGCCAGATGTTCTGGCACACCTTCTACTTCAAATAGCATGCGGCCTGGCTGAATCTGAGCTACCCAGTATTCGACAGAACCTTTACCTTTACCCATTCGAACTTCGAGTGGCTTCTTGGTAATAGGCTTGTCTGGGAAAACCCGGATGTATACCTTACCGGCACGTTTCATGTTACGTGTCATTGCACGTCGAGCGGCTTCGATTTGACGCGCAGTCATACGACCACGTTCAGTGGCTTTCAGGCCATATTCGCCAAAGCTTACTTTACCGCCACGGATGGCAACACCACGGTTGCGCATCTTATGTTGTTTTCGGAACTTGGTCCGTTTCGGCTGCAACATTGCTTAAGTCCCTCTCTACTTCTCTTTCTTCGTTGACTTCTTCTTCGGAGCCTCAGGTGCTGCCTCAACAACTGGCTTTTCCTGACCCGGAAGAATCTCGCCTTTGAAGATCCAAACTTTCACGCCCAACACACCATAGGTTGTGTGCGCTTCAGCAGTTGAATAGTCAATATCGGCACGCAGAGTGTGCAATGGCACGCGACCTTCGCGGTACCATTCTGAACGTGCGATTTCCGCACCACCCAAACGACCACCAATCTGAATCTTGATACCTTCAGCACCCAGGCGCATCGCATTTTGAACCGCACGCTTCATGGCGCGACGGAACATAATACGGCGTTCTAACTGCTGCGCAACGCTCTCAGCAACCAGCTTGGCATCCAGCTCAGGCTTACGAATCTGCTCGATGTTGATCGTCGTTTTGGCACCGGTTAACTTGGTGACCTTACGACGCAATTTCTCGATATCCTCACCTTTCTTACCGATAACGATTCCTGGGCGAGCCGTGTGAATCGTGATGCTCAGTGCCTTGCTTGGACGCTCGATATCAATGCGTGATACTGATGCGTTCTTTAATTCTTCCAACAGATATCTTCTAACTGCCAAATCACCTTCGAGGTTATCAGCAAATTCTGACCCTTCTGCATACCAGGTAGAATTCCAGTCTTTTACGA
Organism: Enterobacterales bacterium; assembly: GCA_965250035.1. Lineage (GTDB taxonomy): Bacteria > Pseudomonadota > Gammaproteobacteria > Enterobacterales > CAXRAF01. Next base: position 73,552 of record OZ252282.1, on the reverse strand, counting down.
TACCTAGTCGGATACCAGTTGGATGTACTTTCTGTCCCATTCCTAACTCCTAATCCGAAACCTTGACGGTGATATGACATGTGCGTTTGAAAATTCTGTCCGCACGACCTTTCGCACGAGGGCGAATACGCTTCATGGTGGGGCCTTCGTCAACGTAAATTGAAGAGACCTTCAGCTCGTCGATGTCAGCACCATCGTTATGCTCAGCATTGGCAATGGCTGACTCTAGAACCTTCTTGACCAGAACGGCCGCTTTCTTCTTGCTGAAAGTAAGCAGATTCAACGCCTGATCAACTTGCATTCCGCGGATCTGATCGGCAACCAGACGTGTCTTTTGCGCTGAGATACTGGCTTGTCTATGTTTTGCAATAGTTTCCATAGCGATTACCTCTTAGCCTTCTTATCTGCGATATGACCGCGATAAGTTCTGGTCGGAGCAAACTCACCTAATTTATGTCCAACCATGTCCTCTGTGATGTACACAGGAACATGCTGACGACCGTTGTGAATGGCAATTGTCAATCCAACCATTTCAGGAGAAACCATTGATCGGCGAGACCAGGTCTTGATTGGACGCTTGTTGTTGTTGGCAACAGCATCATCAACCTTCTTCATCAGGTGTAGATCGATAAATGGGCCTTTTTTCAGTGAACGTGGCACAATTTATTCCTCAATTAACGTTTATTTCTGCGACGGACAATCAACTTGTCAGTGCGCTTATTACTTCGAGTCTTCTTACCCTTGGTAGGAACACCCCATGGAGTAACCGGGTTACGACCACCGGAAGTTCGACCTTCACCACCACCATGTGGATGATCAACCGGGTTCATGGCAACACCACGAACGGTTGGACGAACTCCACGCCAACGCGTAGCTCCCGCTTTACCTAATTTGCGTAGGCTGTGGTCTGAGTTTCCGACCTCACCTATCGTTGCACGGCATTCTGCAAGTACCTTGCGCATCTCGCCTGAGCGTAAACGCAATGTCACGTATGTACCCTCACGAGCGACCAGCTGTGCGTAAGCACCAGCACTGCGCGCCATCTGGGCACCCTTGCCAGGCTTCATTTCGATGCAGTGGATTACAGTACCCACTGGGATATTGCGCATTGGCAAGCAGTTACCTGTCTTGATTGGCGCATCTTCGCCGTTAATGACTTCATCACCGGCACGCAATTTCTTTGGTGCGATGATGTAGGCACGCTCACCATCCAGGTATTTCAGTAACGCAATATGAGCGCTACGATTTGGATCATATTCCAAACGCTCAACAGTCGCTGGTACACCAACCTTGTTGCGCTTGAAATCAATTTTTCTGTAATGCTGCTTGTGTCCACCACCTATATGACGAGTCGTGATACGACCGTTATTATTACGGCCCCCAGACTTACTCTTAGGCTCTAATAGTGGTGCATGCGGCTTACCTTTCCAGAGTTCTTCATTCTTCACTGAGACAACGAAGCGGCGTCCTGGAGAAGTCGGTTTGCTCTTAATACTTGGCATGACTAGTTCCTCTTACCCTTATGCTTCAGCGCCCAGAAAGTCGATGTCCTGACCTTCTTTCAGTGAGACGTAAGCTTTTTTCCAATTTACACGCTTACCAACCGCCAGACCGTGACGCTTGGTTTTACCTTTCATGTTGACAACACGTACTGAATCAACCTCTACTTCGAATAACAATTCAACAGCAGATTTGATTTCACGCTTAGTAGCATCAGTTGCTACTCGCAGAACAATCTGGTTATCACGCTCGGCGATGATAGTTGATTTCTCTGATACGTGAGGCGCCTTGATGACGTCTAGAAGTCTTTCCTGGTTCATGCCAACTTCTCCTCTAATTGCTTCAGAGCTTCAACTGTGATTAATACCTTCTCAAAACCAATCAGGCTGACAGGGTCGATAGCCGCTACATCGCGTACGTCAACCTTGTGTAGGTTACGTGCTGCGAGGTACAGATTCTCCTCGACTTTGTCAGTGATGATTAGTACATCTTCCAAGCCAAGTGCCTTCAACTGAGTTGATAACTCACGAGTCTTAGGAGTGTCTGCGATGATTGATTCAACAACGATCAATCGCTCTTGACGAACTAATTCAGAGAAGATGCTCTGTATCGCACCGCGATACATCTTCTTATTTACTTTCTGACTGTGGTCCTGTGGACGAGCAGCAAACGTCACGCCACCCTTACGCCAGATTGGGCTAGTGATAGTACCTGAACGAGCACGACCAGTACCTTTTTGACGCCATGGCTTCTTACCACCGCCACGTACGTCAGAACGATTCTTTTGAGCTCTTGTTCCTGCACGAGCACCGGCAAGATAAGCGACAACCACTTGATGAACCAGAGATTCATTAAACTCACGGCCGAATGCAGTATCAGAAACTGTTACTGCGCCTGCGCTATCACTACCTGGAGCTATTAAAGATAATTCCATCATTAAACTCCTTAAGCCTTGTTAGCAGCTTTAACAGCTGACTTGATGATGACATCGCCACCAGGAGCACCAGGTACGGCACCCTTAATAAGCAGCAAGTTACGCTCGGCATCTACACGAACGACTTCGAGTGACTGAGTGGTAGTCTTAGCTGCACCCATGTGGCCCGACATCTTCTTACCTTTGAATACACGGCCTGGAGTCTGGTTTTGACCAATCGAACCATTCGCTCTGTGAGCCAGAGAGTTACCGTGTGTCGCATCCTGAGTACTGAAATTCCAGCGCTTGATACCGCCCTGAAAACCTTTACCCTTCGATGTACCAGTAACGTCTACGCTTTGGCCTTCTTCGAACTGCTCAACAGTTAACTCACCGCCAACTTCCAGATCCTCTAACTCATTCATGCGGAATTCCCACAGACCACGTCCTGCTTCGACGCCGGCTTTTGCGAATACACCTGCATCAGGCTTGTTTACTCGAGACGCTTTCTTGCTTCCCGCAGTAACCTGAATAGCCGTGTAGCCATCAGTTTCCTGAGTTTTCAGCTGAGTAATACGGTTCGGTGTTGCTTCTATGACTGTCACAGGAACAGACTGTCCGTCTTCTTTGAAGACTCGAGTCATTCCTTTTTTGACGCCTACAATTCCGATTGTCATTGTATTTTCCTCACCGCAGCGAAATTGCTGCTTCACTTCTTAAATAATATTTATGTCAAACTAATTTGCACATCCACACCTGCAGCCAGGTCCAACTTCATCAGAGCATCAACTGTTTTCTCAGTTGGCTCAATGATGTCGACCATGCGCTTGTGGGTGCGAATTTCGTACTGGTCACGAGCATCCTTGTTCACGTGTGGTGATACCAGGATTGTGTATTTCTCTTTGCGCGTAGGCAAAGGGATTGGACCAACAACTTGTGCACCGGTGCGTTTCGCTGTGTTGACAATTTCCAGGGTCGATTGATCAATCAATTTGTGATCAAACGCCTTTAATCTGATTCGTATTTGCTGCTTTGCCATTGCAAAGACACTCCAATATTTTTTAATGCGTAAAAAAAGACGCTGCCTATAACCGATATTTCATCCGGCGGCAGTGTCGAATCATGTTACATTCAGACTCCAATTGAGTCTGTTGTGATGCACTAAACTATTGATTTCTCAAGAATTAGCGACAATTTATTAGCGAGACGTTAATGACAGGAAAATTACCGGCCCATCTGCTAGGGGCGCAATTATACTCACAGGGCCTCTTAAGTCAAGGGATTTCAAGGAATTAATTCTCTACAATAATCACACTTTTCACATGGTTCGCATTTTCGGATTAGTCATTTAGTGTTTATTACGAGACGCCGTGAATACATCCTTGTAGGCTTGGCATAATAACGAACCGACCAGCTTATTTTCGAAATGCGATTAGATCGCGGGGACGCATCAAGCCCATCCTTGGGTGCTCCCCTCCGACATCCATGTCTCCGGAGGCCCCGCTTTTCTAATATCGCATCTCTCAACCGCTGGTCTACCCCACTCAATCCGAATGCACAAGCTGAGTCTTAGGGACGATATTGCTAAGTTAATTCTCAGAAGTCTTCGGAGGCATGGATGCCGGAGGAAGCCTACATGGATGTATTCACGGCGTCTTCAGAGAATTAACTTACGATTGAGGCCCGATAGTCCAGTTATTTAAGCCGGAATGACGGAGCCATCGTAGGCTAGGCATGAGCCGCTTTGCTCTTGAGTGACGGTTTCAATCACGTTGGCGAGCTGAGTGACTGATTGCTCAGGCGTGAATAGTTGTCCTTCTTTCAAGCGTCCTTGAAATGGTTTCGACAGGTTGGTATCAACCGTACCCGGATGTAGGCCGATGATGATGCTTCGTTTGTGACTTCGTCCGAGTTCGATGGCTGCCGACTTAATTAGCATATTTAATGCTGCCTTGGAGGCGCGGTAAGCGTACCAGCCACCGAGACGGTTATCAGAAATGGAGCCGACCCGGGCGGATAGTAAGCCAATTACATTCCTCTCTGCCTTATTAAGGTATGGTTTTATGTGCTTGATTATCAGCGCTGGTGCGAAAGTATTGATCTGAAATACCTCCTCGAGATTACTCAATGACAGATCCGCAAGCTGTTTCTCCGGCATACGCTCGCCATCGTGTAATGTGCCTAGTGCAACCACAACACAATCCAGCTTGTTATCGCCGATCGCCTCAAGACTCTCTTTGATGCTAGCTTCTGTCATAACATCGACAGGTATAAAGTGTAGTCGATCATCATCTAGAGACAGTTTATTTCGGCTGAAGGCATATACCTGCTCCACACCGGGATGATTGAGGTAGTGTCGGACAAACTGATTCCCTATCCCACCATTGGCCCCGAATATCGCAACACGTTTTGCAGTCATATGGAATTCCTCTGTCGACGGCAACGCTCAGAACAATATTTCACCTGCTCCCAGTCTCGCTGCCATTTCTTACGCCAGCGGAATGGCTTATTACACACCAGACATTGTTTCTCTGGTAAATGTGCTTTTTCAATGCGTTTCATAGATGACATCACTACCGGCGATATTGTCATTGATACGACGATAGGGCATCAATCAGATATCAAGGCTGTAAACAAATGATTAATTACTAGGCGGTAGGAATGGCTGTTTGGTATGTATGCAGGGCTGCTCAAGAGTTTTGGCAGTTGCATTTATTTTGTGAATATCGCTCCAGATACTCCTCGACTTCCCGTATGGTCCTCACTAACGTGATTTGGTCTGACGAGGTTTCAGAATAGGTGTGGTACATGCGACATAATCCAAACCCCAGCGCAGTCGGTGCATACATCAGATATTCTTGTTTCGCATTCGCTTTTTGATGTCTGCCATATCGAAACTGTGCGACGCGCTGGATTCCAGTTGGGCTGATAGAAGCTGTCTTCAATTCACTAAAATCTGAAAACTCAAGCCACCCTTTGCGCCAGCTACCAGATTCATAGAAATCGCGCCAGGCAGCGTATATTTCATCATCATTAACAGAACCAGTATATTTACAACTGAAAATCCTTTGTTCTGTATCAATGGAAATGTCGATCGCCACGAGAATACCCGTCTGCCTTTTGAAAGACTAATATACGTCTAGACTAGCACATAGATCACAATAAACGCCAAAATAAAGGCTATTGCGACGTTATTTTGTATTTTTAGGTTTGGGCAATGCAACTCATGATGCATGATACTAATGTCCAATTCGGATATTTGTTACTCGTCGCTACAATTCTGCTGTTACACTAGACTTAATTTGGGACTCGTTAAGCACAGGCGTCAACCACGTTAAATAATAATAAGAAACATATACTATGATATTCGCAACCATCGTCGTCGCGACCCTATATTTTGCTGGTCTTTTCTGGCTCGCAAGATGGGGCGACAGTGGCTCAGCAAAAGCCAGAGCAATCACCAGTCACCCGCTGATATATAGCCTGGGACTTGCAATATATTGCACCAGTTGGACCTATTTTGGTGCTGTTGGTAATGCTGCTCAGGGTGGCTGGAGTTATATACCGATCTATCTTGGTCCACTCCTGCTTCTGGTGTTTGGCTTTTCATTTATTCGTAAGATACTGTTGGTTAGTAAGAAGCAGAAACTGACCTCTCTCGCCGACTTGTTGTCTTCACGCTATGGCAAGAGACGCCTGGTAGCCGTGATGGTGACTCTTATCGCACTCCTAGCGACCATCCCCTACATCGCACTACAACTAAAAGCACTAGGGATGAGCTTTTCTATCATCGCATCTTACGATAATAAGGCGTCATACAACTACTATTCTGAGATGGTTCTTGCGGCAACTGTCGTGATGATATTCTTTGCCATTTTGTTCGGAACTCGTAAGGTTGATATCACCGAGTACCGCAGTGGGTTGATGTTGGCTATCGCCTTTGAATCAGTAGTGAAACTTATCGCTCTATTGGCCGTTGGTATATTTGCACTTAACATGGAGCTGCCGCCAATAGCAGTACCTGATCCATTCTCAAATTGGCAAGCGAGTGACTTCTTATCGACCACCTTTATTACGCAAACCTTCATGGCTGCTGCTGCATTCATTTGTTTACCCAGACAGTACCATGTAGCGATCATCGATAATAAGAATGTAGACCATCTTAAAACGGCTCGCTGGAGCTTTCCGATTTATCTGATACTTATCTCCATAGCCATTGTCCCGATCACCCAGGCGGGACTGGCTTATTTTGACCATGCCGATATCAATGCAGACAGCTACGTCCTGGCACTCCCACTAATGACTGACAATCAGGCACTGAGTATTTTGACCTTTATCGGTGGATTATCTGCCTCAACGGCAATGATCATCATCGCCTCTGTTGCACTGAGTACAATGATTAGTAACGATGTCATGCTGCCCCTAATCCTGCGCGATAAACACAATTTAATCCATAAGCAGCAGGATTTTAGTAAGCACATCCTGAACATTCGTCGGTTTACAATTGTCGGTATTCTGGTAGCAGGCTATTTCTATCACAAACTGTTTTCTTCGAATGCAGCGTTGAGCAATATCGGCTTACTAGCATTCTCATTAGTCATTCAATTAATGCCCGTGTTAGTGGCTGGAATGTATTGGAGGAAAGGTCACGCCAATGGTGTCATTGCCGGCTTGAGTACCGGATTGATAACCTGTGTCCTGTTCATTATTAATCCCGACCCAGAGGTGAATATTGGTCAAACAGAATATCTGGTGATGATGGTCATCACCAGCTTAACGATTAATACGCTTTCCTTCATTTTCTTTTCAGTCAGGGCCGAGCCGAGACTCATAGACAAGATACAGGCTGCCATATTCATTAACCCAGAGACAGATACTGAGCCGACTAATATTCAGAGCTTGTCCAGCATCACCAACGAAGACTTACGCATCCTTCTGACGACTTTTCTCGGGCAAGCCAGAACCACCAGCGTGCTCCGAGATTATCGAACGGTTCATGAAGTGCAACTCATACATAACGAATCAGCCAGCGCCGACTTTACCCAACATTGTGAACTCCTGTTGGGTGGCGTTATTGGTGCTTCCTCGGCACGCTCAATCATGTCCGCAGTATTGCGCGGCCGTAAGATTGAGTTCGAAGATATGGTGAATTTCTTCGGCGAAACGACCGAGGCCCTCAGTGTTAACCAGAATATTTTATTTACCTCACTAGAAAATCTCGATCAGGGGATCAGTGTAATTAATGACAAGCTTGAGTTGGTTGCATGGAATAAAAGATACCTTGAGCTCTATGACTATCCTCGAGACATGATTATTGTTGGAACACCTATTGAGAAACTGATTCGTTACAACGTCGAGCGTGGCGAATGTGGTCCCGGCGAAATAGAAGATTTAGTTAATAAACGACTTGCCTATTTAAAAGCGGGTTCTTCCCATCGCTTCCTGCGCCGTCGTTCAGACGGTAAAGTCATCGAGATGGTTGGCAACCCCCTCCCCCATGGAGGTTTTGTCACCAGCTTTACAGATATCACTGAACATATTGAAACACAACGCGCATTAGATGAAAGCAATATCGACTTACAACAGCGCATCAAGGATCGAAGCCGTGAGGTGCAGGAGATAAACGAAGCTCTCAAAACTGAAATTGAGCGTCGTGGCCATGTGGAAGCCGAATTAACGATCGCGAAAGGCCAGGCAGAATCTGCGAATGCGATGAAGACACGATTTTTAGCACTGGCAAGTCATGATATTTTACAGCCATTAAATGCCGCTAAACTGTATCTTGCATCGATCCATCAATCAGAGCTGGGCGCTACCAATAAAGAGCTGATCGACAAGGTCGGACAAAGCCTAACCTCGACCGAGTCATTGATACAAACATTGCTTGAAATCTCACGTCTGGATGAAGGCAACATCGAGCCAGATATAAAGCCATTTGATTTGCGCGCGATACTGGAGCCATTGGCACAGGAAATGGCAATTGTCGCGCAACAGAAAAATTTACGTTTTACGTGCCGATTGCAATCGGTCGCAGTCAACACTGATGCCACCTATCTGCGTAGAATCATACAAAATCTAGTGATTAATGCGATAAAGTATACCGAATCTGGTGGTGTGATTCTGGCCTGTCGCAGAGGGGGCGATCACATCAAAATCAACATCTATGACACAGGCCCAGGCATCAGTGAACATGAGCAAGCAAAAATCTTTCAGGACTTCTATCGCATTCAGGGACAAACCGAGCCAGGAGTTGGTTTAGGACTTGCCGTCGTAACCAGACTATCGAGTCTTTTGGATACACCAGTTTCAGTTCGCTCCCATCTTAACCAAGGCTCATGCTTCTCTGTTAGTTTGCCAATCTATTCTGGCGCCATCGAGGACATCGTTGAGCCGCAGGCCAATCTCAGCCGCCAGAATTTAAATCTCAAGATTCTCTGCGTTGATGATGAACGAGAAAATCTGAATGCCATGTCTAAACTTCTGCATAAGTGGGGATGTAGAACGACACTTTGTCAGGATCCGGCAGATGCAATCAACCATATCAAAACATTCGCTCCAGATATAATTCTGATGGATTATCAGCTTGGTGAGGACAAGCCAAACGGTTTGCAACTCATCCAACAATTCCGAGAAATATCGGATAGCGAGCTACCCGCAGTGCTAGTTACGGCCCTTCGTGATAACACACTTAAGGCGACTGCTCAGGATATGAATGTCCAGTATCTCCCGAAGCCGGTAAAACCCGCTGCATTACGAGCATTGTTGACTAAGCTGACGAGCTAGTCGTGAAATCGAACCGCCTGAGCATATTGGGCAATAGGGTAAAGTCGACGACCAGTGCCATAACCAGCGTGATGCATAGCAGTGCCCCTGTGTTTGCCGTTGGTAACAATGGCGACAATAGCATCATCGAAAATCCGGTGACTAGAATAACAGTCGTCGTAACCAACGCCCGACCGACGATATGGAAACTATAGTTTATTGACGCCTCCGTAGATAGTTTCTTGGTTCTCTTAGCATGTATATATTTACTCAGAAAATGCACCGTATCGTCGACCACGATACCGAGGCTCATGCAGATGACAACAGAAAGTGCGAGATCAATATAACCTACAGTAACACCCCAAAGACCGTAAGCAATCAATGCTGGTATGAGGTTGGGGATTAGGCTGACCAGGCCATATTTAAGTGATTTAAAGATGAGCATCAACATCAGGCTAATAATGACTAATGCGATCGAAGTACCAATAATCATCTGGTAGATATTGCGCTCTGCAATGTGCGAAAAAATGTGATCAAGACCTGATACTTCCAGCACCACCTTATTCCCGGCGCCATCAGCGATCGCTGAAAAGACCTGTCGTAACTGATGTTCAAACTCGAGTAACTGATAAGATTCCGATGGTTTCAGGAGTATACTTGTTCTTGCGGCTGACTTATCGATCGATACAAAACTCTCCAATCCCATACCCTGCGGAAGTGACAGTTCATAGAGCAACAATAGTTGTGCTGCGAGTTGCTGATCCTCAGGCATTTTAAAATAATCTGGATTGTCCTGATTCATGACCCGGTTGAGTCGCTTCAGTATGTATCCATAACTCTGAATCTGCTGAACATTATCGTGTTGTTCCAGATACATCAGCAGCTCATCCATCAGCGCGAGATATTCTGGACGTGTTACTGCGTTCTCCTCTTCACCACGCAACACCAATTCATAACGGTGCAATCGATCAAATTTCTCTTTGATAATATTGATAGCACGCGTGACCTCGAAAGAATCAGAAAAGTATCTTGACCAATTCTCACTAAAGCGAAGCTGGGCAACACCGTAAAGAGACAGCAAGATCAGGAGTAACATGCAGATTGTTATGAGGTTGCTATTCTTCTTCAACCACAGCGCATATTGCGTCATTCGATCGGCATGCCCGAAATCTAATGATTGCGTTCGGCTTCTGTATTCAATGGGAAACCACCTGATGAGTGTAGGGAGAATCAGTAAGGTAAACAGCCAGGCTAAGATGACGCCAATTGCCACCATGTTACCCAGATCTCGGTAAGGCGGAGAGTCACTCAAATTGAGAAATAGCACACCGATTGCCGTTGATATGGATGTAATGGTGATTGGTAGCCAGTTTATCCTGAATGCTTCTAGATTCGCTCGTTCGGAGGATAAACGCTCATTAATCATCAGATAACGATAGGTCGTCAGATAATGCACGCTATCGGCGACAGCGAGAGTTAGTATAACGGTTGGGACGAATCCAGCGACTGGTGTTAATTCAGTCTTAAATAAGGCAAATATACTAAAACTGAAAACGATGCTGATGCTAGTGATCAATAAGGTTAACAGGGTTGCCTTCACACTACGTAGGAAGAAAAGCAGGCCAGCCGTGATGACAAGGTAAGTGAGTGGTACGAGAATTATGAAATCATCTGCAACAGCATCTTCCAGGGTCATATTTGAGCTGATCGAACCTATCAGATAAAAGTCAATATCAGGATTCTCAGATTGCCAATTACGCCTGAGCTGATCAGCGTAATCATAGACAGTGCGCGCTTGTGATGGCGAATTCCTGTCGAGATACAAATCCGCCTGAAATGCGATGAGTTGTTGATCAGGCGACAGATATAAATCTCGTAGCTGCGGATCCAACTGAAACAAGCTATGAACTTTTTCCGGTATGTCGGCTACTGTAGTGGCTTCCCGCCCTATGAGCTCACTCAACAAATCAATTACTGGCGTTACTACAAGATCGTCACCTTTGACTCGGGTATACTGATAATTACTGAGCGCACTGACCCGATGAACAGTCGGAACCGTCCATAAGTCTTCTTCGATCTCACGAACAAGTCGCCAGTATTCGGGAAGTAACCAGGATTTTGTGTCGTCGTTCAGTACCCCCATTAGGACCAGACTATCGTGTGAAGTAAAGTCACGCTCAAACAGCTCATAGGCTTCTAGTTCAGGGTTGTCCTCGCTGAAATAAACTCTGAAATCATTACTGAGGCGCAGATCAAATAATTTTGGAATGGAGAGTGCACAAAAAACTAGCAGTAATACTAATATCCGCTTTGATAAATTGGTCTGATAAAAGGTTTTCGTGCAATCAATCATGACATTCAACAGTTGCAATATGCAATATAGGTTGAATTATACGGTATTGATTGGTTTTCAGTGTCTTACCGGCGCTGTTTCCACAGGTTGATCGAGCTGGATTTTTGCGGCAACAAGTACAGCCTGAGTACGATTCGTGACATCCAGTTTCCTAAAAATCGCCGTAATATGTGCCTTAACAGTTGCTTCAGAGATGTTGAGTTCCCAGGCTATTTGTTTATTTAGCAAGCCATCTCTTAGATAACACAACACGCGATATTGTTGTGGTGTTAACTCGGCAATTTTTTGTGCGAGTGAAGATTCCTCTTCGCTTAGTTCCTTAATTTTGCCCTGCAAATGCGCAGGTACCCATATATCACCGTCAAGAATCTTGCCTATCGCTGATTCAATGAGATCCGGGGAACTGGCTTTAGAAATGAAGCCTAACGCCCCATAGCCGATGACTTTCGACATGATTGACAGATCCTCAGTACCGGAGATGACCGCTACTGGTACATGGGGATAGTCTTCTCTGATCCTTATCAGACCGTATAGATCGTCGCTGCCAGGCATATGAAGGTCGAGTAGTAGTAAGTCCAACTCATCATCTATTTCGAGCTGTTCGAGAGTGGCTTCGAGATTAGCGCTCTCTCTGATAACTATATCCGGATGCTGGCTTCCTAATGCACCTTTTAGCGCCTCGCGGAACAGAGGGTGGTCATCTGCTATTAAAATGCTGGTCATGTCATTTGTAATTATTGTTGTTAGATTCATAGCATACTAGATCACTTTAGATTCAGAGACAAATATTGCGGTTATCTGGATTTATACCTGTCCGAGACTAGACAATCCATCAGACTTTGGTCGCTAGTTGGCGACGAATTAGTGACCTACGACTTTAGTCTTATAGACCAATATCTTATAGCTGAGAAAAGTGAACCTTTGACACAATGGCGACGTGTTCATGGGGAGATCAACAATGAAAAAACATCTAATAGCACTTATCGCATTACCTCTATTAACAATGACCGCCGTGTCTTCTGCTTCTGAGACGAAGTTTTCCTATGGTGGCTATATAAAACTCGATGCGTTGTTTACCAACACTGATGATGGCACACTCGGGCCTCAAAACCTCGCGCGAGACTTCTATATCCCAAGTCTCACGCCAATTGGCGGTATCGATGAAGATGCCCAATTCGACTTTCATGCTAAACAAACACGTTTCTTTTTTGGTACTGAAACCGAACTGGATAATGGCGAGAAAATAACAACACGCATAGAATTCGACTTCCTGGTAACCCCAGGAGGCAATGAAAGAATCTCAAATTCTTACATTCCCAGAATGCGTCATGCATTTATAAAATATGGTAACTGGCTATTCGGCGAAACCTGGTCAACCTTTCAAGATGTAGGCGCACTTCCTGAAACAGTTGATTTTGTCGGTGTCACAGAAGGTACGACATTTGCGCGACAGGCACAGGTGCGTTACAGCAATGGTAATTTTAGCATCGCGCTGGAAAACCCCGAAACAACAGTAACCCCATTTGGTGGCGGTGCTCGCATCGTTACAGATGACAACACCTTACCCGATCTAGCGGCAAACTATGCCTTTAAACTCGATAATGGCAGTTATGTCAAACTGAGCGGTCTGATGAGGCAATTAGATTACTCTGATGCCAGCAGTGGTGGAACGATTGACGACTCTGCCAGTTCATTCGGCGTGAGCGTTTCAGGTCGGTTTAATTTTGGCAAAGATAATTTGAAATTCATGTTAACCACTGGTTCAGGCCTTGGACGCTATGTGGGGCTGAATTTCGTAAACGGGGCTGTCTTGGATGCAGCTGGCAACCTCGAAACAATCGACTCTACCTCTGGTTTCGTCGCCTGGCAGCACCCATGGGGTGATGGCTGGAGAAGTAACTTTTCTTACTCGATGATCGATGTTGACGATAATGTTGCATTGACTGGCACTGGGATATCCTCTTCCGCGAGCACGTTGCGTGCAAACCTGATGTACTCACCTGTCCCCAAGCTAACATTTGGTGTTGAGTATTCGATAACCAATCGAGAGAATGCCGGCGGTCAGGAAGGTGATATGACGCGTCTGCAATTTGGTGCTAAATACGCTTTCTAACTAGTCGAGATTAGTTGGGACCTGGTTGACTGCCGTTGTTGACCAGGTTTTTTTAATGGGGCTGATCAATGAATTAACACGACCAACCCCATGTTACTACTAAGCATCGTGCGAATGTGCATTATAAAGCACGACGACGGGCTTCTGGAGCATCACCAGGCAGTAATTCCAAGTTGGTTACTACAGCATCTTTGTTAACACGACAGTTTGCTTTGGCTACGTTCTCTTCCCCGAGTGCCGCATCCAGATAGATCATCTGTGTACGTCTCAAGTCAGCATGCATACCCCTGCCCTGTGGTTGAACAACATAGTTAGTTGTTGGAGCTTTCTGACTGAGCGAAGCCATCAGTGCTTCCGCGCAGGCTTTCATGCCCATTTCAACTGTCACTTCATCCGCCGTCAATACAGGTGAAGAAATACCGATACCAACTGCCAGTCCTAATACCAATTTTGCTCTGTTAGTCATTGTGAGTCTCCTCTTTACGCTAGTAAATGTTCGCTAGTAAATACGAGCTTACGCTCAGGTATTAGGTTAGTGATGTCGGGGATAATCTACAAACGACATTTATTGAGGTATACCTAAGAAAAATTCAGCTATCGGCCAGTGAATTCTTGCAGCAACCAATCGGAGATTCGTTTGATATCATCTCGTTTGGCATCTTCTTCTCTACAGGCGAGATAAAAGCTCTCGCCATATACAGCATGTTGTGTGTAAAGCTGCACAATCTGACCTGATGAAATCCAATTGTTTCCTAACGGAAGGTAAATAATGCCCAGCCCCAGTCCACGAGAGACTGCATCCATGACTGAGCTCATGCTATCGAAGCGTATCATTTTGCCTGGTTTAATTTTGGGAATCTTCGCAGCCTGACTCCACTCCTGCCAGGCATCGGGCCTGTTCTCATGGACAATCAGTGTTTGACCATTGAGTCCAGCGTAGGATGTTTGGTTAATTTTACTGGCTAACTTAGGAGATGCTGCCACGACGAGATCACAAGCAAATAATTCCTTTGCCTGAATCTTATTGGTTTTACTATAGCCAAACAAAATCGACAAATCTGCCTCGGCAGGATGTTCTGTTAATTTGTTTGGTTGCGTTAATATCTGAATATCTGTTCCAGGCATGAGCTCCTGTAACTTGGCTAACTTGGGTAGTAATAATTCGCTGGCAAAGAAGGGAGGCACACTGAGGCGAATCATATGCCTGCCGTATTCTGCACTTAATTGGTGCGTAACGGTCGATAATCGTTCAAATATACCATCCAAATAATCATGATAGGTCTTCCCAGCGGGCGTGAATTCCAGCGCGCGGGTTTTGCGTTCAAGCAGAGGCAAATCCAGATATTCTTCGAGTGACTTTATCTGGTGGCTTACAGCAGAGGCTGTCAGGCACAGCTCTTCCGCGGCATCCTTTATGCTTAGATGCTTTCCGACCACCAAAAAGGCCCGTAACGCTCGCAGTGGTGGCAGGCGTCTCGTATCGTTCATTTCACTATTCTCTCCTGTAAGCCAGAGCAATACTATCTGATTTCAAAATGTGTAGCCGATTGTGTCATCAAAAACGGCTAATACCCGCAAATTTAACTGAGGCGAGGCAAGTAACATGCCAGAATCAGCGATCTAAGCCTGTCTAGTTTATAATGATACTGATATGATCCAATTTCCGTATAACAGATAGTGACTTAACAGCCCTTATTGGGTTGATCTATCATCCTCTGTTAGGCATAATACGCGCCCTTCAAAGACTGACTGGGCATTATTTCCGGAGCGTGACAATGCAGCTTAGAAGTTACATGCATGCAAAAATTCACAAAGCCACTGTAACCTGCGCTAATCTGAATTATGTGGGAAGTGTGACTATAGATAAAGACCTTCTAGATATTACCGGTATGCACGTCGGTGAAAAGGTCCTCATCGTAGATAACACAAATGGCGCTCGTCTTGAGACTTATATTATCGAGGGCAATCCAGGATCTGGTGCGATTGAAATCAATGGTGCTGCCGCGCACCTGGTCAATCAGGGTGACGAGGTTATCATAATCGCCTTTGCACTCAGTGACGAACCGATTAGTCCAAAAGCCATTCTAGTAGACAATGATAATAAATTTGTACGTTTCCTGAATGAAAAACAGGGCACAGTCATTTAGAGACTGCTTTAATAATTCAATTATCAGACAATTTTCCTGAGACTCACACTAGTCTTTTGAATTGATTATCTCAAACGCATAGAACAGGGTCTTCTGACGGGCGCTGAAATTATTATCTGTGACAACGATTAAAGTGGAATTTCCATTCGCTAACGCAGGCCCCATGATGATCCCCTCGACATTATCAATTCCCGGGAAGCCTGACTCGGAAAGAAAATTGTCGAAATCAAGCCAGAGTGTCTTATCAACCGTTGGTAACGTTGCTGACTCATCCGCCTCATTTGCTGCACCATATTCCTCAACTGCGGGTAGATCAACCAGATATAATTTCACAGTATTTCTGTTTACCGGACTGGCAACAAACGCACGCTCTACAACCAACAGGTTGGTTTCGCTCAGGACGAGAATGTCCGATATACCGATGATTTTGAATACCGTCTCATCCTCTGTGAAGGCCGGAACCACAGATAATTCATAGAGAAATTCCTGTGGTTGAGAATAGCCATCATCGGTTGATGACAAACGCATTATTCTCACCTGACTGGTCGATGTCATGCTAGACGATGCGCCGTCCTGATACAAAGCCTTCTCCGCTGCCAAAATGAGAAACCGTTTATCTGCCGTTAGTGCCATTCCTTCGAATGCGGCATTTGATCGAATGCCAGTCTCAGGGTTAGCCGACCTAACAGGAAGGTAATGCGACGGGTATGGCCAACGTTTCACTAGCGTGCCAGCAGTATTGAATTCCAGTAACTGCGGTATTGTGAAGCGTTCATTTAGGTTAATTCCTTCTGAGGAGACTAGCCAATTGCCATTAGGTAACTTGTCAAATGCCTCTGCATCGATCGTCTCTCCCGGTTGAAAGCTCTCCCTCTGCTCATTGACTAATTCCACGACGTACTCAGGTTTAATTGAAAGGCTGTTATGGGTTAGTTGCAATGTAAAGGCGTGTAATCGTGGGGCACCCGTGGTACTGGTATCGTCTGATATAGCAATCAGGTGCGTGCTTTCAGGATCCATATATAGACTGCTTAAGCCGCCCACTCTAAATTGGCCCTGAGACTCATCACGGCCAATCTCGATCGCATCGATAAATCGAATCCTGCTATTAGGGGTAATTTCTTCCTCGGCGAGGCTTACCTCTATGGATACTAAGCTGAGAATGACAGCTGATATTCCGATATTTCTGAAGGCAATAAACTTGTCCATATCCCGTTCTACTCGCTTAGTTTCCCTATTACAGGTCCAGGTATTTATCAGTTACAGCCCCTTCACTGGCACTCGCTGCGAGCCGAGCGAATTTTGCCAACGTGCCCCGTGTGGCGTACGGCTCAGGCCTGCGCCATGCGGCTTTCCTTTGCGCCAGAGTGTCGTCATCGACATGTAAAGTAATTTCTTTGGTCTCTGCATTAATTGATATCTTATCGCCATCCTCAATCAATGCGATGGTTCCACCATTGAAGGCTTCGGGTGTTACATGACCAATTACGAATCCCCGGCTCCCCCCCGAGAATCGGCCATCAGTAATCAGCGCAACATCATTGCTCAAACCTCGTCCATTGATAGCACTGGTAGGACTCAGCATCTCACGCATACCTGGACCTCCCTTCGGTCCCTCGTACCGGACGACGACCACGTCCCCTTTAACGACGTCGCCATTGAGGATTGCCTGCATGGCATTCTCTTCACCATGGTAACAACGTGCTGTGCCGTTAAACTCTAGTCCTTCGTGCCCGGTTATCTTGGCGACAGCACCTTCAGGCGCGATGTTCCCCCTGAGGATGACCAGATGACTGTCTTTCTTAATCGGATTTGAGAAGGAGCGAATAATTTTTTGCTCGTGCGGGTAATCCTCCACCTGAGCCAGATTCTCTGCCATCGTCTTGCCGGTTACCGTCATGCAGTCGCCGTGTAGGAGACCTTCCTGTAACAGGCGTTTCATGAGCGGTTGAATTCCACCGATCTCTATCAGTTCGCTCATAGCATATTGACCCGCAGGCCGCATATCAGCCAGAACCGGAACTCGTGCACCAACTCGACTGAAATCATCTAGCGATAGATCAATCTTGGCAGCATGTGCAATGGCCAGTAAATGCAAGATCGCATTCGTTGAACCCTCGAGCGCTATCGTAATCGTTATAGCGTTTTCAAGTGCTTCTTTAGAGAGAATATCGCTGGGTTTAATGCCCCGTTTGATGAGCTCTCGGACCGCTGCGCCGGCACGATAACTATCATTAAGTTTCTCTCTGGATACGGCATTCTGGGCAGAACTATTGGGTAAAGACAGACCCATTGCTTCCAATGCTGACGCCATCGTATTTGCGGTATACATGCCGCCACAGGAACCCGGACCAGGGATCGCTGATGTTTCAATTTGTTCGAGCTCGATATCACCAATCTTCCCTGCCGCGTGTGCACCAACTGCCTCGAATACCGAGACGATATCACGCCGTTCAGCGCCAGGTAGAATGGTACCACCATAGACAAATACCGAAGGGCGATTCAAACGCGCCATTGCAATGCCACAGGCAGGCATATTTTTATCGCACCCTCCGATCGCAACAAAGCCATCAAATCCCTGTGCGCCGACGACAGTCTCGATACTATCAGCAATCACCTCTCTAGAAACCAATGAATAACGCATCCCCGGAGTGCCCATACTGATGCCATCAGACACCGTAATGGTATTGAATTGTACACCCTTGCCTCCGGCATCATTCGCACCCTGACAGGCTTGCTCAGCCAGCGTATTAATATGCATATTACAAGGAGTTACCATAGACCAGGTCGAGGCGATGCCGATCTGTGGTTTACTGAAGTCTTCACGTTTGAAACCGACTGGATAGAGCATTGCCCTGCTGGGCGCCTGCTCCACACCGTCGACTATAATCGATGAATGTTTACGTTCATCACTCATGTTTATCCCTATGTTTCTAAGATTGCTAATCGCCTATCGTAATACTATATAAACCATCCCAAATTGCACAGAGTTTTCTTGTCACAGACATCAGGCTATACTCTGTAATCTCATAATTAATGATAACTATCAGATTACGCCCGTATGAATACCCTTAAATTTGCCGTCTTCCTGTTCATCCTTCAGTTCTCGACTGCATGCAGCCAGTCTGATCCTGCGCCGCGACTAGAAGCAGAAACTAATGCCACGAAGCAAGAGCGCGAAGCTGTGGCGATGGTCGTCACAGCTAACCCATTAGCAACAGAGACAGGACTTAATGTCTTGCGCGCTGGCGGTAGTGCAGTGGACGCCGCAATTGCTCTGCAGGCGACACTCAGTCTGGTTGAGCCACAGAGCTCCGGAATAGGTGGCGGTGGTTTTATGGTCTATTACGATGCCAAAACAAAAACCATCGAGTATTACAATGGTCGCGAAAAGGCTCCCATGGCAGTCACTCCGGGACTGTTCCTACAAGAAGATGGCAAACAAATGTCACGACGTAAGGCAAAAGACAGTGGTTTGTCGATAGGTGTTCCCGGTGTACTTGCTCTATTTCGCCTGGCCCATGCTGACCATGGAAAATTACCTTGGCATCAGCTTTTTGACCAAGCCAAAGGATACGCCACGAAAGGCTTTAAGGTCTCACCGCGCATGAACAAGTCAATTCGTGCCTATGAAAAATACTTCTATCGTGATCCTGCCAACGGTCCGACCGATCTGTATGACTATCTCTTTATCGATGATCAACCATTACCGGTCGGCCATGTACTAAAGAATCCGGAGTACGCTAAATCGCTTGAGATCATCGCTGCCGATCCAGATTCATTCTATAAAGGTGATTTAGCTAAGGCGATCATCGCCTCAGTACAGAGAGAGCCTCTTGCAGGTAGTTTAAGTATGCAGGATATGGCAGATTACAGCGCCGTCAAACGTGACCCCTACTGCAGTTCATATCGCGCGATGACACTCTGCGGATCTGCCCTTCCCTCATCCTGGGTATCCGTCTCAATGGTCATGAGTTTACTCAATGAGGCGCCAAAATTCTCACCTGACGGAGCAAAGGACCCAGCCAACTGGACCCTGCTTGCTGAAGCTCTGAGAATTACCTATGCAGATAACAATGAATATATTGCTGATGATGACTTTATCGAGGTGCCTATAGAGGGCATGATGAGCGAGGCCTATATCAAGGAGCGCGCCAAACTCATCTCCAGAGATGGTGCGAATCCAGACATCAAAGCAGGTAATCCCTGGTTATATCAGCAACAGGATAAAGCGGCACAATTCGGACAGGATGCAACCCATGATGATGTCGGAACGACTCATTTTGTGATCGTAGATCGTGAGGGCAATGTAGTCTCAATGACCTCGACAGTAGAAGGATATTTTGGCTCTACCCGCATGGCTGGTGGAATGATCCTTAACAACCAGCTCACTGATTTCTCCTTCCGATATGAAGATGATGAGGGAAATCCTATTGCTAACGCAGTTGCTCCCGGAAAGCGCCCACGCTCATCCATGTCTCCAACCATCGTCCTGGATGAAAATAGAGACTTCGTCATGGCAGTCGGCTCACCCGGCGGTAGAAATATTATATCCTACGTCGCTAAAACGGTCGTCGGTATTATGCGTTGGGGTCTATCACCGCAAGAAGCTATCGACCTGCCCAATATGGTGGCAAAGACACAACAAGTCAGAATAGAGAAACATCGGGCTGACAGAGAGATCATCGATGCCCTTCGCGATTTTGGGTACAACGTGTATGAATCTGAAGGTGAAATTTCCGGACTCAGTGCGGTTGTTCGTCGACCTGATGGAACCCTTGAGGGCGGCGCAGACCCTCGCAGAGAGGGCACGGTTGGCATCTTATTTGCCGACGAATTGCAGGACTAAAGTCCTTTCGTTTAATCGCCTCTACTATGGTTTTGTTGGTGATCAGTAACACACTGATATCGATAACTGTTGTTCCTGTCCTTAGGATTGATGTCTTGATCTGACGTGGCAAGCAGGTCGTAACAGGATATAATCATGACGCAACGTCACTGAGACTATCACTCACAACATTATTTAAATTCGCAATGAGGCCATTATGAGATTTCTCGCTATCCTAATCCTGAGCGTATTCGCGCACAGCACAATCAATGCTGCCAAGTATGAAAAAGTTATTGAAGGATTTGATGTACCATGGGGTATGGTGCAACTGCCTGATGGTGATTTTCTAGTAACAGAACGTTCCGGAACACTCTATCGTGTCACTCCAGGTGAAGAGCGTCGTGCAGTAGCCAACCTACCGGCAGTCAGTGCCCGTGGTCAGGGAGGCTTGCTGGATATTATTCTGCATCCTGAGTATGACAGCAATGGCTGGATTTATATTTCCTATGCCAGCGCAGATGGCCCTGGAGATGGCGATAACACAACGATAATACGTGCCAAAATTGATGGCAGTGCACTGACGGATATCGAAAGGGTTTATAAACCCGCAACCAATTATTCCAGACGCTTCCACTACGGCAGCAGAATGGCATTCGATAAACAAGGCATGCTGTACTTCTCAATCGGTGATCGCGGCGAGCGTGATGTATACCCACAGGATGTTACGCAGGACGGTGGCAAGGTGTACCGGATCCATGCGGATGGAAGAATCCCAGAAGATAATCCCTTTGTAGACTCTGCGGTTCCAGCTGCTTACAGTTATGGTCATCGTAATCCTCAGGGTATGGCAATGCACCCAGTGACTGGTGCTATCTGGGCTCATGAACATGGCCCACGTGGTGGCGATGAAATCAATATCGTTCAAGCAGGAAAAAACTACGGCTGGCCAGTCATCAGTTATGGTATCAACTACAATGGCACCAGCTTCACAGAGCTGACAGAAAAAGAAGGCATGGAACAGCCCGTCCACCAATGGACGCCTTCGATAGCTCCATCTGGTATGGTATTCGTCACATCCGAAAAGTATCCTGACTGGAAAGGTCATCTACTGGTAGGCAGTCTAAAATTTAACAACTTAGAACTGGTGAAACTCGACGGCAGTAATATTCTAGGCGTTGATAAAGTTCTTGAAGACATTGGGCGTGTCAGGAATGTTGTCCAGCTAGCTGATGGCTACATCTACGTCGCAACTGACTCGGATGGAATATTTCGTATAACACCTTGAACGGAACACCCTCAGCATGTCCCTGTGGCAGCGGCAAACCCTTCGCACGCTGCTGCAGTCGATTTCTTTCCGGGCAAGCTTCTCCCAAAACGCCAGAGCAGTTGATGCGCTCCCGCTATAGCGCGTATGCACTGGGTGGCTATGGGGACTATCTCTACGATACCTGGTATGCGTCTGATACGATTTCAGTCAGTCGCGTCGCTCTAAACTATAGCAATCAAGATTGGGTTGGGCTGGAAATTATTGATAAATCTCAGCAGGGCCATTCGGCAGAAGTTGAGTTCAAAGCGTACTTTATCAATGAAGATAAGCAACCAGATTTTTTACATGAGCGATCCACCTTCATCAGAGAGAATGGCCAATGGCTTTACGTCAGTGGCGAGCTTTTTTCCTAGCTTACCGGGCGTTAAATTCGCTAATAAAATTATCTTTGCCAATCTGCGCAATAACCCGCATTGTGATACCGTTTGGCTGTTGTGCTAGAGCCTCTGAAAGCCCCATCTCGGCGCGCCAGTAGTACGGGTCTTGTTGCGACATTCCAAGCTTAGATTCGACCACATTCTCTTCATCAACGGTAAACAAACTGACCCGATGCATGGGCAGTGTGGAATTCACGACTGTCTTCCCATCTTCTATGTAAATCTTCATCTCAAATTCACCCGCGCTAAAGTGACAGCGATTCGCGCTAATATGACAGTCTGCCCCATCGAGCGCTAAATTTATCACTCTGGGATCTTCAGACTCTTTGAGATATAAGTCCATCAAGCCGTAACCTCCTATCAATAGGAAAGGAGCGACGATTAGGGAAACTTTCGTATGTTTATTCATTGTTATCATTATACTTGCGAATAGTTGGCACCATTGTATGCCATTTTCACGATCACTCAAATGCGACTTTAGACTAGTTGTATTCTGAGCCGATAGCTTAATTAACTATATGTATGTAAGTGAATCACTGACAAGGCTTTATCATAATATTGCCTAGCCGGAGACGCCATGAACACATCCCTGTGGGCTCCCTCCGTCGTCCGTGACTCCGAAGGCTCCCGCTATTCAATATTATGATAAATCCTTAAATCAGGTGGTGAATGATAGATCTAATATCATTCGGTACTGAACATGATTCGCTGCCCCAGAATCATTTTCTTTGTAGCCAAAATGTATATATTCTGAAAATTAGGCGATAAGCAGATAGGTAATTTCAGATATCAAAAAAAAGGCTGGAACACAGAGTGAACCAGCCTTTGCTTGCGTTTACAACGTGGGTTTAATGGTCGTGTGCACTGCCTATCTCACCATGAGGTGAACGGAAGTTCTCAACCATATCCTGGATTTCTGCAGGCGCTGGGTCAGTTAACTTAAGGACCGCGAAAGCCACTGCGAAGTTCACAATTGCACCTACTGCGCCAAAGGCATTCGGAGAAATATCTAAGAACCAGTTTTCTGACATGCCTCCCAAGAATGAAGTACCCGGGATAAACATGATGCCCTTATGCTGGAATACATACAGCATGGTGACACCGATACCGGCACACATACCTGCGATAGCAGCGGTACCACTCATCTTCTTGGAGAAGATACCCATCATTAAGGCGGGGAATATCGAGGACGCAGCAAGACCGAATGCCAGCGCCACCGTCCCCGCTGCAAAGCCGGGCGGATTGAGCCCCAAATAGCCGGACACAAGGACTGCGAGTGTCATCGTAACTCGTCCCGCTAGTAGCTCATTCTTTTCACTGAGATCAGGCATCCAGACTCCTTTCATCAGATCATGAGATATGGATGAAGATATCGCCAGCAATAGTCCGGCAGCCGTGGACAATGCTGCGGCCAGACCACCCGCCGCCACCAGGGCGATAACCCAATTTGGCAGGTTCGCGATAGCAGGATTAGCCAGTACCATGATGTCACGGTCAACCTTTACCATCTCGTTCTTCTCGGGATCAGCAACATACTGAATTCGACCATCACCGTTCTTATCTTCGAACGCTAACAGTCCGGTCTTCTCCCAGTCTTTAAACCACTGTGGACGCTCATCGTATAGGATGTGCTGACCGGGTGCAGGCTCAATCGTTTCCATAAGATTCAGACGGGCCATCGCACCGACTGCAGGAGCGACTGTATAGAGTAATGCGATGAAAACCAGTGCATATCCTGCTGATGAACGTGCCGCCTTTACACTCGGGACAGTAAAGAATCGCATGATTACGTGCGGTAGGCCTGCGGTACCGACCATGAGTGACATGGTATAGGCAAACATATTCAATGTGCCGCCCATGTTATCCGTGGTGTATTCTTTAAAGCCGAGATCGGTAACGACCATGTCGAGCTTATCTAATAGGTATACGCCACTGCCATCAGCTAATGTACTACCCAGTCCAAGCTGTGGGATTGGGTTACCTGTCAGCTCAAGTGAGATAAATACAGCTGGGATTGTATATGCGAAAATCAATACGCAGTACTGTGCAATCTGGGTATAGGTAATGCCCTTCATTCCGCCGAGTACGGCGTAGACCCATACCACGCCCATACCGAAGTACAGCCCGTGTGCATATTCCATTTCCAGGAAACGCGAGAAAGCCACACCAACACCCTTCATTTGTCCGATGATGTAGGTTACCGAGGCGATAATTAGACATAATACGGCTACGATACGCGCATTCTTTGAATAGTATCTATCTGAAATAAATTCGGGCACGGTGAACTTACCGTGCTTGCGCATGTAGGGTGCTAAACACATCGCGAGGAGTACATAGCCGCCTGTCCATCCCATCAGGAAGACAGAACCACCATAACCGGTAAAGGCAATTAGTCCCGCCATCGAGATGAATGACGCTGCACTCATCCAGTCGGCACCGATCGCCATTCCATTCTGAACCGGACCTATGCCGCCACCGGCAGCATAAAACTCACTGGTAGAGCTTGCTTTAGCCCAGAATGCTATCGCAAAGTAGAGGCCAAATGTGCCGAATACCGCAATATAGGTATATAGCTTTAATTCTTCCATTAGTTGTCCTCCACGTTATATTTCTTATCAAGCTGATTCATCTTATGCGAGTACCAGAAGATCAATGCAACGAATGTATAAATAGATCCCTGTTGAGCGAACCAGAATCCAAGCTTATAACCACCCAAACGGATAGAATTTAGCGGATCGACGAGTAAAATGCCCAACACATATGCGACCGTGAACCATATAGCCAGGCATATGAATATGAGTCGCAGATTTTCCTGCCAGTATGTAGTTTTACCTTCCACGATAAACTCCTACTTTCTTAGTTTTTATTGCAGGTAACCCTGCTTGATAACCAGTCATCTCCCCCGGATGAGCTGATTGCGAGGCTAGACGATAACAATTGGAGACCGCATTACTCTATTCAACTTTAGTCTTAATCCGTCGCAAAAGGCTCAGAAAACGCTACACTAGTGCGTATCAATAGAGGGCTAAATAATGGACAACGAGCTACAAGATATCTTCCGGTTCGTAAAGGGAACCGCTTCAATGCAGGCGTTGCCGAATGCCGCGGTGGAAAAGCTAGTAGATGGCATACGTATACGTTATGTGCGCAAAGGAGAGTCACTCAAGCAAATTAATGATCAGGTCTTCATCGTTCGTAAAGGCTTGCTGAGCCACGTTGATGATGATGATGACTTAATTCAGAAATTAGCCGAAAGTGACACCTTTAATCTGGTCAAGCGAGATGTTAAACAACATCAGTTAATCGCGGATGAAGATACGCTCGTCTATGCCATTGAGCATGTATTTATTGATAAATTGATTGAGAACTTCCCAGAGTTGTCAGAATCCCTGAGGCATAATTATGAACAGCGAATCAGCAAGCGGCTACTGCAACTCGACGAACAGTCCCTGATCTCATCAACATTGTCGAATCGACTCGTGGAGGATTGCTACCACACGCCACTACATTGTGTCGCTATAGGTACCACTATTCAGTCTGTGGCTCAGACCATGTCTGATAAACGCATTTCCAGTATTGTTGTTATGGCAGACGATAAACCTGCGGGCATCGTTACCGATAAGGACATCCGACGCAGGTTGGTCGCTAGAGGATTGTCATTTTCTACCAAAGTGGAAGAGATCATGACGACTTCTCTCATGACGATAGATATTAATGCCACCGCGTATGATGCTCTGATGATGATGACGAGCCGACATATCCACCACATACCTGTGACAAAAAACGAAGATGTAGTGGGTATGGTTACCGCCACAGACCTGATGAACAATGAGGGGAACAACACAGTCAACCTGACCTCAATGATCCACAAGTCCCCGGATCTGGAAAGCCTAAAGCAGGTATGTCAATTATTGCCCAAGATTCAGATCCGTATGACCAGGCTTGGTCATAGGGCAAATCATGTGTGCAAGGGTATCACCGCAATCACTCGCGCCCTGACTTATCGACTTGCAGTCCTAGCAGAGCAGACATTAGGACCCGCACCCGTACCCTACGCTTGGGTAGGGCTGGGCTCTCAGGCACGTCAGGAGCAATTAATTCATACGGATCAGGACAACGCCTTGATTATCTCCGATGACATGACTGAGAAAGATGCGAGCTGGTTCGAATCCTTCGCGCGCATTATCAATGACGGCTTAAATGACTGCGGGTTTGTCTATTGTCCTGGAGATGTCATGGCATCAAACCCTAAGTGGCGCCAACCACTCAATATTTGGCATGGCTACTTTAACTCCTGGGTAAATACACCCGAACCGCTGGCACTCATGCATACCAGTATATTTTTCGATATGGAGACGATATATGGGGATGACTCGCTCGTTGAAGCATTACGTCAGCAGATGCTCAAACAGTGCCGAGGCAATACCATTTTTCTGGCGCATATGACCAAGAATGCGCTTTCGAATAGGCCTCCCCTTGGTTTGATTCGTGATTTCGTCCTCATTTCAGAAGGCGAACATAAATCGAAATTGGATATCAAACATAGCGGGCTCGCTCCGATCGTCGATCTGGCGAGGATTTATGCCCTATCGGAGGGCATTTCGGCAGTTAACACCATGGAACGTCTTCAATTGGCGAAAGATACCTCCGCCGTGAGCACAGAGTCTGCACTAAGCCTCATTGATGCCATGGAGTTATTGATGCAGATCCGGCTCGAGCATCAGGTGAAGCAGTTACAAACCAACCAGCCGCCTGATAACTATATCTCTCTGAAACAAATTTCTGTCCTCGAGCGACAACACCTCAAAGATGCGTTCAAGGTCATTAAAACATTGCAAGATTCCCGCCAGAGTATGTTTTAAATGATTGACTTCATATCTAAGTTACGAAGTCGTGACAACAGGCGAAAGAGGCTATTAAGTAGCGTCAATGACGGTCCGTTGAAAGACTTTCTAAGCGTGCCTTTTCCAACGCCAGATACGAGACTTGAGGAAGTCAGTATGCTCGCAGTTGATTTCGAAACAACCGGCCTGGATCCGCTGAGTGATAAGTTACTCAGTGTTGGCTACGTATCCATCGAGCATCTGAGTATTCCCGTTGCCAGTGCCTATCATCAATTAATCAGGACAGACGAGGCACTACGAGCAGAGAACGTCATTATTCATCAAATCACGGACGATGCTAAAGATGCCGGAGAAGCACTCCGAGAGGTGGTCGGTAATCTGTTAGGCGATTTACAGGGAAAAGTTTTACTCGCACATTACCACCAAATCGAGGAACGTTTCCTGAACCAAGCCTGCCAACTACTCTACGGATCAGAAGTTGTCTTGCCAATCGTTGATACACTGCATTTGCAACAACGCCATTGGCAACGTCAAGGGACTTCTTTTGCTCCCAGTCAGCTTAGATTGGCAAATTTACGCGAATACTTTCGCTTACCCCATCACAAGGCACATAACGCCCTCACGGATGCCCTGGCTACGGCTGAGGTATTTCTAGCGCAAACAGCGCGCTATCGCTATCAGACACTGCGAGATGTGCTCTGTCACTAGTTGGCAAGTCAGCGACACCCTGAAACCGATCTGACGCTAAAAATCTAACGTAAGTATCCAGCAACAATGATGCCTCATTGCAGACAACCCTGCGCTGAGGAATGAACTAGCGACAACATCGTTTTATTACACTGTAACTTCATACTCTAAGGAGATTTAAATGAAAATGAAGCAAATTACGCTCTGTGTGGCTGCAGCACTCGTTTCAACGGCTGTTTATGCGAAAGACCATAAGCATGTATCGGATGATGTGATTGCCGAACAGCGTGCTAATCTGGCTAAAAACACGGCTGGTAAAGGGTTTGGACCACAGTCGCCCAGAGATTTAAACACGGCAACTGGAAGCAACGACATCGTGTTTAATATGGCACCCGCACACACAGAAATGAATTTGTGCAATATCCACTTCCACAAAAATGCTGAGCACTCAGGTGGTGAATTTACCACATACGCTGGCAATGGTAATGGAAAGGGGTTTGAGACAGGTTTTGTCTATGACGGCAAACTAACCAAAGCAGAGCTGGCACCAGTCGAAGGTGCAATATGCCCCAAAGAGACGGGAGCACTTTACCCCGGGGATACGATTGAAGTTCATTATGTTCACACCAGCGCTAACATCCAGCCTGGTCCAACATTAGGTGCTTGTCTCAGCGATTCAATCATGAATCCTTCACTGCGAGTCGAAGGTCAGGTGTTTGTATTGGTGAATGACGAAAATGCGCTGGACTTCAATAAGTTGGCCGAGCATGGCATGGTCAATGGCAAGCATCAGGCACTGAATATTCCTAACAATACAGGGACACCTATTCAGTACACTGGCTCTACCACGGGTCCAAGCTACAACGAAGCTGGTTCACCACTTCAGGTCAGTTGGAGTGTTCGCCCTGAAGTTGCCAAAGTCAGTATCCAATCAGTTGGCAAGTGGTGTGAAGGAAATACCTTTAATGAAGATCATGCACATGGTGTCCGTAACCTGGTCACTAACCCTGACCTGATCTCCGACATCATCAAGTAACATACACTGACCAACGGTTGCACAGCAACCGTTGGTTTCTCTTTAATCAGTTCAGATTGTAGTAGCTACTAATAACCACGTTCTAAATCCACGACATTCAATAGCGGCTTTCCAGCAAGATATCGTCGTAAGTTCTCAATCACTAACATGCCAACTCTTTGTTGATAGATATCCGACCGGGCTGCAATATGTGGTGTGATAAGAACTCTCGGTAATGACCAAAGCTCACTCTCAGACGGCAGTGGCTCAGGATCCGTCACATCTAGCCCCGCCCCTGCGATACTACCCGATTTCAATGCATTAATTAATGCTTGCTGATCGGTAGTCGCGCCGCGCCCGACTGAAATGTAGTAGGCATGTGATTGCATCGCATCGAAAAAGTCTTTGTTGAACATACCTCTGGTTTTTGATGTCAGAGGAACAGTATTTACAACAACATCTGCACGCTTTACCAGCTCGTTCAACTCGTCAGACAGACCAACATAATCAACGAAATCTGGGCCTTCCCTCGAGCTATTTCTCGTTGCTAGGACACGCATGCCTAGACCATGAGCACGACTTGCCACTTCCTTACCAATTCCGCCAAGCCCTACCACCAGAATGGTACGCCCCTCAATCTCCCAGATGCCTGTTCCTGATGAGCTTCCTGAAGAAAGCACGCTACGGTCCCATTGTTTATTCCGTTGAGTTTCCTGGAAGAGATCGAGTCCTCTCACGAGTGACATCATCATGGCAAGTGCATGCTCCGCTATCTGAGGGCCAGACATCTTTTGTACGTTGCTAACCAAGACACCTCGATCTTTTAACACCTTCGAATTGGCACAACCTTCAACACCAACAGTAATTGACTGGATATAGCGCAATTCAGTTTCGACAGTCGACAGTGGCGCTGCACAGAATCCGATCAACACATCCGCATCAACAACTTCAGTTGCGATCGCAGCAACCGAGTCGACTGGCGTAAAATTTAACTCAGGAAAGGCCTGCTGCAATGCCTTGACGAGTGCTGGTCTATTCCACACTACGATTTTCTCAGGTGATTTGTAGAGTGGATGTTCTGCTGTAGCTTGCCCCTCACGCAATCCAAATCGCTCAATGAGCTGTTCTATAGATGCTTGGTTTTCTGCATGAGTACTACTAGGTGCAAATAACACTAGTAAGATGGCTGCCAAAACAAAGATGATTTTGCAGGCGATGACTTTAAACATTGACGCAGACATAGGATGTTACCTCGGTGTAGTTCAAGAGTTATTATCAAAAAGAAAAAGTGACTCGCATCGTCACTACTTACGATAACGATTTAACCAGGCGATTGTATATTCTATTTTTGCGATCATACGCGATGGACGCCCAGCAATACCATGAGATGATCCCGGTATGCGCACCAGTGCCGTATCTATTTTCCGAAGTTTCAATGCCTGGTAAAACTGTTCTGATTCTGACATAGGCGTTCGCCTGTCTTCCTCGCCAGTCATAATCAGGGACGGTGTCGTCACGTTACCCACTAATGAAAGCGGAGAGCGTTTCCAGTAGTGCTCGAGATTCTCCCAAGGGACACCGGGAAACTGATTCGGTATTTGGCTGAGGTAGCTGTCAGCTGTTAATACTTTACTGACCCAATTGATTACTGGTTTAGTAATCACTGCTGCCTTAAATCGCTCTGTTAGGCCAATTGCGTAGGCCGTTGCAATGCCTCCTGCTGAACCACCCGCTATATATAACTGATCAGCGTCGATGAAACCCAACGCTATCATGGCATCAACGCCTGAATTATGGTCGGCAAAATCTTCTTCCGAAGAATACTTGCCCTGTAACAGCATTGCAAAACGTTCGCCATAGGTTGTGCTACCTCGATGATTAACGTACAGCACGACGTATCCCTCTGCGGCATAACGTTGTAGTTCAGCACTAAAATGGGGCCCATACGCCAGGTGTGGACCACCATGGATTTCGACAAGCAGTGGATATTTCTGTTGCGCATCGAAATTAGGCGGAGTGATATACCAGCCCTGAATCGTTTCATTATCAAAGGATGATTTAAATTCTATGGCGCTAACCTGACCCAATTCACGGTGCTCAAGCAGATCGGCGTTTACATTCGTTAATTGGCTCGCCTCGCCTTTACGATATAGTCCAAGATTCGCTGGATTCAGTGCATCCCCTTTGGTGTAAGCAATTATACCGTTATTAGCAATCGAGAACTGACCGCTAATGTATGGTCTGCCTAATGTGGTTCCTGACACATCAGACAACAGCCGCGTAACCTTGCCATTCAGATCGTAGCGTGAAATGGTGCGCATGCCCCGGTCGTCATATTGAACGACGAAACTGGTCTTATTGCGCCAGGCAAACTGTGCAATCGAGCGATCGAATGAAGCACTGGTATTAGTCAATGACTTGGATTTAACATCCAAAATGACGAGGTCAGTGTTTTTATAGGGCACGCGAGCATCCGATCGGCTTAGGAACGCAAGCTTCTTACCATCGCTGGAAAATTTTGGATTAAATTCCTGTCCAGGTTTATTAGTCAATTCGGTAACCTTAGCCTCAGACGTTGAAATGCTGTAAAGATTACTGTCGTTTGGTTCATATTCCCAATTATCACTCTGATTCGATGAGAACAGCACACTACGGCTATCTGGCGTCCAGGTTAGTGGGCCGAAATGTTGATAGTCTCCTGAAGTCAACTGTCTTGCGGATCCACCATTGGCAGGAATAATAAACAGATGACGGTATGCCGGTGTAAGCATTCCGCGACCATCTGCCTGATATCGAGCACGCTCTATTACAGTAGGCTGTTCTGACCAATTCGCTCCCGTTGGTTTGGTTGGTAACTTAACTGACTTACTAAAGTCAGATTTATCTGCAGGCACTTCCATTGTAAATGCAAGCATTTGACCATCTGGTGACCAGGTTAGATGAGCAATCGGCTTCTCGACATCGGTCAAGACTGCCTGCTTATTCTGCTGCAACCAATGAACATGCACCTGGTTGCTACCTGTTCGGTTAGAAACGAAAGCGATCCGATTGTTATCGCTCGCCCATCTCGGTGATGAATAACTGAATTGATCCGCATAGAGTGGAAAATGATTATCATCATTCAGATCATAGAGCCATAGGCTACGATGGCTACGATCATTCATCTTGTCATAGGACTGACGCACGTAGATTATTTTTTCCCCGTCAGGAGATATCTGCGCTTCACTTACAAACTCTAGCTCAAAGATATCCTCGGAAGTCAGAGTCTGTTGTGCTGAAAGTGAAGTGAAAACAATCATTGCTGAAATAATGACGAGTGAACGTAGGTTGCGGTCTAGCATGGCGTAAATCCCAAAATGTTTGTTGTCGAGAATGTCATATAGTCATTGTATGCTATTCATTAAGCACAGAACACACGAGATGTGGAAATAGCTGGTGTTTATACTTCGATTATCTAGAATGAGTCTGAGCAATAAATGAGCCACGATGTGTTGATGCCTGCTAGTACAAAGACTATGATGAGCCTTTTCTGACATAGACGAATCTCTTAGATGCTTGGCGAAATTGCCGCACTCACCTGTGCCCTGTTCTGGGCCATCGCTGCGCGTATTTTTCGCGTGCTGGGCACTAGTTTCTCACCATTATCACTGAACCTGTGGAAAGGGCTCGTTGCGTTAGTGTTACTTGTTGTTGCAGTTCAATTTACGCCACCCATCACGCATATCAGCCAACAGGCCATTCTGTTCCTGATAATTAGTGGCATTATTGGTATTGGTCTGGGAGATACATTTTTCTTTCAGGCTATCAATCGAATTGGAGATAGTCAGACGCTACTGGTAGCAGAAACACTGGCTCCCATATTTACTGCATTCTTGGCTATCGCTTGGCTCGCAGAGTGGTTGTCAGTTATCCAATGGATCGGCATTGCTCTGGTAATCATTTCAGTTGATATCGTGATTCGTACACAACGTAAGCAGGCCGCAAACGTGTTCGATTTCAGTGGTCTAGGCTTTGCAGGACTTGCTGCGCTTTGTCAGGCGATCGGCGCTGTCATGAGTCGTCAAGTGTTAATCACGAGTGAAATAAATGCCGCAGATGCAAGTTTGATCCGACTCATTGGCGGGCTGGTCATAATCATTCTATTGATTCTGATTCGCAGAAAGTCATGGATGCCAAAGACAGACAATCCAGTGCGGATCTGGAGCCTGTTTGCTGTGGCCACTTTTTTCGGTACCTTCGCCGCACTCTATCTGCAAATGATAGCCTTCAGTTATACCAAAGCGGCTATCGTTCAAACATTATTTGCAACCAGTGTGATCATATCCCTCGGAATCGCACGACTGGCTGGTGATAAGGTAGATAGAATGACCGTCCTTTGGTCTTTACTCGCCCTGGTTGGTGTCACCCTTCTCTTTATAAGTGACACCTATAGCGCATCGTAGATTGCCAGTTTCTAATTATGTGCAAGCAGCCTTACGATAAGGGTGGATTAGAAATGAAATGTTATGCTGGCATAAGCGCCGTCGAAAGACAGGTTACCATTGGAAAGATTGATATCTTCCCACTCAGCATCGAACGTTTGTACGCCTGCCTCCACGCCGAGGCCAATTTCACTCTCATATGCGACGAATAAACGACTTTTAGTGATGTCATTGTCATCGTACCCAATATAGCTGAGCGCAGCACCAGCAGTTAATCCAGTCAGGGGAAAATCAAATTCGAACATTGCATAAAGTGCTGGAATGGTTTCATCCAAATCAGTCATATTAGAATCAGTCGATGATTCGAGTTCAATTTGGCCATCGAATAACATGATATCCAAACCAATATCGAGGTTTACCCAATTATCCAGAACCTCGTAATACAGTAGTACCGACTGGTGACTAAGATCCAACTGACTGTTAACAGTGTCATTAATGTTATAGACAGTGCCATTATAAGTGATTATTTCTGACAAGGTAGCAGTCGATGAACTATCAAGGTCATAACGCTCCAAGCCAAGATTTGGCAACACCGGCAGTGGATGTTCGAAACGAACACTCAATCGGGTGGCATCTTCATCACTGTATCCTAACGTATCAACCAAATCGATTGCAGGGCCGGTATTATCTATCGTACCGCTGATGTCGGGCGACCAGTTACTCGCTGATACATAAAGACCGAGCGTATCGGCTTTAAAAGCTGAGGAACTGACCATACAGCAAAACAACAACCCACCGACTAAATATTTATTGGACATTGTCCTTCTCCATAAAAAGATTACACCTTGCATGCTAGCAACCGGTCATATGCAAAACATTGACTGAAATCACATTCTTCGAAATATGTAAATTGGCTGCAAAATGGCATACGTAAAGGGATCAAACGATTGATACTCCTGTTAGATGTAAGTATAGATCTATTTTTTGCCTCATTAGTGAAACAACATATCTTGATACATTCTTGAAATTAAACATTTCAACGCCATCTATTAAAAAGGTATATTTATAATCAGCAAACACAAATAAGGAGCTAATACCATGATTCAGGTCGGCGAAAAATTGCCTCAAGTTACTTTCTCACTCATGAATGCAGAGGGAAAATCCAATCCAACCACAGATGATCTTTTTGCAGGCAAAAAAGTTGTGCTTTTTGCTGTTCCCGGAGCCTTTACGCCAACCTGTTCGGAAGCACATCTGCCCGGTTTCATCGTTAAGGCAGATGAAATTAAGGCCAGAGGAGTTGCAGATATTATTTGTCTGTCAGTCAACGATGCTTTTGTAATGAAGTCCTGGGGTGAGGCTCAGAACGCAGAAGAAATAACCATGCTTGCGGATGGTGGTGCTGCATTTACTAAAGCCATTGGACTCGATATGGATACCGCTGATTTTGGCGGCGTTCGCTCGCAGCGCTACGCCATGATCGTTGATGATGGTGTTGTGACAACCCTCAATGTTGAAGAAGCTGGCGCATTCGAAGCCAGTAGCGCAGAGGCTATCCTGGAAGCACTATAAAGCGCACCAGGAAATACTTGAGTTGGGGTGGCGTTTGTAAGCCACCTCAATCATTCAATTCACCCGAGTTAGTCTGTTATTTCCAGTAGTCATCGAATGACTCGATTCGATAAAACTTGATGCCTTCGCGACTGTGTCCAATACCAGCACAAATTAAGTCGCCACACTGACGAAGATTTATCACCAAATCATTCGGACGCTCCAACTCCTGCCGTATTAATCGCATCGCCTCAACAAACTCAGTTGATTTGTTCATTCCATGGATTCTCTTTTCGATGGCCATGCCTATCTCAGTGGCATAAAAGTCGACAAGGATTACCCCATAATCCACAGCGACTCGCTCATACTTCCCAGAATCACAACGGGTGGCATCGCATATTAGATAGTTCTCTTGGGCCAGGATAGCTAACCAGTATTTTTCTGCACTATTCGTACGATAGAGACCCAGGGGTGATGCGAGTGGCCGATCATAGGCCGGTACTGAGGTTGAACAGCCTTGCATCAAAAATACGGTGACCAGAAGCAAGGGCCACAGACCGCGAAAAATTATGTATCTGCGGGAATTATTTGCTGCCATTGAAAGACCTGCACTCGGGATTTGAATTTACCATCCTCAGGATCACTCACCCAGTCGTGCTGAAAGTAATGCTCTCCACTGTAAGAGCTTAGCGACATGATATTGACCGCATGAAATGTAATGATGCCCGAGGATGTAGTCATACGTACATAATACGTCATCGTGCCGATGATATCGGCCATATCGATTCCGTCAACAATCTCAGTCAACGCATCAAACCCGGAGAACACACGAAACGTATCTGAATGAACGTACAAGGCACCATCCTCTGGAATTTTACCGCCATACCACTCAGTCATCGCCGTTATTAAATAATCACTGAGTTCCTGGTAGTAGACGCCTCTTAACAACTCAACCGTCGCTTGAGAATTGGCTCTAAACACAATGGGTAAGCCATCATGCTGCCCAGTCCGGAATAAACGTAATTCATTCGCTGCATCATCACTGGCGATGAGTTCAGCCACTGGCAATGTCAGTTGAGCCGATAGCATTACTAGGCCTGTGAAAAACGTAACGGACTTCTCACTGGGCTGAGTCTGTTCAGCATAAAGAAGCGAGTCGTCTGCTTCTGCATGAATTATGATCGCGAATAATCCAATGAGCAGGTAAATTTTTCTCATCGTGACAGAATAATTACCAAGCGCTGATGCCATGCTAGTCGATAACTGATGCATAGGCGTTCTGATAAATACTATTGTCGGGATCTTCGGTCAGCGCCCTACGGAAATATAATATTGCTTCCGTAGAACGGCCATCCTGGACTAACAGGCGTCCGTATTCATAATTAGCGAGATGATTATAGGGCATAGCGTCAGCTAAAATTTGCGCCGATTTTAGAATCATTGGCAGATTGCGCTCATCAACGTACCCTCGGTATGAGTCAGCTATCATGGTTATCCAGTCTATTTCTTTCTGGAAATGTTTGAGACCGAGCTCCTGTTGCCAATCGGCCGGTTGTGGAAGCGTAAACTCTGTCGGTTCAGGAGTGAATGGATAATCAGACTTCAGTTGTACAATACGTGCAAACCCATAATACTCTTCAGCCGGCAGCACAGGTCGCATGCGCCAAGCATCATTCGTGCTGACTAATTTTGCCTGTTCATCTTTGAGTGTATTGGACATCAATGCCTGATAAAAGCTGTCAGCAAGAATGAAATACCCTTGTAGGTTAGGATGTAAATGCTCTAGCATGAATTCTTTGCCGACGATCCTCGCCGGCGATTTCGCAGCCAAAGTGAATTGATAGTCGACCAGGAAGACACCCTCTTGCTCTGCTTTGGACTTTATAATTTCATTGATAATGTCAGGGGCACGAAAGCGAAGGAGATCTAACTCTTTGGCTTTGAGGAAGTATGGATGTGCTGCAGACAAGTGTGTCGAAATTTCGAGTGCTTTAGCCACCATGAAGTGCGCATCGGCACTGAGTTCACTGTCCGGATCAGATAGAATTTTTTCGGCCGTACTGATTAATTCTGCTTTACTAGCACCTGCCAAGGCCCTATCCATTAGACCATTGAGTCGTTGTTTAGTCAGTGCCGGTGTTGGTGCACTAGCAAACGGTTGTTGATCTTTCAGATTACTGGCTAGCGTTGCAAGGTAGACTGGTATCCCTGCCTCAGTATATTTATCAAGGATAAGATCCAGATTGTCCTCGAATTGACGAATACCTGCCTGATATAACTCAGACCCTAATGCGATATTTTTCTCACGAGCGACTCTGGCCATAAAGGTTCGACTCGTTGATTTCGCATCTGCCGATACCTCAGATTCGGGAATTGACTCACGTATGTTCGCATACAGATTCTGCAGCAACTGATACAGGCGAAAGTCTTTGATCCAGAGGAATATGAGATTAGCTGCATGAGAGTTGGCTGCGACATAATTTGATCCCACTCCCAGAATCCCAAGGTATTCATTATGACCTGCGTATAGCAATACGGCATCGGGCCGTTGGTCGATAATCTCATCGACAAAGTCTAGCAGAGTATAGGTATTCACTGCAGACATCGCGGTGTTAATTACTTCCACGTGACGATGAGGGAAGGTTTGCTTTAATCGTTGATCAAGCATCCCTGCCGGTGCTGCGCCGATGCCGTATGGAAATCCCGCTGCCGTTGAACCACCTTGAACAAATATCCTCAGGCCGTTTTCAGGCTTATGGCGCAAAAATAGATTCGCTTCCATAGTCACCGATGGGGTATCCGCTTGTGCAGGGAAGTAGCGCTGAATGATACTAGGACTAGCGAGAATATAGTTGTCGCTATCAGGTGTCTGGATAAACAATGGATAGCTTACACCGTAACCAATGAGTCTGAGCACTAATTCAACCAAAACGAAAAACAGGACAGGTAAGCAAACCATGATGGCTCTAAATAGCCAGATTTTGTTAGGACTCACGTTCCATCTCCGCTTTGATTCTAATAAGTTGTGTCTTCGCCTGCTGATTAGTTGGATCCAGCTGGACAGCCTTCTCCAATAGCTCAACACTGGAACCTAGTTGTTGATTTGCATAGTGAGAACGCGCTGCCATTAGCAAGTAATTAACATTTTCTGATTGTAACGCCACTGCTTGTCTGTGATAAAAGAGTGCCATTGCCGTGTCCCCAGATCGATAGTAGAGCTGACCGGCGATATATGCGATCCGGTGTTGTTCAGGGATAGCATCGTACATTATCCCAGCCACTTTGGCGGCCTCCTTAACCCTGTTCTGCCGTTGATATAATTGTAGCAATTCGTTCATAGATACGAGCCAGTCTGCACCAGCGACTCTCGCATTCGCAATCTTGCGCTCCTCACTGGTTCGCTTGAAGCTCATAGTAGGCCGCTGCTGCTCTGAAAAGGGATAGTCAGATGTTAGTTGTACGATTTTTTCTTCAGCAACCAAATCGTCGACTGCTGTCAGTGGAATATCGATCCAGGCTTTATCGATGGCTACATCTCGTGCGGTGCCACCGAGCAATTGATTGTCGTTGATTATCTGTGCGTACGCTTCTGCCAACAAGAAGTAGCCGCGACTATTTGGATGTAAATGCTCAAGCATATGTTCATAGCCGATGATGCCATTTTCCGTATCATCGCGAATCAACTGCTCACTGTCTGCAATATACACTTCTCCTGTTACAGCCTTCTCCCGGATGATTTGATTCATAGCCGATGGGGCTCTGAATCGCAATAAGTCACGATCTCTGGCCAGTCGGAATTGCTCTCTAGCCTGATCGAATTGACGTTGTTGTAATAATTCGTTCGCTCGAGTAAATAGACTCTCTGCACTATAGTCTCCAATACTGGATGCGAATGGTTTCTGATCCTTTTCATTACTCGCCAGCGTCCCGACAATAACAGGTATCTTCTGTTCTCGATATGACTCTAGAATTAGATCCAGATTCTCAGAGAACTGTACTAGGCCTTGATGATAAAGCTCACTATCAAAAAGAATTTTTTGTCCAGCTGCTACTTCAGCCATAAGCGTACGGTCAGTCACCTCCGCGGATTCTGGTTTGGATATCAACAGTTGATAGATGCGCTGCATCAACTGATATAGACGTAGCTCTTTTATGCTCAAGAATAATAACGTGGCGTCGCGCCCACCGCGAGCTGCAAAGGTAGAACCAACGCCCATGACACCCAGATATTCATTATGGCCGGCATAAATTAGGACCAAGTTAGGCTCAACCTCAATAATTTCCTCAACCAGATCCAGCATCGTATAGGAGTTAACCGCCGACATGGCTGTATTAATCACTTCAATATGCTTGTCGGGATATTGCCTCTTAAAACGTTGTTGCAACATGCCAGCTAGTGATCCGAAACGACCGTAAGGGAAGCCCGCGGCTGACGATCCACCCTGAACAACGACCCGAATCGTCTGTTCAGGCTTAGCCGATTTGAAGTAAACGGTATCTGGGGAGATAGCGGGTGCATACTCAGGAGCTGTGAAATACCGTTTAATCAGATCTGGATTTGGGCGCAGATAACCCTGTGGAGTGGTGGCCTCTATGAATAGTGGATACGAAGCACCAAAACCAGACACACGCAGCACACCCTCAAGTAAGCCAAGTAGAATAAACGGCAATAGAATCATGATGAGATAAAAACTTCTGCGACTGGGTGTTTTATGTGCGGAACTCATCTGAATAGGTCGTTTAACTTGCGCTATGAATATGTCTTAATTCTACATAATTTTATGTCTGACAGTGTATTACGTGTTATTCTTTTTTGAAAAATTATAAGGGGACTTGAAAATGCAATCATTTCTAAAACTCGCTTTAATCGCCACAGTTACCTTCATTATCTCGTCGAGCGCACTAACCAATGCTGATGATGAAGCCGCCCTGCTTCGTGTTGCAGATGCCGAGATGATGGTCATGATGCCGATGCGTGATGGTGTCAGACTCGCGACTGATATTTATCTTCCGAAAAACCGCGAGGGGAAAGTCCCTGTCATCCTTTGGAAGACTCCTTACAATTTCAACAGTATGAATGGCACATTGGCATCATTTGCTAAGCAAGCCGTCGAAAATGGTTTTGCGCTAGTCGTACAAAATGAACGGGGACGGTACTATTCAGAAGGCGAATGGGAAATTCTTGGTAATCCGAGGACGGATGGATACGATGCCTTAACTTGGCTCGCTGAACAGGAGTGGTCAAGCGGAAAAATTGGTACTGTCGGCTGTTCTTCTTCTGCAGAATGGCAAATGGCACTTGCAGCGCAGGACCATCCTAATCACACTGCCATGGTACCCGCTGCAGCAGGAGCTGGCATCGGAAAAGTAGGTCGCTTTAATGAACAGGGTAACTGGTACAAGGGCGGCGTGCATCAGTCTTTGTTTACAATTTGGTTGTACAGCGTACAACAAATGCAATACCCACGTTTTCCAGCTGGCATGAGTCAGGAAGATCTACAGCGCCTGAGAAAATCATACGATTTGGCACCTGATATGCCAGATGTCAATTGGCCGGCCACGGTCAAGAAACTACCAGTAATTGAATGGTTTAAAGATCTCGACGCAAACAAAGGGCCATTTGAGGAGTTCATAAAGCGTACTCCTGCAGATGCAGGCTGGTTTGAAGGTGGCTTATACCATGATACAGAAGGATTTGGCGTTCCTGCTCTGTGGTTGAATAGCTGGTATGACGTATCCCAGGGTCCTAATCTGGATCTCTATAATCACGTTAGGAATAATGCCGCTGATGAGTATGTTCGTGAGAACCAGTATATGGTCATGGCACCCACCCTGCATTGTGCTTTCTGGCGTCTGCCAAAGCATGACGATCTCATTGTCGGTGAACGAAACATGGGCCGAGTTGAAATGGACCCCAATCAACTCATCATTGACTACTTTAATTATTACCTGAAAGATCAGAGTACCGACTTCAAAGAGAAGCATAGTCGCGTTAAGTACTACACCATGGGCTCAAATGAATGGCAGACTTCCGACACTTGGCCCCCGCAGAACATCAAGAATGTAACCTATTATCTGCAGAGTGAAGGAAAAGCGAACAGCCTGTATGGCGATGGCAAGCTTAGACAGACCCCAGCGCAATACAAAACTCAAGACAAGTATGTCTATGATCCGATGAATCCCGTACCTGCATTGGGCGGTAGTGTGTGCTGTAATCGCGGAGTCTCTAAAGGCGGATCCTGGGATCAAAGAGGAATACAAGCCAGGCATGATGTGCTGGTCTATACGAGCGAACCGCTTAAAGAAGATATGGAAGTCACCGGTCACGTTGATATCACTCTGTTTGTTTCATCGGATGCCAAAGATACAGACTTCGCTGTGAAATTGGTGGATGTCTATCCGGATGGTACCGCCTACAATATTGATGACACCATACAACGCGCTCGTTATCGCGAGGGTTATGATAAACAGGTGTTTATGAAGAAAGACGAGGTCTATGAGATCAAATTCAGTCCCCTATCGACCAGTAATGTCTTTAAGAAAGGCCATAGAATCCGTCTGGAAGTTTCCTCGAGCAAGTTTCCGCAATATCTGAGAAATCTGAACACCGGTGGAAACAACTATGATGAGACAGAGGCCGTTATTGCCAATAACAGCGTGCACCATTCTGATAAGATGCAATCCAGAATTGTATTACCTGTTGTTTCTAAGTAAATAAGGAATAA
Source organism: Enterobacterales bacterium (assembly GCA_965250035.1). Taxonomy (GTDB): domain Bacteria; phylum Pseudomonadota; class Gammaproteobacteria; order Enterobacterales; genus CAXRAF01. The sequence continues at coordinate 31,989 of OZ252282.1, read as the reverse complement.
TAGTCTCTATCACTATAGAGATATCTGGGGTTGAGCGGCTGATGCTAGAGGACAGTCAAGATATTAGCTTCCAACCCCTCATTGGTGAAACCCAATTGCTCTATACTGAAGAAATGGGTGTAATCAACATTCAGGGTATGGATCAGCAATTGTTTTGCTGAATAGGGACTAAACACATCATGGGTACCGGTCTTTAACCAGTAGTCGGCTGGGTAGCTACGTAACAAGGTTACTAACTCAGAACGAATGACCGGAAATTGCTCAAGTGCGACGGCCAGATCCATCTTCATGTAACGTTGTGGATCGGGTTCCGATTCGGGTTCATGTGCACTGATATGAGGCGATTCAAACTCGAAAAACAGTTTAAATCGTTCTGTTAATATCGATTGTGCATCCACCAGATGACACACCTGCTCATGTATCGTCCATCGGTCAGCTAACCTACGTTCAGTTAATCGCTGCTTCGGTATCAACTCGATCAGACTATTCAAAACGTAAGGCCCATGGCTGAGACTGCTGATGAGTGCGGCCGTATCGGTCATAATAACCTCGCTCAGTTTTTAGTCATAAACGAGTTTACACCCGGAAATCACCGAACGCTAGTTGCCTATAACACGACCTATATTGGACGGAGTGGTAACCGTGAATACTTTATTGGCCTAGTAACAACCGAACTAGGAATGACCAGGTCAGACTGACAATCAGAATATAGCTGGCGAAACCGATATGATATTTTGGAGAACGAACGAATAAGCCAATCACGCCCAACACCACAAAATGTAATACAAATGGCAGATAGAAAGGAGGATTAAACAGCTGCCCTCGCAATGCAGTGAGAACGATATCCATAAGATTCGATGCGATAAATAAACCTAAAAACCATGAGCGGTTCAGGACAAATATTTTTCCATAGTCACGTTCGCCGTCATTGTCATTTGGAAACAGTACTACAGTCATCAAGTAGAAGATTACCGCCCAGATGATGATGGCCAAAAAATATTCGAATGACCAATCATTCCAGTCTTTGTTCTGGAAAAACACCCACCAATTCAGCACCAAAACAACAAACAGTGCCAAACTCCAGACAAAATGGATTTTATCGATCTCAAACTCATTACGGCGGTTAATCATGCGCCCAAGACCAGTGAGAATGTTTGCCAAGCCAAGGCCAAGTACCAGCGAGACCAGTACTGCTATGTATTCAAATTCTGACATTCGCGTCGACCCTAGTGCAATTTAGATGATTAATATGATTTACGGTACGCATCGATTTCGATGATTTTACTGTTTTGCACACATATTCTGTCCATACCTCTGACAGTTACGCGTTTTCCATCCGCAAGAACATCCTCATAAAACCATTCGGCAAATACCTGATCATCGACACTCCAGAACCGGCCTGAATCAGATGCATTTTCTGTCTCTTCGGCGATCATGAGTCTCATTCTGGCAAGGACAGCTGCCTTGCCAGATACTGTCTCTCCCGGCTCTTCGCCAACTGACGAGCGAAAGACACATTCGTCAGCGATGATACCCTCCAGGGTTGTAAAGTCCTGGGCATCCCAGGCATCCATGAATTGCTGCACAACTGACAAGGGGTTAGCTTCTGCCATGTTCAAATCTCGATGGGACTTTAGTTGGCTTTCTTCAGGCCGCGAAGATCTATCATTGGAATATTCTCACCACCCGTATAGACAGGAAGTACACCATTCCACTGTTCAACCTTCTTCAACTCGATATAATTTGGTGATTTAGACAATGTCTCATTAATCACACTGATCTTATATGCTTCTGCGTCTGCTAGTTCCTTGATCTTTTGGGCCTCCAACTTGGCAGCACGTAATTCTGACTCGGCCTGCTTAACCTTTTGATCTTGTTCGGTTGCGAAGCGCTCTAGCTCTGCTTGCTGTTTCAGTACTTCCTGCTCACGCTTTTTGGTTTCAGTGATGGCCGTGCGAATTACATCGGGTAATTGTACGTCTCTAATCAAAACCGTCTCAACACGCAATCCCTTGGGTGCTAAAAAATCAGCAAGACCTACTTGCAGAGATTCCTGTAATTGTCTCTGGATTGACTCGCGGAAGAAGTCTTGCGACATTGCCACACCTTTGCCCTGCTCGCGCAGAATCGATCGCAACTTAGGTATCAAGTGAACCTGAATCAAGGCTTGCGTAGTACCTGTATTACGCAGGATGTCAGGTGCCATTTCACCGATGGTGCGATACTGGACTGACACATCCATTCGGGTAATCAGCTTATCTTCTGCAGGTATACCAGCAGACTCCTTGTGTGTTTTTTGCCTTAAGTCAAACGTAGTGAATTCAAGCAGAGGATTCACAAAGTGTAACCCCTCCAGGTAAGTATCGTCTTTCACTTGACCGAATAAGGTAGCTACCTTGACATGACCCGCTGGTACGGTGATTAGCATTGATGATAGGGCGGCGACGACACCTGCTAACATTACGCCCTTTGAAACTAGTCCAAACGCTGCAGACTTGCCCGCCGTTGTTCTACTCATGATCAAGCCGATGACCAATATTACAATACCCAAAATTAAGTAAGACATAGAACTCTCCAAATCTTAATGATTAATAATTATCAACGCTCACTGTACTGCAAAATGGTGTATATCGAAATAGTATGATGCAATTATGTCGCTGATTAGTGTGTAGAATATGAATGAAATTTACGGTAGCAAGATGGTATCTTAACTACTTTATGATTCCAGATATGTAGATATGTCGACCAAACCCCTCAAAATCGTAGTACTTGATGGCCACACGCTAAATCCTGGAGACTTGTCCTGGGACGCTCTCAGGACAATTGGAGCGTGCGAAATCCACCCAAGAACATCAGCCGAAGAAGTCATTTCTCGCGCAAGTGAAGCAGACATTATTCTAGTAAATAAAACGGTTTTGGACGGATCAGTCATCAGACAACTTGATCGCCTGAAATATATCGGCGTCCTGGCAACCGGCTATAATGTCGTCGATTTAGAAGCTGCTGCAGAGAGAAATATACCGGTCACTAATGTGCCAGAGTATGGCTCTCATTCAGTCGCGCAGATGGTATTTGCACATATTCAACATTTTTATAATCATGTTGCCGCACAAAATGATGACGTTAAGGCCGGTAAGTGGAACAGATCACGTGATTGGTGTTATTGGGAGAAACCATTAATTGAGTTGTATGGTAAGACGCTCGGCATTATTGGTTTCGGAAAAATCGGCCGCGTCGTTGCACAGGTCGGTCAAGCGTACGGCATGAATATTCTGGCGCATAGTCGGACGTATCCTGATGAGCCATTGACTGGTGTTAGTATTACATCGCTCGATGAAGTCTTTCAATTAAGTGACATCGTATCCCTGCATTGCCCACTGACCGACGATAACCGGAATTTTGTTAATCGCGACCTAATTGGATCTATGAAACAGAATGCAATACTAATCAATACCAGTCGAGGACCTCTCATTAATGAGGTGGATCTCGCAAACGCTCTGAATAGGGGCATCATCGCGGGCGCAGGGCTTGATGTATTGTCAGATGAGCCTCCCGAGGCAGATAATCCCTTACTTGATGCAAGAAACTGTGTCATTACGCCACATGTCGCCTGGGCGACTCAGGCGGCTCGAGAGCGCCTCATGGCAACAGCGATAGAAAATATACGTGCCTATTTGAATGGTGTGCCAATTAACTGTGTTTCATGACATACCATGAGGATTGTCATTAATTCGACAGTCACTTGAAACTCATACTTATTCTGGTTATCTTCGAACGAATGAGAATACTAATCCATAGATTACCCGAGTAACACGCATTGAATCTTCAAAACACGCTTATTCCTCTCCTGCGTTGTCCAGAAACGGGTGAGACTATTTCGCTGACATCAGAAGGGGATGCTCTGACATCGACACAATCTGGTATCAATTACCCAGTCATGCGCGGCATACCTTGGTTAAATCCACATCCACTCCACTCTATGGTGGACTGGAGTATTAAGTTAAATCACTTCCACACAATCCTAAACGAAGAAATTCAAGTGCTGAGTTCTGAGCTAAATCATGCGGAAAATGAAACAAAGCAACGTCTAAGTCTATTGCTACAGGGAAAACAAGATTTTCTTAGCCAGGTAACCGATCTCGTTTCCGTGATCACACAGACAAAGGTCGCCAGCAAACCATTGTATGATGCCCTCAGCGATCGGGCGCCAAATACCCAGAATCTGTTAAGTTATGAAGCGAATCTCTATCGAGATTGGGTTTGGGGAGAAGAAGAAAACCAACTCAGCGTTGGATTAGTAAGCGACAAGGTAAATACCGACAAAATTGATAATATGCTGGTGATCGGTGCGGGAGCCTGTCGTCTTGCCTACGATCTACATCATGAGCTAACGCCCGGAAATACTATCGCCAATGATATCAATCCGCTACTCCTGTTCAGTGCAGAACAGATTTTATTTGGCGATGGCTTAACGATTAATGAATTTCCAATGCAGCCTCGTTCTTCAGACTATGTTTCATTGACCCATAAAATAGCTGCCAAACAAAACCCGGGTGACAATTTCCATCTTTTATTCAGCGACGCTGTTAAGCCCGCTCTGCAAGCAGGCTGTTGCGATTTAGTGATAACACCATGGGTGATCGATATTCAGCCATTCGAGCTCAGTGAGTTCTTGAGTGCTATTAATCATTACTTACCCATCGGTGGCAGTTGGATTAATTTTGGTAGTCTGGTTTTCAATCAGGATCGAGATGCCTACTGCTATGCGATTGAGGAAGTGAACGCCATCGCAGAATCTACTGGCTTCAGGATTGAAGAAATTTCTGAACATGAAATACCCTATTTGAAATCGCCCTATAACGCTGGTTGGCGCATGGAAAACATCTGGTGCTGGCGCGCAGTGAAGATTGCAGACGTCAGTATGACTGACGATCTACAACACCTACCTAACTGGATACTTGATCCAACCGTCCCAATACCTGCCAATAGTGAGATTAATAATTTTGCCTTCTCACACCAGACCTATGCTGATATCGCAGCTTACATTGATGGCAATCATTCTATTGAACGCATCGGGCGAAAATTCGCGCGAAAAAATAAGATGGATGAACAGGAAGCCACCGCTATGATTAAAAATTTCTACCTGAAGATGCTAAATCTTCAATAATGAATCAATCATAAAAAAGGCGAGCATCGGCTCGCCTTTTCTGTTTCTACTAAATGAGAAAATTAGATGTGCAGGGCGCGATTATCAGTCGCCGCCAGACAAGCTTCCTTAAAGCTCTCAGTATAGGTTGGGTGTGCATGACTCATTCGCGTAATATCTTCGGCTGATGCCCTGTATTCCATAGCAACCACTGCCTCTGCGATCATATCAGCGCAGCGTGGTCCAATCATATGTACGCCAAGAATCTCATCCGTTGCCTTATCGGCTAACACTTTTATCAAGCCATCAGATTCATCAGAGGCACGAGCACGACCGGAGGCTTTGAAAGGAAAGCTACCCACCTTGTAGTCCACCTTATCTTCCTTGAGCTGTTGCTCTGTATACCCCACAGAGGCAACCTCGGGCCAGGTGTAGACAACGCCGGGGATAAGATTGTAATTGATGTGAGGTTTCTCACCATTAATGGTCTCTGCCACAAAGGTGCCTTCCTCTTCTGCCTTGTGCGCCAACATAGCACCAGCGACCACATCACCAATCGCATAGATATTCGAGACTGAGGTTTTCAGGTGGCTGTCAGTCGGTATACGCCCACGATCATCGAGTTCGATTCCAATCTTTTCTAAATTCAGGCCATCCGTGTAGGGCCGTCGTCCAACGGCTACCAGGCAATAATCGGCCTTCAGTTTGATTTCGCTGTCGTCCTTGTTCGCTTTGGCGGTCACTTCAACACTGCGACTCGTTGCCTTAACAGAAGTCACCCCATGACCGAGGTGAAACTCCATGCCATCACGCTTTAGCACCTTATGCAGGTTCTTACCCATATCCTTATCCATGGTCGGGATACAGCTATCGGCATATTCAATGACCGATACTTTTGTGCCTAGTCGTGTAAAAACCGAGCCCATTTCCAGTCCAATGACGCCGCCACCGATGATGACCATCGACTTGGGAAGTTTGGTCATTTTCAATGCTTCTGTTGAACTAATGATTCGTTTCTTATCGATTTCTATGCCAGGGAGGCTTGATGGCTTTGAGCCCGTGGCAATCACAAAATGTTTACTGGTGATTTGCTCTTCTGACTTGCCACTGACTTTCAATCGATTCGCATCGACAAATGAACCCGTGCCATGAAATACATCAATTTTATTCTTCTTCATCAAAAATTGAATACCGCCACAGGTATCGCTGACGACTTTAGCCACCCGTGACTCCATGGTCGGCATATCCAGTTCAACCTTAGTCGTGTTGATGCCATGGTCTTTAAATTTATGCAGCAACTCATGGTATTTTTCTGATGAATCCAACCAGGCCTTGGAAGGTATACACCCGACATTTAAACAGGTTCCTCCAAGAGTGTCATACTTTTCAACCAATGCCGTTTTCATACCAAGCTGGGCACATCGAATGGCACACACATAGCCACCCGGTCCACTGCCAATCACTGTCACGTCGTATTCAGTACTCATAATAACCTCCCTGCTTGTTTATACATCGAGTAACATACGCGATGGATCTTCAATCAGCTCCTTCACGCGATACAGGAAGGTGACCGATTCCTTGCCGTCCACGATGCGATGGTCATAACTTAGCGCCACATACATAACCGGATGTATAACAACCTCACCCTTATAGGCAACGGGGCGCTCGACAATGTTATGCATGCCCAGAATACCTGATTGAGGAATGTTTATAATCGGCGTAGATAACATTGAACCAAAGACGCCACCGTTGGTAATCGTGAAGGTGCCACCGCTCATCTCATCCATGGTCAGCTTGCCGTCCCGGCCCTTTATCGCAAGACGTTTTATCTCTTTCTCAATCTGCGCTAGTGATAATCCCTCTGCATTTTTCAATACTGGAACGACGAGACCTTTTGGGGTCGATACTGCCACGCCAATATCGGCATAGTCATGATAGACGATCTCATCACCGTCAATCATGGCATTCACACCAGGTACTTCGCGCAACGCGATCGTACATGCCTTAGTGAAAAAACTCATGAAGCCTAATCCGATATCGTGCTTCTCAGCAAATTTTTCCTTATATTTCTTGCGTAATTCCATCACCCAATACATGTCTATTTCATTGAATGTGGTGAGCATTGCCGTTGAATTTTTAGCCTCGGTGAGTCGTGTGGCAATCGTCTTGCGTAACTTGCTCATCTTCTCGCGTCTGACGTCCCGTGTGACACCAGCAGTTGCTACCTGTGGGGCAATATCCGGAACAGAAGTCGCTGTGGCAGACGGAGCAGTTGCCGATGGTGCATTTGCCGCTTGCGCATCCGCTTTCGTTATTCGGCCATCTTTACCAGTACCTGATACAGAATCAGGACTAATTCCTTTCTCATCGAGAATTTTTCTCGCTGCTGGCGAAGGATAATTCTTGTCACCCGACCCGGTTGGTGCTGTCGCAGATTTCGCTGGTTCTTCGTCTGCATTGTCAGATTCAGGTTTAGTACTTCCTTCAGGTGCCTCTCCAGGTTCAATACTGCCAATCACCGTATCGATTTCCAGTTCAGCGCCTTCCTCAGCACTGATACTGAGGATCCCGCTTACTTCTGCGGGCACTTCGATTGTCGCCTTCTCAGACTCAATTTCACAAAGGACGTCACCCTCTTCGACATACTCGCCGTCTTGTTTAACCCAGGTCGTGAGAGTCACCTCTGTGATGGATTCTCCGATACTTGGAATTTTGACGTTAATACTCATGGTTTAATCCTTATCTAAATTACTCAAATGCTTTATTAATGATGACTTCTTGCTCAGCCGTGTGAACTTTCAGGAAGCCCGAGGCAGGTGACGCAGATGATTTCCTGCTGACGCAATCAAAATCAGCAAATAGTTCTCGCCAACGGAGTAGGTATGTCCATGCTCCCATATTGAATGGCTCTTCCTGTACCCAGGTGAACTTAGCCTTACTGTATTTGTCCTTGATTGCCTGAATCTTATCCTCAACCAATGGATAAAGTTGTTCCAAACGCACGATCGCAACATCTTTGCGCTCGTCCTGCTGCTGTTTTTCCATCAGGTTGTAATAAACCTTACCACTGCAGAACAGGACTTTTTTAACCTTTTTAGTGTCGCTGTAAGTGTCATCAATGATTTCTTTGAATTTACCGTCGGTTAGCTCCTTAACTGAACTCACACAACGCGGATCCCGCAACAGCGACTTGGGCGTAAGCACGACTAAGGGCTTCCTGAACTCCCAGGTTAACTGTCTGCGAATTATGTGGAAAAAGTTCCCCGGTGACGTACAGTTTGCTACGACCATGTTATTTTCAGCGGCCATTTGCAGGAATCGCTCGGGTCGTGCCGAAGAATGTTCCGGCCCCTGCCCTTCATAACCATGCGGTAACAGTAGGGTCAAACCCGTCATCCTACGCCACTTGGATTCAGCTGCAGAAATAAACTGATCGATCATGATTTGTGCACCGTTTGAGAAATCACCGAACTGTGCTTCCCAAACATTCAATGCCCACGGACTTCCCTGCGAATAACCATACTCAAAGCCAAGCACAGCATACTCAGATAACAGTGAATTGTAGATCTCCATCCGACCCTGTTTATCTGTGATGTTATCCAGGCCACAATAGGCCTCGTTAGTCATCTCATCATAAACCTTAGCATGACGATGAGAGAAGGTTCCGCGAATGACATCCTGGCCACTAAAACGAATATTGTAATTTTGTAATAGCAGTGAACCATAGGCCAACAGCTCCGCCGTAGCCCAATCAAGCCGATCATTTTCAAAAGCCTGACGTCGACTATCGAGTATTTTCTGTGCCTTTTTGAGTGTGTTGAAACCCTCTGGAGTAGACGTGATTGCAGCAAGGATCTGTTCCAGAGACTCTAACTTCACTGAAGTATCAGGCGACTCTTTGAAATCATCAGCCTTGGACTTACGCAGGTTTAGCCATTCCTTATGTGGTCCTTTACGACGTTTCGGTATCTCTTTCTGTTTGACCATGTTGAAACGATCGGAAAGCTCCTTGCGAAATTCTGTCTGCATATCTTTGGCGAGTTTCTTCTCAATACTGCCGTGTTTAATGAGTTCTTCAAGATACAATTCGCGCGGATTCTTATGTTTCGCTACCAAACCATACAAATGTGGTTGTGTATATTTGGGCTCATCACCCTCATTGTGGCCATGTTTGCGATAACAAACCATATCGACCCAGACATCGCGATTAAACTTCTGTCTGAATGCAACAGCCATCTCGGCAGCAAAACAGACATGTTCTGGATGATCGCCGTTAACATGCAGGATCAGACTATCTAGCATCTTGGCTGTCGAAGTACAGTAATTCGCTGAACGTCCATCCTGAAAGTCAGTTGTAAAACCGATCTGATTATTTATCACAAAATGGATAGAACCACCGGAGTCGTAGCCAGGCAACTTCGACATCTGTAATGTCTCATACACGACCCCCTGCCCGGCAACGGCGGCATCACCATGAATAATGATCGGAATAATCTGTGAAGAATCCTTATTGTACGCAACATCAATTTGCGCACGACAATAACCATTTACTACCGGTGCCACTGCCTCTAGGTGAGAGGGATTCGGCAGAATTTTCAAATAGACTTCCTGACCACCCAGCGCGTTTTTGATCGAGGTATATCCGAGGTGATACTTCACATCACCATCGCCTTCAGCAGACATGTCCTCGACACTCCCACCTTCAAACTCCTCAAAGATAAACTCGTAGGTTTTGCCAATGGTATTGGCGAGTACATTCAAACGCCCACGATGTGCCATTCCAATAACAAATTCTTTAGCACCTAGTTCCGCACCGCTGTTGATTATTGCATCGAGAGCCGGAATCGTCGATTCGCCCCCTTCCAATGAGAAACGTTTCTGACCGATAAATTTATTTTGCAAGAAGTTTTCAAACACCGTAGCCTGATTGAGCTTATGCAGGATGCGTTTCTTGTAATCCAATGGAAGGTTGATATCTTTGGCCTTGGTCTCGAAATAATTTCGACACCAACGGCGAATTTCTGTATTTGTTGTATGAGTAAATTCAATACCGATTTTTCCGGTATAGATAGCGTTCATGTGATCGACAATTTGCTGTAATGTAGCGCCAGCTTCGAGACCAGCGAATTCCCCCACTAAAAAACCGGTTTCCAGATCATCATTTGTCAGGTCGTAATGCTCTAGAGAGATCCTGGCATTACGGTCTTGTCGCGGACGGATAGGATTTGTATCTGAGAGGAGGTGACCTCTAGAGCGAAAAGACTGAATTAATCGAAAAACGTTGAATTCCTTGCGTATTTCCTCGGTTGAAATATCGCCTTCTGCGATCGTGGCACCACGCTGAAATTCAAACCCCTTAAAGAAGTTTACCCAGGACTCATCCAGCTCTTCCGGATTATCCCTATAGGTGTCATACATGGAATCAATGTATTCATTATCTGAGCCGGCTAAATGGGAAAAGTCGTCTAAACTCATGCTATACCTTCTTGTGTGAATCGAGTGTAGTGCACCGCAACCTACAGGTTGGGGTCAGGTGTCTAATAATAACAATTTAGCACCTACTTAAACATAGATCATTGTCGTATATTGTAAAGGATTTGATAATAAATCCCCATCAGCCGGTTGGTTAACAATATCTGTTAGCTGGATGTCAAAACAGTGGGTTCAAACGGTCTATTTATGGCCTTGTTAGCTGCAACAGGATATTGTTACGCTGTGCTGGGAGCGGAGGAAAGTATTCATTCATCGATTGTACAGAGTGATCGGGCTGTTCACGCCAATTATGTTTCTCCTGCCAACGGGTGACATCACCAATGATCAACAGGCATGGTGATTTAAACTTCGTGTCAGCATATTGTGTGACAAAAGTCGATAGGGTCGCAGGATATTGACGATGATAGGGCGTTGTCCCCTGCTCTATCAATACCATCGGTGTGTCTGCGTCGAAGTTGAGCTCAATAAGCTTTTTACACAGAATTGGCGTGTGTGGCGTGCTCATGTAGAAAGCCAATGTATCATTCTGCGTACCTCTGACCTTATTCCAGAATTCTTCATTATCAATATCTCTGGAATAGAGTGTATGCAGGTGGAGGGCACTTGCACCACCGCGTTCTGTTAATGGGAAGCCACTGTATGCAGCACATCCCGTGACGGCACTAATACCAGGGACAATCTGGTAAGGAACATCCATTTCATTAGCAACATCAATTTCTTCGGCGCCGTGACCAAATATTCCCGGGTCACCCCCTTTTAGCCTGACTACAATACGATCTTGTTCAAGATAACGTCTAATCAGCGTGCCAATGTCCTCCTGCTTCTTATGATGATGGGAGCGTGTCTTTCCGACGGCCAATTTAACGGCATCTTTGCGCGCATATTGCGCAATTAGGTTAGGAGGAATCAGTCGGTCATAAAGAATGACATCGGCTTGTGAGATCAATCGAATACCTTTCAATGTAATCAATTCTTCATGGCCGGGCCCAGCGCCAACCAAGTAGAGAGCGGCTTGTTTACGGTCCTCAGTCTTACTGAGTGCAGAATGAAACAATCTGCCCGCGCGCTTTTCATTGCCTTCCAGCACTTCCTCTGCAATCGGACCATTCAAGATTTCCTCTACGAATAAACGACGCGGTTGAATATTTGCCAGGTGCTGCCTGAGGACTTTCTTTTGCTGCGCTAAAAAATCAATGAGTCGCTCATAGTTTTGTGGGATGACTCGCTCAATGAGTTGCTTGATGACCCTTGCTAAAACCGGAGAAATTCCGCTCGATGATATAGCAATTTGTAATGGCCCACGGCGCACAACTGCGGGAAATATAAAATCACATAAGTCAGGATTATCAACCACATTCACAGGGATAGATCGCAGTCGGCAATCGTGTGCAATGGCCGAATTGACGTTATCATCATTCGTCGCAGCAACCACGAAGGCTTTATCCGCAAGTTGCGTATTGACATAGTCACGCTCAATAATAGTGAAATCATGCCTTGTCTGTAACTGTCTGAGCGACTCACTGACACTAGGTGCCACAACAAAAATCTTGGTATCACAACTCAACAGTGCCTCTGCTTTAGCACAGGCTATCTCACCACCTCCGACAATAAGCGCAGGTTTTGTACTGTCTGTTTTAAAAAAGAGTGGCATGTAGCTCATACCGGGTTACTCCTGATAATGGTAGTCTCTCCTGCCACGAAGTGAATGCCACATTCCGTCTTACTCTCATTTCGCCAACGCCCGGCTCTGGACTGCTCTCCTGCCGCGACAGGTGTTGTACATGGGCTGCAACCAATGCTCCTATAACCAGATTCAGCCAGTGGGTGTGGTGGTAAATCATACTCGTCCATGTAAGCAGCGAGCTCAGACTGACTCCAGTGAATTAATGGATTAACTTTCAAGTGCTTGCCTGAGCGTTCAAATAATGGGACAGAACGACGACTCTCAGATTGATGATATTTGCGACCACTAATCCATGTGTCATACCCTTCCAATGCATCCTCCAATGGCAATACCTTGCGTAAATAACAGCAGGTTGTGGTATCGGTCATATGAAGTATGCCGTCCGCATCACGCTTAGCGAGGTCATTCTTTTGCGGGCGAATGCTTATAACATTCTTCAATCCCAATAAGGTTGTCAGTTGCTCCTTATAGGCCAACGTTTCAGGGAAATGCTTTTCCGTATCGATAAAAATAATCGGTTGTTCCCGATCAATCATTGCCACATGGTGCAGCAGAATAGCTGATTCTGTTCCGAACGATGACACGATAGCCGTTTTACCAAAAGCAGGCGTTGATAACGCGAATCGTAGTGTTTCCTGAACGGAACGATACTGATAGATCTGATTTAACAGCGGTAGATTTATTCGCGACTCATCTGACGCAGCAGGAACCGCGTCGACATTATCAGCAAGCTGTGTCGTAACCTGTCGTTTCCTGAGCGGTAAATATTTCAGGGCCCGCTGAAATAGCTCAATTGGCTGGCGTTGTATTAATTCTTCGGGAATCATAATTGCATCAACGCCACATTGAATGGCAAAACCATACTGGTCGGCAATCATTGGACCGCAGAGTATGATACGTTTCTGATAATCGAATGATTGACGCAACTGACGTGCCACAGAGAAGATTCTGCCATCTGCAAATGAATCAAACTCGATGATGATAGTCTGAACCTGATCAAGCGTGTGACTTAGCTTCGAGCAGTCGTCATCAGGATTAATAACAATTGTCGCGTTTGGTCTAGGCTTGTCAACGAATTGCTGAAATTCAAGCGCTGTCTCGCGATCGAATTGCCATTGTGTTTGCGGAATCACATTACCCTGTTCAATGAGTAGCATACAGAGCCTCCTTGAATGGCTGAGAACCGAGTCTTGCTTGTGTGTCGGCAAATAATTCATCATCCAGACGTAGCTTGAAATAGGTATCAATGATCGTCTGCACTGCAGAGACAATCTCATCTGAAGAGAAGCCCGGCCCTGTAACCTTGCCGATGGTAGTAATTTCTCCGTCATTTCCACCCAAGACGATCTGATAATACTCTCGCCCTTTTTTCTCTAAGCCGAGGATTCCAATTTGTCCAATATGGTGATGACCACAGGCATTGATGCAACCCGAAATTTTGATGCTTATCTTGCCAATCTGCTGTTGTATTTCTGGCTCAGAAAAGTGACTTGTCAGCCGCTGGGCGATGGGTATCGAGCGAGCTGTGGCCAGCGCACAGTAATCCATTCCTGGGCAACTGACGATATCGGTAATCAAGTTATAATTCGATTGAACCAGATCCTGCTTTGATAACTCTAGCCAAAGTGGCAAAAGATCGATTGAACGCACATGGGGTAAAACCAGATTTTGGTTCTTGGTGACTCTGATGTCACTAAAACTGTATTGGTCCGCGAGTTGCGCCACAGCATGCATCTGTCCTGATGTGATATCACCCGGCGCCTTGTCCTCACCCTTGAGGGGGATGTTCACTATCCGATAACCCGGCTGTTTGTGTGGTAGGACATTGTTCTCACACCAGCGTTGGAAATCATCATCATCGAACGCTGATTCACTATGCGGTTGCGTTCTGATGTCGATTGCCTGCTCAAAAGCCGGAACTTCAAACTGCGCTTCAACCTCTCTCAACCAGTCTGATGCGTCAGGGAGGTGCGCGCGCGACCGTTGGAACTCTTCCGAGATAGCCTCGCGCAATGTTTCGATACCTATTTCGCGGGTCAGGATTTTGATTCTCGCCTTGTACTTGTTATCACGTCGGCCAAAACGGTTATAAATCCTCAGACTCGCCTCGAGATACGCCAATAGATCATTTTCAGCGACGGATTCAAATAGGGTCTGGCCCACAACGGGGGTGCGTCCCAAACCACCACCGACGATGATCCGATAGCCAAGGTGCCCCTGCTCTTTTTGGACAATTTCAACGCCAATATCGTGTACTCTTATAGCCGCGCGATCGTCCCGGCTCGCAGAAACGGCTATCTTAAATTTGCGCCCTAGAAATGAGAATTCAGGATGCAAGCATGCCCATTGTCTGATCAGTTCAGCTGTTGGTCTTGGATCACACAACTCATCGGATGCTGCGCCAGCGAATGGATCGGATGTTACGCTACGGATGCAATTTCCACTCGTTTGAATTGCATGTAAGTTGACATCAGCGAGTTGTTCAAGAATTTCGGCGGTCTGACCCAACTCTAGCCAGTTCAATTGGATATTCTGCCGTGTTGTGAAATGGCCATACCCACGATCAAATCGAGCGGCCACATCAGCCAATGTATGCAACTGCTTTGCTGAGAGAGTACCATATGGAATACCAATTCTGAGCATGTAGGCGTGCAATTCCAGATAGAGACCATTCATCAGTCGTAATGGCTTGAACTCTTCCTCGGTCAGATGACCTTCGAGCCGGTTATTAATCTGCTGCTTGAACTGCTCTGATCGGCTCTTAAGAAAATCGACGTCTTGATTATCGCAGGTGATCATATGCCATCAACTCCTTTCTGTAACGGCTTGGCAAAATCACGATGTACTGACGGACCATAGACTCTCAACTGCTCTCGATATCTCAATGGCAGGGGCTTATCATTCTGAATACTGACCTCGATGGGATAGGGATTGACAACGCTGTTGGCATTCTCATCACGCTGCGCAACTCGTTCGAGATCATCTATTGTCACCTGATCATTCGTAATGACCGCCTCATATAGATGGGCAGTCCATTCGAGATGCTTATTCAGGAACACGACTGTACCGGTCAGTAAGTCATTGGCAGTCATTATTTGCTGAGTCACAGAATATCGATTAATCATGGATTATTGGCAAATAATGGAATAATATTTAGTTTTAAGCAATCTATGCCAGCAATTGAAGAACAATACTTTAGTTATTGGCTTATCATTAGAATAATATTCTAATGTCGCGCTATATAAGGAAAACTGATGGCCATTGATTTAATCGATCGCAAAATACTGATGCAACTACAGAGAGATGCAACAAAATCTCTGGCCTATATGGCAAAGAAATTAGCCCTGTCGAAAACTGCCCTGTGGAATAGAATTCAGCGTTTACAAGATGATAAGGTGATCCTTAAGCAGTCCGTTTTGGTCGACCCACATAAAGTGGGTGTGAGTGAAACGTTTTTCGTCATCATCAAGACCTCATCACATGATGATGAATGGTTGGTAGCCTTCGCCAAGGCAGTATCTGAACTTCCTGAAATAATGGAAGCGCATCGTCTGGCTGGCGACATGGATTATCTACTCAAAGTTCAGGTTACGTCTACGAACGCCTACGACGAATTTTACAAGAAACTGATTGCTCGCGTACAGATGTCCAGCGTGTCAGCCTGCCTGTCAATGGAGACACTGAAGTACTCGACTGTTCTGGAATTGTAGAAGGGTTCCGACCCGCCGCCAACATTAAGACTGATGAAACGCTTCCTTGTCCTGAATTTGTTTGACACAACGTTTACCGTACTCATGTCCAAGGCTTATTAAATCATCAGCACGATGGAAATCCATAGCTCCAGCGGCATTTGATGGTAGTTCAATCAGGAAATCAGGCGGATGTACTGCTAGTTTATGTCTAGCTATCGTCGATTGCATCGCTTCAAAGGCCTGGTTACCCAGTTCATATGGTGACGGTCCGGAGTCTTCCGACTTGGTGAAAACATTGCTCATCTGGTCGACAAATTTGTCGATTTGGCCTCGGATTATCGACCGACTACCTGTGGGTTCTTCTTTGTTATTCTTCATCGAGACACTAGGCGCCCCACCCAGATTGACCGCAACCTTATAATCGGTATGGTCATTGAAACTCGGTGCCATCGGTACGGGATTCAAGATACCACCATCAACCAGATGTGTATTCTTATATTTCACGGGAGTTAAAAACCATGGCAGTGATATCGAGGCTCTGATGGCAGCAAAAAGCGAGCCCTCATTCAACCAGATCTCTTTGCCATTTTTCAGATCTGTGGCGATGGCCGTATAACGAATGGGAAGTTCTTCAATCAATTGATCGCCAATCAAATCCGTCAGTGTGGCGATTATCTTGTCGCCTTTCACCAACCCAGAAGCCTGCCAACTTAGATCCAGGAGGCGAATGATGTCACTGCGTCTAATCTCTCTGGCCCACTCCTCATAGACATCCAGTTTCCCTGCTGCATAAATACCACCGACCGCAGCGCCCATTGAACAACCAGAGATGGCACTAATCTTATAACCGGCATCCTCTAGCTCATGAATTATCCCGATGTGTGCTAGCCCCCTAGCGCCACCGGAACCAAGGATAAGTGAGATAGTCTTGTTGTTCTCATCATTAGACATACGATTAGTACCTAAAGCTACTTAATGTGGCGAATCATTGGTCACTATTTTTTACACCAAGAAGGTGGCGCAGTTAGTTGCATTGTCGCATAACCAGAGTCCTGCCAAATTTGCTCAGCGTGTTTTAAACTCGCTATATCGGCCAATGCCTGTGTTTTATCTTCTGATTGTTGATAATAGGCGCGAATAATTTGAGCACCGAGATAGTAGCCTAAATCGGCATGCCAGTCATTATCATAGTTAAAACTGTTGTTACCTACCCAAAGCCTTGATTCATCAGTATCCATCGTTTCTAGGAAACGTTGCCTAATTCTTTCTTCATGGCACGCACCATATCGACGATAAGCTTTTGTTTTAGTCGGTGGACCATATATAAAATCGGCCAGGAAGTCAGCAGCGCCTTCATTTAAAACCACCTTCATCACTTCTTGATTAGCACTATTAGATTGTATGTAGTGGACATGTTCATGCAGAATGACCCATAAGCTATCGTTTGGTGTAGAGATAAACTGCGGTACCCAATCTCGAATACTATCAAGATACTTCATGTCTGTACCGATAAACTCAGCACCTAACAAAATGCCTGCTTTCGTTGCTGTCCCACCTGACGTATGCCTGCCAACCAGATAATAAATCGTAGGTATGTCATTACTACCAACCAAACCCGCAAGCTCATACAAGGCAGCGAGTGCCTTATCTTCCAATTGCAGCAGATCTGTATAGGTTCGTTTCAATTGCGCATAAAAGGGGCGGCGATCCTGAACATAGGTAGTAAAATTCAGCGGATCAATAATTTTCACAGAGGCATAATCGATCAATCCCTGACTCGCCTTGGTAAAGTAAAACTGGTCATATACCGCAAGCGCATCCTGCCCCTCCAAACCTTCAGCTCTCTCAAATGCGTCAAGGAAGTGTTTTAAATCATCGGTATGGATCGTTGAGGAAGATTTTTCAGGCTTTGGACGGGACTTATTCGCGATCATTTTCGCACGAACATAGGCCCAGCCTTTAAGTGCAACGACATCATTAAATTGATTGTTACTTTCTACATTCTCATAATCACTACTGCCATTCTCTGCTCGGAGTAAAAGTGCCTTAAGCGCTCTTTTTGCATCACCCGCATCGAGTGCCAATGACAGTGCCCTGTTCGTTCCTGCATCAATTGAGTAGCCACATGCAGCAGCAGTAAGATATGCATCAGACGCTGCGAGGGCTTGGTTGTTCTCAGCTAATTCTCGGGCAAGCAATCCCTTTTGCATTCCATACACCAGTGATGGTTCCTGATCACAGGTAGGACGACTATGGAGCGACTCAAAATTCTCAATGGCAACAGTGCTTGACGAGAGAAAAGATAGGTATACAACAAGTAGTAGTCTAGTTTTCATGTGATTAACCAACTTGATGATGTGCGCTTGAATTATAAACCAAACTGATTCAATGTCGCTTGCCCTAGCGCTTTGCGTAACGGTGCTAAATGCCCCGCAACTTGCCTCCAGGCACCGATCCCTTTGGTATTCAAAGGCTTTCGCACCTGCTCACTACTTGCTGTTCGAACTTGCCGTTTAGTGTTGTGAAAATCCAAGCATGATGTTTCAAATTCGACTCCGATGTATTCCAGAAGTTGGCGTATGCTCTGCTCTGGAGAGTGCACCAAGTCTTCATACTGCATCGTTAGGACTCTGCCCGGTAAAACAGTATGCCAATGGGCCATTAGCCGTAGGTAGGCATTGTAAAATGCGCCTATATATTCAAGGTTATAACTGAAGTCGACTCCAGATGAGAAGTATTGTTTATACAGGCTAAAGCCGCAATCCATTGGATTACGCCTGATATCGATGATTTTGGCATGGGGTAGTATCTTGTGAATCAAACCAATATGCCGGAAGTTAAATGGATTTTTGTCGGTAAAATATGCTTTCCTATCACGCCTGAAAATGTCGCTGCCTGCGATGTACGCTCTGCCTAATGCACTGAGCTCCTCAGGTGATAACAACACTGTCTCAGTGGAATCTGCGTTAGTGTACTTTCGATGAAATAGAGCCTGAGTCTGACGTTCGACAGTCGCGAGTGTGGGCTGCTCGATAGTTCCTTCGATGCGTGAATGGCTAGCCAATATCTGCTCAACCAATGTGGACCCCGATCGTGGTAAACCGACGATAAATATCGGGGTGACAGCTTCATCAGAATCATTCGCTTGAGTTGAGACATACTCTTTTGTATAGGCTTTGGCTCGTGCTGAAAATTCACGTTCCATCACTTGCTGGTTAAATGTTGATTCGAATAAATCATTCGCACGTTGATACAGGCTCATGGTTGCATCCCAATCGCCGTCTGCTTCACTCGCTTTGGCAAGTGAGAAGGTAGCAACACTTTTAGCTCGACTACCAAGGCGAGGACTATCGATGAGACGCATTAATTCATCTTTGTCTGCCTGCTCGAATTGGTAATTTTTAAAATCTGCAAGCGCCCACCAGGCTTCAGTGTTCTCTGGATTCTCATGCAAGGCATGCTGCAATAAAGTGATGGCAGTGCTCCTATCTCCCATGATTCTCGCGGCTTCACCACACATCAAGTTTAACTGGCTCAATTTTATTGAATCACCTTGTGCGAACTCTTTCGCCCTGCCACAGGCATCCAGTAATTCCTCATAATGGCTATATTTATGTAGTAGGTTGATATACAACCAGTATGACTGAAATGATGGCTGGATCTTGACGATAAGTTCACTCGCCTGCAGGGCATCTGAGTATCGACCCAATGAATCATAAACCTCCACTAGCATCTGACGTAACGTGAGGTTGGCTGGGTTTTTATCTATCCCAACCGTTAAGACCTCAATCGATTGCTCGGGTGTCGGTGAGGTATTGATGATAGTCGCTAGAGAAAAGATTGCCCGCGGATGGCCTGGTTGCTTACGTAGCATAGCCATAGCGGTCTTTTCTACATCGGCATAGGCTCTCGCTTCCATCTGTTGTTGAATTGCCTGAAAATCCTCAATCAGTGGATCGAACTTCTCAGCATTCTCAGAGACAAGAACAGCTTCAGCGAAATAACCCACTTGAAATAAATATTTACTGAGTACTAACCAGGCGCGATAGTTTGTTGGGCGAGCCTCTATCGTTTGTTTTAATAGTGAAATTGCCTGAGCGACCTTTCCCTGTGAGTTAAGTCGTTCGGCTTGAGATAATATCTGCCCATCTGAAGTATTTTGCATGGGGTATTATGACATGAGAAGAAACCGGATGCCCACACATCATGCGGGTATCCGGTTTATTTGAGAAGCAGAGCTGTTTACATGGAGAAACTTGCACCCAGGAACAGCATGCGACCTCTGGGTCCGACCGGCCATGCCAACTGGTTTGCAAATGGCTCTTCATCAGCCAGGTTATTAATACCACCATAGATGGTCAGGCTATCATCGACTCGATAGCTGGCATTAATGTCATGGATGAAGGTTGAGTCATAGAAGGCATTGTTGCCGTATAGCTGCTCAGTGCCATACAGACCTAACGCTTGCTCAATCGTACCAATTGACTGACGACTAATGAAACTGCTCTGTAGCGTCACACTCATTGCATCTCTAGACCAGTTTAGCGTTACATTGCCAGAGGTCTTAGGTGTGAACATTTCTTCCAGAACCTGATTAACTTCAGTCAAATCTAGCGGATTAAAGAAGTTATCCAGTTTGCTCTGACGAGTGCCAACCACTGCGATACCAAACTCGTTATCTTCTACTTCAAAGCTATAAGCGACTGAGAAATCGATACCCTCGGCTTCTTGCTTGGCGAAGTTAATCTCGCCGGTTTCGAGGAAATTCAGACCACCATCGGAACGACGCGTGAAAAGATCACAGAATCCAAACGAAGGGTAATTTGCAGAATCGAAACAACCATCCAGAATCGCGCTGGAGCCAACCGCAGAAATCGCATCATCGATGGTCACATCCCAGTAATCAACTGTGATAACGAGGCCTTCTATAGACTCTGGTGTAATGACGGTACCAAAGGTGAAGGTCTCGGCAGTTTCGACATCAAGATTAGGGTTACCACCCGATACACCCGAGAAGCGTGCAGTCAGTGGGTTCACCCAGATGTAGTTGCCTGAGCCATCAATAATATCACTGGTAGGAACACCGGCTGCCTGAAGATTGGCAACACAGTTCGCCTGACGATTAGCCGTACCATCGTTGATATTACCCGGGTCGCAGGGATCCTGATCCAGATTAACCGTAATTGGCAGTCTTGGATCAAATAACTCGGTGATATTCGGTGCACGTACCGCTTCTGATTCAGTCGCTCGGAAACTGATCGAATCATTAGGTGCCCACGCCAAACCGGCTTTCCAGGTAGTCGTACTACCCAGAGTCGAATAATCCGCAGAACGAATAGCAAAGTCCACACTTAGCTCTTCGGCAAACGCACGGCCCTCTAGAATGGGTAATCGTACCTCGAGGAAAGTATCAGTCACATCATACTCACCACCGCTGTCGAAATCTTGTACGTTATCCAGCCAGAATGAATTAATCCATGGATCCACAGTATTGGCCAATTGACCAACATTCGCAGTGAAGGATGAGCCCTCAGGTAAGATACCCTTATTTAATGGGTCAAGTCGATTATCACTGGATTCTTCACGATACTCGACACCCGCTGCATAGCCTACTGGACCATCGAGGAAGCTATCGCCAAAATCAAATTCACCGCTGGCAAACAATGATACAACAGTCTGTTCAACAGTTAGTTCATCAGTCAAATTCGCCGTAATGAAGTCACGTGCTGCCTGGCTAGTCGAATAACGACCGAATGGGTTCAACGGCGCACACTGACCATCTCCTGGGGTGAACGTATAGTATCGATCACTGAAATAGTTGCCATTTGCGAAGTTGTTACCTGCCGTGAAGTAGTCAATCTCATAACCAGCTGTTGGATCCAGATCGGAACGACAGACAGAGTTTCCATTCGCGTCGGTCGTGGCATCCATCGCCGCGAATATACGATCAATAAAGAAGTCCGTTGTCTGAGAGGTGTTCTTAAACGTACCCTTGTTAATTGCGAATTCGATGGTATGGTCAAGCGCGATATCCCACTCAAAGCCTGCAACGAATCGAGTCGTTTCACGGGTATATATCCGGGTTATTGTCTGCAAAATCCAATGGATCCTGGGTCAATAACAAACCACCAGTAACTGCTACGACCGGATCGAGCTGACTCGGGATGAAGGGGTTATCAGGTAAAATAAACAGCGTATCGTAGTAGGTATCATACTCCCCGAAAGTCTGTGATTCTGCCTCTACATACTTACCCTCGAAGAATACGCGAACATCATCTGTCACCTCATAATTGAAGTTGACATTGAATACCAGTTTGTCGGTTGCTGGCATTAATGTATCCCTGTTCTGATCAGGCGCCGCACCATCACCGCCGGACTCCCAAAGACTTCCCAGAACAATACCGTTTTGCTGGACACGTATAGAGCCATCTGGATTAGTTACCCAACAACCCGCGAGGAAGCCAGCGCGTCCACCTTCGGACTCCTGACAGTCTGGAATACCATTATTGTTAATATCAATATAGGTCACGTTCCTGCTTGCACTACCAAATCCAGGCGCAATTGAGCCCTCGTGGGAAGTAAGCCAGTACCTTGGATCACTAAATAATGCGCGAGACGGCGTAGGTCCATCGAAGAAGCCATCTGGAATATTCTCCGGACGGGCAATGTTCAGCGCGGCTGCACGGCCATTATTGATAGACCAGCTACGATCCTGCCATAGAAGGTCTTCTTCAATTTCTGACGTGACAGTAAACACGACGTTACCCTTGCCTTCATCAAAGTTAACACCGTAAATCGCATCAAAACCATAGTTTTCGCCACCGCTCTGCTCAGGTATACCTGCCTGCACATCCAGCTGGAATCCTTCGAAATCATCTTTGAGGATAAAGTTAACAACACCAGTCACCGCGTCGGCACCATAGACCGCCGAGGCACCACCTGTTGTTACTTCAACGCGTTCAACGAGTGCACGTGGAATCGTACCGATATCGACGGCAGATGACCCTCTGAAGCCAGCCACATGGCGTCTGCCATTAACCAGAGTCAGTGTCCTGTCGCCGCCAAGACCACGCAGATTGAGCGAGTTAGCACCAGTGAGAGACTGTTCCGCAGTGGTCGAAGATACCAACGCTGGAATATCATTAATCACTTCAGCCAGATTTAGTTCACCAGACATTTTGATGTCTGATGCATTTAATGATTGAACAGGAACCGATGATGTCACATTCGGATCTAATGGAATTCGACTTCCTGTTACAGTTATGGTGGTTTCTTCTTCGTCAGCCGCATCAGTTTCCTCGTCCGACTCCTGGGCAAATATGTAGCCCGGAGCAGCTATCCCTAATGCTGCAGCAATATAAACAGAAACAGTTGACCGTTTAAGGCCAATAAGATGAGTTCGGTCGTTCATGTCTACCTCGTTGATTTAATTATTTACGACTTATTGATTTTGTAGTGTGTGTCGCAATAAATGTGCCATTTGATACCAATCATGCCAGCACTCATTGTCGTACCTTTTGTTGCGAATAACATAAATTATTACAATAAAGTCGAACCATTCGAGTGCGTGCCAGCCCTACTATAGTGCACAAATACACAAATTATTACAATTGTATTATGCATAAATTATTGACTGTGAATCACAGTCTATGAAGTCGCAACGACGAGGATAACCCCCAAACGGGGTATTAAAGCGATAATCTTGCGTTATTAACCTGCTTAAACAATAATGTTCGACACTAGAATAATAAAAACCAGCCCGAAAGACATACGATCATCAGAGGCACCCGTATGAAAAAAATTAAGTACCTGCATTCAATTTCTCTGTTTCTACTCATCTTATCAACCAGCGTTATTGGCGCATCTACCAAGGTATTACAACCAGATGGTTATCTGGACGTTGTGACTGGAAAAGTAATCGACAACGTCTGGATTGTTGTTGAAGGAAATAAAATTTCAGGGATCGTCGAGGCAGGAAGCCTGAAATTGACTGACTCTACCGAGTTAGTCGAACTGTCTGGAAAGACACTACTGCCTGGTGTAATGGACATGCATGTTCACTTGACATCGGATGCCGAGGAGAACTTCCTCGTCAAGCGCGGCTATTCACTGCCCAGAAAAACGGTAAAAGCCGTGAAAAATGCCAGAAAGACATTACTGGCAGGCTTTACGACGGTTCGCAATCTTGGTGGGCCCGGCTACTCTGTGATCGCCGTTCGAGATAGCATCAATGCCGGTGATGTTCCTGGCCCCAGAATCTGGGCTGCAGGACATTCTGTTGGAATTACAGGTGGACATTGTGATGATAACTTCTCGCCCCCAGAGATGAAGAGCAAATCGCCAGCGGCTGCGGATGGCCCTTGGCAAGTCAGATCGAAAGTACGTGAGCAAATCAAGTATGGGGCTAATACCATTAAGGTCTGCGCGACTGGAGGTGTTTTTTCTAAGGGTACGAAAGTCGGCATTCAGCAACTTACCGAGGCAGAGATTCGTGCGGCAGTAGAAGAAGCTCACATGAGAGGGCTGATTATTGCAGCGCATGCACATGGCACAGATGGTATAAAAGCTTCGATTCGAGCTGGTGTAGATTCAATAGAACATTGCAGTTTTATGGATGAGGAAGCCATCAAAATGGCCGTTAAGAACGGCACCTATCTCTCCTGTGACATCTACAACACGGAATATACACTCGCCTTCGGTGAGGCTAACGGCGTGCCTGAAGAAAACATAAACAAAGAAAAACAGGTATCCAAGGCTCAACGAGATAGTTTTCGACGTGCAACGAAAGCGGGCGCAAAAATGGTGTTCGGTTCGGATGCGGCCATCTATCCGCATGGAGATAATGGCAAACAATTCTCGAGAATGGTGCAGTTTGGTATGACCCCACTTCAGGCAATACAGGCTGCCACGATTAATAGTGCTGCCCTGCTTAAACAAAGTGAGCAGCTCGGCCAGATAAAAGCTGGATACATGGCTGATATTATTGCCGTAGATGGAAATCCTATTGCAAATATTGATCTCATGGAATCAGTGAGTTTTGTCATGAAGGATGGAGAAATCTACAAGCGATAACAGCCTTAAATGTTAGCCTAAGCAGTAACACTCACCTGTTACTGCCAAGCTGAGGTAGGCCAGTCGCATAAACTGG
Source organism: Enterobacterales bacterium (assembly GCA_965250035.1). GTDB lineage: Bacteria > Pseudomonadota > Gammaproteobacteria > Enterobacterales > CAXRAF01. The sequence continues at coordinate 6,826 of OZ252282.1, read as the reverse complement.
TCAGTGCGGAAAGAAAGGCTAAAATCATAGGCGAAGATTCACTATCGGTTAGTTATCAGTTGCAGAACCTTGTAATTGTTCAATTGGGATAAAATCGAAATCAAACCCAAAGTGTCTCGGGCCCATCAATTCGACGCCCTTCTCGCTACGCCATTGAGGAGCAGCTGGCACGGCGACAATAGCAACGTGCTCACCGACAACATACCCTCCATAACCTACACCCATTGTCGATTCACCTGTCATTGGGTTAAGATTATAAATATAGTCAGGTGACATAGCGCTGAGTTCACCATTCAGCCAACCAACAATATTCTCATTTTTAACGAACATCTTATACGTCATACCCGCAAATTCTTTCGTACCATCAAACTCAGCTTCAACCCAATTAAACCCCCTATCTCCCTGCTCTTCAGATTTAGTAACAACACCTTCAAATAATTTGAATCCACCAGCTACCTCAATCAGAGCAGCAATGGGATCAGTGCCCTTTTCTCTGGCTAATCTTACTGTTCTACCATACAACTCGGCTTGAGATAGATTATTTGGAATGATTCCGGATGCAAGCTGTTCTCCTAACATGGGAGTCATACTAATCCAAGCATCTCCCCCACTCGCGACGGCGATTGCACGTGAAATGTCTTCGACACGATATTCATCGACCGCACTGGCGATAATTATCTCGTCTCCCCAGGGAGTAATAATCGCTGTTGGAATTGACGCTAAGCCGTTTATCCATGGAATAGACTGCTGTACTTCTGGTACTGCACGCCCAGTTATTCCTCCATCGAGGGTGGGTATTCCCATTTCTGCACTCAGTAACAGGGCAGTGGCCGTTGCATCCGCTGCTTCTGATCGAACGAGTGCTGCGACAGTCCTTCCAGTGTATTTCCTAAAGAGTTCAATGACTCTCTTTTCAGGATTACCTACCAGTGCTAAGCCCTGCTTTCTAGTCCTGTCAATTACATATTGCCATGGCCCACCACCGCCAATGCCTTGAACAGCGACCACCATTTCATCCTTCGGAATATCCTGTGGGTCAATCGTGCGAAATACCAGACCTTCAGAAAGCGCTTTTTTAACGGCTGTAATGGATTGGCTCGGATCGCAGTTACGTGTGGATTGAATACAGGAACCAACCAAAATGTCTATCAGGTTCTGCTCAGATAGAATTCGAGTTTCTGAAGCTGATTGTGCTTGAGTACTGCTTGTAATAGCCAGGCTAAATAAGGCTGAGGCCACGCAGCCCGCAAAGAACTGATATAGTTTCATTGATTTGTTATATGTATTCATCTTGCAGCATCATTTTATGAGGTAGCATTACTTTTATTACTGAGATGGTACTCCAGATTAGCCGCTAGTTCACGATAATCGATGACACAACTTATTGGTGATGCGTTTTAGTCACCTGAGTTATGACGATAGAGATCATTAATCTTACCAGATTTCTCAAGCACTCTGATTCTAGGAATCAATTCACCATCACGCCAGAACTCCCAAGCAGGTGACGGAGTTGTAGATTCCAGGATATAGAGACTATCGCCAAAGAGATCAACACCATGCGGAGACCATGGTGGCTCAGAGTGATAGATTTCGTCTACTTCCTTGTCTGAGACATCTAATACAACCCTGTTGCCGTAATATGCCAACACTCGTCTACTAGCAGTTGCTGCTATATCGAAAAGATTGTTACCGCCACGAAATGGCAATTGGTCTGGATCTTCTTCGCGAATTCGACGTTGGATTATCCTGGCACCCTTCCCTAATTCAATTGACACCAGTTGATCATTGATTACACATAGCAGTTCAGATTCACTGAACATTGTCATCAATCGTAACCGATTATCCTTGTTTCTAATATCTATTTTCTCCAGTGCACGACTGATTTCTTCCGTCAGTTCAGGGTCATGAAACGCGCGGATCATTCCGTTAACGCTGTAAAAAATCTGACCCGAATCAGAAATGGCTAAGGGATCGGCATTAAATGAATCGTAATCGGAGAATGGAATGACTTTCACCCACCATGGGACAGGTATAACTGAAATAGATATCTCCACGATCATCTACGACCAAGCCACCCCAGGGGTGTGCATCCAGAAATCCTGTCATTAGACCCGCATATAGTATCGAGAACATGGCTAGAGTTTTTCTGATGTAATGGTTGTTTATTACCATGCTAATGTTTTCTTACTTCGATAAACCGAGATTACTATCAATCTTTTACTTTGTCAGCTGTCCAGTCAGAACATTGATACGACTTCAACATCGTTCTGATGTTCATGCCGAAAATACTCCTTGACGATGGAATTATTATATGTAACCATTTGGTTACATGAAAGATGATGAATTAAATAATGTATTCCAGGCGCTTGCCAGCGAAAGCCGTAGGCATATGTTGGATAACATCAATGACTCGCCAGGTATTACAGTGGGTGAGTTAGCACAAGCATTTGATGTCAGTCGCATTGCAGTGATGAAACACCTTCGCGTGCTCGAGCAGGCTAATCTCATCATATCTAGGAAAGACGGACGAGTCCGGAAACTATATTTCAATACTGTACCAATTCAGCAAATCTACGAACGCTGGACAAACGAATACAGTGCAATGTGGAGTAATCAGCTCACTCAAATAAAATTTGCCGCCGAAAAACGGGCGGCCGGTAACAACGACAAAGCGGGAGATAAAAACAATGACAAATGACAAGCATGCGGAACCAGCCTACTACAGGGTTTTGATCGAGGCTCCCATAGAGACGGTATGGTCTGAATTGGTGAATACAGCCTCACCACGACCTTTTTTCTGGAACTCAAGTTGGGATACCAGAGCAATGGCCGCCGGTAATACCTACCGAATGTTGTCCGCAGATAAACGAACCGTCGGTGTGATTGGTGAAATCCTTGAAATGGATCCTCCCCATCGTATGGTCACCAGTTTTCGTCTAACAAATTTAGAAGATCCACCTTCAAAAATTATTTATGAGTTAAAGGAGACGGCAACTGGAACAGAATTCACACTAATCACCGAACAGGTCCTTGCTGGTTCAAAAAGTGAGAAATCCATGGCCGATGGATCGAAATTTATCGTTAACAATTTCAAGGCATATGTTGAAACTGGAAAGGTAACATTTGGTGCCAGAATGATGCTTGGCATGTTCAAACTAATGGCTCCCATGGCACCCAAATCAATGAGTGCAGATAAATGGCCACTCAACGATGCACAGGAGGGATAAATAATGGCTAAAACACCCGAAGAACAAGCCAATTCAATGATCGCTAACATGAAGGATAAAACAGGTAAGTCCCTAGAACAATGGTTATCGATTGCAAATAAATCCAAACTTCAAAAGCATGGTGAGATCGTAAAAATGTTGAAAGCAGACCATGGTATGACTCACGGTTTTGCCAACCTTGTTGCGCACAAGACGCTTAAAAGTGATGCGGGTAGTGCTGCCAGTGAAGCGGATCTCGTTGCCGCTCAATATAGCGGTGCAAAATCCGACTTAAGGCCTATCTATGATGCTTTATTAAAAATTGTGAACAGTCTTGAGGGAATCGAAGTCTCTCCAAAGAAAGCTTACGTGAGTCTAAGACGCTCGAAACAGTTTGCGATAGTCCAACCATCAACGAAAACCCGAGTCGATCTTGGACTGAACCTAAAGGGTGAACCGGTGACAGATAGACTTGAGGCCTCAGGAAGTTTTAACGCCATGGTCAGTCATCGTGTGCGGCTAGAGAAACCGGCCGATGTCGACGAAGAAGTCAAGAGTTGGATATTGAAAGCACATTCCGCTGCCTAACTGTCTTACTCTAAGAAGGCCCACCAAATGCGACAGTTTGGTGGGCTAACTTTGTCAGACGGTGAGAATGTTCGTTGATCTGTAATGATGGTTTGTTTTGGACGTCATAATTAATCCTTTATCTATAAATGGCTGGATTAGTGCAAATACAATAAATTGAGAAGGACAATATCCATAATTCACCCAAATGAACATGCTAATATTGGGTAATTAAATTACTTATGCATCAGGGGTGATGAAATGGATTCAGTCAATTCTAAAATTATTGATAGGTTACAACGCGACAGCGGTACCTCGGTGAGTGATCTAGCCCAGGAATTAGGCATGTCGACGCCCCCTTGTTGGAGACGGGTTAACTCACTTAAAAAGAACGGTGTTCTTAAAGAGCAAGTTTGGCTCGTTGAACCAAGCGCCGTTGGTGTAGAAGTTTTCATAATTGCGAATGTTAAATTGGCTACCCATGATATTGAGGCGACTCAGCGTTTCAGGGAAGAAGTGCAGAAAGTCGAGGAAATCATTGAGTGTTACATATTATTAGGTGAACGGGATGTAATGCTTAAAATCGCAGTCCCCAGTATTAAATACTACGAAGAAATGTTCTATAAGCGACTCTCGACGATACCAGGAGTCAGGGAAGTCAATTCAAGTGTTGTGCTTAGTGAGGTGAAGCGGACGACCCGCCTGCCAATATTTAAGTTGTCAAAAAAATAGGCGACCAATCGGTCGCCTACGAAACTTCTGTTGAGGTATAACGCAGTTAATCACCGCGCTTATCGAGTATCGCTTCTATTTCATCCATAACAGCATCCATCCGATCAATCACCGCGTTATAAGGAGCTGCAGTTGTCATATCAAGTCCGGCCTCTTTCAAAATTTCGACAGGATAATCCTTTCCACCGGCTTTCAGAAAATTGATATAGGTATCACGGGCGTCTTCACCGTTGGTTTTTATTTGGTCCACAAAATAAGCAGCACCCGCGATTGATGTCGCGTATTGATAGACGTAGAAATTGTAATAGAAGTGAGGAATATAGGCCCATTCGATCATTTCACGCTCGGTAATGTTCATCACGCCCTGATCGTGACCATGATAACGCTTTAGAATCTCGCCATATATTTCCGTCATACGAGCACCCGTCAGACCTTCACCTCGCTCGACAGCTTCATGAATTGCGAGTTCGAATTCTGAGAACATCACCTGACGGAAGAAGGTACCACGCATCTGCTCAAGGGCATAACCCAAATAGAATAGTCGCTCATTTTCCGACTCCGCCTTCTCCAGAAGATGCTCCTGTAATAACAGTTCCTTCGCAATAGCCGCAATCTCAGTGGTAAAGATTGAAAAGTTAGCTAACTCATAGGGTTGGTTTTCATTGGTAAGTACCTGATGCATGGCATGGCCCCACTCGTGGGCATAGGTTGAGGCACTGTTGTAAGTATCCTGGTGATTCAACAGAATTAGAGGGTGAACATCGTAGGCGGCACCCGACATATAGGCACCTGACGTTTTACCTTGTTGTGGATACACATGCATCCAGCGTTCCTGAGAAGCCTGGGCAAATTTCTCTGAAAACTCATCACCTAACACTGCGACAGAATCTAACATGTACTCACGTGTCTTATCGATTGGAAAGGTGAGCTCTGTTTTCACGAGGTCTGGATAAATATCATGATAACCAAGATCCGATACACCGAGCATGCGACCACGCAATTTGAAATAACGATGCAGCACATCAATACGATCATTCGTTACTTTAACCAATGTGCGATAGACATTTTCGGGGATATTATCGCCAGACAAGAAATACTGCAGCGTATTGTCATATTTCCGGGCTTTAGCTGTGGCGACATTTGCCTGAACTTCACCGTTTAATGTGGCACCGAAGGTGCTCTCAAATTCTTTGTACTTGCCCCAGAAAGCATCGAAAACTGCCTCTCTGTCCTGACGATCCATATCTGCTCTATGAAGTGCATAACCGGCGTTCGTCAGATGGGCTTCTGTACCGTCACTCAGCTCGATAGTCGGCCAATCGATTTCGGCATTCGCGAGCAAATCACGGGCATTCTGCGACGCAGCCAACGCCGTGCCCATCAGTGACAACACCTGTTCTGATTCAGGAGACAAGACATGTTTTCCCTGACGTAGTGTGTCGCGCAGTCCAAGTGCGTGTTTCGCCAAGCCGGGTTCCTTTTTAATTAGTGCTTCTATCTTTTTTTCGCCGATACTGACTATTTCAGGTGCCATATAACTGAGTGCAGCACTGGATTCCTGGAACACTGCCTGCACTTTACCAACCATGGATTGGCCATTTGGATCGCCGACGTTCATGCTACGAGTATTCGATGCATAGACCCAAACTCTTAAGAGTTCCTTATAAAAGGCTGAATTCGCATCGAGTGCCTTGAGCAAGGTTTTGGCATCGTCTCCAAGTCTTCCTTGATAAGTTGTTAAACTATCGACTTCGCCTCTGAGTCGTTCCAATTCGGCTTCCCAACTCTCCATCGATGGATAAAAGGCGGTTAAATCCCAGACGTACTGCTCATCCAGGCTGATGGCGAATTTTCATATGCGAGTGACATTGACGCCGATAGCGCAATCGCTAATGAGAGAACTGTCTTAGTAGAATATCGTTTCAATTTTTCTATGTTCATAATAACTCCATTTGTTTGGCTGGGTTGTAGCCATGAACGGGACCTACCAGGCCGCAATGATAGCAGCAGATTTGTTATCGGATACTATAATTCCCCCTCTGTTCTCAGCAACAGAGAGGGCCTAGATAATTGTTACAAGGTATGTTGTATATCAGAAGGAGATTATTGAGATGACTGTGTCGCGGCATAATCCTCTACCGCTTGCCAGACTCGGAGCATATTCTCATTGAGAATCTTTTTGATATCCGCTTCGCTATATCCACGCTTAAGCAGACCATCGATCAAAAATGGATAGGTTGAGGCATCCTTCAACCGGATAGGCAGGCTGTCTCCTACACCATCATAATCCGATCCGATTCCCACATAATCAATACCGACCA